>NZ_JBZCHT010000009.1:0-2212060 GCF_058241465.1 Erwinia papayae
ATAAACATACAAACTAGGTAAGCATGAGAAAGCATTAAAACCAGAAATGAAAATCGTGCACATGTTTTCAATCGGTTAAGCATGCTGAATCCCATTCTGATGATGTCCTCTTCTTTTTACTCTTCTGCAAGCAAATGCCTGACAGACAGCCGCCTCTGCGCAGGGTATCTTAACCACAGGTGTCAGGGAAGGAAACCGCTGACGGCGTGATAAACTGTTGCAGGAAGCGATTCAGGTCAAACGGGTAACAAAAATATCAGCACTATCTTGTGGGTTAGCATAACTGAACCGTTTTGCGTAAGTTAAAAGAACCATTTGCATATCTAACTGAGCTTCGCTTTGAAAACATCGTCATGCATTGTCCTGTTTGTCAAAATCAATGCAGATATTTTAAATCTGTCACCAGGAAACATATTTTATTCTGACTTTTTTATTGAAAATATCCACCATCCGGATATCACTCCTTCAACTAAATAAGTTTGCAGAAAAAAGAATAATAATTGGCAGGGAATTGCAGTGTCTGATTTTAATAATATTTCCTGTAAGTCGATTTCTCGTTACGTAAAGCATGGCGTTGCATCAATGTAAGATACTGCACAACAGTATGACTTTTCAGTCAGCCTTGTGATTGTTTTTAATTTTAATTGCATTTTTGTGAGTTATCTTATTCTGAATAAATTATTTATCATAAAAGATAAGGTGTTCTGTACTGACAAGATAAAACATTGCTCTGAAGATTGTCGGATTAGTTTTGCTCAGGTTTTTATCGTTTTTTATATAATAAACGCAGACAGATAACTAAAGTTAAATTTTTAAACCTGGAGGACAGATTATAATGGTTAACTCTGCACCATCGTCAGCATCCGAAATACAAAAAACACATTGTTCTGGTTCAAATGAGGGGTTAAAAAATAAAGAAATTTCATTGCCTTTTTCGTCAGCTATTAATATGCATGATGAAATGTCTTTTTTGAGGAATTCAGGAAAAAATCCTGTGTTATCGACGCCGGCTCCTGACATGCATCTCAGCCCTGAAGTAGCGTCATCTGATTCAATAGATAGCTTTGTTGACAGGGTTGCAAGCATAACTATTAAATCGCAGCAAAAAATCGGTGGGGGCTCTTATGGAACATGCTTTAAATGTGATGGTTTCGTAATTAAAGTCCAGGTTAACTGTAGTGGAAATTTAGTCGGCTGGAATTCTGAACAAAGTAGCAACGCCCGGCCTGCTCGGGTCAGTAAATATTTTAATATAGCCAATGACGATGCTGACTTTTCACGCCCGGCTGAAGCCGTCTGGAATGATAAAAAGTTGATGTACTGGTTTCAAAGTATGTTAAAGGCTGTGAGTTGGATATCGCAAAGGACAGTGAATATGACCGCGCCGACAACCTCCTTGAATCGCGTGGTCTGTATGCATGACCTCAATGTACCAGGCAATATACTGGTCGATGATAAAATAATCTTTATATTATTGATGGCGATCAACTGGTTTTTTCTGAGACAAAACGGCTGAGAAGGAAACTCTCTTTCGCGACAATGAATCTTGAAGAACAGATTGAAACTCAAATACGTGTAAGATTAAAAAATGCTGCCGACAGGGGAGATAAAGTAGAGAAAAAGTATCAACAAGGATTGCTTGACCATCTTAACTTTTTAAGAGGTCGCCATTCTGAATCAACAACAGAGTCTTAATTCTGCATTTCAGATCAGTCAATTCCTGGTCGTGGCCGGGAATTTCATCTCATTTTCTTCGCGCCTTGCCTGTCCAGGCAAAAATGAATTGTGCCAGCTGTCCTTGCATTCTGTCGGAAATTTATCTGTTTTCACTTATCAGAAAGGTTTCAGCAGCAACACAGTGACGCTGGTTGACATGATTTCTGCAACCTTCATCTACCGTAACCTCATCAATAAACTCAGGCTGCAACTGGCCTCGCCAGGCCTCAGCGACACCACCTTGCTGGATGGCGAAGCCGGGCAGAAGATGCCTGATTAACTCAGGCAAAGTGGCATTCACTGCTTCCTTTACGGGGTGCAGCCGCCAGCGGCGATTAATTCAGATATTTCCTGTTTTTCCTGGCTTCCGATTATTCCCAAAAAGCACGAGAGGTGTACAATCAGCGGATGCTTGACCAGGGCATAACACGTACTTAACACAAACGCGCACAGAAAAATAAGGCGCTACATGATGAAACTTTTCACTGAGGTAAGTCCATGCTGAGGCTGATTCGCCCAAAAACGGACTTGCGAACACTGATTACTTTATTAGCCGTCGCCAGCATTGTGATCACGCTGGCTAATTCACTGTACGCCAGCTGGCGTGTGCAGCGTGACGTGCTGATTAACAATACCCTTGAATCTAACCGTGTTTATGCCACCAAGCTGGCTTCAACCACGGAAATGTTTTTTGAGATGGCTCAGTCACAGCTTGCCTGGAGTGCTCAGAACCTGAGCAAGGGTATGGATAACGATGAGGCGATGCAGAGTGAGGTTGAACGGTTGCGACTTCAGACCAACAGCTTTAACTCGGTGGTGATCGCTGATGCTGACGGTTGGGTCAGGGCTATCTCTCCTGAATCCCTGATGTTGAAAGGAGTGCATCTGACAACGTCCACCTCAAGGCAGGCCCTGGCGGAGCGCAGGCCACTTATCAGCAAGCCGGGTATTTCTGCCGCCAACAATTTGATTGTCTTCGTCTCCTCTCCCGTCTGGTCGCCCACCGGCAGCTATCTTGGCTTTGTTGGTGGCTCCATCTACTTGAAAAAGAAAAGTATTCTTAACGAACTGCTGGGTGAACAGTTCTACCGCGACGGTTCTTCATTGTTTGTCGTCGATGATGATAACCGGGTGCTTTATCATCAGGATGTCAACCTGATTGGACAAAAAATTCCGCCGCTGGTCAGTGATGAACAGAAGAGGAAAAGCAGCAACGGTTTTTTGCAGGTCAGTACAGAAAAGGGGGAACCGATGCTGGCGGGTTATGCTGTTGTGCCGACTGCCGGCTGGACCATTATCGCACTGAAGCCGACGCAGACCACACTCGCACCGCTCAGTAGCCTGCTGATGAAAGTCTTACAGCATTCCGTTCCTTTCGCCCTGCTGACGTTGATCATCGCCTGGATTCTCGCCAGGCTGATAGCGTTGCCGTTGTGGCAACTGGCACGCAAGGCGAGCCAGATGGATGCGCAGGGCGTATCAAAAGATATCAATGGTATTCGCTCGTGGTATTACGAGGCGTCGCAAATCAAGCGTGCGATGCTGGCAGGGATCGGTTTATTGCAGGATAAAATTGGCCGCCTGAAATTTGAAGTTCAGACCGATCCCTTAACCGGGCTGCTTAATCGTCGTGGGCTGAACGCCGTACTGGAGTACTTTCTTGCCACACGCCAGCCTTTTGCCGTACTGGCGCTGGATATCGATCACTTCAAACGGGTTAATGACACCTGGGGTCATGATGTGGGCGACCAGGTGATCCAGAGTGTGGCGCTGCAACTGGAGAGAAGCTCCCGACAAACGGACGTGGTCAGCCGAAATGGCGGCGAAGAATTTCTCATGATCCTGCCGGGTGCTGAGCGTGACATTGCATTGAGTATTGCCGAAAGGGTGCGTAAGAAAATTGAGCTTGAAAAGCTGCCTTCTGTCGGCCATATCTCCATTTCTATCGGTGTGGCCTTCTGGTCAGCTGATGAAATGCCCTTTGAGCGGGTGTTCAAGCTCGCTGATGATGCACTGTATCAGGCTAAGAATGCCGGACGAAATCGGGTGATTGTCAATCATTTACATAATGCTGACGCGCTGGAACTTGAGCAGCATGAAAGTTGAATTACTGACTTAGCCGACCGGATGAGGGTGGCTGAAAAGAGGCAGTCACTGTGCGGATTTTAACATTGGCAGTGGCAGCCGGCGCGAAATGACTGTCTCCGGCTACCCTGTTAATGGCACTCAGGCTGACTTCAGGTAATCCATCACGATATCGTGGTGGTTACTGGTTTTGAAATCATCAAAAACCTTTTCGATTTTGCCATCGCTGCCCACCAGGAAGCTGATGCGGTGAATACCGTCATAGGTTTTCCCCATAAAGGTTTTTTCGCCCCAGATACCAAATTGCTCACAAACCTGATGATCTTCATCTGAAAGCAGGGTGAAGTTGAGCAATTCTTTCTCGACAAATCTTGAGAGTTTCTCGGGTTTGTCGGTGCTGATCCCCAGAACTTCGACGCCCGCTTTTTTCATTTCATCCATGCTGTCACGCAGACCGCAGGCCTGAACGGTACAACCCGGTGTCATCGCTTTCGGATAAAAATAGACCAGAACGCGTTGTCCCTGGAAGTCGGTCAGATTGACCTGTTCGCCATCCTGGTCTGGCAGGCTAAATTTCGGTGCTAAATCACCGGATTTCAGTGGATTCATCACTACTCTCCATTTTGTCATCATGCGGTGGATACTGAACGACGCTAATAGTGCCCTGCGCTTTGAACTCTGTACAGAGATGGTTAAATGCCTGCTCAATATTTGCCGCATCCCGGCTGGCCGGACTGTGTGCTGTGATCTGAATATAGAGCAACGGCGGCTGATTTTCTTGTGCCGGTTGTGTCCGTGATACCAGCTCAGCAATATTCATCTGGTGCGAATCAAACAGATCGGTAAAGCGCTCAATAATATGCACTGAGTCGGTGACTTCCACCTGAACCCATACGGTAGCAGGCATTGGCGGTCGCTCACGAAAAGTGGTGCGTTTCATGACGATCAGCAGTTCCAGCTCTGCACCTTTTAACGGCAGCGTTGATTCAATCAACGCGATGGCGTTCCAGCTACCGGAAAGTAGCATAATAAAGGTGAATTCATCACCCAGCATAGCAAGGCGGCTGTCTTCAATATTGCAACCGCAGCTGCTGACGTGTTGGGTAATCGCATTAACGATTCCCGGACGGTCAACCCCAAGGGCGGTGATAACCAGATGATGTTGCTGAGACTGCGGCAAAATAATGCGTCCTGTCCGTCATAATGATTAGCAATTGTGATGACGCTAAGGTAAACATAAAAAATTCCCTCTGCCAAGGGGCCTGGCGGCTTGTCTGCTTGCTTTTCAATAGCCGTCAAACGTACCATGAAGCACTTGTTTGTGGAGGGGACGGCTAATGTTCACGGGAAGTATTGTTGCACTGATCACGCCGATGGATGACAAAGGGTATGTCTGCCGTGCGAGTTTAAAAAAACTAATTGATTATCATGTTGCCAGCGGAACCTCGGCAATTGTCTCGGTAGGGACTACCGGAGAATCAGCCACATTAAGTCACGACGAGCACGGTGACGTGGTGATGATGACGCTGGATCTGGCCGATGGTCGGATTCCGGTGATTGCCGGCACCGGGGCAAACGCCACCGCTGAGGGCATTTCGCTGACCCGCCAGTTTGAAAAAAGTGGCGTGGTGGGCTGTCTGACCGTCACTCCTTACTACAATCGTCCAACTCAGGAAGGGCTGTATCAGCACTTCAAGGCGATTGCTGAAAGCACCGATCTGCCGCAAATGTTGTATAACGTCCCGTCCCGCACCGGTTGCGATATGTTGCCAGAAACAGTCGGCCGTCTGGCTAAAATCAAAAATATTATCGGAATAAAAGAAGCTACCGGGAACTTATCACGGGTTAGCCAGATCCAAGAGCTGGTTGATGATGACTTCATTCTGGTCAGTGGCGATGACGGCACTGCGCTGGATTTCATGCAACTGGGTGGTCGGGGGGTCATCTCCGTCACGGCTAACATCGCCGCGCGCGAAATGGTACAGGTTTGTACACTGGCTCAGCAGGGTAATTTTGCTGAAGCCCGCCGCCTTAATCAGCGACTGATGCCGTTGCACCAGAAGCTATTTATTGAACCTAATCCCGTTCCGGTAAAATGGGCGGCGAAAAAATTAGGATTAATTGCAACCGACACGCTGCGTCTGCCAATGACGCCGATGACTGATGCCGGTCGTCCGGTTGTTGAGCAGGCTCTTAAATGCGCAGGCCTGTTGGAAATTTA
The DNA here is from genome assembly GCF_058241465.1 of Erwinia papayae. Classification (NCBI taxonomy): domain Bacteria; kingdom Pseudomonadati; phylum Pseudomonadota; class Gammaproteobacteria; order Enterobacterales; family Erwiniaceae; genus Erwinia; species Erwinia papayae. The sequence continues at coordinate 6,023 of NZ_JBZCHT010000009.1, forward strand.
GGGAGAGTTAATGGCTTATTCAGTACAAAAGTCCACCATTGCGAAAGTCGTTGGCTTATCGATTGTGATGATGCTGGCCGCCTGTTCCAGCGATCAGCGATACAAGCGTCAGGTCAGTGGTGATGAATCCTATCTGCAGGCCGCTGACGTCAGCGAATTGCAGGCACCAGCAGGCGTTGTTCTGCCGCTGCAAAACGGGGACTTTGACATTCCTTCTGCCAGCGCCAACGGCGCGATTGGTAAGCAACTGGACATCCGCCCGCCCGCTCAGCCGCTGGCATTGATGAACGGCACCCGTACCCAGTTTGCCGGTAACAGTGGTGTGCTGCTGCTGGACAATGACCGCAGCGGTGCTTTATGGCCACAGGTCGTGGATGTGATTCAGGCGCGCAATTATCCAGTTGCCAGCCGCACAGACGCCAGCCAGACGCTGACCACTGACTGGGTCCAATGGAATCGCGCAGATGAAGATCACCAGTATCGTGGTCGTTATCAGATAAGCGTCCAGCAGCAGGGATATCAGCAGGCGCTGAATGTCAGACTTTTAGAGTTGCAACAGGAAGGTAAAGTCGTTAATTCCCCTGTTCAGCTCCAGCGCTACACCGCGCAGATGCTCAATGAGCTGAGCAGCGGTCTGGATAAGATGGAAACCAGTCGCGAAAATGCGGCTGCGAAGCGGAGTGCAGCGCAGATTGATGTGCAGAGTGGAGCGGATGACACTGGTCTGCCTAATCTGATCGTGCGCGCGCCGTTTAATACCGTGTGGGAGCGCCTGCCGAACGCGCTGGAACGCGTTGGCATGAAGGTTAAGGATAAAAATCGCTCGCAGGGTAGCCTGAGTGTCACCTATAAGGCACCGGACAGTGAAACATGGGATCAGCTGGGTGCAAAAGATCCGCAGTTGACCGAGGGCGATTATAAAATCCAGGTAGGCGATCTGGATAACCGTAGTAGCCTGCAATTCCTTGATCCGAAAGGACACACTCTTACCCAGTCGCAAAACGATGCGCTGGTGGCAGTCTTCCAGGCTGCGTTCAGTAAATAGCCGCTCAGGTCAGGTTGTTCCGACCTGAATGAAGATGCTTATCCACACCCTGTCGGCGCTACGCTGGCAGGGTGTTTTATTTCCTGTCAGGCAAAAACCGTTATTCATCTCTGCGCGCTGCTAAAGGGGCAACAGCGATTTTTGCTTTGCCACGTAAACGATTGCTTCGATTTTTTCATCGCAGAACGTACAATAGTCGCGGCTAATATTTTCAGTTCTCATGTGGAGTTAACAAGATGCAAAAGCAAGCTGAGTTGTATCGCGGCAAAGCGAAAACCGTTTACAGCACCGAAAACCCGGATCTGTTGGTACTCGAATTCCGAAACGATACATCAGCACTGGACGGTGAGCGTATCGAACAGTTTGATCGTAAAGGGATGATTAATAATAAGTTCAATTATTTCATTATGAGCAAATTGCAGGAAGCTGGCATCCCAACCCAGATGGAGGCGCTGCTTTCTGACAACGAAGCGCTGGTGAAAAAACTGGAGATGGTCCCGGTGGAGTGCGTGGTGCGTAATCGTGCGGCGGGTTCGCTGGTGAAACGGTTGGGCGTGGAAGAAGGAATGATCCTCAATCCGCCGCTGTTTGATCTCTTTCTGAAAGACGATGCGAAACACGACCCGATGGTCAATGAATCTTACTGTGAAACCTTCGGCTGGGTGAGCAAAGAGAATCTGGCCCGTATGCGTGAGCTGACTTACCAGGCGAACGACGTACTGAGCAAGCTGTTCCTCGATGCCGGTTTGATTCTGGTGGATTTTAAACTGGAATTCGGTCTGTATAAGGGAGAGGTAGTGCTGGGGGATGAGTTTTCTCCTGACGGCGCAAGGCTGTGGGACACCGAAACCCTGGATAAAATGGACAAAGATCGTTATCGCCAGAGCCTGGGTGGTCTGATCGAAGCTTATGAAGAAGTGGCTAACCGTCTTGGGGTCAAACTGGACTGACTACCCGTTACTGAACGGCTGCAGCACAACAAATGTCATTTGTCCCTTCGTGTTATTTGAAAGACATGGAGGGATCATCCTCAACCTCCCTCTCCGGCAACCTGCTTTTATTCCTTTTTCCACGGATAACTGTCTGTTCCATCAGCATATCTTGCTGTCGCCAATCCGGACACGACTCATCAGAGCGTAAAGATGCCGGGTGCAGATGACGACCAGCGTTCAGGTGCGCAATGGCAATGAAAACGGCCTGCTAATCCCGGCTTCCGATGTAGCCAGATTTCTCTGGTCTGGTGTCGGCTCCGGTTGCCGACTAAAATCATGCCTCTATCAGCAGGTTTACCGTATCCAGGAGTGATTTATGCGTTGGCAGGGGAGGCGCGAAAGCGACAATGTGGAGGACCGTCGGAATGAATCTGGTGGTTACAGCGGCGGTGGGCGCATACGTATTCCACGCGGCAAAGGTGGAATTATTCTGCTGCTCATTGTTATGTTCGCCGGTTACTACGGCTACGATTTAACGCCACTGCTGACCGGTGATGGCAGCTCACTTTCCCGTTCGCAGACCACCCATCAGGGCAGTGATGCCAGCGGTGATGAAGCGGCTAAATTCACTAAAGTGATACTGGCTACCACCGAGGATACCTGGTCGAAAATTTTTCAGAAAATGGGTAAAACCTACACGCCCCCCAGACTGGTAATGTACCGTGGTTCAACGTCCACAGGCTGTGGTAACGGCCAGTCAGTCATGGGCCCGTTTTATTGTCCGGCAGACACGACCGTCTATATCGATCTCTCGTTCTATGACGAGATGAAAAACAAACTCAAAGCCGGTGGCGATTTTGCTCAGGGCTATGTTATAGCTCACGAAGTCGGTCACCATGTGCAGCATTTACTGGGGATCGAACCGAAAGTTCGCCAGTTGCAACAGGCCGCAACGCAGACTCAGGCCAGGCAGCTGTCGGTGAAGATGGAACTCCAGGCGGATTGCTTTGCCGGCGTCTGGGGTCACTACATGCAACAGGAGAATGTGCTGGAGGCCGGGGACTTGCAGCAGGCGCTGAATGCGGCACAAGCGATTGGTGACGATCGTCTGCAACAGCAGAGCCGTGGGCGGGTGGTGCCGGACAGCTTTACTCACGGTACATCACAGCAGCGCTACAGCTGGTTCAAAACTGGCTTCGACAGCGGCAATCCGGGACGCTGCGATACCTTCAGTGGCCACTGATGGTTGATTTTTCAGAAGTTATTGCGCATACCGCCACCCTTCAACAGCAGGGAAAGCGGCAATTGCTGATCCTGAGTGGCGATCCCTCGTGGTGTCTGGATCAGGTGGCATTATGGATGGCTGCACTACCGGGAGACTGGATGTGGCTGGGCGATGTGCCGCACAGTCCGTTGCACTGTTCGCCGAAAGCGTTGCGTACGCTGCTGGGACAGGAGTTTTTACATGCGGTATTTGATGCGCGGACAGGGTTTAATGCTGATGCGCTGGCGGCGCTGAGCGGCACCTTGCGGGCAGGAAGCTGGCTGGTGATGCTGGCTCCGGCGTGGCATCACTGGGCGAAGCAGGCTGACAGTGACTCTGTACGCTGGAGCGAGATGCCTGCCGCTGTCGCCACCCCCAATTTCATATTGCGCTGGCAACAATTAGTTCTCCAGGATCCGCAGGTGGTGCTGTTCCGTCAACACGCTTCCTTCCATCTGCCGCAGCCAGAACCTGCCGGGAAGTGGCAGCCGGATGCGATTTCGCAACAACAACACCTTCTGCACAAATTACTGGCCAGCAAGCCTGGCATCTTTGTCCTGATTGCGCCGCGTGGCCGGGGAAAATCGGCACTGGCGGGCTTACTGGCGAGCTGCTGGCCCGGACGCTGTCTGGTCACCGCTCCGGCAAAAACGTCAACCCACGTGCTGATGAAATTTGCGGGTGAAGCCGTTGAGTTTATCGCCCCCGACCATCTGCTGGCTTTGCAGCCAGCTGAGCGGCCGCAGAATATTGACTGGCTGCTGATAGACGAAGCTGCGGCCATTCCTGCGGCGGTATTACAGCAACTGGTTGCTGTTGCCCCCCGCGTTCTGCTGACCACCACCTCGCAGGGGTATGAAGGCACCGGACGAGGCTTTTTGCTGAAGTTTTGTGCCAGCCTTGCCAACGCGACGGTGCTGGAGCTGACCCCACCGCTGCGCTGGTCAACAGAGGATCTGCTGGAGCGGTTTATCAACCGGGCATTGCTGTTTAGTGAGCCCGACATCGTCACTGACAGGTCTGAAGTGCATTATTGCTTTCCCGTACAGGCTGAATGGCAGAGTCAGCCCTGGTTACCGGAAGGGATGTATCAGCTGCTGACCAGTGCTCACTATCGAACCTCACCACTGGACCTGCGGCGAATGATGGATGCGCCGGGTATGCATTTCAGTGCTGCGTTACAGGGTGAAAGTGTGCAGGGGGCGTTGTGGCTGGTGGATGAAGGCGGCCTGGAAGAGAGCCTGGCTCAGGCCGTCTGGGCAGGATTCCGCCGACCGGCCGGAAACCTGGTGGCGCAGTCTCTGGCAGCCCACGGCGGCTTTCCGCTGGCCGCTATGTTGCGATCGCGGCGCATCAGTCGTATTGCTATCGCACCAGCATTGCGTCGGCAGGGGATCGGCCATGAAATGGTAAGGCAAAGCGTTAATCGGGCTGACGGGCTGGATTTTGTCTCCGTCAGCTTTGGCTTTACTGCCTCCCTGTGGCAGTTCTGGCAGAGATGCGGATTCAGGCTGGTGCGATTGGGTAGCAAGCCAGAGGCCAGCAGTGGCTGTTATACCGCGATGGCTGTGCTGCCGTTGAGCCAGCAGGGAGAAAAACTCGCCACCGATGCAGCACAGCGTCTGGCGCGAGACTGGCCGTGGTTGCAACGTCTGCTTGATGGTGTTGATATCGATTTGCCTGAGCATGACGCATCCATTATTGAGGAGGACGAGTGGCGTGAACTGGCCGGATTTGCCTGGGGCCAGCGGCCCTTTGAGGCGAGCATGGCGGCGCTGGGCCGTCTGGTCAGCAGGACGCAAGATTTGCCTTTGTTACAGGGCGCATTGCTGCAACAGCTTTCTGACAGGGAGCTGTGCCTACAGTCTGGTTTATCAGGCCGAAAAGCGCTGCTGGCAGGCTGGCGACGCGAGGCTCAGCAGGCACTACAGGCGCTGGACGCGGCGCGCAGCATCAGCTGGCAGGATTTTATTCGCTCACTGAACTGAACGCCGCACGTCCCTGCCTGGGATCTTTAATGCAATACTTTCTGAGCTTATGTCGTCAGACTTCAGGATGCCGCCATGCTGTTTTGACCAGCCGTTGAGAGGGGATCCCAGGATGTCAGGGAGGAGGGGCCAGGTCTGGCCCCAATCGGGACGGTTATTTCTTTTTCGGCCAGTCGTCGTCGTCCCATTTATCATTGAAATCACGGTGAGGCGGCAGATCCGGCTTGTTATCCATATATTTTTTATGATCGATGCGTTTCAGATCTTTGTAAACGTTCATCAGTACGCCGACCATCAACACAATCACCAGTAACCACCAGTACTCTTTTAACCATTCCATATCATCCCCTATGCTATCAGCTGTTCCATGATGCGTTGATACATGCGGCTCAGCAGTTGCAGATCGGCCGCTTTTACGCACTCATTGATTTTATGAATGGTTGCGTTTACCGGCCCTAACTCCACGACCTGTGCTCCCATTCGGGCAATAAAACGCCCGTCTGAGGTGCCGCCTGTGGTCTGCAACTGTGGCTTGATTTCATTATAGTGCTCAACGGCATTAACCACGGCATCCACCAGTCTGCCATTTGGGGTGAGAAACGGCTGGCCGGAAACCTGCCATTCCAGGGTGTAGCGCAGCTGGTGGCGATCCAGTAGCTCCTGTACGCTCTGCTTAATCAGTTCTTCAGTCAGTTCAGTGCTGAAGCGGAAGTTAAACTGCACAAAGAATTCACCAGGAATAACGTTATTGCTGCCTGTTCCGGCCTGCATATTGGCAATCTGCATACTGGTCGGAGGGAAAAAGGCATTGCCGTTATCCCATTCGGTTGCCACTAACTCATTCAGGGCGGGCAGTGCACGATGAACCGGATTATCAGCCAGATGCGGATAGGCAACATGCCCCTGAACGCCATGCAGCGTCAGGTTGGCAGTCATCGAACCGCGACGACCATTTTTCACCACATCACCGACAATCTCCGTGCTGGACGGTTCTCCAACCAGGCAATAATCCAGCCGCTCGCTACGCGCCATCAGCGCCTCAACCACTTTAACCGTGCCATTGGTGGCGCTGGCTTCTTCATCAGACGTTATCAGGAAGGCCAGACGACCCCGGTGATTTGGGTGAGTGGCGACAAAGCGTTCTGCGGCGACGATCATCGCGGCCAGAGAGCCTTTCATGTCCGCCGCGCCACGGCCATATAACATGCCATCGCGAATGGTGGGTTCAAACGGAGGATTGATCCAGCGGCTGACGTTTCCTGCGGGTACCACATCGGTATGACCGGCAAAAGCCAGGGTCTCACCGGTGCCGCGCCAGGCCCAGAAGTTGAGGGTGTCGCCAATGTTAAATGGCTCCACGGTGAAACCAAGCGCCAGCAGGCGGTCAATCATAATGGACTGACAACCGGCATCATCCGGGCTGAGGGAAGGGCGACGAATAAGCTGCTGCGTCAGCTCAATGACCGGACAGAACATGATCAGGCATTCTCCGCAATAAATGACTGGTAAGTGGATTCACTGAAACCCAGCAGCGTCGCGCCTTCATGGCTGCGAAGCAATGGACGTTTAATCATTGCAGGCTGTGCCAGCATCAGTTCTGCGGCGCTCTTTGCATCATTCACATTATTACGGGTTTCTTCGCTCAGTTTACGCCAGGTAGTGCCGCGTGTGTTAAGCAGCGCTTCCCATCCCGTATGGGTTATAAAATCGTCCAGCAGACTGGCATCCAGCCCATCAGTACGATAATCATGAAACTGATAATCCACGCCCTGGCTCTCCAGATATTTCCGTGCTTTCTTAACGGTATCGCAGTTTTTTATGCCGTACAGGACGAGCTCAGCTTTTGTAGGGTTTTCCATATTGATTTACCGTGTTCTGTCTGATTAAGGTGGTAGCATACAGGCGATCATAAAGCGTGAAAACCATAATGGAAATTCATGATAAGCATTTGATTAATGATTAATATATTCAGATGAGTAAAACAGTGGGGCAGTCTGGCAGCAAGGAACGGCTTCGTTGCTGATAAGGGAAAGGATTTATCTTAAACGGTGACAGGGGCGCGCTGCGGCTGGCAGCGGACAAGTCAGGTCAGTCAGGATAAGCTTAATCTTTAACAGCCTGTTTAATCGCTAAATTTCCCCTTTATTTACTGACCTTTTTTACCGTGTCAGGCCGTTGTGCGATGAAAAATCTGGCACTATTGTTCCCTTCTTTTTCCTGTGGGTTTCAACTATATTCGAAGGCTCAGTTGCCCGCTGTGTGGTAGTGGTGTCTTACGGGCGTTGGTAAAGTAATCCGGATTGACAGGAGATTCGGATAAGGTGGTCAGCCTGCTGACGGTAAAAAGGATAAGTAACCGCAGCAGAGATAATCCGGTCAGGGCCTGAAAGCAGCTTTTCGCAAAGAGGAGGAACAAGATGAATTATATGAAAGCGTCTTCCGCCCATACGGTTGAAGAAACCCAGTCGATGATTGTCATTGTGAGAAAGAAAAAGACGCGCTGTGCTGATTTTAATCACGTTGTTGAAGCCGTGCTGGCTGAGCATCCCGATGCCAAAACCCATATCGACAGCGACAGTGGCGGCTACGATAAAGTCATTGTTCTTAAATAGTATCGTCAGGCTGGGGAGGAGATAACACTTCTCCCTCGCGGCAGTAACTGTTACCGCTGTCAGATATCCAAGTGCCGCTTTTTACCCCATCATCCTGTTTTCGGTGAAGTTCGTCCTGTTCCTGGAGAATTTTGCCTTTACCTGTCATATCATCCATTACAGTTTTGTTCGGTACTGCCGATAGCAGTAAGTGGGCACATTATGTTCACTCTGTGGTAGCATTCCTTGCATAACGAACTGACAATAACGAGAGATGATTATGATGATTGACAGAGAACTGGGGAACTGGAAAGACTTTATCGAAGCTATGCTGGCGCGTCGGTAACTTACTGGCAGTGTTGGAGATTTGGTTGGGTCATCCGAAGAGTGTAATCAAAAAGGCAGCCACTGGCTGCCTTTTTACTGCCCGATACCCCCCCATTAGCAGATGCTCATCCGGGGCAGGTTTTACCTCAATTCTGAGGTCCGCTTTTTACCGGAAAGCGTTGACGGACCAGCACGAAGAACAGAGGAACGAAGAAGATTGCCAGCACGGTTGCAGAAATCATTCCGCCCATCACCCCGGTGCCTACCGCATGTTGGCTGCTGGATCCTGCACCAGCGCTGATGGCCATCGGCAGTACGCCGAAGATAAATGCCAGGGAAGTCATCAAAATGGGACGCAGGCGCTGGCGCGAAGCTTCCAGCGTAGCCTCCAACAGGTCGCGGCCTTTACTGTTCATTTCATTGGCAAACTCGACGATCAGGATGGCGTTTTTGGCCGACAAACCGATTACCGTCAGCAGACCGACCTGAAAGTAAACATCATTTTCCAGGCCTCGCGCCCAGGTTGCCACCAGCGCGCCTACCACGCCCAGCGGCACCACCAGCATGACTGAGAAAGGAATTGACCAGCTTTCATACAGCGCAGCGAGGCAAAGGAACACCACCAGCAGTGAGATAGCATACAGCGCAGGAGCCTGAGAGCCGGTGAGACGCTCCTGATAAGAGGCCCCGGTCCATTGCAGACCAAAGCCACCGGGCAGCTGACTGACAATTTTTTCCATGATGTCCATTGCCGTACCGGTACTCACACCTGAGGCAGATTCACCGACAATCTCCACCGCTGAGTAGCCGTTATAACGCTCCAGGCGTGGCGAACCCGTTTCCCAGCGGGTGGTGGCAAAAGCTGAGAACGGCACCATGCCGCCACTGCTGTTGCGGACATACCACTTACTGATGTCGTCCGGTAACATGCGGAAAGGAGCCGCAGCCTGCACATAAACCTTTTTGACTCGCCCCCTGTCAAGGAAGTCATTGACATAAGTTGAACCCCAGCCGGTTTGTAGCGTGTTATTGATATCATCAATCGCCACGCCGAGCGCCTGTGCTTTGCGCTGGTCTATGTCAATACGCAACTGCGGGGTGTCATCCAGTCCGTTATGACGAACGCGAGTCAACGCCGGATTCTCGTCTGCCAGCGCCAGTAAGCGATTGCGAGCCTGCATCAGTGCATCGTGTCCCATTCCGGCATGGTCCTGTAACTCCATGTCAAAACCTGCTGAGTTACCCATTCCGGTAATTGCAGGCGGGCTGCTGGCAATGACCCGTCCTTCCTTAATTTTTTTAAAAGCATGGGTGGCTCGCTCGATAATGGCGAAAGAGCTGTTTTCGCTTCCTGGCCGGTCTGCCCAGTCTTTCAGGCGGACAAACATGCGGGCCACATTCTGACCATTGCCGCCGGGTCCGGCCCCGATGGTTGAGAACACTGACAGAACATTATCTTTCTCACTGGTGAGATAGTACTGCTCCACCTTGTTCACTACCTTTGCGGTTTGTTGCAGGGTAGCTCCTAGCGGTAATTGCACCTGCGTGGTAAAGACGCCTCTGTCTTCCAGCGGCAGAAAGGAGGTGGGCAGATGCAGAAAAAGAAATGCCATGCCACCAATAATCAGCATATACAGCATCAGCCAGCGTCCGGCTCTGGCGAGAATTCTGGCCACCCCGCGCTCATAGCGTGCGGCATTATTGTTAAAGGTGCGGTTGAACCAGCCAAAAAAACCACGTCGGCCGTGATGATGCCCCTTCGGAAGCGGCTTAAGCAGTGTAGCGCACAGGGCAGGGGTGAGAACCATCGCCACCAGTACTGACAGCACCATAGCGGAAACGATGGTGATGGAGAACTGACGATAGATAGCGCCCGTGGTGCCACCAAAAAATGCCATCGGAATAAATACCGCCGACAGCACCAGCGCGATGCCAACCAACGCGCCCTGAATCTGTCCCATCGATTTTCGCGTGGCATCTCTCGGCGACAGGCCCTCCTCACTCATGATCCTTTCGACGTTTTCCACCACCACGATGGCATCATCCACCAGCAGGCCTATCGCCAGCACCATGGCAAACATGGTTAGCGTATTGATACTAAAACCACAGGCGGAGAGGGTGGCAAAGGTGCCCAGAAGCACTACCGGTACGGCGATAGTTGGGATGAGCGTGGCGCGAAAATTTTGCAGAAACAAATACATGACCACGAACACCAACAGCACGGCCTCAATCAGCGTTTTTACTACGTCTTCAATCGAAGCAGTTACAAAAGGTGTTGTTTCGTAGGCAATCTCGGCTTTCAGCCCGTGAGGAAAGTAGTGGGAGAGCTCGGCAATGCGCGCCCGCACCAGCTTATCGGTTTTTAACTCGTTAGCACCTGAGGCCAGTTTAACCCCCAGACCTGAGGCGGGTTGACCATTATACTGACTCAGATAGTCATACTTCTCTGCACCCAGAGCCACCTCTGCCACATCGCTGAGTTTTACCTCGGATCCATCCTGATTGACCCGCAGAGTAATATTGCGGAACTGTTCGGGTGTGGTGAGCAGTGACTGAGAGTTGATGGTCGCATTCAACGCCTGTTTATCCACCGAGGGCAGACCGCCTAACTGGCCGACGGCGACCTGACTGTTTTGCGATTCAATGGCGCTGACGATATCAGAGGTCGTCAGCGAATAATTAACCATTTTATTGGGATCGAGCCAGATACGCATGGCATATTGCGAACCATAAGCGTCAACCTGGCCGACCCCGTCAATACGACTTAATGGATCCTGCACGTTGCTGGCGACGTAGTCAGCAATATCCTGTTTATCCATACTGCCATCGGTCGAGACAAAGGCCACCATCAGAATATTTGTGTCGCCGGTTTTGGTGACGGTGACGCCCTGAGACTGAACATCCTGAGGCAGTTTACGCAGCGCGGTTTGTAACTGATTTTGTACCTGCTGTCGCGCTTCATCAGGATTAGTACCGGCAACAAACGTCAGGGTAATGGTGGCCTGCCCGGTGTTACTGCTCTGAGAGGACATATACATCAGATTATCGATACCGGTCATGTTTTGTTCGATAACCTGAGTCACGGTATTTTCCAGCGTTTCAGCCGACGCACCAGGATAGTTGGCGGTGATACGGACATTGGGCGGCGCGAGATCGGGGTATTGCTCTACCGGAAGTGAAAAAATAGCCAGAGTGCCGGTCAGGCAAAGCAAAATTGCTATCACCCAGGCAAAAATCGGGCGGTCGATAAAAAAATTCGCCATTGAATTTTTAACTCCAGGCTATTTATCGGGAAATGGACGCACATCGCGTCGGATATGAATATTGAAGACGCTGCCGGAACAAATTTTTCAGATTATTCAATATGCTTCGACATCAACTCACTTTACCTGCCATACCCCGGATAATCGTGGAGAAATTGAGAAGAAAGTGTAAATTATCGTACTGATGACTCTGTATCTGGCCAGCGCTTTATCAGAGGCGTCGGCCAGTATCTGCTTTGTTAAATGGGGCGGCAGAAAAGTGAATATGTTTGCTTGAAATGACCTGAATATGCCGATAAGTTGGCAATTAATCAGCAGCGATCTGTTCCATATTCATATCAGGTTACATTTACAATAAAAAGCAACTTAAGTTGACGATTCTTGGTAGAGCGCTTCACTTGCATCACAATCCTTTAACGCATTTACGTCACACAAACGCAGTTTTTCATTAGCCTGTTCATAATTATCCCCGTTATCAGATACAACCCCTGACAGAACTCAACGAGGACGATTCTATGAACATTAAATTCCCGGTACTTTTCGCTGCTGCCGTTGTTGCTGCCACCTCATTTTCCACACTTGCTGCAACCCAGATTGATCAGAGCCAGAGCCAGGATTTACAGGAGATAGGGGTAGTTTCCGTTTCCGGTGTGCGTGGCTCCATTGATGATGCCACCCATAAGTTGAGACAGAAAGCCGAAGAGATGGGGGCATCCCACTATCGCATCATTGGCGTTGACAACCCTGGTGACTCAAGTCAGTGGACTGGCACTGCGCAGATCTACCGCTAATTCAGATATCCCTCCCATGTAGCTCAGATTTACCCTTCCTTGCCTTGTGGCCGCCTGGTGCGGCCTTTTTTTTTGCGCTGTCTGGCAAAAATTACAAAAGGTCACGATTTCCGCTCCAGATTTTTTGCGTCAACATTACAGAACGGTTAGGATGCATCGCCGCAATTTACCTGCTTCCGTTAAGAAGATAACTACAGGAAGCAGTGGCTTGCCCGGACGTTTGCGCAGTAACGCAAACGTTTGGTTGGCATGTGTAAACCAGAACACCCGGGATGGGCTGCCGTATCACTGTGGACAGGATAATAGGATAGAAAATGAAAGCTGATAAAAAGGCGGTTGCAGAGAAACGCGCCGCAAGAAGACGTTGGTTAAATTCTCATGATTCCGGCTATCAGAAAGCGATGGACAATCGTCATGTGCAGATGATTGCTATTGGTGGGGCGATTGGGACGGGGCTTTTTCTTGGTGCCGGTGCCCGTTTACAGATTGCCGGTCCTGCACTGGCTGTTGTCTACTTAGTCTGCGGTATCTTCTCTTTCTTTATACTTCGCGCCCTCGGCGAACTGGTATTACATCGTCCTTCCAGTGGTAGCTTTGTCTCTTACGCTCGTGAGTTTCTTGGTGAAAAAGCCTCTTATGTGGCCGGTTGGATGTACTTTGTCAACTGGGCGATGACCGGCATTGTCGATATCACCGCAGTGGCGCTGTATATGCACTATTGGGGAGCTTTTGGCGATGTACCACAGTGGGTGTTTGCCCTGGGTGCGCTGGCCATTGTCGGAACCATGAACATGATCGGTGTGAAGTGGTTTGCTGAAATGGAGTTCTGGTTTGCGCTGGTCAAAGTACTGGCTATCGTCATCTTCCTGATTGTTGGCGTGGTATTTCTGGGAAGTGGCAAGCCGCTGGATGGTAATGCCACTGGCTTCCATCTTATTTCCGATAATGGCGGCTTCTTCCCTCATGGTTTGATGGCCGCACTGGTACTGGTTCAGGGGGTGGTGTTTGCCTTTGCCTCTATTGAACTGGTGGGCACCGCCGCAGGTGAGTGCAAAGACCCAAAAACCATGCTGCCAAAAGCTATCAACAGTGTGATCTGGCGCATCGGTCTGTTTTATGTTGGATCGGTAGTGTTGCTGGTGCTGTTGTTACCGTGGAATGCCTACCAGGCCGGTCAGAGCCCATTTGTCACCTTCTTTACGAAACTCGGTGTACCTTATGTCGGCAGTATTATGAACATTGTGGTACTCAGTGCCGCGTTGTCCAGCCTCAACTCTGGCTTGTATTCCACGGGGCGTATTCTGCGCTCGATGTCTATGGGCGGATCTGCGCCGCAGTTCATGTCAAAAATGAGCGGTCAGCAAGTCCCTTACATGGGGATTCTGGTTACCATCGGTGTTTATATTATCGGTGTATGGCTTAACTACATCGTGCCATCACGGGTATTCGAAATTGTACTGAACGTGGCTTCTCTGGGGATTATCTCTTTCTGGGCCTTTATCGTGGTCTGTCAGATGCGTCTGCGTAAAGCGATAAAAGAAGGTCGTGCTGAAGATGTCAGTTTCAAACTGCCGTGGGCACCGTTCACATCGTGGCTGACACTGCTGTTTCTGGCCAGCGTGCTGGTTCTGATGGCGTTTGACTACCCGAATGGCACCTGGACTATTGCTTCCGTACCGCTGATTGCTGTGATTCTGATCCTTGGCTGGTTTGGCGTGCGTAAGCGTGTTCATCAGGTGGCGCAGACGGAACACCAGCAGGTAAAAGAAGACGTTAAGAAATAAGAGTGCCCGCTGCCGGACGCGCTGCGCTGGCAGCAGACCAGCGTAAGGAAAGCGTTGGTCTGCGCGGATACGGTGGCCGGGTTGTTACCGCATTCAGTTAGCCGCAGGCTGGTTTTCCTGGGGCACGCGCTCTATGATGACAGGCTCCCGCAAACGCTACGGAGCCTGTATGTCAGCCAAAATTGAAGTCATCAAAAACAAAATCCTGTCAGATAACTGGTTCGTCCTGCGTAATTTTACTTACGATCTCATTGCCAACGATGGTTCAACCCTCCGCCACAAACGTGAAGTCTATGACCGGGGTAACGGTGCCACCATCCTGTTATATAACCGGGAAAAAAACAGCGTCATTCTTACACGCCAGTTCCGCATTGCAACCTGGGTAAACGGTAACGAGAGCGGGATGTTGATCGAGGCCTGTGCCGGACTTCTGGATGATGACTCGCCTGAAGACTGCATCCGTAAAGAAGCGATTGAAGAGACCGGCTATCAGGTGGGAGAAGTAAGAAAGCTGTTTGAAATGTATATGTCACCCGGCGGCGTAACCGAGTTAATTCACTTTTTTGCCGCAGAATACAATGACTCCCTGCGCGCTAATGCGGGTGGAGGCGTTGATGATGAGGATATTGACGTGATGGAAATCACTTTTCCTCAGGCCTGGGCGATGGTCAAAAGCGGGCGGATCAAAGATGGCAAGACGGTGATGCTGTTACAGCAGGCGTTAATCGAAGGCTGGTTGAAACTGGTTTAAGCAGACTGAAACCATCGTTGGTCATGCGGGAACTGGCGCTGTTTCTCACAGAAACCTGATCTTGATGCCCCAGGGTTTAAAAGGTTTCAGGTTCAACTACCGGGATTGCGTTTCTGATGGCGTGTTGCTTCGTTGGCCCAGGAGTGCCGTCGCATTAAGCAGACAGCGCTCAACAGATTATTTCTTCGCATGAAATAATAAGTGTGCTGGCTCCATTCGGATGGCTTTAGACCGTTGTGGCAATCATCGATCTTTTTCCTGTCTGCTTAAAATCAAGAAGGGATGGTTCAGGTGATATACTGGAATGGATTAATTAAAAATCTTCTTTGAAAACGGCGGTCTTTTTTAACGGAACTTATTAAGTGCCAGATTTTGTTAATCTGTATTTATTCAGTCTTCAGCAATAAATAATGTAAGATTCTTTTTTTTGCATTCCAGATAGTGATTCTGATCACAAGAATATCATCATTTCAGTACCACCTCCGGCAATAAAGAAAGGGGGGTTAATCACTGATAAAAAAGAATTTTGTCTCGATTCCAGGTGCTGATTACCCTGAGCAGGCACCAAAGTTTGTCCGATTAATCTGATTGTGCAGACAGTTCCCTCCCGGCATGATGCAACGATTACGCAATTGCATATTAAAGAGGCATGTGTCGCTTATTAAGCGAATCAATGCGCGTTTTTTGTGGGTTCAGATAATTACCTTCTGCTGAAGGTCAGCTATTACGCTATATTTACTCTTCTTTATTATTCAGGGAACCCTGTTATCAATGCGCTACTGGATGAACTGCCTTTTAGCGATGTTGCTATTCACAGCTTCGCTACATGCGCAACCACTGCAAAAAATTTTTTCTGACTGGCAAATTACCTGTAATAATCTTAATTATTGTGTGGCGCGTAATTTCCCGGCAGATAATGGTCTGGTGATGACTATTGCCCGTCATGCGGGGAGTAATGACCGTCCTTTGCTGCGCATTGATTATGGCAGTCCATATGCTAATGAACTAAGTGGTGCCGCGTTGAAAGACAGCCTTCTTCTGGACGGGCGACGGTTGAAACCCGATCTCAAACACTGGGAGGTACAACCTCACCATCTGACGACGGCACATGCGATCGCCATCGACGAATTTCTGGTTCAGACTCTGAATGCCGATAACATCCAGCTGCTATATCGACCCGCCGCTGCCATCTCGCTACATGGTCTGAAGGCCTCACTGTTGCTGATGGATGAAGTGCAGGGCCGGGTGAACGGAATGAGTGCCTGGGTAAAACAGGGCAGCCGTGCTGCCAGCGATGTGCCCCCCGAACCATCGATGCCAGTGATTGTTCCACCTGTGAATCCGCCGCAGGCGCTGACGCGCAGTGAAAGTACCGGCCTGATTGACTTCGGTACATGGCGGATTAATGCCGATGAGTGTTCGCTTGATCCCCAGCGGCGTGAAGTCAGCGTTTCTCCCTTAAATGACAAAAAAGCCTTGTTACTGGTGAGCTGTGAAATGGGGGCATATAACGTTATCGACAGGGCTTACGAAGTAACCCGCAGTGAACCTTATGTGCTACAGCAGATCACTCTGACGCTACCATTTGCACCACCCGGCAATACTTACAAACAGATGGAGCTGGTCAATGCCGCCTTCGATCCTGATACCAGTCAACTGGTGACCTTCAGTAAAGGCAGGGGATTGGGTGATTGCGGAGTAACGTCACGCTGGCAATACACCGGCAGTGAATTTGTACTGGTGGAATATGCTCAGGAACAGACCTGTGATGCCTGGCATGGTAGCGATGACTGGCCGACAATGTGGACCAGCCTGACACAGCCCCGCACCGTGGTGGGGGAAGTGGAGATGAGTCCCTGATTGCATCCCAGGGCCGCTGATTCTTAATCGCCGTTCTCTTTAACCGCTTCCCTGAACAGATCGAGCAGCGTCAGCATTTGCGGGTCGAGCGTAATGAGATCTTTTTTGACCAGCAAATGTAGCGGTGTTGCTCTGAGCACGCCACTCTGTAGCGGCAGACGTTTCAGCTGACCCGAGGTCAGTTCGTTACTGATTCGTTCTGCTGGTAGCCAGCCATATCCCACCTGATGCATTACGGCTTCAATGGCTGCTTCAATAGTGGAAAATGACCAGGATTCACCACTGCCATGAGCGATCTCTTTTCTGTCGGCGATACGAATCAGGGGATACTGCGCAAGTAACTCCTCGTGTATTGGGCCATCTTGCTGTAGCAGGGGATGATCCCGCTGTGCAACAGCGACGAAATTAACATTCATCAGCCATTCACCGCGCCCGGTCAAATCCTGCCTGCGGGTCACAATCATCACATCTGCATCACTGCTGTCGTTGGCATGTGATTCCAGAACTTCGCTGAGGTTAATCTGGGTATGGGGATGAATTTGCTGGAAACGTCTCAGCACCGAAAACAGGATGCTGCGGGGAAAAATAGTATCAACCAGCAAATCAAGGCGGGTACGGAAACCTTCGCGAACGGATGAGGCCCAGGCTTCCACCGAATGAAAGGTTGCCAGTAGCGGCCGTACCTGTGCCAGTAACAATTCTCCGGCGGGAGTCAGCACTGCCCTGCGCCCCTGTGGTTCAAGCAGTGTTACGCCCAGCCTTTTCTGCAAAATAGCCAGATTGTAACTGACAGACGACTGACTGCGATGGGTGACTTCTGCTGCTCTGGCAAAGCTGCCCTGATCGACAACTTCACTCAGCAGGCTCCACTGTTCAAGCGTCGTTTTATGCATTTTGATCTGATTTTTGAATGAATTTTATCGAAAATTAGCGTTTTTTATTCATAAAGTGAAGCATTAACCTTATCTCATTGCAAAGATGAGGAGAAAAAGATGAACACTTTTGATAAACAGAATCTGGATGGCATTACTGGCAAACATCTGGTTTACACCTATGACAACGGCTGGAATTACGAGCTGTATATTAAAAATGAAAACACGGTTGATTACCGCATTCACAGCGGTATGGTGGGTAATCGCTGGGTGAAAAATCAGCATGTTTATATCGTACGGGTTGCGGAGGATATTTATAAAATTTCCTGGAGTGAGCCAACCGGCACGGATGTCAGCCTGATTGCTAATTTGGGGGATAAATTATTTCATGGCACCATTTTTTTCCCTCGTTGGGTAATGAATGAGCCACAAAAAACCGTTTGCTTTCAGAATGACCATTTATCGGAAATGGCCAGCTATCGTGAGCAGGGACCAGCATATCCCACTGAAGTGATTGATGAATTTGCAACCATCACCTTTGTCCGCAACTGTGGCAAAGACAACGAGACGGTCATTGACTGTCCGGCCAGCGAGCTGCCCGCGAATTTTCCAGACAATCTTTAAGAGGAAAGAGCGGGATGCGCTTTCATTGTTATAAGGAACATATACATGCAACTGACGACGAAAGTATTTATCAGCAGTGATAACCACAATGGCTTTGGCGTGAGTTCAACGATCATTCTGGGGGAGAATG
Organism: Erwinia papayae; assembly: GCF_058241465.1. Lineage (NCBI taxonomy): Bacteria > Pseudomonadati > Pseudomonadota > Gammaproteobacteria > Enterobacterales > Erwiniaceae > Erwinia > Erwinia papayae. The sequence goes on from NZ_JBZCHT010000009.1 coordinate 24,245, forward strand.
AAGCCATACTGGTTGACGCACAGTTCACCCTTGCCAATGCGCACCGGCTGGTGGCGGAAATCATCGAAACTGGCCGGAACCTGACGCGCATCTTCATTACTCATTTGCACCCGGACCATTTCCTTGGGGTGGAAGTGATTAAATCTGTCTTTCCTGCTGCTGAAGTGATCGCATATAAGCAGGTCGCTGCTGATGTCAGTGATGCCTGGGATTTTAAAATCGATTACTGGGGCAGGGAGGTGCTGAAAGAAAACGGTGCCACCCGCAAATTTGCCATCAGAGAGATTGAAGAAGATACGCTGCTACTGGAAGGTCAGCAGATTAAAATTGTTGGTGTGATGAGCGGTGACTGCATAACCGTCACGCCTTTATGGATCCCCTCGATCCACACTCTGATTGCTTATGATGTGGTCTTTTCCGATGCGCATGTCTGGATGGCCGACATGCGTACGCCGGAGCGAATAGCAGGATGGATGGCGAGTCTGGACAGGCTTGAGGCGCTGGGCGCTAAGACAGTGATCCCCGGTCATTCGCCCATCAGATCCTCACTCTCTCCTTCGGCAATTGGTTTCACCCGCCGGTATATTGGTGATTTTATCAAAGCATTACATCGGACGGAGAACAGTCGGCAGCTCATCGCGGAGATAGACAGAATTTATCCAGGATTGCCCGTCAGGATCTGTCTTGAGTACAGCGCCCGGATTTTAAAAGACCATTATGTCTGGCCTGGCGACTGGCCGCCCTCTCTGCGGGAAATGGCCTGTACACTTTGATTCTGGCGCATCCGCCAGCGGTTGATGACTGTTGAACTGTCGTTTATGGCGTGGAATGAGACCAGTCAGCGAGATAAAAAATGCACCTGAGAATGCGGACGCCCATTCGTCAGGTGCAACGTTCAGTCGGGGACGAATCCCTGTTTATCAGCGAGGTTTCAACAGTGCTTCAGCATGACTGACAATGTTTTCTACCGTAAAGCCAAACTCGGTAAACAGTTTGTCTGCCGGAGCTGACTCGCCGAAACCTGTCATACCAACAATGGCGCCATTAAGACCAACATATTTGAACCAGTAATCTGCGATTCCGGCTTCCACCGCTACGCGGGCGCTGACCGTTGATGGCAACACTGATTCGCGGTAGGCCACTTCCTGCTTGTCGAACAGGTCGGTGGACGGCATGGAAACCACGCGCACCTGGTGACCACTGACGCTCAGTTTTTCCGCTGCAAGCAGCGTAATTTCCACTTCCGAACCGGTTGCAATCAGGATCACATCGGGCGTGCCCTGCGAATCTTTCAGCACATAGCCGCCACGAGCAATATTTTGTAACTGCTGTTCGTCACGTGCGGGCTGAGCCAGATTCTGGCGGGAGAGGATCAGTGCGGTCGGACCATGATGACGCTCAATTGCCTGCTGCCATGCCACTGCGGTTTCCACCTGATCGCAGGGACGCCATACGCTCATATTCGGCGTTACGCGCAGGCTGGCGAGCTGCTCAACAGGCTGATGGGTGGGGCCATCTTCCCCCAGTCCGATAGAGTCATGGGTGTAGACCAGTATCTGACGTGCTTTCATCAGCGCCGCCATGCGCACGGCATTTCGGGCGTATTCAACAAACATCAGGAAGGTGGCGGTGTAAGGGATAAAACCACCATGCAGCGCAATACCGTTGCCGATTGCCGTCATGCCGAATTCGCGAACGCCGTAGTGGATGTAATTCCCGGCATGATCTTCATTAATGGACTTTGAGCCTGACCAGATTGTCAGATTACTCGGTGCCAAATCGGCAGAGCCTCCCAACAACTCTGGCAGGGTTTTGCCCCAGGCTTCCAGGGTGTTTTGCGAAGCCTTACGGCTGGCAATTTTTTGCGGGTTGGCCTGCAAATGGGCGATAAACTTCTGCGTCTCCTGCTGCCAGGCATCGGGCATAGTACCGTGCATCCGGCGGGTAAATTCTGCCGCCAGTTCCGGGAATGCCGCCTGATAAGCTGAAAACTTCTCATTCCATGACTTTTCGTATTTCGCACCGGCTTCTTTGCCATCCCACTGAGCATAAATCTCTTTCGGGATCTCGAACGGAGGATAATTCCAGCCCAGCTGTTTACGGGTCAGCGCGACTTCTTCTGCGCCCAGTGCCGCACCGTGTGCTTCTTCTTTACCGGCTTTATTTGGAGAACCGAAACCGATGGTCGTTTTACAGATCAGTAATGAGGGTTTGTCGGTAACGCTTTGCGCTTCTTTAATAGCTTTACTGACCGCATCGGGATTGTGACCATCAATATCGCGAATGACATGCCAGTGGTAGGCCTCAAATCGTTCGGCGGTGTCGTCGGTGAACCAGCCTTCCACTTCACCGTCGATTGAGATACCGTTGTGGTCATAAAAACCAATCAGCTTGCCAAGGCCCAGCGTCCCGGCAAGGGAACAGACCTCATGAGAAATCCCTTCCATCAGACAGCCATCACCCATAAATACCCAGGTATGGTGATCGACAATGTCGTGACCTTCACGGTTGAACTGTGCGGCCAGGGTACGTTCTGCAATCGCCATGCCCACCGCGTTTGCCAGACCCTGCCCCAGAGGACCGGTAGTGGTTTCCACCCCTGCGGTGTAGCCATACTCCGGATGACCGGGGGTTTTGGAGTGCAACTGACGGAAGTTTTCCAGCTCAGACATCGGCAAATCATAGCCGGTGAGATGCAGCAGGCTGTACAGCAACATTGAGCCGTGGCCGTTGGACAGGACAAAACGGTCGCGATCGGCCCATGCCGGATTTGCCGGGTTATGGTGCATAAAATCACGCCACAATACCTCAGCAATATCTGCCATACCCATAGGGGCACCGGGATGGCCGGAATTAGCTTTCTGCACGGCATCCATACTCAGCGCACGGATTGCATTAGCCAGTTCTCTACGTGAAGACATATTTTTCTCCCTGCAATTGGGGCGGAGAGCAGGGCAAAGCCTGCTCATTCTGAATAACGTTACAGCTTAGCAGACAGCACATCTTCCAGCTTTTGCTGGTCAACGGCGAACTGGCGAATACCTTCTGCCAGTTTATCGACTGCCATGGCATCCTGGTTGTGTTCCCAGCGGAATTCGGCTTCTGAAAGCGGAGCTGGGTGGTGGAAGGCCTCAGTTGATGGCGTCAGTTTACGTTCAACCGGCGCATCGCTGGCCTGCAACTCTTTCAGCAGGTCAGGTGAAATGGTCAGGCGGTCACAACCGGCAAGTGCGAGGATCTGCTCCGTTTTACGGAAGCTGGCCCCCATGATCACCGTGTTATAGCGATGCTGCTTGTAGTACTCATAGATTTTTCGCACGGATACCACACCCGGATCTTCATCAACTACGTAGGGTTGCTGAGGTTTGCGGCTGTTGTACCAGTCATAAATACGCCCGACAAACGGCGAAATAAGGAACACGCCCGCTTCCGCACAGGCACGCGCCTGAGCAAAAGAGAATAACAGGGTAAGGTTACAGTTGATGCCGTTCTTTTCCAGCTCTTCTGCGGCGCGGATCCCTTCCCAGGTTGAGGCCAGCTTGATCAGAATACGTGAACGGTCAATCCCGTTGTCTTCGTACATCCGTACCAGTTTTTCGGCTTTACTGACGCACATGCCGCGATCAAAAGAGAGGCGGGCATCCACTTCGGTGGAGACGCGACCCGGCACGCTTTTCAGGATCTCCATACCCAGATTGACGGCCACTTTATCACTGGCATTAATAATTTGCGTTTCTTTGCTACCGCCCTGTTTTCTGGCGTAATCAACTGCATCAGTAATCAGATGTTTATAAGAGTCCAGACCGGAAGCTTTAAGAATCAGAGAGGGGTTGGTGGTGGCATCTTCGGGATGGTAGTTACGGATTGATTCGATATCGCCACTGTCAGCCACCACGGTGGTGTGTTGTTTCAGTGCGTCTAGCTGGTTCATCTCATAGCTCCTTGATGTGCAATGTGCAAAAACAAACAGGGCCGCGCGGAGGAGGGAATTTTCATCAGGGCAGCGCCGGTACTCCCCGACACGGTGAATTTTTCAGACCAGACAGTGCATCAGACATTCGGTAATGGGAATGCGTTTTCTCTGATTGTTGCAATGGGTTGGTCCAATGAATGGCCGGCGGGCAGACAAAAGTACAGTTAACTATAGCAGCTCTGTGAAGTTGCGCGCTGGCACGGCCGCTGACTATCCTGTCATCCCACTGTCAGCAATAGTGTGACGCGCAGCGGATTTATGCGTGTATTCGCTTTACAAGATGGTGCTGCGTTGTTACTGACGGCTGAGAATGACGGAGGGGCGGGCGGTCGTGCCAGAGTAAACCACTAGGCTAAGCAAGCCTGGCTGACATAATCCGGCCACAGGAGGAGCAGGCCGGATAGCGGGTTGGTCGGGATTTAGCGTGGCAGGAGCGAAGAGCGCCACGCCTGCGGTTTAGATCCACTCTTTAACCGTCAGAAAATCGCTGTAAAGCGCGGCTTCTGGCGTACCTGGCTCTGGTTGATAGTCGTATTCCCAACGTACCAACGGTGGCAGTGACATCAGAATTGACTCAGTACGACCGCCGGTCTGCAAGCCGAACAGCGTGCCACGATCCCATACCAGATTGAATTCAACATAGCGCCCGCGCCGATAAAGCTGAAACTGACGTTCGCGTTCGCCCCAGGGCAAATCTTTACGTCTGGCGACGATGGGCAGATAAGCGTCGAGGAAACCTCTTCCTACGGCCTGAATAAACCGGAAACCGTAGTCAAAATCGGGGCTGTTAAGATCGTCGAAAAATAAGCCGCCGATACCGCGCTGCTCATTACGGTGCTTAAGGAAGAAGTAATCGTCACACCATTTTTTATAACGTGGATAGACATCTTCACCAAAAGGCTGGCACAGCCTGGCTGCGGTTTGATGCCAGTGCACCGCATCTTCGGTGAAACCATAATAGGGTGTCATATCAAAGCCGCCGCCAAACCACCATACCGGATCGGCGCCGGGTTTTTCAGCAATGAAAAAACGGACATTGGCATGGCTGGTTGGCACCCAGGGGTTTTCCGGATGGATCACCAGTGATACGCCCATTGCCTCAAAACTCCGGCCAGCCAGTTCTGGCCGATGTGCCGTAGCGGAAGCGGGCATTTGATCGCCGTGGACGTGAGAGAAATTAACCCCGGCCTGTTCGAAAACGGCACCATTACGCAGGACGCGACTGCGTCCACCGCCGCCGCCTTCGCGGTTCCAGCTATCTTCAGCAAAGGACGCGCTGCCATCAGCCTGAGCCAGTTGCTGACAAATAAGGTCCTGTAAATCCAGCAAAAACTGTTTAACCTGAGCGGTGTCGGGAACGTTCATAACCAACCTTAAGTTAAAAATTAATGCGCGTAGTATACGGAAAAAGGATCAGCCGGGGCGACGGTTATTTGCATCAAATTCGTTAAAGTAGCTGATAATTCCGTCGGTGATGGCACTGGCAATCTTCTGACGAAAGGCGGTGGTGCCCAGCAGGCGTTCCTCTGTCGGATTAGTAATGAAAGACGTTTCTACCAGTACCGAGGGGATAGAAGGCGATTTCAGTACGGCAAAGGCGGCCTGTTCAGTGTGCTGGCTGTGCAGATGGTGCACGGGACGGATCTGATTAAGCACGTGTTTTCCCAGCGTCAGGCTGTTCTTAATCGTGTCCGTTTGCACCAGATCGAACAGGACCTGTTGCAGATAGTGATCTTTCTGCGCTGCTTTTACTCCGCCGACTTCATCCGCCGCGTTTTCGCGCTGGGACAGATAGCGGGCCATACTGCTGCTGGCTCCCCGGTTGGAAAGAGCAAAGACGGATGCGCCGTTGGCATCCTGACTGGTAAACCCGTCGGCATGAATCGACATAAAAAGGCTGGCACCGTGCTGGTGGGCAATTTCAACGCGCTCACCCAGCGGAATAAAATGGTCGGTTTCACGGGTCAGTCGCGCTTCAATATGTGGATGGGTGCTGAGCAGATGACGGATGTGGCTGGCAATTTCCAGTACCACATGCTTCTCTTCGGAACCTTCTTCGCCCACCGCGCCTGAATCAATTCCGCCGTGGCCGGGATCAATCATCACGATTTTTTTCCCGTTACTGGCAACGGTTGGGGCATTGCTGCCCGGGGAGCTACCTTTAAAAACGTTATGCTCTTCCTTAGCCCTGACCGGCTTGTTAGCCAGCAATGCCAGTGCGAGACCGGATAGCAGCAGATTGCGACGGCTGGTAAGTGGGGTCAACGGGCCAAACTTTTTCATTACTACATCCTCAGCGCATAAAGTGCTTACTGTTATAGCGCAAGGTTAACGTAGCTGCGAGAAAGGAACTATTTCAACGTCTTACTGTATTGCAGCAGGCTAACAGATGACGAGACGCCCCATGGCGGTCAAATGTTTGATGGGATTGTTTGTATGCACCTCTGTAAAGCATATTCCAGTGATGTCTCTCTTTTCTGAACCGGCGAAAAAACCAGACAGCCAGAGACGGGCATTGAACGGCTTTTTTTATGATTAATTCCTGCCAGGCTTGCACCGGCGAAGGAAAGCGTGATAATCAGCAAATTATGATTAACATCTGGGGTAACGTCATTGAAATCCGCGTATTCAACCAGGACGATTTTGAAGAAGTGATCACCCTCTGGGAGCGTTGCGATCTGTTGCGCCCGTGGAACGATCCGGAAATGGATATTGAGCGTAAGCTCAATCATGATCCTGATTTGTTTCTGGTGGCGGTGGTGGGCGGAGAAATTGTTGGCACGCTGATGGGCGGTTACGACGGTCATCGCGGCTCGGCTTACTATCTTGGCGTCCATCCTGATTATCAGGGACGCGGATTTGCTAATGCATTGATCAACCGGCTGGAGAAAAAGCTGATTGCCCGTGGTTGCCCGAAAATCAATGTCATGGTGCGTGAAGAAAACGACGCCGTGTTGGGTTTCTATGAAAAGCTGGACTATGAACAGCAGGACAGCCTGCTGCTGGGCAAACGTCTGATTGAAGACCGTGAATATTAACCGTCCGGGTGACCTGCCGTCACCCAGCCTTCCCCCGCTGTGAGCCAATGAAACTGATTTATTCTCCGGATGATTATGATGCCCGTGGACAGCTCAGGTTACCTGCTGCTTTCTGGATGATTTTATTGCTTCAGGCCCGGACCTGGGTGCTGTTTGTGATGGCTGGCGCGTCGCGACAGCAGGGGGCAGAGCTACTGGCATTATTTTACCCGGATACGCAGGCATTCTGGACGGGTATTGGTCTGGGGATCCCGGCGGTACTGGGGCTGTTGCTGACGGGATATCGACAGCGCTTTCCGCGTCTGTGGCAGGCCTGGAGATGGGTACTTTGCCTGACCTTGCTGGCGATAGTGGCTCAGCAGGGAGTGCGGTTGTGGCAGGAGAATGAGCCAGTGGCCCCCCTGGTGGTGTTATTTACCTTGCTGGACCTTACGGGACTGATTTATCTGGCGTCTGGTCGCCGCATCAGAGACTGTTTTGACCCGGCGTTGTCTGCCGGATAAAACTTTTTAGCTGAAACGCACTCCAAGCCACTAAATTAACGTTATCTGTTTTAACCGGAGCCGTAATGAAGACTGTTCGCCCACTATTAATTGCCGCCGCATTAATGATTGCCGGCTGTGCCAGTTCTGGCGATGCCCGGGGCGCTGACAGTGGCGCAAGCTGGTGGAACCCGCTCAGCTGGTCCTGGTCAGCCGCCGCACCCTGGAACTGGTTTGGTTCCTCCTTACAGGTCACTGAGCAGGGTATCGGCACATTGAACGCCGCTACGCCCATGAATGAAGAAGCGATCAGTGCCGCGCTGAAGAATAACTATCAGATACGCAAAGGGATGCGCGGTGAAAATGGCAGCGTGGTGACGTTCTTCCAGGGCGTTGAAGATAAGAAAGTCAGGATTGTGGTTAACGGCACGACGACGGTCAGCCAGATTGAAGTGAGCGATCCTGCCATTACCACTTCAGACGGTAAAAAAATGGGTACCCCTTTTAGCGAGCTGTACAGCAAGGCATTTGGTGCCTGTCTGAAAATGTCCGGTAGCGAAGGTGTTGAGTGCAAAGCGCCTGGTAGCCAGCACATCAGCTACGTCTTCAGCGGAGAGTGGCATGGTCCTGAAGGATTACTTCCTGCCGATGAGACGCTCAAAAAATGGACCATCAGCAAAATTATCTGGCGTAAATAATGTCCGCAACAGGCCGTCATCTGACGGCTTTTTTAATTCCTCTTTTTCTGACTCCTGCATAAACAATTCCATCCGCTTATAGCTTTTTAAGCTTGCAAATCACCAAACGGTATATAAAAGCGTTACAGGTTTTTCTCGGGTTATAAATAAACTGGCGACTGTTGAAGGCAGGTTCCGGACTGAATACAGGGTAGAAAATGACGTTAGCGATATTGCAAAAATTTCTTGGTGGTGCCGCTGTTACCCTGTTGCTGGCCGGTACCGTGCAGGCAACAGAACTGCTGAACAGTTCTTATGATGTCTCCCGTGAACTGTTTGTCGCGCTTAATAAGCCTTTTGAGCAGCAGTGGGCAACAGAAAATAATGGCGACAGGCTGACAATCCGCCAGTCACATGCCGGTTCGTCAAAACAGGCGCTGGCTATTTTGCAGGGTCTTAAGGCGGATGTGGTGACCTACAATCAGGTGACGGATGTACAGATCCTTCACGATCGCGGCAATCTGATCCCGGCCGACTGGCAGAAACGTCTGCCAGACAACAGTTCGCCATTTTATTCGACGATGGCTTTCCTGGTGCGCAAGGGAAATCCTAAAAACATTCACAGCTGGCAGGATCTGACCCGAAGTGACGTTAAGCTTGTCTTTCCAAATCCTAAAACCTCCGGTAATGGTCGCTATACTTACCTGGCCGCAATGGGTGCAGCAAAGCTGGCTGACGGTAACGACAGTGCTAAAACGGCGCAGTTTATGACGCGGCTGTTAAAAAATGTCGAGGTCTTCGATACCGGCGGGCGTGGAGCCACCACCACCTTTGTTGAGCGTGGTCAGGGCGACGTGCTGATTAGTTTTGAATCGGAAGTAAACAATATTCGTCATCAATACGCCGCAGAGGGTTACGAGGTGGTGGTGCCTGAGAACAATATTCTGGCTGAGTTTCCGGTGACGTGGATTGATAAAAACGTTGCGGCAAATCATACCGAGAAAGTGGCCAGAGCCTATCTGGACTACCTCTACAGCCCGACTGCGCAAAAGATTATTACCGACTTTTACTATCGGGTGAACAGCCATGAGTTGATGGCGGCGCAGGGCGATCGTTTTCCTCCTGTCAAATTGTTTCAGGTAGAGGAAATGTTCGGTGACTGGCAGCAGGTAATGAAAACGCAGTTCGCTAACGGTGGTGAACTGGATAAGTTGTTAGCAGCGGGACATCAGTAATGTTTGCCAGCAAAAATAAGCGCGTATTGCCAGGTTTTGGTATCAGTCTGGGCAGCAGCCTGTTTTTCACCTGTCTGATCCTGCTTCTGCCGATCAGTGCACTGTTAATGCAGCTCTCGCACATGACGCTGGCACAGTACTGGGAGGTGGTAACCAATCCGCAGATGGTCGCGGCATACAAAGTCACTCTGCTGTCGGCGGCTGTGGCATCTGTTTTTAATGCTTTTTTTGGCATGCTGATGGCGTGGATCCTTACCCGTTACCGTTTTCCTGGCCGGGCACTGCTGGATGGGCTGATGGATCTTCCTTTTGCTCTGCCGACGGCGGTTGCCGGTTTGACGCTGGCGGGGTTGTTTTCGGTCAATGGCTGGTATGGACAGTGGCTGGCGCAGTTCGACATTAAAGTCTCTTACACCTGGCTGGGTATTGCCGTGGCGATGGCCTTCACCAGCATCCCGTTTGTGGTCCGCACGGTGCAACCGGTACTGGAAGAGCTGGGTCCTGAATATGAAGAAGCGGCTGAAACCCTTGGCGCCAGCCCGTTTCAGAGTTTTCGTCGTGTGGTACTGCCCGAAGTGGCCCCGGCGCTCCTGGCGGGAACGGCGCTTTCATTTACCCGCAGTATTGGTGAATTCGGCGCGGTAATTTTTATCGCCGGCAATATCGCCTGGAAAACAGAAGTAGCTTCGCTGATGATTTTTGTCCGACTTCAGGAGTTTGACTATCCGGCTGCCAGCGCTATCGCGTCGGTGATCCTTGCCGCATCGCTGTTGCTGTTGTTTGCAATCAATATCCTGCAAAGCCGTTTTGGCCGACGTCTCGGAGGTCACTAATGGCTGATATTACTGAACTCAAACCATCGGCACGAAGCCGTAGCAGCTGGAGCAAGTGGCTGCTTATCGCGCTGGGGATGATCTTTTCTGTTGGCCTGTTGGTGGTGCCGCTTATCGCTATCTTCGCCAGTGCTTTTGAGCAGGGCATGGTCGCGATGTTCAGCAATCTGAAAGATGGCGATATGCTGCACTCAATCTGGTTAACCGTGCTGATGGCGCTGATCACCGTGCCGGTGAATCTGGTGTTTGGTACGCTGCTGGCGTGGCTGGTGACAAGGTTCAGCTTTCCCGGACGACAGTTACTGCTGACACTATTCGATATTCCTTTCGCCGTGTCGCCTGTGGTGGCCGGGCTGATGTATTTGTTGTTCTGGGGCGTCAATGGTCCGGCCGGTGGCTGGCTGGATGCGCATAACATTCAGCTGATGTTCTCATGGCCAGGCATGGCAATGGTCACCATTTTTGTTACCTGCCCGTTTGTGGTTCGCGAACTGGTCCCGGTGATGCTTAGCCAGGGTAGCCACGAAGACGAAGCGGCAGTGTTATTAGGGGCTTCCGGTTGGAAAATGTTCTGGCGGGTGACGCTGCCGAATATTCGCTGGGCCATGCTTTATGGGCTGGTGCTGACCAATGCCCGGGCAATTGGTGAGTTTGGTGCGGTATCGGTGGTGTCCGGATCGATCCGCGGCGAAACCTATACGCTGCCATTACAGGTTGAATTACTTCATCAGGATTATAATACCGTAGGCGCATTTACCGCGGCGGGTCTGTTAACCCTGATGGCTATTGTCACTCTGTTTCTGAAAAGTGCATTGCAATGGCGTCTGGAACGTCAGAATAGTCGCCAGCATCAGGAGGGGGAATCATGAGCATTGAAATTACTAACATTAACAAATCGTTTGGTGCCACTCGCGTGCTTAAGGATATTTCACTGGATATCCCCTCTGGTCAGATGGTGGCGCTGCTGGGGCCATCCGGTTCGGGCAAAACCACGCTGCTGAGGATTATTGCCGGTCTTGAGAATCAGAACAGTGGCCGCCTCAGCTTTCATGGTGACGATGTCAGTGATCTGCATGCCCGCGACCGCCACGTCGGCTTTGTGTTTCAGCATTACGCTCTGTTCCGCCATATGACGGTATTCGATAACATTGCCTTTGGTCTGACCGTGTTACCCCGTCGGCAGCGTCCGTCTTCTGCGGCGATCAAAGAAAAGGTAAACCAGCTGTTGGAAATGGTGCAGCTTGGTCACCTGGCGGGACGATTTCCGGCACAGCTATCTGGTGGCCAGAAGCAGCGTGTGGCCCTGGCCAGGGCGCTGGCGGTCGAGCCGCAGATTTTACTGCTTGATGAGCCATTCGGCGCGCTGGATGCCCAGGTACGTAAAGAGTTGCGTCGCTGGCTGCGGCAGTTACATGAAGAGCTGAAATTTACCAGCGTCTTTGTTACTCACGATCAGGAAGAGGCTATGGAAGTGGCCGATCGTGTGGTGGTGATGAGTCAGGGGAATATTGAACAGGTGGGGACGCCGGATGAAGTCTGGCGCGATCCGGCCACCCGCTTTGTGCTTGAGTTCCTCGGCGAAGTCAACCGTTTTGACGGCGAAGTTCACGGTTCTCAGTTCCATGTGGGGGCACATCACTGGCCGCTCGGTTATACCTCGGCACATCAGGGGGAAGTGGAATTGTTCCTGCGCCCATGGGAAATCGATGTCAGCCGGCAGAGCAGTCTTGAAACGCCGCTCCCGGTTCAGGTACTCGAGGTCAGCCCGCGTGGGCACTACTGGCAACTGCTTGTCCAGCCTGTTGGCTGGAGCCAACAGCCGGTGACGCTGGTGATGGAGGGTAACCAGACGTCTCCGATTCGCGGTGAACGGCTGTTTGCCGGTTTACAGCAGGCGCGACTTTACAAAGGAGAGACACCTTTGCGGCAGGTTGCGTTTGCACAAAGTGCCTGATATTTTCGGGCAGAACAGGGTCGGGCTTGCCTGGCCTTTTTTTATCCTGCCTTTTGCGTGGACATCTGCATTGTGAATACCCTGGAACAGACCATTGGCAATACGCCGCTGATTAAATTGCAACGGCTTACCCCGGCTAACGGTAGCGAAATCTGGCTTAAGCTGGAAGGTAATAACCCCGCAGGCTCAGTAAAGGATCGTGCGGCGCTATCAATGATCCAGATGGCTGAAGAACGGGGTGAAATTCGTCCTGGCGACGTGCTGATTGAGGCAACCAGTGGCAACACCGGTATCGCGCTGGCAATGATCGCGGCGTTAAAAGGGTACAGGATTAAGCTGTTGATGCCGGAAAATATGAGCATTGAGCGCCAGGCGGCGATGCGAGCTTACGGGGCGGAGCTGCTACTGGTCAGCCGTGATCTGGGGATGGAAGGCGCACGCGATCTGGCGAACGCCATGCAATCCCGGGGGGAAGGAAAGGTGCTGGATCAGTTTAATAATCCGGACAACCCACTGGCACACTATCGTGGTACCGGTCCGGAAATCTGGCAGCAGTCAGCCGGGCGGCTGACACATTTTGTCTCCAGCATGGGAACCACAGGCACCATTAGTGGAGTAGGGCGATATCTCAAGGAACAAAGTGGCCGGGTGACCGTTGTTGGTCTGCAACCCGCAGAAGGAAGCAGTATTCCGGGAATTCGCCGCTGGCCTGCCGCCTATCAGCCTGCAATCTATCGTCCGGAGTTGGTTGACAGGGTTATGGATATCACACAGGCGGAAGCAACGCAGACCATGCGCTTAATGGCGCAGCGAGAAGGCATATTTTCGGGCGTCAGTTCCGGCGGCGCGGTAGCAGGTGCCTTACGCATTGCCGGGGAACAGCCCGGCAGTGTGATTGTGGCTATTGTCTGCGATCGTGGGGATCGCTATATCTCGACCGGAATTTATTAATTTTCGTAACATTAAAGCCGGAATTGTTCAGTCAGCTATTCCGGTTAGCCAGGTTAAAATTCACCCTCTTTCATGCCTTCTGTGTGTCCGTTTTTTGCCCTCTTCGCTATTTTATCCTGTTTTTGAAATTATCACCTTACAGGCTGACTGATACACTGTAAGGATTGGGTAAAATGTGCTGCGAAACTTGCCACAACGGGTGAAAATGGCGGCAACTATCCTGAGAGAATAAGTATGAAAATTTTACTGGTTGATGACGATCTTGAGCTGGGAACCATGCTCAGTCAGTATCTGATAGCCGAAGGATTCGACGCCTCGCTGGTGCTGAACGGTAAGGCGGGCATTGAGGGGGCGATGTCGGGAGAATACAGTGCGATGATCCTGGATATTATGCTGCCTGATATGAGTGGTATTGACGTGCTACGACAGGTACGGCAGAACTGCCGTTTGCCGGTCATCATGCTGACGGCTAAGGGCGATAATATTGACCGGGTCATCGTCCTGGAGATGGGTGCAGACGACTACGTGCCTAAACCCTGTTATCCTCGTGAACTGGTGGCGCGTTTGCGTGCGGTTCTGCGCCGTATTGATGAGCATCCGGTCGAAATTCAGAGCAAAGAGCTGGTCAGTTGGGGAGAGCTGACGATGAACCCGGCGACGCGCATCAGTGAGTGGCAGAAGCAGCCCTTTGACCTGACCGCTTCAGAGTTTAATCTGCTGGATCTGCTTCTGCGCTCACCCGATCGGGTGGTTTCAAAAGATGAACTCTCTGAGAAGGGGTTAGGGCGTCCACGTGAAGCCTACGATCGCAGTGTTGATGTGCATATCAGCAATATCCGCCAGAAACTGTCGGCCCTCACTAACGATGCCGTCAACATTGAAACGGTGCGTAGTATAGGTTATCGCATCAGATGAAAGCAGGTTACCCCGGTTTTCTGTTCTGGAAAATTCTGCTCGGCTTCTGGCTGACGTTTTTGCTGATGAGTCAGCTGTTATGGCTGGGTTTTCAGGTATACGGCAAACACCATGAACCACCAGAAAATCTGGCGGCGCGGCGTATCGTTAATCTGCAAATGACCTCAGCCGTTTCAGTGTTGCAGCGAGGCGGGATGGAAGCGCTGAATGACATGATGGCGGACTGGTCCAATAGCGACAGGCGTTTTTTCTCGGTACGGGTAATGCCGAAGCCACCACAAGAGCAGCCCAGAAGCAATCTTGATCGTAATTTACGTCCTGGCGAATTCCCGAAGGAAGTTATCGAATGGGTGACCGGCGCGGATGGTCAGCAATATCAATTGCGTTACGACGTGCAGGCTTTGCGTGAAGACAGCAATATGGGTGGCCCACGCCGCAGTTTCCTGAATGTTCCTGAACCTTTTCTTTTTATCGGTGGCGGTGGGGGATTACTGTTCAGCCTTTTTCTTGCCTGGAATCTGACCAGACCGATGCGTCAGCTACGAGGTGGTTTTGATCGCGTTGCAAAAGGCGATCTGTCGGTACGTTTATTTCCAAAAATGCGCCGCCGCTATGATGAATTGTCGGTGGTGGCTCAGGATTTTGATGCCATGGTTGAGCGTCTTTCTGTGCTGGTTAAGGCACGTGAGGAATTGCTGCATGACGTCTCTCATGAGCTGCGTTCACCCCTTGCCCGTTTACAGTTGGCAACCGGCCTTGCCCGGCAGACGCCCGAAATGCTGACGCAGTCGCTGGACCGTATTGATGATGAAGCCCGTCGGCTGGATAAGATGATTGGCGAGTTGTTGACACTGTCACGTGCCGAACATGAGACGTTGCCTGATGAGCAATATTTTGATCTGCTGGGATTACTTGAGGCGGTCGCGAATGATGCGCGTTATGAAGCTCAGATCCCCGGAGTGGAGATTCTGTTAGTTGCCGAGCAGGAGTGTGATTATACAGTTAAAGGCGATGCGAAGCTGATTCGCTCGGCGGTGGAAAATGTGGTGCGCAACGCTCTGCGTTTTTCACTGCACGGTCAACAGGTGAAAATTACCCTGCGTCAGGAAAATGGCTGGCTATCAGCGTCAGCGATCAGGGGCCGGGTGTGGACGCCGATAAACTCTCCAGTATTTTTGATCCTTTCGTCCGGGTGAATTCACCTTTATCGGGCAAAGGCTACGGTCTGGGATTATCAATAGTACGCAAAGTTCTGCTGGCACATCAGGGTGAAGTCAGTGCCGTTAACGGTAAGGACGGTGGGCTGGAACTGACGCTTCGTCTGCCGCATTGGGTGGTTTAAGCACCTGACCGAATGCTATCATCTCTGCCTTTCAGCATTTGTGTTCACCTTAATGAGGTAAGGGATGAGTAAAGCGGCTCCCAGTAAGAAGCAGGAAGTTCAGCGTATTGTCGAAGCTTTGTCGCTGGCAATTGCTCAGCACCGGCTGAAGCCGGGAATGCGCCTGATTGAGACGCAGATAGTGGAAGTGCTGGGGGCTAATCGCAATCACGTTCAGACTGCATTACAGCGCATGGCAATGCAACATATTGTCACCATTGAGCCTAATCGTGGTGCGATGGTGACCCGGCCAGAAGCCAGTGAAGCTCGGGAGGTTTTTATTGCCCGCCGTGCTATTGAGTGTGCGATCATTTCCTGTATCACTCCTCAGGCAATCACTGAATTTGCGGATGAATTGCACGCCAGGCAAAAAATTGAGCAGGAGGCCGTTTTCCGCGGTGACCGTCGCGAGGTGTTGCGAGAACTGTGTGAATTTCATCTGCTACTGGCAAAAATAAGCGGCAATAAGGTACTGGAAGAAATTCTTAACAACCTGATGGTACGCAGCTCATTGATCGTTGCCCTTTACCAACGCAATGATCTTTCGGTCTGCCAGTGTGACGAGCATGATGATATTGTGGCGGCGTTAAGGGTGGGAGACCAGGTTCTGGCGCAGAAGGCGATGACAGAACATCTTGACCGCTTGGAACAGCAGCTGGACCTGCGTGAAATTGCCCCGGATAAATTAAGCCTGCGCGATGCACTGGCAGGGTAAGTGCCTGGTATGCAGCAAAAAAAAGCTCCCTGATTTGTTCAGGAAGCTTGTGTGAGTTCGCTGTCGGATTACTTTTTGATACGAATAACCGGTGTTTCGCCTACGACAACGCTGCCTGTCAGTTTCACCAGTTCTTTAATCTCATCCATGTTCGAGATGACAACCGGCGTCAGCGTTGATTTTGCTTTTTCTTCCAGCAAGGCCAGATCGAATTCGATGACGACGTCACCTTTTTTCACTTTCTGGCCTTCTTCGGCAATGCGTTTAAAACCTTCGCCCTTCAGCTCGACAGTGTCGATGCCGAAATGGACAAACAACTCAATGCCGTTGTCAGACTCAATGGAAAAAGCATGATTAGTTTCGAAGATTTTTCCGATGGTACCATCAACCGGCGCTACCATTTTATTGCCAGCAGGTTTGATAGCGATACCGTCGCCAACAATTTTCTCCGCAAAAACGACGTCCGGTACGTCTTCAATATTTACTATCTCACCGGACAGCGGCGCTACGATCTCAATGGCTCCAGATGCGCTATCTGATTTATCGCCAAAAAGTTTTGAAAACAAACCCATGATCTTCTCCTAAGCAGTAATATTGGGCTAGCGTCACCACGTATCAGCAGAGTGTCTTTTCTTCAATGAACTTGTTGACCAGGTTCATCAACTCGTCCGCTGTCGGTTGAGCCATGGCCTGCCCTGCTAACGCTTTTGCATCTTCGAAATTCGTATTTCGGATGATTTTCTTGATGCGCGGAATAGAAATGGCACTCATACTGAACTCATCCAGCCCCATTCCCAATAAAAGTAGTGTAGCACGTTCATCGCCAGCGAGCTCACCACACATCCCGGACCATTTTCCTTCAGCATGAGATGCATCAATAACTTGCTTGATAAGCGTCAGTACTGAAGGGGTCATTGGATTGTACAGATGAGAAATCAGATCGTTGCCACGATCAACTGCCAGCGTGTACTGGGTCAAATCGTTGGTGCCAATGCTGAAGAAATCAACTTCCTTCGCCAGGTGATGAGCAATCGCAGCAGAGGCGGGTGTTTCCACCATGATGCCAACTTCGATGCTTTCATCGAAATCTTTACCTTCTTCACGTAACTGCGCTTTTAATTTTTCCAGCTCTGCTTTCAGCGTGCGAACTTCTTCAACAGAGATGACCATCGGGAACATAATGCGTAGTTTGCCAAACGCGGAAGCACGCAGAATAGCGCGTAACTGGGCATGAAGAATCTCCGGGCGATCCATGGCAATACGAATCGCACGCCAGCCAAGGAACGGGTTATCTTCTTTTGGCAGATTCATATACGGCAAATCTTTGTCACCACCGATATCCATGGTGCGCACGATGACCGCCTGCTGTCCCATTGCCTCTGCGACGGCTTTATAAGCCTGGAACTGTTCTTCCTCACTCGGCAGTGACTCACGATCCATAAACAGGAACTCAGTTCGGTACAGGCCGACACCTTCAGCTCCATTTCGCTCAGCCCCTGCCACGTCACGTACTGTACCGATGTTGCCACAGACTTCAACCTGATGACCGTCAAGCGTAATAGCCGGCAGATCTTTGAGCTTGGCCAGATCGTTTTTTTCGGTCACATACTGATTGTGGATTGCCTTCAGCTCGTCGATTTTCTCCTGCGACGGATTAACATAAATATTGTTATTTACGCCGTCGAGGATTAGAAAATCGCCATTTTTAACCTCAGAGGTAACATTGCCGGTGCCGACAATGGCTGGCAGTTCAAGAGAACGCGCCATGATCGAGGTGTGTGATGTACGCCCACCTAAATCGGTGATAAAACCCAGCACCTTATCCAGATTCAGCTGCGCGGTTTCTGAAGGTGTAAGGTCTTTAGCCACCAGCAGAACTTCTTCAGCGATGGCGCTGAGATCGACAATATGCAGACCCAGAATATTCTGTAACAGGCGTTTACCGATATCACGCACGTCAGCTGCGCGTTCTTTCAGATATTCATCGTCAAGCTCTTCCAGGGCCTTAGCCTGACCTTCAATTACAGAGTGAACAGCCGCGTCGGCAGAAGCAAGGTCGTCTTTGATCAGGGCAATGATCTCCTGCTCCAGCTCTTCATCTTCCAGCAACATAATGTGGCCTTCGAAGATGGCTTCTTTCTCTTCACCGAAGGTTTCTCCGGCTTTGATTTTGATCGCTTCCAACTGTGCGGCAGCTTTGTTACGACCATCAAGAAAACGCTGGACTTCCTGTCCGGCCTGATTGGCAGAGATTTTTTTTCGGTTGATGACGATCTCATCTTCTTTAAGTAGAAGCGCTTTGCCGAAAGCTATACCCGGTGATGCTAAAATGCCTGAAATCATAATCCTACCTTTTTAATAACGGACAACTGCCAGGGCTGTCGTTCTGAATCTGTCGGCCACATAAACGTAGGTAGAACGCCGTTACCACTGCTGCAACAGGCTGGCTACTCACGACTGGCACCGAGGGGGACTAGATGAAAGCAACAGCGCGGACCATATAGCCCGCGACAGAAATGGTTGCAAAAATTTCTTAAGCCCGCACTGGAAAACCAGGGCTTATTCGAGTTCTGCCATCAGTTTAACCAGATGCTCAACGGCTTTCTGCTCGTCTTCGCCTTCAGCTGACAGAGTAACAACCGTTCCCTGAGTCAGGCCGAGCGTCTGCAACTTGAACAGACTTTTCGCGCTGGCGGATTTGCCATTTGAGGTGACGGTGATTTCAGAAGCAAAAGCTTTCGCTTCTTTCACGAACTGAGCGGCGGGACGAGTGTGGAGGCCGTTAGGTGCGGTAATGGTAACTTCTTGCTGGAACATTATGTTTCCCCAACTTAATTAGGTTTTGTGTCGTCGTTCTAAAGTCTGGCCGTGGGCTGTACTTTAGTCTGGATGTGTCGCGCTGGCCTGCGTACAATGACGCGCCAAAAAATGCGCTGATAAAGGTCAGGAGGAAGCGAACGGGCACTTATGCCTTCCGACTAACGTTTTCCTTTCCTATTATGCCGCGATTTGCGCAGCTCCGCCAAACCAGTAAATCGATTCAGCTTGATCCATTTCATGGAGCGATTAATTTTGTGGTTCGAAATAATTGGAAGCTTTGATACCAGACACCCAGGGGTAAAAGCAATCGGCAGGGATGCAAAACTTTGACCTGCTCCACAAAAAAGCACCCGAATGGGTGCTTTTTTAGAAAATTCGCATTTCGGAAATTACTGCTGCAACTCTTTCTCGGTAAAAAGATCGGCAAACAAAGCAGTACTCAGGTAACGCTCGCCGGAAGAGGGCAGGATGACAACGATGTTTTTATCGGCAAATGCGGCTTCTTCCTGCAATTTCAGTGCCGCTGCCACAGCCGCACCGGAAGAGATACCTGCCAGGATGCCTTCTTCCTGCATCAGCCGACGCGCGGTTGAAATGGCCTCGTCATTAGTGATGGTCAACACCCGATCAACCAGGCTCAAATCAAGATTTCCCGGAATAAAGCCTGCACCAATACCCTGGATTTTATGTGGGCCGGGTTTAATCTCCTCGCCCGCCAGAGCCTGCGTAATCACCGGTGAATCGGTTGGCTCGACGGCCACGGTCAACAGATCTTTTTTACCTTTGATATTTTTAATATAACGGCTGACGCCGGTGAGTGTACCGCCCGTGCCCACTCCGGCAATGAATACATCAAGGTTGCCGTCGGTATCTTCCCAGATTTCAGGGCCGGTAGTTTTTTCATGAATTTCAGGATTGGCAGGATTGCTGAACTGTTGCAACAGGATAAATTTGTCAGGGTTGCCGGCAACAATTTCTTCTGCTTTGCTGATGGCACCCTTCATGCCTTTTTCCCCTTCGGTTAGCACCAGATTCGCGCCCAGCGCTTTCAGCAACTTACGGCGCTCGACACTCATGGTTTCAGGCATGGTCAGGGTCAGCTTATAACCGCGAGCGGCAGCAACGTAAGCCAGGGCTATGCCCGTATTACCGCTGGTCGGTTCGACCAGTTCAACGCCGGGTTTGAGAATGCCACGTTTTTCCGCATCCCAGATCATGTTTGACCCAATGCGACATTTAATGCTGAAGCTTGGATTGCGGGATTCAACTTTTGCCAGAATGCGACCATTACCAATGCGGTTCAGTCGAACCAGCGGCGTATGACCGATTGTTAACGAGTTGTCTTCGTAGATCTTACTCATGGCCCATCCTTAACTGTATGAAATATTGGCAACCTTGAGAGCATACCCTGTTCATATTTCCTGAGAAGTAAAGAAATTGCATATATATATGTAATGCAGCAATAAGGGGTAATCAAAAGGCATAAGGCTCAGGGTTTGCGGCTGGACAGGCTCTGATACCGATCAACCCACATCGCCGTTGCGCCACAGACGGCCACCGGCATGATAATCAGGTTAAGTAGCGGGATCAGGGTAAACAAACTGACCAGCGCACCAAATTGCATATTGTCAGTTTTGTGCTGCTTTAAAGCGCTGCGCATTTGTCTGAAACTGACTTTGTGATTATCGAACGGGTAGTCACAGTATTGAATTGAGAGCATCCAGGCACTGAACAGAAACCACAGAAGCGGTACGACTGTCTGACCAAATCCCGGAATAAAATAGAGCAGTAAAAGTACGGCAGCTCTTGGCAAATACCATGCCAGCTTTTGCAATTCGCGTTTCATGATGCGAGGGATGTCTTTCAATATCTCCATCCAGCCAATGTCTGGTAAAGGTTTTCCCGTCAGCCTGCCTTCCAGTTGTTCAGCCAGCAAACCGCAAAACGGTGCGGCTATCCAGTTTGCCACCGTCGAGAAAAAGTAGCTGAAAACCAGCAGAATTGAGATAACCGCCAGTGGCCAGAGCAAATAGCTTAACCACTGTAACCAACCGGGAACCGAAGACATCAGGGCTGGCAGCCAGTGCCCCAGCTGTTGGAACAACCAGATAAAGGCTCCTCCCATTAGCAAAACATTCACTATCAGAGGAACGATAACGAAGCGGCGAATCCCCGGCAGTGTTATCAGCTTCCAACCCTGAAAAAAATAGTGGATACCATTAGCGTTGGTTGCTGTTGAGTGAGTGGTCATCGGCTGCTTTCCTTATTTATTGGCCAGGCGATGCTACCACATACAGAGTGTTAATACCGGAAGGGTGGTTTTTGGACAAAAAAACAGCAAAAAAATGTGTCGACTCACGCTTATTTGTCAGAAAATACTGCACGGACTTGCACTTGTGCACCAGGGCAAATACATTTAGAGGATAAAGTTTGCCGTGTTGGCAAGGTATTGGAAGACAGAGAGTACAATGGTGCAGGATTTGCGTCTGATATTAATTGTTGTTGGCGCGATCGCTATAATAGCGCTTCTGGTTCATGGCCTGTGGACCAGCAGTAAAGAGCGCTCATCGGTTTTTCGTGATCGTCCGCACAAACGCTTAAAGCAGGAAAGAGAAGAGTCGTTCGACGACATTGATGAGCCTGGTGAAAATGTTCGCGCCAGGCCTGTTCGCGCGCGTGCTGAAGACGAGCATGAGCATGAGTTGACTGAACATCAGCAAGTACCCGAAAGACCTGCACCAGCCAGGTTGCGTGTGCCGCCGGAATCCACTCCTCCTCATGTGCCTGTGGTTGATCAGCAGCCTGAACTTGACCCTTTGTTTGGCGCTGAATTACCGCCTGAGCCTGCCCCACGCCAGGTTACAGAGCCGGTTGCCCCAAAACCAGCTCAGCCTGTCAGGCCGACTCCGGCAGAGGCACATCATCAGCCGAAACCTGATCCGCTTCCCGAGCCGCAGCAGTCAAAAGCAGTGCCTGCTGTAACCAGACCTCCGCAGGAACGTCTGAAAGAGACCGTACTGGTCCTTCATGTTGGTGCGCATGTTGGTGGTGTGTTGAACGGCGAGTCTCTGCTTCAGGGTATCCTTCAGGCAGGTTTTCAGTTTGGCGAAATGAACATTTTTCACCGCCATCTGAATCCCGCTGGCAGTGGCCCTGTTTTGTTCAGTCTGGCAAACATGGTTAAGCCTGGTTCATTCAATCCTGATGAAATGGCTGATTTTTCCACCCCAGGCATCTCGATATTTATGATGGTGCCTTCATACGGTGATGCAAACCAGAACTTTAAACTGATGTTGCAATCCGCTCAGCGCATCGCTGACGACGTTGGCGGCGTGGTGCTTGACGATGAGCGGCGTATGATGACCCCACAGAAGCTGGAAACTTACAAAAGCCGTATTCGTGAAGTGACTGAGGCCAATGCCTGATAGTCTTCCAAGGGCGTTTTAATCCTCAATTTTCAGAACCCCCGCTTGTCGGGGGTTTTTTATCGCTATGGTGCCGTTATGCAATCTGTTCAAGACAAAATTATCGCCCTGCAAACCACTCTGCGGCATTACGAATATCAGTATCATGTCCTTGATGAGCCTGTGGTTCCGGACGCTGAATATGACCGCCTGATGAACGAATTGCGGGAGCTGGAAGCGGCGAATCCACAGCTGATTACGCCAGACTCTCCCACTCAGCGCGTGGGTGCTGAACCACTCACGGCCTTTGAGCAGGTGCGTCATGAAGTACCAATGCTTTCACTTGATAATGCTTTCGATGAAGAAAGCTATCTTGCTTTTAACAAGCGCGTACAGGACCGTCTGAAAAGTACCGATGACATCATCTTCTGTTGTGAGCTGAAGCTGGATGGTCTTGCTGTCAGTTTGCTTTACGAAAACGGGGTGTTGATCCGGGCGGCAACCCGTGGAGATGGTACTACTGGCGAAAACATCACCGCGAATGTTCGTACTATTGCTGCAATACCTCTGCGGCTCAGGGGTGAAAATATCCCGGAGAGAATTGAGGTTCGCGGTGAAGTATTTATGCCCCAGGCCGGTTTTGAAAAACTTAACGAAGAGGCAAGGCGAACGGGCAGTAAAGTTTTTGCTAATCCCCGCAATGCTGCTGCCGGTTCACTGCGGCAACTTGATCCCCGTATTACCGCACGTCGTCCGTTAACCTTTCTGTGCTATGGCACGGGATTACGTGAAGGAGGCGAGATGCTGGGCAGTCACCTCGCACGCCTGCAACAACTGCGAGATTGGGGACTGCCGGTCAGTGACCGTATCTGCCTGTGCCGCTCTCCCGCAGAGGTACTGGCGTTTTACCGTAGAATCGAAGAAGAGCGCGCTGCGCTGGGGTTTGATATCGACGGGGTGGTCATTAAGGTTGATTCTCTGGCACAACAGGAACAGCTGGGATTTGTCGCTCGTGCTCCTCGCTGGGCTGTGGCCTTCAAGTTTCCGGCCCAGGAACAGATCACTACCGTACGTGATGTGGAGTTTCAGGTTGGACGTACCGGAGCAATTACGCCGGTGGCTCGTCTGGAGCCGGTGCAGGTGGCCGGCGTCATGGTCAGTAACGCCACGCTGCACAACGCTGATGAAATTGATCGGCTGGGGCTACGCATTGGCGATCGGGTAATTATCCGGCGAGCCGGTGATGTTATTCCACAGGTGGTGGGTGTTATTGAATCCGGACGTCCGGATGATGCAAGGGAAGTGGTTTTTCCAACGCACTGTCCTGTTTGTGGTTCAGACGTCGAACGCGTGGAGGGCGAGGTGGTGGCGCGCTGCACTGGTGGATTGATTTGTGGCGCACAGCGTAAGGGGGCGTTAAAACATTTTGTCTCACGTCGTGCGATGGATGTGGATGGCCTGGGTGACAAGATCATCGACCAGTTGGTGGATAAAGAATACGTCAAAACGCCGGCGGACCTGTTCACTCTCAGCCCCGGCAAGCTGACCGGCCTTGACCGAATGGGCGTTAAATCGGCACAGAATGTGGTTAATGCACTGGAAAAAGCAAAGCACACCACGCTGGCGCGCTTTCTGTATGCGCTGGGGATAAGCGAAGTTGGTGAGGCTACGGCAGGTAATCTTGCGGCACATTTCGGCTCAATGGAGAAGATTTTAGCTGCGGATGAAGAGGCGTTAATTGCCGTTCAGGATGTCGGTACGGTAGTCGCTGCCCATGTGCGTAATTTTATGGACGAAGAGAGTAATCGTGAGGTGATACGTCAGTTGATTGAGGACGCCGGTATCACCTGGCCTGCGGTTACCGTGGTGAAGGCTGAGGAAATCGACAGTCCTTTTGCCGGTAAGACGGTTGTGCTGACTGGATCCTTATCGGTACTGTCACGTGATGAGGCGAAAGATCGTCTTACCGCGCTGGGAGCGAAAGTCAGCGGTAGCGTGTCAAAGAAAACCAGCCTGGTTATTGCCGGAGAAGCCGCAGGATCGAAACTGGCTAAGGCCCAGGAACTGGGAATTGAAGTGATCGATGAAGCAGAGATGATCCGACTATTAGGTGATTAACATGGAAAAAGAGCATCTGAAGGAAATAGCGAACACCGCCATGCCGTTTGGTAAATATAAAGGCAGAATGTTGATCGATCTGCCGGAGCCCTATCTGCTGTGGTTTGCCCGAAAGGGCGAATTCCCTGCCGGGCACCTTGGGGAGCTGATGCAACTGACGCTGGCGATCAAAACCGAAGGACTTGAAGGGCTGATTACGCCACTGAAAGCGAGGGTGTAAACCTCACTCAAAGTGGCAATGACAAGTCAGTGCTACAAGCGACGGGGTTGTCTGTGGTGTTTTACACCAGTTTAAAGGCGGAACTTTAGTCCGTCTGCTTCACCTGTCGCGGGGTTTCAACCGGGGCGTTGTTCTTCTCCTGCTGCTTCTCGGCCAGTTTTTCTCCGGCCTTTTTATAGCGCTGTGCCAGCATCGAGCAAACCATCAACTGCACCTGATGGAAGATCATCAGTGGTAACACGATGATGCCAACTGCCGCCGAAGGAAACAGAATGTTGGCCATGGGCACGCCATTTGCCAGACTTTTCTTTGAACCACAAAACAGAATGGTAATCTCATCAGGACGATTGAAACCGAACAGGCGCGCCGCCAGCAGATTAATCACTAATACAACGGCTAACAGGCCCAGACTGCCTGCGAGAATATACAGCAGCGTACTGACGCCCACACGATGCCAGATACCATTGACCACCGCCTCGCTAAAGGCGGAGTAAACCACCAGCAGGATTGAAGCCTGATCCGTTTTACCGATTAAACCACGATGCTTCTCCACCCAGTTGGCGATCCATCGGCGCGAGATGTGTCCCAGTACGAATGGCAGCAATAATTGCAGCATAATTTTGCCAATTTGCTCCAGGTTGCCGCCGGCTGCATCGTTATGCACGTTCATTACCAGACCAACCAGTAAAGGGGAGATGAACACGCCAAGCAGGCTGGATGCTGAGGCGCTGCATACCGCAGCGGCTACGTTGCCACCAGCAAGAGAGGTCAGGGCGATAGCGGACTGTACGGTGGCAGGAAGAATACACAGGTAGAGAAAACCGGTGTAAATCTCTGTGCTGACCGGCAGCGGATGCCACCATACAAACAGCAGACCAAGCATCGGAAACAGCACAAATGTACTGAACATCACCCACAGGTGTAGCCGCCAGTGGCTGCCACCGGCAATGATTTTCTCTCGTGACAGTTTGGCTCCGTGCATGAAAAAAAGCAGAGCGATAGCCGCAGTGGTGAGCCATTCAAAGAAATCGACAAAATGACCACGCGCGGGCAGGAAAGAAGCCAGCAGCACGGTGACGATAAGCTTCACCATCAAAGGATCGAGACGAAAAAGACGCATTGTTAATATCCGGTTAAATTAAACAATGCGGCTATTGTGCGACGAGTGGGTTTAGAAATAAAATTGATTTATTGAATTCATATATGAAAAAAACAGATGAATTACTCACTCCGTCAACTTCGGGTATTCGTCGCTGTCGCTCAGCAGGGTAGCTTCAGTCAGGCCGGACAGCAGATTGGGCTTAGCCAGTCAGCCGTCAGTCACAGCATTAAAGAGCTGGAAGGGGAAATGGGTATCCGTCTTCTGGATCGCACCACACGTGAGGTGCTCCTTACTGAGGCAGGCAAACAACTGGCCAGCCGTCTTGAACGCCTGCTGGAAGAGTTGAATACAACGTTACTGGATGTGCGCAGTTATGGGCAGCAGCGCAGTGGCACGGTGCGCGTTGCAGCCAGCCAGACTATCTCTGCGCATCTGATGCCGCAATGCCTGGCAGCGAGTCAACTGCATTTCCCTGAGATAAAAGTGATGTTGCACGATAGACCCCAGCAGTGGGTGTTGCAAAGCATCCGTAATGCTGAAGTTGATTTTGGCATCGTTATCGGGCCGCTGCCGGTTGAAGATTTTGCATGTGAGGCCATTCTTGATGAGCCTTTTCTGTTGCTGTGCCGCCGGGATGATCCGCTGGCTGAACAGTATCCAGTGCATTGGCAGATGCTCAACCAACGCCAGTTGGTCCTCCAGGATTATGCCTCTGGCAGCCGGGTGTTAATCGACGAAGCTTTGCGAGTACAACAGATCGAAGCGGAAATTGTGCAGGAGATTGGGCATCCGGCGACATTGTATCCGATGGTGGAAGCGGGGATTGGTATCAGTATTCTGCCTGCTCTGGCGCTACCTTTACCGCAGGGAAGACCACTACTGGTGAGAAGGATGGTACCGGAAATTAACCGAACGATTATGTTAGTAC
The DNA here is from genome assembly GCF_058241465.1 of Erwinia papayae. Taxonomy (NCBI): domain Bacteria; kingdom Pseudomonadati; phylum Pseudomonadota; class Gammaproteobacteria; order Enterobacterales; family Erwiniaceae; genus Erwinia; species Erwinia papayae. The sequence continues at coordinate 50,991 of NZ_JBZCHT010000009.1, forward strand.
GGCGTAAGAACCGCTCACTGACACCGGCAGCTGAAGCTATCTGGCAGGAAGTGCGTCAGCAGGCTGTGCTGCTGACGCAACAACGCCAGAATATGCCAGCGTTTTAGATATACACATCCAGCGAGTTAGTCGCCGTTGGACGATTAACGCCATCGGCCGCCTTAGTGGTGGCGGTGGTTGCTGCCTCTTTCTTGATGTCCTGCTTTTCCTGTGCTGCCTGAGCCTGTTGCTGCTCGATTTGTGCTATCTGTGCTTGAATCATTTGAATCTGGCTGTCGATCATCTGCTCCTGCTCCGACTTTTGCTCGTCGGTCAGGGTGGTGTCGTTACCCAAACTTTTTAACTGGTTCTGTAGCTGAACAATCTGTTTGTTCAGGCTGGCAATTTGTGACGTTGAGCCACTGCTGCCCGTGCTTGCGGAACCGATTGAGGTGCTGGAACTGATAGTACTCATCGTCTTCTCCTTTGTAATAGACCAGATCGGTTATCGGCATATGTCGCAGCAGACTTGATGAGTAAATTGTAAGAATTTTGACAGGAAGAAGTAAAGGTCAGGTTATAAATGCAGAGGGAGCTAATAACCGGGAACAGGAAAAAAAGTGCAAAACAATTTTATAAAAGCAAAAAGGCACCTTTAGGGTGCCTTTCTACACTGGTGGGTCGTGCAGGATTCGAACCTGCGACCAATTGATTAAAAGTCAACTGCTCTACCAACTGAGCTAACGACCCGAAGTGGTGGGTGATGACGGGCTCGAACCGCCGACCCCCTCCGTGTAAAGGAGATGCTCTACCAACTGAGCTAATCACCCACTTCGTGACTTCATAACAGATTTCATTTGAGATGGTGGGTGATGACGGGCTCGAACCGCCGACCCCCTCCGTGTAAAGGAGATGCTCTACCAACTGAGCTAATCACCCCCGCTGTGTGGAGTCGCATTATAGGGATCGCGGGAAATGAGTCAACGCTTTTTAAAACGAAAAAGTGCGTTCGTCTTAAAATTAAACAGACGCCCGGGCTTTCATGTAAAAACCGCATCATCATGAACTCTTTCCGGAAAAGACTGGACAGAAGCCGGGTAATGCCGTTGAGGATTCGTCCTCAGGTGATAGAATGTGGCCCACTTTTTGTTGTTCTTTATGAGAACCTCCGGCGACAGCCGATTCTGATAGCGTAATTAAGGCAGCTGTTAATGAAAATTAAAACCCGCTTCGCACCCAGCCCGACCGGCTATCTGCACGTCGGTGGCGCTCGCACCGCACTTTACTCATGGCTGTTTGCCCGCAATCACGGCGGCGAGTTTGTGCTGCGTATTGAAGATACCGATCTGGAACGCTCTACCCAGCAGGCGATCGACGCGATTATGGATGGCATGAACTGGCTCAGCCTCGACTGGGATGAGGGCCCGTACTATCAGACTAAACGCTTTGATCGCTACAACGCGGTGATTGATGAGATGTTGCAAGCGGGGACGGCCTACAAATGCTACTGCTCAAAAGAGCGTCTGGACGCGCTGCGTGAAGAGCAGATGGCTAACAATGAAAAGCCTCGTTACGACGGTCGCTGCCTCGACAGCCACGAATCGCATGCGGATGATGAACCCTGCGTGGTGCGTTTTCGCAATCCACAGGAAGGCTCGGTTATTTTCGACGACCAGATCCGTGGCCCAATTGAATTCAGCAATCAGGAACTGGATGATCTGATTATTCGCCGCACTGACGGAGCGCCTACCTATAATTTTTGCGTGGTGATTGATGACTGGGATATGCAGATCACCCACGTGATCCGTGGTGAAGATCACATTAATAACACGCCACGACAGATCAACATTCTGAAAGCGATTGGGGCTGAAGTGCCTGTATATGCTCACGTTTCGATGATCCTGGGCGACGACGGCAAAAAACTGTCCAAGCGTCACGGTGCCGTAGGCGTGATGCAGTATCGCGATGACGGCTATCTGCCAGAAGCGCTGCTCAATTATCTGGTACGGCTGGGCTGGTCCCACGGTGACCAGGAAATTTTCAGCACTGAAGAGATGAAGCAACTATTCGATCTGGATGCGGTGAGCAAATCTGCCAGCGCATTTAATACGGAAAAGCTACAGTGGCTGAACCACCATTACATCAACAGCCTTGCCCCGGAATATGTTGCCACCCATTTGCAATGGCATATTGAACAGGAAAACATCGACACCCGTACCGGACCTGAACTGGCTCAACTCGTCAGACTGCTGGGCGAGCGTTGCAAAACGTTGAAAGAGATGGCCGGAAGTTGCCGTTACTTTTACGAAGATTTCAATGAGTTTGATGCCGATGCTGCTAAAAAGCATCTGCGGCCGGTAGCACGTCAGCCGCTGGAGGTCGTGCGGGATAAACTGACTGCCATTACTGAATGGACGGCTGACAATGTCCATCAGGCCATTCAGGCTGCGGCCGATCAGTTGGAAGTGGGCATGGGCAAAGTGGGGATGCCGCTGCGTGTTGCAGTGACCGGTGCCGGTCAGTCCCCGGCACTGGACGTCACGGTACAGGCAATAGGCCAGTCCCGCGCCATTGCCCGTATTGAAAAAGCACTGGCTTTCATTGCGGAGCGTGAAGCGCAGGCTTAATTCGGGCAAAAGTAATAAAGTGCTCTCAGGGGCTGATGCCAGTCGGTTAAAGCTGACTGGCTTTTTTTTGCTTTGCGCATTATTTCCGTCATACGCATATAAAAAATCCGGAAATGCTACATTTCCGGATTTTCTCATTTCGGCATTGCCGCCCGATCAATCTGTTTCAGTTCATTTCTACTTTTCAGACTGGCTTATATCCAGTCGAAGCAGCATGCCCTGAATACCTTCACGTAACAGCAATGAGTAAAGTTGTTCCTGCTCTTCCGTGTTCATTTGTTGAATCGAGGTCATCAACAGAGCGGGCAGAGAGTTTTGGGTTACGCGGTAGGTGGCGGTTGGCTCAGCAACGTGTCGGGTCGACTTCAAAAAGTTTCTGACATTTTCATCAATGTGGATCATCCGGGCTTTACCACCTTGAACACCGGGTTTAGGCACCGTTGTCCATTGCTCTTTCTTAACCCATTTATTGATCGTCTGCCGACTGAAACCCGTTTCCTGCGCCAGTTCTTCAGGCGTCAACCATTCCTTTTTCACTATGCAATATCCTTTTTGCGTTGATTTGTAACAGGTACATATTACAGCAAATTGTTGTGTGAACAACTAACAGAAAGGACTAATCAGAATGACAGGGGAAAAAACAGGACTCCCTCTGTTTATTAGCAGGGGAGTCAACTCTCAGCGTGTGGCAGATGCAGAGCTTTTTTGTGGTCGCCAGGCCATGTAATAAACCAGGCCAACAAAAACAGCGCCGCCAACGGTATTACCCAGGAATACCGCGACAAAATTAGGGAAATAGTCAGCCCAGCTCAGTTGTCCGGCGAAAATGGCTGCGGGGATAATGAACATATTGGCGACTACGTGCTGAAAACCGATAGCGACAAATGCCATAACCGGGAACCACATTCCTAAAATTTTACCCATCACATATTTACTGGCAAAAGCCAGCCAGGTTGCCAGGCAAACCAGCCAGTTACAGCCGATACCGGAAATAAATGCGTGGATAAAATCCGCATGTATTTTGGCATTAGCGATAGCGGCACTCTTCTTAAGATAGTCACCTTCCGTTATACCCAGCAGATGGCAAAAAAAACCACGCTACCGCCACACTACCGATGAAGTTGGCAAGGGTGACCCAAAACCAGTTACCAGGCACACTTAAGACACCGATCTGACAGGCAAACCAGGCCACCGGCATTACCATCATATTGCCGATCAAGAGCTCTCCTCCGGCCAGTATGGTGGGGATAATACCTACCGGAAACACCACCGCGCCTGACAGACTGCTAAATCAGTCCCAGTCGGCAGGCAGCTGATTAATTACATGGATATCTAACAGAAATCCGGTGGCAATAAATGCACTCGCCAGAAAACCGAGGATCAGTATGGAAGAAATAAATAAATGACTTTTGGCTACGCCAGAATGGATGACGACTGCCGCTATCTCTTCAGGTTGATTGAGGGACATAGTCGCTCTGAACAATGTGTAGTCGGTGTTAAAAAGAAAAAGAACGAAACTGTTGCGCTGAGAAAGCGCACGTCCAGCCTGGGAAGGGTCAGGGTATGTTAAAATGTGGGCAGTTTTGTATGAGGAATTAACAAAAACAAGCATCGAAAAAGATATAAATAACCGCCTGTTTACATTATTTCTACCTCAGCCAGAACGTGCCCGCACAGAAAGAATGATTGCAGGTTGGGGGGCTACATTTTGCAGCGGATTCGTGTTGCTGTAGACATTCATACTGCAGCAGGCATTTTAAAAAGCGGGTTTTTTTAATGTGTTGACGTCTTTTTCAGCGATTGATCCTGGAATGATAATTTGCCGTTGACACCACCGGCCCTGTTTCATATTATGCCCGCCGTCAGGATGACATGGTTTATCAGTTTGGGGGTATAGCTCAGCTGGGAGAGCGCTTGCATGGCATGCAAGAGGTCAGCGGTTCGATCCCGCTTATCTCCACCAGATTTAAAAAGAACCCTGCCTGGCAGGGTTTTTTTGTATTCAAAATAATACGTTAAGCAATCAGCTCTGTTCAGATTTCCGCTTTATATCTCACTGCCCGCCATCGTCACTTACCCATCGGTGACAGCCATCCTGTAGCCATTATCAGAGAAATGATGCAAGACGGAAAGTGCAATAAAAAAGGCGGCCTGATTAGCCGGGCCGCCTTTGTCTTTCTGCAATGGCTTACAGTACAAGACCTGCGATGGATGCCGATAACACACTGACCAGTGTGGAGCCGTACAACAGTTTCAGACCAAAGCGCGATACCACATTACCCTGCTCTTCATTCAGGCCTTTAATTGCGCCAGCGACAATTCCGATTGAAGAGAAGTTGGCAAACGACACCAGGAAAACGGACAGGATACCTTCGCCGCGAGGGGAGAGGTGACCAGCCAGCTTCTGTAAATCCATCATGGCGACAAACTCGTTTGATACCAGTTTGGTCGCCATAATGCTGCCAACCTGCAATGATTCCGCTGCCGGTACACCCATCATCCAGGCAAAAGGATAGAACACGTAACCCAGCACGCCCTGGAAGCTGATACCGAAAATCGCATCAAACAGGGCGTTGATCCCTGAAATCAATGCAATAAAGCCAATCAGCATGGCGGCGACGATGACCGCCACTTTGAAACCTGCAAGGATGTATTCACCCAGCATCTCGAAGAAACTCTGCCCCTGATGCAAATTACTCAGCTTCAGGTCTTCTTCGTGTTCCACGCGGTATGGATTGATCAATGAAAGGACGATAAAAGTACTGAACATGTTGAGGATAAGCGCTGCCACAACATATTTGGGCTGGATCATGGTCATGTACGCGCCGACGATTGACATCGAAACGGTGTACATAGCCGTTGCGGCCATGGTGTACATGCGGCGTTGTGACATTTTTCCCAGAATATCTTTATAAGCAATAAAGTTTTCTGACTGTCCCAAAATCAGCGAGCTTACTGCGTTGAAAGATTCCAGTTTGCCCATGCCATTGATCTTCGACAGCACGGTACCCACCGCGCGGATAATCACCGGCAGGATGCGGAAGTGTTGCAGAATGCCGATCAGTGCGGAGATAAACACAATCGGGCAAAGGACGTTCAGCCAGAAGAAGGCCAACCCTTTATCATTCATATTACCAAAAACGAAATTTGTACCCTGGGCGGCATAAGCCAACAGCTTGTCGAACAGACCCGCAAAACCTTTTACGAATCCAAGGCCGACTTCCGAGTTCAGGAAGAACCACGCAAGCAGAACCTCAATAACCAGAAGCTGTATAATAAAACGTACGCGAATGTTTTTGCGATCGCTGCTGACCAGTAAGGCCAGCAGGGTCACGACAACCAGCGCCAAAGCAAAATGCAGAATGCGGGACATGATTGCTCCAAATTTGAAGGCTGTTATATTTCGCTGCACATTCTATGTAACGGGTTACAGAAAAACGAGATCTATTCCGCAATATAACAATTACCTATTGCGCGCCGTTGAGAATCATCTGATTTTGTAACTTTGATGTGCTGTTTAAAAAATCACCCATCATGTTGTGAGGTTATCTTTTTTACCCTAAAGTAAAAACTGTTGCTGAGTTGTTGGCAATGGCGTAGTTTAACGGTGAATATAGCCAATGCTATATTTATTAGTACTGGCTATCATAGCAATCAGGAAAACCTGTTTAAATGCGCTTGATAATCATTATCATTTTAAAGACAATACTCATATCAGGTGTATAGCAGGGGTAAGTCTATGTCCGAAGGCCGCACTGTGGAGCAAACGGTTCGTAGCTCCCGAAAAATAAAATTTGCGCTAATGGGGCCAGCTTTCATTGCTGCCATCGGCTATATCGATCCGGGAAACTTTGCCACCAATATCCAGGCCGGAGCATCCTATGGCTACAAACTGTTGTGGGTGGTGGTCTGGGCCAACATAATGGCGATGGTCATTCAACTGATGTCGGCCAAACTGGGGATAGCCACGGGGAAGAACCTTGCTGAACACATCCGTGACCGCTTTCCACTTCCTGCCGTATGGTTTTACTGGGTGCAGGCCGAAATCATCGCCATGGCAACCGATCTGGCTGAGTTTATTGGTGCGGCAATAGGTTTTAAATTGATTTTTGGCATCAGCCTGTTGCAGGGCGCGGTGTTAACCGGTGTGGTCACTTTTCTTATTCTGATGCTCCAGAAAAGAGGGGAAAAGCCACTGGAGCTGCTGATAGGCGGTCTTTTACTGTTTGTGGCCGCTGCCTACGTTTTAGAGCTGTTTTTCTCGCAGCCGAAGATCGGTGCCCTGATGCAGGGCGTTGTCGTTCCCTCGCTACCCACCGCTGACGCGGTTCTGCTTGCTGCGGGTGTGCTGGGTGCGACCATCATGCCGCATGTTATCTATCTCCACTCATCGTTGACGCAAAGCCCGGATGGTGGCACGCGCGCAGAACATTACTCCTCCACCAAACTTGATGTGGCGATTGCAATGACCATCGCAGGATTTGTCAATCTGGCGATGATGGCGACCGCAGCGGCGGCGTTTCATTTCAGCGGCCACACCGGTATTGCCGATCTGGACCAGGCCTATCTGACACTCGATCCCCTGCTGGGTCGGGCGGCGTCGCTGGTCTTTGGTCTGAGCCTGTTGGCGGCCGGGCTCTCTTCCACCGTGGTAGGCACCATGGCGGGCTAGGTGGTTATGCAGGGCTTTATTCATATACGTATTCCATTGCTGGTCCGTCGTGTGGTGACCATGCTGCCCTCATTTATTGTTATTATGGCGGGCTGGGAACCGACACGTATTCTGGTGATGAGCCAGGTTCTGCTCAGTTTTGGCATTGCGCTGGCGTTGGTTCCACTGCTGGCTTTTACCGGCAATCGCGAGCTGATGGGCGATATGGTTAATTCACCTCTGATGCAAAATGTCGGCAGGGTGATCGTGGTCGTGGTGGTGGCGCTAAATCTCTATCTGCTGGTGTCGATGGTGTGATGACAACGGTGAAAGCCGCCGGTTAAAGGCGGCTTTCCTCAGCAAATGTGGTTCTGATCATTAAGGATCAGCGCCAGCCACCCTCATCACGATCGTCGTAATAGCGGTCACGTTCGTGCCATCTGTGCTCCCGTTCCCACTCGTGTCGACGACGCATCTCTTCATTGTGGCGCCACTCTTCCTGTTGACGCCATTCCTCACGACGACGCCATTCCTGATAACGCCACCAGCGTCCCTCGTCGTAACGATAATTATCATGCCAGTCACGCGGGTCGCGCCAGCCTCCACCATCCCAGTAGCGACCGTAAGGATCGCGATCGCCGATATGTAACTCAACGCCGGGTGCCAGCATTATTCTCGCACTGTCGGCCTGTGCTGTGTGCAGCGCTAACGGAGATAAACCAGCCAGTAAGGTGGCCAGAAGAATGAGTCGTTTCATGTTGTCTCCTTATCAGCGGCGTGACATCCCCACTGTGCTGGCAGCATATAAAAGAGATAACGATGGTTACGCCTGGGCAAATCTTAAAAGGCGAAAGGGGAGTGGAATTGGGAATTTTCCGCAACGCTCCGCCGCGATGTACGGCGGAGCAAAGATTAACGCAGTATCGCCTCAATGCTGTCCAGTTCGGCCTGACTAAACTCACGCTGATGGAGCATATCCACCGCATCATCAATCTGAGCGGTTTTACTGGCGCCAATAAGTACTGAGGTAACACGACTGCCACGCAGCACCCAGGCCAGCGCCATTTGTGAAAGTTTCTGCCCCCGCTGCTGAGCGATCGTATTCAACTGACGCACCTTATCCATCTTTTCTGGCGTCAACTGGCTGTCATTGAGGAACTGACTGCCGCTGGCAACGCGTGAATCTTGCGGAATACCCTGTAAATAGCGATCGGTTAATATACCGCCCGCCAGCGGAGAAAAGGCAATGCAGCCTGTCCCATGTTTCTGTAATACATCCAGCAGGCCATTTTCCGGCGTGCGCTCAAACATTGAATATTTGGGCTGATGAATAAGGCACGGGGTGCCCAGTTCGCGCAGCATGGCGATTGCTTTATCTGCCAGCTCAGCGGGATAGTTAGACAGGGCGATATAAAGCGCCTTGCCCTGACGCACGATGTGGTCCAGCGCGGTCATCGTTTCTTCCAGTGGCGTTTCCGGGTCCGGACGATGGTGGTAAAAAATATCCACATAGTCCAGCCCCATGCGCTTAAGGCTTTGATTAAGACTGGCAATCAGATACTTACGGGAACCCCAGTCACCATAAGGGCCGTCCCACATGGTATAACCTGCTTTAGAGGAGATAATCAGCTCATCGCGCAGCGCGTGGAAATCCTGGCGCAGAATGCGGCCAAAGTTTTCTTCTGCCGATCCGGGAGGCGGGCCATAGTTATTGGCCAGATCAAAATGGGTGATGCCGTTATCAAATGCGTGTCGCAGCAGCTCGCGGCTGTTGTCGACTCTGGTGCTGTCGCCGAAATTGTGCCACAAACCGAGCGACACGGCGGGAAGCTTCAGCCCGCTTTGTCCACAGCGGTGGTAGGTCATTGTCTGGTAGCGTTTCCTGTCCGGTTGATAAACCATGAAGAGATCCTGTGCGATAACGTGGGTATCAGTGATGAAAACAGCAGTGTATACGTTTACATCGAAGCATATCGCGCTGCCGATCGCAATCTGATCAACCGGTCGCTTCAGCACAACTGCTCCGCATTTTTGCCGGTAAAATTAACAGGCCGTCGTTTGTTCCTGATATCAACTGATAGTGCCAGTCTGAGCAAAGAATTCAGATTGATGCCCGTGGGCAATCGCTGATGTGAAAGGTATGGTAAATGGTTACAGCGTGACTTTCCGCTCACCCGTGTAAGGTGAGCGTTGTCGTTTGAGTGGGGGAAATTTATGATGTGTTCTGATTACGCAAGCGGAGTAAAACAATAATGACTAAATATGCTTTGGTAGGTGATGTCGGCGGAACCAATGCCCGTCTCGCACTGTGTGATGTTGAAAATGGTGCCATCTCACAAGCCAAAACGTTTCCCACAGCAGACTATGACAATCTTGAAGCCGTGATCCGTTTCTATCTCGACGAGCAAAAGCAGGATGTGACCGATGGTTGTATTGCCATCGCCTGTCCGATCACCGGCGACTGGGTCGAGATGACCAACCATGACTGGGCTTTCTCAACCAGCAAAATGAAAGACAATCTCGGTTTTGAGCATCTCGAAATCATTAATGACTTCACCGCTGTTTCAATGGCAATCCCTGTGCTGTCTGCGGAGGATGTCATGCAGTTTGGCGGTAAAGAGGCGGTGAAGGATAAACCTGTAGCGGTCTATGGTGCAGGTACCGGGTTGGGCGTTGCGCATCTGGTGCATGTTGATAAGCGCTGGGTGAGCCTGCCGGGGGAGGGAGGCCACGTCGATTTCGCCGCCAACAGCGATGAAGAAGATCAGATTCTGGAAGTGTTACGTGCTGAGTTGGGGCATGTCTCGGTGGAGCGAGTCCTGTCCGGAGCCGGGCTGGTCAATCTGTACCGGGCAATTGTCAAATCAGATGACCGGGTGCCGGAAAACCTTAAACCTAAAGATGTTTCTCAGCGCGCACTCGACGACAGCTGCACGGATTGCCGCCGGGCGCTCTCTCTGTTCTGTGTCATCATGGGGCGTTTTGGCGGTAATCTTGCGCTGAATCTGGGGACTTTTGGCGGCGTTTATATTGCGGGTGGCATTGTGCCACGCTTCCTCGACTTTTTTAAAGCCTCTGGTTTCCGCGCCGCCTTTGAAGACAAAGGTCGCTTTCGCGATTATGTCTGCGATATCCCGGTATATCTGATCACCCACGATCAGCCAGGCCTGCTCGGCGCCGGTGCCTATCTGCGTCAGACGCTGGGCAGTGTGCTGTAATTTTTCGCGGGCCAGACTTCTTCTGGCCCTTATCCGGTGGTTATTCCTGGATCGTGATCGCGTTTTTTTCTCTACAACCTCTCCCGGCCGCTAACTCAGTAACTCTCCGTCAACGTGTTGATCAGCAAAGCATTAAGCGTTATCAGCAGCAAGCTTAATTGGGATGGAGAGTGGCGTAATTACGGAAATCCAGGTAGATAAAAGGGGATGCCATTTTTCAGAATTTGACGGTTTTCTCTGACAGACTTTGAGGTGAACGTTTGTCATCTTCCCTGGTGCGGTTGCCAGGCAACGCCTCATGGTCTGCTGTGTTAAGTGCGCCTTCAGTCGCTGAAAATCCTTCTTCAATGTGCCGCGAACTCCCCGCAAATTTATAGCTTCTCTGCATTAAAACAGAGAGTTTCATGATGATTAGCGCTGAAGGCGTCGGTAAACAATCAGGGAGATGACACCAGTCATCAGCGGCTGACTACCGAGCAGATTCAGATTCTCCCAGCCTGCTAATTAAAAGGGGAAAACTAAAAACTCAGCCTTTAATTATTTTCCTGTTAACGTTGTAAGACCTGGTGAACGGTCATTTACCTGCGGCCCTGCCGATAAACATTTCTTCAGGCCTCTCGACAGGCTGCTTACCTCTGCGATATGTTCATACCTGACCCACTGGTGGTCAGCGTCGCTCGGACGGTCCGGGCGCTAACGTAATTCAGAGGTTTCTATGGCTGATATCAGCTCTGCACGTCGTTTTTCCCGCATTGAGCGCCTTCCACCCTATGTGTTTAATATCACTGCTGAACTGAAGATGGCCGCCCGCCGACGTGGCGAAGATATTATCGATTTCAGTATGGGTAATCCGGATGGCCCAACGCCGCCGCACATTGTGGAAAAACTCTGTTCCGTGGCTCAGCGTGAGGACACTCACGGCTATTCCACTTCACGAGGCATTCCCCGCCTGCGTCGGGCGATTTCCCGTTGGTATGCCGATCGCTATCAGGTGGAGATCGACCCGGAATCCGAAGCGATAGTCACTATCGGTTCCAAAGAGGGGCTGGCGCATCTGATGCTGGCGACTCTTGATCACGGGGATATGGTGCTGGTGCCAAACCCCAGTTACCCGATTCATATCTATGGCGCGGTGATTGCCGGGGCGCAGGTACGTTCGGTTCCTCTGGTAGCGGGTATTGATTTCTTCAACGAACTGGAAAGAGCTATTCGTGAAAGTTATCCGAAACCGAAAATGATGATCCTCGGTTTCCCCTCTAATCCTACAGCGCAATGTGTGGAGCTGGATTTCTTTGCACGGGTCATTGCACTGGCGAAGCAATACAACGTGCTGGTGGTCCACGATCTGGCTTATGCCGATATTGTCTATGACGGCTGGAAGGCGCCATCGATCATGGAGATACCCGGTGCCCGCGATGTTGCCGTTGAATTTTTCACCCTGTCAAAAAGCTACAATATGGCTGGCTGGCGTATCGGATTTATGGTCGGCAACAAAGAGCTGGTGGCGGCACTGGCTCGCATCAAGAGCTACCACGATTACGGCACTTTTACTCCTTTGCAGGTCGCGGCTATTGCGGCGCTGGAAGGCGATCAGCAGTGTGTGCGGGATATTGCAGAGCAATATAAACGCCGTCGCGATGTGCTGGTTAAAGGTTTGCATGAAGCTGGCTGGATGGTGGAGATCCCTAAAGCCTCAATGTATATCTGGGCGAAAATTCCCGACCATTATGCGTCAATGGGATCACTGGATTTTGCCAGACATTTGTTGCAGGAAGCGAAAGTTTGCGTTTCTCCGGGTATCGGTTTTGGCGACTATGGTGATACCCACGTGCGTTTTGCGCTGATTGAGAACAGTGACCGTATACGTCAGGCGATCAGAGGTATTAAAGCGATGTTTCGTGCTGATGGTATTTTGCCAGGTGTCAGCGCTTCCCCGGAAGAACCCGTCTGACAGCAAGAGGCAGGCTTTTTTGCCTGCCCCGCCAGTCTGCTGTTTATAACATCAGACAGAATGTCCCAACCCACACCAGCAGAATAAAAGACACTCCCATCAAAGCATATTTCACCGTACAACTCCCTGCGGCGGCTCGTGGCCTTCTTCACGTGAACAGAATAAAAGCGAAAAGATTCTCGTCCATTCGCTCTGGGTTGCCATCATCAGTTCATGGCAGGACCGCGCGCTAATCTACTGATTCTTTCCGGTAAAATAAAGTGATCCCTGAAATTATCGGATTCAGTGAATATCAATCTCTGGCACTACCGACATGCCGACGCGCAAACGCGCCAGGTCTGGCTGACTGGCATCCAGCACTATCTTTACGGGCAGACGTTGCGCCACTTTCGTGTAATTTCCGGTGGCATTGTCGGCGGTAATCACCGCAAATGTGGATCCGGTTGCCGGAGCGATGCTGTCAACATGTCCATGAAGTATGACGTCAGGTAGCGCGTCAACCCTGACAGAAACGGCTTGCCCTGTCTGCACATGCTTTAGCTGCGTTTCCAGAAAATTAGCCAGCACATAGCTCTGCTGTAAGGGGACCACCGCCATCAGGCGCGTGCCTGCCGAAACCCAGGCACCGGGACGAGCCGAACGCTGGGCAACGTAACCGTCAACCGGCGCGGTGATACGGGTGTAAGAGAGGTTAAGACGTGCCTGGTCAACGCTGGCGCGTGCTGCGGCGATGTCAGCCTGAGCCTGCTTAACCGCCGCCTGCAACACCGGCACCTCATTTTGCGCCGCCAGAGCTGCTGCTTTGCTTTGCCGTAGCCCTGCTGTGGCTTCACGCAGGGTGGCATAGGTTTTTTGCTGCTCATCGGCGGTTGCCGTTCCACTTTTCAACAGGCGACGATAGCGATCGGCATTCTGTCCGGCATATTCCAGGGTGGCTTCGCTGGCGCTGACGGCAGCTTCGCTCTGCGCAATGGCGGCCTGTTGCTGTTGCAGACTGGCCTCTGCGCCTGCCAGTTTTGCTTCACCGATCTTAAGGTTGGCCTCTGCGCTTTCCAGTGCGACGCGATAATCCTGATCGTCAAGCGTCGCCAGTAACTGACCCGCTTTCACCGCCTGGTTATCACCGACATTAACGTCACGAATGTAGCCGGAAATTTTGGGTGCCACCAGGGTGTAATCGGCGGCCACCACGGCATCCTCAGTGCTGGCCTGATGCCGGCTCATGGCAGACCAGACAAACAGAGCGGCTGCCAGCAACAATAGTAACGACAGAGCCAGCATCAGAATTCTTTTTGCAGGTGTGAAGCGCATGGTGATTATCTCGTGGTGGAGGTTGCGGATTGCATCAGTGTCTGGGGTGGATAAACGCGCGTCGCCAGCAAGGCGGTCAGCAGCACCAGCAGTAGAGCAAAGCCGGTTATCAGTAAATAGAGATCGCTGACGCTCAGGATCAGCGCCTGATGTCTGAGCAGCGTGGCGAAGTGGCGAATATTTTCCGCTGAACTGACTGAGCCATCTGGCAACAAAGGTGTCAGCGGTCCGGCGCTGGCTGCGTTATCCGCCATGCTGAGCCATAGGTGATTACCCATCTGGTCAATCAGATGGTGAGAATGAAATTTCTCACGATAAGTGAGCAGGTTTTCAATCAGGCTCCCAGCCGCCACGCTGGCAAAACCACGTACGGTATTGAACATCGCAGAGGCCCAGGGGCCTTCCGTTGGATGAACCACACTGGTGGCGCTCATCAGCACCGGCAGAATCATCATTGGCTGGCCGAACGCCTGCAACAGCTGAATTGTCCAGAAGTTTTGCCGCGCCCAGTCACCGGTGATTTGCATACCCAGCAGACAGGAGAGGCACAGCAGCGCGGCACCACTGCTCAGCATCAGACGGCCGTCGATCCAGCGGCGGTTTAATAATGCTGCCAGCAGTGGCGCAATAAGCAACTGAGGTAAACCAACAGCCAGCGCCAGCGGGGCAAACTGATTAATGCGAAATCCGTCCACCTGTGAAAAATATGCTGACGGCAGGGCTGAACCAGAGAGCGCTGTCAGCAGTACGATTGCCAGTGCCAGCAGGCCGTGAGCCAGGTTGCGCCTGGACAGCATCTGCAATCTGAACAGCGGCAGCGGGTGATACCACTCATTAATGAAAAAAACGGTCAGCAATGCCAGAGAAAACAGCAGCATGCTGGTAATAAGCGGCGAGTTGAACCAGTCAAGTCTCTCTCCCTGGCTCAACACAAGAATAAGCAATGCCACTCCACTACAACCTGTCAGCATGCCGATCAGGTCAATCTGCCGGAAACGCTCCGGTCGCAGCGGATCCTGCGGTAATCCCCAGCTCATCAGCAGGCAGGCGACAAAAATCGGCGGGACAACCTGCCAGAATACAAACTGCCAGCCAACTGAATCGGTCCAGAATGCGGCCAGCGAAGCGGCAATGTTGGGACCAAAAGTCGCAGTCAGGGCATAAGCTGCCAGCCCATAGAGTTTGATCGGGGGAGGCAAAAAACGCAGTGCTACCGTCATCAGCAGTGGCGGTAAAGCACCACCTGCAAGGCCCTGTATGACACGCAGAGCAACAAAGAGTGCGGGAGTGGGTACGTAGGGCTGTACTGCGCCCGTGATGGCAAAAACCGCAGCCACGCTCAACGCAAAACGGCGCAGTGAAAAGGTGACGGCGAACCAGGGCGCAATCATCATCGCCGCCACCTCCGCAGCCTGATAAGCAGAAGTGATCCAGCTGGCACGATCGTAATCAAAACCGGTTGCTGCCCGAATATCGATCAGCGCCAGATCGGTAACCCGATCGTTGAGGCCAGAGGTCAGGGCAGCAATCAGCACGCCAACCAGGCCAAGCGCCAGACGCAGGGTAAAAGGGTGAGAGGCCGCAACAGGCTGGGAAGACATAACGGCTCCATGAGGATGAAAATTATGTGATTCACTGTACCGTATTACGGTACATTTGCTGTGCATACTACCTTGTGAGTGGGTGTATTGCAATGCGATACACTGAGCCGTAACCGCAATAGCGTGCTAAAATATCGGTCTCAAGCAAGGAAGGAAAGCTGATGTCTGAATCTTCAATTCCACGTGAAGACGAACGTAACGGCGGGATCCAGGTGATCTCGCGGGCCGCAAAAATTCTGGATGCTCTCGGTAATCGTCCCGATGGTATGAGCCTGGGGGAAATTGCCCAGGCCGTTGATCTCCCTCGCTCCACGGTACAGCGCATTGTCGCCGCGCTGGATTCGGTGCAACTGGTGCGCATTCATGGCGCAGGCGGTGTTCGCCTTGGTCCGGCCCTGCTGCGACTGATTGCCACTGTTCACACCGACGTGGTAGCCATCGCCCGGCCCTGGCTTCAGACGTTAAGTGATGCCACGGGCGAAACGGTAACTCTGGCGCGTGCCAGTGGCCTGCAACTGGCAATTGTGCATTCAGTGGTTGCCGATCGTGAGTTGAGGGTGGTACCGCGCATTGGGTTGCATCTGCCGTTGTACAGCACCTCGGGTGGAAAAGCCCTGCTTGCGCTGGAGAGCGATCAACAGGCAAGAGCGCTGGTTGGCGATGCATTTGAGGCCATTACCGATCTCACGGTAAAAGCTTTTCCGGAGTTGCTGGAGCGGTTAAAGGAGATTCGCCGCACGGGGGTTTCTTATGACCGCGAGGAAACGCTGGCAGGGATTTCGACGATGGCGGTCGCTATCGATACCATACTTGGACGCTATTCCATCAGTTTACTGGTTCCTTCCAGCCGCTTTCAGCAGCATGAGGCGCTCTACCGTGAAGCAATCCTTAAATGCAAAGAGGCGCTGGTGGATGAGATAGGCAAAGCGTCAATACGTGACTGACAGGAGAGGGAAATGCAAAAACTTTTGGTTGCCGTCGATAATTCAACAATTGCCCGCAAAGTCGTCTCCCTGGCTGTTCAGCAGGCCAGAGCACTGGCTGCGCAGGTGGTGGTTTTATGCTGTGTTGATGCCAGCTACGCTGCCACAACGGGTGACTATATTATCGAAGCGGGGGAAGATCCCGGCGATTTTGGCAGTGCACTTGACGAACAGAACACGGCGGAGGCTGCTGTCCGTCAGGCACTCGCGGAGCTTCAGGGGGCAGGGATTGACGCAACCGGTAGAGTCATTGCCGGGGAATCGGCTGAAACCATTGTTGCTCAGGCTAATGAAATGGGGGCAACGATGATTATCATGGGGCGTCGCCATCTGTCTTCTTTTAATCGTCTGTTAAAAGGATCGGTCAGTGCCGCAGTAATTGAACGAGCCAGCTGCCCGGTTCTGGTTGACGTGCGCGTCGACTGATTATATTTCCGGGCTGCGCCGACTGGCCCGCTTATTCAGGATGCAATTTTGACTTTCTTCGCCGGGCTTATGGTTTTTATTTGCGGCATTGCCGCGCTTTTCATTTTAATTCTGCTGCACCAGCGCAAAAAAATCAGCACAACGCTGGCCGTATGGCTGGCGATTGTTCTTGTTGCTGTCAGCAGTACTTATTACGTTGCTGTAAGGGTGCCACATCAGCAGCACGAGGCCCGCCTGAACGCAGCAGAACACTATTTTATCAGCCTGCCGCTTTACCGCACGCTGAAGGTGCAGCAACCTTCGCTATACCAAAGGCTGCATCAGCAATATCTGGCGGCAGTGGCAATGGGCGATAGCGAAGCGCAGGCGCTGGAACATCTTCGGCCAATGCTGGCAGACCTGCTCAGTCAGCGTATCAGTTATGCCAGTAATGAAGCATTGTACCGCTATATGCAGGTTTCGCTGGAGCAGATGAAAGCGCTACATCAGCAAAATAGCGAACTCTGTTTTAAATTTTTGTTCCCGCAGGTCAGTGGAGGAATCAACACCACAGAAAGTCTGCCTGTTGAGTTGCGTAAAAAGGAGGGTGAAGCCCTGGACTATTTTCTGCAACAAAGCTTTGGGGCAGAACACACCGGTAATGCATTGCAGGGACGTGAAGACCTGGGAAATATTGTTCGCAGCCTGTACGGCCGCTGGGGAAGTGATCTGCAATTAATTAATGCACCGGCTGAAACAGGGGCTGATAAGACGAAACTTTGTGAAATGACCATCGATCTTTATCGATCTGTGCTGGCACTTCCGGTTAATCACTCGGCTGAAGTACTGCGTATCATTCTTGACGGCAATGCCAACTGGTAGCAAAAAAAAGCCCGCTCGCCGCGGGCATAACATATTGTTATAACAGTAATATCCTAGTGTGGTACAGGTATGTCGTTTTGTGAAGTCATCATGGCATCGATAAGAAAAAGGCACCAGGTGTTTTTCTTGATTGATTCAATCGGCAAAATTTTGCATCCACACTGTAAAAAATGTGCAAATACGGTTTTTTCCGATAGTGAAATGAAATCGCGTTGTTATGATACTGCTGCGGAAAAGGAGCAAAAATGAATAAAAATAAATCTTTAACTTACACACTACTGATCGGTGCATTTTTATTAATGGGATGTACATCCAGCAAACCAGGCGCGTTTGAAAAAGTCGATGAGGATCGTGCAGTAAATACGGTGCAATATCGTTTTAATCCGTCGCTGGTAAATAAAACAGCCATGCTGGAAGATGTACAACGTTATTGTGCAGAGCGAGGTTTTGATAAAGTCGAACCGATTAAACCGCAGGAAAGTCGCATTCCCGGATTAATGAAAGCCTGGTATCAGTGTAACTACAGTATTAAAAGTTAAATAATAAAAAGGGCGGGAAAATTCCCACCCAATGTTGTTGCCTTTCTTTTTTATTGCTGTGTGCAGGCTTTGCCTGTCACTATCTCACATCTTACTCTTCTTCAATGCCTGCTATTCAGACGGCTGCATTTTAACAGCGATTCGGGCCAGGCCCATAGCGGTAGCCATAGTGCGGGCCGCCATGATAACCGCCGCCATGGTGCCAGCCGGGCCCACCACGATAACCATCATCAATAATACAACCACTCAGCATCATTATCACACCCAGAACAGAGACGGCTTTAATTAATGTTCTCATTGGTAATGCTCCTGCGCTTTTTCAATGACTACAAGCTTACAATTGAAAAGTGAAGGAATAATGCCGACTTTGTAGAGTTATTTAGTTAAATATTTCAAAATAATTCTTAATATGTAATTCGTTCCCAATGGCGAGGATTATAAATAAGAAAAAGACGAAAAAAAAGCTCCATCAGAAGGAATGCTCTTAATTATATTTAAGAGATGCTCAACCGGACTTTATTATCTCCCTTTATTTCACCACGGCAGAAAATCATTTTTGCATTACACTCAGTGCTGTCATGGGTGTTCAGGAGAAATTTATGCGCTATCAGGTTGATAATGTACTGGCGGTGCAGGCAGAACTCGGAGAATGTCCTGTCTGGTCGGTGAGCGAGCAGGCCCTTTACTTTGTCGATATTCTCGCTCCGGCGATCCACCGTTTCGATCCTGTTAGCGGTGAACATCGCGTTATGCCGGTGGCAGAACATATTGGTTGTTTCGGTCTGAGAGAGCAGGGCGGTTTTGTCGCTGCTTTGCGCAGCGGCGTCTGTATGCTCGATCACCACGGAAAAATTGCCGCACGAATTGCACCCAATCCCGGAGAAGCGGCGCGTAGCCGCTTTAATGACGGACGAGTTGACCGTTTTGGTCGTTTCTGGTGTGGCAGCCTGTGGGAGCCACAGGATCGTAATGGCGGCAAGCTGTGTCGACTCGATGAGAATCTCACCCTGACCGTTCAGGCAGAAGATATTATGATTTCCAACGGCGTGGCTTTTTCACCCGACAGCCGCTGGATGTATCATTCGGATACGCCAAATGGTGTGCTCTATCGCTATCCGATGGATGAGCAGGGTGAAATCGGGCCACGACAGGTAGTACAGCGCTTTGTACAGCAACAGGGAGGCTTACCAGACGGCGCGGCGGTGGACAGCGAAGGATTTTACTGGTCGGCCATGTTTGACGGTGCCAGAGTTATTCGTCTCAATCCGGCCAATGGAGACTTTGTTGATGAAATCCCTCTCCCGGTACGCTGGCCAACGATGGTTGCTTTTGGAGGCGCTGACCTGAAGACGTTATTTATTACCAGTTCACGCGAGGAACGTTCGCCACAGGAGCTGGCGGAGTATCCCCAGTCCGGCGATCTCTTCGCGGTGCGGGTCGGCGTCGCCGGCATAGCCGAGCCGTTTTATCGTCGCTAAGTTTTGTAGGCCTGACAGCGGGTGACAGACAGCCCGCTGTCAGCCTGATTATCAGCCGGTGGTCAGCCGCATATTGCGCATATCGTTGCCGGTAGGTGTTTGATGAACTCTCAGATCAAATTCAGGCAACACCGCGAAGATATGGTCAAAAATATCTGACTGAATCCTTTCATACTCCAGCCACACCGTCGTATTGGTAAAAACATAAATTTCAATTGGCAGTCCCTCGGAGCCGGGAGCCAGCTGACGCACCATCAGCGTCATTCCCTTATGGGTCCGGGGATGCGCCTTCAGCCAGGCTTCCAGCCAGGCGCGGAAAGTCCCGATATTGGTCATTCTGCGACCGTTGAGAGGGGTGCTGAGATCGCAGTTCAGACCTGCATTCCACGCCGAGACTTCCTCTTTTTTGCCATCCAGGTAAGGTGTAAGCAGCTGCGCCCGTTGCATAGCAAGGATGTCTTCTTCATTGAGGAAGCGAATGCTGGTGGTATCAATGTTGATACTGCGCTTAATACGACGCCCACCTGATTCAGACATTGCCTGCCAGTTTTTGAACGAATCAGAAATCAGCGCATAGGTCGGGATGGTGGTAATGGTATTGTCCCAGTTACGCACTTTTACCGTAGTCAGGCCGATATCCACCACCGAGCCGTCTGCGCCATATTTCGGCATCTCCAGCCAGTCTCCCAGCTTGAGCATACTGTTTGCCGAGAGCTGAATCCCTGCCACCAGACCGAGGATGGGATCTTTGAACACCAGCATCAGTACGGCGGTCATCGCGCCCAGCCCGGTCAGTAACACCAGCGGGGATTTGCCAATCAGCACCGAAATAATCATCAGCGCGATCAGCAGGGCAGCAATCAGTTTCAGACTCTGAAAGATGCCACGCAGTGGTAATTGTGTGGCGAACATGCTGTTTTCCGACAGCCCAAGGATAAGATCCAGCAGTGAGAAAAACATCAGCAGGCTGAAGATCATCATCCATACCTGGCTTGCCACCATAACGATACTGAAAACGGGTTCATGCCCCTGAAGAAACATCTCCAACTGAATCTGTAACAACACACCCTGCATTAACAGGGCGAAGCGGCTGAACAATTTACTGTCGAAAATAACGTGAGGCCACTGGCGTGATGATTTTGCGGCAAGCCGGCGCAGAAACGGCAGCATGGCACGGTGGAGCAAGCCGTGGACAATTAAGGAAATAATTAAAATTATGCCAAGCATTGCCAGCAGGGCAATCAGCGGTGCATAAGGTAGTTCGAAAGTTGTAAGCCAGCCAAGAATATACTGATACATCTGTTTCTGTTCCCTGTGTTGAGACTGTTCCAGTGATTAACCGACCACTTTGCAAAGCCGGGGGTGGGGAGGATAACGTGGCTGGAAGCGTAAAATCAAACTGCCAGCTGGCTAACGGCCAGGCTGGTCGCAGGGGTAAAGAAGCTCGCGCAGGATGGCAGCGCGCTGTTCCGGTGAGAGATAAATCATACCGAACAATTTGTGAGGCTGGCGTTCCTGGCGGAACAGAAGATAAAGCGCGGTGAGCATAGCAGGACGTTTTTTCATGGCTGTCTCCTTATGAAATACAGACAGCCTGAACCTTTCAACCGTGAACAAACAGTGTCGGTTTTATTATTTTTGTTCCGCGTTTTCTTTACTGAATATAGCTGCGAATCGCATCGGCAATGGCTTTGTTAGCCGCACGCTCATCACGATGTTCGGCGTCATCGGCCACTTTTTGCAGATACTTATTCAGTTTGCCGCCGGTTGGCACATTGCCATAGGCGATAAGCATCTGCACGATATGTCTCAGTGCGAGAACTTCCACAGTCAGTCGTTCAACGACAGCGTCTTTATCTGGCATAGGTTACTCCACTACCACTTTGATGAATATGTGCCAGATTAGCGGGAAAGTGCAGATTTCAATCAGATGAATACAGCAAAAAACTGCTGCTAAATCGTCACAGAACCTTCAGGAGAGATAAAGTATTGCCCCTGGCGTGATGAGGCGTTCATACAGCCGAGCGGCACTGTAATGCGTGGCATCCTGCTGTTCCTGCGTTGTACTCCAGACCATTGACTGTATATGTCTGAGTTGATGCCACACCAGTATTGCCGATACCGTCAACGAACAGATATGTTCGTTTTGCCGACAGAGCAACGTATAGTGCCACTCCTCATCCAGTTCGTTACAAAAGAACTGCACGGATTCAGAGGGCAGCAGTGCACGCATGTCGGGCAGCAGATACTGGCTGACATGGCGGGTAAGCCGGAGGGTAAGGGTGTTCAGCATGCGGGCAACTTCCTGTTGAGATGGGCAAAAACCTATCTTAATGAATCAGGGTTTAAGTTCAACGCGTTAAACTGGGTAACTCACCCTGAACAAAGCATCATGTTGATGCTGTTAAACCGGGAAAACAGATGAAAAATATCCTTTTACTGATATGGGCAACATCGCTGTTGGGTTGTGCCGCGCAGCCAGAAAAACCTGCCACTCCAGCCAAACTGGGGATGCCAAATCCGGCATCTGCATGGTGTGTAAACCAGTGTGGAAACCTCGATATTGTCAACACCGGACAGGGACAGACAGGCTATTGCACTTTACCCGGCGGGGAACGAGTCGAAGAATGGACGCTGTATCGCCGTGATCATCGATGATGTTTTTCAGCGGCTGGCCGCTTCCGCTTTTCGTCAGCGTTTCCACCTTGGGCAGACGGAATATCATTACTGCCATAAGCGGGGGGAAGCGGAAGTCAGACGCCACGCGCAGGAATTTATCAATATGCGGCTGGCACCTGCTGTACCTGCCAGCGACGGTAAACAAACCCCCATGCGCGGACATCCGGTGTTTATCGCACAACATGCCACTGCAACATGCTGCCGTGGCTGTCTGAGCAAATGGCATGCGATTCCCGCCAAGCAGCCGCTGACGCAAGCGCAACAGGCTTATATTGTGGCGGTGATCATGCGCTGGTTAGAGCAGGAAATGCAGCGGCCACTGCCGCCCGAAAAGAAAATGCGCAATAAGAGCAGACCGCAAGGCGACCAACAACTGGACCTGTTTGACTAAGCCGCTGCTGGTCAGGTTTTGCTGAGGGTGTAACTTTTTACTTTGCCATTATCCAGTTGTACCGTCAGCGTCTTGCCATCTGTGGTGCTCATCGCGTTAGCTTTACTGTAGGACCACATCATCAGGGTATGATTTTCCGGGTAAGGTGTCTCCGATGTCGGCTGACCAAACAGCGAAATCAGCTGTTGACGGGTTGTGGAACCATACTGAATCTTAGCCAGTTTCGCGTCGTCGAAATTTACTCCCGACGAAGAAGAGCAGCCGCCAACTGCCAGAATAAGCATCAATACGCAGAAATATTTTTTCATTCACACCACCTCAGATTGAATCCGACTATAGTAACAGAAAGTCAATTTCACGTGATGTAAACAGCAGGAGGGTGAGATGTCGTCCAGAGCTAACTATCAAAAACCTGAGAAAACCGATAAGCACCATCCGGCGAGAGATAATCCCGCTGAACACGGTGAGATCCCTCGCACGCGCGATGACAGTGAGGATCATAAAAAAGATCCTTATCAGGATCGCGGTAAGTGATGATTGCTGTCCGCAACATACCTGAGGCTTGTTTTGCGCCAGCCACCCGATGAAGACAGCCCTTATAAGCGATGTGAGCAGGGATAACGCTATTATCGTTGCGTTCTGCCGTGCTGAACAGCACCGCTCTTATCTCAGTAAGCAAAAATTAATTTAAGTCTGCCGTTATCTGATCGGAATAAAGCGTTGTCTGTGGGTGGTGACTTTTAAAATCCGCAGAGATTTTACCGACAACCTTTATCCGGGGCAGTGGGCGATGACAAAATGAATGAAGTGCTGATTCTGAATATCACAGAATATTAATTACAGGGTGAACTGCATCCATACTCTGTTTTCAGCCGCCAGAGATATTGTGAAATGGAGTGAATGGATTACATCTCTGGACAGTTCAGATGGGTTACAGTCAAATATTATTACATCGTCAAAATGACAGAAATGAGACGATAAGGCCGGATGAAGATAAATTCTTATTATTCTTAACGTCTCATGCCTGCTTAATCTGAGTCAGCGCGGGATTCCTCTTTTTGAGGGCTGGAATAAGTTGGGGCCAGAATCATTGCCATACCTTAATACGGTGACTCAGGCTGGATAGTTATACGTATCGAGCGCTTAGCTGTCAGTTTTGACAGCCTGTACTACACTTGCAGAATCGAAAAAAAGGTGGCGATATGACTGAGAGTGAATTTCGGGCAATACTGAAACAGCAAGGTTTCAGCGAGCCGGTGTTGGTTGAGAGAGCCGCCAACAGCCGTCTGGACTGGCATTCGCATCCCTTTGAAGCGATGGCCCTGATCCTTGACGGTGATATAACCATTACTAATAGCGCAGAGAAAGTGACTTATGCGGCTGGCCAGACTTTTCATCTGGTTACTGATGAGCAGCACGAGGAATATTTCGGCAGTAAAGGGGTAAAATATCTGTCCGGGCGTAAAAGTTAATTTTTTCGCTGTTTTTATTACTTTAAAACTGTGCAGATGTAATCAGGAAACAGGGTGTGAAAACGCAACGGCATCATCTTATTTGTTCAATCAATTATCCTGCTTTATGTTTAACAGATGAGTGTGTTTCTTATGATCGAATCTGCACCTGAATTATTAACGACATTATTCTGCAATAAGTAGTAACGTCATGTCATAATGCCGAGTGTTGATCAGTTGGTTATTTGTATTCTTACCTCCGACAGAAATTGTCCGCATATCACTTTTCCTCAGAGATATGTGCCTTATTGCTGCTGACGGGCTGGCATTTTTTCATTTTGCATCAATCTGTTCAGGTCACTAAACAATATTTGTCACTGGATTAATTATAAAATTACTAATAATTAAGCCTGCGCTGCCGATAGTAACTTTGTTCCGCTACGGTTAATCCGTTTTTGGTATGGTTTTTCTCGCATCTCTTCAGGTGGATATGTTCATGACAATTACACAGCGACTTTTTCTGAGTTTTTCCTTGCTTGCAGCCTCTTTGATTACGGTGGTCATTGTTGCCATGTTTGTCGTGACCGGATTTCAGTCGCGATTTCAGTATGTCCAGGACAATGCTATCCCTTCAATCATCGACCTCGGTAAGCAGGTTGATAGCAGCAATGAACTGATTATCTGGCTGTATCGGCATCAGAGTGCCACCGACCTGAATAAACAGGCGCAGCTAGGAAAGCAGATTGACGAGGTGATCGACAAACTGCAAACCCTCAATCAGTACTATCTGGACCACGATATATCCAGCGATGAAGATCGTCAGATGACCCAGGCGGGCTTTGCCACGATCAAAGATATCAGAGACAGGTTACCGGTGTTCATCCAGGGATCGCTGGCGCAGGACGATAAAGTATCGTTGCGCGAACTCCAGGGAAATGCCGGTATCGGCCAGTCAGCAAGGGATCTTATCGTCGGTTATCAGAAACAGCTGAAGCTGAACGTCGATATCAGTAACCAGCTCAGAAAAGACAACGATCGTATTTACAACACTACCTTCTGGAGCATGATTGCAGGCTCCACCGCAGTAATCCTGATTCTGGGAACGCTGGTGGTAAAAATTATCCTCAGTATCCGCAGAAGCCTTAATGCCATGCGCACCACCATGGAAAATGCCAGCACCTCACTCGATCTTACGCTGCGTGCTGACGACTCGCGCAGGGACGAAATTGGCCTGACAGCCCAGGCTTACAATCACCTGGTGAAAAATGTCGCCAGTTCACTTTCTTCGGTTAGCGCATCTTCAGACTCTGTCAGTACCGCATCAGCACAAATCTCCGCCGGCAATGAAGACCTGTCATCCCGTACTGAAGAGCAGGCTGCGTCGCTGGAGCAAACGGCAGCGAGCATGTCTCAACTGACTGAAACCGTCAGGCAGACCGCCGAGAACACCCGCCTGGCTACTGAACTTTCGCAAAATGCGCGTGAAATTTCAGATAACAGTTTTACCCGCGTGCAGGCGATGCTGGCGACGATGTCTGATATCCGCAACAGCTCAACGAAAATTACCGACATCATATCCCTTATCGAAGGTATTGCCTTTCAGACCAATATTCTGGCGCTTAATGCTGCGGTGGAAGCGTCGCGTGCCGGTGAACAGGGCCGTGGATTTGCGGTAGTGGCAGGTGAGGTGCGTAATCTGGCTCAGCGTTCTTCCGCATCAGCCCGTGAGATAAAAGAGTTGATCGAGTCATCCATGCGTTATGTGGAAACCGGCTCAGAACAGGCGGAGGACGTCGGGCAGAACATGGACCGCATGAAGGATGCTGTTCGTCAGGTTTCTGACCTGATAAATGAAATTTCTGCCGCTGCTCAGGAGCAGATGCTGGGTATTGGTCAGGTCCACCAGGCTGTTAATCAGATGGATGATGTGACACAGCAGAATGCCGCGTTGGTGGAAGAAGCGTCAGCGGCATCCCGCTCGCTGATGGAGCAGGCAGGCACCCTTAATCAGTTGGTTTCCGCCTTTATCATTAATGCGCCGTCCTCAACACCGACGACGTTGAGACCGACAAACAGCCCGGCGATAAAATCGCTTCCGGCATTGCCGACGGCGAAAACCGAAACAAATCTTCAGGAAAACTGGGAACACTTCTGACCTTTACTGGTGAAGATAACCGTTCAGGCATTTCGTTTTAAATCCGCTCGCAAGGGCGGATTTTTCTGTCACCCCTGCCAGAGTTAATCAATATCACAGGGATTTATTGTTTCGGCAGCACGGATGATTAACGTCTGCCTGCTAAGCCTGAAACAGCCGCTTAGCAGGCAGGCGTGATACCACTGTTATTCGGCTCTGCACGCTTTCCTCACAAAGGCTTTACAGCGCTTTCTGCATGTTAATCACTGCCCTGGCATTTGACGCGCTGGTCGCCAGCACGTCAATCACCCCCGTGCGCAGCGCACCGAGGATAGCTGTCGCTTTGGTGCTTTCGGCGGCGATAGCAATCACACATGGGATGGCGCGAAGCTGCTCAAGGCTGAGGCCGATCACCCGGTCATTCATCACCGTGTCCACCGGCGTACCCTGAATATTGAAAAAGCTGTAGCCCGCAATATCGCCCACCACCCCCTGTTCCTGACGCGCGCTGGCGATCTCCTGCGGAGAGAACCAGCCCAGTTGCACCATAAAACTGTTTTCATTCATATCACCAAGGCCAATGATGGCGACGTCTGCCTTGCTGGCTTGTTCCAGCGTGGCCTTAATCAGCCGGTTTTGCATAAACGCCGCGCGGAGATCGGGTGTTTCTACGTAGGCCGGGGCGTAGAGTGTTTCGCTGTAACCGTTAAATTTGCGAGCCAGATTTCGGCTGATGTGGTCGGCATCAATCAGCTGATTGTCGCGTTTCGTGCCACCGATACCGCAGATAAAGCGACAGTGCCGTTCCGGAAAAATACCCACATGGTTGGCGACGGCGGCGACGTTACGCCCCTGGCCAACGGTGACGGTCATATCGCTTTTGAGGATCCCCGCCAGATAGTTGCTGACCAGCGCCGCAACCTGCTGGCGCTGCTCATCCTCATCGTGATGGTCAAGGGCGATAAGCGCCCGTTTGATTCCGAAGTGAGAAATAAACTGCTGCTCTATCTGGGAACTGAACACCGGATGGTATTTGACGTTAATCTCGACAATCCCTTCATGACGGGCTTTTTTCAGCAAACGACCCACTTTAATACGCGAGATACCAAAGCGTTTTGCAATCTCTTCCTGAGTCTGTTCCTGATCGTAATAGGCCACGGCAATTTCTGTCAGCAGCGCATAGTCTGAGTCTTGTTCAGTCATAGTTATCGCCTGGTGCTTCCATTTCTGATTTCTCCTGATACTACTGCGCCTGAAGAATAAATTCCTCTGTAACGCGTTGAACAATGTCGCAATAGCTGTTGGCATCCCAGGCCGAACGACCAATAAACAGACCATCAATCTCCTGCTGGCGCAGTAGTTCTACGGCATTTTGCCCGTTGACGCTACCGCCATACAGCAGGGGGATGCGCCGCCCGGTTTCACTGCCAAACATTTCGCACAAGGTCTGGCGCAGCGCCTGGTGCATCTCTCCGGCCTGTTCCGCAGTGGCCGGCGTACCCTGTTCACCAATGGCCCATACCGGCTCCCAGGCGATAAGGGTCTGTAAAACCTGCTGTTCGTCTGAACCGTATAGCGCGATTTTCATCTGACGCACCACGCTTTCTCTCGACACCCGCCAGCGTTTCTCGTCTGCGCTGTCGCCAATGCAGATCAGTGGTCGCAAACCGTGGCGCAGTGCGCTATGTACTTTTTGGTTAATGGCAGCGTCGCTTTCATTGAATGCCCCACGGCGTTCAGAATGGCCAAGTTCGACCAGGGTAGCTCCGGCCTCAGCCAGCATGGCGGCGGAGATTTTGCCAGTCCAGGCACCGTTTTCCGCTTCGTGCATATTCTGCGCACCGACAAGACAGCGAAGCTGGTGTTGTTGCAGATGCATCCATACCGGGTGAATAGCGGTAAAAGGAGGAATAACAAATGGCTGGATCTTCGGGTGCAAATTTCCCGTCAGCCGCGCCGTCAGCGTCTCACACCACGTCATGGCTTCCGACAACGGCTTGTTCATTTTCCAGCTGGTTCCTAACCATATCTGTCTCATTTCTGTTCTCCGTTACAGGTAAATCAACGGCTTGTAGTGAGCAGGCCACCACGTGCCGCTGTGACTGAACTTTTTATCGCATGGTGAACATATGTTAGATCACATTTTTTTATCAAATAAATCTCTGGATGGTTTTATGTGACAAAAATCACTAATAACCTCTCGGCCATCAGGTAAGGTCATGAACATATGATTTGTGCGTGAACATATGAACAATTCTGTTCTTCCCTGCAAGAGGTACACCATGTCACAAGAGAAAAAACCCGTTGTTGCCATCACCCTTGGCGATCCTGCCGGAATCGGACCGGAAATTACCCTCGCTACCCTGATGGATAAAAGCGTGTACGACGAGTGCAAACCTTTTTTAATCGGCTCGATCCCGATTATTAACCGGGCAATGAAGATCATGGGATGTGATTTTCCAGTCAATCGCATCAGCCATCCGCAGCAGGCCCGTTTCAACTGGGGAACGCTGGACGTGCTGGAAAGCGGTGATTATGACTGCGAAAGCATTGAATGGGGCAAAGTGCAAAAGCTGGCGGGGCAGATGTCGCTGGACTACGTAATGAAATCTATCGAGCTGGGCAAAGCCGGTTTGATCGACGTGGTCTCTACCGCACCCATTCATAAAGAAGCCATCAAGCTTGCGGGATGCAAACTGCCGGGCCATACCGAAATCTATCAGGTTGAAACGCGTGCAGATTATGGCCTCACCATGTTCCACGTCCA
This sequence comes from Erwinia papayae, assembly GCF_058241465.1. Classification (NCBI taxonomy): domain Bacteria; kingdom Pseudomonadati; phylum Pseudomonadota; class Gammaproteobacteria; order Enterobacterales; family Erwiniaceae; genus Erwinia; species Erwinia papayae. The sequence continues at coordinate 80,038 of NZ_JBZCHT010000009.1, forward strand.
TAATCTGCGGGTGTTCTTCGTCAGCCGCCATATGGCGCTCAAAGCTGCCTGTGATTATGCCAGTAAAGAGCGCGTACTGGCATGCGTGCAGCAGATTCACCATGAGTTCACCGCGCTGAAAATCAACAATCCGCGCATTGCGGTCGCCGCGCTGAATCCGCACGCTTCAGACAACGGCCTGTTTGGTCACGAAGAGGCCGACAACCTGATCCCGGCGGTTAAAGCCGCGCAGGAGATGGGGATTAACGCTATTGGTCCGGTCCCGGCAGATTCCGTGTTTCATCTGGGCAAACAGGGGCGCTATGACGCGATCCTTTCCCTGTACCACGATCAGGGACATATCGCCTGTAAAACACTCGACTTCGAACGATCAATCACCATCACTTTTGGTCTGCCTTTTGTGCGTAGCTCGGTCGATCACGGTACGGCATTTGATATCGCAGGCACGGGTAAAGCGGGTACCGTCAGTATGCTGGAGTCCACGCTGGTGGCAGCCCGCTACTGGAAAATGAAGCATCAGTAACCGCTGACATTACTGCGCATCCGGAGGACACAGGCATGGAAAAACATCTGTTGATTAGCAGGAGCAGTAAGGGCTGGGGTGGGCCGCTGACCATTGATATCAGTCAGGCGAAAAAGATTGCTTACATTACCGGTGGGATTTGCCCGCCGGTGGTTAAACGCCTCAGCGAACTTACCGGCTGGCCGTCCGTTGATGTTTTTAAAAACGGCGAGCCGCCGGAAGAGGAAATTGGCCTGATGGTTATCGATTGCGGCGGCACATTACGTTGCGGTCTGTATCCCAAACGCGGTATTCCGACCATCAATCTTCATCCGACTGGTAAAAGTGGCCCGCTGGCAGAGTTTATCCACGAAGGCATCTATGTTTCCGGCGTAACGGCGGCCTGCATTGGGATAGTCTGGCCGCAAGGGGAAGGCGCGAAGCTGGGTATTGTGGCCGACGATCTGACCGGGGCGACTACCGTCGGGGTGCTGCTGGCACACAGTGGTTTAAAAACTGCGGCGTTTTTCGACACCGAATCTTTCGCCAGCAGTGAGGTGGACTATCCGGCGATGGTGGTCAGCAGCGACAGCCGTTCACTGCCGAAAGCGGAAGCTCAGTATCGGGTTAGCGCAGCGGTGAAACAGTTGCAGGCGCGCGGCGCGCAATATTTTACCAAGCGGATTGATACCACACTGCGCGGCGGTATCGGCTTTGAAATTGACGCCATGCTGGAACTGTTGCCGCCGGAAACCATCGCTGTCGTGGTGCCCGCGATGCCGCAGTCGCGCCGCATTCTGGTTGGCGGCTATTCGGTCATTGATTCAGTGGCGCTTTCGCGCACCGATGTGGCTTGCGATGTGCGTACGCCGGTCACCGAGTCATGGGTACCGGGACTGCTGGCGGCGCAGACCTGTCATCAGGTTGGGCACATCGCGCTGGCTTTCAGTGATGAAAGGCCAGCTACAGATGCAGCAGGATTTACAGCAGTAGCAGCAGCGTGGCGTCCGGGTTATCGTCGTCGATGCGATTACCGTTGAAGATGTTGAGGTCATTGCCGGAGCGGTGGTTTCACTGAACTGGAACGTTCTGGCGGTTGACCCTGGCCCCTTTACCGAACGGCTGGCGGTGCGTCGTGACCTGATGCGGGAAAGGCGCATCAACGCCTCAACGGCAGTGGCCGCTGACAACCCGCACGGCTCAATCCTGGTCGTCGCCGGCAGCGCAACGCCGGTAACAAAAAAACAGCTCGGGCACCTTATCGCGAATGATGCAAGGGTATGCCATATCCCTGTTGACGCCGAACTGCTGATCGACAAGAAAAACGCGGCTGAAATCGAAGTCAAGCGCGTGGTCCAACATGCCCGGCAGTGCCTTCCGGCACAGCAGAATGCGCTGTTTGTTTTTGAATCGGCGTTAACCGGACGATTACTGAATCTTCAGGAGGAAGAGCTGCGTTTTGGGCTGGCGCACGGCCAGGCAGCAGAAAATATTAACCAGGGCCTGGGGAATATTGTGCGCGAGGTGCTCCATTGCGCATCGGGTAAAATCAAAGGTCTGTATATGACCGGTGGCGACACCATGGTGAATGTGTTGCAAGAACTTGGTGCCACCGGGATTGAAATGATCGACTACGTAATACCGCAAACCGATATGGTGCGTATTATCGGTGGGGACTACGACGGATTAATTTGCGTCGGGAAAGGAGGGTTAACCGGCCCGGAAAATATTATCAGTACGATTGTTGCAAGAATTTATAAAGAATCACAGTAATAAATCAGAAGTTTATTAACAAAGAATGATGGAATGTTCGTTCGGGGGGTATTTCGCCGTTATCTCTGTTTAATCATAATTTACGAGTCATCCTATGAACATAAATATACTTGAGAAGATGAATAAAGTGCCAGGCGGTTTAATTATTATCCCTTTGCTGATGGCGATTCTTATTAATACCTTTGCACCCGGCGTTCTGGGCATTGGTGGCCCGACTACCGCATTATTAAAAGTTGGCTCAAGCGCGATGATGGGCATTTTTCTGCTGATTTGCGGTACCTCAATTAATATTCGCCAGGCGGGGCTGCCGCTTTATAAAGGTGCGGTGCTGCTTTTTCTTAAATGTCTTGCCGGCGCGCTGGCCGTGTGGGTTGCCGGGGCGATGTTTGGCCCTGAGGGGTTTCTGGGTATATCCACGCTGGCTTTAATCGCCTGTTTAACCAGCTCTAACAGCTCGCTGTATATCGCGCTGTGCAGTAACTACGGTGATGCCAGCGATGCGGGGGCGATCTCCGTCTTCTGCATAAAAGATGGTCCGTTTGTTACCATGATGGTACTGGGCGTCAGCGGCCTGGCCAATATCCCCTTTGCCGCACTGCTGTCGATGTTGATCCCGCTGTTGATTGGGATGCTGTGGGGCAACCTCGATCAGCGTTTTAAACAGCTTTGTGCTGCGGCTCAGCCGCTGATTATCATTATTATGTCGTTTGCTATCGGGGCGAACTCCAGCATTCATACCGTCTTCACCGCTGGCCTGTCCGGGATGTTACTGGGCATGATTTCTGCGATGACAGGCCTCCTGTTCTATTTCGTCTACAACCTGTTCCTGAAGAAGAAAACCGCACTGGGTGCTGCGCTGGGGACCACAGCCGCCAGCTCGGCGCTGACGCCAGCGATGGTGGCTCAGGCCGACCCCGCGTTGATGAGATTTGTTGATGCCGCCACTGCACAGCTGGCGACGGCGAGCATCATTACCATGATCACCGCACCGGTACTGGTCGCCTGGTTCGACAGGCGTCTGAAAAAGTATCAGCCGGTCGTTCAGCCACTGAAAAAAGAAGAGAGCGAAGAAAAGGTGACATTATCCTCCCATGCAGTAAAAGGAAATAAATAACATGACCGGGCCGTTATGTTCACTGCGGATAACCCATGTTGGGAAATATGTCGAAAACTACCTTCAGGAACAGAAATTGATTTTATTTGCTGACAGCATTTCTGATGAGATTGCGATGTATTGTGCGGTACATCAGGGGAGTGAGTTAACAGCTGAGTTGTTACCCGGTCAGATTATAAAAATTAACCAAACCGTTTATCAGATAACCGCCGTGGGCAGTCTTGCAACGGAAAACTTAAAACAGCTTGGTCATATCACATTAAATTTCGACGCGGCTGTAACAGCCGAACTGCCCGGTATGGTTCATATCTGTGGTAAGTCACCACAATATATTCATATCGGAGATCGAATTTCTTTCTGTCACGATATCAGTTAATACGCACTGTTAAATTAAGGAAACCACCATGAAAACCATTGCTATTGGCGCAGATGATGCTGCCTGGGCTTTTCGCGACGCAATCGTTGCTTTTCTGCAAGGGCGGGGAATAAAAGTTGCAGATTACAGCAGCGATAAACGCGAGGAGAGTGCGGTCTATCCGGATGTTGCCCATGCGGTGGCGATGTCGATTAAGCAGGGTGAGCACGACCGTGGCATCCTGATATGCGGCACCGGTATTGGCATGAGTATTGTGGCGAATAAAGTGCCGGGCGTACGTGCAGCCCAGTGCCACGATACCTTTTCCGCTGAGCGGGCACGCAAAAGTAACAATGCGCAGATCATTGCGCTTGGGGCGCGCGTGATTGGCCCGGAACTGGGGAAAAGCATTATTCAGGCATGGCTTGAATCTGAATATGAAGGCGGTAGCTCCGCGCCGAAAGTGGAACGTATTGATTATTACGAACACCAGCACGCCAGGGATTAATATCGCCATTGTAATAGTAAGGAACAGACTATGAGCCAGTTAGACCAACTGAAAAAATACACCACGGTGGTTGCTGATACCGGCGATGTTGAATCGATCAAAAAGTTTGCCCCGCAGGATGCGACCACCAATCCTTCGCTGGTACTGAAGGCCGCGCAACTGCCGCAGTATCAGTCGCTAATTGCTGACGCTATCGGCAAAGCTCGTCAGCAGGGCGGCAGCGCAGAAACGCAGCTGATAAACGCCTGCGATCAGGTGGCGGTGGATATCGGCTGTGAAGTGTTGCGCCACATACCGGGGCGTATTTCCACCGAAGTTGATGCCCGCTTTGCCTGGGATCGTGGGATGTGCGTATCGAAAGCGCGCAAGCTTATTCAGATGTACGAAAAAAACGGCGTCGGACCAGAACGCATCCTGATCAAACTCGCTGCCACCTGGCAGGGGATTCGCGCAGCAGAAGAGCTGGAGCAAAACGGCATTCACTGTAACCTGACTCTGCTGTTCTCATTCGCTCAGGCACGGGCCTGCGCCGAAGCAGGCGTTTTTTTAGTCTCGCCGTTCGTGGGTCGCATTTACGACTGGTATCAGAAAAATCAGCCACAGACGGCGTATCGGGTGGACAGCGATCCGGGGGTGGTTTCTGTCCGGCAGATCTATCAGTATTACAAGTCGCATGGCTACGAGACTGTGGTGATGGGAGCCAGTTTCCGCCGCATTGAGCAGGTACAGGGGCTGGCCGGATGCGACCGTCTGACTATCTCCCCGCTACTGCTTGATGAGCTGGCTGCCAGCGAAGGTGCGTTATCCCGTCAGCTGGAACCCGGTTATGTAACAGAAAACCGCCCCAGTCCGCTGACCGAGGCGGGCTTCCTCTGGCAACACAATCAGGATGCAATGGCGGTAGAAAAACTGGCTGAAGGGATAAGGTTGTTTGCCGTCGATCAGACCAGGCTGGAAAATCAGATTCAACAGATGCTGTAAGCCGTCATCGCAATGCCCTGACGATACTATTTTTAAGGCTTTTATCGGGCTGAAATTTCAGTGAAAAAGGGGAGACGTTGAGCACATGGCTGAATATTATCCCCTGCAACGGGCGATGATTCTGATTAACTTGTTGTTATTGATGATTTTAAAAATAAACCGGAATTACTTTATATCCGCAACTAATTATCCTGCCTGTCACCCGATGCGGTTTCATTCTCGTAAATTCAATCTGTTGCCCCCGGCAGGCTTTCTGAAATGCCACCTCAGCAGCCACCGCGCAAGATTTTCTTACTGTGAGCCAGAAGAATAAAAAGAAAATAAGGGTGATTTTTCGCTGGAAATTTTCCTGCGCTTGCCGATAAACGGATTGATGGGGACGGGCAATAATGTGTAAACGTCCGGAGTAAAACACTGAATTAAAGGCTGGGTTAATATGTTCAGAAACAGAAAAATAAAATTAAATGCCATGCTCACACTGGCGTTTCTTATTGTCATCCTCATGGGCGTATTTACCACGGGCTTTGCCGGATTTAAACTCAATACGGCAAGCGAGCAACAGGATTTAACCAGCGCGCGACTGTCAGACTTACAGGCCCTTCAGTCGCTGAAAGATAACCTCACTCAGCAAACCAGCCTGTTACTGGCTGTTGCCGCACACGATCAGCAGCAGACGGTGGCTAACCTGCAAACGGAGTTTTTCTCACTGCTGCAAAACAGTGACGCTATTACGGCGCATTTTCGGACGTTAATTAACGGCGCCAAAAGTATCCCAGGGATTAATCTTGCTGAAGTTGAAGAGGCCTCCGACCTGTTGAAAAAAATTGAAATGACCTCTGGACCGGTTAACCAGACTGCCCGGAATGTCTTTCAGCAAAATGAGGCCTCATTAGACGCAAAGCTTGTCAGTGACCTGATTCCGGCATTTTCGCAATATCGTGCTGCCGTAAATGGCATGGTTTCATATCAGGCGCGGGTGACGCTGAAAACGGCGCAGACATCGACTCAGGCTCTGTCTGGTGTTTATATGACGCTGGTTGGTTTGACGGTTGTGTTTGTTATTCTTGGCTTCGTTATGAGCGGGCTGATTACTCGCCGCATCAAACGTCAGCTGGGTGGCGAGCCGTCAGAGGCACAGCAACTAGCCGCAACGATTGCCGCCGGGGATCTGACCACGCCAGTAAATCTGCGTCCGAGTGATACCACCAGTCTGCTCGCCTCCCTGGACAGTATGCAGACTAATCTGCGCAGACTGGTGTCGCAGATTAAAGAGTCTTCTACCTCAGTCGCGCAGGCCGCCGATGAGATTTCTCAGGGGAACTCGGAGCTCTCTTCCCGCACCGAGCAGCAGGCAGCAGCGCTTCAGGAAACCGCCGCTAGTATGGAACAGCTTACCGCTACGGTAAAAAGCAATACTGCCAGCGCGCAGCAAACTGCGGAGTCAGCACGTGAAGCTGCAATACTTGCCCGCGTGGGTGAACGGGAGATGCAGCGTATGTCTGAAACCATGAACGATATTTCACTTAGCGCCACCAAGGTACGCGACATCACTTCAGTGATTGAAGGCATCTCATTCCAGACCAATATTCTGGCGCTCAACGCGGCAGTTGAAGCCGCCAGAGCTGGCGAGCAGGGCCGCGGATTCGCTGTGGTTGCCGGTGAAGTCAGAACGCTGGCTCAGCGCAGTGCCACAGCGGCCAGAGATATCAAGCATCTGATTGAAGAGGCGGTAAAACAGGTTGAAAGCGGGGTGGCTGTTGCCACCGGCACTGGCCAGAGCATTCTCAATATCGTGGGGATGGTCGGCAAACTGGCAGAGGCGATGGATAATATCTCGCTTGCCTCGTCTGAACAGATGCAGGGAATTTCACAGGTCAGCATTGCAGTGAACCAGATGGATGGGGTGACGCAGAACAATGCCGCCCTAGTTGAGGAGTCCTCGTCGGCCTCTCAGTCTCTTTCCGGGCAGGCGCACTCTTTAAGCGAAGTGGTCAATGCCTTCCGCATCTGACCCACACCCCGTTTCCTAATGACAAAGTGTCTCGGGAAACGGGGGTTGAAAACCAGTATGACCTTCTTTGATGGCCGGGAGATGACGACGCACGCAATTCATTTCACTGATGGTTGCACCCGAGTACAGCAAATCCCGATTGATTTGTTGCTTATCCACTCAGGAAATACCCGGCAGGGGCAACGGTAAAAGCGTTGACCCTCCGCCTGAAATCAGGCACACACGTGTCCTCTTCTCCTGGTCCCTCAGCGAGAAAAAGAATATGCTTCGCAGCTTCTGAACCGGCTTCATCAGGAACAGGCTGAAAGGCTTCAACAATTTCAATTTTCTCAGAGGGAACACGATAGCCGGAACGTGTCACTACCAACCCACTCAGCTCCCCTTGCGTGCGCCGGTTGAGTTTCTGGTGACGGGCAATCTGTCAGCATGTGCAGAGGTTTTTCAGGCCCATGCCCTCCCGCCAGTCATGATGGCGTTGAACAGGATCTCATTACAACCTGAGCAATAGGACAAATATTCTCAACGCATCAGGTAATCTGAAATTCCCTGAATGGCAGGTATCCAGATCGTGCTCACCTCCTGGTATTATGGGATGTGTTAAAGGCTGTCGTGAAATTTCCTTTCTTCTGACGAAAACAAATAAGTCCCATTAAAATGAATAACAAGAAATGATGAAAACCTGAAAATATCGTCAATTTTTCACTTGCTCAGTCACGTCTGCTTCTCATTTTTGATAAAAGTACAAAATCAGATATTTCACGTGATTGGTGGTATTTTGAACAAAACCTCCCCTTAAGCTAAATTGATCATTTTATGCACACCCTTATCCCATAAGGCTTGAAGGGGTTACGCAAGAAAATTTTTATAAATCAGAAAGATGATCTTTTTTGTTAAAACTTAGAAATGTAAATCTTTGTTACATTTTTTCATTTCCGATCTGGCAGGGAACGTTCCTACACTCCGGCTATTGGGCCTTATCCGAAATTTTCCATTTCAGACAAATGCTCAAAAATACAGTGTCGGCATGCTGGTGGATGGAATGCGCCCGCTTTTTTAGTTCCGGGGTTTTTATTTACGTCGGATAACGTGAACAGGAAAGTTGTTCTGGCAGGGTAATTTTTTCTTATTTATTTCTCACTGGCATTGACCGTTTCTATTACTCCATAGAACAGGGACAGCCATGTCTAACTCTTCCTTTCAGTCCGAAATCCCTAAAGCGCGTATTAATTTAAAACTTGATTTGCACACGGGTGGCGCGAGCAAGAAAACGGAGCTCCCCCTGAAATTGCTCGTGGCGGGCGACTTCAGTAATGGTCAGGAATCTGCCCCCCTGTCTGAGCGCAAAAAAGTTGATTTGAATAAAAATAATTTCGATTCAGTGTTATCCGAATATTCCCCAAACGTCAATCTGACCGTTAAAAATACGCTGGCTGATGACGGCAGCGAAGATAGTGTTTCACTGACATTCCAGGGCATGAAGGATTTCACCCCGGAGCAGGTCTCCCGTCAAATACCTCAGCTGAAGGCGATGCTGTCCATGCGCAATCTGCTTCGCGATTTAAAAGCGAACCTGCTGGATAACCAGGCATTCCGAAAGGAACTGGAAAAAATTCTGCTCGACCCGGCACTAAGCTTAGAACTCCGCTCAGAGCTGTCTGCTCTCGCACCTAAACAGCCATAACGGTCACGATGATTTAACGGATTATAAAGCAAGATGCTGATGTCTGTAAAAAATGAGAATGCGGCTGGTGGCGAAAGCGTGGTGCTGGAACGTCCTGCAGCAGGTGGCGTTTATGCGTCCCTGTTTGAAAAAATCAACCTGAACCCGGTGTCCGAGCTTAGCGCGCTGGATATCTGGCAGGATGCACAGGCGATGTCGGATGCGACTGCGGATGAGCGTCTAACGGCGGGGATGCAGGTATTCCTGGAATGCCTGACGAAAGCGGGTTCAAAAGTTGAAAAACTCGACAAAAACCTGATTGACCACCATATCGCGGAGCTGGACTACCAGATTAGCCGTCAGCTGGATGCGGTCATGCACAGCGAAGAGTTCCAGGCGGTAGAGAGCCTGTGGCGCGGCGTGAAATCCCTGGTCGACAAAACCGATTTCCGCCAGAACGTAAAGGTGGAGCTGCTGGACATGTCTAAAGAAGACCTGCGTCAGGACTTCGAAGACAGCCCGGAAATTATCCAGTGCGGACTGTATAAACACACCTACATCGATGAGTACGATACGCCGGGTGGAGAGCCGATTGCGGCGCTGATTTCCGCGTATGAATTTGATGCATCAGCACAGGATGTCACGCTGCTGCGCAACATCTCTAAAGTCTCTGCCGCTGCGCATATGCCGTTTATCGGCTCCGCTGGCCCGAAATTCTTCCTGAAAGACAGCATGGAGGAAGTGGCAGCCATCAAGGATATCGGCAACTATTTTGACTGTGCGGAGTACATCAAGTGGAAATCCTTCCGCGAGACGGACGATGCCCGCTATATCGGTCTGGTGATGCCGCGCGTGCTGGGGCGCCTGCCGTATGGCCCGGACACCGTGCCCGTACGCAGCTTCAACTACGTCGAAGAAGTGAAAGGCCCGGATCACGATAAATACCTGTGGACCAACGCCTCGTTTGCTTTTGCATCCAATATGGTACGCAGTTTCATCAACAACGGCTGGTGTGTGCAGATCCGTGGCCCGCAGGCCGGTGGTGCCGTTCAGGATCTGCCTATCCATCTGTACGATCTGGGCACCGGCAATCAGGTCAAGATCCCGTCAGAAGTGATGATCCCGGAAACCCGCGAATTTGAGTTTGCCAATCTGGGTTTCATCCCGCTGTCCTACTACAAGAACCGCGATTTTGCCGCATTCTTCAGTGCAAACTCTACCCAGAAGCCAGCTATCTATGATACCGCCGATGCCACAGCAAACAGCCGCATCAATGCCCGTCTGCCGTACATCTTCCTGCTGTCACGTATTGCCCACTACCTGAAGCTGATTCAGCGTGAAAACATTGGTACCACCAAGGACCGACGTTTGCTGGAGCTTGAGCTCAACACCTGGGTACGCAGCCTGGTGACCGAAATGACCGACCCGGGCGACGAGCTGCAGGCCTCTCACCCGCTGCGTGATGCAAAAGTGGTGGTGGAAGACATCGAAGATAACCCGGGCTTCTTCCGCGTGAAGCTGTACGCCGTGCCGCACTTCCAGGTAGAAGGCATGGACGTCAACCTGTCGCTGGTTTCCCAGATGCCGAAAGCCAAATCGTAAGGCAAGGGGAAATCAGGGATGAAAATTTACCGCCCACTTTGGGAGGATGGGGCCGCTCTGGCCCCGCAACAGTTCCAGCAGCAGGCCCGCTGGAGTGAGCACGTTGCCAGCATGGTCGCCCGGATGGGTATTTCTCATCCCTGGGGCGTGGTGGCGGCAGAGTTTGATGATGCCGCTCTGGCGCTGTCTCGCCTGAATGCCACCCGTCTGGTGGGACGTTTCCAGGACGGCACGATTGTTGACACGGATCTGGCGGATAATCTTCCGCCAGTCTGTGATTTATCCACCGCAAGCGGCTCAGAGTCTGTTGATGTGGTTGCCGCACTGCCGCTGCTGAGCGCCAGTGGTGGCAACCTCGATAACGGACAGGACAGTGAACGTCCACGTCGCTGGAAAGCCGAACGTGTGGTGGTGCAGGAGCTGGCCGGACATGAAAGTGGTGAACTGGCCATTCTGCGTAATGCCATCACGCTGCGTTTGTCCACGCAGGAAAATACCGCATACCTGACCTGTCCGGTCGCCCGTCTGGTGCGTAATGCGCAGGGACAGTGGAGCCGGGACCCGGCTTTCATCCCGCCGATGCTTTCCATTTCTGCAAGTCCGCTGCTGACCACCGAACTGGGTGATCTGCTGGTTCGCCTGCAGGCACGACGTAAGCGTCTGATGGCCATGCGCCGTGAGAGTAATGAGCGGATGCCGCCTCGATATCCCTTCCTGCACGGCCGATATCGACGTGGAGGACTTCAGCGGTTCAGAAGCGATGAGCGAGCTTTACTGCTACACCATCAACTTCACCAGTGCCGATAAGAACATTGATGCCAGTCAGATGCTGAGCAAGCCGGCGACCCTGACCATGGGCGCGGGCAATTTGCTTTCCCTGACGGAGCGTAAGGTGGTTCACGGAGTGGTGACCCGTTTCGGGCGTACCGGTGGTTCAGCAGATGAAGCGCAGTACTGCATTGTACTGGAACCATTCCTGGCATTACTGGGGAATCAGTTCCGTACTCATCGCTTTTTCGTCAACAAATCGGTGCCGGAAGTGGTTGCAGAGGTGCTCACGGAGCATGGCCTGAAAGGCTGGGAGTTTGAGTTTACCCTCAAAGCCGATTATCCAAAGCGTGAGCAGATTAACCAGTATCAGGAAAACGACCTCGCCTTCATTGAACGCCTGCTGGCGGAGGTGGGGATTTTTTACTTCTTCACCCTGCAGCCTGATACCCAGACCGAAGTAGTGCACTTTGCGGACAAGCAGAGCGCCTGGACGTTTGGTAAAAAACTCCCGCTGAACAGCCCGTCAGGGGCGAATGACAATGCGGTCGACTCGGTGTGGGACGTGCACGTGTGGCATAACGTGGTGGAGCGCTCGGTCACCGCCAGCGATTACAACCACCGCGAAGCCCAGAACGTCCTGACGTCCGTGCCGGCGGACATGACCCGCGGGGACGGGGAAGGGAACACCTACGGCGATGTGTACCATTATCGCCCGCGTCACCTTGAACGGGGAGACAAAATTACCCCCGCAGCGGAAACAGGCAACTTCTGGGCACGCCTGGAGCATGAACGTTTTCTGTCCACCCAGACTACCGTGACCGGTAGCAGTAACGACCATACCCTGGGCCCGGCTCAGGTGCTGACTATCACCGAAACAGCTATCCCGCCGACGCTGCCGCGAGAAACCGAAAACGGTCTTGTCATCATCAGCGCGGGTTACTCCGCCAGCCGTCAGAACGCGCTGAAAGTGGAATGGGCGGCCATGCCGTACTACGAGAACCGCTGCTGGCGTCCTGCCGCTAAAAAGCGCCCTGTGGTCAGCGGAACGTTAACGGCTCGTGTTACCAGCGCCAAAGATAACGACATCTACGCCTGGCAGGATGCATCGGGCATGTACCGGGTGAAATTTGATGCTGACCGCGACGAGAAACGCCAGGGTATGGAAAGTATGCCGGTGCGCTTTGCCAAACCTTATGGCGGTGACAAATACGGCTTCCACTTCCCGCTGATACAGGGCACTGAAGTCGCTATTGCGTTCCATGAGGGTGATCCGGATCGTCCGTATATTGCCCATGCCCTCCACGACTCCCGCCACGTAGACCACGTCACTGAAGCCAACAGCACGCGTAACGTTGTCAGGACCGCGGGACTGAACAAGCTGCGGATGGAGGACAAGCGCGGCGAAGAGCACATTAAGCTCAGTACCGAATACGGGGGTAAGACCCAACTTAATTTAGGACACAACGTCAATGCTTCAAGGGTTCTTCGCGGCGAAGGGGCGGAGCTGCGCACTAACGACTGGGTCAGCGTTCGTGGTGGTAAGGGAGTAATGATTACTGCAGATGCTCAGCCTGACGTCGGCAGTAAAATGCTTGAAATGGACAGGGCTGTAGAACAACTGGAGCAGGCTCTCACGCTGGCAAGAAGCCTCCAGGCTGCTGCGAAAGGGGCACAGGCAACAGTATCTGACATCGACAGCCAGAAGACACTTAACAGCTCACTGAAGTATCTGAAAATGCCAGGGATGCTGGCCAGTGCACCTGCTGGTATAGGCATTCTAAGTCCTGAGGCTGTCCGGCTTGCTTCAGGCGGGGCAAGTATTGGCCTGATGTCAGGTAAAAATACGGATATTAGTACAGGCAAATCTTTCACTGTTGCGGCCAGCGAGGCTGTAAGTTTGTTTGCTCAGGCTGCAGGAATGAAAATGTTTGCCGGGGCAGGGAAGGTTGATATTCAGGCGCAGGCGGATGCCATGAATGTCTCGGCGCTACAGGACATCACCATTATCAGTGGTCAGGGGAGTGTAAAGGTGAATGCCAGCCAGGAGTTGGTTTTAAGTTGTGGAGGCGCTTATATAAAGCTTAGCGGCGGGAATATTGAACTGGGATGCCCGGGGAATATTTTACTGAAAGCCGCCAATGTCAATCAGACCGGACCTGCCAGTTTAGATACACCACCTGTGACTTTTCCTAAAGGGTACAGCGAAGGGTTTACCACAACGTCATCAGCCAGTGGGGCAGTCAAGCCCTTCACCACATATAAAATTACGACGGCTGAAGGGGGCGTTTATGAGGGCATTTCCGGTGCAGAAGGAGAGACTTCTCCAATATTTACTTCTATGCCATCGCAGTTAAAAATTGAATATCCGCGAAATATAGCTGATAGCCAGGAGGGCGAATAAAATGACTACAGCTGTATCCTCACTCTGCCGTAAAAACCCCCATGCTCCATGCGAAGAGCAGAAGCCCTACTGGGTAGAATTTCAACTGGTTGATGAGCAGGGCGAACCTGTGGCGAATATGCCATGGACTGCTGAAAGTTCACACCCTGTTTCCGGGCCAGTCGATAACTTTACGTATACAGGTCAAAGTGACTCAGATGGGCTTATTCGCATTGATATGCCGCATGGACTTGAATTGGCTCTGAAATTAGAATCGACTGCTTTAGTAAATGAAATGGAGAAGAGAGCGCTTCGCCTAGGTAGAGATGCAGAAATCGATTCTTTAGTTAGACAGCCTGCAGTAGATGCCGGTCATATCTGGCATTACGCCGTAGTCGGTGAACTTAGTTCAGGTTATCCTAATATCGAATTGCATAAAGGCGAAACCTTACCATCCTTCCATTTTCCACCTAACAAGTCTTTCAAAGGGCTTACCGTCCGGACAAATGAACTTGAAAAGCGGCATATTATTGAAATTTGCCCTTTTAGAGCATGGGAATTGGTTTTACATCACCAGGATGAATATTCAATGGCAAATGCCATCAACCTCGGAGCAAGTGCCTCTCTAGCTTATGCCGATGATAAAGCACTCCGGCCGGAATCAATAACACGATTTTATATAAACCAGTGCCAAGATTTATCGCGTTTACCTCAGCTCCATAAAGGCGGTTTTAGTTACAATACACTAGTGCAGGATGTACCATTTAGCGAGCGATATAATCCTCCTGTTTTCATGGATACCTCTAGAGACACCTCGAAGACTGATAATAAAAGTGGCAGCACCTCTGGAGGGGGGAACTCAGCAAAACCAGAAGGCGATACTCAACTGTATTATGTTTACAATACAGATAAAGTCATTGTCGCATGGAGAGGGACTGCAGGGTTGTATGATGTCGGAACGGATCTGGCATTTAGTCCTGTTAGCACTGAGGTATGTGATGTAAATAAAACTATGTGCACAAACTTGAGTCCTGCTGGAAAAGTGCACGATGGATTCCTAAGTGGATATAGTAGATCTGAACGGCTTTTTTCTTCTGAGTTTGATGAGCTCTTAACTTTAATTAGAGCTCGAAATTTATTTGTTTGCGGCCATAGTTTGGGGGGAGCGATTGCATTAATTTACTCTGCTGCACTAAAGTCTGAAAAACCTTTGCTCTACACATATGGTATGCCCCGTACCTTTACCAAAGAGGCAGTTCAGCAGTTATCCGAAATCACCCATTTCCGTCATGTAAATGATAATGATCCCGTTCCAGCAGTTCCACCAGAAGCGAGTCTAGATAATGCGTTATATAACCTCTGGGGACCACTTGGGAAAACTTTAGGGATGCTGTGGTCTGTTGGAGAACTTCTGGCTTACCAAGCTATATCTTGGGGGGATTGCTTTTGGCACCATGGTAATCCAGTTGTATTTCTAACTGCGACACAAAGTCGTGAGTGGCAAGAGTGTAAAACAAGTTTGCCCGTACCTGCTGGTTGCATAAATTTAAAAGGGCTTCTTCCGATAAAAGCTAAATTATATCTTGTTCCTTCTTTGTCGGACCAAGAGATGCAAACTGCAGGCCGTAAACAAAAGGAGTTCAGAAGGTCACTAACGGCTAGCAAGCTGGAAGAGATTTTTCCTGAAGGACAAAACCCCGACCGTGGAGCAGATTTAACATTTGGCGATCATTTCATGACGTCGTATATGCCTTATATGAATAATAAATTATTGGAACTAATAGATAATGAAGGATTGGTTGAGAACCGGAATTTTACTGAGCATCTATATAATGTAGATCGTTTTAAAGAGCAAATGTCGGAACATAAAGATGAAATTCCTGAAAAGGAATATGAAAGAAATGAGATGTTCCTTGACATAGAAGGGTTATTGAAGGCATCACTATCTCCTACTCTGTCTGAATCTTATGGGAATGATGCGCTAGTTCGATTTGCCATTTATGGTGATGAGGTGATTGAAAATGCTTAATAAAAACAAATTCATTTTTTTACCGCTTGTCTTTTTTATAGTCGGAGGTTGTAGTCATGCCACAAGCAATGCAATTTCCCCTCCAGCGGATACCAAATGGGTGACTATTGAGGTTAGTAATCCTTCAAAATACACAAGACCATTTCCTCTTGAAATTAGATATATTTCACGTGAATGCCAGAAAAAAAGAGTAAACGGATTTGATGGTTCTGTGGATGCGGAATTAAGCTATAACGTTATTAAAGTACCTTTACAACAGCAGAATGGTGATAAATGGAAAGGTACAGTCGCTATTACTGGCGGGGGGGAGTGTGCATGGAGCTTAAGCGCAATCAATGTGGGTATTGAATATATAGATGCTACACATCTTGGGAATGATTTAGTACCTGGAACTGCGGTTGGTGTAACTATTGCTTTTGATGCTGATGCTGCGCGGAATGGACAATTTGACACAGTGGCGCGGAATGATTTTAATTACACTCCAAAATACTATCCTTTTATAAAAAAATGGAATGATAGCCCACAGTCTACTATGCGGGTTAAATTATATCTTTTCGGTAAGGAAGATGCGTTTTGGAAAGTGAAGTTGGACTATAAACCTAACGAAAATGTTTTAATAAATTACAATCCCTCTATAGACGAAAGTAAAAAAGTATTGATGATATTCCCTAATAAGAAGGGGAAAGATGCTATGTACTCTTTTGTCTATCCTGATGGGAGCGTCATTTCATCAAAAAACACAACACCTGATTTTAGCAAAGTCAACGGATCTGGTGGGAAATAATCTGCTGGTCAGCTTTGTTTTCCCTCTTTGAGGGAGACGTGATTTTGCTTACTAAGATAAAGTTAATGATGCTGCTTCTGGCCGTTTTTATGGCTGGAGGGGGCAGTCGAGTGACCAATTGAGTACTCTTGCCGCCTGTAGATGCCAACTTTATAGCCATAGAAGTTCACAATCCCTTTCATTACACTAAACAGTTTCCGCTTGAGGTCAGATACATCTCGCATGAATGCATGAAAAAAAGAATCAGTGGATTTGATGGCTCAATTATCACAGAGCCAAGCTATAACGTTATTGGGGGCCTCATGCGGCAAGATAGCGGGGATATTTTGATAGCAAAAGTTGCTATGGCTGGTGGTGGTTCATGTAAATGGACGTTGAGTGCGGTCAATTTCGGTATCGAGTATATAGATGCGATACTTCTTGGCAAAGATCTTGTTCCTAGCACGGTGGGGGGGGGGTGACTCTCGCCTTTGATAATTATGCTTCTCGCAATGGATAATTTACCTTTGTCATTGAGGATGTAGATTTATCCCCTAAACATTATCCTTATATAAAAAGAAAAGTTGAGGGGGAGAATGGCTTATAGCTATTTGGTAAGAGAGACTTTCTATCATTGCGTGTTGGTGATGTTAGTTCAATGCCCCCCCCCCCTTAAATAGATAAGGAGGAAATAACAAGGTTTGTTGGGTTAGAAAAGAAAATGAAAGGTGAATCTCTAAATGTTATTTGTACGGATAGAAGTATTGCTCCTGAAAGAACGTTTTTCCCTGATTTTGATAAGATCGATAAAATGAAAGTTAAATGATTTTTGTTTATTTTTTTCGAGAATTCAACATGACAAAAGGCTTGGTTTTGCTTGGTGACAAAACTTCTCACGGTGGAAAAGTGATCTCTGCCTCTTCCAATATTACTGTCGACGGAAAAAAAGCCGCATTAGTTGGTGATATGGTGAGTTGCCCGATAGAAGGACATGGAACGAATCCTATCGTGGAAGGATCACCGCACCGGACATTTAACGGTCGCGCTGTTGTCGTCGATGGCTGCAAATGTCAGTGCGGCTGTACTGTAATTTCAAGTGCTCAGAACAGCACAGTAGGATAATCAATGGGCTGGGAAAGGACGAAAGCAACAACAATGGAGTTGCCTGGTGAGCCATCTTTTACGGGATGGCTGTTGGCAGGCGGTGTTGCCGCGGTTACGGGTATTTTGCTGTTTATTCTGCATGCGTCAGACATGGTTAAGGCACTGGCTGTATTCAATATCTGGTGGCTGGAATCCAGCCCGGTTCTTGGCTGGTTTTTCCTGTTTTGTTTGCGAGGGTGGCTGTGGGGCAGAACAGTCAGCGAACATCAGTTTTTGCAGAAGGAAGCTGAATACGGGCAGCAACAGTGGGAAGTTTGGGCAGGACGTTATCTGGCTGTGCTTGGAAGCAGCATACTGCTACCTTCCGGAGTAACCTCTGACGCCATTGCTAAATCTGATGCTGCAGATGCGCCGCAATTTCTTTCACTGACCAGCCATTTTGATGCGAAATCGACGACGTCCACCTCCTTGCTCGGACTGGGTCTGGCCAGTGTACAAAACGCGGTCGCGATGTTGCCTGCGACAGTGCCGTTCAACGTCACCATTGTGAGCGACATGATTTCGTCAAACTTCGAGACCCGGTTTCGTGAATCATGGGAAAAAATTTATCCAGGGCGGGCGCTGACAGGTTCGATTTCATGTTGTGAAGCCCTTTCTTTTGCCTGGATCGAAGAGCGCCTTAAAAATCCCGTTTTCGATATTGATTTGATCCTGATATTGCAGAATCAGGGGGCTGAACAGTATTCCGATGCACTCGCGGCGTTGATACTTACCAGCGATGATGTTGCTGAAAAATACCATCTTCCTCACTCTGCCCGCATCTTGCGACCAATGCTGCTGGACATGCCAAATTTCAGGGCTGACAGCGCGTTGCCGCTGTTGCGGGATGCGACAGCTGACCATTTACAGACCCGGTTGAATGCCTTTAATGCGTTGCCACCGGGTAGCCCACTGCGCGAGAAGATGGCAAAGAACACTTATGACCAACTCAAACTCTACCTGATGCTGACGCGCCCGGAGCATATGGATGCCGCCTGGTTCAGTTCTGCTTTGCTGAATGACTGGCCGAAGCGTAACGGTGTGAAAGATGGCGTCTGGCAGGGGATGGCTCCGTCGCTGCTGTCGTTCTATGGCGCGCAGCTGATTGCGCACCCGGAGTGGAAACTCCGTGCCGATGAAAACATGGTCAGCCAGGCGCGCTCCCTGCTGGTTCGCCTGATGGGCGTGCGTAACAGCGAATCAACGCTGTACCAGAAGATGCTCTCACAGGTGTCACACCTGTATGTCGATATGCACCTGGAAGACATGACCGGTGATACCGACGCATCCCGTTTGTTCAGCACCACTGAAATTGTGCCGGGCATGTTTACCCGCCAGGCCTGGGAGCAGGCCGTACAGCCTGCAATCGAAAAAGTGGTGAAAGCACGCCGGGACGAACTCGACTGGGTGCTCACGGACAGTAAGCGTCAGGTGAATAAACAGGATGAAACCTCACCGGAAGCGCTGAAGCAGCGCCTGACGGAGCGTTACTTCGCCGATTTTGGCGGTGCCTGGCTGGAGTTTCTCAACAGCCTGCGCTGGAACCCGGCTGCGACTCTGTCGGACTCTATTGACCAGCTGACGCTAATGGCCGATGTGCGCCAGTCACCTCTGGTGGCGCTGATGAACACCCTGAACGTGCAGGGGCGTACCGGACAGACTGGTGAAGCGATTTCCGACTCACTGGTGAAATCCGCGAAGAATCTGCTGAGCGGTGACAACAAGGATGCCATTGACCAGAGCGCCGGGGCCCATGGTCCGCTGGATGCAACCTTTGGTCCGGTACTGGCGCTGATGGATAAAAGTAACACCGGAGTACAGGCGCTGAGTCTGCAGTCGTACCTGACCCGCGTGACCCAGGTCCGTCTGCGTCTGCAGCAGGTGACCAACGCCGCCGACCCGCAGGTGATGACCCAGACCATTGCCCAGACGGTATTCCAGGGAAAAGCCGTGGACCTGACCGAAACCCGCGACTACGGCAGCCTGATTGCCGCCGGTCTGGGTCAGGAGTGGAGCGGTTTTGGCCGCACGATGTTTGTGAACCCGATGGAACAGGCCTGGCAGCAGGTGTTGACCCCGGCGGCCGGGAGCCTCAATGCCCAGTGGCAGCAGGCGGTGGTGGCTGAGTGGAACAGCGCTTTTAGTGGTCGTTGGCCGGGCTCGGCATTGACGGCTGCACGGACAGCATAGCGGCCCCGGCCTCACGCTTTCTGGCGCTGTTGCCGGTAATGTTATTGCCCGGACATACCGCCGAAGGTATGGCTTCGCTGGTGCGTCTGCTGGCACCCGGCACGCAGGCAAAAATATGGCACCATGACAAACGCCGTGTGCCCCTGAAGAAGCCCCTGACCATGAGCGCGCGCCAGCCTGTCACCCTGACAAACCGTCCGGTGATGGGCAGTTATGCCACCGACGTGAACAGCCAGGTGCTGATGCGCCTGACCACCTCAAACCCGGTTGAAGTCCAAGGCTGGTTACCCGGCGGTGAACTGCACGGTGACTTAATGGCGCTGCTGCATATCTATCTTGGCTCCCGCCTCGATGTGCGGTTACAGCTGTGTGTCGACCGTAGCCTGCTGCCGGACGCGACAATGAGCACTAAACCCAACGCCGGAGCAGTGCAACTGGGCCGTACCGCCGTGATGCGGCCGCTGAATGCGGCAAACACCCTCACGCACCCCAAAACTATAACCATCAATCTTGGCCGCTATGAGCGGGTACAGGAAAATATTCACCGCAGGGAGACCGATGACGATGGCGATTACCGCTGGTAAATTTTCTCTGGCTGTACTGGCCGCTGGTATCACCTTGATGCTGGCGGGGTGCGGGCTGACTCAAAAAGTGACAGACGGCACCGTTGCCGTGACCAAATCGATTTTTTATAAGCAGGTAAAAACCCTGCATCTTGATATTCGCGCCCGGGAGGCCGTTAACAGCAATGCGGGTGGGGTTGCGCTTTCGACAGTGGTGCGTATTTACCAGTTGAAGGACCGCAAGACCTTCGACAGCACGGACTACCCGTCACTGTTTAAAGCCGACAGTCAGGCTATTAAAGCGGACCTGGTGGCAGAGAAAGATTGATGGTCAGAGGGGAAAATACATCACCGTCAGTGAACTTAAATCGCAGGTCTTTGGCATGCTGACAAGCTTCCGGCAGACCGTGCCGGTGGAAGAACAGCTTCGGCAGTTGAAGCTGCTCCCTGAAGACTCGTTGCAGCGTCAGCAGCAGGTCCAACAGGCTGAGCAGCGACTCCGGGCGCAAATATCTACTCTGGCACAGGAAAAACAGCGTGACTGACAGCAGGGAGGTCGGGCATGTCAGATAAAAAGGGACCCCCCCGAAATCACTGGGTACAGTGGACGGTCGATGAAATTACGTTTGTGGAACAACATTATGGTCAGCTGTCTGCCCGTGAAATCGGGGAGCGACTTGGCCGGTCTGCCAATGGGGTGTCCCGGATTCTTCAGCTTTCCGGTCTGTCCCGGGGGATGCCGCCACCCTGGTCGGAAGAGGAGCTGGCATTGCTCCGGACCCACTATACAGAAGGCATAGAGTATGTCATGTCACTGTTACCCGGGCGTTCACGCAAAGCTATTTTCCGACAATCCTCCCTGGCAGGGATCACCGGTCGCAATAGCTGGGGCCGTGAAGAGAAGGCCTTTCTGGAAAACATTACAGAAATCTGCCTACAAAGGAGATTGCCGCCAGACAAAATAAGCGTTCCAAATAGTAGATCACTTTAGGGGAACTCAGCCCGGATTGTGCGATCTGCTCAATCGCCAAAAAGAAACAAACCACCAACCGGACTGAGCGATGCCGATCATAACACCCATCCCCCGCACTGAACGACGCCTGATGCAGAAAACTATCCCTAAAACGCGTGACAAAAATCATGCACGCAGACTCACTGCCCTGCTGATGTTGCACCGGGGCGATCGTGTCAGTGACGTAGCCAGAACGCTCTGTTGCGCCCGTTCATCCGTCGGCCGCCGGATTAACTGGTTCACGCTGTCAGGAGTTGAAGGCCTGAAATCATTACCCGCAGGACGTTCCCGTCGCTGGCCATTTGAGCATATCTGCACATTATTACGTGAACTGATAAAACACACGCCGGGCGATTTTGGTTATCAGCGTTCCCGCTGGAGTACGGAACTGATGGCAATAAAAATCAGAGAGTTAACGGGCTGCTGTCTGCATGCTTCTACGGTGCGTCGCTGGTTACCCGCCGCCGGTCTGGTGTGGCGTAGAGCCGCGCCCACACTGCATATTCGCGACCCGCACAAAGATGAAAAAATGGCGGCAATCCACAAAGCGCTGGACGAATGCAGTGCAGAGCATCCGGTGTTTTACGAAGATGAGGTGGATATCCATCTCAATCCTGAAATCGGTGCAGACTGGCAGAGACGGGGCCAGCAGAAACGCGTTATCACGCCGGGGCAGAACGAAAAATATTATCTGGCGGGAGCACTCCACAGCAGTAGCGGCCGGGTCAGTTATGTGGGTGGCAGCAGTAAAAGTTCGGTGCTGTTCATCACCCTGCTGAAGCACCTGAAAGCGACTTACCGGGGGGCAAAAACCATCACGTTAATCGTTGATAACTATATTATTCACAAGAGCAGAGAAACGCTGCGTTGGCTGAAGCGCAATCCAAAGTTCAGAGTCATTTATCAACCTGTTTACTCGCCGTGGGTTAATCACATTGAAAGGCTATGGCAGGCGCTGCACGAAACTATCACCCGGAATCATCAGTGCCGGTCAATGTGGCGGTTGTTGAAAAAAGTACGCCAATTTATGAAAACCGTCAGTCTGTTCCCGGGTGGCAAACACGGACGGGTAAAAGTGTAGCGATATTAGGATCACTTATTTAGATAGGGGAAGACATTATTTTTAAAAGCTCGCTTGACGTAATCAGCATAACTCTTTGACCAACCAGATAATTTTTCACTGTACCATTCGAGAGCTATTGCTTCAAATGTGTTGGTAACCGAGAGTTTTTTAGCTAATTGCGTGGCTTTTTTGACCTCTCCGGGATCTTTATCATTCGCCAATACCTTTCTTGCCTCATCTCGTTTAGTGCGAGCTTCCGCAAGTGAGATGTCCGGGTAGGTTCCGAATGAGAGCTTTTTCTCTTTCCCGGCAAATCAGTATTTCATGCGCCAGTACTTTGAACCGTTAGTATTGACCATGAGATAGAGCCCTCCGCCATCAGCGAGCTTATAGGCTTTGTCTCTGGGCTTTGCAGTCTCGGCCTGACGGGCATTTAAGGTCATTTTTGGGGGCCTCATTTTTCATTGAACAGGATAAGCCCCCACTAAGGCCCCCAAGTGTTTATTGATTCACGTTGAAATGGGTAGACATCAGTTGACGTCGCATAGCCAAAATAGAGGGTTTATCACTGATTATAATAGGGTTTTATTGAATTTGGTAGATGTCAGGAGAGGTGTGTATGGTGTCCCCTGCAGGAATCGAACCTGCAACTAGCCCTTAGGAGGGGCTCGTTATATCCATTTAACTAAGGAGACATTGAGCGGCTACGTTTCAAATCGTTCGCCTGTGTTTCTATCTTATCGTAATTTCTCAGTTTTTTTCAAGTGTTACGTTCCTTTTCATTTCTCTTTGTTTCTGTGTGTCCCCGCTTGCTATCGTTTCGTTCACTTGCCAAAGCGTACATATTGAGTACAGAATGCAAAATAACGATGTGTACAGGATATATAACGTGGCTCTCAGCGATACCAGGCTTCGCAGCATCAACGGCAAACCATACAGCGGCCCGTCAGAAATAACCGATGGGGACGGTCTTAGCGTTCGCATAACTCCAGCAGGGACAATCACTTTTCAGTATCGTTTCCGCTGGAAAGGTGCCCCTACGAGGATAACTGTTGGTCGCTATCCGTCGAAAACGCTGAAGGATGCGCGGATTGCCGCTGGTGAGATGCGGGCATTGTACATGAAGGGTATTAACCCAAAAACCTATTTCGCCAGCAGCACAGGAGAGCTGACGCTCAGAGAATGTCTGGATCAATGGTGGGAAAAATATGTTACCGGGCTAAAAGAAAACACCCGCATTCTTTACAGGTCTGTCGTGTACAACACCATGTACACAGAATTCCGCGATATGCCTGTGGCAAGCATCCCCGTATCACTGTGGGTTCAGTTCTTTGACAAACACGAAAAGAACAATAAGAAAAAAGCCAGGGTGCTTTTGCTGCAACTGCGCTCTGTTATGAACTGGTGTATCAGCAGGCAGTTAATCCCATCGTGTGATGTGCTGAAACTCAGCGTTAAAAATATTGGCAAAAAGCCGGATGTAGGGGATCGGGTGCTTACCTATACTGAGCTGGCAAAAATTTGGCTGGCACTGGAAAATAACAAAGTATTTTCATCTAATAAGCTGCTTCACCAGATGCTTTTACTTTGGGGGTCCAGATTGTCAGAATTACGCCTGTCCACCCCTACAGAATTCAATATGGAAGATCTTATCTGGACAACGCCCTCTGTTCATTCAAAGATGGGTAATGTTATCAGGCGTCCTATATTTCAACAGATGTTGCCATTTGTAGAGCGGCTGCTGGCTATGAAAAATCCGGTTATGTTTCCGGGGCAGGAACTTGATAAAGCAATAGATCGTTCATCATCGAATCTGTATATGAAAAACCTGAGGAGTAAAATTGATATTCCTGAATGGCGAACCCATGACTTCAGGCGATCACTGGTCACGAATTTATCTGGCGAGGGGATTATGCCCCATGTCACCGAAAAGATGCTGGGGCATGAACTTGGAGGCGTAATGGCCGTCTATAACAAGCATGATTGGCTGGAAGACCAGCGCAAAGCTTATGAGCTTTACGCTGATAAAGTCTTTTGGCACGTTAAACAGATCGGTTAACACCACCATCATCAATCCATTTTAGTACTGCCTGGCGGCTGTATCGGGCTGGGTGTGTTAAAACCGGGGATGGGAAGCCGTGATTTTTTCGCAACCGCCATAATGCTGTCCTGGCCTTGCCTATTTCATCCATGACCTCTTTTTCTGTCATGTATCTGTCGCTCATACTGCCCCCATAGCCTGCTGAACCACACGATAACCACGTTTACGTGGCTTCTTCTTTGGCTGGATCCTTACCGCTGCCACCTGTGGCCGCGCTGGTGGTGGTGTATCAATGCCGTTACTGCGCCTGTAGTTTGACTTCATCTTCCAGGCGAGATAACCGGACCAGTCCCGCCCGTCATCGATATTGACGCTGGCCTTAACCAGCGTGTCGTTGAGGTCTGCCATATTGTGATCAGTCACTGGCTGGCTCCTCACGGTATCCTGCTTCAATGATTTTTCTGGCGACGCTGACAGGAGAAGTATGTTCGGGCCAAGTCGCGTCAAATATCAGGTTATTTAACTCATGAGATAAAATTTCCTGATAGCTTTTAGGCCAGTGCTCACGCGGAATGCCGTTACTGTCATAATCACCCAACCTGTCGATGGTGAGCATCGCAGCTTCTTCAGCTGTTGGTTCTGGCCTCCTGTATCCCGCACCCCAGACAGCACCGGTAATATCACCCGGATTTCCCCATGCCTCTTTGATAATCCGCGTCAGCGTAAAAATGTCTTCGTTGCTCATCGTCCCGCCTCCCGTCCTGCCACTTTATAAGCCCTAATTACTTCCGGCGTTCTTCCGGACAGCACTGATTTCATGAAGAAGCAGCCTTTACGTTCAGCAATCAGACTGCTGGTGGACAGCAGAGCGGCATCGACCGCCCGGTTGTGAGAGCGGAACTCGAAAGCTGTGCTGGTGATTGTCAGACTGGCGACAGCGCCGAAGTCCTGATAGTTAAACTTCATCCGATCAACCTCGCTATCAGTCTGGCCACACCAATAAAGGCGAAGAATCCCGTTGTTAATCCCAGCCCTGACAGACTGGAGAAGAAAAGGGTGAGCATCACAAGCTCAGATACCTTCTTCATCGCGGAAACCCTCCTGTAATTTCAAATGTGCCTCCCATCCGCCATGTTCGTTGACCATTTCACCCAACTGCTGGAAGCACGCATTCAGCCATCTGATTCCTCTGGCCTTTAGCTTTGGCACTGTTCCCCAGTCGATAAAGTCAGAGTTTTTTCGCTGCATGTATGCACTCAGGTCGAGAATGCGCATGTAGCGATACCAGCGGCGCTCAATATTCCAGCCTTTATCCGCAAGATAAGAGTCAATGAAACCCTGAACTGATGGCTGGTTAAGCGAGATATCACCGTATTGATGACGGTAGACCGGGCGACGATGCAGGCTGACCAGGTGAAACAGATAAGCATCGGAAAGCAACTCAAGTGCCCGCTGATGGCCCTGCTCAACAGTCTGGATAAGCCCGCTATGCTTGGTGGGCTTCATTGCCTTGCCCCCACTTCACTGCGCTGATTCCAGTCATGGATGGAGCGCTCCCGGCTATCGGGGTGCTGAGTGGCATTGCAGCAGCCACAGTTGACGTAATACTGCGTCTCGCCATTAAAATACGCGTCCATCAGCTTAGGCTCAGGATTTCCACAGAACGGACAGGGCAGCAGTGCACCATCGGTGTTATCGCCATACATAGCCTGTGAAGGGCTTTCCGGCATCACTGAAATCAGCTCGTGCCTGGTGGATTCAATGCGATCGTCTTTGATGGCGTCATTCGCAATTTCGATCGCTGCCTCAGCGTTGATTGCGGTTGTGGTAACAATCACCGGATAGCGATGTCCACATGGGTAGTCGCCCATCAAAGTGACGATATACTTTGTTCTTTCCATTATTTATCCCTCAGTGCATAACCGGCATGTCTGGCATACCTTCGGTTTGAAGTTGTTCGATGAAGCTGTCATGTAGGATCTGGAATGCATCGCGGCCCCACGCTGATAGCTCGAATCCGTTTGAACCGTATTCGACCATTGCCTTATAGATTTGAAGAGCTTTCTCCAGCCCAACATCGGCTCCGTATTTCTCGATAGCGACGCTTTCAACGTTGCTGGCCATACAGAATCGTTCCGGGCCGGGATAGATACTCATGCCGCCTTTTTTGCTGCGGTATATAATTGCCTTGTCGGTACCGCCAGAATCATTTTGCACATCTACGATTCCATTAAGTTCGCGCTGCTCAATGACAAAAACGGTCACTACCAGCCATCGCCAGAGAATGATTTCTTTGGCAACGCTGAGACGGTACCAGCCCTTTTCAGCGGCCTCCCATACACAAGCGAGAAGTCGAAGGGCTTTGACAGTATTTGCATCATATTTCCCGTCATTCAGGGCGCGGATGATTGCCGAATAACCTGTGACGTTGCCGTTATCTAAAACCCCGTCAGGAGTTGCCTGTGCGTTCTTTGCGTTATCCATGAGATTCACCTCAAAACGGTTTATTGCTGAGTAATTCGGCATACTGCTTTTTTAACGCTTCGTGCCTGCGCTCCCATTTTTTATATTTCCGTTTTTTCTCCAGAATGCGGCGTATGCGTCTGGCTGTGCGGTCGTGGGCGAGGTTATATTGCTCTGTGTGGTCGCCAGCTTTATAGGCAAACACACCGTTAACGAATACAGGCTCACAATCTTCGTTCGTTGAAATACCAGATCGACGAAAAGTCTTTGTCACCATGTAATGCGCAAGGTTATTAATGGCCGCACTGCGACTCAGGCAGCGTTTGGAATAACCATGACGGCTGACAACAAATACGGGTGATTGCATGATGCGAAATGATTCATCAATTGCATCTTCTCTGATTACTGAAAGTTTCATTTTCCGTCCTTTATGCCGTTATATTTTTCGTGAGTCATTAATTGCCAGTCTTTACCGCCGTTCCGGGAGAGCAACCTCCAGCGTGGATTAACTGCAAGACTAAGATATCCGGTACTGATAATCCGGCAGGGAAATACGCGGCGCTTGCGGTATTGATTCAGTTTCTTTGTTGCCTGAATAATTACCCATTCAGGCGCTTTGAATGCTGACAGGCTCATTTATCTACCCGGCCTGAAAATGGAACCTGCTCGTAAAATGCCAGCTCAACCAGATTTTCAATAACAGCATTTATAAAACCTTCTCCCTTATCAGATAATTTCCCTGATTTTATTTTCACGCAGTCGCTGTATACGTCAGATATTTCTTTCTCAGCCACTGCACGTTTATTTATGTCATACACTCGCGCCTCAAATAGCTTCTTTAGCGCCTTGGTTAAAATTTCCGTGTCAAGTTCAACGGTCTGTACAGAGCCATCTGATAGCTTTACCGCTGTGTGATAGCTACCCGTTTTATCAATCAGGTCTGACAGGGTAGCCAATACGAGGCGGTTACGGGTACATTCAATAAGGCTGTTCATTTATTTGCCTCAATAATATCTGTAACGGCTTTGTTAATTTCCTGAGAAATACCGTCTGAGACCTTAAATGCAATGTGGAGAATTGACTTGATTTCGCTATCCTCAGTCCTGTCCACATTGCGCATACATACACATAAAAGGTCAGATAATGATTCAGACATTCGCCCGGCATCTTCCAGATTGAGTCTGGTTTTAAAAATATCCATCATTTAATCCCATAAGCGGCACGGAGAAAGAGGTTGGCAATCACGGAGTGACCAACCATGAAGCAAGCGCAGGCCTGCTGATATTTCTTTCGGCTGATAACTTTCATTTTCGATTTAACCTCACATTTTCATAAGTGGCATCGGTCATGGTTGTAAGTTCGGTAATGGGTGGTGTAAATCTCGCTGCTAAATCAGGGGCGGATTTCTTCAGTTGACTGTGCAATATATGGTGATATTCATGGCTCAACTGGCTGGCGTATTTCGCTGCAACACGCGCCGTATTGACAGATCTATTTATATAAACGCCGTCCTGTTCAACATTGATGATGGCGTCGTTGGTATTGACTAGGCTTAAAGGACTCAATGAAGTTTTCATTTTTATTTTACCTTATCCAGAGCGTTACTAAGATGTTCGAAAGCTGCCATCCCGGAATTAGTCGAAACTCCTATTATTGAGACCATATCAGACGCATCTTTATTGCCATCAAAGTTCCTGTACGCAAATTCAAGCGCTGAAAATGCATCGCAAATTTGGGTCATGCGATATTGAATCTCTTTTGATAATTCCTCATTCATTTTCTATTACCCCATTAAATTGATGCGGACTTCCCCAGCGCAGGCGCTGTAATTTGCTTCGACTTAAATCAATTAAAAAAGTTATTGATTTTTTCTTTCATTCCGTGACTGTTGTCAATCATTGACATTGTATGGTGGCTTGCATCACAGTAGTTGTGAAAAACATCTTGTAAGAAATAAAATTTATTTTTTTCATCATCAGAAAAAAGAAGATATAAAGCGAATAATTTGTGACTTCTGCTAAATAAAATCTTCCAGGGTGAGATATCATTTTCATCAGCAATAATTGATTCTTGAAAAAGTAAATAATACTCCAGCCCCTTGGGGTTCTTTATTTGAGTTGAATTTCCAGATTGGATTTCGTTATTGGTCATCTCACAGGCTCCGTTGTTTGCCGATGAAATGATAATAGAATATGCTATCGATCAATTCAATAGCATATTCTATTTATTTTGCTATTGATATTTATGTTTATGATTTAATTATAAAAAAAGCCGCGATGGCGGCTTTAAAGAATCAGTCCTGGAATGTTAAATCAAAACAGAGTACCAAAAAACGCGCCCTATGATTTCAATCGCTGATATATCACACTCTTCCGGGGGATGTTCTGCTGTGTTATAACTCCTGACACTGATGCGGTCAGGTCCCGTGCGATAGATTATCTTGATACGCTTCCAGCCATCTTGAGCAATGGCATAAATTTTCCCATCAACGAGCTTTTTGTCATCGGTATTTACCGCCACTGTTGTTCCGTCTGGTATTACTGGCTCCATGCTGTCACCACGAGCTGGAAAGCAGAGAACGCCAGAACCATCCGTTTTAGCGCCAACCCGGCGCAAGGTTGCTTTTGAAAATCTCAACTTGAATCCGTTATAGTCTTCGTCTGTACAGCGCCCATCACCGCAAGCAAATTCAATATCCCTGAGAAATGGCACTTCTACCTCGTCAGAGGGGAGTGGAGTGTTGCTATCCCATGCGTCAACCCCTACCCATTCGCTTTCTGGTGGGATAGTGGAGTCAGGATGGTGCTTGGGCTGCTCTTTATTTCTCATAGGACCAGCGCCGGAAGAGAGCCATTCAGGCCTTATTCCTAACGCATCCGCAAGTTCAAATATTTTAGTTGTTCCTTTCGCATTACCAGATGCAATGCGCCATATGGTTGGCTGAGCCATGTTAGCAGCTTTAGCCAGTTGCCCCTGACTCATTCCCATTTCATGCATTGCATAATTGAGTCTGTCTGCCAGCGTCTTTAATGTACTTTCATGCATGGTATATAGCCTCCGCTATTACATTTTATCCCTGCAAGATAAACAAGTCTATTGCTCGTTTCAATAGCAATTGCTATTATATTTCAATTGACCCTTAGCGGAGTTGGCAAAACTATGAGAAATGCAATTGAAAGAGCTATTGATGCTGCTGGCGGAGTGAACGCTCTGGCTCGTGCTGTTGGCGTTAAACAACCCTCTGTGTCTCGCTGGAGAAAGGTTGGACTTGTTGGAGTAGATCATGTTCCTGATGTTGCAGCTTTAACTGGAGTTCCAGCTCATGAATTGCGCCCTGATAAACCAAAACTCTTCCCCCACCCGGTAAGCCCAGCCCCCGCACAGGAGGCCAGCCAGTGAACGCAATCAAAACTTTCGACTTCAAATCTGATGCTGGTGAGCTGCTGGCATCGGTTCGCACGGTGCTGATCGATAACACGCCGTGGTTCTTCGCTGTCGATGTCTGCCAGGCACTTGATCTAAGCGATACCAACAAAGCGTTGCTGACCGTTGACGCTGAAGACAAATGCGAACACGAACAGTATTCGGGTTCGGGTCGAAAGCCCATGCTGGTCAATGAGTCTGGCCTTTACACCCTCATCCTGAAGAGCCGCAAAAAGCAGGCCAAGCGCTTTAAACGCTGGGTCACTGCCGAAGTGCTGACTTCCATCCGTGCCACTGGTTCATATGGTCTTGGTTTGCCGTCTGATATTCCTGACTTCAATGATCCGGTTGCCATTGCCCGCGCATGGGCAGATGCGAAAGAGGCCGAACGCCGTGCTGTTGGCTATGTTGACCGCCAGGCCAAATATATCACCCACCTCGAAAACCTGTTTCAGCCGGGTATGTCACCATTCCAGTTCTGCAAGCTGCTTAACGGCGTGAACGTCAGCCAGGTTAACGCATTCCTGGCAGAACATAACTGGCTCTACGACGAGCGCCCTGAATCCCGTAAAGCAGGCTGGCGCGTGAAATCCTATGCGCGTGACCTGTATCTGCGTGAAACCCGCCAGCGCATCGAACCTGACGATGAAGGAAGCTTCGATTCCTACAAGCCAATTCTGAAGCGTAAGGGCGCTGTCTGGCTGTACCGGCACTACCTCAAAGGCAATCTGCCGATGAAAAAGAGCTGGGACGGCAAATTCACCCACGACACCGACCTTCAGGAGTCCCTGCAATGAGTATGGAAATGATGGTCAAAGCAATGAAGATTAGGGTCGGTAACCCGCTGCGTAAGCTCGTGCTGCTTAAGTTGGCTGACAACGCCAGTGACAAAGGCGAATGCTGGCCCAGTCTTCAGCACATTGCCGATCAATGTGAGATAAGTCGCCGTTCAGTCATAAATCACATTGATGCTCTTTGTGAATTTGGCCTGCTGAAAAAAGAGCTGCGTCCTGGTAAGAAAGGAAATTCTAGCAATCTTTATTACCTGGCTTTAGATGGTGCAGGAAATTCACTAGGGGGTAGTGCAGGAGCTGCAGCCCGTAGTGCAGCACGTTCACTAGATGGTGCAGGAGATTCACTAGGGGGTAGTGCAGGAGCTGCACCCAGAATCAGTCACTCTTTTGAACCAGTCAAAGAACCTGTCATTGAAACAAAAGATATTGGTGCACAGGCTGAAGCCCGTACACCTGCGAAGCGATCTTCTCAGGAGTATTCACCTGAATTTGAAACGGCATGGCAGACCTACCCAAAACGGGCAGGTGGCAATCCGAAGTCCACTGCCTGGAAACACTGGTCAGCCCGTATTCGTGAAGGGGTAACACCTGAAACCATGCTGGCAGGCGTTCAGCGCTATGCAGCCTTCATCGTTGCTACTGGCAAAGCCGGGACAGAGTACGTCAAACAGACCTGCACATTCTTCGGACCGGATCGGCATTTTGAGGAACCCTGGCAGGCACCGCCAGCACTACAGCGCCAGACACCATCCCAGCAAAAACACAGCAATTTCGGCAGCCGTGACTACGGACAAACTCAGACACCAGTATGGGGAAGGGGGAAGAAGTGAACTACAGCAACCATAACCGCGAAATCGCCTCACTGAATGCACAGCTGGGCAACCTGCAAGAAGAACTGGAATTCGCTGGCGGTAAAGTGCCGGCCATCGACAAATGCTTTGACCAGCAGGAAACCGTTTCTTCCGTCTGTAAGATCCACGGACAGTTTGAGCAGCTGCGTATCTGGACAGAATACGCTGGCCGGACATCAGAAAAGCGCTCACGCTGCCCGGATTGTATTCGTGATCAGTTCAACGAACTCTCAGAGCGAAAAAGCGAGATGGAAGTGGACGATCTCATCTCAGAGGCAGGCATATCAGAACGCTTCACATGGTGTGAGTTTCGGAACTACCAGCCCTTCAACGCCAGCGCGGCGCACAATCTCTCCCTGCTTCAGGAGTACGCCGCCGCCTGGCCCGACATGCTCAAAAACGGCACCAGCCTGATCCTGAGTGGAAAACCGGGAACGGGTAAAAACCATCTCGCTGTTGCGCTGGCAAAAGAGATTATCCGAGCACATCAGAGTACGGTTCTGATTACCGGCGTGATGCGCATTATCCGGGCTGTTCGCCGGACCTGGGGGAAAGATTCTGAGATGAGCGAGGAAGAGGTGATCGCCCATTACACCAGCCGGGATTTGCTGATTATTGACGAGGTGGGGGTTCAGTACGGTAGCGAGGCAGAAATGATCACCCTGTTTGACATTATGAATACTCGTTATGAGCGCATGTTGCCTACGGTGCTCATCACTAATCTGGCACCGGGTGAAATTTCATCGGTTATTGGCGAAAGACTGACGGATCGGATGGTGGAGGGAGACGGTGCCACGCTGATTTTTGACTGGCCAAGCTTCCGCTCTCAGAAAGGAGCCTCAGCTGCATGAGTAAAGTCTGGCGGGATCAGGATATTGAAGGCGCTGTTATTGGCGCAATGTTGTTGAGGGGCGCAGACAGTGAGGTTATGGAGGTCATTTCCTCGCTGTCCCCCAGCGTATTTGACGTGTGGCAGTACCGCGAGATTTACCAGGGCATTTGCGCCCAGGCGAGAAGCCGTGGTGTGATTGACCCTATCCTGCTGGGGGAACAGATACCGGCACATGTGCGGTTGATTAATGATTCAGCAAGGAAGACATGGTCACCTTCATCGCTCAAATCTTATACCGCACAGCTTAAGCGTCATGAAACCCTTCGCAATGCTCAGGGGGTACTGTCAGAGGCCATAGCGAAGCTGAACGGCGCAGCAAACAGTGATATCGGCATGGCTGCTTTGGAAGAGGTGAAATTGCTGGTGTCCGCTATCGAAACGGAATCTGGCGCGGTCAGGCCGAAGAAGATTGACGAGCTGCTACCGGCTATCGTGACCCGCATAGAGGACAAAATAGGGGGCCGGAGCGAAGGGCGAACAATCCTGACAGGCATTGAAGACCTGGACGCAATCACAGGCGGCTTTGACCAGACCGATCTCATTCTGCTGGCTGCCCGGCCATCGATGGGCAAAACCGAACTGGTCCTCGACATCACCGATAAAGTCTCATCTGACGGTGGCGGGGTGCTGTTCTTCAGCATGGAAATGAGTGACATCCAGATTGCGGAGCGCCAGGTATCGGCTGCGGGGGGCATATCCACCTCAAAACTCAAAAACGCCGAAAGGCTGAGTGATGAAGACTGGGCGAGGCTGGGTAATGGCATCCAGAGGATGACAGAACGTCCGATATGGATTGTTGATGCTACGGATCTGAACGTTGAACAGATTAAGCAGATTGCCATCCGGCACAAGCAGCAACACCCTGAAACGGCGCTGGTGGCGATTGATTACCTGCGTCTCATAAAGCTACAGGGGAGCAGCAGGCATGATCTGGCCGTGGGCGAGGTTTCAAAAGGACTGAAACAGCTGGCTAAAGTCAACAGAACGCCAGTGGTGGCACTGAGCCAGCTTTCCCGCAGCGTCGAGCAGCGACAGAACAAAAGGCCGGTCAATGCCGACCTCAAAGACTCCGGTGAAATTGAGGCTGACGCAGATATCATCATGATGCTTTACCGCGATGAAGTGTACGACCCCGAGTCGCAGGCAAGAGGCATTGCAGAAATCAACGTTACCAAAAACCGCAACGGCGCACTGGGTACGGTGTACCGCCGTTTTTATAACGGACACTTCCACGACATTGATCAGGAAGAAGCCCACCGCCGCAGTACAGAACAGAAGCCACAGTTACCGAATAACACCCGCCGTTACAGCAAAGGGGCCGCATAGTGGAACTCACACAGGAAGACCAACACACGATTGAGCAGTACATCCGGCTGGCTCACGGCGGCTATAAGGGGCCAGTGGGTATCTGGATGAACAGGCTGGTGGAACTGCACATGAATATGAGCCAGCTGGTGGTTGCCACGGCGTTGATGAAGGCCCGTTATGAATCGAAGGGGAAAGCGTAATGCGTACAGACAACATTGAACATAAAGCACTTTTTAGCATTCCTGAGCCATCTTCCAGCAATGTAGTTGCGCTGAGAAAACCGCTTCCCCCTCAGAGGAAGATTACCGGTCACAAACAGACTGACGCCTATCTGTGGGTGTTGGAGGTTATCCAGTTGAACGAACCAGCACACCTACAGGCGGCTGAAGATGCGCTGGCCAAACTGAAAATCACGCCGAAGGAAGCCCAGCAGCGTTACAGCGATTATCTGATGAAGTCTGGCGCTCACCCTTTCCAGATAGCATTTGGAACGATGTCAATGGATGACCCGAACAAAGCAATCAAATCGGCCAGATCAGCAATAGAGCAAGCAAGCAGGGTACGCGCCATATTTGGTAGCTATGAGCAGGCGCTGGAAAATACAGCAGCCGAAAAACTCATGCTGGTGGAGCATCTGGCAGAAATATACGAAAGCGGCTGGGGCTGGAGTGAGGAAGAGAACGAACAAGGTTGGATGGGGGGTGGGCGCGCTGTTGAACTCAGCAACCTGCGTCAGGAAATGTCGAAAGGCTTTGCAGACCAGTTGCCAAAACCCCATACGCTGTCCGATGTGGTGCGAGAATACGAATACTGGCGCTGGCTTTGCTCGTTGCGTGACCGGGCCGCAAAAGAACTTGGTTACAGTTACGGTGACTATGATCGGGATTATATTTATGACAGAGAGAGATACCTGGAAAAGCTGCTCACCACTATCAGGCCAGTGACCCGACAGGAAGCTGTTGACGTCTGTCAATGGGTGCTGGGTAATGAGCGGTTCGAAATGGGAGGTGGTGAAACAGATAAGATTATGCTTAACCTGGTTGGAGAGTGCGGCGCATGAAACTCGAATACGCAGTAAAATACTTCAGCCCCAAAAGCCAGACGTTTAGTGACAGTTCCCGCGCCACTTCATCAGACAGCCTGACCGGGACCGATCTCATGGGTGCAATAGGTTACTGCCAGTCGAAAGCTGGATTCGGCGTGTCTGCGTTCCTGGCGAAAACCGGCGTCAGCAACGACGACCGTTACCGCACCATTGAGCAGCTACTGAGCTATGCCCAACGTACGGCTCCGAAGCTGGTGATTAAGTCTGCTGGTGGAAAGCTAGGTAAATGCCTCGCTGTGCTGTCAAGGCTGGCTTTTGAGGAATACTCGCGTTCAGCGGCTACAACCAGTACCTGCAAGCACTGCGGCGGTAAAGGGTTTAATCTGGTTCAAAGCGAAGTGGTTAAGTACGCCGGGCATGTTAACAGCTTTACCGGGGAGGAAGTTATCGCGCCAGTAATCGAAACTGAGCTGGTAAATGAACGCTGTCAGCCCTGCAAAGGGAAGGGGAAAGTAACAGCCCGTTGCCGCTGTAATGGAACAGGGCGCGTTCGTGACCTTGCAGAATCAGCCCGGCAGGGTACGCCCGTAGACAGGGAATGTGATCGCTGTTCAGGGCGGGGATTTAAACGGATGCCAGCCAGCAGGGCATTCCAGGCTGTGACTTTGCTTGTACCTGACCTGACACAGGCTTCATGGTCACGTAACTGGAAACCCTTCTTCGAAATGCTGGTGGCGAAGTGTGAGATTGAAGAAAATTATGCTGACTCAGTATTTCGTGTGATGACCAGATAATCACAGAGTGACTGCTACTGCCCTGACAAAGCAGTAGCCTGTCTGAATGTTAACCTTCCCTGTTTTCTTTGATATTCCATGCTGACTGAGTTTCCGCGCCCCTGCTTCCTGTTGCTGACTGTTCCCAGTACTGAATTTTCACCTTTGCCGCCTGAAACTGATAAGTTATGCCAATCAGGTCACGCTGGCCTGCTCCGTTGAACAGGACGTTAGTGATAAGTACTTCCTCAAGTGTTATACGGCAATATTCAATCTGGCTTCCCCCTGCCTTACAGACCGAAATTTCAACCTTGCTGATGTGTTTTCCGCTGGAGATGTAACGCATCACTGCGGGCGTAGCTTTGTCAATTTTTGCCTGAACGTTAAGGTCCCGATACTGCACTTTACCCGCGACACCACCACCGCCTGTAGCCATATTGCCGGGCTGTGTCGCGCCCCATGTGAATGAATCAACGCCGATCCAGCCCTTGTGATTCGCATCCTGCGATTCACCGGTGATCCCTTCGATTTTAAGGAATAAATCAGTGGACATAGGGGATATTTCTCCTTTTCAGTACGCTTATAGTTTGATTAAATACCCTAATGATTGTTATGTTCTCACGAAGGGACGCAAATGGACAACTATCTCGACCGCAACAAAGACCGCAATTACTTTCTCACGATGGCAAATCTTGAGGCAGCAGCGCTGGCCTCCACTGCGAATTATGTTTCTAATATTCATCTGAAGGATGGATTTACTCAGATGGCTTTTCAGGATGATGTGCAGCGCTTTATTGATGCACAATTGAGCACCATCCGATCTTCCAG
The DNA here is from genome assembly GCF_058241465.1 of Erwinia papayae. NCBI lineage: Bacteria > Pseudomonadati > Pseudomonadota > Gammaproteobacteria > Enterobacterales > Erwiniaceae > Erwinia > Erwinia papayae. The sequence goes on from NZ_JBZCHT010000009.1 coordinate 116,876, forward strand.
TTCAGATTCTGAATGCCAGCAGTGCCTTATTCACCTGCAAGAGGAACACAAAAACCTGTCCATACAGGACCAGATGCTGCGTTCCGGGCAGGCCGCTCTCCACGCCTCTGTTCAGTTCATCAAGAGTGATAAAGTCTGGCACTGGATTATTAATGGCGTAGGAATTGTGTTGAGTGGTATGCAAGTGGTGGCTGGATTTGGGGTCGCTGCAACGTCATTTGCGACAGGGAATGTAATAGGAATGGGATTTGGTGCAATGCTTATTCTGCATGGAGCTAATGGTGTTGTTGAAAGTGGTCTTAATCTTTTTACTGGCAAAGACGATACACAAGGTTTTTTAAAAAAATTCTACATAGGTGGTGCTCAATTCCTTGGTTTTGACCAGAAAACAGGTGAGCTGGCATATACATCAATGGACTTACTTCTGTCTGTATACGGCATGACAAGACTCGTCATGAAACCTCAGACATACCGCCTTTTTCACTATCTGAGTACAGATTATGTCAGAGGGATAAAAGACATGAGTAGACTTGATTTAGGAATTGAGGCATACAACGATGCGATGTCACTAAAAACCATTTACGACGATCTTAAGAAGGATTAACTTTTCATCTTGTATTTGAATGCTTTAAATCCCAACTTCATAGGAGTCATGAAATATATAATAGGCCCAACAATCAACCACATAAGTAAGTATGCATAAAAATATTCGACACTTTCAGAAGATACTTCATGTATCGTTGCCAGTATCAGTATAAAAATAATTACAACTGAAAAGATAAACCGACTTCTTAATTCACCAAGCAGGGATGGATAAGTTGCACCATCCTGCCCCAGGTACTGACGCATTGCTGCGATATCTTTTGCGGTGAAGCCGTTCTCAGCCAGTTTCTCTTCGTAATGTATGTTGTTCATTTTTCTTACCAATAATCGCCTCATTCATTAGCCTAACTTTACATCAAATCATTTCAGCCAAAAACATATAAATTTTCCAAAATAAGTTGCTTTTGCATAAAACTGGCGTATTCTAACCAAATAGTGGGCATCGTATGTGTGCGACACTGAAAATCATAAACCTCGTCTCTGACGGGGTTTTTTGCTTTCTGTGGTCAGATAAGAGTTGCTGGTTTAATGAGTCAGAGTTATTTGTGTGTCACCTGACGAGATACGGAAATAACCATGTTAAAACAGACACCTGTAACAGAGAACGCAGAAGCAGTCCTGCACTTCCTTCCTTCTGAATGGACAACCCCAGGCGATATTTCCCGCATAACGGGCATGGCTATGCCGTGCTGCCAGTTAATACTGACGCAGCTGGCAATGGCGGGGCTGGCAGAGGACAAATCAGGGAAGGGGAATCAATTCAGACGCTGCGAATATTCGCGGTAACATGCTGTGAAATGGGCGGCTGGTGGATGTTGGTAGCATCCGACCAGCCATTCACCCGTTTGAGAAGTCACGGGCGAACCACGGCCTACCGCTTAGTCGACAAGCGAGAATGAGCCTATCAGATAAGGCCCATGCTATCCATGAAAAATACTGGTTATCCATCCAGTTTTACGTTAGTTAACGCTGACTCTCTTACTTACATCAGAACGTTACCCGATGACTGCATCGACCTGATTGCCACAGACCCGCCGTATTACCGCGTTAAATCCTGCAAGTGGGATAACCAGTGGGAAAGCGTGGGTGCGTATCTTGCGTGGCTGGATGAAATGCTGGCAGAGTTCTGGCGGGTATTGAAACCTTCCGGCAGTCTGTACATGTTCTGCGGTTCACGGCTGGCGGCTGACACTGAAATACTGGTGCGCCAGCGATTTGACGTGTTGAACCACATCATATGGGCCAAGCCTAATCCGGTCCCTGGCTGCGTCAGCATAAAGAGAACCTCCGGGCATTTTTCCCTTCAACAGAACGGATCATCTTTGCCGGGCATTACCCGGGGCCGCTCAGGCCTAAAGGTGATAGCTATGCGGCAAAGTGTGCCACGCTCAAACAGAACGTGTTTCCGTCCGCTGACCGATTATTTCCGCTCTGCGCGTGAATCGCTGGGCGTGTCTGCGAAAGACATCAACGCAGCGACCGGCAGACAGATGGCCAGCCACTGGTTCGGCGAGAGCCAGTGGCAGTTGCCGACTGAGGAACAATATCTGCTGTTGCAGGCGCTGTTTGACCGTATCGCGACAGAAAAGCGGCAGGGGGCCGCTCTTACCGTCCCGCACCATGAACTACAGCGGCACCACCAGACGCTCAGTCGTGAATATCGTGACCTGTGCATTGAGTTTGAATCCCTGCGCCGTCCGTTCTCTGTTTCGGTTGACGTGCCGTATACCGATGTCTGGACTTATGCCCCGGTGCCGTATTACCCCGGCAAACACCCGTGCGAAAAACCTGCCGCCCTGATGCAGCACATTATCCGCACCAGCAGCAGACCGGGGGATGTTGTGGCCGATTTCTTTATGGGTTCCGGCGCAACGATCAAGGCAGCGCTGTCGCTCGGCAGGGAGGTAATCGGCGTTGGAGCTTGAGCAGGAGCGCTTTTCTGCAGACCAGGGCTGAAATAGAGGAAATACGTCGGAGCGGACCATAACCGTACCGTAATCATTGAGGCTCACTTCGGTGGGCCTTTTTTTATACCCGCGCCACGCTCGGCGCATATCAACCGCAGAGTCTTTCAGGGTGAGCCTTAGCAGTGGTCAGTGTGACCTTGTCTGCGGGCTGTCCACTCTGAGCGTAAGGCTCACCACTAAAGGAAGGTCACTATGTTTGGTTTCAGTAAAAAGGCACGTAAAGCAGTCAGCGACATTAAGAAGTTCGAAAAGCGCGATCTGGCTCAGGCAGTGGTCAATGCTGCTTATCTGGTGGCATATGCAGACGGTGAATGTGAGCCATCTGAGAAAGCAAAAATTGAGCAGGTTCTTCGTAACCAGCCATCACTTGCTGCTTTCACCTCAGAAATTAATGCAATCAGCGCAACAATCGTCGGTCAGCTTGATACCAACTTCAAAATTGGTCGCCGTGCTGCCCTGCGAGAGATTGAAGACGTTAAGCATGATCCACGCGAAGCAGAAGACGTGCTGGATGTTGCCGTAGCAATCGCTGAAGCAGATGGTGAGGTTGAGCCGGAAGAACGCAAGGTACTGGAAGAAATTGCCAGTGTGCTGGGCCTGCGACTGGAAAATCACCTGTAATGCTTAAGCTGCGCTGGGTATCAGCGGCTGTCCTTCTCTTTCTGGTGGTGGCAATCGATTTCACAGGAAAAATGATGTCGGTCCTGGCAGATGGAGCACTGGTGGCTGGCGTTATTTTATTGCTGTGGCCGGTATTCAAAACCAGCAAATAGCGTTTCACAAAAGGTGCCTGCCAGCACCTTTGATAAAGCGTTATGCCATCTTGCCCACTCAGTGGGCCTTTTTTATTTCCAACAGCAAGCCGCCATCATCCCGGTGGCGGGGTAACAGCATGTCTTCAGATAACGATCCGGGCTTTTGGGCCAGCGTGGTGTTGTGGCTCTATGCCCATAAAACAGAATGGGGATATGCGGGAGTAGCCGGTATGTTTTCACTACTGCGCAGTGCCTATGCAAAAAGCCCCTGGTCAAAACGAGTTCTCGACGCTGTGTCATGCAGCGCTCTGGCATTTTTTGCCGCGCCGACTCTTCAGGTGATCGGTGCTCTCATGAACTGGACCATTCCTGATGCTGCCGCACAGGTTTTCGCTGTGTATATCGGCTACGTGGGTAATGACTATATCAGTGAAAAATTGCGTGGCTGGATCAGCCGAAAATCAGGAGATGCTAATGTCGGGCAGTGATAAAACTCGCGGGATCCGCAACAACAATCCAGGAAATATTCGCTGGGGCGATGACTGGAAAGGTTTAGTCCCACAGGCTCAGCGCACAGATAAGTCGTTCTGCCAGTTTACAAAGCCTGAGTACGGTATCAGGGCGATGATTATCATTTTGCGAAATTACCAGAGCAAATACGGTCTGAAAACTATCACTGGCATCATTACGCGCTGGGCACCACCGAATGAGAATGACACTCCGGCTTATATCAAAAGCGTGGCTACGGCGACAGGCACTGATGCTGATAAACCAATCGACCTGACCGACTCACGAAAACTCTTTCCGCTTTTACAGGCGATTATCAAACACGAGAACGGCAGTCAGCCCTACGCATTTGACGTATTTGTGCGGGCGCTCGACCTCGTCTGAAAACAGGAGGCGTCATGGCTGTTATCAACTTCTTCAGAAACTATTCACACCTCATTGTTATAGCGCTTATCTGCGGAGCGCTCTGGATGCTGAATGCCAGAAATCTCCAGCTTGAGGCAACAAATCACAGGCTTGAACAACTGACGGACAGTAAAGACGAGCAGATTAACGATTTGCGCTCAAAGAATGACGGTTTGGCCGACAGCGTCAACGACCTCGCCAAAGCTGTCCAGCAGCAGAACGGGGTTATGTCTCAGGTTGCAGAACAACGGGCTGTCACAGCACAGCAGAACAGGAAGCTCCAGAATGAAATCAAGCGTTATCTCGCGGCTGACAAGTGCGCTGTTGCTCCTGTTCCCGCTGATGCTGTTGACAGGTTGCGGGACGCAGCAAAAGCCGCAGGTGGAGTACAGGACAATAAAGCCGCCGTATCTCAGCCTGCCATTGGAGCTGACAAGCCCAATTGATTTACCGGAGATTGCGCCCGGACTGAGCTGGGGCGACAGCGTTGCACTGAATGCTGACCTGATCGCGCTGGTGGGTCAGTGCAACATTGACCGGGCAGCTATCCGAAAAATTGAATCATTTAGATAAGGCAAAACATGAACGACCAGGCCAATAAAATTCTTGCTGAGTTGTTGCAGAAAGCCAGTAACGGCATTGATTCAGCAGTGACATTCAGTCAGGCGCAGATTCCTGATGTCATTCATCAGTTACTGCTGTGGAACCTTACCAAAAGCATTGTTATGACAGTTCTGGCTCTCATATCTGTTTTCCCGGTTTTGTGGCTGGTTCGCTATTCCCTGCGCCGCATACCAGATGGCGTCTTCCTGTCTGGAGAGATTTACTCATGGGAGGTGGGTAAGCCTAAATACAAGCCCAGTCTTGTCTGGGACAGTAAGGGTGACATCTCCCCGGTAGTTATGCTCCCAACTTTCTTACTGGCCGTGTGGCTATTGTGGTTTCTGCAATCAATAAGCGACCTGACATGGCTGAAAATCTGGTTAGCTCCGAAGCTTTACCTTATTGAATACGCCTCAAGTTTAATCAAGTAAGCAACATAAGGCTTCAAGCCAATGAAAGCATTAATCACCTGGCTGAAAAGCCTAATTAACAGAGCGAGGAAAAATATGGATGGTGTAGAAAACGCTGACACTCAGGCTGAAGCGCAGACGGCCCCGGCAGAAGTTCAGACAGTACCGGAAGCCCAAGCGACTGCACAGGATCAACTTAAATCAGGCGTACAGGATCTGGATAAAGCGCTGACGCTCATTGAGCAGGGCGTTGCCCTGCTGGGTGCGGCTGCAAAAGATGAGTTTGTCGCACTGGCAAAAAAATACCTGTAATCAGAAGTCCATATCACAAGAGCCTCGGCATAGTCCGGGGCTTTTTTATATGCATTTCACCGCGCACCCCACGCGCATCTCAACGAGAGCCTTTCAGTAAGCGAGCCTGAGAATAGCCGTTATAGGTGGCGACCTCTCTCGGGCGGCCTTTCTGTGGGACAGGCTCACTTTCTAAAAGGTAAAACGCTATGACATGTCCAACCGTGATCGTAAACGGCGTATCAGTTCGCGTTGACAGCGAAGGACGCTACAACCTGAATGACCTGCACGCAGCTGCGGTATTAAAGGGAAAGGCTACTGACTCCCAGCGCCCGGGGGAGTTTTTAAAGAGTCAGCAAATACGCCGATTTGTAGCCGCTTTGAGCGATGCGACAAAAATCGCATCGGTTCAGACCATTAAGGGTGGCAAAGAGCAAGGCTCATGGGGGCTGGAACTGGTAGCCATACGTTATGCAGCATGGCTGAATCCTGTATTTGAAATTCTGGTATATAACACCTTCAGAGAGGCAGTGCTAAATGGCATCAGCAATATGAGCCAGCTAAACCGGCTTGACCTGCTGATAGCAACTGAAAGCGAACAGGTAAGCGGCTGCGCACGAACCATGAACAAGTGGGGGCGAGGCGGGCGTAAAGCACTGCTCAATAACGCACGGGAACGCATCATCGAGCAGATGAATCCTGACATGATTGCTCTGATGGAAGGCAAAGCAGCGTGACCACGAGAAGGCGCATTTGCGAGTGCGCCTGATGATAATTGATTCTGCTTCACTAAAAACATTATTAACACTAATGTATGAGCTTCATTTATGAAAAGGGTGCTCACATGAGTTATGAGATGTATGAAGTGGTTAAGCAGTACAATTTTGAGATACATGGGTTTGGCCAAGTAAAGGCAGACATTATCAAATGCATAAAGCCTGTGCTAAATACTCCATATATGTGGCGAACTAATTACATCTATGATGGCTATGCTCCTAATCATGGTATGTCACTGCAAAATGCAGAAACTGAGCTGATCCATTACATTGAGCATTTCGATACTGAATCAGCTGAACTCGATGATAATTTTTAAATGAGCCGCCTACGGGCGGTTTTTCATTGGAGTGAAAATGGACGTTATGATTGATGGCGTTCGATACTCGCCATTAACAAGCCGCACATCAAATATTGGCATTGCCATCACCACGCACAACCGTCACGACATTTTATCCTGCGCTCTTGAACATCAACTCAAACATCTGCCAGCCGGTGCGATGGTGGTTGTTATTGATGACGGTTCCACAAAACCTGTGTCCGTGCCGGATGGCGTTAAGCTGATCCGCAGTGAAACGTCACGCGGTATCGTTGCATCTAAAAACGCCAGTCTTGAAGCCCTGATTGATGCAGGGTGCGAAAATTGTTTCTTGTGGGACGATGACGCCTGGCCTGTTGCGGGTGGATGGGAGCAACCTTATATCGCCTCACCTGAACCACACCTTGCTTACCAGTTTAAGGACTTCGCCACCGGGCAAAAACTTAACGATATCGCAGTGCTGTATCGTGACGATAAACACGTTGCCTACACCGGCCAGCGTGGCGTGATGCTTTATTACCACCGCAGCGTGATTGAAAAGGTTGGAGGCTTCGATACGGTCTATGGTCGCGGGATGTATGAGCACAGCGATTTAGCCCTGCGGATCCACAACGCCGGGTTAACGAGCTGGGCATTTGCTGACGTGGCTGGCTCTGAAAAGCTGATTTACTCGCTGGATGAGCATCAGGCGGTTGAACGATCAGTACCGCGCCCGGACAGGGAACAGCAGGTAAAGAACAACGTCAGCATTCACAATGCCCGGCGCGAAGCTGGCTATACCGGCTATGCAGAGTACCGGCAGCAAAAGAATCTGGTGATCACCTCATTGCTGACCAGCCAGCCAGACCCTCAGCGCGGCAACAGAATGACGCCAGCAGCTGGCATGTTGAGTCGATGGGCGGCATCTATTCGTGGTGCTGACGCGGTTGTGCTGGTGGATGAACTGGAAACGGGAATTGCAGGCACAACGCTTCACCGCGTTCCTGATGTGGCAATGAATGTTTATTTCCGTCGCTGGCTGCATATCTGGCAATACCTGCGTGAACACCCTGAATATCATCTCGTCTGGTGTACCGATGGTACTGACGTTGAAATGTTGCGGGAACCGTGGCAGGAGATGGAGCCAGGAAAAATCTATGTTGGCTCTGAGCCAAAGACTTACGCTGACGCATGGGCAAGAGATAATCATCCGGAAGCCTGCTATCAGCAATTCCTGAATGAGCACCGCAACGAGCTGATGCTTAACGCTGGCCTGCTGGGTGGTAGTCGTGAAGACATCATGGCATACGCTCACGGCATTGTGCGCATCTGGTATCGCACCGAGTCGAACCGGTTCTGGGGGAAAGAGAAGGGCAAGCCGTGCGTGGGCGATATGATCGCATTCGGCATGGTGGGCTACCAGCAACGCGATAAACTGGTGACCGGCCCACGCATTAACACATTATTCAAAACCAACGGCACTGGCCGGGAGTATGCATGGTGGCAGCACAAATAATGTTTGTGGTGGTCGGTCATCACTCCCGCCGCAGTATGGCTCAACGTCTGGCTGAATCTCTGGGTGCACTCACCCTCATTGATGAGGGAGACAACGGTGCAAACTGGAATCACCGCCGCGCCATACAATTGGCAAGCCAGCAGGGTTGCCGTGTGGTTATCCTGGAAGATGATGCCATCCTGGTTGATGGCTTCACCGACAAGATAGCAGTCTGGCTTAACAGATTCCCTGATGATCTTCTGTCTTTCTATCTGGGGACCGGGAGACCACCACAGTACCAGATGCAGATAGCAGCCAGCCTGATAGAGGCTGACAAGCGGCAGGATGACTACATCATCATGAACCGCCTGATACATGGTGTGTGCTACAGCCCACCACAGGACAGCATCAGCAGCATCCTGAATAAGTGGAACCATACCAAAGCCGCTGACTATGCGGTAGGCGATGCCTATGGCGGACGTGTCGTCTATCCCTGTTACTCACTGGTGGATCATGCCGATGGTGTGCCGGTTGAGTATCACCCTGACAACGCGCCGCGCACTGAACGGCGTAAAGCCTGGAGGCTATCAATTGGACATTAATAACATCGCTCAGGCATACGCCACTAAGCAACTCATTGATGAGTTAATCCGCAAGCGGAGCCTGATATCTGAAGGTAGAGGGTTGAGTATCACTATTCAGTCTACCTATCAGGATGATGAGTTTTTAGCGGCGATGTTTCCTTACGTGTTGTCCGAGCTGGATAGACGAATAGCCGCCATGCAAAAGCAGATGGAGAACCTTGGCGTGGTATTCCCTAATACCGAGGCGGATTGATGGCAAAGCTCACAACGTTAAAGCCCCGACTCGCGGTTGCCAATACCCAACGCCTGAAAGCCATGACCGTTGCAGATCACCGCATGACTGGCTGGAAGCTACAGCAGCGCCGCAAGCGATTATGGGCAGCAAACCCTTGTTGTGCTGAGTGTGGACGGCTTACTGAGTATCCGCATGGCTTTGAACTCGACCATATTGTGTCACTGTATCAGGGTGGACCAGACACCGATGATAACTGCCAGATCCTTTGCAACGGAGAGAATGGATGCCATCGGAAGAAGACCAATGCAGACATGATGAGGTGACTATGGCCCAGCGCTGTAAGTGTGATGGCTGTGAACGAAAAAGAAAGGGCTGGCCCGGTTATCAGCCATGCGCATCCAAAGCCCCTATAGCGAAATCTCTGCCGCCACCCAAGATCAGATAATAATTCTCATTAGCAACTTAGGTAGGGGGGGGAGTTACAAAGTTCAAGCACGAATGACGCCGAAACCGCCCACCCTCTCACGCGCAGAAAATTTCCCTTTTTTTAAGGTTATTAACCCACCCAGTTAACCCTATAAACCTATGAGGTAACCATGCTGACAGGGCAGAAAAAGAAGTTTGCTGATGCCCTGATGAAGGGCAGCAATCAGCGACAGGCCGCAATTCAGGCGGGATACAGTGAAAAAACGGCGAAGGTGAAAGGAAGCCAGCTGGCCAAAGATAAAGACGTGATCGGTTATATGGAGAGGGTCAGGATAGTTAACCCTGCTGACTCATTGCCAGAGCCGGTTCCTCAGGCAGATTTACCCCCGGTAGAAACTCCGCTCCAGTTTGATGATCCCATCGCCGTGATGAAACGAATCATGAGCGATAACCTTCTGGTTGATCCGAAACTCAGCCTGGAAGCAGCCGCAAAACTTGCCCCTTACGTCTGCCAGAAAATGGGCGATACGGGCAAGAAAGAAGCCAAAGACGCAGCAGCGAAGAAAGCTGCCAGTAAGTTCAGCGGAATGGCACCGCCGAAACTGGTTGTGAGTAACGGGAGATAACAATGCCTGAATGGTCTACAGCGTGCATTGACTGGGCCATAAAGCTGATCAATCGGGAATCAATCATTCCGCCGCCGATTTTTGCTGATTCTGGCAACTACGCCCTGGCAATTTTTAAGGAGCTGAGGGTAACTGACCTGCCGGGCAAGCCAACTTTCGGTGAGTGTTCTGAAGACTGGGTCTTTGATTTCGTGCTGGCGATATTTGGTGGTTATGACCAGCAGACCGGGAATCAGTTGATACGTGAGTATGGACTGCTGATTAGTAAGAAGAATACCAAATCGACCATTGCTGCCGGGATAATGCTGACTGCGCTTATTATCTGCTGGCGTGCAGATGAAGAGCATCTGATTCTGGCACCAACAAAAGAGGTTGCCGATAACTGCTTTAAACCCGCTGCCAGTATGGTTCGGGAAGATGAAGAACTATCAATCATTTTCCATATCCAGGATCACATCCGCACTATTACCCACCGCATCAACCGCAACAGCCTGAAGGTAGTAGCCGCCGACAGCGATACGGTTTCGGGTAAAAAGGCCGGGCGAATTCTGGTTGAAGAGTTGTGGCTGTTCGGCAAAAACGCCAAAGCCGATGCGATGTTTATTGAGGCCCTGGGCGGACAGGTATCCCGCAATGAGGGGTGGGTGATTTATCTGACCACGCAAAGTGATGAGCCACCGGCTGGGGTATTCAAAAAGAAACTGGATTACTGGCGCAACGTTCGTGATGGCGTCATTAAAGACGGAAAAACGCTCGGGATTCTCTATGAATTCCCCCCTGAGATGGTGGAAAAAGAAGGGTTCCGCAACCCGGATAACTTTTACATCACCAACCCGAATATGGGTCGCTCGGTCAGTAAAGAGTGGCTGGACGATGAGTATCTCAAGCGGTCGCAGGAAGATGAAGGGAGCCTGAGAAAGTTTCTCGCCAAGCATCTCAACGTTGAGATCGGCATGAATCTACGGAATGACCGTTGGGCTGGCGCGGAGTTTTGGGAGGTGCAGGCCGACCCCTCGGTTACCTTCAAACAGATTTTAAGCCGGTGCGAGGTCATTGACGTTGGCATAGATGGTGGTGGACTGGACGATCTTCTCGGTCTGTCCATCGCCGGTCGCGACCGTAAAACCCGCGACTGGCTGACATGGTCCCATGCCTGGTGCCACGTAAAGATGCTGGAGCGACGTAAAAGCGAAGAAAGCAAATTGCGAGACTTTGAGAGGCAGGGCGATCTGACCATCGTCTCCAAAGTGGGTGATGATGCCGATGAAGTGGCCATGTATGTTTTTCAGATATATGAGGCCGGACTGCTGGATAAAGTTGGCATGGACCCCGCAGGTATTGGTGTGCTGCTGGATACGCTCATTGATGCAGGCATCCCACAGGAATTGGTTGTCGGGATCAGTCAGGGGTGGAAGCTGGGTGGTGCTTGCAAGACCACCGAACGGAAACTGGCGGAGGGCACTCTCCGGCATGCGCCCCAGCAGCTGATGAACTGGTGCGTAGGCAATGCAAAAGTCGTTATCAGTGGTAATGCCCCCCTCGTTACCAAAGGAGCCAGCGGGATCGGCAAAATTGACCCGCTGATGGCGCTTTTTAATGCCATCTCGCTGTTATCACTGAATCCGGCACCAACCAAAAAGGACTACGGCGTATTTTTCATTTAGAGAAATCGCTTTTTTTACAACCCGCTACGGCGGGTTTTTCGTTTCTGGAGATAAGGAAATGAAGCATCAACACGCTGTAAGCCTCCTGGTGGTTAAAGCGGTTAACGAGGATACACGGGAGATCACCGGTATAGCGACAACGCCAACACCTGATCGTTATGGCGACGTTGTGATGCCTGAAGGGGCTGAGTTTCAGCTTCCTATCCCGTTGCTCTGGCAGCACGACCATCAGTCTCCCATTGGTGAAGTTAGCAGTGCAAAAGTGACGACTGAAGGTATTGAGATTAAAGCCACGCTGGCCAAAGCAGATGCTCCCAGCCAGCTGTCCGCACGACTGGAAGAGGCCTGGCAAAGTATTCGCCTGGGTCTGGTTAAGGGGCTGTCTATCGGCTTCCGACCAATTGAGTACGCCTATATCGATGAGGGCGGGATCAGGTTCATCAGATGGGAGTGGTACGAGCTCTCGGTGGTGACTGTGCCGGCCAATGCAGAAGGCACGATCAACACCGTTAAATCTATTGATGAAAAGCTGCGGGCCGCGTCGGGCCAAAACCAGCCGGAGTCAACAACTGAGAAAACCGCTGGCGCTACAGCGAAGAAAATTACTCCGATTAAGGGAAAACAGATGAATATTGCAGAACAGATTAAATCGTTCGAAACCAAGCGTGCCACCCTGGACGCTGAGCGCGAAGCGGTGATGGCAAAATCCTTTGAAGAAGGACGCACCCTGGACGCTGAAGAAGAAGAGAAATACGACGAAGTATCCTCTGAAATCAAAAGCGTTGATGCCCATCTCGCACGCCTGCGAGACATGGAGTCCACCAAAGCGGCTACCGCAAAACCGGTGCAGAAAGCCGCTGGTGGTCAGGTTGTTACCACGACAGATAACCGTGCACCCGGCGTCATTCGCGTCGAGCAGAAGCTGGAAAAAGGTATCGGTTTCGCCCGTTTCGCCAAGTGCCTGGCCGCAGCTAATGGCAGTCGCAGCGATGCGCTGGAGATTGCTAAATCACAGTATAAGGATGATGCCAGGCTACACCATGTTATCAAGTCTGCCGTAGGTGCTGGGTCAACTACCGATCCGACATGGGCGGGAAGCCTGGTTGAGTACCAGGAATATGCTCAGGACTTTATTGAATTCCTGCGCCCTCAGACCGTCATTGGCCGTTTTGGTCAGGGGGCAATTCCTGCACTGCGCAGCGTACCTTTTAATGTGCGCATCCCCGCTCAGACTTCTGGCGGTTCAGCTAACTGGGTAGGCCAGGGTAAAGCCAAACCGCTGACCAAATTTGATTTTGAGTCCATCACCTTTGGTTTTGCAAAAGTGGCCGCGATTGCTGTTCTGACCGATGAGCTGATCCGCTTCTCCAATCCTGCTGCCGATGCGCTTGTGCGTAATGCGCTGGCAGAAGCAGTTATTGCCCGACTGGATACGGACTTTATCGACCCTAAAAAAGCAGAAACGGCTGGCGTGTCTCCTGCATCAATCACTAATGGCATCACTACCATTTCTTCAACCGGTAGTCCTGATGATGATGCACAGGCTGCATTTGCTACTTTTGTGACTGCGAATCTACAGCCCACAGGTGCCGTCTGGCTTATGTCCAGTACGAACGCACTGGCGCTATCTATGCGTAAGAATGCGCTTGGCCAGAAAGAATACCCTGAAATGACTATGCTGGGTGGCACTTTCCAGGGCCTGCCGGTCATTGTCTCGCAGTATGTAGGCAGCTACCTGATCCTGGTGAATGCGCCGGATATTTACCTCGCAGATGATGGCGGTGTTGCGGTGGATATGTCTCGCGAAGCATCACTGGAAATGGAAAGCGCTCCTACTGGTGACAGCACCACACCGACGCCAGTAGAGATGGTTTCCATGTTTCAAACCAACAGCGTTGCCATCCGTGCCGAACGCTGGATTAACTGGAAGCGCCGCCGCAATGCTGCTGTTGCAGTCATCTCAGGCGTTAACTACGGTACCAATCCGGGAAGTTAAGGAGATGCGGGGAGAAATCCCCGTTTTTTTCTATGAAGCAAGTCAGATATCTGAAAGGCACCCATGATGCCCATGTGGGTGAAAAACGTTTTTTGAATGACCGTGATGCGGAGATTTTGCGTCTGACCGGCTATGTTGAATTCACGGATACCGTCGAAAAAAAAACGGTAACCCGTAAGAAAAAATAAATATCAGGAGAAGCAGCCGATGTTCAGTTTTTTCCGCAAAAAGCCATCAGTAGAAAAGGCGTTGCAGGCTGCAAATGGAGGTTCATGGCGCAGAATTTTTGAATCATTTACCGGCTCATGGCAGAGAAACGTGGAAGTTGATGCCACTACTGTACTGGCTTATCACGCCGTGTTTTCCTGCATCTCCCTGATTTCTGCTGATATTGCTAAAATGCCGCTGCTGCTAAAAAAGAAGTTAAGCAATGGCATCTGGGAAGATCACGACGATGAGAAAATCTTACCTCTGCTGCGAAAGCCAAACAACTTTCAGACCAGAATGCAATTTTTTGAGGCCTGGATGAATTCCAAACTGTCGGATGGCAACACCTACGTACTGAAAATACGCGATCCAACAGGCCAGGTTACTCAGTGGCGCGTGCTTGACCCTAACAAAGTGACACCTTATATCACCGATGATGGGGAAATTTTCTATCAGGTTCGTCCGGATAATATTAACGGACTGGAAACACAGGTAATGGTTCCTGCAAGAGAAATCATTCACGACCGTTTTAACTGCTTTTTCCATCCCCTCTGCGGATTGTCACCCATCTATGCCTGTGGGCTTACTGCGATGCAGGGCGATGCCATCCTGACTAATTCCGCTAACCATTTTAAAAATGGCGGTAAACCTGGTGGAGTGATAACCGTTCCCGGTGCGGTGGACGCCGATAAGGCGAGGGAAATTAAAACTGCATGGGATGAGGGCTATTCTGGTGCGAACGCCGGTAAAACGGGTCTCTTAGCGGATGGTGCAAACTTTATGACTATCGCCATGACAGCGGTTGATGCCCAGATGGTTGAGCAGCTTAGCCTGACGGCCAAAATTATTTGCTCAACTTTTCACGTTCCCCTTTATAAGGTCGATACGGCCACAACCCCGTCTTATAATAATATTGAGGCGTTGGATCAGGGGTATTACTCCCAGTGTCTGCAAACCCATATCGAGGCTATTGAGTTGTTGCTCGATGAAGCGCTGGAACTTGACCCGATCACAGGGGTTGAATTTGACCTTGATGTGCTAATCAGGATGGATACGGAAGGCCGATATAAAGCTTACGGGGAAGGTATCGGAGCTGGGTTCCTTACCCCCAACCAAGCCCGCAAAAAAGAGAATATGTTGCCGGTTGATGGCGGAGATACGCCTTATATGCAGCAGCAAAATTACAGCCTGGCCGCGCTTGCAAAACGAGATGCTCAGGAAAACCCTTTCGGTACAAGCACTGAAACACAACACCAGAATCCCACTCAAACCCCACCGGCTGACGATCAAAGCATAAAGGCTCTGACTGAATCGGAGCAGTTCATCGTCAGGACAATAATGAAAGGACTGCTTACCCATGAATGAGCGTGACATGTCACTGTTGCAGGCCGTGGGCGCAGCGGTAAAAGAACAATTTACCGCAATGCAGAAAAAATACGATGCTGTACTCGCTGAAAAATCGGCAGAAATCCTCCACCTTGAGGAGTCACTGGCCGCGCAGGCATTACTGATTGAGGAAGTGCAGCGCTCAATGCCTGGTGAAAACGCCATTGCTCAGGCCGTGATCGAAAAGATCGAGGTGCCTTCAGCGCCTGAACTGCCGGATGTTTCCAGGATGGTCAGCGATGCCGTGGCCGCGATACAGCTACCCGCCGCTCCTGCACTGCCGGATATTGGTGCAATGGTGAAAGATGCCGTTACCGCACAGGTGTCAGTAATTGAGTTACCGCAGCCTAAACCCCTTCCTGATGTGGAAAAAATGATTACAGATGCTGTTGCGGCGCTGCCAAAACCGGAACTGCCTGCGCTGCCGGATATTGGTGCAATGGTGAAAGATGCCGTTACCGCACAGGTGTCATGTATTCAGTTTCCACAACCTGAACCGCTGCCAGACATCGGGCAGATGGTGAAGGATGCTGTATCAGCAATACCCCCGACAAAAGATGGCGAACCCGGTACAGACGGGAAAGACGCGCTTCAGATTGAAATTATGCCCTGCATCGATGCTGAAAAGTCGCACCCTCGCGGCACGTATGCCATCCATCAGGGTGGGCTGTGGCGATCATTTCAGAAAACAACCGGCATGAATGGCTGGGAATGCCTCGTTGATGGCATCTCAGCTATTGATATAAGCCAGGATAACGAGCGGGAATTTACCATTTCTGCTCAGCTCGCCAGCGGTACTGTCACTGAAAAGACATTCAGTATTCCGGTAATGATCTACCGCGATATTTTTAAAGAGGGCGAGAAATATTATCCGGGCGACAGCGTTACCTGGGGTGGTTCGGTCTGGTACTGCTGCAATGAAACAAGCGGTAAACCGGGGGAGCAAGGTGTTAAAGGGTGGAAGCTGGCTGTCAAACGTGGTCGTGATGGGAGGTCAAGTTGATGCTTGAATTTGTTACACTTGACGAAGCTAAATCCCATCTGAGAATTGATACTGATTCTGGTGATCATGACCTGCAACTAAAAATTTATTCAGCCAGCACTGCTGTGTATGACTACATACAGGGAAGTCGTGAAAAGGTTGTTGGAGAAGACGGTAAGGTAATTGAAGATTCGCCCGAACTGACGCGCGTTAAGCAGGCTACGCTTATTTTTGTAGGAATTCTTGACCGCGTTCGCGGAGGCGAGGAAGAGGCGCATTATCATCAGGGTCAATTACCTTTTTCTGTAACGAGCCTGATCTATTCGCTTCGCAAACCTACTGTTCTATAAGGGTGATCACATGCAGGCAGGAAGACTCAGAGAAAGGGTAACTATAGTTAACTCCACAACATCCCGCATGCCATCAGGTCAAAAACAGGATCACTGGCAGGATGGCAGAACGATATGGGCTGAGATTAAAAGTATCAGTGGACGAGAAATTCTAGCATCGGGTGCAGAAAAAGCCGAGGCAACTATTCGTGTTTGGGTCCGAATGACGGGTGATATTTCCTCATCATCCCGATTGAGGTGTGAATCAGGCATTTTTAAGGGGCAATTGATTGACATAGTGTCACCGCCAATTTGTGACTCACTTAACGACCGAATGGAAATTCTCTGTAAGCAGGGGGTGAAAACGTGATCGATACAAAACTCGACTTTTCCGGCCTGCTTGACCTGTCCGACGATCTCAATGCACTGAGCAAAGCCGAAAACCGCAAGGTATTGCGTGACGCTACCCGCGCAGCGGCCACGGTGTTTAAAGATGAGGCGGTCAAACGTGCCCCGGTACGCTCCGGCAGGCTGAAGAAAAACATTGTGGTGATGACGCAGCGTGACCGTGACGGCGGGATTGTCTCCGGGGTTCACGTCCGTGGCACCAACCCACGCACCGGCAACAGTGATAACAAACTGAAAACGAGTGACAAACTGAACGCCTTTTACTGGCGCTTTCTGGAGTTGGGCACATCAAACATGGCCCCGGTGCCGTTTCTGCGCCCGGCTTATGATGCCAGACAGGAACAGGCTGCGCAGGCGGCGTTTGAAAAAGCCAACGCGGCGATTGATAAGGCGCTGTTGAAATGACCGAAGCTGATATTTACCCTTTGCTGTCGTCTCTGGCATCCGGACAGGTTTACCCCTACGTGGTGCCGCTGAATGCCCAGGGTGAACCCGCTGTTTCACCGCCGTGGGTGGTTTACTCACTGAATTCCGAAGTTTCTGCCGACACCTTATGCGGTCCGGCAGAAATGACGGCTACCTTACAAATAGATGTGTATTCAAACAGTATTGATGAGGCCAGACAGCTACGCGAAAGCGTTCGCGCTGCACTGGTCCCGCTGGCGTTCACGCAGATGAATGACACCAACAGCTACGAAACGGATACGTCGCTTTACCGGGCCATGCTTGAAGTCCAGATCATGACCTGACATCCATTAAAACCTGACACGCCACCGAAAGGTGGTTTTTTTATGCCCGGAGAAAACATGACCAGTAAATATGAATTAACGAAGGGGATGTCATTCAGCGTTACCGCTGCTGCCGTCACCGAAGCAAACCCAACCAGTGCTCAGTGGCTGGATGCAGCCTGTGCCAGTAAGGAGATCACCTACACCGGGGGGCAGAAGTCGGATATTGACGTCACCACGCTGTGTTCAACCGAACAGGAGCAGACCAACGGACTCGCGGCACCGGCTGAAATGTCGATCACCCGTAACTGGGTGGGCGATGAAGCCGCGCAGCAGTCATTGCAGACCGCGTATGAAAATGATGAACTCCGCGCCCTCCGCATCCTGTTCCCGTCCGGCAACGGTTTTTACATTCTGGTTGAAGTGCGTCAAAGCACCTGGACCGCTGGCACATCTGCCGTGGTCAGTGCGACCTATTCCCTTCGCGTAAAGGGTAAGCCTGTTCCGATCGTTGCCAGCGAATCCGGCTCTTAATTTTCCACCGGCGCTTGCGGGCGCTGTTTTACTCGCTACTGGATAAAAATAATGACAGCAAAAAAATCAGCGTTATCCCTGCGCAGTCTTGCACTTGCGCCCCTTTCTGGCTTTCGCAGCAAAACCGTTACCGTGCCTGAGTGGGGCGGTGTTGAGGTGAATTTACGCGAACCCTCTGCGCAGGCCTGGCTTGAGTGGAATGAAATTATTGCCCCGCGACCCTCTGAGGGTAGCGAAGAAATCAGGCTGACTGCCGCGCAGGTCGCCCACCGTAATCTTCGTGCAGACGTGGTGCTGTTCATTGATGTCGTGCTTGATGAAGAGTCCATGCCGGTATTTCTGACAGAAGACAGGGATCAGGTGCAGGCGATTTATGGACCGGTACATGCCCGCCTTCTTAAGCAGGCACTGGACCTGAGCACAACACAGGCTGACGCCGACGCAAAGTAAAATCGCCCGGCACCTTCTTTCTTATGACGCTGGCCCTTCGTCTTGGGCGAACCCTGCACGAACTGACCTCAACCATTACCGCCAGCGAACTGAAGATGTGGATTGAATATGACCGCATCAGCCCGATCAGTGACCGGCGCGGCGATATTCAGGCGGCGCAGATTGCCACGGCGGTACTGAATTCGCAGGGCGGTAAAATCAGCATGGACGATGTGATCCTGCGGTGGGGTGAAGAAGAAAAAGAAGACGTGTCCGGGCTGGAAGGTTTTCTCAGTGAACTGGCTTAACAATCCCGCGCAGGCGGGCTGACAGGGTTAATTATGGCAACGCTGCGCGAACTGATTATCAAGATTTCTGCAAATTCCGCGTCATTTCAGTCGGAGATTTCCCGCGCCTCACGCATGGGTGCGGATTATTACAAAACGATGGAGCAGGGCGGACGCAAGGCGGCAGCGGCCACGCGGGAAACGCAGCGCTCCCTGTCCGAACTTAACGATCAACTGGCATCGGTAAAATCCACCGCCACAGGCATGGCGGGCGCATTTGCCGGTGCTTTTGCCACAGGGCAGCTGATCCACTTTGCTGACACCTGGAATCAGCTGAACGGACGGCTCAAACTGGCGTCAACCTCAGCAGACGACTTTGCCACCGCGCAAAGTACTCTGATGGCGGTCAGCCAGCGGACCGGTACATCGTTTGAAGCCAACGCCAATCTGTACAGCCGTATTGCGTCTTCCCTGCGCGATGCGGGCTATGCGTCGTCAGACGTCGCTAAAGTGACCGAAACCGTTGCCACCTCGCTGAAGCTCTCCGGGGCCAGTACTGAAGAAGCCAGTTCCGTGATAACCCAGCTCAGTCAGGCGCTGGGATCGGGTGTTCTGCGCGGTGAGGAATTTAACGCCATCATGGAGAACGGCGGCAGGCTGGCGAAGTTGCTTGCTACCGGTCTGAATACCACGGTGGGCGGTCTGCGCAACATGGCGAACAACGGCCAACTGACCACAGACAAGATTGTGCCTATCCTGACCAACGTCGATCAGCTGCGTAAAGAGTTTGATTCGCTGCCTGCTTCGATCAGCGGTTCCACTCAGAAGGTTGAGAACGCCTTTATGGCCTGGGTAGGTGGCGCAAACAATGCCGTGGGTGCGTCATCCACGCTCTCCGGTGTGCTCGACGGCCTGGCAAAAAACATCGATACCGTTGCTGACGTTACCGGCCTGCTGATTGGGCTGGGCGTGGCGCGGTATTTCGGCAATATGGTTTCCAGTGTTACCACGGCTACTGCGTCGGTTGTCTCCAATACCGCCGCTGAAGTGGCGCTTGCCAGCGCCCAGCTCAGAGCCACACAAACCAGCGTGGCGGCTGCACGGCAGGCTGTTTACCGGGCGCAACAGGCGCGTGTTGCTGCCAGCGGCATAGAAGCGCAAATCGCCGCAGAGCGACAGCTGGCGGCAGCACAGGCAACCCTGAATTCATCCATCGGAGCACGATCTTCGGCAGCAACCAGGCTGACAGAAACCGCGTCGGTGATGTCGCGCCTGGGCGGCAGCGTTCTGGGCATTCTTGGGGGATGGCCAGGCGTTATTATTGCTGCCGGCACGGCGATGTATGGCGTTTATCAGCATACTCAGCAGGCGCATAAAGAAGCGGTTTCGTTTGCTGATAATCTGGACGCTATTAACAGCAAGCTGGGGCAGCTCTCTGTAGCAGGACTGAAATCAACAGCCGTTGATGCCAGCGGATCGCTGGTGGCGCAGAAAAAAGACCTTGCCTCTCTGGACGATCAGATACGCCAGACGCGGGACAGCCTCAGCGCCATGCAGGTGATGGAAAAACAGTATGACGAACATCCCTGGCTGGCGCGGATTAATAATCTGATGTCGGTTGAGGAACTGACAAAGCGCCAGCAGGATGCCACCGATCAGCTCAACAAGCTGGATTACCAGCGTGAACAGGTGGCAGCGAAAGTTGAAGCCACGCAGAAGCTGGTCAACGACGCCAGCGACCTGGCAACTAAAAAGGCGATTGAGCAGGCTGGCGCGGTGTCCATTCTGAAAGGGGCATACGATCTGCTTAACCGGTCCATGACCGCCACCGGGGGGGCAACGCCACCTCAGTACGCCGGTCCGGTTGTCTCAACGGCAAAAGCCACGCCGCAGCAGTCAACCGCGCTGGAGAAGGCTCGCCGCGATAATGAACTGTCCAGCCTGGCAGGGTTGGAAAAGTTGCATCGTCAGTACCAGTATGAGGCAGACGATCTTCAACTGACGGGAGCGCTTTACACGAAGTACGTGTATGACAAAGACCAGGCGGCAAAAAAGGATGCGGAAGCCGCACAGGCGAAGAAGGACAGCACCGCCGCAACGAATGCCCAGAACAAAGCCGAACGTGAAGCCGCCGCTCAGGCTGAACAGTACAGCCGGAAAATGGCCGATCTCAGCGTGGCGCTTGAGGTTCAGCGCGTCCGTGCAAGCCAGGGTGAGAAGGCGGCAGAACTCTACGCTGCCGCGCATCAGGCCGGAACAAAATGGACCGATGAGCAGCGCAAAGCGATCCGGTCAGCCTCAACGGAACTGGAGACGTGGACGCAGCGGGCAGACGCCAATATCAAAAAGCAGCGCGAACAGGCAGAGGCGCTCAAGGATTTAACCGATGCGGCGCGGAAATATCAGGATGATGCGGCACTCACCACGCAGACCAGCGGCCTGAGCGACCGCCAGCGCACCCGTTTTGATGAAACCCAGCAGATTAACCGGGTGTTTGATAAAACCGACAAAGGCACACAGGCGGTGGCTGCACAAACCGCCGCGCTTGATGCACTGGACAAAAAATATCAGGCGCTGGCCGCGTCGCAGGCTGACTGGCGGTCAGGTATCAGTAAGGGGTATGACAACTGGCTCGAAAGTGTCAGCAACATATCCGGCACGGTATCGCAGGGAATAACCAGCTCAATGGACAGTGCGCTCGACAATATGTCAGCCATGTTGGTCGGAAGTAAGGCTGACTGGAAAAGCTGGGGGCTGTCCGTGCTCCAGATGATTTCAAAAGTGGCGTTGCAGATGGCTGTTGTGAATGCGTTGGGCAGTTCCAGCTCATCGCTGGGCGGCATTCTGGGCAGCGTTGCCAGCGGCCTGACCGGTTCTGCCGCAGGGAGCAGCGTTTCTGCCGGCGTATCAACGGGTGCAATGGGTGCAATGGGTCTCAGTACCAGTTTCAGCGATTATGACGGTGGTGGTTATACCGGTTCTGGCGGGAAATACGATCCAGCTGGCGTGGTTCATAAGGGTGAGTTTGTTTTCACCAAAGAGGCCACCGAGCGGATCGGCATATCCAACCTGTACAGCCTCATGAAAGGTTACGCCTCTGGTGGTGCGGTGGGTGATAACTCTGGCGGGGTTTCTTCCGGCGTGAACAGCTACAGCGGTACGGGAAACACAAATATCAGCGTTTATGCTCCGGTCACCATTCAGCAGGGTGAGACTGGCTCACAAACCAGCGCATCCGGTACGTCTGATGTGGCAAACCAGCTTAAAAACATTGTGCAGACTGAGATCACCAGCCGCCTGCGCAGGGAAATGTCTCCGGGTGGAGCGCTTTACAAGGGTTAATTATGGCGATTGACACATTTACCTGGTGTGCCAGAACGGAAGCCAGCGAACAGCTGACGGTATCAACGATTCAGGCGCAGTTTGGCGATGGCTATAAACAGGTCGCCAGCAAGGGTATCAACGATGCGGCTGAGTCATGGACGCTGGCCGTTAACGGCAGACTCACTGAAATGGCAACGGTGCGGGCCTTTCTGAAGGCTCACGTCATCACCTCCTGCTGGTGGACCAACCCCTGGGGGGAGAAAAAGTTGTACCGGGTAAAGTCGGATTCCATCAATCCAAAGTTCGTTAACGGAAACTTTGTGGAAATCACTTTTACCTTTGAACAGGCATTTGCGCCGTGACATGTCACGAACAGATAACAGGACGCTCCGGCGTCCTTTTTTTATGGGTGAACCATGAGCTTTAACCAGGACATTCAGGCGCTGGAGCCGGGCCAGCTGGTGCAGCTGATAGAGATTGACGGGACGGATTTTGGTCTGGACACCGTGCTCCGCTTCCACGCCTACAACCTGCCTACTGACGGCTGGGCCTCGTTTGCCGCAGAAAACCTGCCCTCAATAATCTGGCAGGGCAATGAATACGATCCGCACCCCTACGAACTCACTGGCGTGGAAATGACCAGCACCGGATCACAGCCAACACCAAAGCTGTCGGTCGGTAACGTGGGTAACTACGTTACCGCGCTGTGCCTGCAATATGACGACATGGTGAAAGCGAAGGTAAAAATTCATACCACACTGGCGAAATATCTTGATGCGGCAAACTGGACGGCGGGCAATCCCAACGCCAACCCACAGGAAGAACGTGTACAGCTTTTTTACGTCAACGCAAAAACGGCGGAGACGCGGGTACAGGTGGATTTTGAGCTGTGCTCACCGTTTGATATCCAGGGGCTGCAACTGCCATCCCGGCAGATAACGCCAGTCTGCACATGGTGTATGCGCGGCTGGTATCGCACTGGCACCGGCTGTGATTACAACGGCACAAAGTATTTTGCAAAAGACGGCTCAGCAACATCCGATCCGTCAAAAGACATTTGCGGCGGCAGGCTGGCCGACTGTAAGGCACGGTTTGGCGACGATCAGCCCCTGCCGTTCGGCGGCTTCCCGGCAGCTAATCTCCAGGGGAAATAATATGCGTGAAAAACTGCTGGCGGCGATACGTGAGCATGTCGCTGCCGACTATCCGAAGGAAGCCTGCGGGGTGGTTGTGCAGGCAAACAGTGGTCAGATTTATATTCCCTGCCGTAATACCAGCGAGAAACCCACGGAGCATTTTACTCTGGCCCCGGAGGATTATCTTTCTGCTGAAACGCAGGGCGAAATATTAATGATTATCCACTCCCACCCGGATGTGACGCAGCTTATCCCCTCTGAAATGGACCGCATTCAGTGCGACCACAGCGGGGTGGAGTGGGGAATTATGTCGTGGCCTGACGGAGATTTCTGCACGATATCACCGCGTGGGGATCGTGATTTTACCGGGCGTCAGTGGGTGCTGGGCCATGCCGACTGCTGGACGCTGATTATGGATTACTATCGGCAGACGCATGGCATAACGTTGAATAACTGGTCGGTGGATTACGAGTGGTGGCTGAACGGTCAGGAAAATCGTTACGACGATAACTGGCAGGCTGAAGGATTCATTGAGGTCAGCCAGGCAGAGATGCGCGGGGGCGATATGATCATGATGCAGATCGGCGCACCGGTCACAAACCATGCGGCGATTTACCTGGGTGACAATATCATTCTTCACCATAACTTCGGCAACCTCTCTACCCGCGTTCCGTATGGCGATTACTGGCGAAACCGCACCGTGCGTGTGGTGCGCAGAAAGGAGTTAATGGATGCTTAAAACACTGATGCTTAAGGGCGCAATGGCGCGTAAATTCGGCAAGGTTCACCGCTTTCACGTTGCCGACCTGCGGGAAATGCTGCGGGCGATGTGCTCACAGGTTCCGGGCTTCAAACATTACGTGTCGAATGCGCACCTCAATGGTGTGCGATTTGCGTTCTTCAGCGGGAAAGAAAATATCGGCCTGGCTGAATTTGAAATGTCCGGCTCTGCCACAGAGTTTCAGATGATGTCCATCGCTGAAGGTGCAAAGCGAGGCGGTACGCTACAGATAGTGATCGGCGCAGTGGCTCTGGTCGCGGCATTTTTCACGGCGGGTGCGTCATTTGCGGCTTTTGCGGGTATCAGTGCTGCGGCAGCGGCCACGGCCACAACGGCGCTCACCGGTCTGGGCCTGTCCATGCTGCTGGGTGGGGTGGTGCAGATGCTTACGCCGCAGTCCAGCTACAACGTGGGCGCATCATCCAGCACAGACAATAAACCGAACTATGCCTTTGGTTCCCCGGTTAACACCGTGGCGATGGGATATCCCGTACCGGTACTTTACGGCCAGCGTGAAATCGGCGGGGCCATTATCAGCGCGGGCAGTTTTACCAGCGATCAACAGTAATAACCAGAGAGATAAAAAATGGAAGAATTAAAGTTTGGTGTTGAAGAAGGGGTTGGTTCACCCCCGGAGTCAAATTTGAACCTAGAATATTTTATTCAGCAACTTCCCTTACGGGAAAGTGGGGCTATCCCCTTCTTCAATGGCGTGATTCAGCCTTTTGGTGGCTTCCCAGAGGCTATGGAATACAGTATTAAGGCACTTCCAGACGTCAGTATCTCCGTGACCATATGCACTGAAGGTGATTCTGATTCTGTGTCCTTCACACTCGTGAACCGGAAGCGAGATGAACTCTGTAGGCGCAAGCTGGATGTCAATGAGAGCATCGAAGAAGTCGGACCTTTCTACCTGCAAATAAAGAGAAAGCATTCTCATTAACCAGGTGCTGAGATTAACATCACAATTATGATTGTGCTCGCGAAAAAAGAATTCTAGACGCCCATCGATCTTATGAGAGAATTTAAATAGTTTATCATTATTGGGAATTATGGAATCCCTGAGTGCGCAATCGTTAGTTTCGAGGTGGCTTCCATTTCCATTAATCCATTTCAGGAATGAATAAAATGTCTGAACAGCTTCCTGTTCGTCATGGGGTTTAAAGTCTTCAAGAGACTGGTTTATCAGTGATGGGTTTGAAATAAAATCGTAATACATCCCGCTGCGTTCTGTATAAGCGGTTATGTTCCATGGGTGTGTTCTTCTATCATTTTCCAGATTACGTAGTGGATCAAAGTTTACCAGCATAACTTTACCTTACCAGAGGTAATCAGCCATTCCTCATCATTGTGTGCGCCTGCGCCCCAAACGCAGACGGGCTGAATACTCAACATATCCTTAAGTATCTTTCTGTAACATCCTGATATTCGATCAGTAATTAACCTTGGCCGCTCATTGCGGCCTTTTTTATGGGTGCAATATGCGACTTCTCGACGGTGTGACCATCCACGGCAGTAAAGGCGGCAGTAGCAGTGCGCATACGCCGGTTGAGCAGGCTGACGATCTGCTGTCGGTGGCAAAACTGAAAATGCTGCTGGCAATCTCTGAGGGTGAAATTCAGGGCGATTTAACTGCCCAGCAGATTTACCTGAACGATACCCAGCTGGCGAATGATGACGGAACCTACAATTTTACCGGCGTGGTATGGGATTACCGCAAAGGCACCCAGGATCAGACGTATATCCAGGGTATGCCGGAGGTTGATAACGAGATTTCTGTAGGTGTGGCGGTCACGCAGTCAGCGCCCTGGACGCGGCAGTATACCAACCTGTCGCTGGATGCCGTGCGTATCAAGTTAAGCTTGCCAGTTCAGTACCTCTATAAAGATAACGGGGATATGGTCGGAACATCGACGCAATACGCTATTGACCTTTCAACTGACGGCGGCGCATGGCAGACGGTGGTCGATGCGACTTTTAACGGTAAAACTACATCGGAATACCAGCGTGATCACCGTATTGATTTACCCACGGCCACAACCGGCTGGGCCATTCGTGTGCGCCGCATTACAGCCGATTCCACATCCTCAAAGCTGGTCAACGCTTTCAAAGTGTTCTCTTACGCTGAGGTAATCGACAGCAAATTACGCTACCCGCTTACTGCACTGCTGTACATCGAAGTGGACGCCAGCCAGTTCAACGGCAGCGCACCGAAAATTACCTGTAAGCCCAAGGGGAAAATTATTCGCGTACCGACCACCTATGACCCCAACACCCGCACCTACAGCGGCACCTGGCAGGGGGATTTTAAGTGGGCCTATACGAACAATCCGGCGTGGATTTTTTACGATATGGTGCTGGATAAGATTTTCGGCATGGGAAACCGCGTCGATGCGACCATGATTGATAAATGGGAGCTGTACGCAATTTCGCAATACTGCGATGAAATGGTGTCGGATGGTGCTGGCGGAAAGGAGCCGCGTTTTACCTGCAATGTTTATCCCCAGAGTCAGGAAGATGCGTATACCGTCCTGAATGATTTTGCAGCCATATTCAGAGGGATCACGTTCTGGGGCAACGACCAGATTTATGTGAAGGCCGATGTTCCGCAGGTGGACAGTAACGGCAATGTGTCCGTGGATTTCGTTTATCACTCATCCAACATGATCGATGGATTTCCGACTTATGCCGGGGGAAGTTACAAAAACCGTTACACCTCGTGCCAGGTCAGCTGGTCCGATCCGCAGAATCATTACAGCGACACGGTGGAGGGTGTTTACGATTCTGATCTTGTAAGCCGTTATGGCGTGAACGAAACATCACTTACTGCGATTGGATGCACATCGCAGAGTGAAGCGCACCGACGCGGGCGCTGGGCTATCCTGTCCAATGCGAAGGACGGTACCGTTTCGTTTGGCGTGGGGCTGGATGGTTATATCCCGTTACCTGCTGAAATCATTGGTGTTGCCGATCCGTTCAGGGCTGGCAAAACCAACGGCGGGCGCATCAGCGCGGTAAATAACCTGAATATCACGCTGGACCGTGCCGTTGACTATGCCGCAGGAGATCGCCTGGTGCTGAACCTGCCGGACGGCACCGCACAAACCCGCACTATTGCCAGCATCAGCGACGATAAAAAAACGGTGACGGTGAATACCGCATTCAGTCAGACGCCGGTAACTGGTGCGGTATGGGCCATCGACAGTGACAATCTGGCGATTCAGTATTTCCGGGTGACGTCCATCAGCCAGAACGACGATGGCACATTCACCGTGGCCGGAGTGCAGCACGATCCGAACAAATACCGTTATATCGATGACGGGGTGCGGATTGAGGCAGCGCCGATCACGGTGACGCCTGTCAGCGTTCTGAAAGCACCGACCAATATCGTGATTAGTGAGGTCAGCTTTGTGGAGCAGGGGCTTTCGGTCGCTTCCATGAACGTGACGTGGGACAAAGTTGAGGGGGCGATTCGTTACGTAGCACAGTGGCGTAAAGATTCCGGCGACTGGATCAACGTCAGCCAGACCAGCGCCCAGGGTTTCAGCATTCAGGGAATTTATACCGGTGTTTATGACGTTCGGGTACGTGCTGAGAATGCGGCGGAGGTGTCCTCGCCGTGGGGTTATGCGGAATCCACAACGCTGACGGGCAAAGCTGGCAAGCCTGGAACACCGGTCAGCCTGAGCGCCACCGATAATGTGGTGTGGAATATCGACCTGACCTGGGCATTCCCTGACGGCTCTGGTGATACCGCGTACACAGAAATTCAGGTAGCGACAACGGCGGACGGTCAAAGCCCTCAGTTTCTGGCCTATGTGCCTTACCCCGGTGTCAGCTATCAGCACGGGCCGATGCCAGCTGGCGTTCGCCGCTGGTATCGCGCCCGGCTGGTTGACAAAATTGGCAATACCGGTGACTGGACGGCGTTTGTCGCGGGCATGTCATCAGCCGATGCAACCGCGCTGCTGGGCGATATTACCGAAAAATTCCTCACCGCAGAGGATGGTAAAGCGCTGGTGGCCACGCTGGAAACCAACCCGGAATCCATTCTGCAAAACGTGATGGCAAACTATGACAGCGTTACACAGACATGGTCGCAGTACGGAGAGAATCGGGCGGGGATTATCCAGGCGCAAAAGGTGGCCGCTGATGCAGAAAGTTCTGTCGCACAGCTGGAGACGGATGTCACCGCAAGTTTTACTGCCACCAATGCTGCCGTATCGGCAAACGAGGCGGCAATACAGCAGAAAATGACCGCCTATGCTGACGCCTCTGGCGGCTCCGCAATTTATACCCTGAAGGCGGGCATTAAATACGCTGGCACCAACTATGATGCCGGTCTGTCAGTGGCGGTCACTATCAACGGTTCGTCAGTCGATACCCGCGTTGCCATCAACGCTAACCAGTTTGTTATCGTCAGCGGAACGGGTGGAAATATCTATTCGCCATTCGTCGTTAAGGACGGGCAGACACTTATCAATCAGGCGTTTATTGGGGATGGATGGATCACCAATGCGATGATCGGGAGCTATATCCAGTCCAATAACTATGTTGCCGGTTCTGTTGGATGGCGCTGGGACAAGGCGGGCAACTTTGAAAATAACGGCTCTGACAGCACCGGGCGAATGACAATGACCAACACGACAATAAGCGTTTACGATGCAAACGGCGTATTGCGTGTGCGAATGGGGAAACTCAGCTGATGGCATTTGGATTTGGTACGTGGGACTCAGGCGGTAATTATAATAATACCGGACTACTGGCGGTTAATATTCTTGGCTACTATCGCATTGATGAAAACACCCTGAATGCAACTTACGGTTTTACCGTTCCGGCTGGATATAACCTTCATTTTCTGGTTATGCCTGACAGTTCCACGGACGGAACTGGCGATAACCGCAGGCGGATTTATGTCTCAGGTAGCAATGTTATTGTCGAGCCTGCGGCTAATAATGTCTCCGGCACTGATCGGTTTCCACTCAACGCAATGTATATATTGGGGTATGCAGCATGAGTTTTGGTGCGATGTTGACGCGGGAGGATGGAACGCCGTTTTATATTCAGGACACCATACCGATAGCGCTGGTCCGCAAACAAACATTCTCAGTTGATGCAACGGTGAATTCAGGCAACGGTCAGAGAATATCTCTTGATGCGTCAACCGGGACACCTTACCTGTACTTTGTCAGGTTCGACCAGTCTGATGGCTGGTCCTATCAGCAGGCCGTATCAGGAACACATGGCCTGGTAGTCGGGGCATTCAGTAGCGGAACGGTGAGCGGGACCATCTATGTTTTTGGCGCAGTAGTGCAAACGGTGCCCTCATGGGGTATTCAGATAAATGACAGTACCGGTAAATGCATTCTGACCAATGAAACGCGGGTACTCAGGGGGATCAATATCGTCAACCCGACTGGCAGTGCAGGTACGGCAGATTACCTGAATGAGACTGTGGCGGGTAAGAAAGCCATTATTCCGGCGCGGTGCGGTGCCGTTGTTTACTCTCAAACAATCGGCGGCAATATGGTCACTCAAATCATTACGCGCTCTACCGGCTGTTACTATGATGGCACCAACACCATCATTAAATCCAATCAGATGGGGCGAAGTTCTTCTTCCATAGCTGTAAGCTCGACCAAAGGCAGCGGCTATGCCCCACCTTACATCGACTGTAATTTGTACGATTAAATAAAAAGATCTTTATGATCGAATTATTGAATAAAGATATTTTTATATCTGGCCGATAATAGAACTAATTACATTAAATGGTGGTCGTAATGAAAACTATTATCATTTCAGCTTTTATCTGCATAATGTTTGTGACGGGTTTTTCTCATGCTGCCTCATATCCTCAAAAAGCCTGGGACTTGAATAAGTCAGGAGCAGTTACTGTACGCTATGACGTTAATAAATACGGCAGGGCACAGAACTTTAAAATTATAAAGTCTGAGCCTGAAGGCTTTTTCGAAAGAAGCGCTATTGAGGCTGTTAAAGAGATGTATTTCGAAATTAACAGACCTGAAATAAACAGAGAGACGACCGTCGAATTTAAACGGTGAAATACTGAGAACTTATTGCAACCCGGCCACCGTGCCGGGTTTTTTATTGCCCGGAGAAACGCATGTCAGCAGGCACACTCGCAGTAACTAATAATTCAGCAGCGGTTAACGGCACCGGAACAGCGTTTACCACTGATCTGAAAACCGGTGATTTCATCGGCGTTATCATCGGGGGGACACCCTACACGCTGGTGGTTGCATCAATAGATTCAGATACCTCTTTGACGATCGGAACGGCTTATACCGGTCCCACAGCAAGTAATGTCGCCTGGTACGCTGTTCCCGCCACGCTTCAGGTTGCCATCACTCAAAAAGTGCTGGATGATGTTGCCCGGATGACGCGGGGAATGATTCTGGATAAGGCCAACTGGCAGCAGTTCTATTCGGGTTCTGGCAACATCACGGTTAATTTACCAGATAACACGAATGTGACCGGCCTCAGCTGGCCTGCCATGCAGCAAACAATTAATAATGGCATAAACGGAAAAGCGGCCAGCGGCGCTAACAGCGACATCACCTCGCTATCCGGGCTGACTACAGCGTTGTCTGTAGCGCAGGGCGGGACGGGACAAAAAAGCGCTCAGGCATTTCTGACTAACGCCGGAATGATCAGTACCTACAACAGTTTCACACTGCCATTTACCGACAGAAACATGCGTGTGGTCGTTGATTCTGTTGTTACCACAACAAATGCGTCAGGTGAAGGGACTGTCAATTACCCGAACACATTCGCAAACGTCTGTATTGCCTGTATTCCCGTTATAGCCTATCAGTCAGGCATCAGCATTATGATAATCAACTATAACAGCAATCGAATAACGGGATTTGATTATGCCGTTTTTAACGGGACCAACAGGCAGACAAACAGCACAGTGCGCATCAACTACATCGCAATAGGATTCTGACATGTCGAAAAATATGTACAGCTTAAAAACTCTGGGATTTTATCCGGCAGATGAGGAAGGGCAGGAGCCATACGTTGAAGCAGGAACGCTGCCGGACGACCTGCAACCCATCAGCGATGAAGATTACACAGCCTTCTTCAATCCCCCTGATGGCTACTATGGCTTGTTTGATGAGACTGGACCGCACCTTGAGAAAAACCCAGAACCTGATCCCGCGATTGAAAATTTACAGAAGGCGCAGACAGAGTACGATTCCGCGTCTGAGCACATCACAGCACTGCAACAGCGCATCGATGATGACGATTACAACGACACGAACACTGAGGAATATGTGAAAGCCGAAAAAGCGACGTGGACAACCTACAGGAAAGCACTCAGGGCTTATATTGCTGCGGGGGATGGAACGAAAGAATTACCTACAGCGCCAGCTGAGGAAGGATCATAAGTAAAGTTACAAAAAATAGGTAGATGATTAGTAGATTTGAAAAATAAAGGCAACAAAAAACCCGCCTTGGCGGGTTTCGTCAGATTAGGCTGCTTTGCGATGCATCTCGTCAAGCATTGATTCTTTTTTAATCTGAAGTTCTTCAACAATTTCATTAAGGCGTTGTGCCAGCTTAAGCATTTTGTTGATAGATTTTTGACGCTTTGTCATGTGCCTCTCCTCGGTTGTTTCTACAAACTACCTGAATATCATTGCGTTTTTTAAGAACTTTGCACCTTGCGCACAAAGTTCGGGGTTCTTAGCTTTCGCGTCTTTAATCATGATCTGAGCACTCAGAAGATACTGTTGGAGGTTAGTATCACCGATAGACTTAGCTTCAGCATCAAGATCAAGAATAATCTGTTCAATCTCATCCAGAGATGGGTCGACTAGCTCGTGAAACTTGTCAATACCCAACTGTTCAAAACTTACCACAACAAAATCAATTAAGGCTTTGACTGCAAGTTGGACAGTGTAAATCTGTTTCTGCTCAAGAGAAGCAGTTGCATCCGCAACCTTTACGGTATCTCTGAAATGATGGGTCAATAACTATACTCCTTACATGGGTTTGATCAACACGATTTACAATCTGTGCTGTATCTTTATTAAACAGATAGGCACTGATTGCTAAAAATGGTGGCTGACCATCCATGCACAGAGTACCGATTCATGAGTCCATTATATATTCATAAAATCGGTAAACGTTAAAGAAACTTTATAGTGATCTTCTTCTTTTCTACAAGTGTAGTCATTTGTGGTTGTAAGGGAAGTTAAGTTCCCCAATTTCAGAAATTGTCCTGATCTTACATCTATCCGCCTCATCTAGTCATCAACTTTGCAAAATACTGCCTGAATGGATGTACGGTGATAATGGATTACATAAGACATTAGTGTAGCAAAACAAAAATTTGTAGCTATTTTTTCAAACTTCATTCACCAGCCACATATCGGCTTCATCGAACATTTCTTCCAGCAGCCTGTTCAGCTTCTCTTTTTCGCTTTTGCTCGCGTCGGTGTTGATGCTGCTGTTACCCATCATCGGCTTCACACGCACCTCAGCGCTGGGGAATATGCGGTGAACACGCTTCTCCAGTTCAGCCAGGATCAGCGCTTTAGCGTTCGGCAGTTCTTCAACATTGCGTTTGTCATAGATGAGTTCGACGTACATTTTACACCTCTGATTTATACTGGTTGGATATACAGTACATTAGCAGTGGATTGGCCATGAGTAAATCAGTAATGAAAAATTTGGGAGTTGTTCAACGTTACGGGAAAAGACTAAGAGATGAGTTTGACCGAATTAGGGTGTGTACATGATTTGGTACATAAAAATTGATCAACCTGTTTCACTGTATTGATTTTAAATAGTTTATTTTATTTTTATCCTATATCCATTTAACTAAGGAGACAGCGGCGGCAGTATAGCGCGTTTATGGCACCAGATTAAGCACTTACCTTTCTGACTGCTGGTTTTGTCATCAATCCTCTGTCAGATTCCGATTCTCTTCCATCAGACGGGCAATATGGCTGCGAACAATTCGAAGCCGGTGCGGGGCAATTTTGATCAAAATTGAGGTAGATCAATATCGGTGTCCTGGCGCAGGAATAGTGTAATTCGAACTATCCGTTCTGGATCATTTCTGAAGGAATACACTATGCCTGGTAAACTGTCACTGGTTGTCATTACTGCGATTTGGCTGAGTTACGTCGTCTTTGCAGCCGGATATTACGCCAATACTTTTGCCCTGTTTAACGGATAATTCATTCCTCTCCGGCAATCGTTCCGTCATAGCATTGCCGGAGAGCAAAATACCCGTCTTACCACCAGACTCTGTTATTGCCCATCCGGCTGGATCCAGACTGCGGTAGCGATGATTTATCCTTTTGAGCCGGTCTTCTGCTTTTTCTTTTTCCCTTCTGTTTTTGCTTTATTACTCATATCATTACGTATTAGTGCATGGCTTATCAGGGCAAAAATAAAGGTGCCACCGATGATGTTGCCCGCGAGAGTGGGCAGGGCAAAAGGCCAGATGAACTGATGCCAGCTAATCACGCCGTTGAAAACCAGATAGAGGATTTCAACCGATCCCACCACAATATGTGCCAGGTCTCCCAGCGCAACCAGCCAGGTCATCAAAATGATAATCCAGATTTTTGCCGCACCAGCAGATGGGAACATCCAGACCATTGTGGCAATAATCCAGCCTGACACCACTGCATTAGCAAACATCTCTCCCGGCGTATGGGCCATCACCTTCTCGCTGATATGGATGAAAGCCTGACGTGTGGTGTCATCAAAAATGGGC
The DNA here is from genome assembly GCF_058241465.1 of Erwinia papayae. Taxonomy (NCBI): domain Bacteria; kingdom Pseudomonadati; phylum Pseudomonadota; class Gammaproteobacteria; order Enterobacterales; family Erwiniaceae; genus Erwinia; species Erwinia papayae. Next base: position 150,803 of record NZ_JBZCHT010000009.1, read on the forward strand.
ATATGACTAAAGGCCAGAGAGGCCAGCGCAGTACCAACCAGATTTCCACCCAGCACAATTCCCCACAGGCGAAGCAATAACAATATGTTGCTGCCGGTAGGCTTGTGCATGATTGGTAATACTGCGGTGACGGTATTTTCAGTAAACAGTTGCTGGCGGGCCATAATGACAATGATGAAGCCGAAGGTATAACCCAGATTCTCCAGCAGAAATGCGCCGGGAACGCCATCAAGATTCACCTGAAAGATGCCTTTTGCCATCAGTGAAGCACCCATCGACAGGCCTGCGGCAACGGCAGAAAACAGCAGCGCCAGACCGTCCCTTTCCAGCTCTTTCTCTCCTTCCTGACGAATCAACTCATGCACCGCTGCCGCGCGTGAGGGCAGGGACTCCTCATTTACATCAATTTCTTTGCCCTGTTCACTTTCTTCGCTATCAATTTCCACTTCTTCTTTACTGCTGTTCATCTGTAACTCCCTTAAAGCGTTTATTTTTTATCTTAAGCGTAGCGGGTTTCGTCTGCTCAGCTATCTGACTGAAGTGTGCTTTCAGGTTTTATCTGCATTCAGGGCTGGTTTTGCTGAACTTTTACGGTGCTGAAGGGGGTACGCTGCTCTGGCAGGGGGGATACTCAGTGTCTTTTGCCGGGGTTTGCTGATTTCGGGCATGGAAGTATTGAATGATAATGCGAATTCTCATAAGGCCATGAGCAGGCTGATTTATTCAGCCAACTCGCAGGCGTTGAGTCTCCAGGGCGACAACGGTATGCTGAGACACTTGCTCATAGCACGGTGTTGATGGCAAAGGGAATGTTTGCTATCGCCAGCCTGCGGACCTGAATGGCCAGGTTAACAGCGAAAACAGGCGATGGTGAATTAATGACAGCAAGGAGGCAGGAATATGAAATATGGCATGACCATGCTGGTGGCGGTGCTGCTGGCATTCAGTGCGCTGGCTGATAATATCAATACCCGATCATTTTTTGTCGTCGAGCGGCAGCAGAATCATTTACTGACTCACATTCTGCGTTGCGCTGAATGTCAGAAAGACAGCGTTGCCGATTACCGGGCAACCGACGCGGCGGATCCACGACTGACAGATTATCAACTGCGACAAAATGCCAGGATAACGGAACAGACAAAAGGGCTGATGACAGCAACTCAGGGCCATTTTCTGACCTCTCAGCCGATGACGACATCTTCTGTTGTCCTTCTTTGGGCTGCGCCGACGTTATTTGTGTTTATCGGGATGTTGATTATTATTCTGCGTAGCAGAGCCCGGCGGTACACCTGTTCAGGGCCGGGCGTCGCTCAACAGATGCAGCCAGACCGCCAGCCAGGCTCACGCCGCAAGCATTAACAGGCGAATTCAGGCTGACGGATCTGACCTGATAAGAACTTCCCGGCAGAGAATCTGACAGTTATTACTCGCTGACGCCGGGTTGTATTCTGCTGTTGCGCCGCTGAAGAGCGCCTTTCTCAGGTCAGTCAGCCATCCTGGCATGATGTTAACCCTGGCAACGCAGGTAGAAAAAATGTTACCAGCTGACGGAGTAATGTATATTTCCGTCACAGATGGCAGCTCACCAATGCAGGCACGGTTAAAAAAACAGCCGTGAAGCCATTTATTGCTGACGCCTGTTAACAGCAGGGGCATGATGTCGCACCGGTTGCTGGTTGCGCTATGAGCAGTTCCGATGTGGGCTGAGAGGTGCCTGAGGTTAGCGCCCATACCTTGCCGGACACCCGGCAGGGCATCCAGACTGTGATGCGTTTGCTGGTCATCAGCCGTGGAGCGTAAAGATTAATCAACGGCAGGCGTGAGCGATTACTATTTCACTACAGGGAGAATGATATGAGCTACCGCGTGATGGGCGTTGCGCTGGCCAGCGTATTGCTGATCGGCTGTGCCAGTTCGCAAACAAAGGATCAACCGCAGAGCAGATCCGATCCGCTGGAAGGCTTCAACCGTTCCATGTTCAACTTCAATTACAACGTGCTGGACCCGTATGTCGTTCGCCCTGTGGCGGTAGCCTGGCGTGACTATGTTCCAGTCCCGGCGCGCACCGGCTTGAGTAATTTCCTCGGCAACCTCAGTGAACCGTCAACGATGGTGAACTATTTTGTCGAAGGAAAGCCCTACAAGGCGATGATCCATTTCAATCGCTTCTTTCTTAATACCATTCTGGGGCTTGGCGGTTTTATTGATGTGGCAGGCATGGCCAACCCGAAACTGGCAAAGGAAGAGCCGCGACGCTTCGGCAGTACGCTGGGCAACTACGGTGTCGGCTACGGACCTTATGTGGTGCTGCCGGGCTACGGCAATTTCACGCCACGTGAAGATATCGGCGGCATGGTGGATGACCTGTATGCGCCGCTTGGCTGGCTGACATGGTGGATGTCACTGGGGAAATGGACCCTGGAAGGCGTGGAAACGCGGGCGCAGCTGCTGGACAGCGATGCAATGCTGCGTAATACCGGCGACCCTTATGCCTTTATGCGTGCAGCCTACTTCCAGCGTCACGATTTCCTCGCCAGCGGAGGCAGACTGGTTCCGCAGGAGAACCCTAATGCGGCGGCTATTCAGGGCGATATCAACGATATTGATGCCAATTAAAGATAAAAAGGCCTGTCAAATGACAGGCCTTCGTTGTTTAAGCATTGCTGTCAGAATTTATAGTTGAAGTTTGCGCCATACAACCAGGCTTTGCCGGTGGAATGGAAGGTGTAAGGTCCTTCTTTTACCGTCACATCCTGTCCGTGCATGTAAGAGATACCGAGATCAACCGACGCATCCTGATTAAAGGCATAAGATGCCCCGGTACTCAGCCACAGACGGTCCTGATCGGGAATAGAAATGGTGCGGTTATCTGCCGGAACCGGGCTGTCATCAAAGGCAATGCCGGCGCGGAAGGTCCAGTTGTCATCATAAAAATAGGATGTTCCGAGCGCGATACGGTAAGCATCTTTATAACTTTCATCCTTCAGAAACAGGGTCTGGCCATTGTTGCCGGTTGCTTTCAACTCCTGAAACTGGCTCCAGCTGGTGTAGGTCATGCTGTAGTGAACCGCCCACTGCGGCGCGACTTTATGCCAGCCAGAGACTTCCCACATTTCCGGCAGGTTCAGGGTTAACGAACCCGGAATAGTTGTGCCGCTGGTGCCATAAGGCAGGCCAAGATTCAGTGCCTGATTTAGTGGGTTAATGGAGCTGGGGAGATTGCTCTTGTAGTCGCCGTCAAAATCGACTTTAACTTCTGAGCGGTAGGTAAAGCCGAAGCGATTATCCTTATCGACCTCATACAAAATCCCGGCGTTCCAGCCATAACCCCATTCGTCGCCTTTCAGGTGGGCAATTTGTGTATCGGCAGGGAGCCCCAGAGCCTGGCCGGATTCGCCCGCATAACGCTCGATCTTTGCCCTGGCATACACCGCATCAAACCCGACACCAAAACTGAAATGCTCATTAAGCCGGTACGCCGTACTTACATTCAGATTCATGGTTTGCAGGTCGGTTTTACCGGCATAGGGGCCTGCGGTGTAGCCATTATTGTATTCGGTCGCCAGCCCGTAATTGGAGGTGGCTGAGGCCCCCAGCCACCACCGATCGTTTAATGGCTGAACGTAATGCAGATTTGGCACCCATTGAGAGGGGGCTATATTGCTGGCACTGAGGCTCCTTCCCGTCGGGCTGGTGCCGTCAATGCTGACATCAGGGTCGATATATACCGCGCCAATGGAGAACATCGGACGATCCATCAACGCCATGGTGGCCGGGTTACGACTGGCCGACGCAGCGGTATCGCCCATCGCACCCTCACCGGAGTATGCCCGGCCCAGACCAATCGCGGAGAATTCATTAAGCTGGAAGCCTGCCGCGGAAACATTTGAAGAGATAAGCGCCACTGCAACTGTCAAAGCCGACTTTGCAAACAGGTTTTTATGGTTCATGACCACAACCTCATTTTCTGGTTTTTATTAACTCTGTTACATCAAGTAACAAACGCCGGGGGAGTGTAGGGACTGAATGACAGCGAACAAATCAGACCAGTGGCCCCAGTATAGGTCTGACCTGTTATGATGTTGCAATATTGATTTATAAATATTTCAGTAATGATCTAAGAAAAGCGATCTGCTTAACAAAAAAATAACACTATCCGCTAGTGACTTTTGCTTCTTATGTCCCTGATCAATTTTTACTGTGATATTCGTCACTTAAAATCGCTGACCGGGACAATGACCGGACAGGGAAATTGCTACGGCGTAAACTGTGAGCAATCTGTCAATTTTCTGCCTGGATATACACAGGCCAACCGGAGAATGCTAATGAGTGATGTCACTAAACCCTGCAACGCAAACGAAACCGCCGCCTGCTGCTGTGTTGATGTCGGAACTGTGATGGACAATACCGACTGTACCGCCAGCTGGAGCCAGCTGTGCACTGACCGTCAACAGGCGCAGGCCGTACTGAGCCGCCTGACTGAAAAAGCGCGTCAGGTTGAATCCGAGCCTTGCCAGATTGATGCACGGCTGACTGACGTGCCGCAGGGTATCCAACTGGATGCAGATTTCACCTTTTGTTGCCAGGCGGAAACCATGATTTTCCAACTTGGCCTGCGTTAATTCCTCCTCCAATGGTCGGGCGGGCTCAACGCCTGCTCGCTGTCCGGGATAGCGTGTTGTTCCTCGCAATTTTCTTTTCCCTGTGATGCAAAATGTAAAAATCTGGTTAACATTAGAGAGGTCAGACCTGTTTTAACAGGCACACTCCATTGCGATTTTACAGGTGATAAGCATGCGTAAAGCGTTACCTTTGCTGACCAGACAGGGCGATCGTATCGCCATCACCCACGGTTTACGCACCCCTTTTGCACGCCAGGCCACGGCGTTTCACGGCATTGCGGCGCTGGAACTTGGCCGCATGGTGGTCACCGAGCTGATGGCCCGCTGGGACATATCCCCCGGGGTGATAGAACAACTGGTGTTTGGTCAGGTGGTGCAGATGCCGGAAGCCCCTAATATTGCGCGTGAAATTGTGCTGAGCAGTGGTCTGAGCGTCAATACCGATGCTTACACTGTTTCCCGTGCCTGCGCTACCAGCTTTCAGGCGGTAGCGAATGTGGCGGAGAGCCTGCTGGCCGGCACCATTCAGGCCGGTATGGCGGGCGGCGCAGACTCTTCTTCGGTTCTGCCGATTGGCGTCAGCAAAAAGCTGGGGCGAGTGCTGGTCGATCTCAGTAAAGCCCGGACCCTGCGACAAAAACTCCTGCTGATCGCGCAATTACGTCCTGGTGATTTACTGCCTGTTCCCCCCGCTGTGGCGGAGTACTCCACCGGGCTGCGGATGGGTGACACCGCTGAGCAGATGGCGAAAACACACGGCATATCACGTCAGCAGCAGGATGAGCTGGCGCATCGCTCGCATCAGCGTGCAGCCCATGCATGGCAACAGGGCTGGCTTAACGATGAAGTGATGACCGCGTTTGCTCCCCCCTGGAAAAATGCGCTGGAAAAGGACAACAACATTCGTGAGCAGTCGAAAATGGAAGATTATGCGCGGCTGCGTCCGGCCTTCGACCGGCGGCACGGTACGGTGACGGCCGCCAACAGCACGCCGCTCACCGACGGCGCTGCCGCTGTGATCCTGATGACCGAATCGAGGGCTAAAGAGCTGGGGATGATACCCCTGGGCTATCTCAGAAGTTATGCCTTCACTGCCATTGACGTCTGGCAGGATATGCTGCTGGGACCCGCCTGTGCCTCTCCGCTGGCGCTGGAGCGGGCGGGTCTCACTCTCGACGATTTAACCCTGATTGATATGCATGAAGCCTTTGCTGCCCAGACGCTGGCAAATATCAGGATGTTCGCCGATAAGCGTTTTGCACGGGACGTGCTGAATCGTCCCGATGCGCTGGGCGAGATCGACCCGGATAAATTTAACGTGCTGGGCGGTTCAATCGCCTATGGTCACCCTTTTGCGGCAACCGGGGCCAGAATGATTACCCAAACGCTGAACGAACTGCGACGTCGTGGCGGCGGCATCGGATTGGTTACTGCCTGCGCTGCTGGTGGCCTCGGCGCGGCGATGGTTGTGGAGGCTGAATAATGGAGACCAAATCTGCATTCACCCTGAGTCAGCGGCCGGACAACGTTGGGGTTATCACGCTTGATGTTGCCGGTGAAAAAATAAACACCCTGAAGGCGGAATTTGCCGGACAGATACGGGAAGCGATTGCCAGAGCCCGACAGAACCCGCAACTGGCCGGCCTGGTGATCATCTCCGGCAAGCCGGACTCATTTATTGCCGGGGCGGATATCAGCATGATTGCAGACTGTTCCTCGGCACAACAGGCGGAGGAGCTGGCCCGGCAGGGACAGGACGTGATGGCGGAGATCGCCTCGCTGCCGTTTCCGGTGGTGGCCGCTATTCACGGTGCCTGCCTGGGCGGCGGTCTGGAACTGGCACTGGCATGTCATCAACGGGTGTGCACGCTGGATGATAAAACACGGCTGGGATTGCCTGAAGTGCAGTTGGGACTGCTGCCCGGTTCCGGGGGAACGCAGCGGCTTCCCCGACTGATTGGTGCTTCTGCGGCGCTGGATATGATCCTGACCGGTAAAACGCTGCGGGCCAGCCAGGCGGTGAAACTGGGACTGGTCGATGATGCCGTACCGCCGTCAATCCTGCTGGAAACGGCAGTAAGCAGGGTATTGCACGGACCAACAGCTGCGCGTGCTTTACCACTGCGGGAACGCCTGCTTAACACGGCGGCTGGCCGTGCCCTGGTGTTCAGACTGGCGGCGAGAAAAGCCCATGAGAAAACCCGTGGCAATTATCCTGCCACACAGCAGATTTTGCAGGTGATGAAAACTGGCCTGCAAAAGGGCAGTGAAGAGGGGTATGTGCTTGAGGCGAGGGCCTTTGGCCAGCTGGCGATGACTCCCGAATCTGCTGCACTGCGCACGATTTTTTTTGCCACCACGGAAATGAAGAAACAGGCGGGAAGCCAGGCGCAGGCGCGTGAGATTAAATCTGTCGGGGTGCTTGGCGGGGGACTGATGGGGGGAGGGATCGCTTATGTGACCGCCGTTCGCGGCGGATTGCCGGTCCGTATCAAGGATATTGGCGCGCAGGGGATAAATCACGCGCTGAAATACAGCTGGGAGCTGTTAAGCAAAGAGGTACAGCGTCGTCGCATCACCTCAGCGCAGCGCCAGCAAAAAATGGCGTTGCTCACTGGTGGGGTAGATTTTCAGGGCTTTCAACAGCGAGATGTGGTGATCGAAGCGGTGTATGAAGAGCTCTCGCTCAAGCAGAAAATGGTGGCGGAGGTCGAAGCCTGCACCCGGCCCGATACTGTATTTGCCTCTAATACCTCATCGTTGCCAATCAGTGATATCGCCGCTAACGCGCAGCGTCCTGAAAATATTATTGGTCTGCACTTCTTCAGCCCGCCAGACAAAATGCCACTGGTGGAGGTGATTCCACATTCACTCACCAGCGAAGAAACCATCGCCACCACCCTCGCGCTGGCCAAAAAGCAGGGCAAAATGCCGATAGTCGTGGCGGATAAAGCGGGATTTTACGTTAACCGTATTCTGGCACCCTATATAAATGAAGCCATGCGCTGTCTGCTGGAAGGTGAGCCGGTTGATGCTATCGACCAGGCGCTGGTGGATTTTGGTTTTCCGGTAGGGCCTGTTCAGTTACTGGATGAGGTAGGCATCGATGTGGGCACGCATATTATGCCGGTGCTGGCCAGCGCCTGGGGAGAACGATTCACCGCGCCGGACGCCTTCAGTGCCCTGCTGGATGACAACCGTAAGGGCAGGAAAAACGGGCGTGGTTTTTACTTATACGGCAAAAAAAAGTGGGGCAGCAAAAAGTCCGTCGATGGCACTGTCTATCACCTGTTAAACATCAAACCGCAGCATCATCTGAGCAGCGAGAATATTGCCCGCCGTTGCGTAATGATGATGCTCAACGAAGCAGCCCGGGCCCTGGATGACGGTGTGATTCGTTGTGCACGTGATGGTGATATTGCGGCGATATACGGCATGGGATTTCCCCCTTTTCTTGGCGGACCCTTCCGTTATATGGACCGGCTTGGCATCCGCAAGGTGGTAAATACATTAGAACGCCTGATGCAGGCGCGGGGCGAGCGCTTTGCCCCCTGTGAGCGGTTGCGCCAGATGGCGGAGACACAAGAAACCTTTTACAAACCACGAGTTAAGGATGAGACTCAAGAGGATTCAGCGGGTTAGGTTTGCTGCGGTTATTATGCTGAGCAGGAGTGTTCCGGAATGCGGTTAATTAGTAAACAATCGGTTGACTTAACTTCCGGCATTAGGGTACAACACAGCGTTCATTCCCGGAATGAAGAGTCGGAAAGTGGTTTTTTCCGGCGTTTTTGTTTAACAAAAGCGGTGCATTATGCAAGTTTTCATTATGCGTCACGGCGATGCGGCTTTAGAAGCTGCCAGTGACTCGGTAAGACCTCTGACTCATTGCGGCAGTGATGAATCACGGCAGATGGCTAACTGGCTGAATGGTCAGAAAGTGGATATTGAGCGTGTGCTGGTAAGCCCATACCTGCGTGCGGAGCAAACTCTGGTTGCTGTGCGCGAAGCACTACCGCTGCCGGAGGGGCAGGATATCCTGCCGGAGCTGACGCCTGGCGGCGATCCCGCACTGGTGGTCTGTTATCTGCAAGCGCTGGCAAAGGAAGGGGTGAAATCAGCGTTGGTGATTTCTCATCTGCCACTGGTGGGCTATTTGGTGTCTGAACTTTGTCCGCAGGAAGCGCCGCCAATGTTTGCCACCTCGGCGATTGCCTGCGTTGATTATGACGACGGGAACGCCACCGGTAGTCTGGCGTGGCAGGTCAGCCCGTCCAAACTGGCGAAAGCCATGTAGTTCCTCAGCGGGCCGACGATACCGGCCTTACCTCTCAGGGCAGCGCTGGCGGTTGCCACTCTTCCACCTCAATCAATACCAGCAGCGCGGCATCGCCGCCGAACAGTTTTGGTGCCTGATGGAAAGCCATGACCAGTGGGTGTTGCGCCAGCCACAGCGGAGTCTGCTGTTTCAGCACATGTTTGCCGTGGCCGTGCATCACGCTGGCACAAAAGATATGCTCGCGGCGACAGGCGGCAATCAGCGCACCCAGTTCATCTTTGGCCTGTTTCTGCGTCAGACCATGCAGATCAAGAAATATTTCCGGAGTGTAATCACCGCGCCGCAGTTTTTTCAGTTCATAGTGGCTGACGTCAGCACGGACGTAGCGGACCGGACCTTCTTCTGCCAGCAGCGGCTGAAACTCATCGGAAAAGTAGTGGCTGGCATCGATTTTCTCGGCAAGAAGACGCTTTTGCGGTACTTCCGACAGTTTCCTGTGCAGCGGCTTATGGACAATGGTGTCCTGTGACAGCTTGCGGGTGCCGGACATCAATCCGCGAAACAGGGCTTTGTCATCAGCACTGAGCGGCTGTTTTTTACTCATTGATTCTCCCGTGGCGCGAAAAATGCCAGGATTTTTTAACATTTATCGACAGTCTACCCTGACTTTTCCCGGCAGATAAACAAATGTCAGCTTTTTCACCCTGCTGCGCTGAATTATCGCCAGCTTCATGGCAAACTAGCTGCCGGATTAAGTTTGGCCTGTGGAGGGCACTTTGGACAAAATTTTCGTCGAAGAGGCAGTCAGTGAACTGCACACCATCCAGGATATGCTGCGCTGGTCGGTCAGCCGTTTTGCTGCCGCTGAACTCTGGTACGGTCATGGCACCGATAATCCCTGGGACGAAGCTGTCCAACTGGTCCTTCCCACCCTCTGGTTGCCGTTGGATATTCCGGAAGATATGCGCACTGCCCGGCTGACATCCAGTGAACGGCACCGCATTGCTGAGCGGGTTATACGCCGTATCAACGAGCGCATTCCGGTCGCTTATCTGACGAACAAAGCCTGGTTCTGTGGTCATGAATTTTATGTCGATGAGCGGGTGTTGGTTCCCCGTTCGCCGATTGCCGAATTAATTAATGAACGTTTTGCCGCTATCCTGCCGACAGAACCCGGACATATTCTGGATATGTGCACCGGTAGCGGCTGTATTGCTGTCGCCTGCGCGTATGCTTTTCCCGATGCGGAAGTGGATGCGGTGGATATTTCGACCGATGCGCTGGCGGTAACTGAGCACAATATTGAACTGCACGGAATGGAGCACCATGTGACGCCAATCCGCTCGGATCTGTTCCGTGAACTGCCTGCCACGCCTTACGATCTGATCGTCACCAATCCGCCGTATGTTGATGAAGATGATATGAGCGATCTTCCCGGCGAATATCGACATGAACCTGCGCTGGGTCTGGCTGCGGGTAGCGATGGTCTGAAGCTGGCCCGACGCATCCTGGCCTGCGCGCCGGATTATCTGAGTGAAGAAGGGGTGCTGATTTGTGAGGTGGGCAACAACATGGTGCATATGATTGCGCAGTATCCGGATGTCCCTTTCCGTTGGCTTGAGTTCAGCAATGGCGGTGACGGGGTCTTTATGCTCACCCGTCAGCAGATTGTTGATGCGCAGCATCACTTCAGCATTTACAAAGATTAATAACCATAGCGATCGCCAGGCGGGCGCCGTCAGTTAATGTCGGCGTATACCCGAGGGTGAGAGGCGAAGCGTGCTCACCGTCCTGCGGACAGTCAGACTGCCAGGGTAACGGGCGACGCTTTGTAAGTTTGAATAGCAATTAAAACGCCCATTGAAGAAGATACAGGAGTCAGGATGGCGGGTAATACAATTGGTCAGGTGTTTCGCGTGACCACCTTTGGTGAGTCTCACGGACTGGCGCTGGGATGCATTGTTGATGGCGTGCCGCCAGGCATCCCGCTGACAGAAGCCGATTTACAGCACGATCTTGATCGTCGTCGTCCGGGAACCTCGCGCTATACCACTCAGCGTCGCGAACCGGATCGGGTAAAAATTCTGTCAGGCGTGTTTGAAGGCGTAACCACCGGCACCAGTATTGGCCTGCTGATTGAAAACACCGACCAGCGCTCGCAGGACTACGGAGAAATTAAGGACCTGTTTCGTCCGGGCCACGCGGATTACACCTACGAACAGAAATATGGCGTGCGTGACTATCGTGGCGGCGGGCGCTCTTCTGCTCGCGAAACGGCAATGCGCGTGGCGGCAGGGGCGATTGCCAAAAAATATCTGGCGATGAAATACGGCATCCGGGTGCGTGGCTGGCTGGCGCAAATTGGTGATTTGGCCTGTGAGCTGAAGGACTGGGAGCAGGTTGAACAAAATCCCTTCTTCTGCCCGGACCCGGATAAAATTTCGGCGCTGGACGAACTGATGCGTGCGCTAAAAAAAGAGGGTGACTCCATCGGCGCAAAAGTGTCGGTGATGGCGGAACAGGTGCCGCCAGGCCTGGGCGAGCCGGTCTTTGATCGCCTTGATGCCGATCTGGCCCACGCGCTGATGAGTATCAATGCGGTAAAAGGGGTGGAAATTGGCGACGGTTTTGCCGTAGTCAGCCAGCGTGGCAGCGAACACCGGGATGAAATCCGTGCAGATGGCTTTTTGAGTAACCACGCAGGTGGCATTCTTGGCGGTATCAGCTCCGGCCAGAACATTCTGGCGACCATCGCGATGAAACCCACTTCCAGTATTACCGTGCCGGGTAAAACCATTAACCGTCACGGTGATGAAGTGGAGATGATAACCAAAGGTCGCCACGATCCCTGCGTGGGAATTCGTGCGGTGCCTATCGCAGAAGCGATGATGGCGATTGTACTGATGGATCACTTACTGCGTCAGCGAGCGCAAAACGCTGACGTAAAAACGGATATTCCTCGCTGGTAAGCGCTGATGAAAAAGACTCTGCTGGCGCTGAGTGCGCTGATGATAAGTGCGGTATCGCTGGCGGCAACGCCCTGGCAGTCGATTCGCCAGCCGATTGAGGGTAAGCCGCAGGCGATTGGCGCGTTTTCCAACGGCTGCATTGTTGGGGCGCAGCCATTACCGCTCGATGCGCCCGATTATCAGTTGATGCGTCAGGATCAGCGGCGTTTCTTCGGCCATCCCGATCTGATTATGTTTATTCAGCGGCTCAGTGCGCAGGTACACCAACTGCAACTGGGTGAAGTCCTCATTGGCGATATGGGAATGGCGGCTGGCGGCCGTTTCAGCAGCGGCCATGCCAGCCATCAGTCGGGGCTGGACGTCGATATCTGGCTGCAACTACCGAAGAACCGCTGGACCCCGGCCATGTTGTTGCAACCGCAGCCACTGGATCTGGTCAGCGCTGACGGAAAAAACGTGGTGAGTGCGCACTGGCAGCCGCAAATCGACAGCCTGATAAAACTGGCGGCGAAGGATGATGATGTCACACGCATCTTCGTTAATCCGGCGATTAAAAAGCAGCTTTGCGCCGATGCCGGTGTCGACCGCGACTGGTTGCGCAAAGTGCGGCCGTGGTTTGGTCACCGGGCACATATGCATGTGCGCCTGCGCTGCCCGCCAGACAGTCTGGAGTGTCAGGACCAGCCGCTTCCACCGCCGGGTGATGGCTGCGGTGCCGAGTTAGAAAGCTGGTTTGCACCTGCGAAACCGGGTAGCGGTGAGCCGGTGAAGCGTCAGCCGCCGCCGTTGCCTCCCTCCTGTCAGGCACTACTGGATAAGCATCTGCTTTAGGAACGTTCGAATGGACTGGTTTGTAGTCAGCCCGCTGGTGGCTGGTGTGCTGTTTCTGGTGGCGGTACTGGCCGCCTTTATTGATTCGATAGCCGGGGGCGGGGGCTTACTGACCGTCCCTGCGCTGTTGTCCGCCGGGCTCTCTCCCGCTCAGGCGCTGGCGACGAATAAATTACAGTCGGTGGGAGGATCGTTCTCCGCCAGCCTCTATTTTGTTCGCCGTAAAGCCGTTAACCTGCGCGAGCAGCGGCTGAACATCGCCATGACCTTTTTGGGCGCGGTGACGGGGGCTGTTCTGATCCAGCATATCCAACCCGGACTGTTGCGCCAGGTACTGCCGCTGTTGCTGATCGGCATTGGCCTCTATTTTCTCCTGATGCCGAAAGTGAGCGAAGAGGACCGACAGCGTCGTCTGCACGGGCTGCCTTTTGCGCTGGTCGCCGGAGGATGCGTCGGATTTTATGACGGCTTCTTTGGTCCCGGTGCGGGATCGTTTTACGCCCTGGCCTTTGTCACCTTATGTGGTTTTAATCTCGCTAAATCTACCGCACATGCCAAGGTGCTGAACTTTACCTCGAACTTTGGCGGGCTGCTGTTCTTTATGTTCGGTGGCAAAGTGGTATGGGGCACCGGGCTGATCATGCTGATTGGCGCGATTTGTGGTGCGCGGCTTGGGGCTCGTATGGTGCTCAGTCGCGGTCAGACGCTGATCCGCCCGATGGTAGTGACCGTCTCAGCGGTAATGAGTGCAAAGCTGCTGTATGACAGTCATGGCCCAGCCATTGTTGCCTTCTGGCATCACCTGTTTGCTTAACGCGATAACCCCGATGCGCCACGGAACTGGCGCTAAATCTGAGCGAATGACCATGCCTTCCACACATCACTACCCACAGTTGATTGAGATTTTCGATCGCTGTTTTTTTGACGATTTTCAGACGCGCCTGATAAAAGGCGATGACGAACCCATCTATCTTCCTGCCGATGATGCGGTGGATTACCACCGTTTGGTTTTTGCGCACGGTTACTATGCCAGTGCGCTGCATGAGATCTCCCACTGGTGTATCGCCGGTGCCGAGCGTCGTAAGCAGATTGATTTTGGCTACTGGTACTGTCCGGACGGGCGAGATGCCCTCACGCAGAGTGAGTTTGAAAAGGTGGAAATCAGGCCTCAGGCGCTGGAATGGATGTTTTGTGTGGCTGCGGGGTTTCCCTTCAACGTGAGTTGTGACAATCTCAGCGGTGATTGTGAGCCGGATCGCATTGCATTTCAGCGCAAGGTACACGCCCAGGTTATGTTACAGCTGGAAAACGGCGTGCCAGAAAGGCCCGCCCGCTTTATCGCTGAACTGGGTAACTATTATTCAACTCCTCCACTGAGTGCGGCACAGTTTCCGTGGCCGGAAGATTTGTGACCTCAGGGATGCATCCGATAAGGAACGGTATGATTGACGAATTTGAAGCGCGCATCCTCGCTCTGATCGACGATATGGTGGAAAGTGCCAGTGACGATGAGCTGTTTGCCAGCGGTTATCTACGTGGGCACCTGACGCTGGCGGTGGCAGAGATCGAACAGGCCGGCGAACATACGCCGGAAGCGCTACAGATCCAGGTGCAGAACAGTCTGCAAAATGCCATCCAGGCGGGCGAACTGTCACCGCGCGATCAGGCGCTGGTGATTGGGATGTGGGACAACCTGTTCCTTCAGGCGCGTCAGCCAGTCTGAGTCGCCGTGGGCGCGGACAAAACCGCTCTGCCTTTCAGTAATTTTCTCACCCAGTAACGGTTGGGATGCAGTGCAGCCAGCGTGTGGCGATCCAGCGGGATCGGTTCGCCACAAAGCTGCGCCGCCAGCACTTCTGCCGCCAGTGGCGCGCTGCATAATCCTCTTGAACCCAGCGCCCCCAGCACAAACAGCCCCGGGTAAACGGGGGCCGTCACCGCATCCTCCCGGTTTTCTGACAGCGTGGCATACTGTTCCAGCGTTTGCTGGTAGTCGGGCAGGGGACCAGCCATCGGCAGATGATCGCGCGTGGCGCAGCGTACGCCGCAACGCGCACTGCCATCGCTGACGTCAACTTCTCGCGGCCAGTCCGCCTCTGGCAGGCAGTCTGCCAGCCGTTGCCGGTTTGCCTGCTGATCGTCTTCACGATAAGTGGTCGAGCTGTCGCCGCGATGATAGCTGGCGCCAATGCAGTGATGCTGGTTAGCCGGATTAACCGGTGTCAGGTAGCCGTCATAACAGAGCACCTGCCGCAATTTACCCAGTTCCGCCGTGGTGGGGATGTGGCTGACCTGACCACTTACCGCGTAGGTCGGCAGTTTTTCACTCTGGATAAATGAGGTCAGCGCATGGCCGGTTGCCAGCACCACATTCTGATGTGTTTGCGTCGGGCTGGCGGCAAAATGCAGCTGCCAGCCGCCTGGTGTGGCGGTGAGACTGCTCAGCCGATGATGCCAGTTCAGCCGTAACCCCAACTCTTCTGCCCGCTTGTGCAGTGCCGGTGTGAGCTGACCGGGAGACAGCCAGCCGCCTGTCGGGTAGGTGATGCCGCCGCAACCGGTTGTCACACCACACAGCACCTCGGCTTGCTGCTGGCTGACCAGACGGGCGACGTCCTCCGGCAGGGCCATCGCCGCCATTCCGGCGATTTTATTGCGGCTTTTTTCATCCCAGCCAAGCTGAGTGACGCCACACCACTGGTGATCGAAGCTGACGTTGAGCTGGTCATACATGCGTCGGGCAAAGGTAAACGCAGCGGGGAAAAAACGGGCCAGCGCCGGGTCGTGATGATTAAGTAAGGGATAAAGTGCCCCCTGACGATTACCTGAAGCCCCTTCAGCCGCCGCGCCATCGGCACAATAAAGCGTCACTTTTTTACCACGCCGTAGCAGTGCCAGCGCCAGCAGTATCCCGGAAATACCGCCGCCGATAATGGCGATATTATCTTCTGAGGCTGCCGCTCTGGCATACCAGGGGGCCAGAACGGGGTGCCTGATGGCTTTGCTCAGTACGCCGGTCAGCATTTCACGCTTGATGCCAAAACCTTTGCGTTTTGCCAGGGTGAATCCCGCTTCCTGCAATCCGCGGCGCACAAAGCCTGCCGACGTAAAGGTCGCGAGCGTCCCACCTTCGCGGGAAAGTTTTGCCATGCAGTTGAATAATTCTGCTGTCCACATATCCGGGTTGTTCGCCGGTGAAAAGCCGTCAAGAAACCAGGCATCCACCTGCTGATGCAGGCTGTCATCAAAAGTGTGAATCAACTGATTAATATCGCCAAACCACAGGTCCAAGGTTATCTGCCCCCCCTGCAACAGCAGACGATGACAGCCGGGCAGAGCAGCCGGCCATTGTTCGCGCAATGCTGCTGAAAATTTAGCCAGCTGCGGCCAGCTGGCGTGGGCGAGGGTGAGATCATCGAGCGTTAACGGATATTTCTCACAGCTGATGACATGTAAACGTTGTAACCTGGCACCCGGCTGCGACTGGCGGAACTGTTCGAAGTTTTGCCACAAGGTAAGAAAGTTGAGTCCGGTGCCGAAGCCGGTCTCGGCCACAATAAACAGATCGCGTGGATGTTGTACAAACCGATTGGGTAAATCATTGCCGTCAATAAAGACATAATGTGTCTCCTGCGGGCCGTTATCACTGGAGAAGTAAATATCGTCAAAGGTTCGGGATACAGGTGTACCCTGTTCATTCCAGTGCAGTTCGGCATGTTTTATCGGGCTATTTTCCACAGCAGATGCTCATTTATCAGGCGGTGGCGCGATTGTAACGGTGTGAGGCGGCCCACGCAAATTTACAAAAGTTAACCGCTGATCGGGCTTGTTCGGCTTACAACTGTAAGCTAAAGTGCCTGTCGAATCCTAATGTAAGTAGTGAATGAGGTATTGAATGAAACGAGCAGTGATTACTGGCCTGGGGATCGTTTCCAGCATTGGTAATAACCAGCAGGAAGTTCTCGCATCTCTGCGTGAAGGACATTCCGGCATTACCTTCTCTCAGGAGCTGAAAGATTCCGGCATGCGTAGTCACGTCTGGGGTAACGTCAAACTGTCTAAAGACGAAATCTCCGGCCTCATTGACCGCAAAATTCTGCGTTTTATGAGTGATGCATCCGTTTATGCCTATATTTCTATGCTCGAAGCGGTAAAAGATTCCGGCCTGACCGCTGAGCAGTATCAGAATAATCCCCGTGTTGGCCTGGTGGCCGGTTCAGGCGGTGGTTCGCCGTTCTTTCAGGCGGCCAGCGTCGATGGTATGCGGGCAAAAGGTCTGCGCGGCGTGGGACCCTATATGGTGACGAAAGCGATGGCCTCCGGCGTTTCCGCCTGCCTCGCCACACCGTTCAAAATTCACGGTGTTAACTACTCCATCAGCTCGGCCTGTGCCACTTCCGCCCACTGCATCGGTAATGCGGTAGAGCAGATCCAGTTGGGCAAACAGGATGTGGTTTTTGCCGGTGGCGGTGAAGAGCTGTGCTGGGAAATGTCCTGTGAGTTTGATGCGATGGGAGCACTCTCGACTAAATTCAACGACACCCCGCATAA
Organism: Erwinia papayae; assembly: GCF_058241465.1. Taxonomy (NCBI): domain Bacteria; kingdom Pseudomonadati; phylum Pseudomonadota; class Gammaproteobacteria; order Enterobacterales; family Erwiniaceae; genus Erwinia; species Erwinia papayae. Next base: position 168,052 of record NZ_JBZCHT010000009.1, read on the forward strand.
AGCTTCGCGCACCTATGATGCCGGCCGCGATGGTTTTGTTATTGCTGGCGGCGGCGGCATGGTGGTGGTGGAAGAGCTGGAACATGCGCTGGCGCGTGGCGCACATATCTATGCCGAAGTGGTGGGCTACGGCGCAACCTCCGACGGAGCCGATATGGTCGCCCCATCCGGTGAAGGCGCTATGCGCTGTATGCGGATGGCGATGCAGGATGTGGACACGCCAATCGATTACCTTAATACCCACGGCACTTCGACGCCGGTCGGCGATGTGAAAGAGCTGGGGGCTATCCGTGAAGTGTTTGGTGATAACTCTCCGGCGATGTCGGCTACCAAAGCGATGACCGGCCACTCACTGGGTGCCGCTGGCGTACAGGAAGCGATCTATTCACTGTTAATGCTGGAGCACGGTTTTATCGCACCAAGCATTAATATCGACGAGCTCGACCCGGCAGCACAGGGGCTGAATATCGTCACTAAACCCGTTAACCAGCCGCTGAAAACCGTTATGTCTAACAGCTTCGGTTTTGGTGGGACTAACGCCACGCTGGTGATGCGTAAGCTCAACTGATCCTATCCGGGGGGCAGTTCCTGCCCCCTTTTCTGACGCTTTTTTCCCCCGTGTATTTCTTATCAGCAGCCAGACTCTTCCACTCCTTTTTTAAATTCTTTCAGTGATTACGCCGAGTTGGCCCGGCATCCCTGTCTTATCACTGGCAGCAAAATGTTAATGTTGCGTGGCAGGCAGAAGCCTGTTGCATCTGGTGAGTGACCACGTCTGATTAAACAGTCGCGCCCTGACATCCTGTAAAAATCCGGCCAGAGAAGATCCTCTCGCCGCAGATCGTTAAACCAGTACTGAGATATGCAAAATCGTCTGACCATTAAGGATATTGCGCAAATGAGCGGGGTGGGGAAATCCACCGTTTCCCGGGTGCTGAATGGCGAAGAAGGCGTCAGTCAGAAAACCCGCGAAAAGGTAGAGTCCGTCATTCAGCAACAGGCGTTTATGCCTTCCCGTTCGGCCCGTGCCATGCGGGGAAAAAGCGATAAAGTGGTTGGCATTATTGTTACCCGTCTGGATTCGTCGGCCGAGAATCAGGCTGTGCGCACCATGTTGCCCCTGTTTTATCAGCAGGGTTCCGATCCCATCGTCATGGAGAGCCAGTTTGATCCGCAACTGGTGACCAGCCAGTTGAAAATGCTGGCACAACGGCATGTTGATGGGGTGATCCTGTTTGGCTTTAATGGCCTGAACCATAAAATGCTGGCGTCCCGGCAACAGAAAATGGTGGTGATGGTGCGGCAATATGCCGGAATTTCCTCCGTCAGTTACGATGATGCCGGTGCGGTTAATTTGCCGCTGTTAAGTCGCAACCCTGTTTACAGATGAAAAGCCGGATTCTGCGGGTGAAACTAGCCTGAAAGCATGACCGGCAAGAGTTTCACAGAAAAACCCACAGCAGAAAAATAAGCACTAACACGGCGGCAAAAACGGTAAAAGCCGGACGGTTGACCAGCGGGCGCAGGTCCGGCGGCACCCAGGCCCAGAGTGGCGCAACAATTGGCTGCGGATTGATTTCGCTGTCGGCCACGGGTTGTTCGCGCAATTTTTCCGCACGACGGGCAAACAGCAGGTTGATCAGATCCTGAGCCTGGGCAGTGGTCAATACCGCCTGCGGTGGCAGCTGGAAGCGTTGCTGGCTGGCGTCTTCCAGCATTTTTTGTTCTGCGTGATCCGGCGGAACCTTCAGGGCAGAGAGCAGCAATGGCAGGGTTGGCGCAGTGTGCTGATTCAGCGTATGGCTTATTTGCAGATACTGTGTCAGCAGAGGAAAGACCCGGGAAGGGATCGGATCGCCATGATGCAGGTTGACCATTTTCAACACTGACGCCCACAGTTTTACCGGCTGTTCTCCGGTGGCAGCAGCCAGTTTTGCCACCTGCTGATTCAGGGTGTGATGTTCGGCTGGCAGCAGAGTGCGATCGGTAATATGGTTCTGTTGCGGCTGCGGGATAGCCATCTGACCGTTCTGCAACATGGTCAACACCTGACGCAACTGGTCAGGATTGAGCGAACTGAGCACCGTATGACCGAACTGTTGACGAATGAAATCACTGACCGCCTGTCGGTTATTGCCCTGGGGCAGCAGATCGGTTAACTGTTGAAACAACTGGCGGGTGGCATGGGTATTCTGCACCTGCGCAAGGCGGGTGTGAAGAAACTGTTCAGCGGCGGGGAAATGGCGCGAGAGCAGACCCTCGTCATTTTTCACTCCCACTTCATGACGCAGGCCAGCCCATAACTCCACGGATTTCAGTGAACTGAGCGCCATGATTTTGACTATCAGCCTCTCCAGCGTGGTGCGCTGAGCGGGTGAAAGCGGCTGCTCTCCGGGGCCGGTTGGCAGAGTACCGGGCCTGACATCGACCGTTGTACGATCGCCGGGGATCGGCGCACCAGGGCCACTAAGCGGTTGCATGGCAAAATCCTTAACTCATCGGTTAACATCCGGGGCGCGCCGGAAAAAGAGTGAAACACTATGATAACAATCCCACCCGGTGTTAGGTAGTGGGCGGAGGTGCCCGGGGGAAATATTTTATCCGGCCTCTGCCTGAATGGGGTGGTGCAGGTATGATTGCGCATTGGGTTATTTCGGCAGAACAGAATGAGCAGATACCTGCGTTTTCAGGCTCTTTCCGGATGTGATAAGTTTATTTTTATGTTTTATAAGGTTTTATTTTAAATCTGTTTCAGGTCTTGCGGGCGTTGTGCCCACCGGAGGTTAACTGTGCCTGATGTAAAAAAAGAGCTAAAAATTCTCGTCGATGAAAATATGCCTTACGCCCGTGAGCTGTTCAGCCGTACCGGAAAGGTACTGGCGGTGCCTGGCCGTCCGGTGCCGCAGGCGGAGCTGCATGATGCTGATGCGCTGATGGTACGCTCCGTCACCCCGGTTAATGCAGCATTGCTCAGTGATAAACCGGTCAGGTTTGTCGGGACGGCCACGGCCGGCACGGATCATATTGATGAGGCATGGCTGGACGAACAGGGCATTGCTTTCTCCGCCGCGCCGGGCTGTAACGCGATTGCGGTGGTGGAGTATGTGTTTTCCGCTTTGCTGATGCTGGCAGAGCGCGACAGCTTCCGGCTACAGGATCGTACCGTGGGGATTGTCGGCGTGGGTAACGTTGGCGGCCGGTTGCATAAGCGCTTGCAGGCGCTGGGGATCCGTACACTGCTCTGCGATCCCCCGCGTGCTGAACGCGGTGACGAAGAGGATTTTCTGCCGCTCTCTGCGCTGGTGGCGGAGGCCGATATTCTGACGTTCCACACGCCGTTGTTCAGAGAGGGGCGCTGGCCGAGCTGGCATCTGGCCGACGAGGCGTTGCTCCGGGCGCTTAAACCGGGAACTATTCTGATAAATGCCTGCCGGGGAGCGGTGGTGGACAACGCGGCGTTGCTGACGGTGATGCAGCAGCGCGACGACCTGAGTGTAGTGCTGGACGTCTGGGAGCCAGAGCCGGAACTTTCCCTGCCGCTGTTGCAGAAGGTAGATGTGGCGACGGCGCACATTGCGGGCTATACGCTGGAGGGCAAAGCGCGCGGAACTACCCAGGTCTTCGAAGCCTGGTGCGCCTTTCTCAAACAACCGCAGCAGATAGCGCTGGATACGCTGCTGCCTGCGCCAGAGTTTGCCAGCGTGACGCTTCACGGTGAGCTTGATCAGTCTGCGCTGAAAAGGCTGGTTCATCTGGTGTATGATGTGCGCCGCGATGATGCCGCGTTGCGCAAAGTTGCTGCGCTTCCTGGAGAATTTGACCGCCTGCGTAAGCACTATCAGGAGCGGCGTGAATGGTCTTCGTTACAAGTGCTTTGTGATTCAGAGCAGGCTGCCACAATGCTGATAAAACTGGGTTTTAACGCTGTTTTTCAGCCAGCTCGCTGAGTCAGGATGGCCTTTTAAGATTATCTCGCCGGGCTTCCTAAGGTTGCCATAAGGTGGGGTAAATAATCTGTTGCCGGGCGGTGATGTCACCGCCTGATGTTTTTTTGTGATTGTCTGGAGTAAGCCAACATGTCTGACGGCTGGAATATTGCGCTACTGGGTGCGACAGGAGCAGTAGGGGCAGCGGTACTGGAGCTGCTGGCTGAACGTCAGTTCCCGGTGGGGGAACTTTACTTACTGGCCAGTGAACGCAGCGCAGGTGAAAACCTGCGTTTTGAAGGCAGAACCTTGCAGGTTGGTGATGCCCGTGATTTCGACTGGTCGCAGGCGCAGCTGGCGTTCTTTGCCGCCGGACGCGAGGCCTCTGCGCGCTATGCAGAGGAAGCGGCCAGCGCCGGGTGCCTGGTGATCGATACCAGCGATCTTTACGCCCTGGAGCCGGACGTGCCGCTGGTGGTGCCGGACGTTAATCCGCAGGTGCTGGCAGACTACCGGAACCGCAACATCATTACCGTCGCCGACAGCCTGACCAGCCAGTTATTGTGTGCAATCAAACCGCTGATCGACACAGCCGGTCTGGGACGTTTGCAGGTGACCAGCCTGATAGCGGCATCGTCGCACGGTAAAGCAGCGGTGGATTCACTGGCGGGTGAAAGCGCGCGGTTGCTTAATGGTCTGCCTGCGGAAGAGAACTGGTTTGGTCGCCAGCTGGCCTTTAATATGCTGCCGCTGTTGCCCGATGCTGAAGGCAGCGTGTTGCAGGAGCGTCGGCTGGTCGATCAGGTGCGTAAAGTACTTCAGGATGAAGGATTGCCGATTGCGGTCAGTACCGTTCAGGCTCCGGTTTTCTACGGCAACGCACAAATTGTGCATATGGAAAATTTGCGTCCGCTGGCGGCAGAAGAAGCGAGGGACGTGCTGTCGCAGGCCGAAGATATCGCCCTGTCCGGGGACGACGATTATCCTACGCAGGTCGGAGACGCGTCAGGCAATACCCAGCTCAGCCTTGGCTGCCTGCGCAACGACTACGGCATCCCGGAGATGCTGCAATTCTGGTCGGTAGCCGATAACGTTCGCTTTGGCGGTGCGTTGATGGCAGTGAAAACCGCCGAGAAACTGGTGCAGGAGTATTTCTGGTGACCTCAACCACTCCTGAGCCACAGACCACCAGACTGGCTCTGGGTATTGAATACGATGGCAGCCGTTACTACGGCTGGCAGCGGCAGCAGGAAGTCAGAAGCGTGCAGGAAAAGCTGGAAAAAGCGCTGTCTGCTGTTGCCAATCATCCGGTAACCGTTTTTTGCGCGGGTCGCACCGATGCCGGCGTGCATGGCACCGGGCAGGTGGTGCATTTTGACACCACCTCACAGCGTAAGGATGCCGCCTGGACGCTGGGGGTAAATGCGAATCTGCCGGATGATATCGCGGTGCGTTGGGTCAAAGCCGTGCCGGGAGATTTTCATGCCCGCTTCAGCGCCACCGCCCGGCGCTACCGCTACATCATCTATAACCAGCGCCTGCGCCCGGCAATCCTGCACGGCGGGGTGACGCATTTTTATCATCCGCTGGATGTCGAGAAGATGCAGCGGGCAGGGCAGGCGCTGCTGGGGGAAAACGACTTTACGTCATTTCGTGCCGTACAGTGTCAGTCACGTACGCCCTGGCGCAACGTGATGCATCTCAATGTCAGCCGTTACGGCGCTTACGTGGTGGTAGATATTAAAGCCAATGCCTTTGTGCACCATATGGTGCGAAATATTGTTGGCAGTCTGATGGAAACAGGCTGTGGAAATCAGCAGGAAAGCTGGATAGCAGAGTTACTGGCGGCGAAAGATCGCACGCTGGCTGCGGCAACCGCCAGAGCGGAAGGCTTGTTTCTGGTCGCGGTTGATTATCCTGAACATTATGATTTACCACGTCCGCCGATGGGGCCTCTGTTCCTCGCGGATTAACCTGGCCTGGAGTATCAAGGAAATTTCTATGGAACTGATTCACACCGTTATTGATTTTATTCTGCATATTGATGTCCATTTGCAGGCGATGGTCGCGCAGTACGGCGTCTGGATTTATGCCATATTGTTCCTGATCCTGTTTTGTGAAACAGGGCTGATTGTCACCCCTTTTCTGCCCGGCGACTCACTGCTGTTTGTGGCCGGCGCGCTGGCGGCAATCCCTGATAGTGCACTGAATGTTCATCTGATGGCGGTATTACTTTGCGTCGCCGCCATCATTGGCGATGCGGTCAACTATACGATTGGCCGCCTGTTTGGGGAAAAACTGTTCAGCAACCCAAATTCGAAAATATTCCGTCGCAGTTACCTGGATAAAACCCATCAATTCTATGAACGTCACGGTGGTAAAACCATTATCCTCGCCCGTTTTGTCCCTATTGTCCGTACCTTTGCGCCTTTTGTTGCCGGTATGGGGAAAATGTCCTATCGCCATTTTGCCCTGTATAATGTGACCGGCGGTATTCTCTGGGTGGTGCTGTTTTCCTATGCCGGCTATTTCTTCGGTAACCTGCCTGCGGTGCAGAAAAATATTCATTACCTGATCGTGGCAATTATTCTGGTGTCGATCCTGCCAGGCGTGATTGAAATTGTGCGCCATCGTCGTGCAGCACGGCGTCAGGGATAATCTGCTCGTATGCTGGCTGCTCAGTTCTGTTTGAGCAGCCTTATCTTTTTTAGTTTAACAATAACTCACCGATACCGTTTCAGTTGCAGGATTAACTTTCTTCACCATTTCTTATTAAATCGATTTTTACGTTTAAAAATTCGTTATTTGATATTTTCAAAATATAAAAAGTTTATGGTGTGATTTGTTAATCATAAAGGTGGTGAATTATGAATTCTATATCAGCATACGATACATATATTCCTGGGGATATCAGAAATATTAATTCGTTAAATAATACTGAAAAAGCTGACAAAACAGAAAAAAGTGGCTTCTGTTCCCGGTTGTTATCCTGTCTGGTTTCGGTGAAAAATACGGTATTGAGGTTTATTCCCTCTTTGCGTTCTAAAGAAATGTGGGCCGAAAAAACAAGGAAGATAACAAAAGGCTTATGATTTTATAAGAGAAAGTTTACTGGGCAAAGTAAAGAAAAATGATGTGGAAGGGATTTTTCGTGTCCAGATAAATTCCAAAATAGTAGGTGAAATCAAGAGCAAGCCATTAGGTTACAACACTGTCAAACATTTAGTCTCAGGGAAAGATAAAAATGAAGGGCATATTTTTTCGCAAATTCTCCTGGCTGATGTGGGCAAAGTTGAAAAGCAGATAAACGTAACAGAAATGCTACGTTTATTGAAGCCGGGTGTAAAGCATGACAGCGAGAGTATACGGGACTTTGTGATGGAGCGTATCAGTTTTAAGTCCGATCAGGAAAAGGAAAGGTTTTTAACATCAATGCGTATCATCGCTGATATTTACACCGAAGTGGGAAAAAGGCCATGTAGCGATTGTACACCTATACACTGGCAAAAGCGATCGCGCCTTCAATTTTCGACTGTGCGACCCTCAGCCATGGTAAACCTGTCACGGAAGCAGAAAATATCAGACATTATGCAAATATTTCTCCTGAGGCTGGTCTTATTGTTTTACAAAGCTGGAATCCAAAAGACTAACGGCGGAGATATTAAGGCTGGATTATCTGAGTAAAAAGCTATGTATAATTTTACAGGACAGGAAATTGCCCGTAAGGCTTATTCTGCGATTATGAATTTATATCATCTCCTTCTCAAATATTTAATGTCTTACCTGACGTCTGAATATATTCTATTGCGTCATTTTAATCGCGCCAGTTCTGGCATGACATAATTTAAATTTATGTTTATATGATTAGAGAGCTGAAATTTCATTTTTCAGCTCTTCGTTCAGGCGATGGTGCAGGATTGTCTGTTATTAACATCCGCGTTGTACCGCGCACCAGTGAAGGATTCAGGCTGTGCCTGAAAACAAATCACAGACACTGCACATCGCCAACAGAGCGAGGGTTTAGCAACTCACCACCGTTTGCAATCCCGGTCGTGATCAATGATTGTGTGGCAGACTTTGTTGTTATGTGCTGTAATAGCGGGCAAATCTCACGCAAAAATCAGCGCTATATCGTTGATTTATAACGATTAACCAGATGCAGAGTTACCTATGAGCTGGATTGAACGAATTCTTAACAAAAGCACCATTTCCCCATCACGCAAAGCCAGCATCCCGGAAGGGGTGTGGACCAAGTGCGATAGCTGTGGTCAGGTGCTCTACCGCGCCGAGCTGGAGCGCAATCTGGAAGTCTGCCCGAAATGTGATCACCACATGCGCATGCATGGTCGTGAACGCCTGCACAGCCTTCTGGATGAAGGTTCACTGGTTGAACTGGGTAGTGAGCTGGAGCCAAAAGATTTGCTCAAGTTCCGTGACTCTAAAAAATACAAAGACCGCCTGGCCAGCGCGCAGAAAGAGACTGACGAAAAAGACGCTTTAATCGTCATGAAAGGCACACTTTATGCGATGCCTGTGGTCGCCGCGGCCTTTGAATTCTCCTTTATGGGCGGTTCAATGGGATCGGTGGTCGGTGCGCGTTTTGTTCGTGCCGTGGAACAGGCGCTTGAAGATAACTGTCCGCTTATCTGCTTTTCTGCTTCCGGCGGTGCCCGTATGCAGGAAGCGCTGATGTCGCTGATGCAGATGGCGAAAACCAGCGCCGCACTGGCAAAAATGCAGGAACGCGGCCTGCCTTATATTTCCGTACTGACGGACCCTACCATGGGTGGCGTCTCTGCCAGTTTTGCCATGCTGGGCGATCTGAACATTGCTGAACCAAAAGCGTTGATTGGTTTTGCCGGACCGCGAGTTATTGAGCAAACCGTGCGTGAAAAACTGCCGCCAGGCTTTCAGCGCAGTGAGTTTCTGATTGAAAAGGGCGCGATTGATATGATCGTGCGCCGTCCGGTCATGCGTTTCAAACTGGCCGGGGTTCTGGCAAAAATGATGAATCTGCCTGAGCCTCAGGAAGAGAGCCTGCCAGAGGTGATGACTGACGCAGCGCCTCAGAGCCACGAGGCCTGATCGATGACAAAAAGGAGCGAATCGCTCCTTTCTCCTTTGAACCGCAACCTTGTGAACTGTGCAAATGGATAATCTTCCTCAAGCCACGTCGTCCCTGGTTACGTGGCTTCATTATCTCGAAAATCTGCATACTCAGGCTATTGATCTTGGGCTGACACGTATTCAGCAGGTGGCAAAACAGCTTGAACTCCTGAAGCCTGCGCCGGTGGTGTTTACCGTCGCCGGAACCAATGGCAAAGGTACCACCTGCCGCACCCTTGAAACGCTGCTGATGGCGGCCGGTTACCGGGTGGGTGTTTACAGTTCGCCGCATCTTCTGCGCTACACCGAGCGGGTGCGTATTCAGGGCGACGAACTGGCAGAGTCGGCACACACCGCCTCTTTTGCAGAAATTGAAAGCGGACGTGGCGAAACCTCACTCACCTATTTTGAGTACAGTACTCTTTCGGCACTGTGGTTGTTCAGACGCGCTGCGTTAGACGTGGTGATCCTTGAAGTGGGGCTGGGTGGCCGACTGGATGCAACCAATATCGTTGATGCTGATGTTGCCGTTATTACCAGCATTGCGTTGGATCATACCGATTACCTCGGCCCCGATCGCGAAAGCATTGGTCGTGAAAAGGCAGGTATATTTCGTGCCGGAAAACCGGCGGTGGTCGGCGAGCCGGATATGCCTGCCACCATTGCTGAGGTGGCTGACACCGTTGGCGCACAGTTGAGCAGAGTCGGGCGCGACTGGTCTTATACGGTCGGTGAGCATGACTGGACCTTCCGTGACGGGCAGGGCGAACTGAACGGGCTTCCGCTGCCTCAGATTCCTTTACCCAATGCGGCAACGGCGCTGGCGGCGCTGCGGGCGTCCTCTCTGCAGGTTGATCCGGCGGTGATTTATTCGTGGCTGGACAAGGCCGTACTGCCGGGGCGTTTCCAGGTCGTTACTGAATCGCCCCGGGTGATCCTTGATGTGGCGCATAATCCGCACGCGGCGGCCTGGCTTGCCGGACGACTGAGCGAGCTGACCAAAGGCGGCAATGTTCATGCGGTGGTGGGAATGTTGCACGATAAAGACATTGCCGGAACCCTGGCCTGCCTGAAGCCACACGTGGACAGCTGGTACTGCGCACCCCTGTCGGGTCCCCGCGGAGCAAGCGCTGATGAGTTGATTGCACATCTGCCTGGCGCCCGTGCTTTTGCTGATATTGCAAACGCGTTTATCCATGCGCGTCAGCAGGCGTCAGAGCAGGATGTGGTGCTGGTGTGTGGCTCTTTCCTGACGGTTGCACAGGTCATGGAAACGCTGGAAACGGAGAGTGGTAGTGGCAAGTAAATTTCAGAACCGACTGGTCGGGACTGTGGTTATTGTGGCACTGGGTGTGATTATTCTGCCCGGGATACTCGACGGTAAGAAAAAGCATTACAAAGAAGAATTTGCAGCAATTCCGCTGGTGCCAAGGCCTGGCGATCAGCTTGAGGCTGACGGTGTGCCACCGGTGACCCAGGCGCTACCTGCTCAGCCACCGGAAGGTGCGGGTACGGCAGCAGAGGGACACAGTGGCGGCAACACCTCGCAGGCTGAAAGCGGCTCAACCACGCCGCAGTCGGCTAATCAGCCTGCCGTGGTTACGCCACCGCCGGTGCAGCCGTCAGAGCCGGTGCAGCATAAGCCGGTTGAAAAAGCCAAACCGGTGGAAAAATCCCGACCAACAGAAACCACCAAAGCCCCAGCCAAAGCGGTCGAAAAACCGGTTGAAAAACCTAAAACGGCACCCAGGTCCGAACCTGTTGAACCGCAGCAGGCTCCGGCTGCCGTGGAGGAGCGCGCACCAGCTGGTCAGGCCTATATGGTCCAACTTGGCGCACTGAAGAATGCCGCTAAAGTGAGCGAGATCGTCGCTAAACTGCGACTCTCGGGATACCGGGCTTTCACCGTGCCTTCCACGCCGGTGCAGGGGGAAATAACCCGTATTTACGTCGGGCCGGATGCCTCGAAGGCGAAAATGCAGGCTGCGGTGACCGAGCTGAAAAGCCTTTCTGGTCTTGGTGGTGTGGTTAAGCCTTACAGTGCACGCTGACTCTGGTAGTCAGCCACTATTACTGTAACAGCCTGCGCCTTTTGGCGCGGGTTACAGCCAGTCAGGTACGGGCGGTAACCGACGTGGCGGTAACGGGTTATCTGATGCAAATCAGCCAGTTGCCCGGATGCCTGCCAGGTGGCATGTTGCGGGTGCCGGCAGGGCCTTTTTGCTGATTTTTTCAGCGCCGCTTTTTAATTAAACTGGTAAAGGAAAACCCTACGCAAACGTTTTCTTTTTCTGTTAGAATTCGCCCCGAACTGGATGCGGAGCACTGTCGCTGGAAGAGTTCATGATCTGGATAGATTACGTCATTATTGCGGTTATTGGTTTTTCGGCTCTGGTCAGCCTGATCCGTGGGTTTGTCCGGGAAGCATTATCCCTTGTCACCTGGGGTTGCGCATTTTTTGTCGCCAGTCATTACTACTCCTTCCTTGCGGTCTGGTTCACCGGTTTTGAAGACGAGCTGGTTCGCAATGGCATTGCTATCGCGGTGTTATTTATTGCCACGCTGATTGTCGGGGCAATTGTTAACTATGTGATTGGTTCGCTGGTTGAAAAGACTGGCCTGTCGGGGACTGACAGAGTACTTGGCGTCTGTTTCGGGGCCTTGCGTGGCGTACTGATCGTGTCTGCCATTCTGTTTTTCCTCGATACATTCACCGGTTTTGCCAAAAGCCCTGACTGGCAGCAGTCCCAGTTAGTTCCCCAGTTCAGTTACATCATCAGGTGGTTTTTTGACTACCTGAAAAGCACGTCGAGTTTTTTGCCCCGATAAATACGTCGGGGTTGCGGCTTAATGAGGAAATGACCACATGTGCGGTATTGTCGGGATCGCCGGTTTTATGCCGGTCAACCAGTCGATTTATGATGCGTTAACGGTGCTTCAACACCGTGGCCAGGATGCCGCAGGCATTGTGACCATTGATGCCCTGAATTGCTTTCGCCTGCGCAAAGCGAACGGTCTGGTTAGCGATGTTTTTGAAGCCCGCCACATGCAGCGTATGCAGGGCAATATGGGTATCGGCCATGTTCGTTATCCCACAGCGGGCAGCTCCAGTGCCTCTGAGGCGCAGCCTTTTTATGTCAATTCACCCTTCGGCATTACTCTGGCGCATAACGGTAATCTGACCAATGCCCATGAGCTGCGTAAGCAGCTGTTCGAGAGTGGCCGTCGCCACGTTAACACCACCTCAGATTCCGAAATCCTGCTCAATATTTTCGCCGCTGAGCTGGACAGGTTTCAGCATTACCCGCTGGAAGCAGAAAACATTTTTGCCGCCGTGGCGGCGATGCATCAGCAGGTTCGCGGTGCCTATGCCTGCGTATCGATGATTATCGGTCACGGACTGGTCGCCTTTCGCGATCCAAACGGTATTCGTCCGCTGGTGATTGGTAAACGTCCAATGGCCGATGGACGCACAGAATATATGGTCGCTTCTGAAAGCGTGGCGCTGGATACATTGGGCTTTGAGTTTCTGCGTGACGTGGCTCCCGGCGAAGCGGTATATGTGACGGAAAAAGGCCAGCTGTTTACCCGCCAGTGTGCTGAAAACCCGAAATTCAATCCGTGTCTGTTTGAATACGTTTACTTTGCCCGTCCGGATTCGTTCCTCGATAAAATTTCTGTCTACAGCGCACGTGTGCGTATGGGCACCAAACTGGGTCAGAAAATCGCTCGTGAATGGGAAGATCTGGATATCGACGTGGTGATCCCGATTCCGGAAACCTCCTGCGATATCGCGCTGGAAATGGCCCGCATTCTCAACAAGCCTTACCGCCAGGGATTTGTAAAAAATCGCTATGTGGGCCGGACCTTTATCATGCCGGGTCAGCATCTGCGCCGTAGCGCAGTGCGCCGTAAGCTGAACGCCAATCGGGCTGAATTCCGCGATAAGAACGTTCTGCTGGTGGATGACTCTATTGTGCGGGGCACCACTTCTGAACAGATTATCGAAATGGCCCGTGAAGCCGGTGCGAAAAAAGTCTATCTGGCTTCAGCCGCGCCGGAAATTCGTTTCCCGAACGTTTACGGCATTGATATGCCCAGCGCCACCGAGCTGATTGCTCACGGGCGCGAAGTGGAAGAAATCCGTCAGCTGATTGGCGCGGATGCGCTGATTTTCCAGGATCTCAATGATCTGATTGAGGCGGTACGCGAGGAAAATCCGGATATCGCTCAGTTCGAATGCTCGGTGTTCAATGGCGTTTACGTCACCAAAGACGTGGATCAGCAATATCTGGAATATCTCCAGTCACTACGCAATGACGATGCCAAAGCCCTGGCGCGTCAGAACGAGGTGGAAAATCTGGAAATGCATAACGAAGGCTGATGCCCTCTGATGTTGCAGCAGGTATGATGGGCCGGAAGTGATTCCGGCCCTTTTACTTTTGCAGGCAGGACAGAAACAGCGAGGGAATACAATGCAACGACTGATTATTGGTATCTCCGGTGCCAGCGGCGTGATTTACGGTATCCGTACACTGCAGATATTGCAGCAGGTGGCTGACATCGAGACGCATCTGGTGATGAGCCATGCGGCACGACAGACGCTGGCGCTGGAGAGCCATTACTCACTACGCGAGGTGCAGGCGCTGGCCGATGTGGTTCATGATGTACGCGATATCGCCGCCAGTATCTCTTCGGGCTCATTCAAAACCCACGGTATGGCGATCCTTCCCTGTTCAATGAAAACCCTTTCCGGCATTGTGCACAGCTACAGTGACGGTCTGCTGACCCGCGCGGCAGACGTGACCCTGAAAGAGCGGCGCAGGTTGGTACTGTGCGTGCGCGAAACGCCCCTTCATCTGGGACACTTAAGGATGATGACCGCGGCTGCCGAGCTGGGCGCGGTGATCATGCCGCCGGTGCCCGCTTTTTATCATCGTCCTGAAAGTGTCATGGATATTGTTGATCAGACCGTCAACCGTGTTCTCGACCAGTTTGATATCACGCTGGATAACGATCTCTTCACGCGCTGGCAGGGTGCATAAAGGGTATGCCCCTGCATCGTATTGGTGCATAAATCGTTGCTGAATCGCTTTTCATGCATTGCGTGCACCATAATGCGTCATGCTTGCCACCTCATCACCAGAAACCTGCTATATATTCTCACGCCTGTTGGACGAGGGGCCCGGCAAGATAAGCCGCTGCCCCGATGCGCTGAAATGGGGCAGGCGGGTAAAAAAAGTGGCACGAAAGCTGCATATGAAATGTGCTGCTACGGCGCTATACACACATCACGATTTGATAATAAAAACCACAATTGAGGGGAATCTATGAAAAAGCAGGTCCTGGCCTTTTCACTGCTGCTGGCTCTGGCAGGAAGCAGCAGCGCCTTTGCTGCGGCGCCAAAAACGCTTCGTATTGGCACCGATCCAACCTACGCGCCGTTTGAATCAAAAAATGCGCAGGGTCAGCTGGTGGGTTTTGATATCGATCTGGCGAACGAAATCTGTAAGCGTATGCAGGCCAAATGCACCTATGTGGAAAGTGATTTTGATGCGCTGATCCCGTCGCTGAAAGCGAAAAAAATTGACGCGATTATCTCTTCGCTGTCGATCACCGAAAAACGCCAGCAGGAGATCGCCTTCTCGGAAAAACTGTATGCGGCTAACTCTCGTCTGATTGCGCCGAAGGGATCAAAAATTCTGCCGGACGTGGCATCGCTGAAGGGGAAAACCATCGGTCTGTTACAGGGTACCGTGCAGGAAACCTATGCCAATCAGTACTGGCGTCCTCAGGGCATTACCATCACGCCTTATGCTAATCAGGATCTGGTTTATCAGGATCTGGCCGCCGGGCGTATTGATGCTGCATTCCAGGATGAAGTTGCCGCCAGCGAAGGTTTTCTGAAGCAACCCGCCGGTAAAGGTTATGCCTTTGCGGGGCCTGCGGTAAAAGATGACAAAATCTTCGGCGTGGGCACCGGTATGGGAATGCGCAAAGATGACGCCGAACTGAAAGCGGCGATCGATAAAGCTTTTGATGCCATGCGCAAAGATGGCACCTACGCGAAGCTGGCAAAAAAATATTTCGACTTTGACGTATACGGCGGTTAAAAAACCTGTCAGGGGGGGCCTGCCCGTGGACGGCGGCCCCCGTTTTGTACGCTCCGGGCGGATAAAACGCGAAGTTAAGGGGACAGGACATATTTATGCTGTATGGCTATTCTGAAGTCATTTTTAAAGGGGCGCTGGTCACGCTGGAGCTGGCGCTCAGTTCGGTGTTACTGGCGGTGATACTGGGGTTAGTTGGTGCCGCCGGAAAGCTTTCTGGCCGTCGGCCACTGGCGTGGATTTTTGCAGGCTACACCACCCTGATTCGGGGCGTTCCCGATCTGGTGCTGATGCTGCTGATTTTTTACGGGCTACAAATTGCCCTCAACGCTCTTACCGACCTGCTCGGCATCGCCCAGTTTGATATTGACCCGATGGTGGCCGGGATTATCACCCTCGGTTTTATCTACGGCGCTTACTTTACTGAAACTTTCCGTGGTGCGTGGATGGCTGTTCCTAAGGGGCAGATTGAAGCGGCTACCGCTTTTGGTTTTACCTCCTCCCAGACTTTCCGCCGCATCCTGTTTCCGGGGATGATGCGCTATGCGCTCCCGGGAATTGGCAATAACTGGCAGGTGATCCTGAAAGCCACGGCGCTGGTGTCGCTGCTGGGGCTGGAAGATGTGGTAAAAGCCACCCAACTGGCTGGAAAAAGCACCTGGCAGCCTTTCTGGTTCGCGATTGTGGCGGGCATTATTTATCTGATTTTCACCACGCTCTCCAATGGGGTGCTGTGGTGGCTTAACCGTCGCTATTCGGTTGGGGTAAGAAGGGCTGATTTATGACAGAGATTATACAGGAGTACTGGAAAGCCCTGCTGTGGAGTGATGGCTATCGTTTTAGCGGGGTGGCCATTACGCTGTGGTTGCTGATTATTTCCGTTGCGCTGGGCGGTTGCATGGCGGTGCTGCTGGCGGTGGCGCGGGTTTCTCCCCTCAGGGCGGTACGTTTTCCCGTCTGGCTGTTCACTTACATTTTTCGCGGCACGCCGCTCTATGTGCAACTGCTGGTGTTCTACTCGGGGATGTACACGCTGGAAGTGGTGAAGGGAAACGATCTGCTGAACGCTTTTTTCCGCAGCGGACTTAACTGTACGCTGCTGGCTCTGACGCTGAATACCTGCGCCTACACAACGGAAATATTTGCCGGAGCCATTCGCGCGGTGCCACACGGTGAAATTGAAGCCGCCCGGGCTTATGGCTTCTCCACCTTCAAGCTGTATCGCTGCATTATTCTGCCTTCGGCGCTGCGCACTGCGCTGCCGGCATACAGCAATGAAGTGATCCTGATGCTGCACTCGACGGCGCTGGCGTTCACCGCCACGGTGCCCGATCTGCTGAAGGTGGCGCGCGATATCAACTCTGCGACTTATCAGCCGTTCACCGCCTTCGGTATCGCCGCCGTACTGTATCTGCTTATCTCGACTGTGTTGATTAGTCTGTTCCGCAAAGCGGAAAAACGCTGGCTGAAGCACGTTAAACCCTCATCAACCCATTGAGCAAAATTATGAGTGAAAAAAAATTAAGCGTGACGGAACTGCACAAACGCTATGGCGAGTTTGAGGTACTGAAAGGGGTTTCTCTTCAGGCGAATGCCGGGGATGTTATCAGCATTATCGGCTCATCCGGTTCGGGGAAAAGCACCTTTTTGCGCTGCATTAATTTCCTGGAAAAGCCCAGCGAAGGCACTATTGCGGTGAATAATCAGACCATCAATCTGGTGCGTGATACCGACGGGCAGCTTAAGGTGTCGAATAAAGAGCAGCTACGTGAACTGCGTACCAGTCTGACGATGGTGTTTCAGCACTTCAATCTGTGGAGCCACATGACGGTATTGCAGAACGTGATGGAAGCCCCGATCTAGGTACTGGGACTGAGTAAGGCAGAGGCGCAGGAGCGGGCGATCCGCTATCTGGATAAAGTGGGCATTGATGAACGCGCTCGCGCTAAATATCCGGTTAATCTCTCTGGTGGTCAGCAGCAGCGCGTTTCTATCGCCAGAGCGCTGGCGATGGAGCCGGAAGTGTTGCTGTTTGATGAGCCGACCTCTGCCCTGGATCCTGAACTGGTGGGTGAGGTACTGAAGATCATGCAGAAGCTGGCGGAAGAGGGCAAAACCATGGTGGTGGTGACCCATGAAATGGAGTTTGCCCGCCACGTCTCCAGCCATGTGATTTTCCTGCACCAGGGGAAAATTGAAGAAGAGGGGCCGCCACACGAACTGTTCAGCAATCCCAAAAGCCCACGTCTGCAACAGTTTCTCTCTGGCGCACTGAAGTAGCTTTTCTGCAAACAGAGCTGGCTACTCTGCCGCACCGGGCATGCAGGTTACCTGGTGCAGAAGGTGGTAAAGTTCGTCTCCTCCGTCGGAGGAGACGGTGACGCCTCTGCGGGGCTAAACCACATCGGCCAGCGCCTTATCCAGTTGATACCAGCGAAAAACAAAGCCCGACTCTTCCAGGCGTTTCGGCAGCAGATGCTGACCTCCCAGCACCAGCACTGAGGACTCACCCATCATCACTCTGACAGCGCTGGCGGGGACGCGAACCCAGGCCGGACGGTGCATGGCGTGGCCCAGCGCCGCGGCAAACTGTTCATTACGCACCGCATAAGGTGCCACTATATTAAAAGGGCCGCTGAGATGTGGATTGTCCAGCAGCCAGAGTATGGCACTGAGCATGTCATCAAGATGGATCCACGGCATATACTGCCTGCCATTGCCCAGTGGACCGCCCGCTCCCAGGCGAAAAGGTAATTTCATTTTGCCAAGCGCACCGCCTTCTTTTGCCAGTACCACGCCGGTACGCAGCAGGCAAACCCGGGTTTGATCACTTTCTGCCGCCCGCGCCCGCGCTTCCCATTCAGCGCAAAGCAGGTGAGTGAACTCCTGATGACCATCATCTTCTTCAGTCAGCACGCCATCGCCGCTGTTGCCGTAATAACCGCTGGCTGAGCCGGAAATGAACACTGCCGGTGGCGTCTCACTGGCATTGATCAGCGCTGCCAGCTTGCCGGTAATCTGCCAGCGGCTCTGACAAAGCCGTTGTTTTTGTTGCTCTGTCCAGCGTTTGTCTGCGATCGGCTCTCCCGCAAGGTTGATTACCGCATCGACAGCGTTTAAATCACGCTGCTGATCCAGCCCTGACCACAGATTGACCCCTTCGCCAAGTTTGCGGCGAGCACCCGCCACATCGCGGGTTACCACGCTGACCTGTGCGCCTCTCTGGAGCAGTCGGGGTATCAGATGTCGGCCAATCAGGCCGGTTCCGCCGGTCAGTAAAATGTGCATCCTTTTAATCCTTAATCGGTGAAGTTAAAACGCAACGCTTTATCGTTCAGCTTAGAATATGTTGGCAGGAAAAGCGGTAAAGCTGAGCACCCGCAGCGATAACTCAGCTGCGCTACGCGGATTCAGGCCGCTATTGTAATTAACATGTTGCACAGAGATTGCCTTCTGTTGAAAAAGTGGGTAAACAAGATGAACCCCGCCTTTTAAGGAAATCAGGATGAATTATCCCGCTATCACGCTCTGGTCAGATGCCTGTTTTTTCAGTCCGTATGTGATGTCTGTTTATGTTGCTCTCAGTGAGAAAGGCGTGCCGTTCTCTCTCAGGTACGTTGATCTTACGAGTCAGCAGCACCTTGCGCAGCCTTATCGCGACATTTCGCTGACCCGCCGGGTACCCACGCTTCAGGTGGATGATTTTATGCTGTCAGAATCCTCTGCCATTACTGAATATCTTGAGGAGCGTTTCCCGGCACCAGAATTTGAGCGTCTCTACCCGCGTGAAGGAGAAAATCGTGCCAGAGCCCGCGAACTCCAGGCCTGGCTGCGCAGTGATCTGCTGCCTCTTCGTCAGGAGCGGCCAACAGAGGTATTGTTTGCCGGTGAACGCTTTGCTCCCCTGAGCGCACAAGGGCAGCAGGCAGCGGAACATCTGTTTGCCGCCGTCAGCCGCCTGCTCAAACCCGGCCAGCAGAACCTGTTTGGTGAATGGTCGATCGCCGATACCGATCTGGCAATAATGATTAATCGCCTGGCATTACATGGCGATGAGGTACCCGAATTTGTGGCCAACTACGCACATTTTCAGTGGCAACGCGCTTCCGTGCAGCTGTGGCTGGCGGAATCCTCCAGAAGCCTGGCTGAATGACATTGTGGGATTATAATTTTTCACTTTCCCGTGGCACACTGTGCGGGAAAAAAACAGACCAGCGCTGATGCGCCAGAACAGAAAAAGGGTGACGGATGGTGGAGCAAGACAGCGGCGTGGAATGGGTGGACATCGTTAATGAAGATAACGAGGTTATTGCACAATCCAGCCGGGCACAGATGCGGGCGCAGTGCCTTCGCCATCGTGCAACCTATATTGTGGTGCACGATGGTATGGGGAACATCCTGGTTCAGCGGCGCACGGCGATCAAAGATTTTATGCCGGGGATGCTGGATGCCACAGCGGGTGGCGTAGTGCAGAGCGGTGAAGATTTGCTGGAGTCAGCCCGTCGTGAAGCGGAAGAGGAGCTGGGCATAGCCGATGTGCCTTTCGCTGAGCACGGCGTTTTCTATTTTGAAGATCAGCACTGTCGGGTCTGGGGCGGACTGTTCAGCTGCGTTTCGCATGGCCCTTTTGCCATGCAGGAAGAAGAGGTGGATGAAATTTTCTGGATGACGCCGGAAGAGATCACCGCACGCTGTGATGAGTTTACCGATGACTCCCTGAAGGCGCTGTCGCTGTGGCTCAGCCGTAACAGCGAACAGGGCCACGCCGTTAACCGCCAGGCGTGATCTGATATCAGCCTCAGCCAGAGGACGCATTGGCCGTTCGCGTCCTTTGTTTCACCCGCCACTTTCTGGTGAAGGCTGGCACAACACTGTTTTTTATATTCCTGACTGAAGCCGTATTAAACAAAGATTTCATCCGTGTATGCTCCGGTTTATTCGCTCTGCTCACCCCTTCGGGGTCGCCCTGAAGGGCGTTCAAATACCAGCATTTGTCTGCGCGCTGTCCGTGTCCAGACTGGCTGCGACAATAACGCCCGGTGGGACAGGCTCTTATTACCATCAGGGTAAAAATAAGAGAGTAAAAAGACAGGATGAAATATTGGCTTTATATTGCTGAGGCGGGAGTGATAATTATTACGATTATCGTAAGTCTGGTGAATCTCATTTCAAATGAGCAGATACCCCTGAGACAGATATCAGGTGCGGTTAAAAATAATAAAAGCCGGGTTATCTGATGAAATAACGCCGGCCTGAAAGCTAAATAATTTATAAAAGCACTCTGCAAGTTAATCAGCGTGGCAGCGTGATCAGTTCAGACCTTCATCACTGGTGCAGTAAGGGGTACTGTCGCATGGTGTAATAAAGCCAGAGCCTGGCTCGCTCGGATATGATTTAACACCGCCACCGTGCGCCGCATTTGCGTTAAAGGCAGCGAATGCTGACAGGGAGATCAACACGACAAATTTAAAAATAGTTTTCATTTGGTAACCCTCCGTTATTTGTGAGGGAAATTTATCATAGCTGATGCTGTTGTAAAATGAATTTTATGTTTTGGGAGTTATCCTGGAAGGAGTGTGCGGATTAATTGCGTGTTATTTCGCGACCGACGGCTGTCTGGGGAAAATAATTAAAATAATGGAACTTTTATAACGAATTTACCACGATGTATTAATGCGATTTTCAGGCGGGAAATATACTTTTCTGAACAGGGTAAATACTGCCCTCAGTAGCCGCTGTCTGGGGAAATGCCGCGCTTTTATTGAACTGAAGCTGACGTCTGGTGTTAAAGGTTATCAGCCAGCGGCAGCCGGCTGATTGAAGGGCTGATATCAGTGGGCAGGGCTACTCTGACGCATTTTTTCACCACGACGTCGCAGCAATTCCATGACGATCAGCAGAATTAATGACGCACCAATCATCAGTGAGGCGGCAGCGGCGATAGTGGGATCAAGATTCTCACGTATACCGGCAAACATCTGAATTGGCAGGGTGCGCTGGCGTGGACTGGCGAGGAACAGCGTCACCACCACTTCGTCAAACGAGGTCGCAAAGGCAAACAGCGCACCGGAGAAGACGCCGGGAGCAATCAGCGGCAGCGTGACTTTACGAAAAGTCAGTAATGGCGGCGCGCCAAGACTGGCCGCTGCCCGTGACAGGTTGGTTTCATAACTTTTCAGTACTGCCACGACGGTAATCACCACAAAAGGCACACCGAGCAGGGCATGGGCCAGCACCAGGCCCAGATAGCTGTTGAGCAGTGACAATTTAGCAAAAAAGAAAAACATGCCCACGGCGATAATCACCACGGGTGCTACCATCGGAGAAATCAGCACCGCCATCACCAGCCCTTTGCCGCGAAACTCCCCGCGAACCAGCCCCATCGAAGCCAGCACCCCTAGGACCGTGGCCAGCAGCGTTGCCAGCGGAGCAATCATCAGGCTGTTGAGCAGGGAATTCAGCCATTCCTGTGAGTGAAAGAAGGTCTGATACCAGCGCAGTGAAAAGCCACTGAGCGGGTAGCTGAGAAATGAGCTGGAATTAAATGACAGCGGCACAATCACCAGGATCGGCACAATCAGAAAAATTAATATCGCCGCGCTGTAAAGGTTAAAAAATGCGTTCCACAGGCGTAGCGTCTGACTACCTTTTTGTCTCATCATCCTCTCCTTAATGCGCTGCCGCTTCGGCAGACGTCCGGGTCACGCGCACGTAAACGATATAGAGCAGCATGACGATAATCAGCAGCTGGCTGCCCAGTGCGGCGGCCATACCCCAGTTCATGGTTCCATTGGTAAAGAAGGCAACGAAGTAACTGACCATCTGATCGTCCGGCGCACCCAGCAGGGCTGGCGTTACGTAATAACCAATCGCCATCATAAACACCAGCAGCGCGCCCGCCGCGATACCGGCGTAAGTCTGCGGGACATAAACGCGCCAGAAAGCAACAAAGGGATGTGCACCCAGCGAAACGGCGGCGCGAATGTAGCCCGGAGAGATACCCTTCATCACCGCATACAGCGGCAGTACGATAAAAGGCAGCAGGATGTGGGTCATGGAAATAAAGACGCCAACGCGATTGAATACCAGCGTCAGCGGATGGTCAATGATGCCTGTCCACATCAGCGCCCGGTTAATCAGCCCGCCTGACTGCAACAGCACAATCCAGCTGGCGGTACGCACAATCAGCGAGGTCCAGAACGGCAGCAGTACCAGGATCATCAGCAGATTCGCACGGTTTGAGGGTTGCTTAGCCAGCCAGTAGGCCAGCGGATAGCCGATGCCGACGCAAAGCAGCGTTACCACCAGCGCCATCCACAGGGTGCGCAGCAAAACATTCACATACAGCGCCTGGTCGGCAGGAAGTGCGGTAATTTCACCACTTCTGGCGTCAACTTTGCGGTCAAATACCGACAGCAGATAGTAGCTGGTCACCGGTCTGGCGGCGCGTTGCAGCGTTTTCCAGGTGGCTATGTCGCCCCACAGCGGCTGTGCCGCTATCATCGCTTCTTTGACCTTCTGACCATTTTCCGGCACCAGCCGGGGAACGGTAATGATCAGACGGCGGAAGCTGGGATCTTCATAGCTCATACGCTTGGCGACCACGGCAATTTGTCCATGTTCGCGGGCTGTGGTCAGCTCTTTACCCAGCAGGGCATACAGTGATTCGTCCGGCAATGTTTCGCCAGACCACTTTTTCAGTGCGGCGGTGGTTTGCGGCAATGTGTCGCTGAATTCAGGGTTTTCGACACTCTTACTGAGAATCGACAGAATGGGAAAGAGGAAACAGATCAACACAAAAGCAAATAGGGGAGCTATCAGTAGCAGCGAACGGCGGGTTTTCGCACGGTCCACCTGACGTAACCGTTGGATCAGATCCGGCTCTTTTTTCATGCTGTGGGCGCTGGCGGACTCCATAACCGGGTTTTGACTCATTGCAGGCTCCTTTATTGGTCGGCGGTCGGACCGGTAGCAAGGCCCGACCTGCCTGATTTACTTAGCCGCCCAGGCGTTAAAGCGCTGTTCGAGTTCTTCACCATGTTCCAGCCAGAAGTCACTGCTCACCTGAACCGATTTCGCCAGGTTTTCCGGCGCGGTAGGCAGTGTGCTCAGGCGTTTGGGATCGAGCAACTTACCTGCGTTAACGTTAGTTGGGCCATAAGGAATATTTTCTGCAAATACTTTCTGATTTTCAGGCTGATTGGCAAAAGCGATAAACTGTTCCGCCAGCGCTTTATGTTTCGAGCCTTTAACGATCGCCCAGTTGTCGAGGTCATACAACGCATTGTCCCAGACGATTTTGAAGTTATGCCCTTCGTTCTGCGCGGCACCGATACGGCCATTGTAGGCTGAACTCATCACCACATCGCCGGAAACCAGCCATTGCAACGGCTGCGCGCCAGATTCCCACCACTGAATGTTTGGCTTAATCTGATCCAGCTTTTTGAAGGCCCTGTCGACACCCGCCGGGGTAGCCAGCACTTTATAGACATCTTCGCGTTTAACGCCGTCGGCCATCAGCGCGATTTCCAGCGTGTATTTGGCGCTTTTACGCAGCGCGCGTTTACCAGGAAAATCTTTGGTGTTCCAGAAGTCAGCCCAACTGGTGGGACCTTTCTTCAGTTTACTGGCGTCGTAGGTCAGCACCGTGGACCAGACAAAGATACCGGCACCACATTCGGTGACGGCGGCAGGAATGAAGTCTGCCTTTTTGCCCAACTTATTCCAGTCCAGCGTTTCAAAAAGCCCCTCTTCGCAGCCACGCTGCAACTCCGGGGTTTCCAGTTCCACCACATCCCAGCCAATCTGACCGGTTTCAACCATGGCGCGAATACGGGCCATCTCGCCGTTGTACTCGCCGGCCTCAATGGTGCCTTTGCCTGCGGCAGCGAAGGGTTTATAAAAGGCTTTGTCCTGTGCATCTTTATTGGTGCCGCCAAACGAGACAACGGTCAGTGTTTCTGCCTGTGCATGCAGTGCGAACGTTGCCAGAACCAGTGCTGCTAACTTTTTAACCATCCCGATACTCCCGTCGTTATTGTTATCAGCGGATAACCCGCCGGACAGACTTGTGCACCTTTGGTGCCTGATTTTCAGTGCGTTAAAATGGAGGAGAGCAGGGCAAGCGCCGCTCTGAACTGTGCATCCGGAATGGTCAGCGGATAAAGGAAACGAATAACGTTGCCATGCACCCCGCAGGTCAGCAGGATCAGCCCCTGTTCCAGCGCTTTCTGCTGGATTTCACGGGCGGTCGCCGCAGAGGGCTGGCCGCTGGCCGGATCGATGAATTCGGCTGCCACCATCGATCCCAACGCGCGGACTTCCGCCAGCGCCGGGTTACCGCAGCCATTGAGGGTTTCCACCAGTTCCGCTCCCAGACGAAGCGCTCGCTGGCACAGTTGCTCCTCTTCTATCACCTCCAGCACTGCCAGCGACGAGGCAACGGCCAGCGGGTTACCGGCATAAGTTCCGCCCAGCCCGCCGGGTAGCGGTGCATCCATGATTTCCGCCCGTCCGGCCACGGCTGAGATCGGCAGGCCGCCGCCGAGGCTTTTAGCCATGGTGATCAGATCGGGCTTCGCGGAATAGTACTCACTGGCAAACACCTTGCCGGTGCGGGCAAAACCGGTCTGGATTTCATCGGCAATCAGTAAAATGCCATGCCTGTCACAAAGCTCGCGCAGTTTGCTGACGAATTCGGCTGGCGCAATATTGAATCCCCCTTCACCCTGCACCGGTTCGAAAATAATTGCCGCAATATCCTGTGGGCTGACATCACAGCGGAAAATCGACTCAAGACTTTCCATGGCATCTTCCGTACTGTAGCCATGCAGGGCGTTAGGATAGCGGGCGTGGAATACGGGGCCAGGAAACGGGCCGAATCCCGTTTTGTACGGCACCACTTTGCCGGTCAGCGCCATTGTCATCATGGTGCGACCATGAAACGCGCCGGTAAAGGCGATAACGCCGGCACGTCCGGTAGCGGCGCGGGCGATCTTGACCGCATTCTCCACCGCTTCTGCGCCGGTAGAGAAAAAGGTCGATTTGACCGGGCCATCGATGGGCACAAGCTGGTTCAGGCGTTCAGCCAGCAGCAGATAATTTTCGTAAGGGATCACCTGAAAGGCGGTATGGGTGAAGCAGTCCAGTTGGCGTTTGACCGCATCAACCACCTTTGGATGGCGATGACCGGTATTAAGAACGGCAATCCCGGCGGTAAAGTCGGTATACTCTCGTCCCTGATGATCCCACAGCGTGGCGTTTTCGGCGCGAACGGCGTAGAAATCACTCATCACGCCAACGCCACGCGGCGTGGCAGCTAAACGACGCTGTTGAACTTCACTGTTGCTCATGGCTGTACCTCATCGGATGTCGGTGCGTGGCCTGTAGCACACGCATTGGGCTATCTGGTTTGTACCGTTTTGTGGGATGGAGGATCCAGAGCCAGTTTTTTTTATTTGGAGGTACCAATTTTTGCGAACGTTATTTGGCGATCTTCTGGCACATCGCCTGAGCCAGGCTCCGGCGGGTGCGTTGAACAAGCGCCTGTACGATGTTTTGCAGGCGGCAATCCAGGAAGGGGCGATAGCCACCGGCAGTCGACTGCCTGCTTCACGCGATCTGGCTAAAGAGCTGGGCGTTTCGCGTAATACGGTGCTGGCTGCTTATGAGCAGCTTCAGTCAGAAGGCTACCTGCAAACCCGCACCGGCAGCGGAACCTTCGTCAGTGAGCAGCTGCCGGAAGTGGCTCCGGAAAACAGTGAGCCAGAGTTGGTATCGGCCAGGCCATTCCGCTATGCCAGCCTGTCCCGACGGGGGATCCGGATTCTGACCCGCAGTGGGGCGGGGGCCTACCAGTGGGGCGCATTTATGCCCGGCGTACCTGACGTCAGCCATATGCCGCATGATATCTGGCGCAAAATTCAGCTGAGGCTCAGCCGCCGGATGCCCGTCGAGGCGCTGAGTTATTCCAGTCACGGTGGCTGCCTGCAATTGCAACAGGCGCTGGCCGACTATCTGCGGGTGATCCGCTCACTGAACTGTACCCACGATCAGATCCTGATTACCGCCGGGACGCACCAGTCACTGGATCTGCTGGCAAAAATGCTGTGCGATCCGGGTGATGGCGCGTGGATTGAAGAGGCAGGATACTGGGGGTTTCGTAACGTTCTGGCGGTTAACGGCGTGGAGCTGTTGCCCACGCCGGTGGATGAGCAGGGGATGGTGCTGCCGGACATTACCACGCGGGATAACCAGACGCCGCTGCCAAAACTGATTTGTGTCACGCCGTCACATCAGTATCCGTTGGGTTCGGTGATGAGCCTGCAACGTCGACAGCAGTTGCTGGCACTGGCGAAATCCTCCGGCAGTTGGGTGGTGGAGGACGATTACGACGGCGAATTTCGCTTTGGCGATACGCCAATTCCGGCCTTGCAGGGGTTGTCAGCGGATGCGCCGGTTATTTATCTCGGCACCTTCAGTAAATCACTCTATCCGGGGCTGCGTCTGAGTTACATGGTGGTGCCAAAACCGCTGGCGGCCCGAATGAAAATGGCGCACTCCGAACTCTATCGTGGTGGCAATGGTCTGGTGCAACTGACGCTGGCGGAATTTATTCGCGATGGACATTACGCGGCGCACGTGCGTCGGATGCGCCAGCTTTACAGCCGACGCCGGGATGCGCTGGTGGAGGTGATTACTACCCGGCTGGGTCCGGCTTTTCTGGCCTCGCAGAGCAATGCCGGGCTGCATCTGATTCTCTCCCTGCCGGACAGCATTGACGACGTGGCGCTGGCCGCAGAGCTGGAGCAGACAGGGATATTGACCCGCCCACTGTCGGCCTACTATCTGTCAGGAACCCAGCGACGTGGCCTGCTGTTAGGCTATGCCTGCGTGGAGGAACAGCAGATGGCGGCCACCTTCGAGCCGGTACTGCACTGTTTGCAACGACGCCTGCAACCCACGTGAGTTGATGCCTCATAATGGGGCGCAATGCACTGAGAAGGTGCGTTGTGCTTGCCTGATCCTGCCGGGTTGCTGAGAACAATTTAATTTTAAATAATTTAAAATTATAATAATCAAATTGTTATAGATAGTTATTCCGGTGTATGTATCCTGGCATTGTCAAATTCTGCTTGTCGAAAGGAAAAATGTTGTGGTAGAGCTAAAAAGAGCCACCCGGCGGCCAGAAGATGATTTCTGAGCCCGTCAGTCATTTATTCTGTCTGCACGAGAAAATGCCATGAGAAAGCTGGTCAGTTTCAAGAACATCAAAAAGAGCTACGACGGCGAAAAGCTGGTGGTGCGTAATCTCAATCTGGACGTGGAAGAGGGTGAGTTCCTGACGCTGTTAGGCCCGTCCGGCTCTGGCAAAACCACCAGTCTGATGATGCTGGCAGGGTTTAAAACACCGACCGCTGGCGAAATATTTTTGCGCGATCAACCACTGCACACATTGCCGCCACACCAGCGTGATATCGGCATGGTCTTTCAGAACTATGCACTGTTTCCACATATGACGGTGGCAGAAAATCTGGCATTCCCGTTAACCATTCGTCGTCTGAGTAAAGCCGACGTGAAGGAGCGGGTCAGTCGGGTGCTGGATATGATCAAACTGACCTCGCTGGCTGACCGCTATCCGGCGCAGATGTCCGGAGGCCAGCAACAACGTGTTGCTCTGGCGAGGGCGCTGGTTTTCGAACCGAAACTGGTGCTGATGGATGAACCACTCGGCGCGCTGGATAAGCAGCTCCGTGAGCATATGCAGATGGAAATCAAGCAGTTGCATGAGATGCTGGGGCTGACCATCGTTTACGTTACCCACGACCAGAGTGAAGCCATGACCATGTCCAATCGCGTGGCGGTATTTAACGATGGCATGATCCAGCAGATGGACAGTCCGGAGCGGCTGTATGAACAGCCCTCTAATGCGTTTGTCGCGCAGTTTATTGGTGAAAACAATGGCCTGCTGGCAACACAGCTGGCAAGTCAGGGGGATTACTACAACGTGCAGCTGGATGACGGTACGCAACTGGATGCGCTGAAAGTTCGACCCAGTTCGCCGGGTAAGAAAATCCAGCTGAGTATTCGTCCGGAACGGCTGAACGTCAATGCACCGGAAACAGGCGACCAGCAGGTACAGGCACGTATCCAGCAGTTTATCTATCTCGGTGATCATGTGCGGATGCTGACCGAAGTGGCCGGGCAGGGAAATTTTATGGTTAAACTCAGTCCGGTGAAGATGGACAGCCGCTGGAAACCCGGTAGCGAGGTCACCCTGTCCTGGCAGCCGCAGCATCTGCGAGCGCTGGACGTGATGATTCAGTAATGTTTACCTGCCAGTTAAATCAGGCTGCACCAGCGGCCTGGTGTCAATAATCTGCATTTACAAATGCCGTGGCTGATAGCGTAACAGCTGGCTTTGCATTAAATAACACGCCGACAATTAACGCTTCTCAGGGCTGCTCAGCGCTGCTATTGGGTGGTGAAAAATGGCTGTGGTTTTTTGTGTTCGGCGACAAACGCGCGTTGATTTTGCCGACTGGTTAAATGCAGGTTTTTTTTAAGCGGGCTGGCGGCGGGGTGTTCAGAATGAAATAAGGCCGCGCTGGCGGCCTTATTAGTTGAAGCTTACTGTTGCTCAGCCTGTTTTGACTGAATCGCTGTCAGTGCGATGGTGTAGACAATGTCGTCAACCAGCGCGCCGCGAGACAGATCGTTCACCGGCTTGCGCATCCCCTGCAACATCGGACCGATAGAGATCAGATCGGCTGAACGTTGTACGGCTTTATAAGTGGTGTTACCGGTGTTGAGATCCGGGAAGATAAACACCGTTGCGCGGCCTGCAACCGGGGAGTTCGGCGCTTTAGATTTAGCCACGTCGTCCATAATCGCAGCATCGTATTGCAACGGGCCATCAATCACCAGGTCCGGCCGTTTTTCCTGCGCAATGCGTGTGGCTTCACGTACTTTTTCCACATCGCTACCTGCCCCCGAATTGCCCGTGGAGTAGGAGATCATCGCCACGCGCGGCTCGATGCCAAAAGCGGTGGCAGAATCGGCGGACTGAATGGCGATTTCGGCCAGCTGTTCCGGGTTAGGATCCGGATTGATGGCGCAATCACCGTATACCAGCACCTGCTCCGGCAGCAGCATAAAGAACACGGAGGAAACCAGCGAACTGCCAGGCGCAGTTTTAATCAGCTGTAATGGCGGACGAATGGTGTTGGCCGTGGTGTGCACGGCACCGGAAACCAGGCCATCCACTTCACCACGTTCCAGCATCATGGTGCCGAGCATAACGTTATCTTCCAGCTGCTCCTGCGCGACCACTTCAGTCATTCCTTTGTTTTTACGCAGTTCTACCAGACGGGCGACGTAATTTTTACGGACCACTTCCGGGTCAACAATTTCGATGCCTTTACCCAGTTCCACACCCTGCACGGCGGCAACACGTTGGATCTCATCCGGATTGCCCAGCAGGATACAGGTGGCAATACCGCGTTCAGCACAGATGGCTGCCGCTTTTACCGTACGGGGTTCATCACCCTCCGGCAGGACAATACGTTTGCCAGCCTGGCGTGCCAGCTCGGTTAACTGGTAACGGAAAGCCGGAGGTGACAGACGACGGCTGCGTTCAGAGGCGGCAGTCAGCGATTCGATCCAGTCGGAGTCGATATGGCTGGCCACATACTCCTGCACCCGCTCAATGCGCTGCGTATCGTCAGCAGGAACTTCCAGATTGAAACTTTGCAGACTCAGCGAGGTTTGCCAGGTATTGGTTTTCACCATAAATACCGGCAGGCCGGTAGCAAAGGCGCGCTGGCAGAGTGCGTTAATCTGGTCATCAATTTTGTAGCCACCGGTAAGCAGAATGGCGCCAATTTCCACGCCGTTCATTGCGGCCAGGCAGGCGGCAACCAGTACGTCAGGGCGGTCTGCTGAAGTGACCAGCAGCGACCCCGGACGGAAGTGCTCAAGCATGTGTGGCAGGCTACGCGCACAGAAGGTGACAGATTTCACCCGCCGGGTGCTGATATCACCTTCGTTAATCACTTCAGCATTCAGGTGATGACACATATCGATGGCGCGAGTGGCAATCAGTTCGAAGCTCCAGGGAACACAGCCCAGTACCGGCAGAGGACTGTTAGCAAACAGCTGCTTCGGATCGATATTGGCGACGCTGGCCTTGGTAGAATCATCAAATATTTCAGACAGGTCTGGTCGGGTACGCCCCTGGTCATCAACCGGCGCGTTGAGTTTATTGATGATAACCCCAGTGATATTTTTATTTTTGTTACCACCAAAACTGCTTTGGGTCAGTTCGATACGCTCTTTTAACTGGGCAGGGGAGTCATTGCCCAGTGACATGACAAACACAATTTCAGCATTCAGCGTTTTAGCAATTTCGTAGTTCAACGCGGAAGCGAACTGATGCTTACTGGTCGGCACCAGGCCTTCAACCAGTACCACTTCAGCATCTTTGGTATTTTCATGGTAGAGTGCGATGATCTCTTCCATCAGCACGTCCTGCTGATTGGAACCAAGCAGCGACTCAACCCGGCTCATCTGCAACGGCTCGGCCGCAGGAATCGATGAACTTTTACGGATGATATTGGTGGTCTGATCGGGCGAATCGCCCCCGGCACGCGGCTGGGCGATGGGTTTAAATACGCTCAGGCGAACGCCTTTGCGTTCCATGGCGCGGATAACGCCAAGACTGATACTGGTCAGGCCGACGCTGGTGCCGGTCGGGATTAACATAATTGTACGGGACACGGTAAACCTCTCAGATCATAACCCTGGTAACGGGTCGCACAGCAGCACCTGTTTACCCGGTTGATGACAGAAGTGAACTTCCGGGAATTGATTAATCTGCCGCTTTACGATGACACTCATCATGGTGAATATGTAATTTGGTGTCGGAAAACAACACCGCCAGCAGGGCTGGCGGTGTTAATGACTTAAGCCGTCAGACGACTGGCGTCCTGGGCAATGACTAACTCTTCGTTAGTGGGTATCACCAGCGCAGGTCGGGTGCCTTCTTTATTGATAAAGCCGGACTTACCAAAGCGCGCGTCCAGATTGCGCTGATGGTCAACATCAAAGCCGAGCAGAGCCAGTTTGTTCAGCGTCAGTTCGCGCACCATCGCGGCATTTTCACCAATGCCACCGGTGAAGATCACCGCATCCAGACGGCCATCCATCAACGCGGTGTAAGAGCCGATATATTTCGCCAGACGGTGGCAGTAAACGTTCATGGCACGTTTAGCATCGTCCTTTGTTTCGTAATTATCTTCTACGTAACGGCAGTCGCTGGTGACGCCAGTTAGTCCCAGCAGGCCAGACTCTTTGGTCAGCATTTTATTAATGGCATCGACGCTCATGCCCAGCGTATCGTGCAGGAAAAACATGATTGCCGG
This sequence comes from Erwinia papayae, assembly GCF_058241465.1. Taxonomy (NCBI): domain Bacteria; kingdom Pseudomonadati; phylum Pseudomonadota; class Gammaproteobacteria; order Enterobacterales; family Erwiniaceae; genus Erwinia; species Erwinia papayae. Next base: position 199,615 of record NZ_JBZCHT010000009.1, read on the forward strand.
ATCGATATCGCCAGAACGGGTTCCCATTACCAGGCCTTCCAGCGGGGTAAGACCCATTGAGGTATCCACGCATTCACCGTTACGAATAGCGGAAACAGACCCGCCATTACCCAGATGGCAGGTAATGATGTTCAGCTCTGCCAGTGGTTTATTGAGTGCTTTTGCCGCCTGATGAGTCACATAGAAATGGCTGGTACCATGCGCGCCATAGCGACGGACGCCATGCTCTTTGTATAAATGATAAGGCAGGGCGTAAAGATAGGACTCTTCCGGCATAGTCTGATGGAAAGCAGTGTCAAAAACAGCGACATTCTTGTCAGAAAGGTGGGGGAAGTTTTTCATTGCTTCATCAATACCGATCAGATGTGCCGGATTGTGCAGAGGAGCAAATGATGAAGCATCTTTGATTCCCTGCAAAACAGCCTGATCGATAACAACGGATTGCGTCAGTTTTTCACCACCATGAACAATACGATGGCCGATTGCAGTGATTTGTGCAGAAAGTTCAGGTTTTTGTGCCAGGATAGATTTAACGATAAAGTTAAGTGCTTCGCTATGGGCTGCGCCAGCGCCCAGTTCCGCTTCCTGCTTAGCGCCTTCCATTTTCCACTTAATACGTGCCTCTGGCAGGTGGAAACATTCGGCTAAACCGGAGAGGAATTCATCGCCGTTTGCCGGATCGATAATGGCAAATTTGAGCGATGAACTGCCGCAGTTCAGAACCAAAACTAACTTACTCGACATGGAAGGTCCCTATTGGTTAAATTGGCGAAAAGAAAAGCAAACAGACTTTCAGCGTAGCGCATGAAAGTGTGTAGATTAATGATGAACATCATGCTGACCGCTAATTTTGTGCAAAAGCAAGAAATCTCATAAAAATGTTGGGAGTTGTTGAGTTAATCCATGTTGATATGCCTGAATCCCTGCGGCTGACAACATGGCGTTAACGGTCAGTAAAGAAACGAGCACAGGATAACCAGTGTCTCCCTTAAAGACAAAATATTTTGAAAGTTGTAAGGTAAAGTTGTTGTGTTGTGGTTTTTGTTTATTTTTTCTCTCCGAAGTTGAGGTCAGGCATGGCTAATGAATCCGGTTCTGTCGGTTGGTTTAAACTCTTTCAGCACGGACAGCATTATATGAAGACATGGCCTGTTGATAAGCGTCTTGCCCCCATGTTTCCTGAAAACCGGGTCACCAAAGTGACACGTTTTGCCATTCGTTATATGCCGCCTGTGGCCGTTTTTACCATGACCTGGCAGATTGCTCTGGGTGGGCAGCTGGGGCCCGCCGTGGCGACAGCACTCTTTGCCTGTAGCCTGCCGATGCAGGGATTATGGTGGTTGGGTAAACGCTCAGTGACGCCTTTACCTCCGGGGCTGTTGAACTGGTTCCATGATGTACGCGAGAAGCTGTTGGCGGCAGGGCAGGCGCTGGCGCCCGTTGAAGGTAAACCGACCTATCAGTCTCTGGCGGATGTGCTCAGACGCGCATTTAAACAGCTGGATAAAACCTTTCTCGACGATCTGTAAGATGCTGCGTTTTTTTTGATTTACCTGCAAAAACCCGGTCTGGGTCAAAGAAGCCGCTGTTTGCTGTACGGCCCGGCTGCGGCATGTGCGATCCTTGTGACATCCCCATTCTCAATGTCTGCCTTGTCCCAGTGATACCGGAGTGAATAATGGAAATGACCCACGCTCAACGCTTAATCCTTTCAAACCAGTATAAAATGATGAGCATGCTCGACCCGGATAATGCTGAGCGTTATCGTCGTCAGCAAACCATTATTGAACGAGGCTACGGCCTGCAAATGCGTGAACTTGACCGCGAATTCGGCGAGCTGAGCGAAGAAGTCTGCCGCACTATTATCGACATCATGGAGCTGCATCATGCGCTGCATGTTTCCTGGAGTAATCTGAAAGATCCTTCTGCGTTTGAGGAGCGCCGCCTGGCTTTCCTCGGCTTTGACGCCGCGACGGAAGCCCGCTATCTCGGCTACGTACGTTTTATGGTCAATGTGGAAGGGCGTTACACCCAATTCGATTCCGGCACGCATGGTTTCAATGCGCAAACACCCATGTGGCAGAAATACCAACGAATGCTGGCCCTGTGGCATACTTGTCCAAGGCAGTATCATCTGAGCGCGAATGAGATCGCGCAAGTCATCAACGCCTGAGAAGGAAAAGCGTAGTGAAGTGTAAAGGTTTTCTGTTTGATCTGGATGGCACACTGGTGGATTCCCTGCCTGCGGTGGAACGTGCCTGGATAAATTGGGCCAGACGTCATCAAATCGCAGCTGATGAAGTGCTGAACTTCATTCATGGCAAGCAGGCTATCACTTCATTACGTCACTTTATGGCGGGTGCTTCTGAAGAGGCCATCCAGCAGGAGTTTTACGCGCTGGAAAAGTTGGAATCAGAAGACACTGAGGGAATTGTTGCCCTGCCGGGAGCAGGTCAACTTATTGCTATCCTTGATGAACTGGATGTGCCCTGGGCGATCGTTACATCCGGTTCCATGCCGGTCGCCTCGGCCCGGCGGCGAGCAGCCGGATTGCCTGATCCTGAGGTTTTAGTGACGGCTGAACAGGTGCAAAACGGCAAACCTGCGCCTGATGCCTATCTTCTGGGAGCACAACTGCTCGAGCTTGAGCCAGAGGAGTGTGTCGTGCTGGAAGATGCCGCCGCAGGCATACTCTCCGGGTTGGCGGCGGGCTGCCATGTTATTGCTGTCAATGTGCCATCGGGTTCACCGCGTCTTGCCGATGTGGATATGCAACTGACTTCACTGGAGGAGCTTGTTGTCCACAAAAACCCTGACGGCAGCATTAATATCCACAGAAAACACTAAGTTATGATTTAGCCCCGCACCAGCGGGGCTAAATTTATGGCATTCTCAGTTGTCCTGCCACTGAACAGAGAATGATTGTGAATAAAGAACTGATCTGGGTTCTCAGCCTTTTATGTCTGGTGATTATGCTGTTTATCAGCGGCAAACTACGTATGGAAGTAGTGGCGTTGCTGGTCATTATTACTTTTGTCCTCAGTGGTACTCTCACCTTGCAGGAAGCCACTGCTGGTTTCAGCGATCCTAATGTAATCCTGATTGCGGCGCTGTTTGTTATTGGTGAAGGCTTAGTGCGCACCGGCGTTGCCCTGAAAATGGGGGAATGGCTGATTAAAATGGCGGGCAGCAGCGAGTCGAAAATGCTGGTGCTGCTGATGCTAACCGTTGCCGGTCTCGGTGCCTTTATGAGTTCCACCGGCGTCGTGGCTATTTTTATTCCGGTAGTGATGAGCGTGGCTGCCAGAATGAAAACCTCTCCCGGCAGACTGATGATGCCGCTGAGTTTTGCCGGGTTAATCAGTGGCATGATGACTCTGGTCGCTACGCCGCCTAACCTGGTTGTCAACAGTGAACTGCTGCGTGAGGGACTCAACGGATTTCGTTTTTTTGATGTGACGCCAGTCGGCCTTGTCGCGCTTATACTGGGGATTGGTTACATGCTGTTGGCCCGCTTCTGGCTGGTCACTCCGGATAATCAGGATGAGGCCAAAAAGCGTACCCTCAGGACATTTCGTGATTTGATCCGGGACTATAAATTAAGTGGCCGGGCGCGCAGATTGGCGGTGCGCGCGGGTTCGCCGCTGATTGGAATGCCTCTGGATGACTTACAGCTGCGCCAGCGTTATGGCATTAACGTGGTTGGACTTGAGCGCTGACGTAAATTTCGCCGGGTGATGGTGCCAGTTACCGGCACGACGGAATTTCATGCCCGGGATGTCTTATTAATTGATATGTCAGCCGCAGGTATCGATTTGCGTGAGTTTTGCAGTGCAAACTTACTGGAGCCGATGATCCTGCGTGGCGATTATTTCTCCGACCGTGCGCAGGACGTCGGTATGGCCGAGGTGCTGGTGATCCCGGAATCGGAGCTGCAAGGAAAAACGTTACGAGAGATCGCTTTTCGTTCCCGATTTGGCGTCAGTGTGATTGGGGGCAGGCGTAAAGGAGAGGTGGCCGAAGGCGCGCTTAACGACCTGCCTCTGGAGTTGGGTGACAGCCTGCTGGTCATTGGTGACTGGAAGAAAATCACGCAGTTGCAGCAACAAAAACGCGACCTCATCTTGCTGAATTTGCCTGCTGAGGTGGACGATGTTGTCCCGGCGAATAGTCAGGCACCTCATGCCATTTTCTCTCTGGCGCTGATGGTGGCAATGATGCTTACCAATGAGATACCTAATCCCGTCGCCGCGCTGATTGCCTGTTTGCTGATGGGGAAGTTCCGCTGTATAGACATGGAGAGTGCATTGCGGGCCATACACTGGCCCAGCATTATTTTGATCGTCGGTATGATGCCTTTTGCCCTGGCCTTGCAAAAAACCGGCGGTGTGAAGCTGATAGTTGACGGGCTGATGAATCTTGCAGGTGACAGAAGTCCACACGTCATGTTGCTTTGTCTGTTTGTACTTTGCGCCACCATTGGTTTGTTTATTTCCAACACTGCCACGGCGGTGCTGATGGCACCTATTGGCGTGGCGGCGGCGCATCAGATGGGGGTCTCCCCCTATCCGTTTACCCTGATTATTGCGGTAGCCGCTTCGGCAGCTTTTATGACCCCGGTATCATCGCCAGTGAATACGCTGGTGCTGGGGCCGGGCGGTTACCGGTTCGGCGATTTTGTGAAAATTGGTGTGCCCTTTACCCTGCTGATTATGGTGGCGAGCGTCATGCTGGTGCCGGTGCTTTTCCCGTTCTGAACGATTTACAGCGACTCCTGGCTGATTTCGTCCAGCGAGAGGTTAAAGCTGGGAACGAACACCTCCACAAAATAGTCCATTTCCGGGCTGTGACGTGAACTGAGAGTTTTTTCCAGTCGTGCTTTTGCCAGCTGGAACTCGTGGTTTCCGGCTGACAGTTCTTCAAGGCATTTCAGGTAGGCGCATAGCGCGTCTGCCTGCTTAACGATGGCCGTTTCGTCTTCGCTCCGCTGCTGTTCATCAAGCAATGGACGATAGGCATTTCGCAACTCTTCCGGCAGCATCTCTACCAGCTTTAACTGAGCTATTTTTTCTATTTTTTTGTATTCATGGGCAATTTGCGCATTGTAATACTTCACCGGGGTGGGCAAATCTCCGGTAAGAACTTCGCTGGCATCGTGATACATCGCCATCAGGGCGATACGATCGGCGTTGAGATTGCCATTAAACTTCTGGTTTTTAATCACCGCCAGCGCATGAGCGACCATGGCTACCTGCAAACTGTGTTCGGAGACATTTTCGGTTCGTACATTACGCATCAACGGCCAGCGATTAATCAGCTTAAGACGTGAGAGGTGGGCAAAAAAGTGGCTTTGATTCATAAGGTACGGTTTTCCTGTGACGCGGTAGCCGGACATCCGGCTACGCAGACCTGGTGAAACGTTGTTCGCGCTGGCAGAGCGCGCCCTGAGTGGAGTGACCGCCAGATCGTCAGGGCAGGGCAATCACTGATGATAGCCTTCAAGAAAACGGCCAAATTTGCTTATCGCCATTTCAAGATCGTTAACATGAGGCAGGGTTACAATGCGTACGTGATCGGGCCACGGCCAGTTGAAAGCGCTTCCCTGAACCAGCAGTACTTTTTCCTGGAGCAGAAAATCCAGCACCATTTTCTGATCGTCATGCAGATTAAACTTTTTAGCATCGATCTTTGGGAACATGTAAAGTGCGCCGTCGGGTTTCACGCAACTGACACCGGGAATATCATTGATCAACTCCCAGGCGCGTTGACGCTGTTCATACAACCGGCCACCAGGCACGATAAATTCACTGATACTCTGATAGCCGCCCAACGCGGTCTGAATGGCGTGCTGGGCTGGAACATTGGCACACAGGCGCATCGACGCCAGCATCTCCAGTCCTTCAATGTAACCTTTGGCATGTTTTTTCGGCCCGTTCAGTACCATCCATCCCTGGCGAAATCCGGCCACGCGGTAGGTTTTGGAGAGGCCATTAAAGGTAATAGTGAGCAAATCCGGAGCCAGCGCCGCAATAGAATGATGTTGAGCTGCGTCGTAGAGGATCTTGTCATAAATTTCATCAGCAAAAATAATCAGGTTATGCTGTCGGGCCAGTTCAACCACTTCCAGCAGTAACTCTTTGCTGTAAACCGCGCCGGTGGGGTTGTTGGGGTTAATAATGACGATGCCGCGCGTACGTGGGGTGATTTTACTACGAATGTCATCCAGGTCCGGAAACCAACCTGCGGACTCATCGCAAAGGTAATGTACGGCTTTGCCGCTGGAGAGGGATACTGCGGCTGTCCACAGTGGGTAGTCCGGGGCAGGGACCAGCATTTCGTCTCCGCTGTTCAGCAATGCCTGCATCGACTGCACAATCAGCTCTGATACACCGTTACCAATATAGACATCTTCCACGGTCATCTCGCGCATGCCGCGAGCCTGATAGTGCTGCACAATAGCCTTACGGGCAGAATACAAGCCTTTCGAGTCGCAGTACCCTTGCGCGCCTGGCAGATTGCGGATGACATCAACCAGAATTTCATCAGGGGCTTCAAAGCCAAACGGGGCAGGGTTGCCGATATTAAGCTTGAGAACTTTATTACCTTCTTCTTCCAGTCGTTTTGCTTCTTTTAATACCGGGCCGCGGATGTCGTAACACACGTTATCCAGCTTGCTGGATTTATCAATTGGGGTCATTTCTTCTGCCTTTGACTAAGCTGCATTCCTGCCGTGGAAAGTGAACCAGCACAATGTACTCCTCTCCAAAGCGCTTTTGAAGTGGCACCACGGGTTTTAGCAGGTTGATGCGCCCTGAAGATTTTTTTTGTCCTTATTTGGTAACTATTGATGGATAAAGGGAGGATTAAACTGTTAAATAAGGCTTAATTGAATGTTTAAAAAATGAACCTTGTGTCATTGTGATACTCTTACAATAAATGCAGAAAAAATGTGTGCCAATCCGCTTCTTTCCTGGTCAGAATGGTACTGAATGATAAATTTTTGTACAAACAGGCACTATTCTGGCGGGTTAACCAATAAAATTTTATTTTATTGATAAGAATAATCGGATTCAGGCTTAAAAAGTAATCGACAGTATGTCAGGATAATGTTGAGTAGATTTAGCACCTAGCTCTCGGGCGTTAAAAGCGAGAAGTTAACGATTCTCTTATCGATAGTGTTAAGGATTTTTAATCATTGCTGTGAAGAGATGGACCTGTACCGATTTGTTGAATGGTTGAGGGTGAGTGTCACTGATACGAATTGGTTATCTGGCATTTACCGATATGCAGAGGCGTCAGGTGACACTTTCTGTCATCTGCAAAGTGAAGCAGAGCAAGCATTAGTGATGTATCAGACGTACGAGCCTGTTGGCGGCTCACCTCTGGGTTAACCAGAGATATTATGGTCGCCGGGGTTGCAACGTCTGCGTTAGAAAGTAATGCAGTCAGGGTGAAAATCTTACTACATTACAGCATGATTACCGATTTATCTCTCTGATAAAAAAGGTAATAACACCAGGGTAGCTGTTATTAAAAAACTTATAAAAGTGAAGAAAACATGACTAGTGCAAATCGTCCAATCCTTAATCTTGACCTCGATCTGCTGAGAACTTTTGTTGCTGTTGCCGATCTGAATACTTTCGCGGCGGCAGCGGCGGCAGTGTGTAGAACGCAGTCGGCGGTGAGTCAGCAAATGCAACGACTGGAGCAACTGGTAGGCAAAGAGCTGTTCGCCCGTCACGGGCGCAACAAACTGTTGACGGAACACGGCATACAGTTGTTGGGTTACGCCAGAAAGATCCTGCGTTTCAACGACGAGGCCTGTACATCGCTGATGTACAGTAACATCCAGGGAGTGCTGACCATTGGTGCTTCTGATGATACCTCCGATACCATTCTGCCGTTTCTGCTCAACCGCGTGACGTCAGTCTATCCCAAGCTTGCGATCGACGTTCGGGTGAAGCGCAATCCGTTTATGATGGAGATGCTTAATCAGGGTGAAGTTGACCTGGTGGTTACCACGTCCAGTCCGATGAACTTTACCTGGCAGGTGTTGCGTACTTCTCCAACGCTCTGGTACTGCGCTGCGGACTATATTTTTCAGCGTGGGGAAGCCATTCCACTGGTATTGCTGGATGAGCCCAGCCCTTATCGGGACATGGCTATCGACCATCTCAACGAAGCGGGCATTCCGTGGCGCATCTCTTATGTTGCTTCCACACTTGCAGCAGTCAGGGCAGCGGTCAAAGCCGGACTGGGGGTGACAGCCCGTCCGGTTGAGATGATGAGCCCGGAATTGCGCGTAATGGGCGCGGCAGAGGGTCTGCCGGTTCTACCAGATACTGAATATTTGCTTTGCCGTAATCCGGACAGTTCGAGTGAACTTGCTCTGGCTATTTTTAACGCCATGGAATCAAGTAACGATCCTTACAATCTGACCAGCGGCCTTCAGGACGGCACTTCTTTCCCGGATGATGACGAGTGATTTTCAGTTCTTAGCGTTTAATATTAATTGTTAATTCTCTAAGATTAAAAACTACATTCTGTTTAAAAAAGCCTTTTGGTGACTATTTTGAGCCAAAAGGCTTTTTTGTTATCTTTTGACATGGGTTTCCGAATATCCCTTTTATTTTCCACATCTTTCAGCAGATGTTTTTTTCATCTGAAAAAAAATTTAACCGACCGCTTTCAGCGATGGCCTTTTATGCTGAATTGATCTTTACGCCAACTCTCTGAGTTACCCTCATCTTATAAAAGACAAAACTGTGTTCTGGATCAAAAAAATAACCCTTTTAAGGGGAAGGAAAAGCGTGTGAATCCTGCGAGAATACGCGTTGTTAAATCCCCGATCCACACAGGGAAATACCCGCTACACTCTATTCACAGAATGTGACTGACACGATTTAGCTCATTTTTTACGCATCAAATGTTAAATAAATGATACTGGTGTAAAATAATGTGTGGATACTTTTGTTAAAGTTGACAAAAGGTTATGTAAAGGAGTAAAAAACCCCATAAAATTGCTGCTTAATCAACAAAGACAGCAAGATTTATAAGGTTTTTTGTTTTTCCCTTGAATCACGTGCCAGAAAGACTGCCATTAAGAAGTGCAGGAAATCTGATTCCACGTTTTTGAATGAAGCAGAGTATATGTCAACAACTACTGAAGTCGTCGCTCATCACTGGGCGTTTGCCGTCTTTCTGATTGTCTCTATCGGTCTGTGCTGTGCAATGTTGGCCGGAGCGTGGTTTCTCGGTGGAAAAGCCCGTGGGCGTTACACCAACACCCCTTTTGAATCCGGTGCAGCCCCGGTTGGTACTGCCAAACTGCGCATGTCTGCAAAGTTCTATCTGGTCGCCATGTTCTTCGTCATCTTCGACGTAGAGGCGCTCTATCTGTACGCCTGGTCGACGGCCATTCGTGAGAGCGGCTGGACGGGCTTTGTCGAAGCCACAATTTTCATTTTGGTACTGCTTGCTGGTCTGGTTTATCTGATCCGTATCCGCGCGCTGGACTGGGCCCCGCCCCCACGTCGTGTCGTGGTCAAATCAACCACCATTTCGCATTCCAAACGTCATACGCAGTAACAGCGAGGCACAAAGATGGACTACACGCTCACCCGCGCCGACCCAAACGGTGAGAACGACCGTTACCCACTGCAGAAACAGGAGATTGTCACCGATCCTCTGGAGAAGCACGTTAACCAGACCGTCTACATGGGCAAACTTGAGCACGCCCTTCATGACATGGTCAACTGGGGACGCAAAAACTCTCTCTGGCCATTTAACTTCGGTCTTTCATGTTGTTATGTCGAGATGACTACGTCATTTACTTCGGTACATGACGTGGCGCGTTTTGGTTCCGAAGTTATTCGTGCCTCGCCGCGCCAGGCCGACTTTATGGTGGTGGCAGGAACCTGTTTTACCAAAATGGCTCCGGTGGTACAGCGTCTGTATGATCAGATGCTGGAACCTAAGTGGGTAATTTCAATGGGAGCCTGCGCTAATTCAGGCGGAATGTACGATATCTACTCTGTCGTGCAGGGTGTTGATAAGTTCCTGCCGGTCGATGTTTATATTCCTGGCTGTCCACCTCGTCCTGAAGCCTATATGCAGGCACTGCTTCTGTTACAGGAATCGATTGGTAAAGAGCGCCGCCCGCTCTCCTGGGTGGTAGGCGATCAGGGTGTCTACCGTGCCAATATGCAGTCAGAGCGTGAAAGAAAGCAGGGCGAACGCATCGCGGTGACTAACCTGCGCACCCCGGATGAAATTTAAAGCACGTAGAGGGTGAGGTCCTGAATAATCCGGCGCATATCAAAATAACATCCGCGCCAGCCTCATCCTGATGCCAATACTGAGTCACACACATGGTGAACGACTTATGACAGATTTGACCACGCAAGATCTTGCTCAGCCAGAATGGCAAACCCGGGATCATCTGGATGATCCGGTTGTCCAGGATCTGCGTAACCGTTTTGGGCCTGATGCCTTTACCGTTCAGCCAACCCGCACCGGTGTTCCGGTGGTATGGGTTAAGCCTGAACAATTACTGGAAACAGTCGTGTTTCTGCGGAAATCGCCGAAACCTTACGTAATGTTGTACGACCTTCACGGCATGGATGAACGGTTAAGAACCCACCGGGCGGGCTTGCCTGCTGCCGATTTTTCCGTGTTCTATCACCTCATCTCCATTGAGCGCAATCGCGACATCATGTTGAAGGTGGCGCTGTCTGAAAAAGACCTGCATCTGCCCACCATCACTAACATTTTCCCTAATGCGAACTGGTACGAACGCGAAACGTGGGAAATGTTTGGCATCACTTTTGATGGTCACCCGCATCTGACACGCATTATGATGCCGCAATCCTGGGAAGGGCATCCGCTGCGTAAGGATTATCCGGCGCGTGCCACGGAGTTCGATCCGTTTGAGTTAACAAAACAGACCGAAGATTTGGCAATGGAGCAGATGACCTTCAAGCCGGAAGAGTGGGGCATGAAGCGCGGCACCGCCAACGAAGACTTTATGTTCCTCAACCTGGGGCCGAACCACCCCTCTGCCCACGGCGCATTCCGTATCATTCTGCAACTGGATGGCGAAGAGATTGTCGACTGCGTTCCGGATGTGGGCTATCACCATCGTGGCGCAGAAAAGATGGGGGAACGTCAGTCCTGGCACAGCTACATTCCTTACACCGATCGTATTGAGTACCTTGGCGGCTGTGTTAACGAAATGCCCTACGTACTGGCGGTGGAGAAACTGGCTGGCATTAAAGTGCCAGAGCGCGTTGACGTGATTCGCGTAATGCTTTCAGAACTGTTCAGAATCAACAGCCACCTGCTCTACATCTCCACCTTTATTCAGGACGTCGGTGCCATGTCGCCGGTGTTCTTTGCCTTTACCGATCGCCAGAAAATTTATGATGTCGTAGAAGCTATTACCGGCTTTCGTATGCACCCGGCCTGGTTCCGCATTGGCGGCGTGGCGCACGATTTGCCGAAAGGCTGGGACCGTCTGCTACGCGAATTCCTCGACTGGATGCCAAAACGGCTGAAAGCGTACGAACAAACCGCACTGAAAAACTCCGTGCTGATTGGCCGTGCCAAAGGGGTTTCTGCTTATGGTCTGGACGAAGCACTGGCCTGGGGAACCACCGGAGCAGGCCTGCGCGCCACCGGACTGGATTTTGACGTGCGTAAATGGCGTCCTTATTCCGGTTATCAGAATTTCGATTTTGAAGTGCCGATTGGTGATGGTGTCAGCTGTGCCTACACCCGTGTGATGCTGAAAATGGAAGAGATGCGCCAGAGTATGCGCATCCTTGAGCAGTGTCTGAAAAACATGCCGGAAGGCCCGTTCAAAGCTGACCATCCGCTGACCACACCGCCGCCAAAAGAGCGCACGCTCCAGCATATCGAAACCCTGATCACTCACTTCTTACAGGTTTCATGGGGCCCGGTGATGCCGGCCAATGAATCCTTCCAGATGATAGAGGCGACCAAGGGGATTAACAGTTACTACCTGACCAGTGACGGCAGCACCATGAGCTATCGCACCCGTGTGCGAACGCCCAGCTTCCCGCACCTGCAACAGATCCCTTCGGTGATTAACGGCAGCCTGGTATCCGACCTGATCGTATACCTCGGTAGTATCGATTTTGTTATGTCAGACGTGGACCGCTAATTATGCACGATCAACGAATTGCGATTGAAACGATCGAAGACGACGCCCCCTTTGTGCTGAGCGCGCTTGAGCATGATGCTATCGAGCATGAAAAGCACCATTACGAAGATGCCCGTGCGGCTTCCATCGAAGCGTTAAAAATTGTTCAGAAACAGCGCGGCTGGGTGCCGGATGGTGCAATCAATGCCATTGCCGAGGTGTTGGGCATCCCCGCCAGTGATGTGGAAGGTGTGGCGACATTTTACAGCCAGATTTTTCGTCAGCCGGTGGGCCGCCATGTGATCCGCTACTGCGACAGCGTGGTGTGTCACATCACCGGTTTTCAGGGTATTCAGGCGGCACTGGAAGAGAATTTGCGTATTAAGCCCGGCCAGACCACGGCGGATGGTCGCTTCACACTGCTGCCGACCTGCTGCCTGGGTAACTGCGATAAAGGCCCGACGATGATGGTGGATGAAGACACCCATGTTCACCTGACGCCGGAAAACATCGTCAACTTACTGGAGCAGTATCAATGACATTTAAAGAGATCATTCGTACTGCGGAGACGCATCCGCTGACCTGGCGTCTGCGTGATGATAAACAGCCGGTATTTTTCGACGAATATCGTAGCAAAAACGGTTATGCCGGTGCCGACAAAGCGCTCAAGACCATGTCGCAGGAAGAGATTGTCGCGGCGGTAAAAGACTCCGGATTAAAAGGTCGCGGCGGCGCGGGGTTTTCCACCGGACTGAAGTGGAGCCTGATGCCGAAAGACGAATCCATGAATATCCGTTACCTGTTGTGTAACGCCGATGAGATGGAGCCAGGCACCTATAAAGACCGCCTGTTAATGGAGCAGATGCCGCACCAGTTGGTTGAGGGAATGCTGATCAGTGCCTTTGCCCTGAAGGCTTATCGTGGCTACATCTTCCTGCGTGGCGAGTACATTGAAGCCGCAGTCAATCTGCGCCGGGCCATAGCGGAAGCGACAGAAGCAGGCTATCTGGGAAAAAATATTCTCGGCACCGGTTTCGATTTTGAGCTGATCGTGCATACCGGCGCGGGCCGCTACATCTGCGGAGAAGAAACCGCGTTAATTAACTCGCTGGAAGGACGGCGCGCTAACCCGCGTTCAAAACCACCATTCCCCGCCTCGGCAGGCGCATGGGGTAAACCGACCTGCGTTAACAACGTCGAAACCCTGTCCAACGTGCCGGCCATTCTTGCCAATGGTGTCGAGTGGTACAAAGGCATTTCCGGCAGTGAAGACACTGGCACCAAGATGATGGGTTTCTCCGGTCGGGTGAAAAACCCGGGCGTCTGGGAACTGCCGTTTGGTACGACCGCCCGTGAAATCCTGGAAGACTATGCTGGCGGTATGCGTGATGGCCTGAAGTTTAAAGCCTGGCAGCCAGGGGGCGCAGGGACCGATTTCCTGACTGAATCACACCTTGACCTGCCAATGGAATTTGCCAGCATCGGCAAAGCGGGCAGCCGTCTGGGCACCGCGCTGGCGATGGCGGTTGATCACGAGATCAACATGGTTTCGCTGGTGCGCAATCTGGAAGAGTTTTTTGCCCGCGAATCCTGCGGCTGGTGTACGCCATGCCGTGACGGACTGCCGTGGAGCGTAAAAATTTTGCGCGCGCTGGAACGTAAAGAGGGGCAGCCGGGTGATATCGAAACGCTGATGCAACTCTGTCGACAGTTAGGCCCGGGTAAAACCTTCTGTGCGCACGCGCCAGGTGCAGTAGAGCCACTGCAAAGCGCAATCAAATATTTCCGTGAAGAGTTTGAGGCAGGCATCGCGCCACAGGTATGGGGCAACGCACACGCGATAGCCGGAATCCAGGCCAACCTGCTGAAGTCCCGTTGGTAAAGAAAAATTAAGATGCGAGAAGTCATCGCTGATTTTACCTGAGGTTTTCAGTCACAGTCAGGCGACATCAAAAGCATTCCGGACGCAGGGATTAGCCAGTGTCCAGGATAAAAACGCAGTCAACGCCGCTGTGACAGATAAGATGACAGGTAGAAGAATTCTGTTTAACGCTCGTCTGGTACGAGCCTTACTTGAGCATGTTCACTATGGCTACAATTCATGTAGACGGTAAAGAATATGACGTCGATGGTGCGGACAACCTGTTACAGGCTTGCCTCTCACTCGGTCTTGATATTCCTTATTTTTGCTGGCATCCGGCGCTGGGTAGTGTCGGTGCCTGCCGTCAGTGTGCGGTAAAGCAATTCCAGAACGCCGAAGATACGCGTGGCCGCCTGGTGATGTCCTGTATGACCCCGGCATCGGATGGCACTTTCATCTCTATTGATGATGCAGAGGCCAAAGAGTTCCGTGAAAGCGTGGTGGAGTGGCTGATGACCAACCACCCTCACGACTGTCCGGTGTGCGAAGAGGGCGGCAACTGCCATCTTCAGGATATGACCGTGATGACCGGGCACAGCTTCCGTCGCTACCGCTTCACCAAGCGTACCCACCGTAATCAGGATCTGGGGCCGTTCATCTCTCATGAAATGAACCGTTGTATCGCCTGCTATCGCTGCGTGCGTTACTACAAAGATTACGCTGATGGCAGCGACCTGGGTGTCTACGGCGCACATGACAACGTCTATTTTGGCCGCCCGGAAGATGGGGTGCTGGAGAGCGAATTCTCCGGTAACCTGGTAGAAATCTGCCCGACCGGCGTATTCACCGATAAAACGCACTCTGAACGCTATAACCGTAAATGGGACATGCAGTATGCACCAAGCATCTGCCAGCAGTGCAGCATTGGCTGTAACACCAGCCCGGGCGAGCGTTATGGCGAACTGCGTCGCGTTGAAAACCGTTACAACGGCACCGTTAACCAGTACTTCCTCTGTGACCGTGGTCGCTTTGGCTATGGCTACGTCAACCTGAAAGACCGGCCACGCCAGCCGATGCAGCGTCGTGGTAATGACTGGATCGCGCTCAATGCGGAACAGGCAATGCAGGGTGCGGCAGATGTACTGCGTCAGGCGAAGAAAGTTATCGGCATCGGCTCACCACGCGCCAGCATTGAAAGCAACTTTGCGCTGCGTGAACTGGTGGGCGCAGAGAACTTCTCCACGGGCATCCCTGCCGGTGAGCAGGCCCGTCTGGAGCTGATGCTGAGCGTACTGCGCGACGGCGGCATCCATACGCCAGCCCTGCGCGAAATTGAAAGTTACGATGCGGTGCTGGTTTTGGGTGAAGACCTGACTCAGGTTGGCGCGCGCGTGGCGCTGTCAGTGCGTCAGGCAGTCAAGGGCAAGGCCCGCCAGATGGCGGCGGCACAAAAAGTGGCAGACTGGCAGATTGCGGCCATCATGAACATCGGACAGCACGCCAAACATCCGCTGTTTGTCACTAACGTCGATGCCACCCGTCTGGATGATATCGCCGCATGGAGTTATCGTGCGCCGATCGAAGATCAGGCTCGCGTTGGCTTTGCGATTGCTCACGCACTGGATGAAACCGCGCCAGCGGTGGAAGGGATTGATCGTTCACTGGCCAGCAAAATTGACGTGGTGGTCCAGGCGCTGGCTGGTGCGAAGAAACCGCTGATTATTTCCGGCGTGCATGCAGGCAGCGAGGCGATGATCCAGGCTGCGGCTAACGTTGCCAGAGCCCTGAAAGGCCGTGGCGCGGACGTCGGTATAACCCTGCTGGCCGGCAGCGCAAACAGCGTTGGACTTGGCCTGATTGGTGGCCAGCCGTTGGATGCGGCGCTGAGCGAACTGGAAAATGGATCGGCAGATGCGGTGATCATCATGGAAAACGATCTCTACCGTCATGCGCCAAAAGCCACGGTCGATGCGGCGCTGAGTAACACGCCAAACGTGATCGTTATCGATCATCAGCGCACGGCGACGATGGAGAAAGCGGGGCTGATCCTGTCAACCGCCAGTTTTGCCGAGAGCGACGGCACCGTGGTTAACCAGGAGGGGCGCGCTCAGCGATTCTTCCAGGTGTACGATCCGGCTTATTATGACCATAACGTGGCGATGCTGGAGAGCTGGCGCTGGTTGCACTCATTGCAAAGCACTATCAGCAGCCGCCAGGTGGACTGGACGCAGCTCGACCATGTTATCGATGCCTGTGTTGCGGCCCTGCCGCAGTTGGCTGGCATTAAAGATGCTGCGCCGGATGCCAGCTTCCGTATTCGTGGTCAGAAGCTGGCTCGTTCACCAGCCCGCTCCAGTGGTCGTACCGCCATGCGCGCCAATATCAGCGTGCATGAGCCGCGTCAGCCGCAGGATAAAGACACCATGTTTGCTTTCTCAATGGAAGGAAACAACCAGCCGTCTGCCGCCCGTTCACAAATTCCTTTTGCCTGGGCTCCGGGCTGGAACTCCCCGCAGGCGTGGAATAAATTCCAGGATGAAGTGGGTGGAAAGCTGCGCAATGGCGACCCCGGCGTTCGTCTGTTTGAAGCCGGTAGCGGCCAGCTTGACTGGTTCGATACGGTGCCAGAGACGTTCAGCGTCCAGCAAAACAGCTGGCGTGTCGCGCCTTATTTCCAGCTGTTCGGCAGCGAGGAGATGACCCAGCGTTCACCGGTTATCCAGCAACGGATGCCAGAGCCTTATCTGATGGTGAATCCTGCTGACGCCGCCGCGCTCGGTGTTAATGCCGGCGCATCGGTTGAGTTTACCTGCGCAGGCGAAACGCTGCGTCTGCCGGTGCGTTTCTCTGAAACCTTGCAGGCAGGGCAGGTCGGTTTGCCGCTGGGGATGCCGGGTATTCCGCCGTTCCTGCTGGGTGCGAGCATTGATAATCTGCGGGAGGCGGCACAATGAGCTGGCTGACACCGGAAGTTATTGACGTCATTATTGCCGTCGCAAAAGCCTTAGTGATCCTGTTTGTGGTGGTGGGCTGCGGTGCCTTTATGAGTTTTGGCGAACGTCGTCTGCTTGGCCTGTTCCAGAACCGTTACGGGCCTAACCGTGTGGGTTGGGGTGGTTCGCTCCAGCTGGTGGCGGACATGATCAAAATGTTCTTCAAAGAGGACTGGACGCCGCCCTTTACCGACCGGGTAATTTTTACCCTCGCGCCGATGATCGCCTTTACCTCACTGCTGCTGGCGATGGCTATCGTGCCGGTGACCTCAACCTGGATGGGTGCCGATCTGAATATCGGCCTGCTGTTCTTCCTGATGATGGCGGGGCTGGCGGTCTACGCGGTGCTGTTCGCTGGCTGGTCCAGTAACAACAAATACTCGTTGTTGGGCGCGATGCGTGCCTCGGCGCAGACCCTGAGTTATGAAGTGTTCCTTGGCCTGTCGCTGATGGGCGTGGTGGCGCAGGCGGGATCGTTCAATATGGTCGATATCGTCAACAGCCAGCAGCACCTGTGGAACATTATCCCACAGTTCTTTGGCTTCCTGACCTTTGCCATCGCCGGTGTGGCCGTGTGCCACCGTCATCCGTTTGACCAGCCGGAAGCAGAGCAGGAACTGGCGGACGGTTACCACATTGAATACGCCGGGATGAAGTTCGGCCTGTTCTTTGTCGGTGAATATGTCGGTATCGTCACCGTTTCCTCACTGATTGTGACGCTGTTTTTCGGTGGCTGGAACGGCCCGTGGCTGCCGCCTGTTTTCTGGTTCGCCATTAAAACGGCGTTTTTTATGATGATGTTCATTCTGATCCGTGCGGCGTTACCACGTCCGCGCTACGACCAGGTGATGTCGTTCGGCTGGAAAGTTTGTCTGCCGTTAACGTTGCTGAACCTGCTGGCAACTGCCGTAGTGATTCTGTACAACGCCTGAGGTTGGGGTTAAGACTATGACATTAAAAGACATTCTGGTGGGGTTTGGCACCACGATCCGCAGTATCGTGCTGATTGGCTCAAACGCCTTTGCCAAACGTGAAACCATGATGTACCCGGAAGAGCCGGTCTATCTGCCGCCGCGTTACCGTGGCCGCATTGTGCTGACGCGCGATCCTGACGGTCAGGAGCGCTGTGTGGCCTGTAACCTTTGCGCGGTAGCCTGCCCGGTGGGGTGTATTTCGCTGCAAAAAGCGGAAATGGCCGATGGTCGCTGGTATCCCGAGTTTTTCCGTATCAACTTCTCTCGCTGCATTTTCTGTGGCCTGTGTGAAGAGGCCTGCCCGACCACCGCTATTCAGCTTACCCCCGATTTCGAAATGGGTGAGTTTAAGCGTCAGGATCTGGTTTATGAGAAAGAGAATCTGCTGATCTCCGGTCCGGGCAAATACCCGGAATATAACTTTTACCGGATGGCGGGCATGGCGATCGACGGGAAAGACAAAGGCGAAGCGGCTAACGAAGCTAAACCCATCGACGTCAAGGGCTTGTTACCTTAAGGAGCCAGGCATGGAATTTGCGTTTTATCTTTGCGGACTGGTCGCGGTGCTGACAACGTTGCGCGTTATCACCCACACCAACCCGGTTCACGCACTGTTATATCTGATCATCTCTTTGCTGGCGGTGGCCGGGGTGTTTTTCTCCCTTGGAGCTTACTTTGCCGGGGCGTTGGAAATCATCGTCTATGCCGGGGCGATCATGGTGCTGTTTGTCTTCGTGGTGATGATGCTTAATCTCGGCGAGAGCGTACAGGCCCAGGAGCGTGAATGGCTGAAGCCAGCGGTGTGGTTAGGGCCAGGCCTCTGCTCTCTGCTGCTGCTGGTGGTGATGGTCTGGGCTATTCATTCAGTGCATGATCACGGTAATGATGGTCGGATGATTGATGCGAAAGCCGTAGGCATCAGCCTGTTTGGCCCTTATGTCCTTGCGGTAGAACTGGCATCAATGCTACTGCTGGCAGGACTGGTCGTGGCGTATCACATCGGACGTGAACAGCGTGCGGGTGAGGTGCTGAGTAATCGCCCGGAAGATACCGTGGCAGCGAAGAAGGAGGAACACGCATGATCCCTTTGCAACACGGTCTTATTCTGGCCGCCATTCTGTTCGTTCTCGGTCTGACCGGGGTGATCATTCGTCGCAACCTGCTGTTTATGCTGATCAGTCTTGAAATTATGATCAATGCGGCAGCGCTGGCATTTGTGGTTGCTGGTAGCTACTGGGGCCAGGCTGACGGTCAGGTGATGTATATCCTGGCAATCAGTCTGGCAGCGGCGGAAGCCAGCATCGGACTGGCATTATTGCTGCAACTGCACCGCCGCAGCCAGAACCTCAACATTGACAAAGTGAGTGAGATGCGCGGATGAATCTTCTCTTTTTAACCATTTTGTTCCCGCTGATTGGCTTTGTGCTGCTGGCCTTTTCCCGTGGTCGTTGGTCAGAGAATCTGTCTGCTACGGTGGGAATGGGTTCCGTCGGGCTGGCGGCGTTGACCACTCTGTATGTCGGTATCGACTTTTTCAGTCATGGACAGGTGCTGTTTAACCAGACGCTGTGGACCTGGATGCATGTGGGCACCTTTGACATGAAAATGTCCCTGACGCTGGATGGCCTGTCGCTGACGATGCTGTCGGTGGTGACCGGCGTGGGCTTCTTTATCCACATGTTCGCCTCCTGGTACATGCGTGGTGAAGAGGGCTACTCCCGCTTCTTCGCCTACACCAACCTGTTTATTGCCAGCATGGTGGTTCTGGTGCTGGCCGATAACCTGATGCTGATGTACCTGGGTTGGGAAGGGGTGGGGCTGTGCTCCTATCTGCTGATTGGTTTCTACTACACCGAACCGAAAAACGGCGCGGCGGCAATGAAAGCCTTTATCATCACCCGCGTCGGTGATGTGTTCCTCGCCTTTGGATTATTTATCCTGTGGAACGAACTGGGGACGCTGAACTTCCGTGAGATGGTGGCGCTGGCACCTGAGCACTTTGCGGCCAACAATCATATGTTGCAGTGGGCCACCCTGATGCTGCTGGGCGGTGCGGTGGGTAAATCTGCGCAGCTGCCGTTGCAAACCTGGCTGGCGGATGCGATGGCCGGTCCAACGCCGGTTTCAGCGCTGATCCACGCTGCGACCATGGTTACCGCTGGGGTGTATCTGATTGCCCGCACCCATGGCCTGTTCCTGCTGACGCCGGAAGTACTTCATCTGGTTGGCATTGTGGGAGCCGATACCCTGGTGCTGGCGGGTTTTGCCGCGCTGGTACAGACCGATATCAAACGTGTGCTGGCTTACTCAACCATGAGTCAGATTGGCTACATGTTCCTGGCGCTGGGCGTGCAGGCCTGGGATGCGGCCATCTTCCATCTGATGACCCATGCCTTCTTCAAGGCGCTGCTGTTCCTCTCCTCCGGCTCGGTGATCCTTGCCTGCCACCACGAGCAGAATATTTTTAAAATGGGCGGCCTGCGTAAGAGCATCCCGCTGGTGTATGTCTGCTTCCTGGTGGGCGGTGCGGCGTTATCCGCTCTGCCGCTGATTACCGCAGGCTTCTTCAGTAAGGATGAGATTCTGGCCGGTGCGCTGGCAAACGGTCATATCAACCTGATGGTGGCCGGTCTGGTCGGGGCATTTATGACCTCGCTGTATACCTTCAGAATGATTTTCATCACCTTCCACGGTGAAGAAAAAATTCACGCTCATGCCGGTAAAGGGATAACCCATCATCTGCCGCTGCTGGTGCTGCTGGTTCTCTCCACCTTTGTTGGTGCGATGATCGTGCCGCCGCTGAAAGGCGTCCTGCCTGATACGGCCGAACTGGCGCATGGCCGGGTACTGACCCTGGAAATCACCTCTGGTGTGGTTGCAATGATGGGTATTTTGCTGGCAGCCGGGCTGTGGCTGGGTAAGCGTTCGCTGGTCAGCAGTATCGCCCGCAGCGCGCCGGGGCGTTTCTTCTCCACCTGGTGGTTTGCGGCCTGGGGATTCGACTGGCTGTACGATCAGATTTTCGTCAAACCTTATTTGTTTATTGCGCGTTTGCTGTCACGCGATCCGCTCAACGCCGTCATGAACATCCCGGCCCTGTTCTCACGTCTGGCGAACAAAGGTCTGGTGGTCAGCGAAAACGGCTATCTGCGCTGGTATGTCGCCTCAATGAGTCTGGGTGCCGTAGTGGTACTGGCGCTGTTGATGGTGGTTTAAGGTTTGTGAGCGGGCCAGGCTGTGTCCTGTCCCCATGTTGAAAGATGTTGAAAATTACCTGAGAGTTGGGCGTCATCGGCGCAGTCAGTTTCGACACCGCCAGCGCGGAGCAACCGCAGCATACTTAGGTATGTGAGGATTGCGAGCACTGCCGGGGGCGAAACTGGCAAGTAAGATAGCCCATGCAGGTTCAGAAAAGGGAAGCAAATCGCCATGTTATTACCCTGGCTTATATTAATCCCGTTCATCGGCGGCCTGCTGTGCTGGCAGTTTGAGCGTTTTGGTAGCAAAGTGCCGCGCTGGATTGCCCTGATCGCAATGGGACTGACGCTGGCGCTCTCATTGCAGCTCTGGTTGCAGGGTGGCTACTCACTGACTCAACCTGCCGGTGTTCCGCAGTGGCAGTCGGAATATCTGCTTTCGTGGATCCCACGATTCGGCATCAACGTGCACCTGGCGCTGGACGGGCTTTCGCTGTTGATGGTGGTGTTGACCGGCCTGCTTGGCGTGATGGCTATCCTCTGTTCCTGGAACGAAATTGAAAAGTGGCAGGGTTTTTTTCACCTTAATCTGCTGTGGATCCTCGGTGGCGTTATCGGCGTGTTTCTTGCCATCGACATGTTCCTGTTTTTCTTCTTCTGGGAAATGATGCTGGTGCCGATGTACTTCCTGATTGCGCTGTGGGGACACAAAGCATCGGACGGCAAAACGCGCATCACGGCGGCAACCAAATTCTTCATCTATACCCAGGCCAGTGGTCTGGTGATGTTGATCGCCATTCTCGCGCTGGTATTTGTTAACTACAACGCCACCGGGGTGTGGACCTTCAACTACGAAGATCTGTTGAAAACGCCGATGTCTCACACCGTTGAATACCTGCTGATGCTGGGCTTCTTTATTGCCTTTGCGGTGAAAATGCCGGTTGTGCCGCTGCATGGCTGGTTGCCGGATGCGCACAGCCAGGCACCGACAGCCGGTTCCGTTGACCTGGCGGGGATCCTGCTGAAAACGGCGGCCTATGGTCTGTTGCGTTTCGCGCTGCCGCTGTTTCCTTCCGCCTCAGCAGAATTTGCCCCGATTGCTATGTGGCTGGGCATTATTGGTATTTTCTATGGCGCGTGGATGGCTTTCTCGCAGTACGACATCAAACGTCTGATCGCCTATACCTCGATTTCACATATGGGTTTTGTGCTGATTGCTATCTACACCGGCAGCCAGCTGGCGTTTCAGGGGGCGGTGGTACAGATGATTGCCCACGGCCTCTCCGCTGCGGCACTGTTTATCCTCTGTGGGCAGCTGTACGAACGTCTGCACACCCGCGACATGCGTCAGATGGGCGGTTTGTGGTCACGGATCAAATGGCTGCCAGGTCTGTCGCTGTTCTTCGCGGTGGCAAACCTGGGTATGCCGGGAACCGGGAACTTTGTCGGTGAATTTATGATCCTGACCGGCAGTTTCCGATCGGTGCCGCTGATTATTGTGATCGCCACCTTTGGCCTGGTGTTTGCGTCGGTCTATTCACTGATTATGATGCAGCGCGCTTACTACGGCCCGGCAAAATCTGAGAAACCTCTGCGTGGTATGTCGCCGCGTGAATTCCTGATCATCATGGTGCTGGAGGTTCTGCTGCTGCTGCTGGGCTTTTATCCTCAGCCGGTGCTGGATACCTCACATGCTGCGATGAGCAACATTCAGCAGTGGTTTACTGCTTCAATTTCAACTACAAGGCCGTAATTCGCCATGACAATAACTCCTCAACAATTGATCGCGCTTCTGCCGCTGCTGATCGTCGGATTGACGGTGGTGGTTGTGATGCTTTCCATTGCGTGGCGACGCAATCACTTCGTTAATGCGACGCTGGCAGTGGTCGGGCTGAACCTTGCCCTGCTGTCACTGTTCTTCGTCGGCCACGCTGGCGCAATGGATGTTACGCCGCTGCTGCGCGTGGATGGCTATTCCATGCTCTACACCGGGCTGGTCATTGTCGCCAGCCTGGCTACCTGCACCTTTGCTTATCCGTGGCTGGCAACCTACCCGGATAACCGCGAAGAGTTCTACCTGCTGGTGCTGATTGCCGCTGCGGGTGGGGTGGTGCTGGCATGCGCTAATCACCTGGCCGCGCTGTTTATTGGTATTGAGCTTATCTCTCTGCCGCTGTTTGGTCTGGTAGGCTATGCCTTCCAGCAAAAGCGTTCGCTGGAAGCCAGTATCAAATACACCATTATGTCGGCAGTCGCGTCCTCCTTCCTGCTGTTCGGTATGGCGCTGCTGTATGCCAACGCGGGTGATCTGAGCTTTGTTGCGCTGGGTAAAAGCCTGAACAGTGCCATGCTGCATCAGCCGCTGCTGTTGGCTGGTCTGGGCATGATGATTGTGGGACTGGGATTCAAACTGTCGCTGGTGCCGTTTCACCTGTGGACGCCGGATGTGTATCAGGGGGCGCCTGCGCCGGTTTCGACCTTCCTCGCCACCGCCAGTAAGATTGCCATTTTTGGCGTGGTGATGCGTCTGTTCCTGTACGCGCCGGTGGCTGACAGCGAAGCCGTCCGTCTGGTGCTGTCGATTATCGCCGTGGCGTCAATGCTGTTTGGTAATCTGATGGCGATTTCGCAGAGCAATATCAAACGTCTGCTGGGCTATTCGTCGATTGCTCACCTTGGCTATCTGCTGGTCGCGCTGATTGCCATTCAGACGCACCAGCTGTCGCTGGAAACCGTCGGCGTCTATCTGGCCGGTTACCTGTTCAGCAGCCTGGGTGCGTTTGGCGTGGTCAGCCTGATGTCCAGTCCTTATCGCGGTCCGGATGCCGACTCGCTGTACTCTTATCGCGGTCTGTTCTGGCACCGTCCAATCCTTTCCGCGGTGATGACCGTTATGATGCTGTCGCTGGCCGGGATCCCAATGACTCTGGGCTTTATCGGTAAATTCTATGTGATTGCGGTTGGCGTCGGCGCACATCTGTGGTGGCTTACCGGTGCGGTGGTGGTGGGAAGTGCGATTGGTCTCTATTACTATCTGCGCGTCACCGTCAGCCTGTATCTGACGCCACCTGAGCTGTTGCAGCGTGATACCCCGGCCAACTGGGCATTTACTGCCGGTGGGGTGGTGGTACTGATCTCTGCCGTGCTGGTTCTGCTGTTAGGGATCTACCCGCAACCGCTGATCTCGCTGGTGCAGATGGCACAGCCGCTGATGTAATTTTTACAGCGATAACGAACGGGCTCTCAGTAGCCCGTTTTTTTTCACCCAATCCCATCTGTTTTTCTCTTTTCCCACCTTTGCCGACAACGAAAAGCTCGCTCCGCAATCAATTGTGATAAGAAATCCGGCACCGAATGCCTAAAATAGAAACATTTTTTGATGTTAATGAAGGAGCGCAAAACTGAAAAGGAGCTTCTATGGAAACAACATTAGTTACATACTTTCCGGTGGTATCACAGCAACTGTGGCAGGAAAATCAGCGGGCAATTGGCAACAAACCTTATGCTGACTATTTCTGCAAACAGCTGAAAGTCCCGGTTGACCTGGTGCACGCCACGCAGAACGGCCCCTTACCGCCGGGAAAAACCTTCCCACCTGTACCCGACCGCCTCAACTCTCTGTTTACTGAACTGTCGCATTTTCCCCGTGCCGTTTATGGCGTGGCGGATGATGGTGAACAGGGGATAACTACCTGCAATGTCACCCGACATTTTATGCCGGGTGTGACGGTAGCCATGATGGAGTGGTGGTTTCTGTGGCATGTGGTAGAAAAAGAGCGCTATTCCCTGTGGTTTCCTTATGCGCATGTTGATAACAGTGTGGCTGATCCACAAAGGATGAACGATCCTCATCTGAGCTACGCAGAAAAGCTCTATGGCAATCCCAATCACATTATTGAATACATTGGCGACACGAAGCTGGATGCCATTATTCATTTTACCGACCCGGTGGCGCTGGGGCTCGACAAAGCGCTGCTGGAGAGACATAACCTCAGATTTTCGGCCAGTGGCTGGGCGACACAGGCTGACAGGCCTGATATAGCCAATACCCTGATGTTGCACATCGGGCGGGACGTGGCAGGAGGATTTGAACTTTACTCCTGCTATTTTATCGGGATGCACCAGCAGTTCAGCCGGATTTCTGGCCTGCCGCAGCCCGACGTTCGGGCGACTGCGGAGGCGGCCGGTATGAACCGACAAACGCTGGAGGCGCTCTCCTATGAAATGGCAGTTCACGATATGACTGAATTCACCCAATTGGGTAGGATGTTACCGCAGTTGTACCGTCAATTCGCTGACTGAGTTGAGGGCGCTTTTCCCGAACATGGGGGAGTGATTTATCGCGAAGTCAGTGACGGCTGGATGTTACAGGGGGCGCATGATGCGCCCCCTGTTTTGTCAGCCTGCCGTCATCTGACGGTCATCAACATATTTTCGTTTGTCCGGCGCGGGCGGGAAGTACTGATACAACCACGTCTCGCTGAGGGTTTCGTCTTTGGTACGCAGAAACAGCCGCATGTTGACCGGCTCCACCGAATTGCTGTTGGGATACCAGTCAAACAGAATGCGATAGCCATCGATCGGCTCAACGTAGAGGATCTCAACCTGTTTAATGGTGCCGGAGGTGACGTTAATTACCGGCTCGATACCTTTCGGCGCAGCCGCTTTCAGATCGCCACCGACAAAATCCACCGCAAACCGACGAGCCCATACATTCGGGTAGTGTTCACCAGGCGCCCAGCCTTCCGGGAAACCTCCCATGCCGGTGCGGGTGGCATTAACTCGCGCCAGACCGCTGCGAACCGGCGGCAGGCCGCTCCAGTAAAGCTTGTAGCTGAAGCTGTGCTCACTGCCCGCTTTAATCGCATCATCCGGACGCCAGAAGCAGACAATGTTATCCAGCGTTTCCCCGGTGGTGGGGATCTCCATCAGATTGATCGCTCCTTTACCCCACTTGCCGACCGGCTCAACCCACAGGCTGGGGCGTTTGTTGTACCAGCCAATCACGTCCTGATAATCCTGGAAATCATGATTGAGCTGCAACATGCCAAAGCCGCGCGGATTCTCATCCTGATAGGCGTTGTAAGTCAGACGCTGAGGGTTATTCAGCGGTCGACAGATCCACTCCCCGTTGCCGGTCCACATTGCCAGTCGGTCGGAATCGTGGATCTGAGGGTGAATGGTGTCACACATCCGGCGCTCGTTATTGCCGCAGCTGAACATGGTGGTCATTGGTGCGATACCCAGCTGCTCAATATCTTTACGGGCGTACAGATGGTTTTCCACCTCCATCACCACGCGTTTCTCTTCGCAGTGGATGATAAATTTGAATGCGCCGGTACAGCTGGGGCCATCCAGCAGGGTGTAAACGGTAAATGTGGTATCTTGCGGTTTTGGCGTTTCAAACCAGAATGCGGTGAAGTCCGGGAACTCCTCCTTGCTGCCGAAGGTGTTAATCGCCACCCCTCGGGCCGACAGGCCATACTGGTAGGTTTCATCTACCGCACGGAAATAACTGGCACCGAGGAAGGAAACAATGTCCCGACTGGCCAGTTCAGGTTTCTTGAAGGCGCGGAAACCGGCAAAGCCCAGATCGGTTTTACCTTCCAGCTGTTTGGTATCCACTTTGGCATCGTTGTAATTAAACAACTCAGGACGAAAATGGATTTCACGCGCCTGGCGATTATCATCCACTGCGAACATGCGCAGTCGACGTTTAAAACCCATACCAACGTGGAAGAACTGAACATCCAGCTCACGGTCGCCATTACCATTCCATAAAGAATGATTAGCATCGTACTGAATTTCGTTGTAGGCCTGTGGGGTCAGCGTCGCCAGCGTCTCTGGCAGGGGAGCAGGTGCGCCACCATAGGCATTTTTTGCCAGCCCGGCGGCCATTTTTTTGAGCACGTCAAAATCAAATTGCTTTGCGGAGCCGTCGGCAATGTCGCTGTCTGCCCAGGCGGCCTGAGCAAAGAGCGTGGATAAACCGGACATGCCGCTGACCGCAGCACAAGCCATTGACGCTTTCATAAACATTCTTCGATTCATGCCAGAAGCCATTTCCTTTGCTGAACGGAGTTTGTAGTGACTGTCGTGCAGCTGTTCCCGGAGTCTTAACCCTGAGCTTTTAACAGCCTGCGTTACCTGAATTGTCGACCAGGCCAGAACGAAGTACGACAGCCGGTGAAGGGGATAATTCAGTCGCTGAAAACTTATCAGATAATTCCTGGTAAGGCTGCGTTTTACGCTGATTTATATTCTTTTTTTACGATGTTTCTGTACAACAAAGTCGGGCCTGCTGTTGCAGCGCTGCGGCGATAAACTGATGCAGCGGAGCATGGCGGTTAGCCTGGCGCATCACCACAATCAGTTCACGGTAAAAGGTCAGTTCACCCAGCGGGACGATACGCACCGCGCTGGCGCGTTCAACCCAGAGTCCTGCCAGCGGCACCAGCGCCACGCCAAGGCGCATCTCCACCATTCTTGCGATGGCGTCTATCTCATCGATTTCCAATGCCAGCTGGGGTTCCAGCCGTTGTTCCCGCAGAAACT
This sequence comes from Erwinia papayae, assembly GCF_058241465.1. NCBI lineage: Bacteria > Pseudomonadati > Pseudomonadota > Gammaproteobacteria > Enterobacterales > Erwiniaceae > Erwinia > Erwinia papayae. Next base: position 227,358 of record NZ_JBZCHT010000009.1, read on the forward strand.
GGCTGACCAGTCTGCCGCCAAATGAAGTGCGATCGTAGCGGATAAAAGGATGTTCGCGGATTAGCCGCAGCGGATCATCCCCGTCTACATCGTCGGGAACAATCAGGACAAAAGGCTCTTTCAACAGCGTTTCTGCCCAAAGATCTTTGGTCAGTGTAAAGCCGGGCTTAATCATCACGGCCAGATCGATATTGCCTGCGTCCACCTGGCTCAGCAGGCTGAAAGAGACGCCCGGGACCAGCCTGGTTTCCAGTTTTGGTGCCTGGCTGCGCAGCATAACCAGCACGGCGGGCAGTATGCCGGTTTGCACCGAGGCGATGGCACCTATTTTTATTGCTCCACGATATTCACTGAGGCTTTCGGGTTGTGTCATGCGTTCGAAGAGGGTCAGCATCTCCTGCGCAAGGGGGAGCACACGATTACCGTTAGCATTCAGCGCCACCGCCCGACCAGAACGGTCAAACAGCTTCATCCCCAGCGCCTGTTCAAGAATGCGCATTTGCGCGCTGACGGCGGATTGTGTCAGGCCAATCTGCTGTCCTGCGGCGGCAAAGGTGCCGCACTGGCTGATGGTGATAAAGGTTTTCAGTTCCCGCAGCATGGTCTACTCATCAAAATATTGATTGAATAAAACTAATAATATTCGCTTTTCATAAAAAATATTATCGTTAACATACCCGACACACAACCTCTCATTTAAGGATCGGACATGGCGCTTTGCCCGTTTCACCTGGCTATCCCGGTTACGGATCTTGCGGCTGCCCGCCATTTCTACGGCACGGTCTTCAACTTAAAAGAAGGTCGCTCCAGTGAGCAGTGGGTGGATTTTGATTTCTACGGTCACCAGCTGGTGATCCATGCGCATCCCTCAGACGTCGCACAACAGGCGCTGCATAAAAATGCCGTCGATGGTCATGGTGTGCCCGTGCCGCACTTTGGGCTGGTACTGAGTTGGCAGGAGTGGGAAGCGCTGGCCGCGCGCCTGCGTGATTTTAATATTGCCTTCGAAATTGAGCCTTATATCCGTTTTAAAGGGCAGGCTGGCGAACAGGCCACCATGTTCTTTTATGATCCCAGCGGTAATGCGCTGGAGTTCAAAGCCTTTAAAGATATTGGTCAGATGTTTGCTAAGTAATCTGCCCTGTCACCCCGAGCATCCTTTCAAGACCTGATCCGGTCACCGGCTGTCGTGGCCGGTTTTTTTTACTTCCAGGTAAAACCTCTCCTGTGCAACAGCGCGTGACAGACAGCATTATCAGGCGATTCCTGGCGGCGCGGTCCGGCTAAAAGTGTCTATACTCAGGAGGTCAATTTGCACAAGGAGATGGTATGGCTACAAAGACTGAACCACTAGAGACGCACCTGGATGATGATCTGGCGTTGCTGAGCGAAACGCTGGAAGAAGTTCTGAAGTCTTCCGGAGATCCGGCTGACCAGAAATACATCGAGCTGAAAGCCAAAGCAGAAAAGTCGTTGAAGGAGGTGAAATCGCGCATCAGTAACGCCTCTGACACCTATTACTACCGTGCTAAGCAGGCTGTTTACCGTGCGGACGATTATGTCCATGAAAAACCGTGGCAGGGTATTGGCGTGGGTGCCACCCTGGGACTGGTTGTTGGTTTACTGCTGGCCCGCCGCTAAGATCGTTGATGGCTGTTTACGGGCGTCCTGGCGGGCGCCCGTTTTACTTTCAACTGGCCGCAAACCCCCGTCAATCCTGGCTTAAATCAAAATTGTGTTTGAAACACGAGACTATACTCATCCGATTAATTTGATCTGGGGTGGGTTATGTCACACAGCATCTTTAACCGTCGCTGGGCTGCCGTCATTCTTGAAGCCCTGACACGCCACGGTGTACAGCATCTCTGTATTGCTCCAGGTTCCCGCTCGGCTCCACTAACGCTTGCTGCCGCAGATAACGACAAATTCCTCTGTCATACCCACTTCGACGAGCGCGGTCTGGGCTATCTGGCTCTGGGGCTGGCAAAAGCGACCCGGCAGCCGGTAGCCATCATCGTGACGTCCGGTACGGCGGTAGCTAACCTTTTTCCGGCGGTAGCCGAAGCGCGACTGAGCGGCGAACGGCTGGTGGTACTGAGCGCCGATCGCCCTCAGCAGCTGATCAACTGCGGTGCGAATCAGGCCATTGAGCAGCCTGGCCTGTTCAGCAGCCACGTCAGTGGCGTACTCAATCTTCCGCTACCTTCTTCTGACATTCCTGCCCGCTGGCTGGTGGCCGCCGTGGACGGTCTGCTGCAACAGCATCTGGCTGGCGCACTACATCTGAACTGCCCCTTCGCCGAGCCGTTGTACGGTGGCGATCCCACTGCTCACCAGGCCTGGCATCAACCGCTGGGAGAGTGGTGGCACGACAACCAACCCTGGACGACCATGCCTGCTACCCCGCCGGTGCCTGTGGTGGCGGACTGGTCGCAATGGCGTCAGCGTGACGGGCTGGTGATTGTGGGTAAAGTCAGCGCAGAAGAGGGGGCCGCTATTGCGAAGTGGGCGGAAATGCTGGGCTGGCCATTACTGGCTGATGTGCAGTCCCAGACCGGCAACCCATTGCCCTGCGCCGAACGCTGGCTGCATCAGCCTGCTGCACAGCAGGCGTTGAACCGGGCGGTTCTGGTGGTGCAGTTTGGCAGTCATCTGGTCGGGAAACAGCTTACCGGCTGGCTGGCGGAGGTAACACCTGAAGCCTGGTGGCTGATTGAGCCGCTGCCCGGTCACCGCGATCCCGCTTATCATCGTAGCCTGCGGATTACGGCGGATATTTCTGGCTGGCTGGCTCGGCACCCGGCTGTTTCACGTCCGGCCTGGTGTGGTTTTCTCCGCGAGCTGGCAGAGCAGACGCATCGCGCGGCGGGTGAAGCCTTCTCCACTTTTGGTGAAGCCCAACTGGCCGCCCGTTTACCGGCGCTGTTGCCTGTGCACGGCGGCCTGTTTCTGGGCAACAGCCTGACCGTGCGGCTGGCTAACGCCTTTGCCCGATTACCCGCCGCTTACCCGGTTTTCGCTAACCGGGGTGCCAGCGGTATCGATGGCCTGATCGCCACTGCGGCCGGTATCCAGCGGGGAAGGGCCAGACCGCTGCTGGTGGTGATGGGCGATCTCTCTGCGCTTTACGATCTTAACAGCCTGGCCCTGCTGCGTCAGGTTACGGCCCCTCTGGTGCTGATCGTGGTCAATAACAACGGCGGACAGATTTTCAGTATGTTGCCGACGCCAGAAGCCGAACGGCAACGTCTTTTTGCCATGCCGCAGCAGGTCAGTTTTGCCCCTGCCGCCGCGATGTTCGGGCTGGACTATCATCAACCCCGCAGCTGGCAGGCGCTGAAGGAGACGGTTGCCAGCGGATGGCAACGCGGTGGTGCCACGCTGGTTGAACTTTGCGTAGCCGGGGATGAGGGGGCTCGCAGCCTGAAAGACCCAGGGGAGAGGGTATGATCCTCCATGCCCGCTGGCAGGGGTTACACCACAATGCCCGGCCTGTGCTGGTCTGGTTACATGGATTTCTTGGTAGCGGAGAGGACTGGCAGCCGGTGCAGTCCTGCATTACTGACTGGCCGCAGTTGAGTATTGATCTGCCCGGTCATGGTGGATCTGCCGCCCGGCGGGTTAAGGATATGGACCATCTGTGTGAACAACTGAGCGCCACTCTGTACTATCACCGGCTGCAACGCTACTGGCTGATTGGCTATTCACTGGGTGGTCGGGCGGCAATGTATTACGCCTGTCGCCATGCACCTCGCGGATTGCAGGGAATCGTTGTTGAAGGCGGCCATTATGGCCTTGATTCGGCGACGGCGCGGCGTGACAGGCTGGTGCATGACCAGCGCTGGGCGGAGACGTTCAGTCGGCAGCCGTTGCGTCTGACGCTGGACGCATGGTATCGCCAGCCGGTTTTTGCCGATCTCACCCCGGCACAGCGACAGGCGCTGGTCCTGCTGCGTAGCGTTCATCATGCTGATGCGCTCGCCAGCACCCTGCTGGCCACATCACTGGCCCACCAGCCCTGCCTGCTGAACGACCTGCAATCACTTCCCGGTTTTTATTATCTGTGCGGTGAGCGTGACCGCAAATTTCACCAGCTGGCACAGCAGGCCGCGCTGCCTTTTGACCTTGTTCCCCAGGCTGGCCATAACGCGCATCGCGCTAATCCGCAGGCTTTCGCCAGGCTGTTGGCGCGAAAGCTCAGCCACTATGAGGAGTTATCATGATCTACCCGCAAGAAGAGATGTTGTATGCCCCGGCGGAATGGCACGACTCTGCTGCTGACTTCACTGACATTCGCTATGCAAAATCGCCCGACGGCATCGCCAGAATTACCATCAATCGTCCGCAGGTCCGTAATGCATTTCGCCCACAGACGGTAAAAGAGATGCTGCTGGCAATGGACGATGCCCGACATGATGCAGGTATCGGGGTGATCGTGCTGACAGGAGAAGGCGACAAGGCATTCTGCGCCGGTGGCGATCAGAAAATCCGTGGGGATTACGGCGGTTATCGTGATGAAGCGGGCGTGCATCATCTTAACGTGCTGGATTTTCAGCGACAGATCCGCAGCTGCCCCAAGCCGGTGGTGGCCATGGTGGCGGGCTATGCCGTCGGCGGTGGGCATGTACTGCATATGCTTTGTGATTTAACCATTGCTGCGGATAATGCCCGCTTTGGTCAGACCGGACCGAAAGTCGGTTCCTTTGACGGCGGCTGGGGCGCGGCCTACATGGCGCGAATCGTCGGGCAAAAAAAAGCGCGTGAAATCTGGTTCCTGTGCCGGATGTACAGCGCGCAACAGGCACTGGATATGGGGCTGGTTAACGCCGTGGTGCCACTGGCAGAACTGGAAAGGGAAACGGTGCGCTGGTGTCGTGAAATGTTGCAAAACAGCCCGATGGCGCTGCGCTGCCTGAAGGCGGCACTCAATGCCGATTGCGACGGTCAGGCTGGCTTACAGGAGCTGGCAGGCAACGCCACCATGCTGTTCTACATGACCGAAGAGGTGCAGGAAGGGCGCAATGCGTTTAATCAAAAACGCCAGCCTGACTTCAGCAAATTTAAGCGTAATCCGTAATGCGTCGCGCAACGCTGTTTTCTTACCGTATCCCGCTGGCGGCCGGCACCGTACTCCGTGACCGGCGGCTGAAAGAGCGTGCCGGATTGCTGGTAAAACTGACTGAGGATCAGCAGCAGGGCTGGGGCGAAATTGCCCCGCTGCCGGGTTTCAGCCAGGAGACGCTCAGTGACGCGCAGGCCCGGACCACCGCGTGGCTGCAACGCTGGTGCTCAGGGGAAAACGTGGTGGCCGACGGTCCGTTGCCATCGGTGGCGTTTGGTCTTAGCTGTGCACTGGCGGAACTGCATGGTGAGTTGCCGCAGGCGGCACAGTATTCCAGCGCCACGCTATGTACTGGCGACCCGGAAGATCTGTTTGAACAGCTCCGCCAGCAGCCCTGTCCGCTGGCGAAGATGAAGGTAGGCATGTATGAAGCGGTGCGCGATGCAATGATGGTCAGTCTGCTGCTGGAAGCCATTCCCTCGCTGACCCTGCGGCTGGATGCCAATCGCCAGTGGTCCGCCGAAAAGGCGCGTAAATTCGCCAGCTCAGTGGCGAAACCACTGCGTTCACGCATTGCCTTTATTGAGGAGCCCTGCCGGACCCGGCAGGAATCCCTGGCGTTTGCTGAGGAGAGCGGCATCGCGCTGGCATGGGATGAGAGCGTGCGGGATCCTGGCTACCGGCTGCGGGCCGAACCGCATCTGGCGGCGATTGTCATTAAACCATCGCTGACCGGAAGCCTTGCGCATATCAGGGCGCTGGTGACAGAGGCTCAGCGGGCAGGTATCGCCGTGGTGATCAGCTCCTCACTGGAGTCCAGCCTGGGTCTGACGCAACTGGCTCGTCTTGCGGCCTGGCTGACACCGGAATCTTTACCCGGTCTGGATACGCTGGAGCTGATGGCGCAGCAGCTGGTGCGACCCTGGCCTGGCTGTCAGCAACCGCTGCTTGAGGCCCGTGAACTGGAGGTACTATGGCAGGGCTGAACGATGAAGCCGGTTGCCCGCCGCCGTGGCCGGGAGCCAGTGCGTCGTCAGGCCCGGTTGACTGGCCCTGGCGACAATATGCGTGTTCACAGCCAGATAAGACCGCTCTGCATTCTGGCACGGAGCGATTGAGCTGGTCACAGCTGGCGCAACAGGTGGATGCGCTGGCCGGCGGCTTTCACCGTCAGGGCGTCAGCGCGGGGTGCGGAGTGGTACTGAAAGCGGCCAACAGCCAGCGGGCGGTGCTGGCTTATCTTGCTTTACTGCAATGCGGCGCACGTTTACTGCCGTTAAATCCTCAGCTACCGGCTGCCCAGGTCGCCGCGCTTCTGCCGGCATTAAACATCGATTTTGCTCTGACGCTTAATGCTGAACCGCCGCCTGAGCTGGCTGCGCTGGTGATGAACGCCCTGGCCGGAGAAACCGACGTCAGCTGGCAGCCGCAGGCGCTGGCAACGCTGACCTTAACCTCCGGATCTTCTGGTCTGCCCAAAGCGGCGGCGCACACCTTTCATGCTCACCTTGCCAGCGCCGCTGGCGTGGTGGCGGAGATGAATTTCAGCGCTGACGACTGCTGGCTGCTCTCACTGCCGCTGTATCATGTGTCAGGGCAGGGGATCCTCTGGCGCTGGTTAACCGTGGGTGCCAGCCTGACGCTGTCGGAGGGTGCGCCGCTGCATCAGGCGCTGGAACAGGCGACCTTTGCCTCGTTGGTGCCCACGCAGCTTTGGCGGCTGTTACAACAGCCACGCCTGCCGCACCGTCTGCGCAGGGTGCTGTTGGGCGGTGCTGTCATTCCGCCAGAACTGACCCGGCGCGCTGAAACGGCGGGTATCGCCTGTTGGTGCGGCTATGGTATGACGGAAACGGCTTCCACCGTCACCGCCAGAAGGGCTGACGGGCGGGGCGGTGTGGGGTGGCCACTGGCGGGACATCAGCTCAGAGTGGTGGCGGGCGAAGTACAGGTGCGCTCTGCTGCGCTGGCCAGCGGTTACTGGCAGGGGGGGCAGCTGCTGCCGCTGCCCGGCGTGGACGGCTGGTTTATCACCCGCGACGCGGGCTGGCTGGATGACGAAGGACTGCATCTGACCGGCCGCCTGGATAATCAGTTTTTCTCTGCCGGGGAGGGGATCCAGCCGGAGCAGATCGAGGCGGTGTTGCAGGCCCATCCGGCAGTGGAGCAGCTGTTTATCGTGCCGCTGGCGGATGAGGAGTTTGGTCATCGTCCGGTGGCGCTGGTGACCTTAAAAGATACGGTAACCCTGGCGGAGTTAGCTGTCTGGGCCGCGTCACAGCTGGCGGGTTTTCAGCGGCCTGTCAGATGGTATTCATTGCCACTGCCCGATCACGGCGGCATCAAGTTCTCCCGACGGTGGCTTACCGCGTGGGTGGCGGAGCAGCAAACAGGGCAGGACTGACCCGCCTGTCTCCGCCGCCAGCCTCGGCCTGGTGGGGCGACTCTTCGTTTTGTCGCAGCGGGTAAGAATTTGCTGTGAATGCTGATGTAAAAAATTCGTTCAGCCTTATCGCCATGAAATCCCCGCATATTCACATTGTATTTATGCAGATGCCTTCATACAGTTAAGCCATGCTGACCTGTCCGGAGAGAAAAATGATCAGAGTGGAAATGCTGGCGACCGGTGATGAAGTGTTGCACGGGCAAATCGTCGATACCAATGCCGCCTGGCTGGCGGAGATACTGCTGCAAAACGGTCTGCCGATGACCAGCCGCCAGACGGTGGGCGATAATCTTGATGAGCTGGTCACCGTGCTGACCGAACGCAGTAAAGTGGCCGATATACTGATTGTCAACGGGGGGCTGGGGCCGACCAGTGACGATCTCAGCGCGCTGGCCGCGGCAAAGGCCGCTGGCGTGGAGCTGGTGCGTAATGAAGTCTGGCTGGAGAAGATGACGGCTTTTTTTGCCTCGCGTGGCCGCAGGATGGCTGACAGCAATCGTAAGCAGGCTGAAATCCCCGCCGGTGCGGAAATGCTGGATAACCCGGTCGGTACGGCCTGCGGTTTTGCTATACAGCTGAACCGCTGCTGGATTTTCTTCACGCCGGGCGTGCCTTCCGAATACAAAGTAATGGTTGAACAACAGATCCTACCGCGTTTACAGGCCCGCTTTTCACTCCCTGAACCCCCGGTTTGTCTGCGTCTGACCACCTTTGGTCGTGGAGAGAGCGATCTGGCCTCCGAGATTGAAGCGCTGGCACTTCCACAAGGTGTGGTGATGGGATACCGCGCCTCGATGCCGATTATCGAGCTGAAGCTGAATGGACCGGTAACGAAGCTGAAAGAAATGGAGCAGTTCTGGCAACAGGTTCGCGAAATTGCCGGAGACAGCGTGATCTTTGAAGGGCGGGAGACGCTCCCGGCACAGATTTCACGCCGCCTGCGCGAGCAGGGGGAGACACTTGCTGTCAGTGAGCAGTTCACCGCCGGGTTGTTGCAGTGGCAGCTGGCTTCGGCAGAGGCACCGCTGGCTGCCGGTCAGGTTCTGCCAGCAGATAACGAAGCCCTGTCTTCTTTAGCCGCCCGTGCCCGGCAGCTGTCGGCAAGCGCCAGCCTGGCGCTGGTGGTCGGGGGATTGCAGCAGGACACCGTGGGACTGGCATTAGTCACGCCGCAAGGCTGTCACGCGATGAGGGTAAAGGCTAACCTCAGTCGCCACGATCTGAAATCGCGTCAGGAGGTGGTGGCGATGATTGCGTTGAACATGTTGCGCCGCTGGCTGAATGGTCAGGCGATCTGCCGTGGACATGGCTGGATTGAGGTGGTGGAAACTCAATTACTGACCTGAAGTAATATTATTAATGGAAAAGTATTTTCGGCACGGGTTTTTCAGAGTGCCGAAAATACAGACAGAAGATGATTCCAGATTAATATTATTTCAGCGACCATCCGAACTGCGCCAGTTGAAAAATTGCGATCAGTACAGCTAAAAATCCCAGAAGCTTGATTGTGGGTCTTTCAAGGAAATGATTTACTTTGTACGACCAGTTTCTGTTATGAATCTTAACTTTGTTTTTTTGCAGTAGAATATACATATGCCTGAACCAGTATGCTTTTGACATGGTTGATTTATGGAGTTTGACATATTCTTTTGCGGCAAAAGCTTCGACTTCGTCTTTACCAGAAAGATTATCCCGATGTTCACCGCTATTGAGCTTCATAAAACTGGCCATTCTTGGATGTTCTACGCAGTTCTCACCATAAGCAGCCAGTAGCATGGAAGACAGGTTGTATCTTTTGGTATCAGAAATGTGTGTAGAATCCTTTTGTGTCAGCACTTTAAAACGATGCGCTAATGCTTCAAATCCATAGTTTATGTTGGTCATATTCCAGTGGATCCAGTAGCAATTGCCATGATCGGCAACAAACCGGAAAAACTTATTAAGCATCTCCCCTTCCAGTTGATCATAATGATCATGAATAGAATCTCTGGCTATTCCTTTTATTTCAGCTACAAGATGAATGGAAAAACTATGCATTGTGACACTATCCACATGAAGCACCGCAATAGACGTTATTCGGGGTGAGTAGTTTTCATTGTTATCATTAAGATTCTCACAGGAGTAGTGAATAATGTAGAGACTATTTTTATTCTTATTTAATACTTCCAGGGTTTCTTTTATCTTCATTTTATTTATTCCTGATATGGCTCCACATGCTCTCAGAGAGAGAAATAAACAGCAGGAGGGATATGACTATATAAAATTAAAAAAGAATCTTTTCCTGAAACTACATCTCTATTTCAATATCCCCTTTTGCTGTACAACAGCATGGCAGAATTTCCCCTTCCTGAATAAACGCCAGTGGCCGAGAGGCGTAACAGACTTCGCCTTTTAACAGCCGGGTGCGGCACGAACCGCAGTAGCCTTCCCGACACTGATATTCCACCGGAATACGGTGGGACTCCAGCGCATCAAGCAGTGAAGAGTGCTCATCGCGACAATGAAGCTGCGTACCAGAGGTACGCAGCGTAATGATTGCGCCAGCCATCTTACAGCTGGAAGTCGTCAAAGTCGTTTTCACCCACTTCTGAGTCGATCTGACCGACCAGATAGGAGCTGACTTCCACTTCCTGGGGAGCAACCTGTACGTTGTCCGATACCAGCCACGAGTTGATCCACGGAATAGGATTCGAACGGGTCTGGAATGGCAGATCCAGACCCACGGCCTGCATGCGGATATTGGTGATGTACTCAATATACTGCCACAGAATATCTTTGTTCAGACCAATCATTGAGCCGTCACGGAACAGATATTCCGCCCACTCTTTCTCCTGTTGTGCCGCCAGCACGAACAGGTCGTAGCACTCCTGCCGACACTCTCTGGCGATCTCTGCCATTTCCGGGTCGTCTTCACCGCTGCGCAGCAGGTTCAGCATATGCTGAGTACCGGTCAGATGCAGTGCTTCATCACGGGCAATCAGGCGAATGATCTTAGCATTACCTTCCATCAGTTCACGCTCAGCGAAGGCAAATGAGCAGGCAAAGCTGACGTAGAAGCGGATCGCCTCCAGCGCGTTAACGCTCATCAGGCAGATGTACAGCTGTTTTTTCAGCGCCCGCAGATTAACCGTTACCGTTTTGCCGTTGACCTGATGACTGCCTTCGCCCAGCAGATGCCAGTAGTTGGTCATTTCGATCAGGTCGTCGTAGTAGCCGGAGATATCCTTCGCGCGGGAGAGGATCTGCTCATTGGTGACGATATCGTCAAACACAATCGCCGGGTCATTGACAATATTGCGGATGATATGCGTGTAAGAGCGCGAGTGGATGGTTTCGGAAAATGCCCAGGTTTCCACCCAGGTTTCCAGTTCCGGGATAGAAATCAGCGGCAGCAGGGCCACATTCGGGCTGCGACCCTGGATGGAATCGAGCAGGGTCTGATACTTCAGGTTGCTGATGAAAATGTGTTTCTCATGGTCTGGCAGCCCCTGGTAGTCGATACGATCGCGGGAGACGTCCACTTCTTCCGGACGCCAGAAGAATGAGAGCTGTTTTTCAATCAGCTTTTCAAAAATGTCATATTTCTGCTGGTCATAACGGGCAACGTTAACCGGCTGACCAAAGAACATGGGTTCGTCGAGCTGGTTGTTTTTATTCTGCGAGAAGGTTGTGTAAGCCATAAACAGTAATCCGGTAAGACCCTTAACGGGAACAGTGAAGGGGGCGCATTAACGCGCCCCATCTTAACTTAAATTTTGCAGGCACCGCTTTCGCAGCCGTCATCCTGAATCGATGGCGCCAGATCGTCCTGCGCATCTTCTGCACCATCACGGGTGTTCTGGTAGTACAGGGTCTTCACGCCAAATTTGTAGGCGGTCAGCAAATCTTTCAGCAACTGCTTCATCGGCACGCGACCGTTGGCGAAGCGTGTCGGGTCGTAGTTGGTGTTAGAGGAGATCGCCTGGTCAATAAATTTCTGCATCAGCCCGACCAGTTGCAGATAGCCATCGTTATTTGGCATTTCCCACAGCAGTTCGTAACTGTCTTTCAGACGCTCATACTCCGGCACCACCTGGCGCAAAATACCATCCTTTGACGCTTTAATGCTGATGTGGCCACGCGGGGGTTCAATGCCGTTGGTGGCATTCGAAATCTGCGAGGAAGTCTCTGATGGCATCAGCGCTGACAGCGTGGAGTTACGCAGGCCGTGGGTTTTGATCTGTTCACGCAGCGTTTCCCAGTCGAGGTGCAGCGGCTCGTTGCTGATGGTGTCCAGATCTTTTTTGTAGGTATCGATGGGCAGAATGCCCTGTGAATAGGTGGTTTCGTTAAACCACGGGCAGGCACCCTGCTCTTTTGCCAGCTCGTTTGAGGCTTTCAGCAGGTAATACTGGATAGCTTCAAAGGTACGGTGCGTCAGATTATTGGCGCTGCCGTCAGAATAGCGAACGCCGTGTTTTGCCAGGTAGCAGGCAAAGTTGATTACGCCGATGCCGAGGGTTCTGCGTCCCATCGCCCCGCGTTTTGCCGCAGGGATAGGGTAATCCTGGTAGTCGAGCAGGGCGTCCAGCGCACGAACGGCAAGGATCGCCAGCTCTTCAAGATCGTCAAGACTGTCAATGGCACCCAGATTGAAAGCCGACAGGGTACAAAGGGCGATTTCGCCATTCTCGTCGTTAACGTCGGTCAGGGGTTTGGTCGGCAGGGCGATTTCCAGACAGAGGTTAGACTGGCGTACTGGCGCAATTGATGGATCGAACGGGCTGTGAGTGTTGCAGTGATCGACGTTCTGAATGTAGATACGACCCGTTGAAGCACGCTCCTGCATCATCAGTGAAAACAGATCAACCGCCTTCACACGCTGCTTACGAATGCTGTCATCCTGCTCATATCGGGTATACAGACGCTCGAACTCATCCTGATCGGCAAAAAAAGCGTCGTACAGCCCGGGGACGTCCGACGGGCTGAACAGGGTGATATCACCGCCTTTCAGCAGGCGGGTGTACATCAGCTTGTTGATCTGCACGCCGTAGTCCATGTGACGAACGCGGTTTCCTTCCACACCCCGGTTATTTTTCAGTACCAGCAGGCTTTCAACTTCCAGATGCCACATCGGGTAGAACAGCGTTGCCGCGCCGCCACGCACACCGCCCTGCGAGCAGGACTTCACCGCTGTCTGGAAGTGCTTGTAAAAAGGAATACAGCCGGTATGGAATGCTTCACCGCCACGGATTGGGCTACCCAGTGCACGAATGCGTCCGGCGTTGATACCGATGCCCGCCCGCTGAGAAACATACTTAACAATGGCACTGGAGGTGGCGTTGATGGAATCCAGACTGTCGCCACATTCGATTAATACGCAGGAGCTGAACTGGCGGGTGGGGGTGCGTACCCCGGACATGATTGGCGTCGGCAGCGAAATCTTAAAGGTGGTGACCGCGTCATAGAAGCGTCTGACGAAATCCAACCGGGTTTCACGTGGGTAGTCGGAAAACAGGCAGGCCGCGACCAGCATGTAGAGGAACTGGGCGCTTTCATAGATTTCGCCGCTGACGCGGTTCTGAACCAGATATTTCCCTTCCATCTGCTTCACTGCCGCATAGGAAAAGTTCATATCGCGCCAGTGGTCGATGAAGCCGTCCATCTGTTCAAACTCTTCCACGCTGTAATCCTGAAGCAGATGGCGGTCGTATTTTCCCAGATCAACCATCCGTTTTACCTGGTCATACAGCTTTGGTGGCTCGAACTGACCATAAGCTTTTTTGCGCAGGTGGAAAATAGCCAGGCGGGCAGCCATGTACTGGTAGTCCGGCGCTTCACGTGAGATCAAATCGGCGGCGGATTTAATAATGGTTTCGTGGATATCAGAGGTTCTGATCCCTTCATAGAACTGGATATGTGAACGCAGTTCGACCTGTGAAACGGAAACGTTTTGCAGGCCTTCAGCAGCCCAGTCAAGCACACGGTGGATTTTGTCCAGATTGATTCGTTCAGTGCGGCCATCGCGTTTTGTGACAAGCAGGCTTTGATTCATTGCGCGTTTTATCCTGTCCGTGAAGTCAAAAGTATCCCCCGGTTATACACATGTGAGTAACATTGTGGATAAACACTATATATAGGGGGCAAATGGAGAATGGGTAACAATATGGTGAGTATTCTAGTAATTAATCACTGCTTAACAAGGCTTGATTTTCACAAGGTTTTACTGTTCGACAGCTGGCTTTTTTCCTAAGTCCGCGTTTCTCAAGGCGATGCAGTAAGTCAACCGCTTAAGAAATTTTTTAGAAACTCTGACGCCCGCAGCATTCTTGTTCAGTTCTGACTGGACGTGAATTTTTTAACAGCAATACCGCTCGGCAGACCTGCGTAATATTTTTTCTCTTCAGGTGCCCCGTGTCATTTTCTGGTGCTGAAGCAGGGTGTCTTAAGCTGGCAGCTGAACCCGGCATTGGGTTGAGCTGCCGCAGCGGGTCGCTGTCAGGCGCGGTTTTGCGTGGCTCGGATGCGGAGCTTTGCTCTCCGGGCTGGGCCTTATTCAGCCGGGCAATGGGTGTGAAGCATATAGTTAACGTCCACGCCGGGTGCCAGTTTAAATTTGTTGGTTAACGGGTTGTAGTGCAGACCAGTAATATGGCGCTCGCGCAGCGGGGTATCGTCAAGCCAGTTGAGCAGTTCGCCAGGACGGATAAATTTCTTAATGTCGTGGGTGCCGCGTGGCACCATGCGCAGCAGATATTCCGCACCCACAATGGCCAAAAGCCAGGCTTTGCTGTTGCGGTTCAGGGTGGAGAAAAACACTTCGCCTCCGGGCTTAACCAGGCGGGCGCAGGCATGAACGACCGAACGGGGGTCCGGGACATGCTCCAGCATCTCCATGCAGGTGACCACATCATACTGTGCGGGAAATTGCTCTGCATGTTCTTCTACCGTCTGTTGCAGGTAATCGACTTTAACGCCGCTTTCCAGCGCATGCAGTCGGGCTATCTGTAACGGCTCTGCGCCCATGTCCAGCCCGGTGACCTGTGCCCCTTCACGCGCCATGCTCTCGGCAAGGATGCCGCCGCCGCAGCCGACATCCAGCACTTTTTTGCCAAACAGGCCGTTGCTGCGTTCAGCGATATAACCCAGGCGTAACGGATTAATGCGATGTAATGGTTTGAATTCGCCTTCCAGATCCCACCAGCGTGAGGCGACGGCTTCAAATTTAGCAATCTCTTGATCATCGACATTCACAGACCTGCCGTTTTGTTCTGCTTTCATTCACTCTTGCTCCGTGGAAAGTTTGCCAGAAGTATACATCTTTCCACCCTCTGCGGGGCAGTGCGCCATTTTCAATCCATTCAGGCGCGATTAAAGCGTGCAAAACGATGCTTTCCATTCACCACCTGGCCTAAAGGTGATATACTTTCGCACCTTTGAATCCGGGTATATTTTAGAAGGAAAGCGCCTTAATGAGTGACCTGGCAAGAGAAATCACACCGGTCAATATCGAAGAAGAGTTGAAAAATTCCTACCTCGATTATGCCATGTCGGTCATCGTTGGCCGCGCATTGCCTGATGTTCGCGATGGCCTGAAACCAGTACACCGTCGTGTCCTCTATGCCATGAACGTGCTGGGCAATGACTGGAATAAACCTTATAAAAAGTCTGCCCGTGTGGTGGGTGACGTTATCGGTAAATACCATCCGCATGGCGATACTGCGGTGTATGACACCATTGTTCGTATGGCGCAGCCGTTTTCACTGCGTTATATGCTGGTGGATGGCCAGGGCAACTTCGGTTCCGTTGACGGTGACTCCGCCGCTGCAATGCGTTACACCGAAGTGCGTATGTCGAAAATTGCTCATGAGTTGCTGGCGGACCTCGAAAAAGAAACCGTCGACTATGTGCCTAACTACGACGGCACCGAGCAAATCCCGGATGTTATGCCGACTAAAATCCCTAACCTGCTGGTTAATGGTGCCTCAGGGATTGCCGTTGGGATGGCGACCAACATTCCTCCACATAACCTGACCGAAGTAATCAACGGCTGTCTCGCGTATATCGATGATGAGAACATCAGCCTTGAAGCCCTGATGGAACATATTCCAGGCCCGGATTTCCCTACCGCTGCGATTATCAATGGTCGCCGTGGTATTGAGGAGGCTTACCGCACGGGGCGCGGCAAAATCTACATTCGCGCGCGAGGCGAGGTGGAAGTTGATGCCAAAACCGGCCGCGAAACCATCGTCATTCACGAAATTCCCTACCAGGTGAACAAAGCCCGCCTGATAGAGAAAATGGCGGAGCTGGTAAAAGAGAAGCGCCTTGAAGGGATCAGCGCGCTGCGTGACGAATCAGATAAAGATGGTATGCGTATCGTCGTTGAGATCAAACGCGATGCGGTTGGCGAAGTGGTGCTGAATAATCTCTATTCGCTGACGCAGTTACAGACCTCTTTCGGCATTAATATGGTGGCCCTGCATCAGGGACAGCCAAAAATTATGTCGCTGAAGGAGATTCTGGAAGCCTTCGTTCGTCACCGCCGTGAAGTGGTCACACGCCGCACTATTTTTGAACTGCGTAAAGCACGCGACCGTGCGCATATCCTTGAAGCGCTGGCGATAGCCCTGGCGAACATCGACCCGATTATTGAACTGATTCGCCGTGCGCCAACGCCCGCCGAAGCAAAAGCGGGGCTGATTGCGCAGGCCTGGGATTTAGGCAACGTGTCCGCCATGCTGGAGCGTGCCGGAGATAACGCGGCTCGGCCGGAGTGGCTTGAAGACCAGTTTGGTATCCGTGAAGGGCAGTACTGGCTGACAGAGCAACAGGCACAGGCCATTCTGGATCTGCGCCTGCAAAAACTCACCGGGCTGGAACATGAAAAACTGCTGGATGAGTATAAAGAGCTGCTGGAGCAGATTGCTGAGCTTATCCATATCCTCGAAAGCGCCGAGCGTCTGATGGAGGTTATCCGCGAAGAACTGGAGCTGATCCGCGATCAGTTCGGTGATAAGCGACGCACTGAAATCACCGCCAACAGCGCTGATATCAATATCGAAGATTTGATCAACCAGGAAGACGTGGTGGTTACCCTGTCTCATCAGGGCTATGTCAAGTATCAGCCACTGACGGATTATGAAGCCCAGCGTCGCGGTGGAAAAGGCAAATCGGCTGCGCGCATTAAAGAAGAAGACTTCATTGATCGCCTGCTGGTTGCCAATACCCATGACACCATTCTGTGCTTCTCCAGTCGTGGCCGCCTCTACTGGATGAAGGTGTACCAGCTGCCGGAAGCAAGTCGCGGAGCCCGTGGCCGACCTATCGTCAACCTGTTGCCGCTGGAAGCTAACGAGCGTATCACCGCGATCCTTCCGGTGCGGGAATATGCCGAAGGCTGGAATATCTTCATGGCGACGGCCAGCGGCACGGTGAAGAAAACCGCGTTGCAGGAGTTCAGCCGTCCGCGTAGCGCCGGTATTATTGCGGTGAATCTGCGTGATGACGATGAACTGATTGGTGTGGCGCTGACCAATGGTAAAGACGAAGCCATGTTGTTCTCTGCTGCCGGTAAAGTGGTGCGCTTCTCTGAGGAGGCTGTTCGCGCCATGGGACGCACCGCATCGGGCGTCCGGGGTATCAAACTGGCGGAAGGCGACCGGGTGGTATCACTGATCGTGCCTCGTGATGAGGGCGCCATCCTTACCGTGACACAAAACGGTTACGGTAAGCGTACCGATAACAGTGAATATCCTACCAAGTCCCGCGCAACACAGGGGGTTATCTCGATCAAAGTGACCGAGCGTAACGGACCTGTGATAGGAGCAGTTCAGGTTGTCGACAGCGATCAGATCATGATGATCACCGACGCCGGAACGCTGGTGCGCACGCGCGTTTCTGAAGTGAGCGTGGTGGGGCGTAACACTCAGGGCGTTATCCTGATCCGCACCGCTGAAGATGAAAATGTCGTGGGCCTGCAACGTGTGGCCGAGCCGGTCGCGGAAGAAGAGCTGGATGCGATCGACGGCAGCGTGGCGGAAGGGGACGATGATATTGCCCCGGAAGTCGACAGCGACGACGATGCAGCGGAAGGCGATGAGCAAGAGTAATCTCCGGCGTTTCTGAACCTTCTGTCACCGCTGAAAACCCCCGGTCAGTACACTGCTGACCGGGGGTTTTTCTTTCTGGCTGAGCGGGCTGGCGGAAAAGCGGGTCTGTCTTTATCAGTCCTGGCAGGACACTCGCTGGAGCAGAGACTTTTCTCTCTGTGCAAGGGGTGGTTGGCTGGCTTTTTTGCAGTTCTGGCGGTACTGTATTGGGATCAAATTGGTCGATGGTCAGCCGCTCTATAGGGTTTCGTTTGAAATACTTAGTCTCCTTCAGAACCACGTTGCGGATCTCCCGCTATCTGTTTCGTGCGCTGGCGCTAATGCTCTGGACGTTGGGCGCATTGCTGACGACATTTTATATTATTAATGTACTGCACGAGAAAGAAGGGCAGGTGCGCCAGGAGTTTAACGCTAACGTTGAGCAGGTGCAGTGGTACATCACTCACTCGGCTGACGTTACCCGTGAGCTTAAGTTCATCGCTGAAAATCGCCTTAACGCTTCCGCCAATGGCCTTGATGTGCTGAACGGCATGTTCCCTGGTAAAAATACCCTGCCTCAGTTTTACCCGCTTTATTCCGATTCAGATTGTGGAACCATGAGCAGTATGTGGCGTAACTCACTGGAGTCACAGAGCTATTTTCTGCGCTACTGGAAAGACAATTTCTCATCAGCTTATGAGCTGAACCGGGTATTTTTTGTAGGAGGGGAGAGCCTGTGTCTGGCAGATTTTGGCGTAGGCAATGCTTCTGTCGATCGTGGTCACGCGTTGAAGTCACTACAGGAACATATCCTTAAATACCGTAACGCCAATGGCGAAGAGCGCAAAAACAGTATCTTTTGGGTAGTGCCATCAGGCCAGCCCGGTGTCGGTTACTACTACATGTTGACCCCGGTGTATGTGGTCAGCAGGATGGCGGCGCTGTTGGGAATTGAGCAGACCATCAGGCTGGAAGACTTTATTGCGCCCGGCTCGTTCCCGGCCACCGCCATATTACTAGATGCGAATAATCAACGGATTATGTCTTCTTCTCGCACAGGGGAGCGTATTTCACTTGATGACCTGCCGGATGACAGTAGCTGGTTTGGCTACATTAACGGCTATAAGCAACTGGTGATGAAAAAGACGCTGACGCCGTCTTCTCTGACCGTAGTCTACTCTGTTCAGACCAGCGATTTGGTCGAGAAGCTGAAAATGCTGATCATCAATGCCATTTTGCTGAATGTGATCAGTGCGATTTTCCTGTTCACTTTTGCCTGGTTATTTGAACGACGTATGTTCCTGCCTGCGGAAGATAATGCGCAGCGTCTGGAAGAACACGAACAATTTAACCGCAAAATTGTTGCTTCAGCGCCGGTGGGGATTTGTATTTTACGCACCAGCGACGGCACCAATATCCTCAGTAATGAGCTGGCGCATAATTATCTCAGTATGCTGACGCAGGAAGACCGGCAGCGGTTGACCGAAATCATTTGTGGTCAGCAGGTAAATTTTGTCGATGTCCTGACCGGCAGTAATACTAACCTGCAAATCAGCTTTGTTCATTCGCGCTATCGCAATGAAAACGTCGCAATTTGTGTGCTGGTGGATGTGAGTGCCAGGGTGAAAATGGAAGAGTCACTTCAGGAGATGGCACAGGCCGCAGAACAGGCCAGCCAGTCGAAATCGATGTTTCTCGCCACGGTCAGTCACGAGCTGCGTACCCCGCTGTATGGCATTATTGGTAATCTCGACCTGTTACAAACCAAATCGCTACCTAAAGGCGTGGAGTCGCTGGTAACCGCGATGAACAACTCCTCCAGCCTGTTACTGAAGATCATTAGCGATATTCTTGATTTTTCTAAAATCGAATCGGAACAGCTAAGAATTGAACCCCGAGAATTTTCTCCGCGTGAGGTGATTACCCATATCGCCTCCAGCTATCTGGCGATGGTGGTGAAGAAACGGCTGACGCTGTGGTGCTTTATTGACAGTGATGTGCCGGTCACCCTCGATGGCGATCCGCTTCGCCTGCAACAGGTCATTTCCAATTTGCTGAACAACGCCATCAAATTCACCCACACTGGCGGTATCATCCTGCAATCTTACATCAGGGACGGTTACCTGGTTTTCTGTGTGCGTGATACCGGTGTGGGCATCCCGGCAAAAGAAATTCCCCGACTGTTTGATCCTTTTTTCCAGGTAGGCAGTGGGGTTCAGCGTAATTTTCATGGCACGGGTCTGGGGCTGGCTATCTGTGAAAAGCTGATCAATATGATGGACGGTGATATTGAAGTGGATTCGGAGCCGGGAATGGGCAGCCAGTTTGTGGTGCGCATTCCATTGTATAACAGTCAGATAATGACGCCGGTGCTACATGAGGGGCTCCATGGCAGGACATGCTGGCTGGAATTGCGGAATGACACGCTGTCGACGTTCCTGCATAAATTGTTGCAGCAACACGGTATCAACGTATTGCGGCTGGAAGAGGGCGCTCAGTGTGGTCATGATGATGTCATCGTGACCGATTATGACTTCCAGACTCAGCAAACGGTGCGCGCGGTTATCCGCTTTGACGGCAGCCATAATGACGGTCCGCTAGAGGTGATCTGCGGGCGCTGGATTTATGGCACCACCACACCCCATGAGCTGCCGGTGCTGTTGGGCCGAATCTCCCGGGTTGATGTCAGTATGCCCGACCTGCTGCCGGGGCTACCGGAGACGGAAGAGCAGAGCGCCAGCAATGAAGACATTCTGATTCTGGTGGTAGATGACCATCCAATTAATCGGATGCTACTTTCCGATCAGTTAGGAACTCTGGGCTACCGGGTGAAAACCGCCCAGGATGGCGTGGATGCCCTTAATGTGTTGAGTCGTCACGAATTTGACATCGTGCTGACCGATGTGAACATGCCAAATATGGACGGATATCGCCTGACACAACGGTTGCGTCAGCTTGGCCTGACTTTTCCGGTTGTGGGTGTTACCGCCAATGCGTTGGCCGAAGAGAAGCAGCGTTGCATGGAAGCGGGAATGGATAATTGTCTGTCGAAACCGGTGACGCTGGATACATTACAGCAGACGCTGGCCTTTTACGCGGAGCGGGTGCGTAAGGGCAGAGAAAGCTGAGCACCGTTCTGGCAATAAAAAAGGCGAATTTAACATTCGCCTTTTTTTATCCTGCCGGGGAATCAGTCTTTATCGACAGGCATTGTGCTGACTGACGAGAGATAGTTCAGCAGCGCAATATCGTTATCCACGCCCAGTTTCATCATCGCTGATTTTTTCTGGCTGGAGATGGTTTTAATGCTGCGGTTCAGCTTCTTGGCAATTTCTGTCACCAGGAAACCTTCGGCAAACAGACGCAGTACTTCACTCTCTTTAGGCGATAAACGCTTGTCGCTATAGCCACCCGCACTGATTTTTTCCAGCAGTTTTGCCACGCTTTCAGGCGTATACTTTTTGCCTTTTTGCAGGGCAGCCAGCGCTTTTGGCAGATCGGTTGGGGAACCTTGTTTCAGCACGATCCCTTCGATATCCAGGTCCAGAACGGCACTGAGAATGGCCGGATTATTGTTCATCGTCAGCACAATAATCGACAGGTCAGGGTAGTGACGCTTGATATATTTGATCAGGGTGATGCCGTCGCCGTATTTTTCGCCCGGCATCGACAGGTCAGTAATCAGTACATTGGCATCAAGTTTTGACAGGCTGTTGATTAACGCCGTGGAATCTTCGAATTCACCCACAACATTGACCCATTCGATCTGTTCGAGCGATTTACGAATGCCGAACAGCACGATTGGATGATCATCGGCAATGATTACGTTCAAGTTATTCATATTATTTGGTTACCTTGCTGCAACAGTTCATTGACGTAGCTGTCAATCTCACTGGTGGTATTTTTAATGTTTGAAATGTCACACTCTGTAATGTGCTGTTCTAACGTCTCACAGAGCTGCTTGCCTGGTGTCAAATTAAGCATGGCAAACACGCCTTTCAGGCGATGCGCGGTTTGAGCAAGCGAACTCAAATCTCCCTCGGCCGCTTCATTATACAATCTCTTCACATCGTCTGGTACTGTATCGACAAAGAGCTGGAAGTAACCCGGCGAAAATAGCTGGGCCACGTCCTGTTCTTCAACTGTTTCATCCAGGGCCAGTTGTTGTTCAATCAGTTGAAGTAATGCGTCCTGCATTGCGTTACTGAGGTTGAAATTGACTCTGAACTGATTACGGGAGAGCGCGGTGTAGCCTGATTCATCGTCCGTGAGCAATAACGACCACGGCGTGACATTCGCCGGTTCATCAGTGATCAGAACATCGTGATCCTGCCCGGAAAAACGTTCATCCGGGGTAATGCAACTGGCTCCCCAGTTTTCAAGCTGGCGAACCACGATTTTTCTGACGTCGTCCACTGAGATATCAATCAGTGTGGTCAGTCCCTCCAGCAACTTCTCTTCCTGCGGCTGCTGTAACTCCTGCGGAGCATGTATCTGGACGGTGAAGCGTGTACCAATGTCTGGTCGGGCAATAATGTCCAGTTGACCGCTCAGCTGTTTACAAAGCTGTTTGATCAGGAAAAGAGAGAGTCCCGAAGCCTGACTGAAACGATCCTGACTGGTTTCACCAAGGAATGGGAAATCAGCATTACCCAGCTCATCCACCGTAAGGCCTGCGCCAGTATCGACAATTTCAATTATCAACACGTCCGGACGGTCCTGAGGATGGCTCACTTCAATGGTGATTCGTCCCCATGCGGTGGTGGTGATGGCATAATGCAAGAGTGTGTTCAGTATTTTGTATAGGGCTCGCCGGTCGCTGAAGCGATTTTCATCCATGCTCAGCCGGTTATTCACCAGCAGTCTCAACCCTTTACGGCGCAAAGAGGGCAGAGCTTCTGTCACCAGTTCGTCCAGCACGGTTTGCATATTGAAAGCACCGGCGTCCGGTGCCCATTCATGGGTTTCCAGCCGGTTAAGCAGAACAATGTCGTCTACCAGACGGCTCAGTCCCTGGGATTCTTCAAGAGCATCGCTGATAGTGTCGGAGTGCTGAGTGTGACTGAGTTGCTGAAGCAGACTGATGACGTTGTGTAATGGACGATTAAGCGCATGGCCAAGATTTTGTAACAGTTGCTGACGAGTCTGATGATTTTTATCCAGTATCTGCTGGGCTTTCTGCAATTTCTTGTTCACCAGCAGTTCACGATCCTGATCGCGCATCATAAACAATTGCGTGTTTGGTGAGATCACACTGCGGGCATGATGAATTTCATAAACTTCATTATTCACCGTCGCCTGGAGTACGCCCTGGTGCTGGTCGGACATATTGATGATTTTTTGCAGATTAAGGTGTGGCAACAGATGTTCAGCAATCTTGTTACTGATGATTGTGCGATTACTGGAGAAGTCATAAACCAGCAGGCCTACCGGCAGGCTGCCAACAATCTCTTCATTTAATACACGCAGTGAATCCAGTTCAGCACTCTGATTTTCACTGGGCCGAAGCGATTGCTGACGCGACAGAAACAACCCGCACAGCGACAACAGCACCAGCACCAGATTGGTCAGCAGTGGCCACATCAGATTATGCAACGTATCCATAATCAGACCGGTTATCGGGACACGATGGATGAGCTGAAGTGGTGTGCTGGTCAGCGAAGCGGAAACTTCCACGTTAGGATTCATTAGCGAGACGCTGGTGCTACTACTGGCCTCATTGCTGTCGGAATTCTCGCTCGTCCCGCTGTTATCCTGTTTAAGCTGGAAGTTTTCCAGCGGCATATTAAGTGGGATGAGATCGTTGACAGGCAAATCAAATGCCACCACCGTTGCCAGATGTCCCGGCTGATTAAAAGTGGTACGAACGGTGAAATAGTGGTCGTTTTGCCAGGTAAAACGCCGCAGTGGTGAAAAGCTTTCGCGCTCGTCCAGCGCATTAGCCTGTTGCAGCATTTCGGCACGGCGGGAGTCAAAAATATTACTGATTGCACTCTCTTTATAACGGGTTGCCATATCCTTTAATGGCAGCGTTGAGATGAGAATCAGACTGTTATCCTGCCCGTCCAGAAAATACATTGACCAGGTACTGTTTTCAGCACCCCACAGCGTATCCAGATAGTTGGACATACGCAGCGTCATGTCCAGCGTGCCACCGTCATGAGAGCCGAAAATAAGAGATTCCGTTTTGCGGCGGGTTTTCTCCAGGTAGTAAACATCCGGACGCAGGCGCGTTTCCTGAAGGCTCCCAGATGGAGCGCCAGTTGCGCTGGCGGCGAGGTTTTCATAAATCTGCCAGGTCGCAAAGCGATAGGTGTTGATACGCTTTTGCATTGCGTGGGCAATGTCTGCCATCGCATAGCGTTTATCCATTAACCAGGCATTAACCGCATTGTGGATCATAAACCCTGAGCCAAGCAGCACCAGCAGAATAAACATCACAAAAAAATGGGTGATGTTGCCTGACTTCAAAGGGAATTTGTATGACAACATAGTGTAACTTACCCCTGTGAATGTAATGACGGCCAGGCGTTGGCGACCCGCAGAAATACGCTGATGGCGCTTAGGATCATCGTCGGGCAGTACCACTGAATAACAGATTCTCTCAGTGCTGGGATGGCGAGAATACCTGCATATTCAGTGGATGTCATGATGGAGGAAAAAAACCGTGATTCGACATGGTTTATGACTTCCCATCACATTGAAGCAGGATATGAGTCAACGAATCCATTCCTGTTGACCATTGTGTCGCGGAGAAAATCGATGTTTCAAACCTGCTGCACCAGCGATGAAAGACCGCGCTGGTGAAAGGATGATAAACATCTGCGCGGTGATTAAACTGTTGTGCATCCGGTGTTGTCATCGTTTTCGTTACTGGACCTGTTATGATTACCGCTACTTTTATCACAATTAACGAATTTAAAGAAGTTTAGCTTGCAAATTAAGCATGCTGGTTATCGCCTCAGCCCTTTGTACATCTGGCCTGTTAATAATTAATGCCTGAAAACAACACGGTTAATAAGTTTTCTTGCTTTAACATCACTTTTACAGACAACGCCGGACAATAAGAGCGCTAAAACGTATACTGTCTTCATTCCTTAACAGGCCGGGATGGTGCTGAAAGGTTACACAGGCATTGATCAACGCTTTACGAATTTTCATCTCACCACCCAGGCAGCCCGGGGAGATACTGGCCGCCAGGCTGAAAGCCAAATCACCAGCAATGCAGATGAACTGCCGGACAAATCAGTTGTGGCTGCATTTATTCGGCAGGAAAATCAGAAAGAAACACACTCAGATATTATCTGTTAATACGCTGTAAGGACTTAAAATTTTCCGGACTTGCTGAAAATAAGACTGTATCAACACCCGATTTATTAATGGAATGGAAATCCGGCAGTTGTGGTGCCTTGCTGATGTTAAAAAAGAGATGGCTGTTATTTATTGGTAAATTATTTCAGCACTTCAGTTTCCCTTTACATAATCTGACAAATATTCAGCTTATCAAAAAAAAGCCGGACATCAGGTCCGGCAGGGAATATAAAGTGAAATAACTCATTCGGGGTGAATGAAGGTAATAATGAAATAAAATGATGATAGCGGGGCTATTCTATCTCACTGAGCGTCACTTATTTTTATCATTCAGTGCTCAAAAATATGCGCAAGGTAACTTCATGTAAAATATATATTTTTTTATATTTTGACAATTGGTGCTCTATTTTTGTCAATATGTGCTGGTCAAAAGTTCCTCCTTATTAACAAAATGAAATATTTAATTTGCGTTCTGAAACACAATCGGAAATTTGGTATCATTTTCTTTATGGATAATTACTTTTCTCTCATTAACATGAAATTCATGACTGAATTTTCAACGTTCAGTGTGCAGTGGCAAATTAATGCATTACAACCAGAGGGCAATAAAATGAAACTTCGCGTTCTCTCCCTGATGATCCCGGCGATGTTGATCGCTGGTTCTGCGGGTGCGGCTGAAATCTATAATAAAGATGGCAATAAACTTGACCTGTTTGGCAAAGTCGATGGTTTGCATTACTTCTCTGACAATGACGGCGCTAATGGTGACCAGTCCTATGTTCGTTTTGGTTTCAAAGGTGAAACCCAGGTTAGCGATCAGCTGACTGGTTACGGTCAGTGGGAATACCAGGCGGCGTTAAACAGCGCAGAATCTGAAGGCACGGCGAACAGCTTTACCCGTGTCGGATTTGCTGGTCTGAAATTTGGCGATGGTGGCTCCTTCGACTACGGCCGTAACTACGGCGTGGCCTATGACATTGGAGCATGGACCGATGTTCTGCCAGAATTCGGTGGCGATACATATGGTGCGGATCAATTTATGTTCCAGCGCGGAAATGGTCTGGCCACCTATCGTAACAACAACTTCTTTGGCCTGGTCGATGGCTGGAATTTCGCAGTGCAGTATCAGGGCAAAAACAGCAGTGCAACCGAATCGCCTAACGGGCGTGATGTGCTCGGTCAGAACGGTGATGGTTGGGGACTTTCCACTACTTATGATCTCGGTTCTGGCTTTGGCATTGGTGCTGCAATGGTCAGCTCCGATCGTACTACTGAGCAAAATGGTGGCACGGCGGGGACTTCTGGCATTCTTGGACGTGGTGACAAAGCGACAGCCTATACGGGCGGTCTGAAATACGATGCGAACAACATTTATCTTGCCGCAATGTACACCCGCTCTTACAACGCGACCCGCTTTGGTTCGAGTGATGATGCCGTTTACGGTTATGCTGACAAAGCAGATAACTGGGAACTGGTCGCGCAGTATCAGTTTGACTTCGGTCTGCGTCCTTCTCTGGCTTTCGTCAGTTCCCGTGGTACTGATATCCAGGGCTTTGGTTCGCAAAACCTGAAAAAATATGTTGATGTAGGTGCCACTTACTACTTCAACAAAAACATGTCTACCTATGTCGACTACCAGATTAACCTGCTGGATGATAACAACTTCACCAACAGCGCTGGCATCAACACTGACGATGTTGTCGCCCTGGGTCTGGTTTACCAGTTCTGATGTGGTTGAGGAGCGCGGTCAGACTGCGCTCCCGATTTTCCTTTCATTTGTTCGCTCCTCATATCTGACTTATTTCCCATTCAGCCGGTGGTAACGTGGACGGTAGATCTGTTTATTGTGCGTCTGCTTGTAATGTTTGTAACCGGCAAAGATAATCAAAGCGATGAAAATCACTGAAAGAATGCAGTACGTCATTCTGGATCTCCTGTTAATTCTTAATCGGGCAGCCAGATATAGCGTGCGCTAACAATCATTCTGATTAGCATTTTTGCCAGGGTCAAGGGTATAAAAATCGAATAAACCCCTGTTTTTTGCTATTTCAGTACCAAAAATAACTGAAGGTAGTTTTTTTTAAATGAAGATGAATTGGCTGTATTTTACTGGTTTTGCAGCATTTATACTGATTTCGGGTTGCGACAATCATAACAAGAGTCAGGCCGCTGAAGCGCTGGTATTGGATGGGCGCACTATGGGAACATTCTGGAGGGTCAGCCTCGCTGATGTCCCTGCGGAACGTAAAGACGCCCTACAAAAACTGATCCAGCAGCAGCTGGACAGTGATGATCAGGAACTGTCAACCTGGAAGAAAGATTCGGTAATTTCTCGCTTCAATCAGTACCGTGGTAATGAACCACAGCCGGTCAGTGAAAATATGGCCGATATTGTCACGCTGGCACTTCGCGTTGGTCACAAAACTGCGGGCGCGATGGATATCACCGTCGGCCCTCTGGTTAATCTTTGGGGTTTCGGACCTGACAAACAACCGGTAAAAACGCCGACCCCGGCTCAGATAGAAGGTGCCCGGAGCCAGACAGGCTTACAACATTTACATGTTATCCAACGGGTGGAAGGGGCTTATCTGCAAAAAGATTTGCCCGGATTGTATGTTGATCTCTCGACGGTAGGCGAAGGATTCGCCACCGATCATCTGGCCCGGTTGATGGAGAAAGAGGGTATTAACCGCTATCTGGTTTCTGTGGGAGGGGCGGTGCTCAGCCGTGGGATGAATCCACAAGACAAGCCGTGGAAGGTGGCGATTCAGAAGCCTACAGACAAGGAAGACGCGGTGCAGGCTGTGGTTGATTTACAGGGGCATGGCATCAGCACTTCTGGCAGCTATCGCAACTATTATGAGCTTGATGGTAAGCGAATTTCCCACGTGATTGATCCGACTACCGGTCGACCAATTCAACACAAACTGGTGTCGGCCACGGTGATTGCGACTACGGCACTGGAGGCTGATGGCTGGGATACCGGGCTGATGGTGCTGGGTGAAGATCGGGCTAAAGCCCTCGCCTTGCGTGAAAAACTGGCAGTTTACCTGATCATTAAACAGGATGACGGCTTCCGCACATGGATGTCGCCGCAATTTAAAGCATTTATTGTGCAACCGTAACAGGACTCTGAGGAGCGAAGATGCTGGATTTGTTTAGTGAAGAAGCCCCGTGGGCTGAGCCACTGGCTGATGGCGCGGTTATCCTGCGCAGGCGGGCGCGTGATGAATCCGGCAACCTTTTGCGGCTGATCGAAGAGATAGCGGTGCAAAATCCTTTCCATCACCGAATCACTCCGGGCGGACACCGGATGTCAGTGGCGATGACCAATTGTGGCGATTTTGGCTGGTCAACCGATTCCCGTGGTTATCAGTATAGTGAACGTGACAGCCTTACAGGTAAGCGCTGGCCTGCCATGCCTGAACATTTCCGACAAATGGCTACCTTATGCGCCGCAGAAGCGGGTTTCGATAATTTCAGGCCGGATGCCTGCCTGATCAATCGCTATGAACCTGGCGCAAAACTGACGCTGCATCAGGATAAAGATGAGCAGGATCTCAGACATCCTATCGTTTCAGTCTCACTAGGATTACCTGCCGTATTCCAGTTTGGCGGTTTCGAACGCAGCGATGCCACACAAAGAGTACTACTGGAGCATGGTGATATTGTGGTCTGGGGGGGACCTTCACGGCTGCGCTTTCACGGTATTTTGCCACTTAAACCCGGCATCCATGCTCTTACCGGGGCTTTTCGTTACAACCTGACCTTCCGACGTGCCTTTCGATAAAGCGTCGGCGTAAATGAGAATTATTCTTGATATCGCCTGACTTCTGATTACACTGCTGGCTGCAATAAATCTATCTGGATGGTGCCATGGAGTTGCTTCACGTTGTCTACCGGCAGTATCGCTGGCCTTTTGTTACGGTCATTATTCTCAGTCTGTTAAGTGCTGTATCAGGTATAGGACTGATCGCCTTTATCAATCGTGAGCTGATTGTTTCTCTGGGCAGTTCACTGCGCGTTTTACCTGAATTTCTTGGCCTTTTGCTGTTGCTGATGGCGGTAACCCTGGCCTCGCAACTGGCGTTAACGTTGCTCGGCCACCATTTTGTCTACCGGCTGCGCGGCGAATTTATTAAACGCATACTCGATACGCATGTTGAGAAGATAGAGCAGATTGGAAGCCCACAGCTACTGGCTACGCTAACCAGTGATGTACGCAGTATTACGCTGGCATTTGTACGTTTGCCGGAACTTATTCAGGGCATCATTCTGGCAGTAGGCTCAGCGATGTATCTGGCCTGGCTTTCAGCGAACATGTTACTGGTGACTGTCGCCTGGCTGGCGGTGACTATTGCCGGCGGTTGGTTGCTGGTATCGAAAGTTTACCGGCATCTGGCCGAGCTTCGCGATATTGAAGACCATTTATATACTGACTACCAGACCATCATTGATGGGCGCAAGGAGTTGGCTTTGAACCGTCAGCGTGCGCAACAGATTTATGAAACGGTCTATCAGCAGGATGCCCTGCGTTTTCGTCACCATATCGTCCGGGCAGATACTTTTCACCTCAGTGCTGTCAACTGGTCGAATATCATGATGTTAGGCGCAATTGGGTTGGTGTTCTTTATGGCCAACATTCTTGGCTGGGCTGATAATGCCGTTGCTGCAACCTATTCACTGACGTTGCTGTTTTTACGAACGCCTTTACTTTCGGCGGTTGGCGCTTTACCCGTGCTACTGAGCGCTCAGGTTGCCTTCAAAAAACTGAATGACTGGGAACTGGAACATTATCAGCCCGATTTTATGCTACCTGCTGCAGCCAGAAACTGGCATACCCTTGAGCTGCGCGATCTGGTTTATCGCTATGGTGACAGTGGCTTCAGTACCGGGCCGGTTAATATGACCTTGCGGCGCGGTGAACTGATATTCCTGATTGGCGGCAACGGGAGTGGGAAATCTACCCTGGCGATGCTGCTAACCGGTCTTTACCAGCCGGTATCCGGACAGATTCTGCTGGATGGAGAACCGATCGATACAAAAAATAATGAGAGCTATCGTGCGTTGTTTTCTGCGGTGTTCACAGATGTACATCTCTTTGACCGACTGATCGACCAACACGGGCAACCGGCAGATACAGAAAAAGTCCGGCAGTGGCTGGAGCGCCTCAGGATGCAGGACAAAATCAAACTGGAGGGGAACCGGGTGCTGGATCTGAAATTATCAAAGGGGCAGAGCAAAAGGCTGGCATTACTGCTGGCGGCGGCGGAAGAGCGGGACATCTTACTGCTGGATGAGTGGGCAGCCGATCAGGATCCTCATTTTCGCCGGATTTTCTATCGTGAGCTGTTGCCATGGCTGAAAAGTATGGGCAAAACGGTGTTTGCCATCAGTCATGATGATAATTATTTCCTGTATGCCGATCGTCTGTTGGAGATGCGTAACGGGCAACTCAGCGAACTGACCGGGCAGGAGAGGGAGCTGGCAACGCTCGATGCTGTGCGACGAACCGATCTACAGGCTTAACCGTGCTGTGCGCTACGGCTGAACTCCATTTACGGCACAACGTTTCGTCAGGACAGGTTTGACATGAATGTTGCTAGCGTTGCGGGGCGATAATCCAGCTCAGCACCTGATTCTGCTGAATCTGGACGTGGCCGGTAAACAGCCGACCTGCCGGAAAATCTGTTGAGTAATGACGGGCCAGTCTGATTGCCATCAAACCGGCCTCTTCATCGCAGGTTGTAATTTCTGCGGCGCTGAAATCCATGAACTGGCGTATCTGTGGAAATAATGCCTTGTAAAGGCTCTCTTTCAGAGAAAAGGCCAGGGTCAGCGCCAGACCATAAGGCCATCTGCTTTGCTGCAAAACCTTTTGCTCTTGCGCACTGACAATCATGTCCTGCATCTTTTTTGCAGTGTGCTGCTCGATGACATGCTCGCAGTCAATGCCGAGCAGTTTACCGCTCGCGGAAGGAGCCACTAACAGGCGGACAGAACTGTCGGTATGGGAAAGTGAACCCACTATGCCAGCGGGCCAGACCGGTGAACGGTCAGCATCATTTTCCAGTATAAAGTCATTAACGCCCATCAGAGTCAGAGCGTGGCGCACGCAGACCCGGCTTGCAAGATATTCAGCCCGGCGTTTTCTCACTGCCTGTGTAAGATGAGCAGGCGGTGGAACGGCAAAATCATTGAACAAACCTTCCCCGAAAGATGACAGGTTGTAACTTGCCTGCATCAGAATGACGTCAGAATGTCCGGAAGCGGAGGAGAGGACGATGTCCTGTAAAAAGTCAGTGTCCGGGAAAGAGAGCTCTGGATTTGCGGCAAAAATTTCAATGCTGGTTTTTTGTTGATTGTTCACTGCTTTCGAACCTGCTCAGCTGGTCTCGCGATGATTTAAGCAGATTTGAAAGTTGATGGCAAAGAGCAAAATTATTCGTTGGGCGGGATACTGAACCCCTTGAGTGAAATAACAAAATGGTTATTTTTTCGGAAGATTTTTGCTCCACGATCGCACCAGTGGCTGGCAAGCCGGAAAAAGTCATCACTGTTGATATCACAGGCAAGTTCAACTCTTCTGATACCAGAATTGAGCATTTCTTCAGCATCTCTACAATTTTTTGCCTTAACAATAATCATTTTCAATGGCCTGTGTGATAAAGGGGGCTTCTCTTCACGCTCTGGCTAAAGTCTGGCAAAAGGATGTGACATTTTTATTAA
The DNA here is from genome assembly GCF_058241465.1 of Erwinia papayae. Taxonomy (NCBI): domain Bacteria; kingdom Pseudomonadati; phylum Pseudomonadota; class Gammaproteobacteria; order Enterobacterales; family Erwiniaceae; genus Erwinia; species Erwinia papayae. Next base: position 258,976 of record NZ_JBZCHT010000009.1, read on the forward strand.
GGCTCAGCAAATTAAGCGTGATGACAGCCGCCTTCAGTGCTAATCATAAGGACACTCCTCGTATTGTTCATCATCAGTCTTTGAATTATGGCTGAAGTGGTTGAAAAGCAATCCTGTTAAACAAAACAGCGTAACAAAAATAAGAAAATAAAATATCATGATCAACTAAGGCCCGATGCTGAAGTATCGCGTAAATCTCTCTGCAACAGAGTTATTTTTATTGCTGTTGAATTATCCTGTTAACAGAATTAATTTTTCCTATTCTGTTTATAATGACATTGCGAAAACGTTTCAATTGATAAATTTTTTGCATTTTTTTGATCCTGTGACGATAGGCACTTCTTTTATCTCTGTTGCTTTTCCTTTCTGCTTCAAGGCTTGATTTTTCATGTAATGATGCCGACGTATTAATGATGCTTTTTTCACAGCACCATACTTTAAGGCCAATAGATTCACGAAAATCAGTCCAGCGGTCTGCTTCAAACTTGACAGGTAAATTACATTCTATGATTTTTCTTGCAGCAATATTGTTAATAATATAGGCGTGTCCGCCGCTACCATAGGAAAGACGATAATAAAATTTGCCTGGGCTGGTTTTTTTTCTGATATATCTGTTAACCGCGTCGGCCTGTGATAAAAGGAAAATTTCCGCCTTTTTAGTACTGATTATGGTACTGATTGTTGTCAGATTGGGAATTAACTCCTCGTTCAGCACTGCGTCATCTTCAAGAATCAGAGCATAATCAAGGTTGCTGGCCAGGATAGATGAGTAGATGTGCAGATGACTGAGTGCACAACCTATTTCGCCTTTCGACAGATGGCATTTGTAATATTCCCAGGTGACTGAGTTTAAGATCTCTTCGGGAAGATCATTTCCATCTATGGCATTGATTATCTTATAATTAAGTCCGTATTTTTCACACTGTGAACTGATGCTGATCTTTCTTTTTTCATGTCGTTTTAAATTGATCACAAATGTTTGCATAGCTGACGATTCCTTTCGAATGAGAGTGAAATCCGGTTCACGATTGCCGGGCTTACCCGATACCGACAGTGATCCTGCACTGTCTGGCAAGACAATCAATCTTATCACTTCTTTTCAGCAGGAATAAATGCTAATCACTGCATGGCGCTGTTGATTCGTAGAGAAGAACAGGCTGTCGAGTCAGATAAAGGATAAATTCATTATAATGGTTTTTAATAAACCGCCGTTAAACGCTATAAATATATTTTTATTTTCAGAAAATAGTCATTATTGCTGCCAGGCGGCGAAAGAGACACTTCATTTTTCACGATTTTTTTCATTCTTAATAACATCGTAATTAATGCGTGTTAAGAAATTAACGTTTTTTTGATAGAAACTGATATCTGAAATCCATGAGCCGGATGTCAGGGAGTTTCCTGATAAAAGAATGACATTCCGCACCAGAAAGCCCTGATGTTATTACAGGAGTATATTTATGTCTGTTGATATACATCAGCGTAAAAAGTCTGGGTATCAGTAAAGCCATGTCATCTGGCATAATCTGTCCTTAGCTCGCGCTATCATATTGTAGTCACGAATTGTCCGGTAAATAATTTCTGAAACATCAGCAGCAAGGATTATTATACTCAGCAGGGGAACAGACCATTCCAAAGAATGGAGCTATATTGTGAACCATTACCTTTCTTGCTGTCTATGGTGTGTGTCTCCCAGGCCATGTAGGTAGTGATATTCCAAATGGAAATTTAGCTTTTTTGAATACGGCTCTCGCGGCTCGGGAAGTACGAGATGTCCCTTTAGTTGCATCTGCACATTTTCCTCTTGTGGGAAGTGTGTTTCTTCCTGAAACGATGGCTGCGACAGCGCCAAAATCAGCCACACCCAAACCAAACTGTTCAACAGTCCTCTCACAAAAAATCATAAAGAGAAGTTCAGAAGCAGTGAGATTAGTCCTGAGGGCGTAAAAGTAGGTTTCATCGAGTTGCTCTACGGTATCCATATAGTCCCTCAGCGTGTAGAGAGTCAGAGCAATAACCATACAATCATCAGGTAGTCATTTTACAAACTCAGTTTTGTCCCGTACTGTAATTTCAATCCTTCTCAAAGACAGGATTAAATTGACATTAATCAAATCACCGGATTTTTTCAGGTGTAAATTCAACACATTTATTGATTGAAATGGAATTTCAGCATAGCTATACCAGTTTATCTATGGCTCACCGATGACGCAGGAAACCAGGTAAAAGGCCCGGTCGATATAAACGGGCGAGAAGGAAGCATAGAAGTTGTCGAACTAATGCACGCAGTAGAGCTACCGACAGATGACCGCACCGGTAAGATCACTGCTAAACATGTTCATGGTGATTACGCGATAGTCAAAGAAACAGACAGTTCATCCCCCTATTTGTATCAGGGTGTCACTGCTGGCAAACGTTACCAGAAAGCCGAATTAAAATTCTACAGAATCAACGACAGCGGCCGGGAAATCGAGTATTTTCGGACCACATTGGAAAATGTTCGCGTTAACGAAATGGAACCAATCATGCTGGATATAAAAAATCCGGCTTTTAATAAACATAATCATCTTGAGGCACTCTATCTCAGTTACGAAAAAATCACCTGGCATTATATCGACGGAAATATTATTCACTCTGACTCATGGAATGAAAGGAGCGTTGCTTAATGGGATGGGTTTATAAAGTCAGCTCTAAAAGTTTTTATCTCAATGGAACCTTTCAGTTTTCAGCAAAATATTCAGGAAGACCGGGTTATAAAAACGATAGCGCAAAGAATGTGTAAGAGGAAAAGGTCCGATTCCGCGCGGAAGTTACACTATCGGCCCGCCTTTTTATCACCATAAAACTCGTGCATGGACTATGAGGTTAATACCGTCAACCACATAACCATATGTGTGGTCGTGATGGTTTCATGATCCACGGCGACAGTTCTGCACATCCAGGCGAAGCTTCTGATGGCTGTATCATTGTTGATTTGACCGGACGAAAAGCAATAGCAGCAAGTGGAGATCACTCGTTAGAGGTGGAGTAGCGTCATGAACAAAATATGGTTACTTTTACTCACTGCCGTTCCTGTGCTGGCGTGGTCTGGTGACAATGTTGATGCAGGCTGCGCAAAAGTGGGGGCGTCTATGTATATCGACCTCACCAATGCCGTTGTGCGCGATCAACATATTGATGCCGCGTTATTGCAAGATAAACACGCTACTGTAGATGTGCTGGAGATCACTCCGGTTTCGGAAGTGTTTGCAGAGCAAATGGCTGCAACTGATGTTGCTTCCCAGACCGGGACCATGCTCAGGAAAGAAGATTTTTTCGAGAGTTACTACACCAATGGAGTAAAGATCATCACCGCGAAATACACCTTTATTAATGCTAAAGGCCAACGTGATGTATTTATCGCATCCAGCTTACTGAATAACGATGAATGCTCAGTACGTTTCAACGGGTATTTGGCGCTATCCCGTGAGTTCTGATAGCAAAGCTGGCGAATTTTCGTTGCGAGCCTTGCCAGTAAACATCATAACTTATTGCCAGCAGCAGCTTCTCCATCTGATTATTCTATTGTTGGAGAGGATACAACTCAGCATCTGGCTAAAATTTCCTTCTGTAAACGGTCAATCCCGATAACGTCAGGCAACAAAAAACCGCAAACTCAATGAGGATGCGGTTCTAAGTGGGGTTTCCATCAGTAAGCGGTACTAACAGAATATGTATTTGGTCGGCACGAGAGGATTTGAACCTCCGACCCCTGACACCCCATGACAGTGCGCTACCAGGCTGCGCTACGTGCCGACACAGGCTGCTAATACTACTGAAATCCGTGATGATTGCAAGCACCTAACATGTTGACTGCTATGAAATTAAGCAATTCCTCTATGTTTTATCTTAGTTCGCGATAAAACGCTTTTCTTCCGTCAGCACCTGTAACAGCAGCGCTAACTGTGGCTTATGATCTTTCAGACGATGGCCTTCGCTGTCCCAAGCGGTGTAATTACCATTATTGTCCAGCACCAGCGTGACCTCAGGAGTGGTGATAACCAGCTGACGATTGTTGCTACTGGCAACCCAGTCATTGCGACGACGAGCGGCAAACAAATCCTCTCCCTGTGAATAGTCATAGCCCGGATTGCTTACATGGAGCAGGCGTTGCATCAGGGTAGCCATAACATCCAGGTGGTCGCTCAGCTTATTAATCTGCTGTGCAGGGGTTCCAGGCCAGTGGACCACCAGCGGCACACGGAGATTCGCACGATTTCCCATGCTGGTGTTGCTGTCCAGTGCCGTACCGTGTTGTGCGGTAATGACCACTACCGTGTTATCCAGTAATCCCTTGTTTTGCAGGCTGGCAAGCACGCTCTGAATCTGCTTATCCACATCAACCATATTCCGCTGATAATGGCGGAGATACTTTTCTGGCGTGTTGTCAGATTCATTTTTCCCTGAGAGGGAAAGATAGGAGAACCACGGCGATTTACTGTTTTTTTGTCCTTCAAGCCAGCTTTGCCACTGGGCGACAGTTTGCTCATCAGACTGACTTCTGGATGGCGGTAATGAGTAGTCAGCAAGAAGCGCCTGGCGGTAAAGTGGCGACGCAAACCCATCAGAAGCGAAAAGCCCGAACTGATATCCCTGCCTGCTTAACGCATCCATTAATGCAGAAGGCATCCTGGCCGACAGCACACCATCCATATAAGCGGGGGAGATACCATAAAACAGGCCAAACAAACCGCTGTCAGGCGTACTGCCTGCGCTGTAATGCTGCATAAAACTGACATTCTGACTGGCAAATTGCGCCAGCCCCGGCAGGTATTTCGGCAGCGTTGCTGCGTTGAGGCCTTCCACCGTTACTACCAGCAAATTACTGCGGGTTCCACCATCGCGAAAGGTAATGTTATTAAGCGGATAAGCGACAGATAGCGCTTCAGGATCACCCTGTTCAACCAGCCTGCGTTGATACTCCTGCTCATCCAGCAAACCATGTTTTTCAAGGAAGCGGCGTGCAGTCATCGGGTAGGAGAGCGGCAGATTAGAGCGTTGCATGGTAATTGGGCGGTAAAAGTTTGCATCGGCCCAGATATACATCACATGGCTGGTACAAAACGCCACAATAAACAGCACGGCCAACGGTTTACCGAAACGGCGACGGTTCAGACTTCGTAACTTTTGCCAGCTCCAGGTAGCAAACAACATTTCTACCAGAAAAATGGCCGGAACGCTGATGAACATCAGTTGCCAGTCGCGGGCCTGCTCACTCTGATCGGGGTTGATAACCAGTTCCCACACCACCGGGTTAAGATGCAGGTGGAAACGGTTAAAAACGGCACTGTCAACAAGGATGAGCGTCAGGCCGGCGGTAGCAACTATCGCTGACAAAAAACGCAGCAATCGCTGGGACATCACCACAAAGGTGAGCGGAAAAATGATCAGTAAATAGGCCGCGAAAACAATAAAACTGAAATGCCCAATCCAGCTGGTGAAAGCATAGATTCGCCCCGCCAGCGAGGCGGGCCAGTCGGAAACAAACAGATAGCGGCTACCCAAAATGAAGGCAAAAAGAATGTTAAAGAGGGCGAACCAATGCCCCCAGCCAATCATCTGAGATACTTTTTCACGGTAGCGCTGCTGATTTGTTACCATAACCGATTCAAAATTATTACGTTAATGGGCTTCATCTTCACTTACTGAAGCTTGCAGGGCATCAGCAAATGAACGTGCCAGCGTACGTCTCTGAGCGGGGGATACGCTGGTGTTAATTAAATTGGTAACCATATTTCCAAGAACCATCAGGGAAAGATCGGTTGGCGCTTTATCTTTTTCAAGAATATTGACCATGTCCGCGAGAAGTTTTTCCACGCGCTGATCGCTGTATCGGGATTGTTGTGGCATAGCAGTCGAATTTGCTGAGTATTAAAGGGCGTTATCCTACCGTAGATGTGCAATTTTTTCTGCACTTTTATCGCAAGACATTGGTTAATGTTGTTGTCGGTTGATTGCTGTGACGGCGAATGATTGAATACGCGCCTGAGTCACATTAAGGAGAGTTTACCATGAGTCTGGATATCGACCAGATTGCCCTGCATCAGATGATCAAGCGCGATGAACAGACGCTGGAGCTGGTACTGCGCGAGTCATTGTTACCTGCGAACGGCCCGGTAACGGCAATGATGGAAGAGCTGCACCGCGTCTACAGTGCCAAAAGTAAGGCATATGGCCTGTTCAATGAAGACAGCGAGCTGGCTGAAGCATTGCGCAATTGCCGGAAAGGTCAGGATGATTTTCTGGCGTTCAGTCGGGCGGCTACCGGACGGCTACGTGATGAACTTGCCAAATATCCGTTCGCTGATGGCGGTATTGTGCTGTTCGGTCATTATCGTTATCTGGCGGTGGAATACCTGCTGGTTGCGGTGCTCAACAGCCAGAGCAGTATGCGCGTCAACGAAGAGCTTGATATCAGCAGCACCCATTATCTCGACCTCCATCATGCCGATATCGTTGCCCGTATCGATCTGACCGAGTGGGAAACGAATCCGGAATCCACCCGCTATCTGACCTTTTTACGTGGACGGGTAGGCCGAAAAGTGGCTGATTTTTTCATGGACTTTCTCGGGGCCAGCGTCGGGCTGGATACCAAAGCGCAAAACCGTGGATTATTGCAGGCCGTCGATGATTACTGCGATCAGGCCAGTCTGGATAAAAACGAACGTCTGAACTATCGACAACAGGTTTACAGCTACTGTAATGAACAATTACAGGCAGGTGAAGAGATCGAACTGGAAGAGTTGTCGGGGGAGCTGGCCCCACTGGGAGAGAAAACCTTCCAGACTTTCACACAGGAGCAGGGCTACGAACTGGAAGAACGTTTCCCGGCTGACCGGGGCACATTACGCCAGCTGACTAAATTTGCCGGCAGCGGCGGCGGTCTTACCCTCAATTTTGACGCTATGCTGTTGGGTGAGCGCATTTTCTGGGATGCAGCAACCGATACGCTGACAATTAAAGGCACACCCCCTAACCTGCGGGATCAGCTACAGCGCCGCAGCAGTGGTGGCTGAGCGCAAAAAAAACGCCGCATAACGCGGCGTTTTTTATGTTCCGGACGGGCTGTTAAGCGCGAACGAAGTCGATATGGTGCAGTTTTGGCTTGAACGGATGACGCTGTACAGCCTGCACTTTTACTTTAGTCTCTTTACCATTGACAACCAGAGTCAGGACTTCGCTGTAGAACTCAGGCTTGGCCTGCATGTTCATCACCGAGTCGTGGTCCAGTTCGATGGCAACAGCTGCATCTTTACCGCCATAAATGATGGCCGGGAATTTATTAGCTGTACGCAGGCGGCGGCTCGCACCCTTACCCTGCTCTTTACGTTCTTCTGCATTGATAGTGAACATTGTTCAGTCTCTTTAAGTAAGTATCCTGTCACAGGCAACCCAGCAACAGGTTAGTGGTTCAGCTTCTGCGGTTGCAAAAGCGGGGCGCATTATAGCCTTACTCCGGGAAACGGGCAACGGCTATGTCGGTGTTTCTGTCTGCCAGTCGATGTCAGAAAAGTTCGTTGGCACGGCGATAGCGTCCCTGATAGTCGAAGACTTTTTCACGGATCTGCCAGTAGTGACGCTGTTTTCGGGCGACGACAAAGTCGGGATGGCGCAACAGGGGCAGCAGGGCAACAAGATCCGCCGCATTTTTCCAGCTCATCGCCAGGCCCGGCGCACGCTGATGTGGACGCAGGAAAATATGCTCAAAGGCTTTGCGCTGAGCGGGGGTATTCAGGCGAAATCGCTCACTGACTTCCGTTGCATCCTCGTCATAATAACGTGCCTTCAGCCACTCGCCTTTCTCATCAACGCCGCATTCAAGAACCATTGCTGCACAGCGTAAAACCAGCGCATCCTTTAGTTTCAGCGCGGCTTTCAGCATGTCATCCGGGTCAACCAGTACCACTTCGCACTGGTGGCAACGGCGGGCGGCAATATCGTTTTCAGCGTGACAGTGTGGACAGCTTTTAAAGCGGAAGCGGAAATCGCATTGCTGGCGTTCACCTTCATCATCTTCCAGTATCCCCTGACAGCGACGGCCAAAGTGTTCAATTATCGTGCCGTCTTTGGTGGTTCTGCCCCAGAACGTGTTGGCAAAGCCGCAGGCCGGGCAAAATACCTGCACCGGCTGGTTATCACTTGTACCTTTTGGCGTGCCGACTTCCGGGGTAAAGATATCATGCGGGTTGCCGGCGTAATCCAGAATCAGGCAGTCGTGCTTACCAGGACAAAGCCGCAATCCGCGGCCGACGATTTGCTGATAAAGGCTCACCGACTCGGTGGGGCGCAGAATGGCAATCAGATCAACATGCGGCGCATCAAAACCGGTGGTCAGCACGGCCACGTTGACCAGATAGCGTAGCTGACGGGATTTAAACGCGGTAATCAGTGCATCGCGCTCACTGGCCGGGGTAGCTGCGGTAATTAATGCATTATCATCGGGCAGCAGACGCGCCACTTCTGCTGCGTGTTCAACAGTGGCGGCAAAAATCATCACCCCGTGGCGGTCCTGAGCAAACTCAACAATCTGTCGGATAATATGCGGCGTGATACGCTGTTGCTGGTGCAGTTCACGGTTAAGATCTGCCTCGCTGAACAGACCATTTTCTTTCGCAGTCAGACGACTGAAATCGTACTGCACTACCGGCATATCAAGTCTCTCTGGTGGCACCAGAAATCCATGTTTAATCATGTAACGCAGCGGCAGTTCATATATACAGTCGCGAAAGAGGGCGCGCTCATCGCCCCGGACCATACCGTGATAGTGAAACTGATAAATCCAGCCCTTGCCAAGACGAAAAGGGGTGGCGGTCAGACCGAGCAGGCGCAATTTCGTATTACGCAGGCGAAGGTGGCTGATAATTTGCTGATACTGACTGTCATCAGCATCGCTGATGCGGTGGCATTCATCGACAATCAGTAACGTAAACTCGCTGTCAAACAGTGACAGGTTGCGTGCCACGGACTGTACGCTGCCAAACACCACTTTGCTGTGACTGTCGCGGCGCTGTAATCCGGCGGCAAAAATATCGGCTTTCAGGCCATAAGACTCATACTTGCTGTGATTCTGTGCGACCAGCTCTTTGACATGGGCCAGCACTAACACGCGCCCACGCGCCAGTCTCGCCAGCTCTGCAATCACCAGACTTTTCCCGGCCCCGGTGGGCAGAACAATCACCGCCGGATGGCTGGAGCGGCGGAAATGGCTGAGAGTGGCATCAACCGCTTCCTGCTGATAAGGGCGCAGTGTAAACGACATTAATTTTCAGAAGTTCCGCGAACAAAGCCGCATTATGTCACGAAAGCAACGATGATGCGTGCCCAACTCTGGGCCTCGAAGCGAACTCCCGATATACTGGCGGCCGAAATTGCAGGTTTTATATCATCACCAACCCGCCCTTTCTTCATCCGTACCCTGACAAGGGACGCCAGTTTCGTTTTCATTCAAACAGGCAGTACAGATTTAATGCGACTTGATAAATTTTTATCTCAGCAACTGGAAATCAGTCGGGCGATTGCAGGGCGTGAAATACGCGCCCGGAAAATCACCGTAGATGGCGAAGTCGTCAGGGACAGCGCCTTCAGGCTAAGCCCGGAAAACCAGGTGGAATATGACGGCACCTTGTTACAACTGCAACTGGGACCGCGCTACTTTATGTTGAATAAGCCACAGGGCTATGTCTGTTCAACTGATGATCCCGACCATCCGACCGTGCTCTATTTTCTTGCAGAAGCCGCCGCATACAAACTTCATGCGGCAGGCAGGCTGGATATTGATACCACCGGACTGGTACTGATGACCGATGATGGTCAGTGGTCGCACCGTATCACCTCCCCACGTCATCATTGTGAAAAGACCTATCTGGTTACCCTGGAATCACCGGTTGCCGATGATACGGCAGAAAAATTTGCTGCCGGCGTACAACTTCATAATGAGAAAGAACTGACCAGACCGGCCATGCTGGAGAGGGTCAGCGACCGTCAGGTGCGCCTGACCATCAGCGAAGGCCGTTATCATCAGGTCAAACGGATGTTTGCTGCCGTTGGTAATCATGTCGTGGCTTTGCACCGGGAGCGCATCGGGGCGATTGAGCTGGATCCGGAACTGCAACCTGTTGAGTATCGTGCGCTGAGTGAGGAAGAGATCGCCAGCGTCGGTGTCGTGACGGGTAAAGCGAAAAACAAATGAAGGGTGAAAAAGTGCGTAAGGAAACGAACTCATCGCTGGGCCTGGTGGTTATTCTTGGTTTGCTGGCGATGTTAATGCCGTTGTCGATTGATATGTACCTGCCTGCATTGCCGCAGATTGCCAGGGAGTTTGGCGTACCGGCGGGTAGCGTACAGATGACGCTTAACATCTATATTCTGGGTTTTGCGCTTGGTCAGCTGGTCTATGGCCCGCTGGCTGACAGCTTTGGACGTAAGCCGGTGATCACCGTCGGTACATTAGTTTTTGCCGTGGCGGCGGCGGCTTGTGCAATGGCGCAGACCATCGATCAGTTGATTTTTATGCGCCTGTTACATGGCCTGTCAGCCGCAGCCGGTAGCGTGGTGATCAGTGCTCTGATGCGCGATTGTTACTCGAAGGAAGAGTTTTCGCGCATGATGTCTTTTGTGATGCTGGTGACGACTATCGCGCCGCTGCTGGCACCGATTGTTGGTGGCTGGCTGCTGTTGCTGTCGAGCTGGCATGCTATTTTCTGGAGCATCTCTGTCGCCGCGCTGGTGACCACGGTGATGGTGGTAACACAGATCAAAGAGACGTTACCGGTGGACAGACGCCAGAAATTTCAACTGCGCGTCACTCTCATTAATTTCCTTTCGCTGGTTCGCCACAAGCGCGTGTTCAGTTATATGCTGGCCAGCGGCTTCTCTTTTGCCGGTATGTTCTCTTTTCTTAATGCCGGGCCTTTTGTCTACATTGAGCTGAACCACATCTCACCACAGAACTTTGGTTACTATTTTGCGCTCAACGTGGTGTTTCTGTTCCTGATGACCCTGATCAACAGCCGATCGGTGCGCCGTTTTGGTCCGGTTGCGATGTCCTGTTTTGGTCTGCTGTTGCAGTTGACCATGGCGGTATGGCTGGTCGTGGTGAGTATGCTGAATCTGGGGTTTCTGCCACTGGTCTTTGGCGTGGCGATGTATATTGGCTGTGTTTCGATGGTTTCCTCAAACGCGATGGCAGTGATCCTTGAGGAATTTCCGCATATGGCGGGCACGGCATCGTCGCTGGCGGGAACCCTGCGCTTTGGGGTGGGGGCGCTGACAGGGGCATTGCTCTCCACCCTGACGTTCAGCAGCGCATGGCCGATGGTCGGCTCTATCTTCGTCTGTGCCTCGTTCTCCGTAATCTTATTCATCTATGCCAGCAGGCCACATCAAGGCTCCCCACGGTAGCCTGCTGATTGAGCGGCGACAAAAGTGTCGCTGCTCAATCTGTCATTATTTTAAATGTTGCTATAATGTGAAAGTAACATTGCAGAAATATACCTTTGTGCAACAAAATGATTGTTATCACGTTGCTAACGCGGTAAATATAATGTTAAAACGAGAGTCAGCTCTCAAAAATCAGTGCTGAAGCGAATGCTGAATGCTGCGGCATCTGTCTGACCATATGATCTGAAGCCAGCCTGTCTGCCTGAAATCCCGGCGCGGCCTAGGGGAGTGTGGATGAATACATTACAACATTCAGTGGTACACCGTTTGCCACAATCCTATCGCTGGGGCGGCGGAGCCGTGGGAGGCAGGGTAGAGCCGCTGTTATATAACAATCTTGCCACTGACGACGATTTGGTTGGCCTGACTCTGCTCAGCCATCAGGGCGCTCAGGCGTGGGAAGTGATGCAGATGATCAAGGATGCTCTGTTGGAAATCCAGCTTGATTGTTCTGTGGTGGAATGGGAGGGTGAACCCTGTCTGTTTGTTGCCCGGCATCATGAATGCGCTGCCACCTGCCGTTTAAAAAACTTTGGTGTTGGCATCGCTGAACCCTTCAGACATGCCTCTGCCTGAACCCTTATCAGGCAGAGCGTTATTTATTCCAGAGTCAATAATTGTTGTGTATAAGCCTGCCCGGGCGAGTTGAAAATGTGCCCGCATTCGCCCTGTTCAATCACTTCTCCCTGCCTCAGTACGGCCACCTGATGGCAAAGCGAACGTACAACCTGCAAATCATGACTGATAAAAATATAGGCCAGCCGGTGATCGTGCTGAAGTTTTTTCAGCAGGGACAAAATTTGTTTTTGTACCGAGCGATCAAGGGAAGAGGTGGGTTCATCAAGAATAATCAGCTGGGGTTGCAGGATCACGGCTCTGGCGATAGCCACACGCTGGCGTTGACCACCTGAAAACTCTGTCGGATAGCGATGGCGGGTTTCCGGGTCCAACCCCACTTCCTGCATCACCGCGATCACCTTCGCCTCACGTTGGGCGGCGGTCAGTTCAGGATGATGGACCAGTAAACCCTCTGCGATAATCTGCAATACCGTCAGCCGGGGATTCATTGACGAGTTGGGATCCTGAAATACCACCTGCATCTGACGTCGTAACGGCAACATCCTGCGGCGATCGCAGTGATGTAGCGGCACCCCGGCAAACCAGATCTCTCCCTGTGAAGGAATCAGCCGTAACAAAGCCATCCCGGTGGTGCTTTTCCCCGATCCTGATTCACCTACCAGCCCCAGGCTTTCCCCCGGACGCAGCTGGAAGCTGAGTGATTTCAGCGCGTGGTGGTAGCCGGTTGTACGCCGCATCAGACCCTGTCTGATCGGAAAAGAGACCGTCAGTTGATCCACGCGGAGCAAAGGAGGAGCCTGATTATCCGCAGACTCAGGGCGGCCTTCAGGCTCGGCATCCAACAGTGCACGGGTGTAAGCGTGTTGCGGAGCACTGAACAGTTGCTCCCGGCTGTTGCTTTCCACTGCCTGACCATTGCGCATAACGGTGACGTTATCCGCCAGCCGACGCACAATATTCAGGTTGTGCGTGATAAACAGCAATCCCATATTCATCTCCTGCTTCAGCTCTTTCAGCAAAATCAGGATCTGGGCCTGCACCGTCACATCCAGGGCGGTCGTCGGTTCGTCTGCAATCAGCAGTTCAGGCTGGGTCAGCAGCGCCATGGCAATCATTACGCGCTGACGCTCACCACCGGAAAGCTGATGAGGAAAGGCATTCAGTCGTTTGCTGGCCTGACGTATTCCCACCCGGTCAAGACAGCTGAGCATTTCAGCCCGGGCTGCTTCTTTACGCATTCCCCGATGCAGGGACAGCACTTCATATAACTGTTTTTCAATGCTGTGCAGGGGATTTAACGAAACCATTGGCTCCTGAAAAATCATCGCCATGCGGTTGCCGCGCAGTCCCCGCAGCGTCTGCTTATCCGCCTTCAGCACATCCTGTTCGGCGAAGAGGATTTCGCCCTGTGGATAGATAACGGGCGGGGAAGGCAGCAGGCGCATCACCGACAAGGCGGTAACGCTTTTTCCCGAGCCTGATTCGCCGACCAGCGCCAGTGTTTCACCGGTAGCAACGGAGAGAGAAAGGTTATCAACCACCGTGCGGGTCAGCTCTCCCTGACGGAAGGCGATGCTTAAATCTTTAATACTCAGTAACGACATTTCAATGCACCTTACTGGGATCGAAGGCGTCCCGAACCGCCTCACCGATAAAAATTAACAGCGACAGCAGGATCGCCAGCGTCAGGAATGCCGTTATCCCCAGCCAGGGAGCCTGAAGATTATTTTTACCCTGCAATAACAACTCACCTAATGACGGCGAGCCGATTGGCAGACCGAATCCCAGGAAGTCGAGCGAGGTCAGGGTGGTGATTGAGCCACAGAGAATAAACGGCAGATAGGCCAGGGTGGCAACCATCGCATTGGGCAGCATATGCCGTGAGATGATCTTGCGGTCGCTGACCCCCAGGGCCTGTGCGGCGCGAATATAGTCAAAGTTGCGGGTACGCAGAAATTCGGCCCTCACCACGCCGACCAGTTGCATCCAGCCGAACAGCACGGTGATAGCCAGCAGCCACCAGAATCCCGGCTGGATGACGCTGGAGAGCAGGATAATCAGAAACAGCGTTGGCATCCCGGACCAGACTTCAATAAACCGCTGACCCCAAAGATCAATACGGCCACCGTAATAGCCCTGGCAGGCCCCCACCACCACGCCAATGATGCTGGAAATCAGCGTCAGCATCATTCCGAACAGCAGCGAAATTCGCGTGCCATACAGTAATCTTGCCAGCACATCCCCGCCGTTAGCATCGGTTCCCAACCAGTTATGTACAGAGGGCGGAGCAGGGAAGGGCACGGTGGAAGCAAAGTTGATGCTGCCATCACCAAAGCGAATGGGCGCCCAAATTGCCCAGCCCTGTCGATCGATGCGTGATTTTAACCACGGGTCCTGGTAATCGGCCGCGCTGGCCAGTGGACCGCCGAAGTCGGTCTCGCTGTAATTCACCAGCAGCGGCAAAAAAGTATGTCCCTGATAACGCACCAGCAGGGGTTTATCATTCGCCAGCAGTTCTGAACCGAGGCACAGAATAAATATGACGACAAAAATCCACAGTGACCAGTAGCCCCGACGGTTCTGGCGGAATCGCGCCCAGCGGGCCTGATTAACAGGGCTTAATCGACTCATCAGCGTGCCTCAAAATCAATGCGCGGATCGACCAGCGTGTAGGTGATATCGCTGAGGATGTTCAGCAGCAGGCCAATCAGCGTGAAAATATATAAAGTGCCAAACATCACCGGATAATCACGCTGGATGGTTGCATCGTAGCCCAGCAGGCCCAGCCCGTTCAGCGAAAACATCACTTCAATCAACAGAGAACCGGTGAAGAACATACTGATAAAGGTGGCCGGGAAACCGGCAATAACCAACAGCATGGCGTTGCGGAACACATGGCGATAGAGGATTTTTTTTTCGTCCAGACCTTTGGCGCGGGCGGTGACCACATACTGTTTGCGAATTTCATCGAGGAATGAATTTTTCGTCAGCATCGTCAGTGTGGCAAAACCGCCGATCACCGTAGCGGCAACGGGGAGGGTGATATGCCATAAATAGTCAGTGATTTTGCTGTACCACGGCAGGGCATCAAACTGGGCTGACACCAGGCCGCGCAGCGGAAACCAGTCGAGGTAACTACCACCGGCAAACAACACAATCAACAGCGTGGCAAACAAAAATGACGGTATGGCGTAACCGACAATGATAAGGGTGCTGCTCCAGACATCAAAAGCGCTGCCATTACGTACGGCTTTTTTTATACCCAGTGGAATCGACACCAGATAGATAATCAGCGTACTCCACAGACCAAGAGTAATGGAAACCGGCAGACTGTTTTTGATTAGTTGAATAACCGAACTGCTGCGAAACAGGCTGTCTCCAAAATCAAAACGCACATAGTTCCACAGCATGGTGAAATAGCGTTGGTAAAGCGGCTTATCAAAGCCATAGCGTTTGGTGATCTCAGCCACCACTTCCGGATCCAGACCGCGTGAGCCACGATACTGGCTGTCTCCGGGGTTCATGGCATTGCGTCCCTGAACCTTTGGCGCGCCCGCTGAACCCGGCATACCGGTGGTCTGGCCGAATTCGATTTTCGCCAGTGCCTGATCGACCGGACCGCCAGGGGCGATTTGTACAATAAAAAAGTTGATGGTGATAATTGCCCACAGCGTGGGAATAATCAGTAACAGTCTGCGTAGCAGGTAATTGCCCAAACTCTGCTCCTTATCGACGTTGGGCCGGCAACTGTGCGGCTTTGTTGACATCGTACCACCAGCTGTCGAAACCCAGTGACCAGGTCGGACGTGTTTCTGGCATTGAGAATTTGTTCCACCAGGCATAGCGGTCGCTGGCGTTGTACCACATTGGGATCATGTAATAATTCCACAGCAGAACCCGATCCAGTGCGCGCCCGAGCGGCAGCAGCGCAGCTTTGTCACCCTGATGCTGATTAATTTGCTTAATCAGGTTATCCACCACCGGGTTAGAAACATGCGGGCGGTTATAGCTGGAATTGATATAGGCGCTGGCCCAGTAAATCTGTAATCCACTGTCCGGGAACGGCATCGCCGGATAGGGCGATGCCAGCATATCGAAGTCGCCCTTGCGCAGGCGCGCCAGATACTGCGAGCTGTCAACCTGACGAATATTCAGTTTGATGCCGATTCTCGCAAGGTTGTGCTGGAACGGTAATATCCACTGATCGTTACCGTCGTTTCGCGTCAGTAACTCGAAACTGAAGCTGGCCCCGGTATTGACATTGACCAGGCGTTGATTTTTCAGCTGCCAGCCCGCCTGCTTCAGTAAATCCAGTGCTTTCAGAAGGTTACTACGGTTATAGCCACTGCCGTCTGTGTGGGAGGGTTGAAAAATCTTTGAAAATACCTCATCCGGGATTTTGCCTTTAAACGGTGCCAGAATTTCAAGCTCTTTGGCATCAGGATAATGTCGGGCAGCATATTCCGTATTCTGGAAATAACTGTTGGTGCGTTGATAAGAGCCATAAAACAGGGCTTTATTCATCCACTCAAAGTCAAATACCAGTGAAATGGCCTCACGAACCCGTCTGTCACTGAACAAAGGCTTTGGCACGTTAAACGCCAGCCAGTTAGTCGCGGTTGCAACCCGGTTTGGCTGCTCATCTTTCACGATAAAATGCTGGCTGAAGTTCTTTCCCTGATACTGAGTCGCCCATTTTTTAGCCGAGCCTTCATTGCGAAAATCAAACGCACCCGCCTTGAACGCTTCAAAAGCGACATTGTCATCCAGATAGTAGTCATAGCGCAGCGTATCGAAGTTATGCAGTCCCCGGTTCACCGGCAGGTCTGCCGCCCAGTAATCCGGCACGCGTGAATAGGTGACGGATTGACCGACTTTATAGCTGGTGATCCGGTAAGGCCCGCTGGAGAGTGGAGGCGTTGGCAGCGGCTCGCTCAGTTTATGGTCTTTCCAGAATTTTTCCGGGAACACCGGCAGGCTCAGCAGCGACAGCATCTTATCGCGGTCGCTCTCCGGAAGTTCAAAACGTACGGTAAGCCGGGAAATGGCTTTGGCGGTGGTGCCTTTAAATACCACCCGAAACTGCGGTACGCCTTCGTTCATAAACTTATTAAAGGTGAAGGCGACATCATCGGCGATTATTGGCGTGCCATCCTGAAAACGCGCCTGAGGTTTCAGTGTGACCTCAACCCAGCGGTAATTATCGGGATAACGCGCAAATTCGGCAATCAGGGGATAATAGCTGCCTGCTTCATCATCAGGGCTGACGAAAAGTGTGTCGTAAAGGGTATCAGAGCCAGCGGCCGGATTGCCTCGCGAAGCGAAACGATTGAAGTTGTCATAGGTGCCGAGGGCTGAGAGGGTGACGCTACCTCCTTTGGGGGCCGCCGGATTAACATAATCATAATGGCTGAAGTCTGTGGCATATTTCGGTTCGCCAAGCTGGGCAAAGGCGTAACTTTCATTGATTTTTTCAGCCAGCACGGCTGGTGCGGTAAGACTGAAGGCTATCAAAGCAAACCAGCGCAAGATCATTGTGTTATTCAACTCCAGAAACAAAACCCGAGGCGGGCACAAGCGTAACAGCAGGATGATGGCTGTGGCAATGCGCTAAATCAGCTGTTTACCGGGGATACGGTGAAATGAGGTGATTAACGAACGATTATGGCAAATGGCAAAGCTTGAGGTAGCAGGCAAAAAAAACGCTGCCGTGGCAGCGTTTACTCTCATTTCGTTTCGCAGACCCAGGGAAGGGCAATCAGCTTTGCGAGCGGCTTAGTACCCGGCGCGCATCGCGATAACGATTTTTCCAGTAGGCTTCATTCAGGTTAGAAATCATCACACCATTGCTGGTGGAGGCATGAACGAAATTGTCATTACCCAGATAGATCCCAACATGACGTCCCGTTGAACCTGCCCAGAATAAGACAAGGTCTCCCGGACGGAGTTTGGCTCGCTGAATACTCTTTCCGCTGTCTTCCTGTTCATAGGTAGAGCGGGGAAGATCCAGACCAAACTGCTCACGAAATGTGGTCTGCACAAATGCTGAGCAATCAATGCCGCGTTTGCTGGTACCGCCAAGGCGATAACGAACGCCTTTCCAGTCGGAATACTGTTCCATCAGACGGGATTTAATATCCACATTCTGCACCAACTGTTCGAATTCATCCTGAGACGCTTGCAGTAAAAAACCATTCTTGTCTTTAACTGCATGAGTATCAGTTTGTGCATTATTGCCGGTATTCGTCGAGCTACAAGCTGAAAGCAACGTTGCCAGAGCAACTGCGGGTATCACCCGCCAAATATATCTCAGAATCGGTTGAGACTTGACCATTATGAATGTGATCCCTTGAAGTCCTTAACGACAAAGTCGCTAGCTAAATTGCGAAACGAAATGAGAGTAAATATCACAGGTGGGTAAGACAATTCCTGAATAGTTAAAATGTGTTTGTGAGCACAATTTATTTTTCATCTTCAGAAAAATGTCTGCTGATTTTACCTGATTGCAAACGAGGTTACCCGACTACAGCCCGCATGGCGAGGGGTTTTAGCGACTTTTTTATAGGTTTTCACAATGTGAAACAACAAGGTCACAGCGTGGCAACGGTATCGGTATATTGCGCAGAAACTTTAGCCATAAAAGGCCATAACAGGGTGAAAATTGGTTTTTTTTATTTTTTACAGATTAAAATATCGATATGTCGTTTCAGCTAAATGGTTTTTGCTGTCAGTCAACCATAATAAAATCTTTTATAGAATATTTGCTTACCAGGCTAAGGATAGCAGTAAACCGCATTGAACAGGGTATTCACCGGTTATTTTGCAATTTACTGCCCGGGATATTACTTAGCCGGCTTATATTTCCCAGGTAAATGGCGATATAAACCGTTCACTAAATAATCACTGGCTGGGGTAATTAACCACCAGCTCATTCCCACCAACACGACAGAAAGAGAACCGACTGCCACATCAGTAAACCAGTGAGCGCCAATCATAATTCGCGGCGTGGCAAACACCAGCACAATGACGACGGCAATTAAAAATGCCTTTCGGGTGAAATAACGCAGCATAAAACAGGCAAAAATCATCAGCATCATACCGTGGTCGCCGGGAAAACTGTCGGCAGAGGCATCCTTGGTTGGAATCCCCGTCAGTTGCGCAACGTGATTTACGTGCGGAAAGAATTTTGTAGGACTGCGGTGTGATACCGGAATCAGGTGGCCCAGTTGATTGAGCAGTAAAGCGCTCAACAGCATGGCAATGCCAATGGCAAACATACGTCGACGGCCCTGCGGTGTTTCCTGCCGCCAGAAATGAAAATAAAGCGCACCCATTGCTAACAGGGATACGCCATCAAAAAGCCTGAAGTTGGTGATTGCCACCAGCCACAGCAGGGCTTTGTTGGTGACCAGGCGGTCGTTAAACCAAAAGAAAATGCTGTTATCTGCGCCGGACCACCATCCATGATTGACAGGCAGATACCATGAAAAGAACAGCGCCAGACCCAGCAGGTTCAGCAGCAGAATGCAGGTTAATTTTTTTATATTCATTGCAGGCTAATGATAAGGCAGGAAAGTAACAGTGCACATTATACCTGAGAACTTAAACGAAGCTTCAACAAAGATGTCTGGAGTTCGTTCCAGTTTGCTTCTGTCTGGTGAATGATTTCGATACGGCTGTCCGGAGGCGCACTCTGACTGGTTTCAATACGGAAATCGTTGCCCTGGCGATTGAGGCTTACACTGCCTTCGGTAATGCGCATCACGCCTTTGATCCGTGCCACTGGTGTGAGTCTCACCCACTCAAGCAGTCCGATGGTATCGAAAATGGTTTCGTCATCGAATATCCAACCGCAGGCATAATAGCCCTGTCCCTGGTTGAGCGACCGACGCCAGCGGCTGTTCTGCTGAAGCGCCAGGGCAGCCAGCTGTGAAGGGGGATGTGCAGAATGATGATGCCCGTCAGGCAGGGGACGCTGATTTTCACGCGGCCTGTCCAGCAAAACAGGGTCAATTCTGCCAAAAGAGGTGGTGACAACCGGGCGGTGAAACGCATCCTGTGCCTGCCATTGCTGTAATGCCTGACGGGTTTGTTCATCCCAGCGATCTTCTTTATTTGCCACAATAATGTCGGCAGCGGCGAGCTGATCGCGGAAATTTTCATTTTCCACCACTTTTTGCTCACTGAGTTGCCGTGGGTCCAGCAGGCACAGCGACGCGTTAAGCGTCAGCCAGGGGCGATATACCTCAGCCGACAGCATGGAAAGGATCTGTTTCGGATGGCCGAGGCCGGTTGGCTCAATCAACAGCCGGTCGGGATTGTGTTGTTTTAACAGCATGTTCAGACCCACCTGCATCGGCAGCCCGTTAACGCAGCACATACAACCGCCTGGAATCTCTTTTAACACCGCGCCGCTTCCGGCCAGCAGGGCACCATCGATGCCCACCTCACCAAATTCGTTTACCAGCACGGCCCAGTTTTCATTTGCGGGTTTGCCTGCCAGCAGGTGGAGCAGCGTGGTGGTTTTTCCACTGCCCAGAAAACCGGTAATCAGATTGACTCTGGTCATTTCTTCTTCCTCAACGCCTCAGTGATGTGGCTGATGGCATCATCATTAATCTGGCCGGTTAAAACTGTCTTCACAGCGCAAAATACCAAAGTTGCGACTACGTTAATAAGGCGATAATTAAATGATGAGGTCATTATGAATGGCAAAAAACTGTTGATTGCTTTTCTTTTTACTTCATGGACGAACTACACACTGGCAGCCGGAAGCAATTCCGGAGTGATTCACTTTGAAGGCGCTATTGTCGACCCCCCCTGCGACGTGCAGGTTGAGCACAATCAGCTCAGTTCATCCTGCTATCGTGATGGTCAGAATCTGATCACCCGCTCAGCCATTTCCGGTGAACAGGCCATTCCTGCCAGCTTTGGGCAAAGCGAGATGAGTTGGCTGAACAGCGAGCACACCCAGGGGATACTGACCGCCAGCTACAATTGATGCGTAATTGTTATAACATAACAAAACCGGTCGTGCAGCAGCACAGACCGGTTTTTTAATGCAGATTATTCAGCGCGACCCATGTAACGACGCTCAGGAATATGGATGCGGATTTTATCACCATTGCTGAGGTATTCCGGCACCTGAATAACCAGGCCGGTTCTCATGGTGGCGGGCTTGGTGCGTGCGCTGGCGGATGCCCCTTTGATGCCCGGCGTGGTTTCAATAATTTCCATATCCAGCGTCTGAGGCAGCTCCAGCGCCAAAATCTGGCCTTCCATCGTCAGCACCTGAATGCCGGGAATACCGCCCTCCGGAATAAACAGCAGCTCCTCTTCAATCTGCTCTTTTTTGAATACGTAGGGGGTGTAATCTTCGTCGTCCATAAAAACATATTCGTCACCGTCAATATAAGAGAAGGTCACCTGACGACGGCTCAGTGAAATGGTGTCCAGAATGTCGTCACCTTTAAAACGCTCCTCAACTTTCAGGCCGGTGCGAATATCGGTGAAACGCATTTTATACAGGGTGGAGGCCCCACGGGCACTGGGGCTTTGTACATCAATATCTTTTACTAACAGTAACTTACCGTTGTGGCTGACCGCCATTCCTTTTTTTATTTCGTTCGCTCTTGGCATTTTGACGTCTCAATCAATGGGCTCAGTAAAATTATTGCGCCAACTTACTCTGGCTGATGGCTTCAGGCAAGGATTGTGCTGCTCAGAACCGCGTAAATGATCGTTCCGGTCAGGAAAAAAGAGCGCGAGAGAGTGATGGTATTCCATTCTGCTGGCTGCTATTGTCGCGCAAAAGTAATCGGGAGGTAAAAATGGAGTGTCGTTCTGCCTGTGGCGCGTGCTGCATTGCACCTTCAATTTCAACGCCTCTTCCCGGTATGCCTGAGGGAAAACCGGCGAATACCCGCTGCGTCCAACTGGATGAACAGCAGCGTTGTAAAATTTTCGGCTCACCTCTGCGACCGGCGGTATGTGCGGGCCTCAGACCAGAGCCGGAGATGTGTCGGGGTAGCCGGCAGGAAGCCTTAACCTGGCTACTGGAGCTGGAAAGAGAGACCATGCCATAAGGTGATGACTCCTCGGTTGCTGATGAGCGCCTGCTGACCCGTGAGATGAAAAAGTCATTGCTGTCAGCACGTCGTCAGCAACCTGCGTGTTGAGTAAAGCGCCATTTTCTGAAATTAGCGGATAAAATGTGCGTCGCTTCAAAAATCTGCTACGTCGATGACGTTAAAACTTGCGACATTCCTGCCAGCAGACCAGAATCCTTGAAACGTTTCAGCGTTATCTGTTCAGTCCGTTGAAATACAGGTCGCGCTTTTTTTCTCAAATTAGCTGAAACGATTCAATTTCAGCAGCGAGGAGAACTATGTTCCAACTTGAACTGTCCGCAATTCATCCCGGTGCCAGCGCCGGAGATAAAGAAGAGGCCATCCGCCAGGTCGCCGCAGCATTGACTGCGGCGGGTAACGTCGGTGAAGGGTATGTGAACGGTATGCTGGCTCGTGAGCAGCAGACGACAACTTATCTCGGTAACGGCATTGCCATCCCACACGGCACCACCGACACCCGTGATCTGGTGTTGAATACCGGTGTGCAGGTGTTTCAGTTCCCGCAGGGAATCAACTGGGGTGATGACCAGACGGCTTACGTGGTGATTGGGATCGCAGCGAAGTCGGATGAGCATCACGCGCTGTTGCGTCAGCTGACCCACGTACTGAGCGATGACAGCGTGGCTGAGCAGTTGAAAAACACTGATTCGGCAGAGACGTTGCGCAGTTTGCTGATGGGCGAAAAGCAGGGCAGTGAATTTAAATTCGACACCTCGCTGATTGCCACAGAGGTCGCCGCCAGCGATCTGATCACGTTACAGGCGCTGAATGCCGGGCGTTTGCAGCAGGCGGGCGCAGTCGACGCCAGCTTTGTCAGCCGTGTGGTCAGCCATCGCCCGCTGAACCTTGGGCAGGGCATCTGGCTGAGCGACAGCACCGAAGGCAACCTTGCCAGTGCGGTGGCCATCAGCCGCAGCGCCACGCCCTTTGAGGTTGAAGGAGAGCAGGCCGCGCTGCTGGTCACCGTTGCTGTAACTGACGATCAGCCAATGAACGTGCTGAACTATCTTAGTGATTTACTGTTAAAACAACAGGCTGACCGCCTGCTCAGCGCCGATGCCGCCGGGATTCTGGCTTTGCTGACCAGCGAAGTCTCCGAACAGGCCGATGTGCTGAGCGAAGAGTTCACCATCCGTAACGAGCATGGTCTGCATGCCCGTCCGGGCACTGCACTGGTCAGCGTGATCAAGCAGTTTAATGCCGAAATTACCGTCACTAACCTTGATGGCAGCGGCAAACCTGCCAATGGCCGCAGCCTGATGAAAGTGGTGGCCCTGGGGGTGAAAAAAGGCCATCGCCTGCGTTTCACTGCCAGTGGTGAAGATGCCCGTGCCGCGCTGGACGCGATTGGGGAAGCGATTGCCGCAGGCCTGGGTGAGGGGGCGGCATGAGCAGACGCGTCGCAACCATCACGCTGAACCCGGCATATGACCTGGTCGGCTATACCCCGGAAATTGAGCGTGGCGAAGTTAACCTGGTGAAAACCACCGGCCTGCATGCTGCCGGAAAGGGGATCAACGTTGCCAAAGTGCTGAAGGACCTGGGCATTGATGTCACGGTGGGTGGCTTTCTCGGCAAAGAGAATCAGGACGGTTTTCAACATCTGTTCAGCGATCTTGGCATTGCTAACCGCTTTCAGGTCGTGGAAGGGCGGACGCGCATCAACGTTAAACTGACGGAAAAAGATGGTGAAGTGACCGATCTTAACTTCTCTGGTTTTAACGTCACCGCGCAGGACTGGGAACGCTTCAGTACCGATTCGCTGAGCTGGCTGGGGCAGTTTGACATGGTATGCGTCAGCGGCAGCCTGCCGGAAGGCGTAAATCCGGATGATTTCACCCGCTGGATGAGCGCCCTGCGCACGCACTGTCCGTGCATCATTTTTGACAGCAGCCGTGAGGCGCTGGTGGCCGGTCTGAAAGCCGCGCCGTGGCTGGTAAAACCTAACCGCCGCGAGCTGGAAATCTGGGCCGGTCGTAAACTTCCCACTTTGCAGGATGTGATTGAAGCCGCTCATTTGCTGCGCGAACAGGGGATTGCTCATGTGGTGATCTCCCTGGGAGCAGAAGGTGCGCTGTGGGTGAACGCTTCAGGTGAATGGATCGCCAGACCACCAGCTTGTGAAGTGGTGAGCACCGTTGGTGCCGGGGATTCGATGGTTGGCGGGTTGATTTATGGCCTGCTGATGCGCGAGTCCAGCGAGCACACCCTGCGTCTTGCAACGGCTGTGGCCGCGATGGCCGTCAGCCAGAGTAACGTAGGTGTTACCGATCGTACCCAGTTGGCCGCAATGATGGCGCGCGTCGACCTCCAACCCTTTAACTGACAGCAGGAGAGCATAATGAAAACGCTGCTGATAATTGATTCTTCGCTGGGGCTGGCAACAGGCTATCTGGCAAAAAATATCATTACCGCGACGGCAGCCAGTAAAGGGCTGACGCTGACGGAAAATCTGGCCGAAGCCGATCAGATTATCGTTGCCGGGAAACAGATCCCCGCTGACGGTAAGCTGGATGGCAAGGCCGTCTGGCTGGCTGATATTGAGCAGTTACTGCGTCAGCCGGAAGCCGTACTGGAGCAGGCGCAGTCTGGCGCAAAAATCTGGCATGCTCCTGCTGCCTCCGCTTCGGCGTCTGCCGTCCCGGCAACTGCCGCTGGCACGGGGCCAAAGCGTGTTGTGGCGGTCACCGCCTGTCCTACCGGCGTCGCGCACACCTTTATGGCCGCAGAAGCCATTGACACCGAAGCAAAAAAACGTGGCTGGTGGGTTAAAGTGGAAACCCGTGGCTCAGTGGGCGCAGGCAATGCCATTACTCCGGAAGAAGTGGCTGCGGCCGATCTGGTGATCGTGGCGGCGGATATTGAAGTAGACCTGGCTAAATTTGCCGGAAAACCGATGTATCGCACCTCAACCAGCCTGGCGCTGAAGAAAACCGCGCAGGAGCTGGATAAAGCCGTTGCCGAAGCCAAACCTTATCAGCCCAAAGGCGGCAGCCAGCCTGCCGCAGCGGGCGATGAGAAAAAAGAGAAAGCGGGTGCCTATCGTCATCTGCTGACCGGCGTATCCTACATGCTGCCGATGGTGGTGGCGGGTGGTCTGAGCATTGCCCTCTCTTTCGCCTTTGGTATCACGGCTTTTAAAGAGCCGGGAACGCTGGCGGCGGCGCTGATGCAGATTGGCGGTGGCAGTGCCTTTGCTCTGATGGTGCCGGTGCTGGCAGGCTTTATTGCCTTCTCAATTGCCGACCGTCCGGGTCTGACGCCTGGCCTGATTGGCGGGATGATCGCGACCAGTATTAACGCCGGATTCCTCGGTGGCATTATTGCCGGTTTCATTGCCGGTTACGCTGCAAAACTGATCAGCTCGAAGGTCAAACTGCCGCAGAGTATGGAGGCGCTGAAGCCAATCCTGATTATCCCACTGCTTGCCAGTCTGATAACCGGACTACTGATGATCTACGTTGTTGGTACGCCAGTGGCAAAAATCATGGCCGGGCTGACTCACTGGCTGGCTAATATGGGCACAGCGAATGCGGTTCTGCTGGGTGCTATCCTTGGCGGCATGATGTGTACCGATATGGGCGGTCCGGTGAATAAAGTGGCTTACGCTTTTGGTGTTGGCCTGCTGAGTTCGCAAACCTATGCGCCAATGGCAGCCATTATGGCGGCAGGCATGGTGCCACCGCTGGCGATGGGACTGGCAACCCTGGTTGCGCGTAAAAAATTCAACAAAGGTCAGCAGGAAGGCGGCAAAGCGGCGTTGGTACTGGGACTGTGCTTTATCTCTGAAGGTGCGATTCCTTTTGCGGCCCGCGACCCGATGCGTGTTCTGCCGTGCTGTATTGTCGGCGGTGCGTTGACCGGTGCAATCTCCATGGCGATTGGCGCTAAACTGATGGCACCGCACGGTGGTCTGTTTGTGCTGCTTATCCCAGGCGCTATCACGCCGGTGGTCGGTTACCTGATGGCGATTATTGCAGGAACGGCAGTAGCGGGCCTGGCTTATGCGGTACTGAAACGTCCGGAAACGGAACTGGCAAAAGCATAAAATTGTATTTTCTGCCACAGGCAGGTGCAGGATGGGACTGATGACCTGGTCATCAATGTCACCCTCCTGCACCTGCTTTTTTTATATCGATCAGCGAAAACTCCACTGCACGCTCATGGCAAATATCGTTGGGAATATAATTCCGGCTTCAACGCCAACCTGACGGGTAAAATTGTATTGCATACCGTTGTAAAGGTAAGGCGAGAAACCGACCCCGGTCGCTTTTTTAAAAGCCTGATATGAACCGCGATCGCCGCAGTGGCTGAATGATTTAAAAAAGAATTCCCCGGTATAGCCATAAATGCCTTTAAACACCCAGCCATTACCCCAGTCCTGCCAGTCTCTGCGCACCGCCAGCGACAGACAGCGATCGTCAAAACTGTTTTTCAGCGTTCCCACCAGCGCACTGTATTTTGAGTCTGCCGAAAATTTACGTTCTGCGGAAATAAACCGGTTATTAAAATTTTCATTGTACTGCCCATGATTGCCGGTCAGGTGGTAGACGAATGAACCTGTATTCACTGAATAAAGGTTTAACTCACCGGCCTGGCTGGCAACCGGGAAAGCAGCGGCCAGCCATAATAATGTCCTGCCTGTTTTTTTAAGCACGTTCAGCATCTCTGGCTGTTATGAACGAATGGAGTGTGGGTTTGCAAATCGGGGTGATGGTAGAAGGGAACGTATTAACCGCAACTCAACGGTTTTCTGGCTGAAAAGTTAATTTTGTGAATAAAAAGCAGGAGTTATGTTGAATGGTAAGCGCAGTGATAAAACGGCCAGCACCTGTGTCTGCACTAAGCTGCTGTTTATGCGCATCAACCGTGTCGGAGAAGGGCAGGAGTGAACGGGGCATTCGGGTTGCGCTCAGCAACGATGAGCATCAGCGCGGCGGCGGATAAATCGCCGCGCCGTTGAGCAGGGGTTAAACTTGTTCGGATTTCAGCCAGGCAATCTCATCTTTCCAGATATCCGGATTAACCGTTTCCAGAATCAGCGGAATGCCATCAAAGCGGCTGTCTTTCATCAGCCAGCTGAACACCGTTTTGCCTATATTCCCTTCGCCCAGACTGTGGTGGCGGTCGACGCGACTGGCAAACTCGCTTTTGGCATCATTCAGATGCATACCACGAAGATAGTCAAAGCCGACAATCTCGTCGAAGTCGGCAAAGGTTTGTTCGCACTGCGCTTCGGTGCGCAGGTCGTAACCGCCCGCGAAAGCGTGACAGGTATCGATACAGACGCCGACGCGGGATTTGTCCTCCACGCCTGCAATGATTGCCGCCAGGTGCTCAAAGCGGAAACCCAGGTTACTGCCCTGACCGGCAGTGTTTTCAATCACCGCGGTCACCCCCTGCGTTTCGTCCAGCGCGATATTAATCGACTCTGCAATGCGTTGCAGGCAGGCTGCCTCATCAATCTGATGCAGATGACTGCCGGGATGGAAATTCAGCAGGGAGAGGCCAAGCTGCTGACAGCGGCTCATCTCATCAATAAAGGCTTCGCGTGATTTTTCCAGCGCCTCTTCCACCGGATGGCCCAGATTAATCAGGTAGGAGTCGTGCGGCAGGATCTGTGCGGCGCTGAAGTGATATTTTTCGCAGGCGGCGCGAAAAGCGGCAATCACCTCTTTTGTCAGCGGCGCAGCGCGCCACTGGCGTTGGTTTTTAGTAAAAAGCGCAAAGGCTGTTGCTTCCAGCTCATGGGCGCGTAGCACCGCCTGGTCCACGCCACCGGCAGCACTGACGTGGGCACCGATAAATTTCATGCCGTTTCTCCTGTTGAGTTCTGCATCCAGCGACGCAAGCGGGCAATGATAACCGCACGGCGTAACCTCATGCCATCAAATGTTGCACCACAAGGTTAATTGTCCCGCCGCCCAACATCAGCCAGATAAACAGCATCAGACCCAGCAGCAGAGGCTTCAGCCCGGCCTGCTTCAGCGAACTGAAGCGGGTGGTGAGCCCCAGCGCCGCCATTGCCATTGCCAGCAACAGGTTGTCCAGCTGGTTCAGACTGCTGATAACACTTTGTGGTAACAGATGCAGTGAGTTGAACAGTGCCACCGCAATAAACATCAGCGCAAACCACGGAAAAGTGATGCTGTTCGCTGCGCGATCGGCGCGCCCTGTGCTGTTTCTCACCCTGACGCTGAGCAGTAACAAAAATGGGGCCAGCATCATCACCCGCAGCATTTTGGCAATCACCGCCGCGTTCTCGGTTTCAGCGCTGACCGCGTGCCCCGCCGCGACAACCTGTGCCACTTCGTGCAGGGTGGAGCCGGTAAACACTCCCCATTCAGTGGCCGTCAGCGCAGGGAAACAGGCTGTCGCCCCATGCCACAGCAGTGGATAGATAAAGATCCCCAGCGTGCCAAACAGCACCACAGTGGCGATGGCAACGGTAACTTTTGCGGCTTGCGTACGGATAACCGGCTCCGTCGCCATGATGGCCGCCGCCCCACAGATGCTGCTGCCTGCGCCAATCAGCCAGCAGGTGTCGCGGTCGAGACCGAAAAGGCGTCGGCCCAGAAAGACTGCCAGCAGGAAGGTGGAGCTGAGCGTCAGGATGTCAATGATCACCCCGCTGAGCCCCACACCGGCAATTTGTTGCATGGTCAGTCGGAAACCATAAAGAACAATACCCAGCCTGAGCAGGCGCTGTCTGGCAAGGTGTACACCGGGATCACAACGTCCTGCCCAGCGCGGATAAAGAGTATTACCCACCACCATGCCGGTAATAATGGCAAGCGTGAGTGCTCCCAGCCCCAGACGGGCAACGTCTGGCTGATTACCCAGCCAGACGGCAGCCCCGGCCAGCAGCAGCGACAGCAGCAGACCGGGGGTAAAACGTAGCGGACCAGGCTGGTCGGGACTAAAAGTGAGATCGGCCATAGCATTACTCCTGTTAAGAGTTGCCAGCATGAGCCGCGATGGCTTAAAAGAGAAATTGATTATATATTTATAATCAACCAGAATAACTGATATGTCCTGCAACTGAAAAGGCGACGCCATGCACATTACCCTGCGGCAACTGGAGGTGTTCAGCGAAGTGCTGAAAAGCGGCTCAACGACCCAGGCCGCTCTGCTTCTCTCTCTCTCCCAGTCGGCGGTCAGTGCCGCGCTGGCCGATCTGGAAAACCAGCTGAATGTGCAGCTGTTCGACCGGGTTGGCAAACGGCTGGTGGTTAATGAACATGGGCGTCTGCTTTACCCCCGTGCGGTGGGTCTGCTGGAGCAGGCGGCAGAAATAGAACAGCTGTTTCGCGAAGATAAAGGGGCGCTGCGGGTGTATGCCAGCAGCACCATCGGTAACTATATGCTGCCAGCGATGATAGCCGGATGGCGACGGGACTATCCCGATCTCCCTCTGGAACTGAGCGTGGGCAACAGCCAGGATGTTATCCATGCGGTGGCGGATTTCCGTGTGGATATCGGTCTGATTGAAGGACCGTGTCACATGACCGAGGTGATTAGCGAAGCCTGGCAGGAGGATGAACTGGTGGTGTTTGCCGCCCCGGATGCACCTGTTCTGCAACGACCGGTGACGCTGGAAAGCCTGGCGGTCGAGCCGTGGATCCTGCGTGAACGCGGTTCAGGCACGCGCGAAATCGTTGATTATCTTTTACTGTCGCACCTCTCTTCCTTCCGGCTGGCGCTGGAGCTGGGCAACTCGGAAGCGATCAAACATGCCGTGCGTCATGGCATCGGGATCAGCTGTCTGTCACGACGGGTGATTGCGGAGCAGTTGCAAAGCGGCACGCTGCGGGAAGTGCCATTGCCGGTGCCAAAACTGACCCGTACCCTGTACCGCATCCATCACCGGCAGAAGCATCTCTCCAGGCCATTATTACGTTTTCTGAGCTACTGCAATGAAACGAGGTGAACGGCTAATATGCTGATTGCCATGGACTTTATACGGTGAATCAGGCTAATGCTAATAATTTTGTGTCGATTATTAAGCTGTCTTATAACAAGAGTGTTAATACTCACGTCTGTGAAAGAGTTTGCTACAATCGCGCCTTATTTCAGCCGGAGTGCAGCATTTCAAGATGGTTAAAGACAAAATAACAACACAACAACCTGGGTTACGCCGGGCGTTAAAAGCGCGTCATCTGACGATGATTGCGATTGGTGGTTCGATAGGCACCGGACTTTTTGTCGCATCCGGGGCGACAATTTCGCAGGCAGGGCCTGGTGGTGCGCTGCTCTCCTACATCCTTATCGGCCTGATGGTCTGGTTCCTGATGACCAGCCTGGGCGAACTGGCGGCATTCATGCCGGTCTCCGGTTCATTTTCCACCTATGGTTCACGTTATGTTGAAGAAGGGTTTGGCTTCGCGTTGGGCTGGAACTACTGGTACAACTGGGCGGTAACTATTGCGGTGGACCTGGTCGCCTCGCAGCTGGTGATGGCCTGGTGGTTCCCGGATACGCCGGGCTGGATCTGGAGTGCCCTGTTCCTCAGCCTGATTTTTCTGCTCAACTATCTGTCGGTAAAGGGTTTTGGTGAGGCGGAATACTGGTTCTCGCTGATTAAAGTGGTCACCGTCATCATCTTTATCGTGGTCGGCCTGATGATGATCGCTGGCATCCTGCGCGGCAGTCAGCCGGTAGCGGGCTGGGCTAACTGGCAGATTGGTGATGCACCCTTCGCTGGCGGATTTTCCGCAATGATTGGCGTGGCGATGATAGTGGGTTTCTCCTTCCAGGGCACCGAGCTGATAGGCATTGCGGCGGGGGAATCGGAAGATCCGGCGAAAAATATTCCCCGCTCAATGCGCCAGGTTTTCTGGCGTATCCTGCTGTTTTACGTGCTGGCGATCCTGGTGGTCAGCCTGATCATCCCTTATACCGATCCCGATCTGCTGCGTAATGATGTGAAAGACATCAGCGTCAGCCCGTTCACCCTGGTATTTAAACATGCCGGGCTGCTCTCAGCGGCGGCGGTGATGAATGCGGTGATCCTGACCTCGGTTCTGTCAGCGGGTAACTCAGGCATGTATGCCTGTACCCGGATGCTTTATACCCTGGCGCAGGAAGGCAAAGCGCCACAGATGTTCGGCAGGCTTTCGGCGGGCGGTGTGCCGCGCAATGCCCTGTATGCCACCACCGTCGTGGCCGCACTCTGCTTCCTGACCTCGCTGTTTGGTAATCAGTCAGTCTACCTCTGGCTGCTTAACACCTCCGGTATGACCGGTTTTATTGCCTGGCTGGGGATTGCCATCAGCCATTATCGTTTCCGTCGCGGTTATCTGGCGCAGGGGCTGGACCTTGCCGATTTGCCGTACTGTTCACGTTTCTTCCCGCTGGGGCCGGTCTTTGCTTTTGTCCTGTGCCTGGCGATAACGCTGGGTCAGAATTATCAGGCGTTTCTTGCTGACAGGATTGACTGGTACGGCGTGGCGGCAACCTATATCGGCATCCCGCTG
The DNA here is from genome assembly GCF_058241465.1 of Erwinia papayae. NCBI lineage: Bacteria > Pseudomonadati > Pseudomonadota > Gammaproteobacteria > Enterobacterales > Erwiniaceae > Erwinia > Erwinia papayae. The sequence goes on from NZ_JBZCHT010000009.1 coordinate 290,639, forward strand.
TTCCTGGCGATCTGGTTGGGTTACAAACTGACCAAAAAAACCCGCTTCATCAGATACAGTGAGATGATCTTCCCGAAATTCAGGGAGTAGGGGAGTCATCACAGGCGCGGTTTCCGCGCCTTTTAATTGGTTACAGCTAAAATAGTTGCCGGCAAAGATTATTGATAACTATTATCATTTCCTTTAATGTTACCGCCGTGATTTTTTCTTAAGCCAGGTATCAAGATGAGTTTAACCCACGACTCCACGCGCAATGCTGTCGGAATGGAACAGGACAGCGCGATGGGCCGCTATCATCAGGTATTGCGCAAGCACATGTTGATGATGAGTGTGCTGGTCATTGCCATTCTCGCTTCGTTGCTGCTCGATTTCACCCTCGGCCCTTCAGGTTTATCTCTGTCAACGCTGTGGCAGACCTTGTGGTCACCAGAGAGTGTGGACGCCGGAAGTCGGGTCATCGTCTGGGATATTCGTCTGCCTTACGCACTGATGGCGGTGGTGGTGGGGCTGTCTCTTGGCCTGGCGGGTGCGGAGATGCAAACCATCCTCAATAACCCGCTGGCCAGCCCGTTTACCCTGGGGGTTTCCTCAGCGGCGGCGTTTGGTGCGGCCCTGGCTATTGTGCTGGGCATTGGTATTCCGGGTATTCCCGATCAGTGGTTTATTTCGGCGAATGCTTTTGTCTTTGCGCTGTTCGCGGCGCTGATGCTGGATGGCGTCACGCGCTGGACCCGCGTTGCCAGCTCCGGCGTGGTGCTGTTCGGTATTGCGCTGGTGTTCACCTTTAATGCGCTGGTATCGATGATCCAGTTCATCGCCAGCGAAGACACCCTTCAGGGGCTGGTGTTCTGGACGATGGGCAGCCTGGCGCGCGCCTCCTGGCAGAAGCTGGGCGTGCTGACGGCGATGTTTGCGCTACTGGTGCCGTGGTCAATGATGAGCGCCTGGAAGCTGACGGCGCTGCGTCTGGGCGAAGACCGTGCGGTCAGTTTTGGCATAGATGTTCGCCGTCTGCGGCTGGGAACGCTGCTGCGTATCAGCATTCTTTCCGCGCTGGCGGTGGCTTTTGTCGGGCCAATTGGTTTTATCGGCCTGGTAGCCCCGCACATCGCCCGTCTGATGTTTGGTGAAGATCATCGTTTTTACCTGCCCGCCAGTGCGCTGACCGGCGCGCTGGTACTGTCGCTCGCCTCGGTGGTGTCTAAAAACCTGGTGCCGGGGGTGATCATTCCGGTAGGCATTGTGACCTCGCTGGTGGGGGTACCGTTCTTCCTGAGTATTATTCTGCGTCACCGGGGGAACGTCTGATGGATGGACTGAAAATCAGCGGCTTTAATGCCGGTTACCCGAAACGCCAGATTATCAGCAACCTCAATGTGCCGTTGCTGCCGCGTGGCAAAATTACCGTGCTGCTCGGTCCCAATGGCTGTGGCAAGTCAACCCTGCTGCGATCGCTGGCAGGGCTGAACCTGGCGCAGGGCGAGCTGTGGTTAAACGGCAGTGAACTGATGGCCCAGCCGTTTGCCCGTCGCGCGGAGAAAGTGGTTTACCTGCCGCAATCACTGCCTGCCGGGGTTCACCTGCATGTGCTGGAGTCAATCATTGTGGCGCAGCGGGCATCGGGCGGTCACAACAGTGCGGCCAGCGAGTCAGAAGTGATGGATCTGCTGGAGAGGCTGGGGATTGCCCATCTGGCGATGAGTTTTCTCGACCAGCTCTCCGGCGGGCAGAAACAGCTGGTCGGGCTGGCGCAGTCGTTGATCCGTCGTCCGGAGTTGCTGTTGCTGGATGAACCGCTCAGCGCGCTGGATTTAAATTATCAGTTTCATGTGATGGATTTGGTGCGACGCGAAACCCGTAAACGCAACATTATTACCGTGGTGGTGGTGCATGACATTAATATTGCCCTGCGCCACGGTGAGCACGTATTAATGCTGCAAAACGGCGAGCTGATTGCCGACGGACTGCCGGAAGCGGTGATCACCCCGGAAAGTCTGGCGAAAGTCTATGGTGTCAGAGGGCGCATTGAGCACTGTTCCCAGGGGTTGCCTCAGGTACTGATTGACGGCCTGGTGGCGGAACCCGGCTTTTAGTTGGCGCTGGCATCTGCGCTCAAAAGGTTACGCCGCGCCGGAGAGGCTTCCGGCACGGCGATAGGCTATGCCAACAGATGATGGGCGTGAAAGCGCAAATGATCTTCCACAAAGCTGGCGATAAAAAAGTAGCTGTGACCATAACCGGGTTGGATACGCACGGTCAGCGGGTACGCCTTCTCCCCGGCAATGGTCTCCAGCAGCTCCGGGCGCAACTGATCGGCGAGGAACTGATCGCTGTCTCCCTGGTCAATCAGCATCGGAAGTCGGGCTGAGGTTTGCTGCATCAGCCAACAGCTGTCGTACTGACGCCACTGCTCTGCATCCTCTCCCAGATAGGCCCGAAACGCTTTCTGTCCCCACGGCACCTCAGCAGGATTGACGATGGGAGCGAAGGCGGACACCGAGGTAAATTGCTGCGGATTACGCAGTGCCAGCACCAGTGCACCGTGGCCGCCCATCGAGTGGCCCATGATTGCCTGACGATCGCTGACGTGGAAATTCCCGGCGATTAACGCAGGCAACTCCTCGTGCAGGTAGTCATACATACGATAATGGGTTTTCCACGGCATTTGCGTCGCGTTGAGATAAAATCCCGCCCCCTGGCCCAAATCATAGCCCTGATCGTCCGCCACACCTTCGCCGCGAGGACTGGTATCCGGCATCACCAGCACCAGTCCCAGCTCGGCCGCCACGCGCTGCGCACCGGATTTAACGGAAAAGTTCTCATCGTTACAGGTCAGTCCGGCAAGGCACCAGACGACCGGCGGCGGCGTCTCGCGTTTCGGGCCGGGCAGGAAAATGCTGAAGGTCATTGCACAGTTCAACGTGGCTGATGCATGGCGATAGCGCTGTTGCCAGCCGCCAAACAGACGGTGTTCTTCCAGTAGCTCCAGAGTGGCTGCCATCAATCCTCCTGATTATTTGTTGTAATGCACCACGGTGCGAATCGATTTGCCTTCATGCATTAAATCAAAGGCCTGATTAATCTCTTCCAGAGGCAGGGTATGGGTAATGAAATCGTCCAGCCTGAATTCACCGTCAAGATAACGCTGGACGATCCCCGGCAGCTGCGAACGGCCTTTCACACCGCCAAATGCCGAGCCGCGCCATACCCGACCAGTTACCAGCTGGAATGGGCGGGTGGCAATTTCTTCGCCCGCTCCGGCGACACCAATAATCACCGACTCACCCCAGCCTTTATGGCAGCACTCCAGCGCCGAACGCATCACGTTGACATTGCCAATGCATTCAAAAGAGAAGTCGACGCCGCCATCGGTCATTTCAACAATCACTTCCTGAATCGGTTTATCGTAATCTTTTGGGTTAATCAGATCCGTTGCGCCCAGTTTTGTTGCCAGATCGAACTTACTGGTATTCAGGTCGATACCAATAATGCGCCCGGCCTTCGCCATTTTTGCGCCGATAATTGCCGACAGACCAATACCGCCCAGACCAAAAATGGCGACCGTATCACCTTCTTTTACTTTGGCAGTATTCATCACCGCGCCCATGCCGGTGGTGACGCCGCAGCCCAGCAGACAGACCTCTTCCAGCGGCGCTTCTTTGCTGATTTTTGCCAACGAGATTTCCGGGATTACCGTGTATTCAGAAAAGGTAGAGGTGCCCATGTAGTGGAAAATGGGTTTGCCATCTTTAAAAAAACGGGTAGTGCCATCCGGCATCAGACCTTTACCTTGGGTGGCACGGATCGCCTGACAAAGATTGGTTTTACCTGACAGACAGAATTTACATTTGCCGCATTCCGGGGTGTACAGCGGAATAACATGATCCCCGACCGCTACGCTGGTGACGCCTTCACCCACTGCTTCGACGATACCGCCGCCTTCATGGCCGAGAATGGCCGGGAACACTCCTTCCGGATCTTTGCCAGACAGGGTATAGGCATCGGTATGGCAAACGCCGGTGGCGACAATACGTACCAGCACTTCGCCTTTTTGCGGCGGCATCAAATCCACTTCTTCAATTTTCAGCGGTTCACCGGCAGCCCAGGCCACCGCAGCGCGCGTCTTAATCATTTGCATTGTTTCTCTCTTATACATTAATGTGTTAAGGGGTATCTGGCTCTCCGCGTCTGATGGACCAACCCCAGCTTTTTACTGCGTGGTGGAATTCAGACAGCGACCATCATGCTTTGCCGATCAGATTCTGAAGCTAATAAGTATGGACGATTTCATCGTCTCCGCTGACCTGCCCGGACTGGTCGATAATCAGCTGTTTCAGTGCCTTAATATTTGGCGTAAAGGCATCGCGACGCCAGACGAGATACGTGCTGGTGCGGCCGATCTCCTCCGGTATCGTGTGACGACGAACCTGTCCGGCGGCAGGCAGTTGCTGCAATACCGATTCCGGCAACAGTGCCAGCCCACCGCCACTGGCTACGCAGGCCAGCATCGCGTGATACGACTGGATCTCCATAAAGGTGCCAGGCTGAATGCCTGCGCTGCGGAACCAGTTTTCAAAACGCAGGCGGTATGAACAGCTAGGCCGGAAAGCAAACAGGGTATCGCCGGCCGCATCTTCCGGTTTCACAATGGGCTGATGATCCCGGCTGGAAATCAGCACCATGCGTTCGTTAAAGGCCTGGCAGCTGTTCAGCTCATTGACCAGAATCGGGCCATCGGCCAGCGCGGCGGAGAGCGTACCGGCGCGCACCCGCTCAATAATTTCGCCAGAAGTGCCGGTGACCAGCGAGAGCGCGACGGCAGGATAGTGCTGATGATAGGCCGCGAGCAGCGCGGGCAGGCGGGCGGCGGCGGTGCTCTCCATTGAACCCAGCGCGAAGTTACCGCCAGGCTCGCCGTTGTGCGTCATATTCAGCGCTTCTTCACTCAGCGCCAGAATGCGCTGGGCATAACAAAGAAAATTGTGCCCCACCGGTGACAGGCGCAGGCGCTGCTTTTCACGGATAAACAGATCGGAGCCCAGCTCCTGTTCCAGCTGGCGCAGGCGGGTGGTCAGATTGGAGGGCACGCGATGCAGCAACTCTGCCGCCCGCGCCAGCGAGCCGGTCTCTGCAACGGTACAGAACATTTTTAACTGGGTCAGATCCATTATTCTCTTATTGTAAATAACCTGGTTATTATTATTCACTTTTCGTGAGTCTAACCTTCAGGCAGCATACTGGCAACATTTACCTTTAACATTCGGGCGCTTTGCCGTGCGGGATTAAGGAGTCGGTAATGGCTGTACGTGTGGCGCTTTGCGCATTTATTTCGCTGGTGGTGGTGATGGGCATTGGACGTTTTACCTTCACTCCCCAGGTGCCGCTGATGATCAATGAGCATCAGCTGTCGCTGACCAGCGCATCCCTGGTAGCGGCCTGCAATTACCTTGGCTATCTCTGTGGCTCATACGATGCGATGCGGGCCAGCCGCCATATTCAGCAGCGGCTGCTGGCGGGCATCGCCGGAACCGTGTTGCTCACGCTGCTGTCAGCCTGCGTCTCTGCGGCCTGGCTGCATGGGGTGATTCGCTTTCTGGCAGGCTGGGCCAGCGGTTGGGGACTGGTGCTGGTGGCTGCCTGGAGCAACGAACGTCTCGGACACCGTCCTGGTCTGAGTGCGGCGGTGTTTGCCGGACCGGGCGCGGGGATTGTGCTGTGTGGCATGCTGGCGTGGATGTTACATCGCCACGGTGTCAGCGCTGCTGAAGGGTGGTTTGCCTGTGGGGTGCTGGCGCTGATCCTGCTGCTGCCGGTGATGCGATATCTGCCGGCAAAAGGGGAGGTGCATGGTAACGCCCCGGCAGCAGAACCGCTGGTTATCAGCGGAGCATTAAAGAGGTTGGTCTGGAGCTACAGCCTCGCCGGATTTGGCTATATTCTGCCCGCCACTTTTTATCCCAGCTGGCGCTGTCTCGCTTTCCACACAGTCCGCTGTCACAGTTTGTCTGGCCCCTGTTCGGCGGGGCTGCCGTGGTCGGCATTGCGCTGGGTATTGCTACCCGTCATCTTGGCCACGCCAGCCAGCGGCTGGCGCTGACGCTGTGGCTTCAGGCACTGGGGATCTTATGCGCCGGGCAGTTGCAGGGGATCAGCGGGCTGGTGGCAGGAGCCGTACTGATCGGCGGCGGATTTCTGAATGTGGTTCAGCTTACTCTGCTGGTCGCTCGCGGACTGGCTCCCCGGCATAACCGTTACATGGCCGGGCTGTTGACCACCGGCTATGCCATCGGCCAACTGGTTGGCCCGGTTTTCTCGGCGCTTTCTACTGCGCTGAGCGGGCGACTGGAACCTGCGCTTTATCTGGCCGGGGCAGGGCTGTTGCTGGCGGGCTTACTGGTCTGGCGCTGCGACGCTGGCAGCAAATGAAACAGTTTCATGCGGGTTGAAACTGATTTGCTGGATTAACGACGCGTTGTGTACCAAAATACCGCCTCAGAATTTTTGGCGGTCCCCTTACGGGCCGCAGTAAACCCTGTCGGAGAAGAAACAACCATGGCTACGTTAAGTCAGGAAGCCACACTGGTTCACGAGGCGCTGCTTGCCCGTGGGCTGGAAACCCCGTTACGCTCACCTGCTCGTGAAATGGATGATGAAAGCCGCAGACAGCTGATCGCCGGTCACATGACCGAAGTGATGCAGCTGTTAAATCTCGACCTGCAGGATGACAGTCTGGCTGAAACACCCCATCGTATTGCCAAAATGTACGTTAATGAGCTCTTCTCGGGGCTGGATTACGCCAACTTTCCCAAAATCACCCTGATTGAGAACAAAATGAAGGTGGATGAGATGGTCACGGTGCGCGATATCACCCTGACCAGCACCTGTGAGCACCATTTTGTGATGATTGACGGTAAAGCGACCGTGACTTATATCCCGAAAGACAAAGTGATCGGCCTGTCGAAGATTAACCGCATCGTGCAGTTTTTCTCTTCACGTCCACAGGTGCAGGAGCGACTGACCCAGCAGATCCTGTTGGCGTTGCAGACGCTGCTCGGCACCAATAACGTTGCGGTGTGTATCGATGCCGTTCACTACTGCGTGAAAGCCCGTGGTATCCGTGATGCCACTAGCGCCACCACCACCACCTCATTGGGCGGTCTGTTCAAGTCCAGCCAGAATACCCGTCAGGAGTTCCTGCGCACCATCCGCCACGGCTGACGACACCATGCCACGGATCCCCACGCTGGATTTTCTTCGGGGTCTTGCCATTCTGGGGATCCTGCTACTCAACATTGTTGCTTTCGGGCTGCCCCGCGCAGCCTATCTCAATCCGGCGTGGCACGGACTGCCCGCCGCTTATGATGCCATCAGCTGGGCGGTGGTCGATCTCTTTGCCCAGGTCAAATTTCTCTCGCTGTTTGCGTTGCTGTTTGGTGCCGGTTTACAGATGTTGCAGCCATACGGCAAACGCTGGATGCAGGCGCGCCTGAGCTGGCTACTGCTGTTGGGTTTGATGCACAGCGTATTGCTCTGGGACGGTGATATTCTGCTGGATTATGGCCTGACTGGTCTGGTGGCCTGGCGGATGGTGCGTGATGTTGGCTCAACCCGTCAGCTGTTTAATACCGGCGTACTGCTCTATCTGCTTGGCTGCGGTGTTTTACTGGTGCTCGGACTGGCGGCAGGGGAGCAGGCTAACAGCTCGTGGCTGCCTGATTTCGCTGAAGTGCAGTACGAAACTTTCTGGAAAACACAGGGTGGCTGGGAAGCGATCGTTAATCGTCTCGACATGCTCTCTTCCGGACTGCTGGCTCTGGCGGCGCAGTATGGCTGGCAGCTGGTCGGACTGATGCTGATCGGCGCGGCGCTGATGCGCAGCGGCTGGTTGCGCGGTACTCGCACCCCGTCTCACTACCGCCGCTGCGCGGTGATCTTAATCGCCGTTGCCTGGCTGATCGAAATCCCGGCCATTTATCTGCAATGGGCAAGTGGCTGGGACTTTCGCTGGAGTGGTTTCTTCCTGCAACTGCCGCGTGAGCTGGCCGCACCTTTGCAGGCGCTGGGCTACGCCGCATTGTGTTTTGGCTGGTGGCCCGCGCTAAGCCGCCTGAAACTGACCTTTGCCATCACCTGCGTGGGCCGCATGGCGCTGACTAACTATCTGCTGCAAACGCTGATCTGTACCACGCTGTTTAACCGGCTGGGCTGGTTTAATCAGCTGGACCGTCTCCACCTGCTACTGGTGGTGCCGCTGGTATGGCTGTGTAATCTCCTGTTTTCCGTCCTGTGGCTGCGTTTTTTCCGTCAGGGACCGGTGGAGTGGCTGTGGCGCAGGCTGACACGACTGACCGGCGGCGCGCCGCTGAACAAAAACGTCTGAAGGAGACACGGGTCACAAATGTTGCGAATTTGTATGTAACCGTTTTCATTGCTGTGACGCATTTCACGTAGCCTGCCCTCAGCCCCTGTCAGAATAGCGGCCTGCAACTCAGGGTCAGGATCGGCTATGCACATTTTCTCTTCGGTTAAACAACCATGATTACCATCCGTGATGTGGCTCGCGAAGCGGGTGTGTCGGTGGCAACGGTGTCGCGTGTGTTGAATAACAGCAGCGCCGTTACCGCTGAAACCCGCGACATGGTGATCAGCGTGGTGGATGCACTGGGTTACCGGCCAAATGCCAATGCGCAGGCGCTGGCTACACAGGTCAGCGATACCATCGGCGTGGTGGTGATGGACGTCTCAGATCCCTTCTTTGGTGCGCTGGTCAAGGCGGTGGATACCGTTGCCCAGCGTATGCAAAAGCATGTGCTGATTAATAACTCCTATCATCAGGCTGATAAAGAGCGTCACGCCATCGAGGTATTGATTCGCCAACGATGTAACGCGCTGGTGGTGCACGCCAAAGCGCTTGGCGATGCCGAGCTGGCAGTATGGATGGATCAGGTGCCGGGAATGGTGCTGATCAACCGTCTGCTGCCGGGCTATGCCCATCGCTGTGTCTGTCTGGATAACGTCAGCGGCGCGCTGATGGCTACGCGGATGTTACAGCAGCAGGGGCACCAGCGTATTGGCTATCTGGATTCCGGCCACTCGATAGAAGATGGCGAGCAGCGCCGCGCTGGCTGGCAGCAGGCGCTGATGGAGCAGGGTGTGGTGCCCCCCGAAAGTTGGGTCGCCAGCGCGGAGCCGGATTTACAGGGTGGAGAAGCGGCGATGGTGGAGTTGCTGGGGCGCAACCTGCATCTGACGGCGGTCTTTGCCTATAACGACAGTATGGCTGCCGGTGCGCTGGCGGCGCTGAAAGATAATGGTATCGCCGTGCCTCAACACCTGTCAGTGGTGGGCTTCGATGATATTCCGGTGGCACGCTATACCGATCCCCAACTGACCACGGTGCGCTATCCCATTATTTCCATGGCAAAACTGGCGACTGAGCTGGCGTTGAAGGGCGCGGAAGGGACGCTGGATGTCAGTGCCAGGCACTGCTTTATGCCCACGCTGGTTCGCCGCCATTCCGTCGCCTCCGGCTAAAGTGTGGGGCGGGTCACTAACCTGAACGATTCTGCTATGTAACCGTTTTCAATTTGTGAGTAAATTCACAGTTAATTAACATCAGCTTCCTTATGATGGCAACCAGTTAGCGGAAGTGAAACATTATGTAACGCGCTTCATTCCCGCCCGGGCTGGCATTTACAGCCACCGTGAAACAGATCATTACACAGCGTTCGGGACAGTGGTAAAGCACAGGGAAGTCTGCAAATAGTCGGCTTTGCGTAACGTTTTATTAACCTTAACGCCTCGCCGGATTTCAGCGCCTTACCTGGTAAGGTAATACGCAGAGAACGACCCTACAAAAAACCGGAGATAACATGAAGAAGGCTTTCACGCTCACTGCCCTGGCTGCCTGCATGATGTGCGCTGCCACCGTTCAGGCCGCAGATACCCGTATTGGTGTGACCATTTATAAATACGATGACAACTTTATGTCCGTCGTACGCAAAGACATTGAGAAAGAAGCAAAAAACAGCCCGGACATCCAGCTGCTGATGAATGACTCTCAGAACAGCCAGTCCACGCAGAACGATCAGGTCGATGTGATGGTGGCAAAAGGCGTGAAGGCGCTGGCGATCAACCTGGTTGACCCGGCCGCTGCCGCCGTGGTGATCAGCAAAGCGAAAGCCAATGATATTCCGGTAGTTTTCTTTAACAAAGAGCCAACCGCCAAAGCGCTGGCCAGTTATGACAAAGCTTATTATGTCGGCACGGATTCAAAAGAGTCCGGCGTGAAACAGGGCGAACTGATTGAGAAACACTGGAAAGCCAATCCGGGCTGGGATCTGAATAAAGATGGCGTCATTCAGTTTGTGCTGCTGAAAGGGGAGCCAGGCCACCCGGATGCGGAAGCGCGTACCAAATACGTGATCGATACGCTGAACAAAGACGGCGTGAAAACCCAGCAGCTGCATCTGGATACCGCCATGTGGGATACCGCCCAGGCTAAAGACAAAATGGATGCGTGGCTGTCCGGCCCGAACGGCAACAAAATTGAAGTGGTTATTGCCAACAACGATGCGATGGCAATGGGTGCAGTAGAAGCGCTGAAGGCGCATAACAAATCCTCTGTCCCGGTATTTGGTGTTGATGCCCTGCCTGAAGCGCTGGCGCTGGTGAAATCGGGCGCTATGGCCGGAACGGTGCTGAACGATGCGGAAAATCAGGCCAAAGCCACTTTAGACATGGCGAAAAACCTGGCCGCTGGCAAACCGGCTACCGATGGCACCAGTTACAAACTGGAAGGCAAAGTTGTGCGTGTCGCCTATGTGCCGGTGGATAAAGATAACCTGGCGCAGATCGCGAAATAAGCTGTCACTGGTATGGGCGCAGTCTGTTGCGCCCTTTTCCGGCAGGCTACTCCGCTGCCGGTTTCATAAAACGTTAAGCCAGGTAGAATTATGGGCAGTGATAAACAACCCAATCAGCGCGAATATTTGCTGGAAATGACCAACGTCAGTAAATCATTTCCTGGCGTGAAAGCGTTAGACAACGTGAATTTAAAAATCCGTCCTCATTCGGTTCACGCCCTGATGGGTGAGAATGGCGCGGGTAAATCCACGTTATTAAAATGCCTGTTTGGTATTTACAGCAAAGATACCGGCAGCATTGTTTTCCAGGGTAAAGAGATCGATTTTAAAAGTTCAAAAGAAGCGCTGGAAAATGGTGTGTCGATGGTCCATCAGGAATTAAACCTGGTGCTGCAACGCACGGTGATGGATAACATGTGGCTGGGACGTTATCCGCGCAAAGGCTTTTTTGTCGATCAGGATAAAATGTATCGCGACACCAAAGCTATCTTTGACGAGCTGGATATTGATATCGATCCGCGTGACAAAGTTATTTCACTTTCCGTTTCGCAGATGCAGATGATTGAAATAGCCAAAGCGTTCTCCTATGACGCCAAAATTGTCATTATGGATGAGCCGACCTCGTCACTGACGGAAAAAGAAGTCAATCATCTGTTTACCATTATCCGCAAGCTGAAAGATCGCGGCTGCGGCATTGTTTATATCTCGCACAAAATGGAAGAGATTTTCCAGCTGTGCGATGAAATTACCATCCTGCGCGATGGTCAGTGGATTGCCACCCAGCCGCTTGAAGGGCTGGATATGGATAAAATTATCGCCATGATGGTCGGGCGCTCGCTCAGCCAGCGCTTCCCGGATAAACACAATGTGCCGGGTGAAACCATCCTTGAAGTCCGTAACCTGACCTCGCTGCGTCAGCCGTCAATACGCGATATTTCTTTTGATCTGCGTAAAGGCGAGATCCTCGGCGTCGCCGGACTGGTGGGCGCTAAGCGTACTGATATTGTGGAAACCTTGTTTGGCATCCGCGAGAAATCCGGCGGCACGATTAAACTGCACGGTAAAAAAATTAATAACCACAGCGCCAATGAAGCAATTAATCACGGCTTTGCGCTGGTGACCGAAGAACGGCGCGCTACCGGCATCTACGCGTTTCTCGATATTGGTTTTAACTCGCTGATTTCGAATATTCGTAAATATAAAAACAGCGTGGGCCTGCTGGATAACAGCCGGATGAAAAGTGATACCCAGTGGGTTATTGACTCGATGCGGGTAAAAACACCGGGCCATGCCACCTCCATCGGCTCATTATCCGGCGGTAACCAGCAGAAGGTTATTATTGGCCGCTGGCTGTTAACCCAGCCGGAAATTCTGATGCTGGATGAACCGACCCGTGGTATTGACGTGGGGGCGAAATTTGAAATTTATCAACTGATAGCCGAGCTGGCGAAGAAAGAGAAGGGGATTATTATTATCTCTTCTGAAATGCCAGAGCTATTAGGGATTACCGACAGGATCCTGGTAATGAGTAACGGCATGGTTGCAGGCATTGTTGAAACCAAAACCACTACGCAAAACGAAATTCTCCGTTTGGCATCGAAGCACCTTTAATAAGGTAAGGGCTGTTACCATGAATGCTGTAAATAAAAAAAATGCGCTCACCTGGTTAAAAGAGGGTGGCATATACGTTGTGTTGCTGGTGCTGCTGGCAATTATTATTTTCCAGGACCCGACTTTCTTAAGCTTAATGAACCTGAGTAACATTCTTACTCAGTCTTCCGTCCGTATTATTATTGCGCTTGGCGTGGCGGGATTAATTGTCACCCAGGGCACCGACCTGTCAGCGGGTCGTCAGGTGGGGCTGGCCGCCGTGGTAGCCGCAACCCTGCTTCAGGCGATGGATAATGCCAACAAGGTGTTCCCGCATCTGGATACCGTACCGATTCCGCTGGTTATTCTGACCGTGTGCGTGATCGGTGGGGTAATTGGTCTGGTTAATGGCCTGATTATCGCTTATCTGAAGGTGACGCCGTTTATTACCACCTTAGGCACGATGATTATTGTCTATGGTATCAACTCGCTCTATTACGATTATGTCGGTGCCTCGCCTATCGCCGGGTTTGATGAGAAGTTCTCTACTTTCGCCCAGGGCTTTATCCGGATTGGTGAGTTTAAACTCTCTTACATCACCTTCTATGCGGCGATTGCTATCTTCTTTGTCTGGATCCTGTGGAATAAAACCCGTTTTGGTAAAAACATTTTTGCCATCGGCGGTAATCCGGAAGCGGCAAAAGTATCCGGGGTGAACGTTAATTTTAACCTGATTCTGATTTATGCCTTATCCGGCGTGTTCTACGCCTTTGGCGGGATGCTGGAAGCCGGTCGTATCGGCTCCGCCACCAATAACCTTGGCTTTATGTACGAACTGGACGCCATTGCGGCCTGCGTGGTGGGCGGCGTTTCCTTTGCCGGCGGCGTGGGTACGGTTGCAGGGGTAGTGACCGGCGTACTGATTTTTACCGTTATTAACTACGGTCTGACCTATATCGGAGTGAATCCCTACTGGCAGTATATTATTAAAGGCGGCATTATCATTTTCGCTGTAGCGCTGGATTCACTCAAATACGCCCGCAAGAAGTAGTCTTTTGTTGTCAACATCGGGGCCAGACGGCAGCTGCCGTCTGGTTTTTTTATTCCGCCCGGCCTGTGCCAGACCGCTGGTTATCCCCGCCTGTTTTGGTTTTTCCAGATTAATGATTGCTGACTCAGGCCTCATCCACCCACACCCGCATCTCGCCCTCGCCACGGTTAGCCCAGCTGAAATAGGGCACAAAGGTTAACGGCTGAGAGGTGAAGGCTGCCGGTGCGGCATCAAAGCTGTATAGCGGCTGGTGCGCTGCGTCCACCGCATGACGCCGTAGTCCGGTGGTCTGCAACAGGATTTTGCCGCTCAGCACACCGCTGCCGGGTCGGGTATGGAAGGTGGCCCCGGTGGGCAGCAGCAGATTGTGCAGCTCCGCGCCGTTATCTGCCTGTTCAAGGCACCAGACCAGTGGACCGCGCTGGATAGCGACTTTTCCGGCCACGTGGCGCAGCAACGGATTGCCCCTAACCCGGACGACCGGCATCGGCAGCGTCAGCTCAAGGCGATCGCCGCTTTGCCACTTCCGGTTCAGCCGCAGATAGCCCTGTTTCCGCAGCTCAGCCACCGCCAGAGGCTCTCCGTTAAGCGTCGCCTCCGGCGAGCTGCACCAGTCAGGCAGGCGCAGGCCTAGGGTGGCACCAAGCGGTTCGTCACACTCCACCTCCAGCCAGATACGCCCCTGCCAGGGATAGTCGCCGCCCTGTTTCAGACGCAGGGGCTGACCGCCAACCTCTGTTTCCAGTTCGCTGCCGATGTACAGATTCACATCCACACCCTCAGGGCGTCGGGTATAAATGTAAGACCCCAGCGAGGCCAGCAGCCGCGCAATATTCGGCGGGCAGCAGGCACAACCAAACCAGCGCTGACGCACGGGTTTGACGTGGTCATAGATATGGTTGAACGGAACGCTGGCAGGGTGCCCTCCAGGGGATTGACGTAGAAGAAGTGCCTGCCGTCCAGCGCCATACCGGCCAGCACCGTGTTATACAGCGCACGCTCCATCACATCGGCGTAGCGGCTGTCAGCCTCCATTTGCAGCATCCGGTTGGCAAACATGATCAGGCCGATCGAGGCACAGGTTTCGTTATAGGCGGTATCGTTAGGCAGATCGTAATCACTGCTGAAGGCTTCACCACTACTCTGTGAGCCAATCGCGCCGGTGATATACATCTGCCGGTTGGTCATATTTTCCCACAGCCGCTGGCAAATCTCGCGCTTTTGCCGGTCCTGACTGAGTCGTGCAAGGTGGGCAACGCCGGCATAGAGATAAACGAATCGCACCGCATGACCGATGGCCGTTTTCTGTAAGGCGACCGGCAGATGTGCCTGACTGTAGGCTTTATCCTTCACCATCCATGCCGGGCCATAAGTATGCCAGTGAGAAGTTTCATCGCGCCTGAGGTATTCGATGTCGTAGTAGTGTGGCTGCGTACCGCGCTCTGTCACAAAGAAGCTGACTAGGTCCAGATAGCGCCGTTGCCCGGTTGCTTCGTACAACCGCATCAGCGCCAGCTCAATTTCAGGATGGCCCGGGTAACCCGCCAGCTGATCGTCCCCCGGCCCGAATACCGTGGCGATATGATCGGCCAGTTTGCAGGCGATCTCCAGCAGTCGTGTCTTGCCGGTGGCCTGATGATAAGCCACTGCGGCCTCGATCAGATGTCCGGCGCAGTAAAGTTCATGGCACTCCGCCAGGTTGCTCCAGCGCGCCCCGGGTTCTTTAATGGTGAACCAGGTGTTGAGATAGCCGTCAGGCTGTTGCACCGCGCCGATCAGTTCAATCACCTCATCAGCGGTTTTTTCCAGCTGAGCGTCCGGCGTTTTCGTCAGCAGATAAGCCACCGCCTCCAGCCACTTGGTGACATCGCTGTCCTGAAAAACCATGCCGTGAAATTCACCCTCCTCTCTGCCTGCCGCAATACGAAAGTTGGCAATGGCATGGCTGGGCTCGGCGTCGGCCACCTCGTCATTCAGCGCCTGCCACTGATAAGGTATCACCACCTCTTTAATCAACTGCTGATAGTCCAGCCAGAAAGAATCGGTCAGGGTGACCTGCCGAAGCGGGATCTCAGGTTTAGCCATCGGGGAATCGCTCATCACTTCTCCTTACTTAAATGCGGACTGGCTGGCGAGATCGCGGGAAATCCGCACCAGCAGGTTTTTTCTCAGTTTGCAAAAACAGAGGCAGGCCGCCAGCAGCAGATGCAGTGCCGCAGGCAGCAGCGTTTCAAAAAGCGTGATGCCGTTAAGGGATGCGCTGGTCTGATGCTGTTCTCCTGCCTGATAGCCCACCAGCACAAACACCAGGCTGATAATGCCCGCGCTGGAAGCCCAGGCCAGCTTGATAAAAAACAGATTGAAGGCAAAGTTCATTCCGGAAGAACGAATGCCGTTCATCCAGTGGCCATAGTCGTCAGCAAAGGCCATCAGAGAGAAATGCAGCGGCAGGGTAAAACCCAGCATGACACAGTGAACGAAAATCAGTCCCAGCCACAGCGACTGATAAGCTGCGCCGGTCGGGGCAAACCACAGACCTGTAGAGAAGGCGGCCAGCAGCAGATTGGTCGCCATATAGAGCCGCACGGTGTCAAACCACTTATTCAACTGATTGACGATAACCGCACCGAGAATCGCCGCCAGCGTCAGCATGGCAAAGAACATCGAGGCATAAGCTGCACTGCCTTTCAGCACGTAGGTGATGAAGTACATATAGCCACCGCCGCGCAGATTGAAGACGTTGATCAGCAGAAAGGACATCAGCAGCATCAGCAATAGCTGGTCATTGCGGGCCATACCGCGCAGATGGTCGCGAATGCTGAATTTGCCGGGGCTGGGAAGGGTAACCCGTTCACGCACGCTAAAAAAGCAGCATAAAAACAGGGCTGCCGCAATGACGCACATCAGCGCGACGCCGTGCTGGTAGCCCGCCACAAGGTTGCCTTTGCCGGTCAGCGCCACCAGCCACGGCAGGCCCACGGAAACCATAAATCCCGCCATGCCGCAGAGGACAAAACGCCACGCCTGGCAGGACATCACCTCCTGGTGCTGGCGGGTCATGGCATTGATCAGTGCGCAATAGGGAACATTAATGGCGGTGTAGCTGACGGAGAGCAGGAAATAAGTGACAAATGCCCAGATGATTTTCCCCTCCGTGCTCAGAGGGGGCACGGTAATAGTCAGGATACCGGCGATGGCCACCGGCAAAGCAATCCACAACTGCCACGGACGAAACCGCCCCCAGCGGGTATGGGTGCGATCGGCTACGATACCCATCAGCGGATCGGCGATGGCATCAATCACTCTGAGCGTAATAAATAGTGTGCCCACCAGCGCGGGTGTCAGGCCAAATATATCGGTGTAGAAGAAGGTCAGAAAATTCGCAATCAGGCAGGTAATCACCGTGCCACCTGCGTCACCCAGACCATAACCTGCTTTCTCGCTGAGGGTTAATCGGGCGCTCGAATCTTTTATTTTCATGGTCAGGCTCTGAACGGTTTGCATCATTTATTCCTCAGGCAAAAACGCATAAAAGAGTAAGAAGGCATGGACGAGGCTGCATTATCCGTAATACGCCAGCTTGATTTTCTCAGGCCATTTTTCAGTAGTCGGTCAATAAACTTTTTATTTAATCTGGCACGGCAGACATCGGCCAACAAGAGGGCGTTCAGGTAGTAAAACAGCACAATTCCGACCTGCCGGATTATTTGTGAAGCAGATCAAACCCTGACGCCTTGTCATCATGTCAGGGGGCTGCATGTGCTATTAATTACACTAAAAACCGTGCAGCCAGAGGAGGTTGAATGCTTTCTTTATCCGTCACTTATCCGCTAAAAGTGCAGAACGGCGGGCTGTTTATTTCCCGTGGTGTGGGTACACATCCGACCCGCACCCTTAGCTCGTTTGAACTTATTTATCTGGTCAGCGGCACGCTGTCGTTGCAGGAAGAAGAACGTATTTTTCAGTTAAAGCAGGGGGAATGCTTACTTCTGTTTCCGGGGCGGCAACATCGGGGCGTATCGGTATTTAACGATAAGTTGAAATTCTACTGGTTACATTTTGATGTGCTGCCGGAACAGCAGGAAAATCCCTTATTACAACTGAATATTCCCCAGCATTGCAAAGTTCAGGATGAAGATAATTTACTTGCGCTGTTTCGTTTATTTTTAAATGAACAGGCTCGTATTCCCCAAAGCCAGTCGCTGGAATTATTATTAATTCTGTTATTGCAGGAAATTGTTCGCAGCGGTGCAGAGACGCCCGCAGCAAATGGTCCGGGCGCGGCACTGGCATGGCAGGCGAAACAACTTATTACCACGCACTATCACCGTCTTACCGGGGCCAGTGAACTGGCACGATCGCTACATTGCAACGTGGATTACCTTGGGCGGATATTTCGCCGGACGTTTGGCCTCACCCTCACTGGCGCACTACAGCAGCAGCGTATTACCGCAGCAGAGAAAATGCTGCTGACCGATGCCTGTAGTCTCAGTGAGGTTGCAGCAGGTTGTGGATTCAGCGATGTGAGCTACTTTCGTCGGGTTTTTCGTCAGCTGCGCGGTATGACTCCCGCCGCCTGGCGCAAACGCTACTGCCGACAGCATGTGAATTCCGATTGACGCCACGCGGCCTTACGATGCGACGGCAGGGGGACGGTTGGCTCCGGCGGCGGCTGGCGGCGACGGGGCCGGGGCGATGGATTTCAGCTTCTGCTCCAGCTCCAGCAACTGTTCAGGGGTCACTGCCGGATAGCTTTGTGCATCTTCCGGCACCTCATGCCGTGCCGGGATAGGCACCATCGGCCCCAGAAAACGCGGCTCGCGCTTCATCAGATAGAGATCGGCCAGCGCGCCAAGACGCGCGACCACTTCGCGCAGGCGGATAGTCAGCATATTTTTCGGCGAGGGGACCGCATAGCACTGAGCCTGAATGCCCATGTGCAGCGCAATAAACAGCGCCCGCTCGCAGTGAAAGCGCTGGGTGATAATAATAAAATCATTGGTGTCGAACACCTTACGGGTGCGCACAATCGAGTCCAGGGTACGAAATCCTGCATAATCCAGCACGATGTCAGACGCCGGTACGCCGGCGGCGATCAGGTCGCGGCGCATGGTCATCGGCTCGTTATAACTGTGCTGGGCATTATCGCCACTAAGCAGCAGATAGTTAACTTTGCCACTGTTGTAGGCATTCAGCGCGCCCTGCATGCGGTAGAGATAATACTGATTGATAACGCCAGTGCGGTAGTATTTGGCGGTCCCCAGAACCACCCCCACCTGGCGATGCGGCAGGGCGTTGAGACTGGAATAAACCCAGGGGGCGGTTTTTATACTGATCCAGCGATCCAGGCCGAGCGCAGCCGCTATCATCAGAACCACGATGATAATCAGGCTATAAATCAGGCGTTTTACCATGCCGGACGCTGCTCAGACTTCGTATAAAAAGGTGGATCAAGGCTACTTTACCCGGCGGAGTGAAGCAAGCGGGAAGGCTGCGGATGGGCGCATTTCGCACAATCCGCCGTCAGGAATATCCGGATGGTTGAAAAAGCGTCAGCAGCAGGAGCAATAACCGTGCGCGACGGTAAACTGGCCGGGAAGGTGCCTTCCCGGCCATCGGCGTTAAATCGACGTGCGACGGTAGTGGCGATACTGCGGCAGCCAGAAATTGGCGGAGATCGCTCGGGAAAGCACATCTTCTGAGGTCACTACAGCGACACCGGCTTCCTGAGCGGCTTTGGCGACGGCCATGGCAATCACCTTCGAGACGCCCTGAATATCTTTGACTTCGGGCAGAACCGGGCCTTCACCATCATTGACCAGCGGTGAGCAGTCAGCCAGGGCACGACTGGCGGCCATCAGCATGGAGTCAGTGACGCGGGTGGCACCAGAAGCAATGACCCCCAGGCCAATGCCGGGGAAGATATAGGAGTTATTGCACTGGGCAATCGGGTAAGTTTTTTCCTTTAACATCACCGGAGAGAACGGGCTGCCGGTGGCAACCAGCGCGGCACCGTCGGTCCACGCCAGGATATCCTGCGGCGTGGCTTCCACGCGAGAGGTTGGGTTAGACAGCGGCATCACGATAGGGCGCGCACAATGTTTGTGCATTTCCCGGATAATCTCTTCACTGAACAGTCCCGGCTGGCCGGAAACACCAATCAGGATATCCGGACGCGCATTGCGCACCACGTCCAGCAGTGACAGGGAATCCGAAGAGGAATCCCAGCCGCTAAGGCTGTCACTTTTCTGCACCAGCTTGCTCTGGAAACTGAGCAGATTAGGCAGCTTGTCGGTCAGCAGGCCGAAACGGTCAACCATAAAGACGCGGGCGCGGGCTTCGTCGTCACTCAGGCCTTCCGATTTCATCTGGGCGACAATCTGCTCAGCGATACCACAGCCGGCAGAACCGGCACCGAGGAACACCACTTTCTGCTCGCTCATTTTGCTACCGGCAGCGTGGCTGGCGGCAATCAGCGTGCCCAGCGTCACCGCCGCCGTGCCCTGGATATCGTCGTTAAAGCAGCATACCTCATCGCGATAACGCTCCAGCAACGGCATGGCATTTTTCTGGGCGAAATCTTCAAACTGTAACAGCACGTTCGGCCAGCGACTTTTCACCGCCTGAATGAATTCGTCAACGAATTTGTCGTACTCTTCGCCGGTAATACGCGGATGACGCCAGCCCATATAGAGTGGGTCGTTAAGCAGTTGCTGATTATTAGTGCCAACGTCGAGCACAATCGGCAGGGTATAGGCCGGGCTGATGCCGCCACAGGCGGTGTACAGTGACAGCTTACCGATAGGGATACCCATGCCGCCGATGCCCTGATCGCCAAGGCCCAGGATACGCTCGCCGTCGGTGACCACAATCACCTTAACGTTCTGCTTGGTGGCGTTTTGCAGCATATCTTCGATATTGTCGCGATTGGGG
The DNA here is from genome assembly GCF_058241465.1 of Erwinia papayae. Lineage (NCBI taxonomy): Bacteria > Pseudomonadati > Pseudomonadota > Gammaproteobacteria > Enterobacterales > Erwiniaceae > Erwinia > Erwinia papayae. Next base: position 311,078 of record NZ_JBZCHT010000009.1, read on the forward strand.
TAGGAGATAAACACGCCACGGGCGCGGCGATAAATCTCTGAGAAATGTTCGCAGGCTGCGCCGACCGTCGGGGTATAAATAATCGGCATCATCTCTTCAAGATGGTTGTCGAGCAGGCGGTAGAACAGCGTTTCGTTGGTGTCCTGAATGTTGCGCAGATAGACGTGCTTGTCGTTATCGTTTTTAAAGTCCTGAAACTGACGCCAGGCGCGCTGGGCCTGCTCTTCAATGGTTTCCACCGTCTCAGGCAGCAGCCCTCGCAGGTTAAATTCATTTCGCTCCTCAACCGAGAACGCGCTGCCTTTATTCAGCAGGGGAAATTCCAGCAAAATTGGCCCTGCATAGGGGATATAAAGTGGCCTTTTACTTTCGTGTTCGAGTTCCATGTCAGCAATACTCATGCGATTGGTGATGTTGTGGGCCAATCCTAAAATAATTCATCTGAAAGTACAGCTTTTGTTAACAAGTGATCACAAAAGCTGTTGATTTTGTGCGATTGAGTGGATTAATTCAGCGGGATGGTAGTGAGATTGTTGCAGCCGAGCGCCTGAAGCGTTGCCAGCGTCGCCTGATGTTGAATGAGTCTGGCACCGGGCGCTTCAGCCAGAACCGCTCGCTGGATCTGCTTCAGATTATGACCGGCCAGATTCATCAGGATCAACGCGGCCTGTAGCGGCGGCAGGCTGGGATTAAACGCCGCATTCTCAGCGCAGCTGCCGGCAAAAATGCTGCCATCGGCACTTTCTAACGCCACGCCGCTCAGCGCCTGAGAGTAGGGCGCATGGCAGCGGTTTGCGGCCTGTAAAGCCGCCTGACAAAGCGCATCACCGTGGATATTCAGCCCGTGGTTGACCGGGTCCAGCAGCAGCGTTTCAATCGCCAGATCGCGTGGGCCAAAGGCATCTGGCAGATAATCGGCCAGTGTCGCCGGTTCGCGCCCCGGTAAATGTACGGTGAGGCGGGTGCCGCTGTTCAGCTCATTCATAAACTGACGACAGTGGCCGCAGGGGCTGTAATTGACGGTGATGGCTTCCAGCGCCGTTTCGCCACGCAGCCAGGCATGGGTAACTGCACTCTGCTCGGCGTGGACGGTCTGCTGCATGGTCGCGCCGGAAAACTCCATGTTGGCCCCAAACCAGAGATGACCGCTTCTGCCCAGGGCAATGGCACCGACGTTAAAAGCCGAAAGCGGCGTCACCGCACAGGCGGCGGCAAGGGGCAGCAGCGCAAAAGCCAGCTCCCGCAGGTCGAGGCCACTGTGTTGCCGCATTGCAGACACCTGCCGTGGAGTGAAAAACGCCGGGAAGTCATCGGCGGCCAGAAAGGGTTCCGCAGCGGCCTGAATTAAGGGCGGCAGCGTGGTAAATGCAGTCTGGAAACGGGGTTGCATGGCAAGTCTCTCATAGTGACGGCCGCTTATCATGGCGGGCTGCGTCACTGCTGTATGTGATTTGCATCACACTTACAATGTAATTTGTGAAACGCAAAGGCGAAATACGCGACCTGCCGCAAATTTTAGTGCCGGTGATAGCACGTCAGCCGCATCAGGCTGACGTAGAGTTGTCTGCCTTGAATGCAGCCTGATCGGGTGCCACGACCTGGGATCCCGCCTTCAGACCACCGGCTTTACTCTGCTGACCGGCTGCCTGTCGCCGCTTTACCCTGAGAAATGCACCAGCAACGGGAACAGAAAGGGGGCCAGCAGCGAGGTAATAATGCCGCAGATAACCAGCGCCAGTGAACTGTATGCGCCTTCCTGATAGTCCAGCTCGGCACAGCGGGCAGTTCCCAGCGCGTGCGAAGCGTTGCCAATTGCCAGCCCGCGCGCCGATTTGCGGTGAATTTTCAATATGTTCAGCAGCATGTGACCAAATACGGCACCCAGCACACCGGCAATCAACACGCAGATGGCGCTGATCGCCGGAATACCGCCCAGCGTGGCTGATACCGCCATTGCAATCGGCGTGGTAACGGATTTGGGCATGATGGTGGCGGCAATTTGCGGCGTGGCACCCATCCACAAGGCAATGGCGGTGCCGGAGATCATTGCCGTCAGGCTGCCCGTAAAACAGACGCCGATAATGGATTTCCAGCGTGCCCGGATCTGATGCATCTGCTCATACAAAGGCAGTGCCAGCGCCACTACCGCAGGCTGGAGCAACTGGTTGAGCAGCTGGCTGCCCTGAAAATAACGGGCGTAGGGCATGTTGATAAGCAACAGCAGCGGAATAATCACCGCCATCGAAATTAACAGCGGATTGAAAAACGAGATCCTGACTCTGGCAGCCAGTTTTCGTGCGGCGAGAAACACCACAAGGGTCAGCGGCAGTGACCACCAGATATCACTCATCGCGGGCTCCTGGTTTTATTACCGGGCGGCCATGCAGCTTATCGCAGACCAGTCCGACGGTGGTCAGGACGACGAAAGTACTGACCACCACTGACACCACAATCGGACCAAACTGGGCGCTGAGAATATCGGTGTAGTTCATCACGCCAACGCTGATGGGAACAAACAGCAGCGCCATATAGCGGATCAGCAGCCAGCAGCCGGGTTTTACCCATTCTACGGCAAGCAGTTGAGTGGCGAGCAGGGCAAACAGAATAAGCATACCGATAATGCTACCGGGAATGGTGACGGGCAGCAGCCTGGCGATGCCATTGCCAGCCCACAGACAGAGATAAATGATCAGGAAGGCGCGAAGGTAATGCCAGCCTGCAACAAGCGCACTGCGCATGATAAGCTCCTAGTTTTTTTGACGATGAATCTTACGATCAAAAAAAGAAGTGTGCTACCGATCACAGTGTGAAGCCGGGGGTGGGATGTGCCAGGCGTGGAGCTGAAACCTTAATGACCCGGCTGCCCTCTCCGGGTGAGAAGCGGCGCTTTTCACTGCGAGGTAAAAAGCGCCGCCGGGTGCCGGATTATTTCACCTGCATACCGGGCTGTGCGCCGCTGTCAGGAGAGAGCAGGAAAATGTCGCTGCCGCCAGGGCCCGCTGCCATCACCATCCCCTCAGAGACACCGAAGCGCATTTTACGCGGTGCAAGGTTAGCCACCATGACCGTCAGGCGTCCGGTCAGCACAGTCGGGTCCGGATAGGCTGCGCGAATGCCGGAAAAGACATTGCGTGTTTCACCGCCCAGATCCAGCGTCAGACGCAGCAGCTTGTCGGAGCCTTCGACAAACTCAGCACGGCTGATCAGCGCAATGCGCATATCCACTTTGGCAAAATCATCAAAGGTGATGCTTTCCTGAAGCGGCGCGTCAGCCAGTGGACCGCTGACAGCCGGTTTGGCAGCCGCTGCTGCTTCCTGCCTGGCAGCCTCGACCAGTGCATTAACCTTATCCATCTCAACACGCTGAAACAGTGCCCTGAAGGGGGCAACACGGTGGTTCAGCAACGGCTGGTGCAGGCCATCCCAGCTCAGCGACTGGTTCAGGAAGGCTTCAGCCCGTTCGCTCAGGTCGGGTAAAACTGGTTTCAGCCAGGTCATCAGCACGCGGAACAGGTTGATCCCCATTGAACAGATTGCCTGCAAATCGGCATCGCGGCCTTCCTGCTTCGCCACCACCCACGGAGCCTGCTCGTCAACATAGCGGTTTGCGACGTCTGCCAGCGCCATGATCTCACGGATGGCGCGGCTGAACTCTCGGCTGTTCCAGGCTTCGGCGATAGTGGCAGACGCGTCGGTAAAGGTTTTATACAGCTGCGGATCGGCCAGTTCGGCGGAGAGCTGACCGTCAAAACGTTTAGTGATAAAACCGGCATTGCGCGAGGCCAGATTAACCACTTTATTAACGATGTCGGCGTTAACCCGCTGCACAAAATCTTCCAGGTTGAGGTCGATATCATCAATGCGTGAAGAGAGTCTGGTGGCGTAGAAATAGCGCAGGCTGTCGGCATCCAGATGTTCAAGCCAGGTGCTGGCTTTGATAAAGGTGCCGCGCGATTTGGACATCTTCGCGCCGTTCACCATGACATAACCGTGAACAAACACATTGGTTGGCTTACGGAACTGGCTGCCTTCCAGCATGGCCGGCCAGAACAGGCTGTGGAAATAGACGATATCTTTGCCGATAAAATGGTACAAATCCGCGTCAGAATCGGCCTTCCAGAAGGTGTCAAAATCGATGTCGTCGCGTCGGTCACACAGGTTCTTGAATGAGCCCATATAGCCGATTGGCGCATCGAGCCAGACGTAGAAATATTTGCCCGGCGCGTCAGGGATCTCAAAGCCGAAATAGGGCGCATCGCGCGAGATGTCCCACTGTTGCAGCCCGGATTCAAACCACTCCTGCATTTTATTGGCGACCTGCTCCTGAAGCGCACCGGAGCGGGTCCAGGCCTGGAGCATGGCGCTGAATTCTGGCAGGTCAAAAAAGAAATGCTCAGAGTCGCGCATTTCAGGCGTGGCACCGGAAACCACCGATTTTGGATCGATCAGTTCGGTCGGGCTGTAGGTCGCGCCGCACACTTCACAGTTGTCGCCATACTGATCGGCTGATTTGCATTTCGGACAGCTGCCCTTCACAAAACGGTCCGGCAAAAACATGCCTTTTTCCGGATCGTAAAGCTGCGAAATGGTGCGGTTTTTAATAAAGCCGTTCTCTTTCAGACGGGTATAGATCAGTTCTGACAGCTGGCGGTTTTCTTCGCTGTGGGTCGAGTGAAAATTGTCGTAGCTGATATTGAAACCGGCCAGGTCGGTCTGATGTTCCTGACTCATCTCGGCAATCATCTGCTCTGGCTGAATGCCCAGCTGCTGCGCTTTCAGCATGATCGGCGTGCCGTGTGCGTCGTCAGCACAGATGAAGTAAACCTCGTTGCCGCGCATTCGCTGGTAACGGACCCAAATATCTGCCTGGATATGCTCGAGCAAGTGACCGAGGTGGATGGGACCGTTGGCGTACGGCAGGGCGCACGTTACCAAAATTTTCTTCGCGACTTGAGTCATAGTAAAACTTGATATACCTGTTTAAAAAAAGGGGATTCGATGGTAACCGATAGCGGCTCCCTGCGTAAACAATCCCGCATGGACCACCCCGATTTTTGCAGCAGGCCACGCCTGCCCGCAGTCATATCTGATATGCTCCGCTGAATAAAACTGACAACCAAACAGGAGCCGGGACGATGTCACAGTCAGAGGAAAAACGCTCACCGGAAGCGCTGCGTGCCGTGGTGATGGGGGTGCTTGGCACCTTCGAACATCCAACATTAGAGCAGAATCTTACCAGTCTGAAGGCGCTGCGCCATTGTGCGCTGATGGATAACACCCTGCATATTGAGCTGGTGATGCCGTTCGTCTGGCTAAGCGGCTTTGAGATATTAAAAGAGACCGTCAGTACGGAACTGCTGCGGCTGACCGATGCCCGGGCAATCAACTGGCGGCTTAACCATCAGATTGCCACGCTGAAGCGGGTGAAAAATCATCCGGGCGTTAATGGGGTGAAGAATATTATCGCCGTCAGTTCGGGCAAAGGTGGGGTGGGAAAATCCAGCACCGCAGTCAACCTGGCCCTTGCGCTGATGGCGGAAGGGGCGAAGGTGGGATTGCTGGATGCCGATATCTATGGTCCGTCAATTCCGGATATGCTTGGCACGCGCGATGAACGACCTGCCTCGCCGGATGGCAAGCATATGGCGCCGATTATGGCGCATGGCCTGGCAACCAACTCGATTGGCTATCTGGTGACCGACGATAATGCCATGGTCTGGCGCGGGCCGATGGCCAGTAAAGCGCTGATGCAGTTGCTGAATGAAACGCTGTGGCCGCAGCTGGACTATCTGATACTGGATATGCCGCCGGGCACCGGGGATATTCAGCTGACGCTGGCGCAGAATGTGCCGGTCACGGGGGCGGTGGTGGTGACTACCCCGCAGGATGTCGCATTGATAGATGCGCGTAAAGGCATCGTGATGTTCGACAAGGTCAGCGTACCGGTGCTGGGCGTGGTGGAAAACATGAGTATCCATATATGCAGCCACTGCGGTCATCCTGAGGCTATTTTTGGTACTGGCGGGGCAGAAAAGCTGGTGGAGCAGTTTCATATCCGCCTGCTGGGCCAGCTGCCGCTGCATATTTCGCTGCGTGAAGATCTCGATGACGGACAGCCGACCGTGGTGCGTCGACCGGATAGCGAATTTACCGATATGTACCGTGAACTGGCGGGTCAGGTAGCCGCACAGCTGTTCTGGCGTGGAGAGGTTATTCCGGAGGATATCGCCTTTCGTGCGTTGTGATGGCCACAGCGCCGGATGATTTGGCCTGCCACCGGCGCTGTGCTTCAACGCCGTGCGTTGCGGTTTCGCGGCCTGCCAGGCTGACGCCGCAGGTGCATCAGACCGTGGTTGGGGTTGACGGCTTCAGCAGGTAGTGCAGCAGCAGATAGGGTCCCTGATCGCTTTCACCGCTGCCAATTCGTTGCCAGCCATGTCGCTGATAGAAGGCCAGCGCGTGTTGGTTGGCGCTGAGGCATTTTAGTTTGCCGGTAGAAGTAAAATCCGCCTGCACGGCGTTTAACAACTCGCTGCCGACGCCGCGCCCCTGCCAGGCCGGGTCAACAAACAGGCTGTGCAGGAAGTTATCATTGGGTAGCACGGCGGCAAAACCGACGCGGCATTCTTCTCTGCTGGCAACCAGCACCCGTTCGCCCAGCGTCACGCAATCAAAATCTTCCAGTTGCCACTCGCTGCCATCCAGCCAGTGCCAGTTAGCCCGCCTCGCAGCAAGAAACAGCGTGCGCAGGAACGGACGGTCGGCCTCGGTGAAAGGGCGGATTGCCATCAGCGTTCACCCCAGACCGGTTTGACGTGTCTTTCGCTTTCGGCTCCGCTTCCGCGATAGTCATAATCAATTTTTCCCGCTTCGAACAGCTGCTCCAGCAGGGTAAAATTATCTGCGGGTGTGACGTTGCAACGGCTGTTTAACTCGGTATCCCGCAGGGTGAATGCGTGGTCGCCACGGGCGATCTGCCGGAGATATTGCAGCATCTGAAGTGCGGCAACGCTTATGCCATACTGTTCATTAAGTGGTCTGTTCATCTCGGTTACCCTGTCTCAGCGGCCTGACTTTAATCAGCTCTCAACTCAGCGGACTGTAGCAAAAAGTTCCGGATCGGAACATCAGGGATTATCGATGGCAGTAACAGGGAAAACGCAGCGCTGGTCTGCGTGGTAAAAGGTCACATTGTGGATTGTGCGTCATAGTAACCCTGTCTGGCTTGATTCGCATTGGTTGGAATAATCAACGCAGCGTCGGCGCGCTGTCAGTTGTTTCGCCTGAAAATTTATTGGAGATTTTCAAGAAAAAAATTCCCTGCTTCGTCTTTTTGCAAACTAAAGGTGTTTATGAGGCGATATTTTTTCTTATCATCGTCAGTTGTAATACCCATCAAGACGGACCATCTGCCTTCCTGCCATTTTACTTCCGGATACGAAATGCACTCCTCATAGACAATGCCTGGAAAGGTTGATTTCTGCGGGGCGTACCAGAAAGGTACCCAGTCTTGCTGTGATTTTTTATATATCATAACCCCCTGACTTTTCATTTTTTGGTGATCGGTTTTAATCTCTGAAGGCATTTTAAAACAAGGGGCGTTATTCTTAATCTCGACATCTAATTGATGAACCCAGGGTTTTTCAAGATGGCAGCCATTAAGCAAAAAAAATAGCGCCAATCCATGCCAGATTTTTCATGGAAAATTCCTTTTGGCAGAGGGAACGCTGAGAAAACCACGCATCACCCACTGATAGCTTTTTAAAAGATTTGGACCTCTGATGCCGGTAAAATTTGATATTTCATCAAATCCTGAGCGGCCAAACTTCAACAACCAGAAATAATCAGCAATCATGCTTGCCTGAACTTCCATACCGTAGTCGGAAATCAATTTATGATTTGGCAGCGAGTAACGGTAAGACACAGTCCAGCTAACTAAGCCGCGTATCTTTACGTTGAGTCCTGATTGATATTGCCAGACGTGAGTCATTTCGTGAATAAACCAATGTTGATAAACCGGCAATGCACGCGAGAAATCCCTCTGATAATGTTTGGGCATGAAATATATATTGCCATCAGGTGTTACAGCGGTATCTTGATTTTGCAGTGTAAATGGGAATGGCTTAAATTTTAACTACGGAATAATTTATTGCATTTTTGAAAATGGATTTGCAATGCTTATTTCTCCTGGCGTCAGTCTCCGTGACTCTTTTTCATCTGTGCTCATTGTCGCTCTCCTTGCTAAATTAAGCGTTAAGATAATAACATTTATTCTTTCTTTATCAAAGCACAGGTGCTGTCACTGTTTTTTTTTGATACCAGTCAGTCTTCCTCAGGAAATAAACAGCTGATTTCAACTTTAAAAAAGAATCAGCTAAAAATAAACGTATATGAACTGGTAATTATTCTGATGAATTACAGGCTATTGTAACTGGTAACGACAGCCAGATTTTCAGGAAACAATAATTTGCCATCCATTTTGCGCAATCTACACCTCAGGCGACACCAGTCATCCCCTGACGGTAATCGACAAACCTGGAGCGGCCAGGCCTGCTTGCTTTGCAAGTGACACATCCCGTATGCTGGCGAAAGTAATGAATTTTACGCAATGACTCGGGGTGCCCTTCCACGTGAAGGCTGAGAAATACCCGTAATACCTGATCTGGATAATGCCAGCGTAGGGAAGTCAGATGCTCAGCGCATCGCCTTCCCGATCGCCGGTTGGGAGCACAGCAATGACACAACCCCTGCTTTTTACGGCCAGCCAGGCCCTCTCTTCACTCAACCTGTTTCGTCAGGCCTCGCCACTGGTGCATTGCCTGACCAATGACGTTGTGCAGACGCTGACCGCCAATGTGCTGCTGGCGCTGGGAGCGTCTCCGGCGATGATAACCGAACCGCAGGAAGTCACTGAGTTCAGCGCGCTGGCTGATGCGCTGCTGATTAATGTCGGCACCCTGACTGTGGCCCGCAGCGAGGCGATGCTGCTGGCGGTTAAAACTGCATGCCAGGCGGGTAAAACCTGGGTGCTCGACCCGGTAGCGGTGGGGGGACTGACCTTTCGCAGTGATTTCTGCCGACACCTGCTGAACTATCACCCGACCGTCATTCGCGGCAATGCATCAGAAATCATCGCGCTGGCGGGTCTGGGGGGCAGCGGTCGCGGGGTGGATACGTGCCATCCGCCAGAGGCGGCGCTGGAGGGCGCATTCAGCCTGTCGCAGCAGAGTGGCGCGATAGTTGCGGTCACCGGGGCGGTGGATTATGTCACTGACGGCGAGCAATGCCGGCAGATACCGGGAGGTTCTCCGTTAATGACCCGGGTGGTCGGCACCGGCTGCGCCCTCTCGGCGGTAGTCGCCGGGTTCGCCGCGTTGCCCGGAGAGAAACTGAATCATATCGCCAGCGCCTGTCGGGTAATGAGCCTGGCCGGGGAAAAAGCAGCCTCCGCCGCCAGCGGACCGGGAAGCTTTACGCCGCTGTTTCTCGACGCCCTGTATAAACTGGACGCGGAGGCGATGGCATGAAACGTATCAATGCACTGACCATTGCCGGTACCGATCCCAGCGGTGGCGCAGGAATTCAGGCCGATCTGAAAACCTTCTCCGCGCTGGCAGCCTACGGCACCAGTGTGGTCACCGCGCTGGTGGCGCAGAACACCTGCGGCGTACAGGCACAGTATCCGGTGTCGCCGGATTTTGTCGCCGTCCAGTTGTCATCGGTGCTCAGCGACGTGCGTATCGACAGCATGAAAATCGGTATGCTCAGTGAAAGCGCCATTGTCGGGGTGGTGGCCGATTGTTTACAGGCAGCGGCTGTTCCCTGGGTGGTGCTGGATACGGTGATGCTGGCGAAAAGTGGCGATCCTTTACTCTCTCCTACGGCGGTGGCGACGCTGCGACAGCGGCTGTTACCCCTGGTTTCTCTGGTCACGCCCAATCTGCCGGAAGCCGCCGCGCTGCTGGACTGTGATATCGCCCGTGATGAAACAGAAATGCGCCAACAGGGAAGGGCGCTGCTGGCGCTGGGTTGCCAGGCCGTGCTGATGAAGGGCGGCCATCTGTGTGATGACGAAAGTCCTGACTGGCTGTTCACCGCAAAAGAAGAACATCGCTTTACCTCGCCCAGAGTGCCGACGAAAAATACCCACGGCACGGGCTGCACGCTCTCGGCGGCGCTGGCGGCGTTACGGCCACGCTGTGACAGCTGGTATGTGACGGTACAACAGGCTAAGCAGTGGTTACAGGGCGCACTCGAACAGGCGGATTCACTGGAGGTGGGGCGGGGACAGGGCCCGGTACACCACTTTTATCGCTGGTGGTAAGACAGCAGGGCGCATGTGCGGAATGTTTCTGAAAAATGACCCCGGCAATTTGCCTTAAGCGCGGTTTTGGGTCCACGCTGTCTGGGGGTGAAGTTAATCCGGACGGGCCTTTGGCCCTGCAATCTTCAGACAGGAGTTAACCATGACCGACATTGTACAGTTGCTGGGTAAAGAAGCGGATACGCTGCTGCAACATCGCTGTATGACTATCCCGGCAGAGAGCCTTTACCTGCCGGGCGAAGATTATGTTGACCGGGTGATGGTCGACAACAACCGACCTCCTGCGGTGCTGCGCAATATGCAGATGCTGTATAACACCGGGCGGCTGGCAGGTACCGGCTATCTTTCGATCCTGCCGGTCGATCAGGGCGTTGAACACTCTGCTGGTGCATCCTTTGCCGCTAATCCGCTCTACTTTGATCCAAAAAATATCGTCGAGCTGGCGATTGAGGCCGGTTGTAACTGCGTGGCCTCCACGTATGGCGTGCTGGCGTCGGTTTCGCGGCGCTATGCGCACCGGATTCCGTTTATGGTCAAGCTCAATCACAACGAAACCCTCAGCTATCCGACGCAGTATGATCAGACGCTGTATGCCAGCGTGGAGCAGGCATTTAATCTTGGCGCGGTGGCGGTAGGGGCGACCATCTATTTTGGATCGGAGCAGTCGCGTCGCCAGCTGGAAGAGATTTCCGTCGCCTTTGAGCGGGCCCATGAGCTGGGGATGGTGACCGTGCTGTGGGCCTATCTGCGCAATAACAGCTTTAAGCTGGATGGGGTGGATTATCACGCCAGCGCCGACCTGACCGGACAGGCCAATCATCTGGCGGCGACCATCGGTGCGGATATCGTTAAACAGAAAATGGCGGAAAACAACGGTGGCTATACGGCGCTGAAATTTGGTTATACCGACTCACAAGTCTACAGCAAGCTGACCAGCGATAATCCCATCGATTTGGTGCGTTATCAGCTGGCGAACTGCTATATGGGACGGGCGGGACTGATCAACTCCGGTGGTGCAGCGGCAGGGGACACCGATCTGGCCGAATCGGTACGCACTGCGGTCATTAACAAACGTGCCGGTGGGATGGGGCTGATCCTCGGACGTAAAGCTTTTAAAAAGTCGATGCAGGAGGGCATCGCGTTGATCAATGGCGTACAGGACGTCTACCTGGCGAAAGAAGTGACCATCGCCTGATAAGCCTTTTTTTCGGGCGCGGCAGGCGAGCCGGAGATACCGGGTCTGCCGCACGCTGCTTTTCTGCACTGAATATTGCGGCGGTGACCTGCCGGCGATCTGACGCTGGCCTGGTCCCTGTTGCCCGTCTCAATCAGCCTGCTCAAACCACTCGCTGTTCTGTTCGGCGATGGGGGAAATAGAGAAAATAATTTCCTGAAGATGATGACGTAATGCCTTCTCGGCGGCATCGGCATCACGAGCCAGCAGCGCCTGATAAATCTGCTGATGTTGCTCAATCAACTGCTCCGGCGGGGAGACTTCGCTGAGCGTCAGGAAACGCACCCTGTCCATCGACGCCTTGATATTTTCCACCGTCTGCCAGGCGAGTTCACACTGAATACTTTGTGCAATCAGTCGGTGAAACTCATCGTCCAGTAACAGAAACGCCTGGCTGTCGCGACCTTCTGCCGCCAGCGTTTGCAGTTTCAGATTATGTTCAATCAGCGCCAGCGCGCTCCCGGAGGCTTCCACCGCCGAGCGACGCACCACGGCGACTTCCACCGCTTCACGGATAAAGCGGCCATCCGCCACGCGGCGAGCAGAAATTTTCCGTACAAAGGTGCCGCGCTGGGGCAGAACCTGCACGAGGTCAGCTTCTGCCAGCTTGATAAAGGCTTCGCGTACCGGCTGGCGGGAAACATTGAAGCGGGCGGAGACGTCCTTCTCCGATAACAGCGAACCCGGCGGGATCGCACAGGTCACAATATCCTGGCGCAGGAAACGATAAATCTGCTGATTAACCGGTTCACTGGCGGTGATGGTGTATGAAATCGTCATGCGGCAAAATTCGTTATCATGTTATGCGTCAGCAGCCTGGCGCGGGACGACGCTAAGTCTAATCAGAGCGTCGGCCCGACACCAGTCTTTCAGACGACGCTGTGGCCCTGGCTGTTTAGCTGTCTGACGGTTTCCTTCGCCCCCTTTTCCCGCAGCAGCTGATAACAGCGGCTGACCGCGGTACGGAAACGGCTGCTGTCGGGCAAATCGTCACCGAACACGGCGTTAAGCGACAGCAACGCCGCAATGCGCGCTTCGCCATCCTCGCTGTTACTGACCAGCCGCTCCAGTTCAGGCTTCAACGGGTCGTTAATGACAATGGGCTGCCCCTGCTCATCCGTGCCGCTGACAATGCGCATCCAGCCCGCCACGCCCAGTGCCAGCCATTGAAAATCACTGCCGTTCTTCAGATGCCAGCGAATACTGTCAAGCCAGCGCTGGGGTAACTTCTGGCTGCCGTCGGTGGCAATCTGATGCGTGCGGTGGCGGATGGCACGGTTTTTATAGCGGGCAATCAGCGAATCCGCGTAGGCGCTGAGGTCAACATCTTTGGTGCGCAGGGTCGGTGCCTGCTCGTCCAGCATCAGCCTGCGGGCTGCCTGCTCAAAATGCGCGTCCTGCATACAGTCGCTGATATGTTGATAGCCCGCCAGCCCGCCAAGATAGGCCAGAAAGGAGTGGCTGCCATTCAGCATCCGCAGCTTCATCTCTTCAAATGGCAGTACGTCCGCCACCAGTTCTGCCCCGGCCTTTTCCCATGCCGGACGACCATTGACGAAGTTATCCTCAATCACCCACTGGAAAAAGGGTTCACACTGTACGCCCACCGGATCCGCACAGCCAAGCCGTTCAGCCAGGCCGGTAAAATCCTGTTCGGTCATCGCCGGAACAATGCGGTCAACCATGGTGGAAGGGAAGCTGATATGTTGGCGGATGTAGCTGGCCAGCTCAGCATCCTGCTGCTCTGCCAGCTGTACTACCACGTTGCGCGTGACGTGGCCGTTCTCCGGCATATTGTCGCAGGACATCACGCTGAAGGGTTTCAGGCCGAGGCTGCGGCGACGTCGGATTGCCGCCAGGATCACGCCGGGCACCGATTCGGGATCGTCAGGATGGGCCAGATCGTGCACCACCGCCGGGTGATCCCGCATCAACTGACCGCTTGAAGGCTGATAACAATAGCCTTTTTCCGTCACGGTAATCGACACAATGGCGATATCTGGCTGGCTCATTGCCGCAATAATTTTTTCAATGCCTTCTTCGCTTCGGTAAAACGCCTGTCTGACCACGCCAACCACCCGCGTGGTGACGCCGTCATCGGCCATTTCGCTGACGCTGTACAACCAGTCCTGCTGGCGCAAGGCCTTGACCAGATGGCCCTGATTGGTTTTGTTGATTTCACACTCACAGTAACCCCAGTCGCTGCTATGCTCTGAGGCAAGAATATCGGCACACACGGCCTGATGAGAACGATGAAAGGCACCGAAACCGAGATGCACAATGCGTGGGCGTAGCGCCTGACGATCATAATGTGGCAGCAGCGTACCTTCGGGTAACAGATCAAGGGATAGCATAGTCAATCCTTATTAGGGTGGCGCGCAGGCTTCAGTGCGCCGTCAGAGATCGGATGGCTGGCGTTTTGCTTTGGGCTTTTAATCACCAACAGTACCAGCATAGCGCCCAGCGCGGCCACACATCCAGCCAGCACGAAGGCGCTGTCAAATTTTCCGGTCTGTTGCACGATGACGCCGGTGACCCAGGGCCCGACAATACCGGAAAGGCTGCCGATCAGATGAATAAAGCCGCTGATGCCGCCCACGCGACTTTTATGCACCACGTCCTGCACGATAGCCCAGTAGATTGCCCCGGTGATGTAGAGGAAAAAGATGGATACCGACATCAGCATCACTGCGGTCCACACCTCTTTCACCGACCCGGCCAGGGCCACACACAGCGCCGCAGCCAGCAATGAGACCACCAGCACGATCTTCCTGGACAGCAACAGCCTGCCGGTAATACTAAAGATTTTGTCTGAGATCCAGCCGCCCAGCGCCAGCCCGACAAAGCCAACTATCCACGGGACCATGGTGGTGATGCTCATCGATTTAATGTCGAGATTGTGCGCCTGGACCAGATAAGCCGGAAACCAGCTGAGGAAGAAAAACAGAATGTAGTTGTAGCAGAAGAAGGCGAAAGCCGTGACCAGGATCACCGGCTGGCGCAGATAGTGCTTCAGCCCGAAAGCGGCCTGGGTTTCTTCCGCTTCTTCCGTGGCGGCCTGCTCTGCTTTCATCCGGGCAATCAGGCTGCGTTCTGCTTCGCTGACGCGACGACTTTTCAGCGGATTATCTGCCGAGATAAGAAACCAGGCCAGCATCCACACCAGGCCGATTGAACAGATAATGACAAAGGCCAGACGCCAGCCAAACGCCAGAGCGAGGTAGCCAATCACCGGACCGGCAACGGCACCGCCGAGCGGCGAACCGGCACTGAGAAAGCCCATGGCCGTGGCGGCCTGCCTTTTGGGAAACCAGCCGTTAATCGCCTTATTAGCCGAGGCGCAAATCGGGCCTTCCGCCATGCCAAACAGCACACGAAGAATGAGCATTGACCAGAAGCCGGTCGCCAGCGCGGTAAACCCGCAAAACAGTGACCACAAGCCGACGGCCACGCCGAGCACAAGCGTGGGGCCAAATTTATCGGTCGCCAGTCCGCCAACGAAGTTAAAGATAGCGTAGCCAAAGAAGAAGCTACTGAAAATCATGCCAAATTCCGCAGCGTTCAGCGTTAAGTCCTGCTCAATCAACGGCAGAGTCAGAGAGAGCGCGACACGATCCAGATAGTTAATCATGTAGACCAGGAACAGCAGCAGGACGATAGTCCAGCGTAGATTTTTAAACATAACGGTTCCTTGCTTATATTTCTTACCGATGGGGGGCTGCCGTCAGTCGGTGACCGCCAGGATAACTTTGCAGCAGTGACGTGGATCTTTCTCAAACAGCGTCATGGCGGACACAATGTCACCGAGCGGCAGATAATGCGTGACCAGTTTTTCCGGCTGGATGAGTTTCCTCTCCATCCAGTCGATAACCTGCGGAAAACGGTGGCTGTTAAGGCGTGAGGTAAACAGCGACAGCTCCTTGCTGGTCAGGCTTTGCTGAGTCAGCGTGCAGGGATCTGCGGAGAAGCCCAGCAGGCCGATTCTTGCTGCCGGAGAAGCCAGCGCCACCGCTTCTGCGAGAATGGCCGGATGGCAGGCGGCATCGATAATCAGCGTCGGCTGTTCCCCTTCCAGTTGTGCATGCAGCGGAATATCACTGTTATCCAGCACCACGTCGGCTCCGTTCTCCTTCGCCATCGCCAGCCGTTCAGGCAGGCGATCCGCAACCATCACTTTGCGCAACTTATACACTCCCTTCAGTACCTGAATGGCAGTCAGCCCCATCGGTCCGGCACCGTAGATTAACGCCACGTCGGCGGGTTGTGGCTTGAGAAAGGCGCAGATGTTGGCGGCGATGGTAAAGGGCTCTACCAGGCTTGCCAGTCTGTCGGGAATGCTGTCCGGCAGGGCATACGCATTGGCGGCAGGCACCACGGCGTATTCACTGAAGCCGCCATCCCGATGCACACCAATCACCTGCAACTGGCTGCAAACGTTGGGACGTCCTACCGAGCAGGGATAGCAGTGACCGCAGCTGACCACCGGATCGACCGCGACGCGCTCACCGATGCGCGCAGCGTCAACACCATCGCCCACGCTGTCAATAACGCCGAAAAATTCATGTCCGATGACGCGCGGATAACGGGCGAAAGGATTGTGCCCGTGCCAGATGTGCACGTCTGAACCGCAGATACTGGCATATTGCACCCTGATTCTGACCTCGCCGACAGCCGGTTCCGGCTGCGAACGTTGCTGCAATCTCAGTTCCCCTGGTTTTTCAATTACCACCGTTTTCATGGTTTTTTCCTTGTATTTTGCCTGCTGGTTAAACCTCAGTTAATCGGCAAAAAATACACATTGACGTACTACCATACAAGATGGTCGTCGCCGGGGTTAGACCAGGATCACATTTCGTTCTGTTGCAGGATCTGAACCGGAGCCGAAACGGCAAACCGGTCAGCAGTGGGAGGGCAGTTTACACCAGCAATTCACAGGAGGGCGGCAGACGGCAGGAGAGGGCGTCGGGTATCACCTCAATGCGGAATGAACAACCGGTGAGGGGTTCACCGTCAAGATTAAAGGTCATCTCATGGGGCGCGGTGATTTCCAGCCACGGCAGTGAAGCGCGAATAATATTGGGATTGTCATCATCGCCGCCAAAAATAGAGTTGAGCAGCGTGGGTAACACCTCTTTCGAAGTGACAATACTCAGTTCCAGCAACCCGTCATTGATCAGTGCGGCCGGACAGAGGCGCTGACCGCCGCCCGCCTGCCTGCCGTTACCAATAGCGATAACCAGTGCGTCACCCTGCCAGCTGAAATCCGGACCGCGCAGTTCGCAACTGTCGGCTTTCAGCGTATCCACCCGCATCAGACCGTGGATAAAGTAGGAGACGCCCCCCAATGCAGATTTTAATTTCTCCGGCGTTTCGGTGGTGATACGGGCACCAAAACCGCCGGTTGCCATATTGATAAAATAGCGCTGCTGGTTAACCCTGGCGAGATCCACCGGGGTGGCTTTACCCACAATCGCCAGCCGTAATGCATTCTCCATTTCTTGTGGTATCCCGGCGCTGGTGGCGAAATCATTGGCGGTGCCCAGCGGGATAATACCCAGTACCGGTCGGCTGTCCGCAGGCAGGCCGACCAGCGCGGTGGCAATCTCATTGATGGTGCCGTCGCCGCCAGCGGCAACGACGGTGGTGGCATTCAGCCGCAGCGCTTCATTGACATAGCGCTCCCCATCCCCATGTTCCCAGGTGACCCGCACCTCAACCGGCACCCCTTCCTGACGCAGGGTCTGAATAGCGGTGCGCAGGGCTTCATTACCTGCTCCTTTACCATTAAGGATCACCAGCGTAAGCGAATGTTTGTCCATCTGTTTTTCCTGTCAGAACGGGCTTAAAACTGCTTCAGTTATAGCATATTTAATCAGAAACCGGGCTGAGGAAAAGAAAAGGGTGGCCCGCCAAGTAATATTCCGGGCGGGCCAGAGAGGAGGTTGGAAAAAAACGCTGTTTTATGTGAGTTATTTTCAGCGGCACTATCATAGCCAGAAAACGCCTGAAACAGTGTGATCGGTTTCTGATAATGACCACTGAAAATGTGATTGCCGTCCGGCCAGGGTTTGGGTTTTTACTCTGCCGTAACTGCCTGTGAAGGCGCATCCGCCGGAACAGTGGCGAAATTACGCATCAGTAGGGCAAAGGCCAGCTCGATCTCCTGTGGCAGCGGGATCCAGACAAAATGACCATTGCCGGGGGCAACCTCAGTCGGTTGCGATTTTGCATTTTCCATTTCATCCAGCCGGAAGGTAATGTTGCCTGCCGGGGTCATCAGTTCCAGGCTGTCACCGATGCTGAATCTGTTCTTTACTTCAACCTGCGCCATCCTGCCGCGACGTTCACCGGTAAACTCCCCGACAAACTGCTGCCGGTCGGAGGCGGAAAAACTTTGCTGATAATTCTGATAGCTGTCGTGGGTGTGGCGACGCAGAAAGCCTTCGGTATAGCCGCGATGCGCCAGACCTTCAAGGGTGTTCAGCAGGCTGCTGTCAAAGGGCTTACCGCTGGCCGCATCGTCAATAGCCCGGCGATATACCTGGGCGGTGCGGGCGCAGTAGTAGTGTGATTTGGTGCGGCCTTCGATTTTCAGCGAGTGCACCCCCATCTGC
Source organism: Erwinia papayae (assembly GCF_058241465.1). NCBI lineage: Bacteria > Pseudomonadati > Pseudomonadota > Gammaproteobacteria > Enterobacterales > Erwiniaceae > Erwinia > Erwinia papayae. Next base: position 329,250 of record NZ_JBZCHT010000009.1, read on the forward strand.
GTCAGCCGTCCGACGTGGGCCACCGCCCGCAGATCTTTTGAGTTCATTATGTAGGTGCCGTGTTCATCCTCGAAGGCGGTCATGTATTCCCCCGGACGCATCGATTCTTCAATCATAAACACTTTGTCGGTGGGCTGACCTTTTCCCAGCGTTGGCTCGATGTTAGTCACCGGAATCGGCTGATACTGATGCACAATCTGTCCCAGTTCGTCCTGTTTACCTTCCTGTACTTTGTATTCCCAGCGGCAGGCATTGGTACAGGTGCCCTGATTGGGGTCGCGTTTGTTGATATAGCCGGAGAGCAGGCAGCGACCGGAATAGGCCATGCAGAGTGCGCCGTGGACGAAAATTTCCAGTTCCATATCAGGCACCTGCGCGCGGATCTCCTCAATCTCTTCCAGCGACAGCTCACGCGACAGGATCACCCTGGTCAGCCCCATCTGCTGCCAGAATTTTACCGTCGCCCAGTTCACCGCGTTCGCCTGTACCGACAGATGAATATCCATCTGCGGGAAGGCTTCACGCACCATCATGATCAGCCCCGGATCGGACATGATCAGCGCGTCCGGCCCCATTTCCACCACCGGTTGCAGATCGCGGATGAAGGTTTTCAGCTTGGCGTTATGCGGCGCGATATTGACCACCACGTAGAACTTTTTCCCCAGCTGATGGGCTTCATTGATACCGGTTGCCAGATTCTGATGATTAAATTCATTGTTACGCACGCGCAGGCTGTAACGTGGCTGACCGGCATACACAGCATCAGCGCCATAGGCAAAGGCGTAGCGCATATTTTTCAGTGTACCGGCCGGGGAGAGCAGTTCCGGTTTGAACATGGGAGATTTCCAGTTTTTGACGTCAGATGAGATTGCGGTACGGCGGGCGGTGGCCTGCTGCCGCCACTGCTTTTGCTGACGGTGTGCTTTCAGCAGGCGATTATCGCGGCAACCCTGCAAAATGTACGGGGATTGTAGAAGCAGGCGTCAGTAATGTAAATGGCGTCAGATCAAACGGCAGACATCTGCCTCCCAACGATAGCCCATGCCGTATACGGCGCGAATAAAGGGTTGGTCAGCATCCAGTGCCTCCAGCTTACGCCGCAGGTTCTTGATATGGCTGTCAATGGTGCGATCAGTCACCACCCGGTAATCATCGTATAAATGATTGAGCAGCATCTCGCGCGTGAAAACGATGCCCGGCTCCTGCGCCAGGGTTTTCAGCAGGCGAAACTCAGCGGGCGTGAGGTCCAGCGTGGTGTTATTCCAGCTGGCCTGAAAGCGCCCCTCATCCACCACCAGCAGGGAAGCTTTCTGGGCCTCTTCCGGCGTGTAACGACAGCGTTTGAGAATGGTTTTCACCCGCGCCACCACTTCGCGTGGGCTGAAAGGTTTGCAGACATAATCGTCTGCCCCGGTTTCCAGTCCCAGCAGGCGATCGATTTCTTCGGTTTTGGCGGTGACCATAATAATCGGCAGTTCGGAAAAACGGCGGATTTCACGACACAGCGACAGACCATCCATTCCCGGCAGCATCTGGTCCAGCAGGATCAGATCCGGTGGCGTCTGTTTTACCCACGCCAGCACCTCGTCGCCACGCAGCAGGTGGTGGGTGCGGTAACTGGACGCTTGCAGATAATCAACCAGCAGCTGGCCGAGTTTAGGTTCATCTTCAACGATCAGGATCAGTGGGGCCTGGATTTGCGAATTCATAACACTCCATGCACAGCGTGAGGGTGAAATGCCCTCTCTTAATGGTTTTTGCAGGGTAAGTGTACTGTAATTCTCAGCCCTCCGGCAGAGGCATGATCGGCAGTGATGCGCCCGTCGTGTGCTTCGACGATATTCTGACAGATAGCCAGCCCCAGCCCGGAGCCGCCGCTGGCCCGGTTACGCGAGCTTTCGGCGCGATAAAAGCGCTCAAAAATCTGCCCGCGCTGCGCGTCAGTGATGCCGGGCGCGCTATCTTCGAACTGTAACAGCCACTGGCTCTCCAGCTTTTCCACCGTTACCGTCAGCCCGCCGCCGGCATCGGTGTAACGCAGGCTGTTTTCCATCAGGTTGGTGAACAGCTGTATCAGACGATTCGGGTCGCCAAACAGCACCGCCTGTTCAGGTAACGCAAGGCGCAGGGTCAATCCCTGCCGTTGATAGAGATGGCTGAAGTTGGCAGCAACCAGCTCCAGCAGCGGCACCAGATTAATGTCGCTTTTACGGTAGGCCAGCGCGCCCTCATCGGAGAGTGACAGCTGATGTACATCATCCACCAGTTTGGTCAGCGTGCTGACTTCACCCTGCAAAGAGACGATAGATTCCGGCGTCAGCTGACGTACCCCATCCTGAATGGCTTCCAGTTCACCCCGCAGGATCGCCAGCGGGGTTCTCAGCTCGTGAGAAATATCGGCCATAAAGGCACGGCGCATACTTTCGTTTTTTTCCAGCGTGCCGGCCAGACGGTTAAAATCCTGGGCGAGGCGGCCCAGCTCATCACGGCTGTTGGCCTGCACCCGGCTGGTAAAATCACCGGCCGCCAGCCGATGGGTGCCGTCCACCAGACGTTTTACCGGTGCCAGCAGCCCGCGGGACATCAGCCAGGTAACCAGCGCCGCCAGCAACATCGTCAGGCCGACGATAATCCAGCTGGTGCGTTTTTGTTGCTGATCGAAGTTGATGTCGGCGCTGCGGGTCAGGCGTTCAGGCGGCGAGCCAATCACCCAGCCGACAACATGCCCGTTGCTGGTGGTGATATTGCGCCGGTTACCCTCCGGCGGCACCGGTGAGCGGGGGCCAATCATCACATGATACTGCTGGTCAATCACCCAGAACTGGGTGCGCCAGCCATGGGGCGGCAGTTGGTTACTGGATTCCGGATTCTGCTCCAGCGAGTGCAGGATCTGAAATACCAGCCGGTTATTATTGCGCAAAAAGTCCCAGCTGCCGTGCTGCTCGTACTGGTCGGCCAGCGCATCGCTGAGCATAATCAGCCGCTGCTCATTGCCTTTTTTAATGTAATCGATAAAGCCGTGCTCAAAGCTGAGGCGAACCCCCCAGTGCATGGTAATCAGCACCAGCATGCAGGTGGAAAAAATCGCCATAAATAACTTGGCGGTAATGCCGATACGCAACTTCGCAAACATCAGGAACTCCTCCGGCGGCTCAGCACCACATTTTTAGTGACATCAGACGGCACGCGCCTGAAGACCAGCGCAGGCAGAATAATCACCACCGCCATACAGAGCCAGCTGTAAATAAAGGCCTGATGCACGTCGGGACTGTCAGCCAGCGTCTGGTGACCAAAAGTCCCCAACAGCAGCCCGGCGACGGTGACGCCGATACTCATCGATAACTGCATAATCATCGACAGCAGGCTGTTGCCACTGCTGGCCAGCTCGTCCGGCAGCGATTTCAGCGTCAGGGTGTTCATCGCTGAAAAGCGAATGGCGTTGACCATGCCCAGCAGGAACAGCACCACCAGACTGAGGGCGACCGTGGCGTACACCAGCACGTTGCGGTAACCAAAGCGGTTTACGGTCTGCACCACGATACGTTTCATCCCCATATTGCCGAGCACCATTGGGATCATCATCAGCCCGGCATGAAACGGGCTGAACCCCATGCCAATTTGCAAAAACAGCGGTGCCATAAACGGCAACATGCCACTGCCGATGCGGCCGGTGAAGCTGCCAAGCAGGCCGAGGGCATACAGCGGATGACGAAACAGTGCCAGACTGAACAGCGCGTGCTGATTGCCCCGCGCATGCAGCAGATAAAACAGCAGCGAAAACAGGCCGGTCAAAATAAACAGGCACAGCAACAGAGGAGAGATCCCCAGCCCTTTCTGACCATCCAGCGCCAGCGTCAGCGTCGCCATGCCGGTTGCCAGCAGAATAAAACCGGGGAAATCAAAGCGCCGTGGCGACAGCCGCAGATTCGGCAGCAGCAGCAGGGTGGCGATGGCCCCTGCCAGCCCGACCGGCAGATTAATCAGGAAAATCCAGTGCCAGCTGACATATTGCACCAGCACGCCGCCGAGCGCCGGCCCCAGCAGCGGACCAATCTGACCGGGCAGCGTGACGAAGGTCATCGCCGCCATATATTGTTCACGCGGCACCAGCTTCATCACCGTCAGGCGACCGACCGGCACCATCATCGCCCCGCCGATGCCCTGCACCACGCGGGCGATAATCAGCTGATCCAGCGTGGTTGCCAGCGCACAGAACAGCGAGCCGACGCTGAACAGAATAATGGCGCTGAAAAAAATATTCCGCACCCCAAAGCGGTCGGCCAGCCAGCCGCTGACCGGCAGCATCACCGCGACGGTGAGCACATAGGCCACCACCACCGTGTGCATATGCAGCGGGTTCTGATGCAGGCTCAGCGCCATTGAAGGCAGGGCGGTGTTGACAATGGTGGTATCCAGCGACTGCATAAAGAAGCCAAAGGCCACTATCCACAGCTGCCAGCGCGTGCGGGAAGGAAGGGCATTTTCCGGCTCTGGCCGGGCTGTGTTGTCAGGCATGGTTGGCGTCGACTCGGTTACGGTGGGATTTGCGCCGCAGCTTATCCATATACAACCAGACCACCGGCGTGGTGTAGAGCGTCAGCAACTGGCTCATCACCAGGCCACCGGCGATGGTAATCCCCAACGGCTGACGCAGTTCCGCGCCATCGCCGGATGTCAGCACCAGCGGCAGAGCACCAAACAGTGCCGCCAGGGTGGTCATCATAATCGGACGAAAACGCAGTATGCTGGCCTGGAAAATGGCCTCGCGGGCGCTCAGACTGACGTTGCGCTGCGCGTCCAGCGCGAAATCGACCATCATAATGGCATTCTTTTTGACAATGCCGATCAGTAGCAGGATGCCAATCAGCGCGATCAGGCTGAACGGCGCGCTGAACAGCTCCAGCGCCAGCAGTGCGCCAACGCCTGCGGAGGGCAGGGTGGAGAGGATGGTCAGTGGATGCACGTAACTTTCATATAACATGCCCAGCACGATATACATGGTGGCGATGGCGGCCACAATCAGCCACAGCTGACCGCTCTGGCTTTTCTGAAAGGCCTGCGCCGTACCGGCAAAACTGCCGCGAATGCTGGCTGGCACGCCCAGTGCGGTCATGCTGCGATCGATAGCATCGGCTGCCTGCGACAGCGTCCCGCCCTCCGGCAGGTTAAAGGAGATCGTGGTGGCTGCCGACAGCCCCTGATGGTTGACGGACAAGGGGGCGTTAGCCGGTTGCCAGCGGGCGAAATATGACAGTGGAATCGACTGACCGTCGCTGTTAATCACGTACATTAAATCCAGCGAACTGATGTCCTAGGTGTAGCGCGGATCGACTTCCATCACCACCCGGTACTGGTTCAGGGGCTGATAAATGGTGGAGATTTGTCGCTGACCAAAGGCATTATTCAGCAGACTGTTAACCTCTGATACATTAATCCCCAGCCGTGCCATGCTGTCACGGTCGTAGGTCAGCGCCATTTCTGCTCCTTTATCCTGCTGATCGGAGTTAACATCGGCCAGCTCGGGCAGCGCGGCAAAAGCCTGACGAATTTTCGGCTCCCAGATGCGTAAATCTTCCAGACTGTCCGACAGCAGGGTGTACTGATAACCGGCGTTGGACTCGCGGCCACCCATGCGAAAATCCTGCACCGCCTGTAGCCACAAGCTGGCACCAGACTCGCCGGCCAGCTTAACCCGCAGCCGGGCAATCACCTGCTGGGCACTTTCGCTGCGCTGTTTTAACGGTTTCAGCGAGATAAACATCATGCCGCTGTTGGTGCGGGAGCCGCCGGTAAAGCCCACCACGCTCTCCACCGCCGGATCGTCACGAATGATTTTCATAAAGTCCTGTAGTTTGCCACGCATTGCCTGAAACGAAATGCTCTGATCGGCCTGAATTGAGCCCATCAGTCTGCCGGTATCCTACTCTGGCATAAAGGTTTTGGGTACCGTGGCGTAGAGATACACGGTCAGGCCGATGGTGGCGAGAAACACCAGCAGCGTCCAGCGCGCATGGTCCAGCACCCAGTTTAGCGAGCGACCATAGCCATGCTGAATATGGCTCAGCAGGCTGGCGGAACGGGGGCTGCGGGGCGGTTGCGCCTTGAGTAAACGGGCGCACATCATCGGCGTCAGCGTCACCGAAATCACCAGCGAAATGGCAATCGCCACTGACAGGGTCAGAGCGAATTCCTTAAAGAAGCGACCCACCAGCCCGTCAAGCAGCAGCAGCGGCAGGAACACCGCAATCAATGACAGGCTCATCGACAATACGGTGAAGCCCACTTCGCGCACCCCCTTCAGCGCCGCGTCAATGGGCCTGATGCCCGCTTCCACATGGCGGGAGATATTTTCCAGCACCACAATGGCATCATCGACGACAAAGCCCGTTGCCACGGTCAGTGCCATCAGGGAGAGATTATTCAGGCTGAAGCCAAGCAGATACATGGCGGCAAAGGTGCCGATCAGCGACACCGGCACGGCGATGGCCGGGATAAGCGTCGCCCGGCCTGAACGCAGGAAGACAAACACCACCAGGATAACCAGCGTCACGGAAATCACCAGCGACTGCTCCACCTCGGCGAGTGAGGCCCGGATGGTCGGCGAGCGGTCCTGAGCGACATCAAGATGAATGCTGGCCGGAATAATTTTTCCCAGTTCAGGCACTTCAGCACGGATCCTGTCCACCGTGTCGATAATGTTGGCTTCCGGCAGTTTGCGGATAAGCATCAGAATGGCCGGTTTGGCATCAGCCATCCCGGCGTTGCGCAGATCCTGCACCGAATCAGTGACGCTGGCCACATCCTGAAGACGCACCGCAGCCCCGTTACGGTAGTGCACCACCAGCGGCTGATACTCAGCTGCGGTTTTCAGCTGGTCGTTGGTTTTTATCTGCCAGCGCTGCTGGCTGTCTTCAACCGCTCCCTGTGGACGACGTTGGTTAGCATTGGCGATAGCCTGACGCACCGCATCCAGCGACACACCCTGACTGAACAGCGCCTGTGGATTCAGCGCCACCCGCACGGCGGGCAGGGAACTGCCGCCGATGGAGACATCCCCCACGCCATCAATCTGCGCCAGCTTTTGCGCCAGCTGGGTGGAAGCAAAGTCATACAGCTCCCCCTGCGAATAGCTGTCCGAGGTCAGGGTCATAATCATCACTGGCGCGTCGGAGGGATTCATCTTGCGCCAGCTGGGGCGGGCGGGCATGCCGGTGGGCAGCAGACTCTGGGCGGCGTTAATCGCACCCTGCACATCGCGCGCCGCGCCGTTGATGTCACGGTCATAATCGAACATCAGGATGATGCGCGTACTGCCCAGCGAACTGGTGGAGGTCATCTCCGTCACCCCGGCAATACGCCCCAGTGAGCGCTCCAGCGGCGTGGCGACGGTGGCGGCCATCGTCTCTGGCGATGCGCCGGGCAGCGAGGCGGAGATCATGATCACCGGAAAATCCACCTGCGGCAGCGGAGCGACCGGCAGCAGGCGGAAACCCAACACGCCTGCCAGCGTCACAGCGATGGTCAGCAGCATGGTCGCTACCGGCCGGTGAATAAACAGCGCATAAAATTTCACTGCGCCTCCTTGCGGACGATGCGGCGGCGTGATGCCTGGGCCAGCCGATCAAACAGCAGATAGATAACCGGGGTGGTGAACAGCGTCAGCACCTGGCTGAGGATAAGCCCGCCCACCATGGCAATGCCCAGCGGCTGACGCAGTTCTGCGCCCTGGCCGGTGCTGAGCATCAGCGGCAGCGCCCCCAGCAGCGCGGCCAGCGTGGTCATCAGGATCGGGCGAAAACGCAGCAGGCAGGCCTGATAAATCGCCTCGTACGGGGCCATTCCCTGCTCCCGTTCGGCGGCGAGCGCGAAGTCGATCATCATGATGGCGTTTTTCTTCACAATACCGATCAGCAGGATGATGCCAATAATGGCAATCACATCCAGCTCACTGCCGCTTAACATCAGCGCCAGCAGGGCACCGACCCCGGCGGTGGGCAGGGTGGAGAGAATGGTAATGGGATGAATAAAGCTCTCATACAGCACGCCCAGCACGATATACATCGCCACCACGGCGGCGATGATCAGCCAGACGGTGCTGGAGAGCGCCGCCTGAAACGCCAGCGTACTGCCCTGGAACTGGGTCATGATCTCGGCAGGCATGGCCAGCTCCCGCTCGGCTTTGGTGATGGCATTCACCGCCTGTTCCAGTGAGTAACCCTCGCTGACGTTGAACGAGAAGGTGGTGGACGGAAACTGGTCGAGATGGTTGATGCTCAGCGCGCCGTGGCGCTGCTCCACCCTGGCGATGGCGCTGAGGGGCACGATGGTGCCATTGCTGCTTTGCAGACGAATCGCATCCAGCGCGGCCAGCCCAGGCGTGGTGCTGGTATCGTGCTCCAGCACCACGCGGTACTGACTGGCCTGAGTATAAATGGTGGAAATCAGTCGCTGACCGAAGGCGTTATACAGGGCGTTATCGACGTCGGCCATACTGATCCCCAACCGCGTGGCGCTGTCGCGATCCACCCTGATAAAGGCTTCCAGCCCCTGGTCCTGCCAGTCGCTGCTGACGTCCTGTAACTCGGTTAACACGGCCAGCTGCGCCATCAGCCTGGGCACCCACAAACTGAGCGAATCAATCGATCCGGCCTGAAGCGTAAACTGATACTGGGTGCGGCTGACGGTGGTATCAATGGTCAGGTCCTGCACCGGTTGCAGATAGAGATTGATCCCGGGCAACTGCGCCACCTGCTGCTGTAAACGTCTGATCACCACCGGGATGCGATCGTCGCGCTCGCTCAGGGGTTTGAGATTAATTAACAGCCTTCCACTGTTCAGCGCCGGATTGGTGCCGTCAACGCCGATAAATGAGGTCAGGCTCTCTACCGCCGGGTCCTGCATCAGCCGCTCTGCCACCTGCTGCTGACGCTGCGCCATACTGGCATACGAGACCGATTGCGGTGCCTGAATTGTTCCCTGAATAATGCCGTTATCCTGTAGCGGGAAGAAGCCTTTCGGAATGGTCATCCACAGCAGCACCGTCAGCGCCAGCGTACCCAGCGCCACGCTGAGCGTCAGCCAGGGGTGGTTCAGCACCCTGCTGAGCAGGCGGCCGTAACCGGCGATAACCCGGTCAAACATCGCTTCGCTGGCGCGGAAAAAACGATTCTGTTTTTGCAGCGACTCAGCGCTGAGCATTCTGGCGCACATCATCGGCGTCAGGGTCAGCGATACCACCGCAGAAATAAGGATGGCAATCGCCAGGGTGACGGCAAATTCGCGAAACAGGCGGCCCACGATGTCGCCCATAAACAGCAGGGGGATCAGCACGGCAATCAGTGAGAAGGTCAGCGAGATAATAGTAAATCCAATTTCGCCCGCCCCTTTCAGCGCGGCGGCCAGCGGTTTCTCCCCCTTCTCGATATAGCGCGAGATATTCTCGATAACCACGATGGCATCATCCACCACAAAACCGGTGGCAATGGTCAGCGCCATCAGCGTCAGGTTATTGATGGAAAAACCGAGAAACCAGATCACCGCGAAGGTGCCAATCAGCGACAGTGGCACGGCCACAGCAGGAATGAGGGTGGCCGGGATATTGCGCAGAAACAGCCAGATAATCATTACCACCAGTACAATCGCCAGCAGCAGCTCAAACTGCACATCGGCGACCGACGCGCGGATAGTGCTGGTGCGATCGGTCAGCACCTGCACATCCACCGATTTGGGTAACGTGGCGGTCAGCCCCGGTAACATCTGCCGGATGTTGTCGGCGGTGGTAATAATATTGGCACCGGGCTGGCGCTGGATGTTAAGCACAATGGCGGGCTGGCGGTTCGCCCAGGCACCCAGCCAGCGGTTCTCTGCCCCCTGTTCGACGCTGGCGACATCCCGCAGCCGTACCGGCGAACCATTCTGGTAAGAGACTATCAGCTGGCGATAGTCCTCGACTGATTTCATCTGGTCATTGGCGGAGAGGGTGATGGAACGTTCGGGACCGTCGAGGCTGCCTTTCGCGGAGTTGACGTTGGCACTGCTGATGGCGCTGCGCACCTGTTCACTGTCCAGCCCCAGCGCGGCCAGTGCCTGTGCGTTCAGCTTCACCCTGACCGCCGGCCGCTGGCCCCCGGATAACGTCACCAGCCCGACGCCGGAAACCTGCGAAATCTTCTGTGCCACCCGCGTTTCCACCATATCCTGCACCTGGGTTAACGGCATACTGGTGGTGGTGACGGCCAGCGTCATAATCGGCGGATCGGCAGGGTTAACCTTGCTGTAGACCGGGGGATTGGGCAGATCGGCAGGCAGCAAATTGGTGGCGGCATTGATCGCCGCCTGCACTTCCTGCTCAGCCACATCCAGCGATAGCGTCAGCTGAAACTGTAGGGTGACTACCGATGCGCCGCCTGAACTTTGCGAAGACATCTGTTTTAAGCCTGACATCTGACCAAACTGGCGTTCCAGTGGGGCGGTAATCGACGAGGTGACCACATCGGGGCTGGCACCGGGATAGAGCGTCACCACCTGAATGGTCGGGTAATCCACCTCCGGCAGCGCGGAGACGGGCAGGGCGCGCCAGGCAAGGATACCGGCCAGCAGAATAGCGACCATTAACAGGGTGGTGGCAACCGGGCGAAGAATAAACTGGCGGGAAGGACCGCCATGATGGGGGGGCAGAACCTGCATCAGTCGCTGGCTCCTTTTGCCGGCTGGCGGATTTTACCACTGGTCAGCGGTACGGACTGAGGGGCGACCACCTCTACTTTCGCCCCTTCGGTCAGGCGGTCGATGCCATCGGTCACCACCCGCTCCCCGGCCTCCAGCCCGCTGGCGATCACCACTTTCTGGCTGTCCTCTGACCCAATGGTCACCGCTTTCTTACTGACGAGGTTCTCGCTGTTGACCACCCAGACAAAATGGCCTTCGTTGCCCATCTGCAATGCGGCAGGCGGAATGACGATCGCATCCTGTAAGGTGCTGACCTTCAGTCGGGCGTTAACAAACTGGTTGGGAAAAAGCGCATCGTCCTGATTGGCAAAGCGCGCTTTCAGTTTGACGGTCCCGGTGGTGGCATCAATCTGGTTGTCCATACTCAGCAGGGTGCCGTGGGTTAACAGCGTTTTGTTGCTGCGATCCCAGGCTTCCACCACCACGGGCTGAGCACTTTTCTGCGCCGCCAGCACGCTGCCGATATCGTTTTCCGGCAGGCTGAATACCAGGTCGATGGGATGCGTCTGGGTGATCACCACGATGCCGTTGGTGTCGCCGCTGGTCACGTAGTTGCCGATGTCAACCTGACGCAGACCGACGCGTCCGGAAATGGGCGAGGTAATCCTGCTCCAGGTCAGATTAAGCTGAGCGCTGGCGACGCTGGCCTGGTCAGCTTTAATCGTTCCGAGCGTTTCACTGACCAGGGCGCGCTGGGCATCCAGCTCCTGTTGCGAGACCAGATGGCTCTTTGCCAGCTGTTCATAGCGGGCCAGATCCCGGCGGGCATTAGCCAGCGTGGCCTGATCTTTTGCCAGCTGGCCCTCTGCCTGCGCCAGCGCAACCTGCCAGGGGCGGGGATCAATTTCGGCCAGCAGCTGACCGGCCTTCACCTCCTGCCCTTCGTCAAAATGTATCGCGGTCAGTTCTCCCTCCACGCGACTGCGCAGGGTGACCGTATTGGCAGCTATCACCGTGCCCAGCCCGGAGAGAAACTGCGGCACGCTTTGGGTCGCCGCCTGCGCTGCCTGCACCGGCGGCAGCGCACCACCGTGTCGTCCCCCTTTGCCGCCTGCCGACTGCCGGTGATTGCCCGGCTGAGCGCTGTCAGGCTGAGATGTGCTGTGACTCAACCACCAGTACGCGCCACCGGCGGCCAGCGCGGCGACGATAAGGATCGGCAAAAATTTTCGGGAACGGCCTGTGCTGTTCATAGTGGGTGTCAGCTCTCCGGTAGCAAGGTGTGAAGTCCAGGGTAAAAATGCCAGCCCCTGAGTTTAGCCAGTTTGACGGCTGAAAAATTGAAGGAAATAAGGATAACGATTCAGCCAGGGTAAGTATTCGCAACCTGAAATTGTTTTGCCGTAAATCAACGAAGCGAACAACTTGAGCTTTGCTAAGCTGATAGTCACGCTAAAAATCAGTTTCGTTGAGGAGAATGATAATGAGTCAGCAACATCGTTTACTGGGTCGCAGCGGCATTGAAGTCCCTGTCCTGACCTTTGGCGGGAATGTCTTTGGCTGGACGGTTAACCCGCAAACCTCTTTCTCACTGCTGGATGCGCTGGTGGAGAAAGGCTTGTATTTCATTGATACCGCCGATGTTTATTCCCGCTGGGCGCCGGGCAATGAAGGGGGGGAATCTGAAACCATTATCGGTAACTGGCTGAAAAAAAGCGGCAAGCGTGACCAGATCGTGCTGGCGACCAAAGTTGGCATGGATATGGGGCCGGGTAAATCCGGGCTTTCACCGGCCTGGATACGTCAGGCGGTGGAGGACTCGCTGCGTCGTCTGCAAACCGACTATATCGATCTTTATCAGGCGCATCGCGATGACAGCGATACGCCGTTGCAGGAAACCCTGCACACCTTCGATCAGCTGATCAAAGAAGGTAAGGTGCGGGCGATTGGTGCCTCTAACTATTCTGCCAGTCGGCTGAGTGAAGCGCTGAATACCAGTCAGGAACTGGGCCTGGCCCGTTATGAAACCCTGCAACCGGAATACAACCTGTATGACCGTGAAGAGTATGAAAGCGGGCTGGAGAAGGTGGCAAGGGATAACGAGCTGGGGGTTGTCAACTACTATTCGCTGGCCAGCGGCTTTCTCAGCGGCAAGTATCGCACGGCGGAAGACGCCAGCAAGAGTAAGCGCGGTGAAGGCGTGGTGCAGAAGTACCTTAACAAGCGCGGACTGCGCATTCTGGACGCGCTGGACCAGGTGGCAGAAGAGAGCCGGGCCACGCCAACCCAGGTGGCGCTGGCCTGGCAGATTGCCCGTCCGGGCATTACCGCTCCGATTGTCAGTGTCACTTCGCTGGCCCAGCTGGACGAACTGAGTCATGCCGCCACGTTGCAGCTGAACGATGCGGCGGTGCAACAGTTGTCGGAAGCCAGTCGTTACTGAGAAGGTCCGGGCATGGCCCGCAGGCCGCGGCCCTTCTCAGCACGAAGGCACCGGCCTCAGCATTATCGGTGCTGAAAATGCCAGGGCCGCAGGCCCGCCGTCGGGCGGTTAACGGAACATCACCTGCGCCCAGCGGGCCAGCCCGGCGGTGACGGAGCTGAAGTCGTCGCCACTGGCCAGGGGCGTATCCGGCATCTGCTGTTGCAGAGCCTGGCGGAGGATCGGTGAACGCGCGCTGCCACCGGTCAGGTAGATGACGTCCGGTCGGGTGCCGCTCTCATCCAGCGCCAGCTTTACCTGCTGCTGAATGCGCTCCAGTGGCTGACTGATAGCCGACTCCAGCGATGCCACGTCAATCTCTGTTGCCAGCGACGGGGCGATAAAATCCAAATCGGCAGGCGTCTCCGGCTGCGCGGAGAGGGCAATTTTGCTCTCTTCAGCCGCCCGCACCAGCCGGTATCCGAGGCGCTGTTGCCACACTTTTAGCAGCCGTTTTACCTTCTCCGGTTCCTGTGCATCGCGAATCAGTTCCTGCAACAGTTTGCGACTGGAAGCAGCGTAAAAATCGCTCTGTGCCGGGACATCGTTGATCGCCACCGCATTCCACCACGGCAGGGCGGGCAGGGCGATGCCCTTTTCCGTCACCCCACCCAGGCCCAGCAGCGGCATCAGTTCTTTGAAGGCCAGCATAATGTCCAGATCGTTGCCGCCGACCCGGCAGCCACTGTGGCCCAGCAGACTGGCGCTGCGATCGGATTTATTGTGCCACTCAGGCCCCATCAGCAACATTGAGCAGTCGGTGGTGCCACCACCGATATCCACCACCAGCACGCGAGTCTCTTTGCTTAATGTGGCTTCAAAATCCAGCCCTGCCGCCACCGGTTCGAACTGAAACTCCACCTGTTTAAATCCGGCGCGACTGGCGGCACGCGCCAGAATCGCCTGGGCCTGATGGTTAGCTTCGTCGCCACCCAGCCCCTGAAAGTTGATCGGGCGGCCTATCACCGCCTGGCTGATGTCGCTGCCCAGCTGCTGCTCTGCCGTCTGGCGGATATGCAACATCATGGCACAGACCAAATCTTCAAAGAATGCCACCTGCTGAGGCTTCAGCCCGCTGGCACCGAGGAAGGATTTGGGGGATTTAACAAACCACACGTCTTCCGGGTCGGCGATGTAATGGGCCAGCGAGGCCATGCCGAAGCGGACGCTGTCAGCGGTAACGTCGATATCTTCTTCACGGTTGAGCGCGATCGCCCGACGCAGGATCGCCTGCGTTTCGGCATCCGGCGTGGGCACCTGATGATGGCGGAACAGCCATTCACTGACCGCATCCCGGGTTGGGGCACAAAGCATGGAAGGCAGCAGCGTGGAGCCGTTTTCCAGCGTTAACAGCCTGGGCACACCGCCATTCATGGTGGCAACCGAGCAGTTCGCCGTACCGTAATCAAAACCGATATACATCCGTTCCCCCTCCCGCGACGGTAAAAAAAGGGGGCGACTTTAGCTCAGGCAGGATCAGAGAGCAAGGTCTGAGGGCGATTAAATGGCATCCCGACGCTTACCAGCGGGTCAGCAGTTTGGCAGGGAAGACGGAGAGCTGGCCGCGCCCGTTGTGCTTGGCGTTATAGCAGGCAAGGTCCGCCTGGGACATCACATCACTGATATTGCTGTTACTGCCGTCGAGCAGGGTGATACCCGCGCTGGCACCGATCTGGTGCGGCTCACCCTGCCAGGTAAAGGGATACCGGTTTACCGCGTTGACCAGTTCCCCGGTGATCTCCCTTGCCTGTTGCAGCGGGCAATCCGGCAACAACACGCCAAATTCGTCGCCGCCCAGCCGGGCAAGCAGATCACCACCGCGCAGTCTGTCCTGCATTACGCCGGAAATTTCATGCAGCAGCGCATCACCGGCGGCATGTCCGGCGCTGTCATTCACCGCTTTGAAACGATCAAGGTCAATAAAGACCAGCGCATGGGTTTGCTGCTCGTCACTGGCGGAGAGCAACAGCTGTTGCAGACTTTGCTCGAAGCTGACGCGATTAGGCAGGCGGGTCAGCATATCGTGGGACGCGTTGTAGCTAAGCTGGCGCATGGTTTTGCGAGATTGACTGACATCCTGAATAACGATCACGCTGCCAATCATTTCACCCTCCTGAGTTTTCAGCGGCGTGATGCTGAAATGAATATCAAACTGCTCACCGGCGCGGTTGTGCAGCACCAACTCCTCATCCAGATCGCTGGTAAATTTACGGCGTGGCAGCTTTGATAACAACAGCCTGTCCAACTCTTCACCCTGGCTACCGTGGGTGACCGAGAGAATATCGCTGAGCGGATTACCGGCCGCGTGCTGCTGTGTCCAGCCGGTCATACTTTCCGCCACCGGGTTCATAAAGGTCACCCGCATCGCGTCATCAGTGCTGATCACCGCCTCACCAATGGCATCAAGGGTGATATGCATCCGCTCTTTTTCCTGGTACAGCGCGTAGGTTAACTGGCGAACCGCAGTGACATCCTGATTGATGCCCAGCATTCTCTCTGCCTCACCTTTTGCGTTAAGCACCATCGTCGATTTGCTGTGGATATAGCGGATACCCTGGTGGGTCGATATGCGAAAAACAATATCCACCGGGGCAGAGGCTGTTACCGCATCTTCAAAGGCATCCATCGCTACCTGGCGATCGGCCGGATGCAGTCTTTCAGCCCAGCTCTGGTAGCTGGCCTCACCATCCTCGGGCAGGCCGTAAATCTGAAACATGCGCTTATCCCAGCTCATGTCACCGCTTTGCAGATTCCATTCCCAGACGCCGATTTCGCCCGCCTCGTTAGCCAGGGTGATGCGCTGCATCAGACGACGGTTAACCTCTTCAGTCTGCTTCAGGCCGGTGAAGTCTTCTATCTGGGCAATAAAATAGAGTGGCTGCTGCTCACTGTCCCTGACCAGTGATATTGCCAGCAGCACCCAGACGATCTGGCCGTCCTTACGCAGGTAGCGTTTTTCCAGGCTGTAGGTGTCGATTTCACCGCGCAGCAGTGCGTTAAACTGGCTCTCGCCGATGGCAAGGTCGTCCGGGTAGGTGATCTGCTGAAAGGTCATCGCCTTCAGCTCATCCTCGTTATAGCCCAGCAGTTTACAGAGCGATTTGTTGACCTGTAGCCAGCGTCCCTGCGACGACACCAGCGCCATGCCTATTGCGGAATACTCCATCGCATGACGGAAGCGAGTTTCGCTTTCGGAGATATGTTTTTTCTCTTCACGAAATGAGTGCATCACCAGCGCCATCAGGTGGCTGGGAATAATCACCAGCAGAAACGGTAGCCAGGGGGTGTTATTCAGCACACCGGTTTTTGCTGCGTGGATCTCCAGCAGGTTAAAGGCCAGCATCAGCATCATCATCGACAGCGTGGCGAGAAACACCACAAATGCGCCGAAGCGCGGCAGCCGCACCGCGCTGTACAGCAACACCACCATCACCACCGTTAACTGCCAGGGAGAGTAGCGCAGGACGCAATAGCACAACACCAACGTGCTGAGCAGGGTCAGCAGAGTGGTGATTAACTGATGTTGGTTGATTTTTTTATGCAGGAATTCCCGCTGCCACAACAGGCAGACCGGGCCAAGCGCCAGCATACCAATACTTTCTGATACCACCCAGATGGAGAAAAAACGAAAACTGTAATGATTGAGGAACCAGCAGGCCAGCAGGCCACCAATCAACGGCGCGACGAGGCCGACGGAAATAAACATTTTGCTCCAGCTGAGCAGGGAATCCAGCGGCTTCTGACGATCGAGCAAAAAGCGCAACAGCAGGCCACCCAGCAGAGCCTGGGCAAGGTTAAGTAGCGGATATTTCAGACTGACCAGTGACAGCCCGACCACCAGCGCGTTTGCGCTGGCAATGCCGGTAAAGCAGCAGCCCAGCATCAGCGGCAGCGATTTTACACTGTGGCGGAAAACCACCACGGTGAGCAGGGCGGTGGGAAACCACAGTGGAGATATCTGCCCGCTTACCTTAATCAGCTCGCCACAGAAAAAGGTTAACAGGAAGGAGAGTACGCCGAGCAGCACGGCACTGGCCCGGACGGCAGCAGGACGGGGTGGCGGCAAGAGAGTCTCAGTGGTCATTCACAAATCCGGCAGGGCAGCAGTTACGTCATTACGATCTAAATACCTGTAGGATGCTAACATAACCCGCCAGGAATGCTTGTGGTAATTCAACATTCCCCTGGATCTGATAATGAAAAATCACATTACTTAACCGATGTCTCCTGACGCAGTTTCAGCAGTTCGTCCCGGGTCCAGGCATGATCGATACCTGCAATTTGTACCGACAGCCGTTGTAAAAATTGTTGCGTGGTGGCAATGCGACCGTGGCCAATCAACAGCAGCGGCACCAGCAGGGCGATGCCCAGCTGTAACGCGGAGAAACCCTGTAACTGCGCCCGGCGCTGACTCAGCAGGAAGGCAGTGCTCAGTGTGAAACCCAGTATCAGCCCGCAGAGAACTTCACTTTCTGAATGGTAATTGAGGATCAGGCGCGACAGGCCAACCAGCAGCGGGATCAGATAGCCGGTGGCGATGGCCAGATGACGCCAGCGGTCAGCCAGGCGACCGGTGAGTAGCCACAGCATGACCGGCCAGAGTGCGGCGGACATGGTGCTGTGCCCGCTAAAGCCGGTGAAATTAAAGCGGGCGCTGCCGATGCCAAAACCCAGAAAAGCAATTTTCGACAGGCTGACGATGGCACCCGCCGTGCAGAATGCCACCAGCCACCAGATGGCGGCACGACGATCGCTGTTTTTCCAGCCAATCAGAACAGCCATAATCACCGCGGTGGGGATAAGCAACATGCTGTCGCCTAAATAGGTCAATATATGCAAAACAGCGTCGGGCACCGTGTTTCCTTCTGTCAAAAAAGTGTGATGCTTGTCTCAGTGCCGTCAGTCTAGCCGTCAATCCCGACAAGGTATAACGGGAAAGTCTGAAAAGCTTTCAACACCATTTTGCTGGTATCAACTCGGCTAAATCCCTATAATTATGCGCCAATTCATCCTCTCCGGGTCTCTGACCATCTGTAACCAGGTCTTAAATTTATGACTGATAAGTCGCATCAGTGCGTCATCGTAGGTATTGCCGGCGCTTCTGCCTCAGGAAAAAGTCTTATTGCCAGTACTCTTTATCGCGAAGTTCGCGACAGAGTTGGTGATGAACACATTGGCGTCATTCCTGAGGATGCCTACTACAAAGACCAAAGCAACCTGACTATGGAAGAGCGGGTTAAAACCAATTACGATCACCCCAGTGCGATGGACCACAATTTACTGCTTCAGCATTTGCAGATGTTAAAGGCAGGGGAAACCATCGACCTGCCGGTTTACAGCTATGTTGAGCACACCCGCACCGCGCAGACGGTTCGTCTGCAACCTAAAAAAGTGATTATTCTGGAAGGGATCCTCTTGCTGACCGATGCCCGTCTGCGTCAGGAGATGAATTTCTCAATCTTTGTCGATACACCGCTGGATATCTGCCTGATGCGCCGCATGAGACGTGATGTCAATGAACGTGGCCGCTCAATGGATTCTGTTATGGCGCAGTATCAAAAAACGGTGCGCCCGATGTTCCTGCAATTTATTGAGCCTTCAAAACAGTATGCTGACATCATCGTGCCACGGGGTGGTAAGAACCGCATCGCGATTGATATTCTGAAAGCGAAAATCAACCAGTTTTTTGAATAACGCGCTGCACGACAACCCTGCGGGGTTTGCCGCTCCCGGTGCCGGATGTGCCGGGCCAGGCGTGTTTACTTTGACTTTTAGGGAGTCGCTACCATGAGATTATGTGACCGTGATATTGAAGCCTGGCTGGATAATGGCCAGCTGGACATTTCGCCTCGTCCACCGGTAGAACGGATCAATGGCGCCACGGTGGATGTGCGTCTGGGCAATTTGTTTCGTACCTTCCGGGGACATACCGCCGCCTATATCGATCTCAGCGGTCCAAAGGATGAAGTGAGCGCGGCGCTCGACAGAGTAATGAGCGATGAAATCGTGCTGTCGGAAGGTGAGGCTTTTTTCCTGCATCCGGGTGAGCTGGCGCTGGCGGTCACGCTGGAATCGGTAACCCTGCCGGATAATCTGGTGGGCTGGTTGGATGGCCGCTCCTCGCTGGCACGCCTTGGCCTGATGGTGCATGTTACCGCGCATCGCATCGATCCGGGCTGGCAGGGACGCATTGTGCTGGAGTTCTATAATTCTGGTAAATTGCCGCTGGCGCTTCGTCCGGGCATGTTGATAGGCGCACTCAGTTTTGAACCGCTCTCCGGTCCGGCAGCCCGACCTTATAACCGTCGTCAGGATGCTAAATACAAGGGGCAGCAGGGCGCAGACGCCAGCCGTATTGATAAAGATTAGGATAACCTGCCGCACGGTCTGGCGCGGCCGGGGCCTGAATGAGGCGTGAGGGGAAGGCATGAGAAGATTTATTACCACGCTGGTCATTTTGCTGGTGGTAATTGTGGCTGGCATGACGGCGTTAGTGCTGCTGGTGAATCCTAATGAGTTTCGCAACTATATAGTTCAGCAGGTTGAACAGCATAGCGGTTACCGCCTGGCGCTGAACGGCGATCTCCGCTGGCATGTCTGGCCGCAGCTCAGCATTCTTTCCGGGCAGATGACCCTCACCGCCCCGGGAGCACAACAGCCGGTGGTCAGTGCCAGCAATATGCGACTGGATGTTAAACTTTTGCCGCTGTTATCCCATCAGCTGGCGGTGAAACAGGTGATGTTAAAAGGGGCGATTATCCGCCTGACGCCCGACAGCGAGACACAGCGTCCGGGGGATGCCCCGGTCGTACCTTCCGATTCCGTCCCGGAGAAGAGCAGCCCGGGCTGGACGTTTGATATCGACCAACTGCGCGTCGCGGACAGCCTGCTGATCTGGCAGCAAAGTGACGGTGAGCAGTTGAACGTCCGCGATTTGAACCTGCAACTCTCCCAGAATCAGCAGCGCCAGGCGCATCTGGAACTGAGCAGTCGTATCAGCCGCGATCAGCGAGAGCTGCTGATGAATCTCACTGCCGAGCTGGATCTCAGCCGCTATCCGCGACAACTTACTGCCGCCATTAACCCGCTCAGCTACCAGTTAACCGGCGCTGATTTACCCAAAGAGGGTTTAAAAGGGCAGGCGAAAATGCAGGCGGAATGGTCTGGCGATAGCCGTGCATTCAGCCTGCAAAATCTGGCGTTGAGCGCTAATGACAGTCAGCTGGACGGTAGCATTAGCGGTACGCTGGGCAGCCGTCCGCAGGTGTCGGTTGCTCTGCACTCGCCGTTGCTGAACATGGATTCGCTGCTGGGACTGGAGAACCGTGCAGGCAACAGTGCGCAGGGGATTGAGACGCAGCGTGCAGGGCCTGCGCCGGTGATTTCTGCCCCGGAAAATTATGACAACGCCGATTCATTACTTAACGCGATGGATGGCCGCGTTAATCTGAAGGTGGATAAATTGCGCTGGCGCGGCATGGATTTCGACATGGTCACGCTCAACGGCGGCAGCAAAAATGGCGTGTTGCAACTGGCTACCCTGAACGGTAACGCCGGACATGGCAGTTTTTCGCTGCCCGGTAGCCTGGATGTGCGCACGGCGCAGACTAAAGTCACGCTGCGCCCCGCGTTGCAAAATATTGCCCTGGCCCCTCTGCTTAAAGCATTTGATCTTCCGCCTTCCCTCAGCGGCGATATGTCGCTGACCGGTGACTTTACGGGGTACGGACTGACCGTTCCGGCATTCAGACGGGCCTGGAAAGGCAGCGCAGAGGTAAGTATTGATAACGCGCAGATGAGTGGACTGAACTTTCAGCAGATGATTCAGCGGGCGGTCGAGCGCAGCAGTAACCGTGTTCGCGGGCCGGATAACAGTGATTCGGGGGGTAATTCGCAACATATCAGCGGCAGTGCCACGCTCAGTAATGGTCTGCTGTCGTTTGCTGAATTTCAGGGACGCTCTTTGATGTTCGATTACAGTGGTAAGGGCAGTGTTAATCTGAGCAGCCAGCAGGCTGATATCACTTTTGGTGTTACGGTGACGCAAGGCTGGCAGGGTGACAGCGAGCTGGTCAGCCGCCTGCAACAAACCCCGGTGCCGCTGCGGATCTATGGGCCGTGGTCGGCGTTAAATTATTCATTACAGGTTAACCAGGTTCTGCGTCAGCAACTGATGGATGAGGCAAAAAAACGTCTCAAGGCATGGTCAGACAGGAATCAAAACGGCGTGAAAGACCAGCCGTAATGGTGGCGACAGCCTGAGCCTGTCGCAGAAAATGACCATTTAATTTTCTGCGGCCTGATGCGGTTCTGCGCTGTCCACCGGCATGATTTGTACCTTCTGTACGCGATGGCTTTCAACCTGGTGGATACGCAACAGAAAGCCGTTGATATGGATCTCATCACCTTCTTTCGGCACCTGCTGCATATGTTCCATCAGTAATCCGGCCAGCGTGTGATATTCGCGTTTTTCATCCAGCGGCAGCGCAACGTGGGCAACCAGGTCTTCCAGCGGCATATGACCATTTGCTGTCCAGCTGCCATCTGCATTGTGTTGAATATCGTAGCGGGGATCGATTTCATTCCCTTCGTTTGGCAGATTTCCGGCGATGGTTTCCATTACGTCACTTAATGTCACCACACCCTCAACCGACCCAAACTCATCGACCACAAAGGCAAAATGGGTGCGCGCAACGCGAAACTGTTCAAGAGCGGACAGTAAAGTCAGCTGCTCCGGAAAAACCAGCGGCTGTCGGATTAGCGCCCGGATATCAAGCTGATGACTGTGCAGAGCCTGATGCAACAGATCGATAACGTGTACGACGCCCAGAGGCTCGTCGCTGTTATCCGTTATCACCAGACGGGTATGCTGATTTCTGTCCAGTCTGGCCATGATACTTTGCGCAGACTCACTCAGGTCAATGTGTTCAGTATCATGGCGAGAGGTCATGATACTGCTGACCGTGCGCTGTCCCATACCCAGCACCTGAGCGATCATCATCCGCTCCTGAACGTTGAACACGGCCTGGTTATCGGGGTGATCGGTCACCAGATAAGCGGTTTCGCTGTCGAGTTCGGCCTGTTCATGCCTGCCGCGCAGCAGACGTAGTACGGCTTCCGCTGTACGTTTACGTAAAGGCAATTTTGCCGAGAGAAAACGGCGGCGATTAAAGCGGGCCAGCTGATTCAGTGCCTCAATGATCACTGAAAAACCGATGGCTGCGTACAGGTAGCCTTTCGGAATGGTGTAACCAAAACCGTCGGCCACCAGACTGAAACCAATCATCAGTAAAAAGCTCAGGCAGAGGATGACAATAGTGGGGTGGGCGTTAACGAAGCGGGTAAGGGGTTTACTTGCCAGTAGCATCAGTAAAATAGCAATAATCACTGCGGCCATCATTACCGCCAGCTGATCGACCATACCCACTGCGGTGATCACCGAGTCGAGTGAAAACACCGCGTCCAGGACCACGATTTGCACCACAACCGGCCAGAATTTAGCGCCATGCTTTTGTGGATTATAGGCTTCATCTTTTCCTTCCAGCCGCTCATTCAGCTCAATGGTCGCTTTAAACAGCAGAAAAATACCCCCGGTCAACATAATCAGATCGCGGGCGCTGAAGGGGTGTCCGTTGATGAAAAAAAGTGCGGAGGTTAATGAAGAGAGCCAGGAGATGGACGCCAGCAGCAGTAAACGCATAACCAGGGCCAGCAGCAATCCGGTAATACGGGCGCGGTCGCGCTCAAATGCAGGGAGTTTCTCTGCCAGAATGGCAATAAACACCAGGTTATCAATGCCGAGTACCAGTTCTAAAACCACCAGGGTGACCAGTCCGGCCCAGATTGACGGATCGGCGATCCATTCAAACATCGCATTCACGCCTGTAGTAGAGACAAAAGTGTTGTGATCATAGTTAATCAGAGATTATTTAACAAATATTCCCTGCGTTATGTAACGCCATTTCGTCTTATTGTCAGGAGTCAGCCGTCTTAAAAATAAATTATCCGGATCAATCCTGAAAAATTCAGCCACAGAGTTTTCAGGATTATTCGCATAGGTCAACAAAGCAATCCTGGTGATACTGTCTGGCAGCGGAAGAAGTGATTAAGAATAATCTTACTCGAACATCGAATAATTCCGATTTTTTGACAAGGGGGTGAAGATGGAATGCCTGCTACAGTCTGGAACCAAAGGTAGTCTTAATCCTAAAAGGCAGAGTGGAAGGGCGGTGACTCTTGTAAACAGGCCAGTAATAACTAGTATAGCAACGTGTTACTTAACATCATGACTTGTGCGTTGTTTGGACAGTTTGTGCTCTGTATTTTGTGGCAAAATTAATGAAAGCTTTGATTGAGTGTAAAGGCTTCAGCCGGGCAGTGCGGCACAGGGAAACACCAAACATAGCGCACTGGCAGCTACAAGCCAGGGGCGGTAGCGTGGGGAGTAAGAAAAGGTAATTGTCAATCTGCCTGATTTTTCACCGCCATTGTTACGGTTTTTTTCGTTAAATCGAATAATTCCGATTTTTTGACAAGGGGGTGAAGATGGAATGCCTGCTACAGTCTGGAACCAAAGGTAGTCTTAATCCTAAAAGGCAGAGTGGAAGGGCGGTGACTCTTGTAAACAGGCCAGTAATAACTAGTATAGCAACGTGTTACTTAACATCATGACTTGTGCGTTGTTTGGACAGTTTGTGCTCTGTATTTTGTGGCAAAATTAATGAAAGCTTTGATTGAGTGTAAAGGCTTCAGCCGGGCAGTGCGGCACAGGGAAACACCAAACATAGCGCACTGGCAGCTACAAGCCAGGGGCGGTAGCGTGGGGAGTAAGAAAAGGTAATTGTCAATCTGCCTGATTTTTCACCGCCATTGTTACGGTTTTTTTCGTTAAATCTCAAGGCATGTTGCCTGCGAACGCATTATTTACACAGGCTTCAGGAATATGTTTTCTGTTTTAAACAAACTTAACGAAAATGTGCGTAATTACTTCCTTGTGTTTGTTGGGAATAATAAATCACCGGCTTCTGAATAAAAAATAAGAGTTAACTATGAGTAATATTAAATTTACCTCGAAAGGGTTATTAATCAGATTGTCGTTGTCACTCTCTGACCTCTTTTTCTTTAATGCTTCATTATTCATTGCTATCTGGTTAATGAGCATTCTACCCGGTAACCTGCTCAGCAATTACACTGAACAGGATCTGCACCTGACGATAGTTACTCATATTATTCTTTCTCTGATTTGTATTGGATGGTTCTGGGTTCGACTGCGCCATTATACCTATCGCAAACCTTTCTGGTTCGAACTGAAAGAGATATTCAGAAGCGTCCTGATTTTTTCTGTTATCGATCTTTCAATCACTGCGCTCTCTCAGTGGCAGCTTTCTCGCTGGACCTGGATACTCACCTGGATCTTGGCCCTGGTATTTATCCCGGCAGGACGCTCGGTGGTGAAACGTCTTCTCAATCACTACAACCTGTGGAAACGCCAGTCGATTATTATCGGCAGTGGTAAAAATGCCGAAGAAGCCTGGATGGCACTGCAAAGCGAAGAAATGATGGGCTTTGAAGTGGTGGCGTTCTTTGACGTTGATGGCTCGACGCCAGCGCTTGAACTCTTCTCCACGCCGGTTATCCGCACGGAGGAAGAGTTGTGGCAGAGGGTTGACAGCGATACACAGTTTATCGTGGCAGTGGAGTTTGAGCAGAGCCAGTATCGCGATCTCTGGTTAAAAAATCTGGCAAAACATAACTGCCGCTCGGTTTCCGTGATACCTTCTTTGCGCGGCGTTCCACTGTATGGTACGGATATGGCTTACATTTTCAGCCATGAAGTGATGATTCTGCGGGTTAGCAATAATCTGGCAAAACGCACATCGCGCTTTGTTAAAAGGGCATTTGATATCGTCGGTGCGATGGCGATTATGCTCGCGCTGATGCCCGTCCTGGCGGTACTGATCTTCCTGGTTTCACGGGATGGCGGTAGCCCGATTTATGGACATGAGCGTGTCGGCCTGAACGGACGTAAATTCAAATGTCTGAAGTTCCGTTCGATGGTGGTGAATTCAAAAGAGGTGTTGGAAGAAGTTCTGCGCAATGACCCTGTTGCCCGTGCAGAATGGGACAAAGACTTCAAACTGAAGAACGATCCGCGTATCACCCGTGTCGGACATTTTATTCGCAAAACCAGCCTCGATGAATTACCTCAGCTGTGGAACGTGATCCGCGGTGAGATGAGTCTGGTCGGTCCCCGGCCGGTTATCGAAGATGAGCTGGAGCGCTACGCGGGGGATGTTGATTATTACTATATGGCGAAACCAGGGATGACCGGACTGTGGCAGGTCAGTGGCCGTAATGACGTGGATTATGAAACCCGTGTCTACTTCGACTCCTGGTACGTTAAAAACTGGTCGCTGTGGAATGATATCGCCATTTTGTTCAAAACAGTTGGCGTTGTTCTCAAGCGAGACGGTGCGTATTGATACGCGGGTGGTCTGTCCACAAGGTCGGTGGAGGGCCGCCGCTGAAGTATCATTTCCAGTTACCTGTCAACGTGTTGCATGATGGACATCTTTTATGGCGAATGTTGGGCGTCGGCTATAATCGAACCGGCAAGGCATAAGAAAGTAAGAGGGAATATATGATAATGACCAACAGTTTCAGGGCTTGATCGGGTGATTCACCTTAATACTTTTGCATGACGCTACACTGCGGCGGATGCGCCACTATCATTCAAATTACTGATAGCGATGAGATAGATGATTACAATCAAAACGAAAGTGTTACCCTTGTTGATTACGGCTACCCTTCTTTCCGGATGTACAATTGTGCCCGGTTCGACGCTTTCCACCAGCGGTAAAGATGTTATCAAACAGCAGGATAGCGACTTTGATATCGATAAATACGTCAACGTTTTTCCTTTAACGCCCGGCCTGGTAGAGCAGCTGCGTGTAAAGCCGACGGTCGCCAGACCTAATCCGGAATTGCAGAATGAGTTGCAGCGCTATGAATATCGCATTGGCATTGGCGATGTTCTGACGGTCACCGTCTGGGATCACCCTGAATTAACCACCCCGGCGGGGCAGTATCGTAGCGCCAGTGACACCGGCAACTGGGTGCACTCTGATGGCACTATTTTCTATCCCTACATTGGACGAGTCAAAGTAGCAGGGCGGACCGTACAGGAAATCCGCAGCGAAATCGCTTCACGTCTTGCGCAGTATATTGAAAGCCCACAGGTTGACGTCAGCGTTGCCTCTTTCAAATCGCAAAAAGCCTACGTGACGGGTGAAGTGACCACTTCAGGCCAACAGCCAATCACCAACGTTCCTCTGACTATTCTTGATGCGGTCAACGCAGCCGGTGGCCTGACGCAGAATGCAGACTGGCGCAATGTGGTACTTACGCACAACGGCCGCGAAATGCCGATCTCTCTTCAGGCACTGATGCAAAATGGTGACCTCTCGCAAAATCATCTGCTTTACCCCGGCGACATCCTTTATGTTCCGCGCAACGACGATCTGAAAGTCTTTGTAATGGGTGAGGTGAAACAGCCGGCCACGCTGAAGATGGACCGCAGCGGTATGACATTGGCAGAAGCGCTGGGCAGTGCACAGGGGATGGATCAGGGTGCAGCAGATGCAACCGGTGTCTTTGTTATTCGTCCGATTAAAGGGGCAAACCGCACCCGTATTGCCAATATTTATCAGCTGAACGTTAAAGATGCTTCCGCCATGGTTATGGGATCAGAGTTCCAGCTGCAACCTTATGACATTGTCTATGTCACCGCGACGCCGCTGGCGCGTTGGAACCGTGTGGTTTCTCAGCTGGTACCGACCATTACCGGCATCTATAACGCCAGTGAAAATGCGCAAATCATTCATAACTGGTAATCAGCGGAGAAGCCCATGATTAACTCAATCCTGGTAGTCTGCGTCGGCAATATCTGTCGTTCCCCCACGGGGGAACGAATGCTCAAAGCGGCGTTACCAAATAAAAAGGTTGCGTCCGCCGGGTTGCATGCTGTGGTGGACCACCCGGCTGATGACACTGCCAGCAGTGTTGCCAGTGAACATGGCCTTTCACTGGAGGGGCATGTTGCCCGTCAACTTACGTCGGCTATGTGTCGGGATTACGATTTGTTGCTGGTGATGGAAAAGGGACATATCGATCAGATCAATCGTATTAATCCCTCCGTACGTGGCAAGACCATGTTATTTGGCCACTGGCTTAATCAACAGGAAATAGCGGATCCCTATAAAAAAAGCCGCGATGCCTATGAAGCCGTGTACGTATTACTTGAAAACGCTGCCCAGAAATGGGTCAACGCATTAAGCCGATAATTGGGATTATCCATGAATATAAAGAGTAAGGCATCGTCAGCGTCGCATGAGGAGTCCACCGGGTGGGACCTGGCGCATATTGTGGGACAACTTGTTGATCATCGTTGGATAATTGTTGCTGTTACGGCTTTATTTATGCTGCTCGGCACATTGTACAGCCTGTTTGCCACCCCTATTTACAGCGCCGATGCGATGGTGCAGGTGGAAAACAAAAATGTAAATACGGTGCTGAATGATCTTCAGTCGATGATGCCAAATGCGCAGCCGATGTCAGCAACCGAGGTTGAAATTGTTACCTCGCGTATGGTGATTGGCAAGACGGTAAAAGATTTAGGGCTGGATGCACTGGTACAACAGAATTACCTGCCGGTTATTGGCAAGGGATTATCCCGCTTGCTGGGTAATAAACCTGGCGAAGTGGACGTAACCCAACTCTCCGTTCCATTAAGCTGGGAAAAACCGCAGCTTTCCCTTGAGGTCACGGGTACTGACAGTTACACCGTCAGTAAAGATGGCGACGAACTGTTTAAAGGTAAAGTCGGGCAACTGGAGAACCATGGCGGCGTCACCATGATGGTGAAAAGCATTGTTGGGGTTAAGCCTGATACCAGTTTCACCGTGACCAAACTGACCGATTTACAGGCTATCAGCCTGGTGACTAACAATCTCACCGTTGCCGATAAAGGCAAAGATACCGGCGTTCTGGGGCTGGAGTATCTGGGTGAAGATCCGGTGCAGATTAGCCGCGTACTGAACCAGATCGTCACCAATTATGTTGATCAGAATATCGATCGCAAATCGGCTGAAGCGCAGAAAAGCCTGGAGTTTTTGAAGATTCAGCTGCCGGAAGTACGGGCCAAACTGGATGAGGCAGAAGATAAGCTCAACACCTTCCGCCGCCAGAATGACTCAGTAGATATGTCGCTGGAAGCTAAATCGGCGCTGGACTCATCTGTCAGCATCCAGAGCCAGCTGAATGAGCTGACTTTCCGCGAAGCGGAAGTGTCCCAGCTGTTCACCAAAGATCACCCAACCTATCGTGCATTGCTGGAAAAACGTCAGACGCTGGAAGACGAGCAGAAACGTCTTAACCAGAAAATCGGTCAGATGCCTCAGACTCAGCAGGAAATTGTGCGCCTGACACGTGATGTTCAGTCCGGTCAGGAAATCTACATGCAATTGCTGAATCGTCAGCAGGAACTGAATATCAGCAAAGCCAGCACGGTTGGTGATGTACGCATCGTAGACCCGGCAGAAACGGCCGCAGCGCCCGTTGCACCGAAGAAACTCCTCGTGGTGCTGGCCAGTATGATCCTGGGCATGATGGTCTCCGTGGGTATCATTCTGCTGAAAGCCCTTTTTCATCATGGTATTGAGCGTCCTGATGAGCTGGAAGAGCGCGGGATCAATGTGTATGCCAGCGTTCCTCTTTCTGAGTGGCAGCGTAAACGCGATGGCGAGATGTTGGCGCGTCGTACGGGGCATGGCAAGGTTGATGCGGCTAACTCACTGCTGGCACTCGGCAATCCAACCGATCTTTCTATCGAAGCAATTCGCAGCCTGCGTACCAGCCTGCATTTCGCCATGATGGAAGCTAAAAACAACATTCTGATGATCACCGGGGCCAGTCCGGGCATCGGGAAAACGTTTATCTGTTCGAACCTTGCGACGCTGGTGGCAAAAGCCGATCAGAAAGTGTTGCTGATTGATGGTGATATGCGTCGGGGTTACACCCATCAACTGCTGGGTGCAAACAATAAAACAGGCCTGTCTGACGTGCTGTCAGGCAAAACGGAGTTCAGCAGCGAGCTGGTCCAGAAAGGCGCCTGGGGATTTGATTTCCTTCCCCGTGGTCAGGTGCCGCCGAACCCATCTGAACTGTTAATGCACAATCGCATGAACGAACTGCTGCACTGGGCGAGCATGAATTACGACCTGGTACTGATTGATACACCGCCAATTCTCGCCGTTACCGATGCCTCAATCATTGGTAAGCTGGCTGGAACGTCACTGATGGTGGTTCGCTTCGAGACTAACACGCTGAAGGAAGTGGAATTCAGCTACCGCCGGTTTATGCAAAATGGTATCGAGATCAAAGGTGTCATTCTGAATGCCGTGGTTCGCAAAGCGTCGAATGCGTTTGGTTATGGCTACGATTATTACGACTACAGCTATAAACAGGATGCAAAAAGCTAAGTAATCATAAGGAACCTTTTTATCTGCTGACAAAAGGTTCCTTATTCATTTTGAATTCGTGTGTTTTCCGGGCCGCTTTGTCTGGACGAAAAAAAAGGTACCTGAGAATGAAGGATATTTTCTTCTCGATTGTTATTCCGGCCTACAATGCTGCTGAATCGATCGTGACCACCCTGGATTGTGTGGCCGCGCAGACTTATCAAAATTTCGAAGTCATCATTATTGACGATAAATCCGCCGATGCAGAAAAGCTCGCCGAGGTAGTCAGGGCAGAGAAATACAGTCAGCTTAAAATTCAGCTGGTGCTTTCTCAGGAAAAACTGTTTGGTTCCGCTGCCCGTAATAAGGGTGTTGAGCTGGCGACAGGCGATTACATCTGTTTTCTGGATGCGGATGATGAATGGCATCCGGAAAAATTACAACAGTCGTTGCATACCATTGCTGAACTTGACGCGCAGGGCAGAGAGAAAACGATCATTTACAGTCAGGTAAATATCATTCAGGACGGTGAGTTTCTGAAGGTGATGCCGATGCAGCCGGTTTCTGAAAATGAGACCGTGGCGGAATACCTGTTTGGTTGTTATGGTTTTATTCAGACCAGCACTCTTGTTCTGAAGCGGGAATATGCCCTGGACATCCAGTTTGATCCCAAATACATTCGTCACCAGGATTACGACTTCTGTATTCGTGCTGATAAAAAAGGCTATAAATTTGTAATGATTGCCACGCCGCTGGCAAACTATCATTTAGTCAGTAAATATGGATCAAAGCAGAAAGGGGAATCGGTTAAATATTCCTATTTCTGGCTGGATAACATGAAGCCCTGGCTTACCCAGCGTGATATCAATACCTATAAAGCCTATAAGTTGCCTCTGCGGTACAAAATGGATGGCAAATCTTTTCAGGCCACTCTCAGTTTCGTCCGCTATTTCTTCTTAACTAATAAAGATAACCGCACCTACTTTATCAATCGTCTGAAGGATAAAATCAGAGCGCGTCTGGGCGGAAAATAGTGTCAGTGTTTAACCTTACGACACTGACTTTTTGGGGAAAAGAATGGCCATATACTGGGTAATAAGTTACACACTGCTCGTATTTTGTATTTTTGAACTGGCGACCATTAACCAGTTAACGCAGCCCAAAACCAAAATTATCGTTACCTATTTCTTTTTTATCGGCACGCTCATACTCATTCTGCTGGCAGGAATGCGTGGGCCAAACTCAGGCATAGACGACTGGCAATATCTGGGGTTCTTCCACGATTTTTCCCGTCAAACCAGTATGAGTGGGTTTGCTGCCGTGGCGGATATCTACCGCTATGAAAATGTGTTTATGCTACTGGCATGGGTACTGAGCTGGTTTACCCATGAAAGTTACTATTTTCTGCTGTTTATCGCCTTTGTTGCGGTATCGACCAATGCATGGGTATTTAAAAAATATTCGCCATTAATTCTGTGCTCGTTGTGTCTTTATTCTGCACACCTGTTTATCAATAAAGACATGAATCAAATCCGCTTTGGTCTTTCCAGCGCCTTTGCGGTGGCTGCAATTTGTACTGCTGCGGGCCGTCGTTATGTGGTTGCATTTATTTTTTTGCTGCTGAGTTCGCAATCACAGTCTACCGGATTTGTCACCGTGGTGGTGGCACCGTTCCTGTTTATCAAAGAGCGGAGATACTTTGGTATCATCATGGTTTTCGCCGCGATCCCATTGGGCCTGGTAGGCGGTAAAAAGCTGTTCCTTGATTCGCTGGGGATTGTGCCTAATCTCGGCGATCGGGCAATGGCCTATAGCGGAACGGAGTTTGATGCGGCATTGCCGGTATTCAGTCTGGCTAATTTCAAAAACATTGCCTTTATTATTTTCTTCACTCTGGTTTATTTTCGTAAACCGCTTATTGAAGCCAAAGACCGGCTGGTTTATATCCTGCTAATGGCCTATTCCGCCGGGGCCGCAATTCGTATTATTTTCTCTGACTTCTCAATTCTGGGAGGCAGGGTAGGGAACCTGTTTTTACATACCGAGCCGCTGTTGCTGGCTTTCTTAATGACGCGGATCAGGAATCCCATTCTGAACTTTATTTTGCTGGCGGGCATGACCACCTATTATCTGGCTTATAACACGATCCTTTCCGTTCAGTCGGTAAATGGTTACAGCATTGCTCCCCTGTTCAGGTTCTTCTGATTCACAGGCCAGGTTAACTGGCCTTTTTTATATTTATACCCGTCCACGATACAGAAGCAGGATTTCAGATGAACAATCAAATCGGCACAGTTGGCATTGTCATTCCTATGTACAATGCTCGTCACACCGTATTGCGTGCGGTACAGTCGGTCATTGATCAAAGCTGGACTGACTGGCGGATTTATCTGATTAACGATAAATCTACCGACGACTCACTGGCTTTTGTCCAGGAAAATTGCCGCGATCCCCGTATTACTATTCTCAGCAACGAAGTTAATCTCGGTGCGGCCGAAACACGCAACGTCGGGCTGAGAGCGGCCAGCGAAGAGTTTATTGCTTTTCTCGACAGTGATGATGAGTGGGAGAAAGATAAGCTGATGCTACAGGTTCAGGCACTGGCGGCGGGTGATGACCTGGTTATTTCGCATTACGGCTATAAGTCGCGTACCAAAGCCTATGACGTCACCTGGAACAAACCCTACCTGATGAAAGAAAGTTTCGTAAAAAAGCAATTTCGGATTTGCTTTTCATCAGTGTGTTACCGTCGCCCGTCACGAACCATCCTGTTCCATAAAAAAGGTCACGAGGATTTTTTATTCCTCTATGAATTATTCGACCAGTATAAACAGGCAAGAGTGATTGAACGTAATCTGGTCAATTATTATGAGCTGGGCGATTCGCTGTCACGCAACAAAAACAAGGCGGCAAAGTGGCACCTGGATTTATTAAGATTTATCTATAAAAACAATCCGCTAAAAGTGTATTACTATTATGCCTGGTACATGGTTAATGGGGTTCTGTTCACTTTGAAGCACAGATAAGTTGCCAGCTTGAAACGTTTCAGTCTTGCAATGAGAAACGCAGTATCTGCACCTGGTCGTGGCCCCTGGCAGCGGTACAGAACAGATTTTTACATTGATGTGATTGAGGTGGCGAGTCCGCGATGAAAAAAATAGTGCTGGTGATAAAAGATGCTTATTCCTGGGCCGGAACCGAGAATATTTGCAACTTCATGTCGGAGTGTCTGGGCGACGAGCATGAGGTATTTGTTTATTCGCTGGAGGGGGCGGGTGAACCTTTTTATCCCTTCGAAAAGGTGAAGCAGATTGTCAGTTTTGCAGGTGAGAAGAATCCGATCCGCAGCGCAGTGCAGCGTATTAACCAGCAGAATTTTGATGCAGTCTTTTTGATCAGCATGGGTCGCCTCAGCGTGATGTTTGCCCTCTGGAGCCTGCTTTCTTTACGCAAGAAGAAAGCGAAAACCTATGCCTGCGAACATATTGCCATTAACTCCTTCAGCAAACCCATTAAGTTGCTTAAATACCTCTTCCTGCGTTATTACGACCGCGTACTGGTTCTCACCGAAAAAGATGAAAAGGTGTTAACGCAGTGGGGCATACCTGCGAAAACCATCCCCAATCCCATTGTTTATAAAAATTATCAGCGTACTGAACGCACGTTTCAGGCGCTGGCCGTCGGGCGTCTTGATTTTCAAAAAGGCTTTGACCTGTTACTGGACGTCTGGAAGGGGTTCCAGGCCACTAATCCACAGTGGAGACTGGTGATTGCCGGTGACGGCGAACTGAAAAATGAGCTGGTGGCGAAGGCGTCAGCGCTCGATATCAGTGACAGCGTAAGCTTTGTCGGCAAGGTCGCGAATATCAACGACTATTACCGTGACAGTGATATGGCGTTGATGACATCCCGCTATGAGGGGCTGCCTCTGGTATTGCTGGAGGCAAAATCCTGGGCACTGCCGGTGGTGGCTTACGACTGCCCGACCGGCCCACAGGAAATTATCAACAATAATCAGGATGGCTTTCTGGTGGCGATGAACGATCGTGCGGGCTTTATCGAAAAGATGAATCAGCTTGCTCATAACGACGAGTTGTTCTTTGCCATGAGTGAACAAACCAGAACCACCGCGCTGAAATTTGATGGCAACGTGATTAAGCAATCCTGGCTCGCGCTTGTTTAGTTTAACTATCTGAATCTCTGCCTTTAATTGCCAATATACTCATCTTCACTCCCTGTTCCGACAGGCGTCCGCCAGCAGGCGCATCGGCATGGGCGGGTGTGGCAGTTAGCAGGCGAGAGTGCCTCTGGAAATCACATTTATGCTTATCGGCACATGACTACTATGGGATTACATCAATGAAAAGAAGAGAATTAATTACCGGGTTCTCGTCGATTCTTGCAGCCCTTTCTGTGAGTTCGTTTTCCAGCCAGGCTGCAAAAAAGGACGCTTCCGTCTCCCTGACCGACGTGCAGGCGGGTGATATACCCAAGGGAGATGTCCCTGTCCTCACGCCGGAATCGGTGTACGCCATGCCACAACGTTTCTGGCAAAATTTCAGCGGCAAACTTTACATTGGCAAGGTCGGGACTGACCCAACCCAGCCGGGCAATCTGACGGACCTGTTTCTGCGCAGTGCCAGTGGCAAACTGTCGAAAATTGCCCAACCCGTTGCGTTAAATAAAGGCAACTTTGAGCATTTTATTGCCGATAACGCGGCACTGATCGCTAACCCTGCGCACTCGATGGCGGTGGTGGATGATTCCGGTAGCGTCCTTTTCAATATTCCTGACGTCACCAAACCCGATGCGTCCGGGTTCAGCCAGCGCCTGTCCCAGCCAGCGGGCTATCAGCTGATTGGTGAGATTGCTTCTGTCGCCGACTTGCGTAAAACACGCCCGCTTTTTGAAGGTGCGAAAGTCAAACTGAGCAGCTGGCATGAAGGTCTTGAAGTGGGCGGCGGTGAATTTATTGGCAGCCTGAGCAATGGAACGGATGATGGTGGGGTGAATTTTGCCGGGGCAGGCTTTCACTGGCGCCGCGTTGTGCATGACTTTAACCGTCTGACACTGTTTGATTTTGGTGCCAGAGATGACGGCAAAACCGACACCGCACCGGCGATTAAAGCGATGTACAACTGGTCGGTAAAAGCCGATCAACCTATCTGTGTGCAATTTCCTGCCGGGACTTTTTTTGTCAGCAGCTGTGATTTTTCAGCGGAGTCAACGCGCTTTTTCCGCGTCTCCGGGGCGATGGTTAACTTTGGCTATTTCCCTGCCACCACGCTGGTTTCAGACGGTAAGTCTGAGTTTATTTTCCAGGTTAATTCACGCTGGGTAGAAATCAGTAATCTGATTGTTAACGGTCATACGGATAAACAGCCAAACAGTCAGGGCTTCTTCAGAAACAAATGCGCGGGTGGGCAGTTTTTCCGAGGTGCCTGTCTGCGTTTTGACAATATTGGCGGCACCTCGCTGCACCTGATGGATACGCTGGATTGTAAAATTGACCAGTGGTACGCCAGTAAATGTACCGGAGATGTGATTAAAGCCGTCTGGTCAGGTCAGAAACAGGGGAACTGGGATCACAGCACGGCGATTGAGCTCTCTAACTTTAATGCCCAGTACTGTACGAAAGGGATGGTGCTGAATCTGGATCGCTGTAGCCAGTCAATCATTCACAACGGCTGGATTGAGCATTCAGATAATCCGGGCAACATCTCCAACGGACAGTGGATCATTGATGCACTGAGCATTGAAACCTGTAAAAACCCGCTGATCGCTCACAATTCCCGTCTGAATATGCGCCAGACCAACTTGCAGGCTGGCAGCTGGATTGATAACTCTTCTGCCGAAGGTGCCTGGCTCTCGGCCTATGAACAGGGTTCAACCCGGGTTGAATCCTACGGCGTCGCTGTAGATGGCAGCATGAAGTACAACTATCTCACCTCACGCTTTCGCCTGGTTAACAATACTAACCAGGAAAAATGGTACGAGCTGGGCAACATTTTTACGCCGGATGTGGGTGACAGCTGGGAAATTGAGATCTTTGGTCAGGCCGCTTTCAACAACGGCACCGATAAGTCAGCGTTGCAAAAAGTGGTTGGTGGAAGTACCACCGGCGGTAAAGCGATCATCAGCCTGCAACGCAAGGCTCACCGTGCTGAAGGAAGCTGGCATGCTGAAGGGTCCAGCCCGGTCCTTGATGTGATGATTGAAACTCCCTACGACACCGACACGCGGGTGTTTATCAAACTGGCAGGTTGGGTGGCTTCGGCGGGTGTGCTGATGAAGTCGACGGCGAAAGACCGCTTTCTGACCGGCAAATGCGCGCATTTTGTCAGCAAAATGCAGGAAGTCGCAAAGCCTTCTGGCTCCAATATGCACGACCTTGTACAACGCTTCACGTTACACAATGGTAAAGCCGGTATCGGCGCGAATGAGCAGGGCGATCTGCTGATGCAGTCGCGCCTGTTGAAAGCAAATGAAGTGGATACATCGCAGGCGCAGGGCTTTGTCTCAATGGTCATTAATGGCCAGCAGGTAGCAGTACCCTATTTTGCCTTAAAGAAATAATCAGGCCGGAGCGGCGACCTTCTGGTTGCCGCACGTCATGCCACGCATTTTGACAGGGCTGCATGGGCTTTTTCAGGTTCTGACTATGCCGTTATGTCTGGCTACAGAAGTAAACCGGGTTAAAAAAATACTTATTATTTAGTTATTTATTATTTGTTCTTATCTGCGGTATAGCAGCTTTCTGGAGTGTTTTATGAAGATTTTATTAGTCGGCAACCATACCTGTGGTAACCGTGGTGATGGTGCTATTTTGCGCGGTCTAATCGATTCTCTCGGGCAGGTAAAAAACGATCTTGAGATTGATGTCATCAGCCGTTATCCCGTCAGTTCCGGTTATTTGCTTGGGCAAACTATTTTGCCGGATGAGCTTTTTCTGGAACTGAAAAAAGGTAAAAACAAGCTGGCTGACAAAGTCAGACGGCGGCTGATGCCCAAAATTATGATGGCGCATATCAGTGGACGTGGCTGGCATAAACTTCTGCCCGTGCCGAAATATCTGCGTGATTTCAGCGACAAACTGCAACAGTATGATGCGGTGATTCAGGTGGGTGGCTCTTTCTTCGTTGATCTCTATGGCCCACTGCAATTTGAACATTCGCTTTGCGCTTTGCTGGCTAAAAAGCCACTTTTTATGATCGGTCACAGCGTCGGGCCTTTCCAGAAAAAAAGTTTTAATGAGATTGCTAATTTTGTCTTTTCCCGCGTGGATCGCCTGGTGCTGCGTGAAAGCGTCAGTCTGGAGATGATGAAGCGGGGCAATATTACCACTCAGAAAGTTATTCCCGGTTCAGATACCGCATTTCTGGTGCGCGCCCGCCAGGTTGAACAGCCCGGCCACAATCTGTTGCACTGGCAGCAGGTTATAGCCGCAAATAAAACCATCGCCATTACCGTGCGTAAGCTGGCTCCTTTTGACAAACGTCTTGGGGTAACGCAACAGCAGTATGAGATGGCATTTGCCAGGGTCGTCGATGCAATGATTGAACGCGGTTATCAGGTGGTTGCGCTCTCCACCTGTACCGGCATCGACAGCTATGGTAATGACGACCGCATGATAGCCATCACCTTGCGTGACCACGTGAAGCAAAAAGATAAATATCATGTGGTGATGGATGAGTTTAACGACCTCGAACTGGGTATGCTGCTGGCACAGTGTCATCTGACTATTGGTACGCGTCTGCACTCCGCGATTATCTCGATGACTTTCGGTACGCCAGCCGTTGCCATCAACTATGAACATAAGTCGCTGGGGGTCATGAACCAACTGGGACTGCCTGAGATGGCGACAGATGTGAAAAGCCTGATGGATGGCACGATTATCAATAAAGTTAACGGCATTCTTGATAATTACGATGCCGTTAAACAACAAGTTAACAGCGCTGTTTCCGAAGAGCAGAAACGGGGCAATCAGATAACTGAAGATATCCTGATGGTGGGTTGACCAGATGAAAATAACCTTTTTCACCATGCGTTTTCCGGTGTCGTCTGAAACATTCGTCCTCAACCAGGTGACGTATTTCATCGACCAGGGATACGATGTGGAAATTATCTCCGTCTTTCCTGGCGATTTTGCCAACCGGCATGGTGCTTTTGACAGCTATAACCTGGCAGAGAAAACGCATTATTTGCTGCCGGAAGATAAGTCTTCCAACGCGGATAAACTTAAACAACGTCTGCAAATCGTTCTGCCGAAGATGCTGAAAGCTGACACGTTGCGTTCACTCAATTTCCGGCGCTACGGCAATCAGTCGAGCAAACTGCTGCTTCCGGCCATCGTCGCGCAGGCTGAAAAGCATTTCACTGCCGATCTTTTCCTGGTGCATTTCGGCTATGCCGGGGCGCTGGCGAATAAGCTCCGTGAACTGAATGTCCTGCGTGGCAAACAGGCCACGGTATTCCACGGCGCAGATATTTCCCGCCGTCATATTCTCGAAGAGCACAAGCTGGATTACAGTAATCTGTTCAGACAGAGTGAACTGCTGTTGCCAATCAGCCATTTATGGGAAAACAAATTAATCAGCATGGGATGTCCCCCGGAGAAGATTCATGTTTCACGAATGGGCATCGAGCCGGAAAAATTTAACTTCCAGCCGCGTGAAGGTTTGCATTCGCCACTGCGTATTATTTCCGTTGCACGCCTGACCGAGAAAAAGGGGCTGAATATTGCGGTGGAAGCCTGTCGCTTTCTGAAAGAGCAGGGGGCCAGTTTTGAGTACAGCATTATTGGCAGTGGGGAGATGGAAAATCAGCTACGCGAAGCTATTCGTGCTGCCGACCTTGAGGATTGCGTCAGTCTGGTTGGTTTCAAGCCACAGGAAGAAATTAAACGCTATCTTGATCAGGCCGATATTTTCCTGCTGCCTTCACTGACCGCAGCGGACGGCGATATGGAGGGGATTCCGGTGGCGCTGATGGAGGCAATGGCGGTGGGACTGCCGGTTGTTTCCAGCGATCACAGTGGTATTCCTGAGCTGATTGAACATAATGTATCGGGCTGGCTTGCTCCTGAAGGCGATGCCCGTGCGTTAGGGGCGTTGCTGTTCAAACTCGCTAATAACGAGGTGGATATTGCACCGGTTGTTGCGGCGGCACGCAAAAAGGTAGAAACGGAATTTAACCAGCATATTGCCTGGCGACAACTGGCAACACTTCTGGAGCAATTTTCGTGAGTAGTTTTAAATCCCAGGCCGTATGGCTGTTCGGCGGGACCTGCTTTTCTGCCGTATTACAGGTAGCTCAGCTGAGTGTACTGGCCCGCAGACTGGAAGCCCATGAACTGGGTATTTTGGCGATCATCAATGCTATTCTGGCGGTGGCAATGGTGTTACAGGACATGGGGATGAGCAGTTATATTGTTCACCGCCAGAATATTACCCGCAAGGAACAGAGCACCATCTATTGGGTTAATGTCCTGCTCAGCCTGCTAACCGGTTTATTGCTAATTGCTCTCGCCTGGCCAATAGCCTGGTTTTATCACATTGCGCAGTTAACCGGGTTGATTATGTTGACCAGCCTTAATTTTCTGGTGCTGGGTTCATTATCACAATATCAGGCACATTTTATTAAAGCGAAAAGAGTGGTGACGCTGGCTAAAATAGAAATGGCGACGAAGTTGCTGGCATTTTTATTTACCGTCGCTTTGCTTTATTTCTCTTCGCTCACGGTTGCTGCGGTTATTCTTGGATTATTTGCCAGTGCGGCTATGCGTATTCTGTGCATGATTTGGTTTGGTGAAAAATCATGGCGTCCGACATTTGAATTTGATAAGGCGACTTTTTTCAGTTCTGTCAGATATGGCGTTTATCAGCTGGGTTCACAGACAATTAACCAGCTACGCACCCAGGCCGATTCATTGATTGTCGGCAAAGTGATGGGAGCGGATATGCTGGGGGTCTATTCTCTGGCTAAAGAGCTGATATTGCAGCCGTTAAAACTGGTGACGCCAGTGATCAATCGCCTTGCATTGCCGCGTTTTGCTGAAAAACAACATGAACCTGCGCAGCTTCAGCAGCTATTTCTTAAAGGCACCTTTATGATCATGCTGTTCAGCAGCCTGATGTATCTGGCGATTGGCATCATGTCACCGGTGATTGTTCGGGTGCTCTATGGCAGCGCGCATGAAGCCGTCGCGCAGCTCATTCCGCTGATGCTGTTGTTTGGTACGCTGCGCCCAATGGGGGGACTGACGGGGGCTATTTCTCAGGCCAACGGACAGACCAATGTGGAATTCTGGTGGAACGTGGTAGCAAGCATCATTGTGGTGCTGGTGCTGGCAACCACCTGGATTTATCCTAACGTCTGGTATGTGGCGTTGACCCTCTCCATTTCTCAGATATTGATTTCTGCTTTTGCTCACCCGTTTTTTATCAAACCGGTGATCGGCATTCGTTTTATCCCTTACGCACGTCAGTGGATGTCGGTATCTGTGGTGTTTGTTGGGATAATGGCGATGATTAATTATTGCAATTTATTTATCAGACCCGAATGGTTTAGTGGCTGGTTTTAAGTTGTCGTTAATATTAAAAGTGACTTCATTTCAGAAGTCACTTTTTTTGCTGATGTCAGATACTTAACTCAAATGGCTTCAACAGAGAGCTTAATTTACGGACCAGCCGCTTCTAAATTTTCAGATTAAGATTATACTTGCTAATCATCTCTTTATTGCATAATCGCTTAACGTTTTTTACTTCATTTATATGGAAAAAATATGACCAAGCTTAAAGCAGTTATCCCCGTTGCGGGTCTGGGTATGCACATGCTCCCTGCTACAAAAGCCATTCCTAAAGAGATGCTGCCTGTCGTTGATAAGCCGATGATCCAGTACATCGTCGATGAGTGTGTGGCAGCGGGTATCAAGGAAATCGTTCTGGTCACTCATGCATCCAAGAATGCGGTTGAAAACCATTTTGACACCTCTTATGAGCTGGAAGCCTTACTGGAGGCGCGCGTTAAGCGTCAGCTGTTAAGTGAAGTCCAGTCTATCTGCCCTCCGGGCGTAACAATTATGAACGTACGTCAGCCTCAGCCGCTGGGTCTGGCAAACTCCCTGCTTTGCGCCCGCCCGATGCTTCATGACGACGCCTTTGTGGTTATTCTGCCAGATGTCTTGCTGGATGATTCTACAGCCGATCCACTGCGTTATAATCTTGCGGCGATGGTTGCCCGTTTCGAAGAAACAGGCCGCAGCCAGGTCCTTGCTCACCGTATGCCTGAAGCCGATCTTTCTGAGTATTCAGTTATTAAAACCCAGGAAGTGATGGATAATCCGGGACAAACCAGTCAGATTACTGATTTTGTTGAAAAACCAGAAAATGCGCTCACCCTGGGATCCGATCTGGCTGCCGTAGGACGTTACGTTCTTTCTGCTGATATCTGGGCAGAGCTGGAAAATCTGGAGCCAGGCGCCTGGGGCCGCTATCAGTTGACTGACGCGATTGCTAATCTTGCCGCCAAACAGCCGGTGGATGCGCATCTGCTGACTGGCAACAGTTTCGACTGTGGACGTAAGCTGGGCTATATGAAAGCTTTTGTCTCCTGGGGACTGAGAAACAACGCACAGGGACGTGAGTTCCGTGAAGAGATCCAAAAAATTCTGGCTAAACAATAAGCAATCCCATAAGGGCCGTATCACAGGATACGGCTGCGAGGAGATACGATGGCTATTTTAGTGACGGGCGGGGCTGGCTATATCGGTTCGCATACCGTTCTGACGCTGCTTGAGCGCGGCGATGAAGTGGTGGTTCTGGATAATCTGAGCAATGCTTCAGCCGAATCTGTCAGCCGGGTTGAGCTGTTGACCGGCAAAAAAACCACCTTTATTGAGGGTGATATCCTCGATCGCTCGTGCCTGCGTGATCTGTTTTCCCGCCACAATATCAGTGCTGTGATTCATTTTGCGGGTCTTAAAGCGGTAGGGGAATCGACCCGCATGCCGCTGGAGTACTACCAGAACAACGTCACCGGGACGCTGGTCTTACTGGAAGAGATGCGCGCAGCTGGCGTGAATCAGTTTATTTTCAGCTCCTCTGCAACCGTTTATGGTGCAGATGCGCCGGTTCCTTATGTTGAAACTACGCAGATAGGTGGCACAACCAGCCCTTATGGCACATCAAAGCTGATGGTTGAGTTTATTCTGCGTGACTATGCTAAAGCCAACCCCGATTTCAAAGTTATCGCGCTGCGCTACTTCAATCCGGTCGGTGCACATGAATCCGGCCAGATTGGGGAAGATCCTAACGGCATTCCAAATAATCTGCTGCCTTACATTGCGCAGGTTGCCATTGGTCGTCTTGAAAAACTGGGTATTTTTGGTGATGACTATCCAACTAAAGATGGCACTGGCGTACGTGACTACATCCACGTTATGGATCTGGCGGAAGGGCATCTGAAAGCACTGGATCATCTGCCAGCGATCACCGGCTATAAAGCCTATAACCTTGGTGCCGGGGAAGGCTATTCCGTGCTGGAAATGGTGAAGGCCTTCGAAAAAGCGTCAGGTCGTGCGGTGGCTTATCAGATCTCGCCACGTCGCGACGGCGACCTGGCAGCCTTCTGGGCGGACGCCTCACTGGCAGATAAAGAGCTGGACTGGCGCGTCTCTCGTGGCATTGATGAAATGATGCGAGATACCTGGAACTGGCAAAGTCATAATCCCAACGGATATAAATAATCACCTTTCTGTCGATTATTCAGCGTCATATCTCTGCCGCCAGGACGTGAAGCAATCGTCCTGTCGCTGTTAAGAAGTGCAGCAGTGTTTAGTGCTGTTGTATCAATGAGCGGAGTGTGTTCTCAGGCACACTCCGCTAACGTCATACCAGGTATTAACCCGCCTTAAATATCAGTCAGAACGACTCTCCCTCAGATATCTTTTTTAACTTTCAATATACTGGCCGATTGTCTTTAAAGTGACGGGGTCGATTTAACCTCGACATTTAGTCATCAGGTTGCAACGCCTCAACGGGTTATATGGGCGAACCACTGGTGAACAGGATAGCTCTGATAGCAGACCGGATTCTGTACCGCAGGGTAATAGTGCAACAGGTTTGTTAAGAATTGTCTGGCTGCTGAATAAGGCAGGGTGCCTGAATGCTTTAGTTATTCTGCAATCCTTCAGCCATTTGTGCTAACCTTCACCCAGGATTATCCTTACATCCTTCATAACGCTAATGCTTATTTTAATTAGTTTTCATAATTGCTGAATGCTAGAATCACGCGGTGTCTTTCAGGGCTGAATTATGATCTGAATATGCTGAATCTGAGAGACTGATGGTGACTGGCTGGCAGGTTAGCTGCTGATATCACCGTGTGATATAAAATGTAGTCAGGACTACACACAAAATTAAGAATGCGCTCTGGGGACGTTAACCCAGGGGCGGTAGCATGTCTGAAATTTAATCCTTCAACCTGACGGTAAAACCCAATAATCTACGGTTATTGTTCCAAATTACTTCTGTTTTTAGAGACTTACTATGAAGATTTTGATCACTGGTGGTGCTGGATTCATTGGTTCAGCAGTTGTAAGGCATATCATCAAGAACACACAGGATTGCGTCATCAATGTGGATAAGTTGACCTATGCAGGCAATCTTGAATCCATTAAAGATGTCAGTGACAGTGAGCGTTATCAGTTTGTGCAGTTGGATATTTGTGACACCAGTGGCCTGATTAAAGTAATTAATGAATCGCAGCCAGATGCCATTATGCACCTGGCTGCGGAGAGCCATGTAGACCGCTCAATTACCGGTCCGGCTGATTTTGTGCAGACCAATGTGGTCGGCACTTACAGTTTGCTGGAAGCCACCCGCCAGTACTGGAATGCCCTTAACGACGATAAAAAGAAGGCGTTTCGTTTTCATCATATCTCAACGGATGAAGTTTATGGTGATTTACCGCATCCGGATGAGATGAGTGGTGAGCTTCCCCTGTTTACTGAAACCACACCTTATGCACCCAGCAGCCCTTATTCCTCTACGAAAGCCGCCAGTGATCATCTGGTCAGAGCCTGGGGGCGTACCTACAAACTCCCAGTCATCATCACCAACTGCTCCAACAACTACGGTCCTTTCCACTTTCCCGAAAAACTCATTCCACTGATTATCATTAACGCGCTGGAGAAAAAACCGCTGCCGGTTTATGGCAAAGGCGATCAGATCCGCGACTGGTTATATGTGGAAGACCACGCCCGCGCACTTTATAAAGTGGTAACCGAGGTAAAACCCGGTACGACTTACAACATCGGCGGACACAATGAGAAAAAAAATCTTGAGGTTGTGGAAACCGTTTGTGCACTGCTCGATGAATTGCAGCCCTGTGAAGGACGTTATGCAGATTTAATTACTTACGTTAACGATCGTCCCGGACACGATCGTCGTTATGCCATTGATGCCAGCAAAATCCAGCAAGAGCTGGGATGGAAACCACAGGAAACGTTTGAAAGCGGTTTGCGTAAAACCGTTCAGTGGTATCTGGATAATAGTGAATGGATTAACAACGTAAAAAGCGGTGCCTATCAAAGTTGGATCGAGCAAAATTACGAGAAGCGTAACGGATGAAAATTCTTTTACTGGGCAAAAATGGCCAGGTTGGCTGGGAATTACAGCGCGCACTGGCACCTCTGGGTAGCCTGATTGCACTCGATCGTCATTCAGGCGAATACTGCGGTGATTTAAGTAATCCAGCAGGTATCGCAGAAACAATCAACGCGATAGCACCGGATGTGATTGTGAATGCAGCAGCCCATACGGCGGTCGATAAGGCCGAGTCAGAACCTGAAATCGCTGCTGTGCTTAACACCGCCTCTGTCGCTGCAATTGCTGAGGCAGCTGAGAAGGTTGGGGCATTGCTGGTTCACTATTCAACAGATTATGTCTTTAACGGTGAAGGCGAAGCGCCCTGGTCAGAAGAGGATCACACTGCGCCACTTAGCGTTTATGGTAAGACCAAACGTGATGGTGAACAGGCGATTACTGCGGTGTGCAGCCAGTATCTGATTTTCCGTACCAGCTGGGTCTATGCAGCAAAAGGT
The DNA here is from genome assembly GCF_058241465.1 of Erwinia papayae. Lineage (NCBI taxonomy): Bacteria > Pseudomonadati > Pseudomonadota > Gammaproteobacteria > Enterobacterales > Erwiniaceae > Erwinia > Erwinia papayae. Next base: position 374,020 of record NZ_JBZCHT010000009.1, read on the forward strand.
AATAACTTTGCCAAAACTATGCTGAGACTGGCTGCCGAGCGGGACGAACTGTCGGTGATCAACGATCAGTTTGGCGCGCCGACCGGAGCTGAACTCATCGCTGACTGCACGGCCCATGCCATACGTCAGGCAAGAGGCGATTCGCAGCAATCCGGGATTTATCATTTGATCGCCAGTGGCACCACCACCTGGCACGAGTATGCATCCTATGTGATTGCCATTGGACGGGAAAAAGGGCTGGATTTAAAAGCGAGCAAAATTAATGCCGTTGCCACCAGCGCATTCCCCACCCCGGCAAAGCGGCCTGCAAACTCGCGGCTTAATACCACTAAATTTCAGCAGCAATTCGGACTGACTCTGCCAGACTGGCGTGTTGGTGTAGAACGTATGCTCACTGAAATACTCAGCTAAATTACATGCAGCATCACAGAATGCTGTTCAAACTGGTGTAAAGCATTATGACGAAGAATAAAGGTATCATCCTTGCAGGCGGTTCCGGTACAAGGCTCTATCCGGTCACCATGGCGGTAAGTAAACAGCTGCTGCCAATTTATGACAAGCCGATGATTTATTACCCGCTAAGTACACTGATGATGGCAGGTATTCGCGATATTTTAATCATCAGTACTCCTCAGGACACCCCCCGTTTTACCAGCCTGCTGGGCGATGGTTCCCAGTGGGGGTTATCCATCCAGTACAAAGTGCAGGAAAGCCCGGATGGACTGGCTCAGGCCTTTATACTGGGTGAAGAATTTATTGGAGATGATCCCTGCGCCCTGATACTGGGGGATAATATTTTTTACGGCAACGATCTGAACCGACAACTGGAAGAAGCCTGCCATAAGAAGCAAGGGGCTACGGTTTTTGCTTATCATGTTCAGGATCCTGAACGCTATGGTGTGGTTGAGTTTGATGAACAGGGCAAAGCCATTTCGCTGGTGGAAAAACCAGAGCATCCGAAGAGCAATTACGCGGTAACAGGTCTGTATTTCTACGATAACAGCGTGGTAGAGATAGCTAAATCGCTTAAACCCTCACCGCGTGGCGAGCTGGAAATAACCGATGTTAACCGCATCTATATGGAAAAGGGGTTACTTTCGGTTTCGATTATGGGACGCGGGCATGCCTGGCTGGATACCGGTACTCATCAAAGCATGATGGAAGCTAACAACTTTATTCAGACGATAGAAACCCGACAGGGATTAAAAGTCTGTTGCCCTGAAGAGATCGCTTTCCGTATGCAGTTCATTGATGCCGATCGTCTGCGCCAGCTCGCCAAACCACTCTGCAAAAATGAGTATGGTAAATATCTGCTGGCATTAGCTGATGGGAAGCTCTGAAATGAAAGTTACTGAAACAGCTATACCTGAAGTAAAGATTATCGAACCTGCGGTATTTGGCGACGAGCGAGGTTTCTTTATGGAAACCTGGCAGCAGAAAAAATTTGAAAAGCAGGTTGCTCCACGAACATTTGTCCAGGATAACCACTCAAAGTCGGCGCAAGGCATTCTGCGTGGTCTTCATTATCAGACCGAAAATACGCAGGGAAAACTCGTCCGTGTTGTTGCCGGTGAAGTTTTCGACGTAGCTGTTGATATGCGTGAATCGTCGGCAACCTTCGGTCACTGGGTAGGCGTGTTTCTCTCGTCAGATAATAAACGGCAACTGTGGGTGCCTGAAGGTTTTGCCCATGGTTTCTACGTCACTTCCGAGTCGGCTGAGTTTGTTTATAAATGTACTGATTATTATAATCCAGGCCATGAACATACTTTGCTGTGGAATGACCCGTCTATCGGCATTGAATGGCCGGTTATCGCTGATAGTGAGCCATTGCTGTCTGCCAAAGACCAGACAGGCAAGTTATTTGCTGAAGCAGTTTATTTTAAATAAAAACTGAGTGCTGATGACTCTGTTAAATCTTTACCAGAGTCATTTATGCACAGGGAAAGTTTTTATTACAGATTCGAAGGTAATCATTAGAGTAGTGGCGTGATAATCTTTTGATAACCCAATGATAGTGCGGCACTGAAATGTTAAATGATGATGATGTAAGCATCCTTTTTTGTAGCTACAATGGCGAAAAATATCTCAGAGAGCAGCTTGATTCAATCGTAAATCAGAGCCATACAAACTGGACGCTTTATATTTCTGACGATGGCTCTACTGACTCTACACTTGATATTATTAGTGAATATCAGAATCGATTGCCTGCTAATAAATTAGTATTGCTCAAAGGTCCTGCAAAAGGTTTCGCCGAAAATTTCCTTTCTTTGTTAAAAAATCCTCATATACGGTCACGTTATTATGCTTTCAGCGATCAGGATGATATCTGGCTTAGCACTAAACTTGAGGTGGCGGTGAAAGCCGTACATGAAGTTGAAAATCGTCACGTAAGTGAATTTGTTTTATATGGTGGAAGGACAACGTTGATCAATGAATCAAGCGAAGTGATTGGTCAGTCCGTTGTTTTTAATCGTGAATTCAGGTTAGAGAATGCACTGCTGCAAAGTTTTTCTGGTGGCAATACGATGCTGTTCAGTGATGCTTTGAAAAAGAAAATTGAAAAGCTTCCGGAAGGAATACCTGTTGTCTCTCATGACTGGTATCTCTACCTGATCTGCTCAGCTTTTGGTGGTGTCAATATTTACGACCCGGAACCTCAGATACACTATCGTCAACATGCCAATAATATTGTCGGTAGTAATCTGGGCTTGCTTTCGAAAGTTGAACGTCTGCGACGGTTATATCAAGGCCAGTTTGCGGAATGGAACCGAATCAACCAAATGAGTCTGGATTTTTACTATAGTGAGTTACCACGCAAGAATCAGCGGGTTCTTGACCATTTCTACAGTTGTAGAGAAAAAAGCGCCTTTACCAGAATTCGATGCTTTCATGCCTGCCGGAGCTATCGCCAGTCTGTAATTGAGACTTGTTTTTTCTATATCATGAATGCGTTTGGAAAGTTGTTTTAAACCATGCAAATCATTACTACGGTGAAAAAATGAAAGGTATTGTACGCTATTTTTATAATCTTGCTATGAAGATTGCTTTCTATAGTTACTATACAGCCCTGTCTTTTCGTGACGAAATAAAAACCAGGAAATTTCAAAATCTCGTTCACAAAACGGATTTTACTGAAGGTAAAGTGATGTTACTTGCCTTGTATGAAAAAAATATGCTGAGAGATGACACCCTTGAACTTCTTAAAGAAGCCAAGTCACAGGGTGTGTATATTGTTGCCGTCAATACGTTAAAATTAAGTGCTGAAAATTATGCCCCCGAGCTGATTGATGCTTATATTGAGCGCGACAATTTTGGCCGTGATTTTGGTAGCTATCAGGCCGGTATGAAGTATATCTATGAAAACCATATCGCCGATAAATGTGAAAGACTCCTTATTGTTAATGACAGTATTTTCTTCTCTAAAAAAGGATTGAAAAACTTCATTTACCAGCTTTTCAACACCTCGGTAGACGTGTTGGGCGCAACAGAAAACAGGGAAATTTCCCACCATCTTGGTTCATTTTGTATTTCTGTTGTTGGCAATATTGTCCGCAAAGAAAAATTCAGGAACTTCTGGAAGTCCTATAAATCGTCGAATGTCAGGCCCTTTGTCATTAAGCGCGGTGAGTTTAAACTCAGCCAGGTGTTGAAATCACTGGTTACGACGGAAGAAAACTTTAAGGCGCTGTACGATGTTAACTTCTTTGAGCACGCGCTTAGTCAGGATGAACTGTTATTCAAAAATTATTTCAAATTTCGCCGTGAAGGCGATCGCCAGTACTGGACGCGCACCCGTTTTCTGAGTGAATATTTTGAGTTCGATTTTGTCCTGAAATCATATTATAAAAAATATCTGATCGATCTCGATGATGCAGAAAGACTGAATCATGACATCGAAATAAGGAGAAGACGGAAGGACAAAGAAGATATTGTTGAAGAAAAAATGGATTTTGTCAGTTTCGCCACATTTATGTCCGGTGTTGATTTTGATACGCTGCCACATGGAAACGTGCTCCGGCAACGTCTGATGAGTATTTATCTTGACGATTTTACCCGGGGTTCTCAGATCCACAATAACTGTATCACCCTGCATTATCTTGGCTTACCTATCATCAAGCTTGATCTTGTGTATCGCGGTGTCTGCAACTTTAACGATCTGTTGAAACTGAAGGATCAGATTGATGAGTCACAACAGGATGAATTTATGGCGCTGATGATGAGCCGACTTTCAGGTGGAAAATTCCTGTTTGGCATTAAACGAAAAGCGTTCGAATGGGGTATTCTTTAAATGTCGTTTTTGCAAAATTCGCCAGGTGTTGATGATCTTGTTAGTACCCTCAAATCGTTTCACGTTGTCAGAGTTATGGGAGGGCAGGATATTCGTCAACGTTACAAGCGTTCACGTCTAGGCCCGTTCTGGATAACCATCAGCATGGCGGTAATGATTACTACCATGGGACTGGTTTTTGCTAACCTTTTTAAAACTCCACTGCACGATTTTCTGCCTTACCTTACCCTGGGACTAATAATCTGGGGTTTCCTTTCAGGTTGTATCACTGAGGGCTGCGATGCCCTTATCTCCGCTGAAGGTATTATTAAACAGCTCCCGGTTCCGTTACATGTTCATGTGTTGCGTGTCGTGTGGAAGAATTTTATTATTTTTATGCACAACATCGTTATTTTTCCACTGGTCCTGTTTGCGGTATCAAAAGGAATCAACTGGCATGTCCTGTTGGTCATTCCCGGATTTATCCTGCTGGCATTGAACATTTCCTGGTTGCTGATGGTGATGTCCCTGATTTGTGCGCGTTTCCGCGATATGACACAAATTATCTTGAGCATCATGCAGGTTATTTTTTACCTGACGCCGGTCATCTGGATGCCAAAACTGCTGACGCATAAAATTGGTGTTATGCTGCTAAATTTCAATCCTTTCTATCACTTAATGGAAGTGGTGCGCGCCCCGTTACTGGGAGAGGTGCCTTCTGTGACCACTTACTGGATTGTTGCCATAATGGCCGTGGCAGGCATCGCCTTTTCCACGCTGATGACCAGTAAATTCAAATATCGCGTTCCCTACTGGGTTTAGGAATTTTATGGCTATTATCCAATTTAAAAATGTGGGCATCGATTTCCCCATATTTGATGCGGCATCTCGTTCGATCAAAAAGAATTTTATCAATTTTGCCACTGGCGGAAAGGTTGGCGAAAATAACGGCAAAGTTGTGGTTTCAGCATTAAATAATCTTAATTTTGATATTCATGATGGTGAGCGTGTCGGTTTAATCGGTCATAACGGTGCTGGAAAAACCACCCTTTTACGTATGTTTAGCCGTGTTTATCATCCCACAACCGGTACGGTTAATATCGAAGGTGAGATTGGTTCATTAATATCAATCTCACTGGGTATTAACCCCGAATTTACCGGACGTGAAAATATTTACATCCGGGGAGCATTGCTTGGATTGCGCAAAAAGGAAATTGACGGAAAAATTGATGAAATCATCGATTTCACCGATTTAGGTGATTTCATTGATATGCCCGTCAGGACCTATTCTTCAGGGATGCAAATGCGCCTGGGATTTAGCGTTTCCACCATTTTCACACCTGAAATTCTGCTGATGGATGAATGGTTATCGGTCGGTGATGAAAGCTTTAAAGAAAAAGCAGAAACACGCCTGAGTAATATTATTAACGCTACGAAAATTCTGATTCTTGCCAGCCACAGTCATGAACTGATGGCTAAGGTTTGTACAAGGATCCTCTGGCTTGAACATGGTACGGTAAAAATGGACGGCAAGCCGGAAGACATTTTGCCCTTATATTTCAAAACCAATATCAGTAAGGCTGATTTGGTTTAAAATTTCACAGATAGCCCTGGTAATATCAGGTGTAATCTTTGCTAACTTGTTATTTTGCAACAAAGATTACCAATCGCACCAATCACTACCTTTAACCGGCTATCCTGAGTTAACATGTTTGCCACTTTATTACGCGGCGTGCCTGACATGCGCCGTGAGTGCCCTTCAGACAGGAGTATGTAATGTCCAAGCAACAGATCGGCGTTGTAGGTATGGCAGTAATGGGCCGCAACCTGGCTCTTAACATTGAGAGCCGCGGTTACACCGTATCCATCTTTAACCGCTCTCGTGAAAAGACCGACGAAGTTATCGCTGAGAATGCAGGCAAGAAGCTGGCTCCTTACTACACCATTGAAGAATTTGTTGATTCTCTTGAGAAACCCCGTCGTATCCTGCTGATGGTTCAGGCTGGTGAAGCAACCGACAAAACTATTGCATCCCTGACGCCACATCTGGACAAGGGCGACATTCTGATTGATGGCGGTAATACCTTCTATAAAGACACCATCCGTCGTAACCGTGAATTGTCCGATCAGGGCTTTAACTTTATCGGTACCGGCGTTTCCGGTGGCGAAGAAGGGGCGTTAAAAGGTCCTTCGATCATGCCTGGCGGTCAGAAAGAAGCCTACGAGCTGGTCGCGCCAATTCTGGATAAAATTGCCGCACGCGCAGAAGGTGAAGCCTGTGTGACTTACATTGGTCCGGATGGTGCTGGTCACTATGTTAAGATGGTGCATAACGGTATTGAATATGGCGATATGCAGTTAATCGCTGAAGCCTACTCTTTGTTGAAAAATGCACTGAATCTGAGCAACGAAGAGCTGGCGAAGACATTCAGTGAATGGAATGAAGGCGAGCTGAGCAGCTACCTGATTGATATCACAAAAGATATTTTTACTAAAAAAGATGCAGATGGTCACTATCTGGTCGATGTCATCCTTGATGAAGCGGCTAATAAAGGTACCGGTAAATGGACCAGCCAGAGCTCTCTTGATTTGGGTGAGCCGCTGTCATTGATCACTGAGTCGGTATTTGCCCGTTATCTCTCTTCCCTGAAAACGCAGCGCGTAGCGGCATCGAAAGTGCTGAGTGGTCCACAGGTTAAAACCTTCAGCGGCGATAAAGCTGAATTTATTGAGAAAGTGCGTCGGGCGCTCTATCTGGGCAAAATTGTTTCTTACGCTCAGGGCTTCTCTCAGTTGAAAGCTGCTTCAACCGAGAATAACTGGGATCTTAACTACGGCGAGATTGCCAAAATCTTCCGTGCGGGTTGTATTATCCGTGCCCAGTTCCTGCAAAAAATTACCGATGCTTATGCAGATAATGCTGATATCGCGAATCTGTTGCTGGCCCCGTACTTTAAAAATATTGCTGACGAATATCAGCAGGCCCTGCGTGACGTTGTGGCTTATGCGGTGCAAAACGGTATTCCAACGCCGACATTCTCTGCTGCCATCGCTTACTACGACAGCTATCGCTCAGCAGTGTTACCGGCAAATCTGATTCAGGCGCAGCGTGATTACTTTGGTGCTCACACTTACAAGCGTACTGACAAAGAGGGTGTCTTCCACACCGAGTGGTTGGAATAAGGTATCTTCGATAATAAAAGCTTCCTTCGGGAAGCTTTTTAGTTTGCTGACAACTGAGACATTTGTAGCAATTTCCCCAGACGACTATTACCTGTAAAAATATTTTCTTTCCCTTTCTGGTTCACTTTTCATCCTTGTGCCTTCATTCCCCCTTGCTCAACTTTCATTCAATTCACTTTACGCAACTTTATTATCAATTTGATGTAATTCAACCTTCGGGCAAAATCTTTACTTATTTGTTGTGCTCAGTGGACGCCATCACCCTTGCAGATTAAAATGTCCAGCAACTATCGCTTTTAACAAGCAGATTCGGATTAAACCAGTCATTACTTCAAATATCAGAGGATGGTAGCGTGCAGATTGTTATTCCAATGTCCGGTTTTGGTGAGCGCTTTCGTCGCGCAGGGTACGATGTCCCCAAACCATTAATCGAAATTGAGGGTAAACCCATCGTGGCGCATGTCATCGACATGTTTCCCGGTGAGTCCAACTTCATTTTCATCTGCAATCAGGATCACCTTGATAATCCTGATTACCGTATGGAAGCCATTCTGAAACAGTATTGTCCTGACGGGCAGGTCGTCGGCATTCAGCCGCATAAACTTGGCCCGGTCCATGCGGTGCGCCAGATAGAATCAATGCTCAACCCGGCAGAACCCGTGGTGGTCAATTATTGTGATTTTACCTGCTACTGGGACTGGGATCATTTTAAAGAGTTTGTGAAAAAAACCGCCTGCGCTGGCGCTCTTCCCGCCTATAAAGGCTTTCACCCGCACTCCCTCGGCAACACGAATTACGCCTACATACGCGAAACGCATGGCTGGATGAATGATATTCAGGAAAAACAGCCTTACAGCGATAATCGTATGGAGGAGTACGCCTCAAGCGGCACCTACTACTTTGCATCAGCGCAGATCATGTCTGACGCTTTTCGCAAGATGACCGAACAGAATCTGAATATTGGCGGGGAGTATTATGTCAGCCTCGCCTACAAGCCATTATTAGCAGAAAATCAACCTGTTGCGGTCTATCCCATCCAGCATTTCATGCAGTGGGGGACGCCTGAGGACGTTGCAGAATATAACGTCTGGTCGAAAGCGTTCCGCAAAGCCATCGTTTCCGATGTGCCGCATTCAGCTTCGCAGGGCGCGATCGTTATTCCTATGGCCGGTCTTGGTCAACGTTTTAGTAAAGAAGGGTACACCCTGACCAAGCCGCTTATTCCTGTTTCCGGACGGCCAATGGTTGCTCAGGCAGCACATGACCTGCCAGCGGCGGAACAACATGTGTTTGTTTTGCGCGCCGATATGCCGGGTTATCAGGATGTCACCAAAGAACTAAAAGCGCTTTATCCGGATGCCATTATTAAAACCATTGATAAAGTGACCGAAGGCCAGGCCTGTAGTGCATTGATTGGTTTTGATGCGCTGGCAGAGCAGGGTAAGGCGGTTTCTGGTGCCATCACGATTGGAACCTGCGATCACGGTGCACTGTATAATGCTGATAAATTTAATCAGCTGGCCAACGACCCGGCTGTTGATGTGATTGTCTGGGGCGTTCGTGGCTATCCTAATGCTGCACGACACCCGCAGATGTTTGGCTGGATCGATGCTGAGGATGGAATTATCCGCACAATTTCAGTGAAAACACCGCTGGAAAATCCAGCTACTGACCCTGTTGTATTGGGCACCTTTACGTTCCGCAAGGCAGAAGATTTCCGACGTGCGCTGGAAAGACTGATTGCCAGAGATGGACGTATCAACGGTGAGTTCTATATCGATTCGCTGATTGATGATGCGATTGCCCTCGGTCTGCACTGTGCGCTGTTTGAGGTCGACAGCTATTTATGCTGGGGGACGCCAAACGATCTGCGTACCTTTGAGTACTGGCAGTCGTGCTTTACCAAATGGAACAGTCACCCCTATAAGCTTGAGCTTGACGGGCGTATTCCTGCGGATAAAGTCAGCGCGCTGGCATTACAATATCAAAAGACTCTGCCTGAGCTCCTCAAGGCAAAGGCATGATCAAAAAAGAGTTAGCGATATTCCTGATTGTTGGTAGCCTGACCGTTCTGGTCGATTTTTCAGCTTATCGCATTCTGGTTGGCCTGGGCATATTCAATATCAATGTCGCGAAAGCAGCAGGGTTCCTGACGGGAACCCTGTTCGCCTACTTTGCTAATCGTTTCTGGACATTCGGTCACAAACCCCATCATTCGGGCAGCGCATGGCGGTTTATTGCCTTGTATGCCGTGACGCTGGGCGCGAATGTGTTAGTCAATTCTTTGGCATTGAGACTGTTTGCAGCCACTTTTGCGCCTGTGCAGCTGGCATTTCTGGTCGCTACCGGACTGACAGCCTGCCTCAATTTCCTCGGAATGAAGCTTTTTGTTTTCAGAATATCTACTCCTGTGGAGACGAAATGAGATTTTCACTGGTCATTCCCTGTTACAACGAAGCGGCGAACTTGCCCCTGTTGCTGGAGCGTTGTAAAGGCGTCATAGCGGCAAGGCCTGATGTTGAAATTATCCTCGTCGATAACGGTTCCACCGATGACAGTCCTGAGGTTTTGCAGACGTTATTACCTCAGTACCCCGGCTGCCGCTCTGTGCGTGTCGAGGTTAATAAGGGCTATGGTTTCGGTATTGTCAGCGGACTGCGCGCAGCCCAAGGCGACATTCTGGGCTGGACACATGCCGATCTGCAAACGGACCCTCAGGACGCACTGCGTGGTTTCGAGCTGTTCACCAGACATGGCGACAACATTTTTGTCAAAGGTAAGCGCTACGGCCGGCCATTTATGGATGTGCTGTTTACCGTTGGCATGAGCTTTTTTGAAACGGTATTGCTGGCAAAACCGATGTGGGACATTAATGCGCAGCCAACGCTGTTTCCCAGGGCTTTTTTTGACGGCTGGCGTGGCGTGCCGGATGACTTTTCACTGGATTTGTTCGCCTATTACCAGGCGCAACGGCAGGGAATGAAAGTCTATCGTTTCCCGGTTAAATTTGGTGAACGGGCGCACGGAGTTTCTCACTGGAACGTTAACTAACTGGGCTGCGAAGCGAAAATTCATCCGAAGGACTGTCGATTTCAGCCTTCAATTAAAAAAGAATCTTGCAAAATGAACCTGATAGCTCATCGTCGTAATACCATCAGCGAACTCATCTCTACCGATCATAAATATGGCGTTGAAGTTGATATCCGCAGTCACGGACAGAAGATGATCATCGGCCATGATCCTTTTGCAGACGGCGCCTTTTTTGATGAATGGATTGACGCCTACCAACATGGCACGCTAATCCTCAATGTGAAAGAAGAAGGACTGGAAGCGCGACTGATTGCCTTAATGGCAGAGAAAGGGATTACCGACTATTTCTTTCTCGACCAGTCCTTTCCATTCCTGATTAAGTGGTCAAATCAGGGTGAGACACGCTGTGCTGTTCGGGTGTCAGAATTTGAATCAATTGAAACGGCGCTGACCCTGGCGGGCAAAGTCGAGTGGGTGTGGGTCGACTGCTTCACCCGTTTTCCATTAAGTGAGGAGGACGGTCAGCGTCTGAAAAAGGCCGGGTTCAGACTTTGCATCGTTTCACCTGAACTACAGGGACGTGATGCGGCGACTGAAATACCTGCGATGGCTGCACTGATGAAGGCGCGTAACATTCATTTTGATGCTGTCTGCACAAAACGTCCTGATCTCTGGGAAGGAACGGAACTCACTCAATGAATAAATTGTACCGCCATTCCTGTTTTTTTCCCGGGCTTGCAATCCGCGTCGCGTTAATCCCTTTTATCGCGCCGTTAGCCGTCACGCAGTGGTTTGCGCCTTTTCTGGATAACAGCCTCTCTTCACTGACTCTCGACCCCTGGGCTTCCTGGATCAGTTCGGGCGGGGTGCCATTAGCTTTTCCTTATGGCTATGCGATGTGGCTGCTGTTTCTGCCGCTGACGCTGCTGGCAAAGCTGACCGATATTCCTCTGCATTACGGCTATGAACTGACCCTGCTGGTGGCTGATTTTTGTATGCTGGTGACATTGAATCACCTGCTGCCAAATCGCCAGCGCCTGTTGATGATTATTTACTGGCTGTCGCCGGTGGTGATCCTTGCCAGCTATGTGTTGGGATTGAACGATCTCATTCCTGCGTTATTACTGGTACTGTCATTACTCTTTATCCGCCGGGTACAGCTAAAAACGGCGGGTGTGCTCTGTGCTGCGGCGATATCAGCAAAACTCAGCATGGTGGTTGCGCTGCCATTCATTCTTATTTATCTCTATAACAACAAAGCGTTACGGCAGATTATTTCGCAATTTTTACTGGGTCTGATTGTCGCCGCTGTTATTTTGGGCCTGCCTTTCCTGTTCTCCGCTGCCGGTGTGGAAATGCTCTTTGGCAACCCGGAGATGGGCAAGATTTATAATGTGGCGATGAATCTGGGAGAAAACTTCTCCATTTATATCGTCCCGCTAATCTACTTTGTGCTGATGTATGCCGCATGGCGCGTCAGACGGCTGAATTTCGACCTGTTCCAGACGATTACCGGCATGGCTTTCTTGTTAATCGTGCTGATGACGCCTGCTTCGCCAGGCTGGTTTGTCTGGGCGCTGCCTTTCCTGGTGCTTTATCAGGCAAGAAGCGGACGCCTTGCCGGCATGTTTATCACCGTATTCTCTCTGATTTATGTCTTCAGTACTCTGCTGGTCAGCGAAGTTCAGCTGCTAAACGGCCAGATTATTGATTTTGCACAGCTGCTCAATGCCGGTGGCGTGACTGGCGACCATGCGGTTTCACTGCTGCACACCTCGATGGTGGTGATCGGCGTGGTGCTGGCCTTACGTATCTGGCGCGAAGAGATCAGCCGCAATGACTTCTTCAGGCTCAGTCGCAGACCTTTTGTGGTTGGCATCGCGGGCGATTCCGGCGCGGGCAAAGATACCCTGGCGGATGCGATAAGCGGACTGTTTGGCAATCACTCGGTGGTCAAACTCTCTGGTGATGATTATCACCTCTGGGACCGTCAAAAACCGATGTGGCAGGTGATGACCCACCTGAATCCGATGGCCAACGATCTGGACGGATTTTGTAGCGATCTGATCTCGCTGACCGATGGAAAATATATTCACTCCAGACATTACGACCATCAGACCGGCAAGATGAGCAGGCCATTTCGTATCGCCAGCAATGACATTATCATTGCCAGCGGCTTACATGCCCTTTACCTGCCACTGCTCAGGGACTGCTATAACCTGAAAATCTATCTCGATATTGATGAAGGATTACGGCGTTATCTGAAAATAAAGCGTGATGTGCACGAGCGCGGCCATACGCTGGAAAAAGTGCTTACGTCCTTTGAGAAGAGAGAGTCGGATTCCGAGCGTTTCATTCGCCCACAGCTGGGTTTTGCCGATCTTGCGCTTTCGCTGCAACCTATCCATCCGCGGATACTGGAAAATCTGGAGGATAAACAGCCTCTGCGTCTGAAGCTGGTGGTCACCACGCGGCATGGCTTCAATGAACTCTAATTAAGCAGGGTGCTGGTGGGGGTTTGCGGATTACACGTCGATATTGTCGTCAGCGACGACGGCGCAGAAATCCTTATTAGTATTGAGGGTGAAACCTCTGCGGCAGACATAGAACTGGCGGCAAGGATACTTTGTCCGAGCGTAATCGAATTTTTGGATATTACCCCTGATTGGCAAGATGGCATGGTTGGACTGATGCAGTTAATCACTCTTTCTCACATCAGCCAGGCGATGACTAAGCGATTTGTAAAATGAAGATAATTAATCCAGAGTGTTTTACCCGTTTACCCGATGCAATTTTATTCGATACTGACAATACGCTCTATCCTTATGACCCGGCTCATGCTGCTGCACAATCGGCGGTACGTGACAAAGTGGTCAATATGTTTTCAATCTCACCTGATGAGTTTGACAAGGCCTTTAAACAGGCCCGCGATCAGGTTAAAACGCGCCTGAAACATACTGCATCCTCCCACAGCCGACTGCTCTATCTTCAGCGGATGCTGGAGATCATGGGATTGGGTTCTCAGGTGCTTCTCGCGCTGGACTTTGAGCAGACCTACTGGCGTACTTTTTTAAGTAATGCCGTGCTGTTTGATGGCGTTAAGGAGTTGCTGGACGATCTGCGTTTGCTGGGTGTACCCACGGCAATCGTCACCGATTTGACCGCACAGATTCAGTTCAGAAAAGTGGTTTACTTTGGGCTGGACCACTACTTTGATTTTATCGTCACCAGTGAAGAGGCGGGTTTTGACAAGCCTCATGAAGCCCCATTCCAGATTGCGCTTGAAAAAATGCGCCCCAAAGGCGATTGCATCTGGATGATTGGCGATAATCCGGTCAATGACATTCTGGGTGCGCGGGAAAAAATCAACGCGGTAACGCTGCAAAAAGTTCATGCCGGCGTTGACATGGGGACCGACATGAACACGCCTGATGCTGCCTTTAATGAGTTCAGCGAATTACAAAAACTGATTGCGAAACTGGGAGTTCAGCGATGATTCAGCCCGATGGGAAAACCGCCAGTCAGGTTAAAGCCTGCTGCGCCCGTTTAGGTAAAGACCCGCTGCTGGTTCAGGGAGCGGGAGGCAATGTCTCCTGGAAAGAAGGGGATGTACTCTGGGTAAAAGCTTCCGGCACCTGGCTGGCGCGTGCTGAGCAGGAAGAGATCTTTATTCCGGTCGATCTTGCTCACGTCAGGCAGGAGATCGCCGCAGGGAATTTTTCGGTCACGCCTGTGGTGCTGGGTGATTCCACCCTGCGTCCATCTATTGAAACTCTGATGCACGCGCTGATGCCACAGCCTATTGTGGTTCACCTTCATGTTGTTGAAATTCTTGCTAATCTGGTGCGTGAGCGCTGCGACATTTCTGCCGCAGCGCTGCCGGAAGTGGTTCTGCCACTGGCCGTGGTTGACTACTTCAAGCCGGGTGCTGAGCTGGCAAAAGAGATTCATGCTGCGCTGGCGAAAGAGCCCTCTGCCAGAGTTCTCTTTTTGAAAAATCACGGCGTGGTTATCGGCGTGGAAAATACCGGGCAGGTTGAACCGTTGCTGACCGCTCTGATTGAGGCAATGAAAATTGCCCCTGTCGCGGTCAGCCCGGCAGCGGTTAGCCCGGCGATAAGCCAGCATAGCGAGCTGGTCCCGGTTGCTGATAAGGAAATTCATCAGCTGGCGTGTAATCCGACGCTGTTTAACCGTCTGAGCGCAGACTGGGCGCTCTATCCGGACCATGTGGTCTTTTTAGGTGCCAGGCCCTTTATCTTTGATTCATGGCAGGCATTGAATGACTACACGATGTCAGCGCCCGTGCCTGAACTGGTGTTTATTCGTGATGCAGGGGTGTTTGTCAGCGCTTCTTTCAGCGAGGCCAAACACTTGCAGTTACGTTGCTATCTGGATGTGATGGTGCGACAGGACGTGGATCAGCAGCTCAGTTCACTGTCCGGCGACAAGATTGCAGAGTTGCTGAACTGGGACGCAGAGCAGTACCGGATGAGTCTTTCGGTGAAACCTTAGCCTCCAACCTGAAGAGCCAGTGTGATGAATATATTGCAGTATTTAAAAAGCCAGCGTGAATGGTTTTTTGAAACCAGTGCAGCAGAACCTCGTGGTTATCATCAAAGTAAAGCGCCTGCCATTACCCTGTTCTGGTTGGTGACGCTGTTTTACCTTGTTTATCAGCTTCTGATGCAGCCGGGGTTTGTCCTGGACGGTGAAATGTGGGCAGAGATGGCCACTAACTATTTTTTAAATGCCAGCGCGCCGTCCCTGCTGCAAAACCTGTTATCCACGGATGCCGGATATATTCCTGTGCCCCAAAGGATAATTGGCCTGATTGGCAATCAGTTGAATATTCCTGCCGCGTCTGTTCCTTATTTCTATACCTGGTCAGCGCTTATCTTTACCGGCATGATGGTGGGGTCATTCTGCCTGCCCGCTTTCCGTAAAGTGGTCAGAAGTGACGCACTGCGTTTTCTGGTCGCGATAACCATCCTGATGGTGGCGGACTTTGAAACCCGCACCTACATCAACTTCACCTATTTCTCCGCTTTTTTTATTGCCATCGTCACCGCGCTGGCACTGGTTGATGACAATGAACAGGTGCCGTGGTGGAGCTGGTTTATCCCGGTGTTGATTATCTCCAAGCCTGCGGTCCTGTCTGCGTTCCCGGCGATGCTGCTGGTTGCTCTGGTTAGCAAATCGCGATTCCGCTGGATTACCGTGGTTGCCATTCTGCTTTGTCTGGGTCAGGTCTTACAAATGGCGCTCAGCGCCAGTGCCGGGACCATGCCATTCAGAAGCAACGATATTACGCTTTTTTCTAAAATTCTCGCCGCCATCGAGTATTTCTTTGGTTTTCTCGGCGGCTATATCCTGGGGCACTCGTCCCATCTGTCGCACCATCCGCTGATGCTGGTTGGATTAGTGTTTCTGGTACTCAGTGGCCTGGCAATGGCGTTCTGGCGGGGCAACGCCAGAGCGCTGATCCTGGTGGGGCTGTCGTTGTTACTTTTTAATGCATTCCTCAATACCTTTGCATTGAGTGACATGTGGAACCGCGACATGTCCAAACTTGATGGCCTGCCGGTCTATCGGCACATTATTGTCGGATTCTTTGGTTGTGTGCTGGTCGTCACCGGCCTGTTTGCGGAAGTGACTGAGCGGCTCTCCGATAACGGGCGTCGTTGCTTTCTGAAACATGGCGCAGCGGTGCTGTTCGTGGTGTGGTTTGTCACTACCGGCTGGCTGAGTTCTGCCGGAAGAATGAGCAGGGAACCTGGTTCTCCCGCCCTGAATAATTCGCAATGGCAGCAGATGGCGGAAAACATTGACTCCCCTGCGTCGCCACTTTGTGTGCCCATCGATCCGATTGGCTGGATGTATCAACGTAACTGTAATTTCCTCAAACCGGCACCCACCTGGGCTAACGGTTCGAAGGTCATTACCAATCCGTTGATCCTCGAAGAAACCGCGCCGCCAGCGCTGAGCGGGAAAAACCTGGTGTCGGCGGCAGTGATGGCCAGACCTTTCTCGATGCAAAAAACGCATGTTGAAGTCAATATGCACATCACCCTGGTTGATGGCAGCAGCCGTTACTATTCCGGTTCGCGGGATCTGAAACCGTCCGGTGGCTTAATCATGCTGAAGGGCAGAGATATTGTTGCGATGAAAGATATCGCATCAGTCAGGCTGGAATTCAATACGCCTGTCGATGTTGCACTTTCTCCCGAACAAACTGCCGTGGTCTGGATGGGATTCTGACGCTTACCCGTTTTCACTTATTGCCAGGCGGCTGATGCTGCCTGGCAACCTTTCCTCAGTAAACCTGCCACAGAGCCGTGTTATGGCACCAGTAAATTCCCTTCGCGAATCGTCCCGCTTCCGGCCAGTCGGGTTATCAGCATCCCGGCAGTGGCAAAACGCATCCAGTGGCGGGCATAAAGTAATCCTCCATGCTCAGCTTTCAGCGGCGTCAGACGATCGGTGGTGGGGTCGAGAATTTCGGCAACCACCTCGCCTGGCTTGATCCACTCACCCGACTCCCGGCAGTGCAGGATCACCCCGGAGTGGGGCGCGGAAATATATTCACAGGCGGCCAGCGGCACTGCCGGATTACGCAGTTCGGGTAGCGCGTGGCAGGGACCGCTAATATAGCCACTGTAAATCAGCGCATTAACAATCGCCTCTGCGTCGGCTTCCGCCTGAGAATGGCTGACGTCCCGCACGCCACGGAGTTCCAGGGTGACGGGTTTCAGTCCCGGCGGCAAAGGAAAACGGTTCCCCAGCGTACGTTGCAGGTGCAGCCAGGGTTCACAACAGGCTTCATCAAATGGCTCGCCACCTGAAATTTCGGCGGTCAGCTGGACTTCACTGCCCAGATAACGCGCCAGCGGTTCGATTTCCGGCCAGGCCTGCGGGGTGGTGTAAAGGTGAGCGATTGCCTCCCAGTCACAATGCAGGTCGATCATCAGGTCGGCCTGACAGGCCATGCGCATCAGGGTATGGCGCTGAGATTCAAGCTCAGTGCGCGGCAGGTGGTGGTCAAAGTAGTCGACGATGGCGCGTCGGATATGCTGACGATTCTGTTCCACATCATCGGTCAACACGTCAGCCAGCCGTGTCGTCAAAGCCGGACCCAGGGCCGGGAACTGGCGATTAAAATCCTGACCTGAAGCGGTATCAAAGCGCCCAAGATGAGTACCATGCCAGTGCTGCCCCAGCGCCAGCGGATTTGCCACCGGCACCAGCGTGATTTCAGCCTGCAAACGGCTGGCGGCCTCCAGTTCGGCAAATTTCTTTTTCAGATACCAGGCAACGGTCACGCCGGGAAGTTCATCGCCGTGCAGCCCGGCCTGAATATAAACCTGGCGCGATGAGCCAGCACCAAAATGGTAGCTGATAATCTCACGCGTGGTGCCCGGTGAGGCACTGAGCAGGGGATGTTGCTGTTGTTGCATAGTCAGAAAACTCAACTGCGGCAGAGGAACGCCGTGCCAGGTGACACGGCTCTGAGGTTACTGCTTAATGGAGATATCGGTGGCAAAGTATTTTTTTTGCAGCCTGTCGAAAGTCCCGTTGCTGCGGATTTCAGCGTAAGCTTTATCCAGCGCAGTTTTCAGCTCGCTGTCGCCTTTACGCAGCCCAATAGCGGTGCCGGGACCAATAATTGGATCCTCCACCGTCGGTCCTGCCAGCTCAAAGTCTTTACCCTGCGGATGTTTCAGAAAGCCCATTGCGGCCTGAGCGGCATCGGTAAACACCGCATCCAGACGTCCGGAAACCAGGTCGCTCTCTACCTGTGCCTGATCGCCGTAAGGCACGACAGTGACGCCATAGGGTTGCCATTTGGCACGGGCATAACGCTCCTGGACCGTGCCCTGTTCCACGCCCACCGTTTTACCTTTCAGCGCCTCTGCCGTTGGTAACAGGCCAGAGCCTTTACGGGCAATCAGCTGGGTTTTGGTATCGTACAGCGGCACGGTGAAGTCAATCTGCTTCAGACGTTCTTCTGTTATGCCCATATCGGAAAGGATGGCATCAAATTTACGTGCCTTCAGCGCCGGGATCATGCCGTCAAACTGGCTTTCAACCCAGACGCACTTTGCCTGCATTTGCGCACAAAGCGCATTGCCCAGGTCGATGTCAAAGCCTACCAGCTTGCCCTGCGGCGTTTTCGATTCAAAGGGAGGATAGGTCGGGTCGACGGCAAAGCGAACCTGCTCAATCTTCGCCTGAGCGCCAAAAGCACAGCCCGCCAGCAGAACCAGCGCCGCAGCCTGGCGCAGAGAGGTGGAAAACGTCATTTTTGCCATAATTCCTTTCATCTCAATAGCTTTACACAAGCTGACAGAGTACCCCTTCATCGGCACGCTGTGAATCACTGTTTGATAATATTTGCCGCCAGAAATGTGCAGATACGCTGGTAGTCCCGTGCATTCAGTATCATCGATTTCTCCAGTAATCCGGCGTTAAAAGCAATCTCGTCATTACGCTCGCATAGTGTGGGATCGACCACCAGTTTCAGCTCCGGATGGAAACTGAAAGGGGGAATGGCACCAAACACGCAGCCGGTGAGTCGCTCCACTTCCGCCGGGCTGGCCAGCGAGGCCCGCAGTGCCCCCACGGCCTGAGCGACCCGTGTTAAATCAGCCTGCCGATCGGCAGGGAGTACCGCCAGTACATATTGCTTAACGCCGTTGCCCTTAACGTGACACACCAGCGCTTTGGCTCCCTGGCCCACGGATGTGCCACGTATCGCCGCCACTTCTTCACATTTTCCCGTTGGCTGATGCGCCATCAGCGTGTAGCTGGCCTGCTGGCTGTCGAGCAGGGTGGTGAGTTTCTCAAAGGTGGTCATCGTTTCTCCCAAAGAAAAAAGGCCGGTTCACCGGCCTCAGAGGGTTTGCTGTCTTTATTTGTGCCGCTGGCGCAGATTATTGATAACAGCGCTCAGGTCGAGATCCTGATCCTGAAGCAGCACCAGCAGATGATAAATCAGATCGGACGCCTCATTGGTCAGCTCATGGCGATCGTTCACGGTGGCAGCCAGCGCCGTTTCCACGCCTTCTTCTCCCACCTTCTGCGCAATTCGCTTGGTGCCACTGGCATACAGGCTGGCAGTATAGGAGCTTTTCGGATCGGCATGTTTGCGCTCTGCCAGCAGTTGCTCCAGCTGGTAGAGGAACGTCCAGTCAGATGCCGCTGGCGAGAAGCAACTTGAGGTGCCCAGATGGCAGGTGGGGCCAACCGGATTAACCAGCAGCAACAGGGTATCGTTATCACAATCTGGGGTGATGCTGACCACATTAAGAAAATGCTCAGAGGTTTCCCCCTTGGTCCACAGACGCTGTTTGGTGCGTGACCAGAAGGTGACTTTGACACTCTCCAGCGTCTTCGCCAGCGCCTGTTCATTCATATAGCCATGCATCAGTACTTCACCGGAAACGGCATGTTGCACGATGGCCGGCATCATGCCGTCGGTTTTCACCCAGTCCAGCCGGGCCAGCTGTTGTTCTGTTAGCACGCGCGAATCTCCACACCTTTTTCAATCAGGAACCTTTTCAGTTCACCGATATTAATAATCTGCTTATGAAATACGGAAGCGGCGAGTGCGCCATCCACATCCGCATCGCGGAAGGCCTGATGGAAGTGTTCCATGGTGCCTGCGCCGCCGGAGGCGATCAGCGGCACTTTGCACACTTCACGCACCTTCTGCAGCTGGAGCAGGTCGTAGCCGTTGCGCACGCCGTCCTGATTCATCATGTTAAGAACGATTTCACCCGCGCCGCGCCGGATGACTTCCTGCACCCAGTCGAGGGTTTCCCAACTGGTGACTTTGGTGCGACTTTCATCGCCGGTATACTGATTGACCTGATATTTACCGCTTTCGCTGTCATACCAGGTATCAATGCCCACTACGATGCACTGCACGCCAAAGCGCTCTGCGAGGCGGGTGATCAGTTCAGGATCGGCCAGCGCCGGAGAATTAATGGAAATTTTATCGGCACCAAAAGAGAGGATCTGCGCCGCATCTTCAGCGGATTTGATGCCTCCCGCCACGCAAAACGGAATATCAATCACTTCCGCCACGCGGGACACCCAGCTTTTGTCCACCACCCGGCCGTCAGATGAGGCGGTGATATCATAAAAAACCAGCTCGTCTGCGCCTTCCTGCGCATAGCGCTGGGCCAGGGGAACGATATCACCAATAATTTCGTGATTACGAAACTGAACGCCTTTAACCACCTGACCGTCGCGGACGTCCAGGCAGGGAATTATCCGTTTTGCCAGCATGAAATAGCCTCCGACACGGTAAATTTATCTTCCAGCAGGGCGCGACCGACAATCACGCCCTGCGCACCAGAGCCGCGCAGGGCAGCAATATCCGCCAGTGAACCGATGCCGCCGGAGGACTGAAATGCTATCTGTGGAAAGCGGGCAGAGACTTCCTGGTAAAGCGCCACATTAGAGCCGCTCAGCGTGCCATCGCGGGAGATATCCGTACACAACACGTGCCTCAGTCCTGAGGGCTGGAAGCGGGCAATGACCTCTTCCAGCGTAATGCCCGCGGCTTCCTGCCAGCCGCTGATCGCCACTTCTTTACGGTTGTCGCCATCGATACGCACATCCAGTGCCAGCACGATAGCGTCTGCGCCATATTCTTTAAACCACTGCTGCACTTCTTCTGGCTGCTTTACCGCCGTGGAACCCACCACCACCCGGCTGGCACCGGCTTCCAGTAGTGCCGCCACATCGTCGCGGCTGCGAATACCGCCGCCGACCTGTACCGGCACGTTGACCCCTGCCAGTAGCTTCTTCAGTAGCGGGATCTGCCGTGCGGCAGGGTCTTTCGCACCGGTCAGATCAACCAGATGCAGCAGCGTTGCCCCCTGAGCCTGATAATCCTGAAGGCGGGGCAGGGGATCGCTGCCGTAATCGCGCTGCTGGCCGTAGTCGCCCTGATGCAGACGCACCACCTTGCCATCAATCAAATCTAATGCGGGAATAATCATGCCCGTTACATCTCCAGGAAATTTTTCAGCAGCTGTGCGCCTGCGGCACCGGAACGCTCCGGGTGAAACTGCACGCCGAAGAAATTGTCTTTTTGCACTGCGGCAGTAAAAGGCTCGCCGTAGTTACACTGTGCGATAGTGCAGGCGTTGACCGGCATGGCGTAACTGTGGACGAAGTAAAAATAGGAACCGTCCGGGATACCGCGAAACAGATGGTTAACGGCCTGCGGGGTGATCTGGTTCCAGCCCATATGCGGCAGTGGCAGACCATGATCCTGCATACGGGTGACCGGCTGGTCGATAATACCGAGGGTTTTTATCCCGCCGCTCTCATCGCTTTCGGCACCCAGCAGCTGCATCCCGAGACAGATACCCAGCACCGGCTGGGTGCAGGCTTTGATCAACGCCAGCAGATCGCGCTGCTGCAACTGCGCCATAGCAGCCTGTGCGGTGCCGACGCCAGGCAGAAACAACTTATCCGCCTGGAGCACGATATCCGCATCGCGGCTGACCTGCGGTTGATATCCCAGTCGCTCTATCGCCCATTTTACCGAGGAGAGGTTGGCACAACCGGTATCCAGGATCACCACATTCATTTACAGCACTCCTTTCGAGCTGGGCAGGGTGTTGCCCTCAACGCGGATCGCCTGACGCAGCGTGCGGCCAAAGGCTTTAAACAGGCTTTCCACCCGGTGGTGATCGTTCTTACCTTTGGTCTTCAGATGCAGCGTACTGGCCATCGAGTAGGAAAGAGAGCGGAAAAAGTGCTCGACCATCTCGGTGCTTAAATCGCCCACGCGCTGGTAACTGAACTCGGCTTTATATTCCAGGTGCGGACGGCCAGAAATATCCAGCGCACAGCGTGCCAGACACTCGTCCATCGGCAGAATAAAGCCAAAGCGGCCAATGCCGCGTTTGTCACCCAGCGCTTTCAACAGGGCTTCGCCCAGCGCCAGTCCGGTGTCTTCTACCGTATGGTGATCGTCGATATACAGATCGCCTTTCACCTCAATATTCATCCGGAAACCACCATGGGTGGCAATCTGATCCAGCATATGGTCAAAAAAGCCGACGCCGGTATTGAACTGGCTGTTGCCTTCGCGATCCAGCCACACCTCAACACGGATTTGCGTCTCTTTGGTGTTGCGCTCGACCAGCGCATGACGATCGCGCCGGGTCAGCTGATTACCGATTGCCTGCCAGTTGAGGCCCTCTTTGGAGTAGTGCAGCCCCTGAATGCCCATATTACTGGCCAGTTGCAGGTCGGTAGTGCGATCGCCAATCACATAGCTGTTGGCGGTATCGAGCAGGTTGTCGGCCAGCCAGGCGGTGACCAGCGCGGTTTTGGGCTTACGGCACTCACAGTTATCTTCCGGCATGTGCGGACAGATCAAAATGTCGTCAAACTGAATCCCCTGTGACGTCAGCACCTGCATCATCAGGTCGTGCGGGCCATCAAAATCCGCCTGCGGGAAACTGTCGGTGCCCAGTCCATCCTGGTTAGTTACCATCACCAGTTTAAAACCGGCTTTTTGCAGTGCCAGCAGGGTGGGGATGACATCCGGCTCAAAAGCCAGCTTGTCCATACGATCCACCTGAAAATCCTGCGGTGGTTCGCTGATAATGGTGCCGTCACGATCGATAAAAAGAACTTTAATACTCATGCTTGCTCCAGAGAAACAGATGCGCCAGGCAGGGCCATCAGCGCCGCGAGAGCGCGGTCACACTCTTCACGGGTGCCGACAGAGATGCGCAGGCACCCTGACAGCCCCGGCTGCTTATTTTGATCACGCAGAATAATGCCCTGATCCCACAGCGTTTTAAAGACCAGGCTGGAGGCAGAAAAACGCGCCAGCACGTAGTTGGTTTCGCTGTTGAAGACGTGTTCGACGCAGGGGCACTGGCGCAGATCGGCAATCAGTTTTTCGCGGTTGGCAACCAGGGTGCTGACATGCTCACGCATCAGCACCAGCCCCTGTTCACTGAGTGCCTGCGCGGCAATATCCGCCACTGGTGTCGCCAGCGGGTAAGGGGCGATGACCTTCATTAACAAGGTGATCACCTCGGCATTCGCCAGCGTGAAGCCACAGCGCAGGCCGGCCAGCGCGAAAGCTTTCGACAGGGTGCGCAGAATAACCAGGTGAGGATATTCCTTCAGCCAGCCGCTCAGCGACGCCTGGGGGCAAAATTCAATGTAGGCTTCATCGGCCACCACCAGCGCTTTTCCACGGGTCATTTCCAGTAGCTGACGGATATCGTCCGCATTGATGATGTTGCCGGTGGGATTGTTCGGACTACAGACATACACCAGCTTGACGCCATCCAGCTTTTCGGCAATCGCCGGCAGGTTCAGTTGCCAGTCCTGTCGTGCCTCTACCGTGCGGTATTCCACGCCGAAGGTTTCAGCACTGACGCTGTACATACCGTAGGTCGGCGGGCAGAACAGTACGGCATCTTTACCCGGCTCGCAGAAGGCGCGGATCATCAGCTCAATGCCTTCATCCGCGCCACGGCTGACCAGCAGCTGATCGGTGCTGACGCCAGCGTAGGCGGCGTAACGTTCAATCACCAGCTTTGGCTGACATTCGGGATAGCGATTCAGCGTCTGCTGGCTGAGGTTAAACGGTACGGCAAGCGGATATTCGTTAGCATTGAGCCACACATCGCCATTGCCACCCAGTCGGCGGGCGGAAAGATAGGGGGTCAGCGCGCGGACATTGGCACGAGCCAGCTGTTCAATGGTATTGCTCATGGCTTCTCCTTCAGCGCGTTGAGGCGCAGGGTAACGGCATTTTTGTGGGCGGTCAGTTGCTCGGCCGCCGCCAGAATTTCGATGGTCGGGGCCAGGCTGATAAAGCCCTGCCGTGTCAGTTCCTGCACCGTCATGCGCTTCTCGAAATCGGCCAGCCCCAGGCTGGAGCAGGTCGAGGTATAACCATAGGTCGGCAGCACGTGGTTAGTGCCGGAGGCATAGTCACCGGCTGATTCAGGTGACCAGTCACCAAGAAAGACAGAGCCCGCGTTAGTGATGCCGTCAACAAGGTCACGCGCCTGACGGGTCTGGATAATCAGGTGTTCAGGCCCGTATCGGTTGCTGATCTCCACGCACTGCGCTAAATCTTTCGCCACGATCAGGCGGCTGCCTGCCAGCGCTTTACGCGCCGTTTCAGCGCGCGGCAGGGCGCTGAGCTGTTGTTCCACCGCGACCGCGACCGCTGCCGCCATCTCTGGCGACGGGGTTAGTAAAATCACCTGAGAATCAGGGCCATGTTCCGCCTGCGACAGCAGGTCGGAGGCGACAAAATCTGGCGTGGCCCCTTCATCGGCAATCACCAGCACTTCGGAAGGTCCGGCAGGCATATCAATCGCCGCGCCGTCCAGTCGTTGGCTGACCTGACGTTTGGCCTCGGTGACATACGCATTGCCCGGCCCGAAAATCTTATCCACTTTGGGTACAGATTCGGTTCCCAGCGCCAGCGCGGCAATCGCCTGCGCACCGCCAACCTGGTACAGCTCACGCACCCCGCACAGCTGTGCCGCGTAGAGGATTTCATCAGCAATGGGAGGGGGAGAACAGAGCACCACGCGGCGGCAACCGGCGATGCGGGCCGGGGTGGCCAGCATCAATACCGTAGAAAACAGCGGAGCTGAGCCGCCCGGAATATACAGGCCAACTGAGGCCACCGGTCGTGTCAGCTGCTGGCAGCGCACGCCGGGCTGGGTTTCAACATCTACCGGCGGTAACCGCTGTGCCAGATGGAAGGTTTCAATGTTACCAACCGCCACCACCATTGCCTGTTTGATCTCATCACTCAGGCGTGCAGTGGCTTCTGCAATCTGTTGATCGCTGACGCGCAGCGCGTCGACCTGCGTTTTATCGAAGGCGGCACTGTAGTGACGCAGCGCCTCGTCGCCTTCTGTTTTTACCTTTTCCAGAATAGTGCGTACGGTAAGCGCAATATTTTCGGACGCAGCGATCGCCGGGCGGGTCAGCAGCGCCTGTTGCTGCTGCTCACTGCATGCCTGCCAGTCGATGGGGGTGGCAAAGTCAGTCATCATTTACTCCATCATCTTCTCAATCGGCAGCACCAGAATGGAGCTGGCACCCAGCGTTTTCAGTTTTTCCATGGTTTCCCAGAACAGCGTTTCGCTGCTGACCATGTGCATCGCCACCCGGCTCTTGTCCCCAGCCAGCGGCAGCACGGTAGGACGTTCGGCACCCGGTAGCAGAGAGATAATCTCTTCCAGACACTCGCTCGGCGCGTGCAGCATGATGTATTTCGACTCACGCGCCTGAATCACCCCCTGAATACGGGTCATCAGCTTGTCAATCAGTTCCTGTTTCGCTGCGGGCATTTCACCATCGCGCTGGATAAGGCAGGCTTTGGAACGGTAAATCACTTCGACTTCACGCAGACCATTTGCCTCAAGCGTTGCGCCGGTCGATACCAGGTCACAAATCGCATCGGCCAGACCGGCACGGGGAGCCACTTCAACAGAACCGTTCAGCAGACACGACCTGAAAGCCACGCCCTGTTTGTCAAGATACTTCTTCAGCAGGTGAGGATAAGAGGTGGCGATACGGGCGTTTTGTAAACATTGTGGTCCGCTATATTCATCATCCACCGGCATCGCCAGCGACAGGCGGCAGCCGCCGAAATCAAGACGACGAAGCGTGAAATAACGTGGGTCTTCTCCCTGAGCACGGCGGGTCAGCAGCTCTTCCTCCAGCACGTTCTCACCGATGATGCCCAGATCAACCACGCCATCCATCACCAGTCCGGGAATATCGTCATCACGCACCCGCAGGATATCAATCGGCATGTTCTCGGCGAAGGCAATCAGACGCTGT
Source organism: Erwinia papayae (assembly GCF_058241465.1). NCBI lineage: Bacteria > Pseudomonadati > Pseudomonadota > Gammaproteobacteria > Enterobacterales > Erwiniaceae > Erwinia > Erwinia papayae. The sequence continues at coordinate 400,367 of NZ_JBZCHT010000009.1, forward strand.
TGTTGCAGATTAATTTTGATACCGCAGCGGGCCAGCATTTCGCGTGAATCATCGCTTAAACGGCCAGATTTTTGCATAGCTATGCGTAAACGGGTGTTATCTAACATCGGTCATTATCCTCTTTTCCTGTAACCAGTTCTGCCTTGCAGTTCATCCATACGGGCTGAAAGTGTCCCAAAAAAAAGCCCCCGGAAGATGATCTTCCGGGGGCTTCTGTTGCGTTCTGCACCACTGGAAGATCCTGAATGTCTTCCAGCACACATCGCCTGAAAGACTAGTCAGGGTGATGGTGATGATGGTGGTTGAACTGAACGCGAGTCATAAAATAATCCTGGATGAATGAGTATTCATATCGTGACGACTAACCTAACCAGATTGCAGGCCGCGTGCAACGTTTTTTTGTCAACGTTGAAAGATTCTCTCATCATCTGCTGATTGTCACCGAATAATGGCTGGCGTAGTTTGGCGGTTATCGGTACGGATGGTCACAGGAGTTACAGGATGAAAAGAGTTGCGATAGTGGGTTTAGGCTGGCTGGGGATGCCGCTGGCCATGTCTCTGATGGCGCGTGGCTGGCAGGTGGCTGGCACTAAAACCACCGCCGACGGCGTGGAGGCCGCGAGAATGTGCGGCGTGGAAAGTTACTGCCTGCGACTGACGCCGGAACTGATTTGTGAGGTGGATGAGCTGGAAGCGCTGTTAAAAGCCGATGCGCTGGTGATTACCTTACCGGCCAGTCGAACGGCGCAGGGCGGGGAAGCTTATCTGCTGGCAGTCCAGCAAATCGTTGACAGCGCGCTGGCTTATGGTATCCCCCGCATTATTTTTACCAGCTCTACCTCTGTTTATGGCAATGGTGGGGTAATGAAAGAGAGCAGCCCGCTTGAGCCGGTTACCGCAGCCGGTAAGACGCTGAAGGAACTGGAAACCTGGCTGCATCAACTGCCGGGAACGTCGGTGGATATCCTGCGCCTCTCCGGGCTGGTGGGGCCGGGACGTCATCCGGGGCGCTTTCTGGCCGGAAAAACTGACCTGACTGAGGGCAGCCATGGGGTAAATCTGGTGCATCTGGATGATGTCACCGAAGCTATTACCTTGTTGTTACAGACGCCAAAGGGCGGGCATATTTACAATCTCAGCGCGGCAGAACATCCTGCCCGCAATAAGTTTTACCCCGCTGTTGCCCGTCAGCTGGGCCTCGCAGCTCCCACCTTTGTTGCTGAAGATCAGACCAGCAGGGGAAAAATCATCGACGGCAGCAAAATTTGTCGGGAGCTGGGGTTTGAATACCAGCATCCCGATCCCGCCAGGATGCCGTTACAGTAATAAGTCATGCTGTCACCCGGCTGACATGCCTGCCGGTGACCCCCTGTCTGCGCTGCGGGCGCGGTGACCGGGATGGCGGGCATTAATATCAGCCCACTCCCGGTGCTGCTTTCATTGGGTTCACCACTGCCCGCACCTGAATACGCCTGATGTGGCAAGTTATAAGTAACATGTCGTTATTATTTATTCCGGGGAATGTGCGAGGTGTCATTATCGTTAATCTGAATATTACCCGTTGGTAAATAACAGTTGATTTACTTTTCTTCTTTCAATGCCAGGCACCATACTTTGGCTGTTTTATTTCCAGACCTGAAAGTCCCGGTCTGCTGCGCGGTATCGATAAATGCGCGGTGGCAGAAACCGCTATCCTCAAACCTGCATTCCATTTTACCAGTAAAACCGGCTACCGATCGGCGTGTTTGAGCATTGAGGGCGGGGGATAAAAAGTCAGCCCGCCATTAGTGAACGATGCAATTCAGCTACCTGTACACGCCGGGAAAATCACCGCCGTACTGCCATTTATCGCTTTGTAAAGGGAATCGGCCCGGCGGGTATTTTTCCTTGCGGTTTGCAACAGTGTTTTAATATTTTAACTACATGAAAATCAATAAATTGTGCATTTTGCTGTGTCTGTTTCTGGCATGTTTCATTTCTTTACATTCTCTTTTCAAATCACAGCGATTATACTGCCTCTGGCAAGCAATTTTTTGAAACATATTCCGGTTATTAATTTTGACACACAGAGTTCTGAACAATGTCTGTAAGTAAACATCCCAACATTGTTATTGCAGGAGGGGGCTTTTTTGGTCTTTATATTGCAGAACAGCTGGCATTAAAAGGATGTCACGTCACCTTATATGAGATGGCGAAGTCATTAATGTCGAGAGCGTCATATGTTAACCAGGCGCGCGTCCATAATGGTTACCATTATCCCCGAAGTGTTCTCACTGCGCTGAGATCGCGGATTTCTTTCCCTCAGTTTGTTAATGAATTCAGAGACTGCGTAGACAGTGATTTCGAGAAGTATTATCTCATCTCCAGTCATCTGGGGAAGGTCAGTGCAGCACAGTTCAGACAGTTTTGTGGCCGTATTGGTGCTTATTGTGAAAATGCGCCAGCAAAAGTTCAGCGGCTGGTTAATCCGGCGCTGATTGACGCGGCTTTCAGCACGACAGAATACGCATTCAATTCCCATAAGCTGCGTGACACGATGTTGGAACGTTTACAGGCAGCCAGGGTTAATGTGGTTAATGAAGCTGCGGTAAAGAGAGTCACGCAGCGGGGTGCAGGTCTGGTCGTCACGGTGGCAAGAGGCAATGAAGAGGAGGAGGTTTATGCCGATCATCTCTTTAACTGCACCTATTCCCGCATTAATTACCTGCTTGACGCTTCAGCCATCGAACTCATCCCGTTTCGACATGAAATGACAGAAATGTGCCTGGTTGACGTGCCGGATGAACTGAAAAAAATGGGATTTACCGTGATGTGTGGGCCTTTTTTTTCGGTGATGCCTTTTCCGTCAACAGGCTGTCATTCCTTCAGCCATGTGCGCTACACGCCTCACTATCAATGGGAAGACCAGACCAACGCCCCTTACCATGATGCCGGGCAGAAATATGACACAGCCCGTAAAAGCACCGCGTGGCGATACATGATTGCCGATGCCCAGCGCTACATCCCTTTGTTAGGTGAGTGCCAGTATAAAAAGTCCATCTGGGAAGTGAAGACGCTGTTACCCCGCAGTGACTCCGATGATTCACGGCCAATTTTGTTCCGCGCCAACCATGGATTGCAGGGCCTTCACTGCATCATGGGGGGGAAAATAGACAACATCTATGATGCCCTTGCGGAAATTGAGCGGGTGATAAGGTTGAATTAACGTGATGAAAAGTGAATCTTTTGTATCAGTTGTGATTGTAGTTCAGTCTGCTTTACAGGATTTACATCCGACCCTGTTGCAGGTGTATCAGGTTCTCGACCACCATTACAGCGACTATGAAATAGTGATTATCGCGGCGGGGATCCATTCCACCAGCGCGCAGGCTGAAGATGCCGTGCTGAAAAACATCCCAGGTGTGCGTATCATCCATCTTTCAACCGAAGTCAGCATCGATGTTGCGCTGGCTGCCGGTCTTGAGAATGCGATTGGTGATTTTGTCGTGCTGTGGAATCCCTGTGCCGATCCGCTGGAGGCTATCCCGGAGATGGTCAGTCAGTGTCGCAGCGGCAAGGATTTGGTAATTGGGGTGACAACGCGCACCAAATCGCTCTCATACCGTTTCATGCGTATGGTGGTAAACAAGGCGCTGCGCGCGATAGGTTATGATTTGCCGGAAAATTCTACCGCCATGCGTTGCCTCAGCCGTCGGGCGGTCAATGCGGTCACCCGCGTCGGACGTTTTCATCACCAGTTCTATTTACGTATTCAGAAAACAGGCTATCCCGTAGGTATTTACGCCTACGTTCCGCTTCGTGAAGCGGAGGGGATGGGAATGTTAAAAACGATCCGGCGTCTGCTGCGTCTGATGGTATTTAATTCATCGAAGCCTTTACGCTGGATGTCCGGTATTGGTTTTTGCGGCAGTCTGGCCGCATTTATTTTTGCCACTTACAGTGTGCTCATTCATTTACTGGATGGTCACGTTGTTGAGGGATGGACGACACTGGTTTTCTTCATGTCGCTACTGTTTAACCTGCAGTTCATCATGATGGCCTTTTTTGGCGAGTACCTGGGACGGCTGCTGGATGAAAGCAGTGCTCAGAGCGAATATGCGGTGGTATATGAACGTCACAGCGATGTGATGCTGAATGCCGATCGTGTCAATGTATTAAGTGATGCCGTTTCGCCAGAAAATAACTGGGTGCAAACGGGTCGCGACAATTGATTTCGGAGTGTTGAATGGATGCTTTAATTGGATTTAATGGTTTTGTTGGTTCAACCCTGCTGAGACAAAAAGCGTTTCAGGCATTATTCCGCTCAACAAATATTGCTGATATTTGTGGTCAGTCTTTCGATACCGTGGTTTGTGCCGGTGCGCCCGGACAGAAATGGCTGGCTAATAAACAGCCTGAAAACGATCGTGCCTGTATCGATTCGCTGATTGAAAAAATTAAAACCGTCAGCTGCAAACAATTTATCTTGATCAGCACCGTGGATGTTTTTAACAACCCGCAAAACATTGATGAGCAGAGTCCGGTCGATGAGGCGCAGTTACAACCTTACGGTTTACACCGTCGTGAGCTGGAAAAATTCGTGGAAGCGCATTTTCCGCAGTCACTGATTGTCAGACTGCCTGGTCTGGTGGGGCCTGGTCTGCGAAAAAATATCATTTTCGACTTCCACAATAATAACAATGTCGAACAGATTGAAAGTCGAAGTACCTTTCAGTTCTATCCGATGATAAATCTTTGGTATGACATCGAAATTGCATTAAGCAATCAGCTGAAACTGCTGCACCTGACTGCTGAGCCGGTCTCCGTTGCAGAAATCGCCAAAGCCGGATTTGGCATGACGTGTACCACGCAGCTGGACCGCAAACCGGCTGATTACAACATGCAAAGTCGCTATGCCTGTTTATTCGCTGATAAATATGAACACTATCAGTACAGCAAGCGTGAAACATTAATGGCGGTAAGAGCCTACGCGCAGTCGGAAAGTAAAAAGGGATAACGACAGGTGACAAAATTATCTTTTTCGAATATAGCCTGGGATGTCTCTGAAGATAATCAGGTTGCCGCGCTGCTCAATCAGTACCAGTGTGATGCGATTGATATTGCACCGGGCAAATATTTTCCTGATGTCGTCAACGCGACTGATGAGCAAATAAAGACGGTGAGTGGCTGGTGGCGCGAGCGGGGAATATCCATTGTCGGCATGCAGTCGCTACTTTTTGGCACACAGGGGCTTAATCTGTTTGACGCGGCTGATGTCCGTCAGCGTATGCTCACTCATCTTGAGGCAGTCTGCCGCATCGCTGCGGGCCTGGGTGCCACACGGCTGGTGTTTGGTTCACCGAAAAACCGCGACAGAAAAAATCTCTCCGATCAGCAGGTAGCAACCACGGCTATTGATTTCTTTCGTGCTCTGGGCGATATCGCCAGCAAATATTCCGTCATCATTTGTCTGGAACCCAACCCTGTCTGTTATGGTGCGAATTTTATGACCACCACCCATGAAACCGCTGAGGTGGTGATGGCCGTTAATCATCCTGCGATCCGTATGCAATTTGATACCGGTGCGGTGACGATTAATAATGAAAATCCTCTGGCGCTGCTGGCGCAGTATCATCAACTGATTGGTCACATTCATATCAGCGAACCTGGCCTGGTGCCTGCGGGTATGGGCGAGGGCGACCACCCTGGTTTCAGTCAGGCAATCAGTCGTTATTTGTCCTCTGACTATGCCACTATCGAAATGCTGGCGACGGAACAACAGCCTCATCTGCAAGCGATTGAAAAGGCACTGGCGTTTGTCACCACGCACTACGCAGCCATCAGATGAAGTGGCTGATCCTGATATTAGGTATTGCCTCAAATGGTTCTGCCAGCGTGTTGATTAAGCTCGCCATGACGCCACCGAGAAAATTCCCATCGCTGACTGAGCCGCTGGCGGCATTACATAACTGGCCTTTCTGGCTAGGCTTGGGCCTGTATGGCATGGCATTTGTTTTATATGCTGCCTCGCTCGCCTTTTTACCCCTGAACGTCGCCCATCCGGTTCTGACATCGGGTGCCGTGGCCTGCGTGGCTCTGCTCTCATTCCTGATCTTTCGTGAACCGTTCTACTGGACCACGGCAGCGGGAATAGCATTGGTGATTGTCGGAGTTATTTTAATAACAACCAAAGTGAAATAAGGCATTAAAAAAATGGAAAGAGTTATCTCCGATAAAAGCTGGCAGGTGCCTGATTATCAGGTCACGTTTTGTCAGGACAAAAAACATGCATATTGTGTTGTTATTCCTGTTATCAACGAAGGCGAAAGAATTACCAACCTGTTAAGCCGTATGACCGCGATTAATATTTCCTCTCTTGCTGATGTGATTATTATTGACGGTGGCAGTAACGATGGTTCTCTGGCAGAAGAAAAATTAAAAAATAACCATGTCCGTACACTGCTGGTTAAAACCGGTGCGGGTAAATTAAGCGCACAGCTGCGCTGTGCTTATGCTTTTGCACTTGAGCAGGGCTATGAAGGCATCGTGACCATTGATGGCAACGATAAAGACGATCCTGAGGCGATACCTCGTTTAATCGATGCGCTGCAACAGGGCTATGATTTTGTGCAGGGCTCACGATTTATTAAAGGCGGCGTGGCAGAAAATACACCTGTGTCACGTTATCTGGCTATTCGCGGCATCCATGCGCCATTACTCTCTGTCGCGTCGGGATTCCACTGGACTGACACCACGCAAGGCTTCCGCGCCTACAGCAGTAAAATGTTAGCTGATGCCAGGGTTGCTCCTTTTCGGAATATCTTTAACAGCTATGAATTACTCGCTTATCTCTCCTACCGGGTGCCGAAACTGGGATATCGCTGTGCTGAGTTAGCCACGGTGCGGAAATATCCTAAAGGGGAAGTGCCGACTAAAATAAGTAGTTTCAGAGGGAATTATGCGGTGTTAGAGACATTGCTTTCTGCCTGCCTGGGTAAATACAATCCGAAAGGACAGTAAATCATGTCGCAACCAATCATTCATTCTGATAATAAAATGTCAGATTTTAAACTGTTTGCCATTATTTTTGGCGTGATGTTTGCCTATCTGCATCCTGCACAATTTAATGGCAGTACGCTTCAGACCCTGGAACAATGGATGAATATGACCAACCATATGTTTCAGGGGCAACAGGATTTTCTTTTCAGTTATGGCCCACTGTTCTGGATAACCGGTGGGACCGTGGCGCAGTACAGCGAATTTTCATACTGGATTTCGCTGGTATTTATGAGTCTGGTAGCCTCGCTGTTCTGGTTTTATTTGATCAGATTATTGGCATACTTTTCTGCATGGATTCCCTTTGTCGCGGTGGTTTTTCTCTATCTTTATCAGATAATCATTCCGACAAACTTTTTTATGCTCACGCTTTTCCTGGTGGTGGCCTGGTATGAATGCGTACGCAAAGGCGTGTTAAGTCCGGCAACGGTGGTGTTACTCGCTGTTATTGCGGGAATGTTGTTTTACGTCAGATTTGTTTACGGAATGACCGCAGTGCTGACTCTCGGTGCGTATCTTTTTTCCCGTGCGGTTTTTGACAGAAAAATAAAAGCGCTGTGCCTTTTCTCTCTGTTTGCGTTGTCAGCCTACCTGGTTTTTGGTCTGTCAATTTTTCATCATCTCCACAGTATAAAAGATTATGCCATTATCAACTCCCAGCTCAGTTTTGGTAATGCTGTTGATATGACATTAGATAATGTGTTGGGGAAAGATGTCTGGCTGGCTATATTTGTCATTTTCCTGGTAACCAATATATTCTTAATCCTGAATTACCCGGCAATGGTATTAAGTTTTAATATTTTGCTGTTGGCTATGGTTAAATTAGGCTTTGGGCGTGCCGATCATTATCCGGGTTATTTTATTATGCCCGTTTCCGTCATGGTGATGGTGATTTGCTTTCACTACAAAAAACTGTGGCGCGGCGTGTTTGCGATAACAATATGTTCTCTGATTTACATATCAAGCGTGCCCATCGTTTCCGGTTATTTACCTGCGGTTCCATTTTTTACCCATGAAGATTTTTTAGTCTCACCGGAGGCAAGGGCTGCACAAAAATATCATGACTATCTGTTGCCAGACGATGTTACTAATCTGATTGGTGCAAAGTCTGTTGATGTTTATCCGTATAATAATGAGTTCCTGCTGGCTAATAGGTTGAATTATCATCACCGACCTCTTTTCCAGAATTTTATGACGCTCACTCCGAAGCTGGATAAATTAAATCAGGCATTTTTCGAGAGTGACGACAAGCCAGACTTTGTATTATGGCACGCCTCGACATTCTGCCCGGGTCAGAACTGCAACAGCTTTGAGGGTTTTGATCATAAATATGCGCTCAATGAAGATCCGCTAACCAGCACCGCTGTGATGCTTAATTATCATGTGGTGAAGAGTTTCTATGTTAATAACAAGCCGGTGATGTTACTGCAACGCAATGCGGATACCCGGACTTTCCAGCCGCCTGCTGAAGAGAACCACCGTGCCGCTTTCGGCCAGTGGATCACCATCCCTGACAGTGCGGACGGCCTGGTCAAAATTTTCCCGGTGTTTAAACTGACCGCACTTGCCCGGTTACAAAATACCTTTTATCGCGGAGGTGTGCTCTACGTGCACTATCTGATGGCAAACGGTGAGGAGAAGAGTTATCGCCTGAATATCCTGAACTCCGTCAGCGGCGTAGTGGCCTCACCGCATTTAGATGCGTTTCCATATCACGGAGAGAGGGTAAGGAAAATCAAATTTACCGTTTCTTCAGATGACTATTTTGCCAGCGATTTCAGTTATGCCTGGGGTGAAGTCCCGCTGAAGGGAATAAACATTGAACCCTCGGCAGGGGAAAAGTTAAACCATCTGCAATACGACAGCGAAGTCAGCGTAAACCAGTGCACAGGTGTGATCGACTCGGCGAAAGTGTCCACTGAGAACGGCGAGTCTGAAATATCGATACAGGGCTGGCTGGCACTCACCTCGCCAGCTTTGTCTTCTCCTGACCGGGTTTTTATTCGTGGAACAGATGCTAAGGGAGAGGCGTATTTTATTACCACACAAATGGTGGCGCGGGGGGATGTCGCGGAGAGTTTAAAAGAGAAATCCTTACTGAACGCTGGCTATAAAGTCTTGTTCTCTTTGCCGGCCAAAGCCAGTAATAACGTGCTGAGTCTGGTGGCGCTGAAGGATAAAAAACTCTACCGCTGTGACAGCATTAACTACCACTATTAATGAAACACAGGCAGCCCTCTTCAGCGGGCTGCCGTTTTTCACCGGCCTAGTCTGTCGCGAAGCGAATACCATGCGGCGCCCATTGCGGTCAGCGGGACGCGGAGCCGACGGCCGCCGGGGAAGGGCAGATGAGGAAGTCGGGTAAAAGCGTCAAAACGCTGTGGATTGCCTTTTAACGCCTCTGCCACCAGTTTTCCTGCCAGATGAGTAAAGGTGACACCATGACCGCTGTCGCCCTGAATATAAAACACCTCATTCTCCAGTCTGCCAATCTGTGGCATCCGTGAAAGCGTCAGCAGGAAATTGCCGCTCCAGGTAAAGTCAAATTTGATCCCCGCCAGCTGGGGGAAGGTTTTCAACAGCTTTGGCCTGATTAATGACTCGATATCCTGTGGTTCGCGTCCGCCGTAAATCACCCCGCCGCCATACAGCAGCCGGTTGTCTGCGGTCAGACGGAAATAGTCCAGCAGATAGTTGCAGTCCTCAACGCAGCGATTGTTGGGGAGCAGCGCCAGCGCCTGATCGGCGCTGAGGGGTTCGCTGGTGACAATCTGCGAGCCACAGGGGATGCTCATGCGCGACAGCCTTGGCTCGAGGTGGGGAGCGAGGTAAGCATTTCCGGCAAAGATAACAAATTTTGCAGTGACGGAGCCGCGAGCGGTGGTGATGCGATGCGGGCGTCCGTAATTAACGGCGGTGACTTCAGACTGCTCATAAATACGGCCACCGTGGCGACGGATAGCCTCTGCCTCTCCCAGCGCCAGATTCAGTGGATGCAGATGTCCACCACGATGATCCAGCAGTCCGCCCACATAACGTTCGCTGGCAATTTCCCGCTTAATGGCGGCCTGATCGAGGATTTCGAGTTCGTGATTGCCATAGTGTTGCCAGCTTTTGCGCTGTGCTTTCAGATGTTGCAGCTGCCGTTGATTCAGTGCGGCGAAGATGCCGCCGGAACGATAGTCACAATTGATGGCATAGCGCTCAATCCGGTCGCGGATAACCGATGCCCCCTCGAACATCATGCTGCCAAGCAGTCGGGCGCTCTCCTGACCATAGCGTTGCTCAATGACATCCACATCACGGCTGTAGGAGTTGACCACCTGGCCGCCATTCCTGCCGCTGGCACCAAAGCCGACTTTAGCCGCTTCCAGCACCACCACATCGTATCCGGCTTCGGTCAGAAACAGCGCCGATGAAAGGCCGGTAAAGCCGCCGCCAATAATGCAGACATCACACTGGATATCGTTGACCAGCTGCGGCCAGGGAGCGTGAGGATTTGCGGTTGCGGCATAGTAACTCTTCACGTGATCCATAACTCCCTCCTGGTGATTAGCGCCGGTTCATAAGGTGGCCGGCGTATGTGCGCTGATAATCCGGCATCGCTGCGCCGAAGAATTGGTAAAACTGTGAGGATTGCCGGTATCAATGACGTAGCTTTGTCCGGCATGCAGGTGAAAACTCTGCCCCCCTATGGTCAGGGTGATTTGTCCCTCCAGCAGGGTGCCTGTCTCTTCGCCCTGATGACGGATTTTTTCGCCGGTGGTGGCGCCTGGCTCATAGGTTTCCAGTAGCATAGCCAGCGTACGCTGTGGATTGCCGTTGTGGATCAGCCGCAACGACACGCCCTGACTACCAATATCAATCAGATCCTGTTCATCAATCACCACCTTGGGTGTTTTAGCCTTCACCGGCTCAGAAAAAAATTCCGACAGCGAAAGGCCGTAAACTTTTAACAGCTTCTGTAAGGTACTGACCGCCGGACTGACTTTGTCCTGCTCAATGGTGCTGATAGCACTGTGCGTCAACCCGGAAAGCTCTGCGACGCGCCGCTGTGACAATCCCATCTGCTGCCGGATTTCTGATAAACGACGTCCGGGAGCCAGACTGCCTTCGTTCATAGCCCGGTTTCCTTTTGATAACGCCCGCAGGCGTGAATAAATCCATCAAACAGCCTGCGTGACAACGCCGATGTCTCACTTTGCCATTCCGGGTGCCACTGCACCGCCAGCGCAAAAGGATGTTGCCGCAGGCTGACGGCCTCAATCAGGCCATCGGCAGCCCGTGCCTCGACGCGCAGAGGTGGCCCGGGCATGCGGATCCCCTGCTGATGCAGCGAATTGACCCAAAATTGCTCACTGTCTCCAACCAGCTCAGACAACAGACCGCCCGCTTCGATCCATACTTCGTGACAGGGTGCGTACTGCTGGTCGAGTGGCAATGTATCGTCTTCACGATGCTCCTGATAATTTCCCAGCAGATGCAGCTGACGATGAAGCGTGCCGCCGGTGGCCACCACCAGCTCCTGCAAACCCCGGCAGATAGCCAGTAAAGGCATTTTTCTGGCCGTCACCGCATCGATCAGTGCAAATGCCAGGCTGTCGCGGCCAGGGTCGGCATAGGCTTCATCACCGCTTTCACCGTAATGATGGGGTTCAATATTGCTCGGACTGCCGGTGAGTAAAATTCCGTCCAGCCGGTCCAGTGCGTTGTCCAGCAGCCCGGCTGCTGACATCAGGCCGTGGGGAAGGGCAACAGGTATGCCCCCGGCCTGCAATATCGCGTCAACGTATTTATTGTGTACCGTCAGCGTGGGATGACCCTGATAGTTTATCTGGCACATCATCACGCCTATCAATGGCTTGCTTACAAGAGTCTCCATGCCGCGTCCCCCGTTTTGTTCAATATATCAACCAGGAAAAGGTGCTGCCGGTACTGTGCTGTGCAAAGTAATGTCAATCTTAACCTTGACAGAGCAATATTTAAACGGATTTACTGGCAAAATAAAGACTCATGTAACATTTGCACACTTTTTGTGTTAGCGCTATGTTAGACGAGTGGCTGTTATTTTGAGCATGACTGATAACTAAACGAAGCGGGTGAGACGATGACTAATCTTGTCGAAGTGGAAGATTTCACGAGGCACAGTGAAGAGAAACGAACCAGCGCGTTCCAGCATGAAGTTAACGCTTATCTGGAACGCCATCCTGAAACGCAGCATGTCGATATCCTCCTTAACGATCTGAATGGTGTCTTTCGCGGTAAACGCATCCCTGTCTCTAATCTCCTTAAACTGGAAAAAGGCTGTTATTTCCCTGCCTCCGTCTTTGCGATGGATATCCTCGGCAATACGGTGGAAGAAGCCGGCCTGGGCCAGGCGCTGGGTGAACCGGATAACATCTGTCTTCCCGTAGAAGGGACTCTTATTCCTTCCGCCGCTGATCCGCAGTATCTTGCGCAGGTGCTGCTCACCATGCGCAATCAGGATGGAACTCCCTTTGACGCTGAACCCCGGAATGTACTGAATCGCCTCTGGCAGCAGTTGCGCAACAGAGGACTGTTTCCGGTGGTAGCGGTAGAGCTGGAGTTCTATCTGGTGGACAAGCAGCGTGATGCGGAAGGCTATATTCAGCCACCCTGCACACCGGGAAGTGACCAGCGTAATATGCAGAGCCAGGTTTACTCCGTTGATAATCTTGACCACTTCTCGGCGGTGCTTAATGAGATCGATGAACTGGCAAGAGAGCAGGGCATCCCGGCAGATGGCGCGCTGGCCGAGGCGTCCCCCGGACAATTTGAAATCAATCTGCATCACACGCAAAACGTACTCAGTGCCTGCGACCATGCGGTGCAACTGAAGCGGCTGGTACGTCAGGTGGCGGAAAAGCACGGCATGAATGCCACCTTTATGGCAAAACCATATGAGGAGTACGCCGGTAGTGGGATGCATATTCACGTCAGTATGCTCGATGCCGCCGACCATAACGCCTTTATTAATGATGACGGCAGCAACTCCCCGCTGCTGAAGCGGGCGCTGGCCGGAATGATTGACCTGATGCCTGCCTCAATGGCGTTGCTGGCACCCAACGTCAACGCCTTCCGCCGTTTTCTGCCGGATGCCTTTGTACCGTTACAGGCGTCGTGGGGCCATAACAACCGCACCGTGGCGTTGCGTATCCCCTGTGGCGATAGCGACAATCACCGCGTGGAGTATCGCGTGGCGGGAGCCGACGCTAACCCTTATCTGGTGGTGGCTGCGGTGCTGGCGGGCATCATCCATGGTCTGGACAACCAGTTGCCGTTGCCGCCTGCGGTTCAGGGGAATGGTCACGAGGTGGAGGGCAATCCGCTTCCCACCCGCCAGAGTGATGCGCTTTATGAGTTTGAACAAAGCTACCCGCTGCAAAAATTGCTGGGAGAGCGTTTCGGTTTTGTCTGGCACAGCTGTAAGCACCATGAACTGATGCATTTTGAGCGGTTGATCACCGCCACGGAAATAGACTGGATGCTGAAGAACGCCTGAAAAAACCGCGCCCGTTGCACCTTCAGTCAGCAAAGAAATTGCGCCTGGCTGGCTTAAGCGCTTGTCTTCCTGCCTGTCGGTGGGGCAGAATGTGCCCCCTGCAAAATATCCGTAACCGACGCTTATTGATTGCGTCGGTTATTTTTTTGTAGCCGGCATGACCGGGCAGCACATAGCCATTCACGTTAAACACACACACTTGTGTCTTGTTGAGGAATAAAAGATGGGACAGCATTTCATTACTCCGGCAGCGGCCGGAAAGCATCTGCGTGACGATTACGGCGCGACAGCGGCTTTCACTTTCATCCCCGCCTGTCTGTCCATTAATAAAATAAAGAAAAACAGTCGCCTGACGCGAAGTTTCCCTGTGATTCAACCGACAAAGGTTGAAGCTCAAGGGAGGCTGAATCATGTCGCTTAATCCTCAGTCATCCGCTGCCGCGCCGCGTGCGCAGTTGAAAAAATCGCTGACGTTGCTCCCCGTAGTGATGATGGGGCTGGCCTATATGCAGCCAATGACCCTGTTTGATACTTTCGGCATCGTATCCGGCCTGACCGATGGTCACGTGGCCACCGCTTATGCTTTCGCGCTGATCGCGATCCTGTTTACTGCACTGAGCTATGGCAAGCTGGTTCGCCGCTTCCCCTCTGCCGGCTCGGCCTATACCTATGCTCAGAAAGCCATCAGTCCGCACGTCGGTTTTATGGTGGGCTGGTCATCGCTGCTCGACTACCTGTTTATGCCGATGATCAATATTCTGCTGGCTAAGATCTATTTTGAAGCGCTGGTTCCGGGCATTCCGTCATGGATCTTTGTGCTGCTGCTGGTTGGTTTTATGACCTTATCCAACCTGAAAGGCATTAAAACCGTCGCCAATTTCAACAGTGTGATTGTGGTGTTGCAGGTGGTGGTGATGGTGGTGATTATGGCGATGGTGATTTATGGCGTCGCCCACGGTGAAGGTGCCGGGACGCTGGTCAGCAGCAAGCCATTCTGGTCTGACAATGCCCATGTGGTGCCGATGATCACCGGAGCCACCATCCTCTGCTTCTCGTTCCTGGGTTTTGACGGTATCAGTTCACTGTCTGAAGAAACAAAAGACGCCGGTCGGGTGATTCCAAAGGCCATCTTCCTCACTGCGCTAATTGGTGGGGTGATTTTTGTGGTGGTCTCCTATTTCCTGCAACTCTATTTCCCGGATATTTCCCGCTTCAAAGATCCGGATGCATCCCAGCCGGAGATCATGCTTTACGTGGCGGGCAAGGCCTTCCAGTTTGGCATTCTGATTTTCTCCTGCGTCACCGTGCTGGCTTCCGGTATGGCGGCTCACGCCGGTGTGTCGCGTCTGATGTATGTCATGGGCCGTGATGGTGTCTTTCCGGAGCGCTTCTTCGGCTACATTCATCCGAAATGGCGCACGCCAGCACTCAATGTGCTGCTGGTGGGGGCGATTGCGCTCAGCGCTATCACCTTCGATCTGGTCACCGCCACGGCGCTGATCAACTTTGGCGCGCTGGTGGCTTTCTTCTTTGTGAACCTGTCGGTTATTTCACAATTCTGGATCCGCGAAGGTCGTAACAAGACGTTGAAAGATAACATCAACTTTCTGCTGCTGCCACTCTGTGGCGCGCTGACGGTCGGGGCACTGTGGGTCAATCTTGAGGAAAGCTCAATGATCCTTGGCCTGGTGTGGGCTGCGATTGGCCTGATTTATCTGGCTTTTGTTACCCGCAGCTTCCGTAATCCGGTGCCACAGTGTTCTGAAGAGCCGATGTAACGCCGTTTACCTTAACCGCCATCCCCGGGGATCACCTTTCTGTGGATGGCGGGTTGTCTGTCTCAGGACACCAGTTCGCGGGCGTACTCAAAAAGCGCCTTCAACTGATTCATTTTCACTTTATCCCCTTCATACTGCGTAAAGAGCATTTCCAGCTGTTGCAGATAATCCTGTACCCGTTGCGGGCTGAGTGCGTCGCGGCGATGCTGTAACCAGCGATGCTGTTCAGCTTCATCCAACGTACCGGGAAAATTACGCGCGCGATAACGGAAAAGCAGCTTTGCGATCCGCGGGTCATTGAAGGTTAAATCGAGCGCCGGTAAATGCTCGGGCGCAGTTTGCTGAATAATATTCATTGCAGTGCGGTCAGCGTCGCTGAAAAAACCGTCATAAAGTTGAGCATCGACGTTGTCTGACGACACAAAAGGCTCCGCACCTGCAAACAACTCCACCACTTTCTCGCGGATTTCCGGGTGCTGACGTAACAGGGTAAGGTTATCGAGGCAGCGCTGGCGCTCAATGCCCAGCCGTTCTGCGTCCTGCGGGCGCAGGGTGTTGCCCGGAGCCAGTACCGGGCATTTATTGATATGGACCAGCTTGAGTGGGACCGGAGAAGCATCCCCCAGCTGATCCCTGCGGGTATAAAGGCGCTCACGCAGCCTGTCGGCATCCAGTTCCAGTAACGGTGTAAGATCGCCCGCCAGATCGCAGGTGATTAATGCATTTTTATTGACCGGATGCCACGCCAGCGGCGCTATCCAGCTGGTGTTACCCCGAAATGCGCCGAACATACCGGAGATATGCACCAGAGGTTTCATCTGCGGGATATCGATAAGCTGCATGATTTTCTGTTTGTTACGATGGCTGAACAGAAACTCATACAGGCGGGGTTGTTGCTCTTTTACCCGCTTTGCCATGGCAATGGTGGCCCAGACGTCGGACATCGCATCGTGGGCGTTTTGATGCGCCACGCCGTTCGCCTGGGTCAGATGCTCCAGACGAAAGCTGGGAAAGCCATCATCATTTTCCGGCCACTCAATTCCTTCGGGACGCAACGCATAGCAGGCACGCATCACATCCAGCAGGTCCCAGCGGCTGTTACCCTGTTGCCAGCTCCAGCCGTAGGGGTCGTAAAAGTTGCGATATAACAGATTACGGGTGACTTCATCGTCAAAACGCACGTTGTTATAGCCCACAATACAGGTGCCCGGCTGGGTAAAAATTTGGTGGATCCGGCGGGTGAATGCCGCCTCATTTGTCCCTTTCGCAAGGGCTTCCTGCGGCGTGATCCCGGTAATCATCACCGCCTCTGGCTGCGGCAGATAGTCATCCGCGGGCTGACAGTAAAAGACTTCCGGTTCACCGATGACGTTAAAATCCATGTCAGTACGCACGGCAGCGAACTGGGCAGGACGGTCCAGCGACGGGCTCTGACCAAAAGTTTCATAATCGTGGAAGAGGAAGGTTGGCTCTGTTTGCTGGTCTTTCACTGTATTCAATTGCCCACGATGGTTAGTTTATGTTGTTGTTCTACCTGGTTTTTCACCCCTGCTTATTGTACGTGGCACATTGAGTACAGGGTGAGCACAAAATATTATCATGGCTGTCAGCGACACCAGGCAGCGTTCTTTCTATGGTAAACCATATTCTGGCGCACCGGAAATAACAGATTCCGGCGCTGCGGGGACGAGGATAACACCAGGTGGGGTGACTGACAGGAATCAGGCAACCGCCTGTACCGGTGCGTTCTGTAATCAGCTGCTGCATAAGCTGCCAGAGGGCATAATCCGGATAAAATTTCAGATGGCTGAGGGTATTTATTGATGTGTGTCTGTCGATGCCTGATACAGCGCTGGATAATTAATCTAATGCAGGAAGCAGCCCACAGAGTGGGCTGTTAAATTTGGGTAATACTCATCCTGTACTTCATCTGATGATATACAAAATCAACACAGCCACGCCGGTTATAAAATAGCATATCCCAGTAAACATCCACATCCTTGACAGATATAACATCCAACGACTCACAGTGATTTCATTTTCACTAAAAAATGAGTAAGCAGGATTATCACGGCTGAAGAAATATATGCGCTTATTTTTACTAAAATTAATGAAAAATCTGCACGCCTGGTATGCGCCAAAAAAACCAACCATATGATAAAAAGAATATGGGGGAGGGAACTCATGTTTTTTCAGGAAAAGCGAAATCAGATGGTCATATTTACCTCTGTTGAAAGCGTACATCCAGCGGGCCGGGCCGATTCACCACACAATATCCGTGGGCTATATTACGCGCCATGCTTCCGTGCTCCGTTCGTTATTAATTAACGTTGTTGATTGCCGTCAATGGCAGTACCAGAACTGTCGAAAAAAACTGCGGTAAATATAAACAATCCGGCTGCATTACGCAAAAATCCTGAAGTAGCGATTCAAATCCTGTCGGGGCTCTGTTGCCGTCTGATTACGTAAATCAGTTCCGGCCCAGTGCGGTAATGATACAGAATTGCTGTTACGTGTTATCTGAACGCAGACGGTCAGCAACTGTCGCTGGCGTAACGTTAATTCTTTCTGATGGCTATTTTAATGCAAATTTTAGTTCCATTATTAATTAATGAAGTTTATCTGACGGAAGATGTTTAATACATTTTTCATATTTATATTAATGCCATTTATTATTTTAGGGTTTAGGTTTTTTATCCGCCGGTGTAAATAAAAATACCTGATTTAAGATATTGGCTATTGCTATGGTGTTAAATCTTGCATTATTTCCTGTTAAATATAAACAGAGAATGAATAAGATAATTAAAACGCTTTTTAAAGCTTGTTTTTAGTATCTTATTAATGCATTTTTGCTTAAAAAATCAGAGGGTGGTTGCAATGCAGAATCAAAAAAGTAGCATGTGCTTATATACGGTTATACTCGGTGGCTACGAAGAGTTAAACGAATTACCATCTGAAATTGCCGCAGGCAGCCTGGCAAAAGTTTGTTTTACCGACGACCCAACCCTGACCAGTAAAACGTGGGAGATTCGTGTGGTGAAACCAGCATTCCCGATGGACAGGGTACGCAGTCAGCGTATGTTGAAAATATTACCTCACCGTTTTGTGCCCCAATTTGAGCGTTCACTGTATATCGATAATACCATCTGCCTGAAGCGTAACCCTGCGGAAATCATTAATACTTTCTGTGAGAACAGTGATATCTCTGTGCCTGCGCACTCCTTTCGGGACCATGTATATGAAGAGTTCCTTGAAGTTGCCAGAGGCGGGCTGGATGATTCCGCACGGATTTTCGAACAGATGAATCATTATCAGATAACCCACAGTGAAGTGCTGAAATTAAAACCCTACTGGTCAGCAATACTGGTCCGAAATCATATGAAAAGTGATGTGATCGATTTAATGGAGAGCTGGCACAGGCAGGTTTTGAGATACAGCCGACGCGATCAGCTTTCACTTAATTACGCCGAGGCAGAAACCGGCGTTAGCATAAACCCCATTGAGATTGATAATTACTCTTCAACATATCATCAGTGGCCGATCTTTAAAAAAAGAGACGTCAGCAAAAGACTATGGTCGCCAGGCTTGTTGGGGGGGATGACACTTTTTGAAAAAATGGAGCAGGCAAAAAATCTGCAACTCTCTCTCGACAACAAAGTTCGTCAGCTGGTGGATGATTACGCCGAAATAAAAGAGAAGTATTTACCCAAAAGAGCACCAGAAGGATTTACCCAGGAAAGATATTACCAGCTAAATCCCGATGTGGCCGCTGCCGGGGTGGACGCGGTTCAACACTATCTGAGTTTTGGCTGGCGGGAAGATCGGAAATGGAAATAGCAGTCGGGCGGAATCAGCTCCGCTAATTTTCCCGATGTTATCAGTCAGGTGCCCGATTATGAATCTGATTCGGGCCCTGTTAAGCCATTAAAATAAGCCCATACCGGGCTTATCAGTTAGCCGTCGGGGCGAGCCCCGATTTTGTCTGTCCCGATCCTTGTTCAGCTTGCCAGGTCTCGCTGCGCAGATGATGAAGACAGCACCTTCTTACCCAGTAAAATTCCCGGTTTCTCCACGAATTTAAACAGCAGGGCCGCCAGCGCATAGGTTACCGGGATGCTAATCGCGCAGACTGCTGCAAAACGCAGGATATCGCTGCTGCTCGCCAGGCCGGTATGGCGCAGCAGCAGGGCAATGCAAGGGATCACGATCAGCAGATGGAGCAGATAAACGGAGAATGACACGTCACCAAGCCAGGTACTGAGGCGGTTATTCAGCAGGCTGCGCGGTACGGCAATCAGGCGTGCGGTTACACTTCCCTCAACGTGCTGCCAGAGAATGGCCGCCATAGCCAAAATCATCAACACTTCCATCACAATTTGCAGCGGGATCGGCTGTGGTCCAATAATCACACTCGCCACCGGGCCGAGCAGGGCGAAGGCGACATAGCGCAACGCTTTGCGCCGCACCGCTTCCGCCAGTAGCATTCCGGAAATAAACATATTGAGTTTAATCAGGATCATTGAGGGCATTTCGAAAGCCAGATAATAATCCGCCAGCAGATAACGTCCCACGCAGCACAGGGCAATAATGCTAATCAGGGCGGTGGCATAGCCAAAGCGCATCACTGCCAGCATGATAAACGGGAACAGCAGATAGAACTGCATCTCCAGACCAATGCTCCAGTCAGGCAGCACCGTGTTGAAACTCCAGGCGGGCAGCATTCCAAACAGAAAACTGAAATGTGTCAGGATGTTTGCCAGCGATTGATCGCTGTAACGTGAACTTTCGGTTGAGGTTCCGGCATAAAACTGAGCGATGGTATCGCGCATTTCGCCAAACCACGGACCATAAATCATCGCCACGATCAGCAGTAAATAGTAGAGCGGGGCAATACGAAAAAAGCGGCGTGTCCAGAATTTCCTGATAGTACTGGCGCTTTGCCAGGGTTCTTTATGCTGACGTTCGACGTAGTTTTTCGCCATCAGGTAGCCGGATAGCAGAATAAAAAGATCAACACCGATACCCGGTGAGGAAATCAGCGTGATATGACAGTGAGTCAGCAAGCTGATGTGGCCTACCAGCACCCAGAGCGATGCAATACCGCGCAGCCCTTCCAGTTCGGTGGACCAACCCCTCGAAGAAGACATATTTAACCCTTAAGTTAGTGTTTTGCAGATAAAGGGTAAAATAGTTGTAACAATTGGCAAGCCATTATGTTCCGGAAGTAAAATTTATCGGATTATCCCTGGCACGACCCCGCTGACAGGTTGACATGGCAACAGATAAAGAATCAGCATGTCAGAGGCGCTAATCGGCTGAAAATTAATATTTTCTTGCAATTTACTCACCCAATTTATTACGGGATCCCGTACAACAGACTGTTTTTTACTACAGCCGATTATTGAGGGTTTTCCGTTGAAGAAGTGCCAGTTTGTCACTATCAGTCTTTTTCTGGTCGCCGCCGCCGCGCAGGCCGAGCCAAATCCATTCGCTTTTCCCCTCACGCCACCGGCGATTGATGCCGCTTCCTGGGTACTGATGGATGCCACCACCGGGCAGGTATTGACGCAGGGCAACGCGGATGAACGTCGTAACCCGGCCAGCCTGACCAAGCTGATGACCGGATATGTGGTGGACAGGGCTATCGACAGCAAACGCATCACCAGGGATGACATAGTGACGGTCGATAAAGACGCCTGGGCCGCGGGCAATGCGGAATTCCAGGGTTCGTCGCTGATGTTTCTTAAACCGGGAGAAAAGGTATCGGTACGTGATCTCAGCCGTGGCGTAATCATCGATTCCGGCAACGATGCCTGCGTGGCGCTGGCAGATTATGTTGCCGGCAGCCAGTCAGCCTTTGTGCAGCAGATGAACCAGTATGTGCAGAAACTGGGACTGACTAATACCCATTTCGAAACGGTACACGGACTGGATGCGCCCGGTCAGTACAGCTCAGCGGGCGATCTGGCAAAACTTTCCAGGGCGATTATCTACGGCGAGCCTGACTTCTATCAGATGTACAGTGAGAAATCCCTGACCTGGAACGGTATCACTCAGCAGAATCGTAACGGCCTGCTGTGGGATAAAACGCTGCACGTTGATGGACTGAAAACCGGGCATACGGAAACGGCCGGTTTTAACATTATTGCCTCCAGCGTTGATGGACAGCGTCGTCTGATCGCGGTGATCATGGGCGGAAAAAGCGCCAAAGGTCGTGAAGAGCAGGCGCGTAAGCTGCTGGTATGGGGGCAGAATAATTTCGACACTATTCAGCTGTTCCATGCCGGCAAAGAGATAGGCCATGAAAACGTCTGGTATGGCAATCCCCATCAGGTGGCGGTGGGCAGTGATAAAGATGTCTACCTGGCACTGCCGCGTGACGCGGTGAAAAGGATCAAAGCGAAGTACGTTATCGACAGTAAAGATTTGCAGGCCCCGCTGAAGCTGCATCAGCAGGTCGGGACCATCCAGCTGGTTGACGGCGATAAGCCGGTGGCTTCTTATCCGCTGGTCACCCTGAATGAGGTGGCACAGGCAGGGATCATCACCCGGATTAAAGACTACTTCAGCCGGAAATTTTAAGCGGTCGGCGGCCCGTACGGGTCGCCTTTGCGTGCTGAACGGATGACATCACCCCTTCAGCGATGACGGCAGAACGAGCCGCCAGCGTTATTTTTTGTTGTCAGGCTGGCTGCGGGCAAACCATTCCACTCCACGCAGCATTCCACGCCAGTAAAATCGTGGCAGAAACCAGGCTTTGAGCCACCAGGCCATTCTGCCGGGGCGTGACGAATCGAGGAAAGGGAAGGTGGGTAATAACCTGTTTTCATAGCCAAACTCTGCCAGTACTACTTTGCCTTTTTCAACGTCAGCGGGCATGAGCCATAGCCATCGTACTGTGACCGGAGTGGGCGGTGGTTAAGCAGGGCCGCAAGATTTTCTGCCACCACCACCACCTGTTTGCGCGCCGCCGCCGCCGTTTTGGCATTAGGTGTGCCACAGCAGTCGCCCACGGCAAAAATTTCAGGCCAGCGACGGTGTTGCAGACGGTATTTATCCACATCACACCAGCCAGCCGCATCTGCCAGACCGCTGTGGGCGATAAAATCCGGCGCACTCTGTGGCGGCACCACATGGAGCATATCAAAGGGCAGCGTCACTTCCTGCCCCTGCTGGTCTTCACCGGCAAGTGAAAAGGTGGCCAGGCGGCGTTCACCGTCAACCCGAATCAGATTGTGTTGGAAATGGACCGCCGCCCGATACTTAGCCAGATAGCGTTTCAGCGGGGGAACAAACTCAGGCACGCCAAAAATCGCCTGTCCGGCAAGACAGAAACTGACGTTAATCTTTTCAAGACAGCCCTGGCGCCGCCAGTGATCGCAGGAGAGATAAAGCGCTTTCTGGGGAGCACCGGCACATTTGATGGGGACGGGTGGCTGACAAAAGATCGCATTTCCCTGCCGTAATTCCTTTACCAACTGCCAGGTATAGCTTGCCAGGTCATAACGGTAGTTGGAGGTGACGCCATTGCGCCCCAGCGTCTCCTCAAGCCCGGCTATTTTGTCCCAGCGGAGCGTCAGGCCGCAGGCAACGACCAGATAATCATAATCGAGCTTTTTACCGTTTTCTGTCTCAATATATTTATCTTCAGCCGCTACCCGGATAACTTTATCTTTAAGCCAGATAACATTATCCGGAATAACTGATTTCATTTCTCTTCGGGTTTTTCTTATATCAAAAGTGCCACCGCCGACCAGTGTCCAAGCTGGCTGATAATAATGATATTCACCCGGTTCGATCAGCGTAATGGCTATATTTTTTATTCTCTTTTTCAGACTGGCGATAAGGCTGATCCCAGCGCTGCCGCCACCAATCACCACCAGGTGAGGAGGTCGGTTTTCATGGTTTGTATTCATGCAGGTCTCCATATTATTTTTCAACATAGTTGATCCCGGCCTGGTGAAAAAGGATTTACATAGAATTTAAAGTTATAAAAAAATAATGTTATAACTTTTTTATATATGTAATAGCCAAAAAGAATAAGTCGTTGACAGATTATTTTAGCCGTATTTAAATCCTTCCACTCATGCGGCAGGAATGGATGTCATCATGCAGGAAATTATCTGTTTATCCTCACACAGCATCATCCTGTTAATTGCTACGGGGGCAATGGTTGGCTTTCTTCTGGCGCTGACCGGAGGGGGAGGCTCGGTCATATGCGTACCCCTGTTACTGTATGTGGTGAAAATACCCGATATTCATAAGGTTATTGGCACCAGCGCAATGGCGGTTGCCATCAGTGCACTGTTTAACCTTTGTGCTCATGCCCGTAAAGGCCATGTTGCCTGGGTAAAAGGGCTGGGTGTCTCATCTGTTGCCGTGCTGGGGGCGCTGACGGGGGCGGCGTTGGGGAAAGCCATCGACGGGCATTACCTGCTGATCCCCTTTGCATTGCTGATGTTGGTGATTGCCAGCGTGATGCTGAGAAAAAATCGTACCTGCACCCACGCCGGGACCGCAGATGCCATCACCTTCCCGCCCGTGGTGGTCTGGTCTGGCGTTGCCGGAACCGGGGTGATGGCGGGTTTGCTGGGGATCGGCGGCGGTTTTTTGGTGGTGCCGCTGCTGGTCTGGTTTTTTCGTCTCTCTCTGGTCAGTGCGATAGCCACATCGCTGATGGTGGTTTTTGCCATGGGCATGGCAACCAGCGTCAGTTACGCGCTGGCAGGTAAGATCTCTGTTTCGCTGACGGTCTGGCTTATTGTCGGCGGCCTGCCGGGTGGCATGCTGGGTGTGACATTTGCCAACCGGCTGAAAAAAAATGAAAAAACCATCAACACGCTCTTTTCGGTGATGCTGCTGTTGATGGCCAGTTACATGATTTTGAAGGGCCTCATCCAGTAGCGAACTTCTTTACCCGCCGCTGTGCGTTGCTGCGCTCGCCTGACGGCTTTCTCTGTGGGATGAAGCCTTTGCAAAGTCTCAATTTGTGCAGATAACAGGAACCGAAGATGGATATCCGAGAAAACAATCAACAGCTTTCGTTTGCCGGGGCGCTGAATGCTGATGATATTGCGTGGCTGAAGCAACAGGGCTACCAGCGCGTGATCAACAATCGTCCCGAAGATGAAGAGCAGAGTCCACTCAGTCATCAGCAGGAGAGCGCGCTGGTGCGGCAGTCGGGCATGGAGTATGTCTCATTACCTTTCAACTGGGACTCCCTGACGCTTGATGGTGTCTTTGCCTTCCACCATCTGCTCAGGCAGGACAAGAAAACCCTGGCTCACTGCCGCAGTGGCGCGCGCTCAGCCAGCCTTTTTTTACTCTATGAACTGCACACCGGGCAGATCGACGAAGGCCGCTTCCGGCAACGCTGTCAGCAGACAGGGGGGGGATGCAGAGCGGGCGCTGGCGTGGTACGCCGGGATTGGTAAAACAGAGGCGCAGGCGGAAGTACACCCTTTCTACGAGCCGGAAAGCGGCAGCCTTCAGTATGTGATTGCCGATGTGGCAGCCCGGCGTTGCGCGATTATTGACCCGGTGCTTGATTTCGATCGCAACAGCGCCAGCGTGCCATATCAACAGGCGCAGCGCATACTGGATTTTATTGTACAGCGGCAGTGGCGGGTTTCCTGGGTACTGGATACCCATCCCCATGCCGATCACTTCTCCGCCGCCGCCTGGCTGGCGCGACAAACCGGTGCGCTGAAAGGCATCGGCGAAAAAGTGACCGAGGTGCAGGCACTGTGGCAAAAGCTTTATCACCTGAGCGATATTCCTGAACCTCACACCCTGTGGGATGCTTTATTCAGCGATGGCGACCCGTTTTATATTGGTAATCTGCGGGCGGAAGTGCTGCTTTCACCCGGTCATACTCTGGCCTCGGTGACTTACCATATTGCGGACTGTGCCTTTATTCACGATACCCTGTTTATGCCGGACAGCGGCACGGCCAGAACGGACTTTCCCGGCGGCAGCGCCGCCGCCTTATGGCAATCCGTGCAGCGTATTCTGCAACTGCCGCAGCATACCCGCCTGTTCACCGGGCATGATTATCGTCCCGGCGGGCGCGAGATGCAGTGTGAAAGTACCCTTTCACAGCAACTGAGCAGCAATCCCTAGCTGGCTGGTCAGAACGAGGCCAGCTTTATTGCGCGTCGTGAACAGCGTGATGCCACCTTGCCTCTGCCGGACTTAATGCTGATGGCGTTGCAGATTAATATCCGCGGCGGTGAACTTCCTGACCCCGAAGCCAATGGTGAGCGCTACCTGAAAATTCCCCTCAATAGTTTCCGGCGGGAAGCCTGACAGATGGTTATCGATCTGCAACACTTCACGCCGTTGCACAGTGTGGCCGGGGGCATCCTGATTGGTGCTGCCGCCGGGATGCTGATTATTTTTTGCGGGCGCATCATGGGCATCAGCGGCATTATCGGCGGCTTACTCCCCGCTTCAAGGTCAGAACAACAGTGGCGTATCGCTTTCCTGGCGGGCGTTATGCTGGCCCCGGTAGTTTTTTCGTTGTTTGCCACCCTGCCGGAGATCACTGTTAACACCTCATGGGGACAATTGATGGTGGCCGGACTGCTGGTTGGCGTTGGTACAAGACTTGGTTCGGGCTGTACCAGCGGTCACGGCGTCTGCGGCCTGTCCCGACTCTCATTACGTTCGCTGGTCGCCACGCTGATTTTTATGGCGACGGCGATGCTGGTGGTTGGTTTTATGCCTTAAACAGGAGGCAGAATGAAAATGCTTGTTTCCCTGCTCTGCGGGCTGTTGTTTGGCTGCGGGCTGATTATCAGCGGGATGGCGAATCCGGCGAAGGTGCTGGGTTTTCTGGACATTACCCGGTTATGGGACCCGTCCCTGGCGCTGGTAATGGCTGGGGCGGTAGTGGTGGGATTGACCGCTTTTCGTCTGGCGGCCCGGCGGGGGCGGCCGGTTCTGGGCGGCAGCATGAATCTTCCGGTTGCCGTGCGGCCGGACTGGCGTCTGATTGCGGGTGCGCTGCTGTTTGGCACCGGCTGGGGCCTGGCGGGGATCTGTCCTGGTCCGGCGCTGATCCTGCTGGCCAGCGGCGTAACGAAGGGGGCGGTGTTCGTGCTGGCGATGCTGGCAGGAATGGGGCTTTATCACTGGCTGGCGCGTTATCTGCCTGTGTAGCACAGGCTTTGCTGCATCCTGCTGACGAAATGGCACTTTCTACCGGGGGTATCCGACGAAATATGTCTGATCCTATCCCTGTTATCATTCTGGCGCGTCTGGCAGTTGATGTGAGTTTCCACGGTACAGGCCTGGGTGCAGACCTGCTGCATGATGCGATTATGCGCATTCATCGGGTAGCTGAGAATATTGGAGTAAGAGCAGTGATGGTTCATGCTTTGTCTGCTGCTGCAAAACAGTTTTATCTTCATCACGGGTTTACTCCTTCAACCACACAGAAGAACACGCTTTTTCTCCGCCTGCCTGCGGTTATTTCTGCCAGCTGAATGCATTGATTTCCGTCAGAAATTATGCCGGTTCAGCCAGATTGCCTGAAGCTTTAGTTGATGAGAGTAATCAGCCTGTTCAATAAAGAGAAAGCGTTCTGGTCGCCAGAGCGATAAATTGTTACTGCACTCAGTCGTCATGTCTGGCGACGTACTCGTTTTCTGTCTCCAACCCTTCGGACAACCCAACGGAAGAAGATTTGTTACATCAGGTAACTATGCAGAAGACCAGGCAGGGCTTTTTCAACGGAGTAACAGGTGCTGGCACAAAACCACAGCCTGAGAGCGCGTCATTTATTTTCCGGCAACCATTTTTCAGATAACGGGGATCAATCTTCCGGAAATTTTATAAGGTATGATCGCGGCGGTTAACTAGCTCAGGAGAGTGCTTTGCGCCCCGACAAGCCGCTGACGGCCCTCGAATTCACGCTTTATCGCAACTATCGCATCGTGCATGGCATTCGCATTGCGCTGGCGTTCGTGCTGACTTTTTTGCTGGTGCGCCTGCTGCACATCCCGGAAGGCACCTGGCCGCTGATCACCCTGGTGGTGGTGATGGGGCCGGTATCATCCTGGGGGAACGTGCTGCCGCGCGCCGTACAGCGCATCGGTGGCACCGTATTCGGTTCCGTTTCTGGTCTGATCGCGCTGAAGCTGGAGTTATTCTCGCTGCCCGTCATGCTGCTCTTGTGCACGGTGGTGATGTTTATCTGCGGGTTTCTGACCCTGGGTAAACATCCGTATATGGCGTTGCTGATCGGGATCACGCTGGCGGTGATTTGTGGTGCGCCGCCGGGTGACATGAACACCGCGCTGTGGCGGGGTGGTGATGTGGTGCTTGGCTCGCTGCTGGCGTTACTGTTTACCAGCATCTTCCCGCAGAAAGCCTGGATCCACTGGCGAATCAAGCTGTCTGATTCTCTGCTGGAGACGGCAAAAATTTATCATGCCGGTTTTTCACCGAATCTGGTCGAAAAACCACGTCTGAACCGGCCATTACAGCGTCTGCTGACCGGCGTGGTGAAGATGCGCGCGCTGATTGAACCTTCCAGTAAAGAGACCCGCACGCCGCGTTCGGTGTTTGAGGGCATTCAGACCCTGAACCGTAACCTGGTCTGCACGCTGGAGCTGATGATCAACGCCTGCTGGGCTTCAAGGCAGAGTCATCTGATTATGCTACATGCCCCGACGCTGCGGCGTACCCAACAGATGACCGAGAGCACCCTGCGGGCGCTGTCGGCTGCGGTGATTGATGGCAATACCGATAACATCGCCGCAAACGGCGCCGTGCTGGCGGATATCAGCCGTGAACTGCGGCAACTTATCAAAGAATCCAGCGATGATGAGCTGGTGGAAACCCCCATCCACGGCTATGTCTGGCTGAATCTGGAGATGGCCGGGCAGCTGGAAAGGCTGTCCGATCTTATCCGGCTGGCCCTGCGTAAATAAATGATTTGCATAACTTACTGCGGGCGAAGCCGCTTCGCGCTAAGATAGCGGCAGTCCGACTCGATATTGCTCCTGGCTGCGGTAAGCCGTTAAGCTAAGAGCGACGATAACAACGCCTGTACAAGCAGGCCTGAATAAAAGGTCTCTCCATGGAAAATGCAAAGCAATCATTTCAGGACGTGCTGGAGTTCGTCCGCATGTTTCGCCGTAAGAATAAGCTGCAACGCGAAATCCACGACAACGAGAAAAAGATCCGCGATAACCAGAAACGTGTCCTGCTGCTGGACAACCTGAGCGAGTACATCAAGCCCGGCATGAGCATCGAAGCCATTCAGGAAATTATCAGCAGCATGCGCAGTGACTATGAAGACCGCGTCGATGACTACATCATCAAAAACGCCGATCTGTCGAAAGAGCGCCGCGACCTGTCGAAAAAACTGAAGGCGATGGGCGAGCCAAAAGCACACTGACAGTGCGATAACGGAGGGCGGTCATCGCCCTTCGTTTATTCAGCCGATGGCAGCCAGCCTGAGAATCAGCCTCTCCCCCCTCTCTGAAGTCAACCCCTGCTGAGTGGTAGCGCGTTCAGCCATCCCAATTGTCTCTGGATCGAAGTGATGCACGGCGTTCGCCATGCGGCGAGAAAATCACGAAAAAGCCTTTGCATATTCCTCAGGCTTTAACCATCATTTGCCTTAGACCTCTCATCGCTTTCCTCTTTTCTGACTGGAATGATCTTGCAAAACTTCAGAGTGACTCTGCATCAGGCAATCAGGCATTCGGCATGGTATCCAAAAAGACACTCCTCGCGGGTTTTGTTCTGGCGTGAGATCACGCCACTGGCGGTGCCGATTTTTTTTGAAAACCTTTGCGTCCTGCTGATGGGGGTGCTCAGCACCTTTCTGGTGAGCTGGCTGGGTAAAGAAGCGATGGCCGGCGTCGGACTGGCTGACAGCTTTAATATCGTCATTATCTCCTTCTTTGCCGCCATTGATCTCGGCACCACCGTGGTGGTGGCTTTCAGTCTGGGCAAGCTTAACCGCGAACGGGCGCAGGCAGCGGCCCGGCAGTCGCTGGTGCTGATGACACTGTTTGCCATTCTGCTGGCGACGGGCATTGAGTTCTTTGGTGAGCAGATTATCGACCTGATTGCGGGTAGTGCTGAACCGAAAGTCAAAGCGCTGGCGCTGATTTACCTCAATATTACCGCCTGGAGTTATCCGGCGGCGGCCATCGCGCTGATTGGTTGCGGCGCGCTGCGTGGTGCGGGCAATACGAAAATCCCGATGCTGATCAATGGCGGCATGAATATCCTGAATATTATTTTCAGCACCGCGCTGATTTACGGCTGCTTTGGCTGGAAGGGGATGGGTTTTGCCGGTGCCGGGCTGGGGCTGACGCTGTCACGCTATGTCGGTGCGGCGGCGGTGATTTACGTGCTGATGATTGGGTTCAACCCGCAGCTGAAAATTACCTTGCGTAGCTACTTTTCGCGGCTGAATACCAGCATCCTGATGGAGGTGCTGGGTATCGGGGTGCCTGCCAGAGTTGAATCCGTGCTGTTCAACGGCGGCAAATTACTCACTCAGGTGTTCGTCGCCGGAATGGGAACCGATGTGATCGCCGGGAATTTCATCGCCTTTTCCATTGCCTCAATGATTAACCTGCCGGGCAATGCCCTGGGTTCTGCCGCCACCATCATCGTCGGCACCCGGCTGGGGAAAGGCCAGCTCGGTCAGCCTGAACGCCTGCTGCGGCATATCTTCTGGCTGTCATCAATTGGCCTCTGTTTCCTGGCGCTGCTCTCTGTGCCTTTAGCAGGCGTGCTGGCCGCTTTCTACACCCGCGAGGAGGATGTTATCCACGTGGTGAAAATACTCATCTGGATGAATGCCGCCTTTATGCCGTTCTGGGCGGCCTCCTGGGTGCTTCCCGCCGGACTCAAGGGCGCGCGGGATGCCCGCTTCACTATGTGGGTGTCCATGCTGGGCATGTGGGGAGGCCGTATTGTTTTCGGCTACCTGCTTGGGGTGGTACTGGGATTTGGCGTGGTGGGCATCTGGCTGGGGATGTTCCTCGACTGGATCATTCGCGGTGCCTTCTTTTACCGCCGGATGACCAGCCGGCGCTGGCTGTGGAAATATCTCAAACCGGCCGCCTGATGCCTGTCTGGCAGCGTGCCGCTGCCCGCCCAAATCCGGCGAGGTAGCCTGTAGCCGGGCGAATTGGGCACCCCATGGCCGATTCAGCGTGTTGATGGGCGTTTATGACGGCGTGTTCATGCGTGGTCGCCCGCAGCGATAATAGTTAACCATTACGGGAGGCCTTCATGGAGACTGACATCGCGGCAGACGCGCGATGCTTATCCGTTGCAACCGCCAGCCAGAGTTTCTTCTTTACCTCACCGTGGAAAAGCCTCAGCGCGGAAGGGCGATTTATCAGCGTGGCAACCCCCGCCTGGCAGGGGGAGGACCTGCATGGGACGTTTCAGCAGGCAGTACGCGCTGCCTTTGCTGCCGCCAGACAGGCAGGTATTGCCCGTCCTCTGCTGGTGGGCGCAGTCCCCTTCGATACCCGGCAGCCGTCGGCACTGTTTATTCCCGGGCAGAGCCAGTTCTTCAGCCGCCAGCCATGTTCACCGCAAATCGATGACCTGCCAGCGCCTGAGATCACCGCCTGCCGTGCGCTACCGGAGAAAGCGCCGTTTATGGCGATGGTGGCGCAGGCGATCTCCGCCACCGCCCGTCCCGGCCTGGAGAAAGTGGTGCTGTCGCGACTGCTCGATATCACCACCGCGCAGCCGGTCCGACCTGAGCAGATCCTCAACCGGCTGATGGCGCAGAACCCCGACGGCTACCATTTTTACCTGCCGCTGGCCGATGGCAGCACCCTGCTGGGGGCCAGCCCGGAGCTACTGCTACGTAAATCCGCTGAGCATTTCTCCTCGCTGCCGCTGGCCGGTACGGCCCGTCGCGATCGGCACAGCCCGGAACGGGATGAGGCGACTGGCAGGCAGCTGATGCAATCGCAGAAAGACCGTCACGAACATCAACTGGTGACCCGGGCGATGCAGCAGTTGCTTCAGCCGCGCAGTACTGCGTTCGCCATCGCGCAGCAGCCGCAGCTTGTCTCCACCCCGACCCTGTGGCATCTGGCTACGCCGATTGAGGGTGAAGTGCGTTCGCCGCAGGAAACCGCGCTGTCGCTGGCCTGCCTGCTGCATCCGACGCCTGCATTAAGCGGTTACCCCCATGCGGCCGCCCGTCAGTGGATTGCCCGGCTGGAACCCTTTGAGCGGAAACTGTTTGGCGGCATGGTCGGCTGGTGCGACGAAGAAGGCAACGGTGAGTGGGTGGTGATTCGTTGCGCTACCCTGGCAGGCAGGCATATCCGGCTGTTTGCCGGTGCGGGCATCGTTCCGGCGTCCTCACCCGAAGCCGAATGGCACGAAACCGGCAGCAAACTCAATACCCTGTTGCAGGTTTTAGGCCTGCAACCGCAGGGCTGAAAAGGGCAGGCGGCCACAGCGAGCCGTTCAGCCGTTATATGGCGCGGGCATCTGGCGCAGATGAGAACGCCCGTTAAGTGAGATGTCCGCAGCTTGATCGCTAGCAGATAATCTGTTGCCAGTTTGCTTTACAATCGCCGGTTCGGGAGGTGTCGGGTTACCGACGACACCCTGATTAAACAGGATTTAAGACAGGAGTGGTTATGAAACAACGTTTTCCCGAAGGTTTTATGTGGGGCGGTGCCACCGCCGCCAATCAGATTGAAGGGGCTTATGACGAGGATGGCAAAGGGCTGTCGATTGTCGATACCATCCCCGGCGGCAAATCACGGCTGAAGATCGTGGCCTCAGCAGATTTTGACTTTACCCTGCAGCCGGAACGTTACACCTATCCCAATCATCAGGCAATCGACCACTATCACCGCTTTGGCGAGGATATTGCGCTGTTCGCAGAGATGGGGTTCAAATGCTATCGCTTCTCCATTGCCTGGAGCCGTATCTATCCGAACGGCATCGAACAGCAGCCCAACGAGGCGGGCCTGTGCCACTACGATCGGGTGATCGCCACCTGTCGTGACCACGGTATTGAACCGGTGATCACTATTTCTCACTACGAAATGCCGCTGCATCTGGCGAAAGCTTTCGGCGGCTGGAAAAACCGTGAGGTGATTGGGCACTTTGCCCGTTTTGCTGAAACGCTGCTGACGCGCTACGGGCAGCAGGTGAAATACTGGATGACCTTCAACGAAATCAACAGCGCGGCGCATTTCCCGATGATGAGTCAGAGCCTGACGGTCAAAACCGGCGCGCTGGAGGCACAGGCGAAGTATCAGGCGTGGCACAACCAGTTTGTAGCCAGCAGCATGGCGGTAAAAATGGCCCATCAGATCAATCCGCAGATCCGCATCGGCTGCATGATCCTCTATGCCACCGCCTACGCTTACGACTGTAATCCGCTCAACCAGCTGGCGACGCTGAAGCAGAATCAGGCATTTAATTTCTACTGCGCCGACGTGCAGGCGGGCGGCAGATATCCCTACTATGCGCAAAGCCTGTGGCAGTCACTGGGGGTGAAGCTGGATATTCAGCCTGGCGACCTGCAGCTGATGGCGGAAAACACGGTGGATTACATCGGCTTCAGCTACTACATGTCCACCACGGTAAACAAAAGCCAGCCGACCGATGAGGCGCAGGGCAATCTGCTGGGCGGCGCGCGCAACCCCTTCCTTGAGGCCAGCGACTGGGGCTGGGAAATTGACCCGACCGGGCTGCGTATTGCGTTGAACCAGCTGTATGACCGCTATCAGAAACCGCTGTTTATCGTGGAAAACGGTCTGGGCGCGGTGGATAAGCCGGATGCCGACTTTAACATTGCTGATGACTATCGGATCAACTACCTGCGACAGCATATCCTGGCGATGGCCGACGCCATTGACGATGGCGTGGAGCTGATGGGGTACACGCCGTGGGGCTGTATCGATCTGGTCAGCATGTCCACCGGGGAGATGAGCAAGCGCTACGGCTTTATTTATGTCGATCTGGACGACAACATGTCCGGCAGCGGCGACAGGTACAAAAAGAAATCCTTTTACTGGTATCAGCAGGTGATCGCCAGTAACGGCCAGCAGCTGGCGTAACCCAGCGCAGACGGCTGCCGTATTCAGCGACGGCAGCCGCACTGTTGCCGGGTTCGTCAGCGAGCATCCGGGTTAAACCACGGCATCCTCGCTGCAAATCCTCTCCTCACACCGTTATCCCTGCGGCGAACAGCCAGGGCGCCACGGAACTCAGTTTTTCACTGGTCTCCTCCCATTCCCGCTCTGGCGTTGATTGCGCCACCAGTCCGGCTCCGGCGCGCAGCCAGTAACGATCGCCATCACCATAAGCGGAACGCAGCACCAGCGCGGCGTCCAGCGATCCGTCGCTGTCGGCGATCAGCACGCAGCCACTGTACAGCCCGCGCTTTTCCTGCTCATAGCGGCGAATGCTCTCCAGCGCCGCCTGCTTGGGAATACCAGATGCGGTGACCGCCGGGAACAGCGTGGTAAACGCCTGCCAGGGCGAGGCATCATCCGCCAGCACGCCGCTGACCTGCGAAGCCAGATGTTGAACGCTACCGCGCTCCAGCACCTGCATAAAGCCGTTTACCGTCACGCTGCCTGCCCGGCAGACCTGCTCCATCTCTTCGGTTGCCAGCCTGACCGACACCGCATGTTCCGCAATCTCCTTATTGTCACAGAGTAACTGCTGGCGCAGCGCGGCATTCGCGGCGGCATCGGTGGTCAGCGCGCGGGTGCCCGCCAGCGGTTGCGTGGTCACCCGGCGGCTGGCATCCACCGCCACCACAATTTCCGGGCTGAAGCCATAGGCCTGCTCGCCCGGCTGATGCAACAGGAATGAACGGGCTGGCGTGTTGAACTGCCGACCGGCGTAGTAGCTCGCCACCATATCCAGCGGCGTCTTCAGCTCGGCACGGCGCGAGAGGATCACCTTCTGATAAAGCCCCTGCTGCATATCACCTACCGCTGACGCCACCTGTTGCTGGTACATCTGCTGTCCCTCGGCGCGTACATCAACGCTCAGCGGGGGGCTACAGGCGGGCAGCGGCTGTTGTCGGGCTTCCGCCAGCAGCGCGGCCAGCCAGGCTGAATCTTCGTCATTCAGCGCACGTAGTTCCGCCGTATCGGGGCGCAGGCGGATCTCGTAGCGGGGAAGCGCGAGGCGCATAACGGTTGCCGACGGTTGTCGCGGTGCCACACCGCAGGTGAGATACGACAGCTCAAAATCGGCGCGACCATAGGCCCGCCAGCCGCTGTAAGGCACCGTCGCCAGCGCCTGTTCAATACCTGCGGCGACAGAGGCGGCCTGCCAGTGCCCGCCATCGCTGCGTTGCACCGTGCCGTCGGCCCCGACGGTAATTTCCATCACCGCGCCGATCCCCAGCGCCCACTCGCCGTGGCGTTCATACAGCGTGAAAGTATGATTTTGCTGCCGCAGATGCCCGGCCAGCTTCACCGCCATCTGGAACGGCGGTTCACTGAGTGCCCGCAGGGTTGACTGATAATGCTGAAGGTGAGCGGGCGTGGCTGCGCGCTGCACGGCGAGCACCACCAGCCGACGCTTATCGATTTTTCTCGCTGCCGTCAGCGGCCATTCCGCGATGCGTTCAATCTGATCGGGGATTTTATAGTGGCTGATACCCCGTTGGCGCAGCTCTGCTTTGATCTGCGCGGGATCAAGGCGCTGTTCCCCGCTGTTAATAAAGACACAGATGCGTTCGCCGGTCAGCGAATCCGGCACGCCGACCGCCACGGCAGCATGCACGCCGTGCAGTGCGCTAATCGCTTCCTCCACCTCGGCGGCGGAAATTTTTTCTCCGGCGCGGTTGATCTGCTCTTTAATGCGCCCTTCGACAATCAGATTGCCCTGCGGGTCGCGACGCACCAGGTCGCCGGAACAGTAAAAACCGTCAGCGGTGAACGCCGTCGCGTTGTGCTCCGGGGCGCGAAAATAGCCGCGAATGGTGTAAGGCCCGCGCGTTAACAGCTGACCGGTTTCGCCGTCTGCCACCTCACGGCCATCTTCATCCACAATACGAATCTCATCCTGCGGCGACAGCGGGCGTCCCTGGGTATGAATAATGGCATCCGGCGTATCGTCCAGCCGGGTATAGCACAGCAACCCTTCAGCCATACCGAACACCTGTTGCAGCTGGCAGCCGAGCACGGTTATCAGCTGTTGTGCCAGTCCGGCCTCCAGCCGTGCGCCGCCAACCTGCACCACCCGCAGGCTGGAAAGGTCGCTGTCTTCCCATTCCCGTCCTTCCACCCACAGCTTCGCCAGCGGCGGTACCAGCGCCACATGGGTGACGCGTTGCTGGGCAATCAGCGGCATCGCTTCATCACAGCTGGCCGAGGTGGTGGTGACCACGGTTGCGCCGCACTGCCAGGCCCCCAGCACGCCGGGCGAGGCGAGGGTGAAATTGTGCGCGGCGGGCAGCACCGCCAGAAAGACCGTGCTGCTGTCGAATCCACACACCCTCGCAGAGGCGGTGAAGTTGTAGAAATAGTCACCGTGCGTGCGGGGGATCAGCTTGGGCGTGCCGGTGGTGCCGCCGGAAAGCAGCAGCAGCGCGGTATCCTCCGGCGCGGGCTGCGGCCAGGGACAGGCCGTGCCGTCCAGCTTCGCGAGGCTCAGCACCGATGGCTCCGTATCGCTGCCCGCACCGTCGGTGACGATCAGCCGCAAAGAGGGGTGTTGCTGCCGCATCCGGGTGGCGATTTCCAGCCACTCTTCGCCGTCAGGAATAAACAGCGCCACCGGCGCTGCCAGCGCGCTCAGCGCATTAATATCCTGTTCGCGCTGATTTGGCATCGCCATCACCGGGATGGCCCCCAGCCGCAGCAGGGCGAAGAACACCAGAAAGAATCCCGGTGTGTTGGGCATCTGTACCATCGCCGGATCGCCCGCGCGCAGCCCGGCAGCATACAGACCGGCGGCAATCGCCTCGCTGCGTTGATGCAGTTGCTGATAAGAGAGGCGCTGCTGATGTTCATCCACCAGCGCCGTGCGCGAACCATATTGTTGTGCCCAGCGTGCCAGACAGTGCTCAAGGGTAACTGCCTGGGTGGTCTGAGGGAGAGAGGAAACCGCGATGTCGCTCATGACTCTGTTCCTTACCTGAAAGTGCATGCATCCGCATGTGAATCGCCCGTATCAAAGCAGCGCCTGATGTGTTCAAGAAATGCGGCGGGACGCCGCGTGATATAAAAATGGTCACCCGCCACGGAAACCGGGCCGTGGTGACAGCGCAGCCACGCCTGCCAGGCCGCGACCTCGTTTGCGCTGGCTTCCGCATCCGCGCTGCCGCACACCAGCAGCGTTGGCGTCTGCAACCGCTCAGCGGGTTGCGGCAGCCGGGGGGCATGCCAGGCCTCGGTGGCGGTAAAATCCGCCCGCAGCATCGGCATGAAAACCGGCCACAATGTCGGCTCATCGATCAGCTCCCGCGCACAGCCGCCCATCGCCACCAGTTGGGCGATAAACTCCGCGTCGGCAAGGTGGCTGATGGGACGACGTCCGCGAAGATGCGGGGCATGGCAGCCGGACAGCACCAGCCCACGCGGCGGCGTGTTGCGCTGCTCCAGCCGACGACATGCGGCAAACGCCACCTGCGCGCCCATACTGTGACCGACAATAATCAGCTGCCGTGGCGGCCATTGAGTGAAGCAGGGCTGCCGCAGCAGATCGTCGGCAAGGGCATCGATGCTGGTGGCACAGGTTTCTCTCATCCGGTGATCGCGCCCCGGCCACACCGCCAGTGACATGCTGATACCCGCGGGCAGACTCTCCTGCCAGCCGCGAAAGGCGCTGGCGCTGCCCCCGGCAAAAGGGCAGATCAGCAGATGTAAACCCGGGTCCTGCTGAATGCCGGAGAACGGCTTATCCATTACGCGCCTCGCTCAGCGGGCTGCCGATCAGATCGTTGCTGTCGATCACCGGCGGCGGCGTCAGCTGCCGTTCAGTCACCGGCGGCACCGCCTGCACAATCTCCAGCCACAGCCGGGCCAGCGACAGCTGATAGCTGGCGTCAAAGGCGGCAGGCAGGGGGGCGCCATCCAGTGCGCCACGCAGGGCCTGTAACACCTCGCCGGTGGCGGCAGCGGCATCCACTTCGAAAAACTCCCGCCAGCTGCCGCCAGGCTGATGCAACAGCCGGGAGACAGGCTGCTGATAGCTGGCGACCTCTGGGGCGTAGCGGTAGAGCGTACGTTCGCGGTTATGATGCAGCGGATCGTGAAACGCCCCGGTCCACACCACCGGACCGTGACTGGATGCCAGCGTCAGATAACCGGCTGGCCAGAACAGCGTGGCCTGATGCATCACCAGACTGAACATGTCGGGGTCGGCGGGATCAAGATACGATTGCAGGTGCAGCGTGGCGTGGGTTGCTTCCCCAAGCTGTAAGCCGACGCTGACAAAATCCCCGCCCGTGTGCCGGGCCACCTCGATACCCACCTGGCTGGCGTCAGTAATGCCGCAAGCCTGCAACAGCAGATCCAGCGTCGAGCAGAGCAGCTGGCGGCTGGTGGCCAGATGGACGGTGGCGGGCCGCTGGCCCTGCAACAGCCCGGTGACGCGCCTTGCGTTTTCAATCCAGCTGCGACCGGCTGGCAGATGGCAGTAAAAATTGTTGACCCGGTAAAGCAGATTGCGTTGCTGTGCCACCGCCTGCAGGCGGGCAATATCCTCCGGGTGCAGCGGATGCTCCTGCAACACATGAATGCCACGTTGCAGCAATTCCGCCGCAATCTGGCTGCCTTCTCCCCGGGCAACCGTCGAGCGGATCACCACGCAGGCGATGTCGATATCGTCCGGGATCTGCTCGGGCGAGGTCCACAGTGGGATACCAAAAGCCTGCGCCAGCTGCTGGGCGCGGCGACTGCCTCTGGCGTAGAGTCCGGCCAGCTCCAGTCCGGCCTGCGGCTGCATAAAGGCATTCAGGTAGACCTCGCCAAATTTGGCCCCGGCGACTAATACCCGGCGTTTTTTGTTCAGCGCAACCGGCTTCATTGCTTCTCCTCCTTACAGGATGTCTCTGACCACTGCCTGACCAGCGAGGCCAGCTCGCCGGCCAGTTCCGGCTGGTCCATAAGTTGCCAGTGTGTGGCAGACACCACATGACACCGGGATTGTTGTTTCCACTCTGCCCATTGTTGTTCAGGCTCGCTCCAGTGCGGCGGGCGCTGGCTGGCTTCAATCCACAGCAGCGGGACAGGCAGTACCGGTTCCGGCTGATGCTGCGCCAGCAGAGTGAGCAGACGGAAGATGCGTGTCAGCCAGGCCTCTGCCGCCTCTGCGCTCAGCGGGCGTGCGGTCAGTCCGGCGGCCTGTGCGCAGCGGGAAAATGCGGCAATCTGCCCGGTTTCCGTCCATTCGGCCCAGCCTTCCGGCAGGGGAACCTGACGTTCCTGTAACAGCAGGCCCATCAGTTCAGAGAGCGAGTCGATGCGGAAATCACTGCCGCACACCGGATCAATCAGCACCAGACGCACCTCTGTGCCGCGCTGATGCAGCAGGCGGCTCAGCAGGGCGGCCACGCTGGCACCATAAGACCAGCCGACCAGGGTGATGGTGCTGCCGTCGGGCAACTCGTCGAGCGCCGGTAAATAGCTTTCCGCCAGCGCCGCCAGGCTTTTGGCATCGACCGTCTCCGGTGCCTGAAGCCCCCAGACCCTGGCTCCCAGTGCCTGGGCGAAGGGCAGATACGACGCCACGCCACCGTCGGAAGCGTGGCAGACCAGTACCGGGGAGGAGGCAGGAGAAGCCGCCGTTGTCAGCGGCACCAGCACCGGATTAGCCGCCTGGCGACGCCCGCCGAGGGTGGCACAGAACTGTGCCAGCACCGGGTGGGTAAACAGCGCCTGCAAACTGGCCCCGGCGATGCCTTTCCGGTTGAGCTGGGCGATGGCCCTGGTGGCAATCAGGCTGTCGCCGCCGCTGCGGAAGAAGTCAGTGTGCTGACTGACTGGTCTGCCAAGCAGCGACTGCCAGATTTGCCCGACCTCATGGATCAGCTGCTCATCCGCCGCGCCGTCTTGCGCCTCGGCGGTGGTGAGGTCAGTCACCGTGGGGGCGCTTTGCGTCTCAACGCCCGCTGCGCTGTCATCGGTGGTAAACAGATCCAGCGGTTCACGTTGCACCACCTTCAGCGCCGCAGGTAGCCGGGTAAACTGCTGATGCAGCGCCTGTTGGAGCGCGGCGCAGTCGATTTTCGACGCCCGCGTCATCGTTGCCACAATCACATGCTGATGCAGTGGGGAGAGGGACTGCTCCGGCCACGCCCGTTCAGCAGTGAAACCGGCCTGTTGCAGGGCTTCCTGCCACTGCGCCAGGTTCAGCATGGCGCGGTCTTCCAGCAGGCGGTAATCCTGATAGTTGCCCAGCCCCTCAATAAAGCCGACGCTGGCCATTTGCAGCTGGCTGTCGCGGTGTGTGGCCTCAATCAGCAGCAGACGGCCACCGGGTTTCATCAGGCTGGCAAGACGTTTCAGCGAACGCACGATATGACTGGCGTCGTGCATCACCTGGGCTGCCACTACCAGGTCGTAGCCTTCCGCAGGGTGCTGACCGTAGTCCACCGGCTGATTAATGTCGAATAACCCAAAGTCTATATCATCCCGCGAGGCAAAGCGCGTACGGGCATCATCGAGGAACAGGGTGGAGACGTCGGTGTAGTGGTAGCGATGTCGCTGCTCGCCCAGTCCGGCGAGCACCGCACCGGTGGTGGCCCCGGTCCCGGCCCCCACCTCCAGCACCCGCCAGCAGATATCAGCATCAGCCTGAGTCGCCGCGCGCTGTCCGTCAGCCACCTTGCGGTGTCCGTCAGCTGCCTCGTGGTGTACGCCAGCCACCTTGCGGTGTGCGCCAGCCACCAGGGCGGCGACCATCTGGCGCACATTTTCCGCCACGCAGCGTGCCGCCGGGTTATCGGCATACAGCGAACGGGTCACCGCGTGGTGATCGACAAAGAACAGTTCCAGCGCGGAACAGCTCCCCTGCAACAGCTCGCTGTGGCGGGCGATACTGCGATCGAGATAGGCGGTCAGCGCATCACCCCAGGCGGATGACGGGACTGACGACGGTGGCGGCACCTGTTGCAGCGCACGGCGGCACAGGAAGCGGTCGTCCTGCTGCGTCAGCCATCCGGCATCGGTCAGAGCACGTAACCACTGGCGCACCAGCC
This sequence comes from Erwinia papayae, assembly GCF_058241465.1. Lineage (NCBI taxonomy): Bacteria > Pseudomonadati > Pseudomonadota > Gammaproteobacteria > Enterobacterales > Erwiniaceae > Erwinia > Erwinia papayae. The sequence goes on from NZ_JBZCHT010000009.1 coordinate 440,895, forward strand.
TTTCGAACTGCGGCAGGACCGCCAGCCGTTGCCAGACCTCCGCCAGGCTGAACTGCTGGCCTTCAGCGGTAAACAGACCGTGTTTGACCAGCGTCATGGCAATGCCGTGTAGCGCCAGGGTTTCCAGCCCGTGCCACACCGCGTCAAAGTGCGCCTGCTGTGCGGCATCCAGTCCCTGTAGCGGCAGATTTTGCGACGCCATGGCAGGGCAGTCGTCCAGGGTAAAGTGATGTTCCGCGGCGGCGACACTGACGCGGATTTCGGCGTCGTCGGCGTGGTAGCGGGCGGCCGCGAGCGTCACGCCGGGCTGCTGGCGGGCGGCCTGTTCCAGCACCGCGAGATCGACGTTCTGACCGGCAATCGTCGTCTGCCAGCGCGGCGGCATCAGGCCGACTGGCGCAGGCGTCCGGCGCGGCGACTGACTCATCAGCGCCGGGTTTTCGGCCACTGCCAGCAGCAGCTGGTGGAAGTCGTTGAACATCGCTTCTGCCGTGCCATCGGCCAGCACCTCATCCATGCAGTACCAGCTGAACACCAGCTCGCCGTCAATTTCCATCACCTGATGATCCAGCCACACCTGCGGGGTCTGGGTGAACACATGCACCGGATCGCCCAGCAGGCTGGTCATCGCCTGGTCAATCGCCAGCCCGTCGAGGGTCATGCCGAGCATACTGGTAAACACCACCGGCATCAGCGGCTGACGGGATTGCCCGCGCAGACGCCCCAGTTCACGCAGCAGCTCAACGCCGTTCACCTCACTGTGGCCCAGCCGCTGCCGTAAACGCTGCTGGGTCTGCTCAATGGCGTCACGCAGGCTCAGCGCGTCGTCGGCCAGATCAAAATCAATCAGCAGCACCGAGGTAAAATCGCCAATCAGCTGCTGCATCTGCGGATGCACCTGACGACGGTTAAAGAAGGTCAGGTTAAGGGTGAACGCCGGCCAGCGCGCCCAGCGCGACAGCGTGGCGGCGAAGAGCGTCATCAGCGCGGCGGACGGCGTGACGCCCCAGCCCTGCCACGCCTGCTTCAGTCGTCCCCACTGCTCAGCATCCAGCTTCTGCTGCCAGGTGGTGAAGTGCGGCTGGGTCTGCGCAGGCTGCGGCGAGAGCGGCAGCGCCGGTGCCGGGGGAAGGCTGCTCAGCAGCGTCTGCCACCAGCACCATGAACTGAGCCATGCCGGTTGCAGCCGCTGCGCCTGCTGGTCGATAACATAATCACGGAAGGTTATCTGTAAAGGCGGCGGATTGTCGCCACGACAGAACGCCGCCAGGTCGTCCATCATCACCTTGAAACTCTGTACATCAAACAGCAGCAGATCCAGATGCATATGCAGCCGGTAGTGCGTGCTGTGCCATTCGCTGGCGATCAGTTCAAACAACGGCCAGCGATCGGCGGGTAATACCCGGTAAGAGAGCGTCTGCCGGGTACGCTCCAGCGCCTGCTGCCGCTGTTGCGGCGTCAGATCGCGCAGATCGTGGCGCACCAGACGATACTCCGGCACCTCCGGCAGAATGCGTTGCAGCCCGCTGTCGTCAGTCACCATCCGCAGCATGTCATGACGCCGTACCAGCGCATTCCACGCCTGTTCAAAGCGGGCCGGATCGAACTGCCGATAATCCAGATCCCACTCAAACAGCACGTGGCAGGCCACGCCCCCGTAGTCGATCATGCTGGAGCGTCCCATCCAGTAAGCATGCTGGACCGGCGTCAGCGGGAAGGGCTGATAGCGTCCGGCCGCATCGTGCGCCAGCGGAGCAATGTCGTTCTGCGGTTGGTCTGCCGCTGACTGGCTGGCAATCAGTCGGCTCAACCCGTTCACCGTCAGATCGGCATAGGCCTGCTCAGCGTCAACCCGCACCCCCAGACGCTGCTGAATGGTGCTGCTCAGCTCAAGGAACAGCAGCGAATCCAGGCCCAGCTGCACCAGATCGCGGGTTGGAGCCAGGCGTTCAGGCGAATCCAAACGCAGCTGACCGGCAATCTGCACCGTCAGCCAGGCGGCGACTGCTGCCGTATCGCTTAACCGCTCAGGCGAAAGCTCGCGGGCTGCGGGCGGACGGGATATGGCGGCGGCTGCCTGCGGCACTGGCAGAGCAGCGTGCTGCCCGACGAACAGCCGCTGGCGCAGACTGTCCAGCTGTGCTGAGTCAACGCGCATCGCCAGTCGCCAGCGGGCGGCGCGGGAAATCGCCTGTTCCAGATGCCACAAGCCTTCGGCATCGCTTAACAGCGCCATGCCCTCTGCCGCCAGCCGCTGCTGCACCTCGCGCTGCGCCGCCTTGCCGCTCTCTCCCCATGCACCCCAGGCAACGGAGATCACCCGTAGCGGCCCGTCGCTGGCGGCCAGCGCCAGCCCGTCCAGGTAGGCGCTGGCCAGCGCGTGGGCTGCCTGACCGGCACTGCCCAGCGTGGCGGCGGCAGAAGAGTAGAGCAGCAGCCAGGCGGGTTGCGCCCGCTTGCTGAGATAATCATGCAGGGTGGCCGCCGCCGTGGCTTTTACCGCCAGAACCGCTGCCAGCCGCTCAGCGGTAAGGGCGCTGACCGGCCCGTCATCAAGCACACCGGCTGCGTGGATCACCCCGGCAATACCGCCGTCAGCGTCCAGCCTGTTCAGCGCCGCGCCCAGCGCCTGCGGGCAGGCCACGTCGCAGCGCAGGGAGAGTACGGTGCAGTCGGCGGTCCGTTGCAGCTCCGTGATAAAGGCCTCGCTGTCGGCATGTTCCCGCTGAACCAGCAGCGCAATGCGCCTGGCACCCCGGCTGATTAACCAGCGGGCGCTGAGACGCCCCAGGCCGCTGAGGCCACCGGTGATAACGTGCCAGCCGTGGCCCAGACTGGCAGCGTGCAGCGCGGGTGCCGACCACGGCTGCTGAACCAGGCGCGGCAGCCACAGCTGGCCCTGACGAACAGCCACGCCGCGTTCACCACCGTTGATAGCCTGAAGGCCCAGCACCAGCTCCTGCCAGCCTGCGGTGGCAGTAAGATCGATTGCCGCGATGCAACGATCCTGACGGGCCAGTTCGATGGCGGCGGTACGCACCAGTCCCCACAGGGCATGCTGGCAGGGGTTGATCGCTTCGCCGCCGTCCGGCGACCAGGCCGACTGCGTCACCAGCACCACCCGGCGCTCCTCGCTGTTGTTCAGCGCGCTGAGCAGCGCCTGTGCTGCGCGGGTCAGGTCATGGTCAGCCTCGCTCAGTACCAGCAGCGTGCCGGTGGCCTGCGGGGCGGCGACACCGGCCCGCAGCAGCGCAGTGGCCAGTGGGCCGGCGGTATTTCCCGTCAGACGGCAGGTTTCTCCGCCGTGGTTTTCTCCGGCGACAGCCTGTGCCGCCGTCTGCCATTGCCACTGGTAGTGGGTTTCCGGCGCGGCGCTCAGCGTTAACGCCTCGCTGTCGGCGGAGAGCGTTTGCCAGCGTCCGTCGGGATGGCAGAGACGCAGCTCGATCTGCGGGACGGTTAACGGTGCGGCCTGCCATTGCAGGCGGACCAGATTCAGCCACGCCGGGGCGGCGCTGACCGCCGTTGGCAGCGCCACCGACTGGCCGTTGCCATGCCGACGCGCCATCTCTGCGCAGGCTGCATGCAGACGTGCCTGCCAGGCCGCCTGCTGCCCGGCGCAGTCTGACCAGTCGGCCAGATAGCTGCCGTCGTTGCTCAGCGGTAGCCCCAGCACCCCCTTTGCCAGCGGCAGACTGCCGTGCGTGGCTTCGGCACCCGGTGCGGTGGCTAACACGATGTGTTCACTGATATCGGCGGTGCGCGAACCGTCCTCCGGTAGCCACTCCACCCGGGCAAAACCAGCGGCCAGACACTGTTCGCGCCAGCGTGCGGTGCTGAGGAACAGCTCACCGCCACGGGCGCTTTCATCGTGCAGCGGCAGCACCAGCGGCCCGAAAACAAAATCGAACAGCCGCATCGGACGGGTGATCTCACGCATCAGCAGTTTGCCGCCTGGCTTCAGCAGCGGCAGCAGATTCGCCAGGGTTTCCCCGACGTGCTGGGTGGCGTGGATAACGTTGGCGGCGACGATCAGGTCATAACTGCCCGCAGCAAAGCCCTGTTCCCCGGCGGGCTTTTGCAGATCGAACTCGCCGTAGCTGACAAAATCGTATGCGGCAAATTTCTCCGCTGCGCGGCGGGTGAACAGCGGGGAAATGTCGCTGAAGGTGTAATGGACCGCGCTCTGTTGCTGCAACGCGGGCAGCACCCAGGCGGTGGTGCCGCCGGTGCCACCGCCGACCTCCAGCACGCGATAAGGCGACGGCGCTTCTACGTCTGTATCCCGCTGGCGCAGCAGGTCGCTGACCACCGCAGCGGCAATCTGGTTGAAATAGCGGCCAAAGCTGAAATCCTGATAGAGCACTTCCACGCCGCTGGATGCCCCCTCCGGGAAAATGACCGCCACCGGCTCCACCTCGCCACTCATCATGGCGTAAAGATTTTCTCCGGCGCGCTGCACGGTTTCTGCGATAACGTCCAGCCCTTCACAGCAGCTTTTCAGCTCTGCCAGCAGCGTCGGGCAATCAGCGTGCGGGGCGGCAGTACGGGTGACGTAACGCTCGCCGTCGCATCGCAGCCAGCCATCTTCGACACAGGCATTCAGCAGGCGTACCAGCAGCTGGCGGTGACGCGGCAGCAGCCGTCCTCCACGCAGGATGGTCAGTGCGCTGACGCCCTGGTCAATGGCGTCACCGACGCAGCGACGTACCAGCCGGTCAACATAGATGGCATGCAGGTGGATAACGCAAAGATAGAGTTGCTGAAGGCGCGGCAGGTCCAGCTCTGCGCCTGCTTTTTCCACCATTCGTCGCGCGGCGGGCAGCATCACGGGAGCAGCATCTGTCTGGCTGACAGCATCGGCGGCGGCTTCCCGCCAGTAGCGCTGACGGGCGAACGGATAGAGCGGGGCGTGGCATTTTCGCCCGCCAGCAGGCAGCAGCGCTGCCCAGGGCAGTGAGACGCCGGCGGTAAACAGCGACATCACCGCCTGACGCAGCAGGGCTGGCGTAGGCTGATGACGCCTGGCGCTGGCGATCCAGCACGCCGCCTCCGGCAGTTCCCGCTGGCCGATGCCGCTCAGCGAGGCATCCGGCCCCATTTCCACAAACAGCGTTGCGCCGTCGGCTATCGCCCCGCGCAGGCACTGAATAAAGCGCACCGGGTTGCGCATGTGCCGCCGCCAGAAGGTGGAATGATTCAATTCTGCCGCAGAGACGGTCGCCCCGGTCAGCGCGGAGATCAGCGGCAGCCTGCCTTCCTGCGCCTGCAACGCCAGGCAGGCCTGCTGAAATTCGTCGAGGATTGGATCGAGCATTCGCGAATGCGCCGCGCCGGTGACCTGTAAGCGCTGGCTGCGGATACCCGACTGCTCAAGCGTGGCGGCCATCTGTTGCACCGCCGCCTGCGCGCCGGAGAAGACCAGATGGCGTTCGCCGTTACAGACCGCAAGATCGAGGCCCAGCTGCTGTGCCAGCGGCAGGGTTTCTGCCTCGCTGGCGAACACCGCCAGCATCGCTCCGCCAGTGCAGCGGTCCATCAGCGTGCCGCGCAGACGCACCAGCGGCAGGATCTGCTCAACCGAATAGTGCCCGGCCACCACGGCGGCGGCGAATTCGCCCACCGAATGACCACTGACCCGGTCCGGCAGCAGGCCGTGAGCCTGCCAGTGGGCCGCCATCGCCAGTTCAAATGCCACAATAGCGGGCTGCACCAGCGCCATCTCACTGAAGGCAGCGCCGTCGAGCAATGCGCTGCGCAGCCTGTGCTGATAGTCGCCGTCGCTGTCGAACACCGCCAGACAGCGGTCGAGCGCCGCCGCAAAGGCTGGCGAATGCGCATAGCCGCTCTGTGCCATCGCGGGCCACTGCGATCCCTGGCCGGTAAACAGCCACACCTGTTTGCCCGGCGCACCCTGGCCGCACTGCACCAGGATCTCCTCCTCACCGGCGGCGAAAGCCGCCAGCGCATCGGCTGATTCCGTACACACCGGCACCGCCAGCCGCCAGTTCAGATCGACCGCCCTGCCGTGCAGCGCGGTATGTACCACATCAGCGACAGGCTGCTGTTGCAGCGACCGGGCATAGTCTGCCGCCAGCTGACGCAATGCCGCTTCGCTGTCGGCACTGAGTAACAGCGCGCTGTCCTGCGGCGGCGGGGCATTTTCCGTATGCTGACGCAGTGCGCCGGGCAGTGATGACACCACCATATGGCAATTAGTGCCGCCAATGCCGAAAGAGGAGACGCCCGCCATGCGCACCGCATCGTCCCAGCGGCGGGCCTCGGTCGGCACAAAAAATGGCCCCTGTTCCAGATGCAGCGCCGGATTGGCCGTGCTGAAATGAATACTCGGCGGGATAGTGCCGTGGCTGACCGCCAGCACCGCCTTGAGGAAGCTGGCAATCCCGGCGGCGGTGTCCAGATGACCAAGATTGCTTTTGACCGAACCCAGCGCGCAGGCCGGTCCTTCACCGGCGGCATGAAACACGCCATGCAGTGCCTGTAACTCAATGGGATCGCCCAGCGGCGTGGCGGTGCCGTGGGCTTCCACCATGCCGATCTGCTGGCTGGTGACCCCCGCCAGACTCCAGGCATCGGCGATCACTTCACGCTGACCGGCCACTGAAGGCGCGGTGTAGCCCACTTTCTGGCTGCCATCGTTATTCACCGCGCTGCCGGACACCACCGCAACAATGGGATCGCCATCGCGCAAGGCATCGGCCAGACGGCGCAGCACCACGGCGGCGACGCCGTTACCGGCAAAGGTGCCCTGTGCGTCGGCATCAAAGGGACGGCACTGCCCGTCCGGTGAGAAGATCATTCCCTGCTGCCAGAGATAACCCCCAATCTGCGGGAAGGAGACGGCGACGCCACCGGCAATCGCCATGTCGCACTCACCGGCACGCAGGCTCTCACAGGCCATGTGGATCGCCACCAGCGAGCTGGAGCAGGCGGTCTGCACGCTAATTGCCGGACCGCGCAGGTCCAGCTTGTGCGCCACCCTGGTGGCGACGTAATCCTTGTCATTGCCCATCAGCGATTGCAGGCTACGCACATGCGCCACCTCCGCCAGTTTAAGCGGCTCCCGGCCGGGATAGGTGCTGATGCGCGAGGCAGCAAACACCCCGGTCTTCTGCGTCACCGACCCCGGCGCATAGCCTGCGTGCTCCAGCGCATGCCAGGCAATTTGCAGGAACAGCCGCTGCTGCGGGTCAATCAGTTCGGCCTCCTGACGGGAGTAGCCAAAAAGTTCGGCGTCGAACATCTCTGCGTCTTCCAGCACGGTGCCCCACGGCACCCACGCCGGATCGTCAATCAGCGCCGCTGGCGTCCCGGCCTCCAGCAGCTGCTGACGGGAAAAGTGCCGGTTGCAGGCGCGTCCGGCCAGCAAATTGGCCCAGAAGGCATCGCTGTTACCGGCTTCAGGAAAGCGACAGGCGTGGCCGATAACCGCCAGCGGTTCACTGTCGGGATAGTAATGATGCAACAGCTGTTCAGGTGTCATAATGTGCTCCGACGACGGCGTTCTGCCCGGACTTTACGCTGCGCCAGCAGATCGCGGCGCGTCTCATTGAGTGGATCGGTACTGGCCGCCTGAGCGGTGATGCCATGCAGATGGCGGGCCAGCGCCTGCGGTGTGGGATGGGCGAACAGGTCGGTGACCTGTAACGCGCTGTGGCCCTGCTGCGTCAGGTGAAGATGCAGCCGCACCAGATTCAGCGAGCTGGCCCCGGCATCGAAAAATGACTGTGCGGGCTGCACCGGCTGCCCGACCACCTGCTGAAAATGGCCGCACAGCTGGCGAACCAGCGCGCTATCCGGCTGAGCAGGCGCGGCGGCGGACTGGCCGTCGGCAGGCAGGCTGTGCCTGACCGGCACAGGCTGCGCCTGCGGCACAGCGTCGGTGATTGCCGGAACCAGCTGATGCAGGGAGAGTGACCAGGCGCATTCATCCTGCGCCAGCCGTTGCAGCAGGGTGAGATAACGCTCAAACACCGCGCCGATCTGCTCAGGGGCAAACAGTTGCTGCACATAGTCCCAGTTAAAGCGCAGCTCGCCTTCCGATTCATACACCTGATGGTCAAGCCACACCTGCGGCGTCTGCGATATCCCCCAGCCGGACTGCATCCAGCCGCTTTCCGCCAGGAAACGATGCTGGTCAAAACCCAGCGCGCTGGTAAATACCACCGGCATCGCGGTCGCTACCTCGCCGTGGCGTTGCGCCAGCTGACGCATCACCTGAATGGCGCTGACTTCGCGGTGCAGCAGATCCTGCCGCAGGCGCTGTTGCAAGCGGTGAGCACTGCCGCGCCAGTCCGGCTGTGGCTGCCAGGCCAGCAGCAGCAGCGAGGTGAAATCGCCCAGCACCTGTTCGATTTGCGGGTGCAGCGGCTGGCGGTCAAACAGCGTCAGGTTGACTGAGAGCGCGGGCTGGCGGGCCCAGGCAGAGAGAATGGCGCACCAGGCCGACAGCAGTAATGCCGATGGCGTCAGCCCCTCATCGCGGGCGCGGGTTTTCAGCGCCTGCCACTGGTCGGCGGCAAAACGGCCTGACAGACGGCTGAAGTGCGGGACGCCGATCTGCGTAGGGGAGTCCGTCACCGGCAGGCGCGGCGCGGGCGGCAGAGTGTCCAGCCGACGCTGCCAGTAAGCCTGCGAGAGCGGATTTGCCTCGCGCTGGCGCAGATGCTGCTGATAGTCGCGAAAGCCCACTTCCAGCGCGGGCAGGGGCTGCTGAGGCTGGAGATAAAGCCTCTCCAGCTCCGCCAGCAGGATCTGCATACTCAGTCCGTCAAGCAGCAGATTATCGAGACAGATCCACAGGCGCGCCTCGCCGCCATCGCTCACCTGCGCGGCCTGGATGTCAAACACCGGCCAGCGGGTGGGGTCCAGCACCTGACGGGCCAGCCGCTCACGCAGGGCCAGCGTGGCGGGGCCGTTTAAATCGTCGGGCCGATGGCAGGGCAACACAAACGGCGGCACGTCGCGCAGCACCTGCTGCATGTCGCCAGCGATCACCGTGCGCAGGGCGTCATGACGGGCCACCAGCCGGTTAATCGCCTGCTCAAACCGTGCCACATCCAGCGAGGCCACGCTGAACTCAACGAAGAAATGCGATCCCACACCGCCCAGGGTGAAACCGGGCTGTCGGCCTACCAGATAGGCCTGCTGTACTGCGGTCAGCGGGAAAGGGCGGTAACGACCGTCGGCATCATGAGGCAGTGTTTCCGCCTGAGCGCCCTGCTGACGACGGACGGTGGCGGCAAATGCCGACAGCGTCGGGAAATCGAACAGGTCGCCCAGCGTCGCCTGCCAGCCTGCCCGGCTCAGTTCACCGGTCAGACGGGTAGCCAGCAGGCTGTCGCCGCCCAGCCGGAAGAAGTGGCTGTCGCGCCAGATATCGGCGGTCGCCAGCAGTTGCCGCCACACGGCGGCCACCGCCTGTTCCGTTTCGCCCGTTGGCGGCTGAGATTCGGTCTGCGCGGATTGCTGCTGACCACCACAGCCTGCCATCAGCGCCTGCTGATCCACTTTGCCGTTGGCGGTCAGCGGCAGCGCATCGACAAACATCAGGCGCGGGGGGACCATGTAGCCGGGGAGCAGCTGGTGCAGCTCCGCCGCCAGTTTTTCACCGTCCGGCAGCCAGACCACCTCTGGCGCGCGCAGCAGCAGCCACTGCATATCGCCCGCGCTGCCGTCCTGCACTGCACTAAGCCCGCGTTCGCTGAGGGCGCTCTGCCACCAGCTGCTGTCGTGCAGCCGCTGACTGATGCCGCCTTCTTCGCCGTCTGCCAGCAGTTCGCTGCTGACCAGCGTCAGACAGGAGGCGTGTCGCAGTTCCATCACCCAGACCAGCGCCGAAGGGGCGGCCAGCGTCAGCAGCGCCGTCATGCCCTCTTCGCCGAGGCGATGCAGGGCGTTATTCGCCCACACCAGATCGGCCTGATGCCGCTCATGGTGCGGCAGGGCGCTGTCCCAGCGCCGGACGTGGGCCAGCTGGTGGTGTCGCAGATTCTCTATGGCCTGTAGCACCATCTCAGCAGAGTCATCCCAGCCGGTGTACTCCACCCGCGAAGGATCGAGGCGTTGCAGCAGGCTGAGCGCGCCGCTGGCGTCGCGTGCCCCCACTTCATGCAGACGCACCGGCCGTCCGAGCGCGTTTGCCAGCGAGGTTATCGTCGCAGCAAGGATGTCGAGGCTGGCCTGACAGCCGGGGTCGCGTTGCAGCAGTGCATGTGGTGCCCAGAAAGGATGGTTGAGCAGCGTCTGCACCGCGCGCTCGCCCCGCAGCATCTGCGCCAGCGGCTGATGCCAGGCGCACAACGCGCTGTGCACCTCCGCCAGCGGATGATCGGGGCCAGGTTGCCAGATAGCCGGTAGCGGCGCGGCTGCCTGCCAGCCACCTGCCGCCAGCGATTGCAGAAAGCCGCACTGGCACAGGTGTTCCAGCCAGCGGCAGAGGGTGGCGCGCTGGGCGGGCAGGCAGCCATAGTGCGCGGTCAGGGTGTCAGGGGTGATCGCTGAGGTGACATCCAGCTGCTCAGCGCAGAGATGTTGCCAAAGGAAACCGGCCACCAGCTGCGCCATCGCTGGTTGCTGTGACGGCAGGGACGCGGTGGTGTCAGCAGGCAGCAGGGTGGCATAATCTGCTGGCAGGTGGGCATCGGCAGGGGCATTGCTGAGCAGCGCCGTGCCTTCGGTGACCACAAAGGCGGCCAGCGATTTTTCCCGCTCACCGATGGCGAGGGCCACGGCATTTTTTACCCCAGCCACTTTCAGTAAGGCGGCGTCGATCTCGCCCAGTTCGATGCGATAGCCGCCAACTTTAACCTGACGGTCGCGTCGGCCAAGGAACTCCAGCCTGCCGTCCGGCCAGTAACAGCCCATGTCTCCGGTGCGATACCAGCGTTCGCCTTCGTGCAGTACAAACTGCCGGGCGCTGCGCTGCGCGTCGTTGAAGTAACCCAGCGCCACCCCGGCACCGCCGATCCACAACTCGCCCGGCACCCAGTCCGGGCAGTCGCGGCCCTGTTCGTCAGCCACCCGGTATTTCTGTCCGGGCAGCGGATAGCCATAGGGAATCGAGCGCCATTCAGGGGCCACCTCGTCCACCTCGTACCGATTCGACCAGATCGAGGCTTCGGTTGCGCCACCCAGCGCCACGAACTGACCGTCCGGGCGAAACCGGTGATACTGCGCGGGTAAATCCAGCCCAATCCAGTCACCGGAGAGCATCACCAGCCGCAGTTTTTCCACCGCAGTGAGGTCGAAACCGTCGCACCAAGTCAGCAGCATCTCAAACAGCGCCGGGACGCTGTTCCACAGGGTGACGCCGTGGCGTTCAATCGCTGCACACCAGGCCGCCGGGTCGCGCCGCTGCGCGTCATCCACCAGCACCAGCGTGCCCCCGGCACTTAACAGGCCGAAAATGTCCCAGACGGAGAGATCAAAATGCAGGGCCGACAGCGCCAGCACCCGGTCATCTGCTGACACCTGGTAGCGCTGATTCAGCGCCAGACAGGTATTGAGCGCCCCCTGATGGGAAATGATCACCCCTTTGGGCTGTCCGGTGGAGCCGGAGGTGTAGATGATATAGGCCGGATCGCTCTCCGCCACCGGACGGGGATGGGTGAGCGGCGGCTGGCTGATGGCATCCTGCCAGCTCAGCAGGGCGATGCCGTCGGTCGCCTCAGCGGGGCTATCCTGTGTGCAGGTCAGCACCACCTTCACCCCGGCTCCCTGATAAATCTCACTGCGACGCGCCAGTGGCTGATCGACCGACACCGGCACATAAACCGCACCGACGTGCAGCACCGCCAGCACCGCCACAATCTGGCCGAGGCCGCGTGACATGCTGACGGCCACCCGGTCACCGGGCTGCACGCCCTGAGCCACTAACGCCCCGGCGCAGCACTGCGCCTGGTGAGCCAGCTTGCCATAGCTCAGCTGGCGGCTGCCGTGGATCAGCGCCACGGCGTCTGGCGACGTCTGCGCCCGTTGCCAGAAAGCCTGATGCAGCAGCCCGGCGGGCAATGGCGTGGGGTCAGGGTGGTTAATCTTTTCCCGCACCCGGTACTGTTCGGCGGGCATCAGCTCCGGGAGCGGGGCCTGCCAGGCCTGCGGGGAGGCGATCAGCTGACGGACCAGCCCGACGCAGGCGTGGAACAGTGTGGCGGTCAGGCCGGGAGGGAACAGCGCTTCATTGCTGTCCCACTGCAACATCACGCTGCCGTTATGCTCCCAGGCGAGGAAGTCGATCCAGACCTGCGGCGTTTGTGAAATGCCAAAGCCGGGTTCACCCAGCGTGCGGGTCACATCGCGGCCAAACAGCGGCTGCCCCAGATTGCTGGTGAAAACCACCGGCGCGCCGTGCGGGAAAGCGCCCGGCGTTTTGCGCAGCTCACGCAGCAGCTCAACGCCGGAGAGGTGACGATGCTCGAAAGCGTCGGTGAAGGTGTGCTGATTGGCCCGGGCCAGCGCAGCGACAGATTCGCCTTCAGCGGCGATATCCAGCAGCAGGATATTGGTGAAATCGGCAATCATCCCGGCTACCGCCGGATGCAGCGGCTGGCGATCGAACAGGGTCAGATTCAGCAACAGTCGGGGCTGGTTGCACCAGCGGGCCAGTACCGCGCCAAAACAGGTGGCCAGCGCCATGGTTGGCGTCACGCCGACGCGGGCAGACAGGGTGCTGAACTGCTGCCAGTCTGCCGCGATGATCTCCTCGCGCTGGCGGGTAATGCGCACCTGTTTAATCTGTTGCGGTTCGCAGGCCAGCGGCAGACGGGGGGCATCCGGCAGGGTGGCCAGGCGCGGCAGCCACCAGGCTTCGGCCTGTTGCCGGGCGGCGGCGTTCTCCTCTGCGGCCTGCGCGAGGTAGCTGCGAAAATCATATTCCTGGCAGCGGGGAGGCAGAATTTCACCGCGCAGCAGCGCCGCCAGCTCGTCAAAAAGCAGGCTGAAGCTGGCCGCATCCATCACCAGCAGATCGATATTCACATGCAGTCGCTGGCGGCCATCCGGCAGCAGCGTCAGCTGAAAATCGATATTTTCGCCCTGGTCCACCGCCAGTACCCGGTGTCCGTTGCGTTGCCGCATCTGTTGCAGGTGGCTTTCGCACTCGCTGTCGGCGGCATTCTGCATCGCGTATACGCTGAGGCCGCGCCAGCGGGTGCCGGGGCGATAGCGCTGGTGGCCCTCTTCCGGAAAGGTGACGCTGAGCATCGGATGCCGGTCGATTAACGTACCGATTGCCTGTTCGACCGCGTCAGCGTCCAGCCCGCTGCCGTCAAATTCCTGGTACAGGTGGCAGCCTACGCCGCCCAGAATCTGCTGCGGCGCGCGTCCTACCCGGTAGGCGTGCTGTACCGGCGTCAGGGGGAAAGGGGTTTGATCGGTCATGGTCGGCCAGCGGAGCTGATGGTCAGCGGTGACTGCCGTGGCAGGAGAGGCGATACTGTCTGCCGCAGGATGGTCGGCCAGCAGACGGCTCCAGCCCGCGACGCTTGGCTGCTGGTAGAGATCTTTCAGTCTGATCCGGTGGCCGCGTTTACGTAAGCGGTGCAGCCAGTCCATCAGTTTTATCGAGTCCAGCCCGCGTTCAAGCAGGCTGTCATCGGCAGCCAGCGCCTGTGGAGATAACCCCAGTTCGGCGGCAAGCTCAAGGCGAAGCGCCTCGTTTACCTCTGCCACGGCGTTATTCTCCGTTTGCACTATTTCTGTCATCAGAACCGTCTCCGTCGATCTTTACAGGGGCGAGCCAGGGCAGGGCGGGCTTGCCTTCCTGACATCAAAAGTGGCGGCCTTCGTCGCGCTTCGCGCCGATGACTCACCCGCATCAGGGAGGCAGGGAGCGTCACGTCCCTGCCGTTAATAATGGGAATACAAATAAAAATAATAGTGATAATCATTTACAAAAAAGAGCCTGGCTGGTTGTGTCCGGTGTCTGCTCTGTGGCGCGTAATAATGCGTAATGATGATGTGCGCTGGCAGGGAATTGAGGGTTAACACAGCCATCTCAATGGTTGCCCATGTTAATAACATCGTTGTTACCGGCGCTAACGTTTTACGGAAGGAATTTGACTTTTTGGGAATTTTTGTCTTTTGCGTCTGGCTTATTATGGCCCTGAAGACGGCTCAGAGCGCAGCAGGTGCCAGGGCGGCACCCGCACGAAAACCGGCAGAGGGATTCAGCTCAGTGCAGGGATGTCGCTGCGCAGGTCGGCGGTGGGGAGCGCTGAAGTCCCCCCGCCACACTCAGCAGGCGCTCGCTTTCATTGCGCTTCAGGGCTGATGCCCAGCGCACACTGTTTTGGCGAAATTCCGGTGTGATTTCGGAATACCCGGCTGAAATGGCTCAGGTTACCGAAACCGCAGCTGGCGGCAGTTTCGGTAACATTCGCACCCCGTTGCAGCATGGCGACGGCGGCATCCAGGCGGATGCGCGTCAGGCAGGCATGCACCGAGCAGCCAAACAGGGCATGAAAGCCGGATTGCAGACGCTTTTCGTTAAGGCCGATATGGCGGGACAGGGACTGCACGCTCCACTCCTGGCCGTAATTTTTTTCCAGCATAATGCGTGCTTCATTCAGCAGTGGCCGGTCGGCAGGGACGGGCAGTTTTATCTGCTGCTGAGTGATATTTTCCCGCAGGAAGCAGGCGACCATTTCCAGTGCTTTCGCCCGCAGCCAGATATCCCGCGAAATACATGCGCCGGGCCAGCTGCACTCGAAGCCCAGTAAGCCACAGGCAAGACGCTGAAGGGCGCTGGAGGCCGGCATCGATCCCAGAAACGCATCCAGGTGCGGCTGATCGCCCTTAACCGTACAGACACGATTGCGCAGGTCATCCAGTTGCAGGCCAGTAAGACCGGCGACCGCCGACTCCTGCATGTGGATGCTGACCATGCGAAACGCCCCGTCGGATTTGCCATCCAGCACGTCCCAGCCGGTGGCAAACTGGCCGGTTGCCATCATGATCGCCGTGCCTGCTCTGGCGTCGATCACCGTGCCATTATCAAAGGCGGCCTGCATCCGTCCTTCAATCAGAATATTGATGCTTAACGCAGGCGGCCCTTCCGCACGGAATGACCACTTACTGCCTGGCCGCCCGTTGATGCAGTTAATGCCCAGTCCGTCACAGGGACGGTAGATCTGCATGACCTGCCGCCACTCCTGCTGGATGCCCGCCTCATTCGCTTCCTGCAACCTGTGGGGGTCAAGAGCGGGTTGAGCGGATACGCGTTGTGTCTTCTCCATCATAAATTTTTCCTGAAAACATCAAGTTTTTCCCGAAAACCGTTAGCACCACTGGTGAATTAGCGTAATGATACTCACTATCACTTACAACTTATTTCGTCACTCATGTACATAATTGCTATCAGCAACAGTCAGTTAGCCCTGTGCCGCTCCAGCTGGATGCCGCTGAAAAGCCGGGGGCTTTTGCGATGACGGCCAGCCCTTGCTCACTGCCTGGCTTGCCTGCGCGACAGGTTTTACCGGCGGTGGCCGGTATTTACATCAGCCAGACACTGATTACCGCGTTAACCACCCAGGCGCTGCCCTCGCTGCTGCGTGAGGCCGGGGCATCACTTCAACTGATCGGCCTGACGGCGCTGCTGTGGGTTCCGTGGGGAGTGCGTTTTTTATGGGCACCGGCGGTGGAACGCTGGCGTCTGCCCGCCGGACGGCGCGAACGGCGATCCCGCAGGTTGATCCTTGCCGGGCAGTGGCTGATCGCAGCAATTTTATTTGTCACCGGTAGCGTGGCGCTGAGCGGGCATCTGCTGCTGGCATCCTCTGCCGGGTGGATTGTGGCTGCGCTGCTGGCGGCCGCGTTGGTGGCGGCGACCACCGATGTGGCGAGCGATGGCTTTACCGTCGAACAGCTCAGCCGCCAGCAACACGGCTGGGGAAATGTGGCGCAGATCGGCGGCAGCTACCTTGGCGCAATGCTCGGCGCAGGCGGCTTTTTGCTGGTGGCGGCCCGGGTTGGCTTGCCCTGGGCGCTGATCGCCGCCAGTCTGGCGATCCTGTTGCTGAGTGTGCCAATGGGGCTGTTGCAGGAGCCATCGCGCCACCACGTACAGCAGGATCAACAACACCGGCCTGGCCTGCTACATGCGCTGCGTCGCCCGGAGATCCGCAGCGGCCTGCTGCTGATGCTGCTGGCAAGCGTTGGGGTAAGGCTGACGCTGGGCATGTTTGGTCCTTTTCTGCTTGATCGGGGGCTGAGCCTCGAACAACTGGGCTGGTTTTTCAGCTCGGTGTTTATCGCTGCCGGACTGAGCGGCACCCTGCTGGGCGGTCTGCTGGTGCGGGCGGCACCAGGCTGGCGGGCGGTGTGGCTGGCCGTTGGCATCAAAGCCTGTGCGCTGGCCGCGCTGGCGGTGGCCGCCCCGGCTGCGCCGCTGATGCTGCTGATGGCATTGATTGTGCTGGTGTTTGCCGCGCTGGGTTTTGTCTGGGTGGCGCTCTACTCCGCGCTGATGGGGCTGGCGTCACCGTTACAGTCCGGCGTGGACTTTACCCTGTTTCAGAGCGCCGATGCGCTGCTGGCGGTGGCGGGCGGGGTGGCCGGAGGCTGGCTGGCGCAGCATCTGGGCTATTCCGTCTGCTTTGCCTTCGCCGCCGCCTCGGCGCTGCTGGCGGTGCTGGCGGTCAGACGACGCGGCCCGGCGCTGGAGGGTAGTGAACCCCGGCGGGCGCAGCCGTGAACGGCGACAACGCCCGCCAGACTCCACGCGTCTGGTCGATTCTGCGACCGGTGCGTGGACAGGTTTATTTTGCCATGGTGCTGGCCGGGCTGGCCTGTGCTGCGGCGCTGGGGGCGCTGTGCGCGCTGGCCTGGGCGATGCATCAGCTGTTGCACGCTGCCGCCGGATGGCCGTGGCCCGCGCTGCTGCTGGCCCTGCTGCTGACGGTGCTGGCCTATGTGCTGCGCCTTACCGCCTTCAACCAGTCACATTTTGCCGCTTTCCGGCTGGAGACGCGGCTGCGCACCGATCTTGCCACCCATCTGGCCCGCGTGCCGTTGGGGTATCTGCAACAGACCGGCTCCGGCGCACTGACCAAAGTCATGATGGAAGATGTGAAAGCGTTGCATGTGTTTGTCGCTGACAGCACGCCGCTGTATGCCCGTGCCTGCGTCTCGCCCCTGTTAACTTTTCTTTTGCTGTGGTGGCTGGACTGGCGGCTGGCGCTGGCCGCCACGGCGGTGCTGGGCGCGGGAATGGCGGTGGTGTCGCTGACGATGCGCGGCAGTGAAGAGATGACCGCGCGCTACCACCAGGCCAGTGAAAGCGTCAGCAGGGCGGTGGTGGAGTATGTCCAGGCGATGCCGGTGGTGCGCACTTTTGACAGCGGTACAACCACCTTTCAACGTTATCAGCAGGCGCTTGATACCTTTCTGTCGGTGGTGCTGCGCTGGTACAGAATGGTCGGCTTTTCGTCGCGTCTGTCGGTAGCCATTCTTAATCCGCTGCCCACGCTGACCGCACTGCTGTGGTGTGGAAGCTGGCTGATCGGCCACGATGGCACCGCCCCTGCTAACTGGCTGGCGGTGCTGCTGGTGGGCACCGGCATGGCAGAGTCGCTGCTGCCGCTGATGTCGCTGCGGCATCTGGTTGCCAGAACGCAGATGAGCGTTCAGCGTATTCATCAGGTGCTGGCCACGCCGGTACTGCCGCAGGTAGCCCCGGCCGGTGCGGCGCAGCCTCGCGATAACAGTGTGCGTTTCGAACAGGTTGATTTCAGTTACGGCGGCGAGCGGGTGCTGCACAACGTCAGTTTCACCGTCCCGCAGGGCAGCGTCACCGCGCTGGTTGGCCCTTCCGGCGCGGGAAAAACCACGGTGGCGCGGCTGATCCCGCGATTCTGGGACGTCAGTGCCGGTTGTATCCGGGTGGGCGGCGTCGATGTGCGCGACATGCTACCGGATACGCTGATGCGTCAGGTGGCGTTTGTTTTTCAGGATACCTTTCTGTTTGCCGGCACCATCGCCAGCAATATTGCCCTGGGCGAACCGGATGCCACGCCGCAGCAGATAACGGCTGCCGCCCGCGCCGCGCAGGCGGATGACTTTATTATGGCGTTGCCTCAGGGCTACGATACCCAAGTGGGTGAGCGGGGGGTGTTTTTATCCGGCGGCCAGCGCCAGCGGATTACCATCGCCAGAGCGATCCTGCAAAACCGTCCTATCCTGGTGCTGGATGAGGCGACGGCGTTCGCCGACCCGGAGAATGAAGCCGCGCTGGTGGCGGCGCTCTCCCGTCTGATGCGCGGTAAAACCGTGCTGATGGTGGCGCACCGACTCTCCACCATCTGCGATGCCGATCAGATCCTGGTGTTTGATCGGGGTCGGCTGGTGGGGCGTGGACGCCACCCCGAACTGCTGGCGCAGGGCGGCGTTTATGCCCGGCTGTGGCACAGTTATCAGCAGGCGCAGCACTGGGTGCTGAGCCGCGACAAAATGGAACAACCGGCATGAGCAGCGCAGGAGCAAATACACTGCGTCACAGCTGGCGTGTACTGATGCAGATTGCCGCCAGCCGGATGCCGCGCCTGCGTGCCAGCCTGATCGGACTGGCGGTGGCCGCGGCGGTGCAGGGGCTGGCCCTGGCCTGCCTGATGCCGCTGTTTATGGCACTGTTTCCGGTTTTTCACTCGCGTTCAGCGCTCGGCTGGCTGCTGGCGATGACACTGCTGATGCTGGTCAGCACGGTGATGCGTTGGTGGGCGCAGGGCTTTGATTACCGTGGCGATATGGTGCGCACCACACACCAGCTGCGCAGCCAGCTGGGAGAACAGCTGCGTCGTATTCCGCTGAACATTCTGCAAAACAGTCGTGCCGGTGGCGTCAATGCCACCCTGCTGGGCAGCGTTGATGAAACGCTGAGTTATATCCTGACTATCGCCAATATGATGGCGACGGCGCTGTTTACTCCCCTGGTTGTCGCACTGGTGGCCCTGTGGTTTGACTGGCGCATGGGGCTGATGCTGATGCTGGTTTTTCCACTGTTGATCCCGCTGTATCGCTGGCGGCGTCCGGCCTACGGGCGCGGGATGCGGCTGCTGGCCGATGCCAGTGAGCGGGTCAGTAGCGATATTCTGGAATATACCCAGGGGTTGCCGGTGTTGCGCGCCGCCTGCTGTGTGGGCGCTCAGGCGGCAACCTTACAGGCGGGCCTCAGTGCCCTGCAAACCATCCAGACCATCGGACAGAAAAAAGGCGCAAAGCCTAACCTGGTGCTGGCGACGGTGATGGAGCTGATGGTGCTGGTGGTGGTGTTTACCGGCACGTTTCTGGTGGCCAGCGGCAGCCTGGATTTTGCCGTTCTGGCAGCGCTGATGGTGATTGTGGTGCGCTTTGGTGAGCCGCTGGCAACCTTTGTGCTCTACACCAAAATGATTGATCTGATCGAAGCGGCGCTGGGCAAGATTAATGGCCTGCTGAATATTGCACCCCTGCCGCAGCAGCTGCCCGCCCGGACGCCGGAAAGCTTTGACGTGGCATTTAACCAGGTCAGCTTCAGCTATGACGGTAAGCCGGTTTTCCAGGCCTTGCAGGCGCAGTTTCCGGCGCGCAGTCTGACGGCGCTGGTGGGCCCGTCCGGCAGCGGGAAAACTACCCTGACACGCCTGCTGATGCGCCACGCCGATCCGCAGAGCGGCTCGGTGACCCTCGGCGGCGTTGACCTGCGTGCGGTGCCAGCGGAGACGCTTAATCAACTCATTTCCGTGGTTTTTCAGGATGTGTATCTGTTTGATGACAGCATTATGGCCAATATTCGCATGGCCCGGCCGGATGCCAGCGACCAGCAGGTGGAAGCGGCTGCCCGTGCCGCCTGTTGTCATAACTTTATCAGCCGCCTGCCGGACGGTTACGCCACCCGGGTGGGGGACAATGGCGGGCGGCTGTCTGGCGGGGAACGCCAGCGCATCAGCATTGCCCGCGCGATGCTGAAAAATGCGCCGGTGGTGATCCTCGATGAACCTACCGCCGCGCTGGACAGTGAAAGCGAAGTGGCAGTGCAGCGGGCGATTAATGCGCTGGTTCACGATCGCACGGTGATCGTGATTGCTCACCGGCTGTCGACGATCAGCGGGGCGGATCAGATCCTGGTGATTGACGACGGGCAGGTGGTGGAACAGGGGCGGCATGATGCGCTGCTCAGCCGGCAGGGCCGTTACTTCACCATGTGGCAGGCGCAACAACGGGCCAAAAGCTGGCAGCGGCAACCGACGGAGCCAGCGAAAGGGTGAGATTGAGTGCTTTCGTTCTGCAGATGCCTGTCGTGCGGGGCAACAACATGACTGGTAATCAGCATGACATCGTCGTTGCGGAGCCATCTGCCGACGCTTTTTCTTTTCAGGGATAAACACATGCAAATACTCCGACTCTGCCCGCTGGCCTTTACCGGCCTGCTGCTTTCTCCACTGGTTTTTGCCCAGTCTGACACCGGCGATGACACGCTGGTGGTCAGCGCCAGCAAGCAATCTCCCCTGTCGGCCTCGGCGCAGAACGTCTCTTCCAGCGTCGCCAGCGGCGAGCAGTTGCGGGATGCCAATGTTACCGCTACGCAAAAACTCAGTCGGGTATTACCTGGCCTGAATACCGAAAACAGCGGTAGCCTGCTCTATCCGATTATCTCCCTGCGGGGGGTGTCCTCGGCGCAGGACTTTTATAATCCGGCCGTCAGCCTGTATATCGACGGTGTGCCCCAGCTTGCCACTAACACCTTCCAGGCGTTGACCGACGTTGAGAGTGTTGAAATGCTGCGCGGGCCGCAGGGCACGCTGTATGGTAAAAGTGCCCAGGGTGGGGTGGTGAACATCGTTACCCGCCAGCCGGACAGTACTGCCCGGGGTTACCTGGAAGGGGGCGTCAGCAGTCGTGAGGGGTGGCGCAGCAAACTGAATCTCAGCGGGCCGATACAGGACGGATTGCTCTACGGCAGCGTCACCCTGCTGCGTCAGGTGGATAACGGTGATTTAAAAAACCCGTCCACCGGCAGTGATAATCTGGGTGGTACACGCAGCAGCGTGGGTAATGTGCGCCTGCGACTGGCCCCGGACGACCAGCCCTGGGAGGCGGGATTCTCTGCGACGGAGGATTGTACCCGCGCCACGCAGGACACCTATCTGCCCTTTAATGATATTAAAGGCAAAACGCTGAGTATTGCCGATGGCGCACCGGATCCCTCACTGAAGCGCTGTACGCACAGCCAGTCACTGACGGCGAAATACACCAGCGA
This sequence comes from Erwinia papayae, assembly GCF_058241465.1. NCBI lineage: Bacteria > Pseudomonadati > Pseudomonadota > Gammaproteobacteria > Enterobacterales > Erwiniaceae > Erwinia > Erwinia papayae. The sequence continues at coordinate 462,148 of NZ_JBZCHT010000009.1, forward strand.
TAACTGGATTTTCAATCTGGTCGGTGCCTTCCAGCAACAGAATTATCAGCGCAGTTTTCCCAACGGGACGCTGATTGCCACCATGCCGGAACGCTGGAATCAGGATGTACAGGAGCTGCGTGCATCCACCTGGGGCGATGGGCGCACGGTGGATATGGTCTTCGGACTTTATCGTCAACATACCCGACAGAAAATTGACCTCTCCTACGATATGCCTGCCTTTAACTATATGCAGACCCATTCTGCCACTTCATCGCAAACGCTGGCCGGCTACGGTGATTTGACCTGGCATCTGACCGACCGTGTTGATCTGGGTGGTGGTCTGCGGCTGTCGCACGATCGGTCTGATACCCGCTACCACGGCAGCGTGATGGGCAGTGCCTTTGGTGACAGTAACAGCCAGAATGATAATCAACTGCTGGGACAGCTGTCGGCAGGCTATAAAATGACCCGTGACTGGCGGGTTTATACCCGTATCGCCCAGGGATACAAGCCGGTCGGATTTAACATTATCCCGACGGCAAACGTCGCGGCAGAACCCTACGCGGCAGAAAAATCCATCAACTACGAAATTGGCTCCCGCTATGAAAAAGAGGATCTGACCTTGCAGGGGGCGCTGTTTTATACCCACAGCCGGGATATGCAACTTTATTCCGGGCCTGCCGGGATGCAGACGCTGAAGAATGCCGGAAGTGCCGATGCGCGTGGGGTTGAACTCAGCGCTGCCTGGCAGTTTACGCCCGGCTGGTCGTGGGATGTGAATGGCAATATGACCCAATCCGAATTCACCAGCGGCAGTGAGCTGTATAAAAATAAGCGGGTGCCCTTTGTTCCGCAGTACAGCGCTGCCAGCAGTGTCAATGGCACGATCAATACCGAATATGGCCTGTTGCAGCCGCGTCTGGCGGTGAATCTGGCAGGCGCACACTACTTCGATGGCGATAATCTGCTGCGACAGGGCGCATACGTCACCACCGATTTACGCCTTGGCTGGCAGGCAACGGAACGGCTGAACGTTGCGGTGTATGTCGATAATCTGTTTGATCGCCGCTATCGTACCTATGCTTACCTGAGTGGGGATTCGGCGTTTGCACAGGTTAATACCGGCAGGACGCTGGGACTGGATCTGCGGGTGGATATGTTCTGAAGTCGCTCTTCGTTACCCGGGCTGATGAGTGGGGGGATCGTGCCGTCAGGCTGACGGCGGTGACAGCCAGCCTGGCGACAGAGGATGCTACTGATGGCAGTTTTGCTCCAGCGCGGTAAAGTCTGCGGTGAATTTTTTCAGTAATTTCTCCAGTTGATGACGCTCCTCTTCCGGCCACTGCTGAAAAATGGCCTGATAGATCTGCGCCCGGGTGGCGTCGATTTTATCGGTCATTGCCTTTCCCTCTGGGGTGATGATCGCTTCATTGATACGTCTGTCCACGGCATTCTTCTGACGGCGCGCCAGGCCCGTTTCCTCCAGCTTCGCCACCTGACGGCTTACCGTGGTGTAATCACGACCCACCCTGTCGGCCAGATCTCCCACGCCTGTCGGCCCGAAGCGGCTTATCAAAACCAGCAGCGGAAACAGGGCGCGGTCAAGATGAATACCGGCATCTTTTATCATTAATTCGTCGCGTTGCGGGCGGTTAAAAGCAGCAACCACGGTCAGCAATGTATCGTGCAGCGCATCGAAGTTATCAGATTTATGTGTATTTTGCACATTTTTCATTGACGGGATCCGGAGTAGGGAATATTGTGTGCATTATACACATATATCTTGCAAACAAAAAGGAACAGAGATGAAAGCAGCTGTTATATCCGAAAAAGGTAAGACGCCGGTTTTTGGCGATTTTCCGCAACCTGAAGTGAATGAGGGGACGGTAGCGATTGCCGTTAAAGCTGCCGCCCTGAGTCAGCTGGTAAGATCGCGTGCTGCCGGTACGCATTACAGCTCAACCGGCAGCTATCCTTTTATTCCGGGTGTGGATGGTACGGGGTATCTGAGTAACGGCGAGCCGGTCTATTTTATTGCTTTAGATCCCGTCTGGGGCAGTATGGCGGAAACCGCGCTGGCAACACCCGGCAGTATCGTGCCATTACCGGCAAATCTTGATCTTGTTGCAGCGGCAGCGATGGGCAATCCGGGCATGTCGTCATGGGCAGCATTAACCCGCCGGGCAGCACTTCGTACCGGTGAAACGGTATTAATTAACGGCGCGACGGGCATATCAGGAGGGCTGGCGGTGCGCATTGCACGCCACCTTGGTGCAGGAAAAATCATTGTCACCGGCCGTAATGCCACTGCGCTGCAACAGTTACGCACTGCGGGAGCAGATATTACCCTGACGCATGAGCAGCTGCCGACCAGACTACACGAACTGATGCAGGAGGGGGTGGATGTGGTGCTCGATTATCTGTGGGGTGAAAGCGCGCTGGATATTATGACCGCTGCGGTTGACGGAGGCGCAAAGGTGGTGCGTTTTGTGCAGATTGGCTCTCTTAGCGGCCAGCAGATTTCGTTGCACAGCAAATTGCTGCGATCCTCCGGGCTGACGTTGATGGGAAGTGGGTTAGGCAGTATTGCAGGTAAAGAACTGGCGGCGGCGGTGGCTGAGTTTTTCCAGGCCGCCGGGGAGCGCGATTTTACCGTGCCATTCCTCTCGCGGCCGCTGAGCGAAGTGCATCAAGCCTGGCACGAGGAAAAAGGCCGCATCGTATTTACGCTTTAGTTCACCGCAGGTGGCAAGGCAAAGATGGCGCGTTGTAAACCCTGAAAATTGATCGGCAATGTAATGCAGCGTGATAGCGGAATTCCCGCTATGGCATTTAATTTCCCAGGTTTTGTTGACTGCTGGCTGAACGGAACCTGGGTGGCAAAAATAAATGGCATGCGTTAGCGGTAAAATCGAATCAGCGGGCTTTGTGCTATCTGGCGTACAAGGCTTGCTGAATGTTTTAGTCCAGGCTTCTTTGAGTTCAGTCATCAGTCATCACTCATCACTCATCACTCATCACTCATCAGTCTCCAGTCTCCAGTCTCCAGTCTCCAGGTTTCGGGCTGGACGATCTCATCAGCTGCTTAAATCCCGGCAGACGGTTCCAACCCTGGATAAAAGGAGAGGGCAAATCCGGGCGACGATTGTCAAAACATCGCCAGGCATTAAAACTGGGTACAGATTATTCTGCTGATTTCTGAAATTTATTTAAGAAAATACTCGGCATTACTGACAGCCACCTGTCAGTTTCCTGGAGGAAGTTCTCATTCTTATACGGAGTAAGAAAAAAATGAAAAGCAGGAATATTATTTTTTTACTCTCCGGAGAAAAAATAATTGAGAAATTACGGCAGGAGGAAATAACAGCCTCGTATTGGTTAATTGTGATAAAAAAAGACTTTTTGATTTGAATTTTTATATTCAAATTTGATTTTTTTAACTTTTTTTAAATTCAATTTTTTAAGAATTGAGGAGATGGACATATACAGGATGGTTATGTATGGAACTGATTCCATTGCTGATTAATATAAGATTTCATTATGTTTAAGTAATGTTAAAAATGTAAATGAGAACACGGTTGTTTTTTTGTTTATGTAAAACAACAGGTTGTAATTGTCGATTTTGCAAAATTACATTTGATTACAAACGCCGCAGCTGAAATGAATTGAATGTATTCGAAATCATAAAGATATTTATTGAGCGAACTATTTCCAGACATCGACAAAATTAGATTACTTAAATCTAAGGGCGGTAGCTTGGAAATAAAAAGCGTAAACCATTCAGTAATCCTACGTCTTAAAGAGGCTTAAACATGAATATGAATGAAGAACTTGAATTGAACGAAGTTATTGAAGGTGACGTTCTGACTGAAGAAGAAATGATGGCGATCTCTGGTGGTTTGAAAGCCTGATTTATAGCTCCCCCTCGCGGGGAGCATTAAAATAATTAGGAACCCGTATGACAGAAAACGATTTTTCTCATCAGCAACATCTGGATGTCGTCAGGGCATTGTTCCGTCTCTATACAGAAGATGAATCTACACTTGACGCTGACCTTCAGTGGTTGAAATCAGCCAGTCTGGAAATCATTAACCGCAACAAACTCATTGCGCTGTATCGCTATGCAATTGAGAAATATGAATTACTTCCAGCGCTGGGAAAGAAAAATTTCCGTATGCTTGATTTGATGTGCTGTTATGAGAAAAACCTGCGGGCTAAAAGAGAAAGTCACAATCGGATCCTCTTCAGAAGGATGAAGGAAGAGAAAATAAATTTTGCGGTACGAAAAGGAGAAACCCTGTCATTTTGCTACAAAGAATCTCATCATCGGATTTCAGGCGATACAGATATACTTATTGATAAGAATGACAAAAATAAAATAGTAGAAATACTTGATTCACTTGGTTATAAAATGGGAGAGTTTGACCACTTCAGAGGGGAAATCAAAGACTATCGTCGTGAAGAACTGATTAAATACAATATGAGTCCGGATCATCTGCCGCATTACCTGCTGGTTGATGATGGCTATCCCGTTTCAGTTGATATTGCCTACAGCATTACGTGGTTTAAAGATAGTGAAAGTTATTCCACCACTGAATTAATCGATTCATCGACCAATGAATTAAATGCAGAGGCGAAATTTCTTGATACCACTTTGCACCTCTATCGGGAAACATTTCTTAAATCATCCCTGCTTAATCGTGCTCCGTACCTGTCAGGCATGTTTGACTCCGTTATTCTACACAACAAAAAAAATACAGAAATTGAAGATAACAGAGTGAAAGAGATAGTCTGGTTTTCACTTCAGACATTAGCAGGCAATGAGTCTTATGAAAGTCTGAACAGAAAATATGCCTATTATTATAGCGGAAGTGAAAAAAAACCTATGAAAAATAGCGTTCTTTTTTACATGTTCAAAAACCGAGAAACATCGATAATATTATGAACAGGACTGGATATGGAAAAATTAAACGCGTGGTTTGCAGCTAAAGGTATTAATGAATCTGATCTGAGAGAGGTGTTAATCAAATCAGAACAGGAGGATGTCATCCTGACAGGTAGCTTGCTGGCGGGCTATGGTGATGAAAATTCCGACGTGGATGTATATAAGATTATCGCAGATGAACATTACGAGCAGATCACATCTACTGCTGATAACGAAAGGAAATTTCAGCAACAGCGGCAAAGATTCACCATTAACTACATTGATGTTAAAGGCGTTGAGTTTGATGTTGAAATTCATCCTGCATCTAAAATAAAAAGGTTAATTGATGAATTTGCTGAGGTTGATGTCGACTCAGAACAGGGAATCATTGAAAGTTTTGATGGCTTGCGCAGTTTTGAAATTGCGGAAGCAATAGACTTGTTGAATCGTCTGAGTATCGGTCACCACCTCAGCGGAAAATCATTAATTTCAAAAAAAATAAAAGCGATATCCCGCCCTAAACTGGCAAAGTGGATGTCAGCAAGACGATTTATTGACAGTCATGATTTTGGCAAGACTTTCAGAAGGAATTTAAATAAGAAGGAATATCTTAACGCATACATAGCATTAACTCACCGTATTGATGCCGCAGTTGACTATGTCCTTTTTGCTGAGGAGACACTCTTTGACCGATGGAAATGGAGAAGCAAAATGGTGAACGGCAGCAATAATGAAAAAATGATTAAAGCCTATTATGAAGTTCATGTATGCGGCAATATCAGCAAACTGCATCTTATGCATTTGAATGAAATGACAGATGCTCTGATTGAAAATTATAAAAATTCGCGGAATAGTTTCATTTAATAAAGCATAAAAATAATAGCGATTGAGCTGGAGGTCAAAATGCAAAGCAATGACGTTGTGATAGATATTATTACTGAAAACTTACATCATTTCTCTAAACAATGTTTGAAAACAATCACTAATGAAATTGATAATGAAGATTCCGACCTTTATAAGTCAATAATAAGGAGGTTTTATAACGAAGTACTTGATAACTGCCGTTCAGGTACGCTGGCCAGAAGTATTAAAAACCACCTTAGGCCAGATGATAAAATAATAGACATAATGTGTGGGACAGGAACTCTGACTAAAGCGTTGGAAAATGCAGGATATAACATTGAAGCTGTTGAAAGGGAAAGTTCGCTTTATGGTGTTAAAAACTTTGAATATAAAAACTACGATGAAAATTGTAGCCTCGGCCACTATGATGTCAGCCTGCTAATTACCGTATTGCATCACGAAGAAAAATACTGGAATTTGCTTGAACTGGCAATGACCAATAGCGACAAAATTATAATAGTAGAAAACGTTATCGACAAAAGGCATACCCAGGAAATCCACGAAAAAATCGATGAATTTTTTAACAGAATGCTGAATCAGTTTTCTGCTGATTGTCCTGGTAAACATCTTAGTGATATTGAGTGGCGGATATTATTAAGCACTTTACAGTCATTTAAGCTTACCCGTGTAGAAAAAATTGGATTTGTACCCGGAATTCCGGTTCCTCACTATTTATATGTGCTGGAGAGAGAGTGCAATGGCAAAAAGAGCAGCAAATTGTCATGAGGCAATATGCAATGGCGAACCGGTCGAAGCGTTTGAGGGAAAAAAATCTCATTTATTCGCGGAGAATATCTGCTGAGAGATGATAACCTGCTACTGGATTGTCCGGATAAATACCGAAGAGTTGAAACATATCTTTTGGAACTCTATGCTATTCACCCGGATGTCAAATACAGGTTTTCCGATCTTGATTCTGGAGAGATGCTGATAGCTGGATTTTCCGATTGCTGTTTTGAAAAAAACACCATAACGGGAAATCGTGGACATCGTAATAAAAGTTTCCTTGCTCATCACTATAAACTTGAGTTTGAATTGCTCAAAAAGATATCTGATTCATTGTCGTTGCCCCTGTTGAAACTTATCGTGCCTTTTATCAGCTCACTACAAGAGTTATATAATATAAGAGACGGTTTGAACATCAGCAGTAATAAGATACAAATTATTCCAATGATAGAGACGCCCGGTATTCTTGATGAAATACTTTCAGAAGAAATGCTTCAGTTCGATGAAGTTGTTGTTGGCCTGAATGACTTAACGTCGCTTTATTATGGTATGACGCGTGAGAAAAATAGCATCAACGTTGGTGATGTTTTATATCAAAACTTACTTAAGTTGGTGGATAAAAAACTGAAAGTTACCCTGGCGGGCAATATCAGTTCTGAAACGATTCAGAATGCTGACGACACTTTTTCACTGGCTATGCACCTGTGGAACGGGTGGGATGATAATCTGGCCAGAGAGAGAGTCACAAAGATAAAAGAGCTGGCCTTACAATTGAAGCATGATTATTTCAAACGTAAATTGGTGGAAAATGAAAATTTCAGAATATATACCATATACGAAAAAAATAATATCAATAAGTGATATGCGGTCGATTGAAAGTGAAACGCATAAACATTTTGAAGATGCTTTTTTCAGAACTGAATACTATATCAGACAAAGCAAATCATGGATTGACTCTTTAAAATTTAAAGAAAAGTTGTATGCAGATATTCAGCAAGTGGTGAAAAATGGCTATAAACGCATTCTGCTACGCGCGCCAGATATCCAGTTAAATGAACTTGCTATCTACGATGCAAGATTCAATAAAGAAGATAATTCAATTATCGGGCATCGTGGTATCAGAATTCAACATCTTTATCATGACTATTTTTCGGACTTCAGAGAACTGTATCAGGAAATAATCACAAGTTTTTCCCTCTCCGTAGAAATTGTCTGGCCATATGTAACACAATTGAGAGAATGTGATATATTTGAACTGACTCCCAGCTATTACATCATGGTAGAAACGCCAGCACTGTTAATCGATCTTGTCCAGAAAAAGATAAGAAAGGAAATTAAGGGCTATGTAATTGGATTAAACGATCTCTACTCCCTCTATTTTGGTGCTTCGCGACAGGTAAGTTATTATCGGCAAGATATGTCAGAATTGATTAACTTCATCATTGAGATGATAGAAAAAAGTGAAATTGAAAAAAAATATATCTACTGGGCAGGATATTATGCAGAAAAAGATGCCCGGTTAATAGTGGAAAGAGGTTTTGAAAACTTAATCATCGATCAACAAGCGTTGACCTGTACTGATAGCACCATGGATAAGGTATGGGGTTTATACGATAAACAACTTGAAAAAATAAGAAGGGTGCTATGAATATTGAGCTGGCTAAGAAGAAAATGACAGAACTGGGGCTGCTGGTCAGCGGGATGCTGGAAAGTATCAGATACGACATTTTATATAAACAGTTTGTTGATGCTGAAGAGATACTAAAGGCCTGCGAACATTTATATGAGCTTGCCAGATGTTATGCATCGATTAATGAAAGAATAATTGAACTCAGGGGCAGCAGCAGAAAGATCAAAGCCGCCAGCAGAAAAAGTTTTCTCTCTTTGAAACGCGAAACCGAAGATAAAATAGCATCATATTATTCAAACAGCGATCCCATTCTTGATGCGCCAGGTCTGAAAGTTTTAAAAATGCTTTCACTGACATTAAAGGATTATACCTATCCCATCTCAAACAGCGATGACCTGGTTTATCATCCACAGTTGAATGGTATCAGCAGAGGGAAGAATAAGCCTGTTTATCTTGAATCGAAGGGATATGAAAAAGTCAATTTAAGTGAAAATATGAATACCACCTTGACCGAGGAAGAAGTAAAAGACCTCTGGTTACAGCGGGATGAAATTGATGCCGTTGAAACTTTCTTAATCGCCCTTGAAGCGCATTTAACCGAGAACGATGTCGAGAGTATCGTGACAACGTCAAGATTTGCCTGGGACGAAGCACGTCATCACTATTACGGTTTGATGAAACTGGCAGAATATGGAATTGATGAAAAAAGTTTACCTTACAACGTTGTGGGTATTGCTGTCAGATCAAATCTCGAACCTCTGCTGGCCCAGGCACAAATTCATCTTTTTGGCGAAGTAGGTATTATCAGTAGAATAAAAGAAGTTAAAAACAGTAACTCTGCAATCAGCGAAGATTTTCAATGGATTTATACCGATGAAAATATGCATGTCAATGAGGGGGTTGCCTTACTGAAAGCGAAAGGGGTTTATGGCAAGAGTGTCAGAAAACAGATTTCACAAAAATGCAAAAATGCATTGATTAAGCTGGATATATTTGATGAGGAGTATATCTCTGCTCTTGATGATAAACAGCTGAATATATTGATAGGTGAGTGATGATTACCAGACTCAATTATTTATCGGAAAAATTCAGGCGCGAAATCTATGGCTATTTAGGATTTTGTAATCTCACCGGTTCGATAAAAGATAAACCCGCGCTGATGATGGTCGAAGATCTGAAAAAAAAAGGCATCCAAAAAGATCGCTGGATCATTGAAGGAACGGCAGGGAATACGGGCACAGGACTTGCCTGGTATTGTAAACAAGCCGGTTATAAATTTATCGCAGTGGTTCCTGATAAAGTTTCACCTTAAAAAATTGAAAAATTAAAAGGTGTCTGTGAGAAAGTATTTGTCTGCCCGACAGTTTCAAAAGAACATCCGGATTTTTATCTTAAAAAGTGCGCAGACCTTGCTAATGAACTTGATGGGATATATATCGATCAGTTCAATAATTTAAGTAATATTCGTGCCCATGAGTGCTATACAGCACCAGATATTCACAGATACTTTGGGCAGCAGCCGGACGTGATCTTTTGTGGCATAGGAACCGGCGGCACCCTGAAAGGTCTGAGTAATTACTTTTCAAAATTGCCTGGAAAAACAGACTTTATCGTAGGGGATCCTCAAGGCAGCATTTACCACAAAACCATTAATTGCACATTGCTTTCGACAGAACATTTTGCCATAGAAGGTATTGGTAGTTCATATATCACGCCATTCTTCGATAATAATATTGTCAAGAAAGCCTACGCGATAAATGACCATGATGCTTATCTGGCATGTCGCGATTTTTATAAAAATGAAGGAATATGCTGCGGCGGTTCATCTGGTGTCCAGCTTATGGCACTGACGGAATACTGCTGTGACACTACCATTAAAAGTAAAGCGGGAAAAATAGTGTTAATGCTACCAGATCATGGTGGAAATTATATTGAGAAAATTTATAAGGAGGAGACATGTATATAGCCGGGCATGTCTATGTGGTGCAACAGGCATTTGAAAGAGACATCGATATTTTCCAACTGATGCAGGCTGATATATTCAGAAGTCACGACTATTCGGCAATCACCGGGAAAAATTATGAAGTTATAGAAAGCGAACCTTATATGTATCTGCATCTTTTAGGTGATTATCATATTCATTTTGGTAATCGCTATCAGGAGCTTAAGGCAGGCTGGGTTTATCAGAAAATGGGGATTGCCACCGATACCTGGAAGAAAATGCATAATCTTGGTTACACGACAGAGGACAGTAAAAGAGGTATCTGTCACTCCCTGGTTGAATATGTCGTTGATATTTATCTGGAGAAAAAAAACTTATGTAGGCAACTCAACGATGTTAAATCACAGCTTACTCATGACAAAGTGAATCTGGCGCGATGCGATGATCAATCCAGAGAAAAAGCGCACGACTACGTTAACCGGGTACATTTATCTGACAGCTATCATGAAATACTGGCACGCGCCGCTGCCAACAAGTTTTTCAAAACGAAAGACCAGAAAGTAACGGATTTTTTATGATGAACTATCCGTTATCTATCAGCGCCTGGATGAGCAATCAATTGAAAATGAGTTGAAAAATAACATCGAATTTATAAAGAGGAACATTCAATGGAAATCTTAGGGCATTATTATGTAGCCAAAAATATAATACCTTTATTTGACAGCGAAAAATACTCTTCTCAGAGTGACTATATGATGTTCCCTAATTATATGCACTGTCACGAGTGGTGTTATGAAAATTTATGGCGGCAGACAATGCTTGAACCTGAAATGGAAATGATAAAGATTCACGCTTTATCAGACTGGTTTGTGCATTATGGTGACTCTACTGCGAACAAATATAAGACAGGCTGGGCATATAGCAAAATGGACTGTGCAATAAAAGCAACAGATAAAGCCTTTGTGCGCCTCGCTGAACTTGGTTACCTTGATTATAACAAAGGAGACTACCGTTTTTTCTCGGAAAGGAAATCATTTAATATATTTCACAGTATCATTGAATATGCCATCGAACTGCATTTTCTGGAGAAGTTTACAGATGAAAATATTGAATTTATCATCAGTAGCTATAAAAATATAACCAGTAAAAAGGAGCATCTTTTTTCATATATGGCGGATCAGAATATACTTTCTGATCAAACAAAAGAAGTAATCAGTCAATCAATCGATCAGATGCAGGATATTGCATGGCAAAACAACATATTGCTATTTCCTGTCAGTGCTATGTTGGAAAAAGGCCGGGTGACGTCTAATCAGGAAACCAATGAAGTTATATTGCAGTTGATGCACGATGTTTGTGAAAAAGTCAGTCGGAGCGAAGCTGTCAATGCTCTTGACCTTGTAACGTCGAAAGTGTTGAATTTCGAGCAATATTATGATGGTGATTTTAGTGTTAAGAGTCATTATATTAACACCTGATCAGTTTTGTGTTGAAGACCTGACACATCAGGTCATGCTATTTCTGGAAAAGAGTAATATCACCCTGAACTCTTTTTTTCCTTTATCTGTGACAGATGACAATATCAATATTATCTATCCTGAGATGAAGGTCAGACACGGTCCGGTAAGCATGTATTCTCTCTCACCCTCTCTGGTATTGATCGTTGATATACCTGAAAATACAGATCTGAAGCTGCTTAAAGGATTAAGTCAGGGATTCAGAGAAAATACCATCAGGGGACTCTCTGCCCAAACACGAAAATCCTTTTCAGTAGTGCACACTTTTGATTCTGTTGATGAAGACAAACGATTTATTTCTGAAGTACTTGATGTTGTACTTGATGAATTAACACCACGAGAGATTGTTTTCGGTAGTCTGCTTGCCTTATTGCCGTTGTACACTCTGTCGAGAGAAAAACAGTTTTCAGCTACCGATGCGCTGGAAAAAATGATTTCTGTCATTGGTTACGGTATCGGCACCGATCTTATTGCAAATAACAGTAAGGCCGGTTCCTGGTTTAAGGAAATTGAGCAGCTATACCAGCAGCTTTTAAATGAACATCAGCCCGAACAGGTATTTCAAAAATTAAGAAATATTAAAAATATGAGTGTGCCACTTACTGAATTGCATATACACATTTGCGCGCTTGAACTTGTCAACGTTGAAAGGTAATTGTCGTATGCTGATTTCTAATGGCCGATGTCTGATATCAGATTTAATCTGGGTTACAGACAATTATCATCCTAATATTGAAATTACCCATCGTGAAGGTAAAAAGAACAACCTCAAATCGCTTACAGGTCAGGATTTGTCGGTCTATAAAAAAGTATGCCAACCTGATTCTGTCAGGACTGATGCCGGCTTCAGCGTCAGTGAATGCTTTAACAAAACACAGTGTCATGCAATCAACGATTTTCTTGTTTTAAATGATATCACACCATTCTGTTGTGATTTTTTGTCAACGGCAGGTCAGGGCAAGTTTTTTGTTCACGATCTGGATAAGGGGATATTTTGCTGCGTCATTACCTTTCCTCTGTTTCACATTGATGATGTTCTTCTCTCTGCACTGGCTGTTCGTAGTAAGCGAAATGGCATCGGTTCAGCTGTTGTCAGGCAGATAAGTAGCCTGCTTTCGCAAGGGTCTTCAATTTACGCCTTCTCCGAACATAAAGAAAATAACAGATTTTATCTGGCGAATAAATTTATCCCGGTTGACGATATCAAAGCAACTTATCATTGCAAAGGTAAATCATGAAAGACACTTCGGCTATCAGTAGTTATTATAACAGCATGTCTGAGCTACATGTTGATGTGCAGTTACAGAAAGAAGGAAAAAGTTCGACAGTGCTGTGGGATCCTTTTATCAGCGGTACAAGAAGGCAGGCTGAGATAACGTTTTCCAACATGCTCGGCTATAATGATTGCAGGCTGGTTAACTGTGGTATGGCTGCCATCTAGTCTGTACTGGTAGCCGAATTGCAACAATGTAAAAAAATAATAACGTCCCCAAAAACTTATTTTGAAACGGAAACTCTTTTTGATGATTTTATTCCTCAAGATGTTGAGATAGTACGCTGCGATCGATTTTTTAACGTGTCTGATACTGAGAATTGTCTGCTGTATTTCGAACCGTATATTAACGATCCTGTTTCTGGTTCAGTGATTTCCGGGCGAGATGACATCAGAAAACTGTGTGAAAAATATAAAACTGTAATTATAGATAACAGCCTCTTAGGCCCTGGTTTATCTTTACATGAAATTGCAGCAGATAACCTGATAGTTATTGAAAGCGGAGTAAAACATTATTGTGAAGATTTTGTTTTTGGTGCAATTTTTTTTAACAAAAACGCTGAGTATTTAGATAAAACAATTAAAACTACCGGTTCTGCACTTTGTAGTATGCTGGTCAGTAAATTACAACAGCATCTCGACGGTGGTGATTTTACTTACCGCAAACGTTTTCTCAATGATATTAATTTTTCGACTGTTAAATCACACTTCTTCAATGTGACCGTACCTTCACTCGATCATTGTGTCGCTCCTGTCATATATTTAGTGCCTCAAACTCAGATTAGTGCTTTACTGGATCTTCCCCTTCTGGTTGATTTAACAGTAAAAAGTGGCTATCCTGACCTTGTCAGAGCCGGTTTTGGTTGGTCAAAGACCTGCATGCGTTCCTATGCCGATGATGGTCTGAACCAAAAAAATGGGCTGAATTATATTCGTATTTCTTTAGGTTGCGAAGGCAAGGAATTTTTGTTCAGGCTACTGGCCACTGTCGAAGATTTATGCAAACAAATATACTTATAAATCTGGAGGTAAGTTGGTCATGTTTTTTTATTTGATGCATTTTAATGATTTTTTAAAAAATGTTTTGATAAAAATGACAGGCAGGTACGCTAAGTTCTACATAGCTTTCTTTGCTTTCCTTTATCTTACTACAATTACTGCCAGCTCTTTTTTCTATTACAAAATTATAGATCCTAAAATATGGCACAGTACCGAACTGTTTATCAGCTTATCTGTTTACATATTGCTTTATTATTTTCTGTACAATATTTCGTTTATTCTGGCTAATGTTGCCAGCTCTTTAAGTCAGGCTCTCTATTTTAGCAGAATTAAAAAAGAAAATTTACTACGAGCTACTCTTGAACGTGATATTAAATCGGTAGGTGAACTTCATAATATCTTCCTCAACTACTATGTGACTTTATCAATACTGTTAATTACCTGCTATCGCCTGGTGAAAATCAGCATTGCTCTTTTCGCTGTTTACGCGCTGGTCATAGGCCTGATTATGCTGGCACTGAAAGTATGGCAAAAAAAATAAAGCATCTTGATAAAAAAAGAAAAGCGGTCATCGACAGATTTATCCAGGCATCAAAAAAATCTCACTGGAGTAGTGCTTCTGTTATTCGTGCTTACGAAAACAAAATTGTATGGAAGCTACAAAAATACATGACCGTTTCCAGAGTCATATACAATCTTGCACCTTTGATGGCGCTGATTGTTGCCCTGACAGCTGCTTATCTTCATTTTTTTTCATTGTCACTGTCCCAGACAGCCAGCCTGGTTATTATCAGTACGGTGCTTATTGATATTGCAGACAGTACATCTTATCTGGTTTTTTACAGTTCCCAGATTACCAATGGTCTTGAAAGAATAAAAAAATTCTCGCTTATGGAAAGTCAGGAAGTTTATAACCAGTTTAGTTTTCTGAATAAAGATATGCTCAGATGCTTCATTAAAACCAGTCACAATTTTAAGCAGCACTGGCTGAAGCGATATGTCAGATATTTCGTACATGGTAAAAGTTCGTCGAAAACAGTTATATTGTTGTTGCTCTCTTTTGTCTTTTTAACAGCATACAGTTTTCTCAAATTTAAATTTGATGTTTTTGTTGTCAGTGGAGTAAATCTGATAACCCTGCTTTCAGTTATTATTGTTTCACTTTTTTGCCTGATGCTGGCCGATCTCTTACTGAAAAGGCTGTTCTATATCAATGCTAAATTTACTATCTTTGCTTTACTTCACAAACTAAGCCAAAGAAGAGTAAATGATAAAGATATTGAAGTCCTGTCTTACGATACTAAAGTTCTTGATGATGGCATATCTTTTTCGTTGACCGAATTTTTCTTCGCTCTTGCAACATCGTTAATATTTATCTATTCCTATGTAAAAATGGGAGCAAGTCTGTATATTCTGGCCGTAGTCATTGTGCTGTTTTCAATTGGTCAGTATGTTTACAGAAAACTGGCGGTTTTTACCAAGCAAATGGAAGTCTATTTCGTCACACGTTCAGGTACATTACTTTCTGGCGAAATAAAAAACTATCCGTATGCTGTGCAGGTTTATTTTTCATCATTATCTTCGCAACTTGCTAATACGATCAATAATCGTATTTTCATGATTTATTGTGCACTATTGATTTCAGCCGTAATTTTTTCATTGTCACAGTTTACTGTTACCTCTTCATTCCCTTTAATTGTAGCAACGGTATCACTGCTGTTTAAACTTTCACATTCACTCTCTTATGCAATTCGGTATCTGAGTCAGCTGGAAGGGTGGTCTATTTCTGTTGCACGTACCCTGTCCAGAATTTACTGAAATTCGCGCATCACGCGCCTGCTTTATTATTGAATATGAGGTGGTATGAATATCTATTCTTATCTTATTCTGAGCTGTTACAGAAATCGTGATAATGTGTTTCTGATAGAAAATGATAGCACTTACACTTATAACGATCTTCTTGAATCGATAATTTCTCAAAAAAAGAGATTTATTTCTCAGATTGATCAGGAGGGAATTAACAGGGTTGATATTCTTGAGGGGAATGCTTTTTCACTTACTGTTTTTTTAATGCTGGCGCTCTCAGCAGGCATTCATCTCAGGATAAAAAACAGAACAGTTGCTGCATCAAATCAGCTGGATAATGGCTGTATCGATAGCAGGACTTATCAGACAGATAAGAATTGCTACGATGAAACTGAAATCCAAAAATTTCTCACCGAAACAATTATTAATGACAAATCTGAACATTTCAGACTGTCTCTTTTTTCATCAGGTAGCTCGTCAGGTCAACCGACAGAGATGATTGCGAGTTCAAAAAACCTGTTTTTCTCTCTGATGAGTATTTCCTCTGTACTTAAATACAATAATCATTCCCGTATTGGTTTTTGTACACCTCTTTCTTTTGATTACAGTCTGTATCAGATATTAATGTCCCTATCCGCAGGCGCATCCGTTGTTTATTATGATTTTCGGGAATACCTGCATCGGGTTTTTGTAAAATTCTCTGAACACAAAGCGGATTGTCTTGCGTTAATACCCGCAATACTGAAGCATTATGTCATCGCCAGCAAGAATGATCCCTCACTGTATGCGCCTGTTCAAATTACACTGACCGGTGAAACCTTCACCCAACAACTTTATGACAGCTGTAAGCTGGCATTGCCTGAAACGCATATTATTACTATGTATGGCATTACCGAATGTAAACGTGTTTCAATTATGCCTCTGTCGTGTTGTGCTGTCGACAGCCAGTGCTGTGGGGTTGCTATTCCGGGAATTACTATAGCTGTTCGTGATCTCAATAGCAGTGCACTGATGCGGCAGGGAAAGGGCGAATGTATCGTGCGTGGTGATAATGTTCTGCTTGGTTATCAGGATTCTGGTCCATGCCAGTTTATTAACACTGACGAAGGGCGTGCGCTTTTCACCGGAGATCGTATCAATCTCACTGCGGAAGGGTATGTTTATTTTGAAGGCCGTGAAAGTGAAATGATAAAAGTTAACGGCGTCAGAATTGATACCCGACCTTTAATAAAGTCTATTAACGATAAATTCGCTCTTAAATTAAAAATAAAATCCACTGATAACTTTATTGAAGTTATTAGCAAAAATATTACAGAAGATACAGCAACCCTTGAGATTTTTATCAAAAACTATATTAATAATAATCACGGTATAACCATCAAAGGTGTCGAATTTAAACAGATTAATAACGCTCTGTTAAATCATAATCTCAAGGAGTAAAAATGATCAATAGTATTCCTGTCGATTGTCGCACTAATTCAATTCTGGGTATTCTAAACAATTCTGTGTATAAAAATATCATAGCCTCAGTCTGCTATATGGACATCTTCATCGATTTTAACCGTGAAAAACGGAGTGTCAGAATAGAACAAAGTAATCCGGTATTTTCTCTTGCTAAATTCGGTTTCGAAATAGAATCCAGAACTTATCAGCAGAAAGATATGTCCGAGGCATATGAAGATATCATCAAATCTTCTGGCATTGTCATTCAACATTCATACAGTACTTTGTTGCGAAGAATGCGAATGATAAAAGTGAATCTACCTGTTGATATACCTCATATGGTTTATTCTCAACAAATGCGTAAGGTTGATGATAATCTCATATTTAATACTACCGATCTGAAATTCAGGGTGATGAGTTGGCAACATTTTTTTCTCAATGAAGATGATGAAGTGATTATTTATTTAATCCGTAAAAAGCCTGATAAAGTATATGACAATAATGTGCTTATCAGCTCTGCAAAAGATGCTATGGAAGTTTATTTGTCCACGGTAAACTCAAAGTTGATTGCAGATATTCTCTCTGATATGCACCAGGATATTATCGCAGATAAAAAATATGAATCTGCTGCAATATGGAATCGCAATGTATGGAAGTTGTATATCACGCGCGGATGGTATCATCAATGTCTGCAAAATCTTTTCCCTGCTTGCAGTAAAAATGAATCCGTGTCACTGCTTTCTTTGGGGTATAAATCGATCAGTGATTCAATTGTAGAAAATGTTATTAATAATAAAAATTACAGCCTGAATGATTATATTCAACTTTTTGGAGAGCACCTGGACAATGAACATAAAACGATTGCAGAAATCTATGAAAAAATCTGAGGTTACAGATATTATAATTAGTTGTAAATCTATTGAATGTTTAAAATCGGCTATTGAGTCTGTGGAGTTTAATCAACTCTTTTATCTTAAATTTATTACCGATGCCGATGTTCATAACATTCTTCAGGCGCTTTCTGCTCACTCACTCTCTTTAGGTATCTCCTTCGCTCAACATATGCAATCTGTCTATGCGTTGATCGAATGTAATATTACCGATTTCACTGATACCGGACTCATTTGTTCTGCAACTACCACCGTCAACGGATCTTCCCTGACTTCGTTAGTGGAACTGATGCACATTGAGGGTCAACTCAGTCGCGTGTGCCCTGTTATCAGTTTTTTCAGTCTGGCATCACATATTCTGTTTACCGGTAAAATAGCCGATAAGCCGGTGCTGGTTTTTGCACCGATTAAGGAATTGAATATTTTGCACCATCATTTTCTCCAGGGCATGGGTATGCATGAGAACAAAATATCTTCTGTTACGTTCTCTCTGGATAGTCGTAAGGCCCTGATCATCCATAATAATATTAAATTTATCTTAAATGAGGTGATTGCCTTCTACGCACATTATTTGTGGAGTATCTGCTGGAATAGCACTATGCGTGCCATGTTTGACAGTCTTCTTAACTTCATCAGTAATAAAAAAAATGAGGCCATATTTCAAAGGCTGAACAAATTAAATAATCTGTTGGTTATCAATGATTCCCTCATAATGAGAGTTTCACGTATTGCCAGTGAAAAAATCTCTCATATTGACAAACATGTGGTGCTCAATTCTGCCAAATTAATTATTTCAGAAAACGCATCACAATTTGCTGATATTTTTATGCAATCGTTAGGTTTTAAGAATGGCTACATGGCAGTCAATGATGACAGGTTACACAATCAATATCATGATCTGAAATCTGCGGTTTATATGTTTAACAATGATACACTTTACGATATCAATTTCAAATCCATATTATTATCCTTTCAGCTGTCAGGAAGAGAAAAATGATAGAAATTATCAAAAGTTATATTTTATCAAATACTGGCAATACGCCTGGTGATGAAATTTATCAGACGGACTTTTTTGCAACAGGTCTGGATTCACTGCTTTTAGTCGGCCTTATTGTAGAACTTGAAACCCATAATAATACTCAGCTGAGTGAGGAGACGCTAGCCGAACTATTATCTGGGTCGGACACAACCTTCGGAGAGTTAATTGATGCTTTCAAAAGATAATTCATTGCATCAGGCTAAAATTTCATATTCAAAGCTTGAGATAATGAAGAATATACTTGCCCTGCAAAATTTTTTACCTGATTTCTCTTCATTAATCTATTCGTTAAAAGCTAATAATTATCCACCATTAATCGATTTTATTTCGGATTTTACTCAGGGATTTGATGTTTGTTCACAGCAAGAGATGGATATTCTTATTGATGCTAATGTATCTGGCAAAGATATATTTATCACTGGTTATGACAAAGTTAATATTCATCTCTCTTCTTTTATTAATTTGTCATCTCAAAGTAATTCATTGTTTTTTGTACTGGAATCTGTACGCGAAATCGAATTTTTTAAAAAACTGGTTCAGAACGGTATTGATGGCAAAGGGCTGTTTCGTCTTTCTTATATGCCCGGTACAACTTATGGTATTTATAATGGCTTACCAAAAAGTCATTTCGGTATGACAGCAAAACAGATTGTAGACTGCCTGGCTGGAGGTGGGTATTTTTATTTAAAAAATATTGTTGGTTTTCACTGTTATATCGGCTCCCAGATCCAGAGCATCGATGCAGTAATGATTTCTCTGGGTAATGCGCTTGATGAGATAAAAACAATCTGCCAGGCTACGGATTTTCAGCCGGACGTTATTAATTTTGGTGGAGGGTTTCCGCATACCTTCGGTTTACCTCATAAAGCTATGTCCTTGCCTGATGTTTCACTTACCGAATCGCTGAGCAGTAAACTCAGAACGTTGAACCATATGCCTGAATCTGTGTTTTTTGAGAGCGGGCGGGGCATTGTTGGCGGCTCAGGGCGTCTTGAAGTGAGCCTGTTGGATTACAACATTAATGCAGAGTCACCTTTTCTGGTAGTCAATGCCGGGATATCTCAGGTTGGTGCATTACATCTGGTCAGATCGTTACGTCATTCACCAATGACATTCTATGCCAGCAATCGACAGCCTGAGAGTTTTGCTGGTTTACAGAAATTTGACGTCTACGGTCCTGCCTGCACCTCTCTTGATCACGTCGGCACGGCGTATGTGGATGTAGCATCTCTCTCTGAGTTAAAAACACTTTACTGTGACAATATGGGGGCTTATGCCGCCAGTGCAGCGCTAAATGGATTTCATGCCAAGGGCAGAATTAATGAGGAACTGATTTAATCGGCGATGATGACTTTTCTTTTAATGCTCCTTTTTTTATTTGATCAATGGGTTGACCGTACTGTGCTGACTTACGCTGGCGTAATAAAGCCTGTCTACCAGGTTGAAAAGTATGATTGTGGCCTTGCCTGTGTTTGTACGCTAGCTTCTCACTATGGTTATCATCTTTCACTGAACCAGCTGAGGAAAAATTATCCGCCTGGATCGACAGGACTGTCATTTAACACTCTTAAACAGATTACCGACCGGTGCGGTATTGAATCCTGTTGCAAAAAAATACCCATCACTGCTTTTAAATTGCTCACTGTGCCGGTAATCAGCCACCTTAAAAATGCACATTACGTTGTTTTTCTTGGTGTGAGAAATCATTGCTACCACTATTTTGATCCTGCGCGTGGATTCTGTATCACTGATGCTGAAGGCTGGAATAATCTGTCAAGTGGCGTGATTTTATTCCCTCTGCGCAGGGCAAAATCGGTATCGTCACTTATACATTTTTTCACCTCTGGTTTTGGGTTTGCTTTGCCATTGTCGCATTATTTTTTTATTGATTTTATACTTTCAGTATCGCTGTTTATGTTGTCTTTATACTTTAATGCGCATTCTGTTTTATTATCATTTATCTACTCTTTTTTTACTGCCCTTATATTTAGTTCTGCCGCAGGTAAGTTGTCAGCAAGGATAGAAAGAGTTAACAATATGCAGCCGTCGATAACACCGTACTTACTGGCTTATCAGATTTCAGTCATAAATCGGTTAAATAAAAAAACCATGTTTTTTTTCTTTCCTGTGTTTTTTTTTGCCGCTGGCATATTCTGTTTCACCCCAGCTAAGTTAATTCTGTTATTGATATTTTATGTGATAACACTGTGGTTTCTTTTTTTTAATGCTGACTTCAGAGAGCGTTACTACCTGAAAAGAACTTATCGCAGTGAACTCAGCGCGATGCTCAGTTCTGACAGGATAGTGCGAAAAACAACGGGAATAGAATTTTATATCCTGACAGGTTTTCTGATTTTGCTCTGTTTGTACAGTTGCTTCGACGTTCTGGCAATGTGGTCGTTCTCTGTGGTGATGGCGTATTTTTTGTCGCGTTGGATGTTTAATTTTTATCTTGATTTGAAAGAATTTCTTTTCATTTTTAATGCAGAGTAGATCGACAAATATGTTGTTATCGCCCGTTATCTGTCCGTGATGGCACAGTCGCTGCTGAAAGGCGGTGATTTGCGAAAGTTGCGTCATTGTTGAGAACAATCTTGCATAAAAAAAGCCGGTGTCGTGAGACACCGGCTTTTTTTTGAATCTGGCTCCTCTGACTGGACTCGAACCAGTGACATACGGATTAACAGTCCGCCGTTCTACCGACTGAACTACAGAGGAATCGCTTGAACGGGGCGGATAATATCCAGAGCGCTGGCGGATGTCAAAGCCTGTTTTCGCACTTTTTAACTGACTGCTGAATAAATCAACAGTTTATCAATTAAGCCCTCCATGCGACGTTAAAACAATAAATTCAGGGGGATTTCATCATTCAGAATTTGCTGCCATGCAGGTCAGGCGGTTAATCAGGCTCGCTGCAAGAGAGGCCTGATTTAACCGACGGCTGAGCGGCGAGCTGTCTGCCCACCGTTAACCTGCCGCAGCGCGGGCAGGTTATCACTAGAAACAGACTGTTAGCGGAACGGTGGCTCATTGAAAGTACGCAGCTTGCGCGAATGCAGTTTGTCACCTTCGGCACGCAGCAGGTTAATAGCATAAATACCTATTTGCAGGTGTTCAGAAATCGCGCCTTCGTAAAAACGATTGGCCTGTCCCGGAAGCTTGATTTCGCCATGCAAGGGTTTATCTGAAACGCACAATAAGGTGCCGTAAGGGACGCGGAAACGGTAGCCCTGAGCGGCAATGGTCGCACTCTCCATATCCACGGCAACCGCACGGCTGAGGTTAAAGCGCAACGCTGAGGCAGAGTAACGCAGTTCCCAGTTGCGATCGTCCGTGGTCACCACTGTGCCGGTACGCAGCCGCTGCTTCACCTGCTCACCCGGCATACCGCTTACCTCGCGTGTCGCATCAAACAGCGCTCGTTGCACTTCAGCAATGCTGGGCACGGGAATATCCGGCGGGAGCACCGCATCCAGCACATGGTCATCACGCAGATAGGCATGAGCCAGCACATAGTCGCCAATGGTCTGACTTTCGCGGAGCCCACCACAGTGACCAATCATCAGCCAGGCATGCGGACGTAACACCGCGAGGTGATCGCAAATGGTCTTGGCGTTCGACGGGCCGACGCCAATATTTATCAGCGTAATACCCTGACCCTCTTTGGCAATCAGGTGCCAGGCCGGCATCTGATGATTTTTCCACGCCAGGCCTGACAGGGTTTCCTGCGGATTTGGGGTATCGGCGTTGATGTAAATGCCGCCTGCGCAGGAAAGGGCCAGCCAGGGCGAGTCCGGATCGGCGATCTGCTCACAGCCCCAGCGGACAAATTCATCCACATAGCGGGTGTAGTTAGTAAACAGGACCCAGGACTGAAAATGTTCAACAGGGGTGCCGGTGTAGTGGCGCAGTCTGGCCAGTGAAAAATCGGTGCGCAATGCATCAAAATGCGAAAGCGGAAATTGTGCGCCTGGCTGATAAATGCCGTCGGCATTTTCGTCGCCAATTTGTGCCAGTTCAGTGGTGGGAAAATGCTGCGCCAGTCCGGCGCTCATGCTGCGATCCAACCCAAGATTGGCCCCGTCAATGACATAGGGAAAGGGAATTTCCTGATTTGATGGTTTCACTTCCAGTGTGACCGGATATTCGTTGCTCAATATCTCCAGTTGTTCAGCAAGATAACGACGGAACAGGGCTGGACGTGTCACGGTGGTAGCGTAACTGCCCGGACGGGTGAATCGCCCAAAAGCCCGCGAATTTTTATGGCTGCCTGCATCTCCTTCCCAACTTACGCGTAGCTCTGGGTAGACAAACAGTCCTTGCGCGCGCCGGGTATCATCCGGCAAGGTGCCACTGCGAATATAGCTTTCAATAGCTTCACGCAGCGCTGTAACCGCGTTTTCATAGAGAAGATCCAGCTGGTCCAGTGCTTGTGCTACCGTTAATTTTGCAGGTTGAGTCATGTTTTTTCCTCACTGTTTTTTCACCGACTATGTTAACTGAAAGTGAAGATAAGCGCCCGCCAGTGAGAAAATTGTCTTTTGGCAGCGAGCGTTGCCAGCAGGGGCAAGGTAGCGATCGGATATATAAGGAAACGTCCTCCTCTTTGCGAGTGAAATCCCTGTTAATGGATGCACCCCAACTATCCCTGAAAGGAAGACAGTATGAATGCCAGATTCACCCTCACTCCTCTGCCCATTTTGTTGCAGCAACAGGACTGCTTACTCACTGACACGGCGTGGATCAATCAGATTTCTCAGCATGCGGCTGGCAATGAACCCGTAACCAAACATGCGTTGAAAAAATTTTACAACATCATTGATAAATCCTTTTTTCAGCAGCACTTTGCCGCGGCCCGTCACAGCAAGGAGTTTTACGCTGTCTTGACCACGATTTATTTGCTCAGCCAGCAATATAAATCCTGGCATCTGAACTTTATCGATCTTGAAATGGCACCGGCTTCGGTTAAAGAGTCTCTCAGCGCATGGGATTTTTTTGATGCCACACGTCACAATACGCAGGATGGCAGACCTGGCGGGTCGGAAAATGGTCGCGAAAAAATCGATTTTTATCTGGCCTTTACCCAGTTTCTTAACAGTCAGAATGATGAACATGCGCAGGTAGAGCAGCTTACCTTCGACCTGGACTATTTCGCGGCGGAATTTATGCGGGTGGTACCCAGAATCAGCCATGATTATTTCAATCCTGCGACCCGGCTGGATGCGGGGCTGGCTGAAGCAGCAGAGCAGTTGGTGCAGCTGGCAGAGCAAACAAAAGTCAGGGTGTTAAAGGGTGTTGCTTTTGATAGCGAGTCATCAGGGCCGTCCATGTTTGCCGCGCTGGCAAAGAATGCCTGCCTGCATGAGTGTATTAATCACAGCAATTACCATATTAAATCATCGCAAACTGTACCGGTTGCTCTGGATGCTTTTATTGCTGCGCATTTCAATCATCTTTTATCTTACTCATGCCGCAGAGCGGGCATTGACGATATTGCGTCGCTTTTTAACGGCAGCAGCAGGCCGGACAATCTGCATAAAGCAGTCACAATCTGTCTGATGCTACATGCCATTGACAGACCGGCAGGCAATATCTTCCAGACCTTCCGCGCCCTGCAACTGCCGTTTGAGCAGAACACCATGGCTGCCATTTTACTTTTCCATCGTGAACATAAAATTGAGGTTAAACGGATAGATCGTGGCGCGACCGCCAAAGCATGGAGTCTGTGGTCAGAGTTGGTCAGATTTGTCGACAGGATCCCCGATTGCGCGGATGAACGGGCGCTTTTCACCGAGGTAGAGCAGCAAATGATATTGCTCGCACCGGAGCTGCTGAAATATCTCTGTTCATTTTTTTCAGCGGTGACCAGCCTTCCCGACAATCCGGCAGATCGCGGGGATTGCCTGGAAAGTTATTTCAAAGCCAGAACCATTAAATGGATGACGCACAAGGCTATTTATCGTTCTGCCATCAATATGTCTTTTAAGCAGCACCAAGTGTGGAATCGCGCTTTGTGCCTGCAACTCAAAAAAATCGTTGCCAGTAAAAAACGGCGACTTGAGGCAAAAGCTGCGGAGGTGGGCGATGTGTGATGCGCTTATTTGCCGGATCTGCCGCGGTGAGGGCACTGCGGAGTTTGCCTGTGAAAATTGTGCCGGTACAGGACGCGAACCCACAGATGAGAATGCTTTTGGACAGTGTCACACCTGTTATGGCGATGGCGTGGCGGAACAAATCTGTTTCAGATGCTCAGGGAGCGGTATAGAGGAGTAAACATTCATGGTGCACTGATAACTGCACATCACCCAGCCTGAAAAGGCTGGGCGTTCAATCGATTTATCCACTCCGTTTTTCAGACAGTGGCGTCGGCCTGCGCCACTGCGCTTCCAGTTCCTCCAGCGTTCTGCCTTTCGTCTCCGGCACATACTTCCACATAAACAACGCTGCCAGCAGGGCCATTACGCCATACATCCAGTAAGCAAAACCGTTGTTGAAATGGGCGTTCAGGTAGCTGTTCTTGTCCATCATCGGGAAGGTCCAGGAAACCAGATAGTTGGCGATCCATTGCGCTGCCACCGCAACCGACATTGCTTTACTGCGGATACGGTTAGGAAAAATTTCTGCCAGCAACACCCAGCATACCGGCCCCCAGGAGATGGCAAAGGCGGCAACGTAAAACAGCATCGCTGCCAGCGCCACCGTTGGCGGCAGCTTGCTGTAAAAGGCGCTTCCCAGCGTGAACATCCCCACAGCCATCCCCAGCGCGCCAATAATCTGTAGTGGTTTACGGCCAAATTTATCCACGGTAGCAATAGCGATGGTGGTAAAGAGAAGATTGATCACGCCAACGATAATGGTCTGTAATAAAGCCACATCGGTGCTGGAACCCACCGTCCGGAAGACTTCGGGCGCGTAATATAACACCACGTTGATGCCGACAAATTGCTGGAAAACAGAAAGCATTACGCCAATTACCACTATGCCAGTGCCAAATGAAAATAGCGGCGATTTTTTCTCCGGACCGGCGCTGACCGATTGCAGGATAGTCGTGAGTTCACTCATTCCCCGCAGTTTACCTGACAATTTTTCCAGCACGGCGGCCGCCTGCTGCGTCATGCCTTTTGCCGCCAGCCAGCGTGGACTGTCCGGCACGGTAAACAGCAGAATAAAAAACAGCAGCGACGGCAGCGCCGCAGAAAGAAACATATAACGCCAGCCCATCGTATTCAGCCAGCTTTCGTTACCAGACAGCGCGATACGATAATTTACGCAGTAGACCAGCAGCTGCCCCAGTATTATGGCGAACTGATTACAGGCAACCAGCCTGCCACGCATATCGGCGGGCGTAATTTCAGCGATATACATCGGTGACACCATGGACGCGAGGCCGACACCAATACCGCCAATTATCCGGTAGATAACAAATTCCGTCAGATAGCCTGACAGGTAATAAGGCACACCCTCCTGCGGATTAATCGTACGATGCCCGAATTCAGGAAAAGCAGAACCGAGAGCGGAAAAGAAGAACAGTACCGCAGCGATCAGCAGGGTTTTCTTCCGGCCAAAGCGGGCGCTGAGGGGGCCGCCACAGGCACCCCCAATGATACAGCCGATCAGCGCGCTGGCGACACAAAAGCCCAGCAAAGAATTGGCTGCGGATTCACTGAGGCCGCGAGAGCTGATAAATACCGTATCCAGCGATGAAACGGTGCCGGAAATAACGGCGGTATCATAACCAAATAATAATCCGCCTAATGTCGCTACCAGCGTCATGGCGATGATATAGCGATTATTCGCTTTCATTTCAGATATGGGTGTCATGCCAGGCCTTAATATAAACGGGTTGAGGTGCGGCGAAATAAAAAAATAGGACTGCCTTTGCCGGAAGGAAATGACAATATTTTGTTATCGGGATGGCTATTTTGCTTTTCATGATGCCTGTCACAAAGCATCAGTCATCAGCCCGGTATGCCGCAGCATAAGGCTGTGATCGCCGTCAAGGTTGGGATTTTACAGAGCCGGTTTATAAAATTTTATAATTGTCACCCCGATTCTGTTATTTGCATAGTGAGGGCGTTAATTAACCCTGTTCGCCGGTTTCATCGCTATTTATTCAAGGAGACTCACCGTGGCTGACTATTTCGAACGCATTCAGAAAATTGTCTACGAAGGCAGTGAAAGCCAGAACGATCTGGCCTTTCATTTTTATAATCCGGACGAAATCATTCTGGGTAAAAGAATGGAAGATCATCTGCGATTTGCCGCCTGCTACTGGCATACTTTCTGTTGGGCGGGCACTGACATGTTCGGCACAGGCGCATTCGAACGTCCGTGGTTTCGGGGGGGCGATGAACTGGAAATGGCCAGAGTTAAAGCTGACATTGCCTTCGAATTTTTCCACAAGTTGAACGTGCCGTTTTATTGTTTTCATGATGCCGATGTGGCCCCCCAGGGAAACTCCGTCCGTGAATATCTGCATAATTTTGCGGCGATAACCGACCTTCTCGCGGAAAAACAACAGCAGACCGGGGTAAAACTGCTGTGGGGTACCGCCAACTGCTTCACTCATCCACGCTATGGCGCCGGGGCGGCCACCAGTCCCGATCCGGAAGTTTTTGCCTGGGCCGCAACCCAGGTCAATGCCGCGATGGCGGCCACGCATACCCTCGGCGGTGAAAACTATGTGCTGTGGGGAGGGCGTGAAGGTTATGAAACCCTGCTTAATACCGATCTGAAGCGTGAGCAGATTGGTCGTTTTATGCAGATGGTGGTGGAGCATAAATATCGCACGGGTTTCAAAGGCACATTGTTAATTGAGCCTAAACCGCAGGAACCCACCAAGCATCAGTACGATTATGACGTGGCCACCGTGTATGGCTTCCTTAAACAGTTTGGTCTGGAAGGGGAGATTAAGGTTAATGTCGAAGCTAACCATGCCACGCTGGCGGGGCACTCTTTCCAGCATGAAATCGCGACCGCCACGGCGCTGGGTATTTTCGGTTCGGTGGATGCCAACCGTGGTGATCTGCAACTCGGCTGGGATACTGACCAGTTCCCCAACAGTGTTGAAGAAAACGCATTGATTATGTTTGAGATCCTTAAAGCGGGCGGGTTTACCACCGGCGGACTGAATTTTGATGCCAAAGTGCGTCGCCAGAGCACCGATCCTTATGATTTGTTCTATGGCCATATTGGGGGCATGGACGTGATGGCGCAGGGATTGCGTATTGCCGCACGACTGATGGAAGAGGGCAGGCTGGAGAAGGCTCGCGAGGCTCGCTATGCAGGCTGGAATGCCCAACTGGGCAGGGATATCCTCGCGGGAAGCCTCTCGCTGGAAGATCTTGCCAGATATACCGAAAAATCAGCGTTGTATCCTCAGCATCGTAGCGGGGAACAGGAACGTCTGGAAAATATTGTTAATCAGGCTATCTTTCGCTGACCGCTGACCGCTGACCGCTGACCGCTGACCGCTGACCGCTGACCGCTGACCTGTGGATTATCTGGCGGTGCAGATGCGCTCTCAGAGGATAGCGCCAGTAAGATGCGAGGCAGTGGCAGCCGTCAGCGCCAGAACTGAACGCCAGAGGAAATAAGGCATGTATACAGGAATCGATCTCGGCACGTCAGGTGTCAAGGCGGTATTACTGGATGAGGATAACCAGGTGGTGGCCAGCCATAGCGAAGCGCTGACCGTATCCCGTCCCCATCCACTGTGGTCGGAACAGGACCCGGAAATGTGGTGGCAGGCGACCGACAGGGCAATGCAGGCGCTGGGGCAGCAGCACTCGCTACGTGATGTACGGGCGCTGGGGCTGACCGGGCAGATGCATGGCGCGGTGCTGCTGGACAGCAGACAGACGGTTTTACGCCCGGCGATTTTGTGGAATGACGGTCGAAGCGCAGAGGCCTGCGTCACGCTGGAAGAGCGCGTGAAGGACTCACGACGCATTACCGGCAACCTGATGATGCCGGGCTTCACCGCGCCCAAATTGCTGTGGATACAGCAGCACGAACCGGAGATTTTTCGCCAGATTGACCGGGTACTGCTGCCAAAGGATTACCTGCGCTGGCGGATCAGTGGAGATTTTGTCACCGATATGTCAGATGCCGCCGGGACAATGTGGCTGGATGTGGGTAAACGTGACTGGAGTGACGCGCTGCTGGCCGCCTGCGGATTATCGCGGGAGCAGATGCCTGAACTGGCGGAAGGAAATCAGGTTACCGGAATGCTGTCACCCGCGGTGTGCGAGCGATGGGGATTACCAGCCAGCGTACCGGTGGTGGCGGGTGGTGGTGACAATGCGGCCGGGGCGATTGGTGCCGGTATCTGGCGGGAAGGACAGGCGATGCTGTCGCTGGGCACCTCCGGCGTCTGTTTTGCCGTTAGTAACGGCTTTGTCAGTAATCCCGAGCAGGCGGTCCACAGTTTCTGCCATGCATTGCCACAGACCTGGCATCTGATGTCGGTGATGCTTAGCGCAGCCTCCTGCCTGGACTGGGCAGCGCGGCTGACCGGACAGCGTTCGGTCTCCGATTTGCTGGCACTGGCGGAAAAAGTGGAGCTTAACGAACGTTCTCCCTGCTTTTTACCCTATCTTTCCGGTGAACGGACGCCACATAATAATCCCCATGCTACCGGGTTATTCTGGGGCTTTACCCATCAGCATGGACCGCAGGATTTGGCGATGGCGGTGCTGGAAGGTGTCAGTATGGGGCTGGCGGAAGGCATGGCGGTATTACAGGCCAGCGGGGTCAGGCCCTCTTCAGTTACCCTGCTTGGCGGCGGGGCGCGCAGCCATTTCTGGCGTCAACTGCTGGCCGATATCAGTGGCATAACGCTGGACTATCGCACCGGTGGTGAAGTCGGGCCAGCTCTGGGTGCTGCACGACTGGCGCGAATGAGCTGCTTTCCGGGCGTTTCACCGCAAGAGTTGTTGCCGGAGCTGCCGCTGGAAGCCCATTATCATCCGGTCGCTGACCGCCATGCATTTTATCGCCTGCGACAGCAGCGTTTCAGTCAGCTTTATCAGCAAACGGTGAGTATTAAGTAGTGGCCTGCCTCCTCTGTCTGCGCAGGGGAGGTGCCATTCGTTCTCAAGCCGCTCTTTTAGCGGTTCTTCGATCCTCCTCGCATCTTTGCAGTGAAATCCGTTGTTTCAGCCATTTTCCCGTTTTTACCTGATTCTCGCGGCAGTAATCTGTTTCGTCATGACAGTCGGCCATTTTCAGGAAAACAGAATGAACAGTGATCACGATTTCTCCTCTCAGGCGAGGATCTCGTTGCTTTTCAATGCCAACAAGGCTTATGACCGGCAAATTATTGCGGGGATCGGGGAGTTTTATCATGCGTCCCAGTGTGACTGGGATATCGATGTTGAGGAGGATTTCAGTGTTCACCCTTTTCACCACAGTATTCTCAAAAGCAACGGTATCATTGCGGATTTTGACGACCTGTCTCTTGCCCGCCAGCTGACTCAGATCGCCGTGCCGGTCGTGGGGGTGGGCGGCTCGTATCACAATCCGCAGGATTATCCGCCGGTGCACTATGTGGCAACCGATAATGACGCGCTGGTGGCGGCAGCCTTGACGCATCTGACGGAAAAAGGCATTGAGCGTTTTGCTTTTTATGGTTTGCCTGCGGTGGCGGGCAAGCGCTGGGCGCAGGAGCGGGCCGCAGCCTTTACGCGGCAGACTCAGGCGCTCGCCTCTCCCGGGGTGGTTTTTGAAGGGATGATCACCGACGGAGATACCTGGGGATCTGCCCGACAGCGGTTAGCGGAATGGCTTACGGGTTTACCTGAGCACACCGGCATTATTGCGGTCACGGATGCCCGCGCCCGGCATGTGTTGCAGACCTGTGAATACTGTGGTATCGCCGTGCCGGAACGCCTCTGTGTTATCGGCATTGATAATGAAGAGCTGACCGGCCATCTGTCACGGATTTCGCTTTCATCGGTGGTACAGGGAACGCGCAGAATGGGTTTTGAGGCGGCAAAATTACTGGATGACCTGCTGTCAGCACGTCATATCCCCTGTGGTCAGGTAGTGGTGAAACCGGAAGGCGTGATTACCCGGCAGTCTACTGACTACCGCCCCCTGGCGGATGCGATGGTGGTCAGAGCAATGGGATATATTCGAAAGAATGCCTGTCGGGGGATTTCGGTCGGGCACGTGCTGGCAAAGCTGGGTACTTCACGCTCAAATCTCGACAAAAAATTTATCGCTGAAATGGGCCGCACGGTGCATAAGGTTATTCAGGATGAAAAATTGTCCAGAGCGAAAGAGTTGCTGGAAACCACCAGTCTGCCGGTGGTAGAAATCAGCAGGCTGTGTGGTTACAACACGCCACAATATTTTTGCGCCATCTTTCAGCAGGCACTGGCGGTGACACCGGTGAAATATCGCGCACGCTGACGGGGATTACGCCTTTTCAAATGACTTGCTATGTTTTGGCGGATCGCGCGCATCAGCCGTTGCTGGCTGCTGTGGGGAGTCCCTCTCTCAGACTCTGCATTCACCCCGCCACAATCTCGATCAGATTACCATCCGGGTCGTTAATTACCGCTTCATAGTAGCCATCGCCGGTCCATCTGGGTTTCCCGGCCAGTATCCCCTGCCGATTTGCCTGCTCTGCTAACCGTTGACGTTGTCTTTGCTGCCAATGGCGAGAGCAATATGGACCCAACCGCTACGATTATTTTCCTCGTCACTCTGCACCAGACCGGGTTTGGCCATCAGCTCGATGGTCGCTCCCTGTTCAAGGGTGATGAAATAAGATTCAAAGCCAGGATTGTTGCTACTGACATATTTTTCGCCGCAACTGGCGGAAAAAAAGTGGTCCAGAAGCGGACCTGACGTTCCAGATTGGCGGTCCATAGCGCAACATGCGTGATATGCATCATTCCTCCTCACGGGCATTAATCAGGTTTCTGATACCGAATGCCAGGCAGGCAGCGAGCACCACCAGCCCGGTGACAAAGATAAAGCCGTGGGCGATGGAGCTGTGATGGGCGATATAGCCAATCACTGCCGGACCGGCTAACACGCCGATATACCCCAGCGTGGTAACGGCAGGGACGGCAACCATCTGCGGCATACTTTTCTGTTTACCAATCTGCGAGAACATCACCGGCACAACGTTGGCGCATCCGGCTCCGGTTAACAGATAGCCTGCCAGTACCATCCAGAGGCGATCGCCATTGATTACCAGCAAAAATCCGGCAATGGCCGTCGCGCTTCCTGCCATCACCACCTTCAGAGCGCCATATCTGGCAATAATCCTGTCTCCGCTCAGTCTTCCGGCGGTCATTGCGGTAGCAAAGGCGGCAAAACCGAGTCCACCCAGCGTGTCAGGGACGTTGCGACTCTCCACCAGATACAGCGCACTCCAGTCAAGCACCGTGCCTTCTGCCATAAAAAAAATAAAACAGATCATGCCCAAAACCAGAACGGTGCCTTTCGGGATAGCAAATGCGGGGCCTTCTGATGGATTAGCGTAGGGCAGCAGGCCTTTGTAACTGAGTACCAGCAGAATAATGACCATGCAGGCAATCACCAGCGTGGCGTTAGCAACATTTAGTCCCAGTGCCATTAAGCCTGTCATCGCGCCAGCACCCGCGATCCCCCCGACGCTGAACATGCCATGAAAGCCAGACATCACTGGTTTTGTTGCTAATTTTTCCACCAGGATGGCCTGCACATTCATCGTACAGTCGGTGATGCCAACACCCACCCCGAAGACCAGCAGACTGAGCGCCAGCAGCATCGGGCTGTTGACGACAGCCAGCAGAGGAAGGGAGACGATAATAATGACGGCGGCGACAGCGATCACTTTTCTGCAACCAAATCGTGTGGTCAGGGTGCCGGTCAGGGGCATGGCGATGATAGCGCCACCCCCAAGGCAAAGTAGCAGGCTACCCAGCAGGGCCTCGTTGACGCCGGTATTCATTTTGGCAAAGGGAACGATCACCGCCCATGCCGCCGTCACGATACCCGCAATAAAAAAGACAATGCGTGTTGACAATCTCTCATTCATTTTAATACCCGAAAAAAAGTGAAACCCATGCGTTAACAAAGCGAAACAGATGCAGGGATGATGATTGATTATGGCTTTTCTTGCAACATCAATGTCTTATTCAGATTTATTGTGCTCGATTATGCTCGCTTAACGCTCAGATGTGGCATAACTGAATATCAGCGATTGAAAGAGCAATGATAATGAGGCTCAGAACGAAACCTGCGCAGCCCTGACCTCAACATCGCAGTAATTGATATACGCTGATTGATGAACACAACAGGGCTGCCAGCGGCGGCGTTGATCTTACAACCTGACGGAGGCAGACAAGATGATCAGTCATCTCGACCATCTGGTTTTAACCACTCATGACGTTGACGCGTGCGTCGATTTTTACACCCGAATACTGGGATTTCAGCTGGAAACTTTTCATCAGACCAGACTGGCGCTGAAATTTGGCGAGCAGAAAATCAACATCCATGAATATGGTAAAGAAATTGAACCAAAGGCTCATTTGCCGGTGCCTGGTTCGCTGGATCTCTGCTTTATCACCACTGAAGCCATTGAGGAAGTGAAAGCAAAATTTGAAGTTCAGAGGGTGACAATACTGGAAGGGCCGGTAACAAGAACCGGCGCGAGAGGCAGCATTATTTCGCTTTATGTTCGCGATCCCGACCTGAATCTGATTGAGATTGCCAGTTACCCGCCCACGCAGACGGAAGAACAGCACGCGTGACGTGCCGCGGAATCAGCACTTTTAAGGCGGATTCCGCGCGTTAAAAGTTGTACGCAACAGATCTCATTCGTTCTGCCATTTTCTGCTGGCCAGAAAATGGCAATGACCGGGTGTCCTTACGTTCAGCGCTTAACTTCAGAGCATTTTCTTACATCGACAGCAGACCAGAAACAGACTGGGCAGAGCAAAAGCCAGGGTAAAAATAGATTATTAACTCTGTACAACTATCTCCTGAGGACACTAATGGAAAATTCAGGCAGTGACATTTTTCTAAAACAAATGACCAGATAACAGATATTTCACGAAACAAAGAACTGACTTTCCTTGCTGTTTTCTGGAATTAAAGATCTGTTGCTTTTTTTGTTGAGATGTTAAATATAAGTATTGTTTTTGTTTGACATCGTCGTTTCAGGAAGCTGATAATAACAACGTAAAATACACTGACAAAAACGCGTAACTCTATTCTGTCGAAGAGTTAATTAACGTTCTTATGCGGGCGCGTTCTTTATTTTGGGATGGCATTTTTTTAGATAAATATAAATTACAAGTAATAAGAAAATGAGTAAACGATATCAGGAGCTGTAATTACCCTGATACGTGTTGTCATGATTATTAATTATAAGGGAATTGAGCAGATGTCGGTTAGTGCGCTAAGAAAAACAGGGAAAAGATTTATCCTGTTTGATAATTTTATTATTGTTTTTGGTTTCTATATCGTCTTTCCTATGATATCGCTCCATTTTATAAATAATCTCCACTGGAGCGGGTGGGTAGTCGGTCTGGCTTTGGGCGTCAGACAACTTCTGCAACAAAGTTTGTGCATACTTGGCGGCGATATGGCCGACAGGTTTGGTGCCAAACCAATGATTGTTGCCGGAATGCTGATGCGAACAATCAGTTTTGCAATAATGGCATATGCCAGTAATCCACTCATCCTTATCCTGGCCTGTTTCTTTTCAGCTGTTGGGGGAGCGCTATTTGATCCTCCACGCACTGCGGTTATTATTAAAATTACCCGGTCCCATGAGAGAGGGCGATTTTTTTCAATACTGATGATTCAGGACACCGTTGGAACTGTACTGGGTGTATTAGTTGGCAGTTGGCTGGTTAATTATGATTTCAGCTCACTTTGCTGGGCTGCAAGCGCCTTATTTTTTCTGGCCGCTGTTTCAAACTATTATATTTT
The DNA here is from genome assembly GCF_058241465.1 of Erwinia papayae. Classification (NCBI taxonomy): domain Bacteria; kingdom Pseudomonadati; phylum Pseudomonadota; class Gammaproteobacteria; order Enterobacterales; family Erwiniaceae; genus Erwinia; species Erwinia papayae. Next base: position 497,161 of record NZ_JBZCHT010000009.1, read on the forward strand.
ACCTGACTTCAGGACTTCCACGGTCGGTAATAGCGTAACACAGGGAATATCAGTCGTCTTACGAGACAGAAAGTTTGTTATATGGGTGATCACCCTGGCCGGATATTATGTCCTCAGCGTACAGGTGCTTATGATGTTGCCTGTAGTATTGTACGATATTGCCAAAAGTACTCACCTGGTAACAGGAATGTACGCCATTGAAAGTATTCTGTCGGTCACGGTACTTTATCCTGTAGTGGTATGGAGTGAAAAAAGATTCAGTCTGCCAGCCAGAATCACCTTTGGTCTTATAATGATGATTGCAGGGCTGACATTCATCGGATTCATTCAGCGTACAGAAATATTATTAATGAGCATTACCCTGTTTTATATGGGGTCAATTATTGTCGAACCCGCACGTGAAACGCTCAATGCCCTGCTGGCTAACCATAATGCTCGTAGTAGCTATCTTGGATTCAGCCAGCTGGGACTCGCCTTCGGCGGACTTATAGGCTACTGCGGCGGTGGGAGTTTATACGATTTAGGCAAGCAGATGGGGGCGACTGAACTGCCGTGGCTACTGCTTGGCGCAATTGGGGTGGTGACTACTGCAAGCCTGTATTTTCAGTTTTTTAATCAGGGAAATATAAAAGTTAAAGCAGAAACGAACAATTAAATAATCGAGAACAGATCATGAATTTAAAAAATAAGGTAGCTATTGTTACAGGGGGAAGTCATGGCATTGGTGAAGCTATTGTCAAAAGATTTTCTTCTGCTGGTGCAAATGTTCTATTTACTTATAAAAATTCAAAAGAAAAAGCAGAAGAGATAATTGCAGGTTCATTACAGGAACATGGAAAAATAGTCGCTATGCAATGTGACATGTCTGATGTGTCATGCTGCAATGATATTATTGAAAGATGTATTGATGAGTTTGGTAATACAGATATCCTGGTTAATAATGTTGGAATCCTGACCAGAGATTCTTTTATGACAATAAATGAGGATGACTATGACAGGGTCCTCAATACTACCCTGAAGGTCCCTTTCTTTTTAACACAATCAGTTGCGCGCAGAATGATAACCGAAGAGACCAGAGGAAGTATAATTAACATCTCTTCGCTGAGCGCCTGGATTTGCCGAAGTCGGGTTGCGCATTATCAGATCGCCAAAGCAGGGATGGAAAATCTTACCAAAAGTGCTGCGTTTGAACTGGCTGAATATGGCATCAGGGTTAATGGTATTTGCCCGGGTTTAACCGCAACCAATGCTAATCGCGAACAGTGGGAGAGCCAACCGGTATTATGGAAAAACAGGGCTGAAAATATCCCATTGGGCCGAACGGGTATACCTCAGGATCATGCTGGTGCAGCACTGTTCTTAGCATCAGATGAGGCTGCATGGGTTACCGGCACCACGATAACGATTGATGGTGGGATGGCACTTTATTAAAGCAATCAGGATAGTGCTGGTGAGCAGCCGATATAAGAAATAATTCACTGTCTTATTTTTCCTGAATGAAAAAATATAATTTGAAGGAGAGCATCTGTGGCGCAAATTAGCTGGTTGTGCGGACCTGCAACAAAAGAAAATCTCAACAGTAAAGCGCAGGAATTTGGCGCGGATATGACTATTATGGATCTTGAAGATGGTCTGGCACGCACTCATAAGCATGATGGAAGATTACGTGTATTAGAAGAATTAAAAAAAGGCAGGATGGCAAATACAGCGGTACGAATAAATAATTTATCTGATGAGCAGGGTTTGCTGGATTTGCACTTTTTTTCTCATCACAAAGTTGCGCCTGATTACATAATTATTCCAAAGTTCAGCCAGTTGCGTGATTGTGAAATCGTGAAGGAGATTTTATCTCCTTTTCAGGCAAACCTGAAAATAATTCCGGTTATTGAATCGATAAAGGGATTCAGATTTTTACGTAACGCAACCAGTATGCCAGATTATATTTCATCATTTCATTTTGGTTCTGCTGATTTTTCTGTTGACATGGGATTTGATCCCAAAAAAAATAAATTATCAAAATATAAAGAAGAGTTGAGCTTTTTGTGTCACGAACTGAATATACCCGTTATTGATTCGCCTTATTTCAATATCAACGATCTGGCGGGATTAAGAGATGACTGCTTCGTTGCCCGCGAACTCGGTTTTTATGGGAAGATTGCTATTCATCCACAACAAATTGATGTGATTAATAACATATTCAAAAATACAAGAGAAGATGTCAGGCTGGCACACGAAGTCATTGAACGTCATGGTGATAAAAATATTGTCAAACATAACGGTGAAATGACAGGTCCCCCATTTATCAAGTTTGCACAGAAAGTTATCGACTCAGAATTTGACAAAGGTTATATAAAATGAATAAAGATAAAGTCCTGTCGCGTTTAATTTATAAAGGCAATAACCGTTACGAAGAAAGTCATGGTTTATGGTATGAGGATTTTATACCAGGCGAAATTTATATGCATAAACCAGGAAGAACAGTGACGGAGGCCGATAATATCTGGCAGTCATTGATCAATCTTAATAACCATCCCTTACACATCGACAATGAATATGCCAAAAACACCGAATTTGGCAAGTCGTTGGTATCAAGTCTGGTGACCTTTGGCATCGTCGGGGGGTTGAGTCTGGCCGGTACAAGTGCCAGAGGCATTGCCAATCTTGGCTGGGATAAAGTGAGGTTCGTACATCCTGTATATGTTGGCGACACGCTTTAAGCAGAAACTGAAGTTATTTCCCGGCGTGAATCAACATCACGTCCTGGCCAGGGAATCGTGACGGTTGAGACGCGTGGTTTAGTCAATAAAGATACCGTTTTTATGACGGCGATTCGTAGCTTCCTGATACCCATGCAAAACGCAAAATGAATAATATTCCTTTTATCAGCGCTGACGAGATAAGAAAAAAACTGACAGTGTCTCGGGCAATTGCGGTCATGCAGCAGGCATTAGTTTCTCAGGTACAAAAGGAAAGTCATTGCCCTGTGCGAACACTTATCCGGCAAAATAATCCTCTGGCAGTTTTTGGCAGTATGCCCGGTTTGTATACGGACAAAAAAATATTTGTGAACTAAATTGCCACTTTTGTCGAACACAATGACCCGACACAACCTTTAGTGAACTGCATTGTGGTGGTTTTTGATGCCGGAACAGGAAAACCTTTAGCACTGATCGAGGGGGGGAACTTACCCAGTTAAAATGTGCTGCCGTTGTGGGTGCGGTTACCGCAAAATGTGCATCGTCGGTAGCCAGAAAACTTGCGCTTGCAGGTGCCGGCAACCTGGCAAGGCAACAACTTTTAGCGGTGTTGGCGGTTCGTGATATCAGGCAGGTTAATCTCTATAATCGCAGTGATAAACGGGTCAGACAACTTGCAGAATATATTTCCTGCGAGTGGCCAGAAATTGATGTTGTGATTTCAAAAAGCGCTGATGATGCGGTTAATGATGCAGATATTATCTGTAGCGCAACAGGTTCTTTTACGCCGATATTCAGCACAAATAACATCAAAGAAAATGTTCATATGAATATTATGGGTGCGCATACACCGCTTGCCAGAGAAGTTCCACAACAATGGATTAAAGAGAGTTTTGTTATTGTAGAAGATCGCGAGACAGCAATTAAAGAAGCCGGTTCGCTACATGAAAATGCCATTGATTTATTCGAATTAGCTAAAAAAGACCAAAGTTCATTAATGAACAGGAAAACGCTTTTTAGCTCTACCGGGCATATTATGATGGATATGATTCTGACAGGCGAAATATTATCTCAATTTGGTATTGTGGAGTGATTATTAATGAATAAGCAAGTCCTGAATAAACTGGTGGATAATGCACGTAAAAACACTATTTTCTATCAGCAACTTTATAAACATGCCCCTGCGGTGATCTTTGATCTTAAAGAGCTGCCAATTGCAACGCATGAAAAGATTATGTCTGTCGCTCATGATCCGCACCGAGTATCAGAGATATTTAGCGTACACGATGCCTTTGGCATGTTCTCTTACTCCTCTTCAACCACCGGCAAGCCAAAGACTGCGCTGTTCGGCCGGGATGACTGGCGTAAAACCAATGAAATTCTGGCAATGAAACACACCGCGAACCAGGTTATTTGTGCCGGTGACGTGGTCTGTAATCTTTCAGAGCCTGGCAGTGCCTCTTTTATGGCAGTACACGATATTATTAATCTGAGTTCCGCTCCCTGCTCAGAAATTCCGCTGGGCTGTGACCACAGCTATGAGCGTATTGTCGAAGCCTGTCAGCAGTTTAAAGCAAATGTAATTTCAGGCATCAATTCCACAGCACTGGGTATTGCTTGCTATCTGTATAAAAATAATCAAACGATGCCACAAATCAGAAAAATTTGGGGTGGTGGTGAACTGCTTTATGGCGCGCAGCAAGAGTTGTTAAAACGGAGCTTCCCGCAAGCAACCCTGATTCCTTTTATGTATGGTACGACGGAGGCGGGTGCCATTGGCTTCAGTAAGCCGGGTTATCAGCAAAATGTTTACAACACTATTGATGAATCCGTGGTGATTGAAAACATTGATATCAATACCGGAGAGGAAATTGTTGAATGTGGCGTGATGGGCGTTGCCGTTGTAACAAATAAATTGCGTACCTCAGCCCCGGCCATTCGTCTGGATACCGGCGATTTTATGCAGTGGATCGATCCGCCGGGAACACCAGAAAGGCTTTTCTCTATTCACGGTCGTCGCTATCCACGACACTGGACTTTTAAAGATATCCGTTTTACCGAAACAGATGTCTCAGCATTGCTGAAAGAGTTTGAAAAAGAGCTGGAGATAACAAAGTTTCAAATCCAATTACACGCTGGCGAGATTAACTTAATTTTATCGCTGCTTGATGAAAGTCTGTCTGCTGAAGATATTAAAGACAGAGCCAGTCAGATCCTCATAAACAGTGAAAATCCTGTTGCTCACTGTTTAACTGATAATAATTATTCACTGCACAGGGTGGGCATTGATTACTTAATCAATTCAAGTAAGCGTAAATCAAAATTGATCGTTGAGGGTGAATTAGTATGTTGACATCCAGTGAGTCTGAATTATGGCATCGATCGCTGTGTGATGTTGCTCATAAATTAGAGATAGTCGATCCTGGTGAGAATGTTGTTATTGGTGGCTTACCCATGGCTGAAGAGGAGCTATCAGAAGCAGCCAGTAAAACCAGCGCTGTTTTAAGGCTTTTGTCCGACATCTATATTCATGACTTTGATCGTGATACCAAAAAAATGGCGTTGGCGCTGGGTTTTTCTGAGCAGTCGGCACAGATTTTAACTATGTTCACTGAGCAGATTACTCATGAGGTTTTCGCACGCAGCGATCTCATTTACTCTGACAAGCAGTGGCAACTGGTTGAACTGAATATCGGAACGACCGTAGGGGGAATTTTTTATGCCTCACTTCCCCGACTCAGTGGGCAATCACAAGCTTATGATACCCTGAAATTTTGGGCTAAATACTCTGCTGAATATTTTAATTTTGATGGAAATATCGTCTTTATTGAAGATGAAGCACATCTTGAACATATGAAGCTTTCACTTCATGTGATGGTAGATGAGTTAAAGCAGTTTGTACCCTGTAAAGATATTTCGGTTATTGGCCACAAAGATGTTCACTGGGATGGCAAATCATTGTATACCGCAGAGGGCGCGAAAATTGATGTGGTGTACAGATTTTTCGACGAGCGGGATGTCCGGGATCGCTACGATGAATATCAACCTGTTATGCAGGCAATTGCCAGTGGCGCTGTTCGTTGTCCGATGAGTCCAAAATATAATGTATTAAGTAATAAAGGCATTCTGGCATTGCTCTGGGAAAAAGCCCTGGCCGGTAGTCTTTCTTCTGAAGATACAACGCTGGTCAGGAGCTTCATCCCTTACACTTTTTGGCTGACCAGTGAAAGCTATGATGCGGTACTTGCACAAAAGGAGAGTCTCGTTATCAAGCCGATAGATGGTAATTGTGGTTTTGATGTATATGTCGGCCCGGATATGAGCGAACAGGAATGGAAGGATGTTGTCACCGAAGTGATAAATAAATTACATCCTAAATCCTATGTCGCTCAGCGTTACGCCGCGCCCCCACTGATGAATGTGACATTAGCGCATCCTGATGGTGGATTATCAAACGAACTACAGAAAATTATCTGGGGCATTTTCGTCTTCGGCAATAAAAATCTTGGCGGATTTATCAGAGCAAAAAATAATGCGGGCTCCAACGTTATTAATCATGCAAATGGTGCAAATATCGGGCCGTTACCCTGTTGTCAGTGGATGACTCACCCGACTGATTGAGTCAAATCGTTCTTTTCTGAACCAGTGAAAATAATTTCCTGGAGCACCGTTTTTATCTGAATGGAGAATATGATGAATATCAAAGTTGACAGAATTAAATTGCCAGAGAAAAAAGTTTTTGATGAAGAGGTACTGCATAGTTTACGGCCTGTGGTCATCACGAATTTATTTGAAGGTGAAGCAATCAGAGAAATTAATACTCGTGAAAAAGTCATCGAGCATTTTGGTGAAATGGCTGTTGGTATCCAGAACGAGTACGGCGAAGCGTATCGCAAGCAGGCCGAAAACAGCACAAGTTCGCCGGGCAGTGCCTCAGGAAACCAGACGCTGACCGTCGCACAATATTTAAAGTTTCTGGAGACGAACCCGGACACGAAGATGATGTGTATCGAGTTTGCCAGCCCGGAAGAACTTAAAGCCACCTATCAGATACCTGAAGTCTGTCATGCAGAAAAAGGTGAAAGCAGTAAATTTGTCAATCAGTGTTTTATTGGCAACAAAGGTAACTTTGCGCATATTCATATCGACAAAGCTGGCACGCATGGTTTTCTTTATCAGGTTTTTGGTCGCAAGCGTTTTATTACCTGGCCACAGTCCGCAGCGCATAAACTTGCTCCATTCACCCAAATTGCCGGCTGGAGTCTGGAAAACTTTACTGATGAAGATCGTAAGGCATTTCTTGACTTCACCGGTGGATGCGAAGTCATTCTGGAAGCGGGCGAATGTATGTATGTCCCTGCGTTAAGCTGGCATTACGTTGATTACATTGAAGACAGTATGTCTGTCAGTCTTCGTTTCCGCCGTTCTGATTATATTACCCGGCTGGCAAATATCTGTTTCCCCGATCTTTACTATCAGGGAATTGGCTATAAGTTTTCTCACCCTGAAGATGCAAAGAAAAATGAGCCTCTGCTGCACAAGCTTGAAGCCCAATGGGATAAATTTTATGAGGATGGCGTTCAGAAGGTCAACGATGCCCGGGCACTGGCAAAAGACATTTATCAGCAACTGTATCCTTCAGCGCCGCAAAAAAGCTACTTCCTGGATTACCAGGAATTTATGCCGCCGCTGTTGCCTGAGTTTCTCGATGCTAATAATCCGCTGCGGCCGAAGCATAATTAAAAAGGAAATTAACCTTGAGACAGTTTGCTAATGTTCAGAAAATGATCGAGTTAAGTATGCCATCCTGGCGTGAAGCCCGGAGTAAAGGACTTACTGATATCAGAACCACCGGTTTTAGCGGGAATAAACTCAGTACCGCGGAAGGACATCAGTTTATTAATATGATCTCCTGCTCGTATCTTGGATTAAATCGGCATCCTGACATTATTGCCGGAGTGATTTCTGCTATTCAGCAGGAAGGTGTTATGAGTACTTCAGCTTCACGTGCCCGTATTGCGCCGCAGCTGATGGATGATGTTGAAAATACCCTTGGTCAGGTTTATCAGGCTGAGGCTATTCTGACGCCGTCCTGCACCTCCAGCTCTGCGGTGGTTCTTCCGTTGCTGGCATCAGGCACTTTTACTGACGGTAAAAGGCCCGTGATGGTTTTTGATAAGAACTGCCATTTTTCGATGAATGTGCTGAAGGCGGCCTGTGGCGATGAAACAACTGTTCATACCGCGCCGCACAATGACCTCGATTATATCGAACAATTATGTAAAGAGAATGAGGTTGTTGCTTATATTGCCGATGGCGCTTACAGCATGGGCGGCAACGCGCCGGTGAAAGAGCTGGTCGCGCTGCAACAACAGTACGGACTCTTTTTATATTTCGATGATTCCCATGCTTTGTCGGTTTATGGTGAACGCGGGTGCGGCTTTGCACGTTCTCAGCTTGATACGCTGGGAGAAAGAACCATCATCGTCGGTTCTCTGGCGAAAGCATTTGGGGCGACAGGCGGCATTATTCTCTTTGGTAACCCGGCGTGGCGCGAGATTTTTAACTATTGCGGTGGGCCGCTTGGCTGGTCGCAAATGATTAACGCGGCAGGCCTGGGAGCGGTCTATGCATCGGCAAAAATTCACCTTTCGCCTGAACTTCCGGCCCTGCAAAATAAGCTGTCTCAGATGATGGCGTTTTTTGATAAAACCATTCCGACGGTAAATGCGGGAAATGGATTACCAATAAGAATTATCAACCTGGAGAGTACCGGGCATGCAATTAATGTCGCTCAGTATATCTACCAACATGGTTTTTATACTTCTGCGGTATTTTTTCCCATCGTGGCAAAAGGAAAGTCCGGATTGAGAATTATGGGACGAGCAGATATGGAGCAGCAAGACATTCGTAACTTCTGCAATATTCTTGAGCAGGCTATTCACCGCTACGGTTCGTGAGGAAGAAATGAAATTTATTAAAGTTGCAGACAATCAGTTTGATGATGATGTACTTAGCGATACGTTAGATATTATTAACAACAAGGCGCGCTGGGAATTTGGTTCCCTTTCTGACCGTGAAGGTTTTTCCTATGGCCACTGGGAGCAGACGCTGCTGCATGTGAATCCACGAAATCAGGATGACAAGCAGCACCTTTTACAACAAAATCCTGACTTTGCGCCAATTGATAAAATATGGGAAGTACTGGAAGCCAACTGGCTGCCAGGTCATAAACTTGTCCGGTGTTATGTCAATGCCCACACCTATGGCATAGAGGGTTATCCTCATACTGACAGTCGTACGCCGGGCCATTTTACAACCTTGATCTATTTAAACCAGGACTGGTGTCCTGAGTGGGCGGGTGAGACCGTTTTCTTTGACCATGCGGGTGATATTATCCATTCTGTTTTACCTTCTTATGGAAGAATGGCGATATTTGATGGTTTGATTCCCCATGCTGCGCGTTCAGTCAGTCGCCGCTGCCCTGAATTACGCCAGACTCTGGTGCTCAAAAGCTTTTTAAAGCCACAAGAGTCTGAGCTGGAAATTGCCGCGCGGAAACTGATTGATTCCTGTAATAACAGTGAGCCTAATACCTACGGTTATAAAATAGCCGATCACAGTCTGGGCCTGTATACGATCCTCAAAAATAATGATGCTAATCAGCAAGTGCTTTCAGCATCTTTATTTTATTTGCTCTATTTATATAAAATGTCTAATGGTGAGGATATTTCATCGTTACGACAGGATGTCCGGAACATTGTCAATGAGGAAAATGAAGCCTTTGTTTACAGCGTTGCTTCTTTTTATTACTCAGAGGGTGAATCGAAGAATAATAATTCGATTGCCGAACTGACTTCTTCACCACCTAAAATGTGTCATGGGCTGCATTCTGCTCATCCGATGTTTTCAGCGATCGCCTTACTGGAAATTGGTATCGCCATTTACACCAATACACTCTACAAAGACAAAGCGCTGTGTAAACTTGCGCGCGAATTGGGTTATCTGGCGGATTGACTGGTATGTTAATCAGCAAATAAAGGCATTTTCCTGAGCGGGATTGCTATGGTGAGTGCACCTGAGTCAGGTATGTTAGCTGGCTTTGGGCACTCTCCGGTTAAATGTCTGCACTAAAAGGACCAGTGAGGCGGACAGTTCCATGGAGGATTATTACGCTGCCAGCAGCAACCTTAATGAAACTGACTTCGCCTTTAATTCATTTTTTCACTATTATTATCTTCTTTTGTTTATTTTATGACCTGTTGTCTGAGGTGGAATGGCCCTCGTAAACCAGCGCGCTGAATGCCTTTTTCAGAACGATTTCATCTGCATTTCAGGTGCGATTCCATATACATTGGCTGAATAGTTGGATATAATTTTAATAATAAAAATTGCTATGGAAAACCTGAAAAGGGGTTATTTACATTTATGAAATCATACGTCACCACGCCGATATACTACGTAAATGATAAACCGCATATGGGGCATGCCTATGCGACCATTCATGCCGACGTAGTGACGCGCATAAAAAAAATGGCTGGCTGTCATACTTTTTTGCTGACAGGTGCAGATGAGCACGGTGAAAAAATAGCGAAAGCAGCAACTGCACGTGGAATAACCAATGAAGAGTTTGTCCGGCAGAATGCAGAGCATTTTATTTTAGCGTGGGAAAAATTAAATGTTGATTATTCATTTTTTGTAAGAACATCCTCGACGTTTCATCGGGAATTTGTACAAAACGCACTACAGAAGCTGTACGACGCGGGGGATATTTATTCCGCTGAATATGAAGGCCTTTATTCCGTTGGGCAGGAACGTTTCGTTACTGAGAAAGAGCTGGTCAATGGAAAAATACCGGAAGACAAAGATCCACCGGTGATCTGTAAAGAAAAAAATTACTTTTTCCGCATGTCAAAATACCAGGACTGGATCAAAAGTTACCTGCATGAACATCCGGATCTTATCTCGCCATCCCAGTACACGAATGAAGTCATGCAAATGTTGAATGAGGATATTGGCGATCTCAGTATTTCTCGCCCCCGCGAAAGGCTCTCATGGGGAATTGCCATTCCGTGGGATAATGAACATGTCACTTATGTCTGGTTTGATGCACTGTTAAGTTATATATCAGCACTCCATTATGCTCATCCTGATGATGCACAGGAATTCTGGCAGGAATCACAACATATTATCGGTAAAGATATTCTCAAAACACATACTCTGTTTTGGCTGAGTATGTGCAAAGCGTTGGGTTTTTCTCCTTACAAACGTCTGTTGGTTTCAGGGCATTTATTGGGCAGTGATGGCCGCAAAATGAGTAAATCACTTGGCAATGGTGTTGATCCTCTTTATGCTGCTGAAAAATACAGCTGTGATGTCTTGCGCTACACGCTAATCAAAGAGCTTCGTTTTGGTTCAGACGGCATTATCAGCGAGGCAGTTATTCAGCAGCGACTGAACAATGATTTGGCAAATGATATCGGGAATTTGCTTTCAAGAACCGTCGCAATGATCAATAAATATTGCAACGGTGTCGTCCCTGAAATGTCTGAACAGACTTTTTCACAGCATTTTTTAATCAGTAAAGCCGCTGCTACTTTTGATACCACATTGCCATTAGTCGATGAGCTTAAACTATCTATTGTTTATGAAAATGCACTTGATTTTGTGCGTGAGGCAAACAAGTTTGTTAATGACAGCCAGCCCTGGAATTTATTTAAAGATGGCCAGGCAGCGTTGTTAGAAGAGGCGCTTAGCGTACTCTTTTATTCACTTGATGTTATTTCAACATTATTTTATCCGGTCTTACCCGAAAAAATGAGCAGCATGCGCAACACTCTGGGGCTGACCACTGATCAATTACAGTGGCAGTTACCTGCTGTTACCCGTGCGGGCCATCAGGTCTCTGAACATGTAATGGCACTTTTCGAAAAAATTATCGATTAATCACCCTTGCTGCGTGGCGTAGTGACACGCAGCGTCTTTTATCTTCCAGCGGTTTTTGCTGATTTCGATCTGTTTTTACATTTATTTTCTCATCGTGCGTAACTGGTATTTAATATGAATAGAAAGCAATATTCCCCTGTTGCAATAACAGGTATGGCATGCAGGTTTCCAGACAATATTAAAATGCCTGAAGAACTTTGGAATTCACTGAATGTCGGACATGATCCGGTTGACACTATTCCGACGGGAAGATGGACATCGCAAGCAGTAAAAAATAATATCGCGACCGATCAGGGGGGATTTATCGATGATATTGAATATTTCGATGCGGGCTTTTTTGATATCTCTCCGAGTGAGGCGCTGGAACTGGATCCACAACAACGTTTATTGTTAGAAGTCAGCCATGAAGCCTTCGAAAATGCCGGTATTCGGGTTAAAGACCTCATGGGCAGTAAAACCGGAGTCTATATCGGAATTTCAGCCTCTGAATATATGGCTGTCGGTAAACAGTTGGGGCACGAAATTGGCCCTTTCTCTGCCTTTGGCAGTGCGATGAGCACCGCCGCAGGTCGAATTTCCTACTGTTTTGGGCTTGAGGGGCCAGCCCTTGCCATTGACTCAGCCTGTGCTTCCTCTCTGGCAGCGGTTCTCCAGGCTGCATCAGCATTAAATAATCACGAGTGTGATTTAGCACTGGCTGGCGGCGTCAGCCTTATTCTGACGCCTGACGGGTATATCAGTTTTTCTGCACTCAATATGATTTCACCATCAGGGAGATGCCGCAGCTTTTCCGCAGATGCTGATGGTTATGTCCCGAGTGAAGGGTGCGGGGCCATCGTATTAAAACGTCTCGATGATGCTGTAAAAGATAATGACCCTATCCTGGCGGTACTGAAGGGCGGGGCGCTTAATAATGGCGGCCGTAGTGAATATTCGCCTGGAGGGGCTCCGCAGGCACAAGTGGATGTTATCCGACAGGCATTGTCAGTCAGCAATCTTAATTACGATGATATTGACTTCCTTGAGACGCACGGCTCCGGCAGCCCGCAAGGCGATATTCAGGAAGGTGCGGTGCTTAATGACGTTTTCAGCCAACGTCACTCTCCGCTATTAATCGGCAGCGTTAAATCTAACCTCGGCAACATGGAAGCCGCAGCGGGGATGGCCAGTATTATTAAAGTCATTCTGTGTATCAGGCATCAACAGCTGGTGCCCAATCTTCATTTCACTACGCCTGCGGACAAGATTGACTGGAATATGACGCCATTACAGGTCGTCAGCGAGGCGCGTGACTGGCCGGTTACCGGGCGTCCTAAAACTGCGGGTATCAGCGGCAGGGGGATCAACGGCACCAATGCACATCTGATTCTGCAAGAGTGGACAGGCAGCAGAGCCCGACCGGCAATCGCGCCTTCTCCCCCTTATCTGGTCACCCTGGCAGCGAAAAGTATCAGCGGATTAGAAAATACGCTTCGATCATTTACGGCAAACCTACCCACGACAGATTCCCCTTTGGCTGCATGGTGTGAGGCAACAAATTTCCAACGTTCTGCTTATCCGGTGCGCTTTGCCAGTCTGGTATCGAATGTCGAACAGTTACACCAGAGTTTCACAAGGCTGAACGATTTGACCCCTGAGGCTCGTCAAAATCACTATCAGACCTCAGATTGTTCACCACAGATCTTTTTTCATTTTAGTTTTCAGCCCACAGCCCCTGTGGCAGAAAGCAAAGCATTATATGACAGCTATTCGGTTTATCGTGACGCTTTTGAATACGTTATCTCCGGCCTGTCTGTAATCAGACATATGACAATCAGTGAGCTGTACAGCGTAGTCAACAATGTAACAACGCCTGAAAACCTGTTCAGTCTGCCAGCGTTTAGTCTTTGCCATCAATTTGCCTTCGCGAGCCTTTTACAGACAAAAGGCTTAGCGCTGAATTATTTAATCGATGAAAAACAACCGTTGTTTAAAAAAGAACTGAGCAATACCGACGACGATATTTTCAGAACGCTGTGTGATGAATTTATTCAGTTACTTTCTTTGTCTGTTAAAAATGGCCCAGCTGAACAGGGGCTGGTCGCTGGTGCTGAAATGAAACTGAAGGCGTCTGACCGTCCGGTGATCGTTTTGTCATCTGAGCTGAATAAAACCTTTGATGTTGATAAGAAATCCCTTTCGCAAATCACCGTTATCGCATTACTGCCATTGCTGAATAATTTAACTGAACTGTGGTCATTACTGTTTATGGCTGGCGTAAATATTGACTGGCAGTTATATCATGGCAATAAGTCTGATACGGTTCTGTTGCCGACCACAGCCTTTGCACGCAGTCACATCTGGTTTGATAAAAGCAAAGCATCAACTGACAGAAAGTCGATTGCTAAAGAAAATCTGTATCCTCTGTGTTATACCGGCGAGCGTCCTGCTGCTGATGAGATGAAGGGTTGGTGTCATGTAACTTTCAGAACACCAAAAGAATTCGACCCTCAGAAAGCGTCACTTTTAACTACAGCACTGACAATTCGTTATCCACAATATCAGTTATCAGATTCTGATAATGCGGTTAATTCATTAAACTGGTGGATGCATTATGATATTGCTGAAGAAAAATTATTGCTGGCTGTCAATCCATTCTTTGGTGATGAAAGTAGCTTAATTACGCTGTTTCAAACCTTTCACGCGCTTTATACCGGCAAATCGTTGCCGAAAACAGATAAGTGGATAGATGTTGATGAAATAACACTCTATCCCCTCCAGCTTACCAGAGAACCTTCATTACGTTCTTCAGATAATCAGGGAGTTGCATCGGTCAGCGTACCCTTGCAGGCTGAATGGATCGCTAAAATCCACAATTTTTGCCAGCAGCAGGGTGTGACAAAAGAAGATTTCTTTTCAGGCTGTTTCATTGCATTTTTAGGCAGAACGCTCGATCAATATGATTTCTCTATTGCGATATCGGCTATTCAGGCGGACATTCCATCATTTGAACCTGGCACCGTTGGAATAAAAAATATTCATATTTCATCCTCGCAGCCATTTATCGATTGGGTCAGGGGAAATATCACGCGTGCTAAAATAATGCCCCTTATGCGAAATAAGACAGCTTTCTTTGGGCCTGATAGCGAGAAATGTTTTCCACAATTTTGCATTCGTACCTCATTCCCGGAATTAAGTCCGGAATTTCCTGTTGTCGGCTATCTGCCTGCTTCTCCCGAACACGATCTGACTTTTGAGCTTATTCTCTCAGAGACAACCCTGTCCTGTCGTCTGCATTATTCCTGTGCCACATTTAACAGGAAAACTATGACTGACTGGAGTGAATGGCTGGCTGCATTAATAACAAATTCTGTTACGGAACCCAATATTCCGGTGCGCAAGTTAGAATTGCTGACCAGCCAGTCCCGTGATTTTATATTGTATAATCTGAATGATACTGCACGCAGCTATCCTCTTAACTGCCCGGTTGATCAGCTTGTTGACTATTCTTCATCGCGTACGGCCATTATATGCCAGGATCGGCAACTTACTTATTATGAACTGGGGCAGGAGGTCAATACGCTTGCTCAGATTCTACTGGAGAATGGTGCCAGACCAGGAAAACCAGTTGGCGTTATGCTGACAAGAAGCAGTTATTTAATCATCTCGCTGCTTGCCGCCATTAAAATCGGTGCGCCTTACGTTCCGTTAGATCCTGCTTATCCTGTGGACAGAGTTGAGTTGATGATTAAAATATCGCAAACAGATATTCTTTTGTCCGACAGACCCCTTGATGAGCACACGGATTACACCGGATTAGTTATCGACCCTGTGGTGGCAATTAAAGCTGCCGCCCGTGGTCCGGTTACAGCTGTTCAGTATGATTTTGCCAGTGATACACTCGCTTATATCATTTTTACCTCAGGCTCAACGGGCCTGCCTAAAGGGGTAATGGTAGAGCAGAAAAATGTTGTTAATTTTATTTTTGCTATGCGCGAGTCGCTCCCTTTGCCAGCCAATCCAACTGTTCTGGGGCTGACCTCTGTCTCCTTTGATATTTTCGTACTCGAACTTTTTCTCACTCTGGCATCAGAAGGGACGTTGGTTCTGGCAGCAGAAGAACAGCAAACCAACCCTTACGAAATTGCGGCGCTCTTGCAGCAATACTCTGTTGAACTGGCGCAGATGACGCCATCACGTCTTCAGCTTCTTGCTGCTTCTGAGCTTAACCTTAACAGCCTGTTCAGTACCTTAAAGCTGTTGCTGGTGGGAGGTGAGGCGTTCCCGCTTTCTTTACTCGAAAATCTGAAAAATATTAAGACATTACGCATATTTAATATGTATGGCCCTACTGAAACCACGGTGTGGTCAGCGGTTAAAGAGATGACTGACGCCACAGCTGTAACACTTGGAAGCCCTGTTGCCAATACCCAATTGTATCTGCTGGATCAACATTTAACGCCGGTGCCTCTCGGAATGTGCGGCGACCTCTATATATCGGGTGAAGGTCTGGCCAGAGGCTACTTTAATGATCAGCAACGCACCCAGCAGGTCTATATTGATAATCCATTTATTGCCGGCAAGAAGATGTATCGCAGCGGTGATCTCGCTGCCTGGAATGACCGTTATGAACTGGAGTATTTTGGAAGAAGTGATAATCAGATTAAGCTTCGGGGTTACCGCATTGAATTACAGGAAATTGAAAACACACTTCAGGATTACCCCGCATTAACCGGTGTCGCGGTGATTCTGAGAACCTCCGGTGATGGCAGCCCAATCATTGCGGCCTTTTACACGGCGCAGGAAAAACTGTGTGCTGAGCAACTACATAGCTGGCTGGGTAAGAAATTGCCCGCCCCGATGTTGCCTGGCGTCTGGATTCAGTTAGATAAATTTCCATTAACGCCAAACAGTAAAATCGATCGTAAGCAATTGCCAGAAAACATTCAGCCCTGGCTTGCCGTGCCACCTGGTGACGCGTTGGTTACACCTGCGGAAAATGAACCTGCTCTTATGCAGGCGCTCAGATCTGTCTGGCAAAGTGTACTGGGTGACATTCCACTGACTGAGGAAAGTAACTTCTTTAACGTGGGTGGAACCTCGATAAGCATGGTTTTGCTGCACAGCAGAGTTCAGAAGCGTTTGAATATGGTTATCGATATCAACGACTTTTTCACCCAACCGACTCTGGCCGGGAACTATCATTGCATTCTAAAGCAGGGTGATGAGCTGCTGTTATAGCAGCCGGCTGTATTCCGCCATATCAACTCAGAACCATTGATATAGCTGCCAGCAACGGCAGGCGGCTGGGACGGCCTGACAGTATGATGAATGAGCTACTCGTCAGGCTTAAAGCTATTCTGAGCTGATGCTTTTTATCTGACCTGAATGTGGGCGCTGTCAGACAGCGCTCTCATGTTGTATATCGACGCAAGCTGAGATTCTTTGTGGTTGAAGCGATAGTTGAGGTAGCAGAGGCGTAATCACCCGGACAGGCAGGCAGATACAAAGCATGGGAAGTGGTCAGTTTAGGGGGGGATCACCAGGCTGGCTGCTGCGGATTTCTGCGTTGGAAAGGGGAGAGGGTCACTCCATTATCAAACAGAAATAACCGCAAATCAGAGCAACTCTTTCGACGGATGTGCGGGTGCAGCCATGACATGGAAGCTGCGCCGCATTTTGTTTATCTGATCCGTCATAATCCTTTGAACTGAAAAAACAGTTTTCTATTATCGGGCTTCTTAATTACGCACCGGGCGCCCGCCTGTCCGAAATGCTTCATGAATTGAAACAAGCGTCTGCTGTATCAGGATGGTCGCCTTTGAAAATTGCCGGAACTGTACTTCGACAGACTAAGGCTCTGTTCACGCTTTATTGCACTGGGGAAATCACAATGGATCTGATGAATAATTGCGCATCGCCTGCCGGAAATGTTATATTAAAATATAATATCTGGAGGTGCTCTATGTATACTACTCGCCTGAAAAAGGTTGGCGGATCCATTATGTTGGCGGTTCCTCCCGCCGTGTTGAAAACGCTGGAGCTGTCGACGGACAGCGAAGTGGGTATGACCATTGATAATGGCTGCCTGATTATCGAACCTCAGAAACGGCCCCGTTATTCACTTGAGGAGCTGCTGGCACAGTGTGATCCGCACGCCGAAGTGGGCGAAGTGGATCGGGAATGGATTGATGCGCCTGCGGTGGGCAAGGAGATCCTGTAAATGGACAGAGGTGAAATCTGGCTTGTTTCACTGGACCCGATTGCTGGTCACGAGCAAAGCGGAAAACGTCCGGTGCTTATCGTATCGAAGGCATCGTTTAATAAGCTGACCAGGCTACCCGTTGTTGTTCCCGTCACCAGCGGCGGAAACTTCGCACGCGCAGCCGGTTTTACCGTCTCACTGGACGGCGCGGGAACAAAGACGGCAGGAGTTATTCGCTGCGACCAGCCCAGAACCATTGATATGGGAGCCCGTAGCGGTAAGCGGCTGGAACGTATACCCGACGCTGTTGTGAATGAAGTACTGGCCCGGCTGGAAGCTATTCTGAGCTGATGCTTTTTATCTGACCTGAATGTGGGCGCTGTCACACAGCGCTTTCATGTTATATCGACGCAAGCTGAGCTTCTTTTCGGTTGAAGCGATAGTTGAGGTAGCAGAGGCGTAATCACCCGTACAGGCAGGCAGATACAAAGCATGGGAAGTGGTTAGTTTAGGGGTATCACAAGGCTGGCTGCTGCGGATTTCTGCGTTGTAAAGGGGTGGGGTGGTCACTCTGTTATCGAACAGAAATGATTGTAAATCAGACCACCCATGATGCGCAGGGAAAACCAGATACGCCTCGGGAAAGATTTCCACGCTAACTTATTGAAACCTAATTGAATAGGGACTTATAAGCACGCCTGAAAACAGGGATTTGGCTCCTCTGACTGGACTCGAACCAGTGACATACGGATTAACAGTCCGCCGTTCTACCGACTGAACTACAGAGGAATTGTTTCAACGGGGCGCATAGTAACGGCGGCATGACGGGCTGTCAACATTAAAAAAAAGCCTTCACTTTCAGTTGGCTGTGTTTAAATCAATCCGGTCGGATAGTAAACAAATGGTGGCGTCAGCTCAGCTATCGGATTGCTTTTTTAGCAATACATACTGAACACCCTGTGCCGGGCTGCGGCAAAATCTTAATAAAACGGTCTTACTGAAAATGACAGCTTCTGGCGTTGTGTGTAACAGAGAGCCAGATATAAGGGAACAGGTTGGTTTCATCCTTTGCTGCCACAGCAACAAAGGATAAAGTGGCCATCCGCAGGAATGCCACGGTCGGCAACGCGTTTTCTCAAGCCTGAACGATGTTAGCGGCAGTGGATTCCGGGTTCTGCAATTACACGCGAATAAATTCTATTACCCACACCCAGGGGTTCACTTCCCAACTGGTGCCGCCATATTGCTCTGCCCAGTGCCTACGATAAGCATCTCTGGAGGAGAGAACTTCATTGTGAATGGTGAAAAAATTATTCAGGAAGTGCGAGTCAGCCTGAATACCTTCCGCCATAACATCTTCACTGCTGATGTCCTGAATTTTCTCCACGCGAACATGGCTGATTTGCAGATTAATGCGGCTCGCCCAGCGAGGCATATGAATACCTGCCTGCCAGCCAACGTGTTCATTTTCATCCTCGTAAGATGAAAACTGGCTGGTGTCTGCACGATACTGACAATAGCTGGAGGATTTGAAGCGGGACGGCGTACGCTCATAGTCATGCATATGATGCTGACTGATTACCGGGCCGCGCCAGGTTTCCCGCACCCATAACCGATCGCCCGGCTGGCCGTAAGGGCAGTGATAACTGATGTTATCCATGCCCATCACGCGCTTACCCTGTAACTGATTGTTCAGCACGTCAATACCATAGCACCCTTCGTGATTATCCTGCCCTGGACCGAATAGCTGTGACTTCATGATGCGCCGGGTTTGGCTCTGTTGTCCTGAGAGCAGCGCTTGCACCCGTTGACTGTTAAATAAAATCGGGCGTTCTTTCATGTTCAGACCTCTGTTACTTACTGATAGAAATGCTGATTACAGCCTCGCCAAAAAACAATATAAGTGACCAGAGAGATCGCACCTGTAAAGAGCTTCAAAAAATTTGATAAAAATTAATCATATTTATGTATGTTTTTACACTCTTCGCCCGGCACGCGGCTACGCAACGTCAGGGACTAAGCCAGCCTGATTATTACTTATAAAACTGGTAATACCCAACAGAAACGCGAAGCATCAGATTTGATTTATGTTGCATTTACAATACATTGCATTAATTTCAAACAACTTTTCTGTACTGATATATCGATAAGTAACGTCATGATGACGTCTGAGCCATCGTTAATTCTATCTTATGGTGTAACAAAATGCCGACAACTTGTTGTGATAGGTTGTTTATTACTTTTTAAGGATTATCGGGCGGTTTAATCAAAAAATTTTTTGATAGTAAAATGCTGAAAGAACGAAATATGTTGTGAATTCGTTAAAATTAACGCTATAAGTTTGATGTGGATCTCGTTTTGACCAGTTGGTCAATCTTTTCCCGCATGGTGGATAGGTCTGTTACCCACTGACATCTCTGGCCGTTCTGATAATAAGGAGAAGTCTATGACACTCATTCACTGGCAAACCCGTTTTGAAAACTGGCTACACGAGACCTGGCCTCAGGATGATAAAGCCCATGATGTGGCACATCTGCGGCGTGTCTGGCAGACCGCCCGGAACATCCTGCAAACCACCCCGGCAGATGAGCTGGTGGTGCTGACGGGCTGTTATTTCCATGACATTGTCAATCTGCCAAAAAACCATCCTGAGCGGCATCTGGCTTCGGCCAAAGCGGCAGTAGAAACGCGCCGCATTCTGTCAGAGGTTTTCCCTGATTTCCCAAAGCAAAAGATTGAGGCAGTGGCCCATGCCGTTCATGCACACAGTTTCAGTGCGGGACTTCCCGCTGAAACGACGGAGGCCAGAATTGTCCAGGATGCTGACAGACTTGAGTCGCTGGGGGCTATTGGTCTGGCACGGGTGTTTTATGTTTCGGGTGCGCTTGGGCGTTCACTGTTTGACACCAACGATCCTCTGGGCAAGCAGCGTACGCTGAATGATGCAGAGTGGGCGTTGGACCATTTCCAGAAAAAATTGCTGAAATTGCCTAAAACCATGCAGACCGCAGAGGGGCGCAGGCTGGCGGAATATAATGCCCACTTTCTGGTGACCTATATGGCCAAGCTGTGCGCCGAGTTAAAGGGCGATCACTGTGCGCTGGATGAGGGTGTATTAACGGAGTTCGCCTCTGCTACGGGGAAATATTAAATTTTTGTGAACATATAGTTAAGCAAGGGCGTTTGGGCTACGGTGTTGGCAATAACACTCAGGAGAACGTGGTATGACCGACACCGTCAGCTTAACAATAAAAATCGATCCCGCCTTGAAAGAAACACTGAAGACATTTGCTCTTGAAAATCAGATATCACTCAGCCAGGAAGTGACTCAACGTTTACAGGCCAGCCTCGATCAGGATTCGGCACAGCCCGTGGATAATCTTAACCTTACTGAAGAAGCGGCCGCTGACCAGCTTACCGCCAGCGAACTGAAACAGATCCGCGTATTACTGAAAAAGTCTAAAAAGAAAAAATAGTCCTGCGAGACCGTCCCCCTTTTGCCCGGCGCAGGGGGACGGTCTGTCACAGGACGAACTGACTGACGCTGTGTGACAGACGTTGCGCATGTTCCACCAGTGTGGCTGAGGCCCGGGCATTTTCACCGGTCAGCGCCTCACTGAATTTTACCTGTTGATTAAGATCGTCAATTTCCGTTGCAATCGTATTAACCCGCCGACTTTGTGCGTCGGCATTTTGCAGCAACTCCTGCAATAATGTGACCACGCTGGTGACGGCTAAGGTAATGTCACCGTACAGGCTTTCCAGCGCCACAACGCTACTGAAACCCTTGTCAATGTGCTGGTGTGTACGGCTAATCAGTCGATCGATATTGCGGGTGGAAGTTCCGCTCTGCTCCGCCAGCATGCCAATCTCCTTCGCCACAATTGAGAAGCTACGGCCATAGATCCCGGCATGGGCAGATTCGACAGACGCGTTCAGCGACAGGAGCCGCGTCTGAAGTGACATTCCATCAAGCAGAGAAACGATGCCGGAAATTTCGCTGGCGGCATCCACGATCTGCCGCATCCGCGCGTCCACTTCCGCGACCACATCGCCACATTGCCGGGTCAGCGTATCGGCTTCCTGTACCTGTTGGTTAGCATGGCTGGCGAATCCAACACTGTTTTCCACTTCTTCGGCCACGCGGTTCAGCCGTCCACTGAGATGCTCAAAAACGCTGCTCTGCTGCTGATTATGGTGGCTGAACTCACTGTTTTGCTGTGCTATCTGTCTGGCGCTGTCCATGACCGCCTGCGACACCGCGTTAATCTCCCTGACGATGTGCTGCAATCCCTGTCGCATTTCTTCAGTTGCCTGAATCAGCTGGCGAATTTCACGTGCCTGCGGGCCAGACGTCAGCACCGGCTGTGAAAGTTCACCTACAGCGTATCGGCTCAGTTGCCGGGAGAGTCTGTCCAGTGGCAGGATCACGCCGCGTAGCAGCAGCATCCCGCTGGTCAGTAACAGCAGTAACAGCAGAGCGAAGATCGCCAGCGAGAGATTACGATTATCGGTCAGCGCACTGAGGCTGGACTGGTTGAGCTGCGCGGCGCGGGCGTTGGCGCTGTTAATTGACTGGTAATAAGCATCATTAAACTGCTGCTGGTAAGCCTGCATCGGCACCATAAAAACAGCATCGATATCCCTGGCGTTTAGCCCTTTTAACTGTTCATCAAGTCCATCGGCCAGCAAATCGAAATTCTGTTTGAGCGGGCTGCCACTGTCCGCCTGCCAGGCGGTAAACAGGGTTCGCGCTTTATCCAGCGAGGCCCGGGCTGTTTCTGCCAGGCTTTTCCAGCTGTCCACTGAGCCGGTCTGATTGTCCTGCATCAACCAGATGACGGCACGATTGCTGTTGTCGCTGGCCGTCAGCAGCTCCATCCTGGCTTCATCCAGCAGAGCCTGCCGCTGGTTCAACTGGTGTGACAGCTGCACATTATGTTGCGTACTGCCCACCAGGCGGGTGAGCAGCAGAGCGCTGCTACACTGCAACAGGCAGAACAACACCAGCAACAGCACGAAAGCCCCACGCAGGCTTTGCAGCCAGGCGGGACAGTGCAGAGCAAAACGGCGTGGGCGAAACCGCCAACGCAGGGGCAGGATGGTGAGCAATGACATGGCAAACTCCGGAAAAATAAAATGGAGTATTCATGGCATTGATGTCAGTTATTTTACAGGCGGCAGGCAGCTGCCATAAACAGGGGGCAATCTGTTAATAAGCCAAATTACCTGTGGAAATTCTGCCGGTTATGGCTGCTCATCCCCATAATAAAGCTTACCCAGCTTGATTAACGGACGGCCCTGACTTTTACGATGCAGGTTGGTATCTCGCAGGGAATAGACGCAACCACAATACTCCTGCTGATAGAACCGTTCGCGTTTGCTGATCTCCACCATGCGTGCCGATCCGCCACCTTTACGCCAGTTATAATCCCAGTAGGTCAGTTGCGGATAGGGGGCGGTAGCGCGCATACCACAGTCATTAATCTGCTGCATGTTTTTCCAGCGAGAGATGCCAAGGCAGCTGGTCATTACCGGAAAACCATGTTCATGAGCATAAAGTGCAGTGCGCTCAAAGCGCATGTCGAAACACATGGTGCAACGCACGCCGCGTTCTGGCTCCCACTCCATGCCTTTGGCGCGTTCAAACCAGTTATCGGTATCGTAATCCGCATCAACAAAAGGCACCCCGTGCTTCTCAGCAAAGCGGATGTTTTCTTCTTTACGCAGCAGATACTCTTTCTGCGGATGAATATTCGGATTGTAGAAAAAGATGGTGTAGTCGATACCGGCAGCCTGAATAGCTTCCATCACTTCGCCGGAACAGGGCGCACAGCAGGAGTGCAGCAGTAATTTATCCGCGCCGCCGGGCAGGGTCAGCTGGGGACGTGAGATCTCGCTCATGGCGTCAGACTCCATTAATCAGTAAAAAACTGCGACAGTTTAGGGGGGCGGCGGGCAGATGTCACGGCAAGCCTTAGCGGAACCTTGTAGTTGTCCGATAGCCAAGCCTGCTGGCGGGCAGGCGTTCGGCCCCGTATAGCGGAACGCCTGGCACAGCGAGGATGACATGGTAGACTGTGCGCTCTGTTACTTTTAACCGGATGAATATGAGCGAGTTTAACCGTCCTGACGCGCCGTCTGCGGGACAGACAGATCAACAGCAGTCATGCCCTGACTCTCAGCGAAAGTTGATGGCTCAGGTTCTGGATATCTATGATGCTAAAACGGTTATCGCCAGTCTGGATGCAGTCAGCCCGAAAAGATGGACGCGTGACACGCTGAAGTGCTGGCTTAAGGATCACCCGACGGCGAGACGCCTGAATGAGGACGAGGTTGGCGTACTGGCGGGTTTGCTTCCTTCTCCCCCGGCACATCATCCCCACTATGGCTTTCGTTTTATCGACCTGTTTGCCGGAATTGGCGGTATTCGCAGCGGCTTTGAGGCAATCGGCGGGCAGTGCGTGTTTACCAGCGAATGGAATAAATATTCAGTCAAAACCTACCGGGCTAACTGGTATTGCTGTCCGCAGTCGCACACCTTTAATCAGGATATCCGTGACGTGACGCTCAGTGGCGATCCCGCAGCGACAGAGCAGCAGGCCTGCCAGCATATTGCGCAGTCGGTGCCCGATCATGACGTACTGTTGGCTGGTTTTCCCTGCCAGCCATTTTCCCTTGCGGGGGTCTCGAAGAAGAATGCCCTTGGCCGCGCCCACGGTTTCGCATGTGAAGCGCAGGGAACGCTGTTTTTCGACGTGGCACGGATTATTGCAGCTAAAAAGCCGGCCATTTTTGTGCTGGAAAATGTCAAGAATCTCAAGAGCCACGATAAAGGCAAAACGTTCCGCATCATTATGGATACGCTCGATGAACTGGGGTATGACGTGGCGGATGCTGATGTGACCGGCACGCCCGATCCCAAAATCGTTGATGGTAAACATTTTCTGCCCCAGCACCGGGAGCGTATTGTGCTGGTAGGCTTTCGTCGTGACCTGCGGCTGCCGACCTTCAGCCTGCGTGCGCTGTCCACGCTCTATCCACCGCAACGCACGCCACTGAGGGCGCTACTTGAGCAGAATGTGGCGGAGAAATATATCCTCACGCCAACGCTGTGGAAGTATCTCTATCACTATGCAAAGAAGCATCAGGCCAAAGGCAACGGCTTTGGTTACGGTCTGGTAGATCCGCAGAAGGAAAATGGTGTGGTGCGCACCCTGTCGGCGCGTTACTACAAAGACGGTTCCGAAATCCTGATTGATCGGGGGTGGGATCATGCACAGGGTGAGCGCGACTTTGATAACGCGCAGAACCAACAGCGACGTCCCCGGCGGCTGACGCCCGGTGAATGCGCAAGGTTGATGGGGTTCGAGACACCGGATGGCGAACGCTTTCGCATCCCGGTTTCTGATACTCAGGCGTACCGGCAGTTTGGTAATTCGGTGGTGGTTCCTGCCTTTGCGGCGGTGGCAAAACTGCTGCTACCCTGGATTAGAATGGCGGTGCAGGCGCGCGCAGCGGGCAGTACTTCCGGGTGATGGCGGGGTAATCAGAAAAAGGATAACGCGATGGCTGACGTTCACTCTTCTGCAATCCGTAGTAAAAATATGCGGGCGATCCGTACCCGTGATACGGCCATTGAAAATCGCCTGGCGGAACTGTTAGCAGAGCTGGGCTTCAGCTACAGCGTACAGGAGAAATCGTTGCCAGGACGGCCAGATTTTGTGCTGACGCAGCACCAGGCCATCATCTTTGTTCACGGTTGCTTCTGGCATCATCATCACTGTCACCTGTTCAAAGTGCCTGCTACCCGTACCGCTTTCTGGATGGGGAAAATTGACAGTAATGTGCTGCGCGACCAGCGTGACATCGCCGCATTGTCCGCCGCTGGCTGGAGGGTGCTGGTGGTATGGGAATGTGCCCTGCGCGGAAAAATGCGTCTGGAGCCGTCGGCAGTCGCTGCCAGGCTGGAAGAGTGGCTATGTGCCGGTCAGGGAAATGCCGAAATTGACTTTGCGGGCATTCGCCAGCGAACGGTGTAACTGAAATCCCCTCGCATTCTTATTCCCATCCGCTCTGTTGCCTTCCGCCAGCGCCCCCCCTCTGTCAGCAATATATCTGGCGCTGTTTTTCACATAATTTGCATATTCAGTACATAATTGCTTAGATCACTTTTTCTTGCATCTCTCCCCCGGTGAACGATGGCCAGTATCAAACTGACGGTAAAGCGACTGTACAAAATCAGCGGAGAACGCATGGTGAGCACTGACGCCACCGCGCGGATTTATGTTGGCGATAAGCTGGTGGCAACCGAGGAGATTTCGGGCATGACCGAAAGCCCGGTCAGTAAGTATCTGCATCATCATGAAGCCGAAGGACAGCCGGTAAGGGTGGAGTGGCAGTGCGAAGGCATTGCCGATATGGCGGTGACAGAAATGCAGATTTGTCCCTGCTGTCAGCACGACTAATTAAAAGGAAGACGATTTTGGCAGGAAGTAGTTTACTGACGTTACTGGATGATATTGCCACGCTACTGGATGATATTTCAGTGATGGGAAAAGTGGCCGCGAAGAAAACCGCCGGTGTACTGGGCGATGATCTTTCACTGAATGCGCAGCAGGTTAGTGGCGTAAAAGCCAACCGCGAACTGCCCGTTGTCTGGGCGGTGGCGAAAGGATCTTTTATTAACAAGCTGATTCTGGTGCCGCTGGCGCTGGTGATCAGCGCGTTTGCTGACTGGGCCATCACGCCACTGCTGATGATTGGTGGCGCTTATCTCTGCTATGAAGGCGTGGAAAAAGTGGCTGAGAGCCTGCATAAAGATAAGAGCGAAAAAAGCGATAGGGCCCGAGAGCAGCGTCTGCGCAATCTCGGCAGTGAGCAGGCGGCGGAGTATGAAAAGAAGAAAGTGAAGGGCGCGGTACGCACCGATTTTATTCTTTCGGCGGAAATCGTTGCGATAACCCTTGGCATTGTTTCTGAAGCTCCGTTGCTTAATCAGGTGCTGATCCTTTCCGGTATTGCCATTCTGGTGACGGCGGGCGTTTACGGCATTGTTGCCTGCATCGTGAAAATTGACGATCTTGGCCTGTGGTTGCAGCAGAAATCGTCCGCTATGGCTCAATCAGTCGGGGGGTTTTTGCTGGCTGCGGCACCGGTGCTGATGAAAATTTTATCGGTAGTCGGCACGCTGGCGATGTTTCTGGTGGGTGGGGGGATTATCGTTCACGGTATTGCCCCGCTGCATCATGCTGTCACTCATTTCACCGCTGATTACAACGGACTGCTGGCCTCACTGCTGAGTAATCTGGCCAGCCTGGTACTTGGTCTGATTGTGGGGTCGATTGTGCTGTTGCTGGTAAATGTGATTGCCAGGGCACGCGGAAAATCAGTATAAAGGCGGCTCAAGCCAGCTATGGAGCAATTAATGAAAGACGATATTTTTGAATTCGACATCGATGCCGAACTGGAACAGGCTGAAGCTAACGCAGAGAAAAAAGCCAGCGAAGTGCCGGATGATTTGGGCGATGAAGCCGACTGCGAAGGCTGTAAAATCTGACCTGGCTGGTTTCAGCTGAACGACGAAACACTTGCTTCTGAGCCTGAGCGTCGTGAGGGAACATCCGTACCGTTATTACCCTCTCAGCTGTAAACCTGTTCATTTAAAAGCCGCTGCCCGATGCTGAATGGGCAGCGGCTTTTAATTTTCTTAATTTTGCGAATGGAGTCGGCTGACTAAAAGCTTACCCAGTGCCATCGCAGAGGCAGGATTCTGTCCGGTAATCAGTTCACGATCGGTTATTACATGGCTCTGCCATTTTTCATCTGCTGCACTGAATTCAGCACCGGCCGCCGTCAGCGCGGTTTGCGGTGTGAATTTCATTTTGCCGCCATTAAAAATACCCCCACTGGCAACTTCTTCCGGGTTAGTGAATGAGGTCATTTTATAACCTGCATAAATCCAGTTATGCGCAGTCGTTTGCGGATTTTTCTCAAGTTGATGGATAAACGTTGCCGCGTCCGGCAACGCGGAAATTAAGGCAATCGGGCCGTGGCAGACCAGCGCGGTGGTTTTACCTGCCTGATGAAATGCCCTCAGCAGACCGCCCATTTGCGGGCTGACCACCAAATCCTGCATCGGGGCGTGGCCGCCAGGCACAAAGACGGCATCGAAATGGTCATAGCCAATTTGTTCAACTCTGGAGAGGCTGATGACCGGGGAGTGTTGTTTATCAGTGATTTTCAACTTATTAAGCAGCTCAAGATTCGTATCCAGCGCGTGCTGATCGCCGCCAAAATCTTTCTTATTCACCGAAGCCTGATCCAGCGTGGGGACTTTACCCAGCGGCGTGGCAAATGTCACCGTGTCGCCGTTATCGATCAGCAGTTTGACGGGCTGCATTAATTCATTGAGATAAAAACCCGTAGGATGATTTTTGCCATCCTGAAGGGTCAGCTGGTTGCTGTCTGACAGCACCACCAGAACGTTGGCAGCGTACGATAGCTGGCTGGTGGCAATTAATGCCACGGCGAACATAGTCTTTTTCATTAATTACTTCTCCCTCTTCAGATAATGATTTTTAAATGGTACTTCCGCTGTTTATTCAGCGGGTTGTGATCTGTTGCGCAGCGATTAATTTACCGCAGGCGACTGCGTTGAGATATTTTCATTACTGATGAGAGTTATAAATAATTTCAATAACATAAGCTGAATGGATATTTGAAATTAAGTGACAGAAAGACAGCGCTTTTCTTATATTCAACCCGTTGAACAAAACCCGGTTAATGCTGAATGGCGAGAAATGCTCAGTGCTATTTTCCTGATGCGTCGACTATCACGGACTGAAATCAGCTTTCAATTAACGTTTTTTTATTAGCAATTGCTTATTACGCAATAACAAATATTTTACTTATTGTTAAAGGAATAATTCGACAACGGCTGCTATACCTAAAATTCACCGATTTAATTGTCTGGTCAATCCATAACGGGAGAGAAGGTATGATTGTGGTCAGTGAAGAAGTACAGCTCAGAGAGGGCGGTCCGGCAATGATTGTTACCGGAACCGCCAGTGGTATGGTCGAATGCCGTTGGTATGATGGTTACAGTGTCAGACGGGAAGCTTTCAGAGAAGATGAGCTCTACCCGTTAAACAGCCCGGCGGAGCGGGTTAGTCGGTCTGCCTGAAAGGCGCTCGGCTTCAGTCCATTCATGCTGATAATTGCCGGATAAGCGTTAAATCTTACCGGCATTATCTTCTTCCACCGCCTGATAAATACGTTGCAGAATATCCGGAAATGCTGACTGCACCCGGCTCCAGCTGGGAATAAACGGTTTATCATTGGGTCGCTCGGTAAACGCCTGACCTGCTTCCAGAATGGATTGCGTGAACATTTCTACCGCCGCTTCTTCCGCATGTTGGTCAAATTTAAGACCATTCATGGTGGCTTCATGATTGTAAATTTCCATCATATCTAATGCATTGCGATAGTAAGTCGCCTTCAGTACCCGAAAGGAATCGCTGGTGATATTCACCCCCATGGTGGCCATCTTACGCAACAGCGACTGCACAATATCATTACTCATCCGACGCAGGCCGCCAGTGCCGTCTTCTTCAGACAGCGGTTGGTGTTTATGGTCGTAATTGTCAGCGATTTCCACCTGGCAACTCTGACGGGTGGTGTAGTTGCGATAAATTTCTGAAAGTACGCCAATTTCCAGCCCCCAGTCACCGGGAATTTTGATTCCGTTCAGCACATGGGTGCGCATGGCAAATTCACCTGACAACGGATAGCGAAAGCTACTGAGATAATCAAGGTACTCCGAATGGCCATAAACCTTCTGCAATGAACGCAACAGCGGGCCAACCAGTAGACGCCCGACACGGCCGTTAAGTTTATTGTCGGCTACCCTGGCATAAAATCCTTTACAGAACTCATACTGAAACGCGGGGTTGGCAAGTGGATAGAGCAGACGGGCCAGCATGCCACGTTCATAGGTCACAATGTCGCAGTCATGAAGCGCCACGCAGGCTGAGCGGTCCGACGCCAGGGTATAACCGGTACAAAACCAGACGTTGCGGCCTTTACCCGGTTGAGAAGGAGAGAGTCCCTCTTTATCCAGCTCTGCATCAATGCTTTTCAGCCTTGGGCCATCGTTCCATAAAATGCGGTGGCGCTGCGGCAGTCGTGAAAAAAACTCCCGCGCGTAGAGAAACTGATCGCGGTCGGCACGATCCAGTCCGATGACAATCTCCTCAAGGTAAGGAACCTTTGCCAGTTCATCGACAATATGACTGAGTGCCGGACCTTCCAGCTCGGAAAAAAGTGACGGCAGGATCAGCCCCATTTTGCGTTTGTCAGAAAACTGCACCAGATCCTTTTCCAGGTTTTCAACGCTGCGATCGGTCAGATTATGAAAATTAGTGATCACGCCATTTTGAAAAAAATCACTCATCGCTTTTCCCTCAAAAATTGCACCCTCAGGGCAGATTCAGTTAACCACTGATAAAATGTGTCAGGCCTTCACTCCAGCCCTCCGGGCCATAACTGCTGCTGTAATAAATGTTATCCCGATCCTCGCGCGTCAGCTCCACGCGGTTCTTACTGTAACCTTTAATCACCACGGCGTAATCGACCCCATCAAGCATCGGAGCATCGTTTGGGCCATCGCCCAGGCCAATTGTCTGGCGGGCCAGCCCCTGCGGGTGTGGAAAATGGCGCAGTAATGCACTCAGCGCGGTGCCTTTACCCCGTCCCTGTTCCATGACATGCCAGAAACGTCCACCCTGAACCAGCGTCAGCTCTGCCGCACTGAGTAACTGCTGAAAAGTAGTAAAATTTTCGCTGCTGTCGCGCCAGATAATGCTTTCTGAACCTTCGCGCATCCGGGCCAGGGTGGCATCGGCGGGGGTAAGACCGGTCCATTCCGCCACTTCGTGTGCGGTGACATCGGCAAATCCGGTAAATTTAAACCCATGCTGCTGACGCAATTTGTGCAACGCCTGGCAAAGCTGTGCATAGCTCCGATTTGCTTCTGGCGTCCGATCGGCGCAGGGGAATTTCACGACAGCGCCGTTTTCAGCGATAAAAGGCGCGTCTTCGATACCCAGTGATTGTTGTAGTGGCAGGATCTCTGCTGACGTTTTACTTGAGCAGATAACAATTGGAATATTTGCGGCAGTAAGTCGTTCGATCCAGGGTCTGGCGGCTTCCCAGCTGTAGGTGTGATGATCCAGAAGTGAGCCATCAAGGTCAGTGACAATCATTAACGGGTCTGCAAGCGTCGGCATCCTCGTTCTCCTGTTTATGGGGCAAAAAAGTCTGGATAGTCTTCAGTATAGCGCTGCTGACAGGATCTGGATGATTGCTGAAAGGCGCGCCAGTGGTAGAAAATGCGGCTTCGGTTCCCAGGAATAGTCTTAAAGTTTCAGTGCCTGCAAATAAAGAATAACGGGTGATAAAAGACGCATTGCGCGGCGTAAAAGGCTTCGGGACCCATCAGGCTGTAAAAAAACGCATTTTTGTGTAAATCCGCACAATTTCTCAAATTTGCCTCTGGCGGAAAACAGAGTACTCTCATCTGGCAAGCGAATTTCCTGTGTAACGAATTTTTTGAACGTTTTCAACCCGGCCAGAGGTCGGGTTTTTTTATTGCTGTTTGAGAGGGCTTTCTGGCTCTGTCGCAATCTTTCCATTTAATCCGGGCGCCTGGCTCACTGCGGTTTTTTAGCTCTGCTAATCCACTTAACTCCTTCTGTAATAAATGCTGAATTCCGACCTGTCCGCTGAGCCGCCGGTTTCTTTCTGGGGCAGTTATGGCAAAAGAGCCAGGTGAGTTTGACAGACTTTCAGCGATTGCTGTGGGGCAGATAAATATGTATGGACCAGGTTGTCAGGGGAAAAGGGCAGGTGATGCGGCAGAAAACCGATGGCAAAAAAAAGCCCGCGCTGCGCGGGCAAAAATCCTTGTTACTTTTTAGGTTGACTGCGCCTTTGGGGTTGGTGCAGTGGAGACAGTGTATGTTGCAACCCTGTCAGAAGTCTTTCCGGGAAGTGTTAAAAAATTTAAAAGAATGTAGTGCGGAACCTCTTACGCATTTTTACACGCCAGCAGAAGCGACTTTTTTGGGTTACAGCTATACTAATCAATCGATTACAAATCGGTTTTGCAACCATATCCTGGAGGAAACATGGATTTTATTCGCATCATTATTGCGATTATATTGCCACCACTTGGCGTTTTTATGCAGGTGGGTTTTGGCGGAGCTTTCTGGCTTAATATCTTATTAACCCTTTGTGGTTATATTCCGGGTATTGTGCATGCGGTATGGGTGATTGCGAGACGCTGATCCTGACAAAAAACTTACCGTAAATACGCAGAGGAGCTGAGAGGATGCAAGTGAACGACAGGGTCACAGTCAAAACTGACGGTGGCCCCCGCAGACAGGGAACGGTGCTGGCGGCAGAAGATTTCAGTGAGGGCACCATGTTTCTGGTGTCGCTGGATGATTATCCGTCAGGGATCTGGTTCTTTAATGAGACGGGCAATGAAGATGGCCTGTTCGTCGAGCCACTTTCAGAAGCCTGATTGCTGTTGTGATTAGCGGTCAGCAGTACATATACAACTGCTGACCGCCACCCCTCGCCAGCCTTAGCCGGTGACTTATTATCCCAGGGGTATATCCAGAGGCCCACCCCTGACACCGTTTCAGGACGCCATTGTCCCTGTTGAGGCCAACGCGATCCTAAAACGTTTCCCAGTTATCACTGTTGGCCAGAGCGGGCCGTGGCGGCGCAGCCAGTACCGCGACTTTTGGCGGAGCAGTCTCCTGGCGGGCCAGAGGGCGCGACACGCTGTCGCTCAGGTGGAAGGCGGCTACCGCCTGAGTCAGTCGCGAAGCCTGCTCTTCCAGGGATGCCGCAGCGGCGGTCGCCTGCTCTACCAGCGCGGCATTCTGCTGAGTCACGTTATCCATTTCAGTGACGGCAAGGCTGACCTGCGAAATTCCCCGGCTCTGCTCGTCTGAGGCAGCGGCGATTTCAGCCATGATATCGGTTACCCGACGCACCGCCTCAACAATATCGGTCATGGTTTCACCTGCATGGCCCACTTCCGATGAGCCCTGGCCAATCAGGCTCACCGACTCAGCAATCAGTGCTTCAATCTCTTTTGCCGCTCCGGCGCTGCGCTGCGCAAGATTACGTACCTCGCTGGCGACAACGGCGAAGCCACGGCCCTGTTCTCCGGCGCGGGCGGCTTCAACCGCGGCATTTAACGCGAGAATATTGGTCTGAAAAGCAATGCTGTTGATCACCGTCGTTATCTCAGCAATTTTCTTCGAACTACCGGAAATATTATTCATGGTGTTAATCACCCCGTTGACAATATCTCCACCTTCGCGTGCTTTACCGGATGCATCCGCAGCCAGCTGGCTGGCGTGATGGGCATTTTCGGCGTTCTGTTTTACCGTAGCGGTCAGCTGTTCCATGCTGGCTGCGGTCTGTTCCAGCGCCGAAGCCTGCTGCTCTGTACGGGAAGAGAGATCGGTATTACCGGCGGAAATTTCACCGGATCCCTGATAAATTGCGACGGCCCCTTCACGTACCGCACTGACGGTGTTTATCAGTGACTGTTGCATCGTCTGTAGGTTACTGCTGAGTGTGCCGATTTCACCTCGTCCCCAGGGCTGTTCCGCAGCGGTCAGATCGCCACGTGCAATATGCCCGATACGGTCCACGGCCCGGTGCAGCGGGGCAATCACCACCCGGCGGAGAAAAATGAAGGTTGCTCCGGTCAGTAACAGCGCGGCGGCAAAGGCACTGGCCATCATGATAAAACTGTGGCGGTTCTGCTGCCGGGCGGCGTCGTTAATGGCATCTGCCCGCTGTACGCGGATAGCAATGGCTTTCAGCAGGATATCGTTGTAGGCATCATCCAGTTTTCGCGTAACGTCAGTTTCCTGAGAAATCACCCCTTCAAAGCTGCCGTCTTTGGCGCTTTTCACCATCGGCAACAAACCCTGCGTGATACAGGCCTCAAAGCGGGTTTTCAGTTCACCATCCAGTGCTTCATCGTCCGCAGTTTTAACCCGTCGATTCAGGTAAGCATTAAAGTTGTCTCTGGCTGACTGAATACGTTTCCCGGTCTGCTTCAGATTGTCATCAAAGGTGACCATCTCACCGATGCGCGCCGCAGCGGCGGCATGAATGATGTTAAGGCGGGCGGTGCGCAGATGGTTAGAACTGTTTGAGATAGCCATGCGAACCTGAATTTCTTCAGTAACATCTTTCAGGGACTGGTTACTCTGGATAAGAAAATAGCTGGCGAGGGCAATACTCAGGGCAAACAGCAATAAAATCGTCCCCAGGATCGTACCTAACAGAGGTACCAGCCGCAGGTTTTGCCAGAAACTTATCCGGGATGAACCGGCATTAGGTTGTGATGGTTTCATGTCCTTTTGCTCTCAGTCAGGGTAAATGATGCGAAGTCAGGTCTGATAAGAGAGCATCGGCACAGCACAAGAAAGAATTAACATAAAATTGCAATCTGGTTAACAAAACCAGTAAAGAAAAACGCAGACTGAAAGGGCAGATCGGGGGCAACAAATAAGAGCCGGAGCGAACCGGCTGCTATCGTGGTTAAAAACGTTATCTCACTTTGACATATATACCGCTGGTAACGTTATCCGTAAGACGAACGACATGATAAATAACCTGTTTGTTGTGTGTTTTAATTTTACGTTTAATATTTCCCTTGTGGGAAGAAACGGTTTTGGCCTTAATTTTCATCTTAATCCGATATCTGAATGGTATCGTGGCCTGACATCCACATTTTCAGCATGTTAGATTCAGTCTGGCTCAACGTCAGTGGATTGACATCGAACCCGGTGGAAAAACGCGGAGATATATTAATTCTCTTCTGAAAATAACTATAAAGCAGATTGTCGAGCGTGGCCGGCTTTATTGATTTTGAGTTTATAATCAGGTTCTTACGAACATAAAGATATTCCTCAAAATGAATATTTGATATTGCCATAAAAATAAAAAACAGCGTGTCAGGATTGTGCATAATGATGGATCTTATGCGCTGACTGGCATCTGCTTCGTGGATAAAACAATTCTCGTTAATAAAAACCACGCCAGGCTGGACCTGCAGGCATCTGGTTTGTAGCTGATCGATATCAGTAACGGAGGTGATATTTTTCTTCTTTACCCCCTTCATGCTTAAATAATCTGTCAGCCCCAGTCGTGTATAGCTACATGTGTCCATTATAATTGTTGGCATTATTACGACCCTCACCAAATTGTTATCCGTTTGAATTAACGATGAATTACGCGATTGTTGTGTGACTAAAGTAAACATTCTTATTTCATATAGTTATAGGCATTGCAGCATTAAGCAAAACTGAAGCTTAACGCCTCACCATCCTGATCGTGCACAACAAGGCATTGGAATATACGCAGGATGACAAACAGACAACGCGCTGAAAAAATATAATTTTTCTCGCAAGATTGTCGGAGTATTTGCCTTACAACAGCATTCGGCACTTTTTGTGAGTCATGCCACTATCCCGCAAAATACAGAGAAATCTGATAGGACGATTCCTAAAAAACATTCAGCGGATGAATGTTTAGTGCGACATGAATGTTGACAATGCCGGAAAAATTGTTCTGGCACAAGAAAAACCATGTGAAATAAAATTCCCATTGAAAACATGCTGTTGTAATTCATGCCGCTGTTAACCTTCCTGCAACATTCCGAGCCTTTCCATAATCAAAATACGCTAATCAGCTTTTAATAAGAATGATTTTCATAGTGAAGAATCATTTATCAGATTTTCCTTAAGATGATTCTGATAAAAGTGGTTCGATAAATGCTAACAAACATTTTATTTGCTTAACTATGGTTATTTTCACGTTGGGCGATTCATTAATTTATCTGGCAGGAAGTTCGCTAAGAATACTGGCGAGTAAATCAAATACTTCGCTAAAGAGATGCTCACAGAAAGGAGCCAACAGCGGCATCATCAGGCTCATAAATACCAGGCCTAAGGATAAGGTGACAGGGAAGCCAATAGCAAAAACCGAAAGCTGTGGTGTAACACGGTTTAACAAACCCAGGGCCAGGTTCAGCGTGAGGAGCAAAGTTATCAGTGGTAACGCTAATCGCAGTCCGTTAAGGAAAATCATGCCTGCCGCTTTAGTCAGCGCCAGATAAGCGTTGCCATTAACCGGATCGCCACCAATCGGCAGCGTATGAAAACTGTCCGCCACCATTGAGATTAGCCACAGGTGCCCGTTAAAAGTCAGGAACAGCAGCATGGCGAGAATATCAAGGAATCTCGCCAGCACCGGCATGTTGAGACGACTGGCAGGATCAAAGAAGGTGGCAAACGACAGGCCCATCTGTAAACCAATCACTTCCCCGGCGGTGCGCACCGCCGCGAAGGCAAATTGCATGGTAAAACCTATCGCCACGCCGATGAGAATTTGCTGAAGCAGCAGCCAGAAGCCACTGACGGAGAACAGCGTCACATTGACCGGTGGCAGTGAAGGAAGCAGGACATAGGTGATCATCAGCCCCAGCCCGACTTTAACCTTTCTGCTAATCGATTTCTCGCTGAGCAGCGGAGCGGTCATAATCAGCGCCAGAATCCGGGCGAGGGGCCAGAATAACTGTCCCACCCACATCAGCAGTTGATTGCTGTCAAAATGTAACATCAGCCAATCATATTCGGCAGGTTACTGAACAGCGTACGCATATAGTCCAGCACCAGATTGAGCGTCCACGGACCGGCGACCACAATGGTTGCCACCACAGCAAGAATCTTCGGAATAAATGACAGCGTCTGCTCATTAATCTGCGTAGCTGCCTGCAACAGACTGATCAGCAGACCGCTTATCAATGCGGCCAGCAGCAATGGTGCCGCCAGCGCAAGCGCAACCTGCATCGCATCGTGACCAATAACCATAACCGATTCGGGTGTCATAAGAGACTCCGGATAAAATATTAACGTTTGCGACGGGGTGAAATACGCCGTTGCCGCAATACTGCCGTTTTCCCGCCGGCGCGTTGAGCCTACAGCGGCCAGCGCTTAGTGCGGCACGCTTTTATGAATAAAAACTTTGAGCCAGCGATCCAATCAGCAACTGCCAGCCGTCAACCAACACGAACAGCATCAGTTTGAAAGGCAAAGAGATGGTGGCGGGTGGCACCATCATCATT
This sequence comes from Erwinia papayae, assembly GCF_058241465.1. Taxonomy (NCBI): domain Bacteria; kingdom Pseudomonadati; phylum Pseudomonadota; class Gammaproteobacteria; order Enterobacterales; family Erwiniaceae; genus Erwinia; species Erwinia papayae. The sequence goes on from NZ_JBZCHT010000009.1 coordinate 534,212, forward strand.
CCGAGCGCCATCAATACGCTGGCGACCACCAGGTCAATAATCAGAAAAGGAATAAATACGGTAAAACCGATCTGAAATGCGGTTTTCAGTTCGCTGGTGACATAAGCCGGCAACAAAATGCGCATCGGTACGGCTTCCGGCCCCTGAAGCGGTGGGGTATTTGCCAGCCGGGCAAACAGCGCCAGATCGGCTTCGCGTGTCTGGCGCAGCATAAATTCCCGCAGAGGCTGCGCGCCTTTATCAATCGCGACTTCCATACTGATCTTATCTTCACTGAACGGCAGATAAGCATCCTGATAAATTTTGTCGAACACCGGACCCATGATGAAAAAAGTCAGGAACAAGGCGAGACCAAGCAGCACCTGGTTCGGCGGCGCGGAGGGCGTGCCAAGGGCGTTGCGTAACAAGCCAAACACGATGATGATGCGGGTAAAGCTGGTCATCATCAGCAGAATCGCGGGCAGGAAGGTCAGCGAGGTGATAAACACCAGCGTCTGCACCGGCAGTGACCAGCTCTGACCGCCATTGGCTATCGGATGACTGACCAGGCCCGGCAACTGGGCATGCACGGCGGGTGTCAGGAGTAACAGCAGCGCTGGCAGGATAAAGGCGCGTTTCATTCTGACTTTCCGGGACGTTTAAGTAACTGCTGAAAAGCCTGGCGGAAATCTGCCGGGCTTTTCGGCGCAGAGGCATTATCTTCTGGCGGCCTGGGCGGCAGGGCATGCAGTAGTGAAATATTCTGTGCGGTAACGCCCAGTACCAGCCGGGCATCTTCCACATCAACGATCACCACGCGTTCACGCTGACCAACCTGACAGCTGGCGCTGACGGACAGACTCTGTCCGGCGACGCCGCGTTTGGGGGCAAAGCCCAGTCGTCTGGCGAGCCAGGCGCAGGCCAGAATTAACAAAATAATAACCGCCAGTACGCTACTGACCTGGGTCAGCGTGGATGCGGTGGAGATGGCGGGCTGACCGACCGTTGCGGGTTGTTGTGTCTGGCTGCTGCTGTTGTTCATATTAACGGCTCAGGCGACGCATACGTTCTGAAGGCGTAATAATGTCGGTAATACGCACACCATATTTATCAGCGACCACTACCACTTCACCCTGCGCAATCAGATAGCCGTTGATCAGAATATCCAGCGGCTCACCGGCCAGACCGTCAAGCGCCACCACTGAACCCTGCGTCAGACGCAGCAGCTCTTTGATGGTCATTTTGGTGCGGCCCAGCTCGACGGTCAGCTTGACCGGAATATCCATAATCAGGTCAATATCCTGCAACGATCCGGCAATATCATTGCTTTCGAGAGATTTAAACACCCCTTCGGTTGGTGCGCTGTTCGACTGCTCATTCAGCGCGTCAGCCCACAGGTCGTCCGCGGAGATGTCGTCTTCGGACGGCTTCTTGGTGTCACTCATCGGGCTGTTCCTCATTCATCGAATTCAAAATCGGGTTAATCAGATGTTCCACCCGCAGTGCATACTGATTGTTCAGCGTGCCGTACTGGCTGGTTAATACCGGTACGCCATCAACATGGGCGATAATGCGATCCGGCTTATCAATCGGTAATATATCCCCTGGTTTCAGGGCCAGCAGGCGTGAAATACGCATCGATACATCGGCAAAATTAGCAATCAACTCCAGCTCAGAGTGCTGAACCTGTTTCACCAGCGTCTCGCGCCAGAAATGATCTTCCTGACGCGAGTTTTCCAGCGGTGGATTGACCAGCGTTTCACGCAGCGGTTCAATCATGCTGAAAGGAATACAGATATTGAACTCACCAATCAGGTTACCAATCTCCACCTGGAATGGCGTGGTGATCACGATATCGTTCGGTGAGGTGGTGATATTGGTAAATTTAACCTGCATTTCAGAGCGAACATATTCCACGTCCAGTGGATAAATTGGCTTCCAGGCTTCGCTGTAGCCTTCCAGCGCCAGCTTCAGCATTCTGCGGATCACCCGCTGTTCGGTGGCGGTGAATTCGCGTCCTTCCACCTTGGTCGGAAAACGGCCATCTCCGCCAAACAGGTTATCGACGGCAATAAACACCAGGCTCGGTGAAAATACCACCAGGGCCGTGCCGCGCAGCGGCTTCAGATGGATCAGGTTCAGGTTGGTGGGCACCGGCAGGTTACGGGCAAATTCATGGTAAGGCTGAATTTTGATCGCACCGACGGTGATATCCGGGCTGCGGCGCAGCAGGTTAAACAGCGCCATCCGGTATGAGCGTGCAAAACGTTCGTTAATGATCTCCAGCGCCTGCAGGCGTTCACGCACCATACGGCGCTGCGTATTGGGATCATAAGGACGGATATTGTTGTCGCCCGCATTGCTGGTGTTTTCTTCAGCCGCGCTGTCGCTGTCACCGTTAAGCAGTGCGTCAATTTCTGCCTGAGAAAGAATACTGTCGCCCATTTTTCTTACCTCAGGATAAAAGCAGTGAACAGCACATCATTCACCTTCTGCTGAGGTTCACCTGGGACCAGCGGCGGTGCCAGAACGGCTTTAATCTGATTGATCAGGTCCTGCTTACCCTGCTCATTACCCAGTGAGGCGGCGTTCTGCCGGGAGAGCAGCAGTAACAGGCGGCTGCGCACTTCCGGCAGATAATCGCTCATCCGGCGACGGGTATCTTCGTCGGGCAGACGCAGGGTAAAACCGACATACAATACGCGATCTGGATCGTTATCCGGATTGATCAGGTTAACGGTAAAGGTGTCCAGAGCGAAAAAGACCGGCGCTGGCGGTGGCTCAGGTTTGGCAGCCTGCGCCGTATCAGCGGGAGCCTTCATCATGCGCCAGACGAAATAGCCTCCCACGCTGCCTGCTATCACTAATACCAGCAGTATCAACGGGATCAGAAGCTTACGTTTGCCGCTTTTGGCTTTCTTATCGGTCATATGAGCTATAACTTCCTGTGAGTATTTTGGGGAGGGCGGCACCACGTAATCCGCTCCCCCGCAGCGTTATGGGCAGATTATCCCGCGTCCTGCATGAAACAATTGGCAGAAAAAACGCGGGTTTTGCCGTCAGCTTTTGCGTTTGTAGTCATCAGGCGAAAATATCTACAGCACCGGTTCCGCTTGCCCGCGCCTGTAAGCTGGCGGGTACGGCAATCGCCGTGACGTCACTGTCATTCTCTGCACTAAGGCTGAAAGTGTTGCCGCCGCTGTTATTACGCTGCTGCTCCTGCTGACCACTGAAGCTCTGTCCCTGCTGGAAGGCATCGCTGCTGACGTTACTTTGTTCCAGGTTGATACCACTTTCCGCCAGTGCGCTACGTAATTGCGGCAGAGCGGCTTCCAGTGCGGCACGCACCTCACTGTGACCTGACACCATATTCAGCTGTGCCTGGTCGTTATCCAGTTTCAGGCTGATCTGAATACTGCCCAGATCCTGCGGATGAAGATGCAGCTCTGCGGTCTGTTGGCCGTTGCGGCTGAACATCACAATCTGCTGTCCCAGCGCCTGTTGCCATTCCGGACTGCCTAACTGCGAACTCAGTTGCGACGTCGCAGGTGCCGTTACCGTGGTGGTGGTGGCTGGCGTCAGTGCGGCAGAGGCGGCGCTGACGACATTACTGGTTATCGTCGTGGACGTGGAGGAACTTGAATTTTCTTTGTCAGTCTCTTTAGTTACGTGACTCAGTACCTGCTGAAACGCGGTATTCAGCTGGCTGCTATCAGCACTGTTTTTAACCGCGCTGTTGCTGGTATTAGCGTTCAGTGACAGCGCAGCAGAAGACCTGTCGCTGGCTTTGGTGTTGGTGTTGCTTTCATCTTCGGTGCTGACGCCGTTATTGCCGGAGAGCAGTGACGCCAGCGTGGACTGTTTGTCACCTTTAATGCTGTCATTCTCACTCTGAGCGTCAGTGCTGCCCGCCTTCAGGGCGGCCTGCGGCTGTTGCGCCGGTGGTAACATCGCAAACAGAGCCTGCATCGCCTGCATATCACTGTTGCTCAGCGTGGTGCTGGCGGCAGTGGTGTCCGTATTGCTGTCAGTACTGGTCTGATCGGTTTTACTGTCGGCGGCGGCTTTTACTGAGCTTAACAGCGAAGTCGTGGTTTCTGGCTGGTTAAGTGACGCCAGCAGTTTATTCAGCTTCGTTCTGGCCGACTGGCTGCCTTCAGCCACATCGGTGGTGCTGGTTTCGCTGGCCGGAGTGGTTACCGTGCCTTTCGCCGCCGTTTGTCCCTGTAGTGCCTGCTTCAGTAATTTATTGCCCAGCAGGCTGAGAAATCCCTGGCTGGCAGTATCCTGGGGATTATCACCCAGGCTTACGTCGGTGGTGGCGTCGCCCGTCGTCGCGGCGGAGCCGGACGAGGCCGTGGTGGTGCTGACTTTGGTGGCATTGACAACAATGGGCAACGTGTTCATTCGCCTTTCCTCAATGATGCCCGTTGGGCAAATTCATCCATCCGTTTCTGATCGAGACGGTTTTCCTGTAGTAATTCGTTCGCCAGCGCACGAGCCTGAAGGGTTTCGTAGGCGTGCAGCCGTTTCTGTTTATCGCGCCAGTAGCTGAGTGCTTTCTCCAGGCGACTGTCCCAGTGCGCCAGCTGCTGGCGATGCTGTTCAATGGCACTTTCCAGCGTGGCGATAAACTGATGATAGTTGTACCAGCGGGTGCTGTTGATGCCCTCTGACATATTATTGTTGAGCGTTTTACGGTACTCGTCCTGGTAGTTAAGCAGCATCGACAGCTGTTCGTCAGCCTGCTTCTGCGCCCGCCGCACTTCGCCCAGCTGAATCGCGGCTTTATCGAGGTCTTTATGCGCCAGGTCGCACAGTGTGTCTATCGGTGAGGCTTGCTTGCTCATGCTCATCTCCACCCGTTAGCCAAAAATTGCCTGTAAATGCAGGCAGGCATCGTCATAAGTACTGCGTTCAAACATTCCCTGTTGCAGAAAAGTTTCCAGCTCAGGATAAAGTTTAATCGCTTTGTCCAGCATTGGATCGCTGCCTGCGGCATAGGCGCCCACGCTGACCAGGTCGCGGTTGCGCTGATAGCTCGACAGCAGCTGTTTGAACTGGCGTACCCGTGCGTAATGATTTTCATCGATCAGATGCGCCATTACGCGGCTGATCGAGGCCTCAATATCGATGGCCGGATAATGCCCCGATTCTGCCAGACGACGTGAAAGCACAATGTGACCATCGAGGATGGCACGCGCCGAGTCGGCAATCGGGTCCTGCTGGTCATCCCCTTCGGTCAGCACGGTATAAAAAGCGGTAATCGAGCCGCCACCATCAATACCGTTACCGGCGCGTTCGACCAGTGCGGGCAGTTTGGCAAAGACCGACGGCGGATAACCTTTGGTGGCCGGTGGCTCGCCAATAGCCAGCGCAATCTCACGCTGGGCCATGGCATAGCGGGTCAGGGAATCCATAATCAGCAGCACATGCTGACCACGGTCACGGAAATCTTCGGCGATACGGGTGGCATAAGCGGCACCCTGCATCCGCAGCAACGGCGACACGTCCGCCGGGGCGGCGATAACCACGGCACGGGCGCGGCCCTCGCTGCCAAGAATGTTTTCAATGAAGTCTTTTACTTCACGACCACGTTCGCCGATTAATCCCACCACAATCACATCGGCCTTGGTGTAACGGGCCATCATGCCCAACAACACGCTTTTGCCGACGCCGGAACCGGCAAACAGCCCCATACGCTGACCGCGTCCGACGGTGAGCAGGGCGTTGATCGCCCGCACACCGGTATCCAGCACGTCGGTAATCGGCGTACGTTGCAGCGGATTAAAGGGTGGGGTGATCAACGGTGCGCGATAGCCGGTTTCCGGTGAAGGCAGGCCGTCCAGCGGCCGACCGCTTCCATCCAGTACCCGGCCTAACAGTTCCGGGCCCAGCATCAGCTGCTTACCGCTTTGCTGATTGTCCCCGGCCACGCGGGCATAAACCCGCGCGCCGGGCAAGATGCCTTCCACTTCTTCCAGCGGCATCAGAAACAGTTTCTGCCCGTTAAAGCCCACCACTTCGCTTTCCACTTCAGCGATACCGTTGGCGTCGGCACGTTCGATAACGCAGGTGGCACCCAGCGGCAGTTGCAGGCCGGTGGCTTCAAGCACCAGACCGGTAGCGCGGGTCAGGCGGCCATAGCGACGCACGTCGGGTAACTGCGTCAGACGGTGTTCGAAGGCGTCAAGTGCCCCCAGCCAGCGTGACAGGCGGGTACTCATCAGAGTTCCCCCGGTGCGGCCAGGCGGCAGAGTTCATGCCAGCGGGTGGCGATACTGGCATCCAGATCGCCATCTTCAGCGCTGACTTTACAGCCACCCGGATGGATGGTGCTGTCGGCAACCAGCCGCCAGTTATGCAGGCTGAGCGTCGCCCCCAGATTCTGCTCAATACGCGGCAGATCGTCCGGATGCACGCGCAGGGTGGGTTTGCCGCTGAACATCGGTTCCTGCTGAATCATGCCCTGGATTTGCCGCAGCAGGGCGGTGCCGTCAACGTGCGGTGCCTGGCCGATCACCTGACGGGCTGCTTCAAGCGCCATCTGCATCAGGCGGGCGGCAATCACGCTGTCAAGGGCCTCCAGCGTCTGGTGGAATTCTGAAACCAGCTGCTGCATCCGCGCCTGCAAAGGGGCCTGCTGCTGCTGCGCATCCATCAGCCCCTGCTGAAAACCGGCTTCGTAACCGGTTCGTTGCCCTTCGCTGTAGCCTTTCTGCTGGCCTTCGGCGTAACCCAGCCCCTGTGCTTCATTGCGCACCTGCGTCTGCAACTGTTCCAGCTCAAACTGCTGCTGGTTGAAGGACTCTTCCGGTTGCGGGGGCGGCTCGTCCAGTGGTTCGCTTAACGACTTGTTCAGCTGGCCCAGGTCGTTGGGCTGCCAGCGTTGCCAGGGCAGGGATGCGTTATCAGACATACTGTTCCTCGCCACCGCCGATTACCATCTCGCCGCTCTCTGCCAGACGACGAACAATAAGCAGGATCGCTTTCTGTTCGTTCTCGACCGCAGACATACGCATCGGTCCCCGGTTTGCCAGGTCGTCGCGCAGGATATCGGCGGCGCGCTGGGACATGTTGCGCAGGAATTTCTCGCGCAGTGGCTGGTCGGAGCCTTTCAGCGCGATCAGCAGCGATTCGGATTCCACTTCCTGCAACAGACGCTGGATACTGCGGTCGTCGACTTCCACCAGGTTTTCGAACAGGAACATCTCGTCGATGATTTTCTGTGCCAGTTCGCCATCGAATTCGCGAACCGCTTCGATAACGGCTTCTTCCTGCTGCGTTTTCATCAGGTTGATGATTTCCGCTGCGGTTCTTACGCCGCCCATCTTCGCACGTTTGAGGTTCTGACCGTCGAGCAGGCCATTGAGCACTTCGGTCAGCTCGGCCAGCGCGGCAGGCTGCACCCCACCAAAGGTGGCAATACGCAGCATCACATCGTGACGCAGACGCTCGTCGAACTGCGCCAGAATATCGGCCGCCTGCGCGCGTTTCAGATGGACCAGAATGGTGGCGATGATCTGCGGATGTTCGTCGCGGATCAGATCGGCAGCCGCCTGTGGTTCCATAAAGTTAAGCGTTTCCATACCGCTGGTGGTTTCGCGGGTTTCCAGAATGTCTTCCAGCAGGCTGGAAGCACGCTCTTCGCCCAGCGCTTTCACCAGTACGGTACGCAGATAGTCATTGGAGTTGACGCTCAGCGCGGCGAACTGTTCCGCATCCACTTCAAATTCACGCAGCACTTCGGTCAGCTGCTTATGCGACACCTGACGCATATTAGAGATAGCGGCACTCAGGTGCTGAACTTCGCGGGTGCCGAGGTGTTTGAACACCTCCGCAGCGCGGTCTTCGCCAATGGTCATCATCAGGATGGCGCTTTTTTCGGTACCGTTAAGACTCATAGTTCGTCCTTCATCCACTGGCGAATGACCAGAGCCACCACGCGTGGGTCATTTTCTGACATTTCACGAATGCGTTGGCTCATTACCTCAGCGCTCATGCGGTGCTGAGACTTACGTTCCTGGTCAAGTTCATCTTTCGACAGCTTGACGGAGACAGCATCTTCATCCGGAGAACGATTCTGCTGGGCGATAGCCACGGCTTCGGCGGCTACTCTGTCCTGTTCCGCTTTACGACGCAGCTGTGGGCGAACCAGCTTGCGATAAAGTATCCAGGCCACAATCAGCACCAGCAACCAGCGACCCGCTTCCATAATCTGGTCGATAAACGACTGCTGCTGCCAGAATGGCAGGTCGCCACCGGTTTCTGCGGTTTCATTAAACTGCGAGTTGACCACGTTGAGGCTGTCGCCGCGTTTATCGGAATAGCCCATCGCTTCGCGGGTCAGATTTTCAATCTGCTTAATCTGTGCATCGCTCAGTGCAATCGGTTTACCCGCCGCGTCGGCCTTGTAATTGACCACTACTGCCACTGAAAGACGCTGTACTTCACCCACATTCATTTTGGTGTGAAGAATGGTGCGATCCACCTCGTAGTTGGTGGTATTCGCATTACTGGTATTAGACGGAACGGTACTCTTACTGCTGTTGTTCTGATTCGCGTTGTTATTCGCCGTATTGCCATTCGCATTGTTGCCATTTGCGTTGTTGCCATTCGCCTGGTTGTTATTGTTGTTGGGCGTGGTAACAGGAGCACTGTTGGCAGGAGCAGGCTGATTGGACAGGGCACCGGGGACACCACCCGGATACTGGCCACCAATCTGCTCGCTACTGTTGGTCTGACGTGAACGAATAGCCTGGTTAGCCGGGTCGCTGTTCGGCTGGTATTTTTCGTCAGTCTGTTCACGGCTGTTAAAGTCAATTTGCGCGGTGACCTGCGCGTGGACGTTACCGTTGCCCACAATGGGGTTAAGGATAGCTTCGATACGCTGCTGGTAACGGTTCTCCACATCGGTGGCATATTTCAGTTGCGCATCATTCAGGTCGCGACCGGCATTGTCAGACTGGGTCAGCAAATGGCCCGCCTGGTCAACAACGGTCACGTTGCCCGGTGGCAGCCCGGCTACGCTGCTGGAAACCATATGCACGATGGCGCTGACCTGGCCCGGATCGAGTGCGCGGCCAGGTTGCAGGTTGAGGGTGACGGAGGCGGTCGGAGATTTCTGCTCACGGACAAACAGGGTCGGTTTTGGCATGGCGAGATGGACACGAACATTTTTCACCGGGCCTAAGGTTTCAATGGTGCGTGACAGTTCACCTTCCAGCGCACGCTGGTAATTAACCTGTTCGCTGAACTGGCTGATACCGAATTTTTCCTGGTCCAGCAGCTCAAAACCTACCGCGCCGCCTTTCGGCAGCCCCTGCTGAGCAAGACGCAGGCGCAGTTCGTAAACTTTTTCAGCGGGTACGGTAATCGCGCCGCTTTTATCATCGAACTGATAGGGGATGTTCATCTGGGTCAGCTGAGTGATGATCGCGCCACCGTCCTCATCGCTGAGGTTGTTATAAAGCACACGGTAGTCGGGCTGTCTGGCCCACAATACCATGGCGATAACAATGGCGATGGCCGCCGCCGCTGCAATGATCATCGGGATGCGAGGATTAGCGCGTAGGCGAGCGAAAAGGTCGTTCAGGCCTTTCTTCTCTGGTTGATCCTGCGTGACAGTTGCATTCATGACTCTTTCCTGCCTGACAGTTGACCGGACTGTTTCGTGTAGTGTCGTAACAAAACTGACTCCCTGAGCGACTTACAAAAAATTTTCACTTCTGATACCTGCCATTATTTTCTTAAACCGGAAATTCGATGGGTGGATAAGCCATCTTTTTTGCTCTCATTTAGCGGCTTTGTCCGTTTGACACTGTGTTAAGTTTTGCAGCAGTGAAATTACCGCTGTGCAACAACCGGAGATGAGAATGGCAATTCAGGGTATTGAGAGTGTGATTCAACAGCTGCAAACCGCAGCGGTGAAAGCGAGTGGCGGCACGACCGAAGCAACGAACCAGGCTGATTTTGCCGGGGAGCTGAAGGCGGCGCTGGATAAAATCAGTGACACACAGAACACGGCGCGCACGCAGGCGCAGGACTTCGAGCTGGGTAAGCCGGGCGTCAATCTGAACGATGTGATGGTGGATATGCAGAAGTCATCGGTATCAATGCAGATGGGCATTCAGGTGCGTAACAAACTGGTCAGTGCCTATACCGATATTATGAATATGCAGGTGTAGTGGGCTGATTAACGGCTGTAAATTCCCAGGGTTCTTTTACCGGGACACCCGGCGGCGCTGTGGCATTCAAAGTGAGTTATGCAACCCATGAAGGTTGGATGTCGGCTTCGGCATCCTGCTGTCATTTGTGCTGCCCGTCATTTACCCGCAGGGCAGCAGCGATGCACCTGGTTACCGGCAGAAGAGGTTGCGTTTAAAAATGGTGATGAGTTGTCTGGCAATCAAAGGGTTGATTCAGGCGGCTAACGCAGGTGTGTCCTGCCTTAGCCGTTTAACTATTAAATATAGCCGTGTTTGAACGCCAGCTTTTTGAAACCGAAGTGGAAGTTTTTTCCGGGGAGGCGGGCAGCGATCATTTTTTTGAATTCTTCTGCTTCCTGCGGATCGGTAATCGATTCGGTGATCCTGATAATGTCATACATGCTGTAGGCACAGCGGTACAGCAAATCGAGTTTGATTATCGGTAACCCGAGTTTTTTGAAAATCAGGCCATTGTGGTGGATCTGTGAACCCTGGGTCAACAGCTCGATACAGACGCTTTTTAACGCATTCAGCAGCTCTTTTGTTGGCTCTGAGCCTGGCATTTTCAGGTAGTCGAGCCACTGCATAAAGCTGAGAAAATGGGCTCCGGTTTCTATCTCATCCTGATAATATTCTTCGTTGTGGTAGTAATCCTTGTTCTTCAGGACCAATATACCTTTCATATATTTCCTGAAGTAAGAGTCAATGACAACATTCTGGCAAAAGCGTTTATTCAGGCTGACAGCCGAGCCTGAAAAATCGTCACCGTCTCGCATCGACCTGATTAACTCGACCAGTCGGGGGGTGTCTGATGCCCATTTATCAATATACTGCGCGTTGTATAAAGCAACACAGTCGTCATCACCCAGACTGATTGACTTAAGTACTTTCGACAGACCCAACTCACCGGTTTTTATTATTTTCGGGCGAACATTGGTTTTCTTATAATCAGACCAGTACTGGATGAATTTTTTATTATTGATTATCGCACTGGAAAGACTGATGAAGAATGAACCAAGATGCCTCTCGATGTCGTGATTCTCCGTAGCACCAAGCACATTTTTTTTAGTGGATATCATTTCATCAATAAATTCATCCAGCCCATCGGTGCAGTAATAGACGCTGTCATTGCACATAATCAGGCGTTGGCACTGCTGGTGGAGATTTTTTTTATACAGGTAATTAAAACAGTCTTTATAACTGCCAAAATCGCGGCCAAGGTTATCTCTTTCGATATAGACATCAATAAGCTGGGATATTCTTTCTGCTTCTTCACGCACCAGTGATGAGGTGTTGGCGGCAATGACCATCGCCCCTTTTCTCTTCAGTGCGGTGAGAAATCTTTCAACGTCTTTTCTTAACAGTCCCTTTTCATACAGCGCCATAACCACGATCAGCTCTGAGGGGTGACTGTTTTCATTTACCACCACTAACTTGCTTTTAGTTCGGTAAGTTTCAGAAAGCGATCTGACGGTGAAGTGCGTATCCAGATAAAGTTTTACAGCCAGGTTTTTGGAAAGTGTTCTGACTCTTGGCATGTCCATGAATCCTTTTTAAGCAATGGCGCTTTATAGCATTTTTTTTATGTACCAGGCAAACGTTAACAGAAGAAGAAATGCATATTGTAGCAAGCTTGTGAGAATTCCATCTAAAATTCGTTGTGCTTTTTTTTACCAGTAGATACAGACCTCTGCGGAAATTAAGAATTGCGATAAATAACTGGCACTGAACGCTCTGGGTGGGCATTGCGGATAATGCTGATGACCGGCTCTTATTACTGCAAAAAAAATTCCAGCCTGGTACCGGATATTTCCATGAAGCCGTTGAGCTTTTTCTGGTTAGCAGAAGAACTAACATGTTCACTAATGCCGACAGAGGATACAGATGAAAATCGGGCGTTCGATTTTATTCTGTAGTTCTGGTTGAAAAATGAACAAAAATGTATGCAGCGTCAGCGAGGCCCGCCGGGCACAGAACTTAACCGCACACTTAAAGCTACTGCCCTGCTAATTTTGCCACGAGTTATCATTTTACTCCTCAACGCTGTACCGGCTCACATTGTATTTCCCTTGTGTAATAATCACATTTAGTCAATGTTATCAACAGGACTATCCTGCGGGGCTGTTAGTCGTGGGGTAAGGCAGGGTGATTGTGGAAAGAATGAGTGCATGTTGTCTTACCGCGGAAAAAAGTAGCAGACTGCTATGGATGCGGGTGACCAGAGTAACCCTGCAACAAACCGTAGCGGCAGTCAGCGCTGAAAAAAATAAAATCATCGGTACCGGTGCAGATTTCACCTTGCAGCGTGATATCTCACGACAGCAAAGTCGGTAAGAAAATATATTCAGTTATTATATTGCTATAGCCAGCTGCCATTACAGGCTGCTGAAAATTGATAAAAAGATAATAGTATTAAATTACGCTGAGCCTGAGTCAGTTCATACTTATCACCCCGAATGCCGTTTTCCTGTCAGGTGTAATTTTTTAAAGAAACATCTGTAGCTAATTATTTGCAGGATGTCTTTCTCCGGGCAATTTTTTAGGGGAATGCTGCTGACTAAAATGTTATTAATGAAAAACTCAGGGCTGACCAGAAAAACCCTGAAAACAAAAAAACCGCCAGCCATGCACGGCGTTTGATATTAACCCGACATATATTTTTAAAAAAATGAGAGTGAGTCTGACGGGCAGATAAGTTGATGTTCATATTTATTTCGCCTCTTAACAGCTGAGAACAGGTAACAGGTTTTTTGCTGCTGAGGATAAATATAATCAGCCTCGGATAAATGAAGAATAAACGCGCTTTTTATTCGGAAATTTATCTGACTATTTTTGACTAAAACCAAAGATGGTGGCTGAATGTTTCTCATCAGCGTCTGATCACTTTCTCTGCTGGCGTGAACCAGACCGGGCGGCCTGAGCACTGACCGGCCATACAGATGAAGCTGCCCCCGCATTTCGGCGCTGATTCTGTAAGCGAGGGGCGATTTACAGCACAAACTGTGGGCTGATGCGATTTCTGCCGCTGCTTTTAGCAATGTAAAGCTGTTCATCTGCGGCATTGATCGACTCATCCAGACTGCTGGCGTTGACGTTATTCAGCATACTGATGCCGATACTGACCGTCACGCTCAGATCCTCACCGTTAAGTGTCAGTGAATGCTGTGCGATACTTTGCCGCAGGCGCTCCGCCAGCAGACAGGCGCGCGGTTGAGAGATCCCCTCGACCAGCACCAGAAACTCTTCACCGCCCATTCTGCTGATAATCGCGCTCTGTTGCAGGGACTGACGGATGCGTTCCACCGTTTTTGCCAACACATAATCCCCGGCGGCGTGACCCCAGCTGTCGTTAATTTTTTTAAAGTGGTCAATATCGATGATAAATATCGCCCCGTAAAATACGTCCGGACGGTCCCGACGAGCCATCATGGTGTCAAGCCGCGATGACAATCCGCTGCGGGTCAATGCACCGGTCAGAAAGTCATAATCAGCCCGCCGGGTAATGCGGGCGACCAGCTTCTTATTCGCCGTGGTGCTCAGCGCGACAATGAGCGGACTGATCGCCATCGCAGCCACCCCCAGACGGGCAGAGGCAATGCTGTCGAGACGGAATAAGTGGTCAGGGCCCTGAATCTCCAGCACATTGCCCGCCACCATCGCAATTTCGGTAATACCGGTCAGCATGGTTAACAGACAGGTCAGAAAGATGGGATAGCTGATAGCACACCACATTAATGCCGGGAGCGGAAACATCAGGCTGCCACCCCCGCCGATATGGATACCGGTCACGGTGGAGAGCATCAGCATGACCACCGGCAGCAGCGGAGACGCTTTCAGCTCTGAGAGCAGTGGCCTGAGTTCATTGCGACGCGGCAGGGTAATGATCAGCGGCAGCAGCAGGATAGCCGTGGAAAACTGTTCGCAAAACCAGGCCAGCCACACGCTAAAAAAATCGTCATGAAAAGCAGGCTGGCGGGTATTACTGCTCAGACCGGCACAGACGGCGGCAGCAATCACGGTGGCCGGGAAAATGCGAATCAGCGCCCGCAGGCGGCGCGGATAGTGCTGCGTGAGATGCTTTGACAGCAACAGCATCCATGCCGTGATAATAAACGCCATACTGGCGATATCAGATTGCACAGCGTTAATTAACGGTGAACCGCCCAGCACATCGCCCAGTACCAGACCAGGATAAATCGCTGGCAGAACAAAGCGGTAATCAAGCTGCGGAAAACGTACCAGCAATCCGGTGAGAATGGCATTGGCAGGCCAGAAAAGCGTGGGAGCAATTAAAGCCTTGCTGTAATGGCTGAAAGCAGTTAACGCGCAGGAGAGAACAAGGAATAACAGGACCTGATCAAATTTATATTTATTTCGTTGCATGTTTTGCTCAAGGCTATTTTCGGGCAATAAGACACAGGCAGTCAGCGACATGGCAGCGTTCTGAAGCGGTCCGACTGAACGCACAAATTTTGAGCGTTAAATAATGATGGCATAACATACGTGAGCCGCACGAATAAAGCAATCGCCTGACTTTTTATCTTAAGCAGGCGGCGGCGACACGCAGGTTATTGTTATTAATCAAGAAAATTGCAGGGATTAATGATGGACGCTGAACGGAAGGGCGCAGGGTCAGAGCGTCATCATTGACGAGGCAAAAAGTTTTTATTAGTACACGATAATCTGCTGCCGTTTTACTGCAAAAGCAGGGTAGCGTTAACCATCTTGGCACGCCAGCATCAGGTATCCGCCACTGATGCCATGCCTTTGCACCTGGCCGGGCGCAAGCTGGCCGTGCGGTTTTACAGATCGTTTTTAATACAAAACTCTTCCCAGCTCATGCCCAGTGCGGCTGCATGCTGATGCAGATACGTTTCAATTGCCTCGGCAGCCACCGCTTTATCCGGCTCGGCCAGCTGGATGGCGAACAACATCCCGTCCAGTTTTTTCTCACGAACCCAGGCCGCCCAGGCGCGATCCTTCTGGAGCGCCTGCAACTGCGGCAGGCTCATACCCATCTGCTCCGCATCTGCCTCGCTGAGGCTGGCGATAGCTGCTTTAATCTCCGGACAGGCTTCAAGAAACAGGTCGGTGGCGATGGCGTAATACTCTTCGATGGTTTTCATAACGGGTCCGGCGATAAAAAAGAGGCGTCAGTTTACACGTAGCCCGATTGCGGTGAAATCACTTTGGCACACGGTGCAGCTTGCGATGGTGCGGAAGACATTATAAGTTAGCGCCTGGTCGATGAGTCAGGAACGGAATATGAAAAAGTGGATGTTAGCCGCTGCCGTAGCGGTGGTGCTGCCTGGCTGTGCCCGGATACCCAACTATCAGAGTGCAGTAAAGACCCCACCGCCGGTTGATCTGGTAGGTAACTGGCAAAGCATGGGGCCACAAAAGGGGTTGGTGAGTAAGGAAGCGACGGCCAGTCTGTTTATCAGTGCGTCGGGGGATACGCTGGATTGCCGCCAGTGGCAGCGCGTCATCGCCAAGCCCGGTAAGGTGACTCAGTTCAGCGGCGACTGGGTGAACGTTAATAATGAGGGAAGGGTGATGACGCTGGCGCTAAGCGGCCACGAGCTGCACTACGACAAGCTGGTGCTGCAAAGGGTCAGTCAGCTTACGCCGGCGTGTCAGGATGCGCTGAAACAGCTGAGCAGCGAGCCTGCGGCCCAGCCCGTAAAAAAAGCCGCCAGCAGTGGAAAATCACATCACAAATCGTCACTCAGAAACAGTAAGTTCTGACTTCCGCCTGAACCCCGTGCATGGCAGTGACCTGCACGGGTGAATGCTTAATCCTCCAGCACCCAGACGCTGACGCTACCGGCATTACAGCGGAACAGCGCATTTCCCTCGTCATCAGAACTGACGCTCTCCTCGCGGTGTTGCAGATAATCGCGCCACTGCCTGCCTGCAAAGTCAGCCCCCAGCGCCAGGGTCTTTTCCCCCTCATCGCCGTTCATGATAACCACGCAGCCGGGATGCTCCTGCGTTCCGCTGCGGGCAAAGGCAACGCAGTTAGCGTGATCAAACCATTCTGTCTGCACGCCGTGGGCATAAAGCTGGCGGGCGCGAATCAGCGCTTCCAGTTCCGGAATTACGGGCATCTCAATACTGTATTTTCCCCGTCGCCGCCTTCATCTTCGTAGCTGGCACCAAACAGATCCGGATAAAATATCGTTGGTACACCCTGTTCACGCAGCAGGATCAGTGCATAGGCCAGCGGTTTGAACCAGGGTTCGACCGGAGCTTCAAGCGACTGTAACGGCTGTGTGTCATGGTTAGCCACGATAGTCACCGCATGCCAGGGGTCGTGCCCGACCAGCGTATCGTTGAAAATGGTGCTGAGGTCATAATCCGCACCCTCGCGGGAGGCGTTATGAAATTTCATCTGCAGGGGGGGCATCAAACAGCATGGTTTTACCGTCCACCTGGTCAATATACTGTTGCAGTTTGTCAACTTCATGGGACCAGTATTCAGCAACAATAAACAGAGGCTGTTCTGCTACCTGCTGAACATGCTCGATCCACTCTTTATAAAACCAGGCGGAATGTGTTTTACCGCATCAAGGCGAAAGCCGGTGCAGGGGAGTTGCTCCATCATCCAGCGCGCCCAGTATTTAAGCTCTTCGGTTACCGCGTGATTGCGGAAATCGATATTGGCACCCATCAGATAATCGAAGTTGCCCAGCTCATCGTCCACCTGGTCGTTCCATCCTTCGCCCGTGTAGTCATTGACGATTTTGAATACGCCGTTTTCATCAGGGTTTTCGATATGATCGACGCCGCTGAAGCATTTGAAGTCCCAGACAAACTGTGAATACTTGCCTTCACGCACCGGAAAGGTAAAACGGGTCCAGGCTTCGGCCTCCATCACCTCCGGGTCAATCTCCTCGCGGTTGTCAGGATTAACCCGGTTCACCTGCACCGGCTCTTTTTCGTCTGCGCCCATTTTATGGTTCAGCACCACATCCATCACCACGCCAACCCCCGCTTCGCGCAGCGCATTGGCCGCAGCCAGCAACTGCTCTTTATCACCATATTTGGTGGCGCGGGAGCCTTTCTGATCGAACTCACCCAGGTCAAACAGATCGTAGGTGTCATAACCCACCGAATAGCCGCCGGACTCGCCTTTATACGCCGGGGGCAGCCAGACATCGGTTATGCCGATTTCCGCCAGCCAGGCGGCACGTTCTGCGGCTTCCGGCCACAGTTTACTGCCATCGGGGTAATACCAGTGGAAGAATTGCAACAGCGTGGGGTTTTGCATCTCCGTGCTCCAGTTTTCAGCGGGTGAATCTGAAGTATGGAGCAGGCCGGGAAAAGCGCGGGCCGGCACAGATATTTTATACTGTGTTGGCCCGTCGGTGTTGATGGGTAAGATTCATGCCACAGTGTCTGTCAGATACCGCCCGGTTCTTGTGGAAACAGCACCACTCCCTGTACCCGGGTATAGGCTTTGTTAACGGACTTTTGCCGACTCGCCTGACCGATCAGTGATGAAAGTTCGGTCATCCTTGCTTGCAGCAGACTTTTCACTTCAGCTTCATTATCCAGAATATGGCGCAGAACAGGACGCAACTGATCCTGAACGTGTGCCGGAACGGGGGTTTGCTTTGTGCTTTCCGCCAGTTTCTCTACCGCACTGACATAAACGACTTCCATTTCAATCAACTCTTCCCAGCTTCCTTCACTGGCAAGACGCAGCATCGTCTGACTGAGCACTAACAATTGTTGGTAAATGGTGAGCATGTGCGGCGCAATATTCATTTAAACGGCATCCTGAAGAGCAGTGGTTCCGGAAACTTCTTTCCAGGCGTCGGCAATGTTGCGCAGCAACGTTTCGACTTCCTGAATCGCTTCGCTGTCGTTGTGCAGATTAGCCTGTAACAGGCGATGCACCATATAGCGATATAAAGAGGCAAGATTATCAGCCAGTGCATCACCGCTGTTTTCATCCAGGCCTTTTCTCAGTCCATTTTCAATAATATTGATGGCTTTGGAGAGTGACTCTCCTTTACCGGCGATGTTGCCATCGAGCAAAAATAACCGGGCACGAACCAGGGCGCTGAGCGCCCCGTCAAACAGCAGTGTGACCAGTTGATCGGGGCTGGCGCTCATCACTGCGCTCTCCACCCCAATTTTTGCATAGGCTTTGGTCCCGCTTGCGCTATACATGTTGACTCCTTATTACGATGATGAACTGCTTGAAGAACTGGTTGACGTACTGAACTGGGTAGTCAGATAGCTACTGGTGCTGTTGAGTTTGGTCATCAGCACGTCCAGCGCGGTAAACTGCGTTTTGTAGCGCGCCACCATTGCATCAATACGGGTACTCTGGTCGTTGTACTGGGTGGTCAGATTGTTCAGTGTTTTACTGACGCCATCCGTCGCTGCCTGCAATATCCCGGTGGTGGATAACCAGCCGGTAAGATTACTGGCGACGGTGGTGGCAATACCGGTGGTTTTTCCATCACCGATAATCATCGCCTTCACCCCATCTGAATCTTTGGTCAGCGCACTGTCGAGCGTAGTGGAATCCACTGACAGGTCGCCGGTGGTAGGATCGCTGGTGATACCAATCTGCGACAGTGATTTATAAGTCGAAGAACTGGCGGCATTGGTCAGCAGGCTTTTCAGCTGTGACTGAATGGTCCGCAACGTACTGTCAGCGACCAGCGCGCCGTTGCTGGAGTCCTGAGTAGACGTACCGGCATCCACCGCCGTGTATTTGGTCAGGCTGGCAAACTGATCCTGCAAGTCGTTATAGGCGTTCACCCAACTGGTGATGGCCGAGGACGCGCCGGAGGTGTCTTTGGTGATGGTCAGGCTTTGATTGCCAGTGGTGACATCACTCAGGTTTAAGGTAATCCCTTCCAGCGCATCGCTGATGGTATTACTGCTGTTCTCGATGGCAACGTTATTCACCGTGAGCTTGGCGTTTTGTGCCGCGACGCTCTGGGTCATATTGCTGCTGGAGGTGCCATCATAGGCGAGAAAGCTTTGCAGCGTGCTGTCACCGGTAACCGCCACGGTCATTGCATTGTCGGTGCCGGTGTCGTCTGAGGTCAGTGACAGGCGATAGCTGCCGTCGCCGGTTTTGATAATACTGGCGGTGACACCCGCATCGGCTTTATTGATCGCATCACGAATGCCGGTCAGCGAAGAGTTGGCCGCAGTGAGCGAAATATTAACCGCCGCTGAACCATCTGCCTTTTGCAGCGTAATCGTGCTGTCTGAACTGGCAATCGCTGTTGAGTTGGTGCTCTGGGAAGCAGAGGTCAGGGTCTGTGCGGTCGCCAGCTGAGAGACGCTGACGCTGTATTTACCGGCAACCGCACCGCTGGTGGTGGTGGCGCTAACGGCGCTGCTGGTGCTGGTTGCTTTAGTAGAGGAAAACAGATCGGCATTATTCAGCGTGGTATTCGCCGTCTGAAAAGTGGTCAGTGCGCTTTTCAGTGTGCCGTAGGCGCTTAATTTAGCAGTATAAGAAGTCTGCTGAGTTGAAATTGGCTTCAGGGTGGCTTTTTCGGCCGTTTCAAGGTTGTCCAGAATACTGCTTAAATCAAGGCCCGAGCCGATTCCCAAACTAGATATAGTCGTCATAAAGTTTCCTTCTGTAGTCAACACGGAGAGTGAACTACGTGGTTATCGGCCAGACACAGGGAAAGTTTACGAGTATTTGCGTAAGGGCAATGGCAAGAATAGCGATAAAGGAAAGGCGTATTTCGACGGGTAGGGGAGGAAGAAAAAAATTTCGTCAGGCGCTAAAAAAATTCTAAAGGTTCCCAGGGGGCAGACGATAACTACATTGACGGCGATGAAGCCGGGGGGCAAACAAGCCCGACCAACTTAAACCCGATTCGATTTAACAGGAAACTTTATCATGGCACAAGTTATTAATACCAACAGCCTCTCGCTGATCACCCAGAACAACATCAACAAAAACCAGTCTGCTCTGTCTACTTCTATTGAGCGTCTGTCATCTGGTCTGCGTATCAACAGCGCTAAAGATGACGCGGCTGGCGAAGCGATTGTTAACCGCTTCACTTCTAACATCAACGGCTTGACTCAGGCATCTCGTAACGCCAACGACGGTATCTCTGCTGCGCAGACTACTGAAGGCGCACTGTCTGAAATCAACAACAACTTACAGCGTGTTCGTGAACTGACCGTACAGGCACAGAACGGCACCAACTCTGATTCCGACCTGACTTCAATCCAGGACGAAATCAAATCCCGTCTGGACGAAATTGACCGTGTATCTGGTCAGACTCAGTTCAACGGCGTGAACGTGCTGGCTAAAGACGGCACCATGAAAATCCAGGTTGGTTCTAACGATGGCGAAACAATCTCTATCGACCTGCAAAAAATCGACTCTTCTACTCTGGGCCTGAAAGGCTTCTCTGTAGACAAAAATGCTCTGAGCCTGGGCGACTCTATTACTCAGGTAGGTTCTGCGGCTTCCGGCACCATGTCTACCGTTGACCTGAGCGATGTTGCTTCTGGTCTGGGTGTGGCAGCCTCTGGCCTGTCTCTGCACAACGTGCTGGACAGCAGCGGTAAAGCAACCAGCACCTACGTGGTGTCTTCTGGTAGCGACAACTACTCTGTATCTGTGGGTTCAAGCGGTAAAGTTGAACTGAACAAAACTGAAGTTGACTACAGCGACAGCACCAACGGCGTCTCTTCTGGTGTGATGACCGGTCAGCCGATTAAAGTTGGCGCAGATGCCAGCGGTAACGCAGTCGGCTTCGTCACCGTACAGGGCAAAGAGTACAAAGTGGCAGCAAGCGGCATTGCCAACGGCGGCGACACTGCGACTTCCGGCTCCAGTAACGTTAACGATATCTCTAACACCGGTAACACCGCTCTGTACACTGGTACTTCAACTTCTGATCCGCTGGCGCTGCTGGACAAAGCGATTGCACAGGTTGATAAGTTCCGTTCAAGCCTCGGTGCGGTACAAAACCGGTTGGATTCTGCTATCACCAACCTGAGCAACACCACGACTAACCTGTCAGAAGCACAGTCTCGTATCCAGGATGCGGACTACGCGACGGAAGTGTCGAATATGTCTAAAGCACAGATTATTCAGCAGGCGGGTAACTCCGTGTTGGCGAAAGCTAACCAGGTACCACAGCAGGTTCTGTCTCTGCTGCAAGGCTAATAATCTTCTGCAAATACCCGCCTGAAAACCGGCGGGTAATGCTGGCAACAGGCCCGGAAAACCATCGACTGAATCTGTTCAGACCGACTGGCTCCGGGCCTTTTTTATTGCCCCGGTCAGACCGGTTTTTATCCCGCTGCGGCAGCAGTCTGAACAGAGGGATTAAACTGCTTTTACCCCCTTCCTCTGGCGATTGAATTTGGCTTTTGTCGCTAAGATTAACCCTATCATTGACTCCCAAACCCTTATCTTTACTGGGATTGCAGATTCCCCGGAGCAGACCAGCCATGTCCAGGCCAGCCTTAGTCAGCATCATCATCATCGCGCGTATTCCCACCTTTTTTGAACAGGCGTTGCAAAGCGCGCTGGCTCAGGATTATGCGCAGTGTGAAATTCTCATTGCTGACAGTAGCAGTGAAAATTTCATCGAGAAAATTGCCGAACCTTATCTTAATCAACCCGGTCATCCGGTGCGGATGTATAAGCATCCGAAAGAGCAGGAAGGCGTGTTCGAATACGCCACGCAGCAGGCGCAGGGGGAATACATAAAGTTTCTCGCCGACGCTGACTGGCTGGCAGCCGATGCCCTGAGCAAACTGCTTGCCACCATGCACAATAATCCCATGGTATCCGTGGCGGCCGCCCGCCGGGTTCGCGCTGACTGCCTGAACGCGCTCCAGCCGGATATTCTCTCCAATGCCTCGCTGGTTCACTCTGACTGCCTGATCAACGGCGAAGATCTGCTACGTTTCCAGTGTACGCTGAGATTTAACGTGATCGGCGAAATGAGCGTGGCGCTGTTCCGGCGCGATGATTTACTCGCGTTGATTGACCAGCATGGCTCACTCTTTGCCATCAATAACGAGAACATGCTGGAAGTGGAAGCGCTGGTGCTCTATGGCCGGTTACTGCCTGGCAAACTGTTGGGCTGGGTGAATTCACCCCTGTGCACTATCCGCATCTCCAACGTTTATCAGCAGCCGGGGCAGCGCGACAACGAAGACAAGGTGGTGGCCAACCGGGATAAAGTGTTCCACTTTCTGCGCCAGCAGAGCTGGTTCAGTCATTATCAGAAAGCCGAAAATATGGTGCGCGTGGCCCCCCTTAGCGCGCCGGAAACCTTCGAATACCAGAACTTCAGCCAGCAGCATTACAACAACTTCATCCAGTCAGAGCTGAACGGCTGGCTGGCTCAGCGTCAACTGCGGCCTTTCGAGCAGGCGTATATCGCCGGGCTTGCGGCAGAGCGGGGCGGCCCGGTCAGCGTTGGCGTGGTGATCACCGCCATCGGGATCTCTGCCGACAGGTTGACGCTGACGCTGGCAAGCCTGGCGGCGGCGGATAACCGTATCATCCGCCTTACGCCAGTGGTTATCGGCAACAGTGACAGCGTGCCTGACGGCGTCAGTGCCCATCCGGCCACGGCAGACAATCGTCTGCAGGTGATTAATCAGATGCTCACCGGCCGCGATGAAGAGTGGTTTATTTTTGTTGATGCCGGCAGCACCTTTCTGCCTTCCGGAATGAGCGCACTGGCTACCTCACTGCCGCAGGCGGGAAATGCTCTTGCGCTGTATGCCGATGAATTTTTCGCTATCGACGGCGATCCTGGCGGCGTGGCATTCCGGCCCGATTTCAATCTGGATCTGTTCCTCAGCGCGCCGAAAACCATGGCTCAGCACTGGTTATACCGGCGTGAACTGCTGGCGGCCGCAGAAGGTTTTGACCTTGCTTATCCTTCCTCCTGTGAGTTTGACCTGGTAACCAAACTGATTGAAAGCCAGGGATTCGGGGTGATTGGACATCTGGCTGAACCGCTGCTGATGACCACCCTTAACCGGCGTGTAGTGGCGGAAGATGCAGAAATTTTACGACGTCATCTGACCAATCGCGGCTATCCGCAGGGTGAGGTGGCAATGGATAAATTCGGTAATTATCGTCTGCGCTATCAACACGACCACCAGCCGCTGGTTTCTCTGGTTATCCTTGCCAACTGGCACCTGCCGTCGCTGATTGCCTGCGTCACCACCCTGCTGGAAAAGACCACGTATCTGAATTATGAAATGATCATCGTGGCGGATAATCAGCAAAGTCCTGAGCGGGAGAACTGGTTATGCAGCATCGCCAGCGTCGATCCGAACAGGATCAAAGTGATGCATTATCCGGGCAACTGGCAACATGCCGGCATGGTCAATCTGGCCGCCACTCTGGCACGGGGGGAATATCTGGCCCTGATGCACTGCGAGCTGGCGGTGATGGATGGCGAATGGCTGGACAATATGCTGAACCATGCGCAACGTCCGGAGGTGGGCATCGTTGGCGGCAAGCAGCTCAATACACAAAATCGCGTGCGTCATGCCGGTTATCTGCTGGGGATGAACGGCGCGGTGGGCGATGCGTTTCGTGGTATGCCTGACGACCAGGCCAGCTATCTGGGCCGACTGCATATCGATCAGAATTACAGTGCGGTATCCGGCGATTTTATGCTGCTGCGCCGCGAGGTTTATGATGCCATCGGTGGTTTCGACACCAGCAGCCAGCTGTATGATGACGTGGATTTCTGCCTACGCGCCCGTGAACAGGGCTACCTGACGGTGTGGACGCCTTATGCCCGCATCCTGCGTCCGGCGGCTCGTCAGCAACCCTTCCAGGGCGAAGACAGCCAGACGGTTAAAACGCTCAGGCAGGATGAGGAAACCTGGCTTTACCGGCGCTGGTTGCCGGTAATCGCCAACGATCCGGCGTTTAATGCCAACCTGTCGCTGAAGAGCCGCCAGTTCGATGTTAACAGCGACAGCGCGTTGTGCTGGTCTCCGGTGACGCGCCCCGGACTGCCGGTGATAATGGCGAATCATGCGGATTCCGCTGGCTGTGGACACTATCGCATTATCGGGCCATTCCGGGCGATGGAAGAGGAGGGCATTGCCGGAGGTAAGCTGCACAATCGCCTGCTTACCATCGCGGAAATTGCTCAGCACAAACCGGACAGCCTGATCATCCAGCGTCGTTACTCCGATATTTTCCAGAACTGGATGGCACCGGTGGTGGCGGCAACCGATCTTTTCCGGGTCTACGAGCTGGATGACTATATTCTGAATGTGCCGTTGAAAAATCATCACCACAAAGATTTTAAACAAGACATGTGGAAAAAAATGCGTAAAAGCCTCGGGTTCTTCGACCGCTTTGTGGTGTCCACCGAACCGCTGGCCGAAGCCTTTAAAGGGATGCATGACAATATTGTGGTAGTGAATAACCGCCTGCCGGTGCACTGGTGGGGAAATCTGCAAAGTCAGCGTGGCACGGGCAGGAAACCCCGCGTGGGCTGGGCGGGCGGCTCCAGTCATACCGGCGATCTGGAGATGATTGCTGACGTGGTTAAAGAGTTTGCTAATGAGGTGGAATGGGTATTTATGGGGATGTGTCCGCACAAGCTGCGTCCTTATATCCATGAACTGCATTATGGCGTGGATATTGAAATTTATCCGGCCACGCTGGCCGCGCTCAATCTGGATTTAGCCCTGGCACCGGTGGAAGACAACATTTTTAACGCCTGCAAAAGTAACCTGCGGCTGATGGAATACGGTGCCTGCGGCGTGCCGGTGATCTGTAGTGACGTGGCCTGTTATCGCGGCGATCTGCCGGTTACCCGCGTGCGTAACCGCTTCAAAGACTGGTGTGACGCTATTCGTAAACATCTGAACGATGCGGAAGCCAGCGCCAGAATGGGCGACGAGCTTCAGGCAAGGTTACGTCGTGACTGGATGCTGAACGGCGACAATGTCGCGCAGTGGCTGAAGGCGTGGACCGCAGACTAAGTTGTGAAGCAACATGCGGCCTGCCGCCGCATGTTCACCCTTCCCGGCGTGGCGCTCTGCCCGCACATCCGCACTCCCTGCCACGGCAGACCTGCCCAGTATTCTCAACGCCGTGATAAGAGCTAAAAAAAATCCATCTGCACAACAGATGGATTGTTAAAGCGAAACCGTGAAAGACGGCTCTCAGTCAAGGGTAATATAATTAAACCGATGCCCGGTCATCTGTTTTATCTCGGCCAGATAGCCTGAATTCATCACGTAAATATTGTCATTATCCGCAAGCTCAGGCAGCACCTCATCGGGGGATTGCACCTGGATGCCGGTTGCGGCTAAAAAACGATGTTGTTTTTGTGGATTGATATCAATGACGTGGTCAACGCGCAATCCCATCCAGGAAAGGTTCATGGCAAAAATAACCCCTTTGGATGCGCCACCCCACAGGACAATCTTCTTACTGCGGTCAACTTTGTCACTGATCAACTGCTCAACCGGGAAACGGATGGCAGCGTCACTGTTTTCCTGCTCCGGGCTGTCCCGCAGATCGGAGAGATTAGCAATCAGATAAATATACTGGTCGTTAAAAACATAGCCGCCATCGATAATTTTACTGAACAGCCGTTTAAAATCATTCAGGCGAAAATAGTTAACGTGCTCGTAAAAAATATCGTACCAGGCATTGTTGGCCATAATCCATTCAAACGCCGGGACTTCGATATATATTTTACAGTGCTCAGGGGCGGCCTTTTTCAGAAAATGCAGGAAGTCAGCCGGATCTTTAATATGCTCCAGCACATGACGCAGAATAATGCCATCACAGGAAACCGGCGTGTCACGGGTGAAATACTCCGGGCGGATTTTAGGGTTGTCGCCACTGTAAGTGGGATCAAAACCGGTTATCTCCACGCCTTTCTCGCTGAGCATATCGAGGAACAACCCTTTACCACAGCCGATCTCGACGATATTTTTCTTTCCCATCGCGGCAATAATCCGTCCGGCAACATCATGTAAATGCTGCGAGAAGGCCTGACTCAGCCCCTGCTCATTGTGATAGTCCTTATCGTACTGCACTCTCGATTCATCAAACTGCCGGTTAAAAATAATCCTGGTGCGGGGATCGGTAGCCAGATCGATATCACCTTTCGGGCAGTTCACCGCCTCATGATGAGAGTTGTACATCTTGTTCTGAAATATCGGATAGTTTTCACGATAAAAGAGTGATTCAGCTGAGCTCATGATGGTTCTCTCATAAATTGCACACGCCCACTATTTTCAGGGGTGTGCTGGCGGAAGGCGTGACCTCACCCAGTTGCAGCAGGTGAGTGGCGTTATAACGGGCGGCAATCTTCAGCGCGAGATCTTTTAACGTGGTGTTGTCACCGGAACAGACGTTAAATACACCGGCGTGTGATGCCATAACATTATTAATAATTTTCTCTGCCGCAATATCGACATCCAGATAATCCCGTACCAGATTAGCCTGCTTTAAAATGGCGGGCTGATGACTGCTTAACATCGATGTCAGATAAGGCACCAGCCGCGCCGCTTTTTCACCCGCGCCGTACAGATAAAACAGGCGATACCAGCCGAATGCCGTCGGGGTATTTCTGAACAGTTCGCTCAGCAGATGAAAAGTGGCGACTTTGCAGGCGGCATACAGCGAACGGGGAGCAAGAGGCGTCTCCACGCTAAGATAATCATCGCCGTGCTGATATTCAAAGCAGGTGCCAATTCCGGCGAAATAGCCTATCCCGGCGGCCACGCAGGCCTGTGCCAGCACCACCGTTCCGTTCAGGCAGGCAAATATTTTGCTCAGACGAGAGATAATCCTGCGGATCGACATACCAGGCGCTGTGAATCACTGTATCAATGCCGCTGAGTCGCGCCTGCCACCACGACTGATCCTTGTCAAAGATGGAGTCGGTGACTACCACCTGATGCAAATTTTGCTGTGCAGGCAGGGTGTTACGGCTCTGTTCGCGGCAGATAACGGTGATGGAGAGGTGATCATTATTCGCCAGCTGTCGCAACAGCGCCTGTCCGACAAAACCGCTGGCACCGGTAAGGAGAATATTCTGCATCTTCAGCGCGCCTGATTAAGCTGAAAGTCAGCGTTAGCACGATCTTTATCGCTGATGATCTCAGGCTGAAGCGGCCAGTCAATGGCAAACGCCGGATCGTCCCAGCGGTAACCCCGTTCATGGCCGGGTGCATATTCGTGCGACACCTGGTAGAGCAAATCGCTGTTATCTTCGAGAGTGATAAAGCCATGGGCGCAGCCACGCGGGATATAAAACGCATTCTGCTGCCCGGCGCTCAGCTCAATGCCGTGCCAGCGCAGAAAAGAGGGCGAGTCAGGACGCAAATCCACCGCCACATCGAAAATACGACCGCTCACCGCCCTGACCAGTTTCACCTCGCTCTGTTCGCCGGTTTGCAGATGCAGGCCGCGCAACGTGGCTTTGTGTCGGTTTCTCGACAGGTTGCACTGCACGAAGGTGGTTTCCAGACCATGGGCGGCAAAGGTCCGCTGACAGAAGGTGCGGGTGAACGAACCGCGCTGGTCAACAAAGGGCGTTGCTTCAATATGCCATGCACCGATAATCGGGGTTTCAGTCATTTTCATTGCGCTGTCTCGTGTTGTTCCCTCACCTGGCTTTCATAATCGGCAATCTGTTGCAGACTGAACGCGGCCATATCGGTGGCGGTGCGACTGGCCTGATACCACTCGCTGGTTAATCGCAGGGTCTGGTTGATATCCAGTGCCGGAAACCAGTCCAGGGTTTCACGCGCCCGTGAGGAGTTGAGCGAAAGGTGGAGAGCCTCTCTGTTTTGCGGTGCAACCGCCAGTGACGCGGGTGCCCGATCGTTTTCAGCAAAAGCAGATAAGCGCCGCAGCAGTTCCCGGACGGTAATGGTGTTGTGGCTGTCCGGGCCAAAATTCAGTGCGGTCACAGAGGACTGGCTTTCACGGCTGAGATATTCAGCATAAAGAAGATAGCCGCGCAGGGACTCCAGCACATGCTGCCAGGGTCGAACCGCATCCGGATAACGTACGTTAAAAGGCTGACCGCTGTTAACGGCGCGAAAATAGTCCGGCACCAGACGATCGTCAGACCAGTCTCCGCCGCCGATAACATTCCCGGCACGCGCGGTGGCCAGCACAATGCCCTGTTTACGGAAATAGCTTTCGCGGTAAGAGGTGCACAGCAGTTCGGTCATCGCTTTGGAGGCGCTGTAGGGATCGTTGCCGCCCAGCGCATCCGTTTCCGCAAAGGCATTATCGGGCGCATCGCTGTTGGCATAGACCTTATCCGTGGTGATGACGACAACCGTTTTAATGCTTTGCGACTGACGAATGGCCTGAAGCAGATTCAGGGTGCCGTTGACGTTGCTGGTGAAGGTGTTGAGCGGATCAACATAGGAGGCATTCACCAGCGGCTGGGCCGCGAGGTGAAAAACAATCTCTGCGGCGCTGTGCAGGATAATTGTCTCCAGCGCCTGCCCGTCGCGAATATCAACCAGATGCTCTTTGATGGCACTGCGGAAATCCACGGCATGATAGTGTGAACCAGGCCGGTCGTCTGGCAGGGAAACCCCCTCGACAACCGCGCCCATTTTCAACAGCCACAGCGTCAGCCATGACCCTTTAAAGCCGGTGTGGCCGGTAATCAGAACTTTTTTTCCGTGCCAGAAGGCCGGGGTTACCATATTTTCCATGGTGCCTCACCGCTCTGCCACAGGTCTTCCAGCAGCATTTTTTCCCGCAAGGTATCCATCGGCTGCCAGAAGCCATCGTGCATAAATCCGGCCAGCTGGCCGCTTCGCGCCAGTTGTTCAAGCGGGCCGGTTTCCCAGACGGTGCTGTCATTTTCCACCAGATCCAGTACGGAAGGCTCCAGAATAAAGAAACCGCCGTTGATTCTGGCTGAATGATCGACGGGCTTTTCGGCGAAATCGGTAATGCGATAGCCATCGGAATGAATGGTGCCGAAGCGGGCGGGCGGCACCACCGTACACATGGTGGCCTGAAGACCATGAGAACGATGAAAATCAAGTTCTTCGGTAATGTTAATATCGCCGAGGCCGTCACCGTAGGTCATCATAAACGGCTCATTGGGATCGAGATATTCTTTAATCCGTTTGAGTCTGCCGCCGGTCATCGAACTATTACCGGTATCAACCAGCGTCACTTTCCAGTCCGGCGCGGAGCCGTGATGGTATTCAACGTGGTTATTTAATAAATCAACGGTAATATCATTATGATGCAACACGATATTGGCAAAATACTCTTTCAGTAAATAGCCTTTATAGCCGACGCAAACAATAAAATCTTTAAAGCCGTGATGCGCATAGATACTCATGATGTGCCAGATAATCGGCTTATCACCAATTTCAACCAGCGGTTTTGGACGTATTACCGTTTCTTCCGAAAGACGGGAACCCAGACCACCCGCTAAAATAACAACTTTCATCGTATTATCCTTGTGAGCAGGAATTAAGTACCACGGGCGTACATACCATTTTGCGTGACGGTGTGTACGGTGCCAAACAGGCCCATTGGCAGATTATTGTTGTGCGCGGCGCTCAGCTCTTTTAATAACAGATAGCTGCCGAGTCTCTCCTGACAGAAAGCCACCGCTCGCTTCTGGTACGGGTCGGTCTGATCGTAAGGTGTGAAGTTTTCAACAAAAGCCAGTGAGACAGCCTGCAGACGTTCAAATGCCGATTGCCACCACACCGCAGGATAGGTGCCCAGCTCGATGCCGCCAATAATCAGGTGGGCGCAGTTCAGGAACAGGAAGCTGTCCTGTTCAGATATCACGCCCAAATCCACGGCCAGCGCGGTATATTTCAGCAGGTCGCTGACATGGTGAAAGGCAATATATTGCTGGAATAAATTACCCAACTGCATTGGCCTGGAAACGATATAGTGATGGCCTTCCGCAAGATGGGGAATAATCGGCTTCTCAGAGGCCTCTTTAATCCCCACGTCATGGGTTCCGCCGTAATCAATCGAGGGTGCGCCGTAATTTTCACGGGTCACGAATTTGCGGTATTGCCAGATAGTCAGACTGCCTTCATTCAACTTCATTTCAGCGGCAATATTGCGGATCACCATCGGACCAATCGCACCGGAAAGCTGTTTATGCAATTCAACAGCATTATCGATAAATTCATAACCGGGAATAATATGCAGACCCTGAGTGTTTTCAGGCATCACAGCATTAAGCCAGACGATACTGGCATCAGCAGGAAGGTGATAGCAGGGCAAATCCTGATGACAGATAATAAAAGTTTTCATGAAATGTTCCGAAGGGGAATGCCTGGAGCAATGCTAGCGCAGGGCTTATCTTTCAATTAAGAGAATAAACGCATTTTTATACTGTTTATCGGCGTCAGGGCGCAGCTTCAGGATGCGTTTTTCATAAAAAACAAATTCTTCGCCCGCTTCACTGTAAAGCTTTACAGAAACCTTACGGATTGCCGATAACAGCTGATGTAGCCGCCGTTGAGTGTTCAGAGCCTGATGGCACAGGCTGTTAATTCACGCCATGCCGGGCATGGCATGAAACCTTTACCTTCCGGAGTGTCGTACGATGCGCTTCAATTATGATTTGTTACCCGGAGAACTGCTGTCGTTTGATGAAATCAGCGAACGCTACAGTCAGCGCTACCCTGACGATAAGTCGTTAACCAGTCGCGGCCTGCTCAGTCCGTCCACGTCCAGTAAAAACCGGACTATCCGCGCCGTTTTTGCCAGCAAAGACAGCCAGATCCCGATGGAGGATCTGCTGTTTATTGCCAACGATAATGAAAGAAAAAATTATTTGTCACGCTTTGAGCACTACTTACTGCATCAGGAAAGTTTTCTCTATTTTCGTCGTCCGGCAGAACCGGCCCCGTGGAATACCTGGAAAGTGATGGGTGAGAGCAAAGTACTGGCGATGCTCGATCCGGCGTCGATTATGGCGCAAAGCCTGATGCAGCAGCGCGGCTATACGCTGGCGTTGTTGCGCACCGAGGAAGAGGAGGAGTACTGGCAACTGTATGACCGCCAGTCAAAACCCTGCTTTGAATACTCCCGTCAATTGCAATTTATCGTGGTACTGACTTCGCCGCTGTTACCGCCTGCGGGCGGGGTAATACAAGGCACGCAGGTGGGGCGGCGGGTGAAGGCCAGGCTGTGGCAAAAGGCCAGTCAGCAGGAGTTCAGCAGTTCGGTGCGCGAGCGCTACGGGGCCTGCATCATCACCGGCACGCTGCTCGGTGAGGAAAACAACTGGCCGTGGGTGGAAGCCTGCCATATCGACATGCGCGAGAACGAGCAGGGTTTCCTGCTGGATAACCATACTGATAACGGCCTGTTTTTGCGTAGTGACTTACAGCGACTGTT
This sequence comes from Erwinia papayae, assembly GCF_058241465.1. Classification (NCBI taxonomy): domain Bacteria; kingdom Pseudomonadati; phylum Pseudomonadota; class Gammaproteobacteria; order Enterobacterales; family Erwiniaceae; genus Erwinia; species Erwinia papayae. Next base: position 565,781 of record NZ_JBZCHT010000009.1, read on the forward strand.
TATCAGCCGCCGGTTAACCATTGATGCAGAGAGCGGGGTGGTGCGATTCCGTACTGCGTTGCCGGAAGATCAGGCGCTGGCTGCCTTTTATCAGGCGCTGGAAGGAAAAGTCTGTGCGCTATGGTCACAGGTGCCGCAGGCCACACGCGAGCGGTTGCATCAATTCCGCTAAACGGTCAGCGGGCGACGAATACCGGCCTGCCCGCTGGCACAAAATTGAAATAACCTGCCTTTTTTACCGTTATTCCGCCAATCAATCTTCTCTACAGAAACCGATAATCGTGCCGATAACTTAACTAACGCAGGATAGTCAGAGTGAACGACCTATATACCGCCGGTGGCGTGATGGATAAAAACTCGCTGTGGCAGAGATATGTGCCACTGGTGCGCCATGAAGCGCTGCGCTTACAGGTCAGGTTGCCTGCCAGCGTCGAACTTGATGACCTGTTACAGGCAGGGGGCATTGGCTTGTTGAACGCCGTGGAGCGCTACGATGCGCTTCAGGGAACGGCGTTTACCACCTATGCCGTGCAACGTATCCGTGGCGCCATGCTTGATGAATTGCGCAGCCGCGACTGGGCACCACGTAGCGTAAGGCGTAATGCGCGTGAAGTGGCCGCTGCAATGCATCAGGTCGAGCAGGCGTTAGGACGTTCTGCCACCGAACAGGAAGTCGCGGCGCAGCTGGACGTATCTCTGGAAGAGTACCGGCAGATCCTGCTGGATACCAACAACAGCCAGCTGTTTTCTTACGATGAATTTCGTGAGGAACACGGTGACAGCGCGGAGCTGGTGACGGAAGGGCATGAAGAGGCCAATCCGCTGCATCAGCTGATGGAAGGGAATCTGCGTGAACGCGTCATTGAAGCGATCGAGGCTCTACCCGAACGCGAGAAAATGGTGCTGACACTTTATTATCAGGAGGAGCTGAACCTGAAAGAGATTGGCGCAGTGCTGGAGGTCGGGGAATCCCGTGTCAGCCAGCTGCACAGTCAGGCGATAAAACGCCTGCGCACCCGATTAACGGCAGCGCGCTAAAGGAGTCAGTTTTGCATTTTTAACAGCAATCGGGGACTCCATAATGGGATCCAAAACCAAACTCAGGCCGTTGAGCCGCTATTTAAAAGACTATAAACACAGCCAGAGTAACTGCTCGCATTGCAGCAAAGTGCTGGACCGCATGGCGCTGGTCTTTCGCGGACAAATCATTAATAAAGAAGCCATTGCCCGGATGGACCAGCTCATTGACGATCAGGTCTGGTTAAAACTTCAGAATGAACTGACTGCCCTGTGCCGGTTTTGCAGCGATATTTATTGCAACACCCACCCGAATTATTTCGACATTATGGCGTTTAAGCAGTATCTGTTTGAGCAAACAGAAATGAGTCACAGCACCATTCGCGAATATGTTGTTCGCCTGCGTCGTCTCGACGATATGCTCTCGGCTCGAAATTTCCCGGCGGAAAAACTACAAGGCACCAGCTGGCACGCCTGTCTGGAAAATGATCTGCCGGATGCCGGTAATAACAATTACCGTATTGCTCTGCGTAAATATGACCAGTTTTTAGGCTGGCAGCGAAATTAGTTGCTGGCTTCAGACCTTTTCAGGTTACCTGCCTGTCTTATTCTGTAAAACTGTAAGGACAACTGACTGCGCCTGTTCAGGAGGCCATCTTGTCCTTACATCTTCTTAATGCTTTTCCCCGACTGGAACTGCTGGGTTCACCCACGCCGCTGGAACATCTGCCCCGTCTTTCTGACTACGTGGGGCGGGATATTTTTATTAAACGTGACGATTTTACCCCGCTCGGCCTGGGCGGCAATAAGCTGCGCAAGCTGGAGTTTCTGGCGGCAGATGCCCTGCGGCAGGGCGCGGACCTGCTACTGACGGCCGGCGCAATTCAGTCGAACCATGTGCGTCAGACCGCCGCCGTGGCGGCTAAGCTGGGACTGAAATGTGTGGCGTTGTTGGAAAATCCCACGGGCACAAGCGCCGAAAACTACCTGTCGAATGGCAATCGTCTGCTGCTTGAGCTGATGGACGCTGAAGTGGTGATGGTTGATGCGCTGAACCATCCCACTGAACAGCTGGAAGAGCAGGCTGAACGACTGGAGGCGCAGGGTTTTCGTCCCTACATCGTTCCGGTTGGCGGCTCCAGTGCGCTTGGGGCGCTGGGCTATGTTGAATGTGCGCAGGAGATAGCACACCAGAGCCAGGGCGTGGTGGATTTTGCTGCGGTGGTGGTCGCATCCGGCAGTGCCGGAACCCATGCCGGGCTGGCGGTGGGACTGGAACAGTTACTGCCGGGGACCGAACTGGTGGGCGTTACCGTCTCCCGCAAGGTGCAGGAACAGCGGCCTAAGGTGGTGGATATCCGCGACAGACTCGCTTCGTTGCTGGAACTGACCGCCACGGCACCGGTGGTGCTGTGGGATGACTATTTCGCGCCAGGTTATGGTGAGCCCAATCCCGAGGCGAACGAGGCGATTTGTTTGCTGGCGAGGCTGGAAGGGATCTTTCTTGACCCGGTCTATACTGGTAAAGCAATGGCCGGTTTACTGGACGGTATCAGTCAGAATCGCTTTCGCCGTCAGGGGCCGATTGTTTTTGTCCACACCGGCGGTACACCTGCGCTGTTTGCTTATCACCCTTTGTTCTGAATTAGTTCAGATTGTTCTTAACACACAGCTGGTATTAATCAGACTGGCCGCATAGATTCTGTCAGCATCTGATTAGCGAAATGGAGTTGTTTATGAAGCTTTCTCTCATCCCTCGTCAACTGATTATGGGGCTGATGTCCCTTTCTCTGCTGGCCGGGCTCTCTTCCGGCGCGCTCGCCGCTGATGAAAATCTGCTGAATAAAGTCAAACAGCGCGGGTCGCTGCTGGTGGGTCTGGAAGGCACCTATCCGCCATTCAGTTTCCAGGACAGCAATGGCAAACTGGCCGGATTTGAGGTGGATTTCGCCCAGGCACTGGCACAGCATCTTGGGGTGAAGGCTAGCCTGAAACCCACCAAATGGGACGGAATGCTGGCCTCGCTGGATTCCGGTCGCATTGATGTGGTGATCAATCAGGTCACTATTTCCGATGATCGGCAGAAAAAATATGACTTCTCAACGCCTTATACCGTTTCCGGTATCCAGGCGCTGACGCTGAAGAAAAACGCTGCGACCATCAACAAACCGGACGATCTGAGCGGCAAAAAGGTCGGTGTCGGGCTTGGCACCAATTATGAGCAGTGGCTGCGTGGCAACGTGAAGGGTGTCGATATCCGTACTTACGACGACGATCCCACCAAATATCAGGATCTGCGCGTGGGCCGTATTGATGCCATTCTGGTGGACCGTCTCGCCGCCCTCGACCTGGTGAAAAAAACCGGTGACAGCCTCGCGGTGGCCGGTCCTGCCTTCTCCCGTCAGGCATCCGGCGTTGCGCTGCGTAAAAACAATCCTCAGCTGTTACAGGCTATTGACGCAGCCATTGCAGAGATGCAGAAGGATGGCACCATGACCAGGCTGTCAGAGAAATGGTTTGGCGTGGATGTGACGAAATAATGCAGGAAAGTGTTCAACTGGTGCTGGATTCAGCACCATTTTTATTGAAAGGGGCGCTGTTTACCCTGCAACTCAGCATTGGCGGGATGTTCTTCGGTCTGCTGCTGGGTTTTATGCTGGCGATGATGCGGCTTTCGTCGTTCTGGCCGCTGTCATGGGCTTCCCGCTTTTATGTCTCGATATTTCGGGGTACGCCGCTGATTGCCCAGCTGTTTATGATTTACTACGGCCTGCCGCAGTTTGGTATTGAGCTGGACCCGGTTCCTTCCGCGATGATCGGTCTTTCCCTTAACACCGCCGCCTATGCCTCTGAATCACTGCGTGGCGCCATTGCCGCCATCGAGCGCGGCCAGTGGGAGGCGGCGGCCAGCATCGGCATGACCCGCTGGCAGACCCTGCGCCGGGTTGTTCTGCCGCAGGCGGCCCGCACGGCGCTGCCGCCCCTTGGCAACAGTTTTATCAGTCTGGTTAAAGATACCTCGCTGGCGGCGACCATCCAGGTGCCGGAGTTGTTCCGTCAGGCGCAGCTGATCACCTCGCGTACCCTTGAGGTATTCACCATGTATCTGGCTGCATCGCTGATTTACTGGGTGATGGCAACGCTGCTGTCGGTGTTACAGAGCCGACTGGAAGAGCGGGTGAACCGCCAGGATCGGGAGGAAAAATGAGCGCGATAAGCGTCAGTCAACTGACAAAACAGTTCAACGGTCAGATCGTGCTGCACGGCATTGATATGGCGGTGGCGGCGGGGGAAGTGGTGGCGATTATCGGGCCAAGCGGCTCCGGCAAAACCACCTTATTGCGCAGTATTAACCTGCTTGAATCTCCCGACAGCGGGATTATCCAGGTGGGCGATATTCGCATTGATGCGGCAACGGCTGGCAGAGAGCGTGAGCGGGTACGCCAGCTGCGACAGCAGGTAGGATTTGTCTTTCAGAACTTCAATCTGTTTCCCCATCGCACGGTGCTGGAGAACATTATTGAAGGACCAACCATCGTCAGAGGCGAGCCAAAAGAGCAGGCGGTGGCCCATGCGCGTCAGCTGTTGACGAAAGTGGGCTTGCAAGGGCGGGAAGAGAGTTATCCACGTCGTCTCTCCGGCGGGCAACAGCAGCGGGTGGCCATCGCCCGTGCGCTGGCAATGCGTCCGCAGGTCATTCTGTTTGATGAACCCACATCGGCGCTGGACCCGGAGCTGGTAGGCGAGGTGCTGACTACCATCCGCGCCCTGGCTGAGGAGAAGCGCACGATGGTGATTGTCACTCACGAGATGAGCTTTGCCCGCGACGTGGCGGACAGGGTGATTTTTATGGACCAGGGGCGGATCGTGGAGCAGGGCGCGGCTGAAGCGTTGTTTACCACGCCGCAACAGCCACGCACCCGGCAATTCCTTGATAAATTCCTCAATTCATAACGACGATCGCCGGTTAACCGGCGGTCCTGTCCACCACTACCTGACTTCTGCTGCGATTACTCCCAAATATCTCTGATTGAAGGTGCAGAATACGGCACATACCCTTTTTTAATTTGCAATAAGCTCTTATTACTGCTGGTCACCGCTCAGTCTTTAAGAGTAGCCTCATGGTCTTTTTTTTTGTAAGGGTAAATAATCTCAAAAATTGAGTTGATATATTTTACCGGGCGTTTTATCTGGTGCGCTTTTTTAACTATCCAGGCCATATTATTTTATCTGCTGCCGCTAACGTCAGCTGTTCCACATTTTACTATTTATCTGGCTGAGGTGGTGGAGGGGTAAAATGCATACTGCTGAGAGAGAAGAAATAGCCTGGATTAACAGCCTCAAAGGTGGCTGTATTTTGCTGGTGGTGCTCTGGCATGTCACCTTCCCGGGATATGCAGCAACGGTTATGCCTCTGAGTGCCGGATTTATTCCGGCGAGGCTCTGACTGACTGTTAATAATTATTTTGTACCACTGCGTATGCCGGTATTTTTCTTTGCATCTGGTTTACTGGCAAGTCACGATATTCTTCATCGTAACTGGAAACAGGTATTAACTGGCAGGGTAATATCTCTATTTTATCTGGGGGATTATTCAGTGGCTGATGATTAGAGGCGTTTCAGGCCATATTATGGGCGGGAAATTATCGACCGGTAGCAATGCCGTCTGGGCAGAAACGCCACTGAAGTTTATTCGACTGATGCTGCTGGCGATGAGTTCCTGCTGGTATTTATATGCGCTGGGACTTTTCTTTCTGTTGGCTAAATTGTTTCGCCAGCAGAACGGCAGCTTACTGCTGATGGCGGTTATGCTAAATTATGCCGCCGTGAGTGGAATTATTCCCGGCAGGGGACCGGCAAGCCTCGCGCAGTATCTGATTTTTTCCCGCCGGGTGTTTTTCACAGCGATATGCTGCTGCGCTGGAGTGAAGGACGCCGCCGTAACCTGCCAGTCTGGCTGATACTGGCCGCTGCCCATCTGCTGCCGGGTCTTCGGCATAGCCTGTTTCTCTCGGTATTAAGCATTCTTTTCAGCATCGCCCTGTGCCGCCAGCTTAATCGATGGTTCACTCTGCGCTGGCTCAACTGGCTGGGTCGCAACACGTTGCAAATCTATGCTCTTCATCGCATCTTCTCAGCCAGGGCAAGTGCGACACAAAACGGTACTGACAGATCGGCCAACCTGCCTGGTGTGTTTAATTCGGTCACAACAGATCAAAATACTGTTTTTGGTTCTGTCACCGTTGCAGAGGATTGTTGGCGCAATCATACCGGTGGCTACACGCTGAATATGATTGTTAACTATGCCGGCCAGTCTTTTACCTGTCAGGGCCAAAGCCGTGGCTGGGGAGGGAATGGTGATGAAATGTATGTCAACAGGATTGAAAATGACTAATCTGTGATGGCGTGACTTTTTTCGCATGTTTCGCGAGGCTTTGATTATCTCGTGACAGACATCAGGCTTATAGCTGGTGCAGGCTCAATCCCCCCTGATAAAGGGGGATTTTTACATCTGTACCTCAGCCGATAGTCATCAAACTGGCATTGCCTCCCGCCGCCGCCGTATTGACGCTAATCGCCCGTTCAATCAGCAGACGCTCCAGCAGCAGCCCGGTGTCACCCCGATCAAATCCCTGCACCGACACAATTGCCCCTTCGCGCGCTGCAACCTGCTGACAGACTTCACCCAGTTGATCGGCATCGCCGTGAAAAATCACCGCATCAAAGTGCTGTTGTAGCGGCGCGCTGGCGAAATCAATCCGCGCCCGTACCTCGTCGGGGAGCGTACTGCAAAGCGTGCGGTGCAGCTCGTCTTCCTGCCACAGCGCACGGCTGCCGGTTGCCGTGATCGCTGCCAGCTGCACCAGCGCATCCTGCTCGTTATCGGCAAGCGCAAGCACGCGTTCCCGTGGCAGCAGTGTATAGCTGTTGCGCTCGCCGGTGGGGCCTGCCAGCAACCGCACCGTTCCGCTGTGAGCAAGCGCCGCGAAGCGGGTGCAGATGGCCGCCAGATGCGGTTTTTCTTCCGCCCAGGCAGTGAGCGCCTGGTGTGCGCCCAACAGCGTGGCGCGCAGGGTGGTATCCGCTGGCAGCAGCGCGTCCTGTCTCTCCAGCGTGATGCGCAGTGCGTCATCGGGACGGCTGGATAGCAGGCGGTAAAGATAGAGCGGACCACCGGCTTTCGGGCCGGTGCCCGACAACCCCTCACCGCCAAACGGCTGGACGCCGACCACTGCGCCGACCATATTGCGATTCACGTAGAGATTGCCGACATGCGCCCGCTGACTGACCTGACCGATGGTCTCATCAATGCGCGTGTGGATGCCCATCGTCAGGCCGTAGCCCTGGGCATTGATCTGTTCAAGGAGCTGCGGCAGCGTGTTGCGGCTGTAGCGCACCACGTGCAGGACCGGACCAAATACCTCTTTGTCCAGATCGCTGACGTTTTGCAGTTCAATCAGCGTCGGCTGGACAAAGGTTCCGCTCTGCCACTCTTTGCAATCCTGATCACAGTTCAGCGCGGCCTGGTAAACCGGCATGCCTTTACTGCGCATCGCGGCGATGTGCTGCTCAATGGCCTGCTTCGCCTCTTTATCGATTACCGGTCCGATATCGGTAGAGAGACGCTCGGGATTGCCCATCCGGCATTCGCTCATCGCACCCCGCAACATCTTCAGCGTGTGCTCTGCCACATCATCCTGAATACAGAGCAGGCGCAGGGCGGAACAGCGCTGCCCCGCACTGTCAAAAGCAGAAGCGAGAATATCGATAACCACCTGCTCCGTCAGCGCGGAGGAATCGACGATCATGGCATTCAGGCCGCCGGTTTCCGCGATTAAAGGCACGGGACGTCCCTGTGGATCCAGCCGGCTGGCCAGCGTGCGTTGTAACAGGCTGGCAACGGCGGTGGAGCCGGTAAACATCACACCGCGCACGCGCGAGTCAGCAGTCAGTCGTGCGCCCACCGTTTCTCCCTCACCGGGCAGCAGTTGCAATGCTCCCCGTGGCACGCCCGCGTCGTACAACAGCTGTACCGCCAGCGCGGCGATAAGCGGCGTCTGCTCGGCGGGTTTTGCCAGCACGCAGTTGCCTGCTGCCAGCGCAGCAGCAACCTGACCGGTGAAAATAGCCAGCGGAAAATTCCACGGACTGATACAGACCAGCGGTCCCAGCGGCCGATGGGTTTCATTATCGAAATCGTCACTGACCTGAGCGGCATAATAATGCAGAAAATCGACCGCTTCGCGCACCTCGGCAATGGCATTGCTGAAGGTTTTGCCCGCCTCGCGAACCAGTACGCCCAGCAGATGCTGTAACTGGTTCTCCATCAGTCCGGCAGCCCGATGAAGGATTGCCGCGCGTTCCTGCGCTGGCGTGGCGAACCAGATTGGCGCGGCGTTGACGGCGGCGTCCAGCGCGGTATCAACGTCTGCCGTGCTGGCATGGCGCACATAGCCGACCACATCGGTCGGCTCTGCCGGGTTGATTACCGGCAGCGCATCACCCGGTGAGGTAACGCCGTCAATCAGTGGGGCCACCTGCCAGGGCTGGATGGCGCTGTTAAGCAGTGCGCTGGAGAGCGAGGCCAGACGGTGTTCGTTAGCCAGATCCAGACCGGCGGCGTTCTGTCGCTGCGCGCCGTAGATATCACGGGGCAGGGGAATACGGGGGTGGGGCAGACCGATGGCACCCTCGCTACGGGCCAGTTTTTCCACTTCGTCCACCGGACAGGCCACCAGATCTTCCACCGCCAGCGAGGTGTCCGCTATGCGGTTAACAAACGAGGTGTTGGCACCGTTTTCCAGCAGGCGGCGAACCAGATACGCCAGCAGGGTTTCATGGGTGCCGACCGGCGCATAGATCCGACAGGGACGGTTAAGTTTGCCATCGGCCACTTTGCCCACCACCTGTTCATACAGCGGTTCGCCCATACCATGCAGACACTGAAACTCATATTGCCCCGGATAGTAGTTATTGCCCGCCAGTTGATAAATGGCCGCCAGGGTGTGGGCGTTATGGGTGGCAAACTGCGGGTAGATCAGATTCGGCACCGCCAGCAGCTTACGGGCGCAGGCGAGGTAAGAGATGTCGGTATAGACTTTACGGGTAAACACCGGGTAGCCTTCCAGCCCGTCCTGCTGCGCGCGTTTGATCTCACTGTCCCAGTAAGCACCTTTAACCAGTCGCACCATCAGCCGACGTTGGCTGCGGCCTGCCAGGTCGGTCAGCGCATCAATCACCAGCGGACAGCGTTTCTGATAGGCCTGAATAACAAAGCCGATGCCGTTCCAGCCTTCCAGCTCTGGCTCAAAACAGAGTTTTTCCAGCAGATCCAGCGACAGCTCCAGCCGGTCGGCCTCTTCCGCATCAATATTGATACCAATGTCGTAGGAGCGCGCCAGCAGGGTCAGTGATTTCAGCACCGGCCACAGCTCGTTCATCACCCGCTCATATTGCCCACGGCTGTACCGGGGATGCAGGGCAGAGAGTTTGATCGAAATGCCCGGCCCCTCATAAATGCCGCGCCCGTTGGAGGCTTTGCCAATGGCGTGAATGGCCTGCTGATAAGAGAGTAGATACGCTTCTGCATCGCGGGCGGTCAGCGCCGCTTCCCCCAGCATGTCGTAGGAATAACGAAACCCTTTCTCTTCCAGTTTGCGGGCGTTGGCCAGCGCTTCCGCAATGGTTTCCCCGGTGACAAACTGCTCGCCCATCAGGCGCATCGCCATGTCCACGCCTTTGCGGATCAGCGGCTCACCGCGCCTGCCAATAATGCGGTTCAGCGAGTGGGAAAGGTTCGCCTCATTGTGGGTGGCGACCAGCCGACCGGTGAACAGCAGCCCCCAGGTGGCGGCATTAACGAACAGTGAACGGCTGCGGCCAAGATGGGACTGCCAGTTACCATTGCTGATTTTGTCACGGATCAGGGCATCACGGGTCGGCTTGTCCGGGATGCGCAGCAGGGCTTCGGCCAGACACATTAGCGCAACGCCTTCCTGTGAAGAGAGCGAGAACTCCTGCAACAGGTTTTGCACCATACCGGCGCGGCCGCCTGCACCTTTCTGGTGCCGCAGGGTGTCGGCCAGCTGATGGGCCAGCCGGTAAGTTTGCTGGCTGGTTTTCAGGGGCAGACGAGCCTGCTCCAGCAACACCGGCACCACTTCCGTTTCCGGACGCCGCGTGGCGGAAGTGAGGGCGGCGCGGATAACCGACTGTGGCAGGATGGTTTCAGCAAAATGCAGAAATGGCTGATGTGACTCTTCTGCGGCCGGGGTTTCCCCCTCGGCATCAACGGGTTGTGAGGCGATCTCCGGCAGGGCTTCGCCGCGTTCAAGTTGTGCAAGGTAGTTAAAGATTGCCTGTTTAATCAGCCAGTGCGGCGTGCGATCAATCTGACTGGCTGCCAGCTTGATGCGTTCGCGGGTGGCGTCATCCAGTTTTACGCCCATGGTGGTGGTGCCCATACCTGAGAACTCCTCACGAATTAAATGATGATGTTACGAACAATATCATTCAAGTTGCAACTTTGTGCAACCATGTTAAATGTGAGCCGGTTTGCAGAGTCAGCAGCAATATTTAACCCGCTGGCATGATTGTTGCCTTTAGTCATTGTCGATAGCGAAGAGTGTGTTAAATCCTGGTTTTAATATGGTTTTTCACAGGTGCAACCGCTTACACTGTGATCCAGTGCAACCTGTCAGCATCACAGTCAGGATTAATGGTGAAAGCGTTGTAACTACCGTGTTAAATCATTTGTCCGCTATCGCGGTTTACGGCAGGATACCCCGCTCCGGATCCAGAAAGAATTTTTAAGGATGTCTGCAGGCCGGGGAGTGTGCATTAACAATCATAAAGTGGAGAACCTGAATGACAGCAAGCACACCAATGATGGTGACCTTTTGCGTTTATATCTTCGGCATGGTGCTGATTGGATTTATTGCCTGGCGGTCAACAAAAAACTTTGATGACTATATACTGGGCGGACGCAGCCTGGGAAGCGTGGTCACCGCGCTGTCTGCCGGGGCATCTGATATGAGCGGCTGGTTGCTGATGGGCCTGCCCGGTGCCATTTTCCTCTCCGGTATTTCAGAAAGCTGGATAGCCATCGGCCTGACCATCGGTGCGTGGCTCAACTGGAAAATTGTTGCTGGACGGCTGCGCGTGCAGACCGAGCACCATGATAATGCCCTGACGCTGCCAGACTACTTCTCCAGCCGCTTTGAAGATAACAGTAAGCTGCTGCGGGTGATTTCTGCGCTGGTGATTCTGGTGTTTTTCACCATTTACTGTGCCTCCGGCATTGTCGCCGGGGCGCGTCTGTTTGAAAGCACCTTCGGCATGAGTTATCAGACCGCGTTGTGGGCCGGTGCTGCGGCCACCATCATCTACACCTTTGTCGGCGGTTTTCTGGCAATCAGCTGGACCGATACCGTGCAGGCCGGTTTGATGATTTTCGCGCTGATTCTGACCCCGGTCATCGTCATTTTTGCCGTAGGCGGGGTGAGTGACTCGCTGGCGGTGATTGAGGCGAAAAGTCTTGAAAACCTCAATATGCTGAAAAACCTCAATTTTATCGCAGTGATTTCTCTGCTGGGCTGGGGGCTGGGCTACTTTGGCCAGCCACATATTCTGGCGCGCTTTATGGCGGCTGACTCGCACCGCTCCATTCGTACTGCCCGCCGTATTGGCATGAGCTGGATGATCCTCTGCCTGGGCGGCGCGGTGGGGGTGGGCTTTTTTGGTATTGCTTATTTCCAGAACCATCCGGAGCAGGCGGCGGGGGTGTCACAAAACGGCGAACGGGTGTTTATCGAGCTGGCACGTTTGCTGTTCAATCCGTGGATTGCCGGGGTGTTGCTGTCGGCCATTCTGGCGGCGGTGATGTCCACCCTCAGCTGCCAGCTGCTGGTCTGCTCCTCGGCGCTGACCGAAGATCTCTACAAGAATTTCCTGCGTAAAAATGCCAGCCAGCGTGAGCTGGTATGGATGGGCAGGGCGATGGTGCTGCTGGTGGCGCTGGTCGCTATCCTGATGGCGTCCAACCCGGAAAACCGGGTGCTGGGGCTGGTGAGCTATGCCTGGGCTGGCTTTGGTGCGGCCTTTGGTCCGGTGGTGCTGCTTTCGCTTATCTGGAAACGCATGACCCGCAACGGCGCGCTGGCTGGGATGATTGTCGGGGCCGCAACCGTACTGATCTGGAAACAGTATGCGTGGCTGAATTTGTACGAAATCATCCCCGGCTTCCTGTTTGCCAGCCTGGCAATTGTGCTGTTCAGCCTGCTGGACCGTGAGCCTTCTGCCGCAGCGCAACAGCGCTTTGCCGCTGGCGAAGCGGAATTTAAAGCACACTGATGTCAACGGGCCGTATTTCGCGGCCCGTTTAATCCTCACAGCACCACAGCCCGCACGAAAATACCTGCCACAACCCTTGTTTTTTCTGCCGCGATAATGATAATCGGTATCGTTTTGATTTACGTTTCTTTACCCGAACTGAATTTCTCTTAACACTTGAAGGTACCGGCATGTTTGTCCCGTTTCTCATCATGTTACGCGAAGGGCTGGAAGCCGCGCTGATCGTCAGTCTGATTGCGGGCTATCTGAAGCGGACCGGGCGAGGCCAGTGGTTCAGCGCCATGTGGATTGGGGTGTTTGTTGCCGCCGCGCTCTGCCTCGGACTGGGCTGGTTTATTAATGAAACCACCGGCGAATTTCCGCAGAAGCAGCAGGAGCTGTTTGAAGGGATAGTGGCCGTGGTGGCTGTCTGTATTCTGACGTATATGGTGTTCTGGATGCGCAAGGTTTCACGTAACGTGAAGGCGCAACTGGAAGGGGCGGTGGAAACCGCGTTGCAGAAAGGCAACGGCAGCGGCTGGGCGCTGGTGATGATGGTATTTCTGGCGGTAGTCCGCGAAGGGCTGGAGTCAGTGTTTTTCCTGCTGGCGGCATTTCAGCAGGATGTCGGCATTGCTCCGCCGGTCGGCGCGCTGCTGGGCCTCGCGACGGCGGTTCTGTTCGGGGTATTGATCTACTGGGGCGGGGTGCGCCTGAATCTGGCGCTGTTCTTCCGCTGGACCAGTCTGTTTATTCTGTTTGTCGCCGCCGGGCTGGCGGCCGGAGCAATACGGGCTTTCCACGAGGCCGGATTGTGGAATCATTTCCAGACGGTGGCCTTCGATTTCAGTCAGACCCTCTCCACCGGTACGCTGGCAGGTACGTTGCTGGAAGGCTTTTTTGGCTATCAGGAAACGCCCAGCGTCAGTGAAGTGGCGGTATGGTTAATCTATTTAGTCCCTGCGCTGGTGCTGTTCTTTATGCCGGCGCGTCCCCAGGCGGCAGCAATTCGCTCCTCGCGTTGAAGCCTTTATCCAATGAACTTTTCACAGGTATTGAATATGACTCTTCGTTTTCGTCACTCTGCACTGAGCGCTGCACTTGTTACCCTGCTGGCCGGGACCTCTGCGGCAATGGCGGCGGATATTCCTCAGGTAAAAATTACCGTCACTGACAAGCAGTGTGAGCCGATGGCGGTCACCGTCAGCACCGGTAAAACCCAGTTCATTATCCAGAACAACAGCCAGAAAGCGCTGGAGTGGGAGATTCTGAAAGGGGTAATGGTGGTGGAAGAGCGTGAAAATATCGCACCTGGCTTTAGCCAGAAGCTGACCGCCACGCTGGAAGCCGGTGAATACGAGATGACCTGTGGCCTGCTGAGTAATCCAAAAGGCAAGCTGACGGTGAAAGGTGGCAGTGCAGCGGCAAATGGCAAAGCGGATGTGATGCAGCTGGCGGGGCCGGTAACCGACTATAAAGCCTATGTCACCAAAGAAGTGGCGGAACTGGTAGCCGGAACCAAAGCCTTTACCGATGCGGTAAAAGCGGGCGACCTTGAGAAAGCGAAAGCCCTGTATGCCCCAACCCGCAGCCACTATGAACGTATTGAGCCAATTGCCGAGCTGTTCTCCGACCTCGACAGCAGCATTGATGCCCGTGAAGATGATTACGAGAAGAAAGCTGCCGATCCGAAGTTCACCGGCTGGCACCGTCTGGAAAAAGCCCTGTTTGGCGACGCCAGTACTAAGGGCATGAACGAGTATGCCGACAAGCTGAACAGTGACACGCTGGAATTGCAAAAACGCGTCAGTGAGCTGGCTTTCGCACCGGGTAAAGTGGTGGGAGGCGCGGCGTCGCTGATTGAAGAAGTTGCCGCCAGCAAAATTTCCGGTGAAGAAGACCGTTACAGCCGCACCGATCTCTCTGATTTCCAGGCGAACGTTGATGGCGCGCAGAAAATTGTTGATCTGCTGCGCCCGGCGCTGAAGAAAGCCGATGCAACGCTGCTGGCTAAAGTGGATGCCAACTTCAAAAAAGTGGACGCCATCCTTGGCAAATATCGCAGCAAAACCGGGTTTGAGTCTTACGACAAACTGACCGATGCCGACCGCACCGCGCTGAAGGGACCAATTACCACTCTGGCGGAAGATCTGGCTAAACTGCGCGGCACGCTGGGACTGGATTAACGGGCTATGGCAAGGAATTCTGCTGACGATACGGCGCGTACCGAGCGCCGTCGTTTACTGAAAGGTATCGGCCTGCTTGGCGGTGCCTTTGCCGTGGGCGTCGGTTGCCCGGCACACGCCGCTGCGCAAGATCAATCCTTCTCGCCGGGCGCGCTGTCACCCAGTGCCCGTCAGGAAGTACAGCCTTTCTATGGCCGGCATCAGGCGGGCATTATCACTCCGCAGCAGGCGTCGATGATGCTGGTGGCGTTTGACGTGCTGGCAACCAACAAAGCCGAGCTGGAGCGTCTGTTCCGGCTGCTTGATAACCGCATCGCGTTTCTGACCAAAGGCGGTAAAGCGCCACAGGTGGATAATCCGCAACTGCCGCCGATGGACTCAGGTATCCTCGGCGATGAGATTTACCCTGATAACCTGACCATTACCGTTTCCGTGGGGCATTCGCTGTTTGACGATCGTTTTGGATTACAGGCGCACAAGCCGCTGAAATTACAGCCGATGAGCCGCTTTCCCAATGACGCGCTGGACAGCAGCCTGTGCCACGGCGATCTGTTGCTGCAAATCTGCGCCAATACCAATGACACGGTGATCCATGCGCTGCGCGATATCATTAAGCATTCGCCGGATTTACTGAGTCTGCGCTGGCGGCGCGAGGGCTTTATCTCTGACCATGCGGCACGCAGTAAAGGGAAAGAGACGCCGGTCAATTTGCTGGGCTTTAAAGACGGCACGGCTAATCCTGACAGCAGTAATCAGGCATTGATGGATTCGATTGTGTGGGTATCGGCGGAGCAGGGCGAACCGGCCTGGGCGGTAAACGGCAGCTATCAGGCCGCACGGATTATCCAGTTTCATGTCGAGTTCTGGGACCGTACGCCGCTTCAGGAGCAGCAAAGTATTTTTGGCCGGGTGAAGCACAGCGGTGCGCCGTTGGGTATGCAGAATGAGCATGACGTGCCGGACTATGGCCGCGACCCGGATGGCGACGTTATCCCGCTTGATGCACATATCCGGCTGGCTAATCCACGCACGCCGGAAACACAAAGCAGTCTGATGCTGCGACGGGGATACAGTTACTCGCTGGGCGTTTCCCATTCCGGGCAGCTGGAAATGGGTTTGCTGTTTGTCTGTTATCAGCACTGTCTCGAAAAGGGATTTCTCACCGTACAAAAAAGACTCAATGGCGAAGCGCTTGAGGAATATATCAAGCCGGTTGGCGGCGGCTACTTTTTTGTTTTGCCGGGCGTCCCCGATACTAAACATTATCTTGGTCAGTCTTTGATAGAAGCATAAACAGCGCAGCCTTCTCTCCGTGCAGGAGGGGAGGTTGTTTTTCGTACAACTATTCCTGCCAGGTTTAACTGATAATTTACAACTGCTAATTAAAATTTAACGTCACCACGTTAAATTTATCTCACTGATTTTAATCATCATTTAAATAAGCTCTGCCATTTCTACTGTTAATTAACCCCTTTGTGCTGCCGGTATGTAAAAATTAATGTTGCATTTCGGTTGAGATCTGTTGCACTTTATTCACAGCATCTGCTGGTCGTATTCGTTACGGAGATTGCGTATGATAAAATCCTGTTGCCAACGGCAGTTTCAGAAAATAATCCGCGTATCTCCCTGCGACGGCTTAATTGCCTCAACGACCCTCTTTCTTTTTAATGACTTCGTTCAGCTCTTCACCCGCCCTAATCTTATCCGGTACGCTGACGGCGTTTTTACCGTCGGTTTATCATTATCAACGGCCAGACAAGGCTTACAAGGAAGCCAACAAAACCTCTAAAGCGTTCACGTAATCGCGTCGATAGTTATGATGCGGGAAATGAAACCAACTGTAAGGTGCCACTATGGGAAGACAGAAAGCAGTGATCAAAGCGCGTCGTGAAGCCAAACGTGTGCTTCGTAGCGATTCACGCAGTCACCGTCAGCGTGAAGAAGAATCGGTCACCTCGCTGGTGCAGATGGGTGGGCTGGATTCGATAGGCATGGCGCGCGATACCCGCGACCATTCGCCGATTGAAGCCCGTAATGAAGCTCAGGCGCACTATCTTAAAGCCATAGAATGCAAACAGCTGATTTTCGCCACCGGCGAAGCAGGCTGCGGTAAAACCTGGATAAGCGCCGCTAAAGCGGCAGAGGCCCTGATAAATAAGGATGTGGACAGGATCATCGTGACAAGGCCGGTATTGCAGGCGGATGAGGATTTAGGTTTTCTGCCTGGCGATATTTCTGAGAAATTTGCTCCCTATTTCCGGCCGGTCTATGACGTTCTGGTTAAACGTCTTGGTTCATCTTTTATGCAGTACTGCCTGCGTCCCGAAATTGGCAAAGTGGAGATTGCGCCTTTTGCCTATATGCGTGGACGTACCTTTGAAAATGCCGTGGTGATCCTTGATGAGGCGCAAAACGTCACCGCTGCGCAGATGAAGATGTTCCTGACCCGCCTTGGCGAAAATGTAACGGTTATCGTTAACGGCGATATTACCCAGTGTGATCTGCCATCTCATGTGAAGTCCGGCCTGGGCGATGCCCTGGCGCGTTTTGAAGAGGACGATATGATTGGCGTGGTGCGTTTTGCCAAAGAAGACTGTGTACGCTCTCAGCTTTGTCAACGTACGCTGCTGGCCTACGATTAATTTCTCCGTCAGTCAAAAAGCAAACAGGCCCGGATGTCAGTCCGGGCTTTTTTATCAGCGGTCCATTAGCGGAAGGCGACGGTAAATTATCACTGCCAGTCCACGATTACCGGAAAGATTAACGGAAAAAAACACGGTCAATTCTTTTAGAAAAAAGAAAATAAGGCACCCAGATAACCGCCCCGACAATACCGCTTATCAATAATTTTATTTCTTCCTCGTCCGGACGGCTGTCTGAAATGATTGCGGGCAGTAAACCAACAAAGAGAGAAAAAAGTAATCCGCTCAGATAGAAAATAATCATGGCCTTACGGGTTCCTTTCTTACGCCTGAAAAAAAACCATGAGGCATAAAGTGTCACCAGCAGCCAGAGTGTCATACTGATAAGCACGGCGAGCGAGTAGCAAAACAGCAGGTTATCATCATTAAAAGGGCTGATGGTCACTATAAAAAAGATAACAATGCCGGCAGCGCCGCCAATAATACTTATTATCAGCCCCATCGCAGGAAGAATTAGCCAGCCGTTAATTTTACCGATACTTTTCTTTTCACAAGTATTGCATAAACCCGATTGTTCATTTGCTTCAGAAATTTTGCATTCATTGCATTCCATTGTTGCCCCTCTTTATCCATGTTTATTTTGGGTAGTGGAACACGTTATTGCAGCTGCCCGCGCAGAATGTGGGATCACCTTATGTTCCGGACGAGATTATGCCCACTGTTTTAAATAATGTCTGCACCCATACGGCCTTATTTATCGGCTGAATTTTTTCAACGGCAATTGCCAGCTCTCTCTGACAGATGACCGACTGATGGAGCCTGTTTTCCTGTTGGCAAAGGCAACCCCGATAAATTGAATATGGCCTGAGATACTGAGGGGCGAGTCGTTTTCGCCATTGAGCGTAAGTGCCGCCGGTGCGATTTAAGATGTGGCAGGAGATTGCAGGGAAGGGTTAAGTGACAATGTCACAATTGTTGTATTATATTATCAACGCCAGATGAGGACAGCACCTGGCGTTCGGGGTTATCCGTTTACTGCGGTTTTAAATCCCCATACCACCAGGAGGCAGTAACGCCGCCGTCCATCAGAATGTCACTGCCTGCAATAAACGTCCCTTCCGGTCCCATTAACAGCGCGGCAACGGCAGCGACTTCATCAGGCGTCCCGCCACGCCCGGCGGGTGAACGTGCCAGCATGTCACGGTAGCCTGCACCACGCGGGCCGGTCAGTTCATCATTCGCCAGCGGCGTGTAAATGATGCCGGGGCTGATGGTGTTGACGCGCGCATTACGTTTACTCCATTCGACCGTTTGTGCCATTACCCGTAGGGCATTACCGCGTTTCGCATACTGATAGGCCAGCAGTGAATCGGTGATGGTATCCTCCTGTAAAAAAGGCAGCGCCAGCAGCTCTTCCACGGGCGTCAGCGCCAGGGCTGCATTTTGCTCTTCAGGCAGCGCAGGCAGGCGGTGGCCGGACTGGGAAGCGATGACGATGGCGGAGCCACCTTCGGCAATGACTTTACCAAATTCTTCCAGAATGACGGCGGTGCCGTACAGGTCAACCCGCAGAATGGTAGCCGGGGAAGCCTGAGAAGGTGAGACGCCTGCCGAATGGATAACTCCGTTAACCGGGCCGGTTTTGCTCGCCGTTTCGGCCAGTGCCTGGACGGAGGCGCGTGAAGAAACATCCACCTGGGTCGTGGTGGTGGAGAATCCGGCATCACGCAATACGTTTGCAGCGGCTTCGCTGTTTTCAGGGTGCAGGTCTGCCACCAGCAGATGCTTACCCTGACCAACGCGCCGGGCAATGGCCTGACCGATGGAACCTGCACCGATGAGCACAATGACGTCTTTCATATCCGCTCCTGAGATTAAGTGAGACAGCGCCGCGATGACATTACCGTTGTCGGATGGCGGCGGCATGCAATGAAAAATAACCGGTTGAGAAGGGCAGGCCTTACTTACCGGGTAATTCCGTTGCGTGAGAAGCTAAATATAATTGCAAGAGGTGATAATTACTTTAAGTATGAACTGCAAGGCTTTATGAGCGATGCTCATTAATAAAATAAGAGTGGCCGTCTGTCGAACCCCGACGGGAGTTCTCATCACCCCCCTTTGTATGGGGTATATGCAAAAAAAAAAGTCTGAACGTGAATTCAGACTCTTCTTCGAAGAATGGCGGTGAGGGGGGGATTGATTCGCTACGCTCACCCTGCGGGCAGTCCGTCCGCAGGCGTCCGGCCTGTCCAGACGGCGTTGCCGTCTGTCGAACCCCGACGGGGGTTCTCATCACCCCCCTTTGTATGGGGTATATGCAAAAAAAAAGTCTGAACGTGAATTCAGACTCTTCTTCGAAGAATGGCGGTGAGGGGGGGATTCGAACCCCCGATACGTTGCCGTATACACACTTTCCAGGCGTGCTCCTTCAGCCACTCGGACACCTCACCACATTTTCAACTGCCTCGCCCTGAGGGTCGACGGGGCGCTACTATAGGCAGTCGCCTGATTACGGTCAAGAAAAATATTCTTTTTATTCTGGCAGGTTAAGTAATGTACGTATGCGTCACATATAAACCGTATTGACAGCCAGGATATGTTTATCTGCTTAATGTGCTGATCACCTCAGGCAAAAGGATTGTGAGTTACCCCGATTGCTGTATTTTTCTCCGTTTATGCCGATAACACAGTTAACACCAGGCCTCCTCTTTCCGGATAACGAGAAAATACATGAAAATATCTACGCGACTTGCATCAGGTTTCGGCCTGCTTATTCTGCTTTTTATACTCTGTACCGGCATCGCACTTAACGCACTGAGTAAGGCAAGCGACGGCATGGACGACGCCGTCAACGTCAAAATGAAAAAGTACCAGCTGGTACTGGACATGCGCGGGGGCCTGAGGGATATGGGTATCGCGGTCCGTAATATGGCTCTGCTGACCGACCCTCAGGCCATGAAACCGGAGTGGGAGCGTCTGCAGAAACAGAAACTTCTCTATATTGAAAACCGGCGCGCTCTGGATGAGATGATGAAAGCGGACTCTGTGCCGCAGGGCCGCGAAGTATTCAGCCAGATAGCTGAAGCTGAAGGTCCGGCACTGGCTGCGCTCGAGCAGGCGGGCCAGCTCGGGCTGGCTAACCGTGCTCAGGAAGCCACCGATTACCTCATGAAGGTCACGCGTCCGGCGCAGAGCACGCTGCTGAAAGCCCTGAACGACATGACGCAGATTCAGATGAAAAACACCCAGTCCGCCGTTGAGCAGAACAGCCGGTCAGTCGACCGCGCATCGCTGATACTGGTGTTACTTGCGGCCGCATCCGTGCTCGTGGCGGCCGGAACCTGCGTAATGACTATTCGTGTGCTGATGCGTCAGCTGGGCGGGGAACCGGCACAGGCGCAGGCGCTCGCGGCCACTATCGCCGCCGGCGACCTGACCACGCTGGTCACGCTGCGCCGTAACGACACCGGTAGCCTGCTCGCCTCACTTGACGGTATGCAGGCGAACCTTCGCGGTCTGGTCTCGCAGATTAAAGACGCCTCCGCCTCAGTGGCGCTGGCCGCGGATGAAATTTCGCAGGGCAATACCGAGCTTTCCTCACGCACCGAGCAGCAGGCCGCCGCCCTGCAGGAAACGGCCGCCAGCATGGAGCAGCTTACCGCCACGGTGAAAAGCAACACGGCGGGCGCGCAGAAGACCGCAGACTCAGCCCGTGAGACTGCGTCGCTTGCGCGTACCGGCGAAGCGGACGTACAGCGCATGTCGGAAACCATGAATGCCATCTCGCTGAGCGCATCAAAGGTAAGGGACATTACCGCCGTGATTGAGAGCATCGCCTTCCAGACCAACATCCTGGCCCTCAACGCGGCGGTGGAAGCCGCACGGGCCGGCGAAGAGGGTCGGGGATTTGCCGTGGTGGCCGGCGAGGTCAGGACGCTGGCCCAGCGCAGCGCCACCGCCGCGCGTGATATCAAGCAGCTGATTGAGCAGGCCGTGGAGCAGGTGGAAAGTGGCGTGGAGGTGGCGGCAGGTACCGGCCATAGCATCCTTAAAATTGTCGGCATGGTGGGTGAGCTGGCGGAGGCCATGGACAACATTTCGCTGGCCTCATCCGAGCAGATGCATGGCATCTCACAGGTCAGCGTTGCCGTCAGCCAGATGGATGGCGTCACGCAGAACAACGCCGCGCTGGTTGAGGAGTCCTCGTCAGCGTCACAGTCACTGTCTGAGCAGGCGCACGCGCTGCGCGGCATGGTAGAGACGTTCAGGGTATAAGCCGGTCTGAATGACGGCCGTCTCTTCACCTTATTACCTGGCAGCACATGACTGCCAGGTAATACTGAACGACAGGCTTCTTCTGAATCCTGCAGATGACAGCGGCCAGCTAACGGGAAGATTAAAACACCATGCATGAAAAATATATGCGCGTTGAAGAAATCAAGTCACAGACCGATGCGCTTTTCGTAAGCGTCATGTCCAGACCGTATTGATGCTTATACAGATGTGAGATCAGCCTTCCAGGGCAGCAGATCGCGGACCCGGTTTACCGGCCAGTCCTGGATATGGCCGATGACGTAACGCAGCCACGCCTCCGGCTCCACGCCGTTCAGCCTGCAGGTGCCGATCAACGAGTACAGCACAGCTGCTCTCTCCCCACCTGCGTCTGAACCGGCGAACAGCCAGTTCTTCCGGCCCAGGGCAACGCCACGCAGCGCGTTCTCCGCGATGTTGTTGTCTATTTCCGCCCAGCCATTGCCGCAGAACAGGTTCAGCGCGTCCCACTGTTTCAGCAGGTACGCGAACGCCTTCGCCCTATCCGAGTGCCGCGACAGCACCTTCATCTGCGCCTGTATCCAGTCGTACAGCGACTGCATCAGCGGGAGGGTCTTCTCTTTCCGGATCACCAGACGCTCGTCTGCCGGACTGCCGCGTATTTCCGCCTCGATGGCATACAGCTCACCGATGCGCTTCAGCGCTTCGGTGGTAATGTCCGTCGGGGTACGGACGTGAACGTCGTGGATTTTTCGCCGGGCGTGCGCCATGCATGCCGCTTCGGTGATGCGCCCCTCTTCGTACAGGGCATTGTAGCCTCCGTATGCATCCGCCTGCAGGATCCCGCTGTACCCGCTCAGATGCTGTTGTGGATGAACGCCTTTACGGTCCGGTGAGTACGCGAACCAGACTGCCGGTGGCATGACCGAGCCCGCGTTTCGGTCATCCCGCACGTACACCCACAGCCGGGCCGTGCGCGTTTTGCCGCTGCCCGGCTCCTGAACAGGGACCGGGATATCATCAGTATGCACCTTGCCGGGCATCAGCACGTACTGCCGCAGCAGGTCATACAGCGGCTCCAGCAGTTCACTCACCGCCCCGGACCATCTCCCCAGCGTGGCCCGGCTCAGCGCCACACCCTGGCGGCGGTATATCTCAGACTGCCGGTAGTGAGGCGTGTGCTCCGCGAACTTCGCCGTGACGATGCGCGCCAGCAGAGCGGGGCCGGCGTAGCTGCGTTCGATAGGCTTTGACGGCATCGGGGCCTGAACGATGTGGTCGCACTGGCAGCAGGCCAGCTTCGGCCGCTGCGTTTCGATAACCTTAAAGGCGCTGCTGATGAGTTCCAGCTGCTCCGACACGTCGCAGCCCAGCGGGCTGAGGGTGCCGCCGCACGCCGGACAGGCAGTTTCGGCCGGCGGCAGCGTACTTGTTTCGCGCGGGAGTGAGGCAGGAAGCGGTTTACGGGCGGAAGACTGGCGCAGCGGCTGCGGGAGTACCGGGTCATGCTGCTCTCCCAGCACCTCCGCCATCTCCTCCTGCAGGGCGCTGATGCGCTCTTCAGCTTCGCGCACCTGACGCGCCGTTTTTTCACGCAGCTTTTCAGAGCTTTTGCCGAACTGCATGCGCTGCAGCTTAGCAACCAGCGCCTTCAGTCGGTTTATCTCACTGGCGTACGCCGCCACCCGCTGCGAGAGCAGCCGGTTATACTCCGCCATCTGGCGTATTGTGTGCTGCTGCGTGTCCAGCAGCGCCCGGAGCCGGGCATTTTCATCGCAGAGTGAGCGCACCATGCGCTTACTTTACTCCGGTTCAGATGCGCAGGCCAGGGCGTTCCGTCCGCTGCGGATGCTTCCAGTTGATGCCTTCCAGCAGCATCGCCAGCTGCGCGGGCGTCAGATGGACTTTACCGTCACGGGTCACCGGCCAGACAAAGCGCCCCCGCTCCAGCCGTTTGGTGAACAGGCACAGACCGTCCCGATCTGCCCACAGCACCTTGATCATATCGCCCCGCCGGCCCCGGAAGATAAAGAGGTGGCCGCCGTACGGGTCAGCACGAAGCGTATTCTGCACCTTCGAGGCCAGCCCGTTGAAGCCGTTACGCATGTCGGTTACGCCGGCGACCAGCCAGATACGTGCGCCCGCAGGAAGGGAGATCATTGTTGACCGCCCTGCATTTCCCGGATAAGCATCTGCAGAAGTTCCGGCGTGAGTCTCCCGCAGATGCGCAGCGTACCGGCGGGCAGAACCAGTTCGCAACAGGCAGGCTCTCCTGTTGAGGGGACCGGCAGCTTAGCGGGTCGGTCGGTCGGGGGCAGCGTCACGGGGAGCAGTGCCGGCGTACCGGCAGGAGCAGCACCCAGCAGCCCCTGCTGATAATGGCGCCGCCAGTTGAACAGCAGATTGTCATTGATGTCATTTTCGCGGGCAAGCTGTGCCACGCTGACGCCCGGTTGCATAGACTTTTCCACCATAGCGATTTTAAATTCGCGCGGGAAGTTAGGCCGGCGTGGTCGCCTGCGGGACGCAGGTATTGCTGTGGGTGCAGCAGACGGGGGCGGAACAGGCGACTTTCGTGACGCCTGTCGGTAAAGCCGGTTGTTCAGGGCTTTCAGATTTACGCTGTCCGGCAGAGGCCATGATAATTCCGCTCTCTGAAAGCGAACGAAGAGTTCGCAGACGGTGGTTTTGGGGATACCTAACCGCCGTCCTGCCTCAACGCGGGACAGCTTTTCATCAAAATGAAGGCGCAGAGCCTCAAGGAGCCATGTCCGGTTTTTCACGCGATAATGTCCATTAAAAATGATGGACATTATTCTCCCGTAACGGGAGACAACCGGACAGACGGTCTAAATAAGACGCTTACTAATGTACAGCGGTTAACCGACTCAATGAAAATTATTGCCTCAGGCCATCAGTCCAGGCAGGGAATATCTTTTTCGGGCGCAACGTGGCAGATGGCAATAAATGGTCTTTCTGGTCTGCCCGGTCTTCCAGTTCAGACCCGGGACCCGCTCAAACCCGCTCAAACCCGCTCAAACTCTCTCGCATTGTTCATTACCAGAATGGCGGTGAGGGGGGGATTGATTCGCTGCGCTCACCCTGCGGGCAGTCCGTCCGCAGGCGTCAGGCCTGTCCAGACGGTGCTGCCGTCTGTCGAACCCCGACGGGGGTTCTCATCACCCCCCTTTGTATGGCGTATATGCAAAAAAAATGCCCGGCGGTTAACCGGGCACTTCTCTGAAATCATGGCGGTGAGGGGGGGATTGATTCGCTGCGCTCACCCTGCGGGCAGTCCGTCCGCGAGCGTCCGGCCTGTCCAGACGGCGCTGCCGTCTGTCGAACCCCGACGGGGGTTCTCATCACCCCCCTTTGTATGGGGTATATGCAAAAAAAATGCCCGGCGGTTAACCGGGCACTTCTCTGAAATCATGGCGGTGAGGGGGGGATTGATTCGCTGCGCTCACCCTGCGGGCAGTCCGTCCGCGAGCGTCCGGCCTGTCCAGACGGCGCTGCCGTCTGTCGAACCCCGACGGGGGTTCTCATCACCCCCCTTTGTATGGGGTATATGCAAAAAAAATGCCCGGCGGTTAACCGGGCACTTCTCTGAAATCATGGCGGTGAGGGGGGGATTGATTCGCTGCGCTCACCCTGCGGGCAGTCCGTCCGCGAGCGTCCGGCCTGTCCAGACGGCGTTGCCGTCTGTCGAACCCCCGATACGTTACCGTATACACACTTTCCAGGCGTGCTCCTTCAGCCACTCGGACACCTCACCATATTGTTACGCCGTCAGCAGCGCTGACCGGCGCTAATGTAGGGAAAACAACGACGGCGGTCAACACCCTTACTTCAATTTTCACTGCGTTTAGCCAGTTTTAAAACAGTTTGCCGTTTAAATCAGCAAAAGAGAGACGTTTATCACACCCGGTCAGGCAGGCAATTTACCTCTCAGATGACACCACGCCCGAACTGCTCTGCTGCTTCGCTGTAATCCAGCTACCTGTTTTCAGACGGTGAAAACAGACTTTATCACCGGCAGCCCCTGCTGGCTGTAGTAAGTTACGTGGAAAGCAACATTGATTGAGTAAACTTTGAGCAGATAAGCTGTTATCAGAGGTAAACGCAATGCTGATTCCACTGAATGAACATGCCCTGTTACTGGCAGAGCGCTGGCTGAAACTGTTGGCTAACCCCGGGTGGGCCTCGGCCACATTGACAGCCTGCCGCCGAGCCCTCTGTCATTATTTTGCGTTCTGCAGCCAGCAAAGGATTGAACCTGAAAAGGCCCGGTTTGAAGACCTGGCCGCCTACATCAGCCTTATGTTACCCGGCATGCCTTTTCCCGCAGCCAGCGCCGCGCTCCAGCTTCGCCTGTCTGTAATTCGTCTCTGGTATGACTTTCTGATGTATCAGGACCTCTGTACAGTAAATCCGCTGCCACGCTCTGGTACACCTCGCATGCTGAGCTCCTGTCGGGGGCTGGTACCCCGCGTCGTAAAGCTGCCGCGTATCCCTGATGATACGCAGTGGCAGTCCTTTCTTTTTCACGCAGCCGCTTCTCCACTTTGTGACCGCCTGATGCTGGCATTAACCTGTTACGGCGCACTGCGACGGTCCGAGATTACCTCGCTGAGCATTGACGATCTCGATTTTGCCCACCGGCTTATCCACATCCGGGCAGAGACCACCAGGAGTCGGCGTGAGCGCATCGTCTGTTACAGCCAGGCCGTGGCGCCCGTGCTGGCGGCACATCTTATGCAGATGAAGCAGAGTGGGATCGTCCGGTGGGCCCTTTTCCGTTCCGCGTCCGACCGTAATCAGGGTGCGCCACTTACCATCTGGACCTGGAGCAAAACGGTAAGGAAATGGGCGCTGGGGTCCGGGTCGCCGGGTATCTCAACGCATACCTTCCGGCACCTGCGGTTGAGCCACCTTGCCCGTGCTGGCTGGAAGCTGCATGAGCTGGCAGCTTATGCCGGGCACCGGGACCCGCGAACCATCCAGATGTATATTCACCTTTCAGGTGTCGATCTTTCGATCATAATGGCTGTCACCGTTGAAACCGCTGACCGGAAAATGGCGGCTCTGATCTTTCCCTTAGGAGAAAACAGATCAAATCAATCGCCCCGACGGATAGCGATGATGGGGATGCTGGCTGCAATGCACCGCTCAGGACAGCCCTGCTGGCAGTGGACCCACGCTCAATGGCTTGAGCTGTATCATTTATCGCGGTTTGTCTACCACTGGTGGCACCTGTCATTGAACGCTCCGTGGGGATTCTGCATCTTAAACAGCATCCGCTTTCTCATGCGGCCGCGACGCTGGCACAAACCATGACGGAAGCCTGCCGTTGGCCAGCGCTGTGAACGCCGGTAAAGGGCAGAGGGCCCGAACTTTTCATGACTGCGGTAACCGGATGCGTCCGCCGACAACCGGGTTCAGCTCATCATTCAATACAGTACTGTTGCGCTGCATTTTGACGATCCCGCGTAAAAACCTGCAACGTCGTTTTCTCGCTGTCCAGCGTAAAAACGGCCGTCGCGAGCGTGTTTTCTTCATCCGGATCCTGCGGCGACAGACGATAAACAGGTAACACAGCGTCATGTTGATTCGAGAGGATAGCTTTTGCCGCTGTGCCATCAAGCTGCGTCTGTGTTTCCAGCCAGTCGTTCAAATACTGCTGACGTGAGCCGGAACTGTCAGTGATCACTTGTTCAGTAGCTCTGAGATTTTCATGAATCAGGTGATTGGCATGGGCGAAAATATCGTTTAACTGCGTAACAGAGCAGCCGGTGCCGGTCGCTTCCACGCTAAAGAGTCGGCTGTCGCCGTATTGCCCCAACGTATGATGGAACGCACCCGCGCGCGGTCCTGTCGTCAGGATTGTAATCGCCTCATCCAGGGTTGCCGCATTCAGCGCCGCACGTGCCAGTACCTGACGAGGAAACCCCTCCGGGCGATGCACCGCGCGAATGTTATTCACCGTGTTGACAATCCCTTTCTCATTCACGGCAAACGTATGGCCGCAAATCGAACCCGGATAGGCAAAGCTGATGAATTTCAGTCCCTGATTTGGAACGATAGTAACAATCGCACAGTCATCCCGTAGCTGCGGAAAACCGTCTTCGTTGTGGGCAATAATCCGTTCACCGCTCGCATTGCTTCCCGCCACGGTGGTACAGCCATCCGAAGTTGACCGCACCAGATCGCCACGGCAGTTCCACGCGAAGACCTCATCCAGCGGGGCCTGTAATCCTTCGGCAAGTCCCTCCAGCTCCTGCCAGACAAGCGGAAACTGCTGCTGAACACGCTGGCACATCGCCTGAGTCTGTCCAGCCTCTTTCATTGCCGTTACGGTTTGCCACAGCGCCGTTAAGGTGAGTTTGTTGTGCCAGGCCTCACGGCCAAATTCACCGAGTCGCTGACCGATTGCAAAAGCGGAACCGGTGATTGTGATTGTTTTCATCGTGTTATCATTCACTTCTGTTCAGGAGACATGCTGCAAAAACTCTTTAAGACGCGGATTGCTGCTGGCGTTGAGCAGCCTGTCAGGTGAGCCATCTTCAGCAATGGTGCCACCATCAATAAAGATCAAGCGCGAGGCCACATCGCGGGCAAAGCCAATCTCATGCGTCACAATCACCATGGTCATCCCTTCTTCAGCCAGAGATCGCATCACTTTCAACACTTCATGGCGCAGTTCAGGGTCCAGTGCCGAGGTAGGTTCGTCAAACAGCATCATTTTCGGCTTAACGGCCAGCGCCCGGGCAATCGCTACGCGCTGCTGTTGCCCACCCGAGAGTTCAGAAGGGTAGTGATTGGCGCGTTCGCGTAACCCGACACGATCCAGTAGCGTCATCGCCTGTTCACGGGCTGCGGCCTTGCTCTGTTTACGCACGCGAATCGGCCCGAACATCACATTCTCCAGCGCGGTCAGATGCGGGAACAAATGAAACTGCTGAAACACCATCCCGGCTTCACGGCGAATGTCACACTCATCGGCATGGGGATCGGTAATATGTTTTCCTGCAACCAGCAACGTTCCGGAAGAAATCTCTTCAAGCTTGTTGATACAGCGCAGAAGCGTGGATTTTCCTGAGCCGGAAGGGCCAATAATCACCACCACTTCACCGGTTTCTATCTTTAAGTTGATATCGTGGAGGACCTTTGTTGTGCCAAATTTTTTGGATACTGCGTTAAATTCAACGATGCTCATAGGATATGCATCCTTTTTTCCAGTTGCTTAAGCAGGAAACTCAGGCATAACGTGATGGCCAGATAAATCATCGCCACGGCGGTCCACACTTCAAGTGCCCGAAAATTACCAGCAATAATCTCCTGACCCTGACGCGTTAACTCGGCCACGCCAATCACAATAAACAGCGAAGTGTCCTTGATACTGATGATCCATTGATTGCCTAACGCAGGGATCATGCGACGCAGCGCTAACGGCATGATGACATGCCACAACGTACTCCGCTGCGATAATCCCATTGCCAGACTCGCTTCCCTGAAGCCTTTATTAATAGAGATAATAGCACCGCGCGTGATTTCCGCAATATAGGCGCCCGAGTTGATGACGATAGTCACGATGGCTGCCGTGACTGGCTCAATACGGATGGGCAGAACCATCGGCAGGGCGAAATAAATAAACATCACCTGCACCATGATCGGGGTTCCTCGAATGACTTCGACAAAAATCAGCGAAAGTGTTTTGGATATTCTGCCACCTAAAGCACGGCAGGTTCCTGACAGTAATCCAATAATAAAGCCGCCCAACAACCCTGACAGAGAAATAATCAGTGTCAGTTGTAATCCCTGTAAAAGGATCGGCAAGGATTCCCAAATATATTTGCTTTCAAAATTCATAATTCGACCCATGGAGCAAAACGAGGCCGGCACATGCCGGCCTGGTGGGATTATTTCGGTTCTTTAGCAAACCATTTCACATAGATTTTGTTGTACGTACCGTCAGCACGCAGGGCCTTAATGGCCATATTGATTTCAGGTGTCAGAGGGCTGTGCTTCTGCATCGCAAAGCCGTACTGCTGAGGCAGGGTGCTGTCGTTCTCGCCAACGGCTTTAATCTTGCCATCGCCTGCGGTTTTCACGTAGTAGAGGACATTTGGCGAGTCGTGCACGACCGCATCCAGATTACCGGCCTGTAAATCGAGGTAGGCATTATCGATGTTAGGGAATTCAACATAGTCGGCCTTGTATTTGCCTTTCATAAAAGTGGCGGCGGCAGTGCCTTGCTTAAGGCCAACTTTTTTTCCTGCTAAATCGCTGAATTTCGTGATTGACATGGTGTTACTTTTGACGGCGATTAATAAATCTGCATCGTAGTAGCCATCACTAAAATCGACGACCTGTTTACGCGGTTCAGTGATCGTAATGCCCGCCATGGCCACGTCCAGATTGCGCGACTGCAGGCCGGGAATTAATCCACCAAAGTCCATCGGACGTAATTCATAGCTGACATTCATTTTTTGGGCGATGGCATTCCATAAATCAATATCGAAGCCAACGTACTTGTCACCTTGTTTAAATTCAAAAGGTACAAACGCCGTATCAACGCCGACCACTAATTTATCCTGTGCCGCCACGGCAAAGGTGGCGGCACAGGCGACCAGCGCGAATGAAACTTTTAACTTAGTCAATAATCCAGACATAATAACCCTCAGCGTCAGTGAAGTAGCGTGCAGTGCATATCACCCGATGGCACCCATCGGGGTAAAAAAGAATCAGTTTGATTCTTCAGGGCAGGTCAGAACGTGCCCTGATTAAATCCAAAACTTACGC
Source organism: Erwinia papayae (assembly GCF_058241465.1). Taxonomy (NCBI): domain Bacteria; kingdom Pseudomonadati; phylum Pseudomonadota; class Gammaproteobacteria; order Enterobacterales; family Erwiniaceae; genus Erwinia; species Erwinia papayae. The sequence goes on from NZ_JBZCHT010000009.1 coordinate 596,031, forward strand.
AGGAATAAGGTGATCCTGAGAGTGGGGTACCGGTGTCTGCGCACCGTTCATTACCATCGAAAGAAAACTGTAATAGCCGTTAATGCCAATCAGATCGATCACGCCTTTTTCGCCCCATAAATGGATGGCCTGTTGCCAGGTCGTGTCACTGACTTTTTGCTGCTGATGTAACTGCTGGCAGAAATCGTAAATGACCCACTCATCCGGCTGTAAATCCGTGGGCTGACGTTTTTCATTAATGGCCTGCACGGCCGCCGCTGAAATCCCTTTCTCACGGGCTATCGGCGCGTGAATGGCCCATTCCACGGGCTGCGACCAGTGCCGTGCCGTCATCAAAATCGCCAGCTCCGATAAGCGCTGCCCCAGCGCACTGCGATATCGCAGATATTCACCCATGCGTTGTGCATGCGCCAGCAGTTCAGGGCTACGTAACAACGGTTCAAAAGGCGGGAGCAGTGCGCCGCGTGGACCATTGATAATTTCTTCAGCCAGTACGCGCTGCTCATCGGCCCACTCATCCGCTTTCAGCGGTGGTAAACGGTTTAGCATAATCTGGCCGTCTCTTCACAAATGACGGTATTCAGCGTATCCACAACAAAATCAAGCTGGCTGGTTGTCACGATAAACGGCGGGGCGATTAAAATATGATCGCCATACTGGCCGTCCAGGGTGCCGCCCATCGGATAGACCATTAACCCGCGCGCCATACAGTTTGCTTTGATGGCCGCATGAAGTTTCATGCCCGGATCAAACGGTGTTTTACCTGCCTTATCAGAGACCAGCTCAACGCCTGCAAACAGGCCGCGTCCGCGTGTATCGCCCACGTGAGGGAGTTCGCCCAGCACGTTACGCAGTGCGTTTTGCAGATAAACACCTTGCTGTTTCACCGCGTCGAGTAAATTATCGCGCTCGATCACGTGCTGAACTGCCAGCGCGGCTGAAGCGGCAGTAGCGTGACAGATATAGGTATGGCCGTGCTGGAACAGCCCGCTGCCGGCCTGAATCGCTGACACAATTTTCTCACTTGCCAGCACGGCGCCGATCGGTTGATAACCGCCACCCAGACCTTTGGCGATGGTCACCAAATCGGGCACCACATCATCCTGTTCAAAGGCATACAGCGTGCCGGTCCGTCCCATTCCACACATCACTTCATCAGCGATATAGAGAATGCCGTATTTGTCGCACAGGCGACGGATGCCTTTCAGATAGCCGGGCGTCGGCGGTGTGGCACCGGTGGTGGCACCGACCACTGTTTCCGCACAAAAACCGATAATGGTTTCCGGGCCTGCCTCAATGATCGCCTGTTCAACCACGTTCAGCAGGCGTTCGGTGTATTGTTCCCGGGTTTCATCCGCGAGGCGATCGCGATACTCATTACAGGCGGAGACACGAATAACGTCGATAAGCAGCGGAGCAAACTGGCGGCGACGCCATTCATTGCCGCCCACCGCCAGCGCGCCCAGCGTGTTGCCATGATAGCTCTGCTTACGGGCAATAAATTTCGTGCGTGACGCCTGGCCGATTTCCACAAAGTACTGACGGGCCAGTTTGAGGGCTGTCTCGACAGCTTCCGAACCTCCGGAGACAAAATAGGCATAGTTGAGGTCGCCCGGCGCGTTACGCGTCAGATGGTCGGCAAGCTGTTCGACCGTATCGCTGGTGAAAAAACTGGTATGCGCGTAAGCCAGCTGATCGATCTGGCGATGCATCGCGGCCAGGACATCCGGATGTGCGTGTCCTAAACAGGAAACGGCTGCCCCCCCACAGGCGTCGAGATACTGTTTACCGTTCGAATCATAAATGTACGCGCCTTGTGCGCGCGCAGCGACGACGGGGGTGCTACGCAAACTGCGGTGGATGATGTGGCTCATGCTGGATCCTGCTCCTGATTACGCTGTACAGACTCTGCGCATCTTGCAAGATTCATTTGAATCACGTCAATGAAATTATGATTCAAGTGTATTCTTTTTTCTTATGACCGATCCAGTTGTCTCATTTTGTCAGGATTTCCCCTGGAGCACATAAGCGCCCGATTCCATTAAATAGCGCTCAGCATTTTCGATTTTACTCACCGCCTCGCGGCCGTGGCGTGCGACCAGCATGGCAAGCAGGCACTCGGCCAGCCCCATGCCAGAAACGACGGAAGGGAAAAAAGAGGGGCTGTCGATCGAAAACAGCATGGTACAGTCGGCGGCCTGGGCTAAGGGCGAAACCAGCGAATCGGTAATCGCAATGATCTTCGCGCCGGCCTGTTGTGCAGCCTGCAATACTGCCAGAGACTCGCGAGAATAAGGGGCAAAGCTGATAAGTAAGACACAATCGCGTGAGGTGAATTCCCGGGTGAAGACTTCAATGTTACTCGCCAGCCCATCGATTAAGGATACTTTGCGATGAAACAGGCGATAGACGTAGAACAGCGACCAGGCAATAGGGAAACTGGCACGGAAACCGCAAACGTAGACATTCTCAGCCGCATCCAGCAGGGACACAGACTGCTCCATCATCGGCCGATTTTCGTTATGTGTGAATTCAAGATTGCTGTGATGAGCCTGAAACATCTCACTGTAAAGTTGAGACTGCGGACCCGACGCAACGAGCTTTTCTGCCCTGGATACGTATGTATCATTGCGCAAGCCAATATCATCGATGAACGCATCTTTCAGCTCCCCCCAGCCGCTGTAACCCAGTCGCTTTGCCAGACGAAGAAGGGTGGCAGGTTTGACCCCAGCCTGAAGGGCAAAGGTGCGCATCGAATGTACGACCAGTTGATTAGTATTCTGCAGTGAGTATTCCGCAGCACGTTGCAGTTCCGCAGACAACGCATTGAACTCGCTCAGAATGTTCTCCCTTGGATTCATATTCACTTTTCACAGGCGTTAAGGTTCAGGTATCTAAACACATTTGTTAAAGAGACTCTACAAACTGGAAGAATCCCCTGACGCTACCGCTTGATCATACTTTGCCAGGCATAATCAAAGTTTGTTTGTAGCTCATATCTGTCATTTAACGCGTTTTGAATTCTGTCGATTTTCCATTCCACATAAATGAAAAAAAGACAACCCGGTTATCCCTGAAACGAAATATCAGCCTGCAACTGCCAGCGGCGATAAAAACATGCTGATAAACGGCACATATCAGCGCAATTTTTGCTTGTCAGACGCCTCTTTTTCCCTGAGCCTGAAGAAAAAACAGGAGAGCAAACGTGGAGATCATTTTCTATCATCCTTCTTTCAATGCAGAAAAATGGTGCGAGGGGCTGCAACAGCGTCTGCCCCAGGCAAAGGTGCGTGTCTGGACTGCGGGTGACGATGCCCCCGCAGATTACGCGCTGGTGCGCCAGCCGCCAGTGGAGATGCTACAGGGGCGTCGTGGGCTGAAAAGCGTATTTGCTCTCGGCGCGGGCGTCGATGACATCCTGGGACAGTTACGTAACAACCCGCAGATGCTGCCGCCAGAGGTGCCGCTCTACCGGCTGGAAGATACCGGCATGGGCCGTCAGATGCAGGAATATACGGTGTATCATGTGCTCGGCTGGTTCCGCCGTTTTACCGAATATCAACAACAGAAAAATGAGGCGCACTGGCATCATCTGCACAATTATCAGCGCGATCAATTCACTGTCGGTATCCTCGGCGCAGGTGTGCTGGGACGCAGCGTGGCAGAAAGCCTGAAAATGTGGGGCTTCCCACTGCGTTGCTGGAGTCGTTCACCCAAGGATTTGCCCGGTGTCACCAGCTTCCACGGCGATGAGCAGCTCAGTAGCTTCCTCTCCGGCACGCAGGTGCTGATTAACCTGTTACCCAATACCCCGCAAACGGTGGGGATCCTCAACCGCCAGTTGCTGAGCCAGCTGAAACCGCAGAGCTTTTTACTGAATCTGGCCCGTGGTGCGCACCTGGTGGAGGCCGATTTACTGGCAGCCATTGCAGCCGGAGAGGTAAAAGCTGCGGCGCTTGATGTGTTTGTCCAGGAACCACTGCCGCAGGATCACCCGTTCTGGCAGCATCCGGCGATTGCCATCACGCCGCATAATGCCGCCGTTACCCTGCGCGATGAGGCCATTGACGCCATTGCCCACGCCATCAGACAGTGTGAAGCGGGAGAAATACCCGCCGGACGCGTGGATGTCGGACGCGGTTATTAAACAGTGACCGGCAGGCGGTGACTGCCAGCACAATTCAGGAGAAATGTATGTATCCCGTTGATCTTCATATGCATACCGTTGCCAGCACTCATGCCTACAGCACGCTGCGCGATTATGTACAGCAGGCGCAACAGTGTGGGGTCAGGTTACTGGCCATCACCGATCACGGTCCCGATATGGCCGATGCGCCACATTACTGGCACTTCGTTAACATGCGCATCTGGCCACGGCGGGTGGATGGCGTGGGCATTTTGCGCGGGATCGAAGCCAATATTAAAAATATTGCCGGAGATATTGACTGCACCGGACCGATGATGGACGTGATGGATATCGTGGTGGCAGGCTTCCATGAGCCGGTTTTTGCCCCATCCGATCGGGCGACGCACACCGCTGCGATGATTGCCGCGATGGCCAGTGGCAATGTGCATATCATCAGCCACCCGGGCAACCCAAAGTATCCCGTTGATATTCCGGCTGTGGCAGCCGCAGCCGCAAAATACAATGTGGCCTTAGAGCTGAATAACTCGTCGTTTACCCATTCGCGCCCCGGCAGTGAACCCAACTGTCGCCAGATTGTGGCTGCGGTGCGTGAGGCTGGTGGCTGGCTGGCGTTTGGTTCTGATTCTCACAACGCCTTTACCCTCGGCAACTTTGAGCACTGCCTGCGCATCGTCGCGGAGGTGGATTTTCCGCAGGATCGCATATTAAATGTCACTCCGCGCCGCCTGCTGGATTTTTTACAGCTGCGCACCGGTAAAACCATTACTGAATTTGCTGATATGTGACCCTGTCACCTACAGCCACTGACTGGACTGATTTGATGAATGAATTTTCCATTATCTGCCGCGTTCTGGGCTCTTTGTTTCACCGCCAGCCACAGGATCCGCTGCTGGTGCCGCTGTTTTCCATGTTGCGTGAAGGCAAACTGCAACAGCACTGGCCGCTGGAACAGGATGCACTGCTGATTCGCCTGCAACAGAACAGCGACCCGCTGACGCTGGCTGCTGATTACAATGCGCTGTTTGTCGGCAGCGACTGCCGCGTGTCGGCTTATGGCTCACAATGGGAAAGTGGTCCACAGGAAGACGAGGTCCGCGCTTTCTTACAGAGTCGCGGGATGCCTGTAACTGATTCACCAACCGACCATTTCGGTGCTCTGTTACTGGCCGCTTCCTGGCTGGAAGATCAGTCACAGGCTGATGAGTTTCAGGCGCAGATCATCCTGTTTGATGACTACCTGCTGCCCTGGTGCGGTGCGTTTCTCGGCAAGGTGGAAGCCCACGCAGAAACGGCATTCTACCGCACCCTTGCCTTGCTCAGCCGCGAAGCTATCCAGGCCATGCGTGATGAACTGGCGGAAGAGGCTGACCGCTGAGGTCGGGGCCGTCCTGTATTGCCCGGGCGGGCGGGGCGGGGAGCCTGTTTAGCCATTAATAATGAGGATATTTCAGTCATGAACACTGCTTCTCTGCCGCTGGCAATTATCCAACTGGAGGTGCCCCCGGATGCGGTAAAAACGCTCACCGGCGATCAGTATCACTGGTTTGTGGCCGCGCTTGGACTACAGCCCGATGAATATATCGTGGTCCGTCCCGATCTGGGCGATGCCTTACCCGATCCCGCCTGCGTGGCGGCGGCCATCCTGACCGGCTCCTGGGCGATGGTTACCGACCATGCCGACTGGAGTGAGCGCACTGCCGCGTGGGTCCGCAGCGCGGTTGAACACTCGCTACCGCTGCTGGGGGTCTGCTATGGCCATCAGCTGATGGCTTATGCGCTGGGCGAGGTAGCTGACAATCCCCGAGGCTGGGAAGGAGGATTACAGCAGCTGGTGGCCGATGCGGCGTGCAGGCAGGATCCCTTACTGGCACCGCTGCCGGAGCAGTTTACCGCCTGGCTTTCGCACCGCCAGTCGGTATTGCGTGCGCCGCAGGGCGCGCAGGTGCTGGCAAAATCGGCGCTGGATGATTGTCAAATAATTCGCTACAGCCCGTCTGCACTCTCTTTCCAGTTCCATCCGGAGTTCACCGCCGACATTATGGCTGCCTGCTCCTCCACGCCCCTGGCGGAGAGTCACTCTGAACCCGTCTGGCCGCGACGGATGTTGCAGGACTTCTGGCAACAACAATGTCAGCTGGATAAAACCGCCTGATTAATCTGCCAAAGCTGCGTCTGTAACGACGTCGCTTTGGCCGCCTCTCTTAACCGCTGTGCGCTGTTTCACACTTCGCTGTGAAATCGGCGGTCGACAGCGCATCCGATCACAGTTTCAGCATCGACAGCCTGACATTCTCCTGTGCTGTTCATTAATGTAAATTATTGGTTTAAATGTTGTTAATTTTCGTCGCGCAGTCACCTACAGGAGAACGATGATGCGTTATGCTTATCCGGGCAGCAAAGATTCCCTGATCACCCTTAAATCTCAGTACGGTAATTTCATCAACGGTGAATTTGTGCCGCCGGTTAACGGGGCCTGGTTCAGCAATACGTCGCCGGTTAACGGATCGGTTATCGGTGATTTTCCCCGCTCGGACCAGCAGGATGTGGAGCGGGCGCTGGATGCGGCCCATGCGGCAGCGGCGCAGTGGGGCAAAACCGCCGTACAGGCCCGTTCACTGATCCTGCTGAAAATTGCCGATCGTCTGGAAGAGAATCTGGAATATCTTGCGGTAAATGAAAGCTGGGATAACGGTAAGCCGGTGCGCGAAACCCTCGCCGCCGATCTGCCGCTGGCGGTGGACCATTTCCGCTATTTTGCCGGTTGCCTGCGGGCGCAGGAGGGGGCCGCTGCGGAAATAGATGAGTTCACTGCGGCTTACCACTTTCATGAGCCGTTGGGAGTGATAGGGCAGATTATTCCGTGGAATTTTCCCCTGCTGATGGCCGCGTGGAAGCTGGCTCCGGCACTGGCGGCGGGCAACTGTGTGGTACTGAAGCCCGCAGAGCAAACGCCGCTCTCCATCACTTTGTTTATCGAGCTGATCGCTGACCTGCTGCCCAACGGCGTGTTGAATATGGTACACGGTTTTGGCCGTGAAGCCGGTGAAGCGCTGGCCGCCAGCCCGCGTATCGCCAAAGTGGCCTTTACCGGTTCAACCCAAACCGGTGAACATATTCTGCAACTGGCGGCGAAGAATCTGATCCCCTCTACCGTTGAGCTGGGCGGCAAATCGCCCAACATCTTTTTTGAAGACATCATGCAGGCGGAACCTTCTTTTATTGAAAAAGCCGCAGAAGGCGTGGTGCTGGGTTTTCTCAATCAGGGCGAAATCTGTACCTGTCCGTCGCGGGCGCTGGTACAGGAGTCAGTCTACGAACCCTTTATGGCTGCTGTGCTGAAGCGCATGAAAAACATCAAACGCGGCGATCCGCTGGATACCGAAACCATGATTGGCGCGCAGGCTTCCCGCCAGCAGTTTGATAAAATCCTCTCTTATCTGGACATTGCCCGTCAGGAGGGCGCAGAAGTGCTGACCGGAGGCGGTACAGAATCGCTGGTCGGCGATCTGTCGGGTGGCTTCTATATTCAGCCCACCCTGTTGAAGGGCAACAACAGTATGCGCGTCTTTCGCGAGGAGATTTTCGGCCCGGTGGTCGGGGTGACCACCTTCCGGGATGAGGCGGAGGCCATCGCTATCGCCAATGACTCGATTTATGGCCTGGGTGCCGGCGTCTGGACGCGGGATATCAATCGTGCTTATCGGGTGGGGCGGGCGATCAAGGCCGGTCGGGTGTGGACCAACTGCTACCATCTCTATCCTGCTCATGCTGCATTCGGCGGCTATAAAAAATCGGGTATCGGGCGCGAAACGCACAAGATGATGCTGGATCACTATCAGCAGACCAAAAATCTGCTGGTCAGTTACAGCACCGAGCCGCTGGGCTTTTTCTGAGGGTAAACGGACGGGCTGTACGAAGGGTCGCCGTGAACAGGCGGGCGTCAGCCCGCTTTACGCGGCGTCAGCAGTCCGACAATTTCTGCTTCCGGCACCGCCTGTGAAAAATAAAAACCCTGCAACTGATTGCAGCCTGCCTCCGCCAGCGCGGCCATCTGGCTACGGGTTTCGACGCCTTCTGCCGTCACGGTCAGCCCCATTGCCTGTCCCAGCCTGACCATCGACTCCATAATAGCGCCGCCGTTGCCAGTGACGCCGAGTGACTGAGTGAAGGAGCGATCGATCTTAATTTTATCCACCGGAAAATGGCTCAGGTAGTTCAGGCTGGAATAGCCCGTGCCAAAGTCATCCAGCGCGATACGAAAACCGACCTGACGCAGCTGTGAAATGGTTTCCTGTGCCCCTTTTTCATCCTCAATCAGTACCCCTTCCGTAATCTCCAGTTCAATACGTGATGGCAGGGTTTTCTCCTGACGAATAATGGCGGTGGTGCGTTCAGCAAACCCGGCGGTGCGAAATTGCAGCGGTGAAACATTTATCGCGATGATCAGAACCGTCCACGCCAGCGACACCCGGCAGGCTTCCCGCAGCACCCACTTGCCAATCTGCATAATCAGTCCTGCCTCTTCCGCCGGCGGGATAAATTCGTTCGGCGCCATTTCGCCATACCGCGGGTGGTTCCAGCGGATCAGGGCTTCCAGCCCGACCACCCTCCGCCCGTCCATATCCAGCTGAGGCTGATAATAAACGGCCAGGTCCTGTTTGCTTTGCAGTGCGGCCCGCAGATCGGCCGCTACCTGCTGACGGGTTTTTACCGATTCATCCATTGCGGCGACAAACAGCCGGAACTGACCCCGTCCCTGACTTTTTGCTTCATACAGGGTGATATCGGCTTTACGCATCATCTCCGCTTTGTCGCTGGCGTCCTCTGGTGCCAGCGCGCCACCCCGATGCTGACGCCCGTCCAGACATCGTTGCCCAGCAGGGTAAAAGGACGGTTGATGGCATCAATGATTTTTTCACACAGCAGCTGCACGCTGTGCAGTGAATCAATCTGATTCACGATCACCACAAATTCATCACCACCCAGCCGCCCCACGGTATTGCCGTCATTAATCAGCTCGCCGAGACGGCGGCCCACCTCAATAATTAACTCATCCCCGGCGTGGTGGCCGTAAGTGTCGTTGATCAGTTTGAAACGGTCCAGGTCCAGTAACAGCAGGGCGACCTGCTGTTGCTGGCGCATCAACCCGGCCAGAGAGTGGGTCAGATTCTCTTCCACCAGCGCCCGGTTGGGCAGTCCGGTCAGCACGTCATGGAAAGCCAGATGCTGCGCCTGGGCTTCGCTGGCGCTCAGTTGCAACAACGACCGCGAAAGGCGCAGGGAAGAGATCCTCAGGCGGCGAAGCATCACCAGGCAAATCAGGGTGATAATCAGCACCACCACCGCTACCAGTGGCCGATAAAGTGCAACATCAGGGTGCCGGGTTTTTCCGGTTGCCAGGCCAGATAGCCCAGGGGACGGTTTTCTTTATCGGTCAGCAGCCAGTTGGCTCCGGCTTCAGCAGGGTGCCCACTGACGTAGCGCAGGTCGCTCAGCAGGCTGCGTCGTGAGAGCGAGAGCAGATAGCGGTCGTCGAGAAACTTCGCGCTTATCAGCATAAAAGCCTGCTCTGCGCTGCTGTCGCTACCGATAATGCCGATTGCCAGCGCGGCGGGGCGGTTATCTGTGCGGGTGAAGTCGACGATTTCGCGCAGCGTGTCGCCAGCCTTCAGCCGCCGCATCATTGCCTCAACCGGTTGCCGCAGATGAGTAAACTGCGCCACCGGCACATTGTTGCCGTTCTCCCAGCGATAGACGGGCTGGCCGCTGGCACCAACAATGTAAACCAGCTGATGCTCAAACATATCCGCCAGCCATGAACCGACGTTCTGATTAAACCAGGCGGTGTCTTGCGGCTCACTGAGCAGTTTTCGGGCCAGGGGAGGCTACAGCGCCAGACTGCGATGCTGTCTGGTCATTTCACTGAGGCTTTGTAAAATAGAAGTTTTGATAATCTGTTTTTGCTGCGCCAGCGCAACCGCATTACTTCTTGCTGTCGCCCAGCCAACGGTGTAGCTGGCGGCAACAAAGGTGATTAACAGGACCAGTACCAGCGGCAGAAGGATTTCACGAATAAAATGGCTGCGAAAACTGTTTGATATTCTCATGTTTTTTTTATACCTGTCCTGTCAGACTGCGCTACAGTCAACCCTCTTTCAGGCTGGCATAAATCTTATCACCGGTTTACCCGCTGGCTCTAGCAGGCAGATAAGGATGAGCATACAGGGATGGTAATATACAATTTTTCTTAACTAATAGGTGTGCGTTGTTTTCTTTTTAAATAAAAGAGAAATCATTAAAATGCTTTTTCTGTTTTCACCGTCATTGTGATAAATTTTTTCCGTTATGGCAGGCAGATGACAATCACACTCCAGAGTGAAGCGGTGAAACTGTAAATAAAAATTTTTATTTAGTGCTAAAACGGTAAAAAAAGGTAACCGGCAATAATAAAAATTAACTCCAGACAGTATCTGCTGCTGACAGCATTAAATCGAGTCTGTAACCCTGGTTATTTTAAATTGCACAGCATCGACGGCTATTTTTATCCGCCGTCGCTTTTGTGCATTTAAAAAGCATCCTGATGAGGGTATTCGTTACCAGGTTAATTCTTAAACAGTGAATACGTTTAGCTCAGGTTTAACTTTTGTCAGCGCTTAAACTGAACGGCAGTGGTAGCAATAATTTAATTTTATCTTGCTGTTATTTAACAGTTTATTTCCCTGCGAACCACATCAGGCTGCTTTCAGCAACACCAGTTTTTTTGTCACCCTGATTTGCTGTCTGACAGCAACAGGCTCCGGAGCTTATTACAAATGATCATTAAAAGGTTACACCTCGTTGAATTTTAAATCTGGCTTTTTAATTTAATCCATGACAGGTGAAAAAGAAAAAACCGGGCGTCAAAGGCGGCTATTTTAATGACAAAGTGTTGCTAATGATTTCTGCTTTGTAACTTCATTCTGACCGGCGTTTTTTTAAGATTATTGCCCAGGTGTAGTGCCAGTGACAATTTGTTAATCTGAAATAACAGCTCCAGCTATTTTATTAACAAAAGAAGAAATTATGTCGATTAAACGTAATGCGGTGGCGAATTATGTTGGTCAGCTCTATTCCACGCTGGCCGGAATTCTGGTGGTGCCGCTCTATATTCACCAGCTGGGAATGGAAATCTATGGCCTGATTGGCTTTTTCTCAATTCTGCTGACCTGGCTGCAATTGCTGGATGTGGGTATTTCCTCAACGTTGCTGCGTGAAGCGGCGCGCTACCGTGCCGATCGGCAACAAAACCCTTATTTCCCTGCGCTGTTCGCTACGCTGGGTAAATTTTTCCTGATTTCGTCAGCGGTGCTGGTGGTGCTGGGGTGGCTGGCTTCGCCGTGGATTGCATCACACTGGCTGCATGCCCGCACCATTCCTCACCAGGATCTGATCATTGCCGTGGCGGTGATGGTGCTGACCGCCGCAATCCGCTGGCGTACCGGGCCGTTTCGCAGTGTGATTGTTGGCTATGAACATCAGGTCTGGCTGAATGCGCTGAATGTCATTGTTATTACCCTGCGCACCTTTGCGGCGGTATTCGTCATCCGCTTTGCCAGCAACCCGGTGATATTTTTCTTCGGCTGGCAGCTGGTTATCTCCATAGCTGAGGCCGCCTGCTGTATCTGGAAGTCTTATCAACTGGTCCCCCGCAGCGCGCGCAGCGATAAGATGCCGGACCTGAACAGCGTGGTGAAGCCGTTTATCCGCTTTGCGCTCGGTGCGGCCTTTTCCAGCGCTATCTGGACCTTTATCTCGCAGATTGACCGCCTGGTCCTGTCGAAAACGCTGCCGTTATCAACCTATGGTGCTTTCACCGTGGTGGCGACGGCGGCAACCGGCATCGTGATGCTCAGCAGCCCGATTATTCAGGCGATTGTGCCGCGTATGACCGGAATGAAAACCAGCAGCGAGAAGGGCGACAGGCCGATGCTTGACCTTTACCGCTGGACCACCCAGGCGGTGAGCATCTTTATGGCTCCGCTCAGCATCACTATCGCCATGTATCCCACCCAGCTGATCTGGGCCTGGACGCAGAATGCCCAGATTGGCGAACAGATGTGGCTGGTCATGACGCTTTATGCGCTGGGGAGTGGTATTCAGGCTATCTGTGGCCTGCTGTACAACCTGCAATATGTCAGCGGCAATCTGTCCCTGCATATGAAAGGCTTCACTGTCTTTGCCATCGTACTGATCCCGCTGAATATTCTGGCTGCCATCTGGTACGGCGCGCTGGGAACCGGCGTGGTCTGGCTGGGGCAGAACATCTTTTATTTGCTGGTCTGGGCGCTGATTGTCCACCGCAAATTTGCGCCCAGAATCCATATCCCGTGGCTGACCCGCGACGTGATGTTGATTTGGGGTGTTTCGGCCTGTGTGGCCTTTCTCACGCTGTACATTCCCTTCGAATGGAATGTTAACCGCTGGATGAACCTGCTGTATCTGGGCGTCATTGGCTTTGTCAATCTGGCCATTTGTTGCCTGTTTCACAGCAAGGTTACCGGATACCTCAAAACCACAACCTTTGGTCGACTGAATTTTCGGGGGGAAAGATGAACACAGTTTATGGCCTGGTGCAGAAGCCGACCCTGTCGGTGATTATGCCTGTTTACAACGGGCGCAGGTATCTGGCAGAGGCGCTTGACTCGCTGCTTAAGCAGACTTCCGCACCGGAAGAGATAATCATCATTGATGATGGCTCGACCGATGGCACCGATCAACTGATTGAGGATTACTGCCAGCGCTATGGGCATATCAGGCTGTTACGCAATACCCATGCCGGGGTGAGTGCGGCCCGTAACAAAGGTCTGGAGGTGGCCAGCGGGGATTTTATCTACTTTATGGATGCCGATGATCTTGTCGCACCAACCCTGTTTGCCGATTTTATCCGCGAAAAACGGGTCTGCCCGCAGCTGGAACTGTATGGCTTCTCCGCCGAGATGTTCCCGGACGTTCCTGCCGAACAGCGCAAGTATACCCGCACGCACACCCGCGCCATGCAGGGGGAGTTCGCCGGGGGCAGCGAGATGCTGCGCAAACTGATTGCCAGTAACTCGGCGCACCGGGTGTTGTGGTCCAGCGTTATTTCTCGTGAATTAATCGAGCGCACGCACAGTGCGTTTCTGCCGGTGCAGAACCACGAAGACGCTCCCTTTATGTTTACGCTCTACCTGCAGGCCAGCCGGGTGTTTTTCACCGCGACCGCCTACTATTTCAAGCGTTATACCCAGAGTTCACTGTCGGTGAGCACCCGGGATTTTTCGTGGGTGAAAAACTATTTTATCGTGCGGGAAGGGACGGAGAATGCGCTGCGGGCAGCGGGCCTGCCGCTGGACAGCTACTACTTTCCGGTGATGAGCGGCTGTCTGATGATGGTGCGAAAACACCGTATGGTGGTGCCGAAGGAGTATCAGCTGCCGTTAAATACGCTGGCGCGGCAGATTACCCGCCACAGCCTGCGCATGAGCCTGGTCTGGTATTGCCACCCGTTGTACAGCGGCCTGACCTGGTTTCGTAAAAAGCTGTCGGGGTTCAGTGCCTGATGACGGATCTGGGGGTATCAGCAGTGTGGTGATACCGCCTGCCAGCTGATGGGCAAAAAGGGCGATAACTTGGCTCGCAGGCCTGCGCATTCTGTGCCGTCGTCGCAATAAGGGGCGGGGAAAGATTGTCACCCGGCGTGCAGAGGTATAGTGTTAGCCCTCTCCTTTTTTTACTCCGGCGCTCAGCCGCCGGAGTTGTGTCGCTAAAACGAGGTTGTTTTGTCCAGTTATTCTCCAGGTTTACGCCCACGCCGTCTGCGTCAGACGCCTTCCCTGCGTTCGATGTTTCAGGAAACCACTCTCAGCCTGAATGACCTGGCTCTGCCGATTTTTGTTGAAGAGGAGCTTGATGATTACAAAGCGATTCAGGCGATGCCGGGCGTACTGCGTATTCCCGAAAAGCGTCTGGCATATGAAATCGAGCGTATTGCCAGAGCAGGTATCCGCGCGGTAATGACTTTTGGTATTTCACATCACACCGATGCCGATGGCAGTGACACCTGGCAGGAGAACGGTCTGGTTTCGCGCATGGCGCGTATCTGTAAACAGACGGTGCCGGAAATGATCGTCATGTCCGATACCTGCTTTTGCGAATATACCAGCCACGGCCACTGCGGCGTGCTGCATGAGCACGGGGTGGACAATGATGCCACGCTGGTCAATCTGGGCCGACAGGCGGTGGCCGCTGCTCATGCCGGTGCCGACTTTATCGCACCGTCGGCGGCGATGGACGGGCAGGTGGCGGCGATCCGCCATGCGCTGGATCAGGCCGGATTCACCGATACCGCCATCATGTCCTACTCTACCAAGTTCGCCTCTTCTTTTTATGGTCCTTTCCGTGAAGCCGCAGGAACATCGCTGAAAGGCGACCGCAAAACCTACCAGATGAATCCGATGAACCGCCGCGAGGCAATCCGCGAATCCTTAATCGATCAGGCTGAAGGTGCGGATTCGCTGATGGTCAAGCCTGCCGGCGCCTACCTGGATATTATCCGTGAGCTGCGCGATCGTACCGAGCTGCCGCTGGCGGCTTATCAGGTGAGCGGTGAGTATGCGATGATCAAATTCGCCGCGCAGGCGGGGGCGATCGACGAGCGGCAGGTGGTGCTGGAGAGCCTGGGCGCAATCAAACGCGCCGGTGCAGATTTGATTTTCAGCTACTTCGCGCTGGATCTGGCAGAGCAAAAACTGTTGTAACGCCTGCGGGCAGGGGCGGCAGTCAACGCCGCCGCGTCTGCCCGGTTATTGCCACAGAGGGCTATTCCCTCACTTCTGCAATCCACTTTATCGAAGCGATATTGGTAAAGTTCGCCACGTCAGCGACGATTTCATCAACATGCCCGCTCATTCCCTGCTGCAACGCTTCCTCCGACCGGCACAGCAGATGACAGGCGGCCACAAAGGGCGCGGCAGAGCCATCCGGCATGGCGGTGATCCTGTCAATCGTGTACGAGAGCAGCTTGTCGCCCATTCTGGCTTTGATCAGCGGCAGATGGACGTCACGATAATAGTCGTGGTCAAAGGTGCCGTTGGCGGTGTGGGGATAAAGTACGCTGTATCTGATCAAAGTGGTTCCTCAGCTGTTGGTTGGCGTAAAGGCATCGCGCGCAAGGCGCTTTCCGCGACACAATTATAGCCATCAGCCAGCACATTTCCTGCCGGGAGGGCTGCCTGCGCACGGTCTGTTAAGGAAAGGGGGCGGCTATTTATTGCATTGACGGGTGCAATTTTTGCGACTGATTCTGCACGGGCCGAATGCTATATCTGCTCTCTCTTTTCTGAACCTGTGGAATAAATGATGATTTTACTGCCCTGGCTCAGCATCAGCGGAATCGGTGTGTTGCTGTGTTGCATAGTCAGCGTTGGCTGGTGGTGTTGCCGCCAGAGAGGGATGCTGCATCAGTTACAAGGTTACAACCAGCTGTTATCGGAACAAAACCAGGCGATGACCCGGAAACTGAGCGAGCTGGCTGAACAGCTTTCGCTGCTCTCTGCGGCATTCCGGGAGCTTAACCGGCAACAACCACAGCCGGAAAGCACGGCTTATCCTGGCGGCCAGTCAGAAAAGCACTCCGGCAATAAATAAGCACCGGTCGTCGGATAAAATTTACAGCCGCAGCTGGTGCCCGTTTTTTCACCGTGCTGATGCCATCGGGCTGAAGATGAGAAAATTTTTGCCTGATGGCCCATTTTTACCCCGATTATTCTGCCAGCGTCAGCTGGCGGCCCTGCCGGTAATCGGTGGGCGAACAGCCAAACCGGCTGCGAAATTCCCGGGAAAACCACGACATATCGCTGAAGCCGTTTCGCCAGGCAATTTCGCTGACCTGGGTGTGGCTGTTCAGCGGCGAACGAAGCGCCTGCGCGGATTTCTCCAGCCGCTGGCTGAGCAGATACCTGCCGAACGAGGTGCCCTCTTTCTGAAAAAGCCGGGCCAGATAGCGGGGAGAAATGTTAAAGCTCGCCGCCACCGTGCTGGCGGAGAGGCTCTGTTCCGCCAGATGGCTGTTGATCATGATTTTTATCTGAAATAACAATCCATGCCAGCTACCGTTCTGGTTTCTGGTGGTTCTGTACTGGTCAGAAATGATACTGCTGACCAGCGACAGTAACTGGTCGTAGAGCATCGCCGCATACTGTTGTGGCAGGCTATCCGGCAGGGCCATCAGATTAGCCAGCAGCATCTGTAAATAGGGCATCAGCGGATGCTGGCTGCCAAAACCGCAGGCCAGCAGACGGTCGGTTTTCCCCAGCCGCTGCCAGAGGTGTTCCACCGGAATCTGCACCACATGTTGACGCGATTCCCCTTCAAGGTGCAGCTGATAAGGCTGACGGGTGTCATAAAGCCCGAACTCACCCGCCGTCAGAGAAACCTGCTGACCGGCCTGGGCCACCGAGGTGGTGCCCTGACTGACCACGCTGAGCAGGATCAGATTATCCGGATGATTATCTGCCCCCCGGCGGCGTCGCAACACATTCTGGGCGCTACAGGCAATTTCGGAGATACGCAAATCCTGCCAGACGCCGCTGGTGATCCGGCCCTGACGGTCACCGTCAGCAAATGCGCACTCCAGCGGGATAAAGGTTTGACTGATGGCATCCCGCCAGTAATCACTGCGGTCGGCCCAGGCCACGGCCCCGGTATCAAAGGTCTGCATCGCTTGCTCCTCCACTCGTACTGCAATGGTCAATGCAAACTTTGTTCCATAACCTTGCGAGATTCAGGGCGCAGCGGTGGAACACCCGGTTGTTCCCTGACAGACAATGATTGGTTCCTTCCTGTCATATCGCCCCGGCCATGGCGGCGGCTATAACGTTCTCCTGCCCATTTCAGTTTCAGGAGTACAAAAAAATGATGAACAAACCGATTACCGTGGCCTGTGTACAGGCGGCCCCTGTCTGGATGGATCTGCAAGGGACCGTAGATAAAACCCTTGAGCTGATTAAACAGGCCGCGGCCAGTGGTGCTGAACTGATCGCATTTCCGGAAACCTGGATCCCTGGTTATCCGTGGTTTCTGTGGCTGGACTCTCCGGCAGCAAATATGCCGATGGTGTATCAGTATCATCAGAATTCGCTGGTGCTGGACAGCGTGCAGGCCCGGCGTATTGCCAGCGCTGCGCGGGAACACAATATCTGGGTGGTGCTGGGATTCAGTGAGCGCGACCACGGCAGCCTGTACATCTCGCAGTGGATTATTGACAACAATGGCGAAACCGTCGGCACCCGCCGAAAACTGAAAGCCACTCATGTCGAACGCACACTTTTTGGCGAAAGCGACGGCTCGTCACTGACCACCTGGGATACCTCGTTAGGGGTTATGGGGGCGCTGTGCTGCTGGGAGCATCTGCAACCGCTGACCCGTTACGCCATGTATGCACAGCACCAGGAGATCCACATTGCCGCCTGGCCCAGCTTCAGCCTGTACAGCGGGGCGACCGCCGCACTGGGACCGGAGGTGAACACCGCCGCCTCCCGCCTGTATGCCGCCGAAGGGCAGTGCTTTGTCATTGCCCCCTGCGCCATCGTGTCGCCAGAGATGGTGGCGCAGCTGTGCAGCGACGACAGCAAAAAGCAGCTGCTGAGCGCCGGTGGCGGCCATGCGCGGATCTACGGCCCGGACGGCGGTGAACTGGCTACACCGCTGGCAGAAAATGAAGAAGGTCTGCTGATTGCCACTCTGCAACCAGCAGCCATCACCTGTGCCAAATTTGCCGCCGATCCGGTCGGGCACTACTCACGGCCTGATGTGACCCGCCTGCTATTCAATCCGGCGGCAAACCGGCCGCTGGTCACCGCTGATGAAACTGTCGCCCGGCAGTGGATTGAACTGCCGGAAGCCGGGGAGGAATAAAATGGAATCAGCTATTCCGCAACATCTGCGCGTGGCGCGAGAACATCCCGCGACGCTGCCTGAGGATTACCAGCCGCCTTTTCCGGCGTGGACCGCCCGTTTTACTCCGCTGACCGGACAGGTGGTGATGGCGTATTTCGGCGTGCAGGCCAGAACGCCACTCTCACTGGCGGATCTGCATCCGGTAACGACGCGCTTTGCGCACTCGGACGGGCCGTTGCACTGGGATACCGCCTGCTGTCAGGACGCGATGGGTTTTCATAATCTGGTTGCGATTGCTTACTGGGCTTCGCCGCAGCAGTTTGACCAGTGGCAACATAGCAGTGGTTTCCACAGCTGGTGGACCTCGCCGCAGCGGGAAGAGGGATCCTGTGGCTATTTTCTTGAGGTGGTGTGCCCGACAGCCGACCGCTTTGAAACCATCTTTTCCGACCGCTCATCAAAGGAGGGGGTGGCGCACCTTGCCAGCGGGATGAGTGATGAAATGCAGGAGCACGGTTACTGGGGCAGCGCCCGCGACCGGCTTCCTGTGGCACAGCGCGCAGAATTAGCGGGCAGCACGCTGCCTCAACGCCGCCAGTCACAGGGGCGGCGGGTGACGCTGGACGGGCGGGAGAATCTTTGCCTGATCCGTTCCGGCCAGGACTGGTCAGCCACCGGGCAGGAGGAGCGCCGCAAATATCTTGCTGAAGTCGCCCCGGTGCTGCGCGAAGGGATGGATTTTTTGCGCGATGAGGGGGCGACCGTCGGCTGCCTGAGCTGTCGCTTTATGACGGCGCTGGACAGGGTCAGCGGCGCTGAAACAGAAAAAACCTTCGGGCTGGCGCATTTCAGCGATCTGGCGGCGCTGGAACTGTGGGCCCGCAGCCATCCCACCCATGTCGCCATTTTTGGTGGATTCATGCGCTACGTGAAGGAGCTGAACTTCAATATCACCCTGCGCTTGTGGCATGAAATTGTGGTGGTGCCAGCCAGTGCACAACATTTCAGCTACATCAATTGCCATCCACACAGCGGTCTGATGGCGCACGGCCTCGGGGAAAAACAATGAAAAAAATAAGCATCCTGGCCCTGTTAGCGGTGATGCCCACGGCCCACGCGCTGGAATTCGCGCCGGGTGATTATGAGATGTTGCCCGCAGACAAAAATCTGTTCCTGACCTATTTCCAGTATACGCACAGCGATACGCTCTGGTCGCAGGGCAGCAAAGTGGCAGGCGATAACCGGTTACGCTCCACGGCTATGCTGCTGCGCTATATCCACGCCTGGCGACCGCAGGAGAATATCAGCATTGAGCCACAGGTGATCCTGCCGTGGGCCAGCGTCAGTGCAGGCGGCGACGCGGCGGCGTTGGGTGAGGCATCCGGCGTGGGTGATATCATTTTTGGCCTGCCGGTGAAAACAGACCCCGGCGGCGATGGGCGCGATATTCTCTCGCTGGCCCCGTTTATTTATGCGCCAACCGGGGCTTACGATAACGATAAGCCAATAAACGTCGGCGAGAATCGCTGGCGATACCTGATGCAGGGGGTGTGGATCCACCATTTTTCGGATGCCTGGGCGGTTGAGAACGGGGCAGATGTATCCTGGGTAAGCAGCAACAGCCGCTACGGGGCTGGTGATGCCACCCTGCAACAGCAACCGCGTTATCAGTATCAGGCCTGGCTGCGTTACAGCCTGTCGCCCGCAACCCAGTTTGGCGTCGGTGGGGGCTGGATAACCGGTGCCGAAAGCCGCATTGACGGCGTGCGCCAGCATGACCGGCTCGACACCACTTATCTGCGGGTATCGGCAGCGCATTTTATTACCCCGGGGATCCAGTTGCAGATCTCGGCGGGACGCGATCTGTCGGTTGAGCAGGGATTCCGTCAGGATACCAGTCTCAGCTTCCGTGCAGGTTTTCTGTTCTGAGCCGGTGGACGGCACGGATGCCGCTTTGCCCGGAGGTAAAGCGCCACAGCCTGAACTTCGACTTAAAATCAGCATGGCGTTAAAAGTTGCGGCTGTTGTAGACTGATTTTATTTAACACTCTGGTTACGATGTGAAAACCTCAACGCTTCCTTCCGGCAATCATCCTGACCTGTATGGCGAGCGCCTGCGCGCCTGCCGTCATCTGCTGTCGCCACGGCTGCTGGCGGTGGCTGAGTATATTGACCAGCACCGCACTGCCGTACTGAATATGACCGCCATTGAGATCGCCGCCGGGACACATACCTCTGACGCCACGGTGATCCGTGCTATTCAGGCGCTGGGGTTCTCCGGACTGCGCGATGTAAAAAATGTGCTGAAAGGCGGACTGATCGACACCCTGAGCTTCCCGGCCCGGCTGGCGACGACCGTCAGCGCCCTGACGCCGGATACCAATTCCAGTACCGATTTTGTACTCAACAGTTACCTTATTAGCTGTGAAATGCTGGCGAGCGAAGCCAATCGCGCTGCCATCTCCCGCGCCACCACGCTGCTCCAGTCTGCCAGCCGCATAGCGGTATTTGGTATAGGCGCTTCATCTCTGCTGGCGGACTATGCGGTACGGCTGTTTAACCGTAATGGTACTCCTGCCTATGCACTCAACCGCACCGGGGCAGGGCTGAGCGAACAGCTGGTAGCGATGCGTAAGGGCGATGTGCTGATTATGCTGGCACAGCGCAGTGCCCACCGTGAAGGCACCACCACCGTATCCGAGGCGCAGCGGCTGGGGATGCCGGTCATTCTGCTCACCGGAACGCCGGATGCGGCTTTCGTTGACTATGCTGATACGGTAATCCTGATCCCGCGTAGCGCGGAAGCGGGGAAGATACCGGTGCATGGCACGCCGCTGATCTGTCTTGAGATCCTTGTTCTGGCCCTGGCTGCCGCCGCGCCGGAAGTGCCGATGTTGACCACCAACCGTCTGTATGAATTAAGTAACGCCCTGACCAAACCGCGAAAAAATGGCCGCTGAAAGGGATTAAAACGACCTGTCTGTTGAACGGTAAATACTGAAGCTTTGCGCCGCCGGGCCGATATTTTTTCTGAAGAGTGAGACCGGCAGTATCCCAGGGGAGAAGCCAATGATCATTAAAGTTCAGACTGATGAGCTGCGCACCGGGATGTATGTGCACAAGCTGGAGGTTTTCTGGTTGAAAGATCCTCTGGTGCACAACGATATGTTGCTGACCACTGAACAGCAAATTCACACTATCGCAGCCAACGGCATTCAGGCCGTATGGATTGACCTCGACAAAGGGTGCGGTCCGGCGGTAAGCGACAGTGATCACGCCAGCATCCACACCGCACAGGGTATTCATCACGAGATTATGCAGGCCGAAGCCCTCTGTCTGCGGGCGAAAGAGCAGGTCAGGGAGATGTTCAGTGAAGCCCGGCTGGGGCGCACCATCGATACGGTCAGCACTCTGCCGCTGGTGGACGAAATCGGTAACTCCGTCAGTCGCCACCCGGTCGCGCTGCTCAGCGTGGTGCGGCTGAAAACCCATGATGATTACACCTGGCTGCATTCGGTGGCGGTTTGTGCGCTGATGGTGGCGCTGGCGCGGCAGCTGCAACTGAGTGAGTGGCAGATCCGCTGTGCCGGAACCGCCGGGCTATTGCACGATGTCGGCAAGGCGGCGATTCCGCTGGCAATCCTTAACAAGCCCGGCAAGCTGACCGCAGAAGAATTTACCCTGATGAAGCAGCATCCGGAGGCCGGTGAGGCGCTGTTACGGCAAAGCGGTGAAAATGAAGAGGTGCTGGACGTGGCGCTGCATCATCATGAAAAAATGGACGGCAGCGGTTATCCCCACGGTTTGAAGGGGCCGGACATCTCTCAGCTGGCAAGGATGGCGGCCGTCTGTGACGTCTATGATGCGGTCACCTCAGACCTGCCCTATAAGGCAGGCTGGAACCCGGCCAGCGCCATGCGTGAGATGGCGAGCTGGCAGGGCCATTTTGACCGTAAAATCTTTCATGCCTTTGTAAAAGCGGTGGGCATTTACCCGGTTGGTTCTGTCGTGCGTCTGGCCTCCGGGCGGGTGGCGGTAGTGGCGGAGCAGGGGGGAGAGTCATTGCTGCAACCGAAAGTCTGCGTTTTTTACTCCCTGAAGACCCGCCAGTATCTTGGTCGGCAGATGGTGGATCTGGCCGACAGCCAGTGCCTGGACAGGATTTCCGGTCCTGAAGATTCAGACTGCTGGGACGGGGTGGATACCAACGCGTTGTGGATGCGGCCGGTCGCCTGAAGAGAGTTGAGGTGTCATTCACGCAGAGGATTTTTTGCCCCGTCTGAGTGGCCGGTACTGAAGCCGGACCAGCCCTGCCTTTTCCCTGCCGCTACCTTGTCTGGCAGAACCCTTACCAGGGTCTATACTTAGAAACGTATTGTCGCGTAAATGACAATGGGGTGAGGTCAGACGCACCTGCCGTGCAGACCAGCGAAGAGGGAAACAGAACATTACTGAAATCTGCCCGCACGTATGCTTTTTCATCTGCTGCTGAATAATCTCTTTTCTGATTATTTGCTGTCGCTGTCCCTGACCATTCTCTTTCTCATGCGATACGGATGTTCCGGCCAGCCAATGG
This sequence comes from Erwinia papayae, assembly GCF_058241465.1. Classification (NCBI taxonomy): domain Bacteria; kingdom Pseudomonadati; phylum Pseudomonadota; class Gammaproteobacteria; order Enterobacterales; family Erwiniaceae; genus Erwinia; species Erwinia papayae. Next base: position 618,668 of record NZ_JBZCHT010000009.1, read on the forward strand.
TCGCTGAAGATCGTGCTCCCGGACTGAACACGCCGTGGTGATGAGACTTTTTATCAGGAGGAATAGTGTGAATACTCAGAGCGATACCGGACCTGATTTATCCCGGAAGGTGCGCTACGCCTTCTTTTTTGATGTCGACGGCACGCTGGCTGCTATCCAGTCACGTCCGGACGAAGTTTTTATCCCTGAGCCGGTTATTACCAGTCTGGCGGCGCTGGCCCACGTCAGTGAAGGCGCGCTGGCCCTGGTTTCAGGCCGTCCCATTAACGAGCTGGATGCGCTGGTTGCCCCCCTGCACCTGCCGCTGGCGGGGGTGCATGGCGCCGAGCGTCGCGATGCCAGCGATCGGCTTGAACGCCACACCCTGCAGGATGAGGTGGCAGCAGCGCTCACTTCCCTGCTTTCGGAGGCAATGGCCACGATGCCGGGAACTCAGCTTGAAACCAAAGGCATGGCCTTTGCCCTGCATTATCGCCGTGCAGAACAGTATCAGTCACGGGTATTGACGCTGGCGGAGTCCATGGTTGCCCGCTTTCCGCAACTGACGTTGCAACCCGGAAAATGCGTGGTGGAAATTAAACCCAAAGGGGTTAACAAAGGGGCTGCCATTGCAGCATTTATGCAGCAGGCCCCATTCTCCGGCAGAACGCCGGTATTTATTGGTGATGATTTGACCGACGAAGCAGCATTTACCGCGGTCAATGCCATGGACGGTATTTCAGTCAAAGTCGGTGAAGGCCAGACCGAAGCAGGGTATCGCCTGCCGGATGTCGCGGCCGTTGGTCACTGGCTGGCACAAACACGATTAAAATTAGACAAAGACGATATAACGTCGGTAAGGAGTCAAGGTTATGAGTCGTTTAGTGGTCGTATCTAACCGCATCGCTGTTCCCGATGGATCAGAAGTCAGTGCAGGCGGCCTTACCGTTGGCATTATGGATGCGCTGAAAACTACCGGAGGCTTGTGGTTTGGCTGGAACGGCGAAATCAATGAAATAGGCGAAGATGACGAGGAGTTGAACCTGTTTGAGCAGGACGGCGTGACATACGCCTCGCTGGGGCTTAATCAGAACGATTACGATCTTTACTACCTGCAGTTCTCCAACGGCGTCATCTGGCCCGCTTTTCACTACCGTCTCGACCTGGTTAACTATCAACGCGAAGCGTGGGAAGGGTATCAGAGCGTCAATAAAATGCTGGCGAACCGGTTGCTACCGCTGTTAAAGCCGGATGATGTGATCTGGATCCACGATTATCATCTGCTGCCGTTTGCCGCCGCGCTGCGCAAACTTGGGGTACAGAACCGCATCGGCTTCTTCCTGCACATCCCGTTCCCTACGCCGGAAATCTTTAATGCGCTGCCGCCGCACAACGAACTGTTGGAAATGATGTGCGAATACGATTTGCTGGGCTTCCAGACAGAAAGTGACCGCACCGCATTCCTTGAATGTCTGTCACTCTGCACCCAGCTGCGCGGGAAAGGAAAACAGCATCAGGCGTTTGGTCAGCACTTCGTTACCGAGGTCTATCCCATCGGCATTGAGCCGGACAGTATCAGCGAAATGGCGGAAGGGCCGTTACCGCCGAAAATGGCGGCGATGAAAAAAGATCTCGGTGATGCAAAGAATATTATCGCCTGTGAGCGTCTTGATTATTCCAAAGGGCTGCCGGAGCGCTTCCTGGCCTATGAAGCCTTACTGGAGAATTATCCTGAGCATCGCGGGAAAATCCGCTATTCGCAGATTGCGCCGACATCGCGTGGCGACGTTCAGGCCTATCAGGACATCCGTCATCAGCTGGAAACAGAAGCCGGACGCATCAATGGTAAGTACGGCACGCTCGGCTGGACGCCTCTTTATTACCTGAATCAGCATTTTGACCGGCGTCTGCTGATGAAGATTTTCCGCCTGACGGACATTGGTCTGGTCACGCCACTACGGGATGGTATGAACCTGGTGGCGAAAGAGTACATCGCCGCTCAGGATCCAAAGGACCCTGGCGTACTGGTGCTGTCCCGTTTTGCCGGTGCCGCTAACGAACTGACGTCGGCGTTGATTGTTAACCCTTACGATCGCGATGAAGTGGCTGCTGCGCTTAACCAGGCGCTGACCATGCCGTTAAACGAGCGTATCTCACGCTACAACGACATGATGGCGGTATTACGTAAAAACGATATCACCCAGTGGCAGAAATCCTACCTGAAGGATTTACAGGCGTTACCGTTGCGTAGTGAGCATTCTGCTCAGGGTGATAAGGTAGCAACCTTTCAACGCCCCGCATAATCTGTGCCAGAAAAGAACAAGAGCGATCCGGGATCGCTCTTGTTCTTTTTGCTTTTAAGGCAAATTCAGGCTGCCAGATGGCCGTAAAAAGGGCCAGCGAAAATAAAAACAGGAAAAAAGTGCCATTTTTATTAAAGAAAAAGCTGCACCAGCCGATACTCATGGTGTAGTCCTGGAATCTGCCAAAACATTCATAATATTAATGTAATTCCCTGTTACATCTTCTTTCATCCGCTGAACACTTACCTACCACACCTTACAAAAGACCAACACTTGTCGGAAAAAATTTGCGCTGTGTCACATTTTTTTACTTCAATACAGGCGTGATAGTCACATTTATAAATTTAATTTTTTACCCCTTCCTGATTTCTTTTTCAGAATATAAATTCTGCTTTTATTTTCTTTTTAGGTTAATTATTCACGTTTCAGCATTATTTTCCCTTTTTAGCGGTGCTATTTGCTGAGAATGAATGAGTTCCATTTGCTGATGCGCCGAAAAGGCAGAAATTTAACAAAAACTGACGAAAATGGTTAGTTAGTAAACTAATGAACAGTCCTGCTTTAGGTTTTTTTTGATCAAAACACACCTAAAACTGTGACGCAGATCACACTTTATCTAAAATTTAGCCTGGCTCACGTTGAATCCGTAAATAAGAGCATATAAAGTTGCTTTGTTTTCGGAATAGTCTTAAGAATGACTAAGACTCAGTAGGGTGAAGCCAGGGAAAAGCAAGAAAACGTCGGAGCAGTAACTGGCAAAATGAGTTTATGACTACTTTCTGTATGGCTACCTCTTTTGGGTTGCCCTCAGCTTTGCAAGCGTTTGGCTATGGCCACTTAATTTTTTGCCATCTTCAGATTTACCAGTCAGTAATCAGGTAGCGGCGCAATCCGTAAACGTTTAAGTCGTGACAGTGGGATGGGAAAAAATGGGCACATCAGAATTACTAAAACATATCTACGACATTAACTTGTCATATTTACTGCTTGCACAGCGTCTTATTAACCAGGAAAAAGCCTCTGCAATGTTTCGTCTGGGTATTGACGAAGCCATGGCCGATGCCCTCTCTCAGTTGACCTTGCCTGAAATGGTCAAGCTGGCTGAAACCAATCAACTGGTGTGTCAGTTTCGCTTCACTGACCACAATACAATTAATCGCCTGACCCAGGAATCTCGTGTGGATGACCTGCAACAGATTCACACCGGCATTTTATTATCCAGCCGTTTACTGCGCAGCGTCTCTGATAAGAAAGATGAACTGCCTAAAAAGAGGGCGAGTTAATGAGCGAAAAAAGTATTGTTCAGGAAGCGCGTGATATTCAGCTGGCAATGGAATTAATTTCCCTCGGCGCACGCCTTCAGATGCTGGAAAGTGAAACCCAGCTCAGTCGCGGTCGTTTAATTAAATTATATAAAGAACTGCGCGGCAGCCCACCGCCAAAAGGTATGCTGCCTTTTTCTACCGACTGGTTTATGACCTGGGAACAGAATATTCATGCCTCGATGTTCTGTAACGCCTGGCAGTATTTACTGAAAAGCGGCCTGAGCAAAGGTGTCGATGCGGTGATTAAAGCGTATCGCCTCTACCTGGAACAGTGTCCGCAACAGCAGGAAGAAGGGCCGCTGCTGGCGCTGACCCGCGCCTGGACCCTGGTACGTTTCGTCGAGAGCGGAATGCTGGAACTTAATGACTGCAAATGCTGCGGTGGAAGCTTTATAAATCATGCGCATCAGCCTGTTGGCAGCTTTGTTTGCAGCCTGTGCCAGCCGCCTTCTCGTGCGGTAAAAAGACGTAAACTTATCGCAGATTCTGCCGATAACATTTCACAACTGCTGGATGAACAGGTTAAACAAGCCGTTTAATTGAGTTTGCCACGTGGAATGGATCCAGCAGCGGTTTTTAACCGCTGCTTTTTTTTTGTCCACGGCCGGTAATATCAATCTGCGGCGGTCTGAACGTCTTCCACCCACACGTCAGCAGACGTAAGGATTTATCGTGTTAATTATTTTGGGTTATATCCTGGTCCTTGGATCGGTGTTGGGCGGATTCGCAATGGTAGGCGGCGAGCTTGGCGCGCTTTATCAACCCTCTGAGCTGCTGATTATTGGCGGGGCGGCAATTGGCGCATTTGTTGTGGGGAATAACGGTAAGGCAATTAAAGCCACCATGAAATCTCTGCCACTGTTGATGCGTGGGGCGAAATATAACAAGTCGGTCTACATGGACCTGATGGCGCTCTTATATCGTCTGATGGCGAAATCGCGTCAGCAGGGGATGTTGTCGCTGGAAGCAGATATTGATAATCCGCAGGAAAGTGAAATTTTTGCTAATTACCCACGCATTCTTGCCGATAAAAGATTAGTGGACTTCATTACCGACTATTTACGACTGATGGTCAGCGGCAATATGAATGCCTTTGAGATCGAAGCGTTAATGGACGAAGAGATTGAAACTTACGAACACGAATGTGAAGTACCGGCCACCGCGCTGCAATCGATGGGCGATTCACTTCCCGCTTTCGGTATCGTGGCGGCGGTAATGGGGGTGGTGCACACGCTGGCGGCTGCCGACCGACCTGCCGCAGAGCTGGGCGCTTCGGTGGCCCATGCGATGGTGGGAACCTTCTTAGGCATTCTGTTGGCATATGGCTTTATTTCTCCTCTTGGCGGGGTGTTGCGACAGAAATGTGCGGAAACCACCAAGATGATGCAGTGCATTAAGGTGACGTTGCTGTCCAGTCTGAATGGGTATGCGCCACAAATCGCGGTGGAATTTGGTCGTAAAACACTCTATTCAACCGACCGGCCATCCTTTACCGAGCTGGAAGAACATGTACGTAACGCCAAGACACCAGCGAAACAGACTTCGGATCAGGACGCATGAAACACAATAACCATCCCATCATTCTGGTCAGGAAAAAGAAGCATAAAGGCCATGAAGGCGGGCATGGTTCATGGAAGATTGCTTACGCTGACTTTATGACCGCGCTGATGGCGTTCTTTATGGTGATGTGGCTGATTTCCATCTCCACCCCTTCAGAGCGCGCCAGTATTGCGGAATATTTTAAAACCCCGCTGAAGGTGGCGCTGACCGGCGGAAGTCGCAACAGTGAAAGCGTCAGCGTCATTCCCGGCGGCGGCCAGGATGTGACACAGCAGAGCGGCGAAGTGCATAAAGTGGTCGATATGGATGCGGAAAAACGCAAGCTGGATGAGATCCGTCTTAACCGCCTGCGTGAAAAACTGGATCAGCTGATTGAAGCCGATCCGCGGCTGAAAGCTCTGCGACCACATCTGATCATCAATATGGTGGAAGAAGGGTTACGTATTCAGATTATCGACAGCCAGAACCGGCCGATGTTCAAAACAGGCAGTGCGGAGGTGGAACCCTATATGCGTGACATTCTGCGGGCGATTGCGCCAATCCTGAATGATATTCCGAACAAAATCAGTCTGGCCGGACACACCGATGATTTCCAGTATGCCACCGGTGACCGGGGATACAGCAACTGGGAACTGTCAACAGATCGCGCTAACGCTTCACGTCGCGAACTGGTGATGGGCGGGCTGGATGCCGGCAAGATGCTGCGGGTGCTTGGCATGGCTGACACCATGAAATTAAAAAATCGCGGCGCCAATGATGCCGTTAATCGCCGCATCAGTTTATTGGTGTTGAACCATGACACCGAAATGCAGATTGAAAAAGAAAACTCGGAAAGTGACGCGGTTCAATTCAGCGGTGGCGACACAACCGGTCTTAAAGAAATAGTGGCACCGTCAATACCGTCGGATGCCAACAATAACCCAGCCCCTCAACCACCAAAGGCTGAGCCAGCAGCAAGCCAGACTGCACCGAGGGCATTTTCCTCGGGACGGCCTGATGCTGCGGCGCAGACCGGTCGCGACTCACAGCAGAGGTGATACCGTGAGCATGGATATCAGCGATTTTTATCAGACGTTTTTCGATGAGGCCGACGAGTTACTGGCCGACATGGAACAACACCTGCTGGGCCTCGACCCGCAGGAACCGGATGCGGAACAGATGAATGCTATCTTCCGCGCAGCCCATTCAATCAAAGGCGGCGCGGGGACCTTTGGTTTCACTGTATTGCAGGAAACCACGTATATTCTGGAAAACATTCTTGACGGTGCCCGGCGCGGTGAAATGCAGCTGAGCACCGATATCATCAACCTGTTTTTGGAAACGAAAGATATTATGCAAGAACAGCTGGATGCCTATAAAACCGCCTCGGAACCCGATGCCGCGACGTTTGAGTACATCTGTCAGGCGCTGCGCCAGCTGGCTCTGGAAGCCAAAGGCGAAACCATCGCGCCGGCGAAAAAGCTGGCAGCAGAGCCGCCTGTGGCGGCAGAAGCCACCTCTCCTGCGGGCCTGCGTCTGGCGCTGCTTGACCTGAAACCCACTGAAATCCCGCTGATGCTGGAAGAGCTGGGCAATCTGGGCAGCGTATCCGATGTGCTGAAAGGGGAAACCTCCGTTGAGGTGACGCTGGACTCGTCCGTCAGCCCCGACGATATCGTGGCCGTGCTCTGCTTCGTGATTGACGAATCCCAGATTAAGTTCCTGAACGCCGGAGCCGAACCTGCTGCCCCTGCCGTTGAAGCGGCCGCACCAGCAGAACCGGTTGCTGAAGAAGAAGCGGCACCGGTAGCAAAACTTGCCAGCGTCAGCGAAATCACTCCGGCGGTGAAGCGCGAAGCGGCGAAAAAACCTGCCGCGCCGAAGGCCAGCGAATCCACCAGCATCCGTGTGGCGGTGGAGAAAGTAGACCAGCTGATTAACCTGGTGGGCGAGCTGGTGATCACCCAGTCGATGCTGGCACAGCGTTCTGGAGAGCTGGACCCGGTTGCGCATGGTGACCTGCTGAACAGCATGGGGCAGCTGGAGCGTAACGCGCGTGAAATGCAAGAGTCGGTGATGTCAATTCGTATGATGCCGATGGAGTATGTCTTCAGCCGCTTCCCGCGTCTGGTACGTGACCTTGCCAGCAAACTGGGCAAAGAGGTGGAGCTGACTCTGCTGGGTAGCTCTACTGAGCTGGATAAAAGCCTGATTGAACGCATTATCGATCCGCTGACGCACCTGGTGCGCAACAGCCTCGACCACGGCATTGAATCACCGGAAAAACGCCTGGCTGCCGGCAAAGCGGCGGTGGGTAATCTGACGCTGTCTGCGGAACACCAGGGCGGCAACATCTGTATCGAAGTGGTGGATGACGGTGCCGGTCTGAACCGGGAACGTATTCTTGCCAAGGCGCTCTCTTCCGGACTGCCGGTCAGTGAGTCGATGAGCGATGAAGAAGTCGGCATGTTGATCTTTGCGCCGGGCTTCTCGACGGCGGAGCAGGTGACGGATGTTTCCGGACGTGGCGTCGGCATGGACGTGGTGAAACGTAACATTCAGGAGATGGGGGGGCATGTCGAAATTGCCTCGAAGCAGGGCAAGGGCACCACTATCCGTATCCTGCTGCCGCTGACGCTGGCGATCCTCGATGGCATGTCGGTGCGCGTAGCGGATGAAGTCTTTATTCTGCCACTGAATGCGGTAATGGAATCCCTGCAACCGCTGGCAAATGACCTGCATCCGCTGGCCGGTGGCGAACGCGTGCTTGAAGTGCGCGGTGAGTATCTGCCGCTGGTCGAACTGTGGAACGTCTTTGACGTGCAGGGCGCGAAAACTGAAGCGACGCAGGGCATCGTGGTGATCCTGCAAAGCGCAGGAAAGCGCTATGCGCTGCTGGTTGATCAACTGATTGGTCAGCACCAGGTGGTGGTAAAAAATCTGGAAAGTAACTATCGCAAAGTTCTGGGCATATCGGCAGCCACCATCCTCGGTGATGGCAGCGTGGCGCTGATCGTCGATGTATCGGCTTTGCAATCTCTCAACCGTGAAAAGCGTGTGGCGGGAGCCGCAGCCTGACTATAACCGATTAAGGGTATAACTATGACTGGAATGGCAACTGTCACTAAACTTGCTGGCGAAACGGTAGGCCAGGAATTTTTGGTGTTCACACTCGGTAAAGAAGAATACGGTATTGATATCCTCAAAGTGCAGGAGATCCGCGGCTATGACCAGGTGACGCGCATCGCCAACACGCCACCGTTTATTAAAGGCGTGACTAACCTGCGCGGTGTGATTGTGCCGATTATCGATCTGCGCATTAAGTTTGAACAACCCGGTGTGCAGTACAACGACAACACCGTGGTAATCGTGCTGAACCTGGAGCAGCGGGTAGTGGGGATCGTAGTGGATGGCGTCTCTGACGTGCTGTCACTGACTCAGGATCAAATCCGACCTTCCCCGGAGTTCGCGGTCACCATGTCCACTGAATATCTGACCGGCCTGGGTGCGCTGGGCGAGCGGATGCTGATTCTGGTGGATATTGAAAAGCTGTTAAACAGCGAAGAGATGGCGTTGATGGATACGCTGCGCAGCGCCTGATCCTGACGGGCTGTGTCGCCGGGGCCTGAGTAGTCGGGCAGGCTCCTCAGCTGACCAGTAATCCAGGCCCGTTATTAAACGCGTTGCTCACCCCTTTTTCCCGAGATGAAATGCTGCCACAACGATTAAGCCGGTATTTCAGTCTGACAAACCTGATTACAGCCACATAAAGAATTTTAGAACGACGTCGATACAGGCGTTACAGCGTCACTTTTTTACTGAGGTTTGCCATGTTCAAACGTATCAAAGTCGTCACCAGCCTGTTGCTGGTGCTGCTGGTTTTAGGCTCGCTGCAACTGCTGGCCGGAGGGTTGTTCATTAATGCGCTGACCAGCGACAAAAATAACTTCTCCGTTGCGCAGAACGCCAGTGAGAACGTATCGTCCTTCACCGATGCCTGGGTGCTGTTAAACCAGACCCGTATTGCGGTAAACCGGGGGATGCTGCGCCTGCAAACCGATGCGCAAAACGGCGGTGCCACGCCGGTCACCAGTAACACCACCTGCTCGCCACCATCAGCGCTCAGGGTAAAGAACTGCTGGCCAGTGCTGACAAAACCTTTGCTTTTTATCAGGCTATCCCCGATACCAAAGGCGTCGATGCGACCATAACCAAAACCATGGAAGACGATTACGTCGCCTATTCGCAGGCGCTGGCGCAGATGCTGCAACTGATGGACAGCAGGCAGCTGGACCAGATGTTTAAGCTTAACGTGGAGCAGAACCAGAATAAACTGAAGGCCTCGTATACCGCCTGGCGCAGTGCGCAGAACGTGGTCACCTTGCAGGGTGTAGCGGATAATGACAAGGCGTACCGCACCATGCTGTGGGTCATCAGTAGCGTACTGGTGCTGGTGGTGGTCACCATCGTGCTGTGCTGGATTGGTCTGAACCGTATCCTGATCAAACCGCTGCAAACCAGCATTACGCATATCAGCCATATCGCTGGCGGTGACCTGACCCATCCGATTGAGGTGGAAGGGCGCAATGAGATGAGCCAGCTGGCCGGCAGTCTGCGAGATATGCAGCAGTCGCTGGTGCGTACGGTGAGTGACGTGCGCGACGGATCGGATGCGATCTATACCGGAGCCAGTGAAATCTCTGCCGGAAACAACGATCTCTCCGCGCGAACTGAACAGCAGGCGGCGTCGCTGGAACAGACCGCCGCCAGTATGGAGCAGCTGACCGCCACGGTGAAACAGAACGCCGAAAACGCCCGTCAGGCTTCGCAGCTGGCGCGCAGCGCTTCCGATACGGCGCTGAAGGGCGGCAAGGTGGTGGATGGCGTGGTGAAAACCATGCACGACATTGTCGGTAGCTCGAAGAAAATTGCCGATATCACCAGCGTGATTGACGGTATTGCCTTCCAGACCAACATTCTGGCGCTGAACGCGGCGGTGGAAGCGGCGAGGGCCGGGGAGCAGGGGCGCGGCTTTGCGGTGGTGGCCGGTGAGGTGCGCAATCTGGCACAGCGCAGCGCCCAGGCGGCGAAAGAGATTAAAGGACTGATCGAGGACTCCGTGGCGCGGGTGGACAGCGGTTCTGCTCTGGTCGGCACGGCGGGTGAAACCATGACGGAAATCGTCAATGCGGTGACCCGCGTCACCGACATCATGGGTGAGATCTCATCGGCTTCAGACGAGCAGAGTAAGGGTATCGACCAGGTGGGTACGGCGGTGACCGAAATGGACCGCGTCACCCAGCAGAACGCCTCGCTGGTGCAGGAATCTGCCGCCGCCGCCGCTGCGCTGGAAGTTCAGGCCAGCCGTCTGACTCAGGCCGTTGCCGTCTTCCGGGTGAATAAGGTGGTTAACATCACTGCCCCTGTCGCGGCGCTGCCAAAACCGGTGCAACCTGCGTTACGTAAACCGGCTGTCACCCCGGTGGCCGGTGAGGGCAACTGGGAAACGTTTTAAATTGTACCTCTGCAACCGGCTGTATCAGCCAGCCGGTTGCGCTATACCCGCCATACAGACCTTTTCTGATGCAACAGTCCACTTTGTTCCGGGAGCGGACATATCTACCGGGGCATCATAACTACCATCTGCTGCTGTAAGCGTTAGAGACGGGCAATGGGGAAATCTGTGAAAAGCTGATGCTGAAAGCGGCCAATGACGGCGCGGAAATGCTGACCAGTCACTATTTCCACGAAGTCTGGCGGCTCACCGTTCTGGAAAACTGCCACAGAAACCAGGGCGCGCCAATAAAGGCGGTCAACAGTCCGGCGGAAACCGGCCAGTGCCAGGCAATATTGCGCCCCAGCCAGTCGGCCAGCACCATCAGCGTTCCCCCGATCAGCGCGGCGGCGCAGAGCTGATGCCGCAATGCCCGCACGCCCAGCGACCTGGCACACTGCGGGGCCAGCAGGCCGATAAAACTCAGCGGCCCCACCAGCAGCGTGCCGGCGGCGGTAAGTAGCGATATTAACAGTAGCACCAGCAGATTGGTGCGTGATAAATGGATACCCAGCGACTGCGCGGTGAGCTGGCCGAGGCCGAGCAGCTGCAGCCAGCGTTGCATCAGCAGCGCCAGCGGGCACAGCACGACGGCGGCAATCAGGGCTTCAATCGCCATTTCAGCATTAATCCCGGCGGTAGAGCCGGTGCTCCAGTTCAGCAGCATCAGCGCACGCGGATCGCCGCTGAGCATCAGCAGCATATTCAGCGCCCCGGCCAGGCTGGTCAGGCTCAGGCCGATCAGCACCACCTTCTGCGGGTTAAACCGGCTGCGTGCGCCAAACACCAACAGCAGCAGCATGGTGATTATGCTGCCCGCTATCGCCGACGGCAGCATGGCGGCCATTGGCAGCGGCGTGAACAGAACGGTCAACAGCACCGCCAGCGCGGCGCCGCTGCTGATGCCGGTCAGCTCCGGGCTGGCCATGACGTTGCCGGTCAGCCGCTGGATCAGTACGCCCGCGCAGGCCAGCATTATTCCGGCACAGAGCGCGCCGGTCATTCTCGGCCAGCGCCAGGCCAGCAGGTGTGTGGTCAGCGCACCCGGCGGTTCGCGGTTCAGCCACAGCGAAGCAGGCAGCGCCAGCGCTAAAAGCAACAGCAGAATGCCCAGCTGTCGGGTATTAAACCGCGTAACCGTCGGGGCGGCAGGCTGAACTACCGGCGACCCCGTCACCCGCTGGCGTAACAGCAGCACCAGCAGCAGCGGTGCGCTGAGCAGCGCGGTGACCGCACCCGTCGGAATATCCCCGGCGGCGGGAGAAAAGTGCAGGGCCAGCTGATCGACCAGCGTCAGCATCACCGCCCCGGTCAGCACCGTGGCGATCAACTGATGCAGAAAACGGCGGATGCCGCTGGCTCTGACGATAGCGGGGGCGGCCAGGCCGATAAAGCTGATTATGCCCACCTCGCTGGTGATAATGGCGCTGAGCACTACCGCCACGCTCAGCGCCGCAATGCGCACCTTCAGCACCGAAATCCCCAGCGCGCTGGCCTGCTGCTCTGACAGGTTGAGCACGGCCAGCGGCCTGACCAACAGCAGGCTTAAAATCAGGGCAGCGCACAGCGCGAGCGCCAGCACGATACTGCTGCGCCAGCCGCTTTGCGTTAACGCGCCGGCCTGCCAGCTAAAAAGATCGCTGAGGTAATCGTGATTGAACAGCACCAGCAGGGTATTCAGCGCGTTGCCGTACAGGCTGAGCACCATTCCGACCAGGATCACGCTGAGCGGCGCAAAACGGTGGTCCGCAGTGAGTTTCATCAATAGCAGGACGGCGATTGCCGAACCGGACAGCGCCAGAACAGGCAGGCCGAGGGCCAGCAGGCCGGGCGCGAAGACCAGAGAAGCGGACATCGCCAGATTAGCCCCGGCGGCCACGCCGAGCGTACCCGGTTCGGCCAGCGGATTTTGCAGCACCTGCTGAAACAACAGTCCGGCCAGCGCCAGGCCCGCGCCGCACAGCAGGCTGACCAAAACGCGTGGCAGAAAGCTCTGGTCCAGCAGAAGAGTGGCAAGCGATGACGGGTAGCGTGCCACCAGCGCGAAATAATTGAAAGCCACGCAGGCCAGGGCGGCGGCAAAGCAGAGAAGCAGGATAACGGCTGCGGTAGCAGACCTCATATCTCTGCCTCCAGTACCCGGGTGATATCCCTGGCGAGTGCCAGTCCGGTAGCGAGGCCACCAAAGGGGAAAAAATGCTCCAGATGCGTGACACTGTCATTTTTAAACAGCGGCAACTGCTGCCACAGCCCGTCGGGCTGCCTTGCCCGCATCAGCCGGGTGATCGCGGTGGGTAATTCGGTAAAGAACAGCCGGTCGCAGGGCAGATCCGCCAGTTCCTCAATGCGCACGCGGGCAATATGGGCGGCATTTACCGCCTTTTGCCAGGCGTTGCGTAGCCCAAGCTGGCGGAGCACCGCATCCGCCAGACTGCCGCTACCATAGATCGTGGCGTATTTGCCGTCCTGATCCAGTACCATCACCAGCACCCGTGCCTGCTGATGTGCCTTAATCCGCTGGCGGAGATCGTTCATCTCCAGCTGTACCTGCTGCAGCCAGCGCGTGGCGGCAGCCTCAGCGCCCAGCCGCTGCCCCGTTTGCTGCGTCCAGTCGTGCAGCGCCTGCCACGGATTGCCCGAGGTATACCAGCCCGATACCGTTTCCAGCGGAGCAAGGGTCGCCATTTTTGCCATCACCAGCGCGGCGAGCTCATCGCTGATAATCAGCGACGGCCGCAGAGCATCAAGCAGTTCCATATTGGGTTCCCAAAACGGCCCGATGTCCTGCACGCGGTCAGGTAACACCGGCTGCGGGATGCGGCGTCGAAAATAGCCGGTATCGGAAATCGCCAGCGGCGTGATGCCGATGCTGAGCAGCGTTTCCGCCGCCGCCCAGTTAATTGCCACGATACGCTGCGGGTCCACCGTCGGCAGACCTGCACGCGCCGCCAGCGGCAGCATCAACAGCATTTTCAGACAGCGACGGCGGCTGAACCCGGCCATCAGAAGTTCAGTTTCAGCGAGCCGATAAAGGTGCGCTCCTGTCCCGGGTAGCAGCTGGTATCACCGTCGCAGGTGCCCACGTAGTGACGGTCAAACAGGTTCTGCACGTTGAAGCCGACCTGAATATTTTTATTCACCTGGTATTTCACGCCGGCATCCATCAGGGTGACGTTCTTCACCTGGATAGTATTGGCGTTATCGCCGTACATGCTGCCGATGTAGCGCACGCCGGAACTCAGCATCAGCCCGTCAAGCAGCCCCTGGTGGAAACCATAGTTGACCCACACGGAGGCCATGTTTTTCGGCACGTTCGCCTGCTGATTGCCTTCGTCACTGTTGTTGCTTTTGGTGATTTCCGCATCGGTCAGGCTGTAAGATGCCAGCGCATCAAGGTTATCCGTCAGCTTCGTCTGGGCCTCCCACTCGATACCGCGTGAACGCACCTCTCCGGAGGCCACCTGATAGCCGGTTGCGCTGCCGTTGACGATCTCATTGGTCAGCACGTTGGATTTGGTGATTTCAAATGCGGCCAGGGTCATCAGCAGGTTACTGTCAGGCTGGTATTTCACCCCCATTTCATACTGGTGCGCCTTGCTGGGATCGAAGGTGCGGTTCTGGCTGTCGGTACCACTGTTCGGCACAAACGACTCGGCGTAGCTGATGTAAGGTGCCAGGCCGTTGCCGACCAGCCAGGTCAGTCCCGCGCGGCCGGTCCAGGCATCTTTATCGATCCACGAGGTGTTGCCGGTGAGGTTGTTCTGCGTGCGCATGCTGATGTCGTCATGACGACCGCCCAGCGTTAACAGCCAGTGATCGGTCAGGTGGATCTGATCCTGCAGATAGACACCCAGCTGTTGGGTCGTTTGATCGTTGTTATTCACCGCGTTGGTCGGGTCGGCAATATCTAGGCCGTAGAGCGGATTGCTCAGGCTCAGGGCCGGGGCGACCGCGCTGAAGCGTTTGGCGTTTGCGTCCAGCCAGCTGTAGTCCACCCCGGCCAGCAGCGTGTGCGCCACCGTCGCCGTGTTGAAATCCATCTGCAGCTGGTTATCGAGATTGAAGGCCTTCATGTGCTCATCGAACCGGATGGCGTTGCGCGAGACGCTGTCCGTGGTGAAGTCCGGATCGCCCGGCAGCAGGTTGTTCAAAATCGTGTCGGTCTGGCCGTAGCGCAGGTTCTGGCTGAACTTAACGCTTTCCGCCAGCTGCTGGCTGAATTCGTAGCCGACGCTGTACTGCTCCTGGCGGAAGCGGTTGTAACTGTAGTCGCCCAGCAGCGTATCGGTGACTTTGCCGCCCGGCGTGGTGAGAACAGCGATGGTGCCGCCGGAGGTGTCGCGCAGATAATCGGCGCGCAGCGTCAGGCTGGTGTCCGCCGACGGGATCCAGGTCACTGTTGGCGCCAGGTAAACGCGATTGTCTTCCACGTCCGGCCCGTCACGGTACTGGAACTGGGTATCGCTGTCGCGCGCCAGGCCGACCATGCGGTACAGCCACTCGCCGTCTTCGTCCAGCTTGTCGCTCATATCAAACTGCACCTGACGGCGATTGAAATTTCCGAGCTGTACTTCCACTTCATGCACGCCGCGCGCGTCCGGTATTTTACTGATGCGGTTGATAATCCCACCCGCATCGCCCAGGCCGAACAGGGTTGAAGAAGGGCCACGAACAATATCCACACGCTCCAGCGCATAAGGCTCGGTGCGGAAATAGCTGTAGCTATTGTTTAACTGGCGCAGGCCATCGCGATAGTCATTGGTGGTCAGCGCGTTGAAGCCGCGAATGTAGATCCAGTCGTAGCCCTTGGGATCGACGCCGTAGGTTTCGGTTTTCACGCCTGGCACATAGCGCAGTGCCTCAGTAACCGTCTGCACGTTCTGACGATCCAGCTGCTGGCGGGTGATCACTGACACCGATTGCGGGACTTCGATCAGTGGGGTATCGGTTTTGGTGGCGCTGAGGGTCTGCTGCGGCACAACTTCGGCGTTACTGGCGTTGGCGCTCACGGTGAGCGTGCCGTCAGCCGGGGGGGATGGGGTAACGGAGACGGTGCCGCCTGTCAGCTTCCACCCCAGTCCGCTGCCTGCCATCACGCGATTCAGTGCGCTCTCCAGTGGCAGGGAGCCGCTCACCGCCGGGGCCATTTTGCCGTCCAGCGATGAGGGGGCGGCAATCAGTTGAACGCCAGCCTGTCTGGCCAGCTGGGTCAGCGATGTTGACAGCGGCTGGGCTGGTAGCGACACCGACAGGGTTGACGCCGCGTAAGCGCCGGATACCGGCAGCGCTGTGGCGATGACCACCGCGAGGTGCTGTGCACGAAACGCACGTAAAGCAGAAAAGGCAGCCATTCATAATCCCCAGAATTAAAGTAAATAATAATCATTCTCTTATGAAGACGCAGCGCGAAGCTAAATCCTGACGTCGTTTTTAATTATTTTTTCTTTCAACGACGGATGAGATGATAATTGACTGATTTTTCATGGTTTTTATTTTTACTGGCAGCACCAGCGGAAGCGATTTCACAAAGCTTCCGGCACGGTCGGTATCGAAACTTCCGCTCACCCTCAGCGCGGCAACGGTCGGTGAATCCGCTTTGACTGACACATCGCCATAGCGGGCAAATTCCGCCAGCGCCATATCCAGCCGCGTGTTGTTCAGTACGATGCGGTCATTGCGCCAGGCGGCAATACTCTCTGCGGGCAGCGTGGTGCGCGCGATCAGCCGCCCTTCGGCGTCGCCGGTAGCACGTTCGGAAGCGTACAGCACGGCCAGGTGCGCGCTGGCCTGCGGCAAATGAAGATGCTGCATGGCCCGCCACCAGCCATTCTGCCAGCGGCCGCGTGGGCCAATACGCACCGCGCCGCTGCTGACCGCGACCTCGGTGCCGTCGCCGCTCATGGTGTGCGGCAGGTAGCGCACGCTGAACCCGGTGCCCACGACGGTCACCCGCGACGGGCCGCTCAACACCTCAAAGGGCCGTTGCGGATTATGTGCAACCTGGAAGAAGGCCTGCCCCTGCGCCATCTGCACTTCCCGGCGGCTGGCGTAATAGCGCACGGTCAGCTGTGTCCCGGCATCCAGCGAAATTTTGCTGCCGTCGGGCAGATCGACGCTGCGCATCTCGCCGCGAGCGGTCTGCCAGCTTGTGCTGTAAACCGGAGCGCTGAACTCAGCGCGTAGCGGCAACCACAGCACCGCCGCCAGTATCAGCAGCGCGCAGCCGTACACCACCGGCCGCCAGAAGCGGCGGCGAACCGGGCCAGGGCGCAGATGACTCACCGCATCGGCGGGAATGGCCGCCGTTTGCTGCCACAGGATGGTCAGATCCTGATACTCCGCCCGGTGGGCAGGGTTCTGCAGCCAGCGCCGGAACGCCTCCTTTTCGCTTACGGTCATGCCTTCCTGCTGGCGAAGCAGCCAGCGAATCGCCTGTTCAGCAATCGCCTGCTCGTCTTGCGTCATCATTGTGGCCTCCCTGTTGGTTCATCCTGCCTGCTTTCACGGCTCGCGCGGCAGGCCAGCATGGCGCGAATAATGTGCTTTTCCACCATGTTGATTGAAATTCCCATGCTGGCGGCGACTTCACTCTGCGACTGGCCGTCAATACGATGGCGGATAAAAGCCTCGCGGCAACGGGGTGGCATCTGCTCAATGGCGGCGACGATATGGTCGATATACTGCTGGTTCTCCAGCAGGCTGTCGGGCTGTTCGTGGCCCGGGGCAGGCAGGTCGTCAGCATCCATATCCGGGGCATCTTCATGCTGTTTTTGCACACGATAAAGGTCGACCAGCAGATTTCTGGCGATACGGTAGAGCAGGCCACGATGTGAGGAAACCTGTTCCGGGGAGGCCAGCGCGCGGCTGAATGTCTCCTGGGTGAGTTCTTCCGCGAGGTATTTATCCCGCAGCTTGCCGCTCAAAAAGCGGAAAAGTTCGGTGTAGTAACGCTCAAACGCTGACAATGTGGCTTCCCGGCAACCGCGCATTTCTGCGGAGATGAAAAAGAGACGGAGATTTGAATGAAAATAATTATCGTTCTTAACTACCGGCGGCAATCATATAGTAATAACTGGGGGAAGGGCGAGTGAAAAGAATTCGCGGTCAACACGAGTGCTGTCGGGCGAAGATCGCGCTAAACCAGTAGATAACCAGGTGAACAGTGCATTGCAGGACTGGATCCACCCCGGGTAACGTACGCCAGGGGAGCTGATATCAGCTAAAGAAGTGTTCTCGCTCTCCTCAGGTGTATGGATACCGGTTAGCCCCAGGCAAGCTACGGAGGCGTTTCCGGGATGATACAGACGAAACAGCCTGATTCAGCACCGTAGCTGCAAACGTGTCTCTGTGCGCATGCGCCTGCCTGAACCCGTCGCCGTGCGCTTATTCCCTGACTATGCTGTATATAAATATTTCTGTTGAGTCCTGTTGCTGGCGCAGCCGCCGAACGGCGGTGGCCCTCTCAGCATCATGTCAGGAGCCGCCCGTATGGGGTGTCAGACGATTCTTACCCGAGCCCTGACCAGCTAACTGGTCGGGAAGGCAGCAACCGGTGGTTTACGGGATAAAGATCCCCCACCGGCTGCCGATAAGAAGGTCAATTGACCCTGTTCTGAGGTGGTTATGTTCAAGCGTATAAAAGTCGTCACCGGTCTTGCCGGTGTGCTGGTGTTATTTGCTGTTCTTCAGTCAGGAACCGGCGGACTGTTTTACAACACGGTACATAATGATAAGAAAAACTTTCAGTTCAATCAGCAGTTGCGCACGTTACAGCAGGCGATGGGCAGCGCGTGGATTGCGTTGATCCAGACCCGCAACACGCTGAACCGAGCCGGAATTCGCTATCTGCTGGATGCGAAGCAGGCTGGCTCCGGAGCCACGGTCAACGAACTGGTGACGCAGGCGCAGCAGAGCCTGGACGCAGCAGACAAATCGCTGGCGGTGTTTAATGCCAGTCTGTCAGAAAAAGGCAGAAATGCGGAGAACGTTAAAGCCCTCCAGGCGGGGTATCAGCAGTTTCACGACGCTCTTTCTTCTCTGATTGTCATGCTGCAAAACGGCAATTTTAACGACTTTATCGCCCAGCCCACCCAGAGCTATCAGGACAGTCTCGACAAAACCTATAACGCCTGGCTGGAAAGAAATAACCAGCTGACGGCAGAGGGCAGCCAGGCCAATGACGATGCGTATCAATATGCCATCTGGACGCTGTGGACGGTGCTGGTCACCTTCCTGCTGGCCACCGCCGTGGTCTGGCGGGGGATAAATACCATTTTGCTGCATCCTCTGAACAGTAACATTGCGCAGATCCGCCGCATTGCGGAGGGCGATCTGACCCATCCGATTGCGGTGGAAGGGCGCAATGAAATGGCGCAGCTGGCGCAAAACCTGCGTGAGATGCAGCAGTCGCTGGTGCGTACGGTGAGTGAGGTGCGCGACGGCTCCGATGCGATCTATTCCGGGGCGGGTGAAATCTCCGCCGGAAACAACGATCTCTCCGCACGAACTGAACAGCAGGCGGCGTCGCTGGAACAGACCGCCGCCAGTATGGAACAGCTGACCGCCACGGTGAAACAGAACGCCGAAAACGCCCGTCAGGCTTCGCAGCTGGCACGCAGTGCTTCTGATACGGCGCTGAAGGGCGGCAAGGTGGTGGATGGCGTGGTGAAAACCATGCACGACATTGCCGGTAGCTCGAAGAAAATTGCCGATATCACCAGCGTGATTGACGGTATTGCCTTCCAGACCAACATTCTGGCGCTGAACGCGGCGGTGGAAGCGGCGAGGGCCGGGGAGCAGGGGCGCGGCTTTGCGGTGGTGGCCGGTGAAGTCGCAATCTGGCACAGCGCAGCGCCCAGGCGGCAAAGGAGATTAAAGGATTGATCGAGGATTCGGTATCCCGCGTCGACAGCGGTTCGGTACTGGTGGAAAGCGCGGGAGAAACCATGAGCGAAATTGTCAGCGCCGTCACGCGCGTGACCGACATTATGGGGGAAATCTCGTCGGCCTCTGACGAACAGAGCCGCGGTATCGATCAGGTGGGCGCAGCGGTGACCGAAATGGACCGCGTTACCCAGCAGAACGCCTCGCTGGTGGAGGAATCAGCCACTGCGTCTGCGGCGCTGGAGGAGCAGGCGCGTCGTCTGTCACAGTCGGTGAGTGTGTTCCGCATCCGTAAAGAAAATGTCATTCAGGCCGTTAATAACAGCAGAAGCGAGCAAAACGTCCTGCTGACGCCGGTTGCAGCGCCGCGCAAAGCGCTGGCTGCGCCGGTTTCTGACAATAACTGGGAAACCTTTTAACTCATTTTTGCCGCTAAGTGCGACTAAGCAGGAGATTTTGATGTTCAGCCGGATACGTATCGCCACCGTGATTCTGTTTTTACTGGGGCTGTTTTGCCTGATGCAGATTGTCAGCAGTGGTCTTTCCTTTAACTCTTTCCGCCTGGATGCGCGTAACCTGCACGACGTGGAAGTCAGCGGCAATCAGCGTGAATCGCTGGGACAGAGCTGGGCGGCGTTGCTCAGCGCCCGTGTCACCCTGAGCCGTGCCGGAACGCGTGCGGCACTGGGAAAACCTCGCGATCAGGTAATAAGTTTGATGACAAAGGCTCAGGAAGATCTCAACGCTGCCGATAAAGCCTATAAGGAATTTGATGCCATTGCGGTCAGCACGCCGGAAGCACAGCAGCTGAAGCAGGCGATGAAGGCGGAATATGACAACTATTCCCGGGAGCTGGCGCAGCTGATTGCTTATCTGCAAAACAACCAGTTGCAGGATTTTCTTGATTCACCTACCCAGGGTAAGCAGGACCGCTTTCAGGTTCAGTACAACCTGTGGATGGTGTATATCGATCAGATGCGTGAGCACGCCAGCCGGGCCGGTGAAAGTTTTTATACCCAGTCGAAGGTGATTTTCATTGTGGCGGTGGTGACCTCACTGCTGGTAACCCTGGCGGGCATCATCTGGGTGAGAAAAGCGGTGATTGGGCCTCTGGCTCTGATGCGACGTCATTTTGAACGGATTGCGGCGGGGAACCTGGGGGGGCATATCGATGCCTCAGGGCGTAATGAACTGAGCCAGCTGTTTGGCAGTCTGCAAAGTATGCAAACCTCACTGGCCGGCACGGTCAGCGCGGTGCGCGATGGCAGCCACGAAATGCACACCGGCATCCGTGAAATGGCCTCTGGCAATAATGATCTGTCAGCCCGTACCGAACAGCAGGCGGCCTCGCTGGCAGAAACGGCAGCCAGTATGGAACAGCTGACGGCAACGGTAAGCGGCAACGCCGACAACGCCCGCCAGGCGTCACAACTGGCGAAAGACGCCTCCACCACGGCACACAAAGGGGGCGCGCTGACCGGCAGGGTGGTGACCACCATGAATGAAATTGCCGCCAGCTCGAAAAAGATTGGCGACATTACCGGGGTGATTGACGGCATTGCCTTCCAGACCAACATTCTGGCACTTAATGCGGCGGTGGAAGCCGCCCGTGCCGGGGAACAGGGGCGGGGATTTGCGGTGGTTGCCGGTGAGGTTCGCAGTCTCGCGCAGCGCAGCGCTCAGGCCGCGTGTGAGATAAAAGGACTGATTGAAGAGTCGGTTGGCCGGGTGCAACAGGGATCGACGCTGGTCGCCTCGGCCGGGGAAACGATGGAAGAGATTGTGCAGAGCGTGACGCGGGTAAATGACATCATGGGCGAAATTGCCTCGGCATCCGACGAACAGCGTCGCGGAATTGAGCAGGTCGCGCTGGCGGTGAGCCAGATGGATCAGGTGACGCAGCAAAACGCCGCGCTGGTGGAGCAGGCAGCCGCCGCAACCGAAGCGCTGGAAGCGCAGGCGGACCATTTAACACAAGCGGTGAAGAAATTTTCACTCGCCCCCTCTGAGGGGAGCACTGACCGGCTTGCTCTGGCACCATTCAGGGAAAATAGCCTGGTTTTAACCCCTTAATCAGTACTTTGCTGGGTGGCAATACATGAAAAAATCGACGTCATTAGCATCGCAGGAAAACCCAACGCTGCTGGCCCAGATGGTGCAGCGCCTGCCGTTATCTGATGCGCACTTTAAACGTATCAGTCAGCTGATTTATCAGCGTGCGGGCATCGTGCTGGCCGACCACAAGCGGGAGATGGTTTATAACCGTCTGGTGCGCAGGCTGCGGATGTTGGGCATCGACGATTTTGGTCGTTATCTGGCGCTGCTGGAAAACGACATTAACAGTCCGGAGTGGCAGGCGTTTATTAATTCACTGACCACCAACCTGACGGCGTTTTTCCGCGAGGCGCACCATTTTCCGATTCTGGCCGAGCACGCGAAAAAGCGCAGCGGCAGTTTCAACGTGTGGTGTGCGGCGGCGTCAACCGGTGAGGAACCCTACTCGCTGGCGATGACGCTGGCGGAAACCCTGGGAAGCGGTCCGGGAAAATTTCAGGTGCATGCCAGTGATATTGACACCCAGGTACTGGAGAAGGCGCTGGCCGGGGTCTACCGCCAGGAGGAGCTGAGGACGCTCTCTCCGCAGCAAATGCAGCGTTTTTTCTTTCGCGGCACCGGCCCGCACTCCGGGATGGTGCGTGTGCGCCCGGAGCTGGCGAATGCGGTGACCTTTGCCCAGCTTAACCTGCTGGGCAATGAGTGGGCGCTGCCGGGGCCGTTTGATGCAATTTTTTGCCGTAATGTGATGATTTATTTCGATAAAGAGACACAGGAAAAGATTCTGCGGCGTTTTGTTCCGCTGCTAAAACCTGGTGGAATACTGTTTGCCGGACATTCCGAGAACTTCAGCCAGATCAGTAAAGAATTTTATCTGCGCGGCCAGACGGTCTACGGACTGACTAAGGAAAGATGATGGGCAAAATCAAAGTGTTATGTGTTGATGATTCGGCGTTGATGCGTCAGCTGATGACCGAAATCATCAACAGTCACCCGGACCTGGAGATGGTTGCTTCCGCCCCGGACCCGTTAGTGGCGAGAGAACTGATCAAAGAGCACAACCCGGACGTGTTGACGCTGGATGTGGAAATGCCACGCATGGACGGGCTGGATTTTCTGGAAAAACTGATGCGGCTGCGGCCCATGCCGGTGGTGATGGTCTCTTCTCTCACCGGTAAAGGTTCCGAAGTGACGCTGCGCGCGCTGGAACTGGGGGCGGTCGATTTCGTCACCAAACCTTCGCTGGGTATTCGTGAAGGCATGATGGCCTACAGCCAGATGATTGGCGATAAGGTGCGGGCGGCGGCGAAAGCCAAACTCTATACCCGTGGCCCTTTACCGGCACCGGCGATGCTGAAAGCCGGACCGCTGCTGAGCAGTGAAAAGTTGATTGCTATCGGCGCGTCCACCGGCGGCACCGAAGCTATCCGCCATGTATTACAGCCGCTGCCTGCCACCAGTCCGGCGCTGCTGATCACCCAGCATATGCCGCCGGGTTTCACCCGCTCTTTTGCCGAGCGGCTGAATAAACTCTGCCAGATAACGGTGAAAGAGGCCGAAGACGGTGAACGTATTTTGCCCGGTCATGCTTATATCGCGCCGGGCGCGATGCACCTGGAGCTGGCGCGCAGCGGTGCCAACTATCAGGTGAAACTGAATGACGGGCCGCCGGTCAATCGTCACAAACCGTCGGTAGATGTGTTGTTTAAATCAGTGGCGCAGTTTGCGGGCCGTAACGCCGTGGGGGTAATCCTCACCGGGATGGGCAACGATGGTGCGGCAGGTCTGCTGGCGATGAATAAAGCCGGTGCCTGGACCATCGCGCAGAACGAAGCGAGCTGTGAGGTATTTGGCATGCCCCGCGAGGCTATCGCGCTTGGGGGAGCCAGTGAAGTGGTGGATTTGCACCAGGTCAGCCAGCATATGCTGGCGAAAATTAGCGCCGGACAGGCATTAAGAATTTAACGTATAACGCAGCGCCCGTCCTGCGGGGCTACACAAAACAGGAGTAACTATGGCTGATAAAAATATGCGGTTTCTGGTGGTCGACGACTTTAACACCATGCGCCGTATCGTCCGTAACCTGCTGAAAGAACTCGGCTTCAATAATGTTGAAGAAGCTGAGGATGGCGTTGATGCCCTGGCCAAGTTGCGCGCCGGTGGTTTTGACTTCGTCATCTCCGACTGGAACATGCCCAATATGGATGGTTTGCAACTGCTGCAAACTATCCGTGCCGATGGCACGCTTGGCAAACTGCCGGTGCTGATGGTGACGGCGGAAGCGAAGAAAGAGAACATTATTGCGGCTGCTCAGGCGGGTGCCAGCGGCTATGTTGTTAAACCCTTCACAGCAGCCACACTCGAAGAGAAGTTAGGTAAAATCTTCGAAAAGTTGGGTATGTAAGGAGCCGAGATGAGCACTATTCCGAAACCAAATGTTGATGCTGCCTCGGCGCAGGACATTATCTCCCGAATCGGTTCGCTGACGCGCATGTTGCGTGACAGCCTGCGTGAGCTGGGTCTGGACCAGGCGATTGCTGAAGCGGCAGAAGCCATTCCTGACGCCCGCGACCGTCTGGATTACGTCGTACAAATGACTGCTCAGGCGGCGGAACGTGCGCTGAACTGTGTGGAAGCGTCTCAGCCGCGTCAGACAGAGATGGAGAATGGAGCAAAAGCGCTGAAGGGACGCTGGGATGAGTGGTTTGAAAATCCCATTGAACTGGCAGATGCCCGCTCGCTGGTTTCGGATACCCGTGGTTATCTGGAATCCGTCCCGGTTCATACCAGTTTCACTAACGCCCAGCTGATGGAAATCATGATGGCGCAGGATTTCCAGGACCTGACCGGTCAGGTGATCAAGCGCATGATGGATGTTATCCAGGAGATTGAGCGTCAGCTGTTGATGGTGCTGCTGGAGAATATTCCTGACCAGCCGGATCGCCCGAAAAAAGATGCCAACAGCCTGCTTAATGGTCCACAGATCAACGGCACCGCGCCTGGCGTGGTGGCGAATCAGGACCAGGTGGATGACCTGCTCGACAGCCTTGGTTTTTAAGCCACAGGGGCGAAAAACCGCCTGACTCTGCGCTGATTTCCCCGGCGCGCTGTAACCCACCGGCCCGAACTCTGTCTGGCCGGTGGGATTATTCACTCATGGCTTATCAGCCAAATAACCCCGTATTTACGCGTTTACTCGCCGCATTATTCCTGCGCCGTTCTGGCATTCTGAGCAAAATTTCTGTTGTGAAGGTGAGCTGCTGTGTCCGGGGACAGCGAAGAGGAAAAGACCGAAGCCGCAACGGCCCACCGACTTGAAAAAGCGCGTGAAGAAGGGCAGATACCGCGTTCGCGCGAGCTGACCTCGGTGCTGATGCTGGTGGCGGGACTGAGCATCCTGTGGATTGGCGGTGGCTCGATGGCGCATAAAATCGGTGAGCTACTGGCAGAAGGACTTAACTTCAATCACTCGGTGGTCAGTGACACCAGTCAGATGCTGCGCCAGATGAGCACCCTGCTGTTACAGGCGGTGTTTGCGCTGATACCGATGATGGCCGGACTGGTGCTGGTGGCGATTGCCGCTCCGATGCTGCTCGGTGGCGTGATGATCAGCGGGAAGGCGATTAAGTTCGATTTTGGCAAGATGAACCCGATTAAGGGGCTTGGCCGTCTGGTTTCTGGTCAGACGGCGGCGGAGTTGCTCAAGTCGGTGCTGAAAGCGGTGCTGGTCGGGGTGATCACCTGGCTGTATATCCGCCACCACTGGCCGGAAATGCTCAGACTGATCAGCGAGTCGCCCTACACCGCGCTGGCCCAGTGCCTCAACATGATTGCTCTGTGCAGTATTTTGATCGTACTGGGACTGGCACCCATGGTTGGATTCGACGTGTTCTGGCAGCTCTACAGCTATTACAAAGGGCTGAGGATGACCCGCCAGGATATCCGCGATGAATACAAGCAGCAGGAAGGCGATCCTCACGTTAAAGGACGTATCCGCCAGCAGATGCGCGCAGCTGCCCGCCGCCGCATGATGGCCGATGTGCCCAAAGCCGATGTGATTGTTACTAACCCGACACACTTTTCTGTCGCCCTGAAATATGACGAACTGAAGATGAGCGCACCCAAAGTGGTGGCGAAAGGGGCGGGTGAGATTGCTTTACGCATCCGCGAACTGGGTAAAGAGCACCGTATTCCGTTGTTGGAAGCCCCGCCGCTGGCGCGTGCGCTCTACCGGCACAGTGAAATTGGTCAGCAGATCCCCGGCACGCTCTATGCGGCGGTGGCTGAAGTGTTAGCCTGGGTCTGGCAGCTGCGCCGCTGGAAGCTGGAGGGTGGCCTCGCGCCGAAGAAACCCCATAATTTACCGGTGCCGGAAGCACTCGATTTTGATCCAGGAGAAAAAGACTGATGGCTCCTCTTTCCACCTTATTACGGTTACCCAAGGTTAAAGATACCCAGTGGCAGGTGATGGCCGGCCCGGTATTGATTCTGATGATCCTGTCGATGATGGTGCTGCCGCTGCCGGCTTTCATCCTCGACCTGCTGTTCACCTTTAATATTGCCCTGTCGATTATGGTGCTGTTGGTGGCGATGTTCACCCAACGGACGCTG
Source organism: Erwinia papayae (assembly GCF_058241465.1). NCBI lineage: Bacteria > Pseudomonadati > Pseudomonadota > Gammaproteobacteria > Enterobacterales > Erwiniaceae > Erwinia > Erwinia papayae. The sequence goes on from NZ_JBZCHT010000009.1 coordinate 644,917, forward strand.
GAATTCGCCGCCTTCCCGACCATTCTGCTGTTCTCCACGCTGCTGCGCCTGGCGCTGAACGTCGCTTCCACCCGTATTATTCTGATGGAAGGGCACACCGGAGCAGGTGCCGCCGGGCATGTGGTGGAAGCCTTCGGCCACTTCCTGGTGGGGGGAAACTTCGCCATCGGTATCGTGGTGTTTATTATCCTGGTAATCATTAACTTTATGGTCATCACCAAAGGTGCCGGCCGTATCGCGGAAGTGGGCGCGCGTTTTGTGCTCGACGGGATGCCGGGTAAGCAGATGGCCATCGATGCTGACCTTAACGCCGGTTTGATTGGCGAAGAGGTGGCGAAAAAACGTCGTGCTGAAGTGACCCAGGAAGCGGACTTCTACGGCTCGATGGACGGTGCCAGTAAGTTTGTGCGCGGTGATGCGGTCGCCGGGATCATGATTATGGTGATCAACGTTATCGGCGGCCTGCTGGTGGGGGTGGTGCAGCATGGTATGGATGTTGGCCACGCGGCAGAAAGCTACACGCTGCTGACCATCGGTGATGGTCTGGTGGCGCAGATCCCGGCGCTGGTGATCTCCACCGCCGCCGGTGTTATCGTCACCCGCGTCAGCACCGAGCAGGATGTGGGTGAACAGATGGTGACCCAGCTGTTCAAAAATCCACGGGTGATGATGCTCAGTGCAGGCGTGCTGGGCATGCTCGGCCTGGTGCCGGGGATGCCCAACTTTGTCTTTTTGCTGTTTACCAGCGCCCTGCTGGGGCTGGCCTGGTATCTGCGTGGTAAGGAGAATCAACCGAAACCCGAGCCGCAGAGTGGCATGGTGAAAACCGTTGAAACGCCAGCCAACGTTGAGGCTTCCTAGACCGACGTCCATCTGGAAGATTCGCTGGGCATGGAAGTGGGTTACCGCCTGATCCCAATGGTGGACCATATGCAGGATGGCGAGCTGCTGGGCCGTATCCGCAGTATTCGTAAGAAATTCGCTCAGGAGATGGGCTTCCTGCCGCCGGTGGTCCATATCCGTGACAATATGGAGCTGCCGCCAGCCCGCTATCGCATTCTGATGAAAGGCGTGGAGATTGGCAGTGGCGATGCCTATCCGGGGCGCTGGATGGCGATTAATCCCGGCACCGCCGCCGGTACGCTGCCGGGTGAAGCCACCGTCGATCCGGCATTCGGTCTCGCCGCCATCTGGATTGACAGCGCCCTGAAAGAGCAGGCGCAGATTCAGGGCTTTACCGTGGTGGAGGCCAGCACCGTGGTGGCAACCCATCTTAATCACCTGATTGGTCAGCATGCCAGTGAGCTGTTTGGCCGTCAGGAAGCCCAGCAGCTACTGGATCGGGTCAGCCAGGAGATGCCAAAACTGACCGAAGACCTGATCCCCGGCGTGATCACTCTGACCACCCTGCACAAAGTGCTGCAAAATCTGCTGGCGGAGCGGGTTTCCATCCGGGATATGCGCACCATTATTGAGACGCTGGCCGAGCACGCGCCGGTGCAAAACGATCCGCACGAGCTGACCTCGGTGGTGCGTGTGGCGCTTGGCCGGGCGATAACCCAGCAGTGGTTCCCCGGTAACGGCGAGGCCCAGGTTATCGGGCTGGATACCACGCTGGAGCGTTTGTTGCTTTAGGCGCTTCAGGGCGGCGGCGGACTGGAACCCGGACTGGCCGACCGTTTACTGGCGCAGGCGCAGAGTGCGCTGACCCATCAGGAGGCGCTGGGTGCGCCGCCGGTGCTGCTGGTTAATCATCCATTACGCGCGCTGCTGGCCCGTTTCCTGCGTCGTAACCTGCCGCAGCTGATGGTGATTTCTAATCTTGAGCTGACCGATAATCGTCAGATCCGCATGACCTCGACCATAGGTGGCCACTGATGCGCCGTTGGGCAGGGTGGTTACTGCTGTGTCTGCCCGGCATGGCGCTGGCGGGGGGGGGCCTGGCAGGCCAGTGGATCCGGACCCGGGTTACAACTTCGTGGTCAACAGATGTTTTCATCGGCCCTGAGCGCGCCGGAGAAAGTGAGTGGGGCGATGACCCAGATTGCCTGGCGTTACACCCTGAATGCTCCCCCGCCTTCAGAGCTGGTGGTGCATCTCTGCGCCCGGACGCGCTGCGTGGTTCTGGAGGGGGCAAGTGGCACCACGCGTGGGCTGACCAACGTCGATGCCGGAGAAACCCTGCGTTTTGTTTATGGCGTTCAGGGCAAGGGCAGGCTGCCGCAGACGTTGCGGGTGCTGGGCAATGAAGTGATGGTGAATTATCGCTGATGTCGCGGGGCGCATCAGGAAGCGCTCGCCGCGTTGATCGGGCAGGACGGTATTTTGCGCGTCCTGCCAGGACAAGGCGTGCTGACGTTAACGAAGTGACGACAGCCGCCACTTCTTGGGCATTACATTCTTTCTACCGTTTCTATCCCTAAGGTCTCCAGCCCCTGACGCAGGGTTTTCGCGGTCAATAAAGCCAGTTTCAGACGGCTCTGTCTCGTGGCTTCATCGGCTGCCGTCAGAATCGGACAGTGCTCATAAAACCCGGAGAACAGGCCCGCCAGATCGTAAAGATAGGCACACATCACATGGGGTGTTCCCTCGCGGGCAACCTGGGTGATGGTCTCTTCAAACTGCAACAAACGCACAGCCAGCGCGGCTTCACGCTCCTCGCCGAGGCGGATTTCACCATTCAGTGCGCTTTCATCAATTCCCGCTTTACGAAAAACCGAAAGGACACGGGTGTAAGCATATTGCATATAGGGAGCGGTGTTGCCTTCAAAGGCCAGCATGTTGTCCCAGTCGAAGATATAGTCGGTGGTGCGGCTTTTCGACAGGTCGGCGTATTTTACCGCGCCGATGCCCACAATATTTGCCAGCTTTTTCAGCTCGTCGGCTGGCATCTCCGGATTCTTTTCGCTCACCAGCCGGGTGGCTCTTTCCACGGCTTCATCCAGCAGGTCTGAGAGCTTAATGGTGCCACCGGCGCGGGTTTTGAACGGTTTACCGTCTTTGCCCAGCATCATGCCAAAAGCGTGGTGCTCCAGCGGAACAGATTCCGGTACGTAACCGGCTTTGCGCACAATCGTCCAGGCCTGTTGCAGATGCTGATGCTGGCGGGAATCGATGTAGTAAAGCACGCGATCGGCGTGCAGCGTTTCGTAGCGGTATTTCGCACAGGCAATGTCTGTGGTGGTATAGAGGTAACCGCCATCCTTTTTCTGGATGATGACCCCCATCGGTTCACCCTCTTTGTTTTTAAACTCATCGAGGAACACCACGGTAGCGCCTTCACTTTCCACCGCCAGACCTTTGGCCTTCAGATCGGCGACGATACCCGGCAGCATATCGTTGTACAGGCTTTCACCCATCACATCGTTGCGGGTGAGGGTGACGTTCATGCGGTCATAGATTATCTGGTTTTGTGACATGGTGATGTCGACCAGCTTTTTCCACATTGTGCGGCAATATTCGTCGCCACCCTGCAATTTCACCACATAGCCACGGGCGCGTTCAGCAAACAGCGGATCCTCATCATAAGTCCGCTTGGCTTCGCGGTAGAAGGCTTCCAGATCGGCCAGCGCGACAGGGGTGTGATCTTCGTTTTGTTGTTTTTCCAGGAAGGCAATCAGCATGCCGAACTGGGTTCCCCAGTCGCCCACATGATTAGCGCGGATGACCTTGTGACCAAGAAATTCAAGGGTACGTGCGGCGGCATCACCAATAATGGTTGAGCGGACATGACCAACGTGCATCTCTTTGGCCACATTGGGGGCTGAGTAGTCAATCACCACGGTCTGCGGAGCCACTGCCGATACACCGAGGCGCGGCGCATTAATCACGCTTTCGGCCTGGCGGGCAAGCCATGTCGTATCAAGAAACAGATTAATAAAGCCGGGTCCGGCGATCTCAATTTTGCTGACGATACCCTGCAAATCAAGATGAGTAAGCACCTCTTCCGCCAGTTGACGCGGGGCTTTACCCAGTTTTTTCGCCACGGCCATGATGCCGTTCGCCTGATAATCGCCAAACTGCACCTTAGCCGATTGCCGTACCTGAGGCTCACAACCGACCGGAGCGCCTGCTGCGATCATCGCCTGACTGACTTTTTCTGAGAGAAGAGCCTGAATATTCAACTGATTACCTTAATGATCTGGGTGGGCCTGGCGTTGAGCGCAGGCCATTGTCTGCACGATGCCAGCTGGTGAACAGGGTTGCCGCAGGCTGACGCCGTTAAAAAATAAGGGGAAAAGTATACTGCATTTCGGTTGCAGTTAGCCAGGAGGCGTTCAGGCTGAATGAACAGGGAGGGAAGCAACGGCACAGATGTTTCCCGCCCGATAAATTATTGACGGCGGCGGTTTTGACGCCAGGGGTTGGCAATAGTCTTATGGTGTTTACGTATTTTCCAGTGACGGAGAAACGCAAAACCAACCATGACCAGCAGCACAGCGAGTAAGATGAACATGAGCATTTTGGTGTTCCTTTAAAAGAGCAGATTGAATTTATAAGAAACGCAATTGCCGCGCAATATACCGGAGATAAATTAAGACTGGCGTTAGGATTCTTTTTAAATTCAATAAAATCATCGTGTTGCATGTTATTTTTTTGCAATTAATGTAAAATCAATGAAAGGGTTTGTAAATTTTCTCCAGCAGTTGTTCTTTAGTTCAATCAGAAGTAATTACATTTAAAAATAGTTATATTGTTGTCGGGCTGTTTTGCAAACCTGCCATTTTAGTCATTATCAATTTTGTAGTAATAACAAGGTGACAGCATGTTTAAAGGTAAAGCTACCGAAGAATTAAACGATTTGGTGAAAGATTTACCGGTTTTTTTGCAATCTGTTTACTCGCTTGCTGAGACGGTAGGTCTGGAATTAACCGGTTTGCATGCAGATCATATTGCGGTGCGTTGTAATCAGACAGAAACAGCGGAACGCTGGAAAAAAGGTTTTCTGCAACATGGCACGTTGCTGTCGGAAAAAAACATCAATGGCCGCCCGATAGCGCTGTTTGAGTTGGCGGAGCCTCTGGAAGTGGGACCCTGGCAGATCCCCGTTGTTGAGCTGCCCTGGCCGGGGGAAAAACGTTATCGCTACGAAGGCTGGGAGCATGTGGAAATTGTGCTGCGCGGTGCGGAGGCGTCTCTTGCCAGCCGGGCGCTGGCACTCTGTAGCGGGGAAGGGTTGTTACAACCGGGTATCTCGGTCAAACAAAGCGCCCCAAAGGGAGACGGAGAGAGCCTGGCCAATCCCGTGCTTGCGGTTTCAGACGGGCGTGTCACCATCAAATTCCATCCCTGGAGTTTGAAGGAGATCGTACAGAGTGAGCTATAAAGCGGACGTTCCGGGCTGATTCTTCACCGCGTTTTCCATTCTTCTTATCGCTTCTTTTAACAGGTCCGTCTGGCAGCCAAAATTCATGCGGACGAAGCCACGGTCACCAAAATCAGCGCCCGGTGAAAAACCGAGGCCGTGGCATTCAAAAAACAGGGCCGGATTGGCAACGTTCAACTGACTGGCGTCAATCCAGGCCAGATAGGATGCCTCTGGCGACACCACCGACAGGCCGTTGATAGCGTTGATTTTCTCCGTCAGCCAGTCACGGTTTTTACGCAGGTAGTTTAGCTGTTGTTCCAGCCAGGGCTGACCATCGCGCCAGGCGGCCGTCGCGGCGGTTAACGCCAGAATATCCACCGAGGGAACAATTCCCTGTCGCACCGCGTTAAAGCGGCTGCGCATTCCTTTGTCGGGAATGATTGCCACTGACGCACCCAGACCGGCGATATTAAAGGTTTTGGAAGGCGACAGCAGGGTAACCGAACGCTGTTCAACATCATCATTCAGACTGGCAAAGGGGATGTGTCTGAGTTCGGGCTCCATCAGCAGGTCGCAGTGAATTTCATCAGAACAGACGAACAGGTCATGGCGCTGTGCAAAATGCAACTGCTGCTCCAGTTCATCCCGACGGTAAACTGTCCCGCCAGGGTTGTGTGGATTACACAGCATCAGTAACTTTTCGCTGCCGGTCATCTGGCTTTCCAGCGAATCCAGATCCATCACCCAGCGCTGTTGCTGAAGTCGCATTGGCGCATTCAGTTGTGTACGCTGCGCCAGCCTGGCGGCGGAGCGGAAGGGTGGATAAATTGGTGTAGGGGCAATGGTGCCCTGGTGTGATTCAGTCAGGGCGCGAACGGCGATATTCAGCCCGCTGACCACGCCCGGCAAAAAAACCACCCATTCAGGTTTTATCTGCCAGCGATAGCGTTCCGCCATCCGCCTGACCAGTACTTCAGTCAGTTCAGCAGGCGCGCTGCCATAACCAAAAATACCGTGTTCAACCCGCTTTTTCAGCGCATCAATAATACAATCGGGAGAGCGAAAATCGGTGTCAGCGACCCACAGAGGCAGAACGTCGCTGTCGCCATATTTATTCCATTTAAGGCTATCGCTGTGACGGCGATCGATGCGTTGGTCGAAATTGCATACCATATTGGTGATTCCCGCTAATATAATTGCTGAACAGAATGTGCAGATATAACAACATAACTCAGAGTAAAGATCGGGAACTTTTTACACAATCAGCAGGCAGAGATTAACAGGAGAACAGGATGCTGAAACTGGAGGTATGCTGCTATGGCGCTGAATGTGCCTCAGCCGCAGAGAAAGCAGGCGCAGATCGTATTGAATTGTGTGCTGCGCCGTCGGAAGGAGGACTGACGCCTTCTGCGGGTAGCCTGATGCAGGTGCGTGAAACGGTGAGTATCCCGGTTCATCCGATTGTTCGCCCCCGTGGCGGGGATTTCTGTTTTACTGCCGCTGAATTCAGTGAGATAAAATCTGATATTGCCTTTATTCGTGAACTGGGATTTCCTGGGCTGGTGGTGGGAATACTTGATGTGGATGGTCATATCGATCTGCCGCGGATGCAGCAGATAATCGGGCTTTGCAGGGGAATGGAGGTGACTTTTCACCGCGCATTTGATCTCTGTCACAGCCCGTTAATGGCATTGCAACAGTTAACTGATTTAGGCGTCGCCAGGATCCTCACTTCCGGTCAGCAGCAAAGCGCGGAAAGTGGATTACCCTTATTAAAGGAACTTAATCGCCTGACCCAGGGTCCAATCATCATTGCCGGTGCCGGAGTCAGACTGGGCAACCTGCAAAAGTTTATTGATGCGGGACTGACTGAGTTGCACAGCTCTGCCAGTCAGCGAATTGCTTCCCCGATGCGCTACCGTAAAGCCGGGGTGTCGATGAGTTCAGTGGTGGAAACCGACGAGTTCAGTCGCACCTGCGTTGACAGTGACATGGTGGAAGCGATGAAAATTGCGATGTTACAAAGTTCCCCTGTCAGAGTCGCCTGACCCGATTTTGCCGCGCAGCACGCCGGTCCGTTGACGTGATGCTTGCAAGTACCAGGCCCCATCGTTTTGGTGGGGCTTTTTTTATGAATATCAATAAGTTAAATTCCTAATGGAGTGCTATAGGGGTACTTGAGTCGGTGGGAACAAGCAGAAATCTGCGAGATTTTACAAAGAAACTCGGGGGGTAAATCCGAGAGAACAGGGGGCAATCCAGCCCCGAGGGTCAGTCCTTTTTATGCATGCATTGGTAAAGATCAGCACCCTCTTTACGCTGCTGATCGATGTAATCTGCCAGGTCCTTAATGTGAACCATTCGCGGCGCTTTCTGTGACGTACCGGCGCGAAAAGTTGGTACAGGCAGTTTGCACAAAGCGGCTTTGCGATCGGCGTGCTCTGCTTTCATACCGAAATATTTTTCGCTAACCTCAGAAAGTGGCACAACGCCGGTGTTAAATTCAGCCAGCAGTAAAAAAACTGTATTCATGGTTGCCCCTTTTTACGACTGCCCAACAGAGACTGGTTGGCCATTTTCTGTTTAATGTCAGTACCGGATATGCCATCCGGATCCTATTCCGTTCTTACCTGGTGTATGGCCAACGTGATAGCTACCGCAATGAGGGCACGGATATATACCCATTTGCCCGCGGTCACCAAAGCGCCGTTTGATGATGTTCAGTTCCCCCAGCGCTCCGGCAGCTGTCTTATGTTTCCTTTTTTGCCCGCACTGTCTGCGCCTTAAACGGCGTTTACTGGCCATTGAAAAACTCCGGTCGCATATCTTCCAGCGCCAGCGAATAGCGATCGTATTCGACCGGTTCCAGGACCCGTTTTGATTTGGCAATGAGAGAAAACAGCCTGTTAAACGCTTCCTGTGCATCAGCCAGGTCTGGTGACAGATTTTCAAAGCCCGCCTCTATGTCAGTCATTGCTTTAACCTGGTGATAGCGCTTAACGGCCTTGTTTTTCAGCTCAGTGAAGAGGGTGATCCCCAGCTCGGGTTTTTTCTCTTCAATGATACCGCGCAGCGTAGTGGCCCGTACTGCTGTACAGGCTTTATCGATCTCGTCTCGCAGCTGCTGGGCAATATCTGACTCGTCCGATTTCTCAGGTTCAGATGGCTGGTTTACTGGTGGCGGCGCGCTGGTCACCGGCGCGGCGGTTTCTGCTGCTGGCGTGCGGTTGGTCAGCTGTGAAATGGTGACGCGCTCAGCAGCTGGGGTAATGCCGCGTTCTTCGCGGGATTCCAATTCATCGGCGGAATACACGCCAAGAATCACATCCGGACAGAACAGGCGCGCCCAGCGTTTAACGCCCAGGTATGCAAGCTGCTGGCGTGGATCGCTGCCCCACAACGTGGAGTTTCTTACCTGCGCCTGGCTGAGATACAGCACCAGTTCGCGCGGTTCATCATCCCTTTTAACGTTGCCCACACTCTGACGCCTACGCCTTTTTCGTCGTCCAGCGTCCAGCCCGGGGCAATGTATTTACTGCCCTTCTGAGATGTTTTTTCGACGAACTTACCGATAACTTTTTCCCACGGTCCGAACCAGTCATAATGGATACGGTCTTTTGTGGGAGCCATGTTATTCACTACGGCATTAACGAGCTGGGCCTCATAGCCCAGCGTGCCGCTGACGATGTGGGTTTTCTGGGCTACGGCGAAGGGATCCATGCCCCAGCGCGCTGCCTGCATGATGGTGGCCATACATGCGTCTGGTTTGCCGCGATAACGCTGTGGAACCATTTCCCCACTATCGGCCATAACACCCGCGATGTTCTTCATATGGTTAAAGAGATGGCCGGAGAAAATAGCCCACTACAGCCAACAGGGCAAAAATGGGCGAACGCTGGTTGTGTCTCTGTACCATCGCGTACAGTTACCTGGCGGGTGCTCGATTCCAAATTTTTTGGAGTAGCCCAACAACGTCGAAGAGTCTGGGTTATTGCAGGTGCTCGATCAGACTTCGATCCCGGAGCGGTTTTATTTGAGTCCGACCACGTGTCGCCGCGCATACAAAACTATTATGGAAAGAAGAAAAAATCCGAATCCCTTTCTGCTCCAGGCATTGATGGAGAATTTCGGCGATACAGTTTGAATTTTTCAACCAATTACACAGGAACATTAACAGCGTCTTATTCAGGTTCAAGCGATCAGGATATTGTGATGCCGGGTGGATTAATTATTGAGAATTTCCTGCGGAGAGTTCGTAGATTGACTCCTGAAGAGTTTGAGAAAATACAGGGTTTTCCTGTTGGCTATACAGATTTAGGGCAGACATCCCCCGGGCACAGATACAAGGCGCTGGGCAATTCTATGACCGTTCCGGTCATAAAGTGGATTGGCGAACGTATAGCCGCTGAAATTGCATTAAATTCCAGGAGCACTAAGTAATCATGATTTACCCTTCAACAACCGGCAAAGCCGGAGAACTGGCACGGCTGCGCACGCTGGAAAGCGTCTGGATTCAGGGCAAGCTCAAAATGTGGGGCCGCTGGTCAACGTTCAGCGATATGCCGGAGCAGGGCAGCATGTTTAAGCGTTTACTGGCCCGTAACGTGATAACGCAGGACGAATTAAGCAGTGCAATAAAAAAGTTGAGAAAATCAGGTTGTAGTAGTCAGGAGCTTGAAAAATAGTTTCATGAAATATTGCTTGAGGTTCCTAAAAGCAGTCTTGTTTTCTGTACTGACGACGAGGGAATTTTAATGAACCGTGTGACAGGCAGCACGCTGCTGAAATATCCCGGGTTACTCGATATTTTAAAACTCAGGTATCTGGGGCGGGGCAGAAGCAAGCGTGAAGTGGCTGGCGTTGTGAAAGAAAATCATCCTGAACTCAGTTTAAAACCTGCCAGCGGCGGGTTGACGTGTGGCTGTCGATCGCTGAGACGGTGCTCTATATGCCTATGAGCGATGCGTTTGACGTAAACCCGCGCCGCTTCCGTAGTTGATATTTGTCCCAGAATAGCGTTCAATTACGGTACAGTCAGAAAAGTTACGCGCAGCTGCAACCTAATATTAAGGCCGCATAAAGTCGGCCAACTTTTATATATCAAAAATAAGTATCAGAAAGCAATATTGGAATTTGCGAGATAAAGAATATAAACGGTTAACGAAAAGCAACATTGTCAACATCTTACCCCGCATTAGGTGGTTTTTTCAAGGCAACAATGCAGTTACTGCTGAACCTGCAATAGCAGTAACGATCGGATGCTCTAAAAATTTCTTAAGTAATTCTTTTGCATCAGATTTTTCTTGCGGCGAAGAATTTGATTTTTCGATGGTTTCTACCAAATATTTAATGTTGTTGATAAACTCCATCTTATTTTGATTGCCTATTTGAACATTACCACCGTGTACATGGATATTTTGCGTTGTATTGTTAAAAGCCTGTGATGCAGGTATTTGGCGCACATTAAGTTGAAAGTGAGGGCCGATAGTTGTGCCATGATCGTAGAAATTGACTGAGTTAATAGTGCGAATTTCATTTGTGCCGTTTGGAAGTTTTCTCGATACTTGATCCCCAACATCGATTATTGCAGTCTTATCTTTGATTATTATGGTATCTCCGGCAAAAGTTGCTTTATATGGACCAAAAACTATGCCATTAGGTTTGATGATATCGGCATCTTCCGTTTTGAACATTTCATTACCTTCCTGCATTTTTAATCATATGGGGGGTCCGTTATACAACAATTTTTCTTATATAATCAACTGAATTGAAATCTGCAACCTTCAACGTTTGAAGCATCTTTTCCAGTGTAAACAATGCTAAGCCAAAAAAAAGCACGTAGATGACCATCTTCTTTGTTTAATGAAACACATATGACAACTCTCAACCTGCTTCGGCAGGTTTTTTTGTTTCTGACCGTCCAGCGGCAGGGGTAGGAGATCACGCACATGCCGCTTAACGAGCCGGGACTATGAGCCCGCTTCCTGTCCTGGTTATACAACCACCGCAATGAAACAGGATACGCCGCATTAGCCGGAAGCATGGCCGAATTACGTGGGGTTTATTTCGGTGAGGAAAGCAAAACCCGCCTAGTTATTGATGCTGCTATCAACAATAACGATGATGCTGATTTTGTAGAGCAGTGCGTATTGGGCGCATTTGAAACGAGCGATCCGGTTTATGTTGTGGGGGGAGCTATTACACTACGCGCAAAAAAATTTCTGACATCAGCCGTGAGTTACAGCAGCTGGCTCTCTGCTGATGATGCACGGTGGCGGGTAAAATGGTGTTTGCAGATATTTCAGGCGAAGGTGTTTTTAATGGCACATAGTCAGCTAAAAAGCGAGTACTAAGTTAAAAGTGCTATTTTCGAATTACTATTTAAAACTCGCCAGAAAGTTCGATAATACACATACACTTGGCTGAGCTGCGCCGCGATGGCAGCGATAAGAAGCGACAATTTGATTATGTTGAAAGCCCCGATTACGGGGCTTTTGCTTTCCGGCGATACGACAGGGGTATTCGCAAGATGCATTGCATCAGTACCCCTGTCATAGCGTCGGAAATATGTCTCAGTGGTTCATATCACTGCGGGAGACGAGAAAACTGTTAACCTCACTCATCGAACATTCATTGTCTGAAGCATCGCTCTGAGTGATCACTTCATAGCGCCCGCCGTCTTTATCGTGAAAGACAAAGTGATAAATCTGGGTGTAAAGATCTTTGCCTTTTTTTTCAGATGCCAGGCGCTTAACTTCTGTTTTTGTTTCATCGAGTTTGGTTATATCGACGATACCGGCATTTTTCATCCATGCCTCAGCCATATTTTGCGGCCATGACTGGCATTCAGGGGCTTTTGCCAGTGCGGCAAATGGGAGAAATATAAACAGTAATATAATTTTTTTCATTATCGTATAACCTCCATTTCTTTGTCGCCGCTTGCCCATATTTGTTGCCTCATATGCATGGGGAGAATGATGCAGCCGTTGGACGCTGAGCCGGGATGTTTGCTGCTGTCGCCATGTATAAGAAAACCTGAACGGCCATACATACTGTTGCCGGGGTGGGGCTGTAGTCGAATTGAATATTGTCCGGTGTGTGGATGAGTGAAAGGGTGTCCGATGATGGTGTATTTACCTTTCGGCAGTGGCCCGATATTGGGTGTTGACTCCATGCCGGAATTGTTTTTACCAGGTCCTTTACCTGCATAGCCCTGTGCCACGCGCCGCCCATTTTGTGTTAAAAATCCGGTGCTTTGTTGATAAATCCATGTCATGAGTTTTTCCTTAAACGTTGAAAACTACCAAATCCTGCGATTAATATAAAAAATTCGGATGCGGTCCGCAAAAAGTGTTGTAACCTGCTAAGAGTGGCTATTACGACAACGACACACCGCTTAACATCGAAACCTCGTCTCTGACGGGGTTTTTGCTTTCCGACGGTACGACAGAGGTATTCCAGGGATGCTTTGAATCAGTACCCCTGTCATAGGGTCGGTCATATTCCTCAAATTCAGAGGTCTGCATACTCCAGTATTTCCTCACCCATCAGGGCGCAATCTGCGTCAGGATAGTACATGAAGCGCATACGGTACTTACCTTTGTAGATGTATCCCCAGGTTTCCAGTACATCGAATTTCTGTGAAGCATTCTGTGGATTTTTTATTTTTGCAAGCGGAGTAACTTTATCGTCAATTGACATGCGGTCGTCATTGTCCCGATAAAATGACAAAAGCTTTTTGGCATCTTTAAGCGCATTGCCTTTGCAGGTCATTGAAGACGCTTCAGCAGCCCCAAAAGAATTAAACGCAGTAACCATCAAAGCAGCTGCAACAATATTTTTTAATTTTAGAATCATGATATACCCATCTCTTTTTTTATGCGGTCAAGTGCCTGTTTTCTCATCACCAGGCCGTTGTAACCGCCGTTAACGATGTATGTCACGGAGTGCAAATCATCCCTGTCAGCATGAGGATTAACATTCCGTTTGCGCCAGAATTCACATGCAGTTCTGACGGCAATATTGGGATCTGAGGCAACTGTATCCGGGTGATTAACCAGGTCCTGATTGAGGATACGACCATATTTGTCATAGTTCTCCCTGCCTGTAAGGTGCAACATTCCCCGACCTATGTATTTAGGGCCATCACCGGGAAATTTATTGCCTACTGCTCGCCCTGTTCTCGTACTGGGTTCGTATTCTTTTCCTCCATTTTTTGCATGCTCAGTCAGTGCAGAAAAATTAGCTGTCTCAACACATGCCTGGGCAAGGAAGTGTGCTATTCGAAGATCGGTATTGATTTCGTAGAAAGAAAACCAGCGATTGAGTGGTGTTGCAAGCGCTCCCATGTTGTGTTTTTGCGATTCGAGAAGACTTTTTTTACTTAGATAGTGTTGCGATATTTTCCATAGAAAACTGGCTGTTATATTGAACATTGTTCAAAATTTCCTCAACGGGATGCTTTACAACTTCACGATAGCAAATTGATGAATATGTTGTAAGCGTGTTTAAAGGAAGTGTTGATAAAGTTTATCTTGGCCCTGATTTTCAGGATTAATGACTGTGCCAAACAGATGTTTCTTTTTACTGAGGCTGCCACAGGCGGCCTTTTTCATTTCTACATAACGGAGTCGGGCAAATGGAGCATCCGAATCTGCCGCCCGATTTTGCGGCAGCATCAATTACATGGCTTAAACATAATGCGCCGGTGTTGTACGGAGCGCTGGCCGCATTCGGAATGGCAACGCTGATAACGCTAAGAGACGGAAAATCATGGCTGAATGCGCTGATGTCCGGCGCTATCTGCTGCCTGATAGCGCTGGGCGTTATTAACTCATTGGAATTTTTCGGCCTCAGTTCTGATAACGCGCTGCTTGTCGGGACAATTATCGGCGGAATGGGTGTGGAGAGATGTCTGTCATTAATGACCGCGTTTGCCCATCTGCGTTCCGGGACAGTTTCAGATGACAGGAATAAAAAATGAAAATCAGCACTAACGGCATTGAGTTAATTAAACGATTTGAGGGATTGCGGCTGACAGCATACCGGTGCAGCGCCGGAGTTCTGACTATCGGTTACGGCCACACAACCGGCGTTAAACCCGGAGATAAAATCACAGGCCAGCAGGCTGATGCATTTTTACATGAGGATGTGCTGGTGGCAGAAATAACTGTTAATACCAATGTTACAACCCGGTTGAATCAAAACCAGTTCGACGCGCTGGTGTCGTTCGTATTTAATCTCGGCATGGGTAATTTCGTTAAATCCACACTGCTGAAAAAACTCAACACTGCCGATTATGCTGGTGCCGCCGATGAGTTCCCCCGCTGGGTATATGCAGGAAAAACGGAACTGCCCGGGTTAATCAGACGCCGGACCGCTGACCGAGATTTATTTCTGTCATGAACGGGAAAACGCTGGTGGCAACGTATGGCGCATTTACGAGTGCGCCTGATGATGAATGTAATGCGAGGAAAAAATGATATCAACGAACGTGCCGCCAATCGGTGCATCTGGCGTAACAGGCATTTATTCGTCAGGCTCTGGCGTGATAGGCACCAGTTCGGCGGGACGTCTCGTTATTGATCTGACATCCACCAGTTTACATCCCCGCGTAACCTATCAGGGACCAGCTCATTACTACCGGAATGCTGACGGGTTGCTGGTGCTGTCAGCTGAGAACGATTGGCCGCTGGAATATATCGACGGCGTGGCAGCTGGCCGACATGAGCCTGAACCCGCTGCTGAAAACTATCAGGGCAGTAGTCTAATCAGCTCACTTAGCAGCGATTTTGTAGCAACTTCGACAGCAGTAGCAGGATCGGTAACGGGCCCTACGGGTGCAGATGTGGTTTCACTTCGTAGCGATTTTCTTAAAACCGCGCTATACGGGAATAGTAGCTGGCTGGTGGCGGAATATTACCCGGGCATAACTGACCAGTATCAGCGGGTAATAATGTCCAGTGAGCTGGCCAGCGTAGCCCAGGTAAGAACGTATATTGGCCGCTGGGACTCATCGAATTACTGTTACGCCTTGAGCCAGGAAATTCCAGCCGGGCCGGTCACTGCATCACTCTATCGTGCGCAGAGTAACAGCACGTCAGGAGTCGGCGTGAGCCTGGTCTCCGTCGAGGTCGGGAATCTGGTAACATCGCCCATTATCACCATGACCGGGCAGACGGCAACACGCCTGGCATCGTCTGTAACGATAAATACCTCCGGCTATGCCTCAATAGTCATCACGTTTAACGATGATAGTGAAGTCTCGTTAGCTACCACCGGCAGCACTACAATGCTCCCGGTGGCTACGGAACACTGGGGAACGCGGTTCATTGAAAAAATATTACTGGAAAGATAAATATGGCGACGAAACAGATAACTCTATCCAACGAGTGGGAACTGGTACTGGACAGTGTTGTCGGTCGCATTAATGCACTGGCCAGTGTTGTGAGGTTTTCTGATGCCACGACAGCCTCGGAAGCCGACACTGAGGATTATGATTTTATCGATGGCCCAACGGCATTTACATCAGCCGCGTTACAAATCTGGTGCCGTGCAGACAACGGTTATGCAAAAATCGCGGTCACGACCTGGGCGACAACGTAAAGGAAAAATAATATGGTCGCGCCCAAAGGCAATAAATTCTGGATGGCGCGCAGCAGCAACGGGCGAAATCCAAAGTTCATATCAGCCGCCCAGCTGTGGGAAGCATGCCTTGAATATTTTGAATGGGTGGAAAAAAATCCGCTTAAAGAACAGAAAGTTTTCTGCTCTCAGGGATCTATTCATCGTGCAACAGTCAATAAAATGCGGGCAATGACAATCAGCGGCCTGTGCCTGTTTATTGACGTCAGCCCTGACACCTGGCGTGTCATGAAAGCGAACGACATTTTTTCATCAGTTATTCAGCGGGCTGAACAGATCATTTACGACCAGAAATTTACCGGCGCTGCCGCAGATCTGCTGAACGCTAATATTATTGCTCGCGAGCTGGGACTCGCTGAGAAGCGAGAGGTTAAACAGACGGTTACTGACCTTATCGATGAAGAGATCGAAAAACGGGTCCGGGAGCTGAGCGATGCACAATCTCAGTCGGACGCAAAAGCTGGAACTCCTCGAAGAAAAAAAGCGCCGCAGTAACGTTTACCGTTACAAAATCTATTATCAATCCCGCTGTCCCTGGCAGAAAAAATTTATCGCTAACACTGCTGAGTTTTCGCAGGTTGCTCTGATTGCCGCTAACCGCGTTGGAAAAACTGACAACCTAACCCGATTGTTCCGGCAAACATCGTCAATCCTGACGTTCTCGAGCTACAGTCATTCGACGGTGAAAAATACATTCGCCAGTGTCCGAACTATGCCACCCTGTCAGGCATTACACCCGGCTACGAGGGGCAGCGGATCACGCTTCGCGAGTATGCTTCATGCACAGGATTCGGTGGGGGAAAATTTGTAGCCATCAATGGCACCGCCACGGATGATAGCGGCATAACATGCGTGGTTAACGATGAGTGGTACTGGCAGCGGGTAGGGGAGCCGGCGACATTTGATGTCACGATGTTCGGTGCAATACCGGACGGCGAAACGGACTGCATTAAGGCCATCAGGCTGATGGAGGCGTGGAGCAGAACGCAGACCGATAACCGGGCTAAAATCGGCGTTCAGTTTCCGTCCGGTAGTTTTGCTGTTTCTTCGTGGGATTCGAGCGGTACATACAAGCGCCTTTTTCGCCTTGCTGGCGCGGGCAATCACGGATATGGCTGCAATAACCCCACCAGGCTGATTTTGACAGGTGATGCCGGTTCTGTCGCTTTTACTGTTCAGGCCAGACAGACAGAAATCATTAATCTGGAAATTTACGGACAGTATGATACTGACGGAACCGCCCGGGGGGTTTTCAAAAATAGTTGTACGGCGGGCCAGTATGTCCGCGTGACCAATTTCAGAGGCAGTTATATCGGCGGGCGAGTATTTCAGTTACTGGACACGCTTGATGCGAAATTTGACCAGTTTTACACAGAATATATCTACGATAATATATTCAGGGTTCTGGCGTCCGGTACAGTATCAGGTGGCTGGAATCACTCGACGGCTTTCGAATTAACTAATTTTAATATCCAGAATCACTTATGTACTGAAAGCCAGCAGGGGGATTTATTTATACCCTACTGCACACAGTCACTCATCTGGAACGGCTGGATAGAGCACTCCACTTATCCGGGTAAATTAACGTTGGGGCAGTGGAATATTCACTCGCTTTTAATTGAGAGTAATACTTATCCGCTTTACATGGGCCAGGCACGGCTCATGAATTATCTTTTCAGTAATCCAGGCGGTGCGGGAATAGATGTTGATACACGAAAGACCGTAGCGTATGACATGGGAGACTATTCATATCCCCGGATTTGATGCAGCCGCCGTGCAGGATAAGTGACGCGGGCACAGACAGCGACGCAGATTTACATGCAGATACGGCCACGGCAGAATGCGTCCGGGAACTGCGTACGAATATATACAGGTGGCAGGGCTGGTATAAAGCCATTGATATACAATAAGTTAAATATAATGATCTGTGTTGCCGATCAATCAGGCTTTATTGATCGACAGTACCAATTGGAACCATGCGCTCGTTGTGGTTATTTTAGACAGGCAAAAGGAGCAACATCATGAAATGGACGCTTGGAATTACCTGGCTTGCTATTATCCCTGGCTGTTTTGCATGCTGGTTTACCTTACTTATCCTGCTGTACCGTTTTTTCTGACAGTTATCTTTCAGTACGCCAACACCAGGCCCGGCGAAAGCCGGGTTTTTTCGTTGCCCTTTATACTGAAAACGCTATGATTACGTGTAACGCGGAACGGTATGTAAGGATTGCATATGAATAATATTGAGATGGAAAAAAAACTGGCTGATGGCGGGTTTAATCGTAAAGAAATAGCCCTCCTTAAATTTATGACTGAAAGGGATTCGACGACTTATCGGGTTTTGATAGTAGAACTTAGTAGACGGTTTATTGGAGCCATTATTTTATTAGTGATAATTTTTGGGTTTTATGGAAGTAGTATTTTTTTAAGAGAAGATACTGATTTAGTTGTGCTGGCTATAGTGCTCGGTTTCGCATTTGTTGCTGTGTGGTTTGTGGCACCTCTAAAATTAGGTGCCAAGGCATATTTTTTTAGAAAGAAAAATCCTCAGTTGTGACTTTCGCTGTAAATTGATTTAATTGTCGCGGCATCGCTTCCGATTTCAATTAACAGATTTGAGCGTGACATATTCTTTATGTTTCGCACATAATCTGAACGAATGTAGCTAAATAACCTCCAGGTGTTAGGTTTTAAGACTAGTCGGGAAAGACCGTAGACTGAGAGAAAGAGATCCGTATAACTATAAGCCAGCCTGCCCGTTCTCTCATCAAACCCCAAAAACATAGCCGTTTGAATATATTTTTCTTTTAAAAAACCTTCAGCGTCATTCCTTCCTGACTTCAAATTCAACAGGATTTCTTCAACACCGTTAAGGCCGTGAAGCACTAACATGCTTCCGAAAGCAAAACTGACAATATTAGCTGTCAGAATCGATGGTACTGCAATGCCTATACCCGCGATAACCTGCATGCCGCTTAGTATCAGACTGACACCATTAATTACATAACCCCATACGCCGTTTTCCTCTTTTAGCTGAGCTGTGGCCACAACTTTCAAATTACGATGATTTAGCTGTCTGTCCTGCTCATCAAGATATTTTCGTTCAAGTTGCAGATTGCTAACGGACTCCTGACACTGTGGCTCATTCCGGGCAGTACGAATCGCCTTCAACTGATTTGAAATAAACTCCTGAACATTATTTTTAAAATCGTTGCGAACGGTGGGATTACGGAGATGGCGAAATCCCACCCGTTCGGTTGTGCTCATAAGCTGACGTGCTTCAAGACTGGCTATTGTGAGGTAATAATCAGAAAAGCGTTTCTTTGCTAAGTAGTTATCCATAACTTGTCCTTGTGCTGTATGCGAGGTGGCTAGCTTCAGAAAGATCGCTCTGACGCATATCGCTGGCGCCGTAATCATTAAAGCGACGCTGTGTCGTAAATATTGTTTGAGGAAAGATAGCGTTAGTCACAAAAAGTACTCCTTTACTTTTGCACTGTTAAAACAGACCTCGCGGTTACGCTGTCTGTGACTGCCCGCCAGCTGATAGCGGGAGCAACAGAGTAGCAATCCTTATGATACGTCACAACCAGCCTGACCGGGTTGTGACTGACTCTTCTGCGATGCCGCTCACCGGCATCTTCAGGGTTTACGCGCTATCAGCACCGCCCGCAGCGGGGCCGGATAGCCTTCCACCGTTTTGCCAGGGTCCTGCGGGTCAAGAAACTCGGCAAGCGATTCGCTGGTCATCCAGTCGGTGCGGCGCTGTTCATCGGTGCTGGTCACAGAGTGATCCGCGATGCGCACATCGACAAAACCACATTTTTCCAGCCAGTTCTTCAGCGCGCCGGTTGACGGAATAAACCACACGTTACGCATCTGTGCATACCGTTCTCCCGGCACCAGCACCGCCTGGTCATCACCGTCAATCACCAGGGTTTCCAGCACCAGTTCGCCGCCGCTGACCAGCTGATTTTTCAACTGGAAGAGATGATCAAGCGGGGAACGGCGGTGGTAGAGCACGCCCATTGAAAACACCGTATCGAAGGCTTTCAGTTCAGGTAACTGCTCGATCCCCAGCGGCAGCAGATGCGCACGCTGATCGTTGCCCAGTAGTTTACGTACCGCTTCAAACTGGCAGAGAAACAGCTGCATCGGGTCGATACCCACCACCAGATGCGCACCGGCACCCACCATCCGCCACATGTGATAACCACTGCCGCAGCCCACGTCGAGGATAGTACGCCCGGCAAGAGGAGAGATATGTGGCAACACCCGTTGCCACTTCCAGTCTGAACGCCATTCGGTATCAATCTTTGTGCCGTACAGCGAAAACGGTCCTTTACGCCACGGCATCAGGTTACGCAACAGCTTTTCGATTCCGCTGCGCTGACGATCGCTTAACTGGCTGCTGTCAGCGCTGACGCTGTGCAGCAGATCCAGCGTTTCCGGTTGCAGCAGTGGCAGATACTCTACGGCGCGATCCCAGTTTTTGAAGTGGCCATGCAACTGTTCCCGCTGCCAGCTGGCAATCTGTGCAGGGAGCGTCTCCAGCCAGCAGGACAATGGGCCTTTGGCGATTAGCTGATAAAAATTACCAAAATCCATCAGGCTGCACCTGCTTTCAGCGCGATCAGTGAACCAAAATTGAAGCACTGAAACCACAGCTCCACATGCTCAAATCCGGCGGTCCGCAGGCGTGATTTGTGGGTTTCAACGCTGTCGGTCAGCATGACGTTTTCCAGCATGCTGCGCTTCTGGCTAATTTCCAGCTCGCTGTAGCCATTGGCACGTTTAAAATCATGATGCATGTTAAACAGCAGCTCACCAACATCGGCATCGGCAAAGCTGAATTTCTCCGAAAGAACCACCGCACCACCGGGGCGCAGCCCGTCAAATATCCGGTTCAGCAGCGCCTGACGTTCATCAGGTTCCAGAAATTGCAGGGTGAAATTCAGCACCACCATGGAAGCATTGTCGATGGGGATATCACGAATATCTGCTTCAATCACCTCTACCGGCGTGTCGGCCCGAAAGGCATCAATGTGGCGACGGCAGCGTTCAATCATCGCCGGGGAATTGTCCACCGAGATAATTTTGCAGCCGGGAACGTGAATATTGCGGCGTACGGAAAGGGTCGCTGCGCCCAGTGAGCAGCCCAGGTCATAGACCTGCGTGTCGGGCTGAACAAAACGTTCGGCCAGCATGCCAATCATCGAAATAATGTTGGAATAACCCGGCACCGAGCGTTGGATCATATCGGGAAAAACTTCGGCCACGCGTTCGTCAAAGGTCCAGTCGCCCAGTCTGGCAATGGGTGCAGCGAACAGCGTATCGCGGTCTGACATAGTGGTAAATCCGCCTGAAAACGCAAAGGCGCTATTCTGGCAGAAAGCAGCGTGGGGTGCATCCTTTCTGCCAGGAAATTACCTGTTTCAGTGCAGGGGCAGCACCAGATCCCAGGGCAGGAAGATCAGGTTGAGGATGATCATGGCCAGCAGGGAGAGCAGGGTTAACATCATGCCATTTTTGCGCCAAAGCCGAATGCTGGTGCGCATACCGTAACAGTGCAGCCCGCGTCCGATAAAAAACAGCAGTGCTACCAGATGCAGCATCCAGATTTCCGCGCCGTTCATCTCCATCATCACCAGCAGCAACAGAGCAAGAGGAATGGTTTCCACCGCGTTGCCATGAATACGAATCGCTATCTGCAACTCGTAAAACCCGCCGTCACCATGTGCCACCCGATACTGGCGGCGTAAACGAACCACCTGAAGCGTTAACACGATGAGAAACAGTGCTCCAGTTACCACGTACAGTGCGCTGACCATCCTGACTCCGTTTAGCACTAAAAAAACCCGTCGCCAATAATAGCGGTGAAAGCGGGCACTGTCATACACAATACAGCCGCAACGGATGCAGCCGTGAGTGGTGGCAGGGCGTTGACCCGCTCAGAACAGCGAATTTTGCTGCGGCCAGTCTGGTTTGGCTCCCAGCTGCGGCAAGGCCTGTTGCAGCGCAGGCCACAGGTATTGCACCAGCTGAGGCGCAAAAGCCACATCCGGGGTGTGAATAAACAGCCACGGCTGGCCCTGTTCACACCACTGCGGCAGCTTGTCCAGCCACGCCCGTAACCAGCGCAGGTTGGCCTGCTGATCATCACCGCCGATAAAACGCACCATCGGCTGGTCTGCGGTCATCACCGCATGGACCGGCAGGCGGGGCTTTTTACGCTGGGCCTCAATAATGGCAGCGTCAGAAGGGATGGCGGCATGTACACCACGGGTATCCAGCACGACCCGGTTAACCCCACGTTGGTGCAGGCCGCGATTCAGCGCCTGCTCGGCTTCACCTTTGGCAAAAAATTGCGGATGGCGAACCTCCACGCCGTAGCGAAAACTGTCGGGCAACCCGTCAAGAAATGCCCACAGCGTGGGAAGATCGGCCGGGCTGAAGGCGGCAGGCAGTTGCAGCCAGTACTGGCCCAGTCGGGCGGCCAGCGGCTCCATCAGCGCAAAAAATTCGGCGGTGAGCGTGTCACACTGCCGCAGCGCTGCCTGATGAGTGATGGTGGCAGGAAATTTAAAACAGAAGCGGAAATCGTCATGAGTCATGTCCCGCCAGCGCTGGACAATATCCGGGCGTGGCAGGGCATAAAGCGTGGTGTTACCTTCCACGCAGTTGAAATAGCGGGCGTAATCCGCCAGGGTGACGATGCCCAGCTTTTTCCATTGTGGGTGCTGCCACTGTGGCAGTCCGAGATAAAAGGTTTTCACTCGCCTATCCTGTGATCCAACGGCAATGAAATGTAACGAATTCCACCCTCCGGGGGCAACAGCCTGTACGTCCTTTTAGCTGACCGGCTGCATCACAACGCGGCAATCACCTGTTCACTGGAGCGTACCCGCCCCAGCCGGGGGAAGATGTGGCTGAAGCTGCCGCGATGCTCCGCCTCGCTGCCTGCGCTGCAAATATCTTCAGCAATCAACAGCTTAAAGCCCAGTTCCCAGGCGTTGCGGGCGGTGGATTCGACGCCGATATTGGTCGATATGCCACCCAGCACAAGGGTATCAATACCGCGCCTGCGCAGTTGCAGCTCCAGGTCCGTGCCATAAAATGCCCCCCACTGATGCTTGGTGACCAGAATATCGCTCTGTTGCCTGCCCAGGGCGGGAGGCCATGCCCACCAGTTATCCGGTAACGGGCCGCCGCTGGCGGCATCCACCGGTTGCTTCGGTGCATCAGCAAAATCGTCCGCCCAGCCAACGCGCACCAGTACTACCGGCGCACCGACGGCGCGAAACTTTTCTGCCAGCACCGCCGCCCGCGACACCACCTCAGTGGCGCTATGTGGGGCTTTAGCAAAAGGCAGGATACCTTCCTGTAAATCAATCAGTACCAGGGCGGTGGACGCCGCAGTTAATTCCAGCATGATCTCTCCTGTCATAAAGGCGAAATGATTAAAAGCCTCTGCCATCAGGCTGTTTTCCCAGCCATTCCGGCTCCGGGAAGTGCCCGATATCCTCACTAACTGCGTGCAGGTTACGGTTTCGGCGCGCTGTCGGTGTGCGGACGGGCGGCGACCATAACCCCAGGTGGGACAGGCTGTGGGACTGCCGATCATCGCTGAAAACCGGCGGCAGTCACAATGTCAGACAGGCTGCAAATTTGTTAGCTTTTGTGAGTAACCGGCCAGGTGAGACGAGCGGCGCATTATCACTGACACAGAGTGCGTGGTGGCTCTTATCGTGCCGGGGTTTTTACATTATAATGGCCGCCTTTTTTCACGGCAGCGCAGTCGCTCCGGGGCTGAACAGAGTAACCTGCTGCCGGTGAGCGGCGAAGTTTAAAGGATATCGTTATGCGTACTGAGTATTGCGGACAGATCAACCTGTCTCACGTCGGACAGCAGGTAACATTGTGTGGCTGGGTTAATCGCCGCCGCGACCTGGGAAGCCTGATCTTTATTGATATGCGTGACCGCGAAGGTATCGTTCAGGTTTTTTTCGATCCTGACCGTCAGGACGCGTTTAAACTGGCCTCTGAGCTGCGTAACGAATTTTGCATTCAGCTTACCGGTCTGGTGCGCGCCCGTGATGAGAAAAACAAAAACAGCGAGATGGCTACGGGTGACATTGAGGTTTTCGCTACCGATCTGACCATTATCAACCGTGCCGAACCGCTGCCACTGGATTCCAATCAGACCAACAGCGAAGAAGCCCGTCTGAAATACCGCTATCTCGACCTGCGTCGTCCGGAGATGGCCCAGCGCCTGAAAGCCCGTGCCAGAATCACCAGCTTTGTCCGTCGTTTTATGGATGACAACGGTTTTCTGGATATCGAAACGCCCATGCTGACCAAAGCGACGCCGGAAGGGGCCCGCGACTACCTGGTGCCCAGCCGCGTACATAAAGGTAAGTTTTATGCGCTGCCGCAATCTCCACAGCTGTTTAAACAGCTGCTGATGATGTCCGGTTTTGATCGCTACTACCAGATTGTGAAATGTTTCCGCGACGAAGATCTGCGCGCCGACCGTCAGCCAGAATTCACCCAGATCGATGTGGAAACCTCCTTTATGACCGCACCTCAGGTGCGTACGCTGATGGAGACCATGGTTCGCCAGCTCTGGCAGCAGGAGAAAGGCATCGACCTGGGCGATTTTCCAATGATGACCTTTGCCGACGCCATGCGCCGCTATGGTTCCGACAAGCCCGATCTGCGTAATCCTATGGAGCTGGTGGACGTTGCCGATCTGTTGCAGCAGGTGGAGTTTAAGGTCTTCTCCGGCCCGGCCAACGATGAGAAGGGACGCGTGGCAGCGCTGCGTGTACCGGGCGGTGCCCAGCTTAGCCGTAAGCAGATTGATGAATACGGTAAATTTGTTGAAATCTACGGTGCCAAAGGTCTGGCATGGATGAAGGTCAACCAGCGTGATGCTGGCCTGGACGGCATCACCAGCCCGGTCGCTAAATTCCTTAGCGCGGATATTGTGGAAAGCATCCTTGCGCGAACCGGTGCTGGCGATGGCGACTGCATCTTCTTCGGTGCCGACAGCGCCAGCGTGGTGGCGGATGCGTTAGGCGCACTGCGGCTGAAAGTGGGGCGTGACCTGAATATCACCCGCAACGATGGCTGGGCTCCGCTGTGGGTGGTGGATTTCCCGATGTTTGAAGGCGATGGTGAAGGCGGTCTGAGCGCGATGCACCATCCATTCACCGCACCGCGTGATATGACGCCGGAGCAGCTGCACAACGCGCCGGAAACCGCCATCGCCAACGCCTACGATATGGTGATCAATGGCTATGAGGTGGGTGGCGGTTCGGTGCGTATTCATAATGGTCAGATGCAACAGACGGTGTTTGGCATTCTTGGTATTAACGAACAGGAACAGCGTGAAAAGTTTGGCTTCCTGCTCGATGCGCTGAAGTTCGGTACGCCACCCCATGCCGGACTGGCCTTTGGCCTCGATCGGCTGGTGATGTTACTGACCGGCACCGACAATATTCGTGACGTTATCGCCTTCCCGAAAACCACCGCAGCGGCCTGTCTGATGACCGAGGCACCAAGCCTGGCGAATCCGGCCTCGCTGGCGGAACTGGGTATTGAGGTAGCGAAAAAATATCAGCCGTCCGCTGCTGGCGAAACGCCAGAGAACAACTGATGCTTTACAAGCATCCGGTATCGGTGTTGGTGGTGATTTTCGCCCGCGATACCGGGCGGGTGCTGATGTTACAGCGGCGCGACGACCCGGCATTCTGGCAGTCGGTTACCGGCAGCCAGGAAGCGGGCGAAAGTCTCGCGGCTACCGCGCAGCGTGAAGTGTGGGAAGAGACCGGGATCGATATCCGGACGGAAGGACTTAAGCTGGTGGATTGCCACCGGCAGATAGAATTCGAAATCTTCGCCCACTTCCGCCATCGCTACGCACCTGACGTGACACATAACCGTGAGCACTGGTTCAGCCTGGCGCTGCCGACAGAGCGGGAAATTGCGCTGAGTGAGCATTCCGCTTTCCGCTGGCTTAAGCCAGCGCAGGCCGCGGCGCTGACCTGCTCGTGGAGTAACCGTCAGGCAATTGAAGAATTTGTGCAGTAATGTTTAACCGTCGTCGTCTGTGACAGGACGACAGAGTTTAGCTGAACCCCCGGGCGTAAACGATGTGGACGGTGTTCGCTGCCAGCGAATGCTACCGGCACTCAGTAAGCCTCCGGGGGGCGAGGAGAGAATTAAAAAATGGCTGGTCACAGTAAATGGGCAAACACCAAACACCGCAAAGCGGCGCAGGATGCCAAACGCGGTAAAATTTTCACCAAAATTATTCGTGAGCTGGTTACCGCCGCAAAACTGGGCGGGGGCGACGCCGGTTCAAACCCGCGTCTGCGTGCGGCGATGGATAAAGCGCTGTCCAACAATATGACCCGCGACACCATGAACCGCGCGATTGCCCGTGGCGTCGGCGGTGATGATGACAGCAACATGGAAACCATTATTTATGAAGGCTATGGTCCGGGTGGTACGGCAGTGATGGTGGAGTGCCTGAGCGATAACCGCAACCGTACCGTATCCGAAGTGCGCCATGCCTTTACCAAAACCGGTGGCAACCTGGGGACGGATGGCTCGGTAGCCTATCTGTTCACCCGCAAAGGGGTAATTTCTTTCGCGCCGGGTCTGGAAGAAGATACGGTGATGGATGCTGCGCTGGAAGCGGGTGCCGACGATGTCATGTCATATGATGATGGTGCCATTGACGTGTTCACCGCCTGGGAATCGCTCGGCGAGGTAAAAGACGCGCTGATCGCCGCCGGACTGACCCCGGATTCAGCGGAAGTCACCATGATCCCCTCGACCAAATCGGATATGGATGAAGAAACCGCACCGAAGCTGCTGCGCCTGATAGACATGCTGGAAGACTGCGACGACGTGCAGGAAGTCTATCATAACGGTGAGATCTCCGATGAGGTGGCGGCGACGCTGTAATGGTGTTACGCCGACCGCAAACCCGCCTGTCCGGAGAAAGCTGATGGCTGTGATTCTTGGTATCGATCCGGGCTCGCGTATTACAGGCTATGGTGTTATCCGCCAGGTGGGACGGCAGTTAAGCTGGCTGGGCAGTGGTTGCATTCGCACTAACGTCACCGATCTGCCGTCGCGCCTGAAGCTGATTTACGCCGGTGTCAGCGAGATCATTACCCAGTTTCAGCCGGACTTCTTCGCCATTGAGCAGGTTTTTATGGCGAAAAATGCCGATTCGGCGCTGAAGCTGGGTCAGGCGCGCGGCTGTGCGATTGTGGCGGCGGTTAATCACGATCTGCCGGTATTTGAATACGCTGCGCGCCAGGTGAAACAAACGGTGGCCGGGACCGGAGGCGCGGAGAAAAGCCAGGTTCAGCATATGGTAAAAACGTTGCTGAAACTCTCCGTCAGCCCCCAGGCGGATGCAGCGGATGCGCTGGCTATTGCCATCACCCATTGCCATCTCAGTCAGAATATTAACCGTATCGGGGAAGGGCAGTTGAATCTGGCAAGAGGACGGCTGCGCTGACCTCTGCCGATGACCGCATTCCCGCCCTGTTTTCTCACCCCGGTCAGACTAAGCTGGATATTCATCCAGCTTTTTTTATGGTATAACCGCACATCATCTTTTCTGAAGGAAGCAAACGTGATTGGTCGTCTGAGAGGCAATATCCTGGAGAAACAGCCGCCGCTGGTGGTGCTGGAGGCCAACGGCGTTGGCTATGAAGTGCATATGCCGATGACCTGTTTTTATCAACTTCCTGAGCTGAATCATGAAGCGATTGTTTTTACCCACTTTGTGGTGCGTGAAGATGCGCAGCTGCTGTTTGGTTTTAACAGCAAACAGGAGCGGGCGCTGTTTCGTGAGCTGATAAAAGTTAACGGCGTCGGGCCAAAACTGGCGCTGGCGATCCTCTCCGGCATGTCGGCGCAGCAGTTTGTCACCGCCGTGGAGCGAGAGGAAATCGCGGCGCTGGTGAAATTACCCGGCGTGGGTAAAAAAACCGCCGAGCGGCTGGTGGTGGAGATGAAAGACCGCTTCAAAGGGATGCATGGCGATCTGTTTGCCGCTGACGTGCCCTTTGCGCTGACCAGCGAGGTTCAGCCTGCGGCGGCGGTCAATGATACTGAAAGCGAGGCGGTTGCTGCGCTGGTATCACTGGGATATAAACCCCAGGAAGCCAGCCGGATGATCAGCAAAGTTGGCCGTCCCGACGCCGATTGTGAAACCTTAATCCGTGAAGCCCTGCGCGCAGCCATCTGAGGTAAAGCATGATTGAAGCCGACCGCCTGGTATCGCCGGGAACGATATCTGAAGAAGAGGTTATCGACCGCGCCATCCGGCCCAAACTGCTGGCTGAGTATGTCGGTCAGGCGGTGGTGCGTGAGCAGATGGATATCTTTATCCGTGCGGCCAAAATGCGTGGCGATGCGCTGGATCACCTGTTGATCTTTGGCCCGCCGGGGCTGGGTAAAACCACGCTGGCTAATATCGTTGCTAACGAAATGGGCGTGAACCTGCGTACCACATCCGGACCGGTACTAGAAAAAGCGGGCGATCTGGCAGCGATGCTGACCAATCTTGAACCGCACGACGTGCTGTTTATCGATGAAATCCACCGCCTGTCACCGGTAGTGGAAGAGGTGCTGTATCCGGCGATGGAAGATTACCAGCTGGATATCATGATTGGCGAAGGCCCGGCTGCCCGTTCTATCAAGCTGGATCTGCCGCCCTTTACGTTGATCGGTGCCACCACCCGCGCCGGGTCTCTGACGTCGCCGCTGCGCGATCGTTTTGGTATTGTGCAACGGCTGGAATTCTATAAGGTCGAAGACCTGCAACACATTGTGGCACGCAGCGCCGCCTGTCTTGGCCTGGCCTTAAGTGACGAAGGTGCGCTGGAAATTGCCCGCCGCTCCCGTGGTACACCACGCATAGCGAACCGCCTGTTGCGCCGCGTGCGGGATTTCTCTGAGGTTCGTGCCGCAGGCGATCTGAGCGGTGAAGTGGCGGCACGGGCGCTGGATATGCTCAATGTCGATACCGAAGGTTTCGACTATATGGATCGTAAGTTGCTGCTGGCGATTATCGATAAGTTCACCGGCGGCCCGGTGGGGCTGGATAACCTGGCGGCGACGATTGGCGAAGAGCGCGAAACCATTGAGGATGTACTGGAGCCTTATCTGATCCAACAGGGTTTTATTCAACGTACGCCGCGTGGACGTATCGCCACACAACATGCCTATAAACATTTCGGTATCAGCCGGGACGCGTGACTGCTGAAACATGCTGCGCAGGGTTGGTTTTTACTGCCGACAAAAAAGGCTGCCGTGTCAGGGCAGCCTTTGGCAGGAGAGTCCGCAGTAAGACTACACCCCCGTTTTTTTGCCCAGGCTGAGCACAAACAGCAGGGCGGCCGCCAGTACCACCGACGGACCAGCAGGGGTATCGTAACTGGCCGAGAACGCCAGGCCAGCGGTGACGGAAAGCATCCCCACCAGCACCGCGAAGCCTGCCATCTGCTCCGGGGAGCGGGCAAAGCGACGGGCGGTTGCTGCCGGAATGATCAGCAGCGAGGTGATAATCAGCGCGCCAACGAACTTCATCGCCACGCCGATGGTGAGGGCGGTGATCAGCATCAGCACCATTCTTGCTCTGCTCAGATTTACGCCATCCACCTGTGCCAAATCGGGACTGATGGTCATTGCCAGCAGCGACCGCCAGTTTATCGCCAGCACTGCCAGCACCAGCGCCACACCCGTGCCGATCACCCAGAGGTCTGTCGGGGTAACCGAGAGCAGATCGCCAAACAGATACGCCATCAGATCCACGCGCACGCCTGACATCAGACTGACCACCACCAGTCCCAGTGACAGGGCGCTGTGGGCGAGAATGCCCAGCAGGGTATCAATCGCCAGCTGTGGACGGCGCTCCAGCCAGACCAGCAGCAGCGATAACAGCAGGGTGACGGCGATCACCGCATAAAACGGATTAATATTCAGCAGTAAACCGAAAGCAACGCCAAGCAGGGAAGCATGTGCCAGCGTGTCGCCAAAGTAGGACATTCTGCGCCAGACCACGAATGAACCCAGCAGACCGGCTGCCAGCGTCAGTAAAAACCCGGCCAGCCAGCCGGGCAGTAATAATTCAATCACTGTCTCTGTCCTCTGCGTAACACGATACGTCCCTGAAGGTCGTGGCGGTGGTTATGATGATGACGATAGATCGCCAGCTGACCAGCGGCCTGGGAACCAAACATAGAGATAAATTCCGGATGCTGTGAAACCACTTCCGGCGTGCCGGAACAGCAGATGTGCTGGTTGAGACACAACACCTCATCGGTTCTCGCCATCACCAGATGCAAATCGTGTGAAACAATCAGCACCGCACAGTTCAGCTCATGACGCAGCTGATCAATCAGATCGTACAGCGCCACCTGACCATTAACATCCACTCCCTGCGTGGGCTCATCCAGAACCAGCAACTGGGGTTGGTTGAGCAGGGCGCGTGCCAACAGCACACGCTGCATCTCACCGCCGGAGAGTTTATGCAGCGGATAATTCAGCAACTGCGCCGCCTGAACCCTGATCAGCGCAGGCAGGATATCGGCGCGCTTCACGCCGCTGCGCAGCTGCATAAAGCGTTCAACGCTAAGCGGAAGCGTGTTATCGAGGTGAATTTTTTGCGGCACATAACCAATACGCACGCCGTCGACGCGAACGACCTTGCCCTCGCTTGCCGGAAGTAATCCCAGCACTACGCGGACCAGAGTCGATTTGCCTGCGCCATTGGGTCCCAGCAGGGTGAGTATTTTACCGGATTGCAGCGTCAGAGAGACATTGGATAAGACATTCCGTTGCCCAAAGTTGACAGATATTTTTTCCAGACTAATCAGAGATGACATAGTGATTACGGGTTGCAGAAGTTTTCGAATGTTATAATATCACATCCCATCGACCCGTCACGATGGACTGAATCATTATGTTACAGAAAAAATTGTCGCTGTTGCCCCTCCTCAGCAGCCTGGCTTTAGCCGCTGCCCCGATCACCGCCGCTCAGGCTGCGGTGGTGGCTTCCGTCAAGCCGCTGGGCTTTATTGCCGCAGCCATTGCCGATGGCGTTACGCCGGTAGAGGTGTTACTGCCGGACGGGGCGTCTGAACATGATTATTCCCTGCGCCCTTCAGACCTGAAACGCCTGCGCGGTGCGGACCTGGTGGTGTGGGTGGGGCCAGAAATGGAAGCCTTTATGCCGAAAGCGGTGGCTCAACTTCCGGCGCAAAAATCCCTTCAGCTGGCCGCTCTGCCGACGGTAAAACCTCTGCTGTTACGCGGCGGCGACGATGATGAGCATACGCAGGAAGAGGGGGGCGACGGCACGGCTGAAGCGGCCCATCATCATCATCACGGCGAATATAATATGCATCTGTGGATGTCCCCTGACATAGCCAGACAATCTGCGGTTGCAATCCATGAAAAATTATTGGAACTTATGCCGCAAAGCAGAGACAAACTAGACGCGAACCTGCGACATTTTGAGGCAGAATTGGCCAGCGCCGATACGCAAATAGGAACTCAGCTTGCACCGGTAAAAGGAAAGGGTTATTTCGTTTTTCACGATGCTTATACCTATTTTGAAAAACATTTTGGCCTGACCCCCACGGGACATTTTACCGTTAACCCTGAAATTCAGCCCGGTGCTCAGCGTTTACATCAGATTCGAACACAGTTGGTTGAGCAGAAGGCCGTCTGCGTCTTTGCTGAGCCACAATTCAGGCCAGCCGTTATCGATGCGGTTGCCAGAGGAACCAAAGTGCGTTCAGGAACGCTGGATCCGCTGGGAACCAATATCACTGTCAGCCAGGACAGCTACGTGAAATTCCTCTCACAGCTGTCAAGCCAGTATGCGAGCTGCCTGAAAGGAGACCAGAGGAATAACTAAGTGCAGCAGATTGCCCGCGCTGTCGCCATAGCGTTTAACACATTGCCGCGAACCCACCGCATCATGCTGGGTTTGCTGAGCGTAACCACACTGGCCGTCTCCGTCTGGCGGCCGTATATTTATCATCCTTCGGCGGTTGCAGAAAATCCCGTTGTCAAAAATATTGAGCTGGACAGCAGCCAGTTACGCACCATGCTACCGGATGCCAGTGAGCCGCTGGATCAGGACACCGCGCCGCCGGATGATGATGTTCCCCAGGATGAAATCGATCAGGATGTGCCGAACGAAGCGGGCACGCACGATTATGTTGTCTCGTCGGGTGACACGCTCAGCAGTATTCTCAATCAATACGGCATTGACTCTGGTGATATCCATCAGCTGAGTCAGGCAGATAAGGAGCTGCGTAACCTGAATGTCGGGCAGCAGATCTCCTGGACGCTGAACAACGACGGCCAGCTGCAACGGATGACGTGGGAAGTTTCCCGTCGTGAAACCCGCACCTATGACCGCTCCGGCGACACCTTCAAACTTTCATCGGAAATCCAGAAAGGCGAATGGCGCAACAGCGTGGTCTCCGGCACGGTTAACGGCAGCTTTGTGAACAGCGCCAGAGATGCCGGGCTGAGCAGTGGTGAAATCAGTGCGGTGATCAAGGCGCTGCAATGGCAGATGGATTTCCGCAAACTGCGCAGTGGCGACAAGTTTGCGGTGCTGATGTCCCGCGAAATGCTGGATGGCAAAAGCCAGCAAAGTCAGCTGGCCGGGGTGCGCCTGCACTCAGGCGGTAAAGACTATTATGCCATCCGTGCCGAAGACGGGAAATTCTACGATCGCAACGGTTCCGGGTTAGCACAGGGCTTTATGCGTTTTCCTACCACCCGTCAGTATCGGGTGTCTTCCGAATTCAATCCACGCCGTCTCAATCCGGTTACCGGGCGTATCGCGCCGCATAAAGGCGTTGATTTTGCCTTACCACTGGGCACGCCAGTGCTGGCGATTGGTGACGGGGAAGTTATCGTCGCCAAACGCAGCGGTGCGGCGGGCAACTATGTCATCATCCGTCATGGTCGGCAGTACATGACCCGCTACATGCACATGAAGAAACTGCTGGTCAGTCCGGGCGACAAGGTGAAACGCGGCGATCGCATCGGTTTGTCCGGCAGCACCGGGCGCTCCACCGGCCCGCATCTGCATTTCGAAGTCTGGATCAACAATCAGGCGGTCAACCCACTGACGGCCAGACTGCCGCGTATGGAAGGACTGACCGGTAAAGAACGCTCGACCTATCTGGCGCAGGTGCGTGAGGTATTGCCGCAGTTGCACTTCAAATAACGCTGAGCTTTTATCTTATACAGCCGGCGGGTGCTCCTGCCGGTTTTTTATTGTCGGCGGAAACCCACGGCCTGCTGAGGTGCTCCGCAGCAGACAATCCTTTTCAATCAGCATCCGTTGGCAGGCGATAGTGCGCCTGTTTTCAGGGCGCAATCATTGTCGTATTCTGCGAAAACGGCTGTTAATGCAGTGGCATAACAGCGCAGGCATTGCAAAATCGCCCGCCAGCACTATCATTAGCCGCTTATTGTTTGAGGCGAGTGCATGGATAACAGCAAAAAAAGCAGCAATGAATTTATTCCGGTCTTTCAGCCATCTTTTCTCCTGCCGAAATACTGGGGAAACTGGCTGGCAATAGGGGCCTGTGCGGCAATGGCCTGGGTGCCTGCCCGAGTCCGCGACCCCGTTCTGGGCGCACTGGGGCGCTTTGCCGGAAAGGTCGCCAAAAGCGCCCGCCGACGTGCGCAAATTAATCTGTTTTACTGTATGCCAGAAGTGTCTGAACTGGAGCGGGAAAAGATTATTGACCAGATGTTTGCCACCGCGCCACAGTCGATAGTGATGATGGCTGAACTGGCGATGCGCCCGGTGCACGCCCGTCAGCGTATCATCTGGCATAACCGGGAAATTATTGACCCCCTGCTCGCGGATAAACAGAACATCATTTTTCTGGTTCCCCATGGCTGGGCGGTGGATATTCCGGCGATGGCACTGGCTCTGGAAGGCCACAAAGTGGCAGCGATGTTCAATCATCAGCGCAATCCACTAATGGACTATATGTGGAATGCAATTCGTCGCTGCTATGGTGGCCGCTTGCATTCCCGTGACAACGGTATTAAGCCCTTTATCAGTTCAGTGCGTCAGGGGTATCTGGGCTATTATCTGCCGGATCAGGACCACGGTGCGGAACACAGTGAGTTTGTCGACTTTTTTGCCACTTATAAAGCCACGCTGCCCGCATTAGGACGTCTGATGAAAGTCTGTCGTGCCAGAGTGGTGCCGCTGTTCCCGGTTTATAATTCCCGCAGTCAGCAGCTTGAGATACATCTGCGTCAGCCGATGGATGATTTGCCGGATGCCGACGACCGCACGCTGGCGCGCCGGATGAATGAAGAAGTGGAGAACTTTGTGCGGCCAAATCCTGAACAGTATGCCTGGATACTCAAGCTGCTAAAAACCCGTAAAGAGGGTGAAATCGAGCCTTACCGGCGTAAGGATCTCTGGCGCAAAAAATAACCCGGACAGGCTATCCCCGGCGGAACATCGGTTCCGCCGGTGGATTATTCGACGCTGACAATGGCGCTGCGGCGCTTGCGCTCCTGCAAAAATGCCCGCACCAGCCAGAACCACAGCAGGCCACACAGCAGATTCGCCAGACTGAACCAGCTGCTGCCACCACGAAAATAGCCCGCCTTAGCCAGCTCAATCCCGCCAGCGAACACCACAATACTGACCATGCCTAACATTGCCGCCACGCTGCCTTTACCTGCCTCACTGGAAAACAGCGTCAGGCGGTACAGACCGGCATTCACCAGCCCGGTGCCAAAGCCATACAGGCTGAGTCCGGCGGTCAGCCACAGATAACTGTGTGGGCTGAGGGTGGTGGCAAGGGCTGCCAGCAACAGTCCGCCCAGTACCGGCCAGGCGGCGAGGCGCAGCGGCTTCTCCAGAGGCAGACGCCCGGCGATGTGGCCGAGGGTCAGGTTACCGGCGATCATCGCCAGGAACACCGGCAGTTGCAGCAGGGCATAGCTCATTTTACTCAGGCCTTCATCATGGATCAGAATCACCGGAGACAAAGCAACCCAGGCCAGGCAGGGAACGGTGACCAGCCCGATGGCAATTGAACCCCCCATCACCTGGCGGTCGGCCAGCAGTTTAGCGTAGCCCCTGCCCAGTGATTTCAGCGAGATGGAGGTGGTGCGATCCCCTGAGGTTTCCGGCATGGTGAACCACAGACCCAGCAGGGCCACGGCGGTAATTGCCCCAAACAGCCAGAACATACTGCGCCAGTCGCTGATGGTCAGAAAGGCTGCCCCGGCCAGCGGGCCAGCCAGCGGAGCCAGCAAGGCAATATTGGCCATCAGTGCCATCATTTTTACGCTCAGCGCTTCATCAAAGGCTTCCTGAATGGCTGCGTATCCCACAGCACCGATAAAACAGAGGCTGATCCCCTGAAGAAAACGCAGCAGGATAAACTGCTCAATATTCTGCACCCAGTGAGTGGCAAAGCAGGTGAGCATAAAGAACGCCACCCCTGCCAGCATCACCGGACGTCGCCCCAGTTTGTCGGAAAGCGGCCCCAGCAGCCATTGCAGCACGATACCGCCAACCAGATAAGCGGTCAGCGAGGTGGAAACCCACTCCGGCCCAACGTTAAACTCGCTGGTCACCAGCAACATGCCCGGCTGGATCATGTCGTGGGCGATATAGGTGGCGAACTCAAAAAGCACCAGGGAAAAGGGAAAAATCAGATGGCGGCGGGTCAGGACCGACACCGGAATAAATGAGGCCATGCAGGCTCCTTCCAGCAGTTGTCATAATAAAAAACGCGGTCACCGAAGCGACCGCGTCAACATACACCAGTTTTATGCTGGTTCAATGCGCTTTTTAACGCAGGGCGGCAATCGGATTGCTCAGCGTTCCTGCAAATTTAAGGTTCTCAGCCGGGTCCGCCAGATTGATCATTTGCTGATTATTGGCCAGTTGCAGACGGTTCAGGCAGGAGCGGGTAAATTCAGGCGTGAACAGATCATAGCGGGCAAATTTACTCGCCAGCTGTGGATGTGCCTGCTGATACTCTTTAACGCAGTCGGCGACGGCCTGCCAGAACTGGGCCTGTGGCAGGGTGCCGGACTGATCGAGGATTGCGCTGATAAAGCGGAAAATGCAGTCAAACACATCGGTAAACACCGACAGCAGCTTAAGATTTTCCGGCACGTCCACCGCCAGGCGCTGTACTTTTTCCGGCAGAACGGCGTCCGGGTTCATTACCGCAATTTCTTCGCCGATATCCTTCATCCAGGCCGCAACCGGCACATTGTTTTCCAGTTGAATAATCAGATTTTCGCCATGCGGCATAAAGACCAGATCGTACTGGTAAAAGCAGTGCAGCAGCGGGCTGAGAT
The DNA here is from genome assembly GCF_058241465.1 of Erwinia papayae. Lineage (NCBI taxonomy): Bacteria > Pseudomonadati > Pseudomonadota > Gammaproteobacteria > Enterobacterales > Erwiniaceae > Erwinia > Erwinia papayae. Next base: position 681,284 of record NZ_JBZCHT010000009.1, read on the forward strand.
AGCAGGTCAGATAGCGCTTTATCCATTGGTTAGCATCCAGTCCCGAATCGGCAATCAGCGCGGGCAGCAACGCCTGCTGATGTTTATCAACATGCAGGAAAGAAGCCATGGTCATCAGCCGCTGGCCAGATGGCAGTTGTGCCACCGGATTATCACGCCACAGCGCGGCAAACATCTTTTTCCAGGCTGAGTCGCCGCTGATGGCGCGCTCGTAGTAGCGGTTGTGATAGCCCACCGCCGCCACTTCACGCAGGATGCGGAAGTCACAACGCTGCAACCAGTCGTCTTTCTCCACCAGCGTTTGTAGCCACTCGTTAATTGCCGGGGTGGTGGCCATGTAATAGGGTGACAGGCCGCGCATAAAGCCCATATTCAGCACTGACAGGGCGGTTTTGACATAATGCTTTTGCGGCTGGCTGCGGTTATAGAAGGTACGAATCGACTGCTGTGCCTGATACTGATCCTCACCCGCGCCAAGATAGATAATATCGCGGTTGGCAATATCCGGTGCGAACACCGTCAGCAGCTTGTTCTGCCACTGCCAGGGGTGAACCGGCATAAACAGATAGTCATCTGCTGCCACGCCCAGATCTGACAGCGTGCGATTAAAGGCATCTATCTGTGGCTGGCCCAGCTCATCGCGCATCAGCTGGTCATAGTCCAGCGTACTCAGGCTGGAAAAATGGGCATTGCGCAGGTGGACCGCCACCCATACCAGATTTACCGGTGCGGCGGCTTCCGGGGCCCAGGCCAGATAGTCACGGGCGTCAAAACCAATGCGGCCGTTGTTAGCGACAAAACACGGATGGCCTTCAGTCATCGCTGCTTCAACGGTCTGGAAATCTGCGTGAACCAGTTCGGCGCTGTCCGGATTGTTTTTCTGCAATTTGAACACGCTACTGCACAGGGTGCTGGTGATCTCTTCCATGTAGGTTGCCAGCAGATTCTGCGGGATACCGATCTGCTGGTTGAACTCGACGATAAACTGAAGCGCATCCAGCGTCAGCGGCTGGCCGTTCTCCTGTTTGATCAGCGAGTCTGCATCAATCTCCCAGTGGTCCAGCGCCAGGCGGCGGGCCGTAAACTGGTAGTCAGCTTCACCGGCGGGAACGGCAACCGAGAAACGGTTATCGCCCAGCGCGGTCGGAGTAATAATCAGTTCATGGGCAAATTCAGCCAGCGCTTTGCGGATCAACATCCGGTTAGCCTGCGCCCAGTTATCGCCTGACAGGTGGCTGCCGGTAAGCAGAGGATGGGTACTGTTCATGGTCAACGTTTCCTGCATCAGAGAGTGTTAGTAATCTTCGCGCTGGCAGAAGGCCAGCCACGCGGTTTTGTGTCCCATATCGATGGTGTGCTGGTAACGAAATCCGGCACGCTTGTTAAGAGGGTGAATTTTCTGGTTACGCACGTCCGGTTCAACCACCACCCGTTTTACGGCAGGCAGGCTGAACATGTAATCCATCACCACGGTGAACACCTGCCAGCTGAATTGCTGCACGGGATTGTTGGCCGGGGCGATCAGAATATGCATGCCATAATCACCTTCCTGTGCCGGATAGAATTTCCCGACCTCATCCTCGCTGGCCTGATAAAACTCCATCAGGAACACCGGCTTGTCATCGCAGCAACCAATCAATGCGGCCTGGGGATCAGCGGCAGTCAGCTTCTGATAAAACGCTGCGACCTGTTCGAGCGTGTCGTCCTGCATCCCCCAGAAGCGGGCGTAATCCCGGGTGACCCAGCTGTGGATCAGCGAGGCGTCCTCAGCCTGCATCGGGCGCAGGGTAAACTGACCGGCAGGGCGGGTGGTGTGAAATAAGGGAGTCCGGGTCATTTTAACGCTCCGTCTGTGCCGGGAAGGTCTGGAAAGCGATCTGCCGTTCGATCGGGTAGACCTCCCGACCCGCCAGTTCGCGCAGTAAAACCGAATTGCGGTAGCAGGCCATCCCCAGATCCGGGGTGACAAAGCCGTGGGTATGCAGTTCGGCGTTCTGTACAAAGATCTGATTGTGCAGGTCGATGCTGTAGTTACGCTGCACGTCGTAGCGGCCTTTTTCATCCCAACGCAGGCGTCTGCTGATCCCCTCGATAAACATCGGCGGCTGATAATAGTAGCCGGTAGCAACCACCAGACCCTCGGTACGCCGGGTGAAATCTTTGCCCTGTTCCTGCTGATGCAGGAACAGCTCCAGCTCGCCGTCAGGCGTGCGCCGCATGTCACACAGTTCTGCATGGGTGAACAGGTTGACGTTCAGCTCACCATCAAGGCGCTTGACGTACATCAGGTCGTAAATGTCGTTGATCAGACTGCTGTTAATGCCTTTATACAGGTTCTTGTGTCGGGCATTCAGCTCGTCACGTTTCGCTGGCGGCAGATCGTGGAAATAGTCAATCCACTCCGGCGAGGTCATCTCCAGCGTCAGCTTGGTGTATTCCAGCGGATAGAAGCGGGGCGCGCGGGTGACCCAGTTGAGCTGATAACCGTATTTATCAATGTCAGTCAGCAGGTCGTAGTAAATCTCTGCGGCACTCTGACCGCTGCCCAGCACGGTAATTGACTTTTTCTGCTGTAGCGCGGCCTTGTTCACCAGGTATTCGCTGGAGTGGGTCAGGCGTTCACGGTGCGCACGGCAACATGACGGCATCCAGGCCTGCGGACCGGTGCCCAGCACCAGACGCCGGGCATACCACAACTGACTGGTGCCGCTGACGGTGTCAACGCTCTTCACGTGGTAGCAGGCGTCATCCTCGTCGTAGCTGACGTATTCAACGCGGGTATTCCAGCGCAGATTACTCAGCTTCGCCGCCGCCCACTGGCAGTACTGGTTGTACTCTTTACGCATCAGGAAAAAATCTTCCCGGATGTAAAAAGAGTAAAGTTTGCCTTTCTCTTTCATATAGTTGAGCAGGCTGTAAGAGCTGGTGGGGTCGGCCAGCGTAACCAGATCGGCCATAAAGGGCGTCTGCAAATGAGCGCTTTCCAGCATCATTCCGGTGTGCCAGTCAAAGCCGGGATTTTGATCAAGAAATACGCCGGTCAGGTTCTCTACCGGCTCGCTCAGGCAGGCCAGACCCAGATTAAACGGGCCGATGCCAATGCCGATGAAATCATAAATTGTTTTCATAGCCTCTCTCACTGGTTTGCCGCGCTGAACGCTGATGCTCGCACCTGTTCCCGACCATAATGCGCAATCAGCGCAATGACGTCTTCCAGGTCTGCAACGGTGGTGTTGGGGTTCAGTAGGGTGAATTTCAGGTACTGATGGCCGTTAACTTTGGTGCCGGCGATAACGGCATTGCCGGAGCGGAACAGCGCTTTGCGGATCGCGGAGTTGATCTCGTCAATGGCGCTGTCGCTCATGCCGGAACGCGGGACGTAACGGAAAATCTGGGTGGTCAGTTCCGGCGCATGCAGCACCTCGATCGACGGATGCGCGCTCAGCAACTGATGGGCGGTGCCGGTCAGGGCGATGATGGCATCGAAAGCTTCACCCAGGGCATCCGGTCCCATAACGCGCAGGGTCAGCCACATTTTCAGCGCATCAAAACGGCGGGTGGTCTGGATACTTTTATTGACCAGATTTGGCGTACCTTCCTGTTGAGCGCTCAACGGGTTGAGATAATCAGCATGGTGAGTAACGTGACTCAGATGCTGTTTATCCCGGACAAAGAAAGCCCCACAACTGACGGTCTGGAAAAAAGATTTGTGGTAATCAACGGTGACGGAATCAGCCAGTTCAATCCCTTTCAGGCGCTGGCGGTGCTGAGGTGAAACCAGCAGACCACAGCCGTAGGCCGCATCGACATGCATCCACAAACCGTAGTGTTGCGATAAACGCGCGATGTCCTGTAACGGATCGATACTGCCGAAATCGGTGGTGCCACTGGTGGCCACCACCGCAATCGGAATCAGTCCCTGCTGATGGCAACGTTGGATCTCCTGCTCCAGCAGCGCCGCATCCATACGGTAGTGCTCGTCGTAATCGACCGGGATCACCGCATCATAGCCCAGGCCGAGGATCGCCATCGATTTCTGGATGCTGAAATGGCTCAGGCGGGAGGTGAAGACCCGCCACTTGCTGGCCTCTGGCGGCAGCCCCTGATGCTTAATCAGATGTCCGGGATGGTGTCTGGCACACCAGCTGTCACGCGCCAGCAGCATTGCCATCAGGTTGGATTGCGTGCCGCCGCTGGTGAAAATGCCGTCTGCCGTCTGCGGCAGGCCAATACGACTCAGCGTCCAGTCAGTGACTTTCTGCTCAATCAGCGTGCCGCCTGCACTCTGATCCCAGGTATCGACCGAGCTGTTTACGGCCGCCATGATCTGTTCAGCCATCAGCGAAGGCAGTACTACCGGGCAGTTCAGATGCGCAACGTATTTGGGATGATGGAACCACACCGCATCGCGCAGATAGAGCGCCTGAAGTTCTTCCAGTGCTGCTTCGTTGCTGCCCAGTGGCGAATCGAGATCGACACTGGCAAATTGCGGGGCCAGTTCATGGGGCAGAATACCGCTGAATGGTTTCTCCACGCCCTGCACGGTGTTGCTCAGCAGTGCCAGCACCTCCTGGGTTTGCTGGTTCCACGCGGCTAATTGCTGATCGTTGAAAATATATTGCCGGTGCCCGCTGTTGTCCGGGAAAGGATGCAAGTCCTGTACTGGCTGAGTGTGCGAACGTAAAACCATATTCTGTTCCTTTTTGCAGATGTGAACAGTCCTGCCATCAGAAGCAATGACGGCCATCGTCAGTTCAGAGTCATTAACGTATTGTTGGGAAAACAGATTTCCCGTTGAAACATCGGACAGGTTTATTCGCTTTGTTAAGCTAAAAAACCTTGTTTTAGTATGGTTTTGTTACCTGTTTGTGTCTGATGTAATTGAGAATGGGATTATAAATAGCAATCATTATCATTCAATAGGATTATTGTGACAAAGTTGTGATAAGCATTGTTAATGTCACAAATGTGATATAGATCACATTTTAGTGTCTCAAAATATAACCAGTCAGGAACGGGAGCGGGCAAAGAACAATGGGCAGGGACAATAAAGTGGCGGGGAAGAGGCAGATGATCTGGCTGATGAGGTTATCGTCATCCGCATGTCGCGGATGACGAAAGCTGTGAGCTGAGCGCCTGAAGCGGGCCAGTAAGCAGGATTACTCCACGCGCAACACGCGGCTGGTGTTAGTCGTGCCGGTGGTGCTCATCACGTCGCCCTGGGTGACAATGACCAGGTCGCCCGACATCAGAAAACCTTTGTCACGCAGCAGATTAGTTGCATCGTGCGCGGCCGCGACGCCATCGTTGTTGCTGTCGAAATAGACCGGCGTTACCCCGCGATAGAGGGCGGTGAGGTTGAGCGTGCGTTCGTGACGTGACATAGCGAAAATCGGCAGGCCGGAGGTGATCCGCGACGTCATCAGCGCGGTGCGTCCCGATTCGGTCATGGTAATAATCGCTGTCACCCCTTGCAGGTGGTTGGCGGCATACATGGCTGACATGGCGATGGCTTCTTCGATATTGTCGAACTGCACATCCAGACGATGTTTGGAAACGTTAATACTGGGGATCTTCTCGGCACCCAGGCACACTTTAGCCATCGCGGTGACGGTCTCGGCAGGGTACTGACCGGCCGCCGTTTCAGCCGACAGCATCACCGCATCGGTGCCGTCCAGCACGGCGTTCGCCACGTCCATCACTTCAGCACGGGTCGGCATAGGATTGGTGATCATCGATTCCATCATCTGCGTGGCGGTGATCACCGATCGGTTCAGCTGGCGCGCCCGGCGGATCAGCGCCTTCTGGATCCCCACCAGTTCAGGATCGCCAATCTCGACGCCGAGATCGCCCCTTGCCACCATCACCACATCAGAGGCGAGGATAATGTCATCCATTGCTTCCTGGGTGGCAACCGCTTCAGCGCGTTCCACCTTGGAGACGATTTTTGCTTCGCATCCGGCTTCACGGGCGAGACGACGGGCATAGTTGAGGTCTTCACCACAGCGCGGGAACGACACGGCCAGGTAGTCACAGTTAATTTTTGCTGCGGTCAGGATGTCGGCTTTATCTTTTTCCGTCAGCGCTTCAGCAGACAGACCACCACCCAGTTTGTTGATGCCTTTATTATTGGAAAGCGGGCCCCCCACGGTAACTTCAGTGAAGACTTTCATCCCCTGAACCTCCAGCACCTTTAGCTGCACACGACCATCATCCAGCAGCAGGATGTCGCCGGGCACCACGTCAGCAGGCAGGCCTTTATAATCGATACCAACCTTCTCTTTGTCGCCTTCACCTTTGGCAAGACTGGCATCAAGTAAGAACCGGTCGCCCACGCTCAGAAAGACCTTTCCTTCTTTGAAGGTAGAAACGCGAATTTTTGGCCCCTGAAGATCGCCGAGGATGGCGACGTGGCGACCCAGTTTCGCCGCAATCTGCCGCACGCTGTCCGCACGTTGCATGTGGTTTTCCGGGGTGCCATGGGAGAAGTTAAGACGCACAACGTTGGCACCGGCAGCGATGATTTTTTCGAGGTTATTACCGCGATCGGTTGCCGGGCCTAAGGTGGTTACAATCTTGGTTCTTCTGAGACGTCTGGACATGTATGACTCCGTTGACTTTGAAAGGGGTGATGCCGGAGCAATCCCTGTAAAGGTTTAGTATTTTATAATATTCAGGCGATGTCTGTTGGCCTGTTGCCCATTTAACTACCGAAATCCGGGCCGGTCTGGCTGCGCTGTCAGGTCTTCCCTGTCGAATCGTGACTCCTTCAACGCCGCTTTGACACGTCTGAGATTGTCGCGGAATGTTGCACCGCGCCGTAGCGTGAAGCCGGTGGCAAGTACATCAATTATCGTAAGCTGTGCCAGTCGTGACACCACAGGCATATAAATATCAGTGTCTTCCGGCACATCAACATGTAACGCCAGCGTGGCAACACGTGCCAGTAATGAGTCTGGCGAGGTTATCGCCAGCACCGTTGCTCTGTTTTCCCGCGCAAGTTGTGCCAGTTCGACTAAATTTTTAGTGCGTCCGGTATAGGAAATAAGCACGATTACATCGTCTTCCGTACTGTTGATGCAGTGCATCCGCTGCATCACAATATCATCGGAACAGATGACAGGCACATTGAAGCGAAAAAATTTATTCATCGCATCCTGTGCCACCACGGCAGACGCGCCGAGGCCGAAAAAGGCAATTTTTTGAGACCGGGTCAGCAGGTCCACCGCGCGAGTGATGGCGACAGGATCCAGATTGTGGCGAACCCTGTCCAGACCTGCCATCGCCGATTCAAATATCTTGCCGGACCAGGTCTCCACGCTGTCGTTTTCGTCAATTACGCGGCTGACCCAGGGCGTGCCCGTCGTGGCAAGACTTTGCGCCAGCTGTAACTTAAAGTCCGGAAAGCCCCGGGTCTGTAAACGGTGACAGAAACGGTTGACGGTGGGTTCACTGACCCCAGCCTGGCGGGCCAGCAGGGCGATACTGAGATGGATTATCGTTTCGGGTGCGGCAACAATGGCGTCAGCCACTTTGCGCTCGGATTTGCTCAGATTTTCCAGCTGAGACTGAATTCTTTCCAGCATAGTCATAACGGTGTCCGCTGATACATTCTGGCGATTTCAACCAAAGGAGAAATCGATGTCATTTTGTAGAGAATATACAAGCGCGCTAAGGGCGGGGGCAGAGGACGGGTGCGCTTTGTCACGTTTTTTTGCCAGAATTTGAACTCTGTCCGGTTTTACCCGCGCAGGCCAGTCGACAAAAAACGATCAATGATCGCGCAATAAAAGAGCTGTTGACCGCCGTTAAAATTTGCACAATCTGGTTTCTCTGTGCGGCAGGCGTGCAGGTCGGTTTACGCGGAGCGAACAAAAGCAGTACATTGTACTGAAAGAAAATTACAATAAGAGCCTGAGTGTTACGGATTTAGCAGGTCAGGCTTATCCTGCAACGAGGAGAATATAATGGCGGTTACACAAACGGCCCAGGCATGCGATCTGGTCATTTTCGGTGCTAAAGGCGATCTTGCTCGCCGGAAACTGTTGCCATCCCTGTATCAGTTGGAAAAAGCCGGTCAGATTCATGAAGAGTCACGCATTATTGGCGTGGGAAGGGCGGACTGGGATAAAGCAGCCTGGACCAAGGTGGTGCGGGAAGCACTGGAAACCTTTATGAAGGAGAAGATTGATGAGGCACTCTGGGACAAACTGAGCAGCCGACTCGACTTCTGTAACCTGGACGTTAACGACACCAGCCATTTTACCAAACTGGGTAAAATGCTGGACCAGAAAAAACGCGTGACCATTAACTATTTTGCCATGCCGCCCGGCACGTTTGGTGCTATCTGCAAAGGTCTGGGCACTGCCAAACTTAATGCACAGCCAGCCCGTGTGGTGATGGAAAAGCCGTTGGGTACTTCACTGGAAACCTCCCAGGAAATTAACGATCAGGTCGGTGAATTTTTTGAAGAAAACCAGGTATTCCGCATTGACCATTATCTGGGTAAAGAGACGGTACTGAACCTGCTGGCACTGCGTTTTGCCAATTCGCTGTTTGCCTCAAACTGGGATAACCGCACCATCGACCACGTGCAGATCACCGTGGCAGAAGAAGTGGGTATCGAAGGACGCTGGGGATATTTTGATAAAGCGGGTCAGATGCGTGACATGATCCAGAACCATCTGTTACAGGTGCTGACCATGATTGCCATGTCACCACCCGCCGATCTTTCTGCCGACCGTATCCGTGATGAAAAGGTAAAAGTGCTGCGTTCGCTGCGTCGTATTGACCACACTAACGTGCGTGATAAAACCGTGCGTGGCCAGTATACCGCGGGCTTTGTGCAGGGTAAGAAAGTACCGGGTTACCTGGAAGAAGAAGACGCCAATAAAACCAGCAATACGGAAACCTTTGTCTCTATCCGCGTGGATATTGACGACTGGCGCTGGGCAGGCGTGCCTTTCTATCTGCGTACCGGTAAACGACTGCCAACCAAGTGTTCCGAAGTGGTGGTCTATTTCAAAAATCCAGCGCTCAACCTGTTCAAAGAATCCTGGCAGGAACTGCCACAGAACAAGCTGACCATCCGTTTACAGCCGGATGAAGGGGTTGAGATCCAGATCCTTAACAAGGTTCCCGGACTGGACCACAAACACAATCTGCAAACCACCAAGCTGGATCTGAGCTTCTCAGAAACCTTTAACCAGTCGCATCTGGCGGATGCCTACGAGCGTCTGTTACTGGAAACCATGCGCGGCATCCAGGCGTTGTTTGTTCGCCGTGATGAGGTGGAAGAAGCGTGGAAGTGGGTCGATTCAATCATGGAAGCCTGGGCGGCAGATAAAGAAGCGCCCAAGCCTTACCAGGCCGGCACCTGGGGACCGGTTGCCTCGGTGGCGATGATCACCCGTGATGGCCGTTCCTGGAATGAATTTGAGTAATTTCACGGTACGATAAGACCCGCTCCGGCGGGTTTTTTTATTGCTGAAAGATGATGCCCTGCGCCGACGTTAAAAAATAAACCGCTGTTTCAAAAAAAGTTCAATCACATGGACGTACCGGGCAACTGTCCTGTATGGTAGTGAACAACATCACTATCCAGACGCGTTGCGCGTCGCTTTAGCCAGTCACTCACACGGCTGGCAAGACAGGAGAAGCAGGTCGATGAGTAACTGGAAAATAAGTGCAGAACAGATCCTGACGACCGGCCCGGTTGTGCCGGTGATTGTGGTTAACAAGCTGGAACATGCGGTGCCAATGGCGAAGGCACTGGTGGCGGGCGGCGTGAAAGTGCTGGAAGTGACGCTGCGTACCGCCTGTGCGATGGAGGCGATAAAAGCGATGGTCAACGAGGTGCCGGAAGCTATCGTCGGCGCGGGCACGGTGCTGAATGCGGAGCAGTTAAAAGCAGTCACTGATGCAGGCGTGCAGTTTGCCATCAGTCCGGGTCTGACCGAACCGCTGCTGAAAGCTGCCGTAGCAGGTTCCGTGCCGTTGATCCCGGGCATCAGTACGGTTTCAGAGCTGATGACCGGGATGGATTACGGGCTGCGTGAGTTTAAGTTTTTCCCGGCGGAAGCCAACGGTGGCGTGAAGGCGTTGCAGGCAATTGGCGGACCCTTCCCGCAGGTACGCTTCTGTCCAACCGGCGGGATTTCACCGGCTAATTACCGTGATTATCTGGCCCTGAAAAGCGTGCTTTGTATTGGCGGCTCGTGGCTGGTGCCCGCCGATGCGCTGGAAGCCGGCGATTATGAACGCATTACCCGACTGGCGAAAGAAGCCGTTGCCGGTGCGGCTTAACGCTTCCGGACCAGCCGGTAAAGCGAGAAAGGATGGCAAACGCCATCCTTTCTTTATTGGCGGGACGAGGAAAAGAGCAGTGCGCCAGACCTTTATGCTTCTCAGCCGCTGACTTTGACGCCCGCTGCGCAGTTGATGGCACGTTGTACCGCATCAGCAATATCTTCACCGCTTGCCAGCGCAACCCCCATCCGCCGCTTACCGTGAATTTCAGGCTTGCCGAACAGACGCAGTTGCAGACCTGCCCCAAGCACGTCTGCCAGCTGTGCAAACTGCACGTTGTCGCTATCCAGTTCAGGCAGGATCACCGCAGTAGCCGCCGGACCATACTGGCGAACAGCGCCCACTGGCAGGCCGAGGAAGGCCCGGACATGCAGTGCGAACTCTGACAGGTCCTGCGAAATCAGCGTGACCATCCCGGTATCGTGTGGACGTGGAGAAACCTCGCTGAACACCACTTCATCACCACAGACAAACAGCTCAACGCCAAACAGGCCCTGACCACCCAGCGCGGTAACCACTTTTGCGGCGATCTCTTCAGCGCGTTGCAGGGCGAGGGCGCTCATCTGTTGGGGTTGCCATGATTCGCGGTAATCACCCTCTTCCTGACGGTGACCAATGGGGGCGCAGAAATGGATACCATCAACCGCGCTGACAGTCAGCAGAGTTATCTCAAAATCAAATTTCACCACACCTTCAACAATCACTTTCCCGGCCCCGGCGCGTCCACCCTGCTGGGCGTACTCCCAGGCTGCCTTCAGTTGTGAGGCTTCACGAATAAAACTTTGTCCTTTACCGGACGAGCTCATGACCGGCTTAACGATGCACGGGAAGCCAATTGCCTGTACGGCCTGATGAAAAGCCTGCTCATCATCGGCAAAGCGGTAATCTGAGGTGGGCAGGGAGAGCTCTTCAGCGGCCAGGCGACGAATGCCTTCGCGGTTCATGGTCAGACGGGCGGCACGCGCGGTCGGCACCACCTTTTGCCCCTGTTTTTCCAACTCAATCAGCATATCTGTCGCGATGGCTTCGATTTCTGGCACAATAAAATCAGGACGTTCTGACGCCACCAGGGCTTGCAGTGCTTCGCCATCCAGCATGTTGATGACATGGCTGCGATGCGCCACATGCATGGCGGGTGCGTCGGCATAGCGATCGACGGCAATGACTTCCACGCCCAGGCGCTGGCATTCCAGCGCGACTTCTTTGCCAAGTTCACCCGCTCCTAACAGCATTACACGCGTGGCGGCGGGGCGCAGCGCAGTACCAAGAGTTGTCATAATGTCTACCTGATTGGAAGGAAAAAAACGCGCGCAGTATAAACGAAAACGATTGCGCATACATCCGCTTTACGGGCTTGAGAAGGAAAATCATCGCTGTTATACTGTATGAAAATACAGTTAAATAAGGTGGGAACAATGGCTGTTGAAATAAAATATGTTGTGGTCAGAAAAGGTGAGGAAAAAATGACTTTCGCCAGTAAAAAAGAAGCCGATGCCTACGACAAAATGCTGGATATGGCGGAAGTCTTCTCCGACTGGCTTGGTGTGGCCCCGCTGACGATTGACGAAGAGCAGCGCGAAATACTCGGGCTGTTCCTCGCAGAGAATAAAGATGCCCTTGCACATATTCTGCGCACCAGCAAACAACCTGAGCGTGCAAATGTGAGCATGGAAGGTAACGACCTGAACCCGGCCGGGGAGCCCGATGCCGGGCAGGAAAGCGACACTCTGGCAGACGCCACGGATGAAGCAGAACCGAAGAACAAACTGAAAGCGATCGGTGCAGGCAAACCCTCCCGCGCCAGTAAGGTAGCCTGAGGTCAGCAAACGAAATCCGTCCGTTGCTGTGGTCCTCTCATCCGGGGCCTGCGGCTTTGGTGACCAGCAGTGTGCCGGGAGTCTGGCGTTGTGCTCCACGTCCTGCGTGCTGTTACCGTATTTTATGGGGTCACCACAGGAGTGTCGGCGACCAGTTTGTCCGATGAAGCGGGTTAACCTGTCGAACCGGCTCCGGAGCGTCGCCGGATTGGGCGACGTTATCCATTTCAGCACAGCGGCAGATTTATTCAGATGCCACAACATCGCTTCAGGGCAGACATGGCTTCTTTCGCCACGTCATGAGCTGCACGCTGATGCAGCTGGTCGTTAAAGACTTCCAGGCCAAGAGGCCCGTTGTATCCACCCTCTGCCAGATAATCCAGCAGGGTGTTCAGCGGGAAACACCCCTCGCCGGGTAACAGGCGCTTATGACGTGCGATGTCGACCAGCGCGTGCTCAGCGGGCAGGGCGGCGAGGTCGGACAGCTGTACCAGAAAGATTTTATCCATCGGGATCCCTGCCAGGTCTGCTACCGTGCGCCGACGGGCAAAGATGTGGAAAGCATCGACCACCAGACCAAGATTCGGCTTATCGATGCGCTGCACCAGCTGCCATGCTGCCGCAGTATTGTTAATGTGTGTACTCCATGCCATAGCTTCAAAGGCCACACTCAGTCCCCGCCTGCCTGCTTCATCAACCAGCCAGCGGATATCCTCCTCTTCGCGCCCGGCAAGACAATCATCAGCGGTTGATGCTGGCGTCAGCAGCGTGGTTGCACCGAGAGCCACTGCCGTATCCAGCATCACCAAAGCTTCATCACACTTTCGCTGACGAACGGCGTCCGGTGCGCCATCGAAATCCAGCAGCACCTGATAATCGGTAAATGCCAGATTTTTAGGCTGACCAGGTCAATAATCCCCGGCACGCCGCCGCCCGCTTTCTCCACATCCTGCCGCCAGAGTTCAATCTGACTGAAGCCCGCCTGCGCTGCGGCCTCAATTTTTTCTTCCGGTGTTCCCCCTAAAATAACCGTGTTGATAAACAGGGGATTATGAGCAAATCGCATGATTTTCCTCAGCCGATATCCGGCGATTAAGTGTCGAATCAGTTCTGCCGTCAAAACCTGAGATGCCGCTGTCTTCCCTGCGCTAATGCCAGGCGTAATAATTATCATGCTAATTATAGTGTTGTTCCTTTGTTAGCGAAGTGTAGCTGGTTGTTTTCGGGGCTTTGCCAGACTTGACGGTTCTTGACGTAACGCCCTCTATGCTGAACGTTTTCTGTCACTGAAAGGAAAGACGATGGCTGACTGGCTGAAACAAATTCAAAATGTGCTGGGCAATGGCAAGCAGGGAAAAAGTGGTGGCGAGGGATTAGGCAAGATGCTGGCACCGGGCGCGCTGGGTGGTCTGGCAGGCCTGCTGATAGCGAGTAAATCTTCGCGCAAACTGCTGACGAAATACGGGAAAAATGCGCTGATCATCGGCGGCAGCGCGGCAGCGGGGGCGGTGCTGTGGAATAAATATAAGCAGCGTATCGCTGAAACTCACCGCGACCAGCCGCAGTTTGGTCAGCAGTTCTCGCCACCAGACCGTCGTGCGGAGCGTCTGGTGCAGGCGCTGGTGTTTGCGGCGAAAAGCGATGGTCATATTGACAACAATGAGCGACAGGCGATCGACCAGCATATTCAGCAGGCCGGGCTGGGCGCAGAGGGTGAGCGAATGATCCAGCAGGCCATTGATATGCCCCTGGATCCACAAAAGCTGGCGAAGGACATCAGTAATGAGGAGGAAGCGCTGGAGGTCTATTTCCTCAGTAATCTGGTGATTGACGTGGACCATTTCATGGAGCGCAGCTACCTTCAGGCTCTCGCAGACGAACTGAAAATACCCGAGGATGTTCGCGAGAGTATTGCCAGTGATATTCAGGCTGAGAAGCAAAAATTATCTGCCTGATCACCCGCCGGGGGCATTTTTGTCCCCAACCTGTTGTTTTGTCACTGACTGCTTCAGGCTCCCGCCTGACAATCAGCGCGGTAAATGCCACACTAAGCAGACATGACTGACTGAGTGGATGTCCGATAATGCTGAAACCCCCAATCGCCAGAAAAATTCCTGTTGAAATGACCCTGCACGGTGAGACGCGCATCGATAACTATTACTGGCTGCGTGATGACCAGCGTCAGCAGCAGGATGTTGTTGACTATCTTGAAGCTGAAAATGAGTACGGCAGCGCGATTATGGCACCGCACCAGGCGTTACGGCAGGAGGTGCTGAAGGAAATTATTCAACGTATTCCGCCACGTGAGTTTTCCGTGCCTTATGTTAAAAGGGGCTGGCGTTATCAGAGCCGCTACGAGGAAGGCAAAGAGTATGCAATTTATACCCGCCAGCCGGAAGACACTTCCACACCGGAGCAATGGGAGATCCTGCTTGACTGCAATCAGCGAGCGGCAGGCGCGGATTTTTATACGCCTGGCGGACTGGGTATCAGTCCGGATAATCAACTGCTGGCGGTGGCAGAGGACTATCTGTCACGCCGTCAGTACGACATTCGTTTCTTCAATCTGACCACCGGCGAGTGGTATCCGGAAGTGCTGGAGCATGTCTCTTCAGGATTTGCATGGGCAGACAGCAGCACGTTCTATTACGTGCTGAAAGATAAGCAGACTCTGTTGCCGTGGCAGGTATGGCGTCACCGTCCTGGCACCTCACAACAGGAAGATGAACTGGTGTATGAAGAGCAGGACGATACCTTCTACGTCAGCGTTCACAAAACCACCTCTGAGCAGTTTGTTCTTATCAGTCTGAACAGCACCACCACCAGTGAAATTCTGTTGCTGGATGCGGATTCCGCCACGGCTGAGCCACAGATATTCTGTCCACGCCGTAAAGATCACGAGTACGCGGTGGATCACTATCAGCAACAGTTCTGGGTTCGCTCGAACCGGGAAGGGAAGAATTTTGCACTTTATTACAGCCAGCAGTTCAGTGAGGACAGCTGGCAAACCCTGATCCCGGCACGCACGCCTGTTCTGCTGGAGGATTTCAGCCTGTTCCGTGACTGGTTGGTGGTGCAGGAACGCGAGCAGGGGCAGAACAGACTGCGGCAGATCTGTCGCAAGACCGGCAGGGATGTGGTAATTGCTTTCGATGACCCTGCCTGCGTAACCTGGCTCTCTTATAATCCCTCGCCGGAAACTGCGCTGCTGCGCTACGGTTACTCCTCGATGACCACGCCCGATACCCTTTACGAGCTGGACATGGACAGCGGCGAACGCAGGACGCTCAAGCAGACTGAAGTAAAAGGCTTCAACGCTGGCAATTATTGCAGTGAACGGCACTGGATAACCGCGCGCGACGGCGTGAAGGTGCCAGTGTCGCTGGTTTATCACCGGCAACATTTCCAGCCGAAAAAAAATCCACTACTGGTATACGGCTACGGTGCTTACGGCAGCAGTATGGATGCTGATTTCAGCGCCAGTCGCCTGAGCCTGTTAGATCGGGGTTTTGTCTTCGCCATTGCGCATATTCGTGGTGGCGGTGAGCTGGGGCAGCAGTGGTACGATGACGGAAAGTTGCTCAACAAAATGAATACCTTTCACGATTTTATCGATGCCACCCACGCGCTGGTGGCGCAGGGCTATGGCGATCCGGAAAGAATTTACGCAATGGGCGGCAGCGCGGGTGGCCTGTTGATGGGAGCGGTGGTCAATATGGCGTCATCCTGTTTTCATGGCATTGTGGCTCAGGTGCCGTTTGTCGATGTGATAACCACCATGCTGGATGAGTCAATTCCCCTGACGACCGCTGAATATGATGAATGGGGTAATCCGGCTGATGAGGCGTTCTATCACTATATCCGTCAATACAGTCCGTACGATGGCGTCACTTCGCAGAACTATCCGCACATGCTGGTGACTACCGGCCTGCATGACTCGCAGGTGCAGTACTGGGAACCGGCAAAATGGGTTGCCAGATTGCGCGATGTGAAAACCGATAACAATCTGCTGATACTCGACACCGACATGGACTCCGGCCACGGCGGTAAATCGGGTCGCTTTACCTTCTATGAAGGGGTGGCGGATGAGTTTACCTTTCTGATCGCACTGGCACAGGGCACCCTCGCTCCCACGGCTGACTGAATTTTACTTCGAAAGACTGCCGCCACTCTGCCGAATGTCCGCAGAGTGGCGGGCAGGATAGCTTGTCGGGTATCAGCCCGGCATCGGCAAAGATTCAAGCATTTTCTTCAGGTTGATGGCATCCCAGGGAAGATGTTCCGCCACGGTTATACCGGCCATTTGCGACCTGCTCGCGGCGTGGTTGACCAGCGTCACCACCTCATTGATTGTCAGTCTGCCTTCCGCTGCACCAGCAAAATCGTCTTTACCTCTGGCGGGTCTTGCGAACAGCACAGAGCGGAACAGGGTCGGATCCAACACATCAGGATCGATATGTACCGCCAGATATTTAATGCCCTGTTTCTCTATCCAGTCTGTCACCGGCTGCGCACCGTTTTTAATCTCCTGCGGGCCGCAGGTGGCGATACCGTGCCGGGCGATAAATGCCTTTTCATGCGGAATATTATTCTGCCGACAGGGCCCGTTCAATGGCGCTGCGCAGACTGGCATTCAGGTCGGGAATGTTTTTCAGCATCCACTTCAGATAACCGGGATCGCGCTTTACCACTTCATCAACTTTACTGCCACGGTATTTGCCAAATGGGAAAGTGACAGCAGAACCACGCACCTGCATCCTGCGAACCATTTCCCCGGCATCCCAGCCAGAAAACGCCATGATGCGAATAAGCAGTGACGCTGTCACGTAGCAGTCATACAACGCCCGGTGTGCGTGCAGGCCAGGCGGCGTCTCCACCTCCAGTTGCAGGGATTCCCGCAGCGCCTAGTTGCCGTATTTTCTGCCCGGCCACAAACCTCGTGCCAGCGTCATGGTGCAAATCCACTCACCCTGTATCTCTGGCAGCATTCGGCGATCAAAACTGGCGTTATGGGCAACGTAATAGTTGCTGCCATGATAGCGATGGATAGCCTGCTCAATGGTGGGCTTACCGGCCACCATCGATTCAGTAATGCGGTGAATGGCCATAGCCTCACGGCTGATGGGGCGATCGGGGCAAATCAGATCGCTCATGGGATTGACAATGGTGTTGTTAATGACATCCACTGAGGCCACTTCGACAATGCCGCCTTGCAGGCCACAGGTTTCAGTATCGATCACACGTAACATAATGCTCTCTGTCAGATTACCGTCGGTTAGCGCACCGGATGCACTTCTCCCTGCCAACCGCTCTCCGTCCTGCGAGCGATGACCAGCTGTTCGCCGCTACCACCCTGCACGACCTGACGACCCTGTTCGTCCCAGACGGCACTTTTTCCGGCACTCTGGTAACCACCGGTCGGCAGGGCATGATTAGCCATCAGCACCGCCATTTTGTATTGCGTAGCCCAGCGCACCAGAAAGTCGCAGCCATGCTGATAACCTTTTTCCGATGCCAGTACACCCGTGGCGTAAAGGTTAGCACCGCGAAGGGCCGCGTCCCGGGCGTATTCCTCAACGCTGATATCTGCGCAAACCGCCAGCGCGATGTTATGCCGCTGATAGCCAAACAGCGGGATCCCGGCACCCGCCTGAAAAAAAAGATTTTCATCACCAAACAGGTTGCGCTTGCCATACGCCAGACGTGTGCCATCGGGTAGAAACGCCAACGCGCACAGCAGGGTGTGATCGCCATCCAGTAACGGCAACCCGATGACAATAATCATCTGATGCTGGCTGGCGGCAATAGCAAAGGGTTCCAGTCTGGGATCGTCCATATTCATCGACAGTTCACGGCTGAGGGCCAGCTCGTAGCCCGTCAGGGATAATTCGGGGAAAATCAGAACATTAACCTGGTGTTCAGCAGCCTGATGGATAAATTCAAGATGGTGCGAAATGTTCCAGTCAGTCTCTCCGGAACGCGACCCTGATTGTGCCGCAGCGACACTCCAGACGGACATATACTCTCCTGCATAGCAGTTTCAGAAGACATATCTCATCCTAAGCGCAGCGTAAACACAAGGGAATAACACGAATATTAAATACTATTTTTGTTTCGGTTCATAAGGCAGGCGTGAAAAACCCAGTGAAGCCTGACGGTATTGCATCAGGCGCTGACGAAACCAGTCACGAAGTGCTTCCGGTTGTTCACGCTCTACCGATTCGGCAATCACCGGCATGTTATAGCGTTCTTTAAAGGCAACGCTGGCGGCTGCCAGGTCGACGTTCACTTTGTCTTTTTCTTCCTGCGGCAACAGAGCAAGATTGTGATTCATTTATTCCTCCTGATTCTGTCGGCCAGGATAAAACAGCGGGTGATATTTCGCAAGCCTGCTCGTTGGCTGAGGGCTTATCTGCTCGACACCTTATTTTAAGCGGAGTATTCTTGCGGCCTTATCGCAGCCGTCGGGTTGCTCTGATTAAGATGGAATCTTGTCCATGCGTAAACTCCCGCTCTTATTTGTCCTCGCCTCCGTAGCCACGCTGTTTTCCTTACAGGCTTCTGCCCATGCTCACCTTAAAAGTCAGTACCCGGCTGCGAATGCAGATGTCACTGCTTCACCGCAGGCGCTCACGCTGACCTTCTCTGAAGATATTGAGCCGGCTTTCAGCGGGGTTGACATTACCGATGCCAGTCAGAAAGCTGTCCCACTGACAAAGGCGGAACGGGCACCCAGGCAACACAACCAGCTGATCGTCCCGCTGGAAAAGCCACTGGTGGCGGGCCACTATCAGGTCAGCTGGCATGTGCTCTCTGTTGACGGACATAAGACCCACGGGAACTATGGATTCAGCGTGAAGTGATATGTCCCTCAGTCTGTTTTACATACTTTGTCGCTGGCTGCATTTTTCGGCACTGATGTCGTCAGGCGGCTGTAGTCTTTTCAGCGCACTGCTGGCTCCTGCCAGATTCAGGGCGTTTCTTGATAAAAAATTCCACAGGTTGCTGGTTGTCAGCGTATCGGCCACGCTGGTGACTGCCATCATGCTTCTGGTAGCGCAAACTGCACTGATGGCGGGAAGCGGCTCAGCATTGTGGGATGCTGCAACCTGGCAGGCCGTGATGCAAACGCACACGGGTCAGGTCTGGCAATGGCAACTGGTTACGGCATTGCTGGGGCTGTCGGCACTGGCGCTGCGGGGAGGAGGCAGGCAGTGGTTATGCTTATTCTGCGGGAGCGGACAGCTTGTCGGGCTGGCATTCACGGGGCATGCCGCGATGGCGGATGGTCTGATGGGAACATTGCAGCGCATTAACCAGGTGGTGCATCTTCTCGCGGCTGCTTTCTGGGCTGGCGGCCTGCTGCCCGTGCTGCTGTTGATGCGCGATACCCGCCAGCTGACCACCCGCTACGACGCCATTAAAACGTTAATGTGTTTTTCCCGTTACGGTCATCTGGCGGTAGCGCTGGTGGTGCTGACTGGCGTGATTAATTCATTGCTGATACCGGACTGGTCAGCGAGCGGATTTGGCCTTTACACCCGGCTGCTGCTGCTGAAAACGCTGCTGGTAGCGGTGATGTGTGGCGTGGCGTTATTCAATCGCTACTGGCTGGTGCCACGTTTCAGATACGCCGGAGAGAGTGCCCGGCGCATATTTATACTCACCACGCTGGCAGAAATATTTTTTGCCGCGCTGGTACTGCTGTTAGTCAGCGTGTTTGCCACGCTGGAACCAGCCTGAATTTTTTTACTGCCGTACCAGGCATTTATCCAGAGAGGTTTGTTACACCATGAAAAAACTGGCCAGTCTGATCATTGCACTGAGTTTTTGTTCCGGTGCGATGGCTGCCGAAATTATTACCGTTAGCCGTTTTGAAATGGGCAAAGATAAATGGGCATTCGACCGGGAAGAGGTGATGCTGACCTGTGCCAAAGGCGGCGCCCTGTTAGCCATCAATCCGAGCACCCTGATGCAATATCCGTTGAATGATGCTGCCGAACAGATGATTAAAAATGGCCAGATGAAGGGCCAGCCCATCAGTGTGATTCAGATTGATGATCCGCAGCGACCAGGCCAGAAAAAGAGCCTTGCCCCCTTTATTGAACGCGCGCAGAAGTTATGTAGCTGATCAGCATTTTGCAGCGAGGATCACAGTACGGCTAACTTTTGTCCAGCGGGCTGATAAGCGGCTGGAAAATCCGCATTGCCCGACTATCTTTAAAGGGCAGGGTGATACGACCTGCACAAATGCCAACTTTTAGCGCACGGCTCTTTACGGAGCCATTTCCCTGGACCGGAGACAGGAATCGTCTTCGGTCTTTTTTTATCTGGGCATCAAAAACAGTGATTTATATTTAAATCAGGCACTTAAAGCTCACTCTGTTGTACGGTATTACCCCCTGTTGGATTCTGTGTCGCCATTTTGGCGAGCCATTCTTGCCAAAGGATTGTTGGTGACGGCTTCCTCCAGGTGATCTGGTGCAAAGTGCGCATAACACATAGTTACCCTGATATCTGAATGTCCCAGAATGCGTTGTAATACCACGATATTTCCCCCGGCCATCATAAAGTGACTGGCGAAGCTGTGGCGCAGAACGTGGCTCATCTGGCCTTCCGGTATTCGCTAAAGAATGATGCAATGAGCTGAAGTTATCCTGTTTTTTAACACCTTACACCCTACACTGGTTATGCATGGTGAAAAGGTTTCCAGTTACCTATCCCAGTAATAAACATATAGATATCATAATCTTGAATTCTCTTTTATACCTTTTCGGAATCACGAAGCTTCCATATGATTTTAATCTCTAGTTATAATCATCGAAAAATTAATCAGCCTGGATGATGATTATGTCTGTAACCTGTTCGTTTTCTTTAAACGGAATGCCAATGTCTCTCCTTACCTGCTATGGCATCGGCGCGTTTCCCGCCTTTTCAGGCCAGAAGCAGGGTCGCAACAATGAAAGTCCTACAACGGTTAAAAACATCGGGCCTATCCCGCAGGGAAAATATTACATCGTAGGCCGTCAATCCGGCGGACGCCTGGGCGACTTACGGGAAACTCTGCTTAAATACGGATATGGTACAGACCGCCGGGAGTGGTTTGCGTTGTACAGGGATGACGGCAAAATTGACGACTGGACATTCATCAACGGCATTAAGCGTGGGAATTTTCGCCTGCATCCTATCGGCCCTATGGGGCTGAGCGAAGGTTGTATAACACTTAATCACATTACGGACTTTGAATATCTCCGCAGCCAGTTACTGAAAACAAGCATGATTAAAATACCCGGTTCAGGCATGCAAGCTTACGGCACAATACAGGTCGATTAATGATGAAAAAATGGAGTTTACGCGCACTGGCTTTCATTGTTGTGTTAATAATAATGAATTTACTGGTTGCCTGGTTTATTCGCCTCACAGCCCCCAATTTTACTGATTTGCTTGCTGGCTGGTTTAACAGCTCAGGTGTGGAAAACACGGCAGACCTGTTGATCAACTTCACGTTTATTACCGCGCTACTGCTAACGGTAGTGGTCTTCTGTCTGTTTAAGTGGCAGAAAAGGCAGTCAGCAGGTAGCTAAAAAGATGGTGCGTTGCGGGGATATTCGCTGTAAAAAGCCTTAACAGACTGAATACATAGCGCCTGCTTTTGCAGGCGTTTTGCCATTTAATAACGCCAGCGGCCCGTAAGAAGTCAGGGATCAGAGCCTTGTTTCAAGAAAAGCTAATTTTCTTACCTGAATGGGACCATACAGATATCTGCTAAAAATATTCAGTCATAGGGCTGTAAAAACTTTCAGCCTCATCAACAGCTGTAACCTGTTGCCAGCGTCCGATGACTTAACGAGAAATGATTGAGCAGTAATCACCGCACTCATCGAGCTGTATGCGTTCCGGTCGTTGCTGCATAAACTCACTATCCGCAAGACTTTTCACAGAATGCTTATTCTGAAAAAGGCGTTGTACCACCATCTGGCTCTTTAGCATTATTCAGGTCATAAAACTTTTGAACTGGAGGAAACAATATACAGGGTGCTTACCGAATATATTCAGCAGGTATTATTTCGTAATTGAGCTTGCTTATAAGGGAAAATGGCCATCAATACTCATCTCATCAGAACCAAAATCGGGTGTTCCCCCCTGCCGGACACGTATTTTCTCTTCTTTCGTTGGCTTGTGAGTATCAGCTCTGCTGGGTGACTTTCCGGGTGCCGTGCTACAGCCGAAGCCCTGACATATCTCACCCGAAGAGGGGTGATTCTGGTGTGGCTCAGAAGAACAGGCGGAGAGTAATGTGCTGAGAATTAGCAGCATAATCGCTTTCATAAATATCGAAAGTTCCTTTTCATTTAGAATAAAGACAGCATTTTAATATTTCGACGTTTTTATCTGATCGTCGGAGTTGTTAATTGTGGAAAATTATTTAAATTACCCACTTTCAGTGCAGAAATACCCTGGCGGAAACAGAGTACGGACGGCAAACCACTTATCCAACAATCAGTAAATGAACCAGCCTTGCCAGTACTTCAATAATCAGCGCGCTCCCGAGAGACAGCAGTGCCAGCACAAAGTAAAACTGCTTTTGATTGTTCATTTATGTCATTTCCTGAACCCTGAACAAAAATAGAGTCCACCAGTTAAACAAACCGTCAACCTGAGCAAGATTGATGATAATCCATACTTGACGTGAATGGGGGTAGCCATCGATACGCATTTCATCAGATATGCGCCATCAACACCCGTTGCAGCACAACGGGTATTCACAGGCGAGATGATAAATCGTCATGCAACAGGTTCCGCGCTGGCTAAAATCAGCCAGATGATTAAGGCGCTAACTCGCCCCCAGCCTGACGGCAAGTCCTTATGGCGTGGCCAGTTTGCCGTCACGCACCAGTTCACGGGGATAACTGTTTTTAATCCTGCTTCCCACCTTTTTAGCCAGCCCGACAGGGTGATGCTGGTGGGTAAGCAGTACTTCATCGGCGGGTATTTCCCGCTCAGGGTAGATATCACGCCCGCGATACCACTCTTCCGCCTCGCTGGTGGTCAGTTCGAATCGGTTGGCGGCCAGCGGCTGTGCCAGCGCAGTCACCGCTTCATGTTGCCAGCGATAACCTTTGGAGAAGACCTCTGCCAGTTTCAGCCCGATACGTGAGAAGCGGACTTTGCCCAGCATGTGCTCGATGGCATGTGGAAATAACCAGAGTTCTTTATCACGTTGCCACAGGCGATGAGTGTCACTGTTCCAGCCCAGACCGGATTGCATGGCAGCAGCAATCACCGCCTGTTCTTCTACCGGCTTCAGCGGTGCAAAGGGAAATTTACCCATTTTGTATCCGGGCGGGGGGAGCAGCGGCACTGAGCGGAGTTTTCGCAGTCGGGCTACAAAAAAACCTTCACTGTCATAAATTTGCGGGAAAACATGCAGAAAGCCTTCCTGCGTGCAGGCCCGATGCGCCTCAGGAAAAAGAGTGTTGAGCGGTTCAATTTCTACCGCATCGGGGAAAGCCGCCATCAGCCAGGCAATCACCTGCTGGTTTTCAATCGTGTTCAGCGTGCAGGTGGAGTAGATCAGCGTACCGCCGGGCCGCAGAGCGTGAAAGGCACTGAGGATCAAATCCCGCTGGGTCGCCGCTATTTCTGCGGTACTTTCAGGCGTCCAGTTACGCAGGGCATCGGCATCTTTACGGATTACGCCCTCACCAGAGCAGGGCGCATCCAGCAGAACGGCATCGAAAGTTTCTGGCAACGCTGCGCCAAAAACCCGTCCGTCGAAGTGGGTTATTGCCGTATTGGTGACGCCACAGCGGCTGAGACTGGCATGTAATACTTTGACCTGACTGGCCGAGAACTCATTGGCAACAACCGTGCCGTGAGTCGACATCTTTGCGGCCAGTTGGGTGGTTTTGGAACCCGGTGCGGCGGCCATATCCATAACCCGCTCAGGCTGGCAATCGCGGGGCAAAAAGCGCGCTGACCGGCAGCATTGAGCTGGCCTCCTGAATATAGAATAAACCGGCCAGGTGCTCAGCCGTACTGCCCAGAGACAGAGTGTCGACATCCTCACGCGACAACCAGAAGCCTTCTTCACACCAGGGAATGGGAGTGAGAGTCCAGCGCCAGGGCGCAACGAGAGCCAGAAAGTCGGGCACGCTGATTTTCAGCGTATTAACCCGCAAACTGCGGCGCAGTGGCTGCTGACTGATGGCGATAAACTGATCAAACTGCGCGGGATCGGGCAACAGTTCGAGCATCTGTGCAAGAAAAGCGTCAGGAAAGTAAAGCGAAGAAGAGCAGGGCACTGGGAAGGTTCCGTCTGACAATAGAAGTGAAGTTGGGCGAGTTTAACACAGCCTTTGCCGGGAAAAAAAACGGGCAGTCGTGTTGACTGCCCGTTGGCATTAATTAGCCGGAAGTGCGGTGCCCCATTTCCGCCAGTCTTTCGGCTCTTCATCCTCCAGCAGGAAATGCTTACCGGATGTCGCCTGCGGTGCCAGCGGGACGGTCGGCGGTGTGGCAAAGGCAATACCGCCCTGAATAAACTGCTGGAAGGTGCCGGTTTTCACTACCCCGCCAATCAGGCCGAACTTCAGATTGTAGCCAGACGCCAGCCAGAAGATGGAGTTATTGCGCACCAGATGCTGATACTTTTTGCTGATACGCAGGGTGATTTGCACCCGGTCAGCCATCGCGCCCAGCGACGTTCCGGTTACCGTTCCCACTTCGATACCACGGAACAGCACCGGCGTTCCCACAGACAGCGAGCCGCCTTCCGGTGCATCCATTACCACATTGAGTCCGTCAAGATAACGCGCATCTGTAATGGTTGATTCCTGAAGTTCAAAGCTGCGCTGACCGTGGCCTTTTCCGGGATCAACATTGATATAAGGCTGAAGCAGTGTGTCCAGATGACTGACTCCGGCGGCGGAGATCTCTGGTGAGACCACTGAAAAGCGGCTGCCCAGACGAGCGAAGTCCTGCACGTACTCCGGATAGAGCACGGCTTTAGCAATCACCTGGTTTTTATCCGGGCTCAGCGCCAGCGATTCCAGCTGCCCGATGGTGATGCCAAGATAACGAATCGGCATACCGGGGGAAAGTTTACTGGCATCGAAGGTATGGAGTGTAATCTGGCTCCCGACTGCCCGGGCAGCGGTTTCCGAGGCATACAGCACGCGTTTGTCTCTGCTGGTGAGCCCCGCGCCTGCTCCGGTCAGATTATCAAAACTGATTGCGCCTTTCAGAGCCCGATTCAGCGGGGAGGCCTGCACGGTCAGACCGCTACCGTTCAGCTGTACGCGCGCGCCGCCTTCAGACCAGAAGACGCTGTTAGGCGTCAGCAGTTTGCGGTATTGCGGTTTAATATGAACCTTTACGTCAAACTGGTTGGCCTGTGGTATCACCTCAACGATTTCACCGACCTGGAATTTCCGGTACAGCACGATGGAGCCGGCCTGAATATCCGGCAGGCTGTTGGCGGTCAGCGTCAGGGTGGTGGGTAACTGATTGGTGGTGATCCCTTCTTCTGCCTTTTCTGCATTGGCGTACAGCGGATAGCTGTTTTTAACGCTGCCTTTGCTGCCGGGATCGAGACGGATGCCGCCATCAACCCACTCGCCTGCGCTGGCACCCAGCACCTCCATGCCGTCCAGACCAAATTTAACGTCCAGTCGACTGTTGATAATAAATTTACTGTCTCCGTGAACCAGCTGGCGGTAATCGGGGGCGATAGCAATCACAAAGCTGACGCCCTGTTCATTCAGTTGCCGACTGACGACCTGGCCAATGTGCATACCATGCAGCACAACGGGCTGACCTGCATCGATGCCGTAGCTTTCCGGAGCCGTCAGCGTGACCGCCAGCGTGGCAGGCTGCTGGAGCAGTGACTCATTACTTTTCAGTACGGTGAAATGGTCCTGTGGTTCGCCTTCTCCGGGAATTAACTCCAGCGTGTTACCGGTCAGCAGCGCGCTGAGGCTGGTATCGGTCAGGCTGACTTTGGGGCTGCGCATTTCAATTCGCGTGCCGGTACGCATCAGACCAGTGACCGAAGGATCGATGGTCAGAGAGCCGGTCACTTTGCCGTCGGGTTGCAGCGTCAGGCCAGTCAGGGTGCCAACTTCCAGCCCCTGGTACATCAGCGGCGTACTGTTCGCTTTCAGGTTTTTGCCGTCAGGCAGATCAAGAGTGATATTTACCCCGCGCTGGCTGTGAGCGAGGTCGGGATACAGGTCAAAGTTGTCGTCGGTTTTGGCCTGCGGCGATTGTTCTGGCGAATCGAAAGCAATGGCACCATTTACCAGCGCGGCCAGGCTTTCCAGTTGAACTTTGGCACCGCTCAGGCTGACATCGGCTTTGACCCCCGAAACGTTCCAAAAACGACTGTCCTTTTTCACCAGATTAGTGAAGCGGCGTTCGATCAGCACATCCACCGTGACGCCCTTATTGCCCGAATTAATGCTGTAGTCATAGACCCGACCAACAGGAATTTTATGGAAATAGACCAGCGAGCCGGAATTGAGTGAGCCAAGGTCTGGCGTGTGCAGATGAATCAGCATTTCGCCAGCGTTGACCCGGTATTTGGGCTGGGTATCCAGCGCCACAAAGGTGTCACGGGGTTTCCCCTTACCGGGCACCATGCCGATGTAGTTACCGCCCACCAGAGCATCCAGTCCGGATACCCCGGCCAGAGACGCTTTTGGCGTCACCAACCAGAACTGGGTATCCTCGCGCAGCGCGTCTTTCATGTCACTTTTGATACTGGCTTTAATTTTTATCGTGCGCAGATCGTCGGTCATGCTGATCCCCTGCACCAGACCGACCTCCACCCCCTGATAACGCACCGGCGTTCTGCTCGGCACGATGCCATCAGCCGAGGCAAAATCAATGGTAACGGTGGTTCCGCGCTCCTGATAATTTGTCCAGACCAGCCAGCCTGCAATCAGCAATGCAATAAAAGGCAGCAGCCAGAACGGTGAAATCTTACGCCTGCTTTTGATGCGTGCGTTAGTCGGTGTAGTCGGCGTTTCCTGTTGCATGTGCATCCCAAAGTAAACGGCTATCCAGCCACTCAACGGCAAGGATAGTGAGTATGACCGCTGCGCCAAAGTAGAAGGCAGCCGGTCCCATGGTAAAAGCCAGCAGCTGATCGCGATTGACCAGCGACATGGTGAGTGAAATGACAAACAGATCGAGCATTGACCACCGGCCTACCCAGGTAACCACCCGTAGCAGACGCACCCGGGTTTTCAGCCCCTGTTCACAATTAAAATGAATGCTGATTAACAGCGTGACCAGCACAATGACTTTAGTAAAAGGCACCAGAATACTGGCAATAAAAACCACGGCGGCCACCGGAACATTTCCGGAAGCCAGCGACATGATGCCGGAAAGAATGGTGTCCTGTTGTTTTGCTCCGTTGAGATAAATGACTGAAATCGGCAGCAGATTAGCCGGGATCAACAGCACGATCGACGCGATTAACGCCGCCCAGGATTTTTGCAGGCTGTAACGACGTCGGAAATAAAGAGACGTGTGGCAGCGCGGGCAACGGCCACGATCGTCCGGCAACCCGGTGTGATGGCAACTCAGACAGACCTGCAACTGCTCAGGTGCGACATGGGGCTGTGATTGCGGATAAAAGCGATGCCAGAGTTGCTCAACATTGGTATGAATAAGCGTTATCAGGCTGAGGACGGTCAGTGAAATGAATGCAACCAGCCCCGGCCCGGCCTGGATATCCGCGTAGTCTTTAACTTTTATCGAAGCGACCGCGATACCCACCAGGTAAATATCCAGCATCACCCACTCTTTTAGCCGTTCAAGCATCAGTAATACCGGCCGCAGATTCATCCCCAGCCTGTTACCGAACCACAGCCAGGCAAAAGACGCCACCAGCGTTGCCGGCGCGCCGATAGTGCAGAAGGCGACCATTGAGGCGGTGATCACATCGCCCTGTTGCGCCATCTGAAGAATCCCCTCCAGCAGACTGGCGCGAATAGTGGTGCCCAGCAGGTGAACGGTCAGCAGTGATTCGTTAAAGGCAAAGGGCATCAGCAACAGCATAGTGACAGCCATCGCCATCAGGCGGGTCATCGACCAGTCGCGGCCGTTAAGGATCCTCGCGTTGCAGCGCGGGCAGTGCGCTGACTGGTCCGATTTAACATCTGGTAAGGAAAAAAGGGTATCGCATTGGGGGCAACGCTGATAACGTGCCTGAGGCAAAGCGTGGCTGATGGCGTATATTTTCATGATCCTGAACAGGGTGCTCCAGGCCCGGGCAACAGTTCAGGTGCAGGGCAGGGTTAAGTTTTCTGGTCGCCATAGCGATTAACGGACCCTACCTGGTCATGCTCACTTGCTCCTGGTGAATAAGGTTATATTAACTAACAGAATCATTCACCTTGTCTGACAGTATATTTAATGCTTATTTTTATCTGGCGTAACCGAAACGGTTATCGCGAGATGCTTTCACAATGGTTAAAAGATGACAAAAGCTGAGTTTTATTCGGACCTGAATCGGGATTCAGGTGCACTTATTGCCGGGGAGAGCAGTTTTCTCGCGGTGTTGAGCAATTGCAGTGCCCTGTTGTATGAGCGTCTCGACGGCGTCAACTGGGTGGGTTTTTACCTGCTCACGGAAGCAGATACGCTGGTGCTGGGGCCTTTTCAGGGCAAAATTGCCTGCGTACGTATCCCGGTTGGCAAGGGCGTATGTGGCACCGCAGTCAGTGAGAACCGTGTTCAGCGGGTGAATGATGTCCATGCTTTCCCCGGTCATATTGCCTGCGATGCTGCCAGTAATGCTGAAATTGTTTTACCGCTGGTTGTTAACGGCCAGATTATCGGCGTACTCGATATCGACAGTGTGGAATATAACCGCTTCGACAGCGAGGATGAAAAGGGGCTGTCAACCCTTACTGCCGTGCTTTGCGAGGTACTTGCCGGGTCTGATGTGGAAAAATTTATTCACATGAAACGCAGCTAAAGCGCTGGATCACGTAGCATTTGCCGATGGTGTCATTATAATGACGCCTGTTCATGCCTGCGGCTTGTTGGCAACCCGTTGTAATCAGGAAATTTCATGGAAAATCAACCCAAGTTGAATAGCAGCAAAGAAGTTATTACCTTTCTGGCCGAACGCTTTCCTCAGTGTTTTAGTGCGGAAGGCGAAGCCAGACCGCTCAAAATCGGGATCTTTCAGGATCTGGTCGAACGCGTTCAGGGCGAAATGAATCTGAGTAAAACTCAACTTCGTTCTGCATTACGGCTTTACACCTCCAGCTGGCGTTACCTTTACGGCATCAAAGCTGGTGCGACCCGTGTTGACCTTGATGGTAATCCCTGTGGTGTTCTTGACGAGCAGCACGTGGAACATGCGCGTAAGCAGCTTGAAGAAGCAAAGGCGCGTGTACAGGCACATCGTGAGCAGCAGCAGGCAAAAAAACGTGAAGCGGGTGAAGAAACGGCTCCCCGCCGTCCACGCAAACCTGCCCGTAAACCTGCCGCAGAAGGTGAACGGCCGCGTCAGGCGCGCAACAAGCCGCAAAGCAACAGCGCAGAGCGTCAGCCAACAGCTGCCCCCAAGGCGTCTCCCCGCACCGCACCTGTCACTGATACCCGTGCTTTACAGGTGGGCCAGAGTATTAAAGTGACTGCGGGAAAAAATGCGATGGATGCAACCATTCTTGAAGTAACTAAAGATGGCGTCCGCGTCCAGCTGGCTTCTGGCCTTGCGATGATCGTGCGCGCAGAACACTTGCAGTTCTGAGACGGAGGCCAATCAGGGCATGAACAATTTTTTCAGAACCACCGTTATCGCCGGTCTGTTTCTGGCAGGTAATGTGTTTGCTGCCGATACCATTACGCGCGCAGATCAGATCCCGCAGCTCCATCAGGAGCCGCAGCATGCGACAGTCAGTGAACGCGTAACGTCACGCTTCACTCGCTCGCACTATCGTCAGTTTGATCTGGACCAGGCTTTCTCAGAGAAGATTTTTGCCCGCTATCTTAACCTTCTCGACTACAACCACAACGTTCTGCTGGCATCAGATGTCGATCAGTACGCCGGGAAAAAAACCACCCTCGGTGATGAACTGAAAAGCGGCAAGCTGGATGTATTTTATGATCTCTACAACCTTGCTCAGCAACGTCGATTTGAACGCTATCAGTATGCGTTGACCGTACTCAACCGGCCGATGAGTTTCACCGGCAACGACACCATTGATATCGATCGTAGTAAGTCTCCGTGGCCCAAAAGCAGCGCAGAGCTGAATCAGCTGTGGGATGCAAAAGTCAAATATGATGAGCTGAGCCTCAAACTGGCGGGAAAAAACGAGAAAGAAATTCGTGATGTCCTGACAAAACGCTATCAGTTCGCGATTCGCCGGCTGGCCCAGAGCAACAGTGAAGACGTTTTCCAGCTGGCGATGACGGCCTTTGCCCGCGAAATCGATCCCCATACCAGTTACCTTTCACCACGCAATACTGACCAGTTTAATACCGAGATGAGTCTCTCTCTGGAGGGAATCGGTGCCGTGCTTCAGATGGATGATGATTACACGGTGATCAACTCGATGGTGGCGGGCGGACCGGCGGCAAAAAGCAAATCCATAACCGTTGGCGATCGCATTGTCGGCGTGGGCCAGCCCGGTAAGCCAGTGGTTGATGTCATCGGCTGGCGGCTGGATGATGTGGTGGCGCAGATTAAAGGCCCAAAAGGCAGCAAAGTCCGTCTGGAAATTTTACCTGCCGGCAAAGGCACCAAAACCCGGACCGTTACCCTGACGCGTGAAAAAATCCGTCTGGAAGATCGTGCGGTAAAAATGAGTGTGCACAATGTCGGCAAAGAAAAAGTCGGCGTACTGGATATTCCAGGATTCTATGTTGGTCTGACAGATGACGTGAAGGTGCAGTTGCAAAAACTGCAAAAACAGAACGTGGACAGCGTGGTAATCGATCTGCGCACCAATGGCGGGGGAGCGCTGACCGAAGCGGTTTCTCTTTCCGGCCTGTTTATTCCATCTGGCCCGGTGGTTCAGGTGCGTGATAACAATGGTAAAGTTCGCGAAGACAGTGACAACGACGGCATCGTCTATTACAAAGGTCCACTGGTGGTGCTGGTTGACCGTTTCAGTGCTTCAGCATCCGAAATTTTCGCCGCCGCGATGCAGGATTATGGCCGCGCGCTGATTGTCGGCGAACCGACCTTTGGTAAAGGTACGGTTCAGCAGTACCGTTCACTGAATCGCATTTACGATCAGATGCTCCGCCCGGAGTGGCCTGCTCTGGGATCCATCACTTACACCATCCAGAAGTTTTACCGGGTGAATGGCGGCAGTACCCAGCGTAAAGTGGTGACGCCAGACCTGCTGATGCCGACCGGTGTGGAAGCGGTGGAGACGGGAGAGAAGTTTGAAGACAATGCTCTGCCGTGGGACAGCATTAATGCTGCCACCTACAGCAAAACCGGTGATTTAAAACCGCTGGAGCCGCAGCTGATTAAAATGCATCAGGATCGTATCGCCAAAGATACGGAATTCCAGTACATCATTAAGGACATTGCGCGGTATAACGCTAACAAGGACAAGCGCAACATCATCTCGCTTAATCTCGCCGAGCGTGAGAAAGAGAATCATGAAGATGATGCACTTCGTCTGGAACGAATCAACGCCCGTATGCAGCGTGAGGGCAAGAAGCCGTTAGCGAAACTTGACGATTTGCCTAAAGATTATAAAGAGCCCGATCCGTATCTCGATGAAACGGTCAATATTGCTAACGACCTGGCACAGCTTGAGAAAACTCAGGCGCCACCTGCGGCAGCAAAATAACCACTAAGCACAGCGAGAGCTGTGCTTTTTTTTACCTGAATTTTCCCATTTCATGCGCAAACTTCACCTTTTCTGACAGCGATTTTCAGCACCGGAACACTGTGTCGCCAGAAAGTGTAAAGTTATGTTTTTTAAATGAGTTAAATGGGTTCAGAGCTTGAAATGTTTTGCAATGCCCATAGGATAGGGGCTGTTATAAGCATTTTTTGTTAACTGAGGAAGAAAAAATTTTATGATGCGTATTGCGCTTTTCCTGTTGACCAACCTGGGCGTGATGTTGGTTTTTGGGCTGATACTCAGCCTGACAGGGATCCAGTCAAGCAGTGTACAGGGCCTGATGATTATGGCGGGTCTGTTTGGCTTCGGCGGTGCGTTTGTTTCACTGCTGATGTCTAAATGGATGGCGCTACGTTCCGTTGGTGGCGAGGTGATTGAACAGCCGCGCAACGAAACGGAACGCTGGCTGATGCAGATCATTGCACAGCAGGCTCAGCAGGCGGGGATCGCCATGCCTCAGGTGGCCATTTATCACGCGCCGGACATCAATGCATTTGCCACCGGCGCGCGTCGTGACGCGTCGCTGGTGGCGGTGTCCACCGGTCTGTTACAAAATATGAGCCGCGATGAAGCTGAAGCGGTGCTGGCCCACGAGATCAGCCATATCGCCAATGGTGATATGGTCACCATGACGCTGATTCAGGGTATCGTGAATACCTTCGTTATCTTCATTTCACGCATCATTGCTCAGATAGCCGCTGGCTTTCTCTCAGGCGATCGCGATGAAGGGGAGAGCAGCAACGGCAATCCGCTGGTCTATTTTGTCGTATCGATGGTGCTGGAACTGGTGTTTGGCATTATCGCCAGCATCATCACCATGTGGTTCTCACGTCACCGTGAATTTCACGCCGATGCCGGTTCTGCAAAGCTGGTAGGTCGTGAAAAAATGATTGCCGCCCTGCAACGTCTGAAAACCAGCTATGAGCCGCAGGAAGCCAGTACCATGATGGCGTTCTGCATCAACGGCAAATCGAAATCGTTGAGCGAACTCTTTATGTCGCATCCCCCGCTGGACAAGCGCATCGAAGCATTACGTAGCGGGCAATACCTGAAATAGTGGTAAAAGCTGCGCTGATAACGCTCAGCACGTTCCTCGCCATACCCTGTCAGCATCACTGTGCTGACAGGGTTTTTTACATTCAGGGCGTTCTGCTGATACGCAGCGCACTGACCACCGCAGCAACTGAGGCAAAGACAGCTGCTGTCAATAAAGAAGCATGAGTGCCCCGGGTATCAAACAAATTAAACATCAGTGCAACCAGCGCTGCGCCGCTGGTCTGACCAAGCAGGCGTGCAGTACCGAGCATACCGCTGGCTCCACCGCTGCGATGCCGTGGTGCAGAAGAGACGATGGTGTGGTTATTGGGCGACTGGAACAGACCAAAACCGGCCCCGCAAAGTGCCATGCGCCAGAAAATATTCACATCGTCAGGTGCAGCAGGTAGCAGTGCCAGCGAAAGTAATCCACCCGCAAACATCGTCAGACCAATCGCGCCAAGAAGGCCTGCGTGGTAATGCTCAATCAGCCTGCCTGCAATGGGCGCCATCACCATTGTTGCCAGAGGCCAGGGGGTCAGCAACAGACCGGTTGCCACTTCATCACGTTGCAGCACGTTTTGCAGGGAAAAGGGCAGGGATACCATCGCCAGCATCTGGGCGCAGAACGAGCATACCGAAGTGCCTATCGACAGGGAAAAAATCGGGATCCGCAATAAATCGACCGGTAAAAGAGGAAAAGGCAGTCGTAGCTGGCGGCGAATAAAGAAAAAACCCGTAACCAGCAGCCCTGCAATTTCTGCCAGAATCAGCCCGTTATTTTGTCGTTGAACAAAACCACTGATAGCGGAAATCAGCAGGCCAAAGGTGAGGGCGTTCATAACAGCACTGGGGATGTCGAAGCGCTGTCCCTGACTTTTTTGGCTGTTATCCGGAAGAAAACGCCATGCGAGAAAAAGTGCCAGCACGCCCACCGGAATATTGATCAAAAACAGCCATTTCCAGGAAGCAACAGAGAGCACCGCCGCTGCTACCGTCGGTCCAGCGGCAGTGGAAACGGCAACAATCAGCGAGTTGATTCCCATTCCCCGGCCCAGAAAACGTTGCGGATAGATAATCCTGATTAACGCCGTATTGACACTCATCAGAGCGGCACCGCCGAAGCCCTGCATCACGCGGGCCAGGGTGAGCATGCCCAGTGAATCTGAGAATGCACATAACAGTGAGGTGCAGGTAAACAGCACCAGACCGCACTGATAAATGCGACGGTAACCAAGAATATCCCCGAGAAAAGAGAGAGACAGCAGCGAAGTGATGATAGCCAGCTGATAAGCATTGATAATCCAGACCGACTCTGCCGGGCTGGCATGTAACTCGCGGGCGATGCTGGGCAGGGCAACATTAGCAATGGCACCGTCCAGCACGGCGACGGTGATGCCCAGCGCAATGGCCATGATAGCACCATAACGTTGGGGAACGGGCAGACCGTCCTGTGGTGATAATTGCGGCATAGTTTCGTATCAGAGGGAAGTGAGTACCACTATGCTAATGGTTTTCCGGGACTATTCCAGTATGACGCCCGGCTAAAACCATCAGCAGATGTAAATACGCTTATTTAATGGCAGATGTTGCAGCAATGACACAGCCAAACGTATACTGGAAATGCCGTTCCATTTTTTATAAAACAATCATAAAAGGTTTCAGTATGACGAAGGACGATATGGACAAACAGCCGGATTCTGTCTCATCGGTGCTGAAGGTTTTTGGCATCTTACAGGCGTTGGGCGAGGGCAGGGAACATGGCATCACTGAACTCTCACAGCGGTTGATGATGTCAAAAAGCACTGTCTATCGCTTTTTACAGACGATGAAAACGCTGGGTTATATTGCACAGGAAGGCGAATCAGAAAAATATACTTTGACGCTGAAACTGTTCGAGCTGGGGGCGAAAGCGTTACAGAACGTGGACCTGATTCGTAGCGCAGACATACAGATGCGGGAAATCTCGCGGCTGACCCGCGAAACCATTCATCTGGGCGCGTTGGAAGAGGACAGCATTGTTTACATTCACAAAATCGACTCACTTTATAACCTGCGGATGTATTCCCGCATTGGTCGCCGTAATCCGCTGCACAGTACGGCAATTGGTAAAGTGCTGCTCGCCTGGCGCGACAGGGCGGAAGTGCAGGAGATCCTTTCCGGCGTCGAATTCACCCAAAGTACGTCCCGTACGGTAAGCAGTGCCGAAGCACTCCTGCCTGTGCTGGACAGCGTGCGGGCGCAGGGGTATGGCGAAGATAATGAAGAACAGGAAGAAGGACTACGCTGCATCGCCGTGCCGGTGTTTGATCGTTTTGGCGTGGTTGTGGCGGGGCTGAGCATCTCTTTCCCGACGCTGCGTTTCTCGGAAGAGGACAAAAGCACTTATGTGAAGATGTTACATCAGGCGGGAAGAATTATTTCTGAACAGATGGGATATCACCACTACGCATTCTGATAAAGCGGACCAGTTCAGCACTGGTCCGGCAGGTATCAGTTATCGACAACCTGGCTACTCTTTTTCAGCAATGGACAATCGGTCACGCCGATAATGCCGCTGTCACTGTGCAGATACTGTGCGCTAATCATACCCCGGGCGGTAAGATACTGACACTGAAGCCCCATTCCTGCGACTTTTTTGCTGCTGCCGGCCAGAATTCCATAACCCGTAAACAGCATGGCCAGCCAGACAATCACCAGCAGTGCTGCGATGCGAACTAAAAATCTCATGGTTCCCCTTAATTTTTTCCAGACCGTTGTACCGGCGTTTCCGCCCTGCCGTCAGTCGCTGATATGCCAGCATACTTGCGATGAAATACGTAATTCGTTGCTGAGAATACACATTCCGACACGCTTTGCCTGTGTGAACCTTCCGAAATTTTCGTGATCTGGCTGTCAATTTACAGGTGAGCGGGTAAAATCCTCCCGTACCGGGCTCAGATTACAGAAAACATTGGCATTTTGAGGCACTTATGAACGAAATAGCAAGTGGTGCAATGGGGTTTGCATCAATCGGTTTTTGCGTCGCGCTGGTTATTGTCGGGCTGATTGCCTGGTTTTTCATTAACCGCGCCAGCGTGAAAGCCACTGAACAGGTGCGTTTACTCGAAGCAATACTGGAAGAGCACAAGCGCCAGAACGCTTTGCTGCGCAGGATTACTGAATCCGTCGTGGAGACAGAGAAGCCTGAAGGCGAAAGCGACGATTTCACTCGTTTTATTCCGCAGCGGTAAACGCGTAACAGAAGGAATTTTCTTCAATGGCCTGGCAGAATCCCTGGTACGACCCCGGTCAACCCCACCACACCCCTGAAGGTTTTTGCAATCCTGGAGCTGAAGAGCGACCACAAGGTGCTCTGCAACGCTGGCGCAGGGAACGCAAAGAGCAGGGATTGCCATTTCCTCCGGCTGGTGGCTATCAGCAGTTTACTCAGCAGTGGTGGCAACCAGCCGATTTGTCCGGGGTGGACGATGCCGTCTGGTGGTTGGGACATGCCTGTCTGTTATTACGCTGCGCCGGTCGATATACGCTGATTGATCCTGCGCTGTCGGCGCGCGCCTCGCCGGTGAGTTTCTATGGGCCGCAACGCAAAACCCCTCCGCCTCTGCGTATCGAGGATTTACCCTCGCTACACAGCGTGCTGATCTCACATAACCATTACGATCATCTGGACAGACCGACCATCAAAAAAATCCTCAGACGCTTTCCACAGGTTGAATTTATTGTGCCGCTGGGGCTCGGGCCATGGTTTAAACGGATGGGCGCAAAGCACGTCGTTCAGCTGGACTGGTGGCAGCAGACATCGTCAGGTGAAATGACTATTAACGCGGTACCTGCCCGTCACTGGAGCATGAGAACATTATGGGAGCGTAATCGTTCACTCTGGTGTGGCTGGGTTATTCGCTATCAGGCGCTGGATTTCTGGTTTACCGGTGACAGCGGTTTTGCTGAAGACTTGCTGGAGATCCCTCGTAGCCTTGGACCTTTCACCCTGGCGGCTCTGCCGGTGGGTGCCTATGCACCAAAATGGTTCATGCACGGACAGCATATGGATCCGGAGAGCGCCGTCCGGCTGCACCAGCAACTTGGAGAACCGCTGAGTATTCCCATCCACTGGGGGGTTTTTGAACTGGCAGATGAGTCACTGGATGATCCTCCCCGGGTACTTTCTGCTGCGATGCAGGATGCGGGAATGGATCGACAACGCTTTCATGCATGGAAAATTGGTGAGCGACGCCTGTTGAATAACCTAAACCAGGAATAATCCTAAAGGGTTTGTATTTAACAATCGTAAAAATGAGATGCTCATATAATAAAACAAATCTGTTGATGGTGAGTCCGTTAATTAACACAATAAATGTCGCTTTTATTTGGGGCAGAAATAAATGCAGTTTCCTGATTTTGGTGCAATTTAAATTCAGATTGTACCAGCCGCTTCTTTTGTTTCGGTTGGTGCTGACTTTAAGACGCATGAGGGTATGCTTTTTAAATGAAGTTTTTTGAGTAAGCTCTGCCACAATTGTGCAATAAATTCAGCGGTGGTTTCAGGAAGGGGCAGGGATAATTCATCCCGGTGAACTTAAGTCTGGCATCAGGCGCTTCGTGCGTTCAACAGGGTGTGGATAACCTCAACTTTTAAACCGGAGAAGGGGAACGTATTCTAATCTGAAGCAATCTCTGGCTGACTGTTTCAATTCTGTGCTTCATCCCAGGAGCTGTTTAAAAATAACTTGCCATTAATTAACGAATATGTGATAACGCTTTCTGGGTTAAACGAGGTACAGTTCTGTTTATGTGTGGCATCTTCAGTAAAGAAGTTTCGAGTAAAGACGTAAAGTTGAATACCGCTTCCTTGCCGAGCCTTAATTTGTGCCTCATGCAGTAGTGTCTCTGGTTTTTTCTGTACGTAAGCCTTCGGGCGAATAAACATTCTAAGGAATTTGTAAAATGGCAAAGATTAAAGGTCAGGTTAAGTGGTTCAACGAGTCTAAAGGTTTTGGTTTCATCACTCCTGCAGACGGCAGCAAAGATGTTTTCGTACACTTCTCTGCTATCCAGGGTAATGGTTTCAAAACTCTGGCTGAAGGCCAGAACGTTGAGTTCGAAATTCAGGATGGCCAGAAAGGCCCTGCTGCTGTGAACGTCACCGCAATCTAATTTTCGATCTGAGCCTGTATATTGCTCGCCTGGCGTGTAATTCAGGCACGAATTCGAATAAAAAAGCCTGGCCAGAAATGGTCAGGCTTTTTTATTTCCCTCAATAAACGTCCGGAGCAACGGAAAAGCCCTTTTGCACAAGTGATTTTTGACCCCGCTAAGAAAATATGCCGTCCACTGAAGGTTTCCGGTACACTGCCGCCCTCAATCCTGCCAGAGGTGTGTTATGTCTTACCAGTGTCCCCTGTGCCAACAGCCCCTGTTGCCTGAAGCCACGGCCTGGCGCTGTGAAAACCGTCACCAGTTTGATCGGGCAAAAGAGGGCTATGTTAATCTGCTGCCGGTCCAGCATAAAGGTTCCCGCCAGCCGGGCGACAGCGCTGACATGATGCATGCACGACGTGAATTTCTTGATGCCGGGCACTATCGGCCATTACAGCAAAAAGTTTGTGAACGCCTCGAGGACGTGCTGCCAGCGTCGTCGCTGAGCCTGCTGGATATTGGCTGTGGTGAAGGCTATTACACTGACGAAGTCGCCAGACGTCTACAGGCGAGGGGAGAGGCAAGGATTTACGGGCTGGATGTTTCACGAGTTGCTGTTCGTTATGCCGCCAGACGCTACCACAACGTGGAGTTTTGCGTGGCTTCCAGCCACCGACTCCCCTTTGCCGCCAGCCAGTTTGATGCGGTATTACGGATTTATGCTCCCTGTAAAGCTGAAGAGCTGTTTCGGGTAGTAAAAGATCAGGGATATGTGCTGACCGTCACGCCTGGCCCACGCCATCTGATTCAGTTTAAAGAGCTTATTTACCAGGACGTGAAGCTACATGATGCCACCCCGGAAAAGATGGAAGGATTCACCCTTACCGCTGAGCACTCCCTCAGCTATCCGGTTACACTTAACAGTGAAGAATCAGCGGCACTGTTGCAAATGACGCCGTTTGCCTGGCGCGCCCGCCCGGAGGTCTGGGGAGTACTGGCGACCACCACTGAATTCACCTGTGAAACAGATTTTATCCTGCGCCTGTGGCAGCGAAACAGCGACGGATGATGCTCACGCCTGTTTGATCATAAACTGGTAGATATTGTCCAGATCGTCCAGCTTACTGACATGGATCAGCAGACGGCGATTTTCCAGCCCGACGAGCAGAATGCCATCTTCAGACAAATTCAGGCTTTTCATTCGCTCCCAGTGGATAAAAATACCGGCGTGGTAAAAACCGGATGCTTTCAGCAGCAGCCTGGGCTGCCTGAACCAGAACAGATACAGCGCCATAAACGCCAGAAGCATCAGCAGGATACGGGTGACTGCTGAACCATGATGAATCACGTTCTGATAAATCAGGATGGCAATCAGTCCGACGAAAATCAGGCTGTCCAGCCGGTTCCTGCGTTTCAGTTGTACCTTCAGACCGGTTTTACCCTTCAGACGGTCAATAATTACTTCATCCCAGATGGCATACAGCAGAAACAGGGCGATAAACAATGCAATGACACAATCAGTCAGCGTCATGCTTCCTCCTGAAAACAACCGACATCGTTTCAGTTAACACGATGTCGGTTGTTGCTAAACGAATGCCGGGATATCCGGCATCCCGATTACACGCCCAGCAGGCCTGTCCAGTAGCCGAAAATGCCGATGACGAAGAAGCCCATGATGATCCACAGGGCGTTGACCTTGCGTCTGAGCAGCCACATGCAGCCAAAGGTCAGTAGCAGAGGGATCAGACCGGGCATCAACTGGTCGAGAATTGACTGCACGGTAGTGACCGTAGTCTTTCCGGTCTGATCGGTGATACGCGAAACCACCAGCGGGACGTTGACATGGGTCCACTTATTGACCAGCGCCCCCATGACAAACAGGCCAAGAATGGATGCCCCCTCAGTCAGCTTTTGCAGGAAGCCGCCGCCCATATCACTGACGATATCCACCCCTTTACGATAGCCGTAGGCTACGCCGTAATAGCGCACCAGCATTCGTACGAGGTTAAACAACACAAAGAACAGCAGCGGGCCAAGCAAACTGCCACTCATCGCGATGCCCGCCCCCAGTGCGGCGAATACCGGACGGACCGTACCCCAGAAAATAGGGTCACCGACCCCTGCCAGCGGTCCCATCAGTCCCACCTTGATACCATTAATTGCGGCATCGTCAATTGGCGCACCGTTCGCCCGCTGTTCTTCCATCGCCATGGTGACGCCCAGTACCGGCGCGGCAACGTAGGGGTGGGTATTAAAAAACTCCAGGTGGCGCTTAATCGCCTGACGGCGTTGTTCGTCATTTTCAGGATAGAGACGACGGATGACCGGCACCATTGAATAACAGAAGCCGAGTGCCTGCATACGTTCAAAGTTCCATGATCCCTGGAAAAGGTTAGAGCGCAGGAACACGCCGCGAATATCTCCCGGCGTCAGTTTTTTCGGGCTGCCGACAGGCGCAGAAGTTGTGGTATCAACCATGGTATTCACCTTTTCTTAATCTAATTCGTTATCAAGGTCGTTAGCTACCGGACCTGAAGCCTGTGAACCCGCCACGCGGTTATATTTTGGGGCCAGCTGGATATAGAGCACCGCCATCACCACGCCAATGACACCCAGCGCGACCAGATTGAAACTGGTAAATGCTGCCGTGACAAAACCCAGGTAGAAGAAAGGCATCAGATAACCCGCGCGCATCATATTGATGACCATCGCATAGCCGACCACCACAATCATCCCCCCGGCGATATTCAGGCCATTGGTGACCACTTCGGGAATAGACTCCAGCATGCTTTGCACGATGCTGGTTCCAACAGAGACAGCCACAATCAACGCAGGAACAGCAATGCGCATGGCCTGCAAAATCAGTGCTGAGACGTGAATCCAGGAGATGGCGGAAAGATTGCCTTTCTCCGCCGCTTTATCTGCCGCATGCTGGAAAGCAACGGTGATGGTTCGCACAATAATGGTCAGCACCTGTCCGGCGGCGGCCAGAGGAATGGCAAGGGCGATCCCGGCACCGACACTCTGACCACCGGCAATTACCAGAATGGTGGAAATAATTGAGGCGAGGGCGGCATCCGGGGCGACCGCTGCACCGATATTCATCCAGCCCAGGGCGATCATCTCTAACGTACCGCCGATGATAATGCCGGTTTTCATATCCCCTAAAACCATGCCGATTAAGGTACAGGCCACCAGCGGCCGGTGAAACTGAAACTCATCCAGAATGGAACCCATACCGGCAATACAGGCAACAATGAATATCAGCACAATTTGAAGAGTGGTCATCTCCATTGTACTTCTCCTCTGACAGTAGTGAACTGAGTTAAACCTGACGAAGCAGGTAATAAAGTTGGGGGTGGCTAGCGGGCCATTTTATTAATCAGATCCATCATTTTCAGCCGTTGATCGCTGGAAACCTTGCGTACTTCCAGCTCAATACCGCGTTCGTTGAGCTTTCTGAATGCGGCGATGTCTTTTTCATCGACGGAAACGGCATTATTTACCTGCGTTTTGCCCTGACGAAATGCCATCCCGCCGATATTCACGGAGGTAATTTTAACCCCTTCCTCCACCAGCCGTTCCACATCACCAGGGTTAGTAAACAGCAACATTACGCGATCACTGGCATATTTCGGGTTGTTCCAGACGCGTACCATTTTGGCGACATCCACCACGTGGGCTGTTACTCCCGGCGGAGCTACCTGAGTCAGCAATGTTTTACGCACCTTGTCAGCCGCCACTTCGTCGCTGACGACGATGATACGACTGACGTTTGTTTCTTTGGTCCAGCGAGTAGCGACCTGGCCGTGGATCAGGCGATCGTCGATGCGGGCGAGGCCAATTTTCATGTGCTCATGGGGGCCGGCGGGTTTTTGCATTGCCGGGGCTGGCGTGGGGGATCTGACTACAACGGGCTCAGGTTCCTTTGCTTTCAGCGCCTTAACGCCTTCGCGCCCGGCTTCCAGTGCTGTCGCGACCAGGTCGCTCAGCGTGGGGTTGTCATCACGCGCCATTAACGTTTCGACCAGCATCGGAATATTCACCCCGGCGATCACTTCGTAATTATCTTTATCAACCACAATACGGCTGGCAGCGTTAAACGGACTGCCTCCCCAGGTATCGACCAGAAAAAGCACACCCTGGCTGGTGTCGGCATCGGCAAGTTTAGCCTGATATTTTTCAATCAGCGTCTCCGCATTTTCCCCGGGCACAAAATCAATCCACCCAACATTCTGTTGTTCACCGAGCAGCATTTCTGCGGTCTTCAGCAGTTGCTCCGCAGCCCAGCCATGCGTGCCGATAACAATCGCAATACTCACCTGCTACCTCCTTATGCGTGATTCCACGGCCGCGTAACGCAGAGCCGCATCATTATTCAGCTCAACGCGAAAGCATTAAGCCTGAACATCAGGAACATGGATTTATTGCATTATGGTCAGCGCGGGTTACCCCGTTAAACCATCACGGACTCAGTTAATGAGACGGGAATTATTTTAGTTTGCGAAAAAATAAAATGTGTGACCATGCTCCGTAATTGAGACGCTCGTTACATTAACCGTCAAAGGTATTTTGAAACTGCAACACAAAACCGCTTAAAACAATGTAAATGTAAGAAAATATTTTGACGGCGGCTGAGTTGCTGATTACAGTACTGTTTCTTATTTAACACAGGAGTAACGGGCATCAGCCCTCCCTATGGACTGTCACCGACGTCGCTATATCATTTCTCCGGATTATCCGGCCCGTATTTCCCCGTCACCTGACGATATCTTTTCTCAATCCTGCGTTGCCTCGTGCTGTGCGATTTTGCGTTCGCCTGCTGCGTCTTACTGCACCTTTTTTCGGAGTCTGTAATGGAATTTCTTCTGGACCCCTCAATCTGGGCCGGTTTGCTCACGCTGGTTGTTCTTGAGATTGTTCTCGGTATTGATAACCTGGTGTTTATCGCCATTCTCGCCGATAAGCTGCCGCCTAAGCAGCGGGACAAAGCCCGCCTGATTGGCCTGTCGCTGGCGCTGATTATGCGTCTGGGACTGCTGTCACTGATTTCGTGGATGGTCACTCTGACCCGACCACTCTTCAGCGTCGG
This sequence comes from Erwinia papayae, assembly GCF_058241465.1. Taxonomy (NCBI): domain Bacteria; kingdom Pseudomonadati; phylum Pseudomonadota; class Gammaproteobacteria; order Enterobacterales; family Erwiniaceae; genus Erwinia; species Erwinia papayae. The sequence goes on from NZ_JBZCHT010000009.1 coordinate 724,564, forward strand.
TGAGTTCAGTTTTTCAGGGCGAGACCTGATCCTGCTGGTGGGTGGATTATTTCTGTTATTCAAAGCGACGATGGAGCTGCACGAACGCCTTGAGAATCGTGACCATGCGGACGGTGGTAACAGAGGCTATGCCAGTTTCTGGGCCGTGGTATTACAGATCGTCGTGCTGGACGCGGTGTTCTCGCTGGATGCCGTCATCACCGCCGTCGGGATGGTGAATAATCTGGCGATCATGATGACTGCGGTGATTATCGCGATGGGAGTGATGCTACTGGCCTCTAAACCCCTGACCCGGTTCGTCAATGCTCATCCAACAGTGGTGGTGCTCTGTCTGAGCTTCCTGTTGATGATTGGTCTGAGCCTGGTGGCAGAAGGTTTCGGTTTTCATATTCCGAAAGGATATCTGTATGCGGCGATTGGTTTCTCCATCCTCATTGAGCTGTTTAATCAGATTGCGCGGGTCAACTTTATGCGTAATCAGGCGCGTAAGCCCATGCGTGAACGTACCGCAGAGGCAATACTGCGCCTGATGGGGGGGCGTCGTAGTCAGGAAGCGAATCATGCCGAAGGGACGGAAGTCGCCCAGATACTGCCACAGGAAGCATTCAAGGATGAAGAGCGCTATATGATCAACGGTGTGCTGACCCTGGCCTCCCGTTCGGTGCGCAGCATCATGACGCCGCGTGGTGACATCTCCTGGGTGGATGCCGCACGGCCCGTGGATGAAATCCGCATCCAGCTGCTGGATACCCCCCACAGCCTGTTCCCGGTGTGTCGGGGGGAACTGGATGAAATTATCGGTGTGGTGAGGGCGAAAGAGTTACTGGTAGCCCTCGAACATGGCATGGACGTGGCAACCTTTGCGGCGGCAACACCGCCGATCATTGTTCCCGATACCCTCGACCCGATTAATCTGCTGGGCGTCCTGCGCCGGGCAAAAGGAAGCTTTGTGGTGGTGACCAGCGAGTTTGGCGTGGTGCAGGGGCTGATTACTCCGCTGGACGTGCTGGAAGCCATTGCCGGAGAGTTTCCTGACGAAGATGAAACGCCTGATATTATTGCCGATGGTGAGGGATGGCTGGTGAAGGGAGGGACAGATCTGCACTCTTTACAGCAGCTGCTGGATACGCAGGGACTGGTCGATCCGGACCATGATCACGCCACGCTGGCCGGCCTGTTGATTGCGCAGAAAGGGCAGCTGCCGCGAGTGGGCGAAAGCATCGAACTGCCACCGTTGCGTTTTCAGATTCTGGAAGCGACGGATTATCGCATCGATCTGGTTCGTGTCACCCGCGAACGCGATGCGCATGATGAAGAAAGCGAAGCATAATCCTGTTGCAGGTCGCCAGATGGCGACCTGTTTTTCAGTGGTTAAGACTGTTTTTGTATTCCGTCAGCCATTCGGGGAAGTCGCCCAGAGGCATCGGGCGGGCAAAGAAATATCCCTGTAACACATCCACGCCTCTTTCCCGCAGATATTCTGCCTGTTCTGCCGTTTCGACGCCTTCCGCCACCAGACTGATATTCAGCCGCTGTGCCAGAGAAATCACCATATCCGTGACCGTGGCATTGATGGCATCGGTACCGATTGCTGCGGTAAAAACCTTGTCAATCTTCAGCACATCCGGACTCAGCGTTTTCAGATAGGAGAGGGAGCTGTGGCCGGTGCCAAAATCATCGATTGCCAGTTTGACGCCAATTTTATGCAGATGGGAAACCACCCGTTGATCCACTGCGGGCAGGGCATCGCGCTCGGTTAGCTCAACAATCAGCTGGGGTAGCGGGCTGGCGGGCCACCAGAGTTTTTGGAGGTCGTCGATAATTTCCCGATCGCGAAAATGGCCGGAAGCCACGTTAATCGCGATATGAAACGTGGGGCTGGTTGGCAGCTTGGGTAACTGACGAACGACTTCACCGAACACGAAGCGGGTCAGGGAGGCAATCAGGTGATGTTGCTCAGCCAGGAGAATAAACACATCCGGTGGCACCCAGCCCTGGCGTGGATTATGCCAGCGCAACAGCAGCTCAATCCCATCGCAATCGCCACTTCGTGAATTAATCAGTGGCTGGCAGTAAACCATAAATTCCCTGGCGGTGATGCCGTAGCTGATTTGCCAGGCGAGGCTCATACGATTTGCGGTTGCCAGCCAGACGATATAACCGGTCAGCAGGCTCAGCAACAGAGCCAGTGGCAGTTGCGAAGGCAGGGTAATCAGCGCCATCCGGCCCGGAGCCGGACCAAACAACGTAATACTGAATGGATAACGCAGCGAAGACTCCTGGTAGCTGACTTCATCATCTGCGGGCAGGGCCTGTTCCAGCAGCGGATTGCCGTATTCGAGACTTCGGCCGCCAACGTTAAAAATGGCGCGCTCAACCCAGGGCAGCGTTGGCTCAAGCAGATAGTTGCTGATCATTTCGATATTAATGATCTGAAGGATCCCTGAGCGGTTATCGGTATCCTGCGGCGTCCACAGCAGCAGGATTGGGGTCCCTTTCAGCAAATGCTCATCAATGCCAAGCATCATGCGCTGATTGTTCATCGCCAGTTCCGGATAGGTGCTGCTGAAATTTATCTCACTGCGGCCGTAGATGCTCGAACAGTACATGATGTCCTTATCCACCAGGATAATTGAACGCACGGTCTGCAACGTTGCCAGCTTTTCGATCAGCGGAAAACGCACCTCATCACAGGGCAACCCTACCAGTCCCAGGGTATTGCTGGCAGCAACATCCAGCGGCGAAAAGAGGCGATCAAAGCGCTGGATGGCATTGCCTGCAAAGGTATGGGATTGCTGTTCAATACGGCTTTTTTCTTCGAAAAAACGCAGGGCCAGGGTCAGGATAAGCACCAACGCGGCAACCGTTAAAGCGATCAGCAAGCGCTTACGGCGAAACTGTCCTAAAACTTCCTGGGACATTTGCATCAGTCATCACCCTTTGATCGAAACAATAATTCAGAAACCAAACCCCTGATATCGGCAGAATCAGTACTAAGTTTAGTCTTTATTGGTGGAAATGCAGGGCGAGCTAAAACAGTGAGTTGACTGACTATTTCTGTGAAATACATCGACTTTTTAAACCGGAAAACCCAGGCTGTATGCACACTTTTATGCCTTCAGCCTGAGTCAGTCAGTTAAAAAGAGCGGTAAAGCGAAATCAGAACGGCAGCAGACAATTAATCACACTGTACCTTAATAGCCAGTCCGCCACGCGAGGTTTCACGGTATTTAGCGTTCATGTCTTTACCGGTTTCATACATGGTTTCAATCACCTTATCCAGTGACACTCTGGCTTCGCTGGTGCGTCGCATCGCCATTCTGGCGGCATTAATTGCCTTCACTGAAGCAATGGCGTTGCGTTCAATACAGGGAACCTGCACCTGACCGGCAACAGGATCGCAGGTCAGCCCCAGATTGTGTTCCATACCGATTTCTGCCGCCACGCAAACCTGCTCGGGACTGGCCCCCAACAGTTCAGCCAGGCCCGCCGCCGCCATCGAGCAGGCGACGCCAACCTCTCCCTGACACCCCACTTCTGCACCGGAAATGGAGGCGTTCATCTTATAAAGAATGCCCACTGCGCCTGCGGCAAGGAAATAGCGGATAAAAATGTCGGGGCTGACTGACTGGATAAAGTGGTCGTAGTAGGCAAGAACCGCCGGGACGATGCCGCAGGCACCGTTAGTCGGAGCGGTTACCACACGGCCTCCGGCGGCATTCTCCTCATTAACGGCCAGCGCAAACATATTAACCCAGTCAATAACGTTCATCGGATCGCTGGAGAGTTTGTCAGAAGAAACCAGCAGCCGACGCAACGCGGAAGCACGGCGCGGAACACGCAGCGGGCCGGGCAATACGCCCTCGGTATTCAGACCGCGATCGATACAGTCGCGCATGTTTTGCCAGACATCAGCAAAATAGCGCTCAATTTCTGCCTTGTTGTGCAGCGCCAGTTCATTCTTCATCATCATCCCGGAGAGGGAAAGACCGGTCTGATGGCAGTGTGTCAGCATCTCTTTAGCGGAATCGAAGGGATAGGGCACGGAAACTTCGTTAAGCGTTGACTGACCGAAATGAGCTTCATCAACGATAAAACCGCCGCCGATAGAGTAATAGACTTTGCTGAAAATGGACTGTTCGCCGTTAAACGCAGTGATCCGCATACCGTTTTCATGCAGTGACAGGTTTTCACTGCGAAACACCATCCCACCTTCACGCGGAAAAGCCACCTCATGGCGGCCATTGCCCAGCAGCAGGCGTTGCTGCTCCTCAACATCACGAATAAATGCCGGGATGCCATCAATGTCTACGGTTTCCGGTGCCGCGCCGGACAATCCCATAATGATGGCGATATCAGTATGGTGCCCCTTACCGGTCAGTGACAGCGAACCATAGACGTCAACGGCAATGCGCGTGACGTCAGTCAGGATACCCGCGCTGGTCAGTTCATCGACAAACAGTTTACCGGCTTTCATTGGGCCTACGGTATGGGAGCTGGAGGGGCCAATGCCCACTCTGAACATGTCGAAAACGCTAATCACACTCTGCTCCTTTAGCACACCGGAAATATTGGGAAACTGATGCGGTAATAGTAATCATCCGACCTCCGATCTTCGCATGAAATAAACTAATCAGGTTCAGACAAAAAAATTATGACTGAATGCACCGATCGGGCTGTCAGTCAGAGCAATGACAGGCTTTACAACTGACAGGAGGGGATGGTCCCGGAACCAGCGCTGCAATATATAGCATCAAAGCCCGTTTTGCAGTGGTTAAGTTGGACAGGTGAGATGTTGAGGGCAAAAAGCGACAGTAAAAAAGAAGACACTCAGTGCCGGATTGACAGCCTTATGCCTGCCAGATAGCAGCAGGGAGACTCAGGCGGCTTCAGTCAGCGACCTGCAAACTCAGCTGACGAATAATTCCGGCGGCCATGCCCCAGATAAAATAATGGTCAAACCAGGACAGCCAGACGCGATGAGACAGGCCACCGCGCCAGATATCCAGCGACGAGTAGCGGTTCAGACGCAGTGCTTCCTGTAACGGCATCTCAAAAATGGATTCCACTTCCTCATCACTGGCCCGCCAGCGCAGATTGTCCGGCAGGATGCCAACAACAGGGGTCACCTGAAAGCCACTGCTGCTGGTCACCGGCGGCAGTACCCCCAGTACATCGACGCATTCAGGCGGAAGCGCGATTTCTTCCTGTGCCTCGCGTAATGCGGTGGCAATCAGCGAAGGATCGTCCCTGTCCATCATGCCGCCGGGAAATGCCACCTGGCCGGGATGCTTGCGCAGCGTGTTGGCTCGTCGGGTCAGTAACAGTGTGGGGCGGCGGCGGTTAACGACGGGCACCAGCACGGCCGCCTGACGACCTGCCACGCATGGCGTCTGCGTGGCGGGTGGTTGTAGCAAAAATCGGCTGATGAAAGCGGCCATCGTCAGCGGCATCTCAGACATCGTCGCTCTCCAGACAGGGCAGGATACGATTTATTTTATCAAAGGTTTCCTGATACTCGGCCTGTTCACTGCTGTCAGCCACAATGCCGCCGCCCGCCGAACAGTACAGATGACCGTTTTCCGCCGTTAACGTGCGGATGGTGATACTGGTATCCATTCTGCCGCAAAAGCTGAGGTAACCAATGCTGCCACACCAGGCATTGCGCCGGTGCGGCTCCAGTTGATCAATAATTTCCATTGCTCTGACTTTGGGTGCCCCGGTGATTGACCCCCCCGGAAAACAGGCGCGCAGCAGGTCGCAGGCGGTCAGTTCAGAGCGCAGCCTGGCGGTGATGGTGCTGACCAGGTGGTGGACGGCCGGAAAAGGCTCGACCACAAACAGCTCCGGCACCTTTACGCTGCCCGGACTCGCGACCCGGCCAATGTCATTACGCAGCAGATCGACAATCATGACGTTTTCCGCACGATCCTTTGGCGAGTTTGCCAGCCTGCTGGCCTGAGCAAGATCCTCAGCCGGATCGCTCAGACGTGGCAGTGTGCCTTTGATGGGACGGGTCTGAATTAGCCGCCCGGTGATGTTCAGAAAACGTTCCGGCGACAGGCTGATAAGGGTGCTTTCCGGCAGGCGGATAAAAGCGCTGAACGGGGCACGGTTCTGTTGATTGAGCAGGCGGAAAGCCTGCCACTCATCACCGCAATAGCTGGCCCGAAAGCGCTGCGCCAGGTTTATCTGATAACAGTCACCACTCTGTAACCACTGTTGTATACGGCGGAATTTTTCTCCGTACTGCTCGCGGGTCATATTGGATACCCACGGGCTGGTCAGGCGGAACGGCTTAGCGGTTTGCCGTGGTTTCAGCGTGGCTAACCAGTCAAGTCGTGAAGCCGGGTCGCCGTGGGTAATCAACGTCAGTTTTTTCAGCTGGTGATCGGCAATCAGCGCCCAGTGGTAAATGCCCACTGCCATATCCGGGGTAAAGAGATCCTGTTCTGCCTGTTGCGGCAGTTTTTCAAAACGACGCGCCAGATCGTAGCCAAACAGACCAAGCGCGCCGCCCTGGAAGGGATAGTCAGCGTTTTCATCTGCCTGCAACTGCGCATCCTGCAAGGTATTTTGTAGCAGAGAGAGCGGGTCTTCACGGCTTTCCGTTACGCCGTCGATATGGTGAACGGTGGTCAGGTTGCCCATGGTGGTCAGGGTGATTAACGGTTCGGCTACCATAATATCGAAACGATTATCGCTGTGATCGGCAAAGCCAGAGTGCAACAGCATTGCCCACGGCTGGTGGGATACAGCGCTGAACAGCTGTTCCAGAGCATCAGGCGTGTAGCGGAGAGAAGAGTAAACAGGTGGCATACAGTTTCAGGGTCGGCACAATATTTTCCCGTCAGCCTGGCATATTTTTCTGTTATTGGCATCTGTTTGTTCCTCGTGTGATAATCCGCGCAATCTCACAGGAGCAGATATGATCACTGGTTTACCGGCGCTGTCCCATGAACAGCAACAACAGGCTGTCGAACGCATTCAGCAACTGATGGCAGAAGGAATGAGCAGTGGCCAGGCCATTCAACTGGTGGCTGCCGAAATTCGTGAGAATCATACGGGTGGGATGATTGCCGCCCGTTTTGATGATGAAGACGAAGAGTAGGGATGATAATAAGAGGGCGCGGTAAGAACGGGCGGCACGCGGTTCTGCCGCGCCTTCTTTTTATGCTGCTGTGCAGCGGGCTGCCGGTTGTTGCTCATGCGGCTCCTGATGACTGGCGGCAACAGGCGACTGAATATCGCTTTGCTGCCCGTCACGCTGCCGGAAATGTTCACTATTTTGTTACCAACGCCGATAAAAGTTACCCTGTCACCTCTGTCCTGATTGTGATGCACGGTCATCCGCGTGATGTGGGCAGAACCCTCAATGCCGCCAGACAGGCCGCCGGCGTTAACGCCTCCGCCAGCCATATCCCGATCGTCGCCCCTTTGTTTCAGGTTGCTGCTTCGCAGAGTGAACGCTGTAACTCACCCGGTTTACCTGCGCCCTCAGCGGGGGATGTGCTGTGGAACTGCCATTCCTGGCTGGAGGGGGGGCTGGATGAACAGGGTAAGCTGAGCGCCTTTGCCGCAATCGATCAGTTGCTGGCGCAGCTAAAACAGCGCTGGCCTGCGCTGCATCAGGTGACCTTTGCGGGTTTTTCTGCGGGCGGACAGTTTGTTCAGCACTATATTGCTTTTGCCCGCCCTCCGGCGGGGATACGGATGCGTTACGTGGTCGCCGATCCGGGAAGCTGGCTGTGGTTTGATCCCCGTCCGACCAACGGCTGCCGGCAGGTGAATCAGTGGAAATATGGAATGGAGAAGATTCCTGCATGGCTGGTGGGGAGCGCAGAGGGTGCAAGGGAGCGCTATCGTGCGGCAGCGGTGAGTTATCTGGTGGGGAGCGAGGATCAGGGTAGCGGACCGGGCAGGTATGAACACATTCTTGATAAATCCTGCGCCGCAGAGAGTCAGGGGCAATACCGGCTGGATCGTGCGGTCAATTATGCACATTACGACGCAGCGATCCTGAAGCCTGTCACGCCGCATCCCTTCGACGTGGTGCCGGGCTGTCGCCACGATGTGCGCTGTGTGTTTCCCTCTGATGCTGGCAGAAAGCGGCTTTTCAGCCGCTGACGCTTAACGGAGCAGGTTATCGGGCGGCGACAATCTTGATTTCCACCAGATAACCTGGATTCATCAATCCTGCCTGAACGGTACAACGTACTGGCGCATTGCCCGGTGATACCCAGGCATCCCATGCGCGATTCATCGCCGGAAAATCCTCTTTATTCACCAGAAAAATGGTCGCATCAAGAATGCGGCTCTTATCCGATCCTGTGCGGGTCAGCAGACGATCAATAGCTGACAGGGCGTTGGCCGTTTGTGCCTCCGCACCCTCATCCAGATTGTCAGGCACGCTGGTGTAATAGACGGTATTGTTGTGAATGACAGCTTCGGACATCCGGTGTTCTACTGGCTCGACTCTGATTATTTCATCTGACATGGCAAAACCTTAATCATCATTTTTCACGCCCCAATCGGCGCGGCTCGGGTGTGGTAAAGTAACATCTCTGTGCCGCCTGTGCAGGTGTAATCTGTTGACTGGCCGACCCTGAATCAGCTGCCTGTTACACCGGGCGATGCCACCCGGCTCCTGTTCAACCGGGATGATGTTCAGGCTACTTCAATGTGCAGATTGAGATGAGCGAAATCGACAGCATGACTTTTATCGCTCACCACCAGCACATCAATATCTTCACAGGGGGCAACTTTGTACCTCGCCACCTGTGAAATTTTGTCGGCGGTCACCGCAGCAATAATTTCACTGCTCTGGGCAAGGACTTCCTTCTTAAAGCAGGCATCTTCATAGTTAACCGCACTCAGCCCCGCCTGAGGATCAAGCGCACAGACGCCGATAAATGCCTGATCGAAAACCATATTGCGGATTTGATTCACGGTGTCTGAACCCAGCGCACTGCCGGTTTTGGGGTTGACTTTGCCTCCCAGTAATATCAGCTCGCCGCAGAGTCGCGGGCTGAGGGCCGCCGCTATCTGCGGGGAATTGGTGACAATGGTCAGTTCTGTCTCCGCAGGAATGTGTGCCGTCATGGCAAAATGCGTTGAACCGCAGTCGATAAAAATACAGCTGTCGGGTCGAATCAGCGCTGTACATTTTTCTGCCAGGCGTGATTTTTCCGTCATATTTTGTGCTGAGCGAATGTCAAAACTGGCCGACTGTTTCAGCTGACTGACCGCGCCACCATAGACTTTTTTGCACAACCCCTTGCGGGCCAGTTCCTGTAAATCCCGGCGAATAGTATGTTCGGAAACCCCCAGCTGACGGGCCATATCTGCGCCAATAACTCTGCCTTTCTCGTTCAGCATCTGGTGGATCAGCGACTGTCTTTCCTCCGGTAATGCATCATAATCGACCATAATCCGCCCTTAAACAGACATAAAGCTGCATAATACTGCTGAATATATCACGGGCCACGCCTTTGCCCCAGAGAGAACAGAGGCGGGCGTTTCATTATCCGGCAATTGCGTCCCCCTCAGCACCCTGACCTGTTACTGACTGACAGTCAGCCCTTGTTGGCAGACCGGATGCCGTTATCGCGATAAGGTTATGTAATTATGCATTTTTTACGTTTTTGCATCCTGATGTACGGACTGACATAATGAGACGTTTTTTTCGCTGGCAGTGAGGATATGTGGCAGACGACTTTGCAGCAGAGGGCGCGTTAGCGCAGGCCATCCCTGGCTTTAAACCGCGTGAACCTCAGCGCCAGATGGCTGATGCGGTCAGACAGGCCATTGAGAGTAAAAATGAGCTGGTGGTGGAGGCAGGGACCGGCACGGGCAAAACCTATGCATATCTGGCCCCGGCGCTGCGTTCAGGTAAAAAAGTCATCGTTTCTACCGGCTCGAAAGCCTTACAGGATCAGCTCTACAGTCGTGATTTACCCACCGTCGCCCGCGCTCTGAAATTCAAAGGTAAGCTTGCGTTGCTGAAAGGACGCAGCAATTACCTCTGTCTGGAACGGCTGGAGCAGCAATCGATGGCCGGGGGCGAACTGGTCGCCCAGGCAATGAGCGACCTGGTGCACCTGCGCGGCTGGTCGTCTGAAACCGTTGATGGCGACATCAGCACCTGTGGCGGCGTGACAGAAGACAGTCCACTCTGGCCGCTGGTCACCAGTACTAACGATAACTGTCTGGGCAGTGACTGTCCTCAGTACCAGGATTGTTTTGTGGTTAAAGCCCGTCGCAAAGCGATGGATGCTGACGTGGTGGTGGTCAATCATCATCTGTTTCTGGCGGATATGGTGGTGAAGGAGAGTGGTTTCGCCGAGCTGATCCCGCAGGCGGATGTGATGATTTTTGATGAAGCTCATCAGGTGCCGGATATTGCCAGTCAGTATTTTGGTCAGCAGATTTCCAGCAAACAGCTGCTGGATCTTGCCCGAGATATCACCATTGCCTATCGGACGGAAATACGCGATATGCAGCAGTTGCAAAAATCGGCGGATCGTCTGGCGCAGAGCGCGCAGGATTTCCGGCTGGCATTGGGTGAGCCGGGGTTTCGCGGCAACCTGCGCGATATGCTTAATAATCCCAATACCCAACGCGCGTTATTACTGCTGGATGATGCACTTGAACTCTGTCATGACGTGACCAGAATGGCGCTGGGCCGTTCAGCGCTGCTGGACGCAGCTTTTGAACGCGCCACCCTTTACCGGGGAAGGCTGCGGCGGCTGAAAGATGTCAGCCAGCCGGGATTCAGTTACTGGTATGAGTGTAGTGCCCGCCATTTTGTGCTGGCGCTTACGCCACTGTCGGTGGCTGAACGTTTTCGTGAAGTGATGGACGAACGTCCGGCCAGCTGGATCTTTACCTCGGCCACGCTGGCAGTGAACGAGCAGATGACCCACTTTGTCGAAAGGTTGGGTGTCAGCACGGCCAGAACGCTTATCCTTAACAGCCCCTTTGATTTTGCCCGTCAGGCCCTGCTGTGCGTACCGCGAAATCTGCCTGCCACTCATCAGCCTGGCAGTGCGAAACAGATGGCCCGGATGTTGTTGCCGCTGATTGAAGCCAACAATGGTCGCTGTTTTCTGTTGTGTACCTCCCGGCAGATGATGCGCTCTCTGGCGGAGGAGTTTCGCAGTCTGCTGACCCTGCCGGTGCTGTTACAGGGGGAAACCAGTAAAGGGCAACTGCTGAAGCAATTTATTGCAGCAGGAAACGCGTTGCTGGTGGCCACCAGCAGTTTCTGGGAAGGGGTTGATGTCAGGGGCGATGTGCTGTCGCTGGTGATCATCGATAAACTGCCGTTCACCTCGCCGGATGATCCACTGCTTAAGGCCAGAATGGAGGATTGCCGGCTGCGGGGTGGCGATCCTTTTAATGAGGTGCAGTTGCCCGATGCGGTGATCACCCTGAAACAAGGTGTCGGCAGGCTGATCCGTGACGTTGACGATCGTGGTGTGCTGGTGATTTGTGATAATCGTCTGGTGATGCGTCCCTATGGCGCGGTTTTCCTTAACAGCCTGCCACCGACGCCTCGTACCCGCGATATTCAACGTGCGGTGGCCTTTCTCACATCGCCGCCTCAAGGGTAATTTCATCCACAGTATGTTATGCTGCGCAGCGAATTTTTTCTCCTGCCTGAGGTCTTCATGTCCCCGCAAATTTTAGCCATTGATACGGCAACCGAAGCCTGTTCTGTGGCCTTACTGATGAACGATCAGATCAAAGCGCAGTTTGAGTTATGCGCCCGTGAGCATACTCAACGCATTCTGCCGATGGTGCAACAAATCCTGACTGAAGGTCAGACCACGCTGGCCCGGCTGGATGCGCTGGCCTTTGGCCGTGGTCCGGGAAGCTTTACCGGTGTGCGCATCGCTATCGGCATTGCGCAGGGCCTGGCGTTAGGGGCCGGGCTGCCCATGGTAGGCGTCTCCACCCTGAAGACGATGGCGCTACGTGCCTGGCGTCTGCATGGCGCGACGCGCGTGCTGGCGGCGACGGATGCGCGCATGGGAGAAGTTTACTGGGCTGAATATCAGCGGGATGAGCAGGGGAACTGGCAGGGTGAAGAGACGGAAGCCGTGCTGAAGCCAGAGGCGGCAACGCAACGCATGTTGCAACTGACCGGTGAGTGGATGCAGGTTGGGACGGGCTGGGACGCTTATCCGTCGCTGGTGGCAATCAGTCATGGACTGCACTTACAGGGCTCGGACGTGTTGTTACCCTCTGCGGAGGATATGTTGCCGCTGGCGTGCGCGGCGGTGGCTGCGGGCAACACGGTAGCGCCCGAAGACGCAGAGCCGACCTATCTGCGTAATGAGGTGACATGGAAAAAGTTGCCGGGTCGCGACTGAGTGGCAGATACAGGTCAGGCGCAGTGGATACGGTTCTGCCCGCACTTTGGTCTGTTACCCGCCCACGCAACTATTCCGCAGCGGTGCAGTCCAAGCTTTCGGTAACAGGGAGAACATTATGCGTAAACGTGTGGTAATGCAGTCTGGAAGTTTAGTTTTACTGGCCGTTTTACTGGCCGGATGTGTCAGCGTCCCGGATTCTGTTCGTGGTAGCTCCCCCAGCCCGCAGCAGGATCTGGTTCGGGTAATGAATGCGCCCCAGCTTTATATCGGTCAGGAATCCCGCTTCGGTGGCAAAGTGGTGAAAGTTACCAATAAAAATGGTGTCACCCGGCTGGAAATTGCGGCGATGAGTCTGGATGATACGGCCCGTCCGCTGTTAGGTTCTCCGTCGATTGGCCGCATTTATGCCGATATCAAAGGTTTTGCCGATCCGGTAGATTTTAATAATCAGATGGTCACCGTGGTGGGACCGGTTACCGGCAGTGAAAAAGGGCAGGTAGGTCAGGCATCCTATAATTTCGTGACCATCAACGTCACCGGTTATCAGCGCTGGCATCTGACACAGCAGATTATTACGCCTCCTCAGCCGATCGATCCCTGGATTTGGTACGGTCCACCCCCAGGCCGTCATCGTGGAGGCTATTGGGGACCCCCTCCGGGCTATTTCTATAACCAGGGACCGGCTCAGGTGCAGACCATCCTGACGGAATAACCGACCTTATTTTACGTGCCCTGGCGACTGTGGCTCAGTTTCCGGGGCGTTTTTGTTGATTTACGCAGGTTGGAAGAAAATTAGTGATGGGCTTCGCAACCTTTTCACTGAGAGATGAGCTGACTGGTACGCTGAGTTAAAATAATGTTAACAAACGTGCCGGATCGAGATTGTGATGACTGTGAATAATCATTTCCGAGGTGTTTTCTTGAATAAGGTTTGGTTAAACCGCTACCCGCCAGATGTACCGGCAGAAATCAGCGCCGACCGCTATACATCCCTTATCGATCTGTTTGAACAGGCAGTAAAGCGTTACGGTGATCGACCTGCCTTTATCAACATGGGCCAGACGATGAGCTTTCGTCTGCTTGAAGAGCGGAGCCGGGCTTTTGCCGCCTATCTGCAACAGGGGCTGGGATTGAAAAAGGGCGATCGGGTTGCCCTGATGATGCCCAACCTGTTGCAATATCCGGTGGCGCTGTTTGGCGTATTACGTGCCGGGTTGATTGTGGTCAATGTGAACCCCCTCTATACCCCTCGTGAGCTGTTGCACCAGCTGAATGACAGCGGTGCCAGTGCCATTGTCATTGTGTCGAATTTTGCCCACACCCTGGAAAAAGTCGTCGATAAGACGCAGATAAAGCACGTTATTCTGACCCGCATGGGCGATCAACTCTCGCCGGCAAAGGGGACGCTGGTCAATTTCGTGGTGAAATACATCAAGCGTCTGGTTCCCCATTATCATCTGCCCGATGCCATTTCGTTTCGTAGCGTGTTGCATCTGGGACGGCAGATGCAGTACCAACGGCCGGATATCATTAATGACGATCTGGCTTTCCTGCAATACACCGGCGGCACTACCGGCGTGGCAAAAGGAGCCATGCTTACCCATCGTAATATGCAGGCCAATCTCGAGCAGACGCGGGCGACCTATGGCTCACTGTTAAAGGATGGCCGGGAAACGGTGGTTACCGCACTTCCTCTCTATCATATCTTTGCGCTGACCGTGAACTGCCTGCTGTTTCTTGAGCTTGGCGGTACTGACCTGCTGATCACCAATCCGCGTGATATTCCGGGTATGGTGAAGGAGCTGTCAAAAGTCCGTTTTACCGCCATTACCGGCGTCAATACGCTGTTTAATGCGTTACTGAACGATAAAGCTTTTCAGCAACTGGACTTCTCAGACCTCAATTTTTCAGCGGGTGGGGGCATGGCGGTGCAGAAAGCGGTGGCAGAGCGCTGGGAAAAGTTGACCGGACACTATCTGCTGGAAGGGTATGGACTGACAGAATGCTCCCCACTGGTATCGGTTAATCCCTATGATATTCATGTTCACGATGGCAGCATTGGCCTGCCGGTGCCTTCAACCGACATCAAACTGGTTAACGATCAGGGGGAAGAGGTGACCGAAGGCGAACCGGGAGAACTCTGCATCAAGGGGCCGCAGGTGATGCTGGGCTACTGGCAGCGTCCGGATGCCACCGATGAAGTGCTGAAAGATGGCTGGCTGCACAGTGGTGATATCGTCACCGTTGACTCTCAGGGATTTATTCGCATCGTCGATCGTAAAAAAGACATGATTCTGGTATCTGGTTTTAACGTCTACCCTAACGAAATTGAAGATGTGTTGATGCTTCACCCGAAAGTGCGGGAAGCTGCCGCAATTGGCGTACCAGGTGGTTCTGCCGGTGAAACCGTTAAAGCCTGCGTGGTGAAAAAGGATGCATCCCTCACCGCCGAAGAGTTGCTTGTTCACTGCAAGAAGCATCTGACCGGTTATAAAATTCCAAAGATAGTTGAATTCCGCGAAGATTTACCAAAAACTAATGTCGGAAAAATTTTGCGACGTGAACTGCGTGACGAGGCGATAAAGTCGCTTAAAGCGGGATGAACAACGCACTTCACTTTGCATCAAAAAGCGCCAAACGCCGGAAACCCCGGCGTTTTTACTGTTGACGAAAGTCTGTGCACCAGGGCCTGATAAATCTTCCGCCACGCCGAGTGATATTGATAGTTACAGCAGGCAGAGAGGTGCAGGCCTTATTAACCGCCCGGTGCGTGATAACAGAGCCGTCCGAAGTAAGGGCGATCCGACACTAACCACACTGAGGTAAACACGCCACAGCGCGAGGAACATTTTGAATTACACCCTGATAACCACCAATGAAGCGTTGGCAGCATGCTGTGAGGCTGCCGGCAAGGTATCTGCCGTCGCGCTGGATACCGAGTTTGTCCGCAGCCGTACCTACTACCCCGGACTTGGCCTGATTCAGCTTTATGATGGTGAGCATATTTCGCTGATCGACCCTTTGCCGATCACGGAATGGCAACCCTTCCGCGAACTGCTCACCAACCATGAGATCGTTAAGTTTTTGCATGCCGGGAGCGAAGATCTGGAAGTTTTTCTGCATCAGTTTGGGTTGCTGCCCACGCCAATGATCGACACGCAAATCCTCGCCGCGTTTAACGGCCATCCACTTTCCTGTGGTTTTGCCACGCTGGTTGAATCCTTCACCGGTATCGCGCTGGATAAAAGTGAATCGCGTACTGACTGGCTGGCACGTCCGTTGACCGGCAAACAGTGCCAGTATGCGGCAGCCGACGTCTATTATCTCCTGCCGATCGCCGAAAAGCTGATGGCCACTGCCCGGGCAGCAGGCAACATTACAGCTGCGCTTAATGAGTGTGAATTACTCTGCCAGCGCCGACAGATGGTGACGGAACCCCTGGAGGCCTGGCGAGACATCACCAATGCCTGGCAGCTGCGCCCGCGTCAGCTGGCCGCGTTGCGTTTGCTGGCTGCCTGGCGGCTTGAGCTGGCTCGCGAAAAAGATATGGCGGTTAACTTCGTGGTGCGTGAAGAGAATCTGTGGAAAGTGGCGCGATTTATGCCGGGAAGTTTGGGAGAACTTGACCACCTTGGGCTGTCAGGCCAGGAAATTCGCTTTCATGGCAAAGCGCTGGTGGCGATGGTTGCCAGAGCAAATGAACTGGACGAAAGTGAATTGCCGCAGCCACTGAGCAATCTGATTGACTATCCCGGCTACAAACAAATCTTCAAATCGTTGAAGGCGCTGATGGCTGAGGTGGCAGAAAAAAATGGCATCAGTCAGGAGCTGCTGGCTTCACGCAGACAGATCAATCAGTTACTGAACTGGCACTGGCAACTGAAACCGCGTGACCGGACACCGGAACTGCTGGATGGCTGGCGTGGTGAGTTGCTGCAGGCGGGGATCAGGGACATTCTGCACGATTAAGACAGAGGGCTCCCCTGCGAATCAGCAGGGGAACATCCGGGAGGAAAGAGGATCATTTCGGTGCTTCTTCCGCCTCCGGAAGCGTAACGTTCAGTTCCAGAATCGAAATATCGTCATCGTTTTGATCCAGTTTGACGCTGAGCATCTCTGGATCAATCTTCACGTATTTGCAGATCACTTCCAGAAGATCCTTTTTCAACTGTGGCAGATAATGGGGCTCACTGTCCCCCCTTCTGCGTTCAGCCACAATGATTTGTAGCCGCTCCTTGGCTATATTGGCTGTGCTCTTTTTTCGGGATAAAAAGAAATCGAGTAAGGCCATGGTTTATCCCCCAAACAGACGTTTCAGGAAACCCTTCTTCTCTTCTTCAATGAAGCGGAAGGGGCGTTCTTCACCCAGGATACGGTCAACGGTATCAGCGTATGCTTTACCCGCATCAGAATCAGCATCCAGAATAACCGGCTCACCCTGATTGGATGCGCGCAGGACAGACTGATCTTCCGGAATAACCCCTGCCAGAGGAATGCGCAGGATTTCCAGCACATCTTCCATGCTGAGCATATCTCCACGATTCACCCGGCCCGGGTTGTAGCGGGTCAGCAGCAGATGCTCTTTAATCGGGTCCTGACCATTTTCAGCGCGGCGGGACTTGGAGGAAAGAATACCCAGAATACGATCTGAGTCGCGAACCGAAGAGACTTCGGGGTTGGTGGTGATGATCGCTTCATCGGCAAAGTAGAGCGCCATCAATGCACCTGTTTCAATACCAGCGGGTGAATCACAGACAATAAAGTCAAACTCCATTTTGGCAAGGTCGTTCAGCACTTTCTCCACGTCGTCACGGGTCAGGGCATCTTTATCACGGGTCTGTGAGGCTGGCAGGATGAAGAGATTATCTGTGCGTTTATCTTTTATTAATGACTGATTCAGCGTGGCATCGCCCTGAATCACATTGACGAAATCGTATACCACCCGGCGCTCACAGCCCATAATCAAATCAAGGTTACGCAGGCCGATATCAAAATCGATCACCACGGTTTTTTTACCTTTCTGGGCTAAACCGGTAGCGATGGCCGCGCTGGACGTGGTCTTCCCCACGCCTCCTTTACCTGAAGTCACTACAATAATGCGTGCCATAAAATAATTTCCTTAAGAAAAGAAAGGGCTGGTGAACCTGCTCAGTTCAGTGCCTGTATAGTCAGGGTGCCGTCTTTTAAGCAAAGACGCGACGCTTTTCCAAAAAATTCAGCAGGAATTTGATCCATAATCCAGTATTCACCGGCAATGGAAACGAGCTCCGCTGATAAGCTGGTGCAAAAAATCTGGCAATCACGGTCACCGCTGGCACCCGCCAGCGCACGTCCGCGCATCATGCCATAAATATGAATATTCCCATCGGCAACCAGCTCGGCCCCGGCGCTGACGCTGTTAGTGACAATCAGATCGCTGTTTTTGGCATAAATCTGCTGTCCGGACCTGACCGGGGTGCTGATTACCCTGGTTTTGATTGCGGGTGTTTCACTGGGTTTAACCACCTCAGCGGTTTTTTTCTGCTCTTTGCCTTCCGAAAGAAGGGGCAGACCGGAACGAACAATGATGCGTTTCAACTGTTCATCTTTACAGCCGCTGACGCCGACAACATGCAAGCCACTGGCGGTGATCGCCTGCTGCATCTGTTGCCAGTTAACTTCGCTGCTCAGTGAGGCAACGTTCAACACCACAGGGGCATTTTTCAGAAATGCTGGCGCCTGACTGACTTTGTCCTGTAATGCCTGACCAACAATATCGGCATCATTGTGGTGTAAATGAACAACAGACAGAGTAAAACTGCTGCCTTTCAACTCTATTGGCGTTTGTGACATCTGTCGCGCTCATTCCTGTTATTTCGTTTCCCCGCTAAATCATGCCTGAAGAGAGACATTTAATCGCGGCGGAACAATATTCTTAAGTTCTGCAAGCATGTTATAGTTACTGCTATATTCAGGCAAGTGAGCAGCCAGCTTAATTCAGGTAAAAATATGTTTTGTGCAATCTACAGAAGTCCCCGACGCGATCAGACATATCTGTATGTCGAAAAAAAAGACGATTTCGGCCGGGTCCCACCTGAACTGCTCAACGGCTTCGGGCAGCCCCAGCTGGCAATGATATTGCCGCTTGACGGTTCGAAACGTCTTGCCAATGCTGATTTAGCAAAAGTGAAAAGCGCTCTGCAAGAGCAGGGCTATTATTTACAGGTTCCACCTCCGGTAGAAAATTTGCTTAAGCATCATCTGACGGGTGATAAAAAAAGTTAACCGGGATGCATCGGTAAAATATTTTATTCATGCATCAAAGCGTGAATTTAAATTGTCGCCAGGATCCATCTTAAAATGTGTGGGGATAAAAATCTGTCTGATTGCGGAGACATATTCGTCAACCGGGCAGCGTTTTTCTCACGCAGGACCATGAAAGGATGCTCAATGACTGACCATCCGTTCTTATCACAGGAAGGGGAGCTTTATGTATCAGCATCATAACTGGCAGGGCGCGTTGTTAGATTATCCGGTAAGTAAAGTGGTTTGCGTTGGCAGTAATTACGCAAAACACATTAAGGAAATGGGCAACGCAGTACCAGTCGAACCGGTATTATTTATCAAACCTGCAACGGCATTATGTGATATTCGCCAGCCACTTTCGATTCCTAAAGACCTCGGTGCCGTCCATCATGAGGTTGAACTGGCGGTATTGATTGGTTCTGATTTAAAACAGGCGTCTGAGGAGCATGTTGCTAAAGCGATTGCCGGGTATGGCGTGGCGCTTGATTTGACGCTGCGTGACGTGCAGGCAGGTTGCAAAAAAGCAGGGCAGCCCTGGGAGAAAGCCAAAGGTTTTGATAATTCCTGCCCGATTTCTGGTTTTATCCCGGTAAACGAATTTAATGCCGATCCACAGAACATTGAGCTGAAACTGATGGTTAATGGTGAGATTCGCCAGCTGGGGAATACGCAGGATATGATCCACAAAATTTTGCCATTAATTGCCTATATGAGCCGGTTTTTTACCCTGCGTGCCGGTGACATTGTGATCACAGGAACGCCAGAGGGTGTGGGTCCGATGTTTTCGGGTGACAGGCTGGAAGTGTCGCTGGGCGGTTATGGCGTGTCCAAACGCGTTCTCTGAAACTTGCATCTCAGGCCCGAACTGTTTATAAGGTGCGGGTTTTCTCTCAACCGGACAACTAACATGACTGAGACCCCTTTCTGGCAGCGTAAGACGCTGGAACAAATGAGCGACGAGGAATGGGAATCCCTCTGTGATGGATGTGGACAGTGCTGTCTTAATAAATTACAGGACGCCGATACGGATGAAATCTACTTCACCAACGTCGCCTGTAACCTCCTGAATATCAAAACCTGCCAGTGCCGTCATTATGAGCGGCGTTTTGATTACGAAGAAGACTGCATCAAGTTGACCCGCGAAAACCTGCCCACATTTTCCTGGTTACCACCGAGTTGCGCTTATCGTGTGCTTGCCGAAGGTAAAAACTTACCTGTCTGGCATCCGCTGCGCACGGGCTCAAAAGCAGCCATGCACGCCGCCCGCATTTCGGTCAGACATATTGCAGTGCGTGAAAGTGAGGTCAGAGACTGGGAAGATCATATTATTAACCGTCCCCATCGCTGACAAAAAAACCGCCATGACAAAGGCGGTTTTTTTATTCCGGTTGTTTATCCGCCAGCCTGTGGCTGGCCAGCCGGTCCACTTCCACCGGGTGCACCGGGTGGTTGCTGCCCACCGGGTGGGGCAGGTGGCGCGCTGTGAAGATCATCGTGTTGCCACAAACAGCCAGACAACGCGAAAGAGAAAAATATCAGGATTAAGGAAAGAATTGACTTTTTCATCAGGATCCTGCCATCAGTGAAAGGTCATTTCATCTTAGCTGCCCGATATACGCTGTGCCATTATCAGCGGGCGAAAAGTTCGCGTTTTTTCGCTCTGAAAAACTGTGCCAGCAGCACCAGAACACCGATTGTCAGGAAGACGCCAAAAATGACGATCAGCCATTGAGGCATTTCCAGTGAGAACAGAGACCATTGCTTTGTAGCGCAGTCACCCGAGGCGACAAACACCGAAGGCAGCCATTTATCCAGCGGCAGCCAGGTCGGGAAGCGGGCAGCAAAGTCGCAGGTGGTGAAAGGATTAGGGTGCAGTTGGATCATGGTGTGTTCCCATGACAAACGCAGACCTTCAATCGCACTGTAAAGCCAGATGAGGATAGCGACCCAGCGCAGCGGGGTTTTAGGGGCAATAGCGCCGACCAGACCCGCAGCCATAATCCCAAACAGCGCGCAGCGTTCATAAATACACATCACGCAGGGTTTCAACAACATAACATGCTGGAAATAGAGCGCGACCATCTCAAGCGCAAAAGCGGTCAGTGCCATCAACAGCCAGGCTCCGCGACCCCGGGAACAGCCATTCAAATATCGCAACATAATCAATCCGTGTAATGGGCGTGAAACGGGCAGTGTAAACCAAAAGCGTTGCTGTGCCAGCCCGTTAAGACAAAATTACTGACGAAAATATTGCAGCCCGAAATCAACTTAACTGACGCTGACTGATTAAATGAAGACCGATCTGAGTCAGTGGGTCTGCATAAATCACCCCGGAAAATTTTTTGGAAATTTGCAGCAAGAAGATCGTTTTCCTGACGGGCAGTCTAGGTGATGCCGGAGGCATCTGGTATGATGAGCCGAAATTTGCACTCGTGTGAACGTAACGGAAACAAAATCCTATGGTCATCAAGGCGCAGAGCCCTGCCGGTTTCGCGGAAGAATATCTTATAGAAAGCATCTGGAATAATCGTTTCCCTCCCGGCTCGATCCTGCCTGCTGAGCGGGAGCTTTCGGAGCTGATAGGTGTCACCCGCACCACGCTACGTGAGGTCCTGCAACGGCTGGCTCGTGATGGCTGGTTAACTATCCAACACGGCAAGCCAACCCGCGTAAATAATTTCTGGGAAACTTCAGGGCTGAATATTCTGGAAACGCTGGCGCGTCTTGATCATGATAGCGTTCCCCAGTTGATTGATAATCTGCTTTCCGTCAGAACCAATATCTCATCCATTTTTATCCGCCGCGCCATTCGTACCTATCCGGAAAAAGCCCGTGATGTACTGGTCACGGCGCAGGATGTGGAAGACCGGGCCGATGCTTATACGGAACTTGATTACAATATTTTCCGGGGACTGGCTTTTGCTTCCGGTAACCCTATCTATGGCCTGATCCTGAACGGCCTCAAAGGCCTGTATACCCGGGTCGGACGCCATTATTTTTCCAATCCGGAAGCCCGCCAGCTGGCGCGTGACTTTTATTAGCAGTTGCTGAGTATTTGTCAGCAGGAGCAGTTTGATAAAATTGTTGATACGGTGCGGGATTACGGGCGTCGCAGTGGGGAAATCTGGCACGGCATGCAGAATACCATGCCCACGGATTTGTCTCTCAAGTCGCATTAAATCGTAGCCGGTTCTTTGTGGTAAATCCTTCTCTTCATCTCGTCTCTGGACACTGACTTGCGTGCGGGCAAAGAGTGATCGTATATCGACGGCAGGTGGCCAGAGTCTGGCCGTAAAGAAAAAACCCCGGCAGGCCGGGGCAGATGATCGAAGGGATTATAAGGCAGACGTGCGCGGTGGACAGCGATCAAGAATTTCAGTGCTGCCGTCTTCGTTCTGCTGTTCCAGATGGACATCAAAGCCCCACAGGCGATGAACATGTTTCAGCACCTCCCGACGGCTCTTATCCAGCGGCGCGCGGTTTTGTGGAACATAACGCAGGGTAAGTGAACGGTCGCCTCGCAGGTCCACATCATAAATCTGGATGTTAGGTTCCAGGTTGCTCAGATTATACTGGGCAGACAACTGCTGGCGGATTGCCCGGTAGCCTGCTTCATCATGGATAGCCGCAATTTCAAGGAAGTTATTGCGGTCATCATCCATAACGGTAAACAGACGGAAATCGCGCATCACTTTCGGCGAGAGGAACTGACTGATAAAACTCTCATCCTTAAATTCACGCATGGCAAAATGGAGTGTTTCCAGCCAGTCGCTGCCGGCAATGTCCGGGAACCAGTAGCGATCCTCTTCAGTCGGTTCCTGACAGATGCGTTTGATATCCTGAAACATGGCAAAGCCCAGCGCATAGGGGTTAATGCCGTTGTACCACTGACTGTTATAAGGCGGCTGGTAAACCACATTGGTATGGCTGTGCAGGAATTCCAGCATAAAACGTTCGGAAACTTTTCCTTCATCATACAGATGATTAAGAATGGTGTAGTGCCAGAATGTTGCCCAGCCTTCATTCATCACCTGAGTCTGTTTTTGAGGATAGAAATACTGACTGACCTTACGAACGATGCGTAAAATTTCCCGTTGCCATGACTCCAGCAGCGGCGCATTTTTTTCCATAAAATAGAGCAGGTTCTCCTGGGGCTCAGAAGGATAGCGGGCGGCCTTAGCTTGTGTTGACTCTCTCTCCCGACGAGGAAGCGTTCGCCACAGCATGTTAACCTGACTTTGCAGATACTCTTCGCGGCTTTTCTGACGCGCTTTTTCCTCTTGCAAAGAGATTTTCTGCGGCCTTTTGTAACGATCCACGCCGTAATTCATCAGCGCATGGCAGGAATCCAGTAGCTTCTCGACCTCTTCGACGCCATAGCGTTCTTCGCAGCGGGTAATGTAATTACGCGCAAAAATCAGGTAGTCGACGATTGAGCTGGCATCGGTCCAGCTGCGGAACAGATAGTTATTTTTAAAAAATGAGTTATGACCATAGCAGGCGTGGGCCATCACCAACGCCTGCATGGTGATGGTGTTCTCTTCCATCAGATAGGCAATGCAGGGATTGGAATTAATGACGATTTCATACGCCAGACCTTGCTGGCCATGCTTGTAACGTTGTTCCGTTTCAATAAATTTCTTACCAAACGACCAGTGTGCATAGTTTATTGGCATCCCGACGCTGGAATAGGCATCCATCATCTGCTCAGAGGTAATCACTTCAATCTGATGCGGATAAGTTTCAAGTCGGTAGAGTTTGGCAACGCGGTCAATTTCACTCAGGTACACATCGAGCAGTTCGAAAGTCCAGTCTGGTCCATCACTCAGGCGTTTAGCTGTGGTCATGGCATCATCAAAGATAGTCGTCATAGCGCACCCCTTTTAAAAACCGTTTCTCGACGTTACATCATGTAACGGCAAAGCTTTCGTTTTCATTTTGACCTGCCGGAGCAGGGCTGGAATTAAAGCCAATCTTTCAATGATAGTTCACTCTCTCTGATTGCTCTGGCTAATACAATTGAAATCTGTAACCAGAAAACAGAGTTACCGGGCGAATTAAAGTTATCGTCGATGTTTAATGCATAAATATGGCTTATATACAGAATAATAATCTGTATATAAGTTAAACCTTTGACCAGATAACAATCTGCTGCCAAAAGTAAAAAATCCCTTTTGTGTAATGATATGATTCTTAAAAAGAATCATAGCCAGCATTTAACTCTGAAGTATGAGGTCATGCTTTTTTTATTCGCATCCGGATGAAAAAAAGGGTGAAGTATATCGGCGCGCAGGGCTGAGGTGGTCTGGTTATATCATCTGACTTTGTGCCGTCAGGGTAGTGTATTCTTCTTTTGAGCGTTGTTGGAGCGAATATGCAAGTTGTCATTCTGGGAAGTGGGGTGGTGGGTGTCGCCAGCGCCTGGTATCTTGCCAAAGCCGGGCATCAGGTCACGGTCATTGACCGTCAGCCGGGCGTGGCGCTGGAAACCAGTGCCGGTAATGCTGGTCAGATTTCTCCCGGTTATTCCGCGCCCTGGGCCGCGCCGGGAGTACCACTGAAGGCGGTTAAATGGATGTTTCAGCGTCATGCGCCGCTGGCTGTTCGCCCGGATGGAACGCGTTTTCAGTTGCAGTGGATGTGGCAGATGCTGCGCAATTGTGACATGCAGCACTACCAACTGAACAAAAGTCGCATGGTGCGTATTGCTGAATACAGCCGGGATTGTCTGCGGACGCTGCGTCAGGAAACCGGGATTGCCTACGAGGGGCGTCAGGGCGGCACGCTTCAGCTGTTCCGTACCACGCAACAGTTTGAGAGCGCCACCAAAGATATCGCCGTGCTGAAAGAGGCGGGCGTACCGTACCAGTTACTGGAGGCCAGCCAGCTGGCTGAGGCTGAACCGGCTCTGGCTGCCACTCAGCATAAATTAACCGGCGGTTTGCGCCTGCCTGGCGATGAAACGGGCGATTGTCAGCTGTTTACCCAACGCCTTGCAGAGATGGCGGCAGCGGCGGGCGTGAACTTCAGATTTAACACGTCGGTCGATGCTTTACTGCATGAAGGCAATCAGATCGTGGGGGTGAAGTGCGAAGCGGAAACGATAAAAGCGGATGCCTATGTGGTGGCCAGTGGATCCTGGTCAACCAGCCTGCTGCATGGCATTTTCAGCATTCCGGTTTATCCCCTTAAAGGCTATTCACTGACTATGCCGATCAAAGACAGCGCGGCGGCTCCTGTTTCTACCGTCCTTGATGAAACCTACAAGGTGGCTGTTACCCGTTTCGACGATCGTATTCGGGTCGGCGGTATGGCAGAAATTGTCGGTTATAACACGGAACTGCGCAGGGCACGTCGCCAGACTCTGGAAATGGTGGTGCGTGATCTTTACCCGCAGGGCGGCCATATTGAGCAGGCCACTTTCTGGACCGGATTGCGCCCTATGACGCCGGATGGCACGCCGATTGTCGGCCGGACGCCGCTGAAAAATCTTTATCTGAACACCGGTCACGGAACGCTCGGTTGGACTATGGCCTGCGGTTCCGGACAGCTTATCTCTGATATTATCTCCGGGCACCCGCTGGCTATTGATGCAGACGATCTGTCAGTGATGCGCTATCTGCCCGGTTTTAATCCGCCGACGGGTATGGCTCGTTAGTTTTTGTCTTTAAGGAACCAGGAGAAGTTATGTCTCGTCCTATTGTCGCAACTGTACACACCAGCGCGTTGCGACATAACCTGGCCATTGCCCGCCAGGCTGCACCTCATTCCCGCATCTGGTCGGTAGTCAAAGCTAATGCTTACGGTCATGGCATTGACCGGGTATGGCAAAGTTTATCAGACACCGACGGGTTTGCTTTGCTTAATCTGGAAGAGGCGATCCTGCTGCGTGAACGCGGCTGGAAAAAACCGATTCTTTTACTGGAAGGCTTTTTTCACGCAGATGAGCTGGCTGCTCTCGATCATTACCGCCTGACCACCAGTATTCACAGCGACTGGCAGATTGAGGAATTGAAAAAAGCAAAACTCTCTGCGCCACTCAATATTTACCTGAAAATGAACAGCGGCATGAACCGGCTGGGATTTCAACCCGCAGAGGTTAATTCTGCCTGGCATCGCCTGCGTGAGCTGACCAGTGTCGCTGAAATGACGCTTATGGCCCATTTTGCTGAGGCAGATTCGCCGGACGGTATCACCGGGCCGCTGAAAAGAATCGACCTGGCAGCACAGGCGCTCGACTGCCCGCGGTCACTGGCTAACTCTGCCGCCACCCTGTGGCATCCACAGACGCATGGCGACTGGGTGCGTCCTGGTATCATTTTGTATGGTGCCTCTCCCAGCGGGCGATGGCAGGACATTGCCACCACTGGTTTACGGCCAGCCATGACGCTACGTAGTGAGATTATTGCCGTGCAGACGTTAAAAGCCGGTGATGCCGTGGGCTATGGTGGGCGCTACCGTGCAGAGGGCGAACAGCGTATTGGCGTGGTGGCCTGTGGCTATGCGGATGGTTATCCACGCCATGCGCCAACGGGCACACCGGTATGGGTGGATGGCGTGAAAACCCGCACGGTGGGGGCGATCTCGATGGATATGATTACCATCGATCTGACCCCCTGCCATCAGGCCGTGACTGGCAGCCCGGTAGAGCTTTGGGGTGATAATGTGAAAATCGATGAGGTCGCCCTGGCTTCTGGTACGGTGGGCTATGAGCTGATGTGCGCACTGGCTCCACGCGTACCGGTTCGCGTCAGTTAAGGTTTCAGCGCGGTCAACGTGCCGCGCACCTTTTTACTACAAATCCATGCCAGTCCTGTCAGCAGAGTACCTGCCACCATCATCAGCGCCAGCGCGGTTTTTTCTGGCAGCGGCAGTGCCATCACAACCAGCCCTGCTGATGACCCTCCGGCCATCTGAATGAATCCGGCCAGAGCCGAAGCTACCCCTGCCTGTTGCTGATAAGGTTCCAGAGCGAAGCTGGTGGCCGGACCGACGGTAAAAGCCAGACCCGCCACCGCAACGGCGACCGGAAACATATACAGCGCCCAGTGCTGCTGCCAGCCTGTCGGAAACAGCCATACGCCTGACATCAACATCACCGCCCCAAGCGCCATAGCGATGCTGCCGGTGGCGAGGCAAAATGGCCGTCCCAGCTTGCGGATTGTTTTATTAACCAGCACGCTGACCAGCATGATCCAGAATCCGTTTGCCCCGAAGGCAACCGAAAATTGCAGCGCACTGAGTTTGCCTTCGGTCATCAGCACCTGAGGTGCCAGTGAAACATAGGTCAGCACCATGCCCAGCGCTCCGGCGTTTGCCAGCGAAAAGGCAAGGAAACGCGGCTGAGAAAGGATACCAAAGTATTGCCTGAGGGGGATGCCTCGCACCGCAACGGTATCTGCCGGACGGGTTTCTGGCAGAAAAACAATCACCAGCACGCCAATCAATGTGGCATAGCCAGCCAGAAACCAGAAAGGTGCCCGCCAGCCAAACGCATCAGCCAGAAAACCGCCCAGCATGGGAGCCAGCGCCGGGACGATATTTAATGCACCGTTGAGGAAACCATACGCCCTGGCGGCCTCATCGCCATCAAGGCGGTCACGTACCCCGCTGAAAGCGACGACAGCTGTGCAGCAGACCGCGCAGCCCTGCACCAGGCGGGCAATCAGGAATTGTGACCAGCCACCCGCAGTAGCGGCGAGAATACTGCCCAGCAGATAGAGCATCAGTCCGGCCAGAGCAATGGGTTTTCTCCCCAGGTTATCCACCAGGGGGCCGGCGACCAGTTGCCCAAGCCCCATTACCAGCAGGAACAGCGGGATAGTGGTCTGAACCTGACTGACCGGTGTTGCCAGTCCCAGGGCAATCTCCGGCAACGTGGGCAGATAGAGGTCGATTCCTAAAGGTGCCAGTAGCACCAGGCTAAGAAGAAGTAAGGTAAATTTTTGCATCAGGCGAAGCGACTTCCGTTAAAAAGCGAGCCGCACAGGTTAGTGATGAACAGAGGAAAAGAAAAGGGGAATGTGGCTCTGAATACGAAAGCCGTGCGCTTCACGGCTTTCGTATTGCGGTATCAGTAAGCGCCGTCGCGACGAAGCACCACACCGGCAGTTTTAAACAGGATGGCAATGTCGGTCCACAGTGCCCAGTTTTTTACATACCAGGAGTCGAAGTAAACACGCGTATCATAGTCGATATCGT
Organism: Erwinia papayae; assembly: GCF_058241465.1. Taxonomy (NCBI): domain Bacteria; kingdom Pseudomonadati; phylum Pseudomonadota; class Gammaproteobacteria; order Enterobacterales; family Erwiniaceae; genus Erwinia; species Erwinia papayae. The sequence goes on from NZ_JBZCHT010000009.1 coordinate 752,430, forward strand.
TACGGCCACTGACCTGCCACAGTCCGGTCATCCCGGGTTTAGCCATCAGATAGTAATCAACATCCCCGGCATAACGCTCAAGCTCTGCTTCTATTACCGGACGCGGGCCAACCAGGCTCATCTCACCCCGCAACACGTTCCACAATTGCGGAAGCTCATCCAGACTGGTTTTACGCAAAAATGCACCAATTTTTGTCACACGAGGGTCGTTCTTCAGCTTAAAGTCTTTATCCCATTCGGCACGGGCTTCTTGATTAGTCGCCAGCAGCTCTTCCAGCACTTCCTTCGAGTTGGTCACCATCGAACGGAACTTCAGACATTTGAATTTTTTGCCATCCTGGCCCACCCGTTCGTGTCCGTAAATTTTATTACCGCCATCGCGTCCTACCATCCAGCAAATCAGGCCAAATGCGGGTGCAAGAACCAGCAGTAGCAGCGAGGCCACCACGATATCGAACGCACGCTTCAGGATACGGGAAGAGCGTTTAGCCAGGCTGTTACTAACCCGCAGGATCATCACTTCATGGCTGAAGATAAATGACATATCCGTACCGTATAACGGCACACCACGTAGGGTAGGCACCACGGAAACTGAACGGCATTTCTTTTTCGACAGCAGCTTCAGCCACTTATCGCGCATTGACTGCTGTTCGTACTCCATCGCCACGATAAACTGCGTGTTTTCAAGATCAACCGTGTCCCAGACAATGTCTCTGGCCGTGATCACCGGCACGCCATGCAGATTTTCCGCGCCTTTATATCCGTTAGAAGCAACAAAGGCTTTTACTTCATAACCCAGCAGTTCTTCGCTTTGTAGCGCGGCGTAGGCTTCACGCGCATTTTTACCTGAACCAATAATGATGGTCTGTTTTTGCCACTGGCCCGCTTTGAGGATGGCATGTTTAACCGAAGAGCGTAGCAGTGGAACCAGGATAAGCGCATACACCCAGGTGAAACTCCACAACATGCGGGAAAAATCCCATTTTGAGAAGGCAATCAGCGCAAGGTCTAACAGTGAAAAAATGACCAGCGTTTTAATTATTTCTTTTAATTCAAACCAGAAAGGTTTGCGATAAGTGTAGTGACGCAGTCGCATCCAGAACCAGGCCGTACAGACAATCGACATGACGAACTGCGCGATAAAACGGACCTTAACTTCCTGAGGTGGAATAAAGATATCCAGGTTTCCCCAGAAACCTTGCACGGTAGCCGCAGATAAAAACAGGGCAAGGTTAATTGATATCAAATCTGCCAGACTCAATGTCACCTTGGTAATAATGTTTTTTCTAGTGCCACTAAAGGCACGACGTCGATCATTCAGTACCAGAGTACTTGCCATAATGCCTGCTCTCTTTTGATAAAGAATAAGTGACCTGACGAGGTTCAAGCACGCGTTCAGGGGGAAACGAACTAAAGTAAATTTCTTTAGTTTCAGATAATTATTGTTTCTTTGTTTATATACAAACACTTAAAAAATTCGACGCGCTGAATTAAACGTCGGATCTTTTTCGTAAAGCTGAGGCAAGTATGCAGCAGACATTTGGCTTAGTTAATACGGGTAATTCCTAAAACTTTCAAATTGCTTTTTGGCGGAATAGTTAAAAACAGGCGGGAGGGAGAAATATAAACAGATGAATGGCGTCATTTTTTCGGAAAGATAACATTTTTACTGCAATAAGATGTCAGACTCACCTCAGCTAATTTCTGCATCGGTGAGTCTGAAAGATCAGGCAGGTTTTTTCAGCACCCAGCGATTTTGCTGCTGATCATAATGCCCAATGGCCAGATCGACAGGCTGGCCGTCAATCCAGGCTGGCACACTGGTTTCATCATCCCATCCATCAAGCTGATAAGTCAGCCCTGGGTTGGTATGGCAGGGGATGCTGATGGTTTCCACATCCTGCCCGTCCAGCTCTGCATCAATAATTTCATAGCGACCAATCTTCACGATATGACCCATGATATTCTCCCATACGGAAAGACATGAACTTTAAGCGTAGCGTTGATTCCGCAGAGATCGAGCGATTATTTCCAGGATTATTCCTTATCTTCCGTTACCCGGACACCAATTCTGCTAATCTCATTTCCTTCTTTTTCAGCCACCGTCCAGATCATATTTTTCCATTCAACCTGGTCACCCACCACCGGCGCGCCACCGATCATCCCGGCAACCAGATGGCCCAGCGTCAGTTGGTTATTCATGTCATCGTCCAGTTCGATACCATAAATTTCAGAAATGTCATGCAGACGGGCATCTGCCTGCAAAATGAAGTCACCAAAAAAGCGCTGATCAAGCGCGACCGGTGGAGACTGGCTGAACAGTTTTCCCAGTTCGGGTAAATCCTTTTCGCGGCCAATAACGCACAGTACGTCTCCCTCTTTCAAACGCGTGTTGCCGGTAGGATGCAGCAACAGATTATCGCGAAACAGTGCAGCAATACGGGTTTCTCTTGGCATGTGCAGATCGCGCAGCGCAGCGCCCACGCACCACTTGTCAGCGCCTAACTGATAAACGAACTGTTCCCACGGGTTTTCGGGGTGAATATCCAGCCCGACGCGGGAAATTGGGGAGGCGGTGGGGGGAACAATTACCCTGGCTTTACGTGCGGCAAAACCCAGCGACGTCCCCTGTATCATCAGAGAGACAAGCACGACAAAGAAGGCGATATTGAAGAACAGCGTGGCGTGTGGCAGACCGGCCATCATCGGGAAGACAGCCAGGATGATCGGCACGGCACCACGCAGACCAACCCAACTAATAAACAGTCGTTCACGCAGATTAAAACCCCGGAATGGCAACAGGCCAATCAGGATCGACAGCGGGCGGGCGATCAGTATCAGCCATACGGACAGCAGCATGGCAGGCAGGGCGATGTTCCACAGGTCGGTTGGCGTCACTAACAGGCCAAGCACCAGAAACATGCCAATCTGACTCAGCCACGCCATACCATCAAAGGTTTGCAGGATACCGTAGCGATTTCGGATTGGACGATTACCCAGCACAAAACCACAAAGATAGACGGCAAGGATGCCGCTGCCTTCCAGCACGGTAGTCAGGGCAAAGACCAGAATTCCGCCGCTGACGGCCAGAAGGGGATAAAGGCCTCCGGGCAGTGAGACGCGGTTGATCAGCTGTAACAAAGCCCAGCCGCCGCCAATTCCCAGCACGATACCCAGGCCAAATTGTTGAATGAGATGAATGACGAACATGCCATTCAGCCCGGTTTGTCCTTGCTGAATCATCTCAATCAATGTGATGGTCAGAAAGACCGCCATCGGGTCATTGCTGCCGGATTCAATCTCCAGCGTGGCGCTTACACGCTCATTAAGACCTTTGCCCCCGAGCAGAGAAAAAACGGCGGCGGCATCCGTCGAGCCAATAATCGCCCCCACCAGAAAACCATTCATCATGTTCAGGTTGAATAACCATGCGGCCGCCATGCCAGTCAGTCCGGCAGTGATTAATACGCCAACCGTTGCCAGTGACAGTGCCGGGCCCAGTGCCACCTTGAAAGAACTGGCCTGAGTTCGCATTCCACCGTCCAGTAAGATGACCGCGAGGGCAAGGTTGCTAATCAGATAGGCTGCGGGATAATTATCAAACGCAATACCGCCAATACCGTCGACCCCTGCCAGCATGCCCAGCGCGAGAAAAATAACCAGAATAGGGATGCCGAGCCGGGATGAGAATGAACTGAGTAAAATGCTTGCTGCAACCAGCACTGAACCAATAATAAACAGACTGTAAATCGCGCTGGCTTCCAATGTATTTTTTCTCCTGTTTTGGTTAAATTATCTGCCCTGACAGTGTGTTGCAATAGTATCTTAAAAGTCAAAATTCAGATGCTGCGTGTGTTGCCTCATTACCTGTTGCGTTGCAGGCCTTATTATCAACCAACTCATCATAATCTGTATGTCAGGTTTCGTGATAAGAAGAATAACAACGATAAGATGTGGCTGCTCAGCCAATTAAACCGCCTGACGTTATTACCCTTCAGGGCCAGAAATCAAGAAAGGGTTTATGCAAACTTAATTCTGACGATTTGCAGGTCATGCTAAGTAAAAAGCGGGTGGGGCGCGGCGCTGCATCACGCTCGGTTGGTTAAGCTGAGATAACAGAAGTTGAAATAACGATTTCGCGATAAACAGCCAGTACGTTATGGTACTGGCTGCATTTCATCAGGCGCTCTCGGTCTGCTTGTGAAACAACGCACGGAAAACAGGGTAAATATCTTCCGGCTCGCGGATGTGCTGGATAGCAAAATTATCAAACATAGCCTGAAGGTGTTCATATTCGCGCCACAAAGTCTGGTGCGCGCGCAGGGTGATCTCAATGTAACTGTAATAACGCACGACGGGCAGAATACTCTTCGCCAGAATCTCATGACATAGTGGCGAATCATCTGCCCAGTTATCACCATCTGAAGCCTGCGCTGCGTAAATATTCCACTGAGCAGGGTCATAACGCTCTTTAATCACTTCATCCATCAGTTTCAGTGCGCTGGAAACAATGGTGCCACCGGTTTCCTGTGAATAGAAAAATTCCTGCTCATCCACCTCTTTAGCCTGAGTGTGGTGACGGATGTAGACCACATCGACATTTTTATAGGTACGACTGAGAAACAGGTAGAGCAAAATGTAAAATCGCTTGGCCATGTCTTTGGTTGCTTGATCCATTGAACCTGACACGTCCATCAGACAGAACATCACCGCCTGACTGGATGGATCCGGGCGTTTTTCAAAATTCTTGTAGCGTAAATCGAAAGTATCAATAAAGGGTACGCGTTTTATTCGCGCACGCAGTTCAGCCATTTCCTTTTTAAGACGCTCTTCCTCCAGCAGCTGTGCGGGTTCAGCTTTCTGAACGGCATCCAGTGCGTCTTCCAGTTCATGCAGCATACGTCGCTTGCCGGCGGTCATGGCGGTGCGTCTCGCCAGTGAATTTTGCAGCGAACGTACCACGCTGATATTGGCGGGAACACCGTTTGCCGTGAAGCCTGCACGATGGACTTTGTATTCGTTGAGCTGTCTGTGCTGATTTTTTTTCAGGTTGGGCAGAGCGAGATCTTCAAACAGTAGATCGAGATACTCGTCTTTTGAAATATTAAAAACAAATTCGTCCTGTCCTTCACCATCCTGACTGGCATTGCCCTGACCACTTCCGCCGCCGCCGCCACCCTGCGGTCTTTCGACCCGATCATTTTGTACAAAATGATCATTGCCGGGATGAACGCGGTGACGATGTCCACCGCGAGCCTGATGAAAAACAGGTTCATTAATATCATCAACAGGAATTGAAACGGACTCACCGCTGCTGATGTCGGTCACCGAACGCTTATTAATGGCCTCGGAAATCGACTGTTTAATCTGCGATTTGTAGCGGCGCAGGAAGCGCTGGCGATTAACCGCGCTCTTATTTTTACCGTTTAACCGCCGATCGATAAAATAGGCCATAACTTTCCCCCAAAAAACAGTGCAAACCGGGTCAGGTTGCCCTGACCCCTTCAGCATTTATGAGGCTGGTATCACGATGATTTGCGAACACGCAGATACCATTCACACAACAGGCGAACCTGCTTGCGGGTATAGCCTTTTTCCATCATCCGATCGACAAAATCATCATGCTTTTTCTGTTCATCCGTGGACGTTTTCGCATTAAATGAAATGACTGGCAGCAGCTCTTCAGTATTTGAGAACATTTTCTTCTCAATAACCGTGCGCAGTTTTTCATAACTGGTCCAGTTTGGATTGCGGCCATTGTTGTGGGCCCGGGCGCGTAATACGAAATTGACAATTTCATTACGGAAGTCTTTCGGATTACTGATACCCGCCGGTTTCTCGATTTTCTCCAGCTCGGCGTTCAGGGACTCTCTGTCGAATAACTGACCGGTATCCGGATCGCGATATTCCTGATCCTGGATCCAGAAGTCAGCGTAAGTAACGTAACGGTCAAAAATATTCTGACCATATTCAGAATAAGACTCAAGATAAGCAGTTTGAATCTCTTTGCCGATAAATTCGGCGTATTTCGGGATCAGGTAACCCTTCAGATGCTCAAGATATTTCTCGGCCTGTTCCTGAGGGAACTGTTCACGCTCAATCTGTTGTTCGAGTACGTAGAAAAGATGAACCGGGTTTGCTGCCACTTCAGCATGATCAAAGTTGAACACCCTGGAGAGGATTTTGAAGGCAAAGCGGGTAGACAGGCCATTCATACCTTCATCAACACCGGCATAGTCGCGATATTCCTGATAGGATTTTGCTTTCGGGTCGGTGTCTTTCAGGCTTTCACCATCATATACACGCATTTTGGAATAAGTGCTGGAGTTTTCCGGCTCTTTCAGTCGTGAAAGAATCGAGAAGCGTGCCAGCGTTTCCAGCGTGCCTGGAGCACAGGGTGCATGAGTCAGCTCACTGTGATCAAGAAGTTTGTCGTAGATTTTAATCTCTTCCGATACCCGCAAGCAGTAAGGCACTTTGACGATATAAACACGGTCAAGAAACGCCTCGTTATTTTTGTTATTACGGAAGGTGACCCATTCTGACTCGTTAGAGTGCGCCAGGATAATGCCATTAAATGGCAGGGCAGATATCCCTTCAGTACCGTTATAATTTCCTTCCTGAGTGGCAGTCAGCAGGGGATGTAGCACTTTAATCGGTGCTTTAAACATCTCAACAAACTCCATAATCCCCTGGTTTGCACGGCAAAGTGCGCCTGAATATCCGTAGGCGTCAGGATCGTTTTGCGCATGGTTTTCCAGCTTGCGGATGTCTACTTTACCCACCAGTGCTGAAATGTCCTGATTGTTTTCATCACCAGGTTCCGTCTTGGCAATCGCCAGCTGTTCAAGAATTGAAGGCCATACCTTAACTACTTTAAAGCGCGAAATGTCTCCGCCAAATTCATGAAGGCGTTTGGCGGCCCATGGGGACATGATGGTGCCGAGATAACGGCGGGGCACGCCATATTCTTTATCGAGGATCGTGGCATCTTCCTGTGGATTGAAAAGACACAAAGGATGGTCATTGACAGGACTACGCTCGCCATCGGCGCTGAGCACATAGATTGGCACTCTCTGCATCAGAGACTTCAGACGCTCAGCCAGAGATGATTTACCCCCACCAACGGGCCCCAGCAGATAGAGAATCTGTTTTTTCTCCTCCAGTCCCTGAGCGGCATGTTTAAGGTAGGAGACGATCTGTTCAATCGCCTCTTCCATGCCATAAAACTCTTCAAAAGCAGGGTAGCGTGCAACAACACGGTTGGAGAAAAGTCGGGAAAGGCGTGGCTCTGTAGCAGTGTCTACCATTACCGGCTCGCCAATCGCCATCAACAGTCTCTCAGCTGCATTGGCGTATGCACTACGATCCTGCCGACAAATGGTAAGAAATTCCTGAAGTGTAAACTCTTCGTCCTTGGCGGCTTCATAGCGCTGACGATAGTGATCGAATATATTCATAGCGATGCCCGTCCTTTCGTTTTTAGCAAAGGTAACAGGGAGCTTAAAACCTCACCCCCTGAAGGAACTTATGAATTACAGCAACCCTTATGCCAATCTGACATTTTTTATCGGGATAATTAAAGCTTATGGCTACTGCTCTCTTAAAATGCACTGTCGATGAATTAAGCGTAGTTGGCTATCTAAGAAATTTCCTGATACTTCTGTCTTTTTCGATGAGATTTCAATAACAAAGTCATAAATGAGCTTAACGCTGCCCTTGACTGATGCGGGCTGGCTGATATTTGTAAATAAGCGATTATAACCCCCGGACCGCACCCTTTGACATCTGGCAGCCGGTGTACAATCGTGTAAACTTTCCGCCTGGGATGTCGGGTTTGTTAAACTACCTGACTTAATTGTTATGTTTATGGAATGAATTAATTGTGAACTATTTCAAACTTAGCGTGCTTGCCACGATTTCGGCAGTGAGTTTTACCTCTGTCAGTGCGCTGGCGAATCCATTGAGCCTCGGGGCGTCGGTAATTTACAGTCAGAGTCCGTATAAAGGAGCAAAGGGCCGTTATTTCCCATTGCCGGTGATCAATTACGAAGGTGATAGCTTTTATTTTCGTACCGTACAGGCGGGATATTATTTGTGGAAAGACCAGCAGGATCAGCTGTCGCTGACCATTATGGGCTCGCCGCAAAGTTTTGATACCGATCACACTTACAATAAACAGCTCAAGAAACTTGATAACCGCCACATGACGATGATGGGAGGCCTGGATTACCGGCATCTGGCAGAGTGGGGGATCATACGCACGACTTTAGCAGCCGATATGCTGGGTAACAGCGACGGCTATCAGTGGGATCTGGCTTATCTTTATCGCTTTCAGTTGGGAGAGTTCAGTCTGACGCCCGGCCTTGGTCTGGTCTACAGCAGCGATCGTCAGAACAATTACTATTACGGTATATCAAAGCAGGAGTCCCGGCGCAGTGGGCTGGCCAGCTACGATGCGGATGACAGCTGGAACCCCTATCTTGAACTGACCGCGGCATGGTCACTGTCATCAAACTGGAACGCTACCCTCTCCGGGCGCTATACCCGACTGGCCACTGAGGTGAAAGACAGCCCGATGGTCAATAAAGATTCTCTGGTATCGGTATGGACGGGGGTAAGCTACACGTTCTGATATCACCATCAATGCACTAAAAAAGGGCGCTGAGCGCCCTTTTGCATAGAGGTGGTGAAATAAACAGGTGCAGCAGGAGTAGGTAATGAAAAATATAGCATTCAGTTCAGGGGCCATTTTACCGGCTATTGGTCAGGGAACCTGGTACATGGGTGAGGATGCCAGCCGACGCAAGCAGGAAATTGCAGCGCTTCAGGCAGGACTGGATACAGGATTGAGGCTGATTGACACCGCAGAAATGTATGCTGATGGTGAGGCAGAAGCCGTAGTGGGTGAAGCGCTGAAAGGGCGCAGGGATAAAGCATGGCTGGTTTCCAAAGTTTATCCGTGGAATGCAGGGGCCGTGGACACCATTGAGGCCTGCGAACACAGCCTGCGCCGACTGAATACTGATTATCTCGATCTCTATCTGTTGCACTGGCGCGGTAACGTGCCGTTGGAGGAAACGCTTAGCGCGATGGCATCATTAAAGCAGTCTGGCAAAATTCTGCGTTGGGGAGTGTCGAACTTTGACAGTGATGACCTTACCGATCTACTGGCTGAAGATGGGGGAGATGGCTGTGATGCTAATCAGGTGCTTTACCATCTGGGTTCTCGTGGTATCGAGTATGATCTCCTTCCCGACTGTCAGCAACGTGGGATCCCGGTGATGGCCTATTGCCCGCTAGCCCAGGGGGGCAGATTGCGTCGTGATCTGATGGATGCGCCGGTGTTGTGTGAGCTGGCACAGCAAAAGGGCATCAGCGTGGCCCAGTTGCTGCTGGCATGGGTTATCCGTCAGGAGGGTGTGATAGCCATTCCTAAAGCCAGCTCAGTTGCTCATACAGTCGAAAATGCCGCAGCTCTGAATGTGGTATTAAGTAGTGAAGATCTGACAAAAATCAATCTGGCATATCCGCCGCCAGAACGTAAAATGCCGCTGGATATGGTTTAGGTGCCGGTCAGCTCGCTTTTTTGCGGGCAGAGAGCAGTGTGATTCACCGTCAACGGACGGGCTCTGATGCCGGGTTGGCGTATTCAAATGATAGTTTTCCAGGGAAGAGGAATGAATAAACAGCAGCTTATCCGCTCTTACGCATCCACCAAAAATATGCTCCGGATATCCGGCATTGATAATGCCATCGCACACAATCTGTCAGCAGCTAATGTCAGGGAGAGAGCTCAGTGAGTGCTTCCCACCAGCACCTGTTCAGTTATGCCGCCTTCAGACACCTTTTTTTTGCCCGCCTCCTCACCGTGACAGGTAATGGTATCGCCCCGATAGCCCTGGCTTTTGCCGTACTGGATATGGGGGGAAATGCCGGAGATCTGGGTATTGTGGTGGCATCACGCTCACTGATAAATGTGTTGTTTCTTCTGCCTGGCGGTGTACTGGCAGATCGCTATTCACGTACTCGCCTTCTTTTTAGTGCTTCTGTTATTGCTGCGCTTTCTCAGGGCCTGTGCGCCTGGCTGGTGCTGGAGCACGCCGCAACGATCGGTGAGTTGATCATTCTGGGGATGATTAACGGTGCAGCAGCGGGTATGGCTTTACCGGCCTCTGGCGCAATGGTGCCTCTGACTGTGCCTGGCCAGAAACTCCGGCAGGCCAATGCATTTATTCAATTGGGAATATACGCCGGAACCATTACCGGCGCTTCGCTGGGCGGAATGCTGATCGGGGCCGTTGGGCCAGGTTGGGGGTTGGCAGTGGACGCTTTGGGCTTTGCTGCCGCCACGCCGCTGTGGTTGTTGATCAGGGTGGGCAAACAGCGGGTGGCGACTTTGCAGCGTAATATGCTGTATGAACTTCGCGAAGGCTGGAAGACGTTTATTGCTCACACCTGGGTATGGTCGGTTGTTGCTCAGTTTGCCGTGGTCAACGTGGCCTTTAGCGGCATTGTGATGGTGCTTGGCCCCGTTATAGCTGATGCTTCTTTTGGCAGGACGGTGTGGGGCATAATGGTTGCCGCACAAAGTGGTGGGCTGATAGCGGGTTCATGTCTGGCATTACGCTGGCGTCCACGCCGTGATATGCAGGCAGGCGTCATGCTGATTGCACTTTGCGCCCTGCCAATGTTGTTGTTAAGTATCCCGGCATCATCTTTTTTCTTGCCGGGGTGGGTTTTGGTCAGTTTGGTGTGGTGTGGGCCCATTATCTGCAAACCCGCATTCCCGCTGACAAGCTTGCCCGTATTTGCGCATGGGATGCGATGGGTTCTTTTGTCGCCATCCCGCTCGGTGAACTGGCTGCTGGCCCACTGGCTTTGCAGCTGGGTAATAAAACGGTGTTGATAATCTCAGCGGTTGCCGTTCTGGTTGCCACTCTGGCAACCAGTTTAGTCCCGGCAATAAGGTTGCTGACCAGAGAGGGAGAAGCAAAGTCCTGATTCAGCGGGTAAAGCACTGCCCCGTTGTTTATCTCCTGGTTATTTGCCTTTGCGTATTCTGATTGTTGTCGACAGTCGTGCTGGTGATTCTGCGGTGCTTTTCATCGGTGAGGAGACGTGGGCTGTTTCGACACAAACCATCGTTTTGTATCCATCATCTGCCATATCCGTCATGCTTTGTGAAAGTTCGGGTCCCGGATTCCAGGTGACAACGTCACTTTGATGATGATGATAAACTTCCAGCATACGGTTGCCTGTTTTATCACCGATCAGGCTACAGTCTTCCGGCTGGGTGTAAATACGGTCAATACGATGAGGATATGTTTGCTTACCGTCAACAGAATGCCCGGCATTGCCGCTGTTAACTTTATCAATAAAATCAGGTCCAAGGCCGCTGACCTCAACGTCAGCAATATCACCGACACAGAAATAGCTGTGCAGTGCCGCAGTGGCTTCATAGTCACCGTGTGCTTCAAGTTCAATCTCACAACTATCGGTAAAGCGGAAGCGCAGCAGAAGCGTGAATTCGTGTGGCCACAGCTCCAGAGTCTGCCGATCGCTTTTTAACATCAGTGTCAGCATGACACTTTTATCATTCTCATCATGAGCTGAGAGCGTCCAGGGCAATGTACGTGCAAAACCATGAGCGGGTTCTCCAGCCGGGCCAAACCATGGCCAGCAGACCGGCACACCTCCCCTGATGGCTTTACCCTGGGTCCATGCGGATTTCTCACTCAGCCAGATGACGGGTTTTTCTGCGGCGGGTTGCCAGGCAATCAGATGGGCCCCCTGTAAAGTCACCGCGGCACGTACTGCCGGGTGCACAATGATTAATACCGGTAGTTCGCCAATCTGACGGAGAGAAATGCAGGGCGTAATTTGTTCCAGTACCGGCAGTGAAAAAAGCTTCTCGTTCATAATCAGTCCTTTTCATTCATCAAAAAAGGCGACCGAAGTTGCCCCTGTTCAACATTGGAACTCAATAATTATTATGACAGATAAACAGCTATCTCATTCTACAAGATGAAACCACACCTTACAGCAGTAATTGAGACAATTTGCGAACACTCAAACCATTTCCATTTTTGGTTTATCAATATAAGCAAAGCGGCCCGGGTTATCACACCTGTAAACAGAACTAACCCTGAAAATACTTTTATCTTTACATCATCAGCTACCAGCGATCCGTGAGCAGTGGTCGGAACCATGTCATCAACAACAGTCTGTTTATCTGTCCAGAAGAGGTAAATCATTCATAATGAACAGTGTGAAACAGGAGGAATATCAATATGACTTATTTTTTATTCTGTGATCACCAAACAATTTTGTTAGATTCTTGCCCGCTTCAGACAATGAATTCATCATATCACGGATTTTTATTAATACTTTTCAGCCCTGGTCAGTTCCTGCGGTTATAGCATGCATCAACTATCTGTACAGTATTCATATTAAGGCGAGAGGTAAATTATCGCAATCAGCCTGATAGCGGAGGTTTATGGCTACAAGGATAATGTTATGGCTGTAGCGGTTCGCAATCGACATCTCTTCGACGGGCAATGTGTGCAAATTTTGGCCCACATTTACTGCAAATGAAAACACCCCTGGCTCTCTTTGAGTGATAACTAACTCGCAATTCAGTCCACCGGGCTCACATTAACTGCAAATCGAATTTGATATACCAGCCACCAGGCCGAGTAGCTTAGTCTTGCTGATTTCCTACTTATAAAATTTTAACTATAAATAGTCGTTTTATTATATCTGATCGACTCTTATAGTTATATTAAATAAAGCTATGTGAAAGCAAAGTACATGGAACGTTACAACAAAAATTTAATCAAGGGGAATATTACATGCTAACAAAATCAGAAAGAAAAATTATAAACACAACTGGACGTGCGATAGGGTAAGTCTGAATAACAACGATATAGCTAATAATCTTTCTGGTATTCATAAAAATATCAAAAACATATCAAATATTGTTGAAACAAGGATATTCAACAGTGGGGCATCTCTGCATGTCAGCGGTGAATACAAAAATTCATATTCAAATGGTCATTTAATTTTAAATCCGAAAGGGATTGATTTGCGATTTTTGCCAGGTAAAGTGAAATCTGCAGATATAAAAGTTATTAAAAGTTCAGATGGTAAATATCGTCATAATATCACATTTAATAATGGAGGAAGGTCGATTCAGGTAACAAATATTTTATCTGACAGAATAATTCTGCCATTCAAACTTACACCGGTAAAATTGACAAAAACAATTCAGCCAGTGGGGGGCTGAATTAAATAAATATATTATTCATGGCACAACAAAAGAAAATGAAAAGGTGGTGTGTAAAATGTCACCTGATTTTGTTGCTCAGATCTGGGTGGGAAATAAATTTCCTGAAGGAAAAAATAACCAGCCTTGAGGTTTTTGATAAAGATGATAATCATATCATTTAGTTCCGTGGATGGAGAAAGAGAGTGGAAAAACAAAGTAATAACTGGCAAAATATCATTAATAAGTTGCCAAAAAAATAAGAGATGATGTTTTTTAAAAAACGAGGATGCTATAAAAAATGTCTTTCATGATTATTGGCATTTAAGGATAGAGATTATCGCTTGCATGGCGTCTATAGTTAGTCTTGCTGTCTGTAACGGCGTATTTGATTTATCAGAGTTATCCAAATCCGACAATCCAGTGAGACAGTTTGTCTGTCTCATTTGGGTTGTGTATATCCTGCCCTGATGTTTCATTCTCACCATCCTGAGTTAAACGAAACATTTTTTATCATTATGGCGCTTTATGATACACCCGAGTTTCAACCCGCGATCGGGTTCTTACTCTTCAGGAACCGTGCTGACGGATATGAAATTGACGGGCATAGCCGCTCACTCATAATAACCGGGCGACCTGGGGATAAAGTTGAATGAAAAGGATTTAAAATAAGTGTTTCACAGGCATAAAAAAAGGCGACCGGAGTCGCCTTCAGAATCTGTTTGTGACGCTTATTTAGCGATATGAGCAACCAGATCCAGTACTTTGTTTGAATAGCCGGTTTCATTATCGTACCAGGAAACCAGTTTAACGAAAGTATCGCTCAGGGCGATGCCTGCTTTTGCATCGAATACGGAAGTCAGTTTTTCACCGTTGAAATCGGTAGAAACCACTTCATCTTCAGTGTAGCCCAGAACGCCTTTCAGCTCGCCTTCAGCAGCAGACTTGATTGCTTCACAAATTTCTTTGTAAGAAGCCGGTTTAGCCAGACGTGCGGTCAGGTCAACCACAGAAACGTTTGGCGTTGGAACGCGGAACGCCATACCGGTCAGTTTACCGTTCAGCTCAGGGATAACTTTACCCACCGCTTTAGCAGCACCGGTAGAAGAAGGGATGATGTTCTGCGATGCGCCACGACCACCACGCCAGTCTTTGTGCGAAGGACCGTCAACAGTTTTCTGCGTTGCAGTCGTTGCATGAACGGTGGTCATCAGCGCTTCAACGATGCCAAACTTATCGTTGATGACTTTCGCCAGCGGTGCCAGGCAGTTAGTGGTACAGGAGGCGTTAGAAACGATTTCCTGACCGGCATAAGACTTGTGATTCACGCCCATAACAAACATAGGGGTGTCATCTTTTGATGGTCCGGTCAGCACAACTTTCTTCGCGCCTGCTTCAATGTGCTTACGTGCAGTTTCGTCAGTCAGGAAGATACCGGTGGCTTCAGCAACCACGTCCACACCAATTTCATTCCACTTCAGGTTGGCCGGATCACGCTCAGAGGTAACGCGGATGGTTTTGCCATTAACAACCAGATGGCCGTCCTTGACTTCAACGGTGCCATCGAAACGGCCGTGGGTGGAGTCGTATTTCAGCATGTAAGCCATGTAGTCGGCGTCCAGCAGATCGTTGATACCGACGATTTCGATGTCAGAACGCTGCTGAGCAGCACGGAAAACGATGCGACCGATACGGCCAAAACCGTTGATACCTACTTTGATAGTCATATATTCCACCAGCTGTTGTTAGTGAATAAAAGGTTGGCTGTAAAATTACAAAAAGCTTGTCAGGCGTCAAGCGGAATCGGTTCAATAGTTGCGACAAATCAAACCGAACGACAGGAATTATTACGCTTTTGCAACTTCCTCTGACGCCGCTAAGTACCCAATGTTGAGGCATCCTGCCTGAATATAAAGGGGTGATAAGGCTAAAGAGTGATCATGGTCACAATTTTATCCCGAGATCAGTTTCAGACTTCTGCGCAAGGTAAAAAAGCTCCCGGCGATGTTAAATATTTGTTAGTATGGCTGCAGCTATAATTTCTGATCTCAAACGCCCGCCTGAGAATAACATTATGGTTAATCATCCTGAATCACTGCATCCGGAAACTGAGCTGACGGAAATGCAGCGCTACGTTACACAGCAGCGGGGCACTGAACCGCCTTTTTCCGGCAAGCTGTTGCACAACAAAGATGACGGCATTTATCACTGTCTGGTCTGCAACACGCCGCTATTTCTTTCAGCCAGTAAGTTCGATTCTGGTTGCGGTTGGCCCAGCTTTTACCAGCCCTGTAATGATGACGCGGTCAGATATCTTGAGGATGACTCACACGGGATGCAGCGTATTGAAATTCGTTGTGGCAGCTGTGATGCACATCTTGGGCATGTTTTCCCTGACGGACCTCAGCCAACCGGTGAACGCTACTGCGTAAATTCCGCCTCGCTGAGTTTTACCAGTGATGATGGCAATAACATTAAAGGATAGTCGCTATGGCGCTGGATGAGATAATTGCGGCGATGACCCCTGACGTATACCAACGTCTGGTCACCGCAGTTGAAACGGGAAAATGGGCGGATGGGGTGGCATTGACCCCCGAGCAAAAAGAGAACAGTCTGCAACTTGTTCTCCTCTGGCAGGCCCGCCATAACGACCAGCCGCAGCATATGACGGTGGGAAAGGGCGGCGAGCTGGTAGTGAAAAGCAAACAGCAGTTGAAAGAAGAGTTTGGTATTACTGATGATCAACGGATGCCGATCCGTTTGCAGTAATATCGCTACAGGATAATGGCCCCTGCTGTGGCCATCTCCTCCAGCGCCCGAGCACTGTCACCCGGTTGTAAATCGACACCACGACAGCCCGCGGAAATAACGGTTGTCGTGTATCCGCAGGCCAGCGCATCAAGCACGCTGTATTTTACGCAGTAGTCGGTTGCCAGTCCCATCACCGTCAATGCCACAATCTGTTGCTCTTTCAGCCAGCTGTCCAGCAAGGTTTTACTGCGGCGCCCGTTATCATAGAAGGCACTGTAACTGTCCACGTCGACAGTCTGGCCTTTAAAGAAACGCTCGGTAATCAGATGCTGATGCAGCGCGGGATGCAGTTCTGCGCCTGAAGAGCCCTGAACGCAGTGATCGGGCCACCACACCTGAGACAGGCCATCGAGTTCTCCGCTGGTCCAGGGCGGCTGGCGCGCAGTCGAGGCAAAGCTACCATGATCGGCGGGATGCCAGTCCAGGGTCGCCAGCACGGGCTGATCACGCTGATGAAACTCCGTTGCATACTGGTTAGCGATGGCAATCACCCGATCGCCTTCGCTGACAGCCAGCGCGCCGCCGGGACAAAAATCATTTTGTAGATCTATCAGTAACAGCGCCTGGCGAATCGTCATAATTTATTCCTGATTATTCTTCGGTAGTCAGCTCACCACGCAGATTAACCTGCATCTGCTGGCGGACCTGCTCAGTGGTTAAATCCTGACTAAGCAGAAAATGTAACTTGGTCAGGGTGGCTTCCACCGTCAGGTCGCCACCGCTGATTACGCCAGCCAGCGCCAGAGCATTGCCGGTGGCATAGCCGCCCATATTGACCTTGCCGGACATGCACTGGGTCAGATTAACGACCACAATGCCCCGCGCTGACGCTTCCTTCAGTTCGTTGAGAAAGGCCGGGTTTTGCGGAGCATTGCCCACGCCATACGAGCGCAGGATCAACGCTTTAACCGGCTGGCGCAGGAAATTACTTACCACATCAGCTGAAATTCCCGGATAGAGTGTGACCACGCCAACAGGCTGCGGGGTAACCGAATGAACAATCAGCTGGCCTTTGCCCATCGGGGCGGGTGGTGTATTCAGTCGGCGGATATGTATTCCGGCTTCCAACAGCGGGGGCAGATTAGGCGATGCAAAAGCGTTGAAACCATCGGCATGAGCTTTAGTGGTACGGTTGCCGCGAAACAGGTGGTTGTTGAAAAACAGCGAGACTTCACTGATCGGGTAGTTCGCCGCAATGAACAGGGCGTTCAGCAGATTTTGCTGTCCGTCAGATCTCAGCGCTTCAAGCGGAATTTGTGACCCTGTCACAATGACCGGTTTGGTCAGATTTTCCAGCATAAATGACAGGGCTGATGCGGTAAATGCCATGGTGTCGGTGCCATGAAGGATGACAAAACCATCGTATTGATCGTAATTGGCCTTGATATCATCCGCAATCGATTGCCAGTCCTGCGGTGTCATATCCGAAGAGTCAATCAATGGCTGATACTCATGAATAGTAAAGTCTGGCATCTCAGGACGATGGAATTCAGGCATGTCAGCCAGCTGGTTTTGCAGGTGGCCCGACACCGGAACATAGCCGTGGCTGGAACGTTGCATACCGATGGTTCCGCCCGTATAGGCAACGTAAATGGATTTTTTATGCATGGATTAACTCAGGCTTGCCAAAAGGCGGATTATAAGGGGAAAACCCGTGAAAAGCAGCCCGACAAGATGCCGGGCTGAACAGTTATTTTACCAGGCCACAGGTAAGACACATCGCATAGCGATTCTGTGGATCGTTGAGATTATCAAACAAGCCGGGCTGATTTTTCATGTTGACCATGACCTCTGCCAGCGGAGCCGGCAACCAGGCTTTGAACGCTGTCGGCAGTACCGCCTGCACAGAGACGTTCATCTGGCTGAGTAACAGGTCGAAGAAGCCAGGCTCATCCTGATACCAGCTCAGTTGCCATTTCGGCAACCTGGCCAGCTCAGCGGCTTTTGCCACTGCGTCATCAAAATCACCCATGGCATCGACAAGTCCATTGGCTTTAGCATCGCTGCCGGTCCAGACATGTCCCTGAGCAATAGTATCAACCTGTTCTGGCGTCTTACCGCGTGCGGCGGCCACCAGGCCAATAAAGTTTCTGTAACCGTTAGCGATACTCAGCTGCATCATTTGCTGGGCTTCAGGGGGAAGTGCGCGGGTGGTTGCCACATTAGCCAGAGGTGAGGTTGCCACGCCATCGGTGTGTACACCAATTGAATCCAGCGTATTCTCAATGGTATTAATCACGCCGAAAATGCCAATGGAGCCAGTAAGTGTGTTCGGGCTGGCAATAATGTAATTTGCTGGCGTGGAGATCCAGTAGCCACCTGATGCCGCCATGCCACCCATTGACACCACAACTGGTTTACCCGCTGCTTTTGCCGCTGCCAGCTCTTCACGAATGCTTTCAGATGCCGTCACGCTGCCGCCGGGACTGTTAACCCGAAAGACAATTGCTTTGATTTTGGGATCCAGTCTGGCCTGACGGATCTCCATCGCGGTGGTGTCGCCTCCCACGTTGCCGGGGGTTTCATCCCCGTCAAGGATTGCGCCACTGGCCATCACCACCGCGATGTTACCGTCGGCAGAGCTGTTATTTTTCACCTGATAGTCATAGATGCTGGTGCCTCTGAAATCGTTGGACTGTTTGTCCCAACCAAAGACTTTACTCATCTCCTGATCGACAACGGCACGAGAAGCCAGCTGATCGACCAGCTTGTTGTCTCTGGCATATACAGCCGTGTCACCACCTGTTTTGTTCAGTCCGTCCAGTACGCCCTGCGCCCCAGGAAACACCTGCTCAGGCGTCAGCTGACGATTTGCAGCCAGCGTGTTAAGATAATTCTGCCATAGCTCTCCAATCCAGCGGCTGTCAGCATCGCGGGCCGCCGGGGACATATCATCCCGCAGATAAGGTTCTACTGCTGATTTATAGGTGCCAACGCGGAAAACATGCGAGGTGACTTTGAGCTTATCCAGCAACGTTTTGTAATAAAGACCATTGGTGGCGAATCCATGAAGATCTACCGTACCCTGTGGTGACAGGTAAATTTTGTTGGCAAAGCTGGCGAGATAGTACTGTGCCTGACTGTAACTGTCGCCAGTAGCGAATATGGGTTTACCGCTGTCACGAAATTCACGCAAAGCTTTACCAATATATTGCAGAGATGGCTGGTCAGCCCCGGCGAAGTCACGCAGGTCCAGCACTATGCCGGTGATGTTGACGTCACCCTTGGCCTGACGAATGGCATCCACCACATCGAACAGTGAATTCTCTTTCAGGCGGTCACTGCTGGTTCCCAGCAACTGGCGACCAATTCTGCTCAGCTTATTACTGACCGAAGGCTTATCGACGACCGTACCACTCAGATCAACAATCAGTGCGCCTTTCTGCACCTCGGCGGGGGCGCTGGCTTTGGTATACTGGAAATAAATTCCGACACAAATCAGAATCAGACACACCAGAAAAAGGTTGAGAATAAACTCACGGACGAAATTCAGCAGCCGCCACGTCCATTTAAAAAAACCAGCGATTGCTCGCCACAAAATCCGCATAGGTTCTCCATAATCGCGATTAAAAAGCCGGTCGGGTATTCAGGCACAAGGCTGGATGACGTAAACCGGGTTGAGATGGTGACATCCTAAATAGCGGGGAACAAATTGTCAGCAGGAAAAAGCGTGATGCTGTAACAATTCATCATCCTGTGCTAGCTTCTGCTGAATAAAAATCATTATCAGGAGACAATTATGGATGCACTGGATCTGTTGGTTAATCGTCGCTCCGCATCGCGCTTGAGTGAGCGAGCTCCGTCAGGAGAAGTGCTGGAAAACATTTTGCGGGCCGCCATGCGGGCGCCCGATCATGGCACATTGCAGCCCTGGCGCTTCATTATCATTGAGAATGAAGGACTTCAACGTTTCAGTACTCTTCTTGAGAATGTCGCACGTCAGGATCAGATGGAAGCTAAAGCCATCGATAAAGCCAGGCAGGCACCTTTCCGTGCGCCAATGATTATTACCGTGGTCGCTCACTGTGAAACGCATCATAAAGTCCCTCACTGGGAACAGCTGGTTTCCGCAGGATGTGCAGTGATGGCGATGCAGATGGCCGCAGTAGCGCAGGGCTTCAATGGTATCTGGCGAAGTGGGGCATGGACAGAACATCAGGCGGTCCGCGAGGCTTTTCATTGCCGCGAGCAGGATGCCATCGTCGGCTTCCTTTATCTTGGTACGCCACAGCTTAAATCTGCCACCACGGTGGTCCCGCCTGACACGTCACCTTTTGTCAGCCGGTTCTGACAGAAATCACGACCGATGCTGGCAGGGTTGTGAGCAGCCCTGCATATTGCTCTGATTGTAAGCAATCGAACTGCTGTGGCCTTACCCACGAACTCCTTACGCGTTAACATACTGGCGGTCATGTTGCCGTATGCAGGCTTTCAGACGCGTATCAATCACGCTTCTGTCCTGTAAATCGTGGCCTGCATCAGTAAACTTTCTTTACACCTGTAAGTGGCAAGGACGGACTCTCCGCCACAGGGGTACCCTGACCGAAGCTTTATTCTGAAGGTCATCACTGCCAGATGCGTTTGTTTATTGCCGAAAAGCCCAGCCTTGCCCGCGCTATTGCCGATGTACTGCCGAAACCTCATCGCCGGGGAGAGGGCTATATTGCCTGTGGCAGCGAAGATGCGGTCACCTGGTGCGTCGGGCATCTGCTGGAACAGGCTCAGCCTGACAGCTACAACAGCCGCTTCGCCCGCTGGTCGCTGGCTGATTTACCCATTGTGCCGGAAAAATGGCAGTTGCAGCCGCGTCCTTCCGTTGCAAAACAGCTCAGCGTGATTAAAGGATTGCTTGAACAGGCCAGTGAGGTGATTCACGCCGGTGACCCCGATCGCGAAGGACAGCTGCTGGTCGATGAGGTTCTGGATTATCTGGCGCTGTCGCCGGAAAAACGTGAAAAAGTAATGCGCTGCTTAATCAACGATCTCAATCCTGCGGCGGTCGAACGTGCCGTGGGTCGTCTGCGTGAGAACCGTGAGTTTATTCCTCTTTGTGTATCCGCGCTGGCACGGGCTCGGGCGGACTGGCTGTATGGTATCAATATGACCCGCGCTTACACTTTGCTGGGGCGTAATGCGGGATATGACGGCGTGCTCTCTGTCGGGCGTGTCCAGACACCGGTGCTTGGACTGGTGGTGCGGCGTGATGAAGAGATTGAAAACTTTGTGGCAAAAGACTTCTTCGAGGTAAGAGCGCATATTGTCACCCCGCAGGATGAGCGATTTGTTGCTTTGTGGCAGCCGAGTGAGTCCTGTGAGCCTTATCAGGATGAGGAGGGGCGACTGCTGCACCGCCCGCTCGCTGAACATGTTGTGGCGCGCATTGGCGGGCAGCCTGCACGGGTGACCAGTTATAACGACAAGCGGGAAAATGACACGGCACCGCTGCCTTTTTCGCTCTCCGCTCTGCAAATCGAGGCGGCAAAACGGTTTGGCCTGAGTGCACAGACAGTGCTGGATACCTGCCAGAAACTGTACGAAACCCACAAACTGATTACCTATCCACGTTCTGACAGCCGTTATCTGCCTGACGAGCATTTCGCCGGGAGACAGGCGGTATTAAATGCCATCTCTGTCCATCAGCCTGATCTGCTACCCCCTGAGGATTTTGATGCGGATCGCAAAAATCGCTGTTGGGATGACAAGAAAGTTGATGCTCACCACGCCATTATTCCTACCGCGCGCAGCAATTCTGTTCGTCTGACAGAGAATGAAAACAATATTTATCAGCTGATCGCTACCCAATATCTGATGCAGTTCTGTCCGGATGCGGTATATCGGAAATGCGTGATTGAACTGGATATTGCCGGAGGGAAATTTGTCGCAAAAGCACGTTTTCTGGCGGAGGCCGGCTGGCGGGCGTTGCTGGGTAGCAAAGAGCGTGACGAGGAGAATGACGGCACGCCGCTGCCTGTCGTGGCAAAAGGAGATGAGCTGCTGTGCGAACGCGGAGAGGTGGTGGCAAAGCAGACTCAACCACCGAGGCCGTTCACCGATGCCACATTGTTGTCAGCTATGACCGGTATCGCACGCTTTGTACAGGATAAAGATCTAAAGAAAGTGCTGCGTGCGACCGATGGTTTAGGAACAGAGGCAACGCGTGCCGGAATTATCGAACTGCTGTTTAAGCGAACGTTCCTGTTTAAAAAAGGGCGCTATATCCATTCCAGCCCGGCCGGTCGCGCGCTTATCCACTCATTGCCGGAAATGGCCGCGCGGCCGGATATGACCGCCCACTGGGAGTCGACACTGACTAAAATCAGTGATAAGCAGTGCAGCTATCAGGGGTTTATGCAGCCCCTGGTGGAGACGTTATACCAGTTAATTAATCAGGCACGGCAGCAACCGGCGGCTCACGCTTTTCGTGGCCTGCCCGTGGCGGGAAACAACAGGCCGAAACGTAAGGCAGGCAAAGCGAAGGAGAGGAAATGATCAAAAAAAGCGCGATGTTACTGGGCGTATTGTTGCTGTGCAGCCAGCCGTCATGGGCAACTGAGCAGTACGGCGGTCAACAGAATAGTGCTGATGACAGCGTATCAGCCTATGACAACAGCACGGGCAGAGGCTCCGGCGTGGTGATTGATATGCCACCACAGGTATGGACACAGAATCAAAATAGCAATAACAATCAGCCCCCCTGTCAGCGTTGTTGTATCTGGCAGAACCGCAGCTACACAGAAGGGTCGGTGGTGAAGATGGAAGGGGTGTTATTGCAGTGCGCCCGCGACGAGCAATCCTTCGGAACCAATAATCTTATCTGGAAACCACTGAAGCAATGAGAGTTGCCAGGGATGGACCCCGGGACGGCGAGATTACAGACTGAACTGTGCCCAGACTGGCGCATGGTCAGAGGGTTTGTCCATACTGCGGATGTCGTAGTCTATGCCGGTTGCCACACAACGTTCAGCAAGCGGTTGACTGGCCAGCAGCAGATCGATGCGTAAACCCCGGTTATCATCAAATCCTTTAGAACGGTAGTCGAACCAGGAAAAGCGGTCGTTTGTCTGGGCATTGTTCGCCCGCCAGGTGTCGACCAGCCCCCAGTTAAGTAAGCGTTCCATCCACTCTCTCTCCTCAGGTAGAAAAGAGCATTTGCCGGTACGCAGCCAGCGCTTGCGGTTATCCTCGCCAATACCGATATCCAGATCGGAGGTGCTGATATTCATGTCGCCCATAATAAGCACGGGATTGTCAGCTTTTTGTTCCTGCTCCAGATAGTTTTGCAGGTCGCGGTAAAACTTCTCTTTTGCCGGAAACTTGAGCGGGTGATCGCGACTTTCTCCCTGGGGAAAATAGCCGTTGATCACCGTGATATTGCCAAGCGAGCTGGGGATATCGGCCATGATCAGACGACGTTGCGCATCCTCAGCGTCGTCAGCAAATCCCCGACGGACCATAACAGGCTGCACTTTGGTCAGTAATGCCACGCCGTAGTGACCTTTCTGGCCGTGATAAAACACGTGATAGCCCAGTTTAGCTACCTCTTCGAGGGGAAACATATCGTCATGAACTTTGGTTTCCTGAAGACCAATAACATCTGGCTGGTGTTGCGCAACAATGGCTTCTAACTGATGAGGGCGAGCACGTAGCCCATTGATATTAAAAGAGACAAATTTCATTTCGCCTGCCGGTTAGCGATGAAAAACAGGCCGGAATGGTAACAGAATACCGCAGCCAATGTCATCCTTAAGGAGGGCGTTGATAAGTATGTGGGCAGAGGTAAATAACCGTAAAAATGACCGGAACCTGCGGTTTCTTATGGAAAAAATATTTCAGTGAGTCTGTGCAGATAAAGTTTGCCTCACTGAGGTGACCGGGGGCGAACGGCAGAGGGTCAAACACTGTTTCACTGCTGAAGGTGACTATTTTTACTAATGAGATTGAAGAAGGTGTTATCAGCCTGGCGGGTAAAATCGAAATGGTGGTGGGGGAAGGATTCGAACCTTCGAAGTCGATGACGGCAGATTTACAGTCTGCTCCCTTTGGCCGCTCGGGAACCCCACCACGGGGTAAAATCAGCACTCAACAATTTGCCGGTCTGTCTGCAAGCTGTTTAAGTGGGGCGCATCATATCAGATGGAATAAGAGAGTAAAGTCCGTCTGCTGTGAAAAAAAATCGTTTGCCGTTTTTTTGCCCAGGGTGCTGTTTTCATGGACAATTCAGCACCCTGCTCAACCCTACAGAATGATGGTACGGTTTCCGTATACAAACACGCGCTGGGCCAGCACATGATACAGCGCGCGACTCAGCGCATTTTTTTCAACGTCACGCCCGGCACGCATCATATCTTCGGCGGTGTAGGTATGATCGACGTGAATGACGTCCTGCATAATAATCGGGCCTTCATCCAGATTGTCATTCACGTAGTGAGCTGTTGCCCCGATAATTTTCACCCCACGCTCGTAGGCCTGGTGATAGGGACGTGCACCAATAAAGGCCGGAAGAAATGAGTGATGAATGTTAATAATCTGATTAGGATAGCGTTCAACAAATGCGGGAGTTAATACACGCATATATTTTGCCAGCACCACATAGTCGGGCTGGTAGCGATCGATCTCCACTGCCATGTTGTTGTCATGTTGCTCACGGGTCAGACCTTCGTGGCTGACAAGAACAAAGGGAATTTCAAAACGTTCAACCAGAGTACGCAGGGTTTCGTGATTACCAATAACCGCAGCGATTTCCACGTCCAGTCCACCGTAAGTGCTTTTCATCAGCAAATCACCCAGGCAGTGCGCTTCTTTTGTCACCAGGATAACGATGCGACGGCGACCCGCCGGATTGAGCTCCCGTACTGAACCGACCGGCAATGCGCTGTCCAGGTCGGCCAGCAGCGTGCTGTCGTTAAAAATCCCCTCGAGTTCAGTCCGCATAAAGAAGCGGCCCGTGCGGTGATCGACGAATTCATTGTTTTGCACGATATTCAGTTCGTGTTTGTAACAAATGTTGGTGATTTTGGCGATCAGACCTTTTGCGTCCGGGCAAATAGTCCGTAAAACTTTTCGTTGCAGTGTTTGCGATTGCATTGCGATGGTAATCCTGTCGAAGCAACTTTGTTTGGAAAGGGGCAGATAACTACCCACAACATTTTTTGAATTTTTTGCCGGAGCCGCATGGGCACCGATCATTGCGCCCTGTATCAGGGTATGTCCCGTCGATATAGTACCAGCGTTGTTCCAGCCGAAGAAAGCGCGAACGCTCGTGAAGAAAACTTTCCTGCCCATTTTCAGAGTAACGAGCAAAAAAAGTGACATACCCTGCGGTATTATCCTTTTCCACTTCTGACGCAATAATATGTAAACTAAGCCATTTGGTACTGAGGTAGCTTTGTTCCACACTGGCCCGAAAACGTTCGGCCTGGCAGGATGGATGCCAGCTGTTCAACAAATAGTCTGTGTCGCAGCGGACCCAGGCGGTGTAGCGCGAACGCATTAATTTTTCTGGGGTAGAGGGCAGCGCCACTCCGTTCAACCAGGGCTGGCAACATAGGCTATACTGCAACCCGCTACAGCATGGGCAAAGGTCTGACACGTTGACTCCACGAGAATATAAAAGATTTAACACGTTTGGCAGCATGGTAACTGAGTGGCGTACGTGATGCCATTTGTTAGTTAAGCGGACATTGAGGTTCAATGAGACAGGTTAAAATAGGACTGGCACTGGGTTCTGGTGCTGCCCGTGGATGGGCCCACATTGGTGTGATAAATGCGCTGGAAAGAGCTGGTATTAAGGTGGATTTAGTGGCGGGCTGCTCTGTGGGTGCGCTGGTCGGTGCTGTCTACGCCAGCAAACGCCTGCCCTTACTGGAAAGCTGGGTCCGTTCTTTCAGTTACTGGGATGTTATCCGCCTGATGGATCTATCCTGGCGGCGCGGAGGCCTGCTGCGGGGTGAGCGTGTTTTTAACCATGTGCGCAGGCTTACAGGCCACGATCTTATTGAACAGTGCGCAATGCCTTTTGGTGCGGTAACCACTAACCTCAGCACGGGGCGTGAACTATGGCTGACTGAGGGGGATATTCATCAGGCGGTGCGCGCTTCATGTAGCATTCCGGGTTTGCTGGCGCCTGTTGCATGGAATGGATACTGGCTGGTAGACGGAGCGGTCGTCAATCCCGTTCCCGTCTCCCTGACTCGTGCGCTCGGGGCTGATATTGTCATCGCTGTCGATCTTCAGCATGATGCGCATCTTACACAGCAAGATTTACTGTCGGTCACCACGCATGCCGAGGAGCAGGAAGCCATCGTGGCGGCCACAACCTGGACTGGCAGGCTGCGACAAAGTTTTACACGCGGAGCACAGCGCAAAGTGAATCAGACCCCAGGTGCGATGCAAATTATGTCAACCTCAATTCAGGTGCTGGAAAATCGCGTAAAGCGTAATCGTATGGCGGGTGATCCTCCGGATTTACTGATTCAACCTTTATGCCCTCAGATTTCAACACTCGATTTCCATCGTGCTGAAGAAGCTATTGAAGCTGGCAGACTCGCGGTAGAAAAGAAGACAGATGAACTACTCCCACTGGTTCGTTAACAGGAATTGCCGGGTAAATATGGCGCTTTTGCTGATAAATCGGAGAGGCGCAATCGTGGTTTATGAGCCACTATTGATTTAGCTGGTGTACAAGGGGGGAGAATGGAGAAGCCATTAAGTGGGAAACAGATTCTGATCGTTGAAGACGAAATCGTTTTCCGCTCTCTGCTGGATAATTTTCTGCTGGCGCTTGGTGCTGATACCGCGCTTGCAGATAACGGGCTCCAGGCCCTGGATATGATAGATAAGCAGCCATACGAGCTGATTATTTGCGACCTGGAGATGCCCGGAATGAACGGTATCAAACTGGTTGAGCATCTGAGAGCGCAGGGTAACGATGTGCCCGTTCTGGTGATCTCCGCGACTGAAAACATGTCCGACATCGCTCAGGTTCTGCGGCTTGGGGTACAGGATATTCTGTTGAAACCCCTGAAAGACCTCGGGCGTGTGCGTGATGCCGTCTATGAGTGTCTGTATCCCTCAATGTTTACTTCCAAAGTTGAAGAAGATGAACAGCTGTTCCAGGACTGGGATGCGCTGGTAAACGATCCTCCTGCCGCAGCAAAACTGCTTCAGCAGTTGCAACCGCCGGTGCAACAGGTCGTTGCTAACTGCCGCCTGAATTATCGCCAGTTGACGATGGCTGAACAGCCAGGCCTGGTGCTGGATGTCGCGGCATTGTCAGGACATGAACTGGCCTTTTACTGCCTGGACGTTACAAGGGCAGGTAATAATGGTGTTCTGGCTGCATTATTACTTCGGGCTTTATTCAATGGCCTTTTACAGGATCAATTATCCGGTCATGCGCAAGGTCTGCCGGAATTAAGTTCATTGTTGAAACAAGTCAATCAGCTTCTTCGCCAGGCAAATCTGACCGGACAGTTTCCATTACTGGTGGGTTATTATCATCAGGGAATTAAAAATTTAATCCTGGTTTCCGCAGGGTTAAATGCCACGCTCAATATTAATACTCATCAAATACAACTCAGTAATGGCATGCCGCTTGGTACTCTTGGCAGCACACATCTCAATCAGATTAGCCAGCGTTGTGACGCATGGCAGTGTCAGGTATGGGGAGCAGGAGGCAGGCTACGTCTGATGTTGTCGACAAATTGATCAATCTGAATCATTTATTGCCGGGTGCCGAGAGCAGGGCCAGAAAATGGCTTTACACTTGGGTAATAATCTTAATTTATGCTGAAATTGTTTATCCAGGATAAATCCACCCGGATTCAACTGGTATACTCATCTCGTTTTTTAACTCGACATATCAAGTAATAACTTGAACGGCCTAAAGAGAGGTACTTTGATGTCTGCCTATAAGTCCAAAGTAAAAAAAGCGGTTATCCCTGTAGCAGGTTTGGGAACGCGCATGTTGCCTGCCACCAAGGCAATTCCAAAAGAGATGCTGCCGCTGGTTGATAAGCCGTTAATTCAGTATGTCGTTAATGAGTGTATCGCCGCCGGAATTAATGATATCGTGCTGGTTACGCACTCATCAAAAAATTCTATTGAGAACCATTTCGATACCAGCTTTGAGCTGGAAGCCATGCTCGAAAAACGTGTAAAGCGCCAGCTGCTGGAAGAAATCCAGTCTATCTGTCCTCCACACGTTACCATTATGCAGGTTCGTCAGGGGCTGGCTAAAGGTCTGGGCCATGCAGTGATGTGTGCCTATCCGGTAGTAGGCAATGAACCTGTGGCCGTTATTCTGCCAGACGTGATTATCGATGAATATGAATCCGATCTGAAGAAAGACAACCTGGCAGACATGATACGGCGCTTTGATGAAACAGGCCACAGCCAGATTATGGTTGAACCTGTCGCCGACGTGACTGCTTATGGTGTGGTTGACTGCCAGGGCGCAGAACTGAGCCCTGGCGACAGCGCGCCAATGGTCGGTGTTGTTGAAAAACCTAAAGCAGATAAAGCGCCATCCAACCTCGCAGTGGTAGGACGCTATGTTCTTTCTGCTGACATCTGGCCTCTGCTGGCTAAAACGCCTCCGGGCGCAGGTGATGAAATTCAGCTGACTGACTCCATCGCCATGATGATGGAGAAAGAGACGGTTGAAGCCTACCACCTGAAAGGTGTAAGCCACGATTGTGGTAACAAACTGGGCTACATGCAGGCTTTCGTTGAATACGGTGTGCGTCACAACACACTGGGCAGCGATTTTAAAGCCTGGCTGGAAGCCATCGTGGGTAATAAAAAGTAAGTTTAATTTCTAACCGGGACAATTCAATGAAAGTCACCGTATTTGGTATCGGCTATGTCGGTCTGGTTCAGGCTGCTGTTCTGGCCGAAGTCGGACATGACGTTCTTTGTATCGATGTTGACGAAAAGAAAGTCGACAATCTGAAGAAAGGGATCATTCCTATTTTTGAGCCAGGCCTGACGCCTTTGGTTATGCAAAACTATGAAGCCGGCCGGCTTCGGTTTTCTACCAACGCAGAAGAGGGTGTACGCCACGGCGTGATGCAATTTATTGCTGTGGGAACACCGCCGGATGAAGATGGTTCAGCAGACCTGAAATATGTTACTGCCGTTGCGCGCACAATCGCACAACATATGGAAGAGAGTAAGGTTGTCATCGATAAATCGACCGTGCCAGTAGGTACAGCCGATCGCGTCCGCGCTGTGATGGAGGAAACGCTCAAATCACGTGGCGTTGATATTACATTTGATGTGGTTTCCAACCCGGAATTTCTCAAAGAAGGCGCGGCCGTTGCTGACTGCATGCGACCTGAACGTATTGTGGTTGGCACGGATAATGATGACGTGGTTGAACTGCTGCGTGAACTTTATGAGCTATTC
The DNA here is from genome assembly GCF_058241465.1 of Erwinia papayae. Taxonomy (NCBI): domain Bacteria; kingdom Pseudomonadati; phylum Pseudomonadota; class Gammaproteobacteria; order Enterobacterales; family Erwiniaceae; genus Erwinia; species Erwinia papayae. The sequence goes on from NZ_JBZCHT010000009.1 coordinate 781,915, forward strand.
AATCGCAATCATGACCGCATGATTTTAATGGATATCCGTAGCGCTGAACTGACAAAATACGCAGCCAACTGCATGCTGGCGACTAAAATCAGTTTTATGAACGAAATTTCGAATCTGGCTGAGCGTCTGGGCGCAGATATTGAAAAAGTTCGTCAGGGAATTGGTTCTGATTCCCGTATTGGCTACTCATTTATTTATCCTGGCTGTGGCTACGGTGGTTCCTGTTTTCCGAAAGATGTGCAGGCTTTAATCCGCACTGCGCAGCAAATTGGTTATCAGCCACGTCTGCTTCAGGCCGTTGAGGATGTTAACGACTCACAGAAAAACAAACTGCCTGGGTTTATTAAACGCCACTTCGGCGATAATCTTCAGGGCAAAACCTTTGCACTGTGGGGACTGTCTTTTAAGCCTAATACCGATGATATGCGTGAGGCTTCCAGCCGGGTACTGATGGAAGCATTGTGGCAGGCTGGTGCCAGCGTGCAGGCTTTCGATCCGGAAGCGATGGATGAAGCACAGCGCATTTATGGTCACCGCGACGATCTGAAGTTGATGGGCACCAAAGAGGCGGCTTTGCAGGGTGCTGACGGGCTGGTTATTTGTACCGAATGGCAAAGTTTCCGCGCTCCTGATTTTGATGTTATTAAAAATGCTCTGAAAGAACCCGTGATTTTTGATGGTCGTAACCTGTATGATCCGGAAAGAGTCAGCAAACGCGGTTTTGTTTATTATGCAATCGGCCGCGGAGCTTCAATCCAAATTGCATAATTAACGAGGGCAGTATGAAATATCTGGTTACCGGTGCGGCAGGATTTATTGGCTACCATGTTGCAGAACGCTTGCTTCGCGCCGGTCACCAGGTTGTCGGTCTCGACAACCTGAACGACTATTATGATGTTAAACTTAAGCTTGCCCGCCTGGATTTACTCAAGCCTTATCCTGCATTTTCCTTCGTTAAACTTGACCTTGCTGACAGGGAAGGAATAGCTTCGCTGTTCAGTGAAGCCGCCTTTGATCGTGTTATTCATCTTGGGGCTCAGGCAGGTGTGCGCTATTCCCTGGAAAACCCATCTGCCTATGCTGATGCAAATCTGACCGGACATCTTAATATCCTTGAAGGGTGTCGTCATCACAACATTTCTCACCTGCTTTATGCTTCATCCAGTTCAGTTTATGGCCTGAACCGTAAGCTTCCATTCTCTACCGATGATTCTGTCGACCACCCAATCTCATTGTATGCCGCTACTAAAAAGGCCAATGAGCTGATGTCCCATACTTATTCACATCTTTATGGTATCCCGACTACCGGTCTGCGTTTTTTCACCGTATACGGTCCATGGGGACGCCCGGATATGGCGCTGTTCAAATTCACCAGAGCGATGATCGCTGGAGATCAGATTGATGTATACAACAACGGACAGATGCGACGTGACTTTACCTACATTGATGATATCGTCGAGGCGATCTTCAGGCTTCAGGGTGTTATTCCACAGGCAGATGCAGGCTGGACGGTAGAAGAGGGTAGCGCCGCAGGCAGTTCAGCGCCTTATCGTGTTTACAATATTGGTAACAGCAGCCCGGTAAAATTAATGAGTTATATTGAAGCGCTGGAGAAATCTTTAGATATCACGGCAAATAAAAATATGTTGCCTATGCAGCCTGGGGATGTACCTGAAACCAGTGCAGATACCTCAGCTTTATATAAGGTGATTGGATTTAAACCACAAACCGGTATTGATGAAGGGATTAAACGCTTTGTCGACTGGTATCGTTCGTTCTATCAGTGCTGATATTTAATACCCCATTGCAAAGGATGGGGTATTAAATGAAAAATCACAGCATGAAATCTTCCAGCTTCTTACCTTGTTCTTCAATTGCTGTTTTAATCACGGCTGGAGTACGGCCCTGACCTGTCCAGGTTTTAGTTTCGCCATTTTCATCAACGTACTTGTATTTAGCAGGACGTGCCGCACGTTTAGCTTTTCCTGACGTTTTGGCGGTGGACAGCGTTGACAGCAATTCATTAGGATCAATACCGTCGGCAATCAGCATTTCACGGTATTGCTGTAATTTACGGCTGCGCTCTTCGATTTCAGCCTGAGCGTGATTCTCTTCATCGCGACGCTCAGTAACCACGACTTCCAGTTTCTCCAGCATCTCTTCCAGAGTTTCCAGGGAACACTCTCGTGCCTGCGCACGCAGGGTACGGATGTTATTCAAAATTTTAAGTGCTTCGCTCATGTTCCTGATCTCAAATTATAATGGGTGGGGTCGTTCTGCCTGATAATAATAGAGTGCGGCAATAGGAACTGCAATAGTAATTTTTGTAATAGACTCAGAATAAGTAAGTATGGGTGATTCAGCAGAATGATTATTAACAATACAAAACGGTGAGTCCTGGCTGAATTACATTCTCACGCCCTGACTCAGCTAAAGGTTTTTGATTACGATTATCATTAAGTTGAAAGGACAGTATATAATCACAAAAAGGAAAAATTTTATTCGATACTCAGTCTAACCTTAAGAAAACTCAGAGAATATTAGCAAGGTAATTTGAGTTTTTAAAAGCATACATTGTGAAAAAAAAAGGTCATAAACAAAATTATCTCGCCGGGTACAGTAGCAAATCCTTTACTGACCGCGAAGAGAAAATGGCAGATATAATCAGCAAAATGCAGCCTGGCAGAGAGTCATTAATGTCTCGTGCGGATGTAGTGCTGTGTTACAATTCTGCGCGTTTGTGCTAAACCTATACCTGGAGTGCAGCCTGATGGCCCAACTTTATTTTTATTATTCTGCGATGAATGCAGGCAAGTCTACTGCCTTACTACAGTCTTCATATAACTACCTCGAACGTGGCATGCGCACATTGGTGTATACCGCAGAAATTGATAATCGTTTTGGCTCCGGCAAGGTATGCTCGCGCATTGGCCTTTCTTCTCCAGCAAAATTGTATAATAACGGGACAAAACTTTTTTCAGAGATAAACGAAGGACATCGCCTGGAACCGGTTCACTTCGTATTAATAGATGAATGTCAGTTTCTTACCCGCGAGCAGGTTAAAGATTTATCAGATGTAGTTGATACGCTGGATATACCTGTTCTTTGTTATGGGCTGAGAACAGATTTTCGTGGTGAATTATTCAGTGGCAGTCAATATTTGCTGGCATGGTCAGATAAGCTGGTTGAATTAAAGACAGTTTGCCACTGTGGCAGAAAGGCAGGGATGGTATTAAGACTCGACGAAAATGGTGCGCCTTTTAAAGAGGGTGAGCAGGTGGTCATCGGCGGAAATGAACGTTATGTTTCAGTTTGTCGTAAGCATTACAAGGCAGCAATTGAACAGAATTGCTTACGTGCGGTTCATGGAGAAAGGAACGCTTAAAAACGATAATACGATAACTGAAAGTCATTTTCCCCATCGTCTCCGGTTACCGGATATTAATTATGGTAGTGAACGAAAACCTTTAATCAGCAGAGATAAAGTATAAAAAAAGCCTGAGTTTAACGAGGTGGTAAACTCAGGCCCGGCGGGTCGCCCGATCAAACATCCGGTCAGGAAATCATCACGGGAGAGCAATTTTCGGAATGGTTTATTTTTTTACTTTCTTTTCTGTTTTTCTGGCCGGCGCCTCGGTTTCAGCTATATGACTTACTGATGAGCTGGTTTCGGTAAATTCACGACCATAGAACGAATCCAGCATGATTTGTTTTAGTTCGCTAATCAATGGATAGCGTGGGTTTGCACCGGTACACTGATCGTCGAATGCATCCTCAGCCAGCTTATCGACTTTTGCGAGGAAATCCGCCTCCTGTACACCGGCTTCGCGAATCGATTTTGGAATGCCCAATTCAGCTTTCATCCCTTCAAGCCATAACAGCAGCTTCTCAATTTTCTGCGCTGTACGGTCGCCCGCTGCGCTGAGACGTAAATGATCGGCCACTTCAGCATAGCGACGGCGAGCCTGAGGACGATCGTACTGACTGAATGCGGTTTGCTTAGTGGGGTTATCATTCGCGTTGTAGCGAATAACATTGCTGATTAGCAGGGCATTGGCCAGACCGTGTGGAATATGGAACTCAGAACCCAGTTTGTGGGCCATAGAGTGACACACCCCAAGGAAGGCATTGGCAAAAGCAATACCGGCGATAGTGGCAGCGTTATGAACACGCTCACGAGCAACCGGGTTTTTCGCGCCTTCATGGTAGCTGGCAGGCAGATTTTCCTGTAACAGTTTCAGTGCCTGTAAGGCCTGTCCGTCGGAATATTCATTAGCCAGCACGGAGACATAGGCCTCAAGCGAATGGGTCACGGCATCCAGACCACCAAAGGCACACAGCGATCTGGGCATATTCATCACCAGATTCGCATCGACTATCGCCATATCCGGGGTCAGTGCATAGTCTGCCAGTGGATATTTCTGACCGGTGGTATCATCAGTGACCACGGCAAAGGGTGTGACTTCAGACCCCGTACCTGAAGTGGTGGTGATGGCGATCATTTTGGCCTTCACACCCATTTTCGGGAACTTATAAATACGTTTGCGAATATCCATAAAGCGCAATGCCAACTCTTCAAATGCGGTTTCCGGATGTTCATACATGACCCACATAATCTTGGCGGCATCCATTGGCGATCCTCCGCCAAGAGCGATGATGACATCCGGTTTAAACGAATTCATCTGCTCAGCCCCTTTACGCACGATGCTCAGCGTGGGATCTGCTTCTACTTCAAAGAACACTTCTGTTTCAATACCATGCGATTTCAGCACTGAAACAATTTGGTCGGCATAACCATTGTTGAACAGAAAACGGTCGGTAACGATGAAAGCGCGTTTAGCGCCATCGGTCGCGACTTCCTCCATGGCTATGGGCAGAGAACCGCGACGGAAGTAGATAGATTTAGGAAGTTTATGCCACAACATATTTTCTGCCCGTTTAGCCACAGTTTTCTTATTAATAAGATGTTTTGGTACGACGTTTTCAGAAATGGAGTTGCCTCCCCATGAACCACAACCGAGGGTTAAAGACGGTGCCAGTTTGAAGTTGTAGAGATCGCCAATTCCTCCTTGCGATGCAGGGGTATTGATCAGAATACGCGCAGTCTTCATTTTATCGCCGAAGTAATTAACGCGTTTCCGTTCATTGTCCTGGTCGGTATACAGGCAGGAGGTGTGACCGATACCGCCCATAGCAACCAGTTTTTCTGCTTTGTTAACGGCGTCTTCGAAGTCTTTTGCGCGGTACATCGCCAGAGTGGGAGATAACTTCTCATGGGCAAAAGGTTCTGATTCATCGACCAGTTTTACCTCACCAATCAAAATTTTTGTATTGGCTGGTACGGTAATCCCTGCTATTTCAGCAATTTTCACCGCTGGCTGGCCAACAATAGCGGCATTCAGTGCACCGTTTTTCAGGATAACGTCCTGAACGGATCTCAACTCTTTGCCCTGTAACAGATACCCACCGTGGCTGGCAAAACGTTCACGAACCGCGTCATAAACAGAATCCACCACGATCACTGACTGTTCTGAAGCACAAATAACGCCATTGTCGAAGGTTTTTGACATAAGAATCGATGCCACAGCGCGTTTAATATCGGCCGTTTCATCTATTACTACCGGGGTATTACAAGCACCAACGCCGATAGCTGGTTTACCAGAACTGTAAGCAGCCTTGACCATGCCTGGCCCGCCGGTTGCCAGAATAAGATTGATATCGGGGTGATGCATCAGTTGATTGGATAATTCAACTGATGGCACGTCAATCCAGCCGATGATATCTTCAGGCGCGCCTGCGGCAATCGCCGCCTGTAGCACAATGTCTGCCGCTTTATTAGTGGCATCTTTAGCGCGTGGGTGAGGAGAGAAGATAATACCGTTACGGGTTTTCAGACTGATAAGCGCTTTGAAAATGGCGGTGGATGTGGGGTTGGTTGTTGGCACGATACCGCAGATAAGGCCGGTGGGTTCGGCTATAGTGATGGTTCCAAATGTTTCATCAGTACTGAGGATGCCGCAGGTTTTTTCATCCTTATACGCGTTGTAGATATATTCAGAGGCGAAATGATTTTTAATGACTTTGTCTTCGACGATGCCCATGCCTGATTCTGCAACCGCCATTTTCGCCAGTGGAATGCGGGCATCAGCAGCTGCCAGAGCGGCGGCACGAAAAATTTTATCAACTTGTTCCTGAGTGAAATTAGCATATTCACGCTGTGCCTTTTTAACACGCTCAACCAGTGCGTTAAGTTCAGCAACATTAGTAACGGCCATAATGCTCTCCTGATGGAAGTTTAAACTCTGTTAGTAAACAAGTGAGAACTGTCCAGTATAGCCCTGGGGGGTAAATCTGTTGCGACAAAAGGGTGCAGTTGCAACCTGATGATTGACCATCCGGACCACTGATTTACTGACAGAGTCTGGGTTTAACAACCTGACTGGAAAGCGTTCTGGATGTTAACCGAAACAGGTATGGAATAAAGCTTACCCACTATGAAACGGAGTAATTTTGATCTGAGTCATAATTATAATAAGCTGACTCCTTTCAGCTTCAGTCTGTGAGCCATTTCACGTCATTTTATTATTGTGAATTATTCCTGAAATAATCGTGTGGTTTTTTTTGCTAATAAAAACTTTTATTAAGGATTTTTTTGCCGGGAAATGACCTGTCATGTAGATGAAAATAGCTAACAATGGGCATGGCAAGAAAGATGATTTTCTATTAAATTAGCCCACGGCAAATTGGTCCGCTCAGGAGCTTAGCGTGAATCCGGCACTTTTCGATTTTTCGATCTATATCAAATTTTTCGTCGGGCTTTTTGCCCTGGTCAATCCGTTCGGCATTATTCCGGTTTTCATCAGCATGACCAGCTATCAGGTGCCTGCTGCACGTAACAAAACTAACCTGACAGCTATCCTTTCGGTGGCTATTATCCTGTGTATTTCACTGTTTCTTGGGGACATTATTTTGCAGTTTTTTGGGATCTCCATCGATTCTTTCCGCATCGCCGGAGGGATTCTGGTGGTGACTATCGCCATGTCAATGATCAGCGGCAAGCTGGGCGAAGATAAGCAAAATAAACAGGAAAAATCAGAAACGGCCATCAGAGAAAGTATTGGCGTCGTACCTCTGGCATTGCCTTTAATGGCCGGTCCGGGTGCCATCAGTTCAACTATCGTCTGGAGCACACGCTATCACAGTTGGCAGAATCTGCTGGGATTCAGCATTTCAGTGGCACTGTTTGCCTGCTGCTGTTGGTTGTTGTTCCGCGCGGCCCCACTGATGGTACGTGTACTTGGTCAGACCGGGATCAACGTCATTACACGAATCATGGGGTTGTTACTGATGGCGCTGGGGATTGAATTTGTCGTGACGGGAGTCAAAGCCCTGTTTCCCGGTCTGGTTAACTGAAAAATCACCCGCTGAAAACTTCCCATTAAAGCGCATAATATGCGATTTTTTTTAGCCAGCTATCAACTAATGCATCAAATAAGTGCATCTAAGCGATTTATTGCACCAGAGGTGTGCAATTATTTGTATGGCTTAACATATGCTCGCTATCATTAGTGTAATTACTGCAACTTGCTAATATGCAAGCAAATACAGCGCACTGAAAAAATTTCATTATGGAATAATGATCCTTATATATCGTTATTTGAAAATAAAAAACTGTTAATTTGATTTTTTAAGGCTAAAAGATCCAAATTAACGGCTGTATAACGTAATTGGTTCATTTTATAGGCAAAACCTCTGCTTCTGAAGTATGTATAACGTTATCTTTTATCTAATATATTGATATATAGATAAAAAATATTATTTTTCTCTGTTAAATAACACTTCACCTGTAAAAAACTCGTGGTAAAAGAGAACGAGTTAACATTTTTGGCGTTCTTCCTTAGCTGCCAAAACGCCGTTCTGTTAGTTTTTCGAAGGCGTTAAAAAAAACTGGCATCAGTTGTGCAATGCGGAAGTGCGATTGCTGTTTCGCAATGTCAGATAACGATCACTACAGGTTGCTTAGCTTTGATGAAAAGTTCTTACGATGTAAGTCGTCCGTTACGTCAGCTCATACTGTTCGCTATGGCTACCTTTGCCGCTGATAACTTTGCCTTAGCTGCAAAGGTGCCGGCAAATGTGACCCTTGCGCCAACGCAATCGGTGGTGATTAACAACAGCAGCGAAGTTTCTTCTCTTGATCCCCACAAAACAGAAGGGGTGCCGGAAAGCAACGTCATTATTAATTTGTTGGAAGGGCTGGTGACTACCGACAATAACGGCAAACTGGTTCCCGGCGTGGCCGAAAGCTGGCAGAGCGAGCAGGGCAAAATATGGACCTTTACCCTACGAAAAAATGCAAAATGGAGTAACGGTGACCCTGTCACCGCAACGGATTTTGTCTACAGCTGGCAGCGGCTGGCCGATCCAAAAAACGCCTCGCCTTATGCCAGTTATCTTCAGTATGCCCATATTGAAAACATCGATGCCATTATTTCCGGCAAAAAAAACGCTGACACGCTGGGCGTTCAGGCCCTGGATGACCGTCATTTACAGGTGACCCTTACCGAGTCTGTACCTTATTTTATTGACCTTGTCGCACACAGCTCGCTGGTGCCAGTTAATCGCGGCGCGCTGGAAAAGTGGGCCGATAAGTGGACGCTTCCGGAACATTATGTTGGTAATGGAGCATATGTTCTCAGTCGCTGGGTTATCAACGAGAAGATTGAAGTTAAACGCAACCCGCAATACTGGAATAACGCAAAAACCGTCATCGACAGGGCGACGTTTCTGCCCATTACCTCCACCTCTGGCGATGTAAATCGTTATCGCAGTGGAGAGATTGATATTACCGGCAGCGTGTTACCGCCTGAGCAGTTCCCAATGTTGCAAAAATCGCTGGGTTCTCAGCTTCACGTCAGCCCGCTGCTGTGCACCTTCTATTATGAACTGAACAATAAACGTCCGCCGTTCAATGACGTCAGGGTTCGCACAGCGGTCAAACTTACTCTTGATCGTCAGATTATTGCAGAAAAAATTATGGCTCAGGGACAGGTCCCGGCAGGCAGCTTTACACCGCCTTATATTAAGGGGGCACAGCTGAAGCAACCCGACTGGATGAATCTGAGCCAGCAGCAACGAAATGAGTTGGCAAAAAAACTGCTGAAGGAGGCAGGGTATACTGCCGATAACCCACTCAGCTTCACGCTGTTGTACAACACTTCCGACGTGAATCAGAAACAGGCAATTGCCGCCGCTTCGATGTGGAAGAAAAACCTGGGGGCCAGCGTAACTTTGAACAATCAGGAATGGAAAACCATGCTTGACGCCCGTCATCAGGGCAACTTCGACGTGGCGCGTGCCACGTGGTGCGCTGACTATAATGAGCCGTCCAGTTTTCTTAATACCCTGCTAAGTCACTCTTCAAATAACACCGCGTTTTACCATAGCGATAAATTCGATGCGTTGATGGCGAAAACACTCACCGCCAGCAGCAATCAACAGCGTGCAGAATATTATCAGCAGGCTGAGCAGCAACTGGACAGTGATTCTCCTGTTGTGCCCGTTTATTACCGGGTGAGCCCCCGACTGGTGAAACCCTGGGTAGGTGGTTTCACCGGCAACGATCCGCAGGATCAGACCGTATTACACTATTACTACATTATTCAACATTGAAGGACATACGTCAGACAGGGATGCCAGACGGGATAACTAACAGCAAGGGTATAGCCAAAGCACCTCAGACTGTCATCGTTCCGGCTTCTGAGATACCCGGTTAACGGGGGTCGCTGATGCTCTCTGAGTTCATCAGCAATAAATAAAACTGGAGTAAATAACTACATGACCAACATCACCAAAAAAAGCCTGGTTGCTCTGGGCATTATGACTGCACTGACCGGCAATATGGCACTGGCAGCAACTGTTCCGGCAGGGGTGGAACTGGCGGCAAAGCAGGAACTGATAAAAGGTAACGGCAGCGAAGTCCAGTCACTCGACCCGCACAAAATTGAGGGTACGCCGGAATCGAATGTCAGCCGTGATCTGCTGGAAGGATTAGTCATCAGTGATATTCAGGGACATCCTGTTCCTGGTGTGGCAGAAAGCTGGGATAACAAAGACGGAAAAGTCTGGACATTCCACCTGCGTAAGAATGCCAAATGGTCCAATGGTGAACCGGTTACCGCACAGGACTTCGTCTACAGCTGGCAACGACTGGCCGATCCCAAAACAGCCTCTCCGTATGCCAGTTACCTGCAATATGGCCATCTGGAAAATATTGATGACATCATCGCCGGAAAGAAATCGCCTGATACCCTTGGTGTAAAAGCGCTGGACGATCATACTTTACAGGTATCCCTGACCGAGTCGGTGCCTTATTTCTATAAATTGCTGATTCATTCTTCTATGTCGCCTGTCTACAAGCCGGCTGTTGAGAAGTTTGGTGATAAGTGGACCCAGCCAGAAAACTGGGTAGGCAACGGCGCGTATAAATTACAGACCCACATCATCAATGAACGTATTGTGGTGGTACGTAACCCGGACTACTGGGACAACGCCAATACCAAACTGGATAAAGTCACCTTCCTGCCTATCTCATCTGAAGTGAGCGATGTTAACCGCTATTTCAGCGATGGCGGCAGCGATATGACTTACAACAACATGCCGATCGAGCTGTTTAAAAAACTGCAACGTGAGAACCCGAAAGAACTGCATGTTGATCCCTACCTCTGCACTTATTACTACGAAATTAATAATCAGAAGCCGCCATTTAACGATGTGCGCGTCCGCACTGCTCTGAAACTGGGCCTCGATCGCGATATTATCGTTAATAAGGTACTGGCTCAGGAACAGCTGCCAGCCTGGAGTTATACGTCACCGGCGACCGATGGCGCCGCGCTGATTAAGCCTGAATGGGCCAGCTGGTCGCAGGAAAAACGTAACGCAGAGGCGAAAAAACTGCTGGCTGCCGCAGGTTACACGGCAGAGAAACCGCTCTCCTTTGAACTGCTGTATAACACTTCCGATCTGCATAAAAAACTGGCGATTGCCGCCTCTTCAATCTGGAAGAAAAACCTCGGCGTCAATATCAAGCTCAATAACCAGGAGTGGAAAACGTTCCTCGATACCCGTCATCAGGGAACTTTTGATGTGGCGCGTGCCGCCTGGTGTGCAGATTACAACGAACCGACTTCTTTCCTGAATACCATGCTGACCGGCAGCAGCAACAACACCTCACACTATGCCTCACCTGAGTTCGATAAGGTCATGGCCGCCGCAGGACAGGCCAGTGATGAAAAAAGCCGCAGCGATCTCTACGCCAAAGCTGAACAGGTACTGGATAAAGACTCTGTTATTGCCCCGGTTTACTACTACGTAAACGCCCGTCTGGTGAAAACTTACGTGGGTGGTTACACCGGTAAGGATGCGCTGGATAACGTCTACGATAAAAATCTGTATATTATCAAACATTAATGGCAACCACAGGGGGAAGGGCAGCCTTCCCCCTGCGTGTCGTTTTATAAGCAGTGCTGAGGCACAAGCCAGCAGGTACGGGCAATGTTAAAGTTTATTTTACGTCGTATTCTGGAAGCGATTCCGACGTTACTTATTTTGATCACCATCTCCTTCTTTATGATGCGACTTGCACCGGGAAGCCCTTTTACCGGCGAGCGCACACTGTCGCCAGAGGTGATGGCAAACATCGAAGCCAAATACCACCTGAACGATCCGATCTGGAAACAGTACACCGACTATCTGTTACAGCTGGCTCACGGTGATTTCGGGCCTTCCTTTAAATACAAAGACTATTCGGTGAATTATCTTGTAGGCCATGCTTTCCCGGTTTCAGCCAAACTGGGTCTTGCCGCCTTTATCCTGGCGATAATTTTTGGCGTGGCGGCGGGAGTCATTGCGGCGCTGAAGCAAAATACCAAATGGGACTTTGTGGTGATGGGGGTAGCGATGACGGGCGTGGTCATCCCCAGTTTCGTGGTCGCTCCCTTACTGGTGCTCATTTTCGCCATTGCCCTGAAGTGGTTGCCGGGTGGTGGCTGGAATGGCGGGGAACTGCGGTTTATGATCCTGCCGATGGTCGCGTTGTCGCTGGCCTACATTGCCAGTATCGCCCGTATCACCCGTGGTTCGATGATTGAAGTGCTGCACTCCAACTTTATTCGTACTGCGCGGGCTAAGGGTCTGCCAATGCACCGCATCGTGCTGCGCCATGCGCTGAAACCAGCCATGTTGCCAGTGCTTTCGTACCTCGGCCCGGCCTTTGTAGGCATTATCACCGGCTCAATGGTGATTGAAACCATCTATGGTCTGCCGGGAATCGGCCAGCTGTTTGTTAATGGTGCACTCAACCGCGATTACTCGCTGGTTCTGAGCCTGACCATTCTGGTTGGTGTGTTAACCATCCTGTTTAATGCGATCGTTGACGTGCTGTATGCGGTTATCGATCCCAAAATTCGTTACTGATCCGGAGCTGGCAATGATGTTGAGTAAAAAAAATAGCGCCGCTCTTGATGCCTTCAGCGAGAAGCTGGAGGTGGAAGGCCGTAGTCTCTGGCAGGACGCACGACGTCGTTTTATTCACAACCGCGCCGCGCTGGCCAGCCTGTTAGTCTTACTGATAATCGCCCTGTTTGTGGTGTTTGCGCCAATGCTCTCTTCGTTCACCTATGATGATACCGACTGGAGCATGATGTCTGCCGCGCCGGATATGGTGTCGAAGCACTACTTTGGCACGGATTCATCCGGCCGCGATCTGTTGGTGCGCGTGGCGATTGGTGGGCGAATTTCGCTGATGGTTGGCATTGCTTCCGCAATGGTCGCCGTGCTGGTGGGCACATTATACGGATCGCTGGCCGGGTATCTTGGCGGTAAAACTGATTCGGTAATGATGCGCCTGCTGGAAATCCTTAACTCCTTCCCGTTCATGTTCTTTGTCATCCTGTTGGTCACCTTCTTTGGACGCAACATACTGCTGATATTTGTCGCTATTGGCCTGGTTTCCTGGCTGGATATGGCACGTATTGTACGCGGTCAGACACTGAGCCTGAAACGTAAAGAGTTTATCGAAGCGGCCCATGTCGGCGGTGTTTCCACGGTCAGTATTGTCCTCAGGCATATCGTGCCAAACGTACTGGGTGTGGTGGTGGTCTACGCCTCGCTGCTGGTGCCAAGCATGATCCTGTTCGAATCTTTCCTCAGCTTCCTCGGGCTGGGTACACAGGAGCCACTCAGTAGCTGGGGAGCACTGCTCAGTGATGGTGCGAATTCAATGGAAGTGTCGCCGTGGTTGCTGCTGTTCCCGGCAGGATTTCTGGTGATTACGCTGTTCTGTTTTAACTTTATCGGTGACGGCCTGCGTGATGCCCTCGACCCGAAAGATCGTTAAGGAGTTTCCCGATGAATATGACTGAACAACAGCCAGTTATGGTGAAAAAAGCGGGAAGCGACGCTCTGCTTAACGTCAGGGATTTGCGGGTTACGTTTGCCACGCAGGATGGTGATGTTACCGCAGTTAACGATCTCAACTTCAGCCTGCGGGCGGGCGAAACGCTGGGGATCGTGGGTGAGTCTGGCTCGGGTAAATCCCAGACGGCCTTTGCACTGATGGGATTACTGGCCAGCAATGGGCGTATTGGCGGCTCGGCGCTGTTCAACGGCAGTGAAATTCTTAATCTGCCTGAGAAGCAGCTGAACCGGCTACGGGCTGAGCAAATCGCCATGATTTTCCAGGACCCGATGACCTCTCTGAACCCATACATGCGGGTAGGCGAGCAGCTGATGGAAGTACTGAAACTGCACAAAGGGATGAGCAGTGCGCAGGCTTTTGAAGAGTCGGTACGTATGCTCGATGCGGTAAAAATGCCGGAAGCGCGTAAACGGATGAAGATGTTCCCTCATGAGTTTTCAGGGGGGATGCGGCAGCGAGTGATGATCGCGATGGCGCTGCTCTGCCGGCCAAAACTGCTGATTGCCGATGAACCTACCACGGCGCTTGATGTGACGGTTCAGGCGCAAATTATGACCCTGCTTAATGATCTGAAACGCGAGTTCAATACGGCCATCATTATGATCACCCATGATCTGGGCGTGGTGGCCGGGATCTGCGATCGGGTTCTGGTGATGTATGCCGGCAGAACCATGGAGTATGGCGGGGCGAGGGATGTGTTTTATCAGCCGACACATCCTTATTCTATTGGCCTGCTTAATGCCGTGCCGCGTCTGGATGCAGAAGGTGAATCGCTGACCACCATACCCGGTAATCCACCTAATCTGCTGCGTCTGCCGCAGGGTTGTCCTTTTCAGCCGCGCTGCCCCAATGCGATGGAAATTTGTTCAACGGCGCCACCGCTGACACCTTTTGGTGAAGGACGTCAGCGTGCCTGCTTTAAACCCGTGGAGGAGCTGGTATGAGCGCGGTAGCAGAAAAGAAAGTGTTATTAGAAATTGCCGATCTTAAAGTCCACTTTGCGATCAAGGATGGCCGTCAGTGGTTCTGGCAGCCGCCCAAAAGCCTGAAGGCCGTCGATGGCGTCAGCCTGCGTTTGTACGAGGGAGAAACCCTCGGCGTGGTGGGTGAGTCAGGCTGTGGTAAATCCACCCTCGCACGCGCCATTATCGGTCTGGTCAATGCCACCGAAGGGCGTGTCGCCTGGCTGGGGCGTGACCTGCTTGGGCAGAGTGAAGAAGAGTGGCGCAAAGCCCGCAGCGATATCCAGATGATTTTTCAGGACCCGCTGGCTTCGCTGAATCCGCGCATGACCATCGGTGACATCATTGCGGAACCCTTACGCACCTATCATCCCAAAATGCCGCGTCAGGAAGTGAAAGAGCGGGTGAAAACGATGATGATGAAGGTCGGGTTGTTGCCAAACCTGATCAACCGTTATCCTCATGAGTTTTCCGGCGGTCAGTGCCAGCGTATTGGTATTGCCCGTGCGCTGATCCTTGAGCCTAAGCTGATTATTTGTGATGAGCCGGTTTCTGCGCTCGATGTATCGATTCAGGCACAGGTCGTCAACCTGCTGCAAAAACTGCAACGTGAAATGGGGCTGTCGCTGATCTTTATTGCTCACGACCTGGCAGTAGTGAAGCATATCTCCGATCGGGTACTGGTAATGTATCTGGGCCATGCCGTGGAACTGGGCACCTATGACGAGGTTTATCAGAACCCGCAGCACCCCTACACGCGGGCACTGATGTCGGCGGTACCGATTCCCGACCCGGATCTGGAGAAAAACAAGGTTATCCAGTTACTGGAAGGGGAGCTGCCTTCACCGATTAATCCGCCTTCTGGCTGTGTGTTTCGCACCCGCTGCCCGATTGCCGGCCCGGAATGCGCGAAGACACGTCCATTGCTGGAAGGCAGTTTCCGCCATGCGGTTTCCTGTCTGAAGGTCGACCCGTTATAAATGTCCGGCAGTGAGTCATTGTGGTAAAAAGCACCCCGCGCCAGTGATAGCGCGGGAGTGCGGGTCAGGAGGAGAGGAAGTCGCGCCTTTTAAGCGTCTTGTTTCAGGGTTATTCGCGCCACAGAATATGGCAGAGCTTGTGATCTTTTTCCCGGCACAACAGCACGCGGGCAAACACATCAGTAATTGGCTCGCCATCGGCTTCACCCAGCCCGATAACCACTTCAGCAAAGAAGTCGGGATTCAGATCAAAATCGACGTGTTCCTGCCAGTCATCAGCGGGGTCAAACAGCTCCGCGCCGCCGCGCTCCTCAAATTGCAGATTGAACAGGATGATATCAGCCGGGTCGAGGTTATCTCCTGCCAGCTCAAGAAAAATATCGTAGGCCTGTTCAAGGGTTTCGTCTTCAGTAAGGCGGTTATTCAAATCCATAGCATTTCCCATAAGGCCCGCAGGCGCTGTGCAATCCCGCTCGTTTTACAGCAAAGGACTGAAGAAGTAAAACAGGCGTTCAACAATCCGTTGCCAGTAAGCACGTCGCGCCCAACGTTTAGCATCCACCAGCCGTGAGCGGGCGATGTAGTCGTCCTGAACACGGGCCAGATCGCCCCCGAAACCGTCATCGTCGATGACCAGGGTGATTTCAAAATTGAGCCACAGGCTGCGCATATCGAGGTTAACGGTGCCAACCAGACTCAGCTGTCCATCAACCAGAACGCTTTTGGTATGCAGTAACCCGTCTTCAAACTGATAAATTTTGACGCCTGCTTCCAGTAGCTCAGCAAAAAAGGCCCGACTGGCCCAGCCAACCAACACGGAGTCATTGCGACGGGGCACGATAATACTGACGTCCACCCCCCGATGCGCGGCAGTACAAATGGCATGCAGTAAATCATCGCTGGGAACAAAATAAGGTGTGGTCATAATCAACTGCTGACGGGCAGAGTAGACGGCGGTCAGCAGGGCCTGGTGAATCAGGTCGTCCGGGAACCCCGGCCCTGAGGCGATAACCTGAATAGTGTGGCCGCTCTCCTGTTCAAACGGCATGATGTTGCCATCAGGCGGTGGGGGCAAAATGCGTTTGCCCGTTTCTATTTCCCAGTCACAGGAATAAATAATCCCCATGGTGGTGGCGACCGGCCCCTCCATTCTCGCCATCAAATCTATCCACTGGCCTACGCCCGCATCCTGCTTAAAGAAACGTGGGTCGACCAGGTTCATGCTGCCGGTATACGCGATATAGTTATCAATCAGTACGACCTTACGGTGTTGACGCAAGTCCATCCTACGCAGAAACACACGCAGCAGGCTGACTTTGAGCGACTCAACCACGTCGATACCGGCATTACGCATCATCGTTACCCAGGGGCTACGAAAAAACTGTACGCTACCAGCGGAGTCGAGCATCAGGCGGCAGTGAACACCGCGACGGGAGGCGGCCATCAGCGATTCAGCGACTTCGTCCGCCAACCCACCCGGTTGCCAGATGTAAAACACCATTTCGATATTGTGGCGCGCCAGTTGGATGTCACGGATCAACGCGTGCAGGGTATCATCGGTGGAGGTAAGCAGTTGTAGCTGGTTTCCCTTGACGCCCGCCACGCCCTGACGATTTTCACACAACTGAAACAGTGAACGGGCAACATCGCTGTTATCGTGAGCGAAAATCTGATGGCAGGATTTCAGTTCATTCAACCAGCGGGCGGTAGAAGGCCACATGGTACGGGCGCGCTCGGCGCGTCGCTTTCCCAGATGAAGTTCGCCAAACGAAAGATAGGCGATAATTCCGACCAGCGGCAGAATATAGATGATCAACAGCCAGGCCATGGCAGAGGGCACGGCGCGGCGTTTCATCAGAATGCGTAGCGTCACCCCCGCAATCAGCAACCAGTAACCAAATATCAGCAGCCAACTGAGCAGAGTATAAAAAGTCGACATATCAGCGGACGTTCCGTTCACCCTTGAATAGTATGAGTTTACGTGCAGATCTGCATTGACGAAACCTTTTCCGCAAGGAAGTCATCGGACCGGATAAGCAGAGAGGAGGGGGTACACTCGGCGGCGAGTTTTTCAGGCTGTGGAGTTGGCATGAGAAGAAGCCGTAATGAAGTGGCGCGCTGGCGTATGTCGCGTCAGATCCAGCGCCGTCGGGCGCGCTGGCTCGAAGGGCAGTCCAGACGATATGGTCGTATGCATGCTATTCGTCATCAGCTGAGTCAGCAGCAGCGGCGGTCCGTGCTTTTTATCAATCAGACGTTCTGATCTGGCGTGAGATATCCCTGTGCCGGTCAGACACAGGGAAAAGAGACGGCTAAAACACCCGCCGAAATGGCCGGACGGTAACCTGCTTATAGACGCCCGCCGCGATGTAGGGATCATCCTGCGCCCAGGACTGGGCAGCTTCCAGAGAGGAAAATTCGGCAATGATTGTTGAGCCGCTAAAACCTGCTGCGCCTGGATCATTACTGTCCACCGCAGGCATCGGCCCGGCGATAATCAGCCGACCTTCATCCCGCAGCAACTGAAGGCGCGCGAGATGAGCAGGGCGCACCGCGGTGCGTTTTTCCAGAGAATCACTATTATCTTCTGCGTAGATTACATAGAGCACGATACAACTCCTGTCCGGTCGATAAGATTTGGCCCTCACGTTAAGTGATCGTCTGTTTTTCTGCAAACGAAAGATAAGGTCGGCAGTAAAGCAGATCCTGTCCGGGCCTTTGACGTTAAATAACGCGGGCCGGACGGCTGTGTTGTTGAAACTGATTGCTATTTGCATTTAAACTGACGCTTCACTATTTTTTGCAGACAGATTATGACCACGCTGACCGAAGACTCTTTACCCCGCCGAATTTCCCTGCCTGTGCTTTTCTCCGTCGGATTGCACGCGGCGGTAATCGGGGCAATACTTTATGCTTCATTTCATCAGGCCGTACAGGTGCCGAAAGCATCTCAGCCGATCAGTGTTTCAATGGTCGCACCCGAAGTGCAGCCAGAACCCCAGGCTGCGCCACAGCCCGAACCCGTCGCACAGCCTGAACCTGAGCCCGTTGAGCCACAGCCTGTTGCGGAACCAGAGCCGCCAGTGCCTGTCCCCGTGCCTTTGCCAAAACCGGAACCCAAACCGAAGCCAAAGCCCAAACCGGTAAAAAAAGAGGTGGTGAAGCCGAAAAAAGAGGTGAAGCCCCGCACTGAACCTCAACGGGCATCGCCCTTTAACAATGACAAACCGGCAACGGCGACCAAACCTTCCACCGCACCCAGAACGTCGCCAGCGCCGTCCACTGCGGTTTCAACCGGCCCTGAAGCCATCAGCGTGGGTAAGCCTGAATATCCGAGCCGTGCCTGGGCTTTGCGCATGGAAGGGCGTGTGCGGGTGCAATTCGATGTCGACGGTACGGGGCAGGTGGTTAACATTCGCATTCTCTCCGCCGAGCCGCGCAATCTTTTTGAACGTGAAGTGCGTCAGGCGATGAAGAAATGGCGTTACCAGGCCGGTAAGCCTGGAAAGGACTTAACCATGAACATCGTGTTTAAACTGAAAGGCGGATCGAATATTGAATAGTCCCTTTGCTGCCAGCGTTGCGGCTGATAGCTGAACAGCGCCTGTTGCTCCTGCTCAGATTGCGGTAAATAATCCGGGCAGAGGGCGTTAACCTGTCCATTTAAAAAATGCGCTATGGCCCCCGATCGTCAGGGAGAGAAAAATTACCCATTGTGCTTCAGCAATTGCAATGGGCGATTTTAAGGGCAGTGCAGGGCACCGCGGCCTGACGATCTGCCGCTTCAGTTCTGTCCATCAGCCTCAAAATGGCTTTTGTCCGCAGGCAGCGGGCGGGGTTTTCCTTCATCATCCACCGCGACGTAGATAAACACTGCCTCTGTCGTGCAGTAACGCTGGCCGATAGGTTCCGATGACACTTTTTTAATCCATACCTCAATATTGATGGTGATGGAGCTGCTGCCGGTGCGGATACAGCGGGCGTGACAACTGACCACGTCACCCACGGCAACAGGTTTCAGAAATGTCATCCCGTCAGCGCGTACCGTCACCACCCGGCCACCGGCAATTTCTTTTGCCAGGATAGCGCCGCCCATATCCATCTGCGACATTAGCCAGCCACCAAAAATATCGCCATTGGCATTGGTATCCGCAGGCATCGCCAGGGTGCGCAGCACCATCTCTCCCTGAGGGAGTCGGTTATTAACATCATTCATGATCTTGCTTCCGGAGAGTAAAGGGAGAAGGTGGCCCGACTGCTGCCGGGCGCGAAAGATTATTTTTCTTCTTGTGGCATCAGACGATAAATATAGAGGCCGCAGATAAGAGTAAAGAGCAGTGTAAGACCGGTCAGACCGAATACTTTAAAGTTAACCCAGAACGCCTGAGATAACCAAAACGCGACGTAGATATTAGCCAGACCGCAGGCAAGGAAAAAAGCGGCCCAGGCGATATTCAGCTTACGCCAGGCAAAATCAGGCAGTTTCAGCTCTTTACCCAGCATGCTCTGGATCAGCGGCTGCTTCATCCAGAACTGACTGAACAGCAGGGCCAGCGCAAACAGCGAATAGATCACCGTCACTTTCCATTTGATAAATTCATCATTGTGGAAAACCAGCGTCAGGGTGCCAAAAACGGCAACCAGCACAAAAGTGAAAATGGTCATTTTTTCCACTTTGCGGTACATCACCCAGCTGGCGACCAGCGCCAGAGCGGTTGCTACTATCAGCGCGCCGGAAGCGACATAGATGTCATATAACTTGTAGAAAATAAAAAAAACCACTAGCGGAAGAAAATCGAATAGCTGCTTCATAAAGGCTTCCAGATTTCAGACGGATGCAAAACGTTACGTTAGCACAGCGTGCCGCAGGGCGACACGCAACGGCAGATTAACGTAACAGCATATAGAGGCGATAAAGATAAATAATCAGTATGGCCGAAATAAGGTTACTCACGGCGTTGAGCAGCACGGAGGCGACATTCGCAGGAAGCACGGTCAGAGAGGATGCCAGCAACAGCACCGCGACTTTAGCCAGTAACCAGACCGCCACGGCGGGCGCGACTACCTTCATTTGACGCCAGACCAGGTTGATACTGATGCGCATCGCCCGAAAAATACCGGTTTTTTCGGTAGAGAGGATCACCGGGGAAAGTGCCAGCACAATACTCAGGATCACACCCGGCACCACCAACACCATAAAGCCAATCTGAACCACCAGTGTCATCAGAAATACCAGCAACAGCAGCCGTGGCAACAATGGAGCAGAGGTACCGATGGCACGTAGCGCACTGACCCGCTGCCCGGCCGATACCAGAGGGATCAGACTCAGCATTGCGCCCAGCAGCAGGGTATTCCCCACCAGCGAAGCAAAAGTGCCCGCTGCCGAAGCCCGTAACAAAATACGCTGCTGATCGGGGGACATATTCTGCACCATCTCCAGCAAGCTGGTTGAGCCGTTTTGACCATCGGTCAGCACAGAGAGCTGGTCGGCACCGGGCGTCAGCGCATGGCCAATCAGTACGGTGATAAAAGAAGTCAGCAGTGAAATCAGCACAATGGTAATCAGCTGATGGCGGAAAAAATTCCCGGTGTCACGGTATAACGAACCCGCCGTGAAAGACATGTACTCTCCTTGAAAAGCTGAAATTAGCGATCCGGGGATTGTACATGCTCTCGCGGCAACCTGGCACCCTGACTTACATAACTTTCTGTTACAAAGGCACCATCTGCATCCCCAGCGGCGGCAGACCATAACGTGCTCTCGCCCTGTCGCAGGCTTCATTATGTTCGCCATTTTCGCCAGACTGCGAAAATTCACGGCAGGGGGTGGGCCGATGTTGATAAATGTTGCAGGAGACGCAACCGCCGATTTCGCCTTCCAGCGCAACGCAACGTGGCGAACGGCTGTTGGTCCCGCGCATGTTGCGCATAAACAGATTCAGGGGTTCAGTGAGACTGGCCGGGACAATTCCGCCACTATCATCGGCTTCTGACCAGTAGAAGGAAACGCGAAAATGCGCGCAACAGGCACCACAACTTACACAGGGATTGAGAGTGTCGCTCATCTGATTGCCCGCCCTCCCGAGGCTTCGAACCAAAATCACATTGATCAGGATCAGCAACATAATCTGGCGCTTTTATTTCTGCAAGCGGATTTTATTAACTCCTGAGATCCAAAAGTTCACATACCACAACATACTGTTCTGTCGGACCTTTTTATGCATGACGCCGGGAAAGCGTGCAGTCCGACAGAACAGAGGCCCGCAGGCCGTTTATGGCTTTTATGAAAGCACCGGTTTCCAGTGTATCAGCAAATCTTCACGCAACATTCCGAGTGCGGTTTTCTGCGTTTTAAGGTCGGCGGCGAAAAATGCAGCATCAAACACATCACCCATGCGTTGTTTGCTCTCCAGCGCCTGCTGTTTTATCTGACTGGCCTGATGGTGAGTGATTTCGTTGTAACTGAATACCGGCAGCATGTTCCGCGTCCAGCTTTCCGGCAACGACTGTCCCGCAACCAGCAACGCCCCGGCGTAGCATTCTGCCAGATGCTGAGCGCCGCGCAGCTGTCCGGCCAGCCAGATTTGTGACTCGGTCTGCTGCGAAGCAGCCTGAGGATAAACCTGCGCTGCGGCGGTGGAAACTTTTCTGATGGCGTCATCGTCACCGCTGAAAAAGGCGCGCAGCAGCGTATCTTCACCCACTTTCTTTTCAACGTCCTGTGCCGCCTGCGGCCAGGAACGACCGGAGGGCAGTTTGAAACCGTGATAGGCATCTTTCCCGAAATGCCAGAATTTACCGGTGCTGGGTATTTTTTCGGTCAGATGGGTGGTCATGCCCTCATTCATTGCCTGCCACGAAGGGTTTTTATTGTTGCGATCGCGAAATTCAGGATGGGTATAGCAGTGAACAAACTCATGCGCCGCGACGTCAGCTGGGGGCGTTTCCATAGCAATATTATTATCCAGCTGGACCAGTGATTTACCCGGTGACCAGCGTCCCTGCACGTTGGCGGGAAGGTCATGTGCTATCTCTGCTCTGGCATTAAAGCAGGGGCTGTTATCCGGAATATACCTACCGTAATGATTAAGAACGGACTGGTTGCCCGTCTGCAAATGAGCTGGCGTGGCGCGCTGAGCCAGATTGATTGCCGCCCATATGGTGCCGCCGGGATCTCTGGCAAAGTCGCCGGGGTAACTGGCTATCCGGTGGCCCGCTAACAGCGCGAGGGCACCAGTCATCAGTTTGGCAGACAGCGTGATCGGGTTCACGGAGGTGGGCGCGGTTCGTCGGGCATCAGCAGCAGGCGGGTTTTCTACCGCCTGTTCAGCAGGGGCTGCTGCGGCTGAAGTGGTGGCCCGCAGACGTAATCCGGATGGTGAGTCCAGCGGAGGTTGCGCCTGTTGTCCGCGTGCGGCATCCATGCTCATCGGCGACGGAGCCTCATTGCTGACGGCAGTTGACCGGGCGATTTTACCGGCCGCATTAATTTCATTTACCACTAATCTTATCCCTCAACTGAATTTTAACCGTTCGGCAGCCTGACGCAGTTCAAGCGCGGTGCTGGAAAAATTAGCCAGCAGGCTTTCAAACTGCGTTTTACTCAAGGTGTTCAGTGCCTGCTCATAGCAGTACACCAGCGTTTTTTCATCAGGATTGATGGTCAACGCGCCGCCACGTAGCCGCAGCCCAGGAAATGCATAAGTCAGCATCTTGCGCAGCAGCAAATCATCCCGGGGAGTGGCCTGCAACGGAACGATTTCAGCCAGAAAGGTCAGCGACGGGCCGTTTACATATAACGTAAGGGTGATGCCGTCAGGCGAATTCACCGCATGGATACCGGTATTGCTGGTATCGGTGTGATGCAAATCGTCGTAAAGTTTTTGGGACGTAAGAAATCTGGTCATGGCTGTTCCGGTATGAGTGAAATCCAATATCAACGTTCAGGTAACGGGTATTGTGCACCGGCTGAAAATCGCTCTGCGGCATCCTGTGGCAGACCGCCTGCAATATCTGCACTGTGACGTTAAGTGGTTTCGCTCAGGAAAAGGTTCCCGGGACACCGTGTGGGGGAGCTCAGGGGCAGAATAAAAAAGGCGCAGGGATGCGCCTTTTTGCAGTAATCGGTTGTTACTTGATTTGCATTTTATTAGTGACCGATGTCACGCCCTTCACGTTACGGGTGAGATAAACGGCGCGATTAGCCATCTGCGGGGAGCTGACAAATCCGCTAAGCTGGACGCGCCCCTTGAAGGTTTCGACATTAATTTCGGTGGATTTCAGCGAGTCATCTTTCAGCAGTTCCGCTTTAACTTTGGTGGTGATAACGGTGTCATCAAGATAACCACCGGTTCCTTCCTGCGTTTTTGTCGGCGCACAGGCGCTGACAGACAGCGCCACCACTGCTGCAACAACCAGACTTGTCAGAATTTTCATTAACTTCATGGTTTTTCTCCCTGCCCATTGAATTGGCCTTCGCCGTGATTACAGATTTGCTCTGTAAAAGAAGCTTAGCCTCGGGGGAAGAATACGCAATATTCAGGCCGTAAAAATGGCTGAAAAAGAGTGCCTTACCTTAAAAGACGAGGCACCCGAACGCATCAGCGGGTGGCGGCTTTCAGACTGCTGACAAATGTCTTCAGCTCGGCCAGTAACACTGGCGGGTTACCATGATGTTTTTCAATAATTTTCACAATAGCAGAGCCGGAAATGGCTCCGGCTGCCCCTGCTGCGAGGGCCTGTTTCACCTGTTCGGGTTCAGAGATACCAAATCCCTGTACCGGTGGGGCGGCATTGAATTCTTGCAGCCGGTTGACCAGATGTTGCAGCGAATGGCTTTCACCGCGTTTTTCCGCGCCGGTGACGCCTGCCCGCGAGAGCAGGTAGGTGTAACCACGGCCATGCGAGGCTATTTCACGCAACAGATTGTCATCTGCATTAGGCGGGCAGATAAAAATCGGCGCGATATTGTGGCGCATTGCGGCCTGACGAAAGGGCGCTGACTCTTCAACCGGCACATCCGCAACCAGTACCGAATCCACTCCCGCCTGTTCGCAACGGGCATAAAAGTTATCAATCCCATTGGAAAAAACCAGATTGGCGTACATCAACAGGCCGATGGGGATCTGCGGATATTTCTGACGTACGGCAGCCAGCAGCTCAAAACATTGTGACGGTGTCACGCCTGCGGCAAAGGCCCGCAGGGTGGCGTTCTGAATTGTGGGGCCATCGGCAAGTGGATCAGAGAACGGGATACCCAACTCCAGTGCATCGGCACCCGCCGCAACCAGCGCATCAATAATTTTTAGTGAAAGCTCCGGTGTCGGATCGCCCAGCGTAACGAAAGGCACAAAGGCACCTTCTTTACTGGCGCTGAGCCGTTTAAACATCTGGTCATAACGCTCCATCAGATTTCTCCCTTCGCTTTCAGAATATCGTGGACGGTGAAGATATCTTTATCGCCCCGTCCGGAGAGGTTCACCACCAGCAGCTGCTCTTTTTCCGGCGCTTCACGCATCATCCGCAACGCGTGGGCCAGCGCATGGGAAGACTCCAGCGCAGGAATAATTCCTTCGCTACGGCAAAGAAGCTTGAATGCATCCAGCGCTTCGTCATCGGTAACCGAAACATAGTCAGCCCGGCCGGTGCTGTTAAGATAAGCGTGTTGTGGTCCGACAGACGGGAAATCCAGCCCGGCAGAAATCGAGTAAGATTCCTCAATCTGTCCGTCCTCAGTCTGCATCATGGGGGCTTTCATACCAAAATAGATACCCACCCGACCATGTTTCAGTGGTGCGCCATGTTCGCCGGTTTCGATACCGTGTCCGGCAGGCTCAACGCCGATCAGGCCAACCGCAGGCTCATCGATAAAGTCTGCAAACATGCCGATAGCATTAGAGCCACCACCGACACAGGCGATCACCGCGTCCGGAAGACGTCCCTCTTTTTCCTGTATCTGTGCTTTGGTTTCTTCACCAATCATTCGCTGAAACTCACGGACGATGGTTGGAAACGGATGGGGGCCGGCCGCTGTTCCCAGCATATAGTGCGCGGTTTCATAACTGCCGGACCAGTCGCGCAGCGCCTCATTACAGGCATCCTTCAGCGTTGAGGAGCCGCTGTGTACCGGGATGACTTCAGCGCCCATCAGTTTCATTCTGAACACGTTGGGAGACTGGCGTTCAATATCTTTCGCGCCCATATAAATGCGGCACTTAAGCCCCAGCAGGGCACTGGCGAGCGCGGAAGCCACGCCATGCTGACCGGCCCCCGTCTCCGCGATGATTTCGTTTTTCCCCATCCGCTTAGCCAGCAAAGCCTGTCCCAGCACCTGGTTGGTTTTATGCGCGCCACCGTGCAGCAGATCTTCACGTTTCAGATACAGACGGGTTCTGGTGCCTTTGGTCAGATTCTGACACAGGGTGAGCGCGGTGGGGCGACCAGCGTAGTTTTTCAGCAGGTCGTTAAATTCGGCCTGAAATTCCGGGTCGCGCTGGGCGCTGACGAAAGCCTCTTCCAGCTGACGCAGGGCGGGCATCAGGATTTGTGGCACATACATGCCACCAAATTCACCAAAATAGGGATTGAGTAAGGTCATATCGCTTCTCTTTTCACTAAGCAGAGCAGCCGCTCTGAAAGGTCAGTACGCCTTCAGCGTTTGAAAAACTGAGGCAATTTTCATGGCATCTTTGATTTCTGGCGCGCTTTCCACGCCGGAATTGAAATCCAGTCCAGCACAACCGAGTTGAGCCGCCTCAACGCAGTTATCCGCACCCAGACCTCCGGCCAGCAGGACATTCTCCAGCGATTGTCCCTGCAACAGGCTCCAGTCAAAACGCCTGCCGCTGCCACCCTGACCGTTGTCGAAAACATAGCGGTCCACGTCCTGCCAGTCGCGGGCGGGCAGCGTATCGCCGATGCTGAAAGCTTTCCAGATCTGGATTTCCGCTGGCAGCTGACTGCGTAACTGCGTCACCCATTGCTGGTCTTCATCACCGTGCAGCTGTACCGCACTGAGTTGCAGGGCAGTGGCAGTAGTGACAACGTCACTCATGGCGTTATTGCGGAACACGCCAACATACTTTAATGCGGCACCGGCCATCACCTCTGTGGCTTTATCCTGAGTAATCTGGCGCGGAGAACCTTCGGCAAAAATCAGACCACCATAGATAGCACCCGATTCAAATGCGCTACGGGCATCTTCCGCACGGGTCAGTCCACATACTTTGTTGTCACCGATGATCACCCGGCGAACAGCCGCAGTAAGATCGTCTTCCGCCATCAGTGCAGAACCAATCAGAAAACCGTTGGCAAAATGGCTCAGCTCACGGACCTGCGCGTAGCTGTTGATGCCGGATTCGCTGATGACAGTGACCCCATGTGCCACTTTCGGTGCCAGCTGGCGGGTTCGGTTCAGATCGATTGACAGATCGCGCAGGTCGCGATTGTTAATCCCAACGACTTTCGCCCCCAGCGCTGTGGCGCGCGCCAGCTCGTCATCGTTGATGACTTCGGTCAGCACACCCATATTGAGGCTGTGCGCGACCGCAGAAAGCTGGCGATACTGCTCATCCGTCACCACTGAAAGCATCAGCAGGATGGCATCAGCCTGGTGGTAGCGCGCCAGGTAGATCTGGTACGGATCGATAATAAAGTCTTTACACAGCACCGGCTGAGTGATGGCCGCGCTGACCACCGGCAGGAAATCGAAGTTTCCCTGAAAATATTTTTCATCGGTCAGCACGGAAACAGCCGACGCATAGTGCCGGTAAACACCGGCGATGACTGCCGGATCGAAATCCTCGCGGATTAACCCTTTCGAGGGTGACGCCTTTTTGCACTCCAGGATAAAGACGGTACGGGCACCGCGCAACGCATCGTAAAAACTGCGGGTGGACGGTGTAATCTCGTTCTGAAAGGTCGCCAGCGGCTGTTGCTGCTGTCTTTCTGCCAGCCAGACGGCTTTATCCTGAACAATTTGAGTCAGTACGGTTTCCTGCATGATTATCCTCTTGCTGCCAGTGCGACAACACGTTGCCAGGCGTCGCCGCCACGAATGGCATCCAGCGCCCGTTGGGCATTTTGCCGCAGATCTTCGTTGCCGAAAATTTTCAGCAACAGCGCAACATTGGCGGCGACGGCTTCTTCGTGTGCGCGATCGCCTTTACCCTGGAGCAATCGTGCCAGAATGTCACGGTTTTCTTCTGGCGTACCGCCCTCCAGCGCCTGCTGCGGATAGCTGTGCAGGCCAAAATCTTCTGGCGTCAACTGATAGCTGGTGATCTCACCGTCGCGCAGTTCTGCCACATGGGTGGCACTGTGCAACGCCACCTCATCCATACCGCCGCCGTGAACCACCGCCGCACGCTGGTAACCCAGGATCTTCAGCGTCTGCGCCACAGGCAATACCAGTTCCGGACTGTAGACGCCAATCACCGCCAGCGGCGGACGGGCAGGGTTAATCAGTGGTCCCAGCACATTAAACAGCGTGCGGGTTTTCAGTGCTTTACGCACCGGCATGGCATGACGAAAACCGGTGTGATACTGCGGAGCGAACAGGAAGCAGACGTTGAGATCGTCCAGCGCCTGACGCGCCTGCTCTGCGGGTAAATCCAGGCGGATGCCAAAGGCTGCCAGCAGGTCGGATGAGCCCGATTTGCTGGAGACGCTGCGGTTACCGTGTTTTGCCACTTTCAGCCCACAGCTTGCCGCAACAAAGGCACTGGCCGTCGAGATGTTAATGCTGTTGCTGCCGTCACCACCCGTACCGACGATATCCGCAAAGCTGTAATCGGGGCGTGGAAACGGTTGAGCATCGGCCAGCAGGGCTGTGGCGGCACCGGCGATTTCTTCCGGATGCTCACTGCGTACCTTCATGGCGATCAGTGCGGCTGCCAGCTGGGTTGGCTCCAGTTGCCCGGTAACGATGGCGGAAAAAAGTTGCTGACTTTCATTACGGGACAATGTTTGTCCCTGGTAAAGCTTTTCAAGAATGCTGTTCATCGTTATCTCCTTATTATCCCGCCAGCGCCCAGGCCAGCGTCTGTTCCAGCAGCCGAGCGCCGTGGGTAGTGAGGATCGATTCCGGGTGAAACTGGAATCCACAGACACGATCGGCATCATGACGAACGGCCATAACCATGCCGTTAAAGGTGGCGTTCACCGTCAGCCCGGCAGGAACCTTACTGCCAACCAGCGAGTGATAGCGTGCCACCGGCAACGGATTGCTCAGCCCGGCGAACATGCCTTCACCGTCATGTTCAATGGCAGAGGCTTTACCGTGCAGGATTTCCCCGGCCTGGCCGACATAGCCGCCGTAAGCTTCCACAATCGCCTGATGGCCGAGGCAGATACCAATAATCGGCAGACGTCCGCGCAGGCGGGCCAGTAGTTCAGGCATACAGCCTGCCTCAGAGGGCGCACCCGGTCCGGGAGACAGCATCAGCACCGGGTTTTCCATCGCCTGAAGGCGTTCAGTCAGTACCTCCGCCGGGACATTGTTACGGTATATCACCACGTTGTGGCCCGAGGCGCGTAACTGGTCGACGAGGTTCCAGGTAAACGAATCGATGTTGTCGAGCAGCAGAATATCCGCCATCAGAAAATCTCCTTACAATGATGAGCCGTGGCAATCGCGCGCAGCACTGCCCTGGCTTTATTACGGCTTTCATCCGCTTCCGCCTGGGGCACAGAATCCAGAACCACACCGGCACCCGCCTGAACGGTGGCAATGCCGTCCTCAACATAAGCCGAACGGATAACGATGCAGGTGTCGAGATCGCCGCTGGCGGTGAAGTAACCGACGGCACCGCCGTAGCTGCCGCGTCGGCTGCCCTCTGCGGTGGCAATCAGCTGCATGGCGCGAACCTTCGGTGCACCGCTGAGCGTGCCCATATTCATGCAGGCCCGGTAGGCATGGAGCACGTCGAGATCGTCGCGCAGCTGGCCTACCACCCGGGACACCAGATGCATAACAAAGGAATAACGGTCAACTTTGGTCAGATCCGCTACGTATCGGGTGCCTGGTTTACAGATGCGTGCCAGATCATTACGGGCCAGGTCAACCAGCATCAGATGTTCTGCCAGCTCTTTATGATCCGTTCGCATTTCCAGTTCAATACGGCTGTCGAGATCGTGGTCCAGAGAGCCATCAGCATGGCGTCCGCGCGGACGAGTACCGGCAATCGGGTAGATCTCAATTTGCCGTGAGGCGGCATCGTATTTCAGTGAGCTTTCTGGTGAAGCGCCAAACAGGCTGAAATCCTGATCCTGCATAAAGAACATGTACGGACTGGGATTAGCGTTTTTCAGCGTCTCGTAGGCGGCCAGCGGAGAGGGACAGGGGAGCGAGAAGCGACGAGACGGCACAACCTGAAAAATTTCTCCGGCGCGGATCTGTTGCTGCAACTGAGAGACGATGTTGCAGTACTCTTCATCACTCTGGTTGCATGCCAGCGTCATGGTTTCAACCTGCTGAACCGGCAGAGGATGTGCGGGTTGCAGCATCTGGGTATGCAGTTGTTCAATACGACTTTGCAGGCGTAAAAACTCCGCAGGTACTGAGGTAAACAGGCTGGCCTGTAAGCGTGCCGTCCGGGTTTGATGGTCGATAACCAGCAGCGTTTCTGCCAGATAGAAGCAATAGTCCGGGCAGTTCTGCTGATTATCCAGCGCGGGGAGATTTTCGAAGCCAGCCACCAGATCATAAGCAAACAGGCCGCCCAACAGCATCGCTTCCCGCTCGTCTTCCGGGCAGCTGAAAAGCTGAGGGATCAGGCGCAGAGCATCAAACACCGAGGTCGACTTAAGCCGTGAATCCTCATCCTGCACTTCGCTGTCTGCCGGAAACGTCAGCTCAAGGCTGTCAGGTCTTAAGCTGATGGTCACCGCTGACGGCAGCGCGGCGGTCAGCTGCGTCAGTACGGCACGGCCGTTTTCTGACAGAGCCTGCACGGTAACCTGGTTGCCCAATGCCTTAATTCGCAGCGCGCTGTCGACAATCAGCAGGCTTTTGAGATTACGTTTGCTGTCTATATCGGCTGACTCCAGCAGCAGTGTAGCCGGACGTGCAGCACACAGCTGATGAAAAACAGCGGCCGGATCGGCGCGGTAAGGCGCATTACCGGTGATCAGTTTCATTACAGGTTTGGCATTTTGCATCAGGACACTCTCTGAAATTTGCTAAAAAAAAAGCCCGCTGGTGCGGGCCGGGTATCTGCATTTCGCTGGTTGCGTGCATCCATCCTTCGCCCGTTCAGGGAAAAGTACGCCACCAGCCTGTCATCGTTGTATTGGTGATTGTCATGATCCAGATACCCCTGCGTGTGAACTTGCGTACTAGTTAACTGGTTCAGGGAAAAAAAGTCAATACTCTTTTTCCCCGTCATTAAATCTGCGTATCATGCGCGGCTGTACAATCCACTTAATCCGGAGTCGTTGTGAGCGATGTAATGACCGATAATCCCTGGCCTGTATACGATCTCCACAGCCATACAAAGGCTTCTGACGGATTACTCTCGCCGCAGGAGCTGGTGCTGAGAGCCGTTGAGCATCGTGTTGGGGTGCTGGCGATCACCGATCATGACACCATTGCCGGTATTCAACCAGCGCGTGAGGCTGTTGCCCACCATCAACTCCCGCTAAAGCTGATAGCTGGCGTGGAAATCTCTTCTCTGTGGGAAAATCATGAGATTCACATTGTCGGGCTGGGTATTGATGAGTGCCACCCGGCGATGACGGTATTTCTGCGTGAGCAGAGTGAACGACGTCTGTCCCGTGCAACGCTGATGGCGGAACGTCTCGAGAAAGCTCATATTCCCGGTGCGCTGGAGGGGGCACTGGCGCTGGCAGAGGGCGGGGCGGTAACCCGCGGTCACTTCGCCCGTTTTCTGATTGCGCAGGGTCAGGCGGAGAATATGGCGCAGGTTTTCAGAAAATATCTTGCCAGAGGGAAAACCGGCTACGTGCCACCCCAGTGGTGTACAATTAAACAAGCTGTTGATGCGATTCATCATTCTGGCGGCTGCGCCGTCCTGGCGCATCCGGGGCGGTACGGATTGTCGGCCAAATGGTTAAAGCGTCTGCTGACCTGCTTCTGTGAAGCCGGAGGCGATGCGATGGAAGTGGCGCAGTGCCAGCAGGCCCCCCAGGAACGAAGCCAGCTGGCGCGCTACGCCCTTGACTTCCAGCTGGCTGCGTCACAGGGTTCTGATTTCCATCAACCTTGTGCGTGGATAGAGCTGGGAAAAAAATTATGGTTGCCGGGCGGTGTTGAGGCCGTCTGGCAGCGTTTTCCCGACATCGCGAAACGTTGAACCGTCGGTGATGCGGCAAACAAGAGGTTTTTATGAGTCAGTTTTTTTATGTTCACCCGGAAAATCCCCAGCCTCGCCTGATTAAACAGGCGGTGGAACTGCTGACAAAAGGCGCAGTGATTGTCTATCCGACCGACTCCGGTTATGCGCTTGGCTGTCGGCTGGAAGATAAAAATGCCATGGAGCGCATCTGCCGCATCAGGCAGTTGGATGGTGACCACAACTTTACATTGATGTGTCGCGATCTCTCGGAACTGTCTACCTATGCTCACGTCGATAACAGTGCCTTCCGGCTGATCAAAAATAATACGCCCGGGAATTACACGTTTATTCTGAAAGCCACCAAAGAAGTGCCCCGGCGGCTGATGAGTGAGAAGAGAAAAACCATTGGCCTGCGCGTACCTTCAAACCAGATCGCGCTGGCGTTGCTTGAAGCACTGAACGAACCGCTGATTTCGACCTCCCTGATGCTACCCGGCAATGATTTCACCGAATCCGATCCGGAGGCCATCCAGGACAGCATTGGAAAGCTGGTGGACCTGATTATTCATGGTGGCTATCTGGGCCAGCAACCGACTACGGTGATTGATCTGACCGAAGACGCGCCAGTTGTAGTCAGGGAAGGTGTCGGAGATGTTCAACCTTTTCTGTGATAAACGCAGAAGGGAAACACCCAGCCATAAGGCGTGGTGTTCCTTATGGCTGACTAATTTTAATGTAAAACTGCCGCCTGCTGTGGCGCTAAACCATCAGGGGCAGTTATCGGGCAGATGAATAGATATTATTCAGTTGCTGTTTGAATCGGGTCGGATCGTGTTCATCTTTTATCCTTGCCAGCGAACGGGCAGATTTCTCGCTGATGTCACCACGGTTATGCAGGGCGGAAAGAATATGTGCCTTGAACTGCCCGACGATGGATTTCCTTAACTCTTCTTTAGCGCTCGCACTGTTAACATCAAATTCATACATATCGTTCAGTGGGCAGTTAATCAGCCATCCGGCGGCGTGCGGATTTATTTCTGGTAGCGCGCGCAGATTGGTGGTGATAACCGGACAACCGCTGGCCTGCATTTCAAGCACTGAAAAGCCATAGGTGTCCTGCCAGGTGGGTAATAACCCGACATCACTCTCAGCCAGCAACGTCATCACTTGCGCATTTGGCAGACTGCTGTGGTGTCTGAAAAAGGGAGTTTTGCCAGCTGACTTTCAATATGCCGGTGAAAATCTGCTGTGTCCTGCCAGCCTCGATGGGCAACGTTGTGTTGGCGGGATAAATCACCAATCAGATTTACCTGCACGTCATCGCTGTTAATTAATCCCTCATCTGCCAGAGCCGAGAATGCCAGAACCACTTCCGCTCCGCCCTTACGATAAAACTCATTGCCCACAAAAGTGAAATTCACCTTGCCGCTCTGCACCTGGCGTGCATGACCGGCCAGTACCGGTTGTGGCGGATGCAACACACATAACTTCTCGCTGATTACTTTTTGCCAGGCCGGAAAAGCCTGTAACAGTTTGTTCTGAATCTGAAGGGTGGACTCTGAGATATGGCAATCAAACGGATGCAGGATTTATCTGCAGCCAGCCCGAGCAGGTGATGCAGTTCAGGGTTCTCTGACTTAGCCACACCCGCGACAGGCAGTACTCTGGGGATTTCTGTCTCAAAAGTAGCCACCCACGGATGCGAGGTGCGGGCAACCTCATTAAAAAGATGAATAACCTGAGTACCAGCAGGCAGGGTGCCCGGTAAGCACTGGAACATAAAGGTTTTGTTTTTCTTAAGAAGTTTACTGCGTATCACATTGATATAAGAATAGATGTTTTTCTTTTTGCAATTAACGTAGTCATTTTGCGGATCAACAATAATGTTTCTCTGCTCCGGATATCCTGTGCCACTAATCGCAATCTTCATAAATTTCCGACACTCTGTTGTTTCAGGGAGGATTCAGGTTGATGAGCTGAAACCATTCATTAGCTATGTTAAACGGTTTACACGAAATCTAACCGATTGATAATAGGATTATTCCTTAGCTGCAATTTCACCCTGAAGTTACACAGTTGAATTAAGTCATTTTCCCGAATCGAAAATATTCAAACCAATAAAATTTAAAGCCAGGATGGTAGTATCAAATATATCTGCTTATGGCGAGATTAAATAATAAGACCTGAACGAAAGTGTTTGGATTGTTAAGCTGATCGTTGCCGTTTTATCAGCGAAAAAATTGTGTAATACCATTACGTCATGGTCGTGAGTTGAATGGCCCGCCGGATAATCTTCTTTCATGAAGATGGCCAATCTTTTCATCAGACAGGGCGCGAAAGGTACATTGTCCAGGCGGCAACTTAGAAGGTTACACTGTGGTGAAATGTCTGTATAATGTTACGCAAATTTAAGAAATTGAAAATAAAAGAAATTTATATTTAACATGACGCCTGGGAAGGCGACAACGAGGTAATTCCATGAGCGAAAAATTACAGAAAGTCCTGGCTCGTGCCGGGCACGGTTCCCGCCGCGAGATCGAAACCATGATTTCAGCAGGTCGCGTCAGCGTGGATGGCAAGCTGGCAACGCTGGGCGATCGGGTTGAATCCAGTAAAGCACTTAAAATCCGCATCGACGGTCATCTCGTTTCCGTCGCAGAGTCAACCGAAGAGATCTGCCGCGTACTGGCCTATTACAAACCTGAAGGCGAATTATGCACCCGTAATGATCCTGAAGGGCGTCCTACCGTATTTGATCGTCTGCCAAAACTGCGCGGGGCGCGGTGGATTGCAGTTGGCCGACTGGATGTCAACACCTGCGGGCTTTTACTCTTTACCACTGATGGTGAACTGGCAAACCGCCTGATGCATCCCAGCCGGGAAGTTGAAAGGGAATACGCGGTGCGGGTGTTTGGCCAGGTTGATGATGAAAAAATCAAACAGCTGAGCCGGGGTGTACAACTGGAAGATGGTCCTGCGGCTTTTAAAACGTTGAAATTTAGCGGTGGGGAAGGGATCAACCAGTGGTACACCGTGACACTGACTGAGGGGCGCAACCGCGAGGTACGCCGTCTGTGGGAGTCGGTCGGTGTTCAGGTCAGTCGACTGATCCGCACCCGCTATGGCGACATCGATTTGCCAAAGGGATTGCCGCGTGGGGGATGGACGGAACTGGATCTGACCCCCACCAACTACCTGCGCGAGCTGGTCGGTCTGCCAGCAGAAACCAACAGCAAAGTGCCGGTTGATAAAGATCGTCGCCGCACCAAGGCTAACCAGATTCGTCGAGCGGTCAAACGTCACTCGCAGGTGAGCAATTCCGGCAAACGCTAATGCTGCGAGCTTCAGAAGAGACAACAACACCTCTCTTCTGAAGCAAAAGAACAATCTTACCAGTCAATCCCCTGCTGAGCCTGCACACCCGCATCGAAAGCGTGTTTGACCGGCCGCATCTCGGTTATGGTATCGGCCATTTCAAGCAATTCCCGATGACAGCCGCGACCTGTAATAATCACGTTCTGGTCGACCGGGCGCACTGACAGCGAGGCTATAACCTCTGTCAGCGGCAGGTAACTGAAGTTAATCATATACGTCAGTTCATCCAGCACGACCAAATCCAGCGCGGGATCTTCCAGCATTCGTTTTGCCTGTTGCCAGACGGTCAGGCAGGCGGCCGTGTCCGTCTCTTTATTTTGCGTATCCCAGGTAAACCCTGTCGACATAACCTGAAATTCCACGCCGAGAGGTTCCAGCACATTGCGCTCGCCATTCGGCCATTCGCCTTTAATAAACTGAACAACCCCGACCCGCTTTCTGTGACCGCATGCGCGTAAAGCCGTGCCAAACGCAGCGGTGGTTTTACCTTTGCCATTGCAGGTAAAGATCATCAGGATGCCGCGTGTTTCAGTGGCTGCGGCCACCCGGGCATCGACTTTTTCTTTTAACCGCTGCTGACGTTGCTGGTGGCGATTTTCAGCCATTATGATGCGGCTCCGGGTTTACGACCCGGCTGGGCATCAAAACTTATTCCGGTTTTTCCTTTACTGTCATCACCCATCAGATAAAGATAAAGCGGCATGATATCCGCCGGTGTTTTCAGTTTTTCCGCATCTTCGCCGGGGAATGCACTGGCACGCATTTTAGTCCTTGTTCCGCCGGGATTGATGCAATTGACGCGGAGTGACTGGCTGTCGTATTCATCCGCCAGTACCTGCATAAGGCCTTCAGTCGCAAACTTGGAAACCGAATAAGCTCCCCATCCCGCACGTCCCTGACGACCAACGCTTGAGGTGGTAAAAACCAGCGATGCCGAGGCCGATTTGAGCATCAGCGGCAGCAATGCCTGCGTCAGAAAAAAGGCAGCATCAACATTTACCCTCATCACCCGCTGCCAGACCTGTGGGTCCTGCTGTTCAACAGGGGCTATGTCACCCAGCAGCCCGGCATTATGTAGTACGCCATCCAGCCGTGAAACCTGTTGCGCCATCTCTGATGCCAGCTGCCGGCAATCTACGGGCGTAGCGGTTTCCAGGTCGAGAATAAATTTATGGGCTACCGGCAGGTTGTGTGCCGCAATCTCATCGACAACGCCCTGTAGTTTTTCTGGGTTACGCCCAAGCAGCAGAACTTTTGCACCATAACGTGCACAGGTCAGTGCTGCTTCACGGCCAATACCCTCACTGGCTCCGGTTACCAGAATGATGCGATCGGTCAGCAAATCGCTTTTTGGAAGATAATGCACAGGATTGTCCTCAGCAGTGAACAGACTGGCGCGGGCTGACAATGTTTGTCGCCCGCGATGAACAAAGTGTTATGCCTGAAAATGGCTGTCAGTTCAATGTGATCGCACTGTTAACGCAGACGGTATTTGACAGGAATCGGGCGACTTCTGCCAGTGACTCAGCTAAACTAGCCGTTTTGCTTACACGATGTGAATAAGGCGGAATTAGTGGAACTACTCTCTTATTATGGGCTGTTTCTGGCAAAGACAGTGACGATAGTGCTGGCAGTTATTGCGATTGCCATTGTGATCGCCAATCTGGCTATGCGCAGGCGCGGACAGAGCGGTCAGCTTGAGCTGACCCATCTGGGTGAACGTTATCTGGAAATGAAAGATGACATGCTGCTGGCTAAGATGAAACAACCACAGAAAAAGCTGTGGCAGAAAGAGCGAAAGAAAAAACAAAAACAGGAGGCGAAATCTGCAAAGCAGGGGATGAATCACATCCAGCAGAAACCCACTTTGTTTGTCATCGATTTTCGCGGCAGCATGGATGCCCATGAGGTTTCGTCCCTTCGCGAAGAAGTGTCAGCGGTGCTGGCGGTGGCAAAAGCAGAAGATGAAGTGCTGCTTCGTCTGGAGAGCCCGGGCGGTGTTGTGCATGGTTATGGTCTGGCTTCCTCGCAGTTGCAGCGTCTGCGTGACAAAAAGATTAGGCTGACGGTGGCGGTGGTTATATGATGGCCTGCGTGGCCGATCGTATCGTAGCAGCACCGTTTTCCATTATCGGGTCGATTGGCGTGGTCGCGCAGATCCCAAACTTTAACCGACTTCTGAAGCGTAACGAAATTGATGTAGAACTGCATACCGCAGGGGAGTACAAACGCACCCTGACATTGTTTGGTGAGAATACCGAGCAGGGGCGTGAAAAATTTCGCGAAGATCTTAATGAAACCCATCTGCTGTTTAAACAGTTTGTTCACCAGATGCGCCCAGGGTTAGATATCGACAGCGTGGCAACCGGCGAACACTGGTTCGGCACGCAGGCCCTGGAAAAAGGGCTGGTGGATGCTATCGGCACCAGCGATGATTTGATCATTGAACATCTGAACGGTCACGAAGTCATCGCCGTGCGTTATGTCAGACGCAGAAAACTGATGGACCGTTTTACTCAGAGTGCAGCCAGCAGTGCAGAAGGTGTGATACTGCGTTTCTGGCAGCGGGGTGAAAAGCCACTGCTTTAATGGTTTTATGGGGTAAGCGCAGGCGCTTAGTTTTTCAGCTGGTAACGGGATGATAATTCCGTTGCCAGATATTTGAAGACGTTAAAAACAGCGGTGCTTTTTTCACCTGGAAGCCCGTGCTCATCCAGATAGTAGTTGCCGCGAAACACCAGAACGTCACCTTTCTGCTCCACATCCGTCGCAGTCAGACCTTCAAAATAGAGTTCATGTTCTGCAACCAGTTTGTTGGCTTTTTGCAGCAGGGTTACTTTGTCAATAACGTTGGTCTGGTTCATCCCAGCTCTCCTTTATAGTCGATGACAACCGGCACTATATTAAGACCTCGCTAAACAAAAGCACAATGTTTGCGCGACCTTACCTTTCACCACTCTTTTTATCCCGCTCTCTGGCAGAAACCACAGGCAGATGCTAATTAAGTTGCGTATCAGATTTTATCAGGTAGAGTGTGGGCGTTTCGGGTTCCGGGCGTAAAACTGGCTTTACGCTTAGTGAGTGCATCACGAAGAGTGTTGTAAAAGTTTAATTTAATCAATAAGTTAAGTTCACGAGTGACAGCGGTTATCCCGGCAAATTGCGACAGGGTTGAAAACGAAAAACCTGAAAGCGATATCGCTAACGCGGCGGATTTGTCCCGGTAAACGACACCATTCACTCACGGATGTTTTAATCAGGTAAAGGTAAATATGGGCAAAGCTCTCGTAATAGTTGAGTCCCCGGCAAAAGCCAAAACAATCAATAAATATCTTGGAAATGACTACGTGGTGAAATCCAGCGTGGGTCATATCCGGGATTTGCCGACCAGTGGTTCAACAGCTAAAAAGAGCGCTGACTCTACAACCAGTAAAACCACCAAAAAGGTGAAGAAGGACGAAAAAGCGGCGCTGGTAAGCCGGATGGGCGTTGATCCTTATCATGGATGGGATGCCAATTATCAGATTCTGCCGGGCAAAGAGAAAGTGGTTTCCGAGCTGAAATCACTGGCACAGAATGCCTCACATATCTATCTCGCGACCGACCTTGACCGTGAAGGAGAGGCCATTGCATGGCACCTGCGCGAAGTGATCGGGGGTGATGATTCACGCTTCAGTCGCGTGGTGTTTAATGAGATTACCAAAAATGCCATTCGCCAGGCGTTTGAGAAGCCTGGCGAACTGAATATTAATCGGGTCAATGCACAGCAGGCACGTCGCTTTATGGATCGTGTGGTGGGATACATGGTTTCACCGCTGCTGTGGAAAAAAATCGCCCGTGGCTTGTCGGCGGGCCGTGTGCAGTCGGTGGCTGTACGTCTGGTGGTTGAGCGCGAGCGCGAAATCAAGGCCTTCGTTCCGGAAGAGTACTGGGAGTTACATGCTGATTTAAACACGCCTAAAGGCAGCGATTTGCCGATGGAAGTGACGCACCAGCATGATAAGCCGTTTCGTCCGGTTAACGGGGAACAGACTCAGGCGGCGGTCAGCCTGCTGGAGAAAGCCCGTTATCTGGTAGAGGATCGTGAAGATAAACCGACCAGCAGTAAACCGGGGGCGCCTTTTATTACCTCCACGTTGCAGCAGGCGGCAAGTACCCGACTGGGTTACGGTGTTAAGAAGACGATGATGATGGCTCAGCGTCTTTATGAAGCCGGACATATCACTTATATGCGTACTGACTCGACTAATATCAGTCAGGATGCCCTTGGCATGGTGCGTGGCTACATTGAAAATGAATTTGGCGAAAAGTATCTGCCAAAAGAGCCCAACGCTTATGTCAGCAAAGATAATTCCCAGGAAGCGCATGAAGCGATAAGGCCTTCTGATGTTGGCGTGCTGTCTGAACAGCTGAAAGATATGGAAGCGGACGCGCAAAAACTCTATCAGTTGATCTGGCGACAGTTTGTTGCCTGTCAGATGACGCCGGCGAAATATGACTCGACCACGCTTACGGTGACCGCCGGTGATTTCAGGCTGAAAGCGAAGGGTCGTACTTTACGTTTTGACGGCTGGACCAGAGTGATGCCTGCGCTGCGTAAAGGTGATGAAGATCGCACTTTGCCGCCGGTCGAAGTGGGTGAAGAATTGAAACTGTTGCAAC
The DNA here is from genome assembly GCF_058241465.1 of Erwinia papayae. Lineage (NCBI taxonomy): Bacteria > Pseudomonadati > Pseudomonadota > Gammaproteobacteria > Enterobacterales > Erwiniaceae > Erwinia > Erwinia papayae. Next base: position 821,666 of record NZ_JBZCHT010000009.1, read on the forward strand.
TGAAGCCGAGCCAACACTTTACCAAGCCACCCGCGCGTTTCAGTGAAGCTTCTCTGGTGCGTGAGCTGGAAAAACGCGGCATCGGCCGGCCTTCGACTTATGCTTCTATCATCTCCACAATCCAGGACCGTGGCTATGTGCGGGTTGAAAGCCGCCGTTTCTACGCTGAGAAAATGGGAGAAATCGTCACCGATCGTCTGGAAGAGAACTTCCGCGAATTGATGAATTACGATTTTACCGCTCATATGGAAAACAGCCTCGATCAGGTAGCCAATAACGAGGCAAAATGGAAAAGTGTGCTCGACACTTTTTTTGCTGATTTCAGTCAGCAGTTGGAGAAGGCCGATAAGGACCCGGAAGAGGGCGGGATGCAGCCGAATCAGATGATCCTGACTTCGATTGACTGCCCAACCTGTGGCCGCAAAATGGGGATTCGAACGGCCAGTACCGGCGTTTTCCTGGGATGCTCTGGTTATGCTTTGCCGCCAAAAGAGCGCTGTAAACAGACCATCAACCTGATACCGGAAAATGAAGTACTGAATGTTCTGGAAGGTGATGATGCAGAAACTAATGCACTCCGTGCCCGTCGCCGTTGTAATAAATGCGGCACAGCAATGGACAGCTATCTGATCGATAACCAGCGTAAACTCCACGTCTGTGGCAATAATCCGGCTTGTGATGGCTATGAGATTGAGCAGGGCGAGTTTCGTATCAAAGGTTATGACGGACCGGTGGTTGAATGCGAGAAGTGTGGCTCTGAAATGCACCTGAAAATGGGGCGTTTTGGTAAGTACATGGCCTGCACAAATGATGAGTGTAAAAACACCCGTAAAATTCTGCGCAATGGCGATGTCGCTCCACCTAAAGAGGATCCTGTGCCACTTCCGGAGCTGGCCTGCGAAAAGTCGGATGCCTATTTTGTCTTACGCGATGGGGCGGCCGGTGTGTTTCTTGCGGCGAATACTTTTCCGAAATCTCGTGAAACACGTGCACCATTGGTTGAGGAACTGCAACGCTTCAGCGACCGACTGCCTGAAAAACTTCGCTACCTGGCAGATGCTCCGGCAGCCGACGATGAAGGTAATAAATCGGTGGTACGCTTCAGCCGTAAAACCAAACAGCAATATGTCAGTACCGAAAAAGACGGGAAAGCAACCGGCTGGTCAGCATTTTACGTTGATGGTAAATGGCAGGTGACCACTAAGTCGTCTGCTAAGAAGTAATCATGTCATTCAGGGCCAGCTCAGACTGGCCCTGTTTCACTGACTGTTAATCAGAGCTCTTGTGTTTATTAACAAGCGACTTTGTGTTCCTACGCCTCTCATCTCTGCTTCACATCACGCCAGCTTTTGGTATAGTTGTTATAGAAATATCATTTCTTATTATCAAATCGCATTAAACCGGAGATCCTGCAAACCATGGCTGTGAACGATATGACAGCACTGGGTTACGGGTGCGCGGCTTATAACCCCTGGATGGAATCAACATGAAATTGCAGCAGCTGCGTTACATCGTTGAGGTGGTTAATCATAACCTCAACGTCTCGTCGACGGCCGAAGGGCTCTACACCTCTCAACCCGGAATCAGTAAGCAGGTACGCATGCTGGAAGATGAGCTGGGTATACAGATTTTCGCGCGAAGTGGTAAGCACCTGACTCAGGTCACTCCGGCCGGACAGGAAATTATTCGCATAGCCCGAGAAGTTCTCTCCAAGGTTGATGCGATTAAATCAGTGGCGGGTGAGCATACCTGGCCAGACAAAGGTTCTCTCTATGTTGCCACCACTCATACGCAGGCCCGTTACGCTTTGCCAGGGGTTATCAAAGGATTTATTGAGCGTTATCCTCGTGTTTCCTTGCATATGCATCAGGGCTCACCAACACAAATTGCGGAGGCTGTCTCCAAAGGCAACGCCGACTTTGCTATTGCAACTGAGGCCCTTCATCTTTACGACGATTTGATTATGCTGCCCTGCTATCACTGGAATCGGGCAATTGTGGTTACACCCGATCATCCACTGGCTGATAAAGCGAAGGTCTCTATTGAGGAGCTGGCAGAGTATCCGTTAGTGACTTATACCTTTGGTTTCACTGGTCGTTCAGAGCTGGATACGGCGTTTAATCGTGCCGGTCTGACCCCACGAATTGTGTTTACCGCCACCGATGCCGACGTCATTAAAACCTATGTACGCCTCGGTTTGGGCGTTGGTGTGATAGCCAGCATGGCTGTCGATCCGCTTTCCGACCCCGATCTGGTGAGAATTGAAGCGACTGATGTATTCAGCTATAGCACCACCAAAATTGGTTTTCGCCGTAGTACTTTTTTGCGCAGTTATATGTATGACTTCATACAGCGCTTTGCCCCCCATCTTACCAGAGATGTGGTCGATACTGCCGTAGCGCTGCGTTCAAATGAAGACATCGAAGCGATGTTTAAAGACATCAAGCTACCGGCCAAATAGATATCCTTTCATTAAATGTGGTTATACAGGGGGCTGCCAGGCTTCTCTGCCTTATTGCTGGATCTGTTCTTATCCGTATCAATCAATCTCATTTATTATTTTTTTGTGAATGAAACATGTATCACATGTTTTTTCTTTGTTTTTTATTAAATGAGAAATGGTACACATTTTTCGGTTTATTGCTTTGCAGGCGGCCAGGACTATTCTTACACTCTGATTTACAATTCGTAAGAGGAGCTTACTGTCAGTGATGAGAAAAGATAACTACAGTTATAAATGGAACTATGAAAGTCTTTCGCTGTGCTTATTTGCTTTAAGGATTAATAAACTATCCTCAGTTTGATTAAAGACAGCTAATAGAATTTTACTCTTTTGATAAAGGTTGTTAATCGTTTAGTTCAATAAAAATGACTGGATTTCGTTCCACAAAATGTTTAGGATTCATCCTAATTTCTGATTGGCTTGATCAATCGTTTTAATGAGAGTGATTATCGATAACTATGACTACCAGACTATCAGTAGAGCCCAGCTTCGGGCATGAAACCGTACCGGTTCAGCGTAATACTAACCTCAAACGCAAAGCGTGGATGGCTGTTTTCGCTGGTTCAGCACTATTCTGGCTGGCCGTCGCAATGATGGTCTGGCACTTCTGGGGATAAAGATGCATCTGGAGACATTCAATCGTAAGCAGCAACAGCAAACCAAAGTGAAACAGCGTTTTTGTAAAAGTAAAGATGCTGAAGCCGTGAAAATTCCCGAGTCATGGGGCCTGAGCGAGCTTCAGCGCAGTTTTATTGATTCAATGTCCGATAATAAAAGCAAATAATAAAGTCAAATTTCTGGCGCGCGGCCAGCCATTAAAATTACAAGTTCAGGCATTCCCTGACTGCTTTACGCACTTAACACCATTTTTAATTTCATTTAACAAACGTTACTGGCGTTGACAGTTTTATGTTGATGCTGTTTTCCGGTTAACAGTGAACCTTTTTTGTGGCCTGAGTCGGAATTAAGGCAAATTTAAGCAAGTGGCTAACTCTTTTTTGTTTTGAGTTGCATGTCAGCTTGATTATGGCAATACCGATGCGTCAAACATGCATATTTAAACAACAAGAATTCCTTAAAAACGCCCCATCGTTATCGCGAGGGGCGTTTTTTTATTGCTGATAAATCATTTTCTGAAAGCTGACTTGTAATCATTTTTGTTAAGCCTGAACTGAAGAGAGGACGCTGGCGCGGATAAACGCCTGATTGTTGCTATAACGTGCGCGGTAATCAGTGTTTGTTGACTTTGTTATCAGTTCGTTAAATTGAATCTGTACTATCTTTAGATCAAACCATGTAGTTACTCAGGTTATCTGGATATTAACAAAGGAGAAAGCCATGACGTCCAGTCTGCATCAAAAGGTCAGTGCACTGCTGGATGTGCAGGGCCGGAATTATCATTATTTCAGCCTGGCCGAAGCTGAAAAGTTTCTGGGTGACCTCTCCCGTCTGCCAAAATCTCTGAAAGTTTTGCTGGAAAATTTACTTCGCTGGCATGACGAAGTTTCTGTCAGTGAGCAGGATATTATTGCGCTGGCGGGATGGCTCAAACATGCACACGCCGATCGTGAAATTGCGTATCGTCCTGCCCGGGTGCTGATGCAGGACTTTACAGGTGTTCCCGCCGTCGTCGACCTGGCCGCCATGCGTGAGGCCGTCAGACGTCTGGGGGGGGGATGTGGCGAGGGTGAATCCACTCTCTTCCGTTGACCTGGTAATTGATCATTCGGTAACAGTTGATCATTTTGGAGACGGGCAGGCATTTGCAGAAAATGTTGGGCTGGAAATGGAACGCAACCATGAACGCTATGTATTCCTCCGTTGGGGACAGAAAGCCTTTGATAAATTTCGTGTCGTGCCGCCAGGAACCGGAATTTGCCATCAGGTGAACCTGGAATATCTCGGCCAGGCGGTATGGCATGAAAAAATTAATGGTAAAGACTTTGCGTGGCCGGATACCCTGGTTGGCACCGATTCTCACACCACTATGATCAATGCGCTGGGGGTATTAGGCTGGGGAGTGGGTGGTATCGAAGCTGAAGCGGCAATGCTTGGACAGCCGGTTTCAATGCTTATCCCCGATGTGGTGGGATTTAAACTGACCGGTAAGTTAAAACCGGGAATTACCGCTACCGATCTGGTTCTGACCGTAACACAAATGCTGCGTAAGCATGGTGTGGTGGGAAAATTTGTTGAATTTTATGGCGATGGTCTGGACCAGCTGCCGCTGGCTGACCGTGCCACCATTGCTAATATGGCTCCGGAGTACGGTGCCACCTGTGGATTTTTTCCGGTCGATGCTGTCACCCTGGATTATATGACGATCACCGGGCGATCTGCTGAGCAGGTCGCGCTGGTGGAAGCTTATACCAAAGCGCAGGGGCTTTGGCGCAAGGCTGGTGACGAACCGGTTTTCACCAGTTCACTGGCTTTAGATATGGGTGAGGTTGAGGCAAGCCTCGCCGGGCCAAAACGTCCACAGGACCGTGTTTTACTGGCGGATGTTCCGACAGCTTTCAGTGCCGGCAACAGTCTTGAGGTGAATCGCACACATGAACATCTCCAGTCTGTAAGCTACACCGACAGTCAGACTGGCCTCAGCCACACTCTCGAAGAGGGCGCGGTGGTGATTTCCGCTATCACTTCATGTACTAACACCTCCAATCCGGGAGTGATGATGGCCGCCGGGCTGCTGGCGAAAAAGGCTGTTGAACGAGGTTTACAGCGCCAGCCATGGGTTAAAGCCTCTCTGGCTCCGGGGTCTAAAGTTGTTTCTGACTATCTGGCAAAAGCGAATCTGACATTCAGCCTCGACCAGCTTGGTTTTAATCTGGTGGGATATGGCTGCACGACCTGTATTGGTAATTCGGGACCACTGCCTGATGAGGTGGAGCGCGCCATTAAAGAAGGCGATCTCACCGTTGGCGCTGTACTCTCAGGTAACCGTAATTTTGAAGGTCGTATCCATCCTTTGGTTAGAACAAACTGGCTCGCCTCACCGCCGCTGGTGGTAGCTTATGCGCTGGCAGGTAATATGAAAATTAATCTGCGTGAAGATCCTGTTGGCAATGATAAAAGCGGCAATCCGGTATGGTTGAAAGATATCTGGCCTTCGCAGACGGAAATTGCCGCAGCGCTGGAGATGGTGTCTACCAGCATGTTTCATCAGCAGTATGCCGCAGTATTTGAAGGCACACCCGAGTGGCAACAAATCGTTGTAAGTGACGATGTCACGTATTCCTGGGACGATAATTCAACCTATATCAGGTTATCGCCATTCTTTGATGACATGAGCAAAGAACCGAAACCCGTCAACGATATCAGAGGCGCACGGATCCTGGCGATGCTGGGAGATTCAGTTACCACTGACCACATTTCTCCTGCAGGCAGCATCAAAGCCGACAGCCCGGCGGGTCGCTATTTAGTCGGCAATGGCGTCCGTGAGAGTGATTTTAACTCTTACGGTTCGCGACGGGGGAATCATGAAGTGATGATGCGGGGTACCTTTGCCAATATCCGCATCCGCAATGAAATGGTCCCTGGGGTGGAAGGAGGAATGACACGTTTTATTCCGGGAGATGAGCAGCTGGCGATTTTTGATGCCGCTATGCGATATCGTCAGCACTCAACGCCGCTGGCGGTGATCGCCGGGAAAGAATATGGTTCAGGCTCCAGTCGTGACTGGGCTGCAAAAGGGCCTCGCCTGCTTGGCGTCAGGGTGGTGATTGCCGAATCTTTTGAGCGTATTCATCGTTCAAACCTGATTGGTATGGGGATCCTGCCTCTGGAGTTTCCCGAAGGTGTGACGCGCAAAACGCTGAGCCTGACGGGGGATGAGCAGATTGATGTGCAGGATCTGGCGCAATTGCAACCCGGTGGGGAGGTCAAAGTCACGGTCACCGCGCAAAATGGTGAGGTCACCGTGCTGAAAACGCGCTGCCGCATCGATACCGGTAATGAGCTTACTTACTATCAACATGACGGCATTCTGCATTATGTCATTCGCAACATGCTGAACTGAGTTCACCGGGCAGGTGGCACAACACTTTCGCTTGTGCCGCCTGCTCACTCTTTAAGATGCCAGCTTTACAGGCTGACAGAACAGATTTTATTGCGTGTAATGCCGCGATACTCAAGAAAGCAGGTGTCCCATTTTAGCAGCCTTGGTATCCAGATAATGCGCATTCTCCGGATTACGCCCGACAATCAGCGGTACCCGGCTGACGATGTTGATACCGGCTTCACTGAGTATCTCAACTTTTCGGGGATTGTTAGTCAGCAGCCTTACTTCGTTAACGCCAAGTAAACGGAACATATCAGCACAAAGGGTGAAATCGCGCTCATCAGCTGCAAAACCTAACTGATGGTTCGCTTCAACCGTGTCATATCCCTTGTCCTGCAACGCGTAAGCGCGAATCTTATTCAGCAGGCCGATATTACGTCCCTCCTGGCGATGGTAGAGCAACACGCCGCGACCTTCTTCTGCGATATGATTCAGCGCGGCTTCCAGCTGAAAGCCGCAGTCACAGCGCAGGCTGAACAGGGCATCACCGGTCAGACACTCTGAATGTACGCGGGCGAGCACAGCTTCGCCGTTACTGATATCACCATAAACCAGCGCGACATGGTCATGGCCAGTTGCCAGTTCTTCAAATCCAACCATCAGGAAATCTCCCCATGGCGTGGGCAGATTGGCTTCTGCCACCCGTTTAAGCTGCATGTGACTCTCCAGATACACCAGGTAATACATCGCCCTTATGGCAGGGCATCTTCAGCAGGCTGAAAAATTAACGGTGGCTATTTTGCCACAATCAGTATCAGTGCAGTTAACAAGTTGGAGCGATTGTTGTGATACTGCACAATTATCATCATTCAGCTCACTATGTTATTATTTTTTCTCATAATGTCAGCAAAAACTGGCAATAAAACGCCGGTCAATAAAGGAAAATTATGTTTGAAATAGTCAGGCGCACTACGTTGGGAGCATTATTGCTGCTGATTATGCCTGTTGGCGTCTGGATTTCTGGCTGGCAGTGGCAACCTGATAATATGGGAATTTGGCACAGGGGGCTGTTTTGGGTAACTGAAACCGTCACCAGTCCGTGGGGAGCTGTAACCAGTGCGATCCTTTGCGTGTGGTTCGTCTGGTGCCTGCGCTTCAGACTGAAGCCAGCGATATTATTACTGGGAATTATGATTCTGGCGATTCTTGCGGGGCAGTACGCCAAAAACGTTATCAAGGAACAGGTGCAGGAACCGCGCCCCTACGTGTTATGGCTGGAAAAAATTCATGCGCTGGATGACAAAGTGTTTTATCAACAACCCCGTCAGCAGCGTAGCAGGCTGGTGAATGAGGCTGTGGCCAGCGACAATCGTCTGCCGGACTGGCTGAAAGCTCACTGGGAATTTGAAACAGGCTATGCTTTCCCCTCCGGCCATACGATGTTTGCCGCAAGTTGGGCACTGCTGGCCTTTGGTCTGCTCTGGCCACGCCGCCGGGTTGTGACTCTGCTGCTACTTTTTGGCTGGGCTACGGGTGTCATGGCAAGTCGACTGGTACTGGGTATGCACTGGCCTCGGGATCTGGTTATCTCAACATTGATCAGCTGGCTGCTGGTTACCGTTGCGACCTGGCTGGTTCAGCGCTGGTGCGGTCCATTAAGCGTACCCCCGGTGGAAGAGCATGAAATTCGTCAACGTGAAAGCGATTAGATTGTGATTATCAACCTGTGCCCCAATATCATTGCGTGGAGAAGGGTTCTGTAACTGCGCAGATTTCGTTAACGTATCAGTCAAGCAACAGGGCGTTTTTTTTGGCATAATTCATCTGGTTATCACCAGACTACGGGACGGACTGTGAAATACTTGCTGATTTTTTTACTGGTTTTAGTGATCTTTGTCATCTCAATTACTCTTGGGGCACACAACGATCAAATCGTGACCTTCAATTATCTGTTGGCACAGGGGCAGTATCGGGTTTCAACGCTGGTTGCAACGCTTTTCGCCGTCGGCTTTATTCTTGGCTGGGCGATTTGTGGACTGTTCTGGTTGCGACTTCGTGTCTCACTGGCGGCAGCTCAGCGAAAATTAAAACGTCTGCAACAGATAACGCAGACTGAAGAACCGCTGACAACGTCACCTGCACCTGTCGCTAAGGAATAATTTCTCATGTTGGAACTGCTGTTTCTGTTATTGCCCGTTGCCGCAGCCTATGGCTGGTACATGGGGCGCAGAAGTGCGCAACAGGATAAGCAGCAGGAAGCCAGTCGGCTGTCGCGTGATTATGTTGCCGGGGTGAACTTTTTGCTCTCCAATCAGCAGGACAAAGCGGTCGATTTGTTTCTTGATATGCTCAGAGAAGACAGCGGCACGGTCGAAGCTCATCTGACGCTGGGCAATCTTTTTCGATCCAGAGGGGAAGTAGACCGTGCGATTCGAATTCATCAGGCGCTGATGGAAAGCGCATCGCTCACTTATGATCAACGCCTGCTGGCCTTACAGCAACTCGGGCGCGACTATATGGCGGCAGGTTTTTATGACCGCGCAGAGGAAATGTTCTCTCAACTTGTTGATGAAACAGATTTCCGTGTCGGTGCACTCCAACAGTTACTGCTTATTCATCAGGCAACCAGCGACTGGCCGAAAGCCATTGAGGTGGCTGAACGGCTGGTCAAACTGGGCAAAGATAAACAGCGGATGGAAATTGCCCATTTTTATTGCGAGCTGGCATTGCAGGCTATGAGCAGTGACGATCTGGATCGTGCCATGAATCTGCTGAAAAAAGGCGAGGGTGCCGATCGTCAGAGCGCACGTGTTTCAATAATGATGGGCCGTATTGCTATGGCGAAAGGTGATTACGCCAGAGCCGTTGGTTTGCTTCAACGGGTGATCGAGCAGGATAAAGAGCTGGTCAGCGAAACGTTGGAAATGCTGGAAAGTTGTTATAACCAGTTGCAGCAGCCTCAGGCCTGGGCCGATTATCTGCGACGTTGTGTTGAAGAAAATACGGGTGCTGTAGCCGAGCTTTACCTCTCTGATATTATCGAACGTGATGAAGGCGGGGACGTCGCTCAACTTTATATCAATCGTCAACTTGAACGACATCCCACCATGCGTGTTTTCCATCGACTGATCGATTTCCACCTGAATGATGCGGAAGACGGCAGAGCAAAAGAGAGCCTGATGGTGCTGCGGGATTTGGTTGGAGAACAGATCCGTACCAAGCCTCGCTATCGTTGCCATAAATGTGGATTTACTGCACATGCACTGTACTGGCATTGTCCATCCTGCCGTGCCTGGTCATCTGTTAAACCGATACGCGGACTGGATGGGCAGTAATTTCTGGCTGATGAACGCCACGTTTGCTGATTTTTTAGTTACAACATACTATTTATGCTCTGGTTAATCATAACTTAAGCATCAATGTCGCTTGCGTCTGTCAGAAAAGAAAAAGTGCGTCAGGCTGTGAATTTATCGATACCACAGGTAAAATGCCTGCCGTTTATTTTCTGCGCCTCCAGGTGCTTTATTTTCAGAGGGTCTTCTTATGCAATCACCGCTGGCAAGCGATTCCCCGATTCTGGTTGCACTTGATTATGCCGACCGCGACCAGGCTATGGCTTTCGTAGACAGAATTGATCCGCGTAGTTGCCGTCTGAAAGTGGGTAAAGAGATGTTTACCCTTTTTGGACCACAGTTGGTAAAGGATTTACAGCAGCGTGGTTTTGACCTGTTTCTCGATCTGAAATTTCATGACATTCCCAACACCACTGCGCATGCGATTGCCGCCGCTGCCGAACTGGGTGTCTGGATGGTGAATGTCCATGCCAGCGGGGGAGCCAGAATGATGGATGCTGCACGCGAAGCTCTGATGCCGTTTGGCAACGATGCTCCGCTGTTGATAGCAGTGACGGTACTGACCAGTATGGATGCCGAAGATCTCAGAGGAATTGGGATTGATGCCACACCCGGCGATCACGCTCAACGTCTCGCCAGTCTCAGCCATCAGTGTGGACTTGACGGGGTTGTTTGCTCGGCACAAGAAGCAGCACGATTCAGGCGCACGCTGGGAACAGATTTTCGTCTGGTCACACCCGGTATTCGCCCAAAGGGCAGCGAAGCAGGTGATCAGCGCCGGATTATGACTCCGCAGGAAGCTAAAGAGGCTGGCGTGGACTATATGGTAATTGGACGTCCAATTACTCAGGCTGCCGATCCCGCCGTCGCGCTGGCTGACATTCTGACATCTTTGCAGGGGGCGCAATGACCGATAACAACAGTCGGCTGGTTTACTCTACGGAAACAGGGCGAATTACCGAATCTGCGCCAGCGGTACAAAGAGAAAAAGGCGATGGAATTGTTCGTCTTCAACGTCAGACCAGTGGCAGAAAAGGTAAGGGCGTGTGCCTTGTGACGGGGCTGGATCTTTCTGATGCCGAACTGGATAAGCTGGCGGCGGAATTGAAGAAAAAATGCGGCTGTGGCGGTTCAGTTAAAAATGGCGTTATCGAAATTCAGGGCGATAAACGTGACTTGCTGAAAAGCCTGCTGGAGTCAAAAGGGATGAAAGTTCGCCTCGCGGGGGGATGAAAGCGAAGTGAATACAGACCATGCGATTCAGCTACGCCCGGTTCAGACATTTGCAAGGCCAGGTAATCTGGCCTTACTCGTTGCTACATTTTAGTTACCTCAGGCGGCTGTGCCAGTAGTGATCCTGCTTCAGCCATCAGCGTTTTAAAATGAGGCTGATTTCCGTGAAAATCGACGGCAGCAGCATTTTTCCATGTTTCATGAAACAGAAAAACATTGCCATCCTCGACACTGCGGTACAAATCGTAATGCAGACAACCTGCTTCAGATCGGGCGGGTTTCACCCCTGCATTCAGCACTTTCTTCAGTTCATCGGCTTTACCGGCAATGGCGACGAACTTTGCCACGATACAGACGTTTTTTTCGGTCATGATCCACTCCTTAATTACGCTGACAAACAGGACATAATCCAGCCCTGAAAAGGTGATAACGACTGACACAACTGCCGTTATCGAATCAGTAGAACATCATGCCATATTTTCCGCGACCTTACAGAGAACGACGACGGGCCAGCCCTGAAGAAGTAAAAAATTTTATTTTCGTTGCCGCGATTTCACGCTGTTCAGGTCAGATTGTTTTATTTACCGTGATGATTTCTGATCATTATTTTTGGTTAAAGTAATCAGCGGCGCAGGCTATTGTCATCGGGTTTCTTTTTATTTCAAAAATATTTATCTCACAACTCGACCTGCCCGAAAACGTGGATTATGCTGGCAAACTGCCTGCCCACCGCAAATGGAGTTTTTTGAATGAAAGCTGCAACCTTTCTCATCGTCGTCACGACATTATTACTCACCGGATGTAGTGGTCATGGTGATGACGATCCTCCTCAACAGGCCACTGCTGCACATGTCTCGCCACGCGTCGAGATGTCCGGCATGGCAGAGCAGGTTTGCAGCAATGCCGGAGGCACGCTGGCGCTGTCCCGGCAGCTGGATGGCAGTTCGGTTGGCATGTGTCAGCTGGCCAATGGTCGCCGCTGTGGAGAAAATGCCCTGGTCAGTGGCAGCTGCATACGTTAAGGACTGAGGTAAGGCCGGTTAAACCGGCCTGCGAAAATTATCTTAGACGGTCAGTTCATTGGGACAATGCTGATTGTTGTTTAGCATTGTCAGATTTTCCAGTGTAGTTTGCGCAATACTGGTCAGTGCCTCAGCAGTCAGAAAAGCCTGATGTCCGGTAAACAGCACATTGTGGCAGGCAGAAAGGCGACGGAATACATCATCCTGGATCACGTCATTAGATTTATCTTCAAAGAACAGGTCACGTTCGTTTTCATAAACATCCATACCCAGCGACCCGATTTTCTGCATTTTCAGCGCATCAATAGCAGCCTGAGAATCTATCAGCCCGCCGCGACTGGTGTTAATAATCATTACGCCATTTTTCATTTGTTGGAAAGCTGACATATTGAGCAGATGATTATTTTCTGCTGTCAGCGGACAGTGCAACGAAATAACATCAGACTCGCGAAACAGGGTTTGTAAATCAACGTATTCGGCACCCAGCTCCAGAACCTGAGGATTAGGGTAAGGGTCTGAAGCCAGCAGACGCATACCGAATCCTTTCAGGATCCGCAAAGTGGCAATACCAATTTTGCCGGTGCCGATAACGCCGGCAGTACGGCCATGCATATTAAAACCAATTAATCCTTCGAGAGAGAAATTGGCGTCTCTGGTGCGCTGATACGCACGATGAATACGTCGGTTAAGCGTCATCATCATACCTACAGCATGTTCCGCCACCGCTTCCGGTGAATAAGCAGGAACGCGGACAACTTTGATACCCAGCTCTTTTGCCGCATCAAGATCGACGTTATTGAATCCTGCGCAGCGTAGTGCCACGAAGCGAACGCCCAGTCCGGCCAGTTCTTCCAGCACGCTACGCCTGCCATCATCATTGACGAAGATGCACACTGCCTCACAGCCGGAAGCGGTTTTGGCGGTTTTTTCAGTCAGCAGAAAATCGAAAAATTCCAGTTCATGGTCAGGGGTAGCATTTACCTGTTCGAGATATTTCCTGTCGTACTGCTTGGTACTGTATACCGCGATTTTCATTATCTCTCCTGATGTCCTGAAGATAAAAAAGACTGACAGGATAATAACAACAATTCGTATTCTGCGGCGACCCTGCTTTACATAACCAGGCATCCCGACATGGAAACTTTTCACAATGCTTCTCGCCGGGCAGATAACATGACATCATTCAGCCCTGTGACTTTTACGGACTATACGGAACAACTGTCATGACCCGCAGCTGGAGGCTGTTCACTGCGATAATAACGATACTGCTGTTAGCTGGCGCAAGCCTGTGGCTGACTGCTGTCCACTGGTTACCCCGTCTTGCGGGGCTCTGGTTACCTGTTAACACCACCATCCGACTGGAAAGCAATTTTTCCTGGCGTGACGGGGGGGGGTGGTTGCCCGCAATCAGTTATCGCGTCGGTGACTGTCAACTGGCTGCCGTGGAGGGTCTGTCATTAAAAAGGGCAAATGGCCGCTGGCAGTTAGCTGCCGGTAACGTAGATGTCAACAGCAATTGCTTCAGTCAGTTGCCGCAGAACAGTCAGCCAACGGCCCCAAAATCGGTGGCTGAGTGGCAGTCTCTGCTCCCCTCTGCACAGGTTTCAGTCAGTCAACTGACGGTCACGCCCTGGCAAAACTGGGCGGGCTCTCTACAACTCGATCTGCAACCTGAAAAGCAGAGCATTGATTATCAGGGAAAAAATATTCATCTGGCGGCCACACTCCATGGTCAGCGTCTCGATATCTCTTCTCTGGTGGTCAATGCGCAGGGTCTGCCACAGCCAGTGAGAGTGGGCGGAAGCGTAACCCTGCCAGCTATTCCTGACGCGCTGCCTGATGCCGGTGCTATCCACGCTAACCTGACAACCGATAGCGTTCCGCATCCTCTGCTTGCCACACTAAACTGGCAGCAGGATAAGGGGGAGGTCAGGATCATGGCCGAAGATACAAAAACGCTTTTGTTCAGACTGCCCTGGCAGATATCTCCGCTGGAAATCAGCGTGCAGCAAGGGGAGTGGCACTGGTCATATGCCAGTCAGCCGCTCTCCGGTGGGATTAATTTTGCGTTGAAAAACTGGCAACAGGGGCTGTCATCAACCGAGATTACCGGGCGTCTGAACGCGCTGACACAGGGAAAAGGCGGTAAAGGCAACGTGGTGCTGACCCTGGGGCCGGGTCATCTGGACTGGGAACAGAGTCAGTTACCGTTCAGGCTGACCGGTGACAGCAAAATGGAACAGATGCTCTTTTTTGCTGCCATTCCGGGGGAAGTGCAGGGATCGTTATCCGCACCCGAAATGATACTCAAACCCGGCGCACTGTTACGAATGCGAGGAAAGCTACTCTCCACGCTTGAAGTAGATGAAGCGCGCTGGCCTCTTTCCGGCCTTAAGGTTTCCTCCTCTGGCATTGACGGGCGTTTACAAGCAATTCTGACCGCACATGATCCTGACACCGGTCAGTTTCGCGTGCATCTGGATGGCCGCGCCGATAATTTCTGGCCCGATCAAGGGCGATGGCAGTGGCGTTACTGGGGGGATGGTGTGCTGTCTTCTTTCAGGGCTGAATGGGATGTAAATGGCCGGGGACGCTGGCAGGACAAATTGATCGAGCTGGAGTCACTCTCAACCGGCTTCAATCAGATCAGTTACGACAGTGTCAATGTACATGCTCCCCGTCTTACGCTGGAGACCCCGCTGCGATGGCAGCGCGATACTTCTGCGCCATCCTTCAGCGGAAAGCTGAAACTTAATGCGCAGCAAACGACGTTCAGCAGTGGAGGGCATCTGCCTCCGGCGATATTGCGCCTGGCGCTGAATGGACGCGATCCCGGTTCCTTTTTATTGCAAGGAACATTGCAGGCCAGCCCCATCGGGCCAGTGCGACTGTACGGGCGTTGGGATGGTCAGCGTTTGCGCGGTCAGGCATGGTGGCCGCAACAGCCGCTAACCGTTTTTCAACCACTGCTCAGTGACGATCTGAAAATGAAGATCCAGGGTGGAACATTGAAAGCACAGATGGCTTTTTCGGCGGCCAGCGGGCAGGGATTGGCAGCCGGAGGACATTGGGTGGTAGCAGATGGCAGCATGCTTATGCCGGACAACGAAATTAATGGTGCCGATTTCTCTTTACCTTTTCGATTCAGGAATAATCAATGGTATTTCGGTGCCAGGGGACCGGTGTCGTTGCGCATCAAAGAGGTTAAAAATCAGTTTGCATTGCAGAACATTACGGCTGATTTGCAAGGCTGGTATCCGTGGAGCAAAAGTCATCCTCTGCGTCTCAGTAATGTTGGAGTGGATGTACTGGGTGGAAAAATGCGCATGGAAAGCCTGCAAATGCCACAAACAGAAGCCGCCACGTTGCGGCTGAAAAATATCAGTATGAGTGAGCTAATCACCGCCATCCGACCAAAACAGATTGCGATGTCCGGTCATATCAATGCTGCCTTGCCGCTGTGGCTGGACGATTCACACTGGCTGGTGAAAGAGGGATGGATTGCAAACAGCGGTCCTCTCACCGTGCGGCTGGACAAAGATTTTGCTGATGCTGTCTCAGCGAATAACATCGCAGCCGGTGCAGCAACCGACTGGTTACGCTATATGGAAATTTCACGAAGCTATGCAACCCTGAATATTGACAATATTGGTCAACTGACCTTAAAAGCTCAGGTCAACGGCACCAGTCGTTTCAGTGATAAAAATCAGCGTGTTTCACTTAATTACACGCAGCAGGAAAACCTGTTCCAGCTCTGGCGTAGCCTGCGCTTTGGCGATAATTTGCAATCTTGGGTGGAGCAGAATGCTTCCCTGCCAACTCAGAAGGAAAACAAAAATGAGATGCATTAGCCTGTTATTACCAGGCACAATCTGGTTGCTCAGCGGTTGTATACCGCGCATTGAAGTGGCAGCGCCAAAGGAACCAATTACTATCAATATGAATGTGAAAATCGAACATGAAATTCACATCAAGGTAGATAAAGATGTTGAAGCGTTGCTAAAAAACCAGAATGGCCTGTTCTGAAAGAGGTGCCGGATGAAGAAACTACAGGTTCTGTTATCGGTTTTGCTGTTGATTTCACCGCCTCTGATGGCTTTGACCCTGGATGAGGCAAGAAAGCAGGGGCGGGCGGGTGAAACATTATCGGGCTATATTGCCCCATTAAAGCAGGACAGCGAGACGTTGGAACTGGTATCAAAAATCAATCAGGGACGTGAGCAGCAGTACCGGGTGCTGGCGGAAAAAAATAATATGAGCACGGTAGAGGTCGCACGAATAGCTGGACAAAAACTGGTCGAACGGGCAGCGCCGGGGGAATATGTGCGTGGACTTAATGGAAAATGGTTGCAAAAGACACCCTGAAATAAAAACAGTCTGTTTCCAGTACGCCAGGCTCCTTTCGCTTTACGGATCATGATTTATCTGGTGTCAGTGTCAGCCAGCCCGGCATCTGACGATTAGTGACGCCTGAGACTGAGGCCATCTCAAGCTTTACCGTTTGTCACCCGCTGTGATTAGAATCAGCAATTGTGATAATTGCCCGTCTGAAATTAAAAATGAATAATAATTTTCAATGATTTGCTTTAAGATTTCGCTCTAAATCCATCCCGCCAATAACAGGTTAAGGACTGCCGATGATCAATTCACGTTTTACGCTGGCTGCGCTGTTTATGGTTGCCACTACCACAGTGTTTGCCGCCGATGTTCCGCCAGGAACCAAACTGGCCGCACGTCAGGAAATTGTTCGCCACATTAAAGATGAACCGGCTTCACTCGATCCGGCCAAAGCTGTGGGTTTACCGGAAATTCCGGTTATTCGCGATCTGTTTGAAGGACTGACCAGTCAGGATGCAGCTGGAAATATCATCCCTGCCGTAGCCACTCAGTGGCAGACAAGCGATAACAAAACCTGGATCTTTACGCTGCGTAAAGATGCTCGCTGGTCAGATGGTGAGCCGGTAACGGCAGAGGATTTTGTGTGGAGCTGGCGTCGCCTGGTGGATCCTAAAGTTGGCTCGACTTTCGCCTGGTTCGCCGGGCTGGCAGGGATTGAAAATGCAACAGCCATTACTAAAGGGGAAATGACCGCAGATAAACTTGGCATCAGCGCACTGGACAACTATCGACTGAAAGTGACGCTGGACAGGCCCGTTCCTTACTTTATCAGCCTGACAGCTAATTTCAGCCTCTATCCAGTGCCACAGAAGGTTATTGAAAAATACGGCAATGACTGGACCCTGCCGGGCAACCTGGTGGGCAACGGTGCCTATAAATTGCAGCAACGCGTGATTAATGAAAAACTGGTTCTGGTGCGTAATGAACACTACTGGGATAACGCACACAGCGTTCTTAATAAGGTCACCTTCGTGCCCATCAGTGAAGAATCCAGCGCGACCAAACGTTACCGCGCAGGGGACATTGATATCACGGAGTCTTTCCCGAAAAACATGTACAGCCTGCTAAAAAAACAGATCCCGGATCAGGTTTACACTCCTGATCAACTGGGCACCTACTATTTTGCCTTTAACACGGTGAAAGGTCCGACGGCAGAAGATGTGCGGGTTCGCCAGGCGCTCTCGTGGAGTATTGACAGAAAAATTATTGCGGAAAAAGTACTGGGAACGGGCGAAAAACCGGCCTGGCATTTTACGCCGGATGCCACAGCGGGTTTCAAAGCTAAACCTGACTTTTTGCAACAGCACAGCCAGGAAGAGCTGAATGTTCAGGCCCGGACGCTACTGGCGGCGGCAGGGTATGGTCCAACGCATCCACTTAATCTGACACTGCTTTATAACAGCTCAGAGAATAACCAGAAAATTGCTATTGCCGTGGCGTCAATGTGGAAGAAGAACCTGGGTGTGACCGTCAGGCTACAGAATCAGGAGTGGAAGACCTACATTGACAGCCGTAACAGCGGTAACTTCGATGTGATTCGCGCCTCATGGATTGCTGATTATAACGAGCCTTCCACCTTCCTCAGTCTGTTAACCTCCAGCCACAGTGGCAACATTTCACGGTTTAAAGACGATAACTATGATGCGTTGCTTGAAAAAGCCAGCAGGGAAACCAGCCCCACCATTCGTAATGATGATTACAATCGTGCTGAGCAAATCATTGCTGATAAGGCACCGGTTGCCCCGCTGTATCAGTTTACCAATGGGCGCCTGATCAAACCGTGGGTTAAAGGTTACCCTGTCACTAATCCGGAAGATGTGGCTTACAGTCGCACGCTGTATATCCTGAGTCATTAATGTTCACGGGGCAGGCGAAGTTGCGTCTGCTTCGTGATGTTTTGTAACTAACAGAAGTTTCAGCCCGCAGCAGATAATGACGCTCTCGCGTCATTTTGTTATTGTTTTGTTATCTTTCGATTTCCAGACCAGGTGCCTTGTGGTGAAATTCTTTGTTTTTAATCTGGTATTTCTGCTGAGTGGTTGTGCACTGAAACAGTATCCAGCTTCGCAACCTGTCAGTTCGGTAGAGGCTACGCAACTGGACTGTAACGGCGTTAAACAAGCAATAATCAGCCAACAACAGGTAGAGGCAGAGATCGACAAAACCGGACAGTTTGACGGTCTGACAGTACTTGGCTTTATCGGCGACTTTGGCATCGGGAACGGGGTGGCGAAAAGCCAGGCCCGTAAACATGCAGACCAGCGAATGGCTCAGCTAAAACAGTTGGAGAATACGCGTTGCACCACCACACAGCGTGGCTCGTAACCTGTAATGAACCAACCTGCAATACAGCTCTGCAAGTGATGCTGACGAGCTGGCTGACAGATATCTGATTGTGGGCCGGATGTATCAAAGCCATCCGGACTGAAGTCGTTTTTCAGCCCGTTTTTATAAAATTCCGTTGCTGACTAAGATGAAGGAGTCTCATCGTTCGTGCTTTCATCGCGAGGCAAACCATATAGCCAGGTTGTAAAGGTGGCGAAAGAAAAAGCCAGCAGCGATCCGCAAAAAGCAGCGATCACCGATGCATCGATTCCGGTGCCTGGAATGGTCTGAAGCAGGGTAAAAATATTAGCCATGCCAAAGGAATAAACATTTGCCTGGTAATAACCCGTAATTGCAGCACCGAGCGCGCCGCCAACACAGCCCAAAATAAATGGACGTCGATTGGGCAGGGTGACGCCGTAGACCGCCGGTTCCGTAATACCAAACCAACAGGCAGCAAAAGCCGATGCGGCGATACCTTTCATTTTCATATCGCAAGTCCGGAGCAGCACACCAAGCGTGGCTCCGGTCTGACCAAGCACGGCCGCCACTAACAGGGGTAACATCGAATCATGGCCGGTAACACTGAGATTATTCAGCATCAGAGGAACCAGACCCCAGTGTAGTCCGAAAATGACAAAGACCTGCCAAAAGCTGCCCAGAAGCAGCCCGGCGACCGGTGGACTGAGGGCATAAATCCAGATATACCCACTGGCCAACTGATGGCTGAGCCAGGTGGCGACCGGTCCAATGACCAGAAAACTGAGCGGTACAACCACGATAAGACAAATTAAAGGGGTGGTAAAATTGCGCACAGCGCTGGGTAGCCTGAGGTTTACTCCTCGTTCGATCAGGCAGGAAACCCAGGCTGCGAGAATGACCGGGATCACTGATGCAGAATAATTGATCAGCACCAGCGGGATACCGAGGAAATCTGCTGACAGCCCGGCCGTTTGTGCCTGTTCAAAGGCTTCCAGCATTATCGGATGGATCAACGCAGCGCCAATGGTCATGCAGACGAAAGGGTTGCCGCCAAACTTTTTTCCGGCGCTGTAGCCCAGAACGACCGGAAGAAACCAGAACAGCGCATCACTGGCAACAAAAAAGATTTTATAGGTGCCGCTGCGTTCCTGTAACAGACCAACAGCCAGTGAGATAGCCAGCAGACCTTTCAGGATACCGGATGCGGCCATTACCCCAATAAATGGGGTGAAAATGCCCGAGACAATATCAATAAAGCGGGCAAATAATCCTGTGCTCTTTGTGGCTTTATCCTCTGGCCCCTGTTCCTTTTCTTCGAAGGCACCTTCACTGATCACTGCCTGATAGACTTCGCTGACGTGATTTCCGATAACAACCTGAAGCTGGCCACCGCTTTCAACAACGGCAAGAATGGCGGGATTCTTCTGCATTCCGGCACCATCAGCTTTCTGATGAGATTTAAGCTTAAACCGCAGTCGGGTAGCACAATGCACCACTGAAGAAATGTTTTCTCTGCCTCCTGCTCCGGCAATGATCTCTCTGGCAAGTTGTTGATATTTCATCCTGTACACTCCTTTGTATTTGCTCAAAATCTGATACCGACCAAAAATCCAATTGACTTGCTCTCATGCGACCAAAGAAAAACAAATGATTCGGGTTTCCTGTCGGGCAAGTAACGCCCCTGATATGTCTGCAAAATAGTTCAGCAACAACAGATAAATAACAAGGCAGCGAGGGGCAGCAAATTCAGTTACGTGAACAGGATCGAATTTTAGTTGCACAATGACACTTTTTTTAACGGATAAGCCGGCTGCGGTTGTTTTGCAAGGCTCGTGGCTCAGGTTAGACTGTATCATGTTGATTAATCAGAGCGCGGAGTTGCCGTGGACGTCATTGAAGGTAAAGCTTTACAGGTATCAGATGCCATAATTTCCTGCCAGCTGGACGGTAAAGGGGGCTTAATTCCCATTGATGATAAGGACGTCATTCATTGTGATAAGCCTTGCTGGTTACATCTGAACTATACCCACCGTGAAAGCGCTGACTGGTTGACATCCACTCCGTTAATCCCTGATGCGGTCAGGGATGCGTTGGCAGGCGACAGTATGCGCCCGCGGGTGAATCGTCTGGGAGATGGCACGATGATCACTTTGCGGAGTGTCAACCTGAACAGCGAATCACGTCCGGACCAACTGGTGGTGATCCGGGTATTTATCAATGACAGACTGATTGTTTCAACCCGTCAGAGAAAAGTTTTTGCTATCGATGAAGTGCTGACCGATCTGCAAAATGGTAACGGGCCCACCAATGGCGGCAGCTGGCTGGTTGATGTCTGCGATGCGCTGACCGATCATACCAGTGAATTCATTGAGCAACTCCATGACAATATTATTGAGCTGGAAGATGCCGTAGTGGACCAACGTGTTCCACCCCGAGGTGAGCTGGCGCTAATCCGCAAGCAACTGATCATCATGCGCCGCTACATGGCTCCTCAGCGTGATGTCTTTTCACGTATTGCCAGCGAAAGACTACCGTGGATGAACGATGACGATCGCCGCAGAATGCAGGATATTGCTGACAGACTGGGGAGGGGGCTTGACGATTTGGATGCCAGCGTAGCCAGAACGGCAGTGCTGGCGGATGAAATCAGCTCGGTAATGGCAGAGGCGATGAACCGTCGCATCTATACCATGTCACTTCTGGCGATGGTCTTTCTGCCCACCACCTTTCTCACCGGACTGTTTGGCGTTAATCTGGGCGGGATTCCCGGCGGTGGCTGGCGCTATGGATTTGGCGCGTTCTGTTTACTGCTGATGTGCTTAGTACTGGGCGTTGCCTGGTGGTTGCGGCGACGTAAATGGTTGTGAGTAATATCTTACCGTGCGATATAAAGGGACCTTTATGCTGATCAGCATCAATAAAATGCCAGCACAGCTGAGGCAAACTCTTTTCCGCAGGTGAATGCAACGTCAAGCGATGGGCGTTGCGCTCCATATTGTCTTACTTCCTTTTTTGAATTACTGCATAGCACATTTGATTCGCACAAGCCGGTTAATACCGGCTTTTTTTTGCCTGTTTGCCAGCCAGAAGAGTCGCACCTATGCTTAAAACTCACCTATGGGAGGAGAAAAGCATGCACTCAGTCATGATAACTGACAAGCCATTGGCATCAGAACCTATACCCGTGGATCCACCGCCCGTTCCCGGGCCAATCCCATCCCCTCAGCCAATGCCCGATCCACCCCCCGTCGACCCGGACCCCATTCTCGATCCCCCCCGTTTCGCTGACTGTTGCAAGCTGGCTTTATGTCAGCCTGGTTTACCCCATCACGATTAGGCTGGTTCCAACCTTATTGGAAAAAACGTATAATTGCGGCAATTCCTCAACAGACAGGCTGCCTGCGCGGTTTTTGAAAGCGAAAATGATGATACAAGAAGACACCAGAAAAGAGACACTTGAGTTTAATAAGCTTCAGAAAAGGCTGCGAAGGAATGTTGGTAATGCCATCACTGATTACAACATGATTGAAGAAGGTGATGTAGTGATGGCCTGCATGAGTGGGGGTAAAGACTCATTTGCTATGCTGGATATCCTGTTAAACCTGCAAAAAGCAGCGCCAGTTAATTTTGAAGTGATCGCGGTGAATCTGGACCAAAAGCAGCCTGGTTTTCCTGAGCACATCTTACCGGAATGGCTTAACACGCTTAACATTCCTTATTATATTGTCGACAAAGATACTTACTCCGTCGTAAAAGAAAAAGTGCCTGAAGGTAAGACGACCTGTGGATTATGTTCACGTTTGCGCAGAGGCACGTTGTACTCCTTTGCGGAGAAAATTGGTGCAACCAAAATTGCGCTAGGTCATCACATGGATGACATCGTTGAAACTCTGTTTCTCAACATGTTTCACGGGGCGAAAATGAAGGCTATGCCCCCGAAACTTCGTTCCGACGATGAACGTAATGTGGTAATCAGACCGCTGGCTTATTGCCGGGAAAAAGATTTGATTCGCTATGCCGAATATAAAAACTTTCCCATTATTCCCTGCAATCTTTGTGGTTCGCAGGAAAATCTGCAACGTCAGACGATAAAAGCCATGCTTACCGGTTGGGATAAAAGTGAACCAGGTCGGGTTGAGAGAGTGTTTAAATCTCTGCAAAACGTTATACCGAGCCAGCTTGCTGATAAAAATCTGTTCGATTTTGCTCAGTTACCACTCGATCGCTCTGGTGAAAGAGAGAAATATGCCTTTACTGAAGCCACCATATCTTCCAGCAATATTAATTCATCACAGTTTATCGATGTGACAAACATCATTTAATTGCAGGCTTTATTTGCTGGCAAGCGGGCTTTTTGCCCGCTTCATCAAGATATAAAATATTACCGCTAAATGCTATGCATCCTGAAATGAACCCTGATTATCATAAATAATTTGATTCAAAGTTTGCACATTCTGATAAACAACATACGTTTTTTCTGTTCTTCTCACCTTGATAATAATATTCGCTGACTGTTCTGCCGTAACGGTAGTTGACCCAGTTATTGTTACTTACTGAAGTGTACCGGATGAGGCATCGGTCCCTGCGTGGAACAGTCAGAAGGTCTGTTCAACGTATGGAGAGCTGGTTTTATATAAAGGAAAGGTCTATCGACAGAACTTTTATTCAGTAAACATGCCGCCCGATGTAAATTCTGCCCCTGGGGCCAACCCTGGATCTACTTATATGATTACAACATTCCGGATTTGACTCCGGATCCAATCCATCCTGTTCCGGATGTGGTTCCTGTCGTGCCGGATGCACCTTTTCCTGTTTGGCAGAGTCAAAAAATTTATTCAACTCATGGCGAGCAGGTTAGCTGGAAGCGTAAAGTTTATCGGCACAATTTCTACTCCGTTAATATGCCACCCGATCTGCATTTCGTCCCCTGGGGAGAGCCATGGATTTATTTATATGATTACTGAATAACGTCGGCCAGACATTGTTCGGGGGATTTATTAATCGCCTGATGATAAAAAACAGGCGTCATACTAGTATTACCCATCCTGCTGATTTCAGATAGCCAACAGGCGGTTTGCAGGATGGGAGGATCTGAAAAATGACTACACTACTATTACCCCCTGGTGTTCATCATGGGTAACGCATATATAGTTGAAAGTTCAATGCACCTACCAAAAAAAATAGCACAAGCAAGGTAATGAATATTCTTTATAAAGAAAAGTCTCTTAAAAAATTAGCCCGTAGGTTTTCAGCATATACAGGCATTGATAACAGATATATATCAATTGATCTTGCTGAATTTCCACGCAAGCGTGTTCTTAACGGCGAAACACCTGTTGAATGGCTTTCATTACTTTATAATGGTCTGTTTGAAGGGGGCCATGCTGATTTCATCTCTTTGTCATATAACATGAGTTCTCATAAGAATTTCATTCCAACAATTTCCAGCCAGCTTTGTTCTGAATTAGAATTACTCCCCCTCAAAACACCGCCGGAAGAGTATCTTTTCATGGGTTGCGCTTCAGCTATTTTTTTCGATTAATTCAGCTGCTAAACATTGTGCCGAACATCAGGAAGACAGAGTCTTTGTTGCCTCTTATGAAGAGGAGGGGGGCGCAAAGAGAAATATGGCATGATTGTCGGACTTGGTGCAGGGTATTATATGGGAGCTGTTCTGTATAAAAGTGTATAACCTGAAATTAAAATGTCGCGTAAAATACTCTTTTCTGAAACTGAAATTCAAGAAGATATACCCGGCACTGTTAAGTTGCGATACCGTTGCAGTCAGGAGTGACATAAATTGTCGATGGGAAGGGTGATAAATAAAACGTATATCTGTTAACCACTGACGATGTTGTCTGCTTCCGCGCTATCACATTGATCCTGTGATAGCGACCTGCAAAGATTATCTGCTAAAATCGCGGGAATCATTTTTGGTTCTATCAGAGAGTAATTTGTGACCGCATTCGCCAACCTGACTTCACTTCCCGCCAGTCAAATCGCCAACCTGCATGAACTGGGTTACCACCTTATGACCCCTGTTCAGGCCGCGTCCTTACCCGCAATACTGGCGGGGGAGGATGTCCGTGCCCAGGCCAAAACCGGCAGTGGCAAAACGGTAGCTTTTGGCCTGGGGGTCATGCAACAAATTGATGCGACAAACTATTCAACACAGGCGCTGGTCATCTGCCCGACCAGGGAGCTGGCTGAGCAGGTTGCGGAATCATTGCGTCGTCTGGCTCGTTTCACTGCCAATATAAAAATTCTTACTCTTTGTGGAGGTCAACCCGCGGCTGCACAGCGTGACTCTCTGTTACACGCTCCGCACATTGTGGTGGGCACGCCAGGACGTATTGTTGATCACCTTAAGCGTTCAACACTGAAACTGACGCAAATGAAAACGCTGGTACTGGACGAAGCCGACCGGATGCTTGAAATGGGCTTTCGCGAGGAAATCGATACGCTGATCGAGCACTGTCCGGTTAACCGCCAGACGCTGCTGTTTTCTGCCACCTGGCCTCATGATATTAAGCAAATCAGTCAACGTATTCAGCGTGATCCTCAGATTGTAGAAATCGATGTGGCACCGGATTTATCAGATATTGAGCAGCTGTTCTACGAAGTCAATGCGACAGAGAAGCTCAGCGCCCTTACGGGCTTGTTAAGTTTAAGACAGCCCTCATCCTGCGTGGTTTTCTGTAATACCAGACGCGAATGTGACGATATTGCGCGT
This sequence comes from Erwinia papayae, assembly GCF_058241465.1. Lineage (NCBI taxonomy): Bacteria > Pseudomonadati > Pseudomonadota > Gammaproteobacteria > Enterobacterales > Erwiniaceae > Erwinia > Erwinia papayae. The sequence continues at coordinate 847,218 of NZ_JBZCHT010000009.1, forward strand.
ACCCTCGAAAGTCGGCAGATAAGCGCACTTGCGCTGCATGGCGACCTTGAACAGCGTGAACGTGATCAGGTATTGGTTCGTTTTGCCAACGGCAGTTGTCGCGTTCTGGTGGCCACGGATGTCGCTGCCCGTGGACTGGATGTGAAAATGTTGGCGATGGTGGTGAATTATCAACTCTCATTCGATCCAGAAGTGCACCTGCACCGCATCGGCAGAACCGCACGCGCGGGGGAAAAAGGGGTGGCAGTCAGCTTCGTCGCACCTGATGAAATGGTTCGTGCGGTTGCGCTGGAAGATTTTCTGCAACAAAAAGTGGTATGGAATGATACCGGCTCCCTGAAATCCACCAGGCCTCAGTCGCTGTTAGCGGAAATGATAACGTTGATGATTGATGGTGGTAAGAAAGCAAAAATTCGGCCTGGCGATATTCTTGGTGCTCTGACCGGCGAGGCAGGGTTAAACGCCGAATCGATCGGAAAAATTTCTGTTACAGCAGCGCATGCTTTCGTGGCTGTTGATGCCAGCAGCGCCAGTCAGGCAATAAGGCACTTACAGCGGGTTAAAATTAAAGGTAAAAACTGTCGGGCCAGATTATTAAAATAAATATATTCAAAACTGGCCGGTGCATAACCGGGCAGCATTATTTTATGGCAAAAAATTCAAGAGAAGCTGAAACAAAAAAGCCGGTTGAGAACCGGCTTTTTTGTTAACAATGAGGCAGAGATATCACGCTTACGGAAGCTGTGCGGCGGTACTTTCAACCAGTGAAAGCAACACTTTAATGTCGTCCAGGGTAACCGTGGGGTTCAGCAGGGTCAGCTTAAGGCAGGTGATGCCGTTGTGCTCGGTCACGCCAACGTTCGCCTTGCCGGAATCCAACAGCGCATCACCGATTCTCTGATTCAGCATGGCAACGGCAGCCTCGCCGCTGGCGGTCAGCTGTGCCGGAGCATAGCGGAACAATACGCTGGCCAGCTGCGGCTGCATCACCAGTTGCAGGACAGAGTGGGCAGAGACATACTCGGCAACCTGTTGTGCCAGGCTGACACCGTGATCGATAATCTCTGCGTACTGTTTCTGACCCAGCGCCTCCAGTCCCATCCACAGTTTCAGTGCGTCGAAACGGCGGGTGGTTTGCAGCGATTTGGACACCAGATTAGGCACGCCATGCGCTTCATCAAATTCTGAATTCAGATAGGCAGCCTGATAGCGCATCAGCTCATAGTGACGGGCTTCTTTTAACAGAAAAGCACCGCAGCTGATGGTCTGAAAGAACTGCTTATGGAAGTCCAGCGTAATGGAGTCCACCAGCTCGATACCGTCCAGATAGTGGCGGTACTGTTCTGACAGCAACAGTGCGCCGCCCCAGGCGGCGTCAACGTGCAGCCAGATATGGTGTTTTGCAGCCAGTGCCGCAATTTCGCGCAGCGGATCGATAGCGCCCGCGTCGGTGGTCCCGGCGGTCGCAACGATGGCGAGGATCTGTTCGCCACGCGCCTGCGCCTGAGCCACTTTCTCCGCCAGATCGTTGACATCCATGCGGGCACAGCTGTCCGTTTTCACCAGCGTCACTGACTGATAGCCGAGGCCCATCAGCGCCATATTTTTTTGCACTGAGAAGTGGGCATTTTCAGAGCACATCACGCGGATTTTTTTCAGGTCGCCTGGCAATCCATCCTGCTGAACGGAGTGCCCCTGACGGGCAAAGAAGGCATCACGCGCCAGCATCAGGCCCATCAGGTTACTCTGAGTGCCACCGCTGGTGAACACTCCGGCGTCACCCGCCTGGTAACCCACCTGGGTACGCAGCCATTCAATCAGCTTCATTTCAATAATGGTCGCTGACGGGCTTTGATCCCAGGAGTCCATGCTCTGGTTGGTGGCATTAATCAGTACTTCCGCCGCCTGGCTAATCACCAGGCTTGGGCAGTGCAGGTGCGCCACGCATTGCGGATGGTGTACTGAGAGGCTGTCTTTTAAAAAATATTCGACGGCGCGCCCGATGGCGGCCTGGTTGCCCAGGCCCTGCGGGGTGAAATCAAGCCGGATACGCTCACGCAGTTCAGCAACGGATTTGCCCTGATACATCTCAGGTTGTTGCAACCACTGCACCACCGCTTCGCTGGTCTGAGCAATGGCTTGCTGGTAGGCTTCAGTGCTTTGTGCAGAAGCCGCCAGAATCGGGTTAGACCGGGACATCAACTTACTCCACTCAGACGGGCTTAATGCCGGCGGCAATCAGGGCCTGTTCCAGTTTATCCATAAAGATCCCCAGCTCTTCATTGGTGATCAGCAGAGAGGGCAGCAGGCGCAGTACGTTACCGTTGCGGCCGCCACGCTCAAGGATCAGACCGGCTTCAAAGCATTTTTTCTGCAACAACGCAGAAAGTTCCGGATCGCCGGGGTAGCTTCCCAGGTGATCGGCGGCTTCATGAGGTTTGACAATTTCAATGCCGATCATCAGCCCCAGACCACGTACGTGGCCAAGCACCGGGAAGCGTTTCTGCATCTCATTAAGTCTGCCTTTCAGCCATTCGCCCTGCGCAGCCACTTTATCGGCAATATTATTGTCCTTCAGGTACTTCAGAGTGGTCAGGCCGGTAGCCATCGCCAGCTGATTGCCGCGGAAGGTGCCGGTGTGATGACCCGGAGACCAGACGTCGATCTCTTTTTTGATCCCCAGTACAGCCAGTGGCAGGCTGCCACCCACGGCTTTGGACATCACAATAATGTCTGGTTCAATACCGGCGTGTTCAAAGGCGAACTGTTTACCTGTCCGGCAGAAGCCCGCCTGCACCTCATCGAGGATCAGCACGATACCATGCTCGCGGGTGACTTTGCGGATACGTTGCAGCCATTCTGCCGGGGCCGGGTTGGCTCCGCCTTCACCCTGTAGCGCTTCCAGGATCACCGCCGCAGGCTTACGTACACCGCTCTCAACATCGTTGATCAGATTTTCGAAATAGTAAGCCAGGGCTTTCACCCCCGCGTCGCCACCGATACCCAGCGGGCAACGGTACTGATGCGGGTAAGGCATAAACTGCACTTCAGGCATCATGCCATCAACGGCTTCTTTAGGTCCCAGATTACCGGTTACCGCCAGCGCACCGTGGGTCATACCGTGGTAGCCGCCGGAGAAGCTGATGATGCCAGAGCGGCCGGTGTATTTTTTAGCCAGCTTCAGCGCGGCTTCCACCGCATCGGCTCCGGAAGGCCCGGTGAATTGCAGGCAATACTCCTTGCCCTGGCCGGGTAATAAAGAGAGCAGGTACTCAGAGAAGCGGTCTTTCAACGGCGTGGTCAGGTCAAGAGTATGTAACGGCAAGCCGCTGGTAATGACACTCTGGATGCTTTGCAGTACATCAGGATGGTTATGTCCAAGCGCCAGCGTTCCCGCACCGGCCAGGCAATCAAGATATTGATTATTCTCAACGTCGGTGATCCAGACGCCCTGAGCTTTGGCAATTGCTAACGGCAATTTACGTGGATAGCTTCTGACATTCGACTCGAATTCAGCCTGTCTGGCTAAATAGGATTCGTTGTTACCATTTGAGGAAATCGCACCTAAAGTATCAATACGGACTTTATCCGTCATCATATCTCTCCTACAACCGCGGGTTGTCACTAACGCCGCAGTTGAATAAATGAATTAGTAGAACTGCCCATGTAAAAAAGCGCGCCCAATATATGGCTTTTCACTCTGCATCTCAATGATTAATTTTGTTCAGAAAATCTTATATTTTTATGATAGTAATCAATGTGTTGCTGGGTAAATAACCAAAGATCTCGTCTACACTGAAATAGCTGGTTATTAATAAGGCACAAAAAGTTATTCATTGTGGGGAAATGACAGCGGAGCGGCGGTAAACAGGCCGCTCAGAGTATCTCAATACCAGACAGCCAGCACAGGCCAGCCAACCAGCAACAGGATGCTGATGAAAATCACCCCAAAGATGGCCCCCAGCCGCCAGTAATCCTTTGATTTTACATAGCCACAGCCATAAATAATCACCCCGGGGCCGGTTGCGTAAGGCGTCAGGCAACCCATAATGCCAATCGATAACACCAGCAACAGGCTGAGATGTTCCACTGGCACGCCGGGGATACTTTTGCCCAGCGCCAGAATAACCGGCAACAGGGTGGCAGTATGGGCAGAGAGGCTGGCAAACAGGTAATGGGAAAAGTAGAACACCAGTACCAGCACGATGACGGTTCCCTGGGGCGAAAAACCTTCCAGATGTCGGCTCATGGTGGCAGAAAACCAGTCAATAAATCCGGAACGGGTCAGGCCATTTGCCATCACCACCAGCGTGGCCAGGTTGACCAGCGTATTCCAGGCGCTGCTGTAGCGGGTTACCTCTTTCCAGTGCACCACGCGCAGGGCCAGCATTAATGCCACGGCCAGCAGGGCAACGGCGGTGGCACTGATAAGCTTGCCGCCCAGCACCCACAGCGCCAGGCTGAGCAGCACCAGACCAATCAGGGTTATCTCTTTGTGGGTGAGCCGTCCAAGTCTTTTCAGTTCCTCAGCTGCCCAGGCCGCGACTTCCGTACTCTGTGTGGTCCCCGGTTTATACAACAGCCAGACCAGTGCGGGCGAGACGAGCAGTAAAATGATCCCCACCGGCAGAAAAGCCAGAAACCAGTGCAGCCAGCTGATATGGACACCGGCAACTTTACTGGCAAACTCCAGGCCGAGCACATTGGGTGCCGCGCCGGTGACAAACATTGAGGAGCTGATGCTGGTGCCGATCACCATCATCCACATCAGGTAACCGCCAATGCGGCGGGAAGAGGAATCGTTGGGATAAGAGTTAAACAGCGGCGGCAGATTTTTAATCACCGGAAAGACAGTACCGCCGGTGCGGGCGGTGTTGGAGGGCGTAAAGGGGGCCAGCAGGATATCGATAATCACTATGGCATAACCCAGGGTCAGCGTGCGCTTACCCATAAATTTGACCAGAAAGAGCGCGATACGACGCCCCAGCCCGCTCACCTCATAGCCCAGCGCGAAGATAAACGCGCCAAACACCAGCCATACCGTCGGGCTGGAAAAACCGGCCAGCCCCCATTTCAGTGCCTGGCTGCTGGCATCAAAATCCGGATTTGCCAGTTCATCAGCATCAAACAGCAGAAATCTGCCGCCGATAACGCAAAGGGTGACCGCCATGAAACTGATTGCCGTAGCCGGAATGGGCTCCAGAATCATGCCGACAATCATCGCCACAAACACGGCAAAATAGTGCCAGGCCTGGGGTGGCATACCATCAGGTACGGGGATAAGCAACATCACCACGAGGGTCAGTAACGGGAGAAGCGATTTTCCTGTTTTCTCTTTTGTCAAAGCCATCAGTATTCCTCCATAAATGACAGGCCTGCAGATAGTCACAATCAAAGCAGGGCTTTTTGGTAACAGATTACCTTAACATTCAATCTGTCTGAATCATTCGGCATTTCATCTGCAGAAGGGAACCTCGCCAGGCACCTCACCACTCAGCCCTCTCATTCAGGCAAACTATAGGAAAAACTAATGAATCCAGCTCAGATCGCGCGCGCCTCTCACTCCTGTATGCCAGTGGCTTCCGGTAGTTCCGGCAGTTCCGGCGCAATTGATAAAAGTGATGCGCAATTGTCGCGGCAGGCACGCACAAGGGCTTTTGTCGCGTCAGGTAAACTGAGTACGGCGTTCGGACGCTCCTCCACGGCGTCGGCGCAGGATTGCACCAGCCTGCTGCATACCTTTCAGCGGGAGCTCGAGAAAGTGCCCCAGTCATTTCCCGCCATTGCCGAACTCGCAGGTCAGCTGTCAGAAGCGGCGCTGGGTGAGCCGAACGGACACTGGCTGGGCAACGAGCAGCAACAGGTGCTGAAGGAGACGATTGACCGCTGTACCAGCCAGCTGGCGCATACCCCGGCGTCACATGCTTCATATAAGCCGCTGTCTCAGGCCTGCACCGATCTGACCACGGCGCGGATGCAGCAGTCAGTCAGTCAGATGGCTGATCAATCACACCAGAAGGTGCAGGGTGTACCGGACCTTCTGGCGTTGATTCATACGGATCCTACTGGCCTGGCCGGGAATTCAGCTGGAATGCCGCCCAGTGCGAAATTCAGCGCTTTTCTCTGCACCGCCAGAGACCGCACTGCTGAGCTGAGCGAAACGCTTCGCAATCACTCTGCCGACGTGACGCCTTTGCTCCAGTCGCATGTCGATACGCTTTTGCATCTGGAAAAGTTGCCGGAAGCCCTGACGGCATGGACGGAGAGTTGTCGCGATACGCCCGTTCAGCATGACCTGCGCGCGCTCATTCATTATCAACGCGCGTCTGTTGACCGCTGATACGCAGCACCATGCTACCGGTGTGTTGCTGAGGGTTGAGCTGGCGGAAATCCAGCGTGGCGTTGCCAAGGGCAATCTCCATCCGGCCTTTATCACTGGCGGCCAGCGCGGAGATCAGGTAAGACTTTCCCGCCTGCGACAGTCCAAAAAATCCTATCGCAGACTCTTTTGCCGCCGCACTCGCCAGATTGCCCGCGTGGTTACGCTGACGCATCAGACGTATACGCAGACGGTCGGCCTCCATCTCCAGACGGGGTGCGCTGTGGCGTGCGCTCTCCAGCCAGTCGATCGCCCCGCCAATACTTTTTGCCAGCGTATCCAGTTTTTTGCCGAACTGGCCTGATAACTGCTTAGGCGTCAACGCTTTCATTTCTTGTATACGCTCCCACTGTCAATCCAATAATGGGTTAATCCTGATCCACCGCTGGCTAACGTATTCAGCCTGAGCCGCAGGTGATGTAAAGGAACCAGCGTACCATCATCAAGGCTGGCCTCGGCAATTTCAAATCGTTCCGCACCACTGGCGGCGGTGCTGACTATCGCCAGCCTGATTTTCAGCACCTTATCGCCTGCCACGCGGCGTGCCAGCTGCGGATCGGCAATCGACAGGCTGTAGAGTGGTGAGGCAGGCCAGCGGTCGTTATCCAGTTGTCTGAACCCCAGCGTCAGCGCTCCCCGAACCTGGAACCGCTGGCGGGAATCCAGGCTGAACTGGTTGTCGTCAAGATCGATATCGCTGTACCAGACGTTCTCACTGCTGAGCGAGCCGTTACCGTCGAGCATCCCCAGATAGCGGATAGTGGAATAGGGTTGGAAATCACCGGCTTTAAACCAGAAGTTGGCCAGTCGCAGATCCAGCGACAGAAGACACAGCATGGCGCCGACGGCCGCAGTGGATTTCGGATTCTCAATACGTCCCTGCTTATTAAAAGGATACCAGTCATTGGTGTGATAACCGTCCAGCGACAAAATCCGACTGACCGGCAACGGTTGTAAATGGCGGAACAACGCCTGGATACCTGGAAAGCGTGAAGGGCGACCGGTCAGTAACAGCACGTCACAGTCATAGACGGCGACCACCTCGGACATGGAGCGCAGACTTTGCGTAATGTTCATCTGTGGTGAGAGAAAAGCGCTGTGCAGCTTGCTCAGGCTGACGATCAACGGCACGCGCAGAATATCAAAGGATTCAGCGTCATTCGGCAGCTCCCGCTGGATCTCGCGATTGAGATAATCAAGCAGCTTCGGCGTGGGTGCCTGCGGCAGCAGTTCAGCAAACAGCGCTTCAACTTCGGCATTCAGATCCAGCGGGTCAAAGCGCTCATAGGCTTCAAGAATAGCCTGCCCCAGTGGAATAAAGAGTTGCAGTGTTGCCTGTTGGCGCAGGGTGGACTGACCGCCGAGGCGACCCTCAGCGCCGAACAGCCTGGTCATCACCGCTTCCGCATTGCCCGCGCCCGCCTGCTTAAGGGCAGCCTGCAACGCCGGCAACACATACAGCTGGATAACATCGAGCAGAATGTCGTCACCGGCCAGTTTGAAGCCTTCACGAAACAGCAGCCGGGGCATGATTTTTACGTTGTTGCCCTGACCATCGTCCAGCCGGTACTGGGTAATGGCCAGATCGGTGGTGCCGCCGCCAATATCGATTGAGGCAATACGAAGCGTTTTCCCCGCCGGTTCATCTGCGGCGCGCGGGCGATCGGGACGCGCCATACTGCTGAAGAAGGCTTCTGCGCGTCCGCCAAAATTAACCTGCGTTTCATTGTACAAATAGACCATCTGGCCACAGGTCGCTTCATCCCACTCCATCTGCACGTCAGGGACGGGCATCAGGCTTTTGGCTTTGTCCTGGTCGCTGGTGAAATCATCATCAGCCGGGTGCCAGCCCATCGCTTTCCACACCAGCGCAATGGCTTCCTGCATCCGTCGCCGGAAAATCTCCCGTTCAGGTTTTGGCATCGCCGACGGCAACGTCAGAATAATGTTACGCAGCTGGCGCGGGGCGCTGCTGTGCAGCATCTTTTGCCGTTGAGCGGGGCTGTTCATCTGCATCAGCGCCTGGGCCAGCAGTTCCGAGAGCATAAAGCTCATCACCGCGCTGCGACTGTAGTGGGCAGAAAAAACCGGCAGCCTCTCTTCCAGCGGCTGGTTATACAGCGGCTGGCCTTCATCATCGACCAGGTTGGTCAGCGGCATGGCGGTGGCAATGGGTTCATCAGCTGCGTTACCGGGCGTCCGGCTGAAGCGCCAGCCGGGGGTGAAGCTCTCTTCATCCCACAGATAGCGGCGCGGACTGGAGATCCCGGTGGCGCCTTCGGTTCCCAGACGTTGCAGCGCCAGCTGGCTGGCTTCGCGACCAACACGGGTGATGGAAGACCAGATAAAGGCATCGTCACGACCACTTTCCACTGAAAAGTTTTGTTTGCCAAAGCTTGCCTGCGCAAACTCAACCCGGCTTTCAAACAGTTCGTTATAGACGAGGTGGGGAGCACTCAGGTTACGCAGGTGCAGCTCATAGGTGTGCCTGAGACCATGATGATCATCGACATGGTCTTCAACCATAATGCCGCAGGTGTGCGAATTACCGACATCAAGAATCAAATCAACCGGAATGGCCGGGGAGGAAGGGTTAGCGGCGCTGATTTTCAGCTCGGGTAGCGACAGCTGATGCCCCAGCATATGCAGAATGTTCAGATAGTGAGCCTGATATTCAAATTCGCGAAGAGCGGTACGAATATTGACCTGAGGACGCTGTTCAATCTCCGACGCCTGCTGACTGAAGACTTCACGCAGCCAGCCATCAACCCACGTATGGTCGAGAAATTCGCCCAGCTCGTCACTGTGGTGAGCCAGCACAAAGCTGACGCCGGATTGGGCATCGCTGCTGTTCAGCGCCAGTGACTCATCTTCACCTTCCGGCCAGACGCGGGTTTCGAATGCCAGGCAGACGCGGTGACTGTGGCCGTTGGCATCAGGTTTATCCAGCGCAACAACCTGCACTCTGGCCCAGTTATCCGGTCCGCCGATAAAAGTACGCGGCGGATTAAAACGAAAGAAGGGCAGCGGTAACCAGATACCGTTCAGCAGGGTCAGCGACTGTTCCAGAGAAAAGCTGGATTCAGGCTTAACGACTTCAGGAGTGCCACCGGTGGCAACCGGCAGCATGTATTTACCACTCAGGGCGTTAAAATTCAGACGCAGCAGCGGACCATTATCCAGCCATAGCGAAGCAGCGGACGGGATGTTGCTGGCACCACGACTTTTTGTACAACCGGAGCGGGTTCTGGTGCCGGCATCGCCTGCTCAGCTTCAGGCTGCGTCTGCATCTCCTCCACCACGGTCACCGTAACAGGTTCGGGGAGCGGCGGTGCGGCAGCAGGCGGAGGGGGGACCGCAACGGCCAGTTTAGAGAGGCTCAACGGTGGATGGTCTTCTTCCACTTTACGCAGACAATCCAGCGAGTCCTGGCGGGATTTTTTATCCAGGCTGACGAAGCCCCAGAAGGTTAAAACCGGCTTGCCGTCCACCAGATAAACAAAGTTCTGGTCCGGAAACTGCAGGGCTTTTGCCAGCAGGGCGCCAAATAACTTCTGATTACTTTTTTCCGACTGCTGTGCCCGCTGACACATCTCTGCCACCACCTGCTGGCAGGCGACCAGCTGATTGAGGGCATGGTTGCGGGCACTGTCGCTGGCCGCAGCCCAGGAAGTAACTTTACCGCCAATGGGCGCATACCAGTCCAGGCGGTTTCCGGCGTCATCAGGTTGAGGGATAGCGAGGCAGTCAGCAATATGTTGCTGTTTCCTCAGGCGCAGTGTCTCGCGCAATTGCAGGGCCGACAGGTAAACAGGCTGCCCGTTTTCTCCAAGGGGCAGAACCGCATCCAGACTTCCGCTGCGTAAAAATAATTTAGCCACGCAAAAAGGACCTTTTGTCAGATGTCAGGGGTGCTTGAAACGATCTGAAGCGAATTTATTTATACTGTAGTCCAGTGGACTTAAATCAAATGACGAAATAAGGGGCTAAACTGGTGATTGCTTTCGCAATCGGATGACAAAAAATCTCCTGTAATATCAACAGAAGGCGGCTGACAGCTATTTGCCCGCCTGCTTTAGCTCTGATTACTCTGAACGGCTTAACGCCGGATTGCCTGAAATAACTTAATCTTATGAAAAAAAGTTTTTTTCACCCACATTGCGCAGCAGATTACTGGCTGCAAAGGGCGGTATCCCGTGGTTTTAGTGAAAAAAAATCATAATTTTTTCTCCATGCCTGCCGATAATCTTCATCGTGCGAACAACATAAAAACATAACAGTAAGGTTACGATATGCGCATTTTCAATCGGTCAGGTTTCTTCAAGAGATTTTTCAGATCCAACACACTCTGTCGTACCACACAGAGTTCTATTCACAGTGCCATGGCAATAATGGAACTGACGCCTGAGGGCGTCGTGCTCAATGCCAATGCCCTTTTTTTGCAAAAAATGGGTTATCAGTTGGATGAGATTGTCGGGCAGCATCATCGTATCTTCTGTCCGGAGCAGGTGCTTGCCTCGCCCGAATATACCCGATTCTGGCAGCGTCTGGCCCGTGGTGAGAGTTTCAGTGATAAATTTTTACGTCTGACCAAAGAAGGCAAAAAAATCTGGTTTGAAGCGAATTATGTCCCGATACGTAATCACAATGGCAAAGTCATTAAGATCGTTGGACTGGCTTCTGATATCACCGCGCGCACGCTTGCCGCACAGCAACAGAAAGGGATGACCAATGCCATTGACCGTTCCATGGCGGTGATAGCATTTAACCTCAATGGCGAAGTATTACGTGTTAATGATAATTTTCTGAAAACCACCGGCTACCGGATTGAAGAAGTGCTGGGAAAACATCATCGCATGTTTTGTTCTCCGGAAGTTTACAATAGCACTGAGTATCATCAGTTCTGGCAAAAGTTGCGGCACGGAGACTTTGTTTCCGGTCAGTTTGAGCGTGTTGACAGCAGGGGCAACACCATCTGGCTGCGGGCAACCTACAATCCTGTCTTTGATGAGAACGGCCAGCTGTATGAAGTGGTGAAATTTGCCACCGATGTGACCACCCAGGTGGTTAAGAACCGGCAGGAGCGCGAGGCGGCAGAACATGCCTATAAAGCCGCGCTTGAGACCAGCCAGAATACCCGGGTGGGTGTAGGCGTGATCGAGAACAGCGTCAGCAAGATGAATGAAATCGCCGTTGAGCTGCGTAATGTCTCTGCCGGCATTAATGACCTCAGTTCACAGTCGGCGCAGATTGGTCAGATAGTGGAAACGATTAAAAGGATCGCTAATCAGACGAATTTGCTGGCGTTAAACGCTGCGGTAGAAGCGGCACGCGCCGGTACGCATGGCCGCAGCTTTGCGGTTGTGGCTAATGAAGTAAGAAGTCTGGCTGCGAATATCAATACGGCCTCGCAGGAGATCTCTGAAGTGGTTGAGCATAACCAGCAACTGGCTGCGCTGGCACAGAAAAATATTTCTGCCAATCTGTCACGTGCAGATCAGGGCGTGTCGCTGGTTCGGGAAGCTGGAAGTGTGATCATGGATATTCAGAATAACTCCGCGCAGGTGGTGGAGGCTATTGGCCATGTGACTGAGCATCTGGTGGCTGAGAATATTATTCCGACCAGGACACTCGCTTAATTACACTTTGCAACATTTCAACCGATCGATGCCTCGTCAGGTTAACAGGGGGAAGAGGGGAGTTTGCTACACTCTTTCAGGACTGTTAACCAGAATGAGGTAAAGGATGAAAATTAAAAGCTACGCCGCTATGCAACCAGGTCAGGCTCTGGAACTGTATGAATATGAAGCCGCAGAGCTGGCAGCAGAAGAAGTTGAGGTTGAAGTTGAGTATTGCGGCGTCTGCCATTCTGACCTGTCGATGATTGATAACGAGTGGGGAATTTCTCAGTATCCCACCATTGCCGGACATGAGGTGATTGGTCGCGTTGCTTCACTGGGTTCAGCGGCGCAAAACAAAGGGCTGTCAGTGGGCCAGCGGGTGGGTATCGGCTGGATGGCAAAAAGCTGCCAACACTGTGATCCCTGCATCAACGGTGAACAGGTCAACTGTGAAAACGGCGCTATTCCCACCATTCTTAACCATGGCGGTTTCGCGCAGAAACTGCGTGCCGACTGGCAGTGGGTGATCCCACTCCCGGAAAAACTGGATGCTGCGACGGCCGGTCCACTGCTGTGTGGCGGCATTACGGTATTTAAACCCCTGTTGATGAGTAACATTACCGCGACCAGCCGTGTTGGCGTTATTGGCATCGGCGGCCTTGGTCATATTGCGATAAAAATATTGCGCGCAATGGGTGCTGAGGTCGTGGCATTCAGCTCCACGCCCGATAAAAAGCAATCCATTCTTGATATGGGCGCTGATGAAGTCGTCAATAGTCGCGACCCGGAAGCATTGAAAAAGCTGGCAGGGCGCTTTGATTTGATCCTGAGCACCGTCGCCGTTGATCTTGACTGGAAACCTTATTTCGACGCACTGGCGCCGAAGGGCAGGTTTCACACCGTCGGCGCAGTGATGAAGCCATTCCAGGTGTCCGCCTTTGACCTGATTATGGGTGACAAAGCCGTCACGGGGTCATCAACCGGCTCGCCGGGGCAACTGCGCACACTGCTGAAACTGGCATCTCGCGCAGAAATTGCTCCCCGGGTGGAATATTTCCCGATGTCCCGCATCAATGATGCTCTGGAGCATGTCCGTGCGGGTAAAGCTAATTACCGTGTGGTTCTGAAAGCGGACTTCTGAATATTTTCCAGGGTCGATATTTGAAATAGTGGCCATGCCTGGCGGGTAATGCCAGGCATGTCAAAGGTTATATTTTAAGCAGAACGGAAATATCAGCCCCCTGAAAAAACATCTTATTATCGCATCGTTTTTAATGATTAATTATTATCCTCTTTGTTAAATAAAAAATAACATAAATTTCAATCATCTATGTTTCATCGCTGGAGAAAGCGCTTACACATACCACCATCAGAGAACAACGGAATGAACCGCGTACAAGTCATCGTTTTCACGTAGCGCCACCTTGGTTCGCATAATGTATATTATGTTAAATTAAAGATGGGCAGTGGCATGCCCCACAGATCTTTTCGAAGTCTGACTGCTGAGATGATCACGGCTTTTTACCAAATTCACCATCATCATCCGTAACCCTTTACATGTGATCTGGCTTCCCTACCTGGGCGTGTGAAGCCAGCCTTCCCTTCTTTTATCTTAATGCCCGGATTTTCCTCTTAAAGCTGCCACATGTGTTTCAGTTCTTGAGGAAAATCCCGCTGTACTTTCGCGCTAAGGGTAAAACGCAGCGTTGGAGATATCTCCGGCACGGATATACTTAACATTGTCCGTAATAGGCATTTTTACCGTGTTTCCTTAGAAAGTGTTTATCCAGTAATTGTTTTTGCATGCTGTCAATTGCCGGCTTCAGCTGACGAGAGAAAATCCCCATGTAGGCCACCTCTTCCAGCACCACGGCATTGTGCACGGCAGCAGATGCATCTTTCCCCCAGGCAAAAGGTCCGTGGGCATTAATTAACACACCGGGAATATCCGTGGGGCTGATACCTCGTGACTGGAATGTCTCAATAATAACCTGCCCGGTATTGTGTTCGTAATCATTCACAATTTCCTGTTCAGTCATTAAACGCGTACAGGGAATGGTGCCGTAAAAATAGTCTGCATGCGTGGTTCCCAGCGCTGGCAGATCCTGCCCCGCCTGGGACCAGATGGTGGCATGACGAGAATGGGTATGAACAATGCCGCCAATATCATCAAAAGCACGGTAAAGCGCCAGATGGGTTGCCGTATCAGATGATGGCTTTTTCTTACCCTCAATAACGCGGCCACTCTCCAAATCAAGCACCACGATATCCTCCACCGTCATGTTGTCGTACTCAACGCCGGATGGCTTGATGGCGACCTGATTGCTGTTGCGATCGATGGCACTGACGTTACCCCAGGTAAAGGTGACGAGTTGATGGTGAGGTAAGGCTAAATTCGCTTCAAGCACCTGTTGTTTCAGCATCTGTAAACTCATTGTAATCCTCCTTCCTGCATTTTTTGTTCAATCCAGCGCCGTGCCTGCACGATTTCTGCCACCGGTTCCTCTGCTTTCTCTGTCCACATCTCAATAAGAAATGAGCCGCGGTAATTAAGCTGCTTCAAGGTGCGGAAAACGCTGACAAAATCGACACAGCCCTGTCCAAAAGGAACATCCCGAAACTGGCCTGGCGAGCTGGCGGTCACCGGCTGGGTGTCTTTAAGGTGAATCGCAGCGATGCGATCAATTCCCAGAGTGAGTTCAGCCGTGACATCATTACCCCACGCGCTGAGGTTGCCGACGTCGGGATAAACAGAAAACCAGGGTGATGCCTGTTGTTTTTCCCACTTTTTCCATTTGCTGATGGCGTTGATAAATTCAGTGTCCATAATTTCCACCGCCAGCATGACCTGAGCAGCCGCGGCGCGCTCTACCGCGCGTGACAAGCCCTCTGCAAAGCGAGCCTCGGTGCCTTCATCATGGGGTTCGTAGTAGACGTCATATCCCGCCAGCTGGATGGTGCGGATCCCGACATCTCTGGCAAGCTGAATGGCGCGTTCCATCAGTTCATCTGCCCGCTGGCGCGTTGCTGCATCCCGGCTGCCGAAGGGAAAACGCCGATGCCCGGACAGACATAAAGACGGGATGCTGACGCCGGTTTCAATTATGGCGTTGACCAGTGAAAGGCGCTGCTCCTTACTCCAGTCCAGCCTTGCCAGCCTTTCATCAGTCTCATCAATCGACATCTCGACAAAGTTGAAGCCACATGCTTTAGCCAGTGCCAGTCGCTCAGGCCAGGTGAGATGTGCTGGTAGTGCTTTTTCGTAGATCCCCAGTGGATGCTGTCGTCTCATTGCTTTCCCCAGATATTGGCAATTGCCTGATGAAACTGATTTGCAGTGGCTAGGCCACTGGTGCTGTCACTCAGCGCTCGCCCGGCGATGAATGCCTTTACATCGATATTGCGAAACTGCGGTAATTCTTCGGGGGTGATGCCGCCGGTGACAGAGAGTGCAAACCCCATATCCGATAACGCCTGCATAGCGTCAAGATCGTGCTGGCTCCATTGCTGGCCGCCCGCCTGCGCATCACGGCCTCGGTGATAAATAGCCTGCGTCAGACCAAGGTTGCGCCACTGGCGCGCATCCTCTGTTGTCCAGTGTCCAAACAACTCAATCTGAATGTCGCCCTGATAGCGCCCCGCCACATCCAGCGCGGTGGCAAAAGTAGCCAGCGGCGCAGCACAGATAACCGTCATCCAGTTGGCCCCTGCTTTGAACGCCATCTCCGCCAGCGTCGCGCCGGCGTCAGCAACTTTGAAGTCGGCCACCAGGGTTTTGTTCGGATGCTGGCTGCGGAGGCGGGATATCGCTTCAATACCCGCGCTGAAGCATAAAATCGTACCCGCTTCGATGATGTCGACATCGCGATGAAGCAACTCTGCCGTGCGCAGCGCAGCATCCAGGTCGGTGTGGTCCAGCGCCAGCTGGAGTAAAGGAAGACTCATAAATAAACTCCTTGTACCGCAGTCAGTGCATCAACCAACCTCTGATAGCTTTGATATTTTTTCTGATAGCGTTCATGCCGGTTTAAATCAGGCTGCCAGGTGACAATCTGTGGATTAAGCGCCTGCTGCGCCCGTTGTAATGAGGCATATACGCCCGTGCCGGTGAGCGCGACCAGGGCCGCGCCAAGGCATCCGCTTTCAGCAATCTGCGGTACTTCTACGGGCAGGCCGCTCGCATCAGCAAACATTTGCATCCAGGGCGCAGAACGCGTGGGACCACCACTGAGTCGCAGTGCCGTTGCGTGTGGAAAACGCCGTCGAATGCGATTGAGATGAGTAAGATGCGAGAACACCACCCCTTCGTAGATGGCCTGAACCAGGTGACCGCGCGTGTGGCCAGCCTGCATCCCCAGAAAAGTTCCATGCACTTCTGCACCGGCATTGCAGCCGTACAAAAAAGGCAGGAAAAACAGTGAACTACTGGCTGCGGGCAACTCAGCAACCCAGTTATTCAGCTGCTGATAGTCATTAATCCCCCACTGCTGGCAAAACCACTCCAGATTAGCTGCCGACGTTGGGCTGGCATCATGAATGATGAACTGATTGTCGATAGCGTAGCGGCCATAGACATAGGGGTAGTCCGTCTCGTCACTGATGCAGTCGGTTATGCCACTGGTCACCGACCAGGTGCCCATCACGGCGTTAAGCCGGGTATCGTCATGAAGTCCCGCACAGATTGCCGTGGAAACCACATCAAACAGGCCACCTACAACAGGGATGCCTGCGGGTAATCCACACAGTTGCGCCGCCTGTTCAGTAACATAACCGGCGACTTCGGTTGGGCCAATGATGGGAGGCAGTGAGGGGACGATTTCCCCGATATCCAGCGTATCCGCCAGTGCAGCGGACCAGCCGCCGCTCTGCATGCTGTACAGGTTGGATTCAGAAATGTTTGTTTCTTCGCAAGCCAGTTTGCCCGTCAGGCAGAACCGCAGATAATCATGCGCCATCAGCACACTGCCGATGGCGGCATAGCGCTCGGGTTCATGCTCTTTGATCCAACGTAGTAATGATACCGGATGTCCGGTCCACAGGGTCTGGCGCGTTTCAGGATACAACTGCTGCGGTATCCCTTCTCTTTGCCATTGCTGCACAATCGTCAGCGCCCGGCGATCGGAAGAAAGGATGCCATTACCCAACGGCTGATGTTGTTTATCCAGTAAGAACAGGCCCTTACCCTGAGCAGAAATCCCTACCCCTGCAACCTCAGAGGCATTCAGTTTGCTTTGTTGCAGCACATCGCGTATCACAATCGCAGCCTGTTGCCACAACAGCGACATATCGCGCTCGGCACGACCGGGTTCAGGTACCAGCACCGGCAGGTTCTGCCGTGCTACCGCCAGTTCGCGCCCCTGCGCGTCATAGAGTCCGGCTTTGATAAAGGTTCCGCCGCAATCCAGCCCTAACCAGCTTTTCATAGCGCCTCCCGTTCAGGCGAATCACAGTGCCCGGGCAGCGTCAATGCCAGCACAGAAGCCATGGCCAGCGAGATGGCCAGACTGTAAATCCCCACATCTTTGCTGTATTCCGCGATCAAAATCCCCACCATATAGGGCCCGCAGAATCCGCCCAGGTTACCCAGTGCATTTATCAGACCGCGTGCGCCACCCGCGACTTCAGCATGAAAGAGGCGCGGGGGAATACTCCAGAACACACCGGCAGCAGACTGGATAAACACGCCACACCCCACAAGAGCGGCATAGGACCACCAGATATGTGCCTTCAGGACCACTGACATCGCCATGCAGATGGCGAATCCAGCGAGTGGCAGCGCGACGAAGATTCTGCGACGGCCGCTGGCGTCGGAAAGTATTGAGAACAGGAACATGCCCAAAATGGCACCGACGTAAGGCAAAATGGCCAGTATTCCCACCTTCTCTGCATTACCGTTGGTCAGTCCTTTCAGAATGGTCGGCAACCACAGGGTGTAGCCATATATCCCGGTCTGATAGAAGAAATTGACGAGGATCAGTCGCCACATGACGGGCTCACGCATCACCCGGCTCAACGAGGCTTTGCGCATATTCTTACCCTTGATCATCAACTGTTCGTCATGAAGGGTTTTGATCAGATACTGCTTCTCAGCCGCAGAAATCCAGCTGGCTTCCTCAGGACGATTGCTGATGGTAAAAACCCAGAGAAGCATGACAAAAACCGATAACACGCCTTCAACGAAGAACAGCATGCGCCAGTCCCAGTTGGTAATTATCCAACCCGATAACGGTGCCGTAATGATGCCGGCAATGGGGACAAACATGATCACAATGGCATTGGCACGCCCCCGTTCTTTATCCGGGAACCAGTTGCCTATCATGGTCAGCACCACGGGCAGCATCCCACCTTCTGCAACACCCAGTGCAAAGCGCAGCACCAGTAAGTGATACTGACTGGTGGCAAGGCCGGTCAGGATCGAAATCACTGCCCACGCCACCAGTGACCAGCCGATAAAACGTTTGCCGTTTCCGTGTACCGCAAGTTTTCCCCCCGGAACCTGTAGAAACAGGTAGCCGATAAAGAAGATGCCGCCGGCAAGTCCAGCCATAGACGCACTGATACCCAGTTCTGCGTCCATGCCGCCCGGCATAGCAAAGGCAATATTGACGCGGTCCATGTATGAGATGATGCAGGTAATCAGAACAGGCGGAATGATATACAGCCACCGTAATGCAGGTACGTCTGCATGAGCGGGCGCAGTTGAAGTCAGACTCATGTTATTTACCTTTTAGTTCACCAGGTCAGCAGTCGGGATCTTCACCACAACTTTACGAATCGCCGCCGGCAAATCCGGCGCGCAGTTAGGCCGATGAATATCCTGTGGGAAAAACACGGCAAAGCTGCCTGGCACCATACGGATCCAGGTTTCATCAGGAACCTGCTGATAAAAAATGATGTCGCGATTTTCGTCATAAGGCTGATGAACAGCCGCATTTAACGGCTGGCTCGCCACCCCAATTAACTCAGAACCGGCGACCAGGTATTGCACATCGATATGGTGGCGATGTGCTTCGGGATAGTTTTCCTGCACCGGCGCAGTCTGAAGATCCAGAACCTGTATCAGCCAGCCGGTTTCGCTGTCTTTATATCGCCCTGCTTCCATGCCCTTCAGATCCCTGACTGGCCAACCAGGCAATGGCCCGTGCAACAGCCGACGGATAGTGGATGGCTTCTGTATTATCAATGTGCCCGCAGATCATAACGTTATCCTCTGTTACAGTGCCTGAATGTGCGTCCACACCCTTTCATCTACCGGAATACCCAGCCGTTCGTTCTCAGC
This sequence comes from Erwinia papayae, assembly GCF_058241465.1. Classification (NCBI taxonomy): domain Bacteria; kingdom Pseudomonadati; phylum Pseudomonadota; class Gammaproteobacteria; order Enterobacterales; family Erwiniaceae; genus Erwinia; species Erwinia papayae. The sequence continues at coordinate 866,497 of NZ_JBZCHT010000009.1, forward strand.
ACGCAGCTTCGGAAAACGCTCCCCCGGCAGACGTACTGCCTGCTGATTCTCGGCACGCTCGGCACCAGTCACAGAAGCGCGGATCCGCTGTAACTTTTGGTCACGCGTTTCGCCGTCAATCAGGCGATCAACGTCAATGGCCATAAACACCTGCGAGATACCAAATTCATCACCGTTGTCTTCAGTGACCTCAGTTACCGAAGCGCCGTTTGATAGCAGGGTTGCGAGCATGTCAAGCACGATCGACAGCGCGGACCCTTTCCAGTAACCCATGGGCAAAATGCGGCGGTTTTTTTCGATAGTTCCGGGATCGCGCGTGTATGAACCGTCATCATCAAAACCCCCATCTACCGGTAAGGTTTTTCCTGCGAGCCGGTTCACTTCCAGCATCCCGTAAGAAAACATCGACATTGACATATCAACCATGGTGATGGGCTCACCCGGCACGGCAACAATCAGCGGGTTGGTGCCGATAGTGCAGTTTTTTGCTCCCCATGCCGGCATCACTGCAATTGAGTTCGTCCAGCAAATGCCAACGTAGCCCTTTTCAGCTGCCTGCCAGCCATAACTGCCGCCTCGCATCCAGTGGTTAGCATTGCGTAATGCCACCAGGCCAATGCCATGAGCGCTGGCGAGCTCCATAGCCCGGTTCATCATGCTGTGCGCGGTGATATTGCCGATGGCACGCCCGGCATCCCACTGTTCAATAGCACCCAGTGACAGCACTTTTTCCGCTGAAGCATCGGGCAAGATGTGTCCGGCATCCAGCTGTTGGATGAAACGGCCAAACCGGTTGACGCCATGTGAATAAACGCCGTTCAGGCTGGTTTCGGTAAACATCGCGGCACAGGCGGTGGCCTTGTCCTCTGACACATTTCGACTTAACAGGACGCGAAGGAATTCCTGGTATAACTGCTGATGACTGATTCTCATGACGGCTGCATCCTTCTCATTATCACATCTGAATTTCATATGTTGGAATGTGATTTCAAATAAATACTATAAGGAAAGCAGTAGTGAGTCAAAGAAATGCGACTTTATTATTTCGTTTAAAATCATATGTTTATTTTTTTAGTTGACTTTTGTGATCGTACGCAGATTGGTCAGGATTGAGGCATGGCAAAGCCGGGGAAGGTTATACTGCCCCGGTTTTCAATGCGCATTGTTACCATGCCGGATTAGTGAAGATGCACCCGGTACAGCGACGTGGTGGCGGTGATATACAGCTCGCTGCCATCAGGGCCGCCTAAAGTGCAATTGGATACCCGCTCTGGCAGTGCAATTTTGCCGTGCTTCCGGCCGCCGCTGTCAAAAATGATCACCCCATCAGCACAGCTGCAATAGATATTGCCACGACCATCCACACAAAATCCGTCAGGAAAACCCGGCGAGACCTCGACCAAAAAACGCCCTGCTGACAACTGATGACCATCAACGTTATAGACGCGTAACTCCCTGCGTCCTGAAACGGGAAAATCCACCACTGACATATCGGCCACATACAGCAGGCTTTCATCCGGCGAGAACGCTAATCCATTGGGGCGTTGCAGGTCGCTGGCGGCGATGGCAAGCTGCCCGCTATCGGGATCAAAGCAGTAAAGATAACAACCTATCACCTGGCTATGCGCAGCATACCCCTCTTCATCATTGATGATTCCGTAGGGTGGATCGGTAAACCAAATGGTGCCGTCAGAGTGCACAACCACATCATTTGGGGAGTTAAAGCGCTTGCCTTCCACCCTGTCCACCAACAGTGTCACGCTGCCATCATGTTCAGAGCGACTGATGCCGCGTCGGCCATGCTCACAACTGATTACACGGCCTTCACCATCGCAGGCATTGCCGTTAGCGTAGTTCGAGTTGGCCCGCCAGAGGCTTAACTCACCGTTACGCTGCCAGCGGAACATACGGTTGCCTTTTACATCACTGAACACCACCGCATCCTGTTCGGGTAACCAGACCGGCCCTTCAGCCCAGATAGCGGGAGAACAAAGTTTTTCAACTTCCATCACGACTGCCCTCCTTTATTTCACGCCCCAGATAGCTTTGTAGTGACCTTGATAGTCGTTAGCCGGGTCGTAATTATTTTGGGGACCACCATCACTGGCGATATTTTCTTTGGTGATTAAATGTGCGGGAGTGACATATCCGGAAGACGGTTGTCCGGCAAAAGCACGATTGAACTCGTCAAGTAGCTGCCACCCATGCAGTTTTAGCGGTTCCGCCACGGTGGCAATCTGGCTGTCACCGTTCCGGATGCGCTGAAAGGCTGAAATTGAACCGTCGCCAGCGGAGATATTGAAAGGCGCATGGCTGCCACCTTTACCGGCCGTTTTTAACGCCGGGGCCATAAAATCAAAATAGAGATCGTTTATCGCCAGAGCGTACTGGAAATGATCGCCGTGTTTTTGCAATAAACTGAATGTCATTGAAGGCATACGGTTTGAGGTATCAGCCAGCGGCGTATCAATGAATTCGACGACCTTACAACCACTGCATTTCTCAATCTCCTGCTTCATGGTGTTGGCTTTATCGAGTGCTATCTGATAAAGCGAGTCGGTGAAAATCAGCACCTCCGCCTTCCCTCCGGAGCGCACCACGGCGTACTGCGCAGCCAGACGAGCCACATCATTCGAATCAGAGGTGATGTTGTTGGTGATGCCATATTTTTCAACGGGTCCCGGCTGCGGCTCCGCATGCCATGCCATCAGCACGATTTTCTGCTCCCGGGCTTTTTTCAACGGAATTTTTGCCACATTCGGGTTCCAGCCACCAATAACGATGCCATCCGGATGCTGCGCAATCGCCTGATTCAGCGCCGAAAGTTGATCTTTAACTGAACCGCCTCCATCAAGGGTTTCGAGTTGCCAGCCAGCCACTTTTGCGGCTTCACTGAGGCCCTGTTGCACCCCCTGCACACCGCCATTTTTCATATCTGAAGCGATAAAGATGATTTTTTTGCCAAGTTGCAGTTCAGGGCCGGTTTTCGGGCCATCCCAGCTACTGGCGCGGGCGGTGGCTTTTGCCACCGCAGCGGTTGCCGAATCAAGGTAGCTGTCTGCCTGCGCAGAAACGGATGCGACACAGATAGCTGCAAATGTGAGGCTTAATACCTTATTTTTCATGATGGATTTCCTGGCATGATGGTCTTTTGTTCGGGGTCAGAAGCCGGTGTGATCTGGCTGCGTACCACCGCTTTTTGATTCAACATTCTTCGACGCTGTGCGTATCCGGCAAGCGTGATCGACAGCAGCAGGGTCGCGCCGTTAAATAATGGCTCCACCCAGAAGTCGCCTCCGAACTGTTGGATACCTGCAATGCCGATAGCAAGGATGGCAATGCCCACCACGGTCCCCCAGACGTTAACGCGTCCCGGGCGAATTGTGGTGCTGCCAAGAAAGGCACCTACCAGCGCGGGTAACAGATAATCCATACCGACACTGGCCTGGCCGACACCCTGTTCTGCTGCGATCAGTACCCCGCTGAAACCCGTCAGGACGCTGGAGGCAATAAACGTTTCGATGATGTATTTGTTCACCGCGATGCCGTTCAAACGTGCTGCGGTTGGATTGCCCCCCACTGCATACATACAACGGCCAAGAGGTGTGTGCTCAGTGATCAACCACAGCACCAGCGCGACGATCAACACATAGAATGCCCCCACCGGAATACCAAACAGTTCGGTATGATGCAGAGCACTGAACGCATCAGGCAGGTCACCAACAATCTGTCTGCCACCTGAATGCCACAAAGCCACGGCATACAGGACGGTACCGGACCCCAGTGTCGCGACAAAGCTGTCTATATCTGCCAGCGCAACAAGAATACCGTTGAGCAAACCATAAAGTGCAGAGACGACCAGTACCGTCAGCACCGCCATCTGCCATGAAAACCCGTATTCAACCTGTAGGGTGATCGCGAGGATATGCCAGAGGACAATGCCAAATCCCACATTCAGATCGATTTTCCCGACAATCATCGGAAGCGTTGCGGCCAGTGCCAGCAACGCGATTTTTGCCTTGCTGGACAGAATCGCCTGCAAAGTCAGCATTGAAGCAAATGATGGAGATAATACTGAAAATAACAGGGTCAGTAACACGCAGAGCAACAACAGGCCGTAGCGGGTCATCATCTGCATGGCCCAGGGTGCCAGACCATGTTGTGCCAGGCTGACTCTTTGCTCCAGCGCAGTGGATTTTATAGATGTTTTTGACATGACTTTTCTCCTGCCTTCCTTCTCAGACAAGGGTTAATGGGGCAACACTGCTGGCAGAAGCCAGTTCCAGCAAACCGGCAAACGTCACTTGCTCATTCTTTAATTCCCCCACGACCTGGCCACGGTTAAAGACCAGCGCCCGGTTGCAAATGTGGGCGATCTCCTCAAGATCATTTGAAATCACCAGCACTGCGACACCTTCGGCCAGCGCCTTATTGAGCAAATGATAAATCTCTTCTCTTGCCCCCACGTCAACGCCCGCTGTCGGGTCTTCGAGTATCAGCAACGGGGCATTGAGATGCATCCAGCGAGCCATCACTACTTTTTGCTGATTGCCACCGGACAACGCAGCGATATCCAGATTGACGTCTTTGGGACGGACGTCGAACAACTGAACTTTCCACCAGCTTGCTCCCATTTCGGCACGACGCCCGTAGCGGGAAAGGAGACGATGACCACTGGCGCAGGGGTTCAGAAACAGGTTTTCACGCACACTCATTGACATCACCAGACTTTCGCCCGTTCTGTCTCCCGCCACCAACGAGACACCCGCAGCCATCGCCTGCTGCGGCGTGTGCGGACTGAAGGGGCGATCGCGGAACTGCACACTGCCTGAAGTCGCGCGCCCCAGACCAAACAGCAGGCGTCCAATTTCCTCCTGTCCGGCACCCCGCAATCCCGCCAGGGCCAGCATTTCGCCCGGTTGCAGGCTGAACGTTACCGGGCCGACGTCTTCTATGCAGAGTTGCTGTAACGCCAGCACCGGCTTGCCTGCTTCCGGCAGCGGCTGGCGTTGATTTCCTTCCAGCGCTTCGCCAACAATCATTTCAACCAGATCGCGCAGCTGATAGTCCACCGTATTCCCCGTGGCTACCCGCTTACCATCACGCATCACGCAGATTCTGTCGGCAATTTCAATCACCTCATCCAGCCGGTGGGTGACGTATATCATGCCAACCTGACGACTTTTGAGGCGGTTGATGACTTCAAAAAGGTGGCGTACGTCATTAGCAGGTAACGAGGCCGTTGGTTCATCCAACACCAGAACCTCTGCGTTAACAGCTACCGCGCGGGCGATCGCAAGGAGTGATTTTTCTGTACGGGATAATTCAAAAACCCGGGCGTCGGGATCCAGCATGATCCCCACCTCCTCCAGCGCGATCCGCGCGCGTTTACGTACGGCCCGCCAGTCGATAAGCCCGCAACGTCGGGTAAATCCCATGACCAGTGCCATATTTTCCGCCACCGACATCCACTCAATAAGGCCAAGGTCCTGATGAATAAATGCGACAGGCTGGTGTGTCGCGGTTTTCAGACTGGCTGCGGATGCAATGCTGGCATCATGGAAACGGATGTCTCCCTCATCCCAGCTATGAACACCCGCCATGACTTTTATCAGCGTTGATTTACCTGCCCCGTTCTCTCCAAGTAAGGCGACAACTTCACCAGGAAAAACGTCCAGACTGACATCGTTAACTGCGGGGTTGCCACCAAAACGTTTGGTGATATGGCTCAGAGTAAGAATCGGTTTTGTGGGGCTTTGCTGCATTAGCGCCTCCGGTTTGTTCCTGGTGAACATCAACAGCGGCGTCTGGTTTGCAACGCCGCCAAATTTCAACATACGAAACATGATTCCAAAAAAATATTATTCCTCAAAGAGGCGAAAAGCAAAAAAGAGTTGAGGAAATATTTTCAATAAAAACAATATCATGAAATAAATGTTGCGAATTTGTGATGTATAACTCACTTCCCATGAGGTTTTTTTTTCCTCAGAATTCATATTCAATCTGGCTGACTATTCCCTGCGTGGAGTGCCTGGGTTAAGATCTGTCGGCCGCGCTGACGCCGGAGAGTGAAAACGAAGAGGAAGTGGGGATGGTAGAAAAAGCAGGAAAAGTAAAAGAAGAGAAAAGCGACAAACCACTTGGTACGCAAAGTCTGTTTCGTGGCTTACAGCTTATTGAACTGCTGAGCAATTATCCGAACGGTTGCCCACTGGCCAATCTGGCTGAATTATCCGGCATGAATAAAAGTACGGTGCATCGCCTGTTGCAGGGTTTGCATACCAGCGGCTACGTCACTCAGGCGCCATCACAAGGGAGCTACCGCCTGACGACGAAATTTATCTCCGTCGGGCAAAAAACACTTTCCTCGCTGAATATTATTCATGTCGCTGCCCCCCATCTGGAAAGGCTGAATCTGGAAGTGGGCGAAACTGTCAATTTCTCCAGTCGCGAAGATGATCATGTCATTCTGATTTATAAGCTCGAACCCACAACAGGCATGATGCGCACTCGTGCTTATATTGGTCAGCATATGGACCTCTATTGCTCAGCGATGGGTAAAATTTTTATGGCCTGGGGCAGTGAAGATTATCTCGCCGAGTACTGGAACAGCCATCAGGATACTATCCAGAAATTAACAAAGAACACCATTACCTCATTGCCGGAGATGATGGAAGAGCTGAAGACAATTCGTCAGCTCAAGACGTCGATGGATCGGGAAGAAAATGAACTCGGTGTCTCCTGCATCGCCGCTCCCGTTTTCGACATTCAAAAACGTGTGCCTTATGCGGTGTCGATATCCCTGCCAACGGCCAAACTTCAGCAAACAGGAATTAAGGAATTGACCGCATCGGTAGTTGCTACCGCCCGTCAAATTTCCGCAGAGTTAGGTTTCGTTGATTAGACAGCGACAGAGGCCATCGCTGATTATCTGTTTCTCGCTGATTTCCGGGGTCTGGTCACTTTACCCTGCTCTGGCTTTCACTCCTTGCCAGGCACAATAAAGACATCAAGCCTGCCAGCCAGCGCTATCACATCGTCGTAAGTCGCGGGATCGTACACCAGACTACGTGACTCACCTGTCTGGCAAAGCGAACCGGGGGTAATCCTGTCACCAAACAGCATCATCGAACATGCTTTGTCATCCTGCCTCAATACCCATATCAGTCCCTGCGCCGTCGGGTTTTGTTGATAAAGCTTTTCGGCCCATTTGCGGGTCATCGGATACTGATCCTTTTCAGTGTCGATTAACGCTTTGCGAGTAATACCCAACTTACGCAACGCCACACTGGGAAGGTCCAGCAATTCCAGATCATCCACAACCTCTATTGTGGAATGTACTTGCCCATTCAGCTTGCTTTTATCGTACGTTTTAACGCCGGGAGCGAACGGAACATCATGAAACACCGTCTCCATCATGGCGCAATCTTTGGTCACCCCTGCGTACATCGTCGGGACAGGCTCACCTTCAGCATTCAGTACAGGACTGAAGCGCGCGTTGCCACGCTTACCAGGATTAAACTGTTCGGCGGCATATTGCTCCTGATGGACCCGGTGTAATACCGTCCCTTTCTTTAGCAAGTAAGGGGTTGTATTGAGGGGACCAGGATGGGGATACGGCGTATTCCTGACCTTATCATGCTCTGGTTGTTCTGGCACCGCTTGTGTTCTGGTGGGACGCTTAGCCATGTTCTGGCCCTTGAACTTCATCCCTGGCAGCTGCAATCACCTGTTCAGGTTGAGTAGCCAACATGTCCTGCGGCCGTTTTCCACCCAGAAAGCTGTTGGCTGACAAAAACCAGAACGCCATGCCCCAGCCATCCTTATGATCCTTAAAAACCTCGATCACATCGGCCAGAGATTTGAGTGGCCGGAAGCCCTCATTCTTGTTCAAACCATAGGCCGGGAAGTAATCGACACCATTATGATGGATGGCAAAGATACGACCAGCCTTCTTCCACTTATTTGGCTGCGCACTTGGGTTGGCGGTGCTTAACTGTGCCAGCTCTGTCAGTTCGGCAGCAGTCAGCCAGTCACCACTTTCCAGCACGGCCTTACGTGCTTTAACCAACATTGCCACTTCTTTAATGATGTGTGGTGATGTCGGCGTGGATGGCACCAATGCCTCCGCCAGGCGTTGCAGCGTTGCACGACTTTGATGCTGTTGAAACACCCCAAGCATCGAAGATGCCATATTTGACAGATTTTCAAACAGAACTTTTGTCCCATGATTCTGATGTTCAAAAGCGACAACCAGCACTTGCTCGGCATGGGATTTGTCGAGACGACCTCTTACTTCTTTCGGGGTCCCAATCAGAGTGGAAACCCCATAGTGCTCTTTCTGGATAGTCATGAACGCTCTCCTGAACAGGTTATCAACATGATTAAATAATATCATATCTGTAATAACCTTCCAGAGTATTCTCCTCTCTTTCATTTCTCAGCCACACGCCCCGTCTGTACATCAACCGTTTCAACAATCAGTCCACCAACGGTAAAGGAGAAAAGTGTGGCGATTGATGAGGTGTTAAAAGACGAATTCGTCGATAAGAGTTTGATTAAATTTCAGATGTTTCAGTTGAGAAAATATGAAGTGAGCTGTTCTGATAATCAACATAATTCTTGTTATTCACAATTAACAAAGCACTCTAAGAAAATTAAAGTAAAAAATATTTTTATGCCTTTTAACGGATAACTATGCGATCGGTTCAGGCAGTGTGCGTTGCAAAGTAACAGGCTTTATGTGACAGGAAGGAACATGCAGTAAGTCAGTTTTCCCTCTGTAAAACAATGTTGGCATTTTTATATTTATAATTTTTCAATAGAAGATATGCCAACCTCATACAGACGGACATGATGAGAGTAAAAACCTATACCAGCCACTCTAAATCAGTCTTGCATATCTCAGTTCGACTTTAAGATAGGCGTAATACACCGGAGCAGCCACCACGCCGGCAAGGCCAAACGCGGATTCAAAGACCAGCATTGCCAGCAATATCTCCCATGTTTTGGCATTAATACGGCTACCAAAAATACGGGCGTTAATAAAGTACTCCAGCTTATGTACTGCGATCAGAAAAACCAGTGAGATTAAAGCTGCTTCGAGCGAAATCGACAGGCCGATCAGTAAAATAACCGTGTTGGAGATAAGATTGCCGATGATAGGTAACAGTCCGGCAATAAAGGTTACCACCACCACCGTTTTGGCAAACGGAAAATGCAATCCAAACAGTGGCAGGACGCCAAAAAGGAAACCGCAGGTTAATACGGTATTGACTAACGAGACTTTAATTTGTGCAAAGACAACGTTATGAAAAGAATCGGCCAACCTGCTAAGTCTTACCAGTAGCGCATGCTTAAGTGGCGCATCTTGTTTATCGCTACCACTAACCCGCAAAGAAATAATCGCACCCAGTAGCATGCCAATAAGCATCGTGGCAAAGGTATGTGCGGCATTGCGGCCAAAGGTTTGGACTACCACCAGATGCTCCCGTAACCAGAGCATCGCCTGATGCTGCAGTTCATCAATATCGGCGGGTAAATAGCGGGTAATGACAGGCGACAGGGTGTGCTGTGCGTCTTCAAGAAGTTTACTGGCCGCCGAGTGAAAAGCGGCAGGGTTCTGAAAATCATTCAGTAAAAATCCAATCAGCCTGGTTATGCCCAGCGCAAGCGCCAGTACCACGACCATGGTGAGGAAAAAGATAATAATCCAGCGCGCCATTGGCCCCTTGACCCACTTTTCTACCCACGGAGTCAGTGCCAGAATGGTTTCGTAAACGATAAAACCTGCAAGAAAACAGGGCAATAGTCGTAGTGGGAATATTGCAAACAGCGCAAGGGCAACCAGCAGATAGCTGACCCACTCACAAAGAACCTGTTTATCCAGTGATGAATTCCGCATTACGCTTCCCTGTCAGAAAAGTGAAGAAGATTACAATTCGCTGAGTATACAATGCGATGCAATCTTTGGGTAAGGACTGAATGATAAAGTGCAGAACTGCCTGTTGTCTGGCGTGGCACTACGTCCATTCGACTGGGAAAAGTACAGTTTATCTCTGGCTTGATCGTAGAAAACGGGAAATCCAGAAGTGGTTGTGAGCGGGTCTGCATTCTTAATATGAAAAGCGTCTCAAATGAGACAGGTATTGACGTAGTAAACGAGTGTGATTTACGAAATACCCCCTTCCCGTCCTGAAAATCAGGCTTTTTCCCCACTCAGATGGGTATTGCAGGGGCTGACACAAGTCCTGCAATACCATTGTGAGGATATCAGGAGCAGGCACTGACCTGAGACTGCCGCCGCCATGCTCCAGGAGACTGACCAAACTGGCGTTTGAAGCTATGATTAAACGATTGCTGGGAATCGAAACCAAAAGAGATCGCCACATCAAGAATCGGCTCACCGCCCCTGGCGAGACGCTCAGCCGATTTTTTCAGGCGACGGGCACGGATATATTCCCCCAGAGGATATCCGGTGTATTGTTTGAACATCCTTTGCAGATGCCATTTGGAGTAACCTGCCCGTCGGGCTACGGTATCCAGATCCATTTTTCCTTCGATGTGCGTTTCAATCCATTTAACAAGATCGTTTATAAAATCATCATGGCTCATGCTCTCCCCCTTAGTGATTCTGTTGATACCAACCCGATACTGCTCACCAAATCACGGCTGCTGACAGATAAAAGTAACTTTCATAAGTGCATTTGCTTATCCTGGAGAACTCCACACTATAATGCAAGTATAATTGTTGCATTAAGTGCGATGCATGATACTGACCAGGTGTCTGGTTAGAGTTTCTTCCCGCAAATCACTAATGCTGAGAGTAAACGTTGTTTACGGTTTGCAGTTCATTACATTGCAGCTGGCAAAATCATTGATTTTTTTAAACACTAATTTTCTGCTGTTTATTATTGTTACCCAAAAAATAATTTTACCAGAATCAGATTATATAACTGTTTTATCATTAAATTAATCAAATGGCAGAGGGATGTCAGAAAAATATTTGTCAATTATCTGACTATTAGTAATGTGTTTTACAATATAAAATAATATTCATTCTTAAATTATCCTGAATAATAAATTGCTTACATAAGTTAAATTGATTATTTTTATTTGCGTCGACCTGGTGGCAGTTCCGATTTAATAAACTTTGTTACTTTTAATCATGTTAAAATAACTAATGAGGTTGAAAAGCATGCATGAATTAAATCAGTCAGAAAAGATTAAAGTTAGTGGCGCTTCAATTGAAACAAGTGCTTTGCTCGCCATGTATAACTCTGGCATGGGGGTAAATGATATCGCAGATATTATGTTGAATTCTGCCGATCAGGAAAAATATTGATTGGGAAAATCTTAATACCATTGCTGGTGAATCTGGTTATTACTACCACACAAACGATTATGGCATAACTTATAAAGTTACATGGGCTGATGTGGGCGGCTTCTATACGTTTAATCCTGTAGCTGTTTAACAATTTTCTCTGTTATTAAGACAGGATTATTTATTAAATGATAAAAGGGACATCATGGTGATGTCCCTTTGTTTGTTACCTGAAATATTTCAGCTGTCCTGACTGATTTTATCCGTACCACTAATCCCTTCCGGGTGACGGCGGTCCCGTTCATAGATCTCCTTTAACGCATCCGCCACCGTACGTCTGGCCAGCACGCTCATTGAGGCCTGCTCCGCTTCACGCGCAAGCTCTTTAAAAAACCAACAGGTATTAGCGCTGACCAGGCAGCGGGCTGGCACTTCTGGTCTTCCTGCCAGCAAAGGTTTATCTTCCAGCACCGAAGTATAGATATCACACAGGGTTATCTCTTCAGCCGGGCGCCCCAGTCTGATGGTCCCTGCCCGCCCGAGTGTTGCAACGATGATGCCGTCACGGGTCAACGGCACCATCATTTTGCGAACAAAGCTTGGATTAGCGTCCAGCCCCATCGCCAGAATTTTGCTGGTGCTGCGTTTACCTTCCCGCTCCGCCTGGGCTATACAGAGCACCATTTGTAGGGCCGTAGGAAAACGAATATCAAGCATGTTCTAGTCCTTGCTTTCAATTGCACACCACTGTAACAGTGGTGGTTTTAAAAGCCTTTAAAATCAAATTGTTGAAAATAAAAAACACTAAATTAATATAACAAATACTGTTGCGTTTTAGAAGATTGTCAGTAAGCGATTACTGCTATTAGCTGTATCACGCTGAAATACAGGCAATTATGGTAGTTAATCTTGACAAATATCAGCCCTTATTCTCAGCCAGGTACTGGCTGACTACCGAAAGATCTTTCTCTCCATATCCTGCGTTAACCGCTTCCTGCCAGAGTTCTGCGATCGTTTCCAGTCCCGGAAGTCGACTTTCAGATGCAGCGGCGAGCGCCAGTCTGGCATCTTTAAGCGCCCAGCTGAGGTGCATTTGTGGCTCATAGCTCCCCTGCTTTATCATATCCAGTTTGCTTTTCGCATAAGGCACAGCCAGCGGCCCGCCTTCAAGCGTGTTCCATAACTCATCAGGGCTGAAACCCAGCGTCTGAGCGATCTGATGGCTCTCGGCCAGCCCCTGCACCATTGAAATCAGCCAGGCGTTAACGACCAGCTTCATCCGTGATGCACGACCTGCTTCGCCCAACCATTTGGTTTCTCTTGCTATAGCTGAAAATACCTGCTCAGCGGCTTGAGCATTCTGGCGTTCACCACTTGCCAGCACCACGATCTGCGCATTTTCTGCCGGGGATTTGGTCCCGGAAACCGGGGCATCAAGAAAAATGACATCTGAACGTTGTGCTGCAAAACCGGCAATAAGCCTTTCTGTCGCATCGACGCCAATGGTTCCCATTTGCGCGACTATTGCTCCCGGCTTAAGCTCAGGCAGAATCTGATGCATTACATTTTCCGTGCTGTTTGCATCTGCCAGCATGCTGATCACCACATCAGCCTGTTGTACCGCCTGTTGCGGTGACGCGGTAAGTAGCAACCCGGCGTCCTCCAGATCTTCACCGCGTGCCTTTGTCCGGTTCCAGCCACAGGTTGTGAAATGTTTTTTAAGCAGGTTGGCAGCAAAAGCGTGCCCCATCGCCCCCAGGCCCAGTACTGCCACACAAGGAAGTGAACTCATTGCATAACCCCTTAATCGTTCGCAGGAGTGGCACTAAAGCCACCTTTCACAGCCCAGGATAGCGCAATCTGCCATACTGTGCCTGTAAAAAGCGCCGCTATTTTTGTACGGTGGCACCGTTTAAAGACGATGAGCGAAGGAGATGATGCGTGAATTTACAAAAAAGATAATTTTCAGATGTCATCTGCCTGCCAGATCGAACACAATATGCAATCTTCTTCCTTATTTCGCCTGGTGTGAAATTAATCCGCTACCAATAAGCTGTTAACTTCAATGCAATCAACCACTGTTTCACGCAAAGTTGCATGGTTACGTGTCATCATGTTAGCCATTGCTGCGTTCATTTTTAATACCACCGAATTTGCGCCAGTAGGACTGTTGTCTGACATCGCCCTGAGTTTCTCAATGCCCACTGCTCAGGTGGGATTGATGCTGACTATTTATGCATGGGTGGTTGCACTGCTTTCACTGCCTATGATGTTACTGACCCGTAACATTGAGCGGCGTTTTCTGCTGACGGGCATTTTTCTGCTGTTTGTTGTCAGTCATGCGTTATCCACAGTGGCATGGAGTTTTAATATTCTGGTGGTGTCCAGAGTAGGTATCGCTCTGTCGCACGCTATTTTCTGGTCAATAACCGCTTCACTGGCGATCAGGGTCGCACCGGCAGGCAAAAAAACCCAGGCTCTGAGTATGTTAGCAACAGGGACAGCACTGGCTATGGTGTTGGGCCTGCCTGTTGGCCGAATGATTGGTCAACTGCTTGGCTGGCGGGTGACATTCGGGGTGATTGGCGCCGTGGCGCTGGCAACGATGCTTTGTCTGATGAAGCTGCTGCCAAAACTACCCAGTGAACATACTGGTTCTTTAAAAAGTGTGCCGATGTTATTTAAGCGTCCCGCGCTGGTTACGCTCTATCTGCTTATTGCCGTGGTGGTGACGGCGCATTACACCGCTTACAGCTATATTGAGCCGTTTATTCAGACCGTTGCCGGAATGGGTGAAAATTTCACCACTTTTCTGTTACTGATATTTGGTGCCGCCGGCATTATTGGTAGCATCCTGTTCAGTACGGCAGGAAATAAATTTCCCGCAGCCTTTCTGACCGGTTCGATTGCGATCATTTCTCTGTGTATGCTGTGTTTGTATATTGCCGCCACTCAGAGTATCGCTATTGCAACATTATGTATTCTCTGGGGTATGTCGATGATGATCATCGGTCTGGCGGTACAGGTGCGTGTGCTGACCCTTGCTCCGGATGCCACAGATGTTGCCATGTCACTGCTGTCTGGTATCTACAATATCGGCATTGGCGGTGGTGCACTGTTGGGGAATCAGGTCAGCCAGCATCTTAACATGGCGAGTATCGGCTATGTGGGAGGCGGTATTGGCGTGATTTCTCTGATATGGTGCGTATGGAGTATGCGGCGTTATCCTCAGTTGCGTATTAACGGCTGAAGAAAAACGGGCGGTTTGTCAGAATGGCAAACCGCCCTTTTTACTACTCAAGATAAAACACAGAAAACAATTCATTACTGACCGGGCTACAGTCGGCATTCGATGGCATCAGCTCACACATTGAGCGCCACCACCGCTGGCAGACCTCGGTTTGCGCCACCGCGTTCCAGCGTTCCTCCGACTCGATATCCACCACGCCAAACAGCAAATTACGTGACGCATCAAGAAAGATACTGTAATGATGCGCTCCGTGTTTTTTTAACGTCCCGGCCAGTTCCGGCCAGATGGGATTATGTCGGCGCTGGTATTCCTGATGCCTGTCGGCATGAATCTGCATCACGAAGGCTTTACGCAACATAGGGATGCCTGGCGTCCAGCGCTGCCTGCCAGGGTTTTACGTTGAAACGCTCACCCAGGGCTATGAGTTCTTTTGTCGAAATACTTTGTCTCATGCCACCCATCGACAGCACTTTCACCACAACTTCTGAAGACTTCTCAGCGGTATCGATCAGGCCAAAAGTCTCATCCAGCGTAGGACCTGCGCCGAAGATACCGTGGAAAGGCCACATGACCAGGCTGTGTGAAGCCATTTTTTCTGCCGTGGCATCACCAATACCGTCAGTACCCGGTACCATCCAGGGCACGATCCCCACCCCGTCAGGAAACACCACCAGGCACTCTGTACTTCCTTCCCACAACAAGCGCGTAAAGACGGCAGAATCCAGCTCTGTCACATAGCTTAGTGACATAAAGTTAGTCGCATGACAGTGCATAATCACCCGATCAATGCCATTGCTGACTTTCATTCGTATGGCGTGTGACTGGAAATGTGAAGCCAGTTCAGAAGTCGGCAAACCACCATTGGTTAACCCCCAGTAAATACTGTAGGCACGACCATCTTCGCTGACACGCAGCAGCACCAGACTGTCGGCAGGATCCAACTGAACATTACGGAAAAATTTGCCGGAACCGGTGACCAGGAACCAGCAGCCAGCGAGAGCAGGTGCAGGCTGGCTCAGCTCGATATTGCGAGGCTGCTGGTAAAAGTCCTGTGCGAAGGGTTTTACCTCCTCTTCAAGCAGGCGCAGACTGACATTGCCGCCGTTGCGTTCATCCCACCCTTTAAGCCACATATCACTGGTAGCTTTGACCATTCCCTGGACAAACCAGGAAGTCAGAATGTGTTGCATAATAGACCCTTAGCGTTTACTGAGAATGTGTTGTTCATAATGACGTACCTCACCAAGCCAGCTGGCATCCGCCGGAACATCGTGACGCAGACAGTAAGTCTCCCAAACCGCCTGCCAGGGCAGGCATTTCTGCTCTTCCAGCAATGCCAGGCGAGAGGTGTAATCTCCTTCCAGTTCCAGTTTTTTTAATCGGTCAACAGGTTCCAGCAACGCCCGTAGCAGTGCTTTTTTCGTATTACGCGTGCCTATCACCCACGCCGCGATACGATTAATTGAGGCATCAAAGAAATCCAGGCCGATATGCACCTTATCGAATAATTTCTGGCGGACAATTTCGCTGGCAATCGCCTGAGTCTCATCATCCAGTAACACCACATGGTCGCTGTCCCACCTGACCGGACGACTGACGTGTAACAACAGGCGCGGTACATAAAGCATGGCGGTAGAAATTTTGTCTGAAATCACTTCAGTTGGATGGAAATGTCCGGCATCCAGTGTCAGTGCCGTCTGGCGGCTGGCAGCGTAGCCGAGGCAAAATTCATTCGACCCCACGGTGTAACTTTCCGCCCCAATACCAAACAGTTTGCTCTCCACCGCATCAATGTGCTGGGCCGGGTTCAGTTTTTCACTGATTACCTCATCAAGAGAATTCATCAGACGTTCGCGTGGCGCGAAGCGATCAACGGTCAGATCTTTCATACCATCCGGTACCCAGATATTCATGACCGATGGTGTTCCTGTCTGCTCACCGAACCAGGCCGAAACCCGCCGGCTGGCTTTACAATGTTCAATCCAGAACTGACGCACTTCCCTGTCGGCACTGGAGAGGGTAAAACCACTCTCACTCATCGGATGCGAAAAACAGGATGGATTGAAATCCAGGCCCACCTGATTTGCTTTGGCCCATTCAACCCACTGCGCGAAATGCTCCGGTCGGATATCACTCCGCTCAACGGGTTTGTCGCTTTCCAGATAGATAGCATGCAGATTCAGCCTTTTTGCGCCCGGGATCAGCGACATGGCCTTATCCACATCCGCCCGCAACTCTGTGGCATTACGGGCTTTTCCCGGATAATTGCCGGTGGCCTGAATTCCTCCGGTCAGCGATCCCTGCGGATTCTCAAACCCACGCACGTCATCACCCTGCCAGCAATGCATGGATACCGGTATTTTATCCAGCTGGGCCATAGCGGCGTTAACATCAATACCGATCTCTGCAAAACGCTGTTTTGCCAACTCGAACGCCTGTTCGATTGCTCGGGTCATATACATAGCTCCTTAGCCGTGTCTGTCAGTGACTGAAAAAGTGGCCAACTACGCCGCCAGACATCACTGACCTGTGGGGTATAAGTTTTTAACGGAAAATTTTGTTTGATCAGCTGGCGAAAGTGCGTCACATCGCGCACCTCACCACAGGCAATTAACTGGCAGCCAACATTGCCCAGCGTCGAGGCTTCAACCGGCCCGGCCAGCACCGGAATACCACAAGCATCAGCGCATAGCTGGTTGAGTAGCGGGTTCTGGCAACCGCCGCCAACAATGTGCAATTGCCTGAACGGTGCACCGCGTACCTGTTCCAGCTCCTGCAACACCTGGCGATAAAAAAGAGCCAGACTGTCGAAGATACATCTGGCCAGTGCCGCCGGACTGGTGGGTTGCGGCATCCCCCGCTCCACGCATGCATTCTGAATTTCACAAACCATGCTGGCAGGATTGATAAAACGAGGATCGTTTGGATTAATTAATGCACGACAGGCCGTATGTACCCTGGCTTCAGCAATCAGGGAGTCCAAATCCTCAATTGACAGTTCGCTGCAAACACGCTGCAACAGCCACAGTCCCATGATGTTTTTCAACACCCGATAACGCCCCTCTGCCCCGCCCTCATTGGTGATGTTCAACATCAGCGCGGCGTCGTTGTTATAGGGTTCCAGGCTTTCAAACCCCATCAGCGACCAGGTGCCTGAGCTTAACCATGCTGAATCATGGTTGGTCAGGGGGGCCGCCAGAACGGCACTGGCGGTGTCATGCGTAGCTACGGCGACAACAGGCACTTCTTCCCCGGATGCGCTCTGCCAGCACCCTGGCTGATTACCAGGCAGTGAAGGTTTGCCAAACCAGTCCGGATTCACCCCCGCCCACTGCATCAGCGTCGTATCCCATTCACCACTGTTGATATTCAGCAATTGAGTGGTTGTGGCGTTGGTGTATTCCCAGTTCATCTCACCGGTCAGTTTGTAGTGAAAGTAATCGGGGATCAGCAACGCGTGGCGAACGTCTTTCAGCCACGCTGCTTTGCTTTCCGACAATGCTCGTAGCTGATAAAGCGTGTTGAAAGGAAGAAACTGAATGCCGGTACGTTTATAGATGGTTTCACGCCCCAGTTCACAGCAGGCCTGTTCCTGAATACCATGAGTTCTGTCATCTCGATACGCCACCGGCAGGCCGATACGCTTACCCTGTTTATCCAACAGAATAAAATCCACTCCCCAGGTATCAATTCCAATGCTGTCCGCATGGATGCCGTCCGGTTCGAGAGTATGTAGCGCGTCAAAAATAAACTTTTCCAGCGCGTCTATGTCCCAGCACTGAAAATCACTCAGCGTGACAAGGCGATTTTTCGTCCTGGCTATTTCCTGTAACGCAAGTTCTCCGTTATGTGAATCAAAGCGGGCCAACATGACGCGACCGCTGGACGCGCCCAGGTCGATGGCAACACAATTTCGTATGCTCATGGTATTGGCTTCCTGTCAGTTCAATGACGACAGTGTAAAAGCCAGCCTGTTTACTACCTTCCCTCTACTGCCAGACAACGCCTCCTGCTGGCAACACAACAAAGGTAAGAGTGAATCAGCTCACACTTTTATTTTTGAATCACGACGTTATGGGATGTGATGCCACGCGCAATTTTCGAATTTTACGCCGGGTGTTCTTGAATAATTCGCCAGCCGACAACCGTTTTATGTCGAAAATTCAAGGTGGAAAGAGAGCTCTGGCAGTAAAATTTCCCGATTGAAATTGAGAGAGGAAACATCATGACGGTGTTACACAGCGTGGATTTTTTCCCCGACGGCGGATTCCCGGTCGCGATTGA
Source organism: Erwinia papayae (assembly GCF_058241465.1). Lineage (NCBI taxonomy): Bacteria > Pseudomonadati > Pseudomonadota > Gammaproteobacteria > Enterobacterales > Erwiniaceae > Erwinia > Erwinia papayae. The sequence continues at coordinate 885,354 of NZ_JBZCHT010000009.1, forward strand.
ACCCCGTGCGCCTCAAAGCGCCTTTCCGGAGCATTATCATGATGATTTCCATGAAATCGTTATCGTTGAGCAAGGTGCCGGCGTGCATATTTTCAACGGCGAGCCAAAACCGCTGTGTGGCGGTTGTATCTGCTTTGTACGCAATCATGACCGTCATATGTATGAGCAGACCGAGCAGCTGGTGCTGACCAACGTTCTGTATCGGGGACCGGAAGCTTTTCGATTTGTCGCGGGCTTTCAACATCTGCTGCCACAGGAGTGTAATGGGAATTACCCTTCTCACTGGCGTATCAACAGCAAAGTGCTGGGGCAGACCAGGCAACTGATAAATGAAATGAAAAAAGATCGCCTGCCGCTTTGCGTTGAGACTCAGGCCGAACAGGAGATGCGCTTTATGCAGCTGTTGCTACTGTTGCGTCGGGGATGCAGTGAACAACAGGGTGGCGATCAGTATGACAGGATGCATGGTTTACTGGACTGGCTGGCCGATCATTTTCACGAGGAAATCGACTGGGAGATGCTGGCAGAGCAATTCTCACTTTCGCTCAGAACACTGCATCGGCAGCTTAAACAGCAAACCGGCAGCACGCCACAGCGTTATTTGAATCGCCTGCGGCTGTTACAGGCCAGGCATCTGCTACGACACAGTGAAATGCGTATCACGGACATCGCCTTTCACTGCGGATTTGGTGACAGTAATCACTTTTCCACACTTTTTAAACGTGAGTTTGGCACCTCTCCGCGTACCATCAGGCAAAATGACCTGTGAGGTGAACTTTGGACGTGCCCCTTCGTCTGGCTAAAGCCGACTATTTTCCTTCAGAACTGATGCCTGTGGTGGTTGCTGACCGTAGTCCACAGCCCTCTTTTCCCCCGCACCTGCATGAATTTAGCGAACTGGTCCTCGTCTGGCGTGGTAATGGTCTTCACGTGATGAATGAGCATCCGTGGTTGATTACCTGTGGCGATCTGTTCTATGTCGGACCGGATGATTGCCACAGCTATGAGTCAGTTAATAATCTGGTTCTCGACAATGTTATTTACTGTCCTGAACGATTCTGTCCGGGTCTGGATTTGCAGCAGTTTCTGCCACAGCATGAGGCAGCCTGGCGTCTGACAACGCGAGGAATGGCCCTTGCGCGGGGGGTGATCCTGCAACTCTCACAGGAGTGTCATAAAAGCGATCAACTCTCACGTCAGTTATCGGAAACACTCTTTTTACAACTGGTGCTGATTTTGCAACGTCACCGCTATAAAGCAGATTGTGCGTGGCAACTGCCCGAAGGGGAACAGCTGGATTTACTGATGTCGGCAATACAGGGACAGATTGGCGATAATTTTGATTTGGGTGCTTTCTGCGAACAGCACCAACTGTCAGAGCGCGCCCTTAAACAGCTCTTTCGTCAACAGACCGGCATGATGCCTGCGCAGTACATACGGCAGCTTAAACTGTGCAAAGCAAAGTTTTTGCTACGAAGCAGCGAGCTTTTGATTGGTGAAGTTGCGGCAAATTGTGGCTTTGACGACAGTAACTACTTTTCGGTGGTATTTACCCGCGAAACCGGCATGACGCCAACGGCTTTTCGTCAGCAGTTTCAACATCATGCCCGACGCGTCAAAATGATGCCATCATGATATAGCGTCTGCCTTCACGACATCATCCCTGCTCCAACAATATTCGCCGCAAGAATAATTACCAGACACCCGCCGCAAAGCAGACAAACCGGACGACGCCCGACGTTTTTCCACTCTTTGAGGATCAGTCCCACCACACCACCGCACAGCACATAGAAACTCATATGCAACATCCAGCTGATAAAGTCATACTGTGCCGGGATGCGGGCGTGCCCCCATGCATAGAAAAAAAACTGCAAATACCAAAGGGTGCCCCCTGTTAAAGACAGCAGCAAATTACTGATTAGCAGCGATTTTGTTAATGAAAAATCGGCTTTTACTGACAAATTTGAAGCGGTGGCAAGACGAAAAAAACAATAACCCAGATTGACTACCGCACCGCCTGCCATAATCACCACATAACTGGGCAGTGCCGTATAAAGTGGATCAATTCCCAGTGCCGCAGCAGCCTCATGCATAGGTTTAGCCGCATTCATAGCAAACGACATGCCAGCCGAAAATACGCCGCACATCACCGCCAGCAGCAGTCCCTTTTTGAGACTGAACTCCTCGGTAGTTGTTCCCATTGCCCGCTCTTTCAGCTGTCCCGCTCGTGAAACAATAGCGACTCCAGCCAATGCAACCATTATTCCGGTGAGTGTCAGCTCTCCACCTGCCGAACTGAACAGGTCAGTAAAACGCCCCTGAAGTAGCGGTGTCATCAAGGTGCCAACCACCAGCGTCACGCCTATCGACGTCCCAATACCCAGAGACATGCCCAGGTAGCGCATGGTCAGGCCATAGTTGATATTGCCGATGCCCCACATCGCGCCAAAAAGAAATACTGGCATCAGCTGCGTTACGGAAAAAGCGCTGTAATATTGCCAGACATTTGGTAGCAGGATGCTACTTATCAGCCAGGGTAACAGGATCCACGACATGATTCCGCCAATCGACCACATTGTTTCCCATGACCAGTGACGAACTTTTTTAAAGGGGGCATAAAAACATGCTGCACTTGCGGCACCCACCAGATGCCAGAGAATGCCTGATACAATTGCCTGATTCATTATTGACTTCCTTCGCAGGTGATTAGATTTTGCAGTCTACGAAGTAAGCGGCTATTGCCACCTTAAGCTGGCTGACCAGAAAAAGGAAAATATGGCAAAATTCAGTAAATTTTGCTGATATTGGTCACAAATATCGTGCATGCTTATTTCCTGATAATTAAAATTTCATGCAACTGATTCAACGTTTTCTTTATGGTTCAATGTCAGGGCAATTTCAGCAGGCGTTAAGTTAAATCATAATTTCAGGTTATAAATATCTTCCTGTCTGATATTGATTTTGACAGGCACCTGGTCAATCAAGAATAGAATATGAGAAATTCAACAAGCCCGAAAATATCTAATTTATCAAAATATAAAACAACTGACACACTGAAACGGGATTGTGCTGTATTTTTCCTCACCCACTAATTTTTAATAATCACTTAACGATTGGTTTAAATATTTTTCATAACTTAACTGATATTTTTAATTTTTTCATGAAATATAACAAAAGTAAAAATAAGAACATACTTATTGCATGACTGATGAAAAAATATCAATAGTTGAATTTTTATGTCAAATCAGTAACAGTTTAATCATGCAATAAAAATTAAATGGTAAATTAAAAGTGGATGAACATTACTTATAACAACCAACAAGCATTGTTTCAGTTTTTAGTTATTTTGCAAGGGCTGTTCTGAAACGCTTCAATACCTCATTTCATTATGAATGATAAAGTTTATATTATTCTAAGTGGCGCCCGCTGGCATTTGGGATGTAATGTATAATTAAATAATATGTTGATTAGCAACCATATGTATCATGTTTTCAGAATAAAACCGGAAAAATATGATCGTGCTGAATGGTTTATCGACCATGATACGGGTACCCTGTAAGTCAGTCTGAGACAGACTGGTTGATAATGAAATCAGGCTTTAGCTGGTGTTTATGACGTAATTTTACCCCTGAATACAATGTAGACAGAATTATGATATTTCACCCTTCTGGCATCATCCCTTTAACATGGAGGAAAGGTATGTACAGTGTCGTTATTATCGAAAACGAACCAGTCGAGTCGAAATCACTTAAAAGTATACTTTCAAAATGTCCGGAAAATATACGGATTTATGAAGCAGGTACAGGAGAAAGCGCAATGATGTTAATCGATCGGCTATCTTGTATAGATATAGTACTGATTGATATAAATATCTCTGTGCCAAATGGCTGTCAGATTGTAGAGTATCTCAGACAAAAGGATTCAGAAACCAAAATCATTGTTGTTACTGCCAATGATGACTTTCATACCATCCGGTACATGTTAAGTCTTAAAGTGGATGATTATCTTCTTAAACCAGTGAAGAAAAAACTGATAATCGATTCTGTTCTGAAAAATTTGTGTATCAATTATCATGACATTGTTTTCAGAAAAGCACTTACAAAGAAAATCAGTACAATGTTCGAGACATGTGATTATACACAGTGGCATCATTTTATTTTTAATCTTATTGATGGATTTAAAACCTGCCAGAAGGGGCCCTTTCCATATACAAACAGACTAACCGAAATGTTAAATATAATAAAAAAAAGGCCTGAATTACAGAGTGAATGCTTGAGTGGTTGCCGTAATAAAATCGAGGTCATAATAAATTTCCTGAATACTCACGGACTGAATCGCAGCTATTTTTTTATATTATCACCACACTGATTGATATCAGCGCAGAACTATTTGAATATATTTTGCGGCATACGGAAATGAAAATGGATTTTATTTCCAGAGCAAAATTTCACATAGAAAGAAATATTCTGAATAATATATCCCTCGACGAAATTGCCGCAAAATCTTTTGTCAGCTCATGTTATCTGAGTCGTAAATTAAAAAAAATTACGGGCACGGCCCTGTCGAATTATATTACTCACCGAAAAATTAGCGTTGCCAAGTCATTGTTGCAATACAGTGACCTCAAGGTCAACACCATCGCCCTTGAATTATCCTGGCATGATTCGAATTATTTTTGTCGTATTTTTAAAAAAGAAACCGGCATGGCACCCTCTGACTATCGAAGAAATGTTGGTAATTTATGAAAGAGCCAGTTTTTGATGCTTATTAAATTAACCAGAAGAACAAAAGTTCTTCATTTACGACCGGATAATTCATCACCACGCGGTCAAAGTGATATATACAGGCCAGTATGGATATAGAAAATTGGTGTACATCAAGGCTGGATGTTGACCATTCTGATGCAATAGCCCCGCCACAGGCTGAGCTTCTTGTGTCCTGATGGGATATTATGCTCAGTAAAAGCCCTTTGGGCCGGTGCGTTTTTTAATGATGTGATTTTGTCAAAAAACTTGTTTTGCAGTTAATACGGACATTATTATCTTCAACACAAACCAGCTCTCAGTAATATGAATCAGAACGTAATTTTTTGAGTGTTGACGGCCAGCCAGCTGCCGACACCGGACGACAGGAAATTACCTTACCCCGCCTTCACCATCGGTTAAAAAATATAAAAAACTTTCCGGTGCTAACCGCCGATCAGGCACTCAAAACCTGATGAAAAAATAGTTTCCTGAAGTGATGCTATTTTTTCAGGACTTACGTTGCTATATCCGCTGAGGAGATAATCACGGCCAAGGAGGTCATATTTATTTTCACCAAAATTGTGGTAAGGCAATAAATGAACGCTGGTGACGTTTGACATTGACCGCGCAAACCCGGCGATACGCTGCATCTCTTGCTGATTATCATTGACGCCGGGAATAACCGGGATGCGTACGACAGCCTGAGTAATCGACGAGATACGGATTAGATTCTCCATAATGTGGCGATTATCAACGCCGGTATTATGCCGGTGTACCACAGGATTGATTGCTTTGATGTCGGTCAGCGCCAGGTCAACCCATGGGAAAATGTCGTCGATGATTTTGGGCGTCGTCAGACCGGTCGTTTCAATCGCCGTATGCCAGCCTCTCTGCTTGCAGGCCTTCAGCAACTCTCTGGCAAACACAGGTTGTGCCAGCGGCTCGCCCCCTGACAAAGTGATTCCCCCATCTGAACGACGATACAGGTTTTCGTCTTTTTGCAGTTGAAGAATCACTTCTGCGACGGTGATGCGACGGCCTTTCATCTCAAGCGCGCCCACAGGACACACCTCTGTGCATTTAGCACACTGAATACACCGCTCACGATCGACAAAATAGCGATTATTTATCTCAATTGCCTGCTGTTCACAGGCTGCGACACACCTGCCACAGCGAATGCAGTTGTTGTTCTTATATATTAATTCCGGCCGTGGGGACTGTGATTCAGGATTACTGCACCATTTACAGGCGAGTGGACATCCTTTAAAAAAAGCAATTGTACGAATACCCGGCCCGTCGTGCAGGGAATAGCGTTGAATATTGAACAGAATCCCTTCTGCCTGATAATCCACTTTTTCCATCAGACTTCCGTAATACAATGATGCAGTCAGCAGAGGGCCATATTGCAGAATACGGCCCGCCCGGACTCAGAAGTGTTGCTCAGTACGGCTGATAATGTCGTCCTGAACTTCTTTGGCGAGAACGACAAACTGTGCGCTGTAACCTGCTACCCGCACAACAAGATCCTGGTGCTGCCGGGGATCCTTCTGGGCCGCCAGCAAAGTTTCACGATCGATGACGTTAAACTGAACATGCATTCCCTTTTTGTCAAAATAGCTTCGCACCATCGCACTGAAATTACGCAGGCCCTTCTCGCCAGCCAGTGATGACGGCAGAAATTTCTGGTTATACAGGGTGCCATTCGACGCGATGAAGTGATCAAGTTTGGCAACAGAGTTTGCCGCCGCAGTGGGCCCAAGGGTATCTTTGCCCTGACGAGGTGAAACCCCGTCAGCCAGTGGTTCTCCGGCCAGACGGCCATCAGGTAATGCTCCGACGTCTTTTCCAAACAATACATTAGCCGAGACAGGATAAATCCCAGCCTGAAATGTCCCCCCACGAGGATTACCGTAGCGCTCAACTTCCTGGCAATAAATCAGCGCACAGCGACGTGCCACCAAATCCACTTCATCAATGTCATTACCAAAACAGGGCGTACTTTCCAGAATGCGACGGGTTTCTGTAAACCTGTTGTTATCTCCGACCCACAGCTGCGACGCGGAAGACGGCTGTCGCTCCGGGTCAGGGTGATGGTCAAAGTTGACTTCAAGCGCATTTCTTAATTCCGCAAGGGTGATTCTGCCCTCTTCGAACACCTGCTTTTGCAAGGCATAAACTGAATCTCCGGTATCAGCAATGCCAAAAGCCTGTGGCCCGGTAAAGTTATATACGGCGCCCCCCTCCTGTAAGGATTTACCACGTCCAATACAATCATCCACCAGTGCCGAAAGGAATGGCAGTGGGCAGCGTTCCGCATGTGCCATATCAATAGCATTGCAGGCTTCAACAAGTTGATGAACGAAGTGCGCCATCTGCTGACGGAACGCGCGATAGAAGTCTTCAATGCTGGTGAAATCAGTCATTTCACCGCTAACCGGACCCAACTGGTGGTTGCCTGCCCGGCCATTATTAAGGGTAATTTCCAGTACCCTGGCAACATTGAAAAAGGCAGCATCGTGCCATCCCTCCGTGCGGTGAGGGACCTGTGGCTCCACACAACCAATGATGCAGTAGTCCCGTGCATCAGCCAGTGTCACCCCTCTGTTTTGCAACGCCGGAATAATCACTTCATCGTTATACATAGCGGGTACACCCATACCCAGGCGTACCAGCTCACATGCCCGATAGAGAAAGGCATCCGGCGAGCCCTGCCATACACGAACAGAAAAGGAGGGCTGTGGCAGCCGCACGTGAGCCGTTGCCTCCATGCACATATAGCTGAGCGCGTTGGTGGCATCCTGGCCATCAGAGGTCTGACCGCCAACACAAAGATTCTGAAAGACGGCATAACCAGCAAAAGCTTGTGCAGACACTTCATCCCGGGTTTTATTGATGTCGTTGAGTTTAATCCAGCAGCAATCAACCAGTTCCTGTGCAAATTCAGGCAGGATGGTTTTATCGGCTTTCAGGTATGGATACATGTATTGATCGAAACGCCCTGGCGAGACAGAGTGACCGCTGGATTCAATTTGCAACATACTTTGAATAAACCAGAAAGCCTGACAGGCTTGCCAGAAATTCTCAGCCCCATGTTCCGGTACACGCTTACAGTTTTCTGCTATCTGCTCCAGTTCCCGCTTACGCTGCGGTTCTTTCTCCCTGGTGGCTATCCGGAGAGCTTCATCCGCATAGCGGTGAGCAAAAAGAATTGCTGCCTGATAACTGATAATGACCGCCTGATAAAACTGCTCTTTGCGTATATAACCGGGTTCACTGCGATCAAGTCGTGCCAGTGCATCGTTGACTTCTTCAATGATGCCGCGAAAGCCTTTTTTCAGTATCTTGCCGTAATCAACACAGACATGGCCGACGCCACCAAACAGGTAATTGCCCGGGCTAAAAACTCCACTCGCCATGCTCTCTTTAGTCCCCTGTGACATCAGTGATTCAGCCAGAGCACAGGTGGTTTTACCCGGCCAGTATTTAAAAGCCTGATGAAGATCCTGCGCGGTTTGTGACGAAATAACAAAAGGATCGGCCAGGCGATGTTGCATGGTTTCAAACTCTTTTTCGACCCATTCATAAGAAAATTCGGGACAAATTTCTGTCGATCGAGGATTGACTGTCACCGCTCCGACAATCAGCTCGTCAGGACGAATCGTAACCGGCAGTTCAAGGAAGAGTTTCTCCACCGCTTTTGCTCTGCGCATAATGGCAGGAAGGTGTTCATTTTGCTGATAAGCCCGGGTCACCAGCATCGCTCTTTCTGCTTCCACGCAGGGCTTTGCCTGAAGGATCGCATTCTTCAGTCTGACCACGCGACGGGTCGGTTCAGAAAATCCTTGTTCTAACATGAAGTAACCTCCTAAATAATCGGTGTGACCATCGGTCACAGCTGAATTGTTCAATCGCCGATTATGCACATCGCTTCTGTCACTGCGGCCCTCTCATCAGATATGGCCAGTGTGGTGATAGTTACGGTCAGCTGCCAAAGATTTCAGATACCATCACCTGACTGTTTTGCTGGCAAGGTCGGCATAACGGTAAAAGACCATAAATGAAGATGGGCCGCCGTTAATAATCAACCTCGCTGTGCCTGGACACATGTCAACTCCTTGTAATGGTGAGAATATTCAAGCGGATAGCGCGTGCGGCTGAACTGAGCCAGCGCAAAACGGGCAATCGCGATATCCTGATCCACTCTTCCGCCACTAACGCCGACTGCGCCCAACAGCTGCCCGCCTGACCAGAAAGGCAAGCCGCCACCGATACAACATATGCCCGGCGTATATTGTAAGCCCGCCAGCTCCATATCAGGTTGAACCTGCTGGCCCAGCTTTTCTGTTGTCATTCTCAATGACGCTGCCGTCCAGGCTTTCTGGTACGCCAACTGATGACTTATCAGCATGGCATGGTCCATGCTAAAAAAGTGGCGCTGGGTCCCCTGCGCATCCACCATGCTGAACACCACCGGCACACCAAATTCTGCGGCATGATCACGAACAAACTGCCCCAGCAATAACGCATCTGCCAGCTTAAAACTGTGTGATGGCTGGATCTGACTGGCCACAGTTTTATCGCTCCAACCTTCGGGTTGCGATGAAACAACCGCATTGTATCCGGACATTTTCCGACCTCATCCTTATGGTTATTTTTAATTCAGTTCCAGTGAATCAATGATAACTGCCACAGCGTCATCAATGACTCAGTGCTCCTGACCTGCCCTCAGTCCGGGCGAACGTTTTGGCCTGATTGTCCCTCACCGCTGAGCACTTTTGTAAAATTTGCCGGGCGATCAGCGCTGCGCGATGTTGATTGTTATCCATAAACGCAATCACCCTGAAATTTCAGGCAGTAATTGATCGATATCCGCAGCTTTTGGCCTGCGGGGATTCATTGATGTACAGGCATCTGTCAGCGTGGCTGTGATCGATGTCTCACGACATCTGGCGATGTTTTTTTCTCAATTCCGGCGGCGGTCAGATTTGGGGAATGGATAACTGCCTGTTTAACAGGCGCAGGAGGTTAACCCACTGCTCATCACTTGCTCCGTACATTTTTTGCTAAAACTGCGGGTTAACTTATCATCCGCAGAAAAAACTAAGACTGGAATAATTTGTGGTGATCGGGGATTTTATTGTGCTGATCTTTTCTGATGGTGGATAACCACGCCTGAAGGACGTGGTTTTTTACTCAGCGATAAATCAGCAATCTCTCTGTTGATTGCTGACCCAGTCTGAAGAGTCCAGTTCAGACCTGTTAAGGTTTAACGCCGACGTCGATACCAGGAAAGTATTTTGTCGCCAGCCGGGTAACGGTGCCGTCAGACTGGACTTTAGCGATGGCGTTATCCAGCGCTTCCTTTAATTTACTGTCGTCTTTACGCAAACCAAAACCAATGCCAACCCCCAGTATCTGATTATCTTCTACCGGCGCGCCGGCAAAGCTGAACGCTTTCCCCTGCGGTTTTTCCAGAAAGCCAGACTGACCCGCTGCCGACATCACCAGCGTGGCATCAAGACGGCCCGCCACCATGTCACTGTAAACCTGGTTTTGATCCTGGTAGGAAGTGATGGTCACACCCTGTGGCTCCCAGTGTTTTTTAGCATAGGTCTCCTGAACTGATCCCTGAAGCACGCCAATATTCTTGCCTCGCAGCGACGCCAACTCAGGTTGCAGACCTGATCCACGTTTACCGATCAGCTGGCTGGGAATGCGATAAATGGGCCGGGTAAAACTGATACTTTTCAGTCTGGCTTCGGTGATGTTCATTGCCGAGTTAATGGCGTCGAACTTTTTCGCTTTCAGCGCCGGAATGAGCGCATCGAAGCTGCTTTCCACCCAGCTGCATTTGAAGCCACCGGCCTGACAGATGGCATTACCCAGTTCGATATCGAACCCTTCCAGCTCACCTGCCGCATTACGGCTTTCAAATGGCGGATATTGTGATTCAAGGCCATAACGGAGGCTCTCTTGTGCCATTGCCGATAATGATGACAACAACCCTGCTGCCACTAACAGTGCACTCAGTTTCTTCATTCACTTCCCCTCAGAAGTCATTCAGGACTTTACCCGGCACAGCGCTTCAGCACCGGCTCGTAATGTGGCGTCATCTTTTGCAAAAGAGAGACGAATCAGTTTGTTGTCGCTGCCGTCGGTATAAAACGCCGAGAGTGGAATAGTGGCGACGCCGTAATCAACAATCAGCCGTTTTACCATTTCGCTGTCACGCTCATCACTGAAATCAGCATAACTTGCCAGCATAAAGAACGATCCCGCAGAAGGCAGCAACCGAAATGGCGATGACTGCAATAATGCGATCAGCAAATCGCGTTTGCGCTGATAAAAATCGCGCAAACCCAGATAATTTTCAGGCTGGCGAAGATAGTCGGCAAAAGCGACCTGCATCGGCGTATCAGCGGAATACATCATAAACTGATGCACTTTGACCAGTTCGCTCATCAGTTCCGCCGGGGCCAGGCAGTAACCAACTCGCCATCCGGTGACGTGGAAGGTTTTACCAAAAGAGGAGACGATGACGCTACGCTGTGCCAGTTCCGGATGGGTTGCCATGCCGTGATGTTGCCGGCCGTCAAACAGAATATGCTCATACACCTCATCGGACAGCACCACGATATCGCTGTGACGAATGATGGCCGCCAGTTGATCAAGATCCTGTCGGGTAAGCACCTGTGCACCGGGATTGTGAGGCGTGTTAATAATGATCATCCGCGTGCGCGGCGTGATGGCGGCGCGGACCTCGTCCCAGTTGACAGTAAAATCCCCCGGTTGCAGTTTCAGCCCCACCGGAATGCCAGCCTGCAATCGCACTACCGGCGCATAACTGTCAAACGCCGGTTCGAAGAAGATAACTTCATCGCCTGGGTATACCAGGCCGCTGATAGCAGCATAAATGCCCTGACTGGCACTGCCGGTAATTAACACTTCGCGGCCGACATCATATTGCTGACCATAGAGGGCGCTGACCTTGCTGACCAGCGCCTCTTTCAACGCAGGCAGGCCGGTCATTGGCGCATATTGATTATGTCCCTGCTGCATCGCTCTGGTCACACTGGCCGTCAGCATGGGATCGCAGGGGAAATCTGGCGCGCCCTGTGCAAGGTTAACGGCCCGGTGTTGTGCAGAAAGCTGACCTATCACTGAAAAAATGGTCGTGCCGGTATCAGGCAGTTTAGAACGCGGCTGCACGCTGGATTTGATGGTCATGCATACTCCACATAACGGGTGAGGCGGTGTGATTCATTCAACGTGAGGCGGCTTGAGTGAACAAGCGAATTGTTGTCATAATAGCCATGACTTTTAAACATTGCTTACAGGAATGACCATGTCGAGGCGCCCGCTGCCACTCAATGCGGTTTATGCTTTTATTGTTGTTGCCCGTCATCTTAACCTTACTCATGCTGCCCGGGAGTTATGCATTACCCAGGGTGCGGTCAGTCGTAAAGTGGCAATGCTGGAAAACTGGCTGGGCTTTGCCCTGTTTGATCGCCACGCGCGTGGTATGCGTCTCACGGCTCAGGGCGCAGCGCTGCTGCCCGCCGTGCGAGCCGGTTACGAACAAATGACTCAGGCCGCCGATCAGGCCAGCAGAACCCATGCGGTGATCAGACTGAAAGCCCCCACCTGCGCCATGCGCTGGCTGGTGTCAAAACTGGTGGCACTGGAGCAGGCCCGGCCAGACCTTCATGTCTCACTGACCACCACGCTCGATCATCACAGTCGGCTGGAAAACTATGATGCGGCAATACTTTACGGGCCACCCCTGACCGGCAGTTATCGGTTATTTGATGAAGCGCTGACACCGGTGCTTGCCGCTGAACTTGCACCAGAAGGCGGGCTGGAAATTGAGGCGCTGGAGCGGTTTACTTTTTTGCATCCGACTGCCGATAACCGCGACTGGCTTCTGTGGCTTAATCAGCAGCGCAGGCAGGTGACAATGAAGCGCAACCAGCATTTCGATACGATGGATCTGGCGATCGGCGCTGCTGTTCAGGGATTTGGCGTGACGGTGGCGGATGTGACGCTGATCGAATCGGATCTGGCAATGAAACGGCTGGTTGCCCCATTCGGGGCAACGGTTAAAACGGGCGCGGTGTGGAGTCTGGTTCAGCGCCCGGCCAACGAAGCGCCCGCTCAGTTACAGGAGCTGGTGGCGTGGCTCTGTCAATATGCTCAGAAAGAGACCCAGTCATCAGGCGACGCTTTTGATTTAGCCGCTCCGGGAAGCGGCAGCGACTGAGCTGGCTTCAGACTGGTTGCCGTTGTGAGCTGCGGGACAGTTGCCGATATCGCCGTCGGGGACAGACGGAATTTTGACACTGACAGCGTCAACTCCTCAGTCTGGCGTTCCAGCGCGCTGGCGGCGGCTGAAACCTGTTCCACCAGTGAGGCATTTTGTTGCGTGACGCTGTCCATTTCGGTAATGGCAGTGCCCACCTGAGATATCCCCTTACTCTGCTCTTCCGACGCTGAGGCTATCTGCTTCATAATTTGCGTGACTTCTTCCACTGCCCGCAGGATTTCATCCATGGTACTGCCTGCTTCTCCCACCAGACGCGAGCCGTTATCCACTCTGCTGACCGAATCACTGATTAATGACTCAATCTCTTTAGCGGCGTTAGCACTCCGCTGAGCCAGGTTGCGAACTTCACTGGCGACCACAGCAAAACCTCGCCCCTGTTCACCTGCTCTGGCGGCTTCAACGGCAGCATTCAGTGCCAGGATATTGGTCTGAAAGGCAATGCTGTTAATCACGCTGGTGATCTCACCAATTTTATGTGAGCTGCCGGCAATGCCCTGCATGGTTGTGACAACGTCACCAACGAGTTTACCCCCTTTACTGGCGGTGCTGGAGGCAATTTCGGCCAGTTCACTGGCGTGTGCCGCATTATCAGCGTTTAGTTTTACCGTCGCGGTCAGCTGCTCCATGCTTGCTGCCGTCTGCTCAAGTGCTGCCGCCTGCTCTTCCGTTCTGGATGAGAGGTCGTTATTCCCGGAAGATATTTCTGCCGCACCACGATAAATGTTGTCGGTCCCGTTACGGATGGCACTTACCGCATCGCGCAGACTCTCCTGCATCGCCCGCAACAACGGAACCAGTTTACCTACGCAGTTGCGTCCGATATCTTCAATCGGCTGACTCAGGTCACCCTCTGCGATCAGACGAAAATGCTGACGCATTCCCTCCAGCGGGCGCACCAGCATTTTTACCAGGTAGCGATCGGTTAACAACAGAATCACCAGACCGGCAATCGCCGCCATAACAATCACCAGTTTGGTTGCATGCGTCAGATAATCGACTTTTACCCTGGTGACATCCAGCTTATCACTGGCCGCACTGTTGAATTTCTCCACGCTGCCGCCAAAATCCCGACTGAGCATGGGGGTGACATTTGCTGCATGACGACGAAAATCATCAAGCACAGGTTGTTGAGCAAGCCGCATCTGCGGCAGAACACCATCATTGAGCAGTTTTTCCCAGTTGGCGATCACCGCTGCCGAATAACTGGCGTCAATGGGGCCGGGCGAAAGGGCTTTAAAGTCAGCCAGATATTTCGTCATGTTATCCAGCGCTTTTTGTACGGATGCCATATCCGCTGCCGCCGTTGCACTGCCGGCCTGCCGGGAATCAACGGCCCGGTTCAGCCGGGTAATAAAGCGAAAATATTGATCGTTGCCTTTACTCAAAATAGTCATCTGGTTAACCAGCTGGCGATCAACTTCGTTTCCCTTTCCCAGTGCGTTCAAAGAATAAACGCTGTACATGCCTACGGCAGACCACATCAGGCAGAACAGCCCGAGGATCCAAAGCAACACGCTGCGGATGGTAAAGTTTTTTAACATATTCATAACTACTCCGTAACGATAGAGAACTGTGTCAGCTCAGCCTGACATCTGGATGCCTGATAAGGGTTATCGGCACCATCGCGCATTACCTGAGTAATTATTTCTTTTTATTCATAATGTTAAGAAAGGTGGTGAAAGGTTAAGTATTTGCACTGACAGGCTTTTTTATCTCAAACTGACGCAACAGAGACTTATGTAATTAAAACCAGATTGTTAAATTCGTTCTGTCGATCACAGTTTAAGGTAGTGACAAGGGTGTTTTTTTTCTGAATTTGCAAACTGAAGGCCCGGCAGTAATAACCTGAAAGGCTTGAAGGATAGTCTGTCGTTGTAATGACCTGCATTTATACATGCCAACCTGAATTCAATCTCTGCAACCCGTATCAGCTTAAAATGAAAAAGACAAATTCATAGCCTGATTATCGATGATGTGAAAGAGAGTGTCATTCTCCGGATTTACCCTGTTGGTGCGCAGCAAGATAAGCGCGTAACATCAGTATCAATTGTCTTTCTGCCTCCTCGCCGGCGCTGGACGATATAACCCGTACACAGAAAGCAGGAACTGTCCCAAAAAGAACTGCCGCCATAGTTTGCGCAATGATATGACATTCGTTGAAATTGCCATCACTGGCTGATGTCAGTAGTTTCTCAATGGCATGAACAGTTTTTTGCACCGATTTATCAAGCAACCTCCCGGCATCCAGGTCTACCGCAATGTAATAAAGCGCGGGAGAAACCTCAGCATTTGACATGATGGCCTCAAGGTAGGCCCTGACTACGACAGCAGCAATTTTAGCTGATTCAGTATTCAGGTTTTCGTGACAGGCCTCTTCGACGATGCGTGTAAGGGAGTTCAGATGCCTTTCCAGCAGTGCCAGCAGCAAAGACTGTTTGTTAGGGAAATACTGATACAACGTACCTACTGAAACTCCCGCTCGTTCAGCGACTCGTGTTGTGTTAAGCCGTATTGGCCCTGCCGTTAACAAAACCTGAATGGTTGCCTCAAATATGGCGTCAACGGTGACGATCGATCGTTCCTGACGCGGCATTCTGCGGCGATTAAGCTGGTGAGAGATAACTGTAGCCATAAGCGAATTCAAAATCTGAAGAATAATTCACATAATAATTCTTCAGCCCCTCTAACTCAATCTCCATCATGAGCAGAGGAAGAATATGAATGTCAGGAGGTACATATGGGTAAGCTGGACGGAAAAGTCGCAGTAATAACAGGTGGCAGTGACGGTATTGGACTGGCAACCGCTCAACGGTTTTATCAGGAAGGTGCGACAGTGGTGATTACTGGCCGGGATCAGGCCAGACTTAATTCGGTAATTGAGCATTTTGACGGCAAGATTGATGCATTGCGCAGTGATATTTCTGTTATGGCAGAGATTGAGCAGTTCAGTAACTATGCTAAATCCCGGTACAATCGAGTTGATATCCTCTTTGCAAATGCAGGTGGTGGCAGACCTGGGTTGTTCACAGAAGTTACAGAAGAAGACTTTGATTTTACGGCCAATACAAATTTTAAAGGCACCTTTTTTACAGTACAAAAAATTATCCCGCTAATGGCAAGGGGAAGCTCTGTCATTCTGATTACATCGACACTGGATCAACAAGGCCGGCCGTATGTTAGTGTCTATTCAGCAACCAAAGCTGCTCTCCGCTCATTAGCCAGATCACTGGCGGCCGAACTGTCTGATGCTGGCATTCGGGTCAACGCGCTTTCTCCGGGACTTATTGATACTGACCAGGCCAGAAAAATCGGTATGAGTGAAGAAATGATTAAGCAGTCTAATGCCCATTTACATACTTTGATCCCTATGCACCGCAGTGGTACTGCGGATGAAATTGCCAGAACAGCTGTTTTCCTGGCTTCGGACGACTCTTCATATATGACTGGCTCAGAACTGTGTGTTGATGGGGGATGGGCCCAGGTTTAGTTTTCCTCCTTCGCACGCTTTATTGATAAACCTTACCTCAAATCATTTCATAATGGACTCCATAAAACTGTCGTTTTATGGAGTTTTATTAGCAATATCAACAGTCGCCCAACAGCTCACCTGAAGGAAAATAGGGGCAAATGCGGGTTTCTCCGCACAGTAAGGCCTTTCATTCACGCACCCTACATTACTGGTTGTAAAATAAGCGCTATGAATGTTTCTCACGTTGTCTGTGCAGGATTTATTGTAATCAAGTTAAAGATTACATTACCTTATAGCCCCACAACGAAATGGCCGACTGTTAAGGAAGAATAATGAATGTTGATAGTGCGAAAGGTTCGCGAGTTTATACGCCTGTTACTCTGCGTCTCTATGACTGGTGGGTACTGAATATTTCCAATCGCTATGCCTGGCGCTGCCCTACTGAGCAAATACTTCTGCCCCATTTCCAGCGTCATTTAAGTAAAAACCATCTCGATATCGGCGTGAGGACAGGCTGGTATCTTGCAAACTCCACGCAGGCACTGGAACGCGTCTCACTGCTGGATCTTAATCCTGTCAGTCTTGACGCAGCAGCCGGGCGTATTGGTACCGGTCGTGTTACCGACCGTGTTCGTCATGACGTTTTTAAACCCTTGCCCGCTGAGATGAAAGATCGTTACGACTCGGTATCCCTTTTCTATCTCCTGCACTGCCTGCCCGGTGAGATGTCATTAAAAAGTATCGCACTGGCTAATATCAAGGCGGCGGTGACTCAGGGCGGAACCGTTTATGGCGCGACGATTTTAGGCAACGGCGTCGAGCATAATGCTTTCGGACGAAAGCTGATGAATGTTTACAATAAAAAGGGGATTTTTGGTAACCAGCATGATTCCCTGTCCAGTCTGAAAATGGCCCTGCAACAGCATTTTCGTGAGGTCGAGATTCAGCTGCACGGTACGGTCGCCCTGTTTGCCGCCAGAGATAAGATTAGCGGTGAGGCAAAAAGTGCAGCCTGAATCCCGGCGTTTTAAACAACCTGCATGAGGATTTGAGATGTTTACTGCCATTAACAGCGGTTTTAACCGCTTCTTTGATCATCCCGATTTTGGCAAGCTGGTGCTGCGTCTTTCTCTTGGTTTTTTGCTGCTGTTTCACGGCGAATTTAAAGTGGTGCACGGTGTCGGCTGGATTGCCAGCATGCTGAAAGCGCACGGCATTCCTGGCTTTGTCGCCTGGGGAGCCTATGTTGGCGAGGTGGTGGCACCGGTTATGTTGATTATCGGACTGATGACCCGCCCGGCCGCATTTATCATCGCGGTCAATCTGGTGTTTGCAACCCTGTTGGTCAAAACCGGCGCGGTCTGGGATCGAACCTCCGTCGGCGCATGGGCGCTGGAGAGTGAAGCATTCTATTTCTTTGCCGCGTTCGCCATCATGCTGCTGGGTGCAGGCAGATATTGTTTGATCCGCAACAGCAGCCTGCAATGATCTTCTGACTCTCTTTTATCCCAGCCCGCAGCGTTGCAGGCTGGCTTGTTGCCGCGCAGCATAAAGCATGATTTCATCCTGCACATTTGCCCCCAGCGCCTGCTCAAAGGCCACCCGGTTGGCATTGCCCTGACTGATTTTTCTTACTTCACCGACCAGGTTTGACTGGAAAATACCGGCGGCACTGACCGGCAGGAAATCTTCATAAATCATTGGCGTGGCACGGATCAACCCTTCATCAAGCAGTTTCTCAATATCCTGCAACTGCGCAATGCGCTGCGGTGCGGCCTTGCCGCTTTCAGTCAGCGAATAGTGAAACCATGCCAGCTGTTGCTGACGCAGCGTCTGTTCATCATCGGGAAATTGCCGGAAAACCTCTGTCAGCTGGTGTTGATGGATGCTGTTATCACTGCCCGCTTCACACTGTAACAGCAACCGATCATACAATGCTCTGCCTTTTGCGGTAAGAGCGATGCCTCGCTGTTCGATTTCGCCAAACCTGGCAGTGTGCGTGCCCTGTTGTCGGTCAGTAAAGCACACTGGCTCATCCAGGGCTCTGAAGCTGGTTTGCCGCAGTAATAAAGGAACCCGACGGTGGGGAGGACCTTCAATAATGGCTTTGGGCACGATCCCCCGCTGGGGCATCAGCGCCTGTACGCGGTCAATATCCAGCGTGCGGGGCGTCAGATGATTAATATTACATCCCGGAAAACAGACCACATCGGCAATCAGGCGATGCTGCTGTTGCAACGCCTGCCAGGTGGCAGAGTCAACCGTAGTCTGCTGATGCCAGCGAAAGGTTTCCAGCGATTCGGTAATAAACTCAGCCGCCTGATGAGCGGTAAAACCTCCCTGCTGCTGATGTAATGCCACCATTTCACGGCAACGTGGAGTAAAAATATCACGCTGCGCCAGAATCTCCGTCGCCCTCTGCCGTAATGGCAGGGCGTCGATCAAATCCAGTCGCAGTAGCGAAGTAAACAGGCGGAAAGGATTGTGGTTAAGCGAGAGGTCTGATATCGGCCGAAAAGCCGTTGAATGCACGGGCACACCGGCCTGACTCAGATCGTAATAGCCCACCGGGTACATGCCCATAACAGTAAACATCTGTCGCAGCATTGACAGCTCTGCTGCCGTGCCAACGCGGATTGCGCCGTGCCGTTCAACACTCAGCCGGGCAAGTTCCCTACTTTCTGCCAGTTGACGTCTCAGCGCTGGTTGTTGATCAAGCACCTGCTGGTTAACCTCAGCAACCAGCTTGAGTAACACAGCATACTGCGGGACTTCCTGCTGATACATTGCAGACATTGCGCTGGCAAAATTATCACGAATGGTGTCGGCACTCACCCATAAATCAGTCATCATCCCGCTCCTGTCCTGTCCTGTCCTGACTGTTGTCAGATTAGTGGAAACTGAACGGTACTGAGGAAGAAATCCACAAACTGTGATCGGGCCAGCCGGGCGATGCGCGAAGCAGGAAACGGAGCAAAAGCGGATTATCGGCAGGGTTGTGGTGTCGCCCGACGCAGGGTGTTGGTCGGGCGGCAGCGTGTTCAGGCGCTACGATGATGAGCATAACGATATTTAATCAACAGCATCAGTGATGTCAGTACGGCAGGTATTGCAAGGCTGGTAAATACCTGGGTGATATTCCAGCCCATAGCGAGCATCTGCGCCCCAACGAAGGCGCTGAGAATGGCTCCCATCCTGCCAACACCGTGCATCCAGCTGGAACCGGTGGCCCGCGCATGAGTGGGATAATAGCTGGCAGAAAGCGCATTCATTCCGGTATTCGCGCCATTAAGACAAAAGCCGCTACTGAAGGCAACCAGGCTGAGGGTAAGCGTATGAGCTGGCGCGTAGCCGATAGACACAGTGGCAATGGCCCCGACAAAATAGATTGAGGCCAGCGCCAGATTGGCGTTAAAACGGTCCATCATCCAACCAGCAAACAACGAACCTACCGTTCCGCCAGCCTGATACATGGCGGTAACCAGTGCAGCCTGAGTGACAGTCATCCCCATATCTTTGACCAGAGAAGGCAGCCAGCTGCCGATCAGATAGACCAGAAAAAGGCCCATAAAATAGCCGCCCCACAGCATGGTGCTGCCCAACAAAAAAGGACGGCTGGTGACCAGTCTTACCGAGCCGTGGCGGCTCCCTTTCTCCTGCATGGCAAATTCACTGTGTCGGTCAATTTTCCCCGGTGCCATTTTCTCAACAATCTTACGGATCTGCTCAGCCGGGGCATGGCGGGCCAGCAGGAACCGTACTGACTCAGGTAGCCACGAGACCAGCATCGGCACGATCAGTAATGGCAGCAAGCCACCCACAACCAGTACCGCATGCCAGCCAAAATTGGGAATCAACTATGATGCAGCAAATCCACCACCGGCAGCGCCAAAAGTGAAGCCACAAAACACCACGGTAATAATGAAGGCGCGTTTACGCTCAGGAGAATATTCTGCTACCAGCGTCCCCACATTGGGCATGGCCGCCCCCAGCCCCAGCCCGGTAAGAAAGCGGAACAACATCATCTGATCGATGTTTTGTGAGAATGCCGTCGCCAGCGTCCACATACCAAAGAAGAAAACGCTACCGATGATAATTTTCCGGCGACCAAAGCGATCCGCCAGCGGGCCGGCCAGCATCGCACCCAGCGCCAGACCAATCAGCGCAGCGCTGATCACCATACCCAGTTGCTGGGTAGTCACATCCCAGGCAGCTTTCAGCGTTGGCGCGATAAAACCCATTACTGCGATATCCATTCCATCCATTGCCACCACGGCAAAGCAAAGAACAATAATCCGTAGCTGGTAACGGCTGATACCGCCTTCATTAATTAAGGTTCGCACATCTGTCGCAGCGATACTTTCCACGATAGCGCTCCATGGGCCACTGCCGTTTAGCAGGCTGGCATCGGTTCCTGAAAAAAGTGTCGGGTATGATAACGGATTGTAAGAAGCTTCACTTGCTGAATTACGCCCCTTTCCCGCAAGGAAAATCTTTTATTCGCCGTTGTGGTAGTTTTTCATAAGTAAAACCGATGACGACAGGAAGAGTTGGCCTGGGATCCTGAGGTCAACGGCTGCGTTTGGCATGTCGTTCACGGTTTTCCGCGCGTGCCTGTTCGTTTTTTCTTAAACCCACATAGCAGGCACCGCTACCGCCGTGCTGGGGACGGGCAATGCAAAAGGCCTGCACCTCTTCAAATTGTTGCAACCAACGAAACAGATAACTGCGGACAATGTTTGCGTGGGCGGTATCTTTGCTGCCTTTGCCATGAATAATCAATAAATTACGGCAGTTTTCCAGCATAGCCTCCAGCATAAAGCGGTAGAGTATCTGTCGGCAGGATTCTGTGGGTTGGCGCAGCAGATTGAGACTGGCATCAGGCCGGTATTTTCCGCAGCGCAATTTGTCCAGCACCCCCTGTTGGATCCCCTGCGCTTTATATTCCAGCGGGGTGGTAACAGGGATAATGTCGAGCAAACCGCTGATCAGGGGATTTTGCGGCAACGGTTCTGCAACGCTATGTTGCGGAACCTTGCGTGCAGGAGATTTCAGCCAAAGAGTGCTGGCACGATTTTTCAGCGGGACAACATCTTCCATCGCGTCTTTAAACAACTCTTTATCATCAGGACTCATCGTGTCGTTTCCCCATTGTCGGCGTAAAAATAGTGGCGGACAGATCACAGTTTATACTGCATTACAGCAATCGTTATCTACTGCCTGGCTGTGGTCCACTTTTGAAAAATGCCAATTATTGATAATTATTATGTTGGAATATTATTGAAATAAGTTGGATGTTATTTTTTTGATAAATTCTTAAACGAGATGACACTAAAATTGATATAGAGACTTCAATAAGACGAAAACTGCTCTGCCCCGTTCCCTTTAAACAAAAAAAAGTGATAAAATTGACCTCAGTCAATAATCAACTGGGCCCATAACTATGATCCCTGAAAAGCGAGTTATTAGCAGACGTATTCAGTCTGGCGGTTGTGCTATTCACTGTCAGGATTGCAGTATCAGTCAACTGTGCATTCCCTTCACGCTGAACGAGCATGAACTCGATCAGCTGGACAATATCATTGAACGCAAAAAACCTATCCAGAAAGGCCAGACTCTGTTCAAAGCTGGCGATGAACTGAAATCACTGTATGCAATCCGCTCCGGGACGCTAAAAAGTTACACCATCACTGAACAGGGCGATGAACAGATTACTGGTTTCCACCTGGCGGGTGACCTGGTTGGTTTCGATGCCATCAGTGCAGGTCATCACCCCAGTTTCTCTCAGGCGCTGGAAAACGCGATGGTGTGTGAAATCCCATTTGAAACACTTGATGACCTTTCCGGTAAGATGCCAAGCCTGCGTCAGCAGATGATGCGGCTGATGAGCGGCGAAATTAAAGGGGATCAGGAGATGATATTACTCCTGTCGAAGAAAAATGCCGAAGAACGGCTGGCCGCTTTTATCTATGGTTTGTCACGTCGTTTTGGTGAACGTGGCTTCTCTCAGCGCGAATTTCGTCTGACCATGACCCGAGGAGATATTGGCAATTATCTTGGTCTGACCGTGGAAACAATTAGTCGACTGCTTGGCCGTTTTCAAAAGAGCGGGATGCTGTCGGTGAAAGGAAAATATATTACCATCGAAAATCATGATGTTCTGTCAGAACTTGCCGGTCAGAGCCGTGCTATTGCCTGATAAATAACAGGTATGCATCTTTATTTTATTGTGGTCGTATTTTTTAAAAGTTTTTTTATTTATTGCGGCACTTTTAGCTTTAACGCCATCAACAGAATCGTAGATTTTTCCTTAGGCCTGCGCTTGCGCAGGCTTAATTTTCAATTTAGCACCAGGTTTGTGTCTTTTTAATTTCATATGTCCAGCCCCTGCCAGTTTAATATTACTGTCGGCAGGCTGAGGCGTTTGTCTCCGGGTTAACAGTCCTGTCGTAAGTCACCCCGGCAGGTTACTTCCCTGTCCTGTTAATCCTGGTTCCTGCCCGCTTTTTTGCCCCAGACACCCGCTGTCACTGAATTGCACGTTTTAACGTTATTCGGGTCAGTTCAGACGGTCGCCCCAGTCTTATTGCCATACCCGGCCACAGTGCAGTCCCGTTGTTAACATAAAGCTGCATCCCTGCCACATCATAGCGACCAGAAACGAAACCGCCATTAGCACCGGCAAACAGCCGATCAAAGCCCGCAATCAGACCGCCATGGGTATGACCTGACAATTGTAAATCCACGCCCTGCTCTGCATTACGCCTGGCGTTACGCGGCTGATGATCGAGGAGAATCACCGGCGCATCCTGGGGCGTATCAGCAAGCGCCTTCGTCAAATCCGAACCTGGTGCTCCCCGCCTCCCGGCTGACGCATCGGTAACACCGGCAATAACCAGCTTTGCGTCCCCACGACAAATTACCGCATGATTATTCAGCAACGTTTTTAATCCCAGCGAATTCAGGTGTTCGGTCCAACGCTGTTGTTCAAAAAAATATTCATGATTACCCGTAACCGCCAGCACGCCATCAGGCGCATTGAGCCTGCGCAATGGCTCTACGTCATTTCTGCGATTCTGTACGGTTCCATCAACGACATCGCCCGTTATAACGATCAGATCAACGTTCAGTTCAGCCACCTTTTCAACCAGCAAAGAACTCCAGCCTGCATTGAACAGTTTGCTGAGATGTAAATCCGTCAGTTGTAGTATGCGGAAACCTTCAAATTCGGCAGGCAAATTGTTGATAGTAATGGCAACCTCTTTAAGCCTGGGAATGCGTATCGCCTGAGTGACACCCACAGCCGCCACAGCCATAGCAATAAATGCCAGGGTGTAACGGACGACTTCCAGCCCCGACAAAGGATGGTGAAAAAGCAGTGTTGTCAGAATGACCAGGTCCAGCAGTAACTGCATCAGGGCAATAAATAACACCGAACAGAAAGCCCAGCTGAAAAGAATGATGATGATTCTGGGCATCTCTGCTGAAAAAACAGAGCCAGAGGTAAAACGACTGACAATTAAAAACTGTGTGGCAGATAAAACCAGCACTGACAGTAATATTTTTGCTGTCATCGTTATCGGCAAAGGAATGATAAATCGCGCAATCACGTACCAGCCTGGCAGGCTGAAAATCAGGTGGAACATTGGCTACATCCTGTTATGTGAATTGGTGGGCATTAATTCGGCAATAATGCAACATTGTCAACAAAATACGCTGACCGAAAACACCTGAGTTATATGTCTGATACCTGAACCTGGTGGGTAAAAATCATCAACAGGATTATTATATTCTTAACCATCTCGCAGTAACATCAATCTGAAGTCGCGGAAAATTAGCTAGCAGGATAATTATTACTTATTGAACTGCCGATAATTTTCTTCTGCCAGTCTGAAGATTGCGCTATCTTGAAACGATCAGCATCTGGAGAATCCGTTATGGCTAAATATCAAAATATTCTTGTGGCTGTTGATCCACAACAGGACGATCAGCCAGCGCTTCGTCGGGCGGTTTATCTCAATCAACGTCTGGGTGGACGTATTACTGCCTTTTTGCCCATCTATGACTTCTCCTATGAGATGACCACCCTGCTTTCCCCCGATGAGCGAACAACCATGCGCAAAGGCGTGGTCAGTCAGCGTACAGAATGGATCCGTGAGCAGGCCAGCGCCTATCTTGAGGCTGGCGTTGAAATTGACATCAAGGTGATCTGGCATAACCGCCCCTACGAGGCCATCATTCAGGAAGTGCTTAATGGCCATCACGATCTCGTACTGAAGATGACGCATCAGCATGACCGGTTGCAGGCGGTGGTATTTACCCCAACAGACTGGCATCTGCTTCGCAAGTGCCCCTGCCCGGTATGGATGGTAAAAGATCAGCCGTGGCCAGAGGATGGCAAAGCCATAGTCGCCGTTAACCTGGCCAGTGAAGAGCCACATCATGACCCGCTCAATACCAAACTGGTACAGGAAACGCTGGAACTGGCTGAGCTGGTCAATCATACCGAAGTACATCTGGTCGGCGCTTACCCTGTTACGCCAATCAATATCGCCATTGAGCTGCCTGATTTCGACCCAAGCGTTTATAACGACGCCATTCGTGGACAGCACCTGCTGGCAATGAAATCGCTACGGCAGAAATTCTGCATTGATGAAAAATTCACCCACGTCGATAAAGGACTACCTGAAGAAGTGATTCCGGAAATCGCCAGCCAGCTGGATGCTAGCGTGGTAGTACTGGGAACCATTGGCCGCACCGGTCTCTCCGCCGCATTTTTGGGGAATACCGCTGAGCAGGTTATTGATCATCTTCGCTGCGATTTGCTGGCGATAAAACCGGATGGATTTATCTCGCCGGTAGAACTGGATGATGATGAGGATGACTGACGCTGGTGTGTGGTGACCAGTAATTCTGCCCTGTAACTAAAAACAGCGGGGTTACGGTAGATGCTGGTTTACGATACCGCGACATCAGACTCTTATCAGTACCTGTCAGATAACATCTGTTACCCGCAGCAATAAGAAAGCCCCGGCTATGACGCCGGGGCTTTCTGTCATCAGATCGGAAAGATTTCAGTTAAATACCGGATGGCTGGAACCCTGTAGCCCGATGGTTTACAGCGCTTTAAGGATTGCATCAACGGTAGCTTTTGCATCCCCGAACAGCATCTGGGTGTTTTCCTTAAAGAACAGCGGATTCTGCACCCCGGCGTAACCGGTATTCATCGAGCGTTTAAATACCACCACGTTCTGTGCTTTCCAGACTTCCAGTACCGGCATACCTGCGATCGGACTGTGTGGATCCTCCTGTGCAGCCGGATTAACGGTATCATTAGCGCCAATCACCAGCACCGTATCGGTCTCTGCGAAATCGTCATTAATTTCGTCCATCTCCAGCACAATATCGTAAGGAACCTTTGCCTCCGCCAGCAGCACATTCATGTGTCCCGGCAGACGGCCAGCCACCGGATGAATACCAAAACGAACATTAATTCCTCTGGCGCGCAGTTTTTCTGTTATCTCAGCAACCGGATATTGCGCCTGCGCCACTGCCATGCCGTATCCCGGAGTGATAATTACCGTACGGGAATTATTGAGCAGTTCAGCCGTGCCCTGAACATCGATTTCGCGATGCTCACCCACTTCTTCACTTTCCCCGCTCGAGCTGGTGTCAGTACCAAAGCCACCGGCGATTACGCTGATGAAAGAGCGGTTCATCGCTTTGCACATGATGTATGAGAGTATCGCTCCGCTCGAACCAACCAGCGCACCGGTAACAATCAGCAGATCGTTACTGAGCATAAAGCCCGCCGCTGCCGCTGCCCAACCGGAATAAGAGTTAAGCATAGAAACTACGACAGGCATATCTGCCCCGCCAATTGAGGACACCAGGTGCCAGCCAAAAGCCAGCGCGATAAGGGTCATCAGAATCAGTGCAAACACCTGCATTGCGGTACTGTCGGTGCGAACGAAAATAATCAACAGACACAGTGAAACCACCAGTGCCAGCAGATTAAGTTTGTGGCGATGAGGCAGCATCAGAGGACGCGATGATAACTTACCGCACAGCTTACCAAAGGCGACCAGTGAACCGGTGAAGGTGACCGCACCAATGAAAATACCAACGAAAACTTCGGTGAGATGAATGTTCTCCAGTACCGGCTCCATACCCGGAGCATGATCCAGATAGCTGTTGAAACCCACCAGCACGGCGGCAAGGCCAACAAAGCTGTGCAGTACCGCAACCAGTTCCGGCATTTCAGTCATTTCGACTTTCTGTGCCAGTCTGACACCTGTAGCGCCACCAATCACCATCGCCAGCAGAACCCAACTCACATTGCCGCTGTCCGGGCCAAAGAGAGTGGCTAACAAAGCGATGGCCATGCCACTGATACCAAACAGGTTACCCTGTCTGGACGTTTCATGTTTCGACAGGCCAGCCAGGCTGCAAATAAACAGAATCGCGGCAACAATGTATGCTGCTGTAACTAATCCACCAGACATTGATTACCCCTCAGTTTTTACGAAACATTTTCAGCATGCGCTGAGTCACGGTGAAACCACCAAAAATATTAATGCTGGCGATCAGAACGGCGATAAAGGACAGAAAACTGACCCACCCACCGTGGCTTATTTGCAATACGGCACCCACCACAATGATCCCGGAAATTGCGTTGGTTACTGACATCAGAGGGGTATGGAGAGCATGACTGACATTCCACACCACGTAGTAACCCACTACGCAGGAGAGGGCAAAGACGGTGAAGTGAGACAAAAATGCGGGCGGTGCGACATTTGCAAACCAGCCAAACAGCACCACGGCCAGCACCAGCAATGCATATTTTCGTAGCGGAGAGACGGGTTTAGCTTCAACTTTCTCAGGCTGTCTGACCGCAGTGGTGACAGCTTTCGGCGTGGCAGAAACCTGAATGGCGGGAGCAGGCCAGGTCACTTCACCATCACGAATAACGGTGACTCCCCGAATAACCACGTCATCAAAATCAACCTGAATTTCACCGTTTTTCTCCTTACACAGCAGTTTAAGCAGATTAACCAGGTTGGTGCCATACAGCTGTGAAGACTGGCCTGGCAGGCGGGATGGCAGGTCGGTATAACCAATAATTTTGACACCATTGTCGGTGGTGGTGACCTGGTCCGCGACGGTCAGTTCACAGTTGCCACCGGTTTGAGCGGCAAGGTCGACAATGACACTGCCGGGTTTCATCGTGGCGACCATTTCCGCCGTGATCAGTTTCGGAGCCGGACGTCCCGGAATTAACGCGGTGGTGACAATAATGTCTACTTCTTTAGCCTGCGCAGCAAAGAGAGCCATCTCTGCCTTGATAAAAGCCTCTGACATCACTTTGGCGTAACCATCACCACTGCCCGCTTCCTCTTTAAAATCCAGCTCAAGAAATTCAGCTCCCATGCTCCGGACCTGTTCTTTCACTTCGGGACGGGTATCAAATGCACGTACCACGGCACCCAGACTCCCTGCGGCACCGATAGCGGCCAGACCGGCAACGCCCGCGCCGATAACCATCACCCTGGCCGGAGAAACTTTGCCCGCCGCAGTGATCTGTCCGGCAAAGAAGCGTTCAAACTCATGTGCCGCTTCAATGATTGCCCGATAGCCGGCAATATTTGCCATGGAGCTGAGTGCATCAAGCGATTGCGCCCGCGAAATTCGAGGCACCGCATCCATTGACATCACGGTCACTTTTCTTTCGGCCAGTTTTTCCAGTAATTCAGGATTCTGTGCAGGCCAGATGAAACTTATCAGGGTGCAGCCTTCACGAGACAGTGCGATCTCTTCATCCGTGGGTGCATTTACCTTCATGACAATATCTGACTGCCAGACGCTGGCTGTATCGGTAAGCGTCGCTCCGGCAGCAAGATAGGCGTCATCGTCGAAACTGGCCAGTTTGCCTGCTCCACGTTCAACGGTGACGCTGAAACCTAATGTCAGTAGTTGCTCCACCGTTTTGGGGGTTGCGGCAACGCGTGCTTCATTGGGCAATCGCTCCCGGGTTATTCCAATTAGCATAATATTCCCTTCATCAGAGGTGAGATGATACTGGTCCTCACTGCGTGGGCCAGCGGCCTGACAGGAGTGTTACAAACTTTTATAACCTACTGAAAATACCCTTAATGATCCAGCTATTACGTAAGCCTGAAAAAGTTTTTATTTATAAATAAACATAAGAGGCCAGATATACTGTGGAGCGACCAAATTGTGAATGGATTGAGCTGATTAAATGCTTTATTTATCAAACAAAAGCATTAATTTTCATTTTTTAATTCATTATTTAACAAACCATTAACCTTAACGGAATTGCAAATCAAATGATTCCCCTGAATGTAAAAACAAATACCCGACAATTAACATTTTTTTAAAAAATTAACGCGGGTATTTTTACCAACCATCTCATTACGCTCAAAATGGCTGAGACAGGATGCATTATTACATGCAATAATCGGCAGCTAATCTGTTACACATCAAGAGTCCAGAACGTTTTCGTACTCATTTTTTGCGCAAGGCGAAGGATTATTTTTATGAAGCTGAAGAATACCATTCTGGCATCAGCCCTGTTGTCACTCACATCATTATCCGCATACGCGGCACAGGAACTGACGCCGGAAAAAGCGGCCGCGCTGAAACCCTTTGATCGTATAGCTATTTCAGGTCGCTTCAACGCAATTGGTGATGCCACCGCCGCTGTTTCAAAACGTGCCGATGAGCTGGGTGCAGCCGCCTTTTACGTTCAGGGAATCAACGATACCAATGGCAATGGCGGCAACTGGCGTGTGGTGGCCGACCTTTACCATGCTGATGCCCCTAAAGCATCCGGAAACAAAGACCGTATTATTAATGGCGTTCGTGAACTGACTAAAAGTGAAGCATTCCGCCTGGAACCTTATGATACCGTCACCGTAACGGGTTTTTACCGCAGCCAACCAGATGTGAATGATGCGGTGACCAAAAAGGCGAAAGAAAAAGGTGCGTCCTCTTTCTTTATTATCCGGCAGATTGATGCCAACAGCGGCGGCAATCATCAGTACATTACAGCTTACATCTATAAAGCAGATGCGCCAGCGCGTAAAGTTCAGTCGCCTGATTTGATTCCGGCAGATTCTCAGGCAGGTAAAGCGGCGCTTGCCACCGGCGGTGCGGCGGTGAAGACAGTACAGATCCCCGGCGTGGCCTCATCTGAATCGCCAACCAATAAAGTCGGTCGCTTCTTCGAAACTCAGACATCCAGCAATGAGCGCTACACAATAAAAGCGCCAGATGGCAAAAGTGTGCAGGAAGTGAATGCGGTTACCGCAGCGCAAATGCAACCTTTTGACAGCGTCACCTTTACCGGGCATTTCGGTACGCCAACTGAAATCTCGGAGGCTGTCGGTCGCGCAGCAATTGCAAAAGGGGCGAAGTATTACCATATCACTCGCCAGTGGTCGAACCAGAGTGGCGGCAACCTGACGGTTTCTGCCGATCTGTTTAAATAGCTGGCTTACGGGGGGATCCCGCGATCCCCTCACCCTCCTGAGTATTTCCTGCCTGGTCTGCGCAATTCCCTGTTTTAACATTGCATCTCTCTGAGTCACTCCGTTAGAATCGCCGCCGGTTAATGTAATTTAAGTAAAATTTTGCGGATCCCCTCGCCGTTACGGATTTTCGTTCTGCTTTCAGGATGTGTTTTGAACAAAAAATTAGGTCTTACCGCCCTCACGGCGTTGGTGTTGAGTTCCATGCTGGGCGCTGGCGTATTCAGTCTGCCGCAAAATATGGCAGCGGTCGCCAGTCCTGCTGCCTTGCTGATTGGCTGGGCCATTACCGGAACAGGCATCATGATGCTTGCGCTGGCGTTGCTCCTGTTGACACGTCTGAAACCGGAACTCGACGGCGGTATTTTCACCTACGCACGAGCCGGATTTGGTGAGCTGGTAGGATTCTGCTCTGCATGGGGCTACTGGCTTTGTGCCGTTATCGCCAACGTCTCCTATCTGGTTATTGTTTTTTCGGCGCTGAGTTTTTTTACCGACTCTGGTGAACGCGTGATCTTTGGTAACGGCAATACCTGGCAGGCGATGCTGGGTGCATCGGTACTGCTGTGGCTGGTGCACTGTCTGGTGCTTCGCGGTGTGCAGACCGCCACCAGTATTAATCTGATCGCCACGCTGGGTAAACTGGTGCCGCTGGGGCTGTTTATCGTGCTGGCCGTTTTAGCCTTTAACTTTCAACGTTTTCATTTCGACTTCACCGGGCTGGCGCTGGGAAAACCTGTCTGGCAGCAGGTAAAAGAAACCATGCTTATCACCCTGTGGGTGTTTATCGGCGTGGAGGGGGCCGTGGTGGTTTCTGCCCGGGCAAGAAATAAGAAGGACGTTGGCCGCGCCACCCTGCTGGCCGTCACTGCTGCACTGATAGTCTATCTGCTGGTCACCCTGCTTTCTCTCGGGGTGATACCGAGAGCAGAACTGGCAACGATGCGTAATCCATCGATGGCAGGTCTGATGACCCGGATGGCTGGCTCCTGGGGCGATATCGTTATTGCCAGCGGGCTGGTGATTTCAGTCTGCGGTGGCTATCTCAGCTGGACCATTATGGCGGCGGAAGTCCCAATGGCGGCAGCGCAGCATGGCGCATTTCCGGCGTTGCTGGCAAGACAAAATAAGCGTGGAGCCCCGGCCGCCTCTTTGTGGCTGACCAATGTCAGCGTGCAGCTGTGTCTGATACTGATCTGGCTGACCGGTTCAGACTATAACACCCTGCTGACCATTGCTTCTGAGATGATCCTGGTGCCGTATTTTCTGGTGGGGGCCTTCCTGTTTAAAGTGGCGCGCTCATTAAAAAATCCTGGTGCAACGACCGTAGCCTGCGGGGCCAGCGCTTATGGCCTGTGGTTGCTTTATGCTTCCGGTCCGCTCCATCTGCTGCTGTCTGTGGTGTTATATGCACCGGGCATCGCGTTGTTTATTTATGCCCGTCGGGGCAGCGCAGGCGCTGCCAGGCTTTGTCTCGCAGAGAAAGTCGCGATGGTGTTACTGGTAGTGGTGGCAGCGCCGGCATTATGGGTACTGTTACATTAATCAGTGAGAAAAGGCGGGCATCGCAACCGTCAGGCGGTCATCAAACTGCTCAAGTTCGACAGGGCGGGTATATTCCTGACGGATCACCGCCAGCTGATGTTCAGAGAGTGGGTAAGGCAGTAAAATATCGAACCGCGCAATATGCTGTTGTTCAGCCAGAGTTATCAATCGGGCAATATTTATCTCATCGCTGACCTGAGTGGAAATGATCTGTAAGGCCAGTATTTTTAGTCTTTCAGGGGCGCTACCGGGCAGATCAGGGGTATTTCTGGTAACCATACCAAAGATGGGCATTACGCCATAAATGGCATCAACAAAGCTCCAGCGCTTCTTACAGGAAGAAGAAAGAAAATCCATGTAATTCAGGCAAATGCTTTCACTTCGCGCTGCTGAAACCTGTTCTTTGTCAGCCACCCTTTGTTCTCCTTTTTCCGCCAGATTAGCCACAGTAGACCCGTTAACTATAATGACATATTTCAGATACTTTATACTATACAACAAGAATTATTTAGCGCGGAATCATAGTAGTCTGTATTAACAAATAGTAGTCTGTTGTTTCCTTTGCAGATAATTAACCCTATGAACAAAATTGTATTTGTCGAAGACGATCAGGATGTGGGTGAACTGATTGCGGCCTATCTGAGCCGTCATGATATTGACGTGATCGTCGAAAATCGCGGTGACCGCGCCGAAGCCACCATTGCTGCTGCCTGTCCTGATCTGGTTATGTTGGATATTATGTTGCCCGGCAAAGATGGGATGACGCTATGCCGGGACCTTCGCGCCAGTAATGTCTGGTCCGGTCCCATCGTGCTGCTCACTTCGCTGGACAGTGATATGAATCATATCCTTTCGCTGGAAATGGGCGCCAACGACTACATTCTGAAGACCACTCCACCGGCAGTACTGCTGGCACGCCTGCGTCTGCATCTGCGTCAGGCCGGGACACAAAGTCAGAACGAGGACATTGCCAGCACAATTTCAGCGCAAAACACGCTGAACTTCGGCACGCTTACCGTCGATCCGGTTAACCGCCAGGTGACGCTCGGTGACGAAGTGATTGCCCTTTCCACCGCTGATTTCGATCTGTTGTGGGAACTGGCAACACATGCCGGTTCAATTCTCAACCGCGATGCATTACTGAAAACCTTGCGGGGCGTAAGCTACGACGGCATGGATCGCAGTATTGATGTGGCCATCTCCCGGCTGCGTAAGAAACTGCTGGATAATGCCACCGAGCCATATCGCATCAAAACCATTCGTAATAAGGGTTACCTGTTTGCGCCTCATGCATGGGATGCAAAATGAAGAAGCTGTTCATTCAGTTTTACCTGTTGCTGTTTGTCTGTTTTCTGGTCATGGCGATGCTGGTGGGCCTGGTTTATAAGTTCACCGCTGAGCGCGCAGGACGCCAGTCAATGGACGACCTGATGAAGAGCTCACTCTATCTGATGCGCAGCGAACTACGGGAAATCCCCCCACGGGACTGGAACAAAACCATCGATAATCTTGAGCTGAATCTGTCGTTCAAACTGCACATTGAACCGATGAGTAAATATCAGCTTGATCCTGTCACGTTGCGGCGTCTGCGCGCAGGCGAGATCGTGGCGCTGGATGATGAATACACCTTTATTCAGCACATCCCGCGCAGCCATTACGTGCTGGCTGTTGGCCCCATCCCCTACCTGTTTTTTCTGCATGAGATGCGTATTCTGGATATTGCGCTGCTGGCGTTTATCGGAATCTCACTGGCCTTGCCGGTATTCATCTGGATGCGACCGCACTGGAAGGATATGTTACGGCTGGAGTCCGCAGCACAACGGCTTGGTCAGGGACATCTTGATGAACGTATTCACTTTGACAGCGCATCCAGCCTGCTACGTCTTGGCGTGGCGTTTAATCAGATGGCTGACAATATCAACACCCTGGTTGCCAGTAAAAAACAGCTGATTGACGGTATCGCTCATGAATTAAGGACGCCATTGGTACGACTGCGTTACCGCCTGGAAATGAGTGATAACCTCAGTAATGCCGAATCAGTCGCCCTCAATCGTGATATAGGCCAGCTGGAATCGCTGATTGAAGAGTTACTGACCTATGCCCGACTGGATCGGCCGAAAGTCGAGCTGAATTTACAGTCACTGGACCTGGCCGCATGGCTGGCTGAACGGCTGGACGATATTCGTTCCGTGCACGGTGAATTCACAATTGAACTGAATACGCCTCAACGTCAGAACGTTGGGGTAGCCGATACCCGTTTAATGGAACGCGTACTGGACAACCTGGTCAATAATGCCCTGCGTTATGCCGGTCACCGCTTGCGTGTGGGATTATGGTTTGACGGTAATCTGGCCTGCCTTCAGGTAGAAGATGACGGGCCGGGGATCCCGCTCAGTGAACGTGAACGGGTATTCGAACCCTTTGTACGACTCGATCCCAGCCGTGACCGCGCGACCGGTGGCTGCGGCCTCGGGCTGGCAATTGTTCACTCGGTCGCTCAGGCGTTTGGCGGTTATGTACTTATTGATGCCAGCCCGCTGGGTGGTGCCAGCGTTCGCTTTTGCTGGCCCGTTCATTTACCCTCAGAACTTCCTCGCGCAGTCTGAATGCTGCCCGTTAACATTAAGGATATTCATGTCATCTGCTTACACTAATCTGACCCGGGTTTTTACCCGCCTCTCACGCTTCAGTCATCTCGCTGCCATTACCGGCTGGGATATGATGACGATGATGCCCCCCGGCGGCAGCAGCGCACGCGGAGCGGCGCTGGCTGAACTCAGCGTATTAAAACATGAGATTCTCACTGACAAACAGGTTGGCAAGTGGCTGGAAGAAGCCGCTCAGCAACAGCTGAACGATGTTGAACGTGCCAATCTGGCTGAAATGCAACGCAGCTGGCAGCAGGCATCCCTGCTACCGGCCTCACTGGTAGAGGCTAAATCCGTCGCGGGTTCACGCTGCGAACACGCCTGGCGGCAGCAGAGACCGGCAAATGACTGGCAGGGTTTTTCTGCCAATCTGAAAGAAGTGGTCAGACTCAGCCGGGAGGAGGCAGAGATCCGTTCTCAGGCTGCGGGCTGCTCCCGCTACGATGCCCTGCTGGATCTTTATGAGCCAGGCATGACCAGCGCACGGCTCGATCAGACTTTTGGAGAAATCAGAGAGTGGTTGCCTTCGCTCTTACAGCGCATTGTTGACAAGCAGGCACAGGAAAAAGTTGAGGTACCCGTTGGCCCCTTTGCGCTGGAGTCGCAGAAACAGCTGGGTCTGGCAATCATGAAGCTGCTGGATTTCGACTTTAACAGCGGCCGTCTGGATGTCAGCGCGCACCCGTTCTGTGGCGGCGTGCCGGAAGATGTGCGTATCACCACCCGTTACAATGAAAACGAATTTATCAGTGCCATGATGGGCGTTATCCACGAAACCGGTCATGCCCGTTACGAACAGAATCTGCCGAAGCAGTGGGCCGGACAGCCGGTTGGCCTTGCCCGATCGACGGCTGTTCATGAGTCACAAAGTCTGTTCTTTGAAAAACAGCTGGGACGCAGTCCGGAATTTCTTGCTCTGCTTTTGCCACAAGTCCGACAACTGTTTGGCGAACAATCAGCGCTGGAGAAAAACAATTTCATTGCGCTCAATCAGCGGGTCAGGCCGGGCCTTATTCGTGTTGATGCTGATGAAGTCAGCTACCCTGCCCATGTCATTTTGCGTTATGAGATCGAAAAAGCCCTGATTGCCGGTGAAACAGAGGTCGATGATATCCCGGCACTGTGGCAGGAAAAAATGCAGTCGTTGTTGGGTATCGACACAAGTGGTAACTATCGTGATGGCTGTATGCAGGACATCCACTGGACAGATGGTGCCTTTGGCTACTTCCCGACCTACACCCTGGGCGCAATGTATGCAGCTCAGCTGTTCAGAGGGGTTAATAAAGCCCTGCCCGATCTGACTACGCTGTTACAGGAAGGTAATTTGCAGCCGGTATTTGCGTGGCTTGAGCAAAATATCTGGCAGCACGGCAGCCGTTTCACTACCCGGCAACTGATTGAAAATGCTACCGGGGAAGATCTTAATCCAGCCTGGTTCAGGCAGCATCTGGAAAATCGTTACCTGCATAACAGCTGATTTACAGCGCAGCGGCCTGATGCAGCAAGGATGATGCTCAGGCCGCAATCCCCCCTCTCTTTCTGTTTTCCTGCCTGTTTGTACAATCCGTTACATACCGATACCAATCACTCACGGAAACCGTTGTCTGCTTTTCATATAGTCTTTTCACCGGCCCCGCAGTGGGCTGACACGTGAAATAAACTTTGAGGGTTTTGCAATGAAAAAATTATTTGCTCTGGTTGTAGCCGCTGCTATGGGTCTGTCTTCAGTTGCTTTTGCTGCTGATACCACTGCTGCTCCTTCTGCTGCTGCACCTGCCGCATCAGCAACGACCACCGCGCCAGCAAAAGCTGACACTGCTAAAAAGCATCACAAAAAAGTTGCCAAAAAAGCAGCAGCCCAGAAAGCTCAGGCCGCTAAAAAGCATCATAAAAAAGTAGCTAAGAAAGACGCAGCCCAGAAAGCTCAGGCTGCTAAAAAAGTACACCACAAAAAAGTCGCTAAGAAAGACGCAGCACAGAAAGCTCAGGCTGCTAAAAAAGTTCACCACAAAAAAGTAGCTAAAAAAGATGCAGCTCAGAAAGCTCAGGCTGCTAAAAAACACCACAAAAAAGTAGCTAAAAAAGACGCTGCACAGAAAGCTCAGGCTGCTAAAAAACACCACAAAAAAGTAACTAAAAAAGCCGCTGCACCTAAAGCATAATTGATGAAGCGGGAGCGCCGCTCCCACTCAGAATGACAATACAAACACCCGGTTCGTCCGGGTGTTTCTTTCTGGAGTATCGGATGATGGTGCGTCGCTATTTATTCGAAATTATCCTGGGTTTGATGATCATTTGTGGCGTTGTGGCGTTCAGTTTCTATCTGTAATCGCCTGAGCTGCTGATATTCCAAATTAAGCTCCCTTTTTTCCCGCTTAACTACTATAGTTATCGCCACTGCTGGTTCCTGGATTTTCTGATTATTTCTCCGCTCCGAGAGTGACATGCGCCTGACTGCTTTCTTTTTAATCTGCTGTTTTGCCCTTTCAGTTCAGACCCGTGCTGCTGATGATGAAGGCCCGGATCCGGCCGAAGTTAAAACCCTTTTTTTTGGTAAGGACGATCGTAAACCCGTTACCGCAACCAGCACCCAGCCCTGGGAAGCAATCGGTCAGCTTGAGACGACCAGCGGCAATTTATGTACCGCCACCTTAATTTCCGCCCACCTGGCATTAACGGCGGGACATTGCCTGTTTGCCCCGCCGGGCAAGCTCGACAAAGCTGTCGCACTGCGTTTTATTTCTAACGGACGGGGCGGCTGGCGCTATGAAATTCATGATATTGAAAGCCGGGTTGACCCGGAACTGGGCAAAAAATTAAAGGCAGATGGTGATGGCTGGATTGTGCCCTCCTCTGCGGCTCCCTATGATTACGGCCTGATTATTTTACATAACCCCCCATCGGGAATCGTTCCTTTGCCACTGTTCACCGGCAGCCGCAGCGATCTGACTCTGGCGCTGAAGAATGCCGCAAGAAAAGTGACGCAGGCAGGCTATCCACTGGACCATCTTGATACGCTCTATTCTCACAGTGACTGTCTGGTTACCGGCTGGGCACAGAAAGGCGTGCTGTCACATCAGTGTGATACCCTGCCCGGTGACAGTGGTTCGCCGTTGCTGATGAAGGTGGATAACGCCTGGCAGCTGATTGCCGTGCAAAGTTCCGCTCCGGGGGCAAAAGATCGTTATCTGGCAGATAACCGGGCCATTGCTGTCACCGCGTTTCGCGATAACTTACAGGCCCTGTCATCTGAACAAGGCCAGTAAAGCACGCGACTGGGTACGGATTAAGCGGTTTCCCGGCACAAGGCTAAGGGACGATCTCATCCATGGCCTGCTGGATGCGCTTTTCCGATACCGGGTACGGCGTGCCCAGCTGTTGCGCAAAATAGCTGACCCGCAGTTCCTCAATCATCCAGCGGACGTCCTGTACGTCTGCATCATTCCTGCGCGTCTCCGGCAGTTTATTAAACCAGCTGTGCCAGTCCTGTTGCAGTTTTTCAACCTTCAGCATTCTGGCGCGATCGCTGTGTGGATCGACCGGAAGCTTCTCCAGCCTGCGCTCGATAGCCTGCAAATAGCGTAAAGTATCGGGCAGGCGTTTCCAGCCGTTGCCGGTGACAAATCCGCGGTACACCAGCCCACCGAGCTGTTCTTTAATGTCGGACAACGCCAGCGCCATACTCATATCCACACGGCCCTTCAGGCGCTTATTAATGTTGAACACGGTAGTGAGGATCTGCTCAACCTTCTTCGCAATATCCACCACGGTGTCATTCAGTTCTGCGCGCACCTTGTCATGCAGTTTGTTGAAACCCTGTTCCTGCCAGCTCGGACCACCATACTCAGCCATCAGCTTGTCAATACCACAGGCGATGCAGTCGTCAATCAGCTCCATGACTTTGCCATAAGGGTTGAAATAGAGGCCCAGTTTGGCCTTGTTGGGTAGCTTTTCATGCAGATATTTAACCGGAGAAGGGATATTCAGCAGCAGCAGTCTGCGCTGGCCCTGCCACATCGCTTTTTGTTGCTCATGCTGAGAATCAAACAGGCAGATTGCCACACTGTCTTTTTCATCAACCAGCGCAGGCCAGGCTTTAACCCGATAATTGCCACGTTTTTGCTCGTAATGATCGGGCAGATCGCCAAAGCTCCAGATATGCAGACCGTTCTGCTCAAGGCCATCATCAGCCACCTGCGACAGCGTTTGCTGGACCTTATCCTTCAGCTGCGACCTGAGCGCTGTCAGGTCGCGCCCCTCATTCAGCTTACGATTGTGTTCATCGACCACGCGGAAAGTCATTTTCAGATGATCGGGCACCTGATCCCACTGCCAGCTTTCACGCTCAATGGTCACGCCGCTCATACGGCGGAATTCACGCTCCAGTGACTCCAGCAGGGGCAACTCAAAAGGAGTGGCCCGGCCAAGAAACGCTTCTGCGTAATTGGGCGCGGGAACAAAATTACGTCGCACTGGTTTGGGTAACGATTTGATCAATGCAATAACCAGCTCACGTCTGAGTCCCGGGATCTGCCATTCAAAACCGTTTTCCTCAACCTGATTCAGAAGCGGCAACGGAATGTGAACGGTCACGCCATCGGCATCGGCCCCTGGCTCGAACTGATAGGTCAGCGGCAGTTTCAGATTTCCCTGTTGCCAGACGTTTGGATAATCGAGTTTGCTGACGCTGTCCGCACCGTCTTTAATCAGCATCTCTTTGGCAAAGTTCAGACGTTCCGGCTGTTCGCGACTGGCGTTCTTCCACCAGCTGTCGAAATGTCGCGCCGATATCACCTCATGTGGGATCCGCTGGTCGTAAAAACTGAACAGCGTTTCATCATCGACCATGATGTCGCGACGGCGGGATTTGTGCTCCAGCTCTTCCACCTCTTCGCGCAGTTTCAGATTGGCGCGGAAGAAAGCGTGTCGGGTCTGCCAGTCGCCCTCGACCAGCGCATGGCGAATAAACAGCTCACGGCAAAGTAGAGGATCAATCTGACTGTAATTGACCCTGCGCGCCGGGACGATCGGCAGCCCGTATAAGGTTACCTTTTCGCTGGCCATCACCGCGCCCTGCGCTTTTTCCCAGTGCGGTTCGCTGTAACTGCGCTTGATCAGATGCTGTGCCACCGGTTCGATCCACTCCGGATCGATGCGCGCGGCAATCCGCCCCCACAAACGGCTGGTTTCCACCAGTTCAGCCACCATGGTCCACTTCGGCGGTTTCTTAAACAGCGCCGAGCCGGGGAAAATGGCAAATCTTGCGTTGCGCGCTCCGGTAAACTCCTGCTTTTCCGCATCTTTCTGGCCAATATGCGACAGCAGTCCGGTCAGCAGCGCGGTGTGCAGACCGCGAAAGTCAGCCGGTTCGCTGTTTAGCGGCATTCCCTGCTCGCGTACCACCTGACGAAGTTGGGTGTAGATGTACTGCCATTCGCGCACGCGCAGGTAGTTGAGGTAATCCGTTTTACACAAAAGACGAAACTGACCGGATGAGAGTGCCTGTTGCTGTTCCTGAAGATAATCCCACAGTTTTACAAACGACAGGAAATCAGACTCTTTATCAGCAAAGCGCCGGTGCTTCTCATCCGATGCCTGCTGT
This sequence comes from Erwinia papayae, assembly GCF_058241465.1. Lineage (NCBI taxonomy): Bacteria > Pseudomonadati > Pseudomonadota > Gammaproteobacteria > Enterobacterales > Erwiniaceae > Erwinia > Erwinia papayae. The sequence continues at coordinate 925,236 of NZ_JBZCHT010000009.1, forward strand.
CTGTCTGCCGGACGTTCACGCGGGTCCTGAATGGAAAGCGCCGCGGCAATGATCATCACCTCGCGGGTGCAGGCATAGTGCTGTGCGGCCAGCACCATCTTCGCCAGGCGGGGATCGACCGGCAGTTGTGCCAGCGTCCGTCCGGAAGGCGTCAGCCGGTATTGCTCATCGCGGTAAGTTATCGCGCCAAGTTCTTCCAGCAGACGAACCCCATCCTGGATATTGCGTTTATCCGGCGCTTCCACAAAGGGAAAAGCACTGATATCGCCCAACCCCAGCGCGGTCATTTGCAGAATGACCGAAGCAAGGTTGGTACGCAAAATCTCCGGATCGGTAAAGGCCGGACGGCTGAGAAAATCCTCTTCTGAATAGAGGCGGATGCAAATCCCTTCTGAGACACGACCGCAACGTCCCTTACGTTGATTCGCCGACGCCTGGGAGATGGCCTCAATCGGCAGCCGCTGTACTTTAGTACGGAAACTGTAGCGGCTGATACGCGCCGTTCCCGGATCGATAACATATTTAATGCCTGGCACGGTCAGCGAGGTTTCCGCCACGTTGGTTGCCAGCACAATACGACGTCCGGCATGGGCCTGAAATACCCTGTTCTGCTCGGCGTTTGACAGCCTGGCATAAAGCGGCAGAATCTCCGTATGGGGGAGTTCGCGGCGGTTCAGAGCATCAGCGGTGTCACGAATTTCACGCTCACCACTCATAAAGATCAGGATATCCCCCCGACTTTCCCTGCCCAGTTCATCAACGGCATCAAAAACAGCCTGAAGCTGATCGCGATCGCTGTCATCGGCCTCTTCAACTACCGGACGATATCGCACTTCAACCGGAAAGGTCCTGCCCGACACCTCAATTACTGGGGCATTGTGGAAATGGCGGGAAAAACGCTGTGGATCGATGGTGGCGGAGGTAATGATGACTTTCAAATCGCGACGTCGTGGCAGCAGTTCACGCAGATACCCCAGCAGGAAATCGATATTCAGACTGCGCTCATGCGCTTCATCGATGATGATGGTGTCGTACTGCATCAGCAGGCGATCCTGCTGAATTTCGGCCAGCAGAATGCCATCGGTCATCAGTTTGACCTGGGTGGTGTCACTGACCCGATCGTTAAAGCGCACCTTGTAACCAATGCAGCCGCCGGGCGTGGTTTCCAGCTCGTCAGCAATCCGGTCGGCAACGGTTCTGGCAGCCAGCCGCCGTGGCTGGGTATGGCCAATCAGTCCGCTGACGCCCCTGCCCAGCTCCATACAGATTTTCGGTAACTGGGTGGTCTTTCCGGAGCCGGTTTCCCCCGCCACAATCACCACCTGATGCTGACGGATGGCATCTGCTATCTCCTGTTTCTTCTGGCTGACCGGCAGATTTTCAGGGTAACGAATCACCGGTGTGGCAGCCCGGCGTTGTTGGATGCGCAGCTCCGCCGCATCAATCTCAAGGCTCAGCTCAGCGACAATCGTCTGCTGTGCCTGCGGGTTTTTCACTTTTTTCGCACCATGCAGACGTTTCAGCAGACGCTGGCGGTCGCGCAGCATCAGCACATCAAGACGCTTAAACAGCGCCGCCAAAGGCAAATGGGGTGTTTCAGACATATAAAGAAAACTCGCTAATCGCAGGCTCACTGGCCAGTTCAACAGGGAACAGCTGGAAAAAATTTCACGCAGTGTAGCACAGACAAACACTTAGCCTGGAGCGCTGCCTTGTAGGATTGTTCAGTAAATTTGAATGCTGGCTTCAGAATATTGCACTATCACTGTTACTCAATACCCAGGAATATTGCACTACCACTAACAGTGTATTTCTCCTGGAGTGTAAAACATTGGGCCAGAAGACCTCCGCTAACTAACAGGAATTTATTATGAGCAAAGTATTAGTCCTGAAATCCAGTATTCTTGCCGGTTATTCTCAGTCAGGCCAGCTGGCCGATCATTTTATTACCGAGTGGAAAGCCACCCACCCTGACGATGAAATCACCGTGCGTGACCTGGCGGCCGATCCGCTGCCCGTTCTGGATGGCGAACTGGTGGGAGCGTTACGCCCTTCCGATGCAACACTGACACCGCGCCAGCAGGAAGCTCTGGATCTGTCCAACACCCTGATTGCCGAACTGAAAGCGCATGACACCATTGTTTTTGCCGCGCCGATGTACAACTTCAATATCCCGACCCAGTTGAAAAACTACTTCGACCTGGTCGCCCGCGCTGGCGTGACTTTCCGTTACAGTGAGAATGGCCCTGAAGGTCTGGTCACCGGGAAAAAAGTCGTGGTTATCTCCAGCCGTGGCGGCATCCATAAAGATACGCCGAGCGATCTGCTGACCCCATACCTGAAGCTGTTCCTCGGCTTCCTCGGTATGTCAGATATCAAATTCGTTTTTGCTGAAGGCATCGCTTACGGGCCGGAAGTGGCAACTAAAGCGACCGACGCGGCAAAAGATGAGCTGAAGCAAATCATCAGCGCCTGAGCTTCCTTTCAACAGTCTGAGTCACCGATTAACTGATGACGATCTCCACCCTGCCAGTGATTTGCTGGCAGGGTGTGCAGCCCACCGGCTGACCACGCTGAAGCCATTCACACAATCTGTCGATTCCGAAACGCTTTTCTTCGCTGCGGTTTCAGGTTAGCCTGGACAAAATTGTTGCGGAGCCTGAATCCATGTCCCTGATAAATCCCCGCCCACAGCGCGGCAAACTGACCGCATCAGGCCAGATCTATGGCCGGAGTGTAATGGGAGCCCCTTTGCTCTGGTTTCCCGCGCCGCTGGCAGATAAAGAGAGCGGGCTGATCCTCGCCGGTACACACGGTGATGAAACCGCCTCGGTGATTGCCCTTTCCTGTGCCATGCGCACCTTGCAGGAGACGCAGCGCCGCCATCATGTGGTGCTGGCTGTCAACCCTGATGGCTGTCAGCTGGGACTGCGCGCCAACTCTCGTGGCGTGGATTTGAACCGTAATTTTTCTACGGTCGACTGGCAGCCTGACCAGACGGTATACCGCTGGAACAGCATGGCCGACCAGCGGGATGTGCTCCTGTCAACCGGGGAACGGGCTGGATCCGAACCCGAAACCCAGGCATTGTGCGATTTAATTCAACGTCTGCGCCCGGCGTGGGTGGTGACATTTCATGAACCACTGGCCTGTATTGAAGATCCTCAGAGCAGTAAGTTGGGGAACTGGCTGGCAAACAGCATGGATTTGCCACTGGTTACAACGGTAGGTTACGCCACACCCGGCTCGTTCGGCAGTTGGTGTGCAGAGCAGCAACTGCCGGTTATTACCGCCGAACTGCCGGCCGTCTCTGCCGATCTTGCCAGTGAGAAGTATCTGTACTCCCTGGTGGAATTACTCCGCTGGCCGGGCTGAAAGACGCAGTCTGCCGCAGCTGAAAGCCAGCGCCGGTTCCACGTCCACTGCCAGCCAGGTGGGACCGTCAAGATCGCTGTAGCGCGCCACATTTACCAGTGGCAACGCTGCGCCAATCGCTCTTGAGGTGCACAGCATACAGCCCAGCATCACCACCAACCCCCTGGCTTTAGCCGCCGCAGTCAGGGCCAGCGCTTCGGTCAGGCCACCGGTTTTATCCAGTTTGATATTGATCATTTCATAGCGCCCCTGCAAACCCGGCAGACTTTCCCGCGTGTGGCAACTCTCATCGGCGCAGATCGGCAGCGGGTGAATAAAATTTTCCAGTGCGGCATCAGCCGATGCGGGCAGTGGCTGCTCAAGCATGGCGATCCCCAGATCCGCCAGCAACTGGCAACGCGCTGCCAGCCCTTCACTGTGCCAGGACTCATTAGCATCCACAATCAGGGTTGCTTCGGGAACGGCCGCGCGGATGGCGACCAGCCGCTCGGTAATCAGCGTATTATCCAGCTTAATTTTCAGCAGTCGCGCACCGTTCTGCCAGAGCGCCAGTGCGGTCACCGCCATACTTTCCGGCGTATCAATGCTGATGGTCTGCACCATTTTAATCACTGCCGGTTGCACCGTTCCGGTGAGCTGCCAGAGATCGCTACACTGCCTGCGCGCCTCAAGATCCCACAGGGCAGAATCGATAGCATTGCGTGCCGCCCCGGCGGGCAGCGCATTTTGTAACTGCTCTCGCGTCATTCCCTGTTCGAGTGCGTCAATCAGCGTGGCAATTTGTGCCAGTACCGACGCCTCCGTTTCACCATAACGTACATAGGGCGTGCATTCGCCCACCCCTCTGACGCCATTTTCCTCCAGCTCCACCACCACAACTGCGGCTTCATTGCGACTGCCCCTGGCAATCACAAAAGGTTTTTGCAATGGCCAGGTTTCCGGGTATGCCTTCACTGCTCTCATTGATTTGTCCTTCCGGCAAAAAAAGCCCATCCAAAACAATAGTCATGATGGCAGATATTTTACAGGCTGAGGCATAAAGCGAGGTTTTACTGTCTCAGTCACGCCGCATGGCATACACTCAAAGCTACGTCTGTCATCTTTCAATAAGGAAAAGTTATGTCACAGAAAGTTCATTTTCAGGGCAACCCGGTTGCCGTTGCAGGGCTGTTTCCGGGTGTGGGCGAGCTTGCCAAACCCTTTACCCTAGTAGCCAAAGACCTTTCGGATGTTTCCCTTTCCGGTTACGCGGGCAAACGTAAAATACTGAACATTTTTCCAAGTATTGATACGCGCGTTTGCGCCGCTTCTGTGCGTAAATTTAATCAGCTTGCCAGCGAACTGAACAATACCGTGGTGCTCTGTATTTCCTCTGATTTGCCTTTCGCGCAGTCGCGGTTTTGCGGCTTGGACGGCCTGAGCAGCGTAATCACCCTCTCCACGCTACGCGGCGACGATTTTAAGCAGGACTACGGCGTGGCAATTGATGATGGCCCGCTGAAAGGACTGACGGCGCGTGCCGTTGTGGTTCTGGATGAACATGACAACGTGCTGCACAGCCAGCTGGTAAAAGAGATCACCACCGAACCAGACTATGACGCTGCTCTGGCAGCGCTGAAATAGTCGCGACACCGTCCGGTAATACTTCCACCCTGCAAGCCACAGACTTGCAGGGTGGCTGAAGTCCGGTTAATTAAAAGCTTATTTAATTAACCTTCTGATATACCGAAATACCATGTCAATGGTAAACACCCTGGGCTTATATCATACAGTGGGATTTTTGATGAGAGACACTTATTGTCTCAATGGTAAAAGAACCCTGACGCGCCGTTCAACAGAGGCCCGTCCGGGTCGGGCCTGTTCACTTCCCCCTGCTAACCGCCTGCCTGTCAACGTTTTCCGTTCCGACTGAACCTGGCGCTGCACCGCGCAGGAATCACGCCGTTGTGCCAGAAGCGCACGCGCGCTCCAGCGAGGCGGGTTAGTCAGGGATTTTCCCCGGCATCGGTTTTCTTCTGGCTCAGACCATATTCCCGCAGCTTATTGGCGATGGCCGTATGCGAGACGCCCAGACGCTTCGCCAGTTTGCGGGTACTGGGATAGGAGAGATAAAGACGTGTAAGAATGGAGCGTTCAAAACGGCTGGTAATGTCATCCAGCGAGCCTTCCAGCACTTCTTCGTCGAGCGGCAGGGCAGCGGCCAGCTCCGGCAGCGCAATATCCTGTGGCCGTAGTTCATTGCCTTCCAGCTGAGTCAGTGCGCGGTAAAGCACATTCTTTAACTGACGCACGTTGCCGGGCCAGCTGTAGCGGCTGAGAAACGCATTGAGTTGGGGTGACAATCGGGGGCGGACCAGCCCCTGCTCATCAGCAAAACGGGCAACGAACAGTGAAGTCAGGGGCAGAATGTCCTGCGGCCTGTCGCGTAATGGCGGCAGATTGAGCGTTAACACGTTGAGTCGGTAAAACAGATCTTCCCGAAACTCGCCGCGTTGTACCAGTTCGGTCAGGTTTTTCTGCGTCGCACAGATAACCCTGACATCGACATAAACTTCATGTTCTTCCCCTACCCGCCGGAAGGTGCCGTCGTTGAGAAAACGCAACAGCTTGGTCTGCATACGTGGCGACATTTCACCAATTTCATCCAACAGCACCGACCCACCGCTGGCCTGCTCAAAAAAGCCTTTTTTGCCTTCCAGGGCATTAGGATAGGCACCGGCAGCATGACCGTACAGCTCACTCTCCGCCACGTCATCGGGCAGAGAAGCGCAGTTCAGCGCCAGGAATGGCTTTTTACCGCGCGCGCTGCGCAGATGGCAGGCCCGTGCCAGCATGTCTTTACCGGTTCCCGTATCCCCCACGATCAGCAGCGGCGCATCCAGCATCGCCAGTTTACGCGCCTGTTCGATTACCTGCCGCATTCTCGGCGTCACCGCCACGATATGCTGAAATTCACTGTCATCGTTTACCGCCAGGTTTTGCAACTGCTGCCCCATTCTGACCGTGGATTTCAGCATCACCACCGCGCCAGCCGGGTTGCCCGCAGGCTGATCGCTGCCTGAATCAAAAACAGGGGTGATTTCCATCAGGAAATCGCGGCCCTGAATCACCACATGATGCGTCTGCGCGTTGAGATGATCGCTCTCCACCCAGCGCTGGAAATCAAAACCGGCGATCAGCGTTCCGGCGCTGCAACTGCGTATTTTTTCTTCATTGAGTGAAAACAGCGTCTGGGCTGCCGGATTAGCCAGCTCGATCCTGCTTTTCAGATCAATGGAGAATACCGGTTCCGGTAACGCCACCAGTAACGCGCTCAGCGCCCGGTGCTCCCGTTCTGATGGCAAAAATGACACCGTACGAACATCTGTCACGCTGGGTATACGCCGGATCTCCGCCATTAACCGGCTCAACAGTTCAAAATCAACGGAGGAAAAATTGAGGTAAATGCGACCAATGGAGGCTATTTCGATACCACGCAAATCAATGCGTCGTTCAACCAATAAATCAAGCAGTTCGCGGGTCAGACCCAGTCGATCCTGGCAATAAACTTCCAGACGCATATGTTGTAACCTTCATCATGGCGGGCGAAGGATAATCATACTCTATTGGCGCAGGCGTCAGAAGTCATGTGGAAGGAAATCTTGACAGCCGGTTATTTATGGCGCGTTTCTTTCAACCGGGCAACCAGATCGCGGCGGAAATCCGCCAGACGGGGCTTATCCTCTTCCAGCCAGGGGAGTGGGCGACAGAGTTCCATGGTCTTAATTCCGAGCCTGGCGGTGAGTAATCCGGCACCAATTCCCTGTGCCGCCCGCGCCGAAAAACGTGCGGCCAGATCCTGTGACATCCAGTCCATACCGACTTCCCTTACCAGCTCCGAGGCACCGGCAAAGGCGATATTCAGCAGCACCAGACGAAACAGTCGCAAACGACTGAAATAACCCAGTTCAATACCATAGAGCGCCGCAATCCGGTTGATCAGCCGCAAATTGCGCCAGGCGATAAACGCCATATCCACCAGCGCCAGCGGACTGACCGCAATCATCAGGGTGGATTCTGCCGCGCTGCGCCCGATTTCGTAACGAGCCTGCCTGTCCAGCACCGGCTGAACCAGCTGGGCATAAAGCGTGACTATTTCGCGGTCATTGTGGGTTTCATGCAGCGAGGCGTGCCAGCGTTGCAACGCCGGATGGCTTTGATCGATGCCCGCCTGCCGGGCCAGTTTCTCGCAAAATTCTCGCCCTTTCCCGGATGCGTGGCTGGTAAGCAGTTCACGCGCCCTGTCCCGTTCCTGCGCCCGCTCGCGCAGACGCCACAGGCGTCGCCATTCAGCAACCAGCGAACCGGCGGCGGCACAGACAATCAGCCCCCCGGCCACGCAGCCTCCCAGCGCAATCCAGTCCTGCTGGATCCATGCATTGTGTGCCCATTGCACCCCCTGTGCCACCACGCTTGCGCCGGAGATCAGCAGCCCGACTTTGATCATTCTGCGCCACAGCGTGCGTTTTAGCCGTAGTGCGGCCTCAACCACTTTTTCATCTTCTCCCTCTTCTGCCAGCTCCTGCTCCGCCTCGACAGCCACAAACTGACTTTCTTCACCATCAAACAGCTGTGCAGCTTTAAGGGATGGCGTTTTGTCGGCCTCCAGCGGCCGGGAAAAATCAACTCTTGGTTTTAGCGGTGTGGTCATCGCAGTTTATCTCCCAGTAAAAACTCCAGCGCTGCATCCAGCCGGATATGCGGTAGTGGACGGTCAGTCTCCGGTTGCTGTGGCCGGAACTGCTCAAAATGGAATCCCTGCTGCTGCCAGAATGCACTGCCGGGAAGGCGCGGCGGGACCTCTCCGGGATAAAAGGTCAGTGGTTGATGATCCTTCAGACGATGGCCGTGTAGCGCAGGCAATTTTTCACCCTGATGATCAACCAGTCCACTTTGCGTTGCCTGCACCGAAGCCAGCCCGATACACTCGATGTTGATGCCTTCGAATGCCGCGTTTTGCCACGCATCCTGCACCAGCTGTTGCAGCAGTGAAACCAGATTAGCGTGCTGATCGTGGGTAACATGGTCGGACTTGGTGGCCGCAAACAGTAACTTATCGATCACCGGCGAAAAGAGCCGACGAAACAGCGTCCGCTGACCGTAAGAGAAGCTCTGCATCAGTTGCGTCAGCGCCAGTCGCATATCATTGAAGGCCTGCGGTCCACTGTTAAGTGGTTGCAGACAGTCAACCAGCACGATCTGCCGGTCGAAGCGCAGAAAATAATCCCTGTAAAAATCGCTCACCACATGCTGACAGTAATAGTTATAACGGGCGCGCAGCATGCCGTAACAGCTGTTGGCAGCCGCCTGAGCCAGTTTAGTCTTACCATATTCATCCAGCTGCGGCCAGGGAAAAAATTGTAACGCTGGCGCACCTGCCATATCTCCGGGCAGTACAAAACGGCCAGGCTGAATAAAATGCAGTCCTTCCTGCTTACATTTCAACAGATAGTCTGTCCAGGCGGCGGCAATGTCAGCCAGACGGTTTTCATCGGCCTGAGCAAAAGGATCAAGGCCCTGACAGCGCTGCCGCCAGTCAGCAGACCACGCTGCCCGGTCACCCTGTAACAATCCCGTCATCTGACGTGACCAACTGAAATAGTCCTGGGCCAGCATCGGCAGATCCAGCAACCATTCTCCGGGGTAATCAACAATTTCCAGATTCAACGTGGCGGTGTCGGTAAAATGGCGCAGCAGCGACTCGCGGGAGCGATAGCGCAGCGCCAGTGAGATTTCACTGACGCCCCGTGTCGGCGTTGGCCAGGCGGGAGGCGTACCGTAGAGCTGGGCCAGGCCCTGATCGTAAGTAAAACGCGGGATTCCCATATCGCGCTGCGGCACGCGTCTGACGCCAAGCAGACGTTCTTCGCGCAGCACGGAAAACAGGGGCAGACGCGCCCCCGTATTCACATTCAGCAGTTGATTAACCAGTGAGGTAATAAAAGCCGTTTTGCCACTGCGGCTGAGCCCGGTGACGGCCAACCGAAGATGGCGATCCACCCCCCGGCTGACCAGTGACCGTAATTCATTCTGAAGTCGTTTCATCTACGCATCGACACCTTGTCTTTTCTTTATGACGTTCGGTTCTGGCTATATTAACCTGCTTCAGGGTTTATGCCATCGCGAGGTCGCCCGCAGCATAGCGCGACGAATCAATGGCTCCATCGCCCACGCCAGTGCGATTTTTAGCGGCCTGCGCGCCACGGATTTAACCAGCATACCGGTCAGGCCCGCCGGACCATAGGCCAGCGCGCCAAGCAGAACAAATTTTCCGGCTTTTTTCAGCGCCGGTGTGGCATGCCGTTGTACCGCTGACTGCCAGTTACGCATTACCGTTCTCCTCCACAGGATGGTGGCCCGCATGCGGGCCGGGGGTCATAGCTGACGAAAGCGACTGCGCACGTTAAAGGTTTCCGAGGTGACATAACGCTCCATTTCGCGCAGGCTGCGTTCTCCGCTCTGTAAATCTGTCTCCAGCTGCTCCAGCATCTGATGTGTATCGGGTGCGCTGTCATGCTGTCGGGCGAATTCATCCGGTTGTTCATCCAGCACAAACGCCAGCACGCCATAGGCGATAAGCGTGAACATAAACAGGCCAAAAAACAGTGACAACACCACAATCACCCGAACCAGCCTGACAGGGATATCGAGGTAGTCTGCAATGCCCGCGCAGACGCCTTTCAGTTTGCCCTGCGCCGGAATACGGTACAGTTTTTTGCCTTTAAAACTCACGCCTTTCATTGCTGCCTCCAGTCCGGATGTTCCGCATCAAGGATCTCCTCCAGCGCCTGGATCCGTTGCCGCATCCTGCCTGCATCCGCCGTCAGTTGTTGTAAACGTTGTCGTTCACTGGTTGATAAATCATCACTTCCCCCGTTCTGACGGTTGCTGTAATGCAGCCATAACCAGACGGGTGCCACAAACAGCACAAATATGGTCAGGGGAATGGCCAGAAATAATGCGCTCATTGACTCTCCTTGAAATCAGCATTGATGAAGGCATCTGCCGGATGCCTGAAGTTGCATTACTCGCTGCGGTTGATTCTGGCTTTCAATGCTGCCAGCTGTTCACCGATTTCATCATCGGCCTGCAATTCAGCAAACTGCTGATCCAGCGTTTTCTGTTTACCAAAACGCTGGCTTTCTGCTTCCGCTTCCATATGGTCAATGCGGCGTTCAAAGGATTCAAACCGGGCCATCGCCTGATCAATTTTTCCGCTGTCCAGCTGACGCCGTATATCACGAGAGGAGGAAGCCACCTGATGGCGAAGCGTCAGCGCCTGCTGCCGCGCACGGGTTTCGCTGAGCTTTTTCTCCAGCTCGACAATTTCGCCTTTCATTCGGCTCAGCGTCTCTTCCACCTGCTCCACTTCAGCCGTCAGCGAGGTGGTCAGTTCGGTCAGTTTCTGTTTTTCAATCAGCGCGGCACGGGCCAGATCGTCTTTATCCCGACGCAGTGCCAGCTCGGCTTTCTCCTGCCATTCCGCCTGCTGAGTTTCCGCCTGGCTGATGCGACGCAACAGCTGTTTTTTTTCAGCCAGCGCACGCGCTGAAGTGGAGCGAACTTCAACCAGCGTGTCTTCCATTTCCTGAATCATCAGGCGAACCAGTTTTTGCGGGTCTTCGGCCTTTTCCAGCAGCGAGTTGATATTGGCGTTCACAATGTCGGCAAAACGAGAAAAAATACCCATAATCACAATCCTCTTTAGTCTGTTCTGATTGCGCGATGCGCTGACGGGATATATTCAAATAGTGTGCCAGTTTTTATCTTACTGATTTTACTTATTTATCCGGCTTTACATCGCCAGCGCGTCTGGTTAATGTGGTCTGAATAACTAACTTATGGTGAATTTCATGAGTGAATTTAATGACAGCCTGCTGGGTGAGTCGAATAACTTTCTGGAAGTACTGGAACAGGTTTCCCGCGTGGCGCTGCTGAATAAACCCGTGCTGGTGATCGGCGAACGAGGCACCGGCAAAGAGCTGATTGCCAGCCGTCTGCACTACCTCTCGGCGCGCTGGCAGGGGCCGTTTATTTCCCTTAACTGCGCCGCGTTAAACGAGAGCCTGCTCGATTCGGAACTGTTCGGTCACGAAGCCGGGGCTTTTACCGGCGCACAAAAACGCCACCTGGGCCGCTTTGAACGCGCCGATGGCGGCACGCTGTTCCTTGATGAACTGGCGACGGCGCCGATGTTGGTACAGGAAAAACTGCTGCGGGTGATTGAGTATGGTCAGCTGGAGCGCGTCGGCGGTAGTCAGCCGTTACAGGTCAGCGTCAGGCTGGTCTGCGCAACCAACGATGATCTGCCTCTGCTGGCGCGTCAGGGGAAATTCCGCGCTGACCTGCTCGACAGACTGGCCTTTGACGTGGTGCAGCTGCCTCCCCTGCGTGAGCGGCGCAGTGATATCCTGCTGCTGGCAGAACACTTTGCGATTCAGATGTGTCGTGAGCTGGGTTTACCGCTGTTCCCCGGTTTTTCACGCACGGCACGCGAAGTGCTGTTTGACTACAGCTGGCCCGGCAACGTGCGTGAGTTGAAAAACGTGGTGGAGCGGTCGGTTTATCGCCATAACGCGACGGATCAGGCACTGGATAACATCATCATCAACCCGTTTCTGCGTCCTCAACCCGCGACTGAAAGTGATACCCCGGGAGAATCGCACGGGCAACCCACTCTGCCCGTTGATTTGCGCCTCTGGCAGAATCAGCAGGAGAAAGCATTGCTGCAACAAAGTCTGCACCAGTCACGCTTTAATCAACGTCGTGCCGCCGAACTGCTGGGCCTGACTTACCATCAACTGCGCGCAATGATGAAAAAACACGAGATTGACGTTAAAAGCAGCCCGCAGTAATTCTGCCTGCTGAGGCTGTCAATCTGCACACGCTGGTCCGATTAAAAATCGCCGCTGTCAGGCAAAAAAAAGCCCGCGCAAGGCGGGCTGAAAAATACTGGAAGCAATGTGAGCAATGTCGTGCTCTTCTCCGGCAGAGCCACCGTTGAAGCGCAGGTGAATAGTAATCATTCGCAATATCATTTGTAAAGCAGTTTGTTGAGAATTTTTCTCATTACCATAAACTGACTGGGTGTATTGTCACCCTTTATCTCCGCCTGCCCCCAGCAGGGTGGCGGAAAATCCACCCGTTTTCCGGCAAATTTTGGGCAGCAGCAGAGAGTGCGGTACACTCTGAACATTGCCTGATTTCTCAGATAACTTAATGCTTATATTTTTCTCTTCTCTGCTGCTGAGCCTCAGCCTGACCAGTGCCTCTGCTTTTTCAGCTGCGCCGGATGATATCCGCCAGAGCGGTTTTGTTTACTGTGTCAGCGGCACGGTAACCACTTTCAATCCGCAGATGGCCAGTGGCGGACTGGTGGTCGATACCCTTGCCGCCCAGCTGTATGACCGGCTGCTGGATGTGGATCCCTACACTTATCGTTTGATTCCGGAGCTGGCAGAACGCTGGGAAGTGCTGGATGACGGCGCAACCTACCGTTTCCATCTGCGCCGCAACGTCAGTTTCCAGAAAACCAACTGGTTCAGCCCCACCCGCACGCTTAACGCGGATGATGTGGTGTTCAGCTTTCAACGCATTTTCGACAGGCGCTCCCCCTGGCACAATGTCAACGGCGGTAACTATCCCTATTTTGACAGCCTGCAATTTGCCGATGCCGTGCAAAGCGTAAAGAAACGGGATAAATATACCGTCGATATCCGCCTTAACAGCCCGGATGCCTCCTTTCTCTGGCATATGGCCACCCACTATGCGCCCGTTCTTTCCGCTGAATATGCCAGCCAGTTAAGCAAAAAGGACCGGCAGGAACAGCTCGACAGGCAACCGGTGGGGACCGGCCCCTTTCAACTAAGCCAGTACCGTACGGGGCAGTATATCCGTCTGGCGCGCAACCCTCGCTACTGGAAAGGGGTACCACGCATGCAGCAGGTGGTGATTGATATGGGCGCAGGTGGAACCGGTCGTCTCTCCAAACTGCTTACCGGCGAATGTGACGTGCTGGCCTATCCCGCCGCAAGTCAGATTTCGGTGCTGCGTAACGATCCACGCCTTCGTCTGACGCTCCGTCCCGGAATGAATATTGCCTATCTGGCGTTTAATACCCGTAAGGCGCCGCTCGACCAGCCGGCAGTGCGTCAGGCACTTTCACTGGCTGTCAATAATGAACGCCTGATGGCCTCAATTTATTACGGTACGGCAGAAACCGCCGCATCCATCCTGCCGCGCGCCTCATGGGCTTATGACGGTAACGCGAAAGTAACAGAATACAATCCACAAAAATCGCGTCAGCAGTTGCAGGCGCTGGGGGTAAAGGATCTGCATCTTACCCTGTGGGTGCCCTCCTCTTCGCAATCGTGGAATCCCAGCCCGCTGAAAACCGCTGAGCTGATCCAGGCCGATCTCGCCCAGGTTGGCGTCAGGGTGACCATCGTCCCCGTTGAAGGTCGTTTTCAGGAGGCGCGTCTGATGACCATGAACCATGACCTGACGCTGACTGGATGGGCCACCGACAGTAACGATCCGGACAGTTTTTTCCGCCCACTGTTGAGTTGCGCCGCCATTGGCTCACAGACCAACTTCGCTCACTGGTGCGATGCGGCTTTTGATGAGACGCTGCACAAGGCCCTGCTCTCACAGCAGCTGGCCTCGCGTATTGACTATTACAATCAGGCACAAACGCTGTTGGCTCAGGCGCTACCGGTGCTGCCGCTGGCCTCATCGCTGCGGCTCCAGGCCTACCGTTATGATATTCACGGGCTGGTGCTCAGTCCGTTTGGTAATGCGTCCTTCGCCGGTGTCTGGCGTGACAGAAACGGAGAGCAATCCTCATGGTAATTTATGCCCTGCGTCGTCTGGTACTGTGGCTGGTGACGCTGCTGATGTTAACGCTGGTGGGATTCAGCCTGTGCTATTACACGCCTCATGCGCCCTTGCAGGGTGCGTCGCTGAGTGATGCGCTGTTGTTCTGGTATAAGGGACTGTTTCAGCTCGATTTTGGGGTATCAAGCATCAACGGTGACCCCGTTGTCTCCCAGCTGCGGGAAGTGTTTCCAGCCACCCTTGAGCTGTGCATTATGGCCTTCAGTCTGGCAATGCTTATTGGTATTCCTTTAGGGATCACCGCAGGCGTGATGCACAACCGCCTGCCCGACCGCCTGATCAGCATTTTTGCCCTGTTGGGCTTCTCGATGCCGGTCTTCTGGCTGGCACTGCTGCTGACGCTGCTTTTTTCACTCAATCTTGGTTGGTTACCGGTTTCCGGCCGCTTTGATCTGCTTTATCCGGTAAAAAACATCAGCGGATTTTCACTGATTGACGCCTGGCTCAGTCATTCGCCGTGGCGGCATGAAATGATGATGAGCGCCCTGCGTCATCTGATCCTGCCGGTTATCACCCTGGCTCTCGCACCAACCACTGAAGTGGTCAGGCTGTTGCGCATCAGTACGCGGGAAGTCATGGAGCAGAACTACATCAAGGCGGCGGCAACCCGTGGGCTGTCCAGACCGGGGATCATTCGCCGTCATGTGCTGCACAATGCCCTGCCGCCGGTTATCCCCCGCCTGGGTTTGCAGTTTTCCACCATGCTGACGCTGGCCATGATTACCGAAGTGGTGTTCAGCTGGCCGGGACTGGGGCGCTGGCTGGTCGATGCCATTCGTCAGCAGGATTATGCCGCGATTTCCGCAGGGGTGATGTTGGTTGGCGCAATGGTCATCAGTGTCAACGTGCTGGCGGATATTCTCGGGGCGATGACCAACCCACTCAAGCACAAGGAGTGGTATGCCCTGCGATGAGAAACAGAGTACCGGCCCCATTAATTGCTAAAACAGCGCGCCAGCGATACAATCATCAGCAATTATGCGGTTATTTTAACAACAGTAAGGGGGAGCATATGCCAACAAAATTGGTCAATGCGGCAAAGATTAACCAGGTTTTCGCTCATCTGAACGAAAGCGAGGATAATCGCGCCCTCTATTCTGCTCTCGCCCGGGGTAAAGACGTTAACATCAAAGGCGTCACTTTATCGCCAGGCTACCGGATTGTGCGTGTTGACAGTCGTCTTTCCGGCCTGTTGAGCCAGAACCATTTTGAACTGGCGCTCATTAACGATGTTTCTGAAGACATCGCTTACTACAACAGGGTGGTTATTCAACCTGATACGTTTCTCAACTGCCGTCCTGTCACTCAGGTACTGGTCTGGCGTACCCAGAAGCCAAAACATCGAAAAGAACTTCACGATCTGGCAGGCATTATATTTCTTAGCTATTTGCTTGATCAGTATGATGTTATTGTTTCGGATATGAACCAGACGCACGATGGCATGTCTTTCTGGCAGGCCCGTATGTATGACGCTCTGGCTTATGGCCTCAGAGTTTACGCGTACGATATGATCAGTTGCGACCTGCACGAAATGAGGTCAGATGATGACGTTGGCCGTTACGAACAGTGGCTGTGGGGAGATCCTCAGCAGCATCAAAACAGGCTTGCGATCATCTCGAAGCTGCCACTTCCTGCCAGTTAAACATTTCAGAACATCATCGTGATACCACTGCCCGGATAACCCGTCCCTTCAAGGTAAGCGACAGCCTGATTTACGGTTGACGCGACTGAGAAGGTTTTTTGAACAGATTCAGCCGGGCTGTGCGGGCAGGCCAGGATTTACCCCGGCCATGCAGGTAAACCAGTGCGGTACTCACGCAGATATGCTGAAGAATATTGCCCAGGGAATGCATATTACATGACTGACAGTCTGCGGAATTTCAAATGAGCTCGAGCATTGCAAAACACAATCAAGTGAACACCCATGCCCTCTGTTGATATCTATGCCGAGAAACGGCTGCCCAGTCCTCTGCGCCATACCTGGCGGCTTTTTTATCGTGATACCACCGCGATGGTTGGCTTCTATGCTTTTATCGCCCTGTTGTTTATCTGCCTGTTTGGCCGGTTTCTGGCACCTTATGGACTGGACCAACAGTTTCTCGGTTACCAGTTACTCCCACCTTCATGGTCACGCTATGGCGATGTGTCATTCTTTTTAGGCACTGACGACCTGGGCCGCGACGTGCTCAGCCGCCTGCTGAGCGGGGCCGCGTCGACCGTCGGTTCTGCCATCATCATCACCCTGCCGGCCGCTCTGTTCGCCGTGCTACTGGGCGTTCTCGCCGGGCTGACTCGTGGACTGCGCTCGGCGGTGATGAACCATATACTTGACACGCTGCTGTCAATCCCCTCGCTACTGCTGGCCATCATTGTGGTGGCCTTTCTGGGGCCGAAACTGGAACATGCCCTGCTGGCGGTCTTTCTGGCGATTACTCCGCGTCTGGTGCGTTCGGTTTACAGCGCCGTCCATGACGAACGGGAAAAAGATTACGTGGTTGCCGCCCGCCTCGATGGCGCCAGCAACCTGAATATTCTGCGACATGCCATTTTCCCCAATATTCTGGCTTCGCTGGTCAGCGAGTTTACCCGCGCCTTATCGATCGGCATCCTGGATATTGCCGCGCTGGGTTTTCTCGATCTCGGCGCGCAGCTCCCCTCACCGGAATGGGGCGCCATGCTGGGTGACGCGCTGGAGCTGATTTATGTCGCACCCTGGACCGTGATGTTGCCAGGTGCAGCCATTATGGTAAGCGTACTGATTGTTAACCTGTTGGGTGACGGCGTACGCCGGGCCATTGTTGCGGGAGTGGAATAGATGCCGCTGCTTGATATTCGTAATCTGACCATTGAATTCATGACCGCTGAAGGCCCGGTGAAAGCCGTTGACCGGGTGAGTATGACGCTGACCGAAGGGGAAATTCGTGGGCTGGTCGGCGAGTCGGGTTCGGGTAAAAGTCTGATAGCGAAAGCCATCTGTGGCGTGACCAAAGACAACTGGCGCGTCACCGCTGACCGGATGCGTTTTGACGATACCGACCTGCTACGCCTCTCCCCGCGTGAGCGTCGTAAGCTGGTCGGGCATAATGTGTCGATGATTTTTCAGGAGCCGCAATCCTGTCTGGATCCATCTGAAAACATTGGCCGTCAGCTGATGCAGGCCATCCCCGGCTGGACCTGGAAAGGCCGCTGGTATCAACGTTTTCGCTGGCGTCATCGTCGGGCCATCGATCTGCTGCATCGCGTGGGCATCAAAGACCACAAAGACATTATGAGCAGTTTTCCCTATGAGTTGACCGAAGGTGAATGTCAGAAGGTGATGATTGCCATCGCGCTGGCCAACCAGCCGCGTCTGCTGATTGCGGACGAGCCGACTAACGCAATGGAACCCACCACTCAGGCACAGATTTTTCGGCTGTTGCGACGGCTGAATCAGAACAATAACACCACCATTTTGCTGATCAGCCACGATTTACAGATGCTCAGCCAGTGGGCGGATCGCATCAATGTCATGTATTGCGGACAAACCGTCGAGACCGCAACCAGCGAAGAGCTGATCGCCGCGCCGCATCATCCTTACACCCAGGCGCTGATTCGGGCGATGCCTGATTTTGGTCGTTCACTGCCCCATAAGAGCCGACTCAATACCTTACCCGGAGCGATCCCATCGCTGGAACATCTGCCGACCGGCTGTCGGCTGGGACCACGCTGCCCCTATGCCCAGAAGACCTGCATTGCCCGACCACGACTGACCGGGGCAAAAACACATCTCTTTGCCTGCCATTTCCCGCTTAATATGGAGAGTCAGTGATGGTTGAAACCCTGCTGGAAGTGCGCAACCTCAGCAAAACGTGGCGTTATCGCACCGGCCTGTTCCGGCGGCAGCATGTGGAGGCGGTGAAAGAGGTGAGCTTTATGCTGCGCGAGCGGCAAACGCTGGCCATTATTGGTGAGAATGGCGCGGGTAAATCGACGCTGGCAAAAATGCTCAGTGGGATGGTCGCCCCCAGCGGCGGCGAAATTGTTATTGACGATCATCCACTTGAATACGGTGACTATGGCTATCGCAGCCAGCATATCCGCATGATTTTTCAGGATCCCTCTACGGCGCTCAATCCCCGGCAACGCATCAGTCAGATCCTTGACTTTCCCCTGCGGCTGAACACGTCACTGACGCCGGATGAGCGTGAAAAAAGGATTATCGCCACGCTACGTCAGGTCGGGTTATTGCGCGATCACGCCGGTTACTATCCTCACATGCTGGCCCCCGGCCAGAAGCAGCGTATTGGGCTTGCCCGCGCGCTGATTCTGCAACCACGGGTGATTGTTGCCGATGAAGCCCTTGCCTCACTGGATATGTCGATGCGCTCACAGCTTATTAACCTGATGCTGGAGTTGCAGGATAAACACGGCATCGCCTATATCTACGTCACACAACATCTGGGGATGATGAAGCACATCAGCGATCAGGTGCTGGTGATGCATCAGGGAGAAGTGGTCGAGCGTGGCAGCACGGCGGAGGTGCTTGCCAGCCCGTTACACGATTTAACCCGCAGGCTGATTAACAGCCATTTTGGTGAAGCCCTGACCGCAGACGCCTGGCGCAGGGATCACCCGCTTTAAGCTGAACCCGGTTTTATGCCTTTCTGTTATTGGTTAGCACTGAACGTTATTTTGCTGACTACTGCGGCTGGGCGAGGATAGCGGCATCCTCGCAGATAAAGGAATCGTCATGGAACAGCGCCGTTTTTCCGGCAACAGCCACTGGTATCATGAAACACAATGCACGCTGAGTGCACCTGCCGCACCGCTGGTCCCTGAAGCCGCCGGCATTGAGGATCGCTTTCTGCTTGACCTTGTCCCGCTTTGTTCTGCTGAACTGAACGCCCTGCTTGAACAGGCACAGCCTGCCCTGCTGGCTTCACGCGAACTTTATCAGCTGCTGTTTCCTGCACAGCTGGACACGTCTCTGACCCATACTCTGACGCTCTATGACCGTCTCAGTACCGCCCTGACGGTAGCTCAGGTCACCGGTGTCCAGCGCCTGTGCAATCATTACGCCGCCAGGCTTAATCCGCTTACCAGTCCTGACTCTTCCAGAGAAAGCAATCGCCGCCTGACGCAAATTACTGAATACGCCCGTCAGCTGGCCAGTCAGCCGTCACTGATTACTCCGGCCTCACTACAGCGTCTGGATGAAGTAGGTCTGACCGCGCCAGATATCATCACCTTCAGCCAGGTTATTGGTTTTGTCAGCTACCAGGCGCGGGTACAGGCAGGCATTATGGCGATGCTTCAACTGCCGGTGCGCTGGATACCCGGTATATCAGAACCGCAAGATGCCGCCGCCGACGGTTTTGAACATCCCGCACCCTGGCAGCCGCTGCTGCCGCCGGTTGAACTACGCTACGCGTCACCCCGTCAGCTTGAAGCCCTGACATGGTGTCAGCCACAACCCCTGCTCAGTGACTGTGCCTGGCTGCTGGCCCACGATGCTGACGCGCTCAGCGGCTGGAGCACCTTAATCAACACTTTACAGGAAACGCAGCAGACGCCGGAGTGCGCGCTGGCTGCCGCCGTTGCCGCAAGGATCAATGGCAGTGCAACCTGCTTCTGGCGTTATGAAAATGAAGAATTACGCCAGCCACTTCGGCAAAGCGTCTCTCAGGCGCTGACCCGTGCCAGTCGATCGCAACAGGCGATTATTCAGGCGGCGGCCCAGCTCACGCGCGCGCCCGAACGCTTCAGCAGCGCTCATCTGCAACCGTTGAGTGAGGCCGGATTTTCGCAGCAAACGACGCTGGCGGTGATCCTGCAAGTGGCGCTGGCCAACTGGAACAACCGGTTATTACAAACCCTGGGATCGCCTGGCGCGTGACACTTCGCCGACAACGGGCGCAGCGCTGAACGCATTCGGCCAGCCTGCATAAAACGCCAGATGGGTGATGACTTCAGATATTTCAGCTACGGTGACACCACCATCAAGGGCCACCTCAATATAGTGCCCAAGTTCAGCGGCCTGATTTTTTGCTATCAGCATTGCAACAGTCACCATGCTACGGTCACGCATGGACAGCTCATCACGCTGCCAGAGATCCTGCGAAATGACTTCGCGACCGAATCGGTCCAGTGCCGCAGAGACAGACAGGATGTCAGTCGTGGCCAGCGCTGAAGGTTCTGTGTTGGGGTCAGTTTGGATATCGAAAATTATTGTACGTTAAGGTTGTTTTTTGTACTACCAGGCTGCGGCAAGGGAGATTGACCACGTTGACGGGCAGCTTTGAGCGAACAGCAGACCTTCCTTGACATTCATTTATTTACTTATATTTTTGCTTAAAGGGCCTGTGGGGTTTTAAATTTACATGGTCCTGTCACTTGTTTACTCGTGGTTATGATCTCTTAGAAAAGCGGTCAGTAAGAGCCACGATCCACCCTGGTATCCGGATATTTTCACTGATTTTTAAAAGACACTTTCACCATTTTCGGTTGGCTTTTCAGTTGTCAGCGGGATTGTTCCGCCTGAGTCACCCGCCACTCCAAGTACCAACACCTCAGACTGTTCAGGACCCATTTTCATTGTGCCCAGATTGATGATGCAGATTACCTGCATACCCTCCAGTTCCTGAGCGTCATAGTTGGTATAGGCTCCACAGGAGACTCTGGTTCCCAGTTCAGGCCCGAGGTCAATAGTCATCCGCCAGGTAGGTTTGGACGTTTTGCTTTCTTCCACCTTGATAATAGTGCCTGTACGTATATCAAGGGCCGAAAATGATTCAAATATAGCCGTATCTTTCATCATTTGGTTCCTGTCTCGTCATTTAGATAAATGTCAAATTCAGTCATCTAAAAAATATCGAAGCGAAAATACAAATGCCGCCTGAATAGAAATTCAAACGGCATTTAATTCTAGTATGCAGACGCTTTGTTTTCTTCACGCCAGCGCTTTTCGGCTGGGGTGTTTGGCATAGGCGGCTTAAGGCCGTTCACCGTCCACAATTCAATCGGTGTTTCGCCAACATGCAATTCCCAGCGATAACCCCGCTCAGCCACATATGGATTTAAAATGCGTGAACAGGCGTGTAAAAATTGCTGTTGCGTGGCTTCATCTTTAATGGAACGGGCGATATGGTTAATCGTTACCCGCACAAAATCAGTTGCAGGCTCACCCCCTATATATAGCTGTTTATCCTCCAAAGGGTGAAACAACACATTCACATAAAATTTAGGTAAAAATGTGGCATATAAGGCGGTAATTTGTTCAGCTATTTCGCCTTTATCCTGTTCGCTAAACACATTTTTCGGGTGATAAATTTTCCACATTGGCATAACTAAATCCTTATGCTTGATAGCGTTCGGCAGGATTGCCAGACTGGGTAAGAGTTTGCATAAATTCCCCTCGGCTCAATTCAAATTCTTGCCAGGTTTGCAGTTGTGGCAACGTCGGATAACACACGCTTTCACCTTGTGCCAAAGCGGTCAATGCAGTATCTACCAACGTTTCAGGCGACATAAATAAGTGTTCGGGGAATGGGGCAGGTTTATCGCCAAAAAATTCTGACGTCACAGGGCCGGGCATTACTACCTGGGCAAATGCACCGTGTTGCGACAATTCAGCGTGCAAGGCGCGGGTAAAATTAAGGACATAGGCTTTAGAAGCGCTATACGCCCCTGCACCAGCACCTGGCATGTGCGCCACGATTGAACCGATATTGACAATCGTCCCTTGTTTTTCGTTGATAAAACGTTTGGCCGCCACCAACGACAGGCGCGATAAGGCTTGTACATTCACTTTTATTAAATTATCCATTTCAGACCAGGCGATGTTCTCTGCAAACCCCAGCGCCCCCAAACCAGCGCAATTAACTAAAAAAGATAAATTTTCATTTTGTTCAATGAGTTGACTCGCACTTCCTTGTCCGCTTTCTTCGCCTAAATCTGCGGTATGCACGGAAATTTTGACCGCAAATTGTTCACGAATTTTATCAGCCAATTGTTCGAGGCGTTCACGACGACGGGCAACCAGCACCAGGTCATAACCTTGTCTGGCTAAACGCCCGGCGTATACCGCTCCAATGCCTGACGATGCGCCTGTAATTAAAGCTGTTTTATTCATAACTTCACTCCTGTAAGAAATGGTAGATGGGAAAGTATTCACATAGTAACTCTTATAATTAGAGTAATAAAGACTCTAATTATTGAAGTTATAAGGATTTATTGATAACATATTGATATTGAAATAAATTTAAGTTGGTTTTCTTAATGAAATCAAATGAATTTGAGAATATCTTCTGTCCGATTGCCGATGCTCTGTCGGTTCTGGGCGATAAGTGGTCAGGTCTGGTATTACGGGATTTGATGTTGGGGATAAATCGTTACAGCGATTTTCGGGCATCCAGCAACATTACCAATGCCACGTTAAGCAACCGCTTAAAAACGTTGGAACAAAACGGCCTGGTGCAAAAACAGCTTTACCAAACCTGCCCCGACCGCTACGAATACCATCTAACCAAACAAGGTCAATCAATGGCCTGGGTGATGTTGGCACTTGCTAAAATTGGGACCCAATGGAATTTATCTGGGTGGGAAAACGTGCCGTTACGTTTTACCAATCAACACACGGGTAATCCGATTCGTTTAACTGTGGTGGATGATGTGAGCGGTCAGGAGGTGGCGTTAAGCGATTTGAAAGTGGAACGAGATATGTAATAAAGAAAACTACTTTATGTCGGCTGTTTTGACGAATTTTCTGTCAACCACATAAGCGTATTAGACCTGGTTTTATTCATCCATGAAAAATACTGTTGTATTGTCGGGCTGATGGTTGATATGCGCTGGTGAGTATCGTTCTGAAGCTGGAGCAAGAAGTCTTTACTGTACAAACTACCAATTTTTATCAAAGCGTTGGCCTCCACCAAAGCGATATATTCCAGGAGAGCATTATAGCGAAGATGAATTCTCAGCCATATTGACATTAGATTTGCCAGTGGACTGACGCTGCTGACAGCAGCTATCTCGCAGTGGAATACCGTCTATATGGAAAGAGCGGTCGAGGCCTTGAAGCGTAAAGGGCTGAAGATCGTAGTTAATAATCAACAGGCCATTGTTACAGAATTTCGCGATGAATAACGCCATATACAATCAGATCCGCATCTTTCAAAGCATTGCACGGGAAGGCAGTATTACAGCGGCCACGAGGAAGCTTGAAATCACCCCACCCTCAGTCAGTAATGCGCTGAGAATGCTTGAGCAGCATATCGGGCACGCCCTTTTTGTACGCACCACCCGGCGTATTGAATTGACTGAAACCGGACAACAACTGCTGGAGAAAACCACCGCTGCGGTAGATTCGCTGGAAAGCTCACTGGAGAGTATCCGCGAGCAGAATCAGGAACCCTCAGGCCTGGTGCGCATTACACTGTCACGTTTCGCCTGGCTGTTAATTCTTAAACCCGCAATGGCCGCCTTCTGTCAACGCTATCCCGCCATTCAGCTGGAGATTTCAGTCTTTGATGGCACCGTCAATGTGATTGACGACCGTTTTGACCTGGGGATTCGCTTTGGTGATGTGCTGGAGGGTGGCGTGGTCGCCCGGCTGTTAATGAAGCCATTCCGTGAAGGGCTCTACGCCTCCTCCGCATATCTGGCAAAGTATGGAATGCCTGTCGAGCCAGCCGATCTCAGCGCCCATCAGCTGATTGGTTATCGCTTTATCACCAATAACCGAATTCTTCCGCTGATGCTGGAGGTGAACGGAGAGACACTGACCGTTGAGATGCCAGCCCAACTTATCAGCAACGATATTGATGTGATGGCCGATGGCATCCGTAACGGACTGGGGATTGGACGCTTATTTGAACCTGTGCACCGCTTACAGCCCGACCGGGAGAAACTTCTCCCGGTAATGGAAAATTACTGGAAAACCTACCCACCGGTTTATCTTTATTATCCGAAAAGCGCGGGCAAAACGAAACGCGTGAAAGCCCTGATTAATTTTTTGCTGGCCTCCACGCAGCGCACCGCGCTTTGACCTTGCACAGCCCGTCCGTGCAGGGAGCATATATCCGGCAGTAATGCCGGAACTATGGTCGTCGATGACAGCCGTTATGCTTCCGACTCGCCGACACGGAGCAAAACAATTTTTTTCGTGATGTCCGCAGAGGATTCTTACTTTGCATGAAAATAGCGATAAGCCAGTCCCTCGATTAAAACTGAATTACCCTGCGGCATTCCCATTTTAAAAGAGGTGCCGTTATTATTAGTAACTTTCAGAATTTTTTATCAAATGAAGCTTCGAGTTTTTTTATTTCAGTTACGCGGCGTTCATTTTTAATGCTAAGTTCAATTGCATCAGGACGTGAAGACCTGGATGTCGATGTTTCGCATTTAAACATATTAATCTCCTGCATTGATAATTATTTCACAGGGAGTTACTCCATAAAATAGCGCACCACAACATAGACTTCTGCTTCTAAATAAAAAAAATCGCAAAAACAAATCACACTCAGACAATATAAAAAATCTTCTTTCAGGAATATCGATAACCCCCTTTATTCTGATAAGAAGATAACAAAAATATGTTCCATCACACGATAATAAATTTAATTATTCACAATGAAAAAGGTAATTTTATAATAAAAAAATAGCAAATACCTTAAAAAGGTTATTTAAAAGGTGGCTTTACATTCAGCGGCCGCAGGCTCATTTTATTGCTCCGCCAGCCACTGCCTGATCCAATCGAAAAAATGCTGTGCCAGCGGCGTCGCCCGCCCCGGCGCAGCGACAACCACCGCCGCCTGTCGTGACATCGGCGCAATGGCAAGAAGACGCGATTGCAGTGTGGACATCATCTCATCTGGCAGATGTCCACGAGGAGAAATCAGGCAACCTAAGCCAACCAGCGCCGCCTGAGAGAGCTGAAACACCGAAGAGGTTTCCACAATGACTCTTGGCGTGATCGCTGCATCAAGAAAGTGATTATCCAGATAACGTCGGAAATAGCGTGTCTGCTCAGACAGACAGAGCGGAAGGTGATGCAGTGCACTGAGCGCCAGACTTCCTTCACCCACCAGTTGCGGAAAAAACCGGGGATGAAACACCACTTCCGCACCCTTGTCCGGTAAGGGTTCCATCTGCAAATGCAACTCCCGCAGCGTCGAAGGCTCAAAAAAACCGATCCCGGCATCCACCGTGTGATTATTCAGCGCATCCAGCAGTTGGTCGGCACTGAGCACGGCAACCCGATAGTCAAGCTGCGGATAACGATCGCTGACGCCCTTCAGTAACACAGGCAATGAGATGCTGCACTGCGGCACCACGCCAATTCTCAGCGTACCGGCCACGCCATCTTTCAGCGATTCGACTTCCAGTTTCAGTCCCTGATAGACCGAAACAATTTCACGCGCCCAGCTCAGCACTCTTTCACCTTCAGGAGTGAATCCGTCGAAGTTATTGCTGCGATGGATCAACGGCAGGCCCAGCTCACGTTCCAGGTTTTTCAGTCGCAGTGAGAGCGTCGGCTGACTGACAAAACTGGCCTCAGCAGCGCGGCCAAAATGCCGTTCCTTCTCCAGATTACACAGATAAATCAGTTGCTTGATGTCCATTTATTGTTCTTATCTTTGGGTTAATAGCCGCAGTCTGTTCGGCTACCAGACTTAAGAGGTTGGCACAGAATTGCCGTTAATGACCGCATCAGCACTGTATTTGAAGATAAAAAACCCGACTCTGAGGGTCGGGTTCTAAGTGCACAGCGTTTTCAGCGTTGCTGCGACATCCTGGACATCATGCAGCCCGTGAGCAGCAGCAACAATATAATTAGCCAGATCGTCGGATGGCGTAAAAGCCACGCCATTCATGTCAAGAAACACCATAGCTGAAGCAACAGACGTTCTTTTATTGGCATCGTTAAAACCATCAACCCGGACGATTGACAGTAACAGCGCCGCCGCCAACACAAAGAGATCTCGCTCATTGTTATAAACATGAAGGTTTTCAAGGCGAGCGACCATCCCTTCCACCAGACCAATATCCCTGTATCCGGCGAGACCACCCAAGGCCGCTATCTGCATGTCGTGAATGGCGATAACCTGCTTAACCGTTAAGAAGAAGATCACTTATCAGCAAGTACGTTGAACAACGCCTTATTTTTCGGCTGGCTCATGACATGCGACAGCGAAGCCTCAAATTTTGCCTGTTGTAACTCGGCAAATTGCTCGGCAGTAATTACCACCATATCCGGCGCTGAACGGTAACCGGCTGATGGATCGCGCTGTCCAGTACGCTGGCAAATTTCTGACGAACATCAGAGAAAGTCAGAGTCATCATGGGATATTTCTTAGACGGTTGGAGCATGGTTGCAACTGAGTTGTATAATTCAGTTGCCGATGGGCTGAGTGTAAAGTGACGGCACGATTTCAGCAACCCCTGATGTGCAGTCACGTGCGGACATCTCTCCTCGTTGCCAAAAGCCTTACATCAGGTCAATTTAAAACAACACCAGCCCGTCGCCGGACAATACAGGCACGCAGTGCATCGTAGCACCAGTTAAAAATCAGAGCATAGGGCAGAAAAAACAGCACCAGCGCCAGTTCAAGGAAAAAAGCCTGTATCAGTGAAATCGAAAGCCACCACGCGGCTACAGGCAACAAAATCGCCACCAGACCGGCTTCAAAAATCACCGCGTGAATGACACGAACCAATACCGTTCTTGTAAAAGCCAGCCGGTACTGTATGGCGTCAAACAGGCGGTTATAAACAATATTCCACAGCATTGCCGTCAGTGCAGAAATCGTCGCCAGCACCGCTGACTCTGTGGCTGTCACCGACAATGTCAGGCACATCATCAGGATGATCAGCAGATTCGCCAGCACTTCAAACAGCACCGCATGAAAGATTCGTTCTTTAATACTTTTATTCAGATAACTCAGATCGCCCATCATAGTCTGTCCGTTGATCCAGGGGGCTGGGGATTATAAGATATTCCCACACCATCGCTACGGGTTTATGCCATTGTGTGAGGGGCGGTTTAGGTTATGCGTGAACCGCAATCACGTTGAAGATCAACTGAGACGAAGCGACGCCACGGCACCGGCCGTTTCTATACCAGCAATGCCCGGATGCCCGGCTAAAACAGCGCGCGCAGCCAGCGATGCGCCGCGTTATGGTGGGTACGCTGGTGCCACACCAGCGTTTTACTGAATCCCTCGATGGTGAGCGGCGGCGTCTTGCAAACCATTCCCGGCGTTGCCACCATCAGTCGTGCAGGCGCAACGGCTATCAGGTCGCTGACGGCGAGGATTTCCGGCAACATCAGGAAGCTGTTAACCGCCATCACCACCCGCCTGTGGCGGCCCAGCAACGCCAGCGCCCGATCGGTCGCGCCGCTGAACTTATCGCCGGTGTAGGAAACCAGCACCTGGTCAAGTTCACAGAAGCGGTCCAGCGTCAGCACGCCGGCTGCATCCGGGTGATCGTGACGCATAACGCACAGATATTCTTCATCAAACAGGTTACGAGCGTGCAGACCTTCGGGGGTGGTATCCGGCGTGATCAACGCGACATCAACATCGCCGCGCTCCAGTTGCCCTGTCAGCTGGCTGTAATCCACCGCCACCACCGACACTATCACCCCCGGAGCCAGCGGACGCAGCCGGGCGATAAAGGGAACCACCACCGCTTTCAGCGCATAATCCGTTGCGGCAATGGTCAGCGTCATGCTGGCATTTTCAGGTTCAAACACGCTGGGTTGAAGCAGCGCATCCATGTCGCTGAGAATTTGCTTCACCGGCGCGGCCAGTTCCAGCGCTCTGGGCGTGGGGACAATGCCACGCTGGGTCCGGCTGAACAGCGGATCGCTGAAGCAGTCACGCAGTCGTGTCAACATGCCGCTAACCGCAGGCTGGGTCAGCGCAAGGCGTTCAGCCGCGCGTGTCACGCTTCGCTCATCCAGCAACGCGTCCAGCGCTTTCAGTAAGTTAAGGTCCATCGTCCTGATGTCATGTTTCATGCCAGCACTTCCTGTCATTCAGTTATCAAATTTTATGATAACAAAAATCAAAAAGCGTGATTGGTCTTATTTCTTAATTCCGCACAAACTTGCCTCAGACGGCGTGATACCACGCCAGCACGCTGACTGAACAGAGGAAATATTATGAACGCGATTATCTGGCCTGAGGGCTATCTGCCTGGTTTTTCTGATAATTTTGCCTCTAACGAGGTAATTGTCGCCGGGCTGTCAACAAAAGATGTCTGGCCATTCCTTGTCACGCCTGCTCTCTGGCCTGACTACTACAAAAACGCGGCTGATATCCGCTTTTACCAGCAGAAAGGCCCACAGCTGGCGGAAAAAGTCCGTTTTTACTTCACCACTTTTGGTTTTCCGGTCGACGCCGAAGTCACTGAGTATGTTGCGCCTGTTGAGGGTGAAACGGCGCGTATCGCCTGGCATGGCTGGTCTGGTGAAGGCGACAGCCGTCTCGACGTACACCACGCCTGGCTGCTGGAAGATTTACCCGGTAACCGGGTGCGGATCCTGACTCAGGAAACGCAAAACGGCAAACCAGCGCAGGAGCTGGCCAGTACACGGCCCAATCCGATGATCAACGGCCATCAGGCGTGGCTGGATGGCCTGATTGCTGCGGCCAGAGCAGATAAAAAATCACGCTGAGGATCCGTCGTCCAGGCTGTGCGGCTGACTGCCCAGGCTGCACAGATGCCAGCGTTTGCCGTCACTGCGCAACGTGGTGACGCTCAGTGGCAGAAGATCAATCAGTGAGAAAGAACCGGCAGGCGCTGCCAGCAGATGGATAATCATCGCCCGGATCACCGCAGGGGAAACCACGGCAGATTGCATTCCCCGCTCTGCCGTCTGCATCAGCAACCACCTGCCGGTACGCTCAGAAAGTTGCAGCAGGCTCTCCCCACCCGGCGGCGCTTCCCCCATCCGCCAGAGATAAAATGCCTGCTGATGATCGGTAATTACCTCTTTAAGCGGCAAACCCGCCCATGATCCGTAAGCCGGTTCCGCCAGCGCCGGAACCGCTGCGGCAGCCCAGCCCAGCGCCTGCGCAGTCTGCCGACAGGCCAGTTCCGGCGCGGCCCACACCTGCCTGCCGGGTGCGATCAATTGCCCGAGCTGCCCGGCCTGCCGCAGTGATTTCCCGCTGAGGGGGTCGTCGTTCGGGAAACGTGAACTGCGGTTTGCCAGGCTCTCCCCCTGGCAAATCAGTTGCAGCACGCCTGCCACGGCTAACCTTTTACCAGACGCTGAGCGGTCGTGCCTTGCAGGGTGCGTTCGGCAAATGCGCCAAATAACAGCCCGGTGGCACACCACATCACCAGCTGCGTACCAAAGGCACTCAGGCGAAAACGCCACAGCACATCCGCAGAGAATCCGGTGGGAATTTCATTTACCGCAGGCATCCCGGCATAAACGACGGTCAGCACCACCAGTGCCGCCAGGCTTGCCCATAACACCGCATACCCGCTGCCGAAACGCGCTGTCAGCTGATGAGCACTCCAGACGGCGCTGACCACTATCCCCGCGCAGATCAACAACATGCTGAAATAAAGCGTGGTGCGATAGCCGATGGTGGCCGGATCGCCAACCGCAGGGGGATTGGGCGGATACTTCAGTCCGGGCAGCAGACTCATAATCAGAAAGCCGCCCAACGCCAGCAGCAGGGCCAGCGATCCGACACCCGCAGGGCCGGTGCGCTGCCAGCACAGCGTCCAGACCAGGGCCAGTGCCCCGCCCATCGCCGCGCTGAACAGCATCATCCCGCTCAGCAGACCAACCCCAGCCTGAGTCTGGCGGCTGAACACCTCACCTTCAGGCTCATCGTCATGATGATGGCCCACAGCTTCGCTGGCATGATGGCTGGCCGCAAGGGTTTCAAAGGCAATCGCCTGCTCAACCTGCGGCTCGCCAAAGAGACGGGCGAAGCCAAAGGCGATCACGCCGGCCAGCAGCCCGGCCAGCATTCCCTGTAACAGAAGTTTTCCGGTCATGGTGTGATCCTCAGTGGCAGGGAAATCCCAGCAGATGCCGGGCATCATGGAAATACTCATGCACCTGATTGCCGGAAAACAGCGCGGTTGCGCCCTGCTCTGCGCCAATAAAATAGACTGACAGCAACACCATCAGCACAATAAAGGTCGCCCAGGGCAACACGGCAGTTACGGGGATCGGTGCGGGTTGTAAAACAATTTCACTGGCGGTACGTTCCATTTTTTTTCCTCTGTAAGCAGAAAGTGACATCTCAGGCGCTGCGGCTGACTAAGGCCGGACTGACAGCCACCGGCTGGCGTAGCGTCGGATGGTGATGGGCGTGTTCAGGTGCGCACTCTGCACTGCTCAGCATCACCGGCATACCATGTGGGGTATGCAGGTAAGCCTGTCGCCACTGCTCCGTGCGTCGGACGATCTCATCCTGCCCGGTCAGTTGCAGTTTCAGCAGCATCTTCTCCGCTGCCGCTGCCCACTGCCGGTAATAAGCATCGTTAACACTTTCCCCCGCCAACAGCGGGGCTGTGGTGATCTCTTCGCTGAACATCGCCACCCAGCTCTTCCAGCTGAAGTGTCCGGCACGATGCAGATGAACGATCAGCGAAAATATCTGGGCCTGCCAGGGATGCTCAAAAGGCGCGCCCTCTTGTTCGGGGCTGGCATAAGGTGTCTCAGTCTCTCTGTTCATGGTGCCTCCAGATAGTCGTCCCACAGATCGATACGTACGGTGTCTTTTGGCGGCGCGTTATCGCCCCACAGTTCACGGGCGCTGAAGCTGACGCTGTAAACATGCTGCGGATGATCGCCTTTGCCATGCGCCACCGTGTCCGGGGTAATAAACACCCCGTGATCAAGCTCAACGGTGCCGGTTTTGCCACGAATATAGCGCGGCAGACGGGTATGCCCGCAGGGATTGATGTTTTTTGCCCTGACCCGGTCGCCAGCCTGAAAACGCCCGGCTACCTGCGCATCAACACGGGCGGATGCGCCGGTGGTGACCACCGCCTGAACCATCTCCTGTTTCAGCACCGGCGTTTCTGCCGGAGCAGGCTGCGCTTTTACCGCCCCGGACAGCTCCCCGGCGGTGATCACTCCGCGTTCAAGCAGCAGGGTTTCAAAGGCATGCATCCAGTGCTGGTAGTAACTTTCTTCCAGGTAGTGTGCCGGGTCCATGCGCTCAATGGCGTGGCGAAACATATCCACATTGAAATGGCCGCCAACATACAGCGAGGCAAACAGCGAAAAGGCGCGCCATTCCCACTCGTAATGAAAAGGCGGCTCGTTTTCTTCCGTTATCACCGGCCCCATGCCGTGCATACCGCCCAGATCGTGTATCCCGTTCATCAGAACCTCCAGAATTGCGTCAAAAAGACGTTATTGCGGCTCACCCGCAGGCTGACGCGGCACGCCGGTGCCGATCATCGCATCACGGGTGACCAGCTCCGCCAGTTGATCCTCACTCCAGCCTTCAGTGGCTGCCGGTCTTTGCGGCAGGACCAGATAACGCAGCTCTGCGCTGCTGTCCCACACGCGGATTTCCGTCTCTTCGCTGATGTTCAGGCCAAATTCAGCCAGCACGCTGCGTGGCTCAATAACAATCCGTGAGCGGTAGGGTGCAGATTTGTACCAGGCTGGCGGCAGCCCCAGCGTCGGCCACGGATAGCAGGAGCACAGCGTACAGACGGTGACGTTGTGGACCTGCGCGGTGTTTTCCACCACCATCATGTCTTCCCCCTGCACGCCGGAAAATCCCAGCTCAGCAATGGCACGGGTGCCATCGGCCAGCAGACGCGCTTTGTACTGCGGATCAGACCAGGCTTTTGCCACCACCCTGGCACCATTACGTGGACCAATGCGGTGTTCGTAGGTATCGATTAACTCATCCAGCGCCGCCGGATCCACCAGGCCCTTTTCCGTCAGCAGAGACTCCAGCGCCTTGACGCGCAGCGCGATTTCTTCAGGTGGTTCGGTATGCTCATGGTCGTGGTCTTGTGACATGGGGTTCTCCGTTAAGGTTGTGATATGCCTGACGGCTGTTACATCAGCTTCCAGTCACCACTGGCTTCGAAGGCGGCAGCAGCCTGATAGAGAGTGCTTTCGTCGTAGTGACGGCCAATCAGCATCATGCCCACCGGCAGACCCTCGACCAGACCACAGGGAACCGACATCGCCGGGTGTCCGGTCACGTCGAGCGCCGCCGTATTGCCAATCAAGCCGAAGGCGCAGGAGATGGTTTCGGTTAATGAGCAGCCGGGTTCCGGCAGCTTGCGGGCGGTGAAGGGCACGGTCGGCATCACCAGCAGATCGAAATCGCCCAGCGCGCGGTCGTAGTCGGCGCGGGCACGGCGCGCGATATTCTGCGCTTTGGCATAATAGCGTCCGTTGTAGTGACTCAGACCGAACTGGCCGATTAACATGCAGATTTTCAGCGAAGCAGAAAGACTGTCTGCACTCTGACGCCAGCCCGCGTGGCGATCCAACAAATCAAGGTCATACAGCCCTTCCCAGTTAAACCCCATGCCGTTGCCGTGCATCATCTGCATGGTCAGCCCTTCGCAGCCGATCGGCGACCAGAGGGCCGCAGCCAGCTGATGACCCGGCACTGAAACTTCGCGGCTGACAGCGCCGAGGCTTTCCAGCCGGGCAATGGCCTGACGCACTTTTTCTGCCACGCCATCGGTCAGTGCCGGTAAGGCAAACCCTTCGGTCACCACGCCAATTTTCAGTCCGCTGACGCCTTTCTCCAGCGCATCGCTGTAGCTACCGCGGTGACCGCCATACTGGCGCGGATCAAGGCCATCTTCTCCGGCCATCACTTCCAGCATCAGGGCGTTATCCCTGACGTTCGCCGTGATCGGCCCGGCGTGATCAAGCGTGGCCTCAATCGGCATGATACCGGTATAGGGCACCAGTCCGTGGGTGGGTTTCATGCCATAAGTGCCGCAGAAAGCAGAGGGAATGCGGATGGATCCCCCCTGATCGCAGCCCACCGCCAGATCCACCTCGCCCGCCGCCACCAGTGCCGCACTGCCGGATGATGAACCGCCGGCGCTGTAACCCTGTCGCCACGGATTATGTACCGGTGCCGGATCGGAAGTATGGCTACCGCCAGAGAGACAGAAATGTTCGCAGGTGGCTTTGCCGCTGATGGTTGCTCCGGCATCCAGCAGGCGGGTGACCACCGTGGCATCAAAGGCGGGAATATGCCCTTCCAGCGAGCTGGCCCCGTTCATCATGGGGACACCGGCCAGCGCGATGTTGTCCTTCAGCGCGACGGTTTTTCCCGCCAGCTTGCCTGTGGCGGCACCCGTCACTTCTGTTTTGTAATACCAGGCATTCAGGCGGTTTTCTTCGCCGTCTGGCCGCCTGCCCGGACCACGTTGCCAGTGCACGGGCGGGATCTCATCCTCTGCCTGATCGACAAGGTCATAGGCATCGAAATTGGGCTGCATCAGCGCGAGATATTCCGCCGCCTCGCTTTCTGAGATATGCAGATGGAGCTGACGGGCAAGCTGCTGTAACTGAGCAATATCGGGACGTTCAATAGCCATAACGGTTCCTTACAGAAAAACGACGTGGTTCATGGAGTGAAAATAACCTGCCGACGGCGCGGCTGCCTGGCTGAGCCGGACAACTACCTGGCCTGCCAGGACAGCATCAGAACACCCTGGCGTAACGAAGATTGAGTCGGAAATCCTCTGCTGCGCCGTTTTCCACCCGCAAGTCGCGGCCCAGCTGGATCTGCACCTGGTCGCGAGGGGTGACAAATTTGGTGGCGGTAAGTCGGACATTGCTGGTGCGGACATCCCCGCTCTGCCGGTTGCTATCCAGCGTGCTACTGCCTCCCCAGCTCTGTCCGACTCCCGCGCCCAGCGACAGGGTCGGATCCGGCATATAGCGGCCCATCAGCTGCGCGGTCCAGGCATTGTCCTGCTGAAGGCGGCCCGAGCCGGGACCATAATCGTTATTGTCGCCGTACCAGATGGCGTCACCGACCATCTCCAGCGCCCACTTCTCACTGAGCGATTTCACCCAGGCGGCTTGCAGGTCAACCTTCCAGCGGTTCTCACCGAGATTCAGCGCCTGGTTGTGGTCATAGCTACCGGTGGGAAGAGAGAGATAAGGCGCAAACCCAAACAGATCGCCGCTGGCGTTGAGCCGTATTTTTAACGGTACGGTGAGGATCAGGTCCCCGGTGCCGCTGGCCGATCCGAGCGCGTCGGCGTTGCCACCACTGGCGAGATGACCAAAGGGCAGCAGGAACTGCGGGTCGAGTGTGGCGGTATCGTTTATCTGCACGGTATGCAGCAGACGCAACATGCCGATATCCGAGTTGATCCGGTAATCCGTGCCGACTTTTTTACCCTCAGCCCAGGCAGAGCCGGTTGAGGCGTGTTGATAGTAAAGCAGGCCAACGGTGGTACCATCCGGAAACTGGCTGTAGTCCCCTGGCGCAACTTCTACCGCCCGGACGGACACGCTACACAGCAACATGGCAGGCAGGAAAAAACGTAATCCTTGCATCATGGCGGACCCCAAAAGATAAGAATGGAAAAATTAACGAACCGCGTCGCGCATCATCCCGGTGGTGGGATGGCAGTTGATGTATTCGAAGGTCTGGAATCGGGCATCCGAGACGGATACCTCATGGTAGAGCCGCAGCTTTTGCAGCCCGGTCACCACCCGAAAGAAGGTGGTAAAAATGCGCAGATGCGTGGGGTGTGATTCAGCCCAGCGCTCAAGTCTGTCCAGCGAACGCCAGAAGCCCAGATCGTAAGCGATATCCAGCAGATTGCCGTCAATATCGACGTTGCGCACAAAGCGGTTGCTGTAACAACCCAGCGCCTGCCCCTCATCGCGCAGAAAATCCATACCCGCCTGCAACGGCGGCAGCATTTCGCTGAAATAGAGTGCGCGTTCCTGCTCGTCGGCCTCTGCCCAGTCCTGTCCGGAACGGATCAGGGTGATATTGTCATGGCCCTGCACCACCACCCTACCGCCTGCCGCCGGATCGCCGGAGATAATGCGTAACTCACCGTCAGGCTGAAGCCAGTCATGTTGTGAGGCCGGAATGCGATCGCGAACCGATCCCCAGTAACCGTGCTCCTGGATTTCACCACTGATACTGTCCATCACCGTCCCGACGCCGGGCAGATCCTTCTGGAAGGCATACAGCGTCTCTAACTGATCGGCCCTGGGAGCAATGATTTCGCGGAACCAGCCGATGCCGTCGGACAGCCGCTGCTCAGCAGACCACCAGCGGTCAATTTCCGGCTGACGCACCCAGCGGCACCAGGCGGCCGGATCGCGCCAGTAGCCCATCACGATAAAATTCCCGTAGCCCTGATTATCAGTATGAAAGGTCATATCGTAGTGGCCGGGCCCCTCCCCGATGCGGAAAGAGGCAACAATGTGTTGCATCCCCGCCAGCGCTTTTGCACGATCGGCCTCGCGAAACTGAACACCCATACAGGCCATCACCACCTGGGTCAGATCTTCACCGGCACGCCCTGCAAACATCGGAAAGGGCGGCTGGTAGTCGTCGTGCACCCGACGGGAAAGCGTACGGGGACATTGCAGATGTTTATCAATTGCTGATTCCATAGAAACTCCCTGGTGTGCCATCGCGGCGATAAGTGAATACACCAGTGATACTAAGGAGAATCCCGCAGGATGCCTGGCCCAGCCGGACAACCGCCTGGCTGGCAAGGACAGTCGCCGCAGGCGGCAGAGAATAAAGCGCGCAGGTGATGACGCGGTGCATCGATGCCCGCCAACAGTGCATGATTTATCGTTACCGGTGAAAAAAATCGCCCTTAGTGCCCGGATCCGGACGCATGGCGAGTCTGGCGTAAATATTGCTTTCAGTCTGAAACAACCCTTTCCGACAGGCAGTATGACTGTGAGGTGACGCCGTGAATTCTGATTCCGCTTCCCGTGATATTTGTTACTCCACTGCAAACATCTCCCTCCCTCACCGCTTCGAATACTGGAATGACGTGGTGCTGCGGCACTGTATTCCGTCTGACGGTAAACCGCCTGCTCAGGGGCATTTCGAAGGGGAACTGGCGGTGCGGGAAGTGGGACTGGTGGATATCTGTTCGCTCAGCTCAACCCTGCATCACTGGGAGCGAAAAGCGCAGCATTTACGAATGGGGCCGGAAGATGATCTCTGGTTGGGTTACATTCAGGATGGCTTCGGAGAGTTAGAACAGGGAGGACGCAAAGCCTGCCTCGCCGCCACAAATCTGGTGCTTTACGATGCCGCACAGACCTTTCGCTTCAGTATCGGCGGCAGAAATAACCATCTGATCCGCATCCCCAGACATCTGCTGGCTGGCAAAGTATCCGGTGCGGAAACCTTAACCGCCACGGTACTGGATGATGCCAGGCCGGGCGTCATCCCGCTGCGCCAGATGATTGGCCAGGCTGTCCAGTCACCGTTGATGATCGCTCAACCAGACCTGGCGAGACGCTATTCGCAAACGTTGTTGGATCTGCTGATCCTCAGCCTGGAGATGCAGAGCGCGGATGGACAGCCGGGCAGCGCCGATCTCTATGCCAGAATGCGCAATTACATCAGTCGCAATCTCAGCAATCCGCAGCTGAATGTGGAAAATATCGCCCTCGCCCATTATGTCTCCGTGCGCACTGTCACCCGCACCTTTGCCCGCCATCAGTTGACTCCGGCGGCGGTTATCTGGCAGGAGCGACTGACAGCCAGCCGGGATGCGCTGGCTGATGGCAAGGCAGCCAGCGTTTCTCAGGTTGCGCTGGACTATGGTTTTTCTGATTTTTCGCACTTCAGCCATGCCTTTCGCAAAGCATTTGGCGTCACCCCGAATTCACTGATTACCTCCCGCCGCAAGGTAACGGTGGCCTGCCGGTGATGCCGTTGCAGACAGACCACCAGTCGCACCCGGATAGCAGAATTTGATGCCATTACGGTGAGATCCATCAGTAAACGCACAGGCTCGGGGCAGTAAAATCGCTATTGATAAAAGGATTTCAGCCCGTCTAATATCGGTGCTACGCAGAAAAACGAACCACAAACCACAATCACGTCATCAGCTTTAGCTTCGCGCCTTGCGGCTTCCCAGCCTGCTAAAACATCGGGGAATTTTTGTGCCTGCGGTAAAAATTGCGCCACATCTTCAGGGTCAGTACTTCTCGGTCCAGCCTGAATACCACAGCAATACCAAATATCAGATAAACCGCTTAAATGCCCGACGGTACTCTTGATATCTTTATTCTTAAGCATACCGATAACAAAGCGATACTGACCTTTGATTGGGAATTGTCGTAACCTTTGAGCCAAATAAGCCGCAGCGTGCGGATTATGCGCAACGTCCAAAATAACTGTGGGATTGTTGCCCAGTATCTGGAAACGACCAGGCAAAGTGGCATGAAGAATCGCTTTTTCCAGCGCGGAAAAAGTGAAATTCAAACCACTCACGCGCAACGCCGCAATCGCCGTCGCCACATTTTCCAGTGGCATTTTCGGTACGGGTAATTGGGCCAGTTCACCGGAGGTGTCACTAAATGTCCACTGATTATCCTGAACATTGATATACCAGTTAACTTCACGCTGATGTGTTATAGCACCAGTTTGCTGCGCATAAGCCAGCAACGAAGCAGGGGCTACGGCCTGTCCAACCACCGCAGGTTTGCCTGTCCGGAAGATGCCAGCCTTAATTTCACCAATTGCCTCGGTGTCTTTGCCCAGCCAGTCTTCGTGATCCAGAGCGACGTTAGTGATAACCGAAACATCCGGTTCAATAATATTAGTCGCATCATCGCGCCCGCCCATGCCGACTTCAATGCCGACTTCAATAATGACCACATCCACCTGTGCCTGCTTCATCAACCAGAATGCGCCCAATGTATTAAATTCGAAGGGTGTAAGCGTCGTATCCTTACGAGCCTGATTGATAGCATCGAAAGCAGCAATATGGTCGGCATCGGCCAGTTCATTGCCATTGATGCGAACGGTTTCAGTATAATTAATCATATGCGGGGAACTGAAAACTCCGACCTTGTAGTAAGAAAGCTGTAACGTTTTTTCAAGCATATGGCAGGTCGTGCCTTTTCCGTTAGTGCCGCCGACCAGGAAAATAAATGGGGCTGGTTTTAAAACACCGAGCGTCTTCGCCACCGTCTTAATTCTTGTAAGGCTCATATCTATATCCTGGGAATGCAGGCTATCAATGTAAGAAAGCCATCTGTGTAAATCAGATGTCGCATCAGGAACGCTCAATTT
Organism: Erwinia papayae; assembly: GCF_058241465.1. NCBI lineage: Bacteria > Pseudomonadati > Pseudomonadota > Gammaproteobacteria > Enterobacterales > Erwiniaceae > Erwinia > Erwinia papayae. The sequence goes on from NZ_JBZCHT010000009.1 coordinate 963,809, forward strand.
TATACTCACGTATATTTTCCTCTAATACTGATTCATCAAGGTTAGTATTTACTTGCAGCGGTGTTATTAAAAATTTAATGCATGATATCTTTACATTCAGCAATGTCTCAGGAGGTTTTCTCACAAAGTGTATCTGCCGGTTTCTCCAGCCGCCGCATGCCTGCGCAAATGAAAAGAAGGTTTTTGCATGTTCTTTCTCATCGAATGGCTGGATAGCTCAGATACAAAGCTTTGTTAGTGTTATTCCATCAATGCCATCATTTTACAGATATTATGAACCGCTCCGGATAAGAGAAGGCCTGCCAGCATCTAAGAAAAGCAAGGATCGACGACTCCTGCTTCGTTGTAAAGGGAATTATTCAGGCTACTTTGCGGCTTCAGTCGATAAACCATGAAAAGGATGTAGCCACGCCTGCAACCATCATAATCAGAGCAAGCAATGATCTTTTGAAAATAAGTTTCACAAGGAGTACCTCATATTAAAAAAATAAGTGGCCGGTTTTCTGCCGCAGTTCGGCAAGATTAATCTTAAAAATAAATTTATTTCCTGTTTAAATCCGCACCATTCTGGCGTGCGCATTCCGCTATCATGTCGGTATTAAATTTTGTTGACGAGAAAGCGGCTTTTCTATTAAAGGCTCAGACAGTTTTTTGAACCTGTAATTAAAACCGCCTCCATAAAGACAATTTTTCTGGCTGGCTGATAACGCTTATCCGCACCGGGTCATCAGCAGGCGCGTTATCAGATATGTGTACCGATGGAGAGACAGCCAGACAAAGCAAACGCCGCTGTGGTCATCAGAAAAATGAAGAGTGGCTTCATCATTGTTTTCCTGTTTCAGAAGAGTGAGACGCATCCGGACAACACCACTGTTGCCGCGAGGATGCACAGACCGAACGAGAGTTTTGACATCATGTTAACTGACCTCATAAGTGAACCGTACTGTACAGTTTACATTTAAAGATCAGCTTGTCAATCAGCCGAACAATATATTTGCGGTTAGTCTGGTATCGAAAATTCATGGAAGCGGTGAAACCGTCGCGATCAGTGTCATCCCCCCACCCTGATTTCCACGCCACTTTTCTGATACAGTAAACCTTCGGACATATGGGCTGAGTCCCTTCAGGATTGGTGTCGTCCGCGAGAATGGTGATGAAAATCAGGCCTGTCGGGAGGGGAAATATATTGATATTGTCCTGACATATTCGATTGTTCCCTTTAATGCATCCATTATCAGTTGCCTGATCGTGATCTCCATCATTGGTATGTTTACTGATGTACTGACATCGTTCCTGCGAAATATGGGCACTTCATCCAATCTGGTCTCAGGTGCTGTTATTGGCGTTTTATATATTGTTGATTCTAATGATATCGTTCGGGGTGTTTTTGCTGCTGCAATCGGTGGCACCTGTGGTAGTGCAATCACCACAGGGAAACCAGACAATGGCAACCTGACCGAAAATCATCTACACGATCGCTGGTATTGATCTGCATGCAATCTTTCACCCTCACCGAACTTTAAGGGGTATTAACTGAACCTTTAATCACACATGCCTGACCTTTCGCCCGGGAACAGAAAGGCAGGGAAACTGTAGATAAAATGACAAATTAAATGGATTTCATATTCAGATCCTTTCTTATTAATGAGACAGAAAGTTAAATTTGTTCAAAATATCATATTGCAAAAAAGTGCAGAAACAGGTGCGTTATGAAATTAAGACTGTGATATTTTTTTGAAGAGTCTTCAGAAGAGTTCTGTATCTTTTAAATCATGAATTTTGGCGTGGCGAACGTATTCATACTTAATTGCTTATCTGACTTTATGGAGCCAGACTGTTACTAATCTGTAAGCCTGCGCCACTTATTAAGCAGCTGACAGGCCCGATGATGTACAGAAAAAAAGATCAACTCTTTGTCATCCCTGAAACGGAGATGTGTTGTCACCCTCTCCATCCATAATAAGCGTTATTTTACGAACGCTCAGTAACTTATCTTATCCAGTTAGTTACAATTCCATTTTTGTCAAACCAAATCATTAAAGAGTTAGTGTCTTTTGTATTATTGCTGCTGGCAACATTTGCAGCAGTAGATGCTCCGGATATTGGGATGAGAGATGCTGCGGCGCCTAAAAGGTCATAGCCGCTGTCAACCGGGTAGTACCAGCTTTCCGAACCATCCGACTTGATACTGATTCGGCCGGAAGCGGGCGTCCCAAAATCTCTGCGAACATCTGATTTAGTTGTTTTACCTACAGTTATATGTTGTGAGATGTATTCCCGATTGAGTTTATCTGAATTACCACCGACAGACATTCCTCCGCTGGAACATCCGGCTAGCATAAGCGTTAAAATGATTAAAATGACCCTGTTGTTCATAAAATCCCCAGAAATTAACTGACACATCCAGTAATATATACAATGTAAAGAATAAGTAAACGCCCTTTTTACACAATTAAAAACTAAACTTTTTTAGTTTATTATCCTATTGAAATAATTGACTTTTTTTCAAAAATATGATAGTGGTTACAATTTCAAAAACTGTAATGAATATGGCATTTTTGTGAATATTTGCATCCAGCCACATACGTCATTTCACGAATACTGCTTTTGACCTGTCGTGATTCCGGCGTTTTCTGGTGTTATTAAGGAATCGCATGTATTGGACGTCCCCGTGATAAACCGCACCTATCGCATGATTAAAGCTATCAATTAGACAATTTTTTCCACTCACCTCACACTTCCCTGTAAATCAGAAATAGACTGCTAACATTAAATAAACATATTCATAACCTGCGAAGCACTATGAAATTCAAAACAGCTATTAAGCCTTACCGGGCCGCTGCGGGCGGCTGGGGCTCTCTTGAAGCGACCACCCGCTTCGTCTTCGACAGCAAACAAGTTCTGAAAAATATGCGCAACCTGATGCGTATGAATAAGGCCAGAGGCTTTGACTGCCCCGGCTGCGCCTGGGGTGACGACAATAAAAGTACCTTCAGTTTTTGTGAGAACGGCGCAAAGGCCGTGACCTGGGAAGCGACCCGCCGTTATGTTGATGCTGGTTTTTTGGCCAGCTACAGCGTCAGCGCGCTCTCTCAGCAGAGTGATTATTTTCTGGAATATCAGGGGCGGCTGACCGAGCCGCTGCGTTATAACCGGGAAACCGACCATTATGAACCCATCAGCTGGGACGACGCTTTTAAACTGATCGCCCGCCATATTAAGGCGATGGATAACCCGCATCAGATGGAGCTGTACACTTCCGGCCGCGCCAGTAATGAAGCGTCATGGCTTTATCAGCTGTTTGGCCGGATGCATGGCAGTAACAATTTTCCTGACTGCTCCAACATGTGCCATGAAGCCAGCGGCACCGGCCTGAAAGAGAGTATTGGCGTGGGCAAAGGGACCATCCGTCTGGATGATTTTGATCACGCCGACGCCATTTTTGTCTTCGGTCAGAACCCCGGAACCAACCACCCCAGAATGCTACACAGCCTGCGCCATGCCGCCGATCACGGTGCAAAAATTGTTACCTTCAATACGCTGCGTGAGCGCGGACTTGAGCGTTTTGCCGATCCACAAAAACCACTGGAAGTGGTGACCAGTAAAGCCGGCACCATCAGCTCCACCTATTATCAGCCTAACCTCGGCGGGGATATGGCAGCGGTGCGGGGTATGGTCAAAGCGCTGGCGGAAACCCACGCGGCACGACGGGCAAAAGGCGAACCGGGCCTGTTCGACGAAGCGTTCATCCGCACCCATACCGAAGGCGTGGCGGCCTGGCTTGAACAGGTTGCCGCCACGGAGTGGCAGCAGATAACCCAACAATCCGGCCTGAGCGAGCAGCAGTTGCGCGAAGCGGCAGCGTTATATCAGAGTGCGGAACGGGTGATCTGCACCTGGGCGATGGGCATTACCCAGCACAAACACTCCGTCGATACGGTGCGTGAAATCGTCAACCTGCAACTGCTGTTTGGGCAACTGGGCAAAAAAGGGGCGGGGCTTTGTCCCGTCCGTGGGCACAGTAATGTGCAGGGTAACCGCACGATGGGGATTGATGAGAAACCTTCCGCTGCCTTTCTCGACAGCCTTGCCCGCCACTTCAATTTCGAACCACCGCGAGAAGCGGGTCATAACACCGTTGAAGCGCTGGAGGCCATGCTGCGTGACGAGGTCAAAGTCCTGATCGCGCTGGGCGGCAATCTTGCCGCCGCCGCACCGGACAGCCCCCGCACCGAGGAAGCATTGCGCCGCTGTGATCTGACCGTGCAGATCAGCACCAAACTGAATCGCAGCCACCTCTGCCCCGGCAAAAAGGATGCACTGATCCTGCCGACGCTGGGTCGTACCGAACAGGACATCCAGGCCAGCGGCCCACAGTTTATTACCGTCGAGGACTCATTCAGCATGGTCCATGCCTCTGAAGGCGTCGGTAAGCCGGTGGCGGACACTCAGCGCTCGGAAACGGCGATTGTTGCCGGCATTGCCGATGCGGTTCTCAGTGGGGAAAAAGTGGACTGGCTGGCGCTGGCGGCGGATTACAACAAGATCCGCGATCACATTGCCGCCACCATCCCCGGATTCAGCGATTTCAACGCCCGTTGTGATATCAAAGGGGGCTTTTATCTCGGCAACGCAGCGGCCGAATTCCGTTTTAATACCCGCAATAATAAAGCGCAGTTCAGTGCTGCCCGCCTGCCGGACTCCCTGTTTCCGCAGTTAGGCGAGGATGTCACGGTGCCCTTCACCCTGCAAACCCTGCGCTCTCACGATCAGTACAACACCACCATTTACGGACTGGCCGACCGTTATCGCGGCGTTTACGGCCAGCGTGAGGTGCTGTTTATTAATGCGCAGGATATGGAAAGTCTCGGCTTTACCGCCGGGGATGATGTGGATATCGAAACGCTGTGGAATGACGGCATTACCCGCAAAGTCTCAGGTTTCCGACTGGTGCCTTACAACATTCCCTGCGGCAATCTGGCCGCCTACTACCCGGAGACCAATCCGCTGGTTCCGCTCTCCAGCTTCGGTGATGGCAGCGGAACGCCAACCTCAAAATCAATCCCGGTCAAAATTACCCTTTCAGCGGTTAAATCTGACCTGCGTATTGCCTGACCCCGAAACGGCGCGATAATCCAGGCCGGACGGCCCCGGCCTGGACAAATGGCTTCCCGGGAGAACGAGCGACATCATTCAGAAAAGAGTGGCGTTGATCGCTGTCATATTCCCGTTTAATCACCGCGCGAAAGCCGCGATGCCCTGGCTTTTTACTTGCCGCGAGAGAGTTAATCGCGTAAAACTGTCTGCCGCTTACAGGCCACGAAAACTATTGAGATTATGTTCCAGGATAACCCGCTGCTCGCGCAGCTCAAAGAGAAACTCCACTCCCAGACGCCGCGTGTTGAGGGTGTGGTTAAAGGCACTGAAAAAGGCTTCGGCTTTCTGGAAGTCGACCCGCAGAAAAGCTACTTTATTCCCCCTCCTTTCATGAAGAAAGTGATGCATGGTGATCGGGTGATTGCCGTGCTGCAAACCGACAAGGACCGTGAAGTTGCCGATCCGGAAAAGCTGGTTGAACCTTTCCTCAGCCGCTTTGTGGGACGTGTGCAGAAGAAAGACGATCGTCTGTCGATTGTTCCTGACCATCCCCTGTTGAAAGATGCCATCCAGTGCCGTGCCGATCGCCATGTGAAGCATGATTTCCAGGACGGTGACTGGGCGGTGGCTGAGATGCGTCGTCATCCGCTGAAAGGCGATCGCACTTTTTACGCCGAACTGACCGCGTTTATCACTACCGGTGATGACCATCTTGCTCCGTGGTGGGTCACCCTCTCCCGCCATAACCTGGAGCGTGAAGCCCCTGAAGGCGTGGCCGGTGAAATGCTTGACGAGAAGCTGACGCGTGAAGATCTGACCGCGCTGACTTTTGTCACCATTGACAGCGCCAGTACCGAAGATATGGATGATGCGCTGTATGTGGAAGAGACGCCGGAAGGTGCGCTGGCGCTGACCATCGCGATTGCCGATCCCACCGCCTGGGTCGCCGCCGACAGTGAGCTGGATCGTATTGCCGCTCAGCGCGCCTTCACCAACTACCTGCCAGGCTTCAATATTCCGATGCTGCCCCGTCAGCTGTCTGACGACGTCTGCTCGCTGCGCCCACATGAGCGCCGCCCGGTGCTGGCCTGTCGCGTCAGCGTGAGCGCTGATGGCGCGCTGGGTGAACCGCATTTCTTCGCGGCCTGGATTGAGTCAAAAGCTAAACTGGTTTACGACAACGTTTCAGACTGGCTGGAAAACAGCGGGGAATGGCAGCCAGAAAGTGAGGCCATTGCCGGTCAGATTCGCCTGCTGCACCGTCTGTGCCTGGCCCGCGCCGAATGGAGCCAGACCCACGCGCTGGTCTTTAAAGACCGTCCCGACTTCCGTTTCGTGCTGGGTGAAAAGGGTGAAGTGCTGGATATCATCGCAGAGCACCGACGTATTGCTAACCGTATCGTTGAAGAGGCGATGATCACGGCGAATATCTGCGCAGCCACGGTGTTGCGCGACACGCTGGGCTTTGGCATCTACAACATCCATCCGGGCTTTGATGCAGCCAGTGCCGAGCAGGCCGCTGCGGTGCTGGAAAATCATGGTGTTAAAGTCGATCCGCTGGCGATTGCCACGCTGGAGGGCTTCCGTAAACTGCGTCGTGAGCTGGATTCGCAGCCGACACAGTTCCTCGACAGCCGTATTCGCCGCTTCCAGTCGTTTGCGGAGATCGGTATTGATCCGGGTCCACACTTTGGCCTGGGTCTGGAAGCCTACGCCACCTGGACATCTCCTATCCGTAAATACGGCGATATGATTAACCATCGCCTGCTGAAAGCGCTGGTACGTGGAGAACAGGCTGCCCGTCCGCAGGATGAGGTCACCGTGAGGATGAGCGAACGCCGTCGTCTGAACCGGATGGCTGAGCGTGATGTCGGTGACTGGCTCTATTCCCGCTTTCTGCAAAAAGCCGCCGGAACCGACCAGCGCTTTGGCGCAGAGATTATTGATGTCTCACGGGGCGTAATGCGCGTGCGTCTGACCGCCAACGGCGCGGTAGCCTTTATCCCTGCCCCGTTTATCCACGCCGTGCGGGATGAGCTGGTATGCAGTCAGGAAAACGGCAGCGTGCAAATCAAAGGCGAGGTTGTTTATCGGGTGACTGACCTGATTGAGGTTACCATTGCGGAAGTCCGTATGGAAACCCGCAGCATCGTGGCGCGTCCGTCAGCGTAAGGCGTTACCAGGCGGGATAACCGTTGTTATCCCGCCCTTTCCACCCTGAATTTCCCTTCTGCGTTTTATCCCGGCTGGCAGATGTTTTTATTCGCTGAAAAACTATTTTTTCTGGCCGTACCAGGCATTACTGCCATGCTTACGCAGGTAATGGCAGTCAAGCAGCGGTTGAGCAATTGCCGGTAAATCAGGCGTCAGCTGCCGACTGAAAATCCCCATGTAAGCCACTTCTTCCAGTACCACCGCAGCATGCACCGCACTTTGCGGGGTTTTTCCCCAGCAGAACGGTCCATGTGAATTGACCAGAATAGCCGGGATCACGCCGGGGTCGAGATCTCTGTCACGAAAAGTCTCAATAATTACCTTGCCGGTCTGCCATTCATACGCCGACCCGATCTCTTCTGCCGTCATCTGCCGGCTACAGGGTATCGCACCATAAAAATCATCAGCATGAGTCGTTCCCCATACCGGAATATCCCGTCCGGCCTGCGCCCAGATAGTGGCATGGCGCGAATGGGTATGGACGATACTGCCCACGTCAGGCCAGGCGAGATAGAGTGCCCGGTGCGTTTCAGTGTCTGATGAGGGGCGCATCTCACCTTCGATAACCCTGCCGCTGTCCAGGTCAACCACCACCATATCTTCGGCTTTCATCACTTCGTAGCCGACACCGGAAGGCTTAATCACCATCAGGCCGCTGTCGCGATCCACAGCACTGACGTTGCCCCAGGTAAAGACCACCAGTCCATGTTTCGGCAGTGCGAGGTTCGCCTCCAGCACCTGTTGTTTCAGTTTTTCCAGCATTGTTTCTCTCTCCTGGCCATTTACTTCATTTTCCCCCGCACCGGCGATGCAGGGTATGGATGTAGTGGCTGGATGAAAGGCAGGTTTTGGCTGGAGACCTCAGAATTGTGGCGGGAATTAAGATTTTTTACCTGTCAGGTAAAACAGAACCACATACAATGTAAACAAGCCGAAAGAATGCGTTAAGCCATTGTGACTTTGTTACTTAGTGAGACGAGTCGCAATAATAATGCAGCACTGGCGGCCGGGTACGCAGAGTTCTCTCTATACTCAAAGAGAATTTCTGTAGCAGCAATGATGGAGAAGTGAAAAATGACAATAACTGCAAAACGTATTACCGCTGGCCTGCTGGCCGCAACCTTAGTGCTTTCCCTGAGCGCATGTTCACACTGGTCCAAACGCGACCGCAACACAGCTATCGGCGCAGGTGCCGGTGCCATCGGTGGCTCGATCCTGACTAACGGAAGTGGTCTGGGTACCGTCGGTGGTGCAGCCGTAGGCGGAATTATCGGACATCAGATCAGCCGTTAACGCTGAGTTAAAGATATCGCACAGCCGACAATTTCCCTCTCTGATACAGAGATTATTTTACCGATGGCCCCTTCAGGGGCCATATTTATTGCTAACACTGGAATACTAGCTGGTGACTGATACTGATCAGAAAAGCATATTCACTATCTTTTTAATAATGTCGCCAGACAATAATCAAATCGCAGATAAAATCTGCATACCAGGCAGGCTTTACCTCTTACACTGAAAATAACAACCATAATCAGTCTCAGTTCCCGAGTTTTTCCCGATAAATTTTTGTCACCTTTAATGGTTATTGAGCTGGCGATAAATGTTAATCAAACGGTAATTACCCCTGATAAGGCCATGCATGTAACCCACTGAATGATATGAAATACCTGCAAAAAACCAACCACCCCAATATTATTCCCTGAAAAAAGCAAAACACCGCCAGGCTGCGAGCACGCTTTTATTTCGGAAAAAAATCCTGACAGAGAAATAGAATGACTAAAAATCACCATATATCTATGCTGATAAAAATGTATAAATAAAAATTATCACAACTCAAAATGCATTGTTATTAGATTTTTGATTGTTTGTTAAATTATTTACCAACTGCCGTTCTCCATATTTTTCTGGCTATGTATTACATACCTGTGATTTAATCCGGCCATCCCATTTTGCAGGCTGATAATATGTTGCAGTTATTACGGACATTACTCAGAAAAGCCACACGCCGCAGATACCGTCTGCGGGTGGGGCTGACCGTTGCCTGCTGGATACTGCTGAATATGCAACTGGTGACAGGCAGCCACCACAGCTCCCCGCCACCGGCCAGCGAGGGGAAGAGGCATTACGCAGCGAGGATGAACCACTCACTGACGCAATCCTGTGTTGAAAACACCAGTCAGAAGCTGCTGTGCGAAAAGCACTGCCACCCGGACAGAGTGCAGCCATCGTCGACCACACCGTTACATCCTGATGCCGTTGCACTGGAAACCCTGCTGCTGATACCCGTCCGTAAGCCGGAACAGTACAGCACCCTCACAGCATGGCAGACCCCACCCGTAACCGGACCGCCAACTGAAATACGCTTCTGTCGTTTCAGAGAATAAAAAACCGTAATCAAAATCATCAGGTTATCGCCCCCGCGCGTGGGTTCCTTTTTATTTTTTACGGACAATTAATCATGCATATTCTCTTTAAACTTTTTGCCGTTGCCACTGTTGCCCTCCCCGCTTTTAACGTCGCTGCCGCCGATCACCACAAGGACTCACAGCCGTTATCTGCCCGTCACTCTGAGGCAGCCCCGGTGTTTGCCGCCAGCGGCACAATCAAAGTCTGGGGCGAGGATACGGTTTCGCTGGCACATCAACCGATCCCGCAACTGAACTGGCCTGCGATGACCATGCATTTTTCACTCGACGGCTATCAGGGGCAGAGATTTACCGCCGGGCAACAGGTGAATTTCACCTTCCGCCAGACCGACTCCGGCTACGCACTCATTTCCGTTACCGCGAAATAACCGTCGGAGTCAATATGCACATCTCACGTCATCAGGCAGCCTGCGGGCTGCCCCTTCTGCTGTTGCTGCTTGTCAAAAGCAGCCCGGCCACCACCCTCGACGAGGCCCTTATCGCCGCTGAGCACTACTCGGCCGAACTGTCAGCCAACCGCCATCAGCGTGATGCGCTGGAGAACCTGGCCGACTCCGCCCTGCAACTTCCCGATCCCAAAGTAAAGTTTGGCATTGAAAATGTGCCGGTGGCAGGAAACAACCACGGCAGGCTGACCCGTGATGCCATGACCATGCAGCGGATTGGCTTTATGCAGGAATATGTCAGCCTGACCCGGCGGGAGCGCAAAGCTGATTCCATCAGGGCCGACGCGCGCAGAACCGCCAGCAATGCCGCAGTGATCCGCGCCCGCCTGCAACGGGAGACTGCCCGGGCCTGGCTGGCACTGGCACTGGCAGAAAAAACGCTGAAATCAGTACAACACATCATCAGCGAAACCACCCGCCAGACAGGCGCGCAAATCGCCAGTGTGGCCAGCGGCAGCGCCAGTGCGGACAGCGTACTGGAGCTGAAACTGGCCCTCAACGCCATGAAAAATGAGGAAGATAACGCCCGCCGCGATGTTCAGCTGGCACAGGAAAAATTGTGGCAGCTGACCGGTGAAAAAATCTACAAAATCAGCGGCAGCCTGCCGCCGATAGGCCAGCTACCCGCCGATGAAACCACCCTGATGAATGCGGTTAAACAACATCCTGAGATCCTTCAGGCACGACGTGATGCCGATCTGGCGCAGGCAAAATCCGCGCAGTCAGCCGTGGCAGCCATTCCCAATGTTGGGGTGGAAGTCTACTACGCGCATCGTGCTGATCGTCTCGATGATATGGTCGGCATTATGTTCAGCGTGGATTTGCCGCTGTTGAAGGGCAGACGACAGGATAAGGACCACGCTGCCGACGTGTCACGTACTCATGAGGCGGGCGACAGGCTGACACAGTTAATCCGCGAGCATCAGTCTCAGGTTAACAGCCTGATTTTTGACTATAACGCGGCAAAATCACGCTACCAGCGGCAGCAGAATGACGTTCTGCCGTTATTGCAGCAGCGGATTGACCTGCTGAATGCGCAGTATCGTTCAGGCACCAGCACGCTGTCACAGCTACTGGTCGCCAGGCGGGCGTGGCTGGATGGGCAGATAGCCCGCGACAATGCTGAAAAAATCCTTGCAGATGCCTGGACGGCACTGCGCTACCTCGTACCACAGGATGTGATCCAATGAAACAGAAAGCCCGTCTTACTCTTTTCCTGTTGCTGCCACTGCTTGCCGGCGCGGCAGGCTTCTGGCTGGGCAGACAGCAGGAACACGGCACACCAGCCGCATCGCCACAGACTGTCACCGACCGGGAGCGTCAGATACTTTACTGGTATGACCCGATGAGCCCGGCCACCCTCTTTGACAAACCCGGAAAGTCGCCGTTTATGGATATGGATCTGGTGCCCCGCTATGCCAGTGAAACAAACAATGACGAGGGGGTGATCATCAGCGCCCGTCAGCAGCAGAATCTGGGGATACGCACGGCAAAAGTAACGCGACAGCCAGCAAAAATGCGCTTTTCCGCCTCGGGCACCATCGCCACCGACCAGCAACATATCGAGGTCATCCCGGCGTTAACCAGCGGCGTGGTGGAAAAACTCTATGTCAGCGCGCCGCAGCAGTGGGTAAAAAAAGGTCAGGCGCTGGCACAAATCTGGCATCCACAATGGGCAGCCGCTCAGCAGGAGTATCTGGCGGTTCGCCGACTGGGCGATGCCTCGTTGAGCGCCGCAGCCCGTCAGCGGCTGGCGCTTCAGTTTATCCCGCCAGATTTGATCCGCGAAGCAGAACGACGTGGTACACCACAGCTGAGGATTACCGTCCGCGCGCCTTATGATGGCTATATCAACCAGTTGGGTGTGCGGAAAGGTGCACAGGTTTCTGCCGGCCAGTCACTGTTTGAGCTGGCAACGCTCGATCCGGTATGGCTGGTGATTGATTATGTGGAAAATCAGGCCAGCCTGCTGAGCCGGGGAAGCAGCATAACGGCGACCAGCCTCAGCTGGCCCGGTCAACAATTCCACGGGCGGGTCAGTGAACTTCTGCCCGATCTCGCCAGCGCCACCCGCACCCTGCAAGCCAGAGTGGTGATGGAAAATCCACACCATCAGCTCAAACCGGGGATGTATCTCAGCGTCGGGCTGGCAGAGTCAACAGCCATGCCTGCGGTGTTAACCATTCCGGAAGAGGCGCTGATAGTCACCGGAAGCAGCAATCAGGTTCTGGTCAGCGAAGGTGAAGGCCACTTTCACCCGGTCACGGTTACCACCGGCCTCACCCAGGATGGCAGGGTGGAAATTCTCTCCGGTCTGGATGAAGGCACAGAGGTTGTCACTTCGGGTCAGTTCCTGATTGATTCAGAGGCCAGCCTGCGCAGCGCCCTGCCACAAATGAGCAGCGCCAGCGCATCGCCATCTTCCGCCACGCCGACTTACGCCACCCGGGGCGTGATTAAAGCGATCAACACCGATTCCATCACCATTGCGCACCAGCCGGTTGCTGAGCTGAACTGGACCGCGATGACCATGGATTTCATCATCGACAGCGGACAGAAACAGTCGCTGACAACAGGCCAGCAGGCGATGTTCAGCTTTACGCTGGGCGATGAGGGGGCACGGATAACCTCAATAATGCCGGTGCGCGACAACAGGGGGCAGCCATGACAGCCGCAATAATTCGCTGGTCATTACATAACCGGCTGCTGGTGCTGGTGGCGGCGCTGATCCTCGCCGTCTGGGGGATCTGGTCCGTTCAGCAAGCTCCGCTGGACGCGCTTCCGGATCTGTCCGATACCCAGGTGATCATCCGGGTGAATTACCCGGGCAAGGTTCCGCAAATTGTTGAAGACCAGCTGACCTGGCCGCTGACCACCACCATGCTGTCTGTACCGGGGGCGAAAACCGTTCGCGGCTATTCGATGTTTGGCGATGCCTATATTTATATCCTGTTTGCCGATGGCACCGATCCTTACTGGGCGCGCTCCCGCGTGCTGGAATATTTAAGTCAGGTGCAAAGCAGTCTGCCAGCCGAAGCAAAGACCTCGCTGGGGCCGGATGCGACCGGCGTCGGCTGGATTTATGAATATGTGCTGACCGACAAAAGTGGTCACTACAGCGCCGGCGATCTGCGGGCCATGCAGGACTGGATACTGAAATATGAGCTGAAAACGGTGCCTGATGTGGCGGACGTGGCCAGCACAGGCGGCATGATAAAAGCCTGGCAGGTGGTGCTGCTGCCGGAACGTATGCGGGCGCTGAATATCACCCACCAGATGGTGGTCGACGCCATCCGGCAGGCTAATCAGGAAGGCGGCGGCTCCGTCCTGGAGATGGGCGAATCAGAATACATGGTGCGTACCCGTGGCTATCTGCGCACCGTCAGCGACTTCAGCGAGGTGGTGATTGCATCACGCAATGGCATACCGGTCATGCTTTCCGACGTGGCCACCGTGCGTCGTGGCCCGACCATTCGTCGGGGCGTGGCAGAACTTAACGGTGAAGGCGAAGTGGCTGGCGGCATTATCATTATGCGCTCTGGTAAAAATGCCCTGACCACGATCAACGCCGTGAAAGCCCGCCTGGCAGAGGTGAAAAAAAGCCTGCCGGATGGCGTGGAGATCGTCCCGGTTTATGACCGCTCCACCCTGATTGAAAATACGGTGAAGACGCTGACCCATAAGCTGATTGAAGAGTTCATCGTGGTGGCCGTGGTCTGTTCACTGTTTCTGTTTCATTTTCGCAGTGCGCTGGTGGCAATGATCACCCTGCCGCTCGGCATCCTCGGCGCCTTTATCGTCATGCACTATCAGGGGGTGAGTGCCAATATGATGTCGCTTGGGGGGATCGCTATTGCCATTGGAGCGATGGTAGATGCGGCGATCGTCATGATTGAAAATATGCACAAAGTACTGGAGCAGTGGCGACATCAGCATCCTGACGGCCAGCCGGTTGACTACTGGCAGATTACCCGCCAGGCGGCAACGGAAGTCGGTCCGGCGCTGTTTTGCAGCCTGCTGATTATCACCCTGTCATTCATTCCGGTATTCACCCTGGAAGCTCAGGAGGGCCGGATGTTCTCCCCGCTGGCCTTCACCAAAACCTGTGCCATGGCTGTCTCGGCAGGACTGGGTATTACCCTGGTGCCGGTGCTGATGGGCTTGTTTATTCGCGGCACTATCCCGGACGAAAACGCCAGCCCGCTCAATCGCTGGCTGATCCGCCTTTACACGCCACTGCTCAATATGGTGCTGTTACGGCCCGGAATAACCCTGGCCACCGCCGCCCTGCTGCTGCTGGCTACACTGTGGCCACTGGCAAAACTGGGCAGCGAATTTCTGCCGCAGATTGATGAGGGAGATTTGCTGTATATGCCCTCCACTCTGCCGGGCATCTCCAGCCGGGAAGCGGCACGGCTGCTGCAACTGACCGATCGGCTAATCAAAACCGTCCCGGAGGTGAAAAGCGTATTCGGTAAGGCCGGACGCGCTGATACCGCCACCGATCCCGCCCCGCTGACCATGCTGGAAACCACCATTCAGTTCAGACCCAAAAGCGAATGGCGCGCCGGAATGACCATGAATAAGCTGATTGCGGAACTGGATGAGACGGTGAATGTGCCTGGCATTGCCAATATCTGGGTGCCGCCCGTCCGCAATCGTCTGGATATGCTCTCAACCGGGATTAAAAGCCCGGTGGGGATCAAGGTTAACGGCAGTAATCTGGCGCAGATCGAAAAAACCGCCGCTGAAATTGAGCAGATTGTCCGCCAGGTGCCGGGCGTTACCTCTGCGCTGGCTGAACATCTTGAGGGTGGACATTATGTTGAAATCAACATCAATCGCCAGCAGGCTGCACGTTACGGTGTCACCGTTGCTGAATTACAGTCAGTTATCGCCAGCGTGGTGGGCGGAGAAAATATTGCTGAAACCCTTGAGGGCCGTGAACGTTATCCCATTAACCTGCGCTATCCACGAGAGATACGCGATTCGCTGCAAAAATTGCGCGAGTTGCCGGTCATCACTGCGAGCGGTGCGCAGCTGACGCTGTCGGCGCTGGCAGATATCAGGGTGACCGACGGACCGCCAATGTTAAAGAGTGAAAATGGTCGCCTTTCGGCCTGGATATATGTTGATCTGCGCGACCGCGACCTGAAGTCAGCCGTACTGGCGATGCAGGAGGCGGTGAACCGTCAGCTGGTGCTTCCTCAGGGGATCTCCCTGAGTTGGTCCGGGCAGTACGAATACCTGCAACGCGCCAGCGCAAAGCTGAAAATTGTGCTGCCCTTCACCCTGGCGATCATTTTTCTTCTGCTCTGGCTGACCTTCAATCGGGTAAAAGATGCCCTGCTGATTATCGGCACCCTGCCTTTTTCCCTGATTGGCGGGATCTGGCTGCTGTGGCTGCTGGGCTACAATCTGTCCGTGGCTGCGGCGGTGGGTTTTATCGCGCTGGCGGGCGTCGCAGCCGAGTTTGGCGTGATCATGGTGCTCTATCTGAACCAGGCGATTGCCAGACGAAGTACGGAAAGCCAGCCGTTAATCACGGAAAGTCAGCTCCATGAGGCCATACATGAAGGCGCGGTGCTGCGGGTGCGACCAAAAGTGATGACCGTCGCCACGATTATAGCGGGTCTGCTTCCCATCATGTGGGGCAGCGGAGCAGGCTCTGAGGTGATGCAGCGGATCGCCGCGCCGATGATTGGCGGCATGATCACCGCCCCACTGCTTTCGATGCTGGTTATCCCGGCCATCTATCTGCTTATCCACCGTAATGCGAAATAAGGAAGAAGGGCTGGCTGGCAAGCCAGCCCCTGCCGGTTTTTCATCAGGCCACAGCCATCGCGACAACCCGGCGCTTCACTGATTACGGACGGCCCTCGTAGCCATCACGCCAGCTTGCAACGACAGCCTCAGTCATAATTTGCCGTTCTCTGACAGAATTCTCCTCACTGTAGCTTTTACCGGCAAAAAAACCAGGTCATCTCTGACACGGTCAGACAGTCCGGCGCGCTGAACTCTGTCAGGTGCTGTGCGGCCTGATCCGCATTAATTATTGATAGTTAACAGGAAATGAAAAAATCACCGCCTGCTGAATTTTCCATATCGTGCCACTGAGCGTGGCGCGCACAGGCTGGTCATCATCAGCCGTGCTAAATTTCTTATGCCCGCTGCCGGATGGGCACAGCTGAGCCACTCACTGGCTGGCATTACCCTTAACCCAGGAGAGAAGATGATCAATACAGAACGAAAAGCGTTAATCGTTGGTGCATCACGCGGTATTGGTGCAGGTCTGGTCAACACACTGGATACGCGGCAATGGCAGGTTACCGCAACCACACGGAGTACCATTGCGGAGCACGGCACAGCGGTGCGCTGGCTCAGTGCTGACATTAACATCCCCTCGCAACGGGAAGCTCTGAGGCATTCACTTGATGGCGAGCAGCTCGATCTGATTTTTATCAATGCCGGTGTGTTTGGACCAGACCATCAGGATATCCGCCAGGCCAGCGATGAGCAGCTGGTCGCGCTGTTTATAACCAATGCCTTCTCGCCGGTACGCTGTGCGCTGGCGCTGCTTCCCCTGCTGGCGGAAAAGGGAGTACTGGCGTTGATGACGTCACAACTGGCAAGCCTGAATGAAAACGCGTCAGCCACCTATCCACTCTACTCCGCCAGTAAAGCGGCGTTGAATATGCTGACGCGTGATCTGTCAGCGCATCTGCAGGGATCCCAGACGCTGTTGTGTGTCCATCCTGGCTGGGTACAAACGGATATGGGCGGTGAAAACGCTACCCTGACCGTTGCAGAAAGTACCAGTGGAATAGTTAAGCAAATGGACGCATGGCGCGGTAAAGGTGGGCATCACTATATTGACTATGCAGGACGAACGCTGCGCTGGTAGCAACGAAAGTTACGGCTATTTACTGCTCTTATCAATGCGCGGCGCAGCAATCTCACTCCAGTCCGGTTGATCGCCGGACATAATCGCCCGCCGCTGAGTCGGGGTGATCTGCTGATTCATATCCGGCATGATTTTTCGTGCTGACTGACTGGCGATACTGTCACTGCTGCTATTTGCCGTGCAGCCCACAGTGGCTGATATCAGTAAACAGACGGTTGTTAATTTCAGCATGATGAAATATTTCCTTATTCCGGCAATAGCCATCCGTTTTTTCAGCATGGTACTCAGCCGGTAATATCAGTAAGGTTACTACCGGCTGTTAACAAACTGACCCTGTATTAAAGTGCGCGCAGGACAACTATTCCTGGCTTACTTTTCATATAATCCAGCAACGGTGAATCAACCACTTTCTGATTTTTATCGAGTGACGAGGCGTTTCTGAACCAAACCTCACCGCCCTTTTTGACAACAATCCCAACATGCGAAACATCCAGCCCGGCGATGGGCGAATAAACGCCGATAAAGTCACCGGCTCTGAGGTTATTCAACACGCTTTGATTAATACGGTTGCCGGCAATATAGTTTATTTCTCTGGGAACAGTCCCCAGCCCGCTAATAAATTCACCGCCGTCTGATTTTCTGTTGAGATTTTTTCTGACGGTCACATAGTCCTGACTGATCAACGTGGTAACGTCTGTTGCATTGCGTGGCATCGTCGCAAACCAGTCGGTGAAAAAATGTTTGCGGTGCAGATAATCAACTTTGCTGTCGATATAACGTGTTTTAATCAGCTGTGGCAGAAAATCATCAGGTTTTTGCGAGTGGCTTAGCGCATTGACATAATCAATCAGCGTAAAACAATCGACGCCATTAAAGTCAGCGACCAGTACCTCTGGTTGCGTTGCAGAGCCGGAAAGCGTATCTGACTGATAGGGCGTGCCAAGGAAATAAGCTGAAATTTGTTCAATCCGTTCTCCCTGCGTACTACTGCCTTCTGGCACAACGGTATTGTCGATAATTTTTGCGGCTTGCTGTGTAGTGAAAGGATCTGTCCGGGTCTGCCAGCCAGAATGCACTGAACTACAGGCTGTCAGTGCCAAGGTGAGAAATAATGCCGATTTCATTTTCATTTGCTGTGTCCTTCAGCGTTGACCGGCAGCGAATTTAAATAATTTATTTCAGCCGGGCAATATCTTCTTCCATCTCGTTTACGGTTGATTAAGAAATATGACCAGAAATTTAATTCTGTAGAAATTCAGCCCCACCCACCTGCCGGATTCAGTGTAAACCTCAACAGGAAGTATTCAGATGCAATAACGTTAAAATTTCCAGAAATTTATTTCTGCACATACAGGCTTTATGGTTTTCTCTCTGGATGTGCACGACGAATATTAACGTCATAAATAATGGTTCAGACGTACAGGCCTGAACCTGTAACAGGATACGTCTGCTGTTAATAATTTACGATAATCAGGAAAAATAGCTATTTGTCATCGAAGAAATTATCCGGAAGTTGCCCTGGCGGCATGTTGATCACCGTATCGTTATCGACGCCCTCATTTTTCATATAAGTTACGCGGGCAAACTCAGGAATAACCACATAAGGCCACACCGGACCCTGGTCACGAAATCGGTGCATATCCTCAATAAATTCATTTTGATAGCAGATGGTTTTTTCCGGATGTTGACCTTCACCCGCGATCCACTGAGGAAAAAAAATGGTTCCGTGAATCAGTTTCCTTTGCAAGTCAAACAGCAAACTGACACAGGTTCCTGTTGGTTCGTGCCAGTCCACCTTGTAAATTCCGGGGGCAAAATGTACGGCATTCATTTTTTGATGAGTAACCCAACGCCCACCGACCAGTCCGTGATGGATACGATAATCGCAGGTGGTGTCATTGCGGGCATACCACTCGTATTTCCAGCCATTTTCATAGGTATAAACAAAATGTGTTCCCGTGAAGCCGGACAGGTCGTCGGATATATCCTGTTGCGTATTATTCATAACATCTCCTTTATTACTGTTCAGTACGAAAATAATAAACCGCAGCAAAAACTCAGTTATTAATTCAGAGCGCGTACATCTGCTCACTCTGGCGGAAAGGAATTAAGCAAAGCGGCGATCAAAGACGATGCGGCCTGTTGTAGATATGAAGCAATTTTTCGTGGTGTGTTTGCGGATCGTGCTCAGTTCTGATCCTGTTAACAGCCGCGTTGGCCTTGACGGTAATTTGCAATGGGTGGGTAATAATATCCAGAATAAGTATTTTCAGCCGATCGACTCTCTGCTGGCGAAGTTTATCCCGGTCCACAGAGGATAATACCGGCAGTTCCATGTCATCATTCAGTTGCTGAACAATCTGCCAGCCAACATCGGGGGGATTAATTTCAGCAAGTGCGCGGACATTGCTGGTGATAACCGGGCAGCAGCATGACTGCATCTCCAGCACCGAAAAACCATAAGTTTCAGCCCAGCTGGGTAGCAACCCGACATCAGCATGTTGAAATAACAGGCGCAATTGATCCTGAGACATGCTGGTGAGATGTTCAAATACAATGTGGCGGGCAATGGCCGTTTCTGTTGCCTGAAAAAAGGCCGCACTGTCCTGGTGAGCGCCCAGTGCATCATTGTGACGATGACTTAAATCCCCAACCAGCCTGACTCTGACCTGATCGGCGGCAATCATGCCATCGGTAAGCAATTGCTCAATAGCGAGCACCGTTTCGGCCCCCCCCCTGACGGTAAAACTCCCCGGCGACAAAAACAAAATGTACCGGCAGCTGATCAAGGCGTTTGCGGCGATTTTGCACGTAAAGCGGCTGGGGTGGCGGGATAACCTGCAGCTTATGCAGCAATGTCGCTGAAAATTGCGGCATCCTGCTCAGTAATTTTCGTTCCACATAATAAGCCGCATTTGATAAGGAAATTAATGCAACACAATTTTCCCCAGCCAGTGCAGAAAGAATTTTTGTCGGTTCCGCTACACTTTTATATTCATCTCCCGGGGAAATAACCTGCGCTAACAGAGAGTCAAATGTTACCAGCCACTTTCGGTCAGTCAGGGCAACCTGATTGAACAGATGGTAAATATCAATCTCGCCATCAGGAAATACAGTTAACGGTTTGAAGAGAAATGTTTTTCGACGACTCAGAATATCTGTATAAAAATAAACATTCTTTTTATCACAGTTGATGTATTCGACATCGCTGTCGACCTGAACAGCTTTCAGACCAGGATGATGAAAACCAGAATAGCCAACGCGCATTGCACCCCCTCAGTTACCGGCCAGCAGCTGAAGCACTCAGCTTCTCAGATAATAAAACACCCTTCCCCGACGGCGACGTTCTGAATAAACTTTACAACAACACATAAATTGCAAGCTGTAAATCCAGGGTAAATCTTAATATCGATTTATAATCTGACCTCAGTTACATCGCAGACGTAAACGCTGCGATAAAGGGTCGAAAAATATTAATTACCCTCACTGATTTTGGCCGTAGTTGTTTTTAAAGTGGTATGCATCCGGATATAAATCAGTAAACTTATGCAGCAGCCTGCGGTAAGTTGATATTTAAGCCAATGAAAATAAATCGTTGATAGCGTAGCGATAAAGGTAGAAATAAATTTACCTCAATTTTTTTATTTTAATCAATACCAGCGTTATGCAGAGTAATCCTGCAACCATGCTTGCATGTTTATCCCGGGCGCGCTGTTCACGATGCCGGGGTGAAAAGCGGTTATATTCTGTCAGTCGGCATAAGCGGGCAACAATTAAGATAAATTGCAGGCTTTTTTACCTGTCACAGCCATTAATGAATGCGGCTGATAAGCCCTATCGGCTATGCGGATTAGTTATTGCGCTCAAACTATTCTAAGATCTCTGCGTATCAGATAACCGCTTACAGACAATAAACTGAGGCTGAAGATGATTGATATTTTTAAGCAGGGCAGTACCCCCGAAGCCACTGGCCCCGAAGATTACTTTACCGGCAGTGTTAAAATTAACGCCCCTTTTAAAACCACTGGAGCCTGCCCGCGTCAGTGGCGCGACCGTCTCTTTTCCGGCTGGCGCACGCACGGCCTGGCATACGCATCCTCCTGGACAGACGTTGATCGTGACACAAGGACAGGGGCTGGTTCAGGAGTGGGGTAAAGCCGCTCAGACCATCGCTCAGGGCGATATCATCTGGATACGGCCCGGCGTCAAACACTGGCATGGTGCCTCAGCCGGTTCCGCAATGACGCATATTGCCATTGCGGAAGCGCTGGAGGGCAAAGTGGTTGACTGGATGGAAAAGGTCAGCGACGAGCAGTATCAGCAGTAAATCAGTGATGCGAGCAACCGGCCTGCGGACGCCAATGCCCCCAGACCGGTCTGATTACAGATTTTGAATAAACCACTCGGTCTGCACCTGAATAACCCGTCTGAAATGCTCTCCCGAATAGATATCGTAGTGGCGGGCATCTTTCTCTTCGTACAACTTTTTGTTCTGGCCACCCACCGCCTCATATAACGCACGGCCCTGTTCCGGTGGATTAACCCTGTCCTTCTCAGCGATAACAACCAGCGTTGGGCAGCTGATCTGAGCAGCGCTTCGCGCAGGATGATACTGCAGCGTCTCTCTTACCGTCAGGAACGGGATTTTGATATCCATTTTGGGATACCTGGCTCTGTTTTCTTCGAAAAAGGCCTTCGACTCCGCATCGCTCAACACCCTGGTAATGCCGACAAACATCTCTTTGCCGGTCTGCTGCTGCCTGTCAGCCATTTTGTTCATCGTGGCAAGAAAAGCTGTCTTTTCATCATCATCCATGCCACCTGTTACAATTTCCTCACCATCGGCGAATGCCAGTTGGCTGACAATACATTTTATCTCTGCATCCTGTGCCGCCGCCGCAAATACATGACAGCCGCCAAATGAGGTGCCCCATAAGCCGATCCGTTCGCCATCCAGTTGCGGTTGCTCCCTCACCCACTGGATCACAGAGACGATATCAGCAATCTGCATTGTCGGAACCAGACGCCCACGCTCTCCCTCACTGTCACCGAAACCACGATAATCAAAGGTTACAGTAGCAAACCCGGCACGGGTAAAAGCGGCGGCAAAGTCAGGCAGCAGGATCTCACGGATGCCACAAAAGCCGTGACACAGAATGACCGTTGGACTTTTGGGGCAGGCATGCTCCGCGGGGGTTTGCAGGGTAAGCACAATGCCGTTGGTGATTTTATGTACTGAAGTTTTCATCAGAAAGAATTCCTTTTCGTTGAATCAATAAGACGCGCAGCACGCGGCCTGCTGGGAAGTGAATCAGCGACATAACATAGCGACTGAATCTCGCAACGTCACTGATTTAATGATCAACTGCGCTCAATTTTTTTGGCTGCCTCATCCAGCGCGTCGATAATGGCATGCAGCGTGTGTTCCGCCAGCTCTGGTCGTGAGAGACGAGTATTCAGCGCCATTTTCATATTGTGGATGGCACGCTGCACTTCCGGCAGGCTACGGTTTTCTGCCAGTATGGCAAGGGAGGAGAGCCGGGAAAGAATATTTTGCAGGCTGTCATGCTGCTGTCGCAGGTAATGCTTACCGGCAGGCGTCAGGCTGAATGCCTTGCGCCCCAATTGCGGTCCATCGCTACGGATATACTCCAGCTCTTCCAGCAACGACAGGCCGGGATAAATGATCCCCGGACTTGGCGCATACTCTCCCTTTGACAGCTCCTCAACCGATTTAATCAGCTCGTAACCGTGAGCCGCCCCCTGTGAAACAAAATGCAGTATCAACAGCCGGATGTCGCTGGCATCGAGCATCTTCTCCCGGCGTTTTCTGCGAACACCCGCACAGGCCGATGGTGAGTCAGCCAGGGGGTCTTGTTGAGATAAATGTGGTTTCATGCGCTGCCTGTGATGATAAGTGGCGGCCGGTCAGCCGGACTGTTTCTGGTGCCAGTATGCCACAGCACGGACAAAATCGGCCTGTAAACCCCGCAGAGTAATAAAGTAGTCGCTAAGCTGTTTTACGGCAGCGCCTTCGCCGGTCAACCAGATAAAGTAGTCCTGTTCAGGTAATGCCAGACGATCCAGTTGCGTCATCAGCGCAGCCACGCCCTTCTGGTGCATAGCGCCACTCCCCAGCCAGCAGATCTCCACATCCGGTAACGTGCCAAGGTAGTCACGCCCTTTTTCTTCATCAACAAACGCATACAGTCTGAGAGACTCTCCACTAAGAGTCTGACAACGCCGCCGGAAGGCGGGTAAACCGCTCTCGTCACAGACATACAGCTGAAAGTGGTAATCCTCCGGCACAATCAGTGAACCGCGTGGGCCTCCGACAGCCAGCCTGTCGCCAGCCTGAGCGCGAGACGCCCAGTCGCTGGCAAGACCTGAGGCGTGCAGGTAGAAATCCACCGTGAGGCGACTGATACCATCAAAAAAACAGCGGCGTGTAGTCACGAGCCGCAGGCCGAACGCCCTCTTTCCACACCACGCCCTCCTCTGTTATTTCCGGCAGATGAAACTCACCGGTTGCAGCATCCGGAAAAAACACTTTGATGTGATCGTCAAAACCCGCTGAAGTAAACCCTGCCAGCGCCTCACCGCCAAACTCAACGCGGTAAAAGCTGTTGGCAATCAACGTTTTTGACAGTACTTCCACCGGGCGAAAACGTAATTCGTTTCTGATGCGGCGTGGCAGGCGTTCTGAAGACTTTGACAAGTTGATTCTCCTCTGAGCAATTGGACGGCAGGTGGATGTGCACCAGCGGTAAGAAATATATCTGTGATATATCTTAACTACAAGCGCGTCTGCATCACAAAAGTCACTGCTGGTTGGCGAGCAGGTTGTGTTCTGTTAAACAAAAGTAAACATTCAATCATCCCCGCCCTTAAAAAAAACCAGTGAATTGCTGAATTTTGCTGCGTTTTTTCCACAAAAATTCTCAGCAGAAAAATAAACACAGGCCGGGCGCGTAATAAAACAGAGGGCGGTGTTTTTTGCTCTTTATCCCGCGTAATTACCGGCTCCAGTAAAGAGTGGCAGTGAAGGTTTTACCTCGCCAGTCCGCTTTATAATCTGCTGACCAGTTTATAAAAAGAGGCAAAAACCATGTCACCAGCTCTTCGCTCCACAACGTTACCCAGTGTGGTTTATACGTTACACAGTATTGATGAATTACGTAATCATGAACCCTATGAACATGGCGAGCTTGCCATTGTGCTGGAATACAACAGCGGGACACAACTTGGCGGAGGTATCTTTGTCTATGACATGGATGATACGCATTCGCGCGACGATGGCGGTTACATTTTTATTACCCGGGGAGGAAAGCGCTGGAGACGTCACGTTAACAGGCTGAACGATCTCAACGTGGTTCATTTTGGCGCGGTTGCCGATGGGCAGACTGACTGCCTGGATGCGGTAAAGCGTATGTGGGAATGGTCACGTATAGAAACTGATGGCATCCGCTTTCCTGCCGGACGCTTTTTTATCTCCTCATTCGATATTGCCGATGAATTTATTGACTGGGACGCGACGAAATTCCGTCTGGCCGGTGAAAACGTTAATTTTGGCTATCACAATAATACTTTCCTGGTTTCCAACAACGACAGTAACTACATGTTCAGGGTGAAAGCCCGCTTCGTTGAGATAACCGGTCTGGCGATTGATGGTCGCAGTGATTTCGACGGCGCACGCAATCACAAAGGTTTTTATGAAAATACGAACCCTGGCGGTCAGTTCCTGCGCGTTTCAGGCATGACTTTCTCTAACATGGGGGGCCGCAGTCTCAGCCTGATAGACACACTCGATTGTAAGATCGACCAGTGGTATGCCTCCAACTGCCATGAAACGGTCATTCATTCCAGATGGTCCGATCAGGTCATCGGTTCCTGGGACCACGTTACCGCCATTGAGCTGACCAACTTTAATATACAAGGGGGCCGTAGCAGCCATATGCTGTGGCTACCGCGTGCCACTCAGTGCCTGATCTGGAATGGCTGGATTGAGCATACCGAATTCCCGGGAAATATTTCCAACGGTCAGTGGACGCTGACCGCACTGAATATTGAGAACTGCCCTAATCCCCTTCTTGCACACTACACCCGCATCATCTCTTCACAGCTTAACCTGCAATCCGGTTCCTGGATTGATACCAGCGAACAGGGCGAAAACTGGCTGAATGAGTGGGAAGTGGGCCGCACCTGGTATGAAAACCACGGGGTACGGCTGGAAGGTTCGCTGAGTTACGATTACATCTCGTCCACTGAGTTTATGGATAACCAGAGACAGGATGAAGCCTGGTTTCTGCTGGGCAATATGCACATGGAGAACTGGCAGTCTAATACGCAAATCAAACTGATTGGCAGCTCCGAATGGTACATTATGCGGCAGACTCAAACCGACTTTGATCCCGGCACCGCCGAAGGACGTGCCGATCTCTTTTTGCATAACGTGCAGGGAACCGTCAGCGGTGCCTGGTCCTGTATCGGCTCGTCCCCCATTACCCGGGTCCATCTGGAGAGTACCGGCAATAACCGCGTCAATATCTATCTTAAGATCAACAAATATACCGCATGGGTGAAAGCCTTTGTGACCACCAATTCGCCCGATCGCTTCAGCGCCGGGGTCACCTTCAGATTTGACAAAAAGTATCAGCGAATTGAAGACCAGGAAAAAATCAATGAGCTGGACAACGCGGCGGTTAACTGTTTCAACCTGACGTGGATCGGTAACCGCCAGGTGGGAATCGGTTACAACAATGATAATGAGCTGCTGTTCCGGGGGCAGATTGACAATAATCAGCTGGTGATTCGGGTCAACGGCCAGCGCTATGGCATTCCGTTAACCCGGCGCTGATTGCTAAGCATGCCCGCATTGTGGTGCGGAGGCCTGAAAGAGGGATCTCATCAGGCCTGACTGTCAGAGCGGTTTGCCAGCCGCTGTTCAGGGCGGCCGGCAACCCAGACTGATTCAGGATGCCAGCCAGACGGTCTGCGCATTAGTGAATTCGCGGATACCAAAGTGCGACAGTTCACGCCCAAAGCCGCTGCGTTTCACGCCACCAATGGGTACGCGGGGATCGGAGAAACTGGGCGAATTGATAAACACGCCACCGGTCACTATCCGCGCGGCCAGCTGACGAGCCTTCTCCAGGTCCTGACTCCACAAACTGCCGACCAGCCCGAACTCAGAATCATTGGCCATGGCAATGGCATGTTCCGCATCCTGAGCCACGATCAGCGAAGCCACCGGCCCGAACAGCTCCTCAGTGAAGCTGGTCATTCCCGGCGTGACGCGACTGAGTACAGTTGGCGCATAGAAATTGCCCTCACCGGGGATGATATGCCCACCGAGCAGACATTCAGCCCCTTCTGCCAGCGTGGCCTGCACCTGGGCATCCAGTTCATCACGCAGGTCATAGCGCGCCATCGGCCCAATGTAAGTTGCCTCATCAGTGGGATCGCCCACCACCATCTCTTTCACGGCGGCGACAAATTTGTCGCGGAATTCGGCAAACACCGCCTCTTCCACGATGATCCGTTTGGCGGCTATACAGATCTGCCCGCTGTTCATAAAGCGCCCGGAAATGGCTCCCTGAACAGCCGCGTCAATATCCGCATCGGCCAGCACGATAAACGCATCTGAGCCCCCCAGTTCCAGCACGCTTTTTTTCAGGGCTGCACCGGCAAGGCTGGCAACAGCGGCACCGGCACGTACGCTACCGGTCAGGGTCACCGCAGCAATCCGGCGATCGTTAATGATGGTCGCCACCGCATCATTGTCGGCGTTAACCACGGAAAACAGCCCGTCCGGTACCCCTGCCGCCGCCAGAATATCCTGCAACAGCAGTGCCGTGCCGATCACATTCGGGGCAGGTTTTAACAGGTAACTGTTACCCGCCATAAATATTGGTACGGCACCGCGCAGAACCTGCCAGACCGGGAAATTCCACGGCATAATGGCCAGAATCGGACCCAGCGGCAGATAGTGTACCGATGCCTTATTATCTTCTACCAGCGTCGGTTCAGGCGCGATAAAACCCGGTCCCTGCTGCGCATACCACTCGCACAGACAGGCGCATTTTTCCACTTCCGCCTGGCTCTGGCCGATCGGTTTACCCATTTCTGCGGTCATCATCCCGGCCAGTTCACCGGCACGCACTCGCAGCGCTGTTGCCATATTCAGCAACAGTTCACTGCGGGCCTGCGGCAGGCTCAGCCGCCACGTTGCAAAGGCGCGGCTGGTCTTCTCCAGCACGCTCTCCACTTCAGCCGCAGAAGCAAATGGCGTCTGGCGAATCACTTCACCGGTAAAAGGATTTCGGGATTCAGAACAGGTAGCAGTCATAAAACAGCCCTCCAGTGACCACGGCAACAGCACATTGCCGGTATAAACGATAATTAATGGCCTCCAGCATAGGCGGCTTGTACCTTTCTGAAAAATGAATAATAGTGAAAATATCCTGCTCAAAATGAGAATAGTTATGGATCTGACCCAACTGACCGTCTTTCGTGCCATTGCCGAACAGGGAAGCGTCACCGCTGCTGCTGAACAGCTGCATCGCGTTCCCTCCAATATTTCCACGCGTTTGCGCCAGCTGGAAGATGAGCTGGGCACCGAACTTTTCACCCGTGAAAAACTGCGCCTGCACATCACCGATGCCGGGCGAACCCTGCTGGATTATGCCTGCCGTATTCTGGCACTGGTCGAAGAGGCGCAACAGCAGGTTTCCGGTTCGCAGCCTGCGGGCATTTTCACTCTGGGTGCCATTGAAAGTACCGCTGCCGTTCATCTGCCACCGCTGATCGCCCGTTATCATCAGGCCTGGCCGCAGGTGGAACTGGATCTGTCAACCGGCCCTTCGGGGGAGATGATCGACGGATTACTGGCTGGCCGGTTCAGCACGGTGTTTATTGACGGACCGCCCAGACATCCGGAGCTGGAAGGTGTGGCGGTATTTCCGGAAGAGATGGTGGTGATCTCGTCGCTCAATCACCCACCGGTCACCAGTGCCGACAATATCGCCGGGGCTACGATATATGCTTTTCGTGCCAACTGTTCTTATCGCCGATTGTTTGAAAACTGGTTTTCCCGCGCAGGCTCTGCACCGGGAAAAATATTTGAAATGGAGTCCTATCACGGCATTGTGGCCTGTGTCAGTGCCGGTGCCGGACTGGCAATGATCCCGCTGAGTATGCTGAAGAGTATGCCGGGCCGGGACAGCGTGCAGGCCTGGCCCGTTGCCGATGGGATGGGAGAAATAGCTATCTGGCTGGTATGGCGTAAAGGCAGCCGGTGCCCGAAATCCTCACGTACTTAGGAATAATAAAAAATATTATAAGAATTCCAGTCTGCCTCCTTCGAGATGATACAGCGTTCCAACTATTTTAATTTTCCGGTCATTCTCAAGAGAAGCAAGAACGGCACTTTTATTACGGATATTTTCGATGGTCAGCAATACATTACTCCTGGCAATCGCATCAATATATTGATAGTCGTTAACATCCTTTTCGCCGGAATAGTTCGTTTTTTCAATTGCAGGCTTAATTTTTTCCAGCAGAGAGGTCAGATTACCCAGTTTAGCATCAGATGCTGCGCCTTTAATGGCACCACATTTGGTGTGTCCCATCACCATCACCACTTTCGCCCCGGAGAGCGCACAGGAAAACTCCAGACTACCGAGAATATCGTCATTTTCAATATTACCGGCCACACGACAATTAAATAACTCGCCAATACCGGTATCCGTGATAATTTCGGCAGGTGTTCGGGAATCAATACAGCCCAGGATGACCGCAACCGGATACTGTCCGCCACGGCTGGTCCGTTTTTGAGAAAGAAAGTCATGTTCGAGCTTTTCACCATTTCTGAAACGCTTATTCCCCGCTTTAATCATCTCAATCACCTGGTCTGGCGAAAGATTATCGCGTTCCTCTTTACTGAGCAGCGCAGATTTTGCTGCGGCATTGAAAGGGATCCCGGAAAGAAAACCGCTGGCAATAACCGTTGAAAAAAGCGTGGCTTTTTTAATGAAAAAACGTCTGTCAGACTGCATAAACACCTCATGCTGATTCAGAATTTATTAACGGTAATCCGGCAGGCACGACAGTATTTATCTCTGTTGATATCATCACCAGGTTAATTTTCTACAATGAAAAAATACTAATTATTTGCAGACAAACAGCAGAAGTGTTTGCACTGAAATAACATTTACTCAATCATAGCCAAAAAATATCTGGTGATGAAGAAAAAACAGGGTGGCGTTGTTATTTTTAACATCTCCTGAGAAATATTTCAGCAGTCATTCTCATCAGTTGCATAAGCTGCCTGATATTTAATGGTACAGATAAATAAAGATTGTAATTATTCAGGCTATTTAATTGCAGGAGAAAAGCCAGCATTACCAGATAAAAATACCGCCACTAATAAGCAAAGTAACCGATTAGTCAGGGAGATGAGATCATCATTCTGGTGACATATTTTGTTGCACTTAGAGCCTCTGCGCAGGCAAATGCGCGGATGTCCTGTGCCAAAAAAAAGACTGCCCCACTGAGCCGCAAGCCGACTGAGTAAAAGGCAGTCCATATTATGCCATCGCGTTTTTTAGCGACGGGTTGCTGTTAATTACATCTGCACCAGATGATTGATTTTGACATCGGCATTAACATCCGCGTCGTAGTCAACGCCGTCGAGGCCGAAACCAAACAGCTGCATGAACTCTTTTTTGTAGCCGACGAAATCGGTCAGTTCATTCAGGTTTTCGTTGGTGACGGTGGGCCACAGTCTGACCACTTCGTCCTGCACCGCTGGCTGCAACTCTTTGTAGTCAGCGCGCAGACGACCCACATCATCCATGACCGGGGATGCGCCGTACAGGCTCTCTTTAAACAGGCCATAAACCTGCTCGATACAGCCTTCATGGGTGCCTTTCTCTTTCATGACTTTGAACAGCAAAGACAGATACAGCGGCATAACGGGGATGGCAGAACTGGCCTGAGTGACTACCGCTTTCAGCACTGATACCCGCGCATCGCCACCCCTCTCAGCCAGCGTCTCACGGATCGACAGGACACGCTTGTCGAGGTCTTTTTTCGCTTCCCCGATGGAGCCGTTCCAGTAGATATCATGGGTGATTTTCTCGCCCAGATAGGTAAAGGCGGTGGTTTTCGCGCCATCAGCCAGCACACCCGCCTCTTTCAGGCAGTCAATCCACATCTGCCAGTCGTCACCGCCCATCACCGCAACCGTACCGGCGATCTCTTCCTGCGAGGCAGGTTCCAGGGTGATGTCGGTAATGGTTTCTTTATCGGTGTTCAGACCGCGAGTGGTCAGCGATTTACCCACCGGTTTTAGCGTGGAGTTAAACACTTCGCCAGTTTTCGGATGGGTACGGCGCGGCGCGGCCAGGCTGTATACCACCAGGTCAACCTGCCCCAGATCCTGTTTAATCAGCTCAATGGTCTTCTGCTTGACTTCATCAGAGTAGGCATCGCCATTAATGCTGGTGGCATAAAGCCCTTTTGCTTCGGCAGCGGCTTCAAACGCAGCGGAGTTATACCAACCGGCGGTGGCGGGTTTACTCTCTTCTCCGGGACGTTCGAAGAATACGCCCAGCGTATCGGCACCACAGCCAAAGGCTGCCGAGATGCGGGCCGCAAGGCCGTAACCAGTGGACGCGCCAATCACCAGAACCTTTTTCGGGCCATCGGCAATGGGTCCCTGCTGGGTGACATACTCAATCTGTTTGTCAACGTTAGCTTTGCAACCCGCCGGATGGGCAGTCACACAAATAAAGCCACGGATGCGTGGTTTAATAATCATGTCAACCTCAATGGAAACTGTCTCAGTAAATTCGGGCAACAGGATACCTGCTTGTGGCGATTCAGGCAAAGATGACCACCACTTATCCCTGGAGCCCGTCCTTCAGGTCATATTACTGACTGACGTGGCACCAGTTACGCAGCTGATTAATTCCACCATCCGGTGAGGTAAAGCCGCTACAGCCGAGGATGCTGTCAAACAGCTTCTCGTGAAATACCGGGGTTTTATCCTTTGCCAGCGTCTGCAACTGCCGGAATGCCGAGGCATTATCAGGCTGTTGCAGAAATTTATCCGAAGCCCAGACCATAATCGGAATCGAACGCTGCTCAATGGGCGCCTGATCGCGCGGGGTGCCATGGAAATGCATGTTTTTTGAAATTGATTCGCCATGGTCCGATGCGTAAAACACAATGGCGTTACGGTTCCTCAACTGGTCAAAGATCTGCTTCAGCACGTAATCGGTGTAAAGCAGGCTGTTATCGTATGAGTTGATCATCTCTTCGGTGGAACAGCTGTCGTCAATGCCTTTACATTCCGGCTGATAGCGGGCGAACTCGCGCGGATATCGTTCGGTATACAGATAGTGCGAACCCTTGGTATGCAGGACCACCAGGTGTTTGCCCTGCGGGTGACGCTCCAGTGAATCTTTCAGTTCGCTGACCAGCGCCATATCGTCGATGGGTTTGCCGACGTTGCGCTTTTCCGACTGAATGGTTTCACGCAGCGCATAATCGTCAGCCATCACTTTATTATAAAACCAGGCCTCGCTCTGCATGGCAAATAACTCTGAAGAGAAGCCCTGTTTTTTCAGTACGGTAAAAACGTTCATCTCTTTCAGGGTACGTTCCGGCGCTTCTGAAGCCCCGCCTTCCCTTACAAACATGCAGCGCAGTGACAGCTTGGTGGAGGTATCACAGGAGTAGCCCTGCAAAGCCGCAAGA
The DNA here is from genome assembly GCF_058241465.1 of Erwinia papayae. Taxonomy (NCBI): domain Bacteria; kingdom Pseudomonadati; phylum Pseudomonadota; class Gammaproteobacteria; order Enterobacterales; family Erwiniaceae; genus Erwinia; species Erwinia papayae. The sequence goes on from NZ_JBZCHT010000009.1 coordinate 995,662, forward strand.
TGGGTTTCTTTATCAAGATAAGGCGTATTGTCACGACTGTAGCCGTAGACGCCCATATGGTCGCGGCGCGCACTTTCACCAATAACAAAGACCACATACAGATCGTTAACGTCCTTAGGTGGCTGGTAAGTAAAGTGCGCTGTGGGGTCAAACAGATTACGACTGTCCTCTGCCTGGCTCCAGCTGCTGTAGGCCAGCAGTCCCATTCCGGAAAGCCAGTTTGATGGCGAGTAACTGCCCGCCACCACGCCACCGTAGCTGGCCATCATACGGTTATGCTGTTTGTCCAGGCTCTCCTGATGGTCACCCATCACTTTCAATGGCAACCAGCAGACCAGCCCGGCGACAATCATTACCCCGCCGCGACGCAGGAAGGCCCCGCCATTTTGACGACGTATCGCCGCTTCCGGCAATGGCGTCAGCCACAGCATTAACATCGGTAACAGACTCACCAGTACCAGCCACAGCGCAAAATTCCAGCCAACGGATTCTTTTGACAAATCCAGACTGTCAGTGGTCATTACTGCGGCAATGATGCCGTAGCCAATATCGACGTTGAAAAAAATCATGTAATAGCTGGCGGTCACCGAAAAAATCACCAGCAGCGAAAGCAAAATTCGAAACAGCAGACGCCCGGCCATTGAGGCCAGTAAGGTGGTAAACAGCACCAGCGAAAAAGCCGCGATCACCTCAATGGTGGTTGACAACGCGGCATCATAGTGTAGCTGGTGAAAACGGCGGAAAAAGATCGGCAGGTTTAACACTATCCCGATGTAAAAAGCGATAAAGCAGCAGACCCGGCTCTGGGTCAGAAAATGCAGTTTTTTCATCTGTGTCGTCGTTATTGTTGCAGGTGAATGTAATGCCAGAAACAGACCAGATTTGCTCTGCATACTGCCATAGCGAAAATGTTGCAAAAAATCAGACAAAGTAAAGCGCGGTGAGTTTACTCCGCCAGTGTGAAACCAGAGTGTAAACTTGTAACAAGAAATGTGAGAAAAGCGTAAAGTTCACGCTGGTATCAGCAGCGATAATCTTATTACCCCCGACTGAGTGGGTCAGCCGGTCAATTGAGTTCCTTCCGCCATGTCCTGTTGCTGGTTGCCTGTTGTCTGCGCCAGGGCATAACCGGGCTGCCATTGATAAGTTGTGATGTGATGTTCTCCACAGAAAGGCAGCATAATTTGATCACATTCAAAATTCTGAAAATTAACATAAATTCATTATTTATGCATAAAATTCGCATAAACAACAAACCTTCTCAGGCCGCACCGAATTTGTCTGGTGACAGGATAATTAATTATTCGTCGCCCCCGCGCTGTTGACCCTCTGGCAGTGAAAATTCACATTAATTTAAAAAACAAAATACATAAATTTAATGATAGATTTTTTCGCGCTGGAGATACAAGCACTGAATATTTACCGGTTAAACAGAATAAATAACTAATTTAACTAAGGTTTTTTATGGATAAGCTATCTTACGTTGCTGAAGGCAGCACAACTGCCTGGTCTACCTACCTTGCTCAAATCGATCGCGTCGCCCCTTATCTTGGTGAACTCAGCCGCTGGATCGACACCCTGCGTCATCCGAAGCGCGCGCTGATAGTGGATATACCTCTTCAGATGGACGACGGTACGATTCGCCACTTCGAAGGATTTCGCGTGCAGCACAACCTTTCCCGCGGGCCAGGCAAAGGCGGGATTCGTTATCACCCTAATGTGGATCTGAACGAAGTGATGGCGCTGTCAGCCTGGATGACCATTAAATGTGCTGCGGTCAACCTGCCCTACGGCGGAGCAAAAGGCGGGATTCGCGTCGATCCTTTTACCCTTTCCGAAGGTGAACTTGAGCGTCTCACCCGCCGTTACACCAGCGAAATTGGTCTGATTATCGGCCCGCAGAAAGATATTCCGGCACCGGATGTCGGCACCAACGCCAGGGTGATGGCGTGGATGATGGATACCTATTCAATGAATCACGGCACCACCATTACCGGGGTGGTAACAGGCAAACCGATTCATCTGGGCGGATCGCTGGGACGTGAAAAAGCGACAGGACGCGGCGTCTATATCACCGGTCTGGAGGTGGCTCGCCGCTGTAATATTGAAATTGAGGGTGCCAGAATCGCGGTACAGGGCTTTGGTAACGTCGGCAGCGAAGCCGCACGGTTATTTGTCGCCGCCGGCGCACGGGTGGTGGTGGTACAGGACCATTCCGCCACACTTTATAACGCCGACGGTATTGATTTAACCGCGCTGAGTGACTGGCAGGCCAGTAACAAGATGATTGCCGGTTTCAGCGGTGCAGAAGAGATCGCCAGTGACGACTTCTGGACGGTGCAGATGGATATCCTGATCCCGGCGGCGCTGGAAGGCCAGATTACCCGGCAGCGGGCGGAGCAACTGAGCTGTAAGCTGGTGCTGGAGGGCGCAAACGGCCCGACCTATCCTGATGCAGACGATGTGCTCAGCGCTCGGGGCATTACCGTGGTGCCCGACGTGGTCTGTAATGCCGGCGGGGTTACGGTCAGTTACTTTGAATGGGTGCAGGATATGGCCAGCTTTCTCTGGAGCGAGAGCGAAATCAATGACCGGATGGACAGGATCATGACCGATGCCATGACCCACGTCTGGGACAAGGCCAGCGAGAAAGAGTGCAGCCTGCGCACCGCCGCCTATATTGCTGCCTGCGAGCGAATTCTGATGGCACGTAAAGATCGCGGCATTTATCCGGGATAACCCTCTCACCCGACGATACAGCGGTGTGTACAGCCGAAGGGATATCAGCGCATCCTGTCCTGCCGGGATTTTACTTATCGCAGGCCACGCGCCCTTACTGCACAATGCGTAACAAGGCGGGCAAAAAAAGACGCTGCGGCACAGGATCGCCGCAGCGGGATGGTGAAGCATCCCCTGTTGCAGGCAGAGAAGAAAGGAGAATCGCCAGCGATTACATTTTACCGATGAGGAGTGAAACCAGGCCGGCAGCAATTAACGGCCCGACCGGTACGCCACGAAACAGAGAAACACCAATAATAGTGCCAATCAGCAAGCCACCCACCACTGACGGTTGAGAACTCATCAGCGTCACCCCGCGCCCACCCACCCAGGAAACGAAAATTCCGACGGCAACCGCCAGCAAGGATTTCCAGTGCAGGAAAGAGTGCATCAGCGTGCTGGTGGGAATGGTGCCGCTGGCAATCGGGGCCATCACGCCAATGGTCAGAATAATGATGCCCACCGTGACGCCCTGTTTTTCTATCCAGGGGAAAGTGGCACTGAGCGGCGTCATCCTCACCACGATTAACACCAGCAGGGCGATGGCAACGGTCAGGTTGTGACTGAAATAGCTGAGGCCAGCCAGCAACAGCAGGATAAATAAAGTCAGGTCAAACATGGTTTTCTCAGTAAGGCGCTAAGGTATTGAGCCTTAAGCTTAATGCGCTTTCTGTTGCCACTCTACTTTTTTGACGCGTGGCGATTCACTGCTGTAGATGTCACGCTGTTACGCAATTTATATACACAGTTTTAACCCACTATCGCATCGAGCGCGGCCCGCAGGCTGGCAGAGGGTACGGTCAGCACCGGCACCGGTGAGTCGAACAGTGCCTCAGCCCCGGTCATTGAACTCTGCGCCAGCACGATGCTGCCCGGCGAATGGGCAAGACATTGCCGGGCGCTGGCGGCAATCTTCTGGTGATAGCCCGCGCTGTCCTGACGGGTGAACCGCTCCCAGGCTTCCGGCACCAGCGTCACGCTGAGGCGATCGGGGGCAATGCAGGTTTCGAACAGCTGACGGGTAGACGCCAGGGTGCCAGGCGCGGTGCAGAGCACCGCAATATGGCCTTCACAGCGGGAAGCGACGCCGGCAAGCACGGCATCCACCCGCAACACCGGTTTGCTGAACAGCCGGCTATCGCTGGCGACCATGCCCAGCGTGGTGCAGGTGACGATCACCACGTCCGCCTGCTGACAAAGCTGCTGTAAAATATGGCGGGTAGCTTCTGCAATCTCCCCGGTGACTTCCCCGGCGGCGGTGGCACGGGCCAGCAGTTCGCTCTCCACATGATGTAACAGCCGAACCGCGCCAGCCCCGGCCAGGGGCAACGCCTGTTCAAATACGGCAATATTGCTCTCTGCCGCGTGCAGGCAGGCGATGATTGTCATGCTGGGATCTCCGGAACAGTGAAGGCAACACTGTGGCAAATTTCAACAGGATTGCCAACCTCAGGGAAATAAAAGTAGCAATAGTTTCACCAAAGCCTCACCAGCATGGTGCATTACCCGAGTTTTCTGCCCTGTAATGATGAAACAAAGGTTTCAGCTGCCGGTAAAACCGCGTCGGAGCAGTCAACAGTTAATGGTATGGAAATTGCTAGTTTAAGCGGATGCCTAACAGGAGAAACCGATGAAAGCAATCATAATTGGCGCCGGGATTGGCGGACTGTCTGCCGCCATCGCCCTCAGACGATTTGGCATTGAAACGGCGGTGTTTGAAGCCGTCAAAGAGATTAAACCGGTTGGTGCGGCTATCTCCATCTGGCCAAACGGCGTGAAATGCCTCAATTTGCTGGGGATGAAAGAGCCGCTGCGCGCCCTCGGCGGCACCATGAACAGCATGGCCTACTATGACTTTCAGCACGGACATCCCCTTACCCGTTTCAGCCTCGATCCGCTGGTCGCAGCCTGTGGAGAGCGTCCTTATCCGGTTGCCCGCGCCGAATTGCAGGCGATGCTGCTGGCGACCTGTGGCCCTGAACAGGTGCAGTTTGGTAAACGTGTGGCCCGGGTTGAGCAGGATGACCAGGGGGTAACCGCGTGGTTTGAGGATGGCAGCGAGGCACGGGGCGATCTGCTGATTGCCTGCGACGGCACCCATTCAGTGGTGCGCAAATATGTACTGGGGCGGACAGTTGAGCGACGCTATGCCGGGTATGTTAACTGGAACGGTCTTGTGCAGATCGATGAATCGCTCGCGCCGCCGCAGCAGTGGAGTACGTTTGTCGGGGAAGGCAAACGCGTTTCTCTGATGCCCGTTGCCGGTAACCGGTTCTATTTCTTCTTCGATGTGCCGCTGCCTGCCGGGCTGGCGGAAGACCGTAATACATTGCGTGACGACCTGAAACGCTATTTCCACGGCTGGACAGAGCCGGTGCAAAGGTTGATTGAGCAAATCGATCCGCAGACCACCAATCGGGTGGAGATCCACGATATCGATCCCTTTGCACAACTGGTTAAAGGCCGGGTGGCGTTGCTTGGCGATGCCGCGCACAGCACCACGCCGGATATTGGTCAGGGCGGTTGTGCGGCGATGGAGGATGCGGTGGTGCTGGCTAACGTGTTGCAGGCCCACTCGCTGGGGATAGAAGACGCGCTGCTGCGCTACCAGCAGCAACGCGCCGACCGGGTGAAAGATCTGGTACTGAAAGCGCGTAAACGCTGCGACGTCACCCATGCCAGAGAGATGGCAACCACCCGCCAGTGGTATGAAGAACTGAAAAGTGAAACGGGGGAACGCATCATCAGCGGCATGTGCGATACCATTCTGGGTGGTCCGCTGGCCTGAAAATGTCCCGCTCTCTGAATGATCTTCAGCCGGGGCGGGATTAGAGGGTTACGCTACTGTTCCTGTTCAGCACACTTTACTCCCCGGCTTTTTACTCCCCGGCTTTTTGCTGATAGCAGGCAATAATCTCTCCGGCCACCGCAACCGCAATCTCTGCCGGTAGTTTACCCTTCACATCCGGCAGACCAATCGGGCAACGCAGGGTGTCCAGCTGCTGGCGACTGAATCCTTTCCCCTCCAGCCGGTAGTCGAAACGCGCCCGTTTGTTTTCAGAGCCGATCAGGCCAAAATAGCGATAGTCACCGCGCCGCAGGATGGCTTCGCACAACGACAGATCGCGCGGGTGATGGTGGGTCATCACCACGTAATAGCTCCCTGCGGGCATCAGACCTACCTGATCAGTGGGGTCCTCCGGACAACAAATTGTTACTCCCGCCGGTACAGAAGTGAATTGTTCCGGCCGCTCATCCACCCAGAAAACGTGACAGGGTAACGTTGACAGGAGATTGACCAGTGCCTGACCGACGTGCCCGGCACCAAACACCGCGATTTGCGGCTGTGGCTGAAGCAGGGGTTCAAACAGCACCGTGGTCATGCCGCCACAGCACTGCCCCAGCCGCGCACCCAGATTAAAATGTTCGGTCTTTGGCTGGGTTTGCCGGGTTTGCAGCATCTCTCTGGCGGTGGCGGTACAGCTGAATTCAAGATGGCCGCCGCCAATGGTCAGCCAGCTGTTATCTGCGGTGATCACCATTTTGCTCCCCCGGTCGCGCGGCACCGATCCCTTTTCATCCAGCACGGTCAGCAGCACGCAGGGCTCACGCCGTTCGCGCAGCGAGGCCAGCACCGAAATCCAGTCATCAGTCGCCATCTTTTACCTCTGCCTGCATTTTCGTCACCCCCCAAAACACCCTTTCCGGCGTGGCGGGGGCATCCAGCAACGGATGGTGTTGATAATTGCCGACGCTGGCGACCGCATCCTGCAATGCACTCCATACCGCAATCCCCAGCATAAAGGGCGGCTCTCCCACCGCTTTCGAGTGAAATACCGTCTCCTTCGGGTTTTTTCGGTTTTCCACCAGCCGAACCCGTAAATCGGCAGGCACATCGCCAATTGCCGGGATCTTGTAGCTGGCTGGCCCGTCGGTCATCAGTCGGCCCTGTTCATTCCACACCAGTTCTTCACAGGTCAGCCAGCCCACGCCCTGCACAAATCCCCCTTCCACCTGGCCGGTATCAATGGCCGGATTCAGCGACGCACCTACATCATGCAAAATATCGGCCCGCAACAGGCGATATTCCCCGGTCAGCGTGTCAATAATCACTTCGGCACAGGCAGCGCCAAAGGCGTAGTAATAGAAAGGCGTACCGCGCCCGGCCAGACGGTCATAATGGATGCCGGGCACTTTATAGTAGCCGGTGGCCGACAACGGCACCTGATTCAGCCACGCCAGCTGCGCCACATCCGCAAAGGTGAAGTGTTTCTCCCGGACTTTGACAATTCCGTTGCTGAAACCAACCTCGGCCGGATCGCAGTCATGCAGCTGACACAACATAGCCGTCAGCCTGTCACGCAATATTTCCGCCGCATTTTGCGCCGCCTTACCGTTAAGATCGGCCCCGCTGGAGGCTGCCGTGGGCGAGGTGTTCGGTACTTTCCCGGTGTCGGTTGCGGTGATCTGGGTCTGACTGACGTCAATCTGGAGCACCTTCGCCACCACCTGCGCCACTTTGGTATTAAGCCCCTGGCCCATTTCGGTGCCACCGTGATTCAGTTGCACCGTGCCATCGGTGTAGATCAGGATCAGCGCCCCGGCCTGGTTGAGGAAGCTGGAAGTAAAGGAGATGCCAAATTTTACCGGCGTCAGCGCCAGCCCGCGTTTAAGATACGGACTGCCCGCGTTAAAGGTGGCAATGGCCTGTCGCCGTGCGGCATAGCTGCTGCTCTGTTCCAGATCGGCGGTCATCTCATCCAGCAGATTGTCTTCAACCTGCTGATAATAATGGGTGATATTACGTTCTTCTTTGCCGTAGTAATTACGCTTGCGCACCTCTAACGGGTCAAGTCGCAGGTGACGGGCAATGTGGTCGATAATTTGTTCAATCGCCACCATCCCCTGCGGCCCGCCAAAACCACGATAGGCGGTGTTGGAGGCAGTGTGGGTACGACAGCGGTAGCCGGTGATCAGCGCATCGCCCAGATAATAGGCGTTGTCAGCATGAAACATTGCCCGATCAACAATCGAACCGGAGAGATCCAGCGAATAGCCACAGTTTGCCGCCAGGTCTATTTTCACCCCGCAAAAACGGCCCTGCCGATCAACGCCCACCTCATAGCGAACATAAAATGGATGGCGCTTGCCGGTGATACGCATATCATCCCGGCGGGACAGGCGCATTTTTACCGGCCGGTTGTTGCGTCTGGCCGCCACGGCACACAGACAGGCTACCCCGGCGGCCTGCGTCTCTTTACCGCCGAAACCGCCGCCCATCCGCCGCATATCAATGGTGACTTTGTTCATGGTGATGCCCATCACCGAGGCAACCAGCTTCTGCACCTCGGTCGGGTTCTGGGTTGACGAGAAAACCTGTAGCGACTGGTCTTCGCCGGGGATGACCATCGCCACCTGCGTTTCCAGATAGAAATGTTCCTGACCGCCAATATGAAACTCACCCTGTAACCGGTGGCTGGCCCGCGCCAGTGCGCCCGCTACATCGCCACGCTGATGAATATGTGGCTGCTGCACGAAATGCTGTTGTTCGAGCGCCTCTTTAACGTCGAGCACTGGTGTAAGCACCTCGTATTCAATCACCGCAGCCTCAGCTGCCTGTCGCGCTATCTGAGGGCTTTCTGCCGCCACCACCAGCACGATTTGCCCGGCATACTCCACCCGATCCCGGGCCAGCAGCGGATCACCGGGTTCCAGCGGACCAATGTCCAGCTCGCCCGGCACACTCTGCCAGGTTAACACCTCCACCACGCCGGGGATGGCGTAACAGGGTTCGGTATTGATATTCAGAATACGGGCATGAGCATGTTCACTCAGTCGTGGGCAAAGATGCAGCATCCCCGGCAGTTCCAGCCGATCGTCAATATAGACAGCTTCGCCACTGACGTGCTTGTCGGCGCTTTCATGTTGGTTATTTTTCCCCACGCCGGTACTGATGCCGCTGAGGTACTGGCTGGCGATCACTTCCTGGGCAACCACGGGACGATTATGGGACATAGTCAGTCACCTCCAGCAGCGGCAGCCGATCGCCAAGCGCAGCGTGGTAGCGACGCAGCAGGTTTTTTGCCACCTGAAGCCGGTAATCCGCCGACGCACGTAAATCACTCAACGGCCGGAAATCCTGCGATAAGGCGCTACAGGCCCGTTCCACCGAGCTTTGTGTCAGAGGCTTACCCACCAGCTGTTGTTCACAGTGGGTGGCGCGTTTTGGAATTTCCGCCATGCCACCAAAAGCAACGCGGGCTTCACGTACCACGCCGTCGCCATCCGTCTCCAGCAACATGGCACCGCACACCGCCGAAATGTCATCTTCATAGCGTTTGGAGACTTTCCAGACGCGCAAATTTTGTGACGACGTCACTTTTTTAATCCTTACCGCGCGGATAAATTCACCCCGCTGAAGGGCTGTTTTACGGTATGAGAGGAAAAAGTCGCTGAGCGGCAGTCGGCGCAGCGATTCGCCCTGTTGCAGTTCCAGCGTGGCATTCAGCGCCAGCAGTAACGGCGGGGTGTCACCAATCGGTGAGCCGTTAGCAATATTACCGCCCAGCGTACCCTGATTGCGGATTTGCAGAGAGGCGAAACGATCAAGCAGTGCGGCAAACTGCGGAATATGCTGATGCAAAAACGCCTGACAGAAATGCAGTGACGTACCTGCGCCAAGAATAATTTCGTCGTCGCTGACGTAGCACTGCTTAAGCTCTTCAATCTGCCCCAACGCAATCATCAGCGGCAGCGCATGATGACGCTGGGTCACCTCCAGCGCCAGATCGGTGCCGCCAGCCAGCAGTTTTGCCTGAGGATGTGCCGTCAGCAGTTCGGCCAGCTGGGCCGGGGTTTTCGGCAACAGACAGCGGTTGCCGTTAAGGGCCATCTCCTGCACCTGGTCATTTTTCAGCGCCAGCAGACGCGCAACGGTAGCGGCCTCCTGCTGACGGAAACTGTCCTGCTCCGGCTGCTGGCAGGCCTGGCGCGCCGCATCGACAATCGGTCGGTAACCGGTACAGCGGCACAGATTTCCCGCCAGCGCCTGTTCCGCCTGTTTGTGCTGCCAGCCATCGCTGTTTTTCTGCAAGGTAAACAGCGACATCACAAATCCCGGCGTACAGAATCCGCATTGTGAAGCATGGCAGTCCACCATCGCCTGCTGAACCGGGTGAAGTTTGTCGCCCTGCTTCAGATCTTCGACGGTAATCAGCTGCTTACCCTGCAATGCGCTGACAAAGGTCATACAGCTGTTGACCGTCTCCCACACCATCGCGTCGTTTTCCACGCGACCAAGGGTGACCGTGCAGGCACCACAGTCGCCGGATGCACAGCCCTCTTTGGTACCACAGCGGCGTTTGTTCTGACGCAGGTAATTTAGTACGGTCAGATTAGGGTCCAGTGACGCTTCCGAAACCAGCGTCTGGTTGAGCAAAAACTGGATCATGCGGCCACCCCCTTCTCCTCTGGCTGCAAGATGCACTGGCCGTTCACCCAGGTGCAGGCAATGTTGCGGTCATCACCCAGCGTCATCAGGACGAACAGCTTTTCCCAGATGTCACGGCTGTTGGCGAAGCGCATGCGCTGAAGAGCCGACACGCCCGGGTCCAGCACCACAAAGTCAGCCTCTTTGCCGGGCATGAAATTGCCGATACGGTTGTCCAGATCCAGCGCGTGTGCACCGCCGAGGGTGGCATGATAAAAGGCCTCACAGGCGGCCAGCTTATACTGCTGCAACTGTCCGACTTTATACGCTTCTCCCAACGTCTGTAACATACTGAAGGTGGTGCCCGCCCCAACATCGGTGCCGATCCCCAGCCTGACGCCCTTCTGCCAGCAGGTTTTTAAATTGAACAACCCGCTGCCAAGAAACAGATTGGAAGTGGGGCAAAAGGCCACGGCTGACGAGGTGTGATGCAGACAATCCCACTCTTTATCTTCCAGATGCAGGCAGTGCGCGAACAGACTGCGACGCCCGGTCAGCCGGTGCTGATGATAAACATCCAGATAGCCGTCGTGCTCCGGAAACAGCGCTTTAACCCACTCCACTTCCTGCGGGTTTTCGCTGAGGTGAGTGTGGATCCAGGTGTCGGGATAGGCCTCTTTTAACTGGCGGACCTTCTCCAGCAGCGCCGGTGATGAGGTGGGCGCAAAGCGTGGCGTCAGCGCGTAGCCCAGGCGACCCCGGTTATGCCAGCGCTCAATCAAATCGCGGGTCTGCTGATAGCTTTGCTCCGGCGTTTCCGTCAGGTAATCCGGCGCGTTGCGGTCCATCATCACCTTTCCGGCAATCAACCGCATTCCCAGCGTCTCCGCCGCACTGAACAGCGCCTCGACCGACTGCGGATGCACGGTGCCAAATACCAGTGCGGTGGTGGTTCCATTGCTCAGTAACTGATGCAGAAAGAAAGCTGACATGCTGGCAGCATGATCCGGGCAATGGTACTGGCTTTCCACCGGGAAGGTGTAGTGTTGCAGCCACTCTAATAACTGTTCACCAAAAGCACCAATCATCTCCGTTTGAGGGTAATGGATGTGGGTATCCACAAATCCGGGGACAATCAGTTTGCCGCGATAGTCCGCAAGGGGTATGGCGTCGTTAAGCAGATGCTGCCCTGCTTCCCAGCGCTGCAACGAAACAATTTCGCCGCCGTTAAGCAGCAGCAGGCCATCTTCGATAAAACGGGCATACTCCGGCAGCTGTGCCGGATCGGTGACCGTTTGTGTGACATCGAAAAAGCTGCCGCGTACAGCCTGGGTGACGGAGAGTGTCATAGTCGTTCCTTTTGAGCGCCAGTGGCGCGTCAGGTATCAGTGCGAGTAACAATGTCTTAAGTTAAGCAATTGTTATGCCATTGAGTATTTTTTAATTTTATGATTAATTATCAATACGTTATTCGATTTTTATCATAACCGAAAAGACTTTCCCGCATATCCACTACGCAACCGTTTGCTGAGGATAGCAAACGGTTGCTGTGGCAAATTTCTGGCTGATGCCGCTTTGTCGCGTCCGGCCGTTGCGCCATAATCTGGCAGAGACGCACAGCCGCGCACCATTACCGTGCAGAGCTGCGCCGGGCGTTAACCTCGCGCTGACTTATCAGGCTGGCGGGAAAATGCTAAGGTGAAAAACCGCGAATGTGTTGAGGAACAGTAAGATGATTGTTTTTGTTACCGGTGCCACCGCAGGTTTTGGTGAGAGTATTACCCGCCGTTTTATCGCTCAGGGCCACAAGGTGATCGCTACCGGTCGCCGCAGCGAGCGTTTGCAGGCGCTGAAGGATGAGCTGGGCGAAAATGTTTATAACCTGCAACTCGATGTCAGAAACCGCGCCGGAATTGATGCAGCACTGCACAGCCTGCCAGCCGAATGGCGCGATATTGATGTGCTGGTCAATAATGCCGGGCTGGCATTGGGGATGGCACCTGCGCATCAGGCCAGCATTGATGACTGGGAAGCGATGATCGACACCAATAACAAAGGCCTGGTCTTTATGACCCGTGCCATTCTGCCCGCCATGGTCGAACGTAACGTCGGACATATCATCAATATCGGCTCAACGGCGGGCAACTGGCCTTATGCCGGGGTCAACGTCTATGGCGCGACCAAAGCGTTCGTGCGTCAGTTCAGCCTGAATCTGCGCACCGACCTGCACGGCACGGCATTGCGGGTGACCGATATTGAGCCTGGCCTGGTTGGCGGTACGGAATTTTCTAACGTTCGCTTTAAAGGGGACAGTGATAAGGCTGGCAGCGTCTATGACGGCACTGAACCCTTAACCGCAGAAGACGTCACTGAAGCCGTTTTCTGGGTGGCCTCACTGCCGAAACACGTCAACATTAATACGCTTGAAATGATGCCGGTAGGACAGACGCTGGCTGGTCTGAAGGTGCATAAAGCCTGACTCAGCTGCCTGCGCAGGCGCACCTGTTTTTGCTGAACAGGTGCGCTAACGTTTACTTGTTAGCAGCAACCTCTGTGCTGTTACCAACCATTACGGGCATACGCAATACCAGACTGGCGGCGGTGACATAGAGCCAGTGGCGGTTGCCCGCATCAGTACATAACGCCAGATTTCCCGTATTGCTTGCCGGAATAAGAATTTTTCCCAGCAGCATTCCCTGCGGCGAGTACACCTGTACGCCCTCCTTGCTGCTGCTCCAGACATTGCCCTTTTCATCCACTTTGATGCCGTCCGGGATGCCAGGGGAAACCTTCGCAAAAATCCTGCCTTCTTCCAGATGCGTACCGTTAACGCGATAGGTAACAATCTGGTGCGCAAGCTTTTGATTACTGAAATCATGCGCAATTTGTGTATCAGCAACATACAGCCGTTTACCGTCCGGGGAAAAAGCCAGGCCGTTGGGGGAATGGACTTCCGGCGTGTTCATTCGTGACAGGGTTTTGGTGGTCGTATCATACCGATAGAGATATTCACCGTCCTGCTCAGGCTTGCCACCGTAACTTTCCGCTTTATTCAGCACGCCAAAGGTGGGATCGGTAAACCAGATCGCCCCGTCAGGGGCAACGATCACGTCATTAGGGCTGTTTAATTTTTTGCCCTGCCATGTACTGGCCAGCGTTACCCAGCGACCATCATGCTCCTGACGCAACACGGCACGTTGACCGTGTGATGCAGCAATGACACGTCCCTGAGTATCCACCGCATGACCGTTCTGGTAGTGCGACGGGGACAGCCAGACCTCCAGCCCTTTTTGTTCAGACCAGCGCATCACTTTATTTTGCTTAACATCACTGAAGATAAAGTCACCCTGGTGCAGACAGGCCGGGCCTTCAGCCCAGACGGCCTTATCGGTTAATAATTGCGCCGTGCTGTTGCTGTTTATCAGGCTGGAGAATTCTGGCTGCTCCGCCACGATTTTTACCTGCGGTTGAGTGGCCTCAGCATGGCAGACGTTTGACAGGATGATGCCGCCCAACAGGGCAGCGGCTGACTGCTTCGCACTGAAAATCATCACTATTCCTCTTAACTGGCACAATTGCCTTTGGTCCGGGCACGGTTGGCACCGGGCTTCAGTTTTATAATTAACTGCACATTGGGTTCATTGCCCACCGTGCGCGTAATGTGACCGATATGTTGGTCATCAGCGCGCGGATGAGAGGTACTGTCGGCGTTAAACTGAACTTCGCCGGGTCCCTGAACCAGCGTGGTCCCATCCGTGGTTTCAACTGACCACTTTCCGGACAGCGTAACGACCCACTGCGGACCCGGCGCATGATGCCAGTTACCAACATAGCCTGGCGGAAGCACAGCCCAGGCGATGCTTTGCACCTCATCAGGTGAAACACCAATCCACTGCGGCGCTGAGGGCGGCGCATAGCTTTTATACTCCAGTCCCTCAAAACGACAGTGGCCGATGTGTGTGGCACCCTGCTCATCGGCCCAGACGGTTGCGTATTTCACCGGCGGTTGAACTTTTCCATTACTGATTGTTTGCGCCGGAGATTCTGCCTGTACAGCAGAAATTTCGCCAGCAGCAAATGACAGCACAGGCAGGCAGCACAGCGCGGAAAGTATGATTAATTGACTGTTTTTCATCCTTATTCTCTTCTGTGGCTGATTCAGAAAATAAGCGTAGACCTGAACAATCCACCACGCCTGATTTATTAATAAATCTTGATGATAAACAGCCGGGTGGAAGGCGGATGATGATACCCGGGGCGGCTATTTTCAGGCGCTTTCCCATCCCGCCACAATAATCATCATGCCGCAAAACGCCACCGTCGCGCCCAGCCAGTCGTAGTAGCTCAGTCTGACACCCTCCACCCATCGCAACCACAGCAGTGCCGCCACCACGTAGACGCCGCCATATGCGGCATAAACCCGCCCGCTGGCCGCCGGATGCCACGTCAGCAGCCAGACAAACAGTGCCAGGCTACAGGCAGCGGGTAACAGGAGTAATGCTGAACCGCCCTTCTTCAGCCACAGCCAGGGCAGAAAACAGCCGGTAATTTCGGCCAGCGCGGTAATAAAGAACAGCACGGTGGTCTTAAACAACATCCTGACCTCTCTGAAACATCAATGAGTTTGCTGCCCTGAGTGTGTGCCAGGGCTGGCTGATGATATAATAGTTCCGGCAAGGGTCGCATCCGCTGGCCGTGCGGGGAACAACCATTAAGGAACCGATAATGAAAATGACGATGAAAACCTGGCAGAAAGTGACTCTGCCGTTACTGCTGTCTGCTTCGCTGTTCAGCATCGTGCAGGGCGCGCAGGCGCAAACCGATACGCTGGTTATTCAGAATGGCAGTAACCCTTTAAGTAACGAGCAGGCGCGTCAGCAGAAACAGCAGTGGGATCAAACGCAACGTCTGCGCAGTAAAGAGAACCTGCGCGATGAGAAAAATTTTGATAAGAATGACCGGGCCATCGATAACCGGGATGCCTGCGATCAAAGTCTTAATGTTAACGCCTACTGGGAATCCGGCACACAGCGCTGCCTCGACCGTCGTACCGGACGCCCGGTCGCTCCCTGACAGGATAATACTGCTATAGTTATCGCTGGTTTCATACAAAAGGACAGGATGATGAAAAAAATGAAGTGGATGTTAAGCGCACTGATTGTCGCCACTCCCCTGATGGTACAGGCATCATGCGAAACGGTAAAAGCAGATATTAACCAGAAAATTATTAAAAACGGTGTGGCCGAGGGCAGTTTTTCACTGGAAATCGTGCCCAGCGATCAGGCCGATCAGGCTGGCGGTCAGGTAGTCGGACATTGTGATAACGACAGTCAGAAGATCGTCTATAAACGTGATGGCAGTGAAAACAGTGCGCCGGCACCGGCTAAAACCGGCACCTCGCAGGATGCCCCTTCATCCTGATGATGCCGACGTAGCCTGGCACCGTGACGGATGCTACCTGCGGTGAAACTTCCCGGCAACGCTGTCAAATGGTTACGGCTGACCAGACAACAGCGCTGCTGACCTGCTTTAGAAATGGCTGCTGATGCGGCCTTTTTTATGCCAGCTATGGCTGTTTGCAGGGAGCCAAACCCCATGGGGCTGGATTTCCCAGCAACTCGCCGAGCTGATTTTATTCAGCTATCACGCTGTAATAATGCATTAACGCGCCATGACTACATACTCCATTGAATCTTCAGACTCGTTTGCATCGCGCAGGCAGTATCGGGCAGTGAATGATAAAAATTTCAGTGTCTTACAGTAAAGCAGATTGCTGAAGGCTTAACCTGACATGATAACCATCATTCATCGCCGGGCTGCTGAAAATTTGCCAACTGCACCCTACACTGTAGAGCGACGCAGAGGGTAAAGTGCTGGATGTTTAGCGCTGGCGCTTTTTATTCAGGTAATACCGCATGTAAACAATAACAAAAAGAGGAACACTAACAAGAAACAGCACAACATTCTGATTCATTTCATCATCACTGACGACCGGGCCAACAAACAGACGGGAAAGCAAAGGGAACACCAGAAACGAAAGCGCAAAACCGCCGCAGCCCCCCAGTAATGAAAACAGGAATATTTTCATCCGCGTATCTTCCAGAACCATACTTCGACAGCGTCAAAATAGTTACTCGCCCAGCCTTCCCAGTGCATCCCCCACTGGATACGAAACCAGGTTGATTTTTGAGTGAGTCGTTTTCCATTCCAGAGATCGATATGATCACCGCTACGATTTCCAAATGATTCGCCAGGTCTGCGCCAGTAGTCCTTAAAAAATATGATCCCTCTGCTTCCCCGGAGAATGTACTCAAAATTTTTGACGGTGACTTTAACCACAGGAGCCATGCCATCGAATGGATTCATGCGCAGTGCAAGAGCCAGTTCTTCAGCCCGCAATACGTGCCCCTCTTTTTTAGGGTGATGCCAGCAAAATGCCGCTCTCAGTCGGGTAACGTCGCAGCCACAGCGGGCCAGCGCCGTTACGAGGCAAATAGCGCACTGATCATCAAAAGCTTTCAGGCCGTTGGACAGGCGACATGGGTTCGCATCGCCTTTAATTTCGGGGGGTGGGCATTCCACAGAGATTCAAATGATAGAGCCATAACGCAACTCCTGTAACGTTAGTGTCAGGCTGCATTGATTAGCATGACGTGGAGGGAAAAGCCATCCGGAAATAAATACCAGACCTTCCCACTAGATGCTTTTCCATCTGCTACATGGGAGATGTCTCGCATTGTCATAAAACGATTTGCAACGGAATTGAAAATGAACCCGATAACCCTGCCGGACGCTGATGCACCTTTTGGTTGCTCCCACAAAAAACCAGTGGTGCTCTCTCATCCCCATCGATACTTGCTGACAGAGCAGATTTTATTGTGCAAGCAGCCTGAAAATGCTCAATCTTGCCAATAAGTGACATTGTCACCAATATGACGATAAATATTGTTTATCAAGCCCAGGCCAGTATTTATCAGGGCTGCCATCGAATGCGCACATTTTCTATCCTGCTGATTTTCGGCCTTAAACTGGCATCTGTCGCCAGGAGCTGCTATAGCTTTTAATGCTCTTTTTACCTTTAAATAACAAAAAGCGCCATAAGCTCTATTTATTGACTGTCAGGAAGAATGGATAACATGCAAAACGCATCGCTTCTGCGGCGGGCATTGCTTGCCGTGTTTTTTATTATCGTGGCGATTGGCCTGCTGGTTTACGGATTAGGCATCGACACCATCAGGGCCCGTCAGGTCGATCTGGTCTATCTTGGGCAAAAACATATGGTGCTGGTTTTCTGGTCGATGCTCGCAGCGCTGCTGGTAGGTATCCCCAGCGGCATCATTCTGAGTCGCCCGTTTGCCCGCCGCTGGGCTGAATTTGTGATGCAGATTTTTAACGTCGGTAACACCCTGCCCCCGCTGGCTGTACTGGCAATGGCGATGGTTATCATTGGTATCGGTGAAAAACCAGCCATTATCACGCTGTTTCTCGCCTCACTGCTGCCGATCGTCCGTAACACCTATTCTGGCCTGTGTGCCGTGCCGGCCTCGCTGATTGAGGCGGCTAATGGCATCGGCATGACCAAAGGACAGCGCCTGCGACAGGTGGAACTGCCCAATGCAATGCCGGTGATCCTTTCAGGCGTGCGCATTGCTACCGCTATCAATGTCGGTACTGCCCCTCTGGAGTTCCTGATTGGGGCCAGTAACTACGGCGAGCTGATTTTCCCCGGTATTTATCTTAATGACTTCCCCACGCTGATTCTGGGCGCAGTAGCTACTGCACTGTTTGCGTTGATCCTCGACATGTTGCTGGCCGGACTGGGACGTTTACTCAGCCCGCATGCTGCCGCATAGAAGAATGAACAGAAAGGAGTTAACCATGGCGCAGGCCATTAATCTGACCCGCTGGGTCCGCAATACCGCGCTGGCGCTCAGCGTCCTGCTGGCCTCTGCCGCCAGCGTCAGTGCAGCCACACCGATTGTGATGGCCACTCAGAGCTATACCGAGCAACATGTGCTGTCAGCCATGACCACCCTTTACCTGAGAAAAAAAGGGTTTCAGATTGAGCCAAAGACCAACATTGCCACCACCATCAGCCGCAACGCGATGATCAACAAGCAGATTGATATGACCTGGGAATACACCGGCACCTCGCTGATTATTTTCAACCATATCACCCAACCCATGTCAGCGCAGGAAGCCTACGAAACGGTCAAAAGGCTGGATGCAAAGCGGGGTCTGATCTGGCTGAATCCGGCACCAATGAACGATACCTATGCCTTTGCCATGCAGCGCAAACGTGCTGAGGCTGAGCATATCGAGACGATGTCGCAGCTGGTGGCGAAAATTGAACAGGTGCGCAAAACGGATCCTGAGCATAACTGGACACTGGGTCTGGACCTGGAGTTCGCCGGCCGCTCTGACGGCCTAAAACCGCTGCAAAAAGCCTACAACCTGACGCTGGACAGACCACAAATCCGGCAGATGGATCCGGGCCTGGTTTACAACGCGACCCGCGACGGTTTTGTCGATGCCGGACTGGTTTACACCACCGATGGCCGGGTAAAGGGCTTTGATCTGAAAGTATTGCAGGATGATAAAGGCTTCTTCCCAAGCTATGCGGTGACCCCGGTGCTGACCAAAGAGACGCTGGATTCACACCCCGGTCTCGCTGACGCGCTGAATATTCTGTCCCCGATGATCACCAATGAAGCGATTACGGAAATGAACAAACGTGTGGATATCGACCACCAGTCACCGCAGCAGGTGGCCAGTGATTTTCTGAAATCTAAAGGTTTGCTTTGAGGAGGCGGCATGGAAACTATCCATTATTTCATTGACAACTGGAGCTATTTAGCCAGCCTCACCTTTCAACATCTGTGGCTGGTTGGCCTGGCCGTAGGCCTGGCAATTATCATTGGCGTTCCGCTGGGTATTCTGATTGTGCGCTACAAATGGCTGGAAACCCCGGTGCTGGGACTGGCTACCATCGTGCTGACCATTCCGGCTATCGCTCTGTTCGGTATGATGATACCGCTGTTCTCGCTTATTGGTCAGGGGATTGGCGTACTGCCAGCAGTAACTGCCGTGTTCCTCTATTCGCTGCTACCGATTGTCCGTAACACCCATACCGCGCTGGAAAACCTGCCTGATGGTTTACGCGAGGCTGGCCGGGGTATCGGCATGACATTCTGGCAGCGCCTGCGCTGGGTGGAAATCCCGATGGCGCTGCCGGTGATTTTTGGCGGGATCCGCACCGCTGTGGTGATGAACGTTGGCGTAATGGCCATCGCTGCGGTGATTGGTGCGGGTGGACTTGGCCTGTTGCTGCTGGACGGTATCAGCGGCAGTGATATTCGTTTGTTAATTGCCGGTTCGGTGATGATTTGTTTGCTGGCGATAATTCTCGACTGGCTGCTGCATCGTTTGCAGCTGGCGATGACACCTAAGGGGATTCGATAATGATAAAACTGGAAAACCTGACTAAAACGTTTACCCAGAAAAACGGTACCACGATAAATGCGGTGGATAATGTCAGCCTGAACGTGCCGGAAGGCGAGATGTGCGTGCTGCTCGGCCCCTCCGGCTGCGGCAAATCAACCACGCTGAAAATGATTAACCGCCTGATACCCTCAACCAGCGGCAAAATCCTGATTAATGGTGAAGATACCAGCGGGCTGGATACGGTAACCCTGCGACGTAATATTGGTTATGTTATTCAGCAGATTGGTCTGTTTCCCAATATGACCATTGAAGAAAATATCACCGTGGTGCCCAAAATGCTGGGCTGGGATAAAAAGCGTTGCCATGAGCGCGCCAGTGAGCTGATGAGTATGGTGGCGCTGGACCCGAAAAGCTTCCTGCATCGCTACCCGCGTGAAATGTCCGGTGGACAACAGCAACGCATTGGCGTGATCCGTGCCCTGGCTGCGGATCCACCGGTGTTGCTGATGGATGAACCTTTTGGTGCGGTAGACCCGATCAACCGCGAGGTGATCCAGAATGAGTTTCTCGATATGCAAAGGCAGTTGAAGAAAACCGTGATGCTGGTCAGTCATGATATCGATGAGGCCCTGAAGCTGGGGGACCGCATCGCCGTGTTCGGTCAGGGTAAAATCGTACAGTGCACCAGCCCGGATGAGCTGTTAGCTACGCCACGTAACGATTTTGTCGGTTCGTTTGTCGGTCAGGACCGAACGCTCAAACGCCTGCTGCTGGTTTCCGCAGGGGATGTTACCGACCAGCAACCTACCATTACTGTGCAGCTCTTCACCCCGCTTACTGAAGCATTTGGCGTGATGGATGATAACGATATGCGATCCATTACCGTAGTGGATGCAGAACAACGTCCACTGGGCTTTGTAAAACGTCGTGAAGCACGTGGCAGTAGCGGCAGCTGTAGCGACATACTGCACACCTTTAAAGTTACTGGTCGTGCGGAGGAGAACCTGCGTGTCGTGCTGTCAAAACTCTATGAGCATGACACCACCTGGATGCCAATTGTTGATGAAGACGGACGTTACAGCGGAGAAATATCACAGGATTATATTGCTAATTATCTCAGTTCGGGACGCACACGACGGGCGCTGAATCTGGCGTAAATAAACGGGCGACAGGATGATTTCTTTCTCCTGTCGCCATCCGGTCAGCCTCTCCCGACCACACTCAGGTCAAAATAGTTTGCCAGATCCCGCGTTTCAATTTTTGCCAGATAGGGTAACTCCCCCAGTTTGGGTGCCGGAATTTTGTTGCTCAACACATCAATAATTTCCGCATAATGCGCCAGGCCGGGATTAATCCGGTTAGCAACCCAACCGAGCAGCGGCAGTCCATCATTTATAATTGCCTGCGCGGTCAGCAACGCATGGCTGATACAACCCAGCTTGGTACCTACCACCATCACCACCGGCAGTTTTTCTGTTACTGCCCAGTCAGAGAGCGGCCGCATATCATTCATCAGGCTGCGCCAGCCGCCGGTTCCCTCAACCACCACATGGTCGCTGCAATCGCTCAGCGCATGTAATCCCCTGCTCAGCAGCGAGTAATCAATGCAGCAGTCGCGGCTGGTGCTGATTTCATCATCAAGCAAGGTAATGGGATTCACAGCAGAATAAGGTAGCACCAGCGAAGAGGCAGACTGTAAAATCAGCGCATCTTTATTACGCGGCCCCGCTTCCGTATGTTGGCTGCTTTTCGCTACCGGTTTAAAGCCAGCCACGCATTTATTTCCTGTGGACAGTTTTTGCAGAAGCGCACGACTGACCACTGTTTTACCCACCTCAGTATCGGTACCAGTGACAAAAAAACGCTTTAACATGCTGCTCTCCACATCCCGATCCTCACCAAAAATGATAAGAATTAATGAACATTTAAGACGAAACATCTTAGGGCAGGCGCAGGGAAAACAGCTTGCGTTAGCGCAACATTTTCCGCGATAAAACGCAAAGTCATGGAAATATCAGGCAGGTTTTTCCGGTTAAAGCGCGATGCGACACCTGAAAATGTCTGAAACGCTGGCGGGTAAAAAAAGTGAAAACTTCATCCGTATAAACCTGAAAGGTTCAGCCCTGTAATAATTTTATCAGCAGCGTTCCGTTATACAGGGCGTCTTTAATTAACGCCGCGCCAGGCAGGGTACCCTGATTTTGAAAAAAGGTTGGCAGTACTTCAGTGTCAGCGCTGTACGCCTGAAACGCCTGACGCCGGACAGACTCGCTGATGGCGGGATGGAGAATGTCACTGGCGCGATTAAGCGGCGAGCCAATCAGGATTTTTTGTGGATTAAACAGATTAACCATTAAGGCGAGCACCCGGCCGACACTGTGACCCACATCGATAATAATATCTCTGGCCAGTCGGTCACCCGCCAGCGCCGCATCGCACAAGCTGTCAACGGTCAGCGACTGCTGATGTAACAGACTGGAATCCGCCGCCCGCAGTCTTTGTGCTGCCATATCCAGCATGCTTTCGCAGCTGGCAACGGTTTCCAGACAGCCATGATTGCCGCAGTAACAGGGCTTTCCATAGGGATCGACCTGCGTATGCCCAATCTCAACGCGTCTTATGCCGTCGCCGTGCAGCAGATGACCGCCGGTTACCACGGCGGCTCCGACATGATTATCAATCACCACCTGGATAACCTCAGTGGCGTCACGGGCCGCGCCGAACAGCACTTCCGCCATCAGCCAGGCATTGATGTCATGCTGAAGGTATACAGGCAGACCGGTACATTTTTCCAGCTCCGGTCCCAGCGGCATATCTTTGTCCGGGTAGAGCGGTATGCTGTGCACTATCCCCTGAACGCTGTTCAGAATTCCCGGCAGCGTGATGGCGATTGCCGTCAGCCTCTCCAGTCTTTGCTGATGGCGGACAAAGAAATGATTGATCTCAGCGATAATCCGCTCAGATAACGGCTGCGCATCCCTGGCCGGCAGCGGCCTTAATTCTTCCACCACCAGCGAACTGCTCAGGTCCCTCAGCGCCAGGGTGATTTCACCATTACCGATACGTACTGACAGGTAGTGCCATGCTACGGTATCAAGGATCAGGCCAATGGCGGGCCGTCCCCGACTGCCAGGCTCCTGAAATTCCGTTTCCTGCACCAGATGAGCTTCAAGCATCTCACGCACAATTTTGGTAATGCTGGCGGGTGCCAGTTGAGCTTTGCGAGCCAGTTCAATACGCGAAATGGGACCAAACCGATCGATTAACCGGTAAACCACGCCTGCATTAGTCTGCTTAATCTGATCGATATGACCAGGCTGGCTTTCCATTATCACGCCTCTGCTCTCACTTATTTTCGCGCTTCTAAATAAACCCTCCGGTCATGGTGAAACACTTCCCTGACCACGTCAAATATTTGATTAAGAATGTGATTTACCGCACATAAAAACGCCCGAATGGCTTAATCAGGACCACTCAGCAGCAGATTTTTCATCTGCAATATTGTGGCGCTCAGCTCCCGCTGTCTTGTCCAGACCAGCCAGACTTCAGACCAGGCATCCTCTTCCTCAAGCGGCAGCCAGCAGATCGTTTCCAGCCGGGCACGGCGGAAAGAGGCGGGCAAAATGGACACCCCCAGGCCGGTTGCCACCAGGCCCAGTATGGTCATGGCTTCCCCCACTTCCTGAGCGATGGCCGGATAAACCGTATAACGATGCAGGAACGCCAGCGTCTCGGCATAAAGCGCCGTGCCAACCTGCGGATCAAAAAAAACGAAGGGCTCACCATGTAACTCCTTCACTGAAACGGAACGCTGCGTAGCGAGGCGATGTGCACGGTGTACGACGGCACATAATGGCTCTCGCAGGATCAGCTGGTGCGCCAGCGTATCGGGCAACGAAGTGTTACGCATTACGCCAAGATCAAGCCGTCCTTCAATCAGTGGCTCCAGCTGCTGACGACTGTTGATCTCCTGCATGCGAATTTGCACCTCCGGATAGCGCTGACGGAAAGTGTAGAGCGCATCTGAAACGCTGCTGATGAAAGGGGCAGAAGAGGTAAATCCAATACGCAACTCTCCGGCTTCCC
The DNA here is from genome assembly GCF_058241465.1 of Erwinia papayae. Classification (NCBI taxonomy): domain Bacteria; kingdom Pseudomonadati; phylum Pseudomonadota; class Gammaproteobacteria; order Enterobacterales; family Erwiniaceae; genus Erwinia; species Erwinia papayae. The sequence goes on from NZ_JBZCHT010000009.1 coordinate 1,019,399, forward strand.
CGCGATGAAGCCTGGCCGCTTTGTTCGCTGCCAGAGAGACGTCCTGCATAATCTGCCGTGCGTCGGCCAGAAACTGCGCGCCTGCGGCAGTCAGCTGAACACTGCGGTTAGTTCGCGACAGCAGACGGGCACCAATCTGTTGTTCGAGGATCTGGATTTGCTGACTCAGCGGCGGTTGAGAAATATTCAGACGACGGGCTGCGCGTCCAAAGTGCAGTTCTTCCGCCACAGCAATGAAATAGCGAAGATGGCGCAGCTCAATATTCATATTTTAAAAGTATCATTTGAGATTATTAATAGATTAGACATCATAATAATCGCTTATTACAGTGGAGTAACTTGGTTTTATTCAGGAATTTACCGTGAGCCGTTTTACACAATCTGTTTCACTGGCGCAGCGTAGATCTGTTGCTCCCGCAACCGTAATGGCTGAAAAGGACTATATCAGGCGAGGGACCCCGCTGTTTATTCGCGCGACGCTGGCGCTTTTTTCTGCGGGCCTGGCTACCTTTGCCCTGCTCTATTGTGTCCAGCCCATTCTCCCGGTCCTGTCGCAGGAATTTGCTATCGATCCGGCAACCAGCAGCCTTTCTCTGTCGGTCTCTACCGGGATGCTGGCTCTGGGCCTGCTGGTTACCGGCCCGTTGTCGGATGCGATCGGCAGAAAGCCGGTGATGGTCGCCGGCCTGCTACTGGCTTCATGCTGCACCCTTGCCTCTGCCACCATGAACAGCTGGCACGGCATTCTGCTTACCCGTGCACTGACGGGACTCTCGCTGAGCGGTGTGGCAGCGGTAGGGATGAGCTGGCTCAGTGAAGAAGTTCATCCGGGGGTGGTTGCTTTTTCAATGGGGCTGTACATCAGTGGTAATTCCATTGGCGGCATGAGCGGCCGTCTGCTGAGTGGCGTGGTAACTGATTTCAGCAGCTGGCGGCTTGCCGTGGCGGTAATTGGCTGTTTTGCGCTGGCCTCTGCCGTAATGTTCTGGAAAATTCTGCCCCCTTCCCGACATTTTCGCGCTGCGTCTCTCAAACCTCGTAGCCTGATGGTCAATTTCCGTCTGCACTGGCGCGATCCGGGGTTGCCGTTGCTGTTTGCTGAAGGTTTTCTGCTGATGGGCGCATTCGTCACCCTGTTTAACTACATTGGCTACCGTTTACTGGCTACGCCGTTTTCGCTCAGCCAGGCAACGGTTGGCGTTCTTTCACTGGTCTACCTGACGGGTTCCTGGAGCTCCCCAAAAGCCGGAGCCCTGACAGCCAAACATGGACGGGCGGTCGTTCTGCTGTTTTCAACCAGCATGATGCTGGCCGGTGTACTGATCACCCTGAGCGCTTCACTCTGGTTAATCTTTGCAGGGATGATGCTGTTTTCAGCCGGTTTTTTTGCTGCACATGCAGTCGCCAGTGGCTGGATTGGGCACCGCGCACGTCGGGCAAGAGGACAGGCTTCATCACTGTATCTGTTCAGTTATTATCTGGGGTCGAGTCTGGCGGGTACGGCCGGAGGTATTTTCTGGCATCAGTTTGGCTGGCAGGGCATTACCGCATTTATCACCCTGCTGCTGCTGACAGCCTTGCTGGTTGCTGTAAAGCTGAGAAAACGGCAATTGTGACATAATTTGATTTAAGGTGGTTTGAGTAAAAAGCGACCGCCAGCCAGAACGATTTTCGCAATAATGCATTCTGGCTGGCGCAGCCGGTTTAATTTCATCAAACCGGCGGATGGGGTTATTTCGTCCGGCTCGCGTAACGCTTTTGCAACTTTTGCAGTTTGGGAGGAATAACCGCCAGACAATAACGATTCTCCTGCCCTTCACCTTCCCAGTAATTCTGATGGTAATCTTCAGCCGGATACCACTCCCCTTTTTCAATGGTGGTTACAACCGCTTCGCTGTACTCATCCTGAGCGCGGGCAATCGCCGCTTTTGCTTCCAACGCCTGATGTTCATCAAGCGGAAAAATCGCAGAGCGATACTGTGTGCCGATATCATTTCCCTGACGATTCAACTGGGTGGGATCGTGAGTGGCGAAACTGATATCCAGCAGTTCACCGTAGCTGATTTTTTGCGGATCGAATCCCAGACGGATGGCCTCAGCATGACCGGTTTCACCACTGCACACCTGTCGATAAGTTGGATTGGGCAGATGGCCGCCAATGTAACCACTTTCAACTGACTCAACGCCATTAATCTGCTTGAAGACGGCTTCAGTACACCAGAAGCAGCCTCCGGCGATGATTGCATACTTGATTGTCATGATGTTCTCCTCAGTTGCCTGCCTGCTGACCAGCATAGCTGGCAGGTTGAATTAATACAGGCCATTGCAGCATAAGCATGTCGATAATGCTATCCAGTTCCTGCCGGCTTGCTCCTTCTCTGGCGCGTACCGACATCCCCTGAAGCAGACAGGCAAGATAGGTACTGAGCCTGCCGACATTGGTATCAGCGTGAATTTCCCCGGCTTGCTGTCTTGCCAGTAAAAAGGTGTTCAGGTCATTTTGCTGGCTGATATGGCGGGTCTGTAACATATGTGCGACCTCGCCGGACTGAGCAGACAGCGCTGAGGAGGTGCAGATAAAAAAACAGCCTGCCGGTTTATCACCCGCCGTGAAACACGCAGCCGTGGAGCGGAAATAGTTTTCAACACCCTGCGCTACACAGCTCTCAGGGCAAACCAGTGCGGACTTACGTTGTGCGGCAAATTTTTCGATGTAGCGATCGAGCGCTGCACGGAAAAGACCTTCTTTATTGGTAAATTCAGCATACAGCGTAGGCGCTTTAGCGCCGGTGGCAGCAACCAGATCGGACAGAGATGTGGCTTCATAGCCATGCAGCCAGAAAAGTTCCAGCGCCTTATCCAGCGCCATCTCCCGGTCAAAGGTTTTTGGCCTGCCGCGACTTTTGGATGCACAATGTTGGTGGTCAGTCATCACTTCACCCCCTGCCTGTTCAGGCACATCAGATTAAATTACCAATCATTATAAAAAAATGCCCTGCGCCTGTCGAGCAGCCGGTATGCGAAACGTTTTCGGCCTGATTCAGCGCTTTTCATCATCACGATAAAGCCATTTTTAAAATTTAATTTTCTATTTATATCAGCTTATTAGGCTATTTATTAGTGATCGATAATAAAATACTGTTGACCAGTAACTCCGGATAATTTACGATTAAATTATCGATCGTTAACTAATAACGACGCGACTTCTGAATCAACCTGAATTAAGTGAGAATTCATTATGAAAAGTATCAAAATGTCCCTGATTGCTGTAGCTCTGACATCTCTTTCTTTTGGCGGCTATGCGGCTGAACTGGTTAATTCCGATCCCTCTGCGCAGCAGCAAGCCGGGGTGATTTCAGCAACCGGTAACAATCTTTCCGCGCTGGAAGCCAGTCTGTCAGCTAAAGCCGACGCACAGGGCGCAAAGGCATTTCGTATTACCTCTACCACCGGTAATAATCGTATGCATGCCACCGCAGTGATTTATCAGTAACAGAAGTTACTGACAGATTGCGCATAACAACATCTGAGGTATTGCCATGAAAAACATCAATTTTTTTTTGGCAGCCGTACTGTATAGCTTTTTTTCTTACAGCGCGACGGCGGCAGTGCAGGCTCACAACCTGCCCTGTCAACGACAGGAAAACGACATCGTTGCTGCAACAGGAAGCAGTAACCTGACCTCGTTAAAGAGACAACTCACTGATACAGACTCGGTTACAGATAGCCTGTCGCCACAAGTAAGGTCAGTTTTTGCCCGCAACAATCTTCGTCTCATCACAGCAGTGTATAATTAGTCCCTCTCCCTGGCCGTCCCCCTTAACCTGTCGACGGCCTTGTTCGCTCCAGCAAAATATCTCATTCAACAACTTTTTCGTATTACTAATACTCCCGCTTCGCTTATGACAGTTAATTTAAGCCGTATCAGATTTTTCACAGCTTTATATATCCATAAGCTTTATATGTTTATTGTTTCATTACTTTTGAATGGACCTTTTTAAATTGAATGTTCAATCAATAAAAACTATGATTGTGCCAGTTTTTTTACATTCACAGTACAAAAATTACAGCAGCTCTTTTACCAATGCATTGAAAATCATGAAGATAGTTAACAACTCCTGATTAAATTGCCAGTGTGGTTAGCGGATACGGATGACAGTTTCCTGGTATGCGCTAAGACGCACTTTGCAACGCTCAGGCGCTTGCGGAGAAAATATGCCAACAACAGAAATACTGAAAAGAGAACAGCAGGATCGCATTAACCCGGTGGTTTTTTATACTTCAGCCGCGCTGATTTTATTATTTTCCCTGACCACCATCACCTTCACGGATTTTTCCGACCAGTGGATCAACCGTACTCTGCAATGGGTGTCTGCAACCTTTGGTTGGTATTATTTACTGGCCGCTACGGTTTATATCGTCTTTGTGGTGCTGATTGCCGCTTCGCGGTTCGGTTCAATAAAACTGGGACCTGAGCAATCCAAACCCGAATTCAGCCTGATGAGTTGGGCCGCAATGCTGTTTGCAGCAGGGATTGGTATCGACCTGATGTTTTTTTCAGTCGCCGAGCCAGTGACACAATATATGATGCCGCCTGAAGGCCAGGCTGAAACAATGGAGGCAGCGCGCCAGGCGATGGTCTGGACTCTGTTCCACTACGGACTGACCGGCTGGGCCATGTATGCATTGATGGGCATCGCACTGGGTTATTTCAGCTATCGTTACGGGCTGCCGCTGACAATACGCTCCGCGCTCTATCCGATTTTTGGCAAACGAATTAACGGTCCCATTGGTCACTCTGTGGATATCGCGGCGGTGATTGGCACCATATTTGGTATTGCCACTACCCTTGGCATCGGCGTGGTTCAGTTGAACTATGGTTTGAATGTGCTGTTTGATATACCAGAAGGACTTGCCGTGCAGGGGGGGTTGATTGCTCTTTCGGTGATTATGGCTACGATTTCAGTGACTTCCGGGGTTAACAAAGGGATTCGTTTTCTGTCAGAGCTGAATGTATTTCTGGCGGTTGGCTTGATCCTGTTCGTCCTTTTCGTTGGCGATACCCGTTTTCTGCTGAATGCTCTGGTGTTGAACGTCGGTGACTACATCAACCGTTTTATGGGAATGACCCTGAACAGTTTCGCCTTCGACCGCCCCACCGAATGGATGAATAACTGGACACTGTTTTTCTGGGCCTGGTGGGTTGCCTGGTCCCCCTTCGTCGGGCTGTTTCTCGCGCGGATTTCACGGGGGCGTACCATCCGCCAGTTCGTGGTGGGTACGCTGACCATTCCATTTATTTTTACCCTGCTGTGGCTATCGATTTTTGGTAACAGCGCACTGAATGAGATTATCCACGGTAACGCCGCTTTTGCGCAGGAAACGCTCGGACACCCTGAACGTGGGTTCTACAGCCTGCTGGCACAGTACCCGGCCTTTACCTTCAGTGCGTCGGTGGCAACCATTACCGGTTTACTCTTTTATGTCACTTCTGCGGATTCCGGTTCGCTGGTGTTAGGAAATTTTACTTCGCGCCTCAGCGATATCAATCACGATGCGCCAAACTGGCTGCGTATCTTCTGGTCGCTGGCGATTGGTGTGTTGACCATGGGAATGCTGATGGTTAATGGTGTCAGTGCCTTACAAAAAACCACGGTGATTATGGGCCTGCCATTCAGCTTCGTGATCTTCTTTGTTATGGCCGGGCTGTACAAATCGTTGCGCGTTGAAGATCACCGTCGTGCCAGTAGCGTGGTCAGTACACCACCGGTGCCTGTTTTACGCGACGATCGTCTGAACTGGAAACAGCGCATTTCAAGGGTAATGCACTACCCCGGTAGTACCCATACCCGAAAAATGCTGGAAAGCATCTGCCGTCCGGCAATGGAAGAAGTGGCGCTGGAGCTGGAGCGCAGGGGCGCTCAGGTACAGGTTAACGAACTTTCCCCCACCGGAGATGAGCGTCTTAACCATCTTGAAATGCTGGTCAGTCTGGCTGATGAACAAAGTTTTGTGTATCAAATCTGGCCACAACGCTATTCCGTACCGTCCTTTACCTACCGCGCCCGCAGTGGTAAGTCCGACTATTTCCGACTGGAAACGTTTTTACTTGAAGGCAGCCAGGGTAATGATCTGATGGATTACACCAAAGAGCAGATTATTAATGACATTCTTGACCAGTATGAGCGTCATCTGACCTTCCTGCATATTCACCGGGAAGCACCGGGTAACACCATGTCGTTCCCTGAAGTGCCCTAATCTCGCGGTAAAGCAGCAGATAAAAAAGGTAATAAACACTTTTTTATCTGCATATACGCTTTTTTCATCCGCCTGATACATCCCTGCCAGACAGGTCTCGAGTGGTGCCTGATAAAAAAAGTTCCTTCTGGTTTGAGATAAAAAGTCGTAAATATCTTACGTGACCTGCTGGCAATTGTTGCCACTGGCTGTAAAGCCCTGTGGGATATTGACCTACCGCGACTTTTTTTTACAAGAATTACTAAAGATAACCGCGATGATTTTATTCATTAAAAAGTATGTTGTAACTAAAATGATAATCATGCATCAGGTATCCTTCAGGACTGCTATCCAACGGGTTAACCCTGCACACTTCAGGAAATAAGTTGATAAAGGTTATTGTTACAGGAATAGCAAAGCCCTTTCGTAACACGTTGAAGAAGTTACTAACCGACGTAATTATTAAATGAGGTTCAGCGCGGGGTATGCCTGGCCTTTGCTGATTAGCTGAATATAAGGCCCAGACCAGACCATGCTAATTATTCGCCAGCCCCACTTTTTCTCCTCATTACCCGTAATGGCGACAAGCAACAGGCAGTAAGACTAATCTCAATATTGTAAATATATGCGCATTCATCGAGGGTTTATTCGCAAAAAATATGAAAAAGAAGGTGAATAAAGAAATATTTTCTTGTTGAGGTATTTTTTACTGAGCAATTTCTATGTACACTGACCATCGTTCGATTCAAACATTGATTAAGTTTAACCACTCACAACGCTACGGACTCCTTATATGAGCGAAACGCTGAAAGTATTAAATAACATCCGAACTCTTCGTGCTCAGGCCCGGGAAGTTTCTTTATCTGAACTTGAAGATATGCTGGAGAAACTCGAAGCGATTGTTAAAGAACGTCGCGAAGCTGAAGCGGCGATTGCTTCAGAAATTAAAGAAAAAGAAGAAAAACTGGCAAAATATCGTCAGATGTTGCTCGACGATGGCATTGATTTAAGTGAGCTGACTTCTGCTGAGACGACTTCTGGTAAATCTCGTGCCAAACGTGCTCCTCGCCCGGCAAAATACCAGTACACCGACGAAAACGGTGAGAAAAAATCATGGACCGGCCAGGGTCGTACCCCTGCGGTAATCAAGCAGGCGCTTGACGAAGGCAAGCAGCTGGATGATTTTTTGATCTAATCTCCGGCCACGCTGGTCACATCAGCGTGGCACCTTTTAACCCTTTTAGCTGTTATTTATTCTCCCTGTCTGCCCTGCGCTCTCTTTTCCCAATAACAAAATTTTTCGCTGAATCAATTAATGTTATAAATCACCTGATGAGTATGTTGTAACTAAGGACTGAGAGGATGAAACGATACGATGCGGCTGAAAATCTGCGGTGCTGTATAGCAGATATTGAACACGCCCTGATGTTGTTAACAGAACAAATAGAACAACAGCGCCTGCTGGTCGCCAGAGTGTTCGAACTACCGCCGGTCAGAAAGGGGGAAGATCATCAGCCCGTCACTGAAATTAAAGTCAAACAGCATCTGGGTAAGCCAGGGTTAAAAATGGCTCTGGCGCATTACAATCATCTGTTTATGCAGCACCAGTCAGAAACGCTGAGCACTAAATCCGCCGTGCGCCTGCCGGGTGTTATTTGCATGGAGGCTGATGCGCAACAGTCTGCCCTTCTTATCCAACAGATCGAAAAGATAAACGCGCTCAAAGCCAGGCTTGAAAAAATAATCACCGTTGACTCCGGCGTGACCAGTGAGGAAAGATTTGATTTCGTCCACAGGCAACTGCATGGACTGATTACCCTGAATGCCTATCGCTCAATAACCGTGCTGAACGGTGTAGATTCTGTTCGGTTTGGCTGGGCGAATAAGCACATCATCAAAAATGTTTCCCGGCAGACAATACTCGATCAACTTAAAAAAAGTCTTAACGCCGGCAGAGCCTCAGCCCCCTGGACGCGAGAACAATGGGCAGAGAAATTGCAGGAAGAAATAAATCTGATTAATTCCTTACCAGAAAACACCCGGCTAAAAATTAAACGTCCGGTAAAGGTACAGCCACTGGCAAGGGTATGGAGTAAAGAACAACAGAAGCAAACCCAGCTGGCCTGTCCCTCTCCACTGTTAGTTCTTTGTGAAAATGCCAGTCAACTGCCAAAAACAGGTGAATTACTTAATTACGATGCAAAAAACGTCGTTCATCGTTTTAAACCTCAGGCAGAGACACTTTATTTACTTATTCCACGACTTCATCTCTACAGTGATCGACCGGACTGACCGATCGGGGATTTTCCGGGTAAAAAAAGAGCGGAATATTTTCCGCTCAGGCCCTTCTTATTACTTACTTACATCATGACTTCATACTGCCAACCATATCTTCGGGGCGCACCCAGGCATCAAACTCCTCTTCAGAGAGATAACCCAGCTTTAACGCCGACGCTTTCAGCGTCAGCCCCTCTTTGTGCGCTTTTTTAGCAATTTCTGCCGCTTTATCGTAACCAATATGGGTATTTAATGCGGTCACCAGCATCAGTGATTCATTAAGGAGTTGTGAAATGCGTTCCCTGACGGGTTCAATGCCTGTCGCACAGTGGTGGTTGAAGCTGTCCATACCATCAGCCAGCATGCGCACAGACTGCAAAAAGTTGTGGATGATCATCGGCCGGTAAACATTCAGCTCAAAGTTTCCGGACGCACCGCCCAGATTGATTGCCACATCATTCCCCAGCACCTGGCAGCAGAGCATGGTCATCGCTTCACACTGGGTTGGATTAACTTTGCCCGGCATAATCGAACTGCCCGGCTCATTTTCCGGGATGGCAATTTCGCCAATACCACAACGCGGTCCGGACGAGAGCCAGCGAACATCATTGGCAATTTTCATCAGCGAGGCGGCCAGTCCTTTCAGTGAACCGTGGGCATGAACCAACGCGTCACAGGTCGCCAGCGACTCAAACTTATTCGGCGCGGTAACAAAAGGATGACCGGTCGCCTCTGCCAGCGCTTTCGCCACGCGCACGGCATATTCCGGATGGGTATTAAGCCCGGTCCCCACTGCCGTGCCCCCCAGCGCCAGCTCAGCAAGGTGAGGAATACTCTGCTCAATATGCTTCAGATTATGGCTGAGCATCGCCACCCACCCGGAAATTTCCTGCCCCAGCGTCAGCGGCGTGGCATCCTGTAAATGCGTCCGGCCAATTTTAACGATGTCTTTAAAGGCGTCCGCTTTCGCAGCCAGGGTTTTATGCAATACGTTCAGTGCAGGCAGAAGATGTTCACGCAGTGCGATGACCGCAGCAACGTGCATTGCGGTGGGGAAAACATCATTGGAACTCTGGCTTTTGTTGACGTCATCATTGGGATGGATGAGGCGGGACATGCCACGCTCACCACCCAGCAGCTCACTGGCGCGATTAGCAAGCACCTCATTCATATTCATGTTGCTCTGCGTGCCCGATCCCGTCTGCCAGACAGCCAGTGGAAACTCATCACTGTGCTTTCCTTCCAGCACTTCATCAGCGGCGGAGACAATTGCTCGCGCTTTTTCTTCCGGCAACAGCCCGAGATCCTGATTAACTCTGGCGGCAGCACGCTTGGTTAGCGCCAGTGCATCGATCAAAGCAGCGGGCATTTTTTCCGTTGAGATGCGAAAATGTTCCAGTGAGCGCTGTGTCTGTGCGCCCCACAACTTTTCTTCAGGTACATCGATGGGGCCCATTGAATCTTTTTCAACGCGATTAGCAGCCATGACTGTCTCCTTTGGTTAAATGGCGGGAATAATTTGTTGCTGGTATTTGCGGTTATCAGGCGCAGGAAGCCATTTTTCATACAATAATTTAACATTATGCAATGTATACCTCTTTTCTGCACTGCCGATTGCCTTTTAGTAAAGGTTTTCTGCTTTAATAACCTTCGCGTCCACCTGATTATTTATGAGTTAATATGCAAAAATTAATCAATTCGCTGCAACATTATGCATGGGGTAGCCGCCATGCGCTGGACAGTTTGTATGGCATAAGCGATCCACAACAGCGCCCGGTTGCTGAAATGTGGATGGGAGCACATCCTAAAAGTTCCTCTTATATTGAAGTCAGAGGCGAAAATCGCTCACTCCGTGAGGTCATTGCCGAAAACCCGGAAAACATGCTGGGTGAAGAGATCGCCGCGCGCTTTGGTGAATTGCCTTTTTTATTTAAAGTACTTTGTGCTGAACAGCCGCTGTCGATTCAGGTCCATCCCAGCAAACCTGCGGCAGAAGCGGGTTTTGCCCGCGAAAATGCCGCCGGGATCCCCCTGAATGCCGCTGAACGAAATTACAAAGATGCTAATCACAAGCCTGAGCTGGTTTTTGCTCTGACCCCATTTCACGCTATTAACGGCTTTCGTCAGCGACACGAAATCGTATCTTTGCTGCAGCCGGTAGCCGGGGCGCATCCTGCCATTGCTCATTTTCTACAGTTATCCACCGACGGTCTGCCTGAACTGTTTTCTGCGCTACTTTCCATGCAGGGGGAGGAGAAAAAACGGGCGCTGGATATTCTGAAAAGCGCACTGAACGGTCAGCCCGGTGAGCCCTGGCAGACTATCGCCCGGATTGCAGACTTGTATCCTGATGACAGCGGTCTGTTTTCACCGCTGTTGCTGAATGTCATCACCTTACAGCCCGGTGAAGCGATGTTCCTGTTTGCCGGCACCCCTCACGCTTACCTGCATGGCGTGGCACTGGAAGTGATGGCTAACTCTGACAATGTATTGCGTGCCGGACTGACGCACAAACATATTGATGTTGCGGAGCTGATGGCAAATCTGCAATTTGAGCCCCGCCCTTTCAACAGCCTGCTGACGCGGCCCGTCCGGCAGAACGAGATGCTGTCATTCCCGGTGCCGGTGCCGGATTTTGCCTTTTCCGTGCATCGGCTGAGCGACACACCGTTGACTGTCAGGCAACGAAGCGCCGCTATTTTATTCTGCATTGACGGGCAGTCGGAGATAAGCGACGGCCACTGCAGGCTGAAGCTGGCTCCCGGAGAAGCCTGTTTTGTGCCCGCCGCCAGCGCCCCGTTGACATTAAGCGGCACGGGTCGCACGGCGAGGGTTTATAACCGGGTGGGAGATTGCGGCTGACGGCATCAGCCACAATTGCTATTATCAATCAGGTTGATACGTTCTCTGTTTCAGCAGTGGCTTTGGCAAGCCTGCACGATGAGAGCGGGGACATTTTCTGTCGTTCCTGTAGCGGATTTTCAGGGTCAGCATTCGGAAAGAGCGCAAATCTGTCTGCACTGGCTGAAAGGTGATAAATTCCGCCACCGCCTTTCATCACGACAGGAACAGCTCTTCCGCCTGAGGGACAGGGATGAGACCAAAAACGCCTGTATGGCGTTTTTTAGTTCGTGGGACGTTAACCGACCGGCGGGTGATGCCGTAGTCAGCGACTTGAATAAAGGACAATGTTACAGATGAAGAGAACAAAGATAGCAATTGGCGTAGTGGTTGCGCTTGGGGTGGTCTGGACAGCTGGGGCATGGTACACCGGTAAACAGCTGGAAAAAAACATGGACGAACTGGTGCAGAATGCCAATGCTCGTATGAACGAGATGGCACCGGAAAGCCGCCTGCGGTTGAGCTACCAGAACTTTAAACGCGGCCTGTTCAGCAGTACCGCGCAGGTAGTGATTCAGTCCAGCTCACAAACAGAAGATAACGCCTTACTGAAACCTGGTCAGAGCATCGTGTTCAATGAAAAAATTGATCACGGTCCCTTCCCCTTTGCCCAGTTGAAGAAATTCAATCTGATCCCCAGCATGGCTTCCGTGCACAGTCAGCTGGAAAACACTGACGCAGTGAAAAAGCTGTTTGAAGTCACCAAAGGTCAGTCGATTGTTCAGGTTGATACCCGCGTGGGTTACAGCGGTAACACGGTGTCTGATGTCACCCTGCTGCCCGTTGATTACAGTAATCCTCAGACCAGCGAACGTTTCGCGTCCAGCGGGGGCAAGCTGCACATCAGCGCCGATGAAAAAGGCGATAAGGTGGATTTCAGTGGTCAGCTGGACAGCCTGACCCTCACCGCGCAAAACCAACTGAATATGCCGGTGCTGTTTACTGCCAACGGCCTCAATCTGGATGCCGAGACTCAGCTCAGTCCGGAGGGAATGCGTGTTGGCGATCAGAGCATCAACCTGAAGACGCTGGCGGCAACGGTCAACGGTCAGCCTGCCTTTAACGCAGAAGGGCTGAATGGTAAGTCCTCGTTCAGCGCCGAAAACAGTCTTATTTCAGGAACGATTGATTATGCTCTGGCATCGTTGAAGGTGCAGGGCCAGGATTTTGGTCAGGGCAAGCTGGCAATTAAGCTGACTAAATTCGACGCTAACGGGATGAAAGCCTTCTCAGAAAACTATAACCGTCAGGCACAGGCGCTGGCCAACGATCCCGCCCTCAGCGCTAATCCGCAATTGTACCAGCAGCGTCTGAGCCAGGTGCTCAGTGCCAACCTGCCGCTGTTGCTGAAAGGCAATCCGCAGCTCGATATTGCCCCGCTGAGCTGGAAAAATGCCAAAGGTGAGAGCAGCCTTAACCTCGCGGTTCAGTTTAAAGATCCGGCTACCGGCGTTGCGCAGCCGCAGAATGTGACTGAAGCCGTCGATAAAGTGTTGAAAACACTGGATGGTAAACTATCCATCTCGATGGATATGGCGACCGAACTGATGACTCATGTGGCGATGGCGGAAGGTCACAAACAGGATGACGCTGCCAGACTGGCAGAGCAGCAGGTGAAAGGCATGGCTGCGATGGGCCAGATATTCCGCCTGACCACGCAGCAGGACAACAACATCATCACCAGCCTGCAATATGCCGAAGGTCAGGTGACGATGAATGGCGAAAAAATGACGCCAGACCAGTTTTTCTCCCGCTACACGCTGGGCGGCAGCGCACCAGAAGCCGTTCCGGCCCCCTGAAGAGCCAGTACGGTGACCATTATCTTTCTCAGGGCGCGCATCTGGCGCCCTTTTTATTTTATGACGGCTGGACGTCCGGCCCTCATGGCCTGAAAACAGGGTCAAATAACCAACAATTAACCGTCCGATGGCGCAATTTTCTGGCAGAAAAGCGCTAAATGTTTTTATACTGTTCTGCACTTTACCGCTAACTACAGAGTGCAACCGCATGATCGACAGCCAGCTCCCGCTTACCGATATCCACCGCCACCTTGATGGCAATATTCGCGCACAAACCATTCTTGATTTAGGCCGCCAGTATAACCTTACCCTTCCGGCCTCGACGCTGGAGACGTTGCGCCCCCATGTGCAGGTGACAGAAAACGAGCCGGATCTGGTCAGTTTTCTGCATAAGCTTGACTGGGGGGTCAAAGTGCTGGCCTCGCTGGACGCCTGCCGTCGCGTGGCGCTGGAAAACGTTGAGGATGCCGCCCGTGCGGGAATCCACTACGCCGAACTGCGCTTTTCACCGGGCTATATGGCGATGACCCATCAGTTACCGGTTGCGGGCGTGGTGGAGGCGGTAATTGACGGTATCCGCGCCGGATGTCAGCAACACGATATTGAGATACGTCTGACGGGCATTATGAGCCGCACCTTTGGCGAAGAGGCCTGTCTGCGCGAACTGGAAGGCTTGCTGGCTCACCGTGATGGCATTACCGCGCTGGATTTGGCCGGGGACGAGTTGGGTTTTCCAGGCAGCCAGTTCCTCAGCCACTTCAACCGCGCCAGGGATGCGGGTTTTCGCATTACGGTTCACGCCGGAGAAGCCGCCGGACCGGAAAGTATCTGGCAGGCTATTCGCGAACTTGGCGCTGAACGTATCGGTCACGGCGTAAAAGCCGTTGAGGATCCGGCACTGATGGATTTCCTCGCCGCCCATCAGATAGGCGTGGAATCCTGCCTGACATCGAATATTCAGACCAGCACAGTGCCATCGCTTGCCCGTCATCCGCTGGCAACCTTCCTTGACCACGGCATTCTTGCCACCATCAATACCGATGATCCGGCGGTGCAGGGTATTGAGCTGGCCCATGAGTATCAGATTGCAGCACCAGCGGCGGGCCTCAGCCAGGCACAAATCCGCACCGCTCAGGAAAACGGGCTGAAAATTGCATTTTTAAGCGAAAGTGAAAAGCAGGCAATTCGCGCAAAAGTTGCTGCCTGAGGCGACCAGAAACAACATGTTGTCCGGCAGCCGTTCGGGATAAAAAAAGCGGGGGATTAACAGCATCCCCCGCACTAATGTCACGGTATTTCGCCAGCTGGCTTTGCCATTCGGCCAGACTTTATGCCAGCTACTTCAGCGACATAGTCTGGCGTTTTTCCGCCGATTGCAGACCCAGTTCAATCAACTCCATCACCTGAATGGCCTCTTCCGCCGTCACCGGGTTATTCCCACGCCCGAGAATGGCATCACGCACCCCGGCATAATAGGCAGGATAGTTACCCGGGGTGGTCAGCAGCGTCTCTTCCACCAGCGAACCGTCATCAGAGGCTATCGTCACCACGCCATCACGCATATCATAGCCCCACTCTTCCTGTGGGGGCCGGACGCCCGACTTAAGCCTGTCTTCCTGTGGATCCAGACCGAATTTGACGTAACTGCCTTTGGTGCCGTGTACCTGATAGCGCGCTGATTCAGCCGGCACCAGCATACTGGCGTGCAGAACCACCCGACGCTGAGGATAGGTCAGCACCGCATGAAAATAGTCGGTGGTTTGTGCGCCTGGCCGCAGTTCTGTCATATCGACAGTGATGGCAACCGGTGAGCCGAACAGCTGCAACGCCTGATCGATCACATGCGGCCCTAAATCGTACCAGATACCGCTTCCCGCGCCTTTCTGTTCGCGCCAGCGGTTGCGCACTTCCGGCCGAAAGCGGTCGAAATGTGACTCAAAATAGCGCACTTCGCCAAGCGTTCCCTGCTCAAGCAACGTTTTCAGCGTAAGGAAATCGCTGTCCCAGCGGCGATTGTGAAATACCGACAGCAGCAATCCGCTGGGCTTAGCCAGCGCGTCCAGTTCACGAGCCTGTGACAGTGTCACGGTAAAAGGCTTATCCACCACCACATGTTTACCGGCATTCAGCGCGGCTTTCGCTAGTGGAAAGTGGGTATCATTTGGCGTGGGGATCACAATCAGCTGGATTGTAGGATCGTCAAACAGCGTCTGCGGATCGGCTACCACGCTGGACGAGGGCCAGTCAGCATGGACTTTAGCCGCATCACTACTGGAAACTACCGCCAGATCCATTCCGGAAGTTCCGGCAATCAATGGCGCATGAAATGTCTTGCTGGCAAAGCCGTAGCCAACCAGCCCTACCCGAATTTTATCGCTCATTTGCACTCCTTCTGTCACATATCCAGATGATTTAAGACCATCAATCGCGTAAGAACAAGCAGGAATGACCCGAATTGTCACCGGGCAGCTGTTTCGGCAGATGCCGTGACCGGATCTCAGTCATCCACCCTCGCCGGGTTGAAATGATCGGAGATTTCCCCATCAAGCCGGGGCAGCCCTGCCTCGGGCAATGCGGAATCCGATGCTACTGAATAAAACGGCTCCCGCCTTTATTTTGCAGTAACAGCGGTTTTACGGGGATGGATTCCTTACCGATCGTCATCCGTGACGTCCGGGCGAGGTAGTCACGTAAATATGCCTGCTGCCTGTGCTGCTGGTAGTCAGCGTCGCTGGCGTAAATTTCATAAAAATACCAGCGGTTTGTTCTGTTCAGATCGACTGCAGCATACATAGCCAGCACCCCCTCCTCAGTTGTGAGGGCCGCCGCCATTTCCGGCAGTACAACATTTTTAAATGCCTGTTGAAATTCAGGTTTTACATCGACAATAACCAGATTATCAATGGTTGCGGCACGTTGTATCACCCGCTTATCACCGACAAACTGAGGTATCAGCTTGATTTGCTGCTTCTGGTCAATAATCTCAGACGCACCAGCAATAAATGCCCTCCAGGGTGCGGCATTGAGATGATAAAGATATGCCTGATTATTTTTATATATTTCAATCATGTATGTCTGATGTGCGTTATCTTTTCTGCTTAAAGGGGTCTGACGCTCAGTGGAACGAAAACTCACGCTAAGAGATTATGGTATGTCAAGATAAGCAAAAAGATCCTAATTGGATCCTTTTGCTTCTGAGAGTCTTAGTTGCTTATATGGCTCTGAATTGGCCTTATGTCAAATATCAGTCACCGTTAGTTATTTGATATTTCCGACAGACCTATTTCGACCGTTTCAAGGGATTTGAGCATATAGGGGGTGAAGTCGACCTCTTTTTCGTCGACGAGGTTGATCATTGATCCTGAACCACAAAATGCAGCTTCGTCACGTACCAAGCAGAATGAAAGCCTTTTCTTCACCCCTTCCTTTTTTTCCCGCAGGGGAATATTGCGGTCTATTACTGCATAGCCATGGGCATTGACGGACCGGATATTATACAACTCCAGAGGCTGCAACTCGCTCAGGCTTTTGATACCATAGACGTCCAGAGAACGCCGGGTTTCTTCTCTGTTCCGGTTATATTTTTTCTTTTTCCACGTATCCGTTTTTTTATTAAAATAGACCTTTTCAGCAAGCGATCTGTTTGGTCCGTATCCGTCGCTGATGACATCAACAGGAAACAGGCAAAGCCAGATATTAAACGGAGGGGATTTTACCTTTGATGCTGTGTATTCAGGTGGGTAGAAATTTTTAAAAAATACATAACCACAACTTCTTCCACCATATCCAGCAGTAGATACTTCGTTGTAATAATTATCAAAATTATCATTATTGAAGTCAGATGGAACATGTATTTCAGGAACGATGGAACTCACTGCGTTCTGTGATATTAATGCCAGAATTAATGGAATCAAAAATTTCCTCATCCCTCTCTCCTTAACTAGTCTGATTCGGGTTTTTCGTTGACCGGGTTATTATGGCTGTCCGGGAATTTCTGCTCGGTGAGGACTGCTATCGCGCTGCCGTAGACACAGCAGCGGGTATCAAAACCATTCAGCCCCTGATAGTTTTCGTTATTGACCTGGCCCGGCAGGTTAACGGCGGCACTGGCCTGCCAGAAAGCCTGGCTGCGGTAGTAAATCTTTATCCCTCTCTGCCGGGGAGTGACGCTGCACCGCTCCAGCACATGATCATTATCTGCGTAGGGGGCCATATTCGCTGAAATCCAGTAAAACCCAGCACTGCTGGCCGCTTCATGGAGGTCGCTGCTGACGTTATTCCGCAACCGGATAATGTTCTCCGGGACGAGGTTTTCGGTATCAGACAGGTGATTGTCGGTGTAGCGAATGATCCGGTGTGCATACAGGCGATTATATTCATTTATCAGGGTGTTCCTGATATTTTCAGGGCAGGCTCGTCCACGGAAGCTGAAGTAATCAAAGTAATTCACCGGGCTGGTAAGCTGTAACAGACCGCGCCCGTACCACGGGTAGTACCAGATGTTGTAACGCCGGATGACCTGACGCGTGCGCGGGTCTATTTCCGTATAGCGATACCCTTCATCCATCGACCCCAGCCAGCCCGTTTCCTGAATACCGTTCCCCAAGAAGCAGGCGATGCGCAGCGGGGTGGTAATCAGGTATTTCTGCATTGTCCTGTTCATGTGCGTGCGGATATTGTCCGCTACGCTGCCGGTGCCATCCCGGTAATTGTTTATGGCCTCCCAGCGGTAATCATTCCGGCCTGCCGTTCTTAACGCGTTCCGGGGAATGAGCTGCTTCAGTTCTGATTTGCTCAGCCAGCAACACCTGCGGAAATGGGTGATGAAGGCAAGCGGGTGGAAATGCCACAGCCTGCCTGTGCCAATTGCGCCAGTGTCAAAGCACAAGGCTGAGGCATGACTTTTAAGTCGTTCATAGTCTTCTTCAGACATGGCAGGGACATCGTCAGAGCCTTCTTTAAGCCAGGCATGGAGCTGGTCAAAGGTGGCGGCATTCCATTCCAGCGGAAAATGGCAGACCATACGGCTGCTCAGATCGCTGAAATGCCGACCGTCCTGCAATCCGGAGATAAGGGGAGAATTACACTGGCTGTTATTGTCCGTGTCATCATCCACCATTCGCCAGCCCGTCCAGTGCGGGAAATCAGCATCGCTGAATTTTTTGATGTCAGGGGAGGCCAGATTGACCATACCCGTTCCGCCGGGAAAGCTGACGGTACGCCACAGCGGGGCATAAGTGGGCGTCAGGATTTCATGTTCAGTACTGATAACCCGGCCGAAGCGAAGGAGTTCAAACCCGGCAGACGGATTCTGCGGGTACAGACGACAGGCTGTCCGGTACAGATTGTATTCATACTTCAGACCCAATCTTCTTATGTCAGTATGCGTCACATATAAACCGTATTGACAGCCAGGATATGTTTATCTGCTTAATGTGCTGATCACCTCAGGCAAAAGGATTGTGAGTTACCCCGATTGCTGTATTTTTCTCCGTTTATGCCGATAACACAGTTAACACCAGGCCTCCTCTTTCCGGATAACGAGAAAATACATGAAAATAT
Organism: Erwinia papayae; assembly: GCF_058241465.1. NCBI lineage: Bacteria > Pseudomonadati > Pseudomonadota > Gammaproteobacteria > Enterobacterales > Erwiniaceae > Erwinia > Erwinia papayae. The sequence continues at coordinate 1,038,175 of NZ_JBZCHT010000009.1, forward strand.
CTACGCGACTTGCATCAGGTTTCGGCCTGCTTATTCTGCTTTTTATACTCTGTACCGGCATCGCACTTAACGCACTGAGTAAGGCAAGCGACGGCATGGACGACGCCGTCAACGTCAAAATGAAAAAGTACCAGCTGGTACTGGACATGCGCGGGGGCCTGAGGGATATGGGTATCGCGGTCCGTAATATGGCTCTGCTGACCGACCCTCAGGCCATGAAACCGGAGTGGGAGCGTCTGCAGAAACAGAAACTTCTCTATATTGAAAACCGGCGCGCTCTGGATGAGATGATGAAAGCGGACTCTGTGCCGCAGGGCCGCGAAGTATTCAGCCAGATAGCTGAAGCTGAAGGTCCGGCACTGGCTGCGCTCGAGCAGGCGGGCCAGCTCGGGCTGGCTAACCGTGCTCAGGAAGCCACCGATTACCTCATGAAGGTCACGCGTCCGGCGCAGAGCACGCTGCTGAAAGCCCTGAACGACATGACGCAGATTCAGATGAAAAACACCCAGTCCGCCGTTGAGCAGAACAGCCGGTCAGTCGACCGCGCATCGCTGATACTGGTGTTACTTGCGGCCGCATCCGTGCTCGTGGCGGCCGGAACCTGCGTAATGACTATTCGTGTGCTGATGCGTCAGCTGGGCGGGGAACCGGCACAGGCGCAGGCGCTCGCGGCCACTATCGCCGCCGGCGACCTGACCACGCTGGTCACGCTGCGCCGTAACGACACCGGTAGCCTGCTCGCCTCACTTGACGGTATGCAGGCGAACCTTCGCGGTCTGGTCTCGCAGATTAAAGACGCCTCCGCCTCAGTGGCGCTGGCCGCGGATGAAATTTCGCAGGGCAATACCGAGCTTTCCTCACGCACCGAGCAGCAGGCCGCCGCCCTGCAGGAAACGGCCGCCAGCATGGAGCAGCTTACCGCCACGGTGAAAAGCAACACGGCGGGCGCGCAGAAGACCGCAGACTCAGCCCGTGAGACTGCGTCGCTTGCGCGTACCGGCGAAGCGGACGTACAGCGCATGTCGGAAACCATGAATGCCATCTCGCTGAGCGCATCAAAGGTAAGGGACATTACCGCCGTGATTGAGAGCATCGCCTTCCAGACCAACATCCTGGCCCTCAACGCGGCGGTGGAAGCCGCACGGGCCGGCGAAGAGGGTCGGGGATTTGCCGTGGTGGCCGGCGAGGTCAGGACGCTGGCCCAGCGCAGCGCCACCGCCGCGCGTGATATCAAGCAGCTGATTGAGCAGGCCGTGGAGCAGGTGGAAAGTGGCGTGGAGGTGGCGGCAGGTACCGGCCATAGCATCCTTAAAATTGTCGGCATGGTGGGTGAGCTGGCGGAGGCCATGGACAACATTTCGCTGGCCTCATCCGAGCAGATGCATGGCATCTCACAGGTCAGCGTTGCCGTCAGCCAGATGGATGGCGTCACGCAGAACAACGCCGCGCTGGTTGAGGAGTCCTCGTCAGCGTCACAGTCACTGTCTGAGCAGGCGCACGCGCTGCGCGGCATGGTAGAGACGTTCAGGGTATAAGCCGGTCTGAATGACGGCCGTCTCTTCACCTTATTACCTGGCAGCACATGACTGCCAGGTAATACTGAACGACAGGCTTCTTCTGAATCCTGCAGATGACAGCGGCCAGCTAACGGGAAGATTAAAACACCATGCATGAAAAATATATGCGCGTTGAAGAAATCAAGTCACAGACCGATGCGCTTTTCGTAAGCGTCATGTCCAGACCGTATTGATGCTTATACAGATGTGAGATCAGCCTTCCAGGGCAGCAGATCGCGGACCCGGTTTACCGGCCAGTCCTGGATATGGCCGATGACGTAACGCAGCCACGCCTCCGGCTCCACGCCGTTCAGCCTGCAGGTGCCGATCAACGAGTACAGCACAGCTGCTCTCTCCCCACCTGCGTCTGAACCGGCGAACAGCCAGTTCTTCCGGCCCAGGGCAACGCCACGCAGCGCGTTCTCCGCGATGTTGTTGTCTATTTCCGCCCAGCCATTGCCGCAGAACAGGTTCAGCGCGTCCCACTGTTTCAGCAGGTACGCGAACGCCTTCGCCCTATCCGAGTGCCGCGACAGCACCTTCATCTGCGCCTGTATCCAGTCGTACAGCGACTGCATCAGCGGGAGGGTCTTCTCTTTCCGGATCACCAGACGCTCGTCTGCCGGACTGCCGCGTATTTCCGCCTCGATGGCATACAGCTCACCGATGCGCTTCAGCGCTTCGGTGGTAATGTCCGTCGGGGTACGGACGTGAACGTCGTGGATTTTTCGCCGGGCGTGCGCCATGCATGCCGCTTCGGTGATGCGCCCCTCTTCGTACAGGGCATTGTAGCCTCCGTATGCATCCGCCTGCAGGATCCCGCTGTACCCGCTCAGATGCTGTTGTGGATGAACGCCTTTACGGTCCGGTGAGTACGCGAACCAGACTGCCGGTGGCATGACCGAGCCCGCGTTTCGGTCATCCCGCACGTACACCCACAGCCGGGCCGTGCGCGTTTTGCCGCTGCCCGGCTCCTGAACAGGGACCGGGATATCATCAGTATGCACCTTGCCGGGCATCAGCACGTACTGCCGCAGCAGGTCATACAGCGGCTCCAGCAGTTCACTCACCGCCCCGGACCATCTCCCCAGCGTGGCCCGGCTCAGCGCCACACCCTGGCGGCGGTATATCTCAGACTGCCGGTAGTGAGGCGTGTGCTCCGCGAACTTCGCCGTGACGATGCGCGCCAGCAGAGCGGGGCCGGCGTAGCTGCGTTCGATAGGCTTTGACGGCATCGGGGCCTGAACGATGTGGTCGCACTGGCAGCAGGCCAGCTTCGGCCGCTGCGTTTCGATAACCTTAAAGGCGCTGCTGATGAGTTCCAGCTGCTCCGACACGTCGCAGCCCAGCGGGCTGAGGGTGCCGCCGCACGCCGGACAGGCAGTTTCGGCCGGCGGCAGCGTACTTGTTTCGCGCGGGAGTGAGGCAGGAAGCGGTTTACGGGCGGAAGACTGGCGCAGCGGCTGCGGGAGTACCGGGTCATGCTGCTCTCCCAGCACCTCCGCCATCTCCTCCTGCAGGGCGCTGATGCGCTCTTCAGCTTCGCGCACCTGACGCGCCGTTTTTTCACGCAGCTTTTCAGAGCTTTTGCCGAACTGCATGCGCTGCAGCTTAGCAACCAGCGCCTTCAGTCGGTTTATCTCACTGGCGTACGCCGCCACCCGCTGCGAGAGCAGCCGGTTATACTCCGCCATCTGGCGTATTGTGTGCTGCTGCGTGTCCAGCAGCGCCCGGAGCCGGGCATTTTCATCGCAGAGTGAGCGCACCATGCGCTTACTTTACTCCGGTTCAGATGCGCAGGCCAGGGCGTTCCGTCCGCTGCGGATGCTTCCAGTTGATGCCTTCCAGCAGCATCGCCAGCTGCGCGGGCGTCAGATGGACTTTACCGTCACGGGTCACCGGCCAGACAAAGCGCCCCCGCTCCAGCCGTTTGGTGAACAGGCACAGACCGTCCCGATCTGCCCACAGCACCTTGATCATATCGCCCCGCCGGCCCCGGAAGATAAAGAGGTGGCCGCCGTACGGGTCAGCACGAAGCGTATTCTGCACCTTCGAGGCCAGCCCGTTGAAGCCGTTACGCATGTCGGTTACGCCGGCGACCAGCCAGATACGTGCGCCCGCAGGAAGGGAGATCATTGTTGACCGCCCTGCATTTCCCGGATAAGCATCTGCAGAAGTTCCGGCGTGAGTCTCCCGCAGATGCGCAGCGTACCGGCGGGCAGAACCAGTTCGCAACAGGCAGGCTCTCCTGTTGAGGGGACCGGCAGCTTAGCGGGTCGGTCGGTCGGGGGCAGCGTCACGGGGAGCAGTGCCGGCGTACCGGCAGGAGCAGCACCCAGCAGCCCCTGCTGATAATGGCGCCGCCAGTTGAACAGCAGATTGTCATTGATGTCATTTTCGCGGGCAAGCTGTGCCACGCTGACGCCCGGTTGCATAGACTTTTCCACCATAGCGATTTTAAATTCGCGCGGGAAGTTAGGCCGGCGTGGTCGCCTGCGGGACGCAGGTATTGCTGTGGGTGCAGCAGACGGGGGCGGAACAGGCGACTTTCGTGACGCCTGTCGGTAAAGCCGGTTGTTCAGGGCTTTCAGATTTACGCTGTCCGGCAGAGGCCATGATAATTCCGCTCTCTGAAAGCGAACGAAGAGTTCGCAGACGGTGGTTTTGGGGATACCTAACCGCCGTCCTGCCTCAACGCGGGACAGCTTTTCATCAAAATGAAGGCGCAGAGCCTCAAGGAGCCATGTCCGGTTTTTCACGCGATAATGTCCATTAAAAATGATGGACATTATTCTCCCGTAACGGGAGACAACCGGACAGACGGTCTAAATAAGACGCTTACCCTTAGTGCAACGGGGTCGGCAGAGAGGTTTTATCCTGCAGCCCGATCAGCGCAGGGCTGCCGTGCAGCGCAGAAAATTGTTCATGACCATAATCATCCGGCCCACCGCCATCAGGTCTGCGGTGAGCAGCAGTTCCGTGCGGACCAGCCGGTCCATCAGGACCCGGTCGTTCATCTGCTCCTGAATTTTCGCGTACAGGGCCGTCAGGTGAACCCAGTTGTTGGCAAACGTGTCCACGCTCAGGTATTCCCCCTCGCTGAGCTGCCGCAGCAGCGCGTCCACGTCGGCCTTAAGAGACGTAATACGGTCCGTGCCGGCGAATGCAGCGTGTCTGTCGTACGTCATACGCGAAAGGTCTCCACCATGCCTCGCAGGGCGCGGGCCTGCTCTGACAGCGACTGCGATGCTGAAGACGACTCCTCCACCAGGGCGGCGTTGTTCTGCGTCACGCCGTCCATCTGGCTGACGGCGATGCTGACCTGAGAGATGCCCTGCATCTGCTCACCGGAGGAGAGGGAAAGGCTGTCCATGGTGTCGGCCAGCTCGCCTACCATGCCGACAATCCTCAGGATACTCTCCCCCGTACCGGCGGCCGCGGCCACGCCGCCTTCCACCTGGGACACGGCCTGTTCAATCAGCAGCTTGATGTCCCGCGCGGCGCTGGCGCTGCGCTGAGCAAGAGACCTGACCTCCCCCGCGACAACGGCAAACCCCCGCCCCTCCTCGCCGGCGCGTGCGGCTTCCACGGCGGCATTGAGCGCCAGAATATTGGTCTGAAAAGCAATCCCCTCGATGACCGAGGTGATGTCCCGTATCCGGACCGCGCTCAGCGAAATCTCATGCATGGTCTCCGACATGCGCTGCACGTCAGCCTCACCGGCGCGGGCGAGCGTGGCCGTCTCGCGCGCGGTGCCGGCGGTCTGGTGCGCGCCAGCCGCGTTGCTTTTCACCGTGGCGGTCAGCTGCTCCATGCTGGCGGCCGTCTCCTGCAGGGCAGCGGCCTGCTGCTCGGTGCGCGAGGAGAGCTCGGTATTCCCCTGCGAAATTTCGTCGGCGGCCAGCGCCACCGAGGCGGACGCGTCCTTAATCTGCGACACCAGCCCGCGCAGGTTGGCCTGCATGCCGTCCAGCGAGGCGAGCAGGCTGGCGGTGTCGCCGCGGCGCAGCGTGACCGGCGAGGTCAGGTCACCGGCGGCGATGGCGGCGGCCAGCGCCTGAGCCTGAGCGGGCTCACCCCCCAGCTGGCGCATCAGCATGCGGACCAGAAGATAACAGGTGGCCACGGACAGCAGGACGGACAGCGCGGCCAGGCCCGACAGGATAACGGCCGTCCGGGCAGTGCGGGCGCTGTTTTCTGCCCCCGTATCCCGGCTCAGCTGCATCTCCGTGTCCGTCAGGTTATCCAGGGCGTTAAGCAGAACCCTCTGCGCCGGCCGGGCGGTGGTCATCAGAAACGCGGTGGCCTCCTGCTGGCGGTTATCCAGTCCCAGCTTTCCGGCCGCCATCAGCGTGGAAAGCGCGGCGTCTTCTGCCGAAAGGGATTTCTCCAGCAGGGTTTTTCCGTGCGCGGATACGTTGCCGGACATGCTTTTTTCCAGCTGTTGCCGTTTCTGAATATAAACCTCACGCTGGGCCGTCAGGCGCTGCCACTCGGGCTGCATCTGGGTCGGGTCAGACAGCAGTGCAAGGTTACGGGCCGCAATCGCCATGTCGCGCATGCTGTTACGCATGTCCACGACCAGGGCAAAGCGCTTCATCTTCACGTCGACGGTATCGTTCATACCATCTCTGGCCTGCCACAGGGCGTGAACGGCAATGCCCGTGCACAGGATAAAAAGCAGAATAAGCAGGCCAAAGCCGGCGCTGAGGCGCGTTGAAATTTTCATCAGTTCTCCGGAAAACGTTTGTTTGATGAACGGGTATCGGCAGAAACGCGAGATTCAGCAGGGCTGAACACAACTGAATTGAACGCAATACACTATCCGGCGGAATTTTCAGTAAAACCACACAGTTGGCAGGCAGTGATCAAAAACCGTTCAGGGGCGTGCCTGTGCAGCATATGTGTTGCAGTAAACCGCACCGGGCTTAACCTCACTTTGGTTTTCCATTCCACATAAACCATGATATGTCCATCAGGGTATCGACGGTGCTGGAAGAAATGGCCCCGGCCACCGAAATCTATTCCATCGATGAGTCATTTCTTGACATTACCGGTATTGGACAAGCAGAGCCGTTTGAAGATTACGGCAGGCGCGTCCGGCAGCGGGTAAAGGCCGTCACGGGCCTGACGGTGGGTGTGGGAATGGGTCCCACAAAAACGTTAGCAAAGTCTGCACAGTGGGCTTCCAAAGAATGGCCACAGTTCGGGGGTGTCCTCGCGCTGACGCCAGGTAATCCCGCCCGAACCCAAAAGCTTCTCTCGCGGCAGCCGGTCGAGGAAGTCTGGGGCGTCGGCCGGCGTTTGAGTAAAAAACTGAATGCCATGAGTATCATCACCGCGCTTGACCTGGCGCGTAGTAACCCGGCTTTTATCCGTAAAAACTTCAGTGTAGTGCTGGAACGCACGGTACGGGAGCTTTCAGGCGAACCCTGCATCGCGCTCGAGGAGGCTCCGCCGACCAAACAACAGATAGTGTGCAGCCGCAGTTTCGGTGACCGGGTAACGACCATTGACGGCCTGCGCCAGGCCATCTGCCGGCACGCAGAGCGTGCAGCAGAGAAGCTGCGTCAGGAAGGTCAGTACTGCCGGCACATATCTGTATTCATCAAAACGTCCCCGTTCTCTCCCGGAGAACCCTATTACGGCAATGTTGGAGGTGAACGACTTACAGTGGCCACGCAGGACACGCGCGACATTATCGCCATGGCCATAAAAAGCCTTGAACACATCTGGCGTGATGCTGGGTGACTTCTCTCCCGCAGCGACGGCACAACTTTCGTTGTTTGACGATCATTCTCCCCGCCCGGCCAGTGCGCAGCTGATGGCAGTGATGGATAAGGTCAACAATTCGGGACTGGGGAAACTGTGGTTTGCAGGTCAGGGCGTTGCACCCAAGTGGGAGATGAAGCGGGAGATGCTTTCACCTTCGTGGACAACAAGATGGACAGATATACCTGTCGCAAATCTTATCTGATTTTCAAAAATAATTCCTTTACCTCCTACTGCCTCTTTACCTCTTACCTCTTATCTTGTTATCTTGTTATCATAATAATGATATAAAATACATATAACTAATGATTAATACTATCTTATCATCTTAACAAGATAGTATTATATTATCTTGAAAACTTATCAACTTGTGAGATTGTTATGATAATCGTCATCGGTAGTCAAAAAGGCGGTGTGGGCAAAAGCACCTTAGCTGTATCCATTGCGTCATGTCTAAAAGCAAAGGGCAAATCAGTAATCATAGTGGATGCAGATGACCAGAAATCAGTCCTAACCTGGTATAACAACAGACCGGAATCACTCCCACATATTCCCGTCACAGGAGCCACAGGCAACATTAAAACAATGCTAAAAGAGCATGATAAATCGTATGATTATGTCATTGCTGATTGTGCTGGTCGTGACAGTGCCGAAATGCGAAGCGGTTTAATGTCTGCTGACGTTTTTATTTCGCCACTGAGACCTTCGCAGATGGATCTGGATGTTGTTCCTCATACATGTGAAGTTTTCAGCGCGTCCAAGGATTTCAATGAGAATGTAAGAGGTTTTCTTGTCCTCAATATGGCTCCAACAAACATGTTTGTGAACGAAGCTCATCAAGCCGCGCAAGTTCTGTCCGACTATCCACAGATGCAGTTGGCTCAGTCCCGAGTTTGTGACAGAAAAGCCCACAGAGATGCCTGGGCCGAATCTTTTACTATCTTTGAGACACAAAATGAAAAAGCTCAGGAAGAAATCTCTGCACTTGTCGAGGAAATAATATTATGAGGAACAGAGCCAATACCCCTCCCAGAGACGAAAATGCATTCATAAATGGTGGCAGCGCTGAACTGGGGCTGGTACAAAAAGAAAGCAGTTCAGTTACAAGTAAAAGCAAAGCTAAACCAGTAAGTATTTCTCTTGCGACAACCAATTTAGCATCAATAGATAACTGCATTCGAGATGAAATGAATACATCAGGAGCGAGGGTTAATCGTTCAGATGTTGTCAGGGCAGCAATCATGGCTTTCGAGAAATTTAGCTCTGATGAACGTTCCACATTTATCCTAAAAGCAAAACTGCAGTAAATCTTGTTATCTTGTTATCTTGTTATCTTGTTATCTTGTTATCTTGTTATCTTGTTATCTTAAGAGGGTGCGTGGAGTGCAACTATCAACAAAGAGAATCTTACGTAAGCTACCTTTTATTGGAGGCTTACGCATGTTCCGCGTTCTCTATTCACAGGCCGAGCTGGAAAGGCTGGAAACAGAGATAAATAAAATGCAAGTTGAATATGCTCGACTTATTGCAGAGGAAGAGGATATTTTGCAAGAAGCACGCAGAGCAAACCCCCGCGTCTCCAGCGAGCTTCACATACGTGAGCTAATCCGTTTCAGAGCCTCACGATTAAAGAGTCAGATAGATTTGAAAATGCTTACTCTTGATGATGCCCGTAATCACGTTAATTAACCGCCGCCAGGCGGTTTTTTTATTCCTTTTCCTTCAACTCCCCAATTGTCATCCGTTCCGGTGCGCGGCGCATCGTGGCCCTGATCAGCGACATATCCAGATCAGTGCCACTATATGCTTTCAGCACGATTTCCTCGCCTTCCTCAATTACAGGCACTGAGCGGTGCGTCGAATACAGCCCGTCCAGCGCCTGCATCTGGCCTGCGGCGTGAAGCACGATTATCGCGCCTTTCCCGTTGTTATAGTCGGCCCAGCCCTGGCTGATAGCTTCGGCACCGGCGTCGTCATACAGGTTCACCGTAAGGCGCTTTGCCGTGCTCAGCTCGTCGCACAGCGCCTGCGCAAAGGTGCTGCGGCCGGAGTTGGTTTTACCGTAAACGCAAACGATAAATCCGGCGCTGTCTTCAAGCAGGGCCGCCGTCGTCGCGGCTGTGGGCGCGGTCAGGTTCGTCGTGGCCGTGCCGCTGGGACTGAGTTTGCTCATGATGACCGCGCTGTGTCGCGGCTGAAAGGCAAACCGTTCACTCAGCCCCTTTACGCTAAGTGCATTCAGCCCCGCCGCGATAACCTCTTTCAGCACGTCGCCTTCTTTTACGGGCGCGTTGGTCTGCTGTATCAGTTCAACCGTCATTGTCTCGATGGCTGACCACTGCGCGGCGTCGATGTGTTTGGTTGGCATGGTATTCCTTTCTAAGAAATTAGATTTAACGAATTTCTAATTTATTAGAAAGCGGTGATATTTTCAACGTTCTTCCGCTGTCCGTGCCGGATTCGGTAAAACCCCTAGTTTACCGAATGGCCGCAACACACCGTAAAACTGAATCCCTCTTTGAAACCTGACAATAAACATGTACAATTAAGCTGAACAATTAAAGGGGTAATCATGTTTACTTGTAACTACAGCCACGCCCGCGACAATCTTGCTTCCCTGCTGGAACTGGCCGTTGATGAAAATCAGCCGGTCGAAATTCAGCGCAGGAAGGGTGGCGCGGCTGTCCTGGTCGATAAAGACGCTTTCGAGCGTTACCGCAAAGCGGCTCTGGATGCTGAATTTGCTGAAATTATGCAGTCACATGGAACGGCGTATACGGAGCTTTCCAGGCGATGAAATTAGTCAGTTCACAGGAAGTGATTGAATTTCATGATCGCTTAGTCGCGCGTGATGGTGGTGTTGCAGGTATGGCTGAACCTGGCCGTGCGGATGCCATCATTCACCGTGTGTTGAACATGCATTATTACGAAGGTGTGAAAGACGTATACGATCTGGCTGCCGTATATCTGGTAGCAATAGCCCGTGGTCATATTTTCAACGACGCAAATAAGAGAACGGCGCTATTTGTCGCTCAGATGTTTTTAAAGCGCAATGGCTTAAACATCATAAGTTCACGTATTTCATTTTGTGAAATGCAGACCATAGCCATCAATGCTGCAACGGGTGAATATACGTGGAAGATGGTATCTGACCACCTGAAAGCAATAATAATTTGATGAGATTAAGGATGACCAATCGAATGAAAAAAACAGTGTTCAATGTTTTTATCATGACGGTTATATTAAGTCTGGGGCGGCTTTTCCTTCTCTCCGGGCATTCGGTAAAAGGCCAATTCTGCCGGACGGCCTGCATGATTTTTATTTTTTTGCTTTTTCCCCTGCGGCTTTACCGGCCAGCCGGTATGGTGAAACGAATTTCGGAGCCATCAGTTTAACGTCGTGACCATACTCCCTGAAAAGCCTTGCCCAGTAATGAGCGCCTGAGCAGGCTTCCATACCGATGGTGCAGGGAGGTAGGTTGGCAATAAGTTCAGGCAACGCAGCCCGGGATACTCTTGGTTTAACGAGCACAGCATTGCCATTTTTATCAACGCCATGAACGGCAAAAACATTTTTAGCAAGGTCGATCCCAACAGTTACAACGGCCATGGTTATTCCCCTGTAATATTTTGGTTACTCCCCATGATGTCATGGAAGATGGTTACAGTAACCAAATCGAGGAGAAGTCCCTTTCATTCGTTAAGAGCATAACCATATGATTTTATGTCTATAAAGTCGTGGAGTTGTAGATCAGATTTATGTTGATTTGATTACAGGGTTTATTAACGCTGAAAGTGCCGAAAACCGCATGGTTACTGGTATCAGCGGAAAGAGTAAATGAAACGCTCATTTTCTTCACTCACCTGATCTGTTCAAAAAGTGCACTTAGCGTACTATCTCGTAAGATTAGACTTCAAACCCCTACTACGCCGAACAACGCCCCCTTAACATCGTGTTTTGTTTCCGTGGCGAGTTGCGCACGATTGTGAAAGAAATGTAATATATCAATTCAGTCTTTACGTATGCTTAACAAATAAATAAGTTTACTAAATAAATCCCTTTTCAGAGGCGCTCAGATGCATGAAGCGACCTGCGTTATTTTTCATTTTTCGATGAAATATTAATCGGGTCAGCTCGGGTCTGGGCGATGAACTCATTGGATGGAGGGGGCTTATATGTCTGATTAGCGGTTTTGTCATTACGTTCAATGACGCCAGACCGACACAGATTTGACCCTTCTTCAACAAAGAGCTCTGTCCGGTCGGATTGTCAGGGTTTCACGACAGATTATTGGCTATTGGATTGTCAAGCTGATGGTTACAGGCAAGTAAGTTGCTTTCTGTGCGCTGAAGGCAACTTACTTGCTCTCAGGTCTGACTGATTTGAGAACAAATTCTCATCGTTGTCTAAGGAATGGTTAATGAATAAATACATGATAGCTTTAGGCGTATTTGGTTTAATGGCGACAGACGTTGCCCTGGCTAAGAATGTTGACGATCCGTATGCTGTTAATTTTGACGCCGACAGCATAACGGTCAGCACTTCTCTGGGCTGGCTTGGAGGCGAATCCAAAGAGTACGTCTATGATGATACCGGCAGAAAAACCAGCGAGCTTAACTGGAAGATTAACAATACGGCCATTATTAAAGGTGATATATCCTGGGATCCGTTATTCTGGCTGACACTGAATGCACGAGGTTGGACTACATTAGCATCAAGTGGGTCCGGAATGGATGACTACGACTGGCTGGATGCCAGCCAGTCGCAATGGACTGACTGGTCTAACAGACCTAATACCCGTCTTAATCATGCTAATGAATTTGATGTCAATGCCAAAGCCTGGCTGGTAAAACGTCCTGATTATAAACTAGGTGCTGTAGCCGGTTACCAACAAACCCGATTTAGCTGGACTGCTTTTGGCGGTCACTATCAGTATGATAATGGCACTGATGTCGGCGATTTTGATCGCGGAGTGCGCGGTATTGGCTATCAACAGAAATTCAGCATGCCATACATAGGTCTGACCGGCGGCTATCGGTATCATGATATTGAAATTAACGCATTGTTGAAATTCAGTCCCTGGGTTGAAGCTAAAGACAATGATGAGCACTATATGCGTGATTTGACCTTCCGTGAAAAGACCAACGGCTCCAACTATTATTCGGCCTCGGTGGATGTCGGTTATTACGTCACCCCTAATGCCAAAGTGTTCACCGAGTTTACCTGGAGTAAATACTCTCAGGGTAAAGGGGGAACGGAGATAATTGACCGTGTAAGTGGGGAATCAGCCCATTATGGCGGAGATGTTGCAGGTATAGAAAATAAAAACTATAGCCTGACCGCAGGTCTTCAGTATCGTTTCTGAATGGGGTAGTGAAACCTGAGTAGATAAAAACCACGAGATGCAAAAAGCGTCTCATGGTTTTTGTCTCGTGATGAAGATGCAGTGGGGACGCCAGGTTATATCGACAGCTGGAAATTTCGGCATCTCATCCTTTGGTCATGTTTTTTATTCGAGTATAGCTGAGTAATTCAGGAGTAATTGATATCCTGATTCTTATTTCTCCTTTTGCAGCAAAATCGTGTATCTGATATTTTATATTTAATTTTTTGTTTAAATTATAAAAACTTCATTCTTATCCACGACTTTATAGACTTAAAATCATATGGTTATGCTCTTAACGTACGTTTTAGCTCCATTGGACCTCAAACCCCAACTAAGTTTAGAAATGAAAAAAAACCGCCCAAAGTGAAGTGTACCCCATTTGTTGGACACTTTATTATATGGCGGTTTTTTTACGCCCTGTCCGGGCATTCGGTAAAACGCCAATAAGACCGAACTGTGCTACAGGGCGAGTTTCCGCACTGTGCCGCACCGAAATTTACCGATATGATAGATGCCACATTTCATTCATCAAAGGAACTAAAATGACTGACCGGGTGATATTGCAGCGTGATTTTTCGGAGCTTATGAATGGGTTGCACGGAAGCATCGTAAGATATGCTATTGACCGAGCCAAACACCATCAATGTGAAGTTTATTTGTGTGTGAACAACAAATCTCACTGTGATCAAATACTGGAACGGATATTTGAAAAAAAAGTGGTCAATAAACTTAAGTCAAATCAGACTATCATCATAGACGGACGAAAGCTTAGCTTACACTCGCCTCTGACCCTTAATAAAAGCTGTCTACCAGAAGCTGTGTATTTATTACTATTCCCCAGCCCTGACCTGCTGAAAGCCGTTGAATACCAGGCCAGCCTTAATCCCGTTTATGAAATCATCGTGTTTACAGAATCTGACGGGCATACGGAGGCTACTGATCAATGGATGTCGGAACATGACGTTCGCTCGCTTCAAACCGGAAAAACGGCTCCGAACCCGGATGAAGGCAGTTGATTAGCCTGATAAAAATCCTGCGCCAGACTCCAGCCCTGCTCATGAACTGAAATCCAGCCATAAGGAAATGCCATACAATGACTTTAAATTTCGAAGACCTCACCACGCCAGAAAGCATTGACCAGCATGTAGCCTCATTCTGCAGATCGTTAAGCACGAAAAACGCAGTATATATAGATGTCGAACCAGAGTTATGGTGTAAGCAGTCCAACTGTGAGATGAACGTTGATAAATTCATTGAGCAGAACGGCGGTGAGAAAGTTATCGGCTATAAAATATGCTACATAAAAAGAAAGTATATTGAAGCTGAGCGTCATGTTGTATACAGAAAGGATGGCGTATACAGAGATCTTACTTTTAATACTGATGGTGAAACTATCATATTATTTGTCCCTGACAGTAAGAAAATCACATATGATGAAAAACCCTTAAAAACCCGACTGGGCCTGACGCAGAAAACAAGACTTCTGGTAAAACAGTTCGATTTTCAGGAAACCGGCATCCGGCAGATGAGCCAGGAGGATTCGTGGAACGCGATGCCTTCCTACGAGGACTGGCTTAAGGGGGTCAGGATGTCAAATCTGATCCCGGTGGCTACTAAACCGGATATTCGGTAAAACGCCCATTCTGCCGAACTAAGCTTAGAAATGAAAAAAGCCGCCCAAGAGGACGGCTATAAACCTTTCAGTTTTGCCCGTTCAGGTTTTCACCTTCACGGACTCCGGAGCCATTAAAGGAACCAGTTGATCAACTGCAATACAGCTGCAATTAAGGTAAGAATGGCGATAATTAGCTCAATCATTCCCCGCACCTCCATCTCTGTGGCGCGTAGGCTACTAGGCAATCCCCTTTCCTCAAATCCGCCCATCCGGTTATGCCATTCACTTAACCAAAAGAGAATTTCACCACGCTGCCGCCCAGGCTTCCGGGTGCGAAACCGGAAGAGGGCTATACCATTACCGTGTGCTTGCCCACGGTTCCGGTACTGTCTGTACCAAATTCGATTTTGAAGAGTCTGATCTGGCTCATCACACAGGCGGCTAAGCGGGCTTTACTCGATTGATCTGTGAGCATTATAAACCGTGCTGCTGCTGCTTGAATACAGGTTTGATCATATGGCTCATTAGACGTATAATTAACTCGCCAAAAGAGAATTTCACCACGCTGTACGCCGGATGCCCGCGAAGCATCACAGGCTACAGAGCAAATAACCCGCCCTGAGCGGGTTTTTTGCTATCTGAGCACTCACTTTTATGAGCCTGAAGTAGGCTTGAAAAATGCCAATTCTGCCTTCTAAATCATTATAGGTGGTCAAAATTAACATTCTAAAAAGCTTTAAATGCGATACCTGCAACACATTAATTAATTGCAGGATTGGCATGTCAAACAGAGATATTCAGCCTTTTCAGTTTGCTTGTCCTCAATGTGAGCAGCGTATCACCTTTACTATTGGTGATGAAAAAGTAGATCTGGAAGGGGCCACAGACAGTTTGGATTTTGAATGGCCGTTTACGGAGGAAAATCCTTTTGTGGATCTTCATCTCGATTTCCCTGTGTATTTCGGAAAGTATGTTAAGGGAATGACAACCTTTTTCAGGGTTATAGATGAAATTGGTCAGGACGCTTTCAGTCATTTAGCTTTTCGCTTAGAAGTATTAAATAAGCTGCACCCCTTAAAGAAAGATCTGGAAAGCGTCATAACGCAATATAAAAAAGGTGATATAAAAAATTTTGCGAAAGTTTGCAAAAAAATCCCTGGTGTTAACCTGAAAACCAAGAAAAGGAAGGATGTGTTTGCCGCACTCTACACAGCAACGTCAATTATGTCTTCGCCTTTTACGATTCATGAGCAAAATGAAGAGCTTGCAAAATGATTTCCGCAGCTTTATATTTACCTGCACAGTACACACCATGATAAAACCATTGATTTTATTGATGAAATAATTAAAAGTCGTTTTCTGACTAATTTACATCATGATTGCCTCACCTTGTATCCAAAAATAGTTCAGATGGATTTACCTTTGCACCCAGCCTTTTTCTATGATTATGTTGATGAAAAAAATTACACGGCTGTTCCTGCTCGCGTATCAACTGATCACTTTGATTCATGCAATAACTACTATAAAGATCTGGCAGAGGTTTTCTCCCGGCAACTGACACTTCTTGCAGGTCTGAATAATTTATTAAAACGCGGAGATTATAACGAATTTGAGCCATCTTTAAAGATGACAAGAAAAAATGAAGTGCGAAAATAGCTTTCTTCTCTTAACAAATTTGCTGACGTTGATTTGGGCAGTAAGATTCAGTTTATTGATGACTGTTTTTATTCTATCGAAACAAAAGCCATTGATAATCGTCTTAGAAATGGCATTGCTCACTATAAGTATGAATATAATGAATCAACACAAATAATCACCTATTACCCCACAAAGGAAGGCATGGATCGGGAAAAGGGTGAAGATATTTCGTTTATGGAATTTTTGCGCAAAACGCTGTTACTTTTTCGAGAGGTTCATAATCTTAATCATCTCATTAAAGCTACGCTCTACTATAGTGTTTTAATCCTCAAAAAAGATGTTTGACACTGGTCTTCACATCTTCTCTGTAACGCACAAAGCCGCCGCCAGGCGGTTTTTTTACGCCCCTGTCCGGGCATTCGGTAAAACCCGCATTCTGCCGAATGGCTGAAGTTATCCACCGTTTCTGTGGATAACGCTTTATGTTGTGCGCCGGCCAACCGACGGACATACTGGATGTGCTGCCGGTCGGGGCGTTACACCTTCCCTGAGGGGCGTTGTTCTGCACCCGCGCCGTCCGGCACGTTCGGTAAAACTTCCGTATGGGCGGGTTTCCCCGAATGCGATTTACCGCCAGCGGAGTTTTTAATGTTGACATCATTAACTTCCCCTCAGACAAACATTTTCACCGTTTCTTCAGCATGGCCACCGCCTCATTGCCCGGCATCTGAAACTGCACCCGGTGCCGGGCGGCCACGTCCAGCGCAAACACCTTCGTGTAGACCTCCGTTGACTTCGCATTTTTATGGCCCATCAGGCTCTGCAGCGCCTTCAGCGGGATCCCGGCGTAGAGCAGGTGCATGGCGTAACTGTGCCGGAACGTGTGCAGCGTGACCGGCACGGAGAACGTCACCCCGTCGGCGGCGGCCGCGTCAACGGCCTCGTTCAGCCAGGTGCGAGCGGTCCGGTCGGTGATGCTCCACAGCCGCACTTTTTCCATGCGGCCGGTGTCGGGGCGGCGGCGCTCAAGAGGAATTTTCAGCGTGGACACCATCATCTCCAGCCAGCTGACAAACTGAGGATCGGACAGCGGAACCAGGCGGTGTGAAATCACGCCTGCCGGCGTCCGGCCCGGACCGCGGGCGGCCTTCTCCCCGCGCTGCTTGAGCGTGGCCAGCTGCACGTAAGGATACGGCGGTGTCAGGGTAAAATCGCTGCGGGTCAGCGCCAGCGCTTCGTTGATGCGCGCGCCGGTATTCCAGAGCGTGGTGAACAGCATCCGGCGGTGCAGGTCCGGCACGTAGTGGAGCAGGGCGCTCACCTCCGGGGCCAGCAGGTATTTCGGCAGTTCCGCGTCGAGCGAGGCCATCTGGCGAAGCGCCAGCGCCGCCGGGTAGTCAATGGCAACGGGCAATGACGGCGATGGCGATGAAAGGGCAGAGGTAAGCATGGGCATCCTTTTTTCTCCGCTATCCGTCACAACGTGGCCGTGCCGGAAACGGGCGGGGCTTTGTCTTCACTGTCTGCCTCAGCCCGAACGTCACGTAACCCATCCTGAATATCCCATTCCGCCCTTTTCTGCCGGAATTTGATGAGTAGTTTTAATCTGCGGCGGCGCTCCTGCTGCAGGACTCTCCGGAGTGTGGACAGGGCCGACCAGCGTGTGGCGCCCAGGCGGGTGCCGGGCAACCCGGCGATGCTGCGCAGGCGGCTGGCCTGTATGATGGCCTTCATGCCCAGCCGTGCGTACTGATAGTGCCGCTCCGCGTAAAACTCATCGTAATCGGGCGGATGGTCATTTTCGCCGGTAGCCGAAATCAGGCTGTTGGCGTCTTTTTGCTGAACCACGAGTTGACGAATGCGGTACATCAACGTGGGGGATAAAGCGCGCCAGTCGCCGGATACGTCGGTAAAGTCTAACCCGGGATAGTCCACGACTGTAACCCTCACCGGCTGCCGGTCATCGTTGTAGTGTCCCGGATCGGTGGCGACCCGCGCACAGTCCTGAGCAAACTGCTCCAGCAGAACAACCAGTTCAGTCGCCAGAAAATACCGTTCTTTCTCCAGCTTATCTTTTGACGCCTTTTCCTCCCGTTTAAGGGTGATTTTATGGTTTTGCCGGTTCACAGAATACTGGATGATCCCGGTCACCATCGCACCGGCGAGAGTGGAGATCAGTGGTACCCATATCAAAAAACCGTTCCCCATCTGTTCATGCTCCTTTGCTTTGTTAAAAAACGCGTCTCTCGTCGTTTATATACCCGCCAGTTAAAATTAGCGGGCTTATAAAAACCAATATCAATTACCTCATCCCTTCCCGGCCGGGATCCGTTTTCTGCCCAATATAGCACTTTCCCGGAAGCATGGTGCACCCGCAGCGGGACGAGGGGCGCCGTTTCCTTCCCTGTGCTCCCCTGACGCATCCCGTGTGTTGTGCCATGAAGGCGATAAAAGCCACCATATGTGGTGTTCCGGGCGAAAAACCCCCGCTGAGGGGCAAAGATCCGCTTCTACCCTTTTCCGGATCTGACATGACTGAAGGTGAGAAGCGACAAAGTCAGACGCATCAGTATGATGCAAGACGCAAATTATGATGCAAAATTGTCTTGACCATTTAACTCCGGGTGATATCTTTAAATCAACCCACTTAAGCAGCATTCATAAGCGATAATTTCAGACATGACATTTGATGAGCAGGAACCGGACGTTAACAGGACAGCCACGCTGACGGTGCGGAACATCCCCCTTGATGTGGATGCCATGATCACGGTGCAGTCAGGCCTGGCAGGAAAGTCGAAGAGTGATTTCCTCAAAGAGTTCCTTACTCAGGAATTTCAGGATCTCATCAAAAATTTCAGCCGCACCAGTCCACTCGTGGATCTTATGGACAAAGAGCTGGGGAAAAAGTGGGGTCTGAAGGTGGCAGAGCACTGGTACGAAAACCATATGATCAGTGCCGATAACCTCAGGTACAAAGGGCTGCTGGATCTGGCCACGCATGATGACCTGCAGCAAATCATGATGAAAAACATGCCTTACCTTCAGCTGCGGGCCTCGCAGGTGTTACACGAGCAGTTTGCCTACGTCCCCCGCGGACTTTCCCTGACGTTTTCACTTTTTAACGAGATAGCCGGCCGTGATCACCGGACCATTTCCCGGGTATTCGAAGAGATTTTTTACGTGACCGGGGCGGAAAAGTTTTACCGTGACGTCAACGCCATACGCGCAGAGATGAAGCTGGAGCCTGTGGACGAACTCTGAAACGAGAAAAGCCACCCCGAGGGGTGGCTTTTCCGGTACTAACTTAAACGCACGGGTCCGAAGAAGTCCGCGCCTTGATGACACTAATCTACCAGCGCCTGACGGCAGCGTCAACCTGAGAACTGTTCTGCGTCGCGGAGGGCGGCATGCACCTGAAAGACTACATTTCTGACGAACGACTGGATATTTACACGGACGTGCTCAAGCTGAAGCCCGAAGAGGTCGCAGGCGCTTACAACTGGAACAAGGCGCTGTCGGCGGCCATGCAGCCGCTGCTGCACTGCCTTGAGGTGACGCTGCGCAACGCCATTGACCATGCCATCCGCCACAATCCGCCGCCCGGCGCGGACGGACAGTGGCGCACCGACGCGTGGTGGATCCTGGATCTTCCGCGCTATATCGGCGATCTGAAGTTCATCCCCCAGAACAAGCGTTACCGGACCGACGGGGACGGCCATACGAGGCGCGAGGCGGATGGCTCACCGGTTTTTCACTTCACCGCGTGGGAGGAGCAGGCCGTCAGAAAGGTGGCAAAACGGATCCGGGATGCAGGGAAGCAGGAAACGCCGGGGCGCATTATTTCCGGCCTGGATTTCGGATTCTGGACCGCCCTGCTGGCGAAAGAGTATGAGGAGCCGCGACACCGCACGCTGCTGTGACCGCACCTGCTCGGTGACGTATTCCCGGCCCGGCCGGCGCGCACCGGACGGCACAAGCTGGAGGCAAAGTTCAGTCGCATCCGTGAGCTGCGCAACCGGCTGGCGCATCATGAGGCCGTGTGGAAGTTTCAGGAGCTGGACGCAAACGGTAAGCCCGACTACAGCCGCCCCGTTTACGGGCTGAACGCCTCGCTGCACCTGCTTCGCCGGGCATGGGACGACGTGCTGGAGGCGCTTTACTGGATCAGTCCCGCGCGGCATGCAGCCTTTCTGGCCGGGGGGCACCACCTGCGCTTTCTCACGCTGGCCTCGGCGGAAGGGCTGCACTGCTATACCGGCCGCGACCGGCTGACGCACGGACTCAGCGTGCGTCACAGCAGGGAAGCCCGGCGGCTGGTGCGCGCCCTGCGAGAGGGGAAGATCGTGCGGCTGACCGACCGCGACCGCCTGCTTGCGGTCATTGGCCCGGACTGGAACCGACTGGAGGACTGAGGCAGCCAGGTCACCGGGCATCCTGCGCCACGATCCGGCTCCCGCTTACGGGAAGCGTTCCGCTACATCAGGACAGTTCTTCAATCTGCACGATGTCTTCAGAGGGGACAGCAACGCCGTGCCTGTCGATACCCCAGTTTGCGCAGCTGTCAGGCGGCAGACTGCGCACGCACGTATACGCATAAGCAAGGGCTGCTTCGATGCATCGCTGCCCGTCGTTCGGCGGAGCGGTAAACCATATCATTCTGGGTTTCAGCACGGCAGAATAGTGCTGAATGAGATCAGTTCCGTAATGTTTGCGGTAGGCTTTGCAGACGTCCTCAATCATCTCCGGCATCGCCGTGTAATCACGGTGTCCGGTATCCTCATTTTCCAGCTGGATTTCCCTGATGAGGGAGGCATAAGGCCCCCAGTGTGAGGAACTTCCATGGCGCGTACGAAACAGCCTGTCAGGTACGCTGCCTTCATTCCATGAACTAATTCGCGCACGTACCGTGCTGTCGGGTGCGTTGTCTGCCAGCATCCGGATCACCGCTGTTGCTGCGTGATTAAGAGGAAGAATACCGTCAGTGAACTGGTTAGCAGCAGCGGTGCGGGTCCCGTGAAACCAGTATGCCAGATCCACTTCATCAGGCTCGCCGAGCACACTGCAGGCGTGTTCGAAAAGCAACTTATTAGCCGTTTTTGAGATATACGGGTTAGCAGTAAACTCCGCCTCAAGATCGATGCCGAGCAGCACCCTCTCCAGTTCCGCAACCGTGCAGTCAAACCCCTCACAGAGAGACCTCAGGGTGGTATCCCTGCCTGAACAATTCAGTAAAAACCCCATCACTTCCTCCGCCAGAGAAATCTGAAGAGTATCTGCATCCGGCCTGATTTATACCCGGAACTGGAGGCTGCCTTTCAGGTCAAACCCTGATTGGTTTTTACTCACTCCTGTTACCATAATCCTGAATCAGGCGCATTCATCCAGTCGGGCTCCACTTCACCAAAGTCCACGTCAGTGAGCGTCTCAAGCACTTTGATATCAGTAACCTCAATATCATCAAAATCTTTTGAGAAGTCACCGCTTAACGTAACGAGAATATCGGTATGAAAATGCTTTGTTGCGGTATAAGCATTTCCTCCCATATTTACATAATCCCTGTCTATCGAATCCCTCACCGAAAAACTGAAACTGGCCTCAACCTCTGCCTCGACGGTCGCACCCAGACGGAGAACGATGGATCCGTCGTCAATCCTGACGACAAGGATATTAACCAGTCCTTCCTCATCATCATCCAGTTCATACGTGACGAGAGAAGCGGCTACGTCACTATACTCGTAATACATTGAAGAAACAGCGTCCACCTGAATATCAGCATCCTCAAGGTTTGTCACTATCGCGTCTTCAATTTCATTAAGTACGTGATTACCCTGTTCGAGCAGAGAATCTTCGCGAATGTGTGCGATAATGTCAGACACTTTGCCGTGCGGCTGAAATTTTGCCAGCGCTTCCGCAAGCGAATGCACTATCGTGATCCTCTCCGTTCCTTCAGCAAAATCCTGCCAGCCTTTGTCGCTGCTGACGGCAATGACATTCACGTCATTCTTTTCAGCCCAGCTCAGGAGGGATAACAACGCAATCGCGTCAGGAAATTCGTATTTCTTTTCTTTCGCTGTTTCAAAAGGCGGCTGCGTTCTGAAGTACATCTCCATCAGGGCCGATAAATCGACGTGCTCGGCCGAGTCTATTTTATGGGCCCCCGTCAATTTATAAAACTTCTCCAGACGCGCCTCTACTATTTCCTCATCAGAACCGTCAACCGAAAGCAGCTGCCTCGCATTTACGACTTTAGTTTCTCCGACTTTCAGGTGTTTTTCAGCTGCTTTCAATCCTTTCTCAATGTGACACCGGGCAGTGGAAATTTCATTTGCCAGATGTTTGACCGCTTCATTATGAACAATATCTGTCTGTATTATCTGTACAGGACTGTTCCTGAACTGGGCCAGTTCTGCCAGCAGCCCCTCATGAAACTTATAGCCCAGTGACTTCAGGACCGAGTTATCAAGGGTAATAGCGCCAAAGTCTAGTTGAATGTCAGGCATGAGAATGCGAATACCCTCTTGATGGCTTTCTTAACTGACTACCTTGCATAAAAGCGGCCGTCCCAAAGTTTCAATCCAGCTCTGTGGCTCCCGCAACGATTCTGTCCAACCACACTGGTAAACTCACAGATAAACCCTTAATACATTACATCAATTCAGGGGAAAATTCTGGCATTCAGGAATATGCCCCAGGCCAGAGATAGTGAGGGATCCGGCTCTGTACTTTTTCCGGATCCGCACGGCAAAAAAACTGAGGTACGGTTAATAACAGTAGCGTCATTAAACATATATGGTATGATTAAGATAATATATTAATTTAAACATATCTGATTTATTTAACACTCAATTTCGCAAATCAAATCAAGGTAAGAAAGCATGCGCAAATCCACCCTTTCTTCTCGCAATGAAGACATGTTTTCTCCAGCGAGCGCCAGACCCGGTGATTACGATTCACAGACCGCCCAGGCGATTGCCGTGATGAGCAAACTGGAATCCCGGCTTAAATCCGGAGGAGAACCCCTTCGGAATTCAGTTGTGGCCGTTTCACAAATGATGTGTGAGTTTTGGGAGGCCGGCATCAGTGGAACGGACGATCCCCGCGAAAGCGAAGACCGAATTCGAT
This sequence comes from Erwinia papayae, assembly GCF_058241465.1. Classification (NCBI taxonomy): domain Bacteria; kingdom Pseudomonadati; phylum Pseudomonadota; class Gammaproteobacteria; order Enterobacterales; family Erwiniaceae; genus Erwinia; species Erwinia papayae. The sequence continues at coordinate 1,061,264 of NZ_JBZCHT010000009.1, forward strand.
TACGGGCGCTCGCCGCCAGACTCAGGCACAGCTGAGATGGCAGGACGAATGTCCGCACTCCAGCGGAGTATCCTGACGGTGCTGGCCGCTCTCGATGGAAAGCATCCGGGGCCGGTGGCCACGCGGGATATTGAGCGGCTGCTGGAGCAGGGTGGGGACGCCCCGGTTTACGGGCCTAACCTGCGCGCCTCCTGCCGCCGTCTGGAAGCAGCGGGCTGGCTGCGCACCCTGCGTGCACCGAACCTGCGGCTGGCCGTCGAGCTGACCGACGCGGGACGGGCGGTCGCCACCCCGCTGCTGACGGGCCTGCGCGATGAGGAAGAAAGGCGACGTCATGACGCGGAGCACCACGTACTGCCGGTACGGTACGCGCCGGACGCCGCCCCGGGATAACCATCGCGCTCGACGGCGTGGACTACGTGACCACCCGGGCAGCCTACGTGATCACCACCGCCGGGGAAGCGTACCTGCTGCTGCATGACGGGACCGGTCAGGGGCGCCGGCTTCGCGGCGATGCGGTGACCATCGCGAAGTGGTACAGCGCCTGCCACGAGGCCGGGCTGCCGACGCAGGTCCAGGTGAATGAGGAATAAACGGATGTGAATTTTCCCTTTACGCCAAATTTGTTTGCATTAGTGGCACGGGCCCGCACGGTGAAGCCGGCGGATGAGAATTTATATAGCGGAGAGATACGAATGACACAATCTGAGGGTGGTATCAGGTTGGTGGGGTGAAGGTGCCCCATCAACCATTAAATCCGTATACCCGAAGTTACTCAGGCCGGGATTGATGCAAGGCTGGCGCCCCTCCCGGACAGGAGGACTGACCGCGGGTTGTCGGTTAAAATTCTGAGTTATTCGGGTATTTTGTGAGATGCCTAGTTCAATATTTCTTATTATTATAACCTCTCGTTAAAATCTCATCAAAACTGAAATAAAAGGTGCTTCATCGAATGGACATCAATCCAAAGTCCGTCATTTATCTTGCGCCGGGTGAGACACTGCCCGGCCATACCAAAATCAGACCTGTTCCGGACAGGTACATAAAAGAATTGCAGGGGCTTCTGGATAAGCTCAACGTGCAGCACGGCACGGTGTTTCTGAAGTTAAAGCAACTTTATGCCTTCCTGACGCGATTTAATAAAGAATTTATCAGTACGTTCACTTCCTGTAATAAAGGATGTTCCTCCTGCTGCAAAATAGACGTGCAACTCACCGCTCTTGAAGCAGAATACATCAGCAGATCGAGCACAGTTCCCGCACGGGATAATCCCCTGACAACCGGACACGAAACTCAGTGCCCTTTCTTATCTGAGAAAGGGACCTGTACCATATACAACTACAGACCATTACTATGCAGGACTTATCACGTGCTTTCTGATCCAGCGTTATGTGCAGATCCCGATGCACCGGTTCTCCAGTACGGTTCACAAAACGCAGATATGGGAAATTATATTTATAAAACGATTGCCGAATGGGTCTATTTCCAGACGTTGCATACTACCGGAAAGCTGGACGTCAGGGACATCCGTGATTTCTTCCCGTATTCGCGTGGTGATGTTCAGGATTTTATTAAGCACAATCCTCCCCGGTCGTTCTGCTGAGTGAATCACAAAATCAGGCCCTTAACGCAGGCGTCATACAAAAGAATCAGGTGTGCTTCATCGCAGCTATTTCATCTCGAAGTGGCTTTATATACTGCTGGAAAACATTGCTGCGAAATCAGCTGACCGAATAAAATACGCACAACACACTGTCTCACAGACCGTTGGAAGTGGTCACACCATAAGCGACACCATGAGTGCTATAACTTAAAAAAGATAGCCGTTGAGGACGAACCAATCAGTTACCTTGCATAAACGGTTAAATTATGCTCTTAACGTACAATAATTTACGTTTCCCATACTGACCCCGTTATGTGCGGCTGCCGGTCAGCTGCATTTTACTTCATCCAGGAATAATGAATGGTTCATGATCGAGGTTCTACCTTAATCATCAGGGAAATCCAGTTGGAAAATGAGGATACCAGACACCATGATTACACGGCGATGCCGGGGATGCTTGAGGACGTCTGCAAAGACTACCGCAAACATTACGGAACTGATTTCAGTCAGCACTATTCTGCCGTGCAGAAACCCAGAATGATATGGTTTACCGCTCCGCCGGACGACGGGCAGCGGGCTGGCTGCGCACCCTGCGTGCACCGAACCTGCGGCTGGCCGTCGAGCTGACCGACGCGGGACGGGCGGTCGCCACCCCGCTGCTGACGGGCCTGCGCGATGAGGAAGAAAGGCGACGTCATGACGCGGAGCACCACGTACTGCCGGTACGGTCCGCGCCGGACGCCGCCCCCGGGATAACCGTCGCGCTCGACGGCGTGGACTACGTGACCACCCGGGCAGCCTACGTGATCACCACCGCCGGGGAAGCGTACCTGCTGCTGCATGACGGGACCGGTCAGGGGCGCCGGCTTCGCGGCGATGCGGTGACCATCGCGAAGTGGTACAGCGCCTGCCACGAGGCCGGGCTGCCGACGCAGGTCCAGGTGAATGAGGAATAAAATGGATATGAAATCTCTCCTGACGCCTGCTTTTCTTTTTCATTTACGGCACGGGCCTGCACAGTGAAGCCGGCTCACAGAGAACACCCCATCACAACAGGGAAGCAGAAAATATGTCTGAAATACAGAGTCACGCAGGCCAGCGCCAGCTCAGCTATTGCATTTGCCACGATCTGCTTCATTGTCGCCGCACTGTGCTACCGGGGCTTTGGCTACTGCCGGGAAACGCTGCAATGACATGAACTGCGGGATTAAAGACTGTTCAGAGGAAACAAAAGATGGGCATTTTTGACAAGCTCAGGTGTCTTAGCAATTAAGCTGACTGACTGCGGGAAAAGAAAAAGCCGCTCTTATCGGCGGCTCGGGTTTTCTCTGGTGTAATTCTCGCTTTCAGTCCTGATGTTATTAATAAATACCCCGGCCAGGGCATCACTGAACCAGAAATCCTGCGTAAGCAACCGGTACAGTTCTGCGACGGTCTGAGCATCCATTGGCCGTTTCCCGTCGCAGTAAATTAATGGGAATTTTTCAGCCAAAGCTGTCATACGGGCAGGAAGCAGACTGTGAGCCACATCCGGCGTCTCACCATACGGAAGATTATCCTGAGCCTGGCTCATGCCGATAATGTCAGTGCAGTGAACGTGTCTTTCTGCGAGCGCCCGGACAAGATCATTCGGAGTTTTGTAACTGACTGCTGAAGGTTCAGGCTTAACCCCCACGGTAACGTGCTGGCTGTCAACAACGCTGTTAATAAAGGTATCGGCCTGGTCAGCACTGACGATATTTGTGATGAACGTCTTTGACTGCTCTGCGCTGAAATTGAAGTCCAGCTGTAACACAGACCGCAGTCTGGTAAACCATGAATGCAAGTCATCTTCACTGAAATGGTCGGCAGCATCCATGAACGTGACGTTCTGCACACCGGCAAACAAAGAACCGGTTTTATCGGCCAGATTCTTGGTGAAATATTCGCACACTGTGTGGACAAACGTATCCCTGTCGCAGCAAACAACATCTTCTGATTTCAGCGAGGACAGAAACCGGTCAGCCTCATCTGCAATACCCTGCACGGGATTAAATGCGATGGCAGGATCGGTTAAATCAAACGTAACCACTCTGGATGTAAGGGGCATCCGCCCGTGCTCGGAAATAAACATATAGAGCTTTTCCACCGCGTCGGTGGCAGTCAGCCCCAGGGCATTCAGGTGACGCTCTGCGTTTTTTTTCAGTTCCGCGTCCAGGCGCACGGTGAGCATGACGCGTTTATTCCTGCTCATTCCGGTAATACCGGCCATTAGCCGCCCCCCCGCATAATTTCCTTTATGGACTCTTCCGGTGCCTCGTGGCTGAATTCTCCCCAGTAGCGTTTTTTTCCAGGGCCGTCCAGCACCTGAATAAAGGCATACAGTGTGTTCTGGCTGTTCGACAATATGCACTTACACACGGGGTTTGTGCTGTCACAGACCAGCCCATTGACTTCGACTCTGACCGACATAGCGTATTTTCCTTTTTCAATGCAACTGATGTTGCACATCTATTTGTACATCACTTTGTACATCACAGGCAAGTTGTTCACGTTTCCCTGTCGTTGCGGTTTTCCGGCAGAAGACGCAGCGGCGCACTTATCCCCAGTTTCTGTGGATAAGCCTGGATGTTGTGCCTGACTCAGCTGACCTGGACACAAGATGTAGTGAGCGGGCCTCTCCGGGCCCTGTCACCTTCCCCAGTTAATTTTGTTTTTATCGGTTATTTCGTTTTTTCCGCAACCCCGGTCAGGCGCAAAGGGTATTTTCCGCAGATAACGCAAAATGAAAATCATAGTGTGGAAATTCACGACGGGAACGGTTTCGTTCTGGTATTGCTTCATTTTGTTGGGCTTCAGACCCCTACTCCTATTGCTATAGGTAAGCCTGTTCAAAAAAGGCTTACCGTACAATAATTATTTATATCCAAACTGACCCTACCTGATCAGTCTTCTCTCCCCTGATGAGCCGATCAGCTTGGAAAAATAAACCAGTAGCAGGTATGCCAAACAGCCAGCGAAAATTGAATTCAGGGCCGGTACACCGTAAGTAACGTAATAACCCGTTAATGCACCAATCAGACTTGCAACAATTGCACTCCAGCCAAAGTTTTTTGTCTGCGAGTCATCAGGTAAATTGTTACTTCTTTTACTTTCATCCAGTACAGCCCTGTCGCTTTTAAGAAAAAAATAATCGATGAGCATCACTCCTATCACTGGAGGAAAAAGTATTCCTAGCAGGTTAAGAAAATCCACGAATCTGTCTAAAATACCTATTACTGACATCAATGTACCCACAACACCTATGAACAGTGTTAACACGACATAGGGAATTTTTCGTCCTGTAAACGCTTCAATAGCGTTGGCAATACCCAGAGAGGATGAATATAAGTTAATATCGTTTATCCTTAGCGTAGAAAAAACAACTACAATCAACCCAACCCCTCCTGTTACCTGTGACATAATAGTGACCACATCTGAAGTTTTGAGTATTACTGATATAAAAACAGCCAGCCCGTTTACGATATATTCACCCGCAAATATAGTCACAAGTGTCATAAGCATGACCTGCTTCCCACTGTTGTAATAACGCGTCAGGTCAGGTGTTATGAGGCTTGCAACTATGCTCCCCCCCACAACTAGCGTAATAGCGTCGCTGACAGAGAGGCTGTTACCTGCTTCTGATAGTGCAGCCAGCGCATTAGTGTTTTTCCCGGTCAGCAAAACTACGGAAATATACAATATGCAGATGGCAAATGCGGGAACGGCTATCCGTGCAGCATAACGCAGTGCTCTGAAACCAAATGAAACAATCAGCGTTAGCGAAAGTCCTGATATCGCTGCCGCCCAATGAAAGCCGAGATTGTTGCCAAGAGCATAATCCAGTGATTTGGCAAAGACTGAGTTCTGCACACCAAACCATCCAAGGAGGCTGACGGCTATTAACAGGCTGACCATTATGGATCCCATTTTGCCAAAACCGCACCAGCGTGCAAGCAGGCTTCCTGATATACCTTCCCGCATGCCTGCATAACCCAGCCCAAACGTTGCGATAAAGAAAACAAGGCTGCCGGCCGTGATTGCCAGAAAAGCGTTTGTATAACTCATGGAGTGCCCAATAACCGCGCCCAACATAAATTGATCAAGCGCAGTCAGCATACCCATATGTACCAACGCGACTCCCCAGAACGGCAAACGCGAAGTGACCGGAACTCTTTCAACAGAAAAATTTTCATACAAACTCATAAATGCTCCAGTCAGATAAATTTTATGCCTTTATTGATGGCAAACTCAGGGATATAGTTCTGCATATTTATATTTATACAGAATTCATGAAGAGCTGAAACTGAATTGACACCCGTTTTTCTATAGATGTTCTGTATTTTGTTATTAATTGTTTTCGTGGATAATCCAAGATGATTTGCCACTTCTTTCTGACTTAGGTTTTTAAGCAAATAAAAAATCAAATTCATTTCAGAACGTGTAAAATAGGACTGATCAGATACTGTATGCAGTACACCAGGTTTTTTATCACCAATACATACGTAAGGTGAAAGAGCTTTTATCTTTCTGGCGTTCCATAATGTACCAATGCATGCTCCACTGGCATCCCTAAAGGGTATTTTATCACTTATATAAGGATGCAATTCGTTTCTACCAAACCAGTAATCAGTTTCAATTACACTGACCATTTTTCCCTCTGATTCTGCTTTTCTGTCATGCTCAATAAATCCTTCTGCCTGTTCTGCCCAGGTTGCAGGAAATTCAAAATCAAGTTTTCCCTCAAGATCGAAAGTTGCCGGTGTAGAGGTATACATGCGCGCGCTTTTATTCATGAACAAATGTCTTGACTGGCAATCTTTTATCCCCCACGGTTCACAAAGGTTTTCGATCATTGAAATCATTATGGACAATGTATTCGCGCATACTCTTTGATATCGCATATTGACCTCTAGTTCCCAGCTTATTTACTTAAATTCTTTTGCCAGGTAATGACGCCTGAACTTATGCGCATATCCGGGCAGAGAGCCATACTCTTTATAACCGAGCTTTTCATAAAACGACTTGGCCTGAAAGTCGAACGTGTCAACATATGCCATGTGGCATCCTCGGTCTTTTGCCTCTGCTTCAGCTTTCAGCATCAATTCTTTTCCATATCCTTTACCCCTGATACTCTCAGAGATCCACAAATATTGTATTTCAAGCGCTCCCCACCATATCTGAGCTACCAGACCTCCCGCTATGTTGCCATTCTCACATGTGCAGTTCAGCTGGAACTGTTTAATTTCAATCGGATGGAAGTTAGCGTTATGACTCCAAAGTCCATCAGTAATAACGTTTTTTTCCTTCTGGGAGGGATTATTAATAGTTTTGATATTCAAAGTACGCTCCTCAAGTTTGTAACTGTATAATACGTAACATTATCTTTTGTATGTCGTTTTTTTAAACACATTTAAATTATTTTGTCAATATGGTGAGTAACCCCATTTACTTCATTAGATTTTAAACATATCTTTTTTAAAAACAGTCATATAGGATTATGGTGTTTGTTTTTCACACTTTTGTCAACTGATTGTTTCAAACAAAAATACTTCATTTAAGTTTAACTAAGTGTTTAGGTTATTGTTTAATGTTATTTAATAGCAATCCTTTTTTTTAATAAAATTCTATTTCTTAGATAGTTAGGTGGTTAATTCGATTTTTTATTATTTCTAATGAAATATATTTCGTTTATTTGGAAATTAACTATAAACATAATAATTAAAATTGATATATATAATTATTTTTATCGCGAGATAAAATTTCCCAGCTTAGGATTAGTTAATTTTTTTGATTTGTTAAATCCAGGGGAAACACCATTTATTTATACCCCTGAGAGGCTATTATGGTTGCAATCGAACCTAAACATTTTTCATCTCTAAACAGTTTTTTTCCCGAGCTTACTGCATTACAGTCCATGCAGGTGTGTATGCTTGCTTTTGGCAACATTACGATTAAAGATCTTGCTGAACACAGAGGTGTATCTGAGAATACAATAAAAGAATCCATGGATTCTGTGCAGAAGAAGTTGGGTGTTAATTCCATTAAAATGCTGAGGACTGTCGTTATAAGCCGCGTGTTACTGAAGCTTGCAATATCGGTGTCTGATGGGTGTTAATTTACGTGATTTTTTTGGTCTTTCTTGATAACACAATCCTACGTATCAGGAGTTGTATGCGGGAAGCCTCCAAAATTTTTGTGGGCTATCCTTACGGCTTGTGACAATGACAGTCTCTCAATTCAGAATTGGTGAACGGTTAGCGTCTCCAGCCCTGTTACTACCGCACAGACTGTCACCGGATTGACGCCTGTGCGTTGTCATCCCACCTTACCGGTTCAGAGTGCGTTGCGAAAACAACCCAGTTGACCTTCAAACCCCTTTTAGTAAAAACATAATCTTAATACGTTATCGAACTGTTGGCTTCAGCCCCCTAAATCAGCCAGACGGTAACGGAGATCACGGACAGCGCAAATATTGCTGTCGAACTCCAGGCAAACTGTGGCCAGAATGTTACCGCCAGCATCCCGAACCCAAGTATGAGCATTACCGGAATAAGGGTGCTGGCAAAATATCTGAGCTGCGTACGCAGCCATTTTCTTAAAAAATCGCTCATCTAATCATCCGCATAATGACTTCAGCGATATCACTGTCTTGACGAGGGGGGAGAAAATCGAAGCTCATTTCGGCTGATGACCGGCTCAACAATGAAATAGAGCATCTCCAGTTTTTCAGCATACAACTCATAATAATAACGGGGATTTCGCGCTCTGAGGCGGTCTGCTGTGTCAGCGGACTCCTGAACGTAGCCGTAATAACTGACGATAGTTACGGCGCCGAGCTGCATACGGTTTACCTGGTCGATGACGGCATCTTTCACGCCGCCCAGGGCTTTCTCCAGACGCACGGCTATTAAACTGTCAGCCTGAATTCTGGTAATGATGTCTGTATTGCTGATACATGGGGTCTGGCATCTGCTCATGCAAAAGAATTATGAAATATAAGTAGAAACAGAGGCTCTATCTATGCGCTGGCGCATGGAAGGCGGATCTCACAGTTTTCATTGATTATTGGCTTAGCATTGCAGTGTTTTCAGACTGGCGAGCAGTGCGCAGCCGGTCTTCTGAATGCCGCGAAGCGGCATGAAGGCGCCAGCGGGTGCTGAATATGTCACTGTTGCTGAATGGCGCCGTAACCCGGCGAAGCCGGTTACAGCTTTGAAAGGTTTTACCAATCCATCCCCCCACCCTGCCAAGCTATACCCACTTACAGCCATTAAAATTTAATAGTGCGCCGTCGGAGTGGTCACGACAAGGCGTAGCCGTAGTCGGGGCGTATCTCCGCGTTATGCGGGCCGAAGGGCCGCTTACGGGCGTGTATTCCGATGCCATCACGACGCCTGCTGAAGCGACACTTGCGTTTAGTTACAACACCCGATTATAAAGCCACTCTGTTCCGGGCCACTGGCCCGGGGTGGCGGGGCTTTGTATTGGTCACTGTTTTCCCGTGTTTTCGCGGTGTCAGCTTCGACAGTATTAACCTTGCCCCGGCTTGCCGGGGTGCTACCTTGCCGGCACCTTACGCTCGGTCGACGGATCATCCTGGCCCATGTCGCTTGGCATGCGCATCGGCATCTTCCAGCGACCAGCGGGCGCTACAACCACAGACCAGAAAAACAGCACCGGCAGGCTCAACACCAGTGTGGCGGGCCATACGACGCCCGAACCCACGGATACCAGCATCCCCCAGGCCAGCGTGCTGGTTTCACACAGCACGTCGATGAGCCACGATCGGCCCGCGTACCGATTGACGCGGGCGCTGTCGAGCGCTGAATTATTCTCTGTCATGACCATCTCCGCTCAAAAAGTCCGCCAGCGCCGCCGAAGAGCTCAGCACGCTCTGCGGCACGTAGCGCCCGTCGTCTGAAATCGTCCAGGGGGTGCCCGGAAGACGATAGGCACGGAAGGCTACTTCGTTGACGCCAATCGCCCCACGAGCCGTTTCCGCCTGCTTCTCATCTGTCACCGCCGCCGCGTTCTGCGAACCACCAGGGACGCCGATGCCGGCGTCGGCCGCAAACAGTTTTTTCCAGGCGGCGGGACGTTCAGCCTCCGGCAGCGCCATCACCGGCGTCAGCCTCTTCAGCGAAACCTCGCGGCCTTCAATGGTGACCGGGAACATAATCACGTTGACGGTACCGGACACGGTTTCAAAGTGGCGCTCCATGCGCTGGCAGTTCGGGCATGCAGGATCAGCAAACACATACAGCGTCCGCGCGTGACCGGAGGACAGCGGAACGGTGAACAACCCGCGTGACGCTGCTTTTTTGAGCCTGTCGGGAAGCCCGGCGCGGGCGGCGGGCGGCAGGGTCCAGCCATCCGAAGGTGGACTCGCCGGTGACGGTGTAGGTCGCGGAACGGATTTCCCGGGCTGAATTACCCGCCCACTCTGTTCATCAGGTCCCTCTGTGGCCCCCTGTTGCAGATTCAGTGCAGGAGCATTGCCTGCAAATGGGATGCCCGCGTCGGCCTGCCGGGTCTGAGTTACCTGCGACATCCAGGCAGCAAGCGCCAGTGCGACGATTGCGATGCCCGTGGCAAACATGCGGATGCCTTTTTTTCTGGCCTCCCGCGCCTGCAACGCCCCGGTAATGCAGGTGAGCAGTTGCGGGGCATCGTCGCCCCGGTACAGCGGGGTCAGCGCATCATGGGAGTTCTGCGCATACAGGCCGTCGCCGTGTACCACGAACCAGGGAAGCGCCGTCAGCATGCAGGTGAATAACGGCTCGTGCCTGCGGCTGGCCGTCAACAGCCCGCCAGTTATATCAGCCTTAAACAGGCCTTTTCTGCGTAAAAAGTTCATACTGCTATCCCTTATCAGCGCGCGCCGGCGCCGTCAGAAAATTCGTCTTCGCCCTCACTGGGCAGATAAAGCGCATCCGGGAACGGCATTTCGCGCAGTCGCTTCACACGTTTCGGCCTTATGTCGCGCGGGTAAACAAGGCCGAGTGACTCGAGCTCAAGCTGAAGACCATCTACCGCCTCATCGGTCATCAGCGGTGGGCGAGGCAGGCCAAGCTTTGCTGCCATCTGCTCCGCTCGCGCCTGCGCCACAACACCGGCCCCCTCCACGAACACTTTGGCGGTGTCGGCGGTGTGCAGCCCGTACCACAGGGTGCGGTCGCAGCCTTTCAGCCAGCGGAACCGCGCAGGAGGGAGGCGGAGGTCGCGTCCGTAAAGTCCGGCCAGCGCGGAGCGTACCGTTCCGTGCATTTTCAACCACTCGCTGACGCCGGGGCTTGCCAGCACGCTCGCAACCTTTGACTCTGAGACCCGCCAGTCAGGCACGCTGCGAAATTCAGGTGCCCTGAAGAACCGCCGCTTCATGCACGAACGGTTGAGAGCATCCAGCAGCCTGGTGGCGGCCTCTCGATTGCCGCTAAACACCTGTAGGCCAAACACGGCCAACAGGGCGCGCTCGTGCGGCTGCCACTGCTCGGGGGGCGTTAATGCCGGTCCCGTCTGCGCGTCAAACAGGGCAGTGGCCGCCTCCCGGTCAAGCATTCGGCGGCTGATCAGGCGGTGCTGCTCAGCAAACTCCTCGGGCTTAAGCGCCCAGGCATTTTCCGGCGTCGTGTCGTTCATCAGGCCATCCCCGCGATGCCCTGCCAGAACGGGGATAACCGAGGGGGCGAACGTGGCCATCACGCGGGGCAGTGAATGAATGTCGATTGCCCGCCTGCTGCGAAAACCCTGCGCCGGATGACGCGCCAGCGCCCAGCTGGTCACGGTGATTAGTGGCAGCATGGGTACAAACAGGATGCCTGCCGTGTGGTTCATGACGTCCCGCCATTGGCTGAATCCAACCGACTCTGCGCCGTTGCTCGTCACCGCCAGCAGATTGATACGCTCCGCCGCGTAACGATGAATGTGCGGGAAATCGGCAAAGCGCCACAGCCAGTAAAGACACCAGCAGCTCCAGCGCACAAAGTCGGCAAAAAAGAGCCAGCAGAGCAGAAGCACCAGGCAAAACGTCATCAGCACCATTGCAGACTCGTTACTGCCGGTGGCATTCGGGTGATAGGTATTCATGAAAGAATTTCCGGAAGCGGTGGCGGCCACAAGGCTCACCGGACTACAGAAAAGAAAACACCGGCAGGAGGCCGGTGTCAGGGGAAAGAAGTCAGTATGTCAGGAAGAATCAGTTACAGGCCTGAGGCACCACCACGTCGTGTTCAAACTCAACAAAGCGGCTCTGGATACCCACGTGGAGTGGCCAGGGCTCCTTTGGGAAGGATTCCACGTAGCTGTTATGACTCATCGCACCGAGGGTGTTGAACAGCTCTTTTGCTACGGTAGGATGCACATTAATACTCAGCACCGGCACCTCAGGGATTTTGGTATTGATACGCAGCGTACTGCCTTCCAGCTCGCGTTCTGTCCAGTCACGCATGGTGAGGCCAATGACGTCCACAAAGCCCTTTTTCACCATGTGGATGTACAGAATGTTGCCGGACCTGATATCGATACCCAGGTATTTACCGCGACCCGCATCCATCACCTGATGCTGCTTAAGCGGGCTGAAACGTTCCTTACTGGTAAGTAGAACGACTATCTTTTTAAGCTGACGCCGGCGGGATACTTTACCGTAATGGCGATAAGCCAGAGGTACAATTAAAGCAATCCAAACCAAAACGAAAAAACCAGCCATACCAGGATCATCATGACCTCCCGGTTGTTTACCCAGATAAATCATAATGCTAGCTGCGGCAAAAAAGATTAGACACGGCAGCGCCAAAAAATAGTAAACAAACCTTACTACAAGCCACATGTTTTCAGCTTTTGAATCATGACGTTGTACTGATTTCATGGCATCCTCCTGCCGCACTCTCTCTGATTAAATTATACGCACAACTGTAGATAAAGCCAGGTATTATTACTGAATTCCATCTTCTTTCGGCGTGCCGCTGTTAGGTGATTTTTGTAATCCTGGAACCCTGCGCGCCCCCCCGCCAGCAGCCGCAAACATTCCTTTGACGTCATCAACCAGTCCGCCCATGATACCGGCCATCCCCGCACCGCCCAGGAAGGTGATGACATAATCAGCCAGCGTGGCCAGCAGGCCGAATACGCGTGTTACGCCGAAGGTCGCTGCCCGTGCGTAAATCAACAACCAGCCAATCATTTTCGCAAGGCCCATAATTGAGTCAGCATTTGCGTTGGCCAGTGCGGTCCCGAACAACAGATTGAGAAGTGTGCCTCCGGCCATCACGGCTACTGATGCAAAAAAGAATCCCAACACCATGAGTGACGGACGCAGCATCATATCTATCATGAAGATATAACCATACGCACTGCGACTGCCCTTATCTTCCTCAGCGCCCAGATGTGTCGCAGACCACATCGGACCGGCTGCACATCCGACCATGACGCTGACCAGCCAGTTAAATACGCCAACCATCCAGTACAGGAACGGTACCGCTGGCAGAAATACCGCCAGCGAGAATCCTATTGCGAACAGCAGTAACATCAGAAAATAAAAAGGCGGTGAGAGTTCTGTCAAAACATCTTTAACGACAGCCCCCGGATTGATGAAAAGCAGACCTCCAATTTTTCCTAAAACTGAATTATCTGCAGTGGATGCTGCCGCCAAAGTAAGCGTATAAGCGGCGAGGGCAGTTTCAGTAGCACCTAACGTGTAGTCACCAATTGTTTGCATCTTGATAAGTGGATTTACCTGATGCGAAAAGTCTGCATCAGTACCAATTTCGTTTGTAGCTATCGTGTTTGTGATTTTCTGCATTGGGCTTCTGTAGAAACTCACGAATACCGCGTCCGGGTCAGTTACGTTAAGTGCAGATCCATCATCTTTCGCCGTTTGAGATCCCAAAGGAGCAGTGTAGGTGCTGTTCTGCACCTGTGAACGGTAGGCCGTAAACACCTGCTGGTACAGGTCACCCGTGCCGGTTTCGCCGTGCAGACTTGGGCCGGATGTAACCGGTGTTGCGTTGGCCACCTCGTTTGTCTTGCTGTTGGCCGTCGCAAAGGTGTTATACCAGGCACCCAGCGAAATCCAGCCGTACGTCTTCAGCTGCGTCGTCAGCTGGCTCTGCAACGAATCCTTATAGTTCAGCTGATTCAGTGCGTTATTGACCGTAGTTTCATACGCGGCTGCCGCGTTCTGAATGGTAGTTTCCGGGTCTGTAAGGGTGCCGGTATCCTTGTCGCGTCGGTTCAGATAGCCCTCAACGTAGGCCTGCGCGGCGGCGTCAAGCGTGGACTGCATCGTGTCCAGCGCGCCCCGCGACGCTGTGGTGACGCTTGCCGTATTTACCGCCGAACCGAACAAACTGTCCATCATGCCGGATGACGGCTCAGGGATACGGGCCGTGCCGCAAATCGCGCTTCCGTTGCCGGTGGTGTAGTCGCCATTCCCGCCCTTTGTTTCCATCAGCGCCGTGCGCGCCTGCCCGTCCTGGTAGAGCGAGGATAGCTCACTGTTGGTGGCGTACTTGCACAGGTTCATCTCGAAAACCGCGCGCGCCGCCGAGCGCGTGGAGGGAGCCGTAGGCTGCACGACCAGCGACATGCCACTGCTTATCATGTCTGCTGCCTTATCGGTGAACAAATTCGCGCTGCCTATGCCCATGGTTGAGGCCGCCCACAACATCACCAGCTGTGACAGCGACCACCCGGATGCGGTAGGAATAAGCGTTATAAAGCCGGCAAAACTCATTACAGGATGTAGTGCGCTGCGGCCGACGCTAAACACCTTGCCATCCTGCCCGCCCTTAAAAAGCGTTTTCAGTGTGACGATAAGGAACCACACCAGGGCCACAGCGCACAACACGCCGTTCAGCAACGCAAACAGCGAGCCGATAAGCGTGATCTGTCCGGGCTGAAACGGCGTGAGAACCACATCACCAAATATCATCACCAACGCCTGGCGGGAAAGGTCGCCCGTTTTGCTGGCAGCATCGCTGATGGTCTGGTAGTCCACGCCATCGGCAAACGCCGGGCAGGACGCGGCGCACAGCAAAGCCGCCGCCTGAATTTTTTTCAGTAGCTTCATGTTTTACCTGCGGGTCAGGGGCTGACCGGATGGGGAGTTAAGAAATGGCTTACGGCTGAGTCAGTTCGTTCATTTCAGCAGGGCAACACTCTAAAAACGGTTATTTAACGTACTGCCAGACATGCTTCGGTACGCGGTCAAACAGCTTGCCTGCGACGAGTTCTGCTTTGCGATGGTCATAGGCCTGTGTCATTACAAATTCTTCTGCGGCATCTGCGGTATAACTCAGACGTTCGTAAACCTTCTCAAGTGTTTCCAGCGTCTGGTACCGCCGGAACTTCAGTAGCCATTCAATGCGTGTCATGTTGTTTCCATTTTTTTAAAGAATTAAATAAAACCGGCAATTCTTTCAGAAATCAGCAAATGCGTACCCACACAAAAAGGACGCTCACCGCCAGCCCGGCGCCCACAATAATTAGCAGATACCGTCGTAACATCAGCATCGCTTCCGCATCAGACTGGGCTTCTTTTTGCACTGTAAGCAGCAGCTCTATGGCTGACTCCAGCAAAACGATACTGAGAGCCTCAACGCTTTGCTGTTGTGCCGTAAAAACTTCGTGTTCCCGGCTGGCCCGGCATGCGCATTGCAGCAGAGTTAAAACAGTCTCCTTCCGTTGCCCAATACGCGCCCCATCCAGCAGAGTGATCACCTGAATGAGGAGCTGTTTGAGCTTTTCATTTGTCATTAACATTTACTCCCTGACTCAGGCCACCGGTCATGACCATCCGCCACCAGGTTGTTTCCTCAAGGAAGGCATGAAAACTTCCGTTCTCTGACACCGATACCCTTTTTTCCGTCAGCTGCCACAAGCGATAACTTGTTGCCAGTGCCTGCACGAAGCCGGTGACCGACAGCAGACTGAGCACGAGTATCACGCAGCCAACGCGCAGCCAGCCCGTGCCGCCGATGCTACCCCCGGCCGCGACCAGCATCAGCAGAAAACCCATAACGGGAAGGCCAGTGAGCCACATCATTCCCCACCAGACCCAGCGACTGATGCGTAAATTACGCCCGATACGTTCAGGTGTGAGACCACTGTCTGCCACCGCCTGTAACCAGTCATCGGGCCGGTAATCACCAGCAGCGCCCCGGGCCGTCACTTCCCGGATCCGCTGCCACAGGCGCGAGACATTGCGTCCCACATGGCGGCTCAGGCTGGACACCTCCCATGCTGGTAGAAAGAAATTCAGAGCAATCCAACCCACGAGCCTGGGCGTGATGCGGGCAGGCTTCTCGCCGCCATTCTGAGCGGCGCGGTCGTCATCTTTCACAGGGCATCTCCTTCCGCAGTCAGGACGGGTTCAACTAGCGAAAAAGTTACATTATGAAGCGCTGCCATCGACTGAAGGGCGCTAACCAGAAAACCGTACACAGACGTCAGGTCCTCACTTTCCATGCAGCGAATGTCGGGCGTCAGGAAGATGACCTGTCCCGGCCGCCGGCGGAACGTGCTGAGTCTGAGCCCCACCGCACCGGTAAATGTCTCAGCCACGTGGGGATGGTGAAAAATTTCCATACGGTTACGGATGGCCAGAACCGACTCGCTGGCGCCCTCGAGTGTAAGAAGTGCGCGAGCCGTTTGCAGCGCCGGGTGGTAAGGATACTGGCGGCTCCATCGCGCGATCGTGCTCCAAAGGTCACCGGCCCAGAGCTGTCCGGAAAGTGCACCAAGCCCGGCTGAGTGTCCGATGAAATGCCCCGTATCGTCGGCAAAGGCCATGACGCTCGTCATGAGGCGCCGCGTCAGGACACTGTGCCGGTCTGCCGGAAACAGCGCGGTGGCCAGCCGTTCGCTGCCATCCGAGGCGCGAACATGGCGCATCGCAGCCATCACGTCCCAGACATCGCCCTCCTGCGTCTGCCCGGGAGCCAGTCGCCACGCCTGCCACAAATTTTTCCAGTAGGGTGCCTGCCAGAAGACCTCCCACAGCGCACCGCAGGGGTCCAGCACCAGCACCGGCCCGTGGCCCGAATCCAGCAGGGAAAATAGCGCGCCGGCGTCCGGCGCGAAGGTACCGCTTCTTGTCATGGAATACTCCGGAAGTTTTACTGTGCGCTGACGCCAGCGCTCATCTGCGAAGACAATGCCTGTAGCTGCGGGCTGTATTCGGCTTTGGCCGCCAGAGCCAACTGCTGGCCATTGATAATATTGGCCTGACGTAGCTCATTTTTAATACCCAGAGCCAGCCAGTTAGCCAGACTCTGCTGACGTGCCATTTCACGCACCAGGTTGTCGCCATCCATAGACTGTAGATCCGTAATCCATGCGGTATTGGCGTAACGGCGCCCCACTTCATAGGCTTCGAACTCACGCTCGCTCATCGTGCCGGTTTGCTTTGCCTGGGCTGATGCCGTCTGCTGAAAGTAGCTTTCCGCCGACGCTGACTGACGCGCTTCGGTGAGTGCCGCCTGCGTGGCGTCCTGCGGCTGGCTCGCCGCCACCATATCCAGCTGCGGCTGCATTGCAGCACTCTGCATAGCCTTATACTGCGTAAGCAGGCCCTGATATTCCTGACCGGTGGCGGTCTGAATTTCGCCCTTTCCCGGTGTTCGTCCGGCATCAAGCTTCGCCGAATTTTTCACGTAGGCCATGGCCGCGTCCGTCTGTGCCTGGGTAAAAGTGAGTTCGGGTTCTTTACCCACATCCCCTGCCCCGTCGTAGAGCGAACGCGCCTCGGTATCACCGCCCGGAAATGCCGAGACAGACGGGCACAGGCCGGTGCCGCCGTAAAGCTTCGCCTCCTCCGCCGTACAGTACGCCGCATGTATAAATGCGCTTCGATAACCACCCTGTCGTGGTGAAATGGGCAGGCTTTCCAGCGTTTCGCGCACGGCTGCACTCGATACGCCCCCGCCGCCCGCAAGCTTTGATGAAACTGCGCGTGTCGCCTGACTCACCTGCGCCGCAGTGCCTGAGAATGACTCGCTACATATGCTGTCCGGCACCGTATAGGATGCCCGCGCTTTTTCCAGACGATCTGTCTGCCGGTTAAAGTTATCGGCCTCTCGCTGGGTGCGCGCGACTTCGGTGATAGCAGTGGTGGTTTTATCCACAGACTGCACTACCGCAGTGCCGGTTTCAGTTTCAGCCGTAAGAATTTCACCCAGCGTGAGCTGCATGGTTTTCAGAGCTGGCATTATCTGTGTCTCAACGGGAACACTGCTCATTACCTCAACGTCATAAGCCATTGCTTCAGGTGAAAGTGCTATCAGAATCCAGGAAGCCAATAGCAGATACCCCTGGGGATACTTCAAGGTCCGGTTAATCATTCAATAACTCCGTTAGAATCAGAGGTCATAGCCCTGTTTACTGATGAGTTCATTTGCCAGCGCCCGTATGACGTTCTCTCCCCGTTCATCTCCGGCTGTCCGGCGGCGATGTTCGATGACCTTCTCCGCCGTGCCGTTCGGGAAGAATCGTCCAAGGATGCGGCGGGACGCATCGTCACCAACATCAGCATCCAGCATGCGGCGCAGCGACATATCCACCGGGGTGGTACTGTGCCCCCACAGTTCCTCCGGTCCCACCGTATTTTTCATGATATGAGCAATGGTGCTGCCCCCCTTAATGCGGAAGATGCCGAGGAAGGGCACGCCACTGCCGTCGGCCGACGGGCCGCTGCCCATACGATCAAAGCGGTCCAGCGTGGCATCCGGCACCTTAAAGCGTTTTTTCAGTATTTCGCGATCTTCCGGGTCGACGCCAACCATATATACGGAGTTCGCTGAATCACGAAGCGCCTCGGGCATGTCGCGGAAGTATTGCGAGGCCAACACCGTACGCACGCCAAATTTACGCTGCTCGCGGTCGGCGGTTTCCAACATCGGGAAAATAAAGGGGACGCCTTTGGCGTTGTGAAGCTCGTCGTACTGCTTTGTTTTGACCTCCTGATCGAGCTGTTCCACACGAGCACGATGCAGGGCATGCCATCGCTCGTGCAGCGCCGGGAAAAGCTCGTCCTGATATTGCGGTAGCACGAAATCTCCCCCAGCGATGTGGCCGGCGAACAGGTACATCATGCCGGTCTGTAAGTACCCTGCCTTCGACTTGTCACCGGCCACATGCTGAATATCAACGGTAATCACGCGCGCCTTTGGACTTATCATAAAAAGCGTGCGTCCTGCAAACATCTGGTACTGTCCACAGGCGTCGCGCAGGCAACGGGCGATGTACTCAATCAACGCCTCGCTGCTGCCTTCGCGTTCGATTTCACCATACATGCTTTTATAATCCGTGCTGAGCAGGCGCGATGGCATGTCAGCAAGTTCTGGCACCGCCTGGAACTGCGCCCGCTGCGCCGCGTCCGTATGTCCCGCATCTTGAAGCAGGTCGCGCACTTAGTACCAGGTGGCATTTTCCTGGTATTCAGGATGCACCTCCCAGATGGCAGCGATCTCCAGCGCCCGGTCAACTTCCGGCACCAGACCGGGCTCGTAACGGCGTGGCTCCTCGCGACAGGCCTTAAACGAGTCCCTTACCAGACGCCGCAGGATGATAGGCGTATCGCGGCTGTTGGGCGGCACACCCGTGCTGGGATCTATGCAAAGTGCGCTAAGCGCATTCTCAATAAACTCCGATTCGTAACTGAGTGGTCCCCGTAGACCCAGCTGAATATCAAACAGGTTGCGACAGTGCTTCGGATCGTTGCGCAGGATAATGCTCAGCACCTCGTCCTGGCGCTCTGGCGGCAGAGCACTCCGTAGTATGGACACCATACCCAGTCCGCTGAACCCTTTTTCAATACCTGCGAAGAACGGTAATTGCTGCTGTGCGCACATGGACAAAATGATGGGCTGGCGGTTGATGAATACCGACTTACCGCCTCCGGACTCGCCTGCCACAATGTTGGTTTTCTTCGTCTGGTTAGACGCCGCCAGCGCCACCGGCATCAGCTTGCCATCAGATGACACGAACAGTGCATCCCCCTCCTCACCCCAGGCCGTTGTTGGTCGGGTGAGCGGCATCAGGTTAAGCGCCTCAGACAGGGGTGGATACATCAGGCACGGCCCGCTTGCCGCTGAAGCCGCCGTAAGCGTGGCCACCCAGGCGCGTACCGGATCTCCAAAGGTCTGGGTCACGCCACAAATCCCCCATGAGGTCAGCGCCTGTTGCAGCAACGTCAGGTTACGCGTTACCGTCTCGGGCGAATCTCCCCAGGTCGCAGCGGTGATGGTCATCACGCAAACCGGTTCGTGCATCTCGCGCTGTTCGAGCAGTGAAATCGACTGGAAGATGGACTTCAGGCCAGGCACCCACTCGGTAAAGCTCAGTACGAAATGCTTACCGCCCAGCCGACGCATCCCGCCCGGCATCAGGTCCTGACGGATGCGGAACGGCACGCTGCGCGGGATAAGTTCGCGCAGCCTGGCAAAGCTCTGCGGATTCTGCGGGCCGAGTTCCACGGCCACCGTTCCGTGCCACACTCCGTTAATTTTCAGCAGGTTGTTGCGTATCTCCTGAACGCCTGCCCCCATAACCTGAAATTTCAACCAGGGTGCCAGCAGCGCTGTCGCGTCAGCCCCCTGCCGTAACCCGTGGGGGAGAATGCGATCGTCCGGCAGCAGCGGCTGCCAGCAACTTCCGGTACCAGGGTCCGTTTGCGTGCGCAGCACGCGCCCCGCCTCGTGAGCGTCGATACGGCGCATCAGAACACCCTTTCCGCTGTCACCGAGCGCCCGCTCCACCTGGGAGAGAAAGGCATCATGGCGGATTTTCAGTCCAGCAAGCTCGGTCAACAGCGGATTCTGTCCGAACGCTGCCGGAGGGCTTGCGTTGACCAGCTCGCTGAGGCGCGCATTTTCATCACGCAGCTCGTGCCCGGCGAGCACGCTCCGCCCGGTATAGCATACGAGCCAGGTGCGTTCGCGGTTCACCCATGGCGCGAGCTTTTTCACCTGTTCATGGAGCAGATACTGCAACTTCAGCCCTGTGCGCTTCAGGGACTGATGTTGTGGCCTGAGCAGCCGTCGGATTTCACTCACTCCGCCTGCCGGATCGCATTCGTGGACGATACTGATGCGGTGTCCCGTATAGCGGTAGTGTGCGGTCAGCGTCTCGGTCATGCGCTGAAGACGCCCCTGCCAGGCGTCATCGTGCGAGGCGGCCTGATTTTCGTCTGACTCGCGGTAGCTACCGGCTATCTCAAATACAGAAAGGTAGTCACCGTTGTGAGTAACCATGATATAGGGTGCGTTCAGCTCAGGATGACGGATGCGGTCATCTTCCGTCAGGCGCACCACGGTCTCCAGGTCGCAGTAGTCGGGCAGGTCGCGGGACACGGCAAAGCGCGTTACGGCGGTAATAATTTCTTCAATCCAACGGATGAGGGGGTTTGGCATACAGGTCGCTCCGGATGTAAGTGTTCCAGGCCGGGGTGTGCACGGCTTTCGCGGCGGTGCGCCCCAGTGGCAGCAGCAGTGTCAGGTCGCTGAATACGTCAGCGGGCAAAATAAGTACGCAGCCTTCCAGCCGCTGCTGTAACGTTTTGCGCTTTGCAGGTGGGAGCCGCTTAAAGGCAGCTGCGAACTCCGGCGCCCGCGAGGTGCCCCACATACCCTCTACCTCACGCGCGTGGCGGGCGAGCCAGTTCCAGAGCTTCCGTGACGCTTTACGCACGGCTTTGCTGTCGCTGTACTGACCGATGAGTGCGCGTCGCTGCAGGTTAATGATGTCGGCCGGCGGCGCATCAGGTAGCCAGACCAGTTGCCCGTGGGCAGCGGTGGGACTGTCGAGATTCAGGGTCAGCCAGCAGAGTGTACAGAGCGGCTGCACGTCAGGTCCCGTCCAGAGTCGCTGCGCATACGTGCCGCAACAGCGGCATGAAGAACCGGTCTCAACAGATACGGGCTTTGGCGGGCAATCCTCACCGCTGACGTCCGGCGCGAGCGGCAGCAGACCGCCTGAAAGGGCAGATGAATGGTGTTCAAGCATAGGGGTACTCACAGATCAGGCCTGACATGACAGGTTGACGTCAGACAGTTTCACGATATACGCAGAGGTGCAGCGACGGTGATGCCGTGATACGGACAATGCGTTTGTTCAGTTCGCTTTGACATCCGCTTTCGTCCATTGCGGCCAGCCCGTATTTGGCTGTACGCCGCAGGTTGCCACCTGCCCCTTCACGGTTGCCCCGGCTCCCTGACTCCAGGCCTTGCCGTCCAGCCAGCAGACGCCGGTCTGGGCGCTCCGGTTAAGCTGTATGAGGATTTGCTGCAGGCGACTGTCGATAATCTGCACGGTGGCATCCAGCTTTTCGAGTTTCTCACTGACGTCAGCGTTTCCGACCGGCTGACTGGCCGACGCACCAGCACACAGCCCGGCAGATAATGAGAGCGCAATAAACAAGTGGAATAAAGTTTTCATCATGAAGTTCCTGATTAGTGCTGAAAAAAAGGGAAAAACTGCCGCCCGCAGGCGGCAAGCGTAATTAACTAACCGTGACCGGTTGCAGGCCAATCTGCGTCATGCCACGTTTGATGAATTCTGGTATACCCAGGGCCATGAGACCAACGCAGATGGCCGTGATAATCATCCAGGGCTTGATCTGCGGGTTGCTCTTCATCCCCTTGATGGAAAGGAGCCCACCGACGACGACAAAGAAACCGACTACCTGGATAATAGTAATCCCACTTGTCTGGAAAGATTTCGCACCATCCGCTCCGTTTTTAGCCATGCCTGCCAAATCATCGCCGTCTGCCAGGGCCATCGGAGAGATAAGTGACATCCAGGCGCAGACTCTGCGCTGAATGAACTGACGAAGGGTTTCAGACAGTATGAAGGCGCAGGTGAAGGCCACGCGGTAAAAGCGAGTGAACATAGTATTTTCCTTTTAAAAAATGGCCGGATGGCCCGTTGAGTTTGTCCGTATGGACGTAAAGCTGGGCGACGGCTTTAAAGCCGCCCGAGACTTTTCTGTAGAGCGTCAAGCAGGTAGGGGTTACACGCGAGCATCACGCCGATGATAAATTTCACGGTGCCTTTGTTGACGTCATCGCCCGCCGTCAGGCCGGTATGGCCGTCTTTTCTTGCACGGCGCCACAACAAAGTGCCGGAGAGAGCAAACCACACGCCGATCATACGCAACAGACTGAGCAGAGCGTTCGCCGCTACCGCCCCCTGCCCGAAGGTGCCCTGGTCGACGTAGCTGATGGCATCAAAGGAAACCTGCCAGCCCACCTGACGCGCACCCGCGCCAATAAGCTGATCCAGCCCCACCAGACAGCCACACAGCAGTATCCACGCCACCACGGCGCCGCCGCTCACCGACTGCCCGGGTGCCTTGCGTGCAAGCCAGGAGTGACGGGCCAGGAAGCTGCCTGCACCCAGCACGCCGAACAGCGACCCCAGCGTCAGAGCAAGATCAGTGAATGCCCCCTGTAGCCCGGTGGCCAGATTAGAGAGCATCTGAATGCCGTCAAGAGAACCGTTCATGACGTCTCCTTAGCGCAGTACGCCAGCGCTGGTCGTGACGCTGCGCTCCGCCGCGTTAATATCGTCAACGATCACGCCACCAAGACTGTCGCCGGGCTGCACCGCCCAGGTCCGTCCCTGCCAGCTCACCCACGCCATGCCCTCCTGAAGGCTTTCGAGACGCATGCCGGCGAGCAAGGAACGCGTGGTTTTACGTCCAGCAGCGTGACCCGACGCGTCCGCCGCAGGTCGGGCGGCAAGCACGGTCATCAGGTTGCCCAGTCGTGCATTCTCCTGTGCCACGCCATCAAGCTGCTGCTGGAGCGTGGTGAGCGCCTTCGTCTGCGCGCGCACCGTGTCCGACAGGCGGGTGATGGCCTCACGGTTGGCTACCTCAAATTCGCGTCCCTCGCGAATGAGTGAAGCCATATCCTCCGCCCCGCTACCAGTCGCATCCGGGGAACTCGCCGTAGCAGGGACGTTGAGCCCGCCCGTCTGCCGTGGTGCCGGCGTCATGGAATGGGCGACAGATGTAGCCGCGGGCTGCTGAACGGCCTCAAGGACGGCATCCTTCCCGAAAGCCCGCTGGCTTATATCCTGTGATGTGGAGGCAGGCCAGAACAGGTACCAGGCAACGACGCTCGTCCCCAGCAAGATGCCAGCCAGCCAGGGCATGGAGTACCCCAGAAACACCGGGCGCGTCAGAAAGCCCTGCTTTTTTGGGGGAGGTAACGCGATCGGTGTCGCCGGCGCAGCCTCCGTCGGGTGTGGATCGAATTCACTCACGGGCGTTTCCTCTCTGTGCGGCGGCGCGAATGCGTGCCTGGGTTTCCGCACGCAGTTCTGCGGCGGTCGGGGTCGGGTTATTGCTCGACGCAGCTGACGTTTTTACGCCGCCCTCAGACGCTGTCGATGCCTGCGGGGCAAGCGCGTCTGTGCTGTACACTGCACTCATAAACTGGATGGCAACCACTTCTGCGTTTTTTACAGTAACCGTGCGGTCCGGAAGGCGGGCTGCATCATTCGTCAGTACCTGCCCTGCGCGCTGTGCCATGCCGCCGGTAATTACGCCGGCCACCGCCGTAGGGTCTGGCAGGCCGGGCCTCGCGGTAACGGAGTTAAAACCGTTGCTTAGCAGTTGCGTATTCGACTGCGCGTAAAGTTGCCCGGCCTCACCCGCACCGCCAAATACAGAGGGCAGCACGATGCGGCGGAAATAATGATGGTCAACGTCAGTCGCAATGTTAGCCACGAGCGTCTTGTCATCGAGCGCGTAGGCGTCAACTTTATAGTTCTGTCCGTTCAGGGTCATGGTGGTGAAATGAATGATGACGCCGTTACCGGACAGCTTAGCCCCCTCGGGTGCCTTCAGTTTTGCACCTGCATAGCGGCCCGTATCAATACAGCCCAGTACAGGGGTGGCACCGTTATCCGAGTCTACCCCGGTACAGATTTTTCCCGGTCCTCGCCAGTACGGTTCCACCACAATGGTTGCAGGGGGCGTATTCGAAGCATCCTGATGACTACGGGCGGCGGCCTGTTGCACTGCGCTACCCGGCAGCGAGTCGCGCCAGCTTGCCCAGCCGCTTTCTTTTCCTCCCAGCAACTGCGCAGTCGGCAGGTCGCCCGTTTTCGGCTCAGCCTGCATTTTAGCGAGCAGAACATTCAGCGATTTCATACGGGCCTCAGCCAGTGCCTTCTCCTGATCCGCTGTGCGTCCGTTGGCCTGTGGTTGGGGTCGCTCACGCGGTGCCACGGTCGGTGCGACCTTCGGTGCCTCTTTGGGCGTGATTACATCCTGCTGTAGCGGAATGCTGGCAATAAAGCTGCTGTTTGAGGCGGCTGCGTTCTGTGCGCCCAGCGCGTTGCTCTCACGCAGGCGCTCGCGGTAGTCGGGCTGCTCCTGTGCGTTCACCTGCGTGGTACCCGCCACACGGGTCAGATTGACGTTTGAGGTTTCAGGTGGCGGCGTGGCCAGCCAGCTCCACAGTGCGTAGCCGCCACCGACAACCACCACGATGCCACCCACTATCAGGGTCATCATCAGGCGGACATTGCTGCCGCCGGTGTTCTCTTGATCACTCATGATTACTCCAGGGCAATGCTGAGGACTTCGGTCCGCCCGTCAACGGAGAAGGCCACGCGCGGCGTCAGCGGCAGCTTCCAAAGATGGGTGCCATCTGCGGACGACAGCGTGGTGTCGAACTCGTCGCGGATGTCCGCGCGCGAGCGGATGTAAAGGTCGTCGCCCTGCTGCCACACCGCCGTATCCGGCACGCTGCCAGTTGTTTTCAGACGTTTTGCGCCTGAAGGAGGGACACCATCCAGAAATGCCTGCAACACGTCATCGTGCAGAGCAATACGTGACGGCCCCGGTGCATCAGGTGCAGCTCCGGGACCACGTCGGGGGATACGCAGATCAAGGCGGGCATCAACCGTCCAGGTTTTTTTTCCGGTATCAGGCTCTCCGCTCATAACACTGATCTGTAACGGCACGGGCAATCCCTCCAGTCCCACGGTTATCAACGCGTTCACGAAATCGCGCTTTGCATTGATGACCATAAAAGGCATGCCTGGGATCCACTTCACCTCAATATCCGGGGAGCCACTCACCGGGTCACCGAGGATTTTCCAGGGGGCACCCGTGCTGTCAATAAAGCTCACCGTTGCCGGCCAGTTCACCGCGGTTCGTACCAGCGGCAGGCTTGCGCCAGGCTGAAGGCTCACGGTCTGTGCGCTGATGCGTGGCACTGCCGTAATACCCGGCGTGGCCAGTGCCCGATTCTGCTCGGTCTGCTGTGCCCGCAGCTGTCGGATTTCATCCGGCGTCAGCGGTGCAATGGTTGCCTGCGCCTGGTCGTACGCAACCGATGTAGGCGGTGGCAAGGCCTGCCCGGGAAGCGTACCTGAAGCAGCGACTGTACTGCCTGCCGTTGCTCCGCCCGTCGTTGTTGTGGTACGCCAGCCGCCATTGTTAGCAGCCGCCGGAGATGTATCAGAGGTGGTTGTGGCGCCTGCGCTGCCGCACAGCGCCAGCCACAAAGCCAGCGTGCGAAAGTTGCTCATAGCCATTTCTTATCCTGCGTTGTTGGTGATGGTCTGCGTGACCTCAAGGCCGCGTTTTTTAACGCGCGAGTCCACACGCTGGATGCGCAGTGTGAAGATGTAACGTAAGGGTGGCGAGTTCGTGGTTTGTCCCTGAAGTCGCAGCGTCACGGGATACTGGAACTCCCACGTATAACGACCATCAATCACGCCTCGTTTGGTAATGACGCCCGGTTCAACGGAGGGGGTGAGGTTCATGCGTTTGTCTTTAATGAGTGACAGAATGTTGGATCCGGTACTCAACGCAATGTTATAGCCAGCGTAGCCTTCCTCCGAGTATCTCGGAGAAACCTCTGTCATCTGGTTCCTGAAATGCACAAAATCCAGCGTGAAGGACTTAGCGATAGTGTCCGCCCCGAACTGCCGCACGTCACTTTCGCTCCAGACAGGCTCGTTTGTCGGATAAGCTGGCGTCATGCGACCATCTTCAGTCGTGAAATACTCTCGCGGCACGTTAACGTAGAGGAAAATCAGCACGATGATTGCCACAGCCTGTATCGCATTCACGATCAGACTCCAGCCCAGTTTTTTCAGGCAGCTGCGCGCAAAGTCGGTGCCAAGGGACCGCGAGTGCTGCGCCTGCACGGCGTGTTGGTACGCGTCTGGTTCATGTAGCACCCCGGCCGGAGCCTCCACCGGCGCGTCGGAATGTTGTTTTTGCATGGGGGATCCTTACAGACCGTAGGACTGCCACGGGTCGATGTTGGTCGGTAGGTTGCTGTTGATTTTGTCGTTCAACGCCCCGCAGACCTTCTCTGACGCTTGGTTCATGATGTCCTGGAGACTCGGCAGGTTCGGAAGACTGATGGAGATATTACGAATGCCGGACAGACAGTTCTGGAGCTGGTCTGAGGTCTGGCTCTCGCGTGCAGCCCACGCATCGCTGGCCTTTTTGGCGGCGTTATAACCTGCCTCGCTGCCGGCTTGTGCGGCCGTTCCGGAACGACAGGTCGCGGCGTCAGCCCCGAAAGCGGTGCAGCAGAAAAAGACCGCCACAAGGGCGGTCGCTGTATTTATCATCATGTGAGTTCTCCGGTGGGATCGATTATTGTGCCGGCCGCGGCGGCGTGACCGGTGCTGCCTGTGGTGCTGCTGCCGGCTGCTCCTTTGCCCAGCCGGACTCTGCTTTATAGCGTTCGTCATAACCGAGGCGGGCGTGGAGCGCGGCGGGTACATCGGCCGGCGCGTCGAGTTTCGCAATCCGTGGCTGCTCGTCGCCTGTCAGCCGCACCACCACGTGCTCCCGCGCAATCGGCTGGCCGTTTGAGCGGTTGATGCCATTACCATTTCCGATGGGCTGTGCACCTTCAGGCGTCAGCAGGTTCACCACCATCGGCGGCGCCTCTGCGCTTCCCGGGAGACTGACCAGCACATGCTGATAAGTCCCGTTTTGCCGTACCACACCCTGAAGGTAGTCACCGTCACCCTGAACCAGAAGCAGGTCCGGGCGTCCGTCCTCACCCCACGCGGACATGACCTGTATGCCGGCACGTTCGTTGTGGGCAGGACGTGGAGCTGACAGTGGATCACCGGACTGACTGCTCCCCTGACCGTCCGGCCTGAACCAGTACAATCCGTCAGCAGGCCTGGGTGGCGAATCAATTT
Organism: Erwinia papayae; assembly: GCF_058241465.1. NCBI lineage: Bacteria > Pseudomonadati > Pseudomonadota > Gammaproteobacteria > Enterobacterales > Erwiniaceae > Erwinia > Erwinia papayae. The sequence continues at coordinate 1,089,075 of NZ_JBZCHT010000009.1, forward strand.
CCAGCCCGTGGCGGCTCAACAGGGTATGTTGTATCTGCGTATAGCGATTCACGTCCACGGCCGAGAGCGGCACCATTTCGTCCATGCCGGTCTGCACACGCGTTCCGCCGGCCGGGACCAGCGACCACCGATTACGGTGCGTTTCAACGTTCTCATAGTGTGTGACCTCGCCGTCGCTGTTCTTCTTTGGAACCTTAATGGTGACTGGTTGCTCACCCTGCCACTGCAATGTAACCATGCGGCCAGTTTTTAGGTTGGTTTCGCGCAACAGGCCAGCCAGTTCCTTACCCCAGAAAGTCTGCACGCCCTCTTTGCTGCGAAGAGTAATAAAGGTGCTATTACTCTCGCCTGCCTCAAACCGGAACGGTGCATGACCGCAGGCGGTCACCTTACCGGTGACCGGCTCGCGGGCCTTTTCAGCAGGAGTGTGGATCGAAGGAAGTATTTTCGTCGCTGCGGTTTCAGGGGTCGCTACAGTGGTTTCGGCATGTGACGTTGTCACGGGTGCTGTATTCAGCGCAGGCCCATCATTCTGTGCCGTTCGTACGTGCGGCGTGACTGGCGATGGCTCAGTTGTCCGCAGTACCTTCGGATCGCCGCGTACCGCATCAGCATGGGCGGTCGGGCCAACAGGCTGACCAGCAGCACGGCGTGCCGCGTCCAGGTCTGCCTGCTGGTTGGGGTTTTTCATGCTCACTTCCAGCTTGTTTGCCACGATGACGCCAATCGCGAATGCTTTAAAAGCGTCGCTCCCGGTTAGTTCAATGCGCCCTTGGTAGTGATTGGCGGCAGTCAGCAGTGCGGCGAGCACTTTCTCTTCGTGCGAGCTCGCGCCCTCTGCCATAACCAGACGGTTTCCACGGTCATAAAAAGCGGGTTCACCGTCCAGCTTGTACAGCACACTTTTCCCGTCCGGCTGTTTCTCATGAGTGACGCGACTCAGCAGCTTATCCGAATCGATGCGTGAGTTTTTCGGCCCTGAAGAAGCTGGCGCCTCTTCATCCTGCGGTGCCACGCGCGATGCGCCAACGAGAATAGCGTTATCTTCACCGAAGGCCGCAGTCAGCGGCAAAGCGGTCGGCACAGAACGCCTGGCCAGCTCCTCGCGCAGTTCAGCTTCCAGCGCTTCGCTATCTTCTGAGGGAGCGCGCGCTTTTTCCGTATCATTTCCCTGAGCCCACATTTCAGTCAGGCCGATCCGTTCGTTAACAAGCGCGCCCAGACGCTGAGCCAGAATATCGTTATCCAGCGACTCCGACTCACCTCTGAGGGCGCGCAGACGTTCTGCAATGTCACGGAAGTCACTACTAAAATCCACCGCAGGGGTTTCTGTGGGTGCATCTGCGGGGGTAGCAGCTGAAGGGGTTTCCTGCTTCTTTCCTGCCTCAATCAGTCGGCGCGTTTCACTGATGCCAAAATTCATCTCGGCGGCCACCCGGGCAAGACTCAGTCCCGAGGCGGAAAGTGCCGCCGCGCGGGCAATATCATCCGCGCGTTCAGTCGACGCCTGTGGTTCCGGTGCCGGTACCGCAGCCTTCGCGGGGGTCGGTTCAGGCGTGACGGCGTCAGCAGGTGAGTCACTAACGGGCGGGGCCGGGGAAGCATCACCGGTAATGCCCGGAACGGTATCAGTTGCGGGCATAGCGCTTTCACCCTGCGTATTTGCGAATTCCACCGCCCCTTTTTCTGCGGCGGTTTCAGTTTTTTGGGCTTTCAGAATGCGGTACACGCTGGATTGCCCGATGCCGAGCTGTTCAGCAATCTTCCCGGCGTTAAGCCCTTCATCGCGCAGCTTCAGGACCTCATCCGTTTTCTCTTTCGCCGCCCCGGAGCGGCGGGAAGGCGTGGATTCAACGGAGTCAGGGGACGCGGCGGGAAGGTTATCCGGCGCAGGCTGTACGTCGTCGGGTGTGGCCATGACTGTTTCCTTATAGTTAAGCCCGGCAAGGGCCTGATGAATTCGGGGAAGGAGATCGGCCCGGAGGGCTTCAGCACCGCGGAACTGGTGTATGTCGTTGAAGTCCGTCATCCCCGCGCTGCGTTCTGCAGGCACGAAATCGGGGGCAATTACCGCCCCTCCGGTATTGAGCGCGGCCTGGTTCCCCATGACGAGGCCGGTGTTTACCGACTTGCTGTGGTCGAAGTCGATCATGAACAGATGCGGGCTGGTCGGGTAACGGGCGTTAAGAACGTCAGCAACGTTCAGCATATTGCCGGCATCAATGGTCATCACGACCGGCAGGCCGGTGACCTCGTTCAGACTGCGAGCCGTGGCGTACCCTTCGGCATAAAGAATGGGTTCGCCATCACGCAGCCCGCCGCCCACGACCTTAAAGTGACCGGCCTTTGGCGCCTCTGAAAACAGGTACTTTTCGCCGTCAGGCGGGATGTACTGCAACGTTCTGAAAACACCTTCTACATCCTGAAACGGCACAACCAGCGCCCCATTGCGCGTCTGCCGGATATCAGCATCCGCCGTCACGCCTTTACGTTGCAGATATGCATGGCCCGGGTCAGCAGGAGGCAGGCGCTGATAAAGCGCCTTTGCTTTAGCTGTCTGTCTGGCGTGCGTCTCAGCCAGATGGCGTGCGGAGTCATCACGGAACTGGCGTGCAACCGCTTTCATATGCAGGCGGGCAACTGAATCGGATTCACCGCCCGTTCCTTTCCACTTTGTAATGTCCTTATGCGTTTTGGCAGTCCAGTAGTTAATAAACCAGCCTCCGGGCTTGCTGCCGTTCAGAAAACCACGGTAGACGCCGTCACCATTGCCCTTAGGGCCATCGGTCACCGATACACGGTGAATTTCCCCGTCCATGACTGGTAGACCGTTTATAATCAGTCCGGCGTCAGTCAGCGCGTCCAGAAACTCCGCATGCGGATCCCCTCCCCCGCTCCGTCTGGATGGGTCAGGCATCCATGCATGCAGTCGGCTCAGGTCAGCGCCCGGTCGTGCGTACCAGAGCTGGGCTTCTTTATCCCACTTTATTGCATTACGCCCATCCGGGTGCTTTCCGGCGTCGACGCGTGCAGCATCGCGCTGGTCCGGCATGACCGCAAGCCACACCGGGTAGTCCGCTGTTTTCATGAAACCTCCTGTGACGCAGTGTCAGTACGGCTACTCGCCGTCGGTGAACCGGCGGTACCACCACGGGCGGCCGCTCAGACTTTTTCCGCGCACCCGGCGGGCCAGGCGTGTGAGAAGTTCGGTCACGCCCCAGCCAAACATCCTCAGTACGCGAAATGCAGCGATGATGCCGGTGACGATATAAAGCGTGTTCCAGACAGGAAATCGGAACCAGAAGAGATAAAGCAGGAACAGCCAGGCAGGAATACCAACGAAGTTCACCGCGCTGCTGGCTCGTCGCCAGAAACCCGGCGGATAATCTTCTTTTCTGAACGCACTCACGCGGTGCCCTCCTCAAACTCACGGCGCTGGCGCGGCGACATCACTTCGGCCAGCTCGGATCCCGCAATTCGGCCGGTGCAGTACAGCTGCCAGGCCTGGTCGACGATGCGACGCTTCTCCAGCTTGATGATGTTGTTCACATGTGGACCCCACTGCGACCACGGCATGCCTGCAAGCTTCTCACGCAGGTTGTAGTCCAGGACGATGTACTCGCGTACCGCAATGCGTTTACCATCTGTGGTGCGCAGCAACGTCTGAACCACGACGTACTGCAGAACGCCAAGCAGAGCCCACGCCATGGCTTCGCGGCTTTCGTGCGGGAACTCCATCACCAGGCGGGCGAAAACTTCCCCCGGAGTTTCGATATGCGTGGTAGTAAGGCAAAAGTGACCAAGCTGGCCGGCTCGGATACCGGCATCAATAGTTTCACGGTCGCGCATCTCTCCCACTCCCATAACCGACGGTGCGCGTCGCAGATCCGCGCGGATGCCGGTCGCAAAATCAGGAATATCTTTACCCACTTGCGACTGTAGCGGCGGCAGAATGTCGCCAGGGCGGCCCAGAATGTACTCTATCGGATCCTCTTTGGTGGTGACCTTGCGGTCAGGATACTTATCGAGGCAGTAACGGTAGGTTGATGCACAGGCAGTGCTCTTTCCTGAACCCGTAATTCCTCCCCATATACCAATCCCCTTTGTTGGCAGGATGTTTTCCATCAGCTCAGGCGCCAGCCCCATATCTTCGAGCGGCGGGATGTAGGAGGGGATAACCCGCATTGTCCAGCCAATAGTACTGTCCTGCCTGCCCGCTGTGCCCTGCAATAGATTTACGCGAAAGCGGACGCGCTCCCCGCGAGTCAGTCCCCAGCGTCCGTACATGTCGCCATCGAGTTGCATGGCACGGTCCACTGAGAGCCCTCCGCGCACCTGTGGGCGTAGCTCAGGAGAGAAAACCTCATCCATTAGCTTGGCCAGCGTATCGTCCGCTACTGGGAAGGGGCTTGCCTTGAGCAATCGCCCGTAGCGGCCTACCACAAAGTGGTTATCTCCCTGCAAATGGATGTCGCTTACATTATTTTGTGAGCTCCACACCATAAATCCTCGCAGCGCGTCTGCGTTTAGGCCGCCGCTGAAATCGTAAAATTTCAGGTCTGGGGCTACCATCAGCGTTTCTCCGTATTGATGATCGGTTTCCACTTTGTCTTTTCGGTGACAAATCCAGCCCTCAATTCCAGACGGCGTTCCCGGTCGCCCGTGGTGAGTTTGTTGCTGTCGCCGGTAACCGTCTGCTGACGCTCGGTCACGACCGGCGCGGTGATAAGGTTCTGGCGGCGCAACAGCACGTACTGCAACATGCCGTTGTAGTCGCGCGTCAGGCGGTTGACATTCGCCTCAAGCGTCTCGTCGGCGCTCTGGCGGCCTTCTGCCCAACCCTCATTAACCGCCGCCTGCCAGATATCGCGCTGCACGCCGTTCTCAGGGACAAGCCCGCCCTCCGGCTCGTCAGGCGGCACTGTGCTAAGCCCGGCCATCAGCCAGCCGCGCCATGAAGGCGGATTACTCACAAAGCGTTCGGGCTGGATGATTTCGTACACATGACTGGCCGTTCGTATCTGGTCCGGAGTAACGTGCGCCACATCCACTGCTTCGGTAATGACAGGCGGTAGCCAGCCGCGGGCACTTATGAGAGGGCGGAAGTCATAGGTGGTGTCAAGCTGCTTCGCGCGCGCCTCAAGGTCACGCCGGAGCTCCCACGCCCGCTTCGCCTTGCCGCCGCGAAAGCCGGTAGTGCGGCCTCCTTCGGTCAGCATCTGCCGGCGGTTGTCGGATACATCAGATGTGTCGCGTTTCTGGGGCGACAGGTAAGCCTCCGGACCCGGCGGCGGTGCGCCGTCAGGCCCGGTCGCGGGTGTTGGCTTTGAGAGGTGAAACCCTGCGCAGCCTGCCAGCAACGCGGGCAGCAGGGCACGTAAACAGGCTTTCATCGGCGGCCTCCCTTTCTGAAGCGGACCGGTTCCGCTGGCAGGGATGGCATAAACTGCAACACCATCTGTCCGGGATACGTGACGAGCGTGGCGCGCCAGGCGGTCTGCATCTCAATGATGCGCAGCACATTTGCATAGGTGACACCCTGAACCTCAATATCGACAGGCAGCGGCAGACGAATTCCTGTGTAACTGAAAGTCTGCCCGCGCGCCCGGGAAAGCGTACTCAGGAGTTCCACCGCATCACCGCTCCAGCTAAAAGTCACGCGATCGCTGTCAGCTCGTATCACACTTAAAGGCAGCGTAGCTGTTTCTCGCAATGAACCATCCATCCATAAAGATTCCCGCTGTAAAGCAGTTTTTTCAGGATTTTTTTGCACACTTTTTTCTTTAGTAGGAGCTGTTGGTACCGACTGACACGCAGTCAGAAACGCTACTGCCACACAGGCAGAAGTAAATGAAATTTTCATCAATGACTCCGGGAAAATAATTGCTGCCTCGTAAAGAGGTATTGATGCAACCGCACTCAAAACGGTCTGGGGACTAACGGAGAAGCTGTCAGCTACTGATATGAATAAAGAGTAAAGGATCCTGGGGAACAACCATAAGATGGACTGGGGTTTGAATTAACGCCAAAAGTTGCCCCGGCAGGAACAGGGAAAGTGATGCTTCCCTGTTTCGCCCATTCGGGATTGTTATCAGAAGCGGACACTATGGCTGTACCGTTTACAGTACCTTGTAAAGCCCAGGTAACGTTGCAATTCTGACCGCTTGCTATGCTCTTATTAACTGTCGATACCCCGCCAGAAGCGACAATCATCATGCTCTGGCCTGAGGTATTCGTTGATGTGTAAGATGAGGTATAACCTCCAAGATAGTGATATTCACCATTCCATGAGCTCCCTTTCCATTTACCATTCTGGCATGAAAGTATTGCCCCAGATGCATCACGTCCTGCCAGGCCATTTGGCGAGCAGTCGCTGTCTGCTGAATATATGCCCTCGAGCAGCAGAGCTTCCCCTGTTGAAAGTCGACCATCTGCCCTGACGCTGCCGCCCCTTACCTGCCCCCCGGTATAGATATTTTTGTTATTGACAGAGCGAACCCACTGGTCATCGGACATATAAAATCCGCCACCATAGGTTTCATTAAGCCAGCCCTTACTTCCACGAGTAACAACCCAGCCATTATTACTGCGTATATCGTTGTTTGCCGTGATGTTCCCCCCCGCGACAACATCACCTCCGGCATTCACACTTGTTCCTGCGGAAATTTGTCCGGTGTAGGCACCCGTTACCGCATTAACCGTGCCGCCGTTGTTGATATTATTACCATTCATATCAATGGAGGTATGCATTCGATTCAGGTCTGGCCGGCCTGTGACCTGATAGCGGTAAAGTCTGTCACTCTCTTCGGCATCCGTACCCAACGCATCGGCTGACAGAAAAGCCGCGAGGCGCCCCTGCTGGCCACTCAGCCCGTAATCGCCAAGCTTCGCCTGCCAGCCACCATTGGCACCCACTGCCGTATTCTCGGGCCAGACGTACCCGCCCATCCCTTCCGTATCCGATGCAATCTGACGAAGTCCCTTATAGGGGATTTCGCTGCCGCCAGTCGTCAGAATAAAGGCAACCAGCTGCCCGGCCTGACCGGGGTCTTTAGCCACCGCAAGTTGGTAACTCTGACCGCTGTCATTGGTCAGCGAAAAACCGGCTGGCAGGTAGCCCTGCGTGAGAAGCGTTGCCCCAGTGATAACCACAGGACCCGCTGCTACCTGCGTCAGCAGCGTGTCTCGGTTGTCGCGTACGTATCTCTTTCCTGCCTGTGCCACGAAGCTTAAGTGAGAGGCGGTACCGGTCCAGACTTTTTCCTGCTGTATACCGGCGTAGCGGTCCATTGCATCGGGCGCGATAAAGAGTACGATGGCCATCACTATGCCGAGCTCCAGCAGCATGTTCCCACGGTGCATCGCTCGCGGCTTTCGTTTAAGTAATTTCATCAGAGAACTCCAACCAGCTGTTGGGGAGAGAGGATAGACAGGCCGCACAGGTAACCAAACAGCGCGGGTGCAAAAGGTTTTGACGTTTGACGTGTCAGCGCAGCACACAAGCAGCACAACAGCAGCCCGCCGGCAGCGGCGTAACACGCACTCCTCCAGGGCAGCCAGGCACACAGACCGGCCATCAGGTAAACATCACCCAGCCCCATGCGCTCGTCAGTCTGGCGAACGTTAGCCAGCCAGCGCACGGCACCAGAAAGTAAATATGCGATCATGCTTGCCATCAGTGCCTCAGTGAACGTCAGCACGGCATCCGGTAGTGTCGCAGAGGCCAGTCCGGCCAGCCAAAACGACACTGTGTACCGCATCGGTAACCACTGACAACGCAAGTCAGTCAGCGTCAGTGGTACCGCAAGCACCATCAGGGCCACGCCTCGTAACACTGTGTTGTGCGACACGGTGGGAGGCAGCGTTAGCAGCCAGCCAGCGGTAAGCATATAAATTAAGGCAACCGGCGTCAGAAGATGCAAGGTCAGGGACGGCCCGCCGTGCGTACGCAGAAAGCGGCTGGCCTGATGAGCCTGTACCACAAATAACCCGGCGCAGCCGGCAAGCCACAAGCCAGCAGCAGGACCATAACTATATGAATTCATATGTTTTCCAGGTGATATTCAGCGGCGAGCCATATAGTCTGCATAGACCTTGCGCGCGTAAAGCATACGGCGGGCCGTGTTGTCTTCAGCAAAACCTGCGTTATAGCTGCCAAGGCACTCCCAGGTGACGCCGCAGACCTGAAGATGGCGCGCCAGTATCCACGCGCCCACCATCACATTCAGGCAGGGTTTTGTCAGCAGGTCCTGCTCGTTCTGCAGTACTCCCATGTCGCGCAGCTGCTGCACATGAGTAGAGTTGATTTGCATCAGACCAAAGTCCCGGCTGGTCACCAGGCCCTTTTTATTGCGATTGAAACCAATGGCCCCGGGGTTAAAGCCACTTTCCACCTTGCTGATGGAGCGAAGCAACTGCGGGTCGACATGGTAACGCGCACCTGCTTCGTTATAGCAGAATGCCAGCGCGGAGCGGGAGGCACATAGCATCAACCCGCCAGCCAGCAGCAGGGTAAAAAGTTTCTTCATGATGCATACCGTGAAAATTAATGAAGGCTGAAAGATGGCGTCAGCGCGGGGTTATCTTGCTGAGCTGCCCGGCGGTATAGCCCTTTTGCCGAAGGCAGCGGCTGGCATCCTGAACAGAAGTGTCCAGGTTCATCAGCCAGATATTGCCGTCAGGCTGACGCTCAAAGTGGCCTAGTATCTCGTTGCGCTCGTTAATCGCGTCATAAGGGACGCTGGCAAGGGTAGTCACACTATAGGCGCAGTCAAAAGTGGCGTCTGTGTTAGCTTTATCAACTGCCAGCCAGATCACAACAATAAACAAAGCGAATACTCCGGTAAAGGCAAGCACTATTCTGCAAAAATAATCAATCCCCACTTTTAGCTTATTCAGCAACTTTTGACGTGGCATAACGTTCATTTTTTATTCCTAAGCGCCGGGGTTGCCCCCGGCTTGCTGTCAGGTATTACTGGTAAATACCAGCGTGTTGGTGCCGGTTGAAGCGCTATCCGCCGTGCACTGTGAGGCCGCCACCGATGCACTTACAGAGCCGCTGGTCACGCTGCCGTTGATACTGGTTGACGCCACGTTGTTGGCACCGCTCATCTTCTGCACCAGCAGCGCACAGGCTTCCTGCGGTACCTGCGTATAGGTGAGAGAAAATGCTGTGTTCTGCCCGCCGGATGTGCTGACCGGCTCCACCGTGACACTGCCGCCCCAGCGGTTGTTCAGCAATGCACTGCCCGAAGACTTCGTGCCGATAACCGCCATGCTGCCCGGAGCGCCGCCGAACTGCACCAATGCACCGGTCATTGTCGCCGCAGAGCTGAATTGATAGGTACCGGCTGGTTTTCAACAAGCCGCGGGTGTTGGCCATGATCTCCCCGGCATTGGACATCTCTTCGGTAGAGTCAGACCGGCTGAACAGTCCGCTACCGGATGCCAGCACCCCAACTAACACGAGCAGCACAGCAATCCCCACGATGACCGCTTCCTGCAGGTTGAGGGCGCCACGGTGGACGGCATAACGTTTTAAATTTTGGGACATGGTAAAGACCTCATTGGGAAAGTAAGTTAACGGTTGCCGATAAACGAACCCAGATCCTGGGTAGCAATAAACGTGAGCATGAGATAACCAGCGGTGATCAGCATGCCGAGCAACTGCATAAGCCGCGAAATACGTTTGATACGGTTAATGGATTTGGTGAGCCACATGCGCGCAAAGTTTTCAACATTGTCCTCGCCGCCTGGACCGGACGTCAGCAGCAGTAGCCTGTCGATTGCCTCACGTGAGGGAAATGCATAGCCGCTGTCTGCTAACGCCTGCCCGAGGTGCTTTCCGCGCGCTACCTGACGCCGGGTTGCCGTAAGTCGCTCATACATCCACGGGGTGGCGTTACGACTGAGCATGTCGAGCGCCTCCTCCGTGCGAACATTGGCGCGAAGTAGAGCACTGAGGTTCAGCAAGAACGACACGCCCTGCATCTCGCGGTACAGGCTCCACGGAAGCAGCCTGTCCAGTACCCGCTGCCTGAGCGGCCCGGTGAGCCGGGGCAACGACCAGATAACCCAGATGCAGAACACCGTAAGGCCCATCGCCAGCAGATAGCGGTTACTGATAAAGAAGTGGGTAATAGCGCCAAGCCACCAGAGCGGCCCCGTCCAGCGGTCTGATGAAGCCAACTGCTCGAGTCGCGGCAAAAAGCGGTCATAAACCATTTGCATCATGTAGAGCGTCCCGCCCACCAGCATCAGCGGATAGGTCAGATTCACTACCGCCGTGTTTTTCATTTCGCCGATGCCCTTCACCACCTCGATGGCGCGCAGCAGCGCACCTCGGAGGTCTTTAGCCACGCGCCCCGCCCGCAAAATTGTCGCCTCCTGCGGAGGTATCCATCCGGCCAGCCCCGCGTCCAGGCCGCGGCCGCGCGTCAGCGCGTGGCGTACATCTCCCAGGCAAAGGGAAACAGCATCGTTTTTTCGTCGCCGCGTGCGCTGCATGCTCGCTATCGCGTCCTCTGTTTTCTGGTTATTCTCCAGCAGAAACGCAAGGTCCTCGTACAGCGTCATGCGGTCGGTAGTGCTGAAGGTCTTCTGCCCTATCCAGCGCCCCAGCCCCTCAGAGCGGGCCCTGTTTTTGGCAAACGAACCTTTAAAACGTGCTCGCAGCATGCGCATTAGTTCAGCCATGTTTACCACCACTTCCGGAAGGGACCAGCGCCTCCGGTGGCAGCAGGTTCAGGGTGTCCTCATCAAGAGGACTGAACTTGTCCGCATCAATCGGGTCAACCTCACCGGCCGTGATATAACGCATCAGGTGCTTACCACGGGTAATGCCGCCCATGTGGTGTACCCAGTAGCTGCGGGCAGCGAGCTTACCCTGCTCACGGTAAAGCTGCATAAAATGAGCATCAGGGCGGATGACCTCAGCAATGACCTTCCGTCCAGTTATGCCGTGCCAGCAGCCTGGCGCGTTACAGCCGGCATGATTGCGGAATGCGACAGTTTTGGTATCGCAGAAGGTCTCAACCAGCTCACGATCGTCCTCGGAAAGTTTTTCCCTGACGTCGTCCCAGCCTTTTTTGCAGGTCGGGCATAGCGTCTGCACAAGGCGCTGTGCGATGAGGCCGATTACTACCTGAGGATCCATGACCATACCAGGCGGGATATCCAGCGTATCGGTCAGACGGTCAATGATGCCCGGCGCGTCGTTGGCGTGAAGCGTGGACATCACCAGGCTGCCGCTTTTACCTTCGCTGATACATGCCCGCGCTGACCAACCATCGCGGATTTCACCCACAACTTCGGCGTCAGGATCAAGGCGCTTAAAGGCCGACAGGCGACGCTGCCAGGCGCGGGTGACGGACTCTGAATCGTTGCGATCTGCAAGAATGGTTGTCTGTACGGCACCTCTTACTTTGCCCTCCACCGGATCCTCTACCGTTACGAGACGACGTTTACCCCGGGTTAACTCCACGTACATATGGCAGAAGGTACGCATTGTTTTGCTCTTACCCGAGCCCGTAGGACCGCCAGTAATAATGATGCCCTCTGGCCGTTGCAGCATGCGACGTATCAGCTTCTGCTGCTCGGGAAGATAGCCCAGCACATCCAGCGAGGGGATGTCCTCGCTCTCGTCAAGGATCACGCGCAGAACGACGTAAAGGCCGGACTCGGTTGGCACGGCGGAGTAGCGTGCGGCGTAAAGCCCGAGTGCATTCACAAACTCATTGCGCAGGCGACCGTCCTGCTCGTCGCTTTCACTGAAAGCCTGCGGCGCCACATCGCACATGGACATCACGATGGTCGAGGCGAGGTTCATTCCCTCCTCCACGTCCAGTTCAGCTTGCAACTCAAGGTCACCGTGGATGCGGAAAACTACCGCCGTGATGTTTTCTGCACCAGTAATGATGTGAATATCCGAGGCGTGTGCTTCGCCTGCGCGGCGCATAAAATCAACCACCTTTTTCTGCTCAGGCGACCACGAACCCACAACAGCTGTTCCAGTGCGGCCTGTCTGTAGCCGGCGAAGCTCGCTCAGGTGGACTGACTCCATACTCAATCTTGGATAACGCCGCATGGCACGGGCAATTTCAGACTGTACCGCCGGACTTGCGCGATGCTCGGTGGACACGTACAACCGCCGCTGCTCTGGTTGGCTGTCGTCAAGGTACAACCAGTTCAGACTTTGTTCGCTGAATTCCATACCCCTACCCCGCGAAGGAAAGTGAGACGAAGCCCTTTTCAGGGCTGCTGACGGTAACCTCGCTGAACGTGATTTTAGAGACGGTCCACGCGGTGCCCGGAATGCGGCTGCCCGCCTGCACCCGCACCTGGTTGCCGCCTTCAAGCTGGAGCATGGCAGAAAGCTGCTGCCCACCTGAAATCTCCACAATCAACGGCAGCATGCGGCTATCCTGCGCCGGTTTTGCCGTGGCGCTGTCCTTCGTTGGCGCTGCGGGTTGGGGATTAAAGGGAACGCCCAGCACCGCGTCGTAGCCATTTTTCTGCAACTCGTTAAGCGCCTTCGCTTGTGCAAGTTGCGCCTCATAAAGCAGCGTTTTGGGCTGTATATCCTCAAGTCGCCCCATGCTGTTGTCTCCGATGTTCGAAACAGTCTGGCCCGGTGTAGCAGCAGGCGATGCTAATGCACCATTGGCCGCCATGGTTTTCTCTTTTCTGATTTCATCGTGAGCGCCCGGACTCTCCAACGATGACGGATTGGCTACGGCCAGCTGGCTACTGACAAGCACGGGCAGCAGCAGATAACGCCACTTATTTCTCTGCATAGAGCATTCCTTCCAGGGTGTAGGTCAGCCGGCTGCTGTGCAGTTCGGCCTTCACGAAACTCAGCCGCAGCCCGTTGCCCGGAAAACGCGAAGCGTCAAACAGCCGGTCCGGCGGGATATCGGTGATGAAAGTGAAGCTGTATCGCTTCCACGGCAGCGGAACCTTATCCTGCCCGACGGTCTGGTTCAGCAGTACTGGCTCGCTGAAGTGCAGGTTTGCCCGCAGGCGCTGCGCTTAGCTGGTCATGCGCCGTAGTTGCTCATCGCCGGGTAACAGTGACTCGGGCGGCACTGGCGCAAAGCGCACCTGTTCCTTAAAGGATGCGTCATCTGAGGGACCTGGCATGTTGAAAACGGCCGGAGTGCCCAGCCCGTAGAGCTGCGGCAGGCGGGCAGCAAAATCGCCGACCGTGCCACCATCCGGTAAGGCGTAGTGCAGCGTGAGCTGTCCCGAGGCCTCGCACACAGCATGGCTGAACACCCAGCCGGCAATCGACAGCGGTGCCTGCCGCCACTGCTTCACGCAGGCGCTGAGCATGCCTGAAAAGTCAGGCTGCCCGCCCCATGGCTTGCTCAGGCTGGCAGGCTTAAGCGCGGCCGCCTCGCGCGCCCGCGTCAGTTCGGAATGCACCCAGGCATCATGTTCGGCCTTTTTCCGCATCTCAAGCCAGTGACTGCAATACCAGGCTGCTCCGGCGCAGATCACGCCCAATAGCAGCATGCGGGAGGCTATGCGGCTTTCGGTTTTATGCATGAGCGCCCGGCCTGGCGGGCTGGCCGGGAGCAGTGAATCAAGCCCTTCCCGGCGGGCTTCAGGTAGTTCAAACAGGCCCTCGGGATCGAACACGACCCAGCCCGCAGAAGGTGCCGGTGCCGTTGTCCGAAACAGTTCGGCTGCGTGCACGGCACTTGCTGCATCGCCAACCACATCTCCGTATGGCGAGGGATGGCCGCCAGTGACCGCCATAAACCAGTACTTTCCGCCGGGCAGCATAAAGATGCCCCAGCAGTCGGCGGGTACGTTACCGAGTACCGCTGCGGCCAACGAGGCCGGACGTTTGCCTTTCGGCAGCACGGTCGCTTCGTCACTGAGACACCCCAGCCAGTTTGCCGGTTCGTCTGCGGTGCCCGCTGGCAGCGCCAGCCAGTAACTGGCAAACTGGTCGCGGGCCTCTATGCGCATGCGCCGACTGCCGCGGGCGGCCACCCATTTCCACTGGAGGCCTGCGACAAGCGCGGTTTTTCCCGCAGCCACGACGCTTACAGCCGATACAGGCGTCACTTCTGTCGTCATAGTGTCCCCTTACCCCAGCACTACGGGCGTAACCAGGATGATGAACATACGGCGACTATCGTCTCCGCGCGCCCCACCGCCTAGGCCAAAGAAGTTGTAGCTGCCCGTGCCCTGTCGGTTGGCCGAGTCGCTTAACTGCTCATAACCGCTCAGTACCAGCGTCTGACCAGACTGCATGATGACGCGCTGCACAATCGTCTTGGGTGTGGTCTTCGCCAGCTGGGCATTCTGGCCGCCGGACGTAAAGTCCTTAAAAGTCGGGTCGTCGGACATACTGATGGAGAACTCCAGCTGCATCCTCGGTGAGTTCGGGAACAGCAACGGCAGCGCCGTCATGTTAAAACCAGTAGTAATAGTCGCCGTGGTGATGGAGGTACTGGTACCGACGTTAGCCGTCTGGCTGGTGCTGATGTTCGGCACATAGTCTTGCTGGATGGCGTTCTGAACTGGCACGGCCGAAAGATTGGTTGTCAGCGCAGAAGCTGAAGTGACCACGCTGAGCTTTGCCTGCTCGTCCAGAGCCTTGAGAAACGTTTGCGTGCCCTGCCCTTTACCATCGAGAATGGCGACGCCGCCGCTCAGTGCATCGGAGGCTGCCCCGGTGAACGGACTGGTTAGTGACAGGCCGACGCTGCCAGTGTTCAGGACAGCATTCCAGTCAATACCCAGCTGGTTCTGATGACGGTTCTCCATGCTGAAGACTTTCACTGAAATCATCACCTGACGATTGAGCTCGCGGTTGCGGTCATCGATATAGCGTCCGATAGCATCCAGCACGCGTGGTGTGTCTGTCACTGTCAACACGCCTGAGGAGAGATTCAGGCGGCCAGACGACGGCGTCAGCATTGATTTCACCGTATTTTCTACGTCTTTAAAGATGTTCGACTTAATGGTTGCAGTGGTGGTCTGACTCGTGCTGTTGTCACCGGTATTGCCCCCGCTCCCTCCGGTGGTGCCGGTAGATGTCGTGGTCCCACTCACCGTCTTCGACACAAAGCTTGCATCACTGTCCATAAAGTTGATAGCGAAGTTGCGGGTATCGAGCCAGAAGATAGCGATGTGCCCATACTCATAGCGCCACGACAGACCGAGGCGAGTAGTCACGTTGTCCAGCAATCCACTGAGGGCCCCGTTCCAGCTGACTCCACGCAGGCCTCCGTCACCCTGCTGCACAGACACCGGTTGGCTGCCCGTCTGACCCATTGATGCAAGCGGCACCATACCGCTAGCGTCAGGTGCGGGTAGCGGGCCGTTAATTTTCTCTGTCCTCGCACCTGATGCGCCATTACCCCTTGAAATGGCCGCTTGTGCGTCAGGTGTGATCACAACCGGAATGCGGCACTGGTCAGTGATAAAGGAGCTGACATAGGCAAGTGTGACCATGCCAGGACGGTTAATTTTGACTGCGCACGGCGGCAACTCAGAACGCTGTCCGGGGATTCCACTGATGGGCACTGGGTTGATCCACTGTGATGTCAGATCACGGACAACTTGTCCATTTTCCAGCGTCCGCTGATGAGTGGCAGCCTGTGCTTCAATAGCCTCTGCACGATTTTCAGTTGCGCCAACTCGGTCCAGTGTGCTGCAGCCACTAATGAAAAAACACAGCGCTATCATGCTCAGTGGGAAAACAGGAGTAATTTTCATGGCCGCTTGGCCTCAGGTTGGTTGTTATATATAGCCGCAGCGGGGGTTCCAGTCTGGATCCGAATTGCGGATGGAACTGAAAGGCGCGCCAGCACGCCCGTAAGCAGAAAGTCGACAGAATCAGTGCAAAAATGGCCGTACACGGCGGCCCGGATATAGTTTTCACACCCAACCTCGCTGAGATTGGGGGCGTCCATATGGCAGGAAAGTTGTTTCATGGAGAACTCCGGAAGGACCGCAAAGCGGTCGGGAAGAAATCAGTTAACCCACACCACGCTGGCATCTGGGATAGCGGCGGGCACGGTGATCTGCATATCAGTGCCGGTGATGTCGAGCAGCCGGCGGGATGCAACCCGTCCGGCAAGCGCCGACTGATGCGTCTGTGTGAGCAGTGCGGACATCAGCCCGGGCTGACTGACGCGCCAGAGAAATGTCCTGCCCCCGTAGATGTGGTTGTTCAGGCCGGAGACGCTCTGCCAGCCTGAAAGCTGAGCGTCGCTAACGCTGACGTTATCCGCCGCCGGGTTGTTGTAGCGCCAGTCATTAATGCGGTTCATATATCGCACCATCTGTGTAGCCTGCTGACTTAGCGTTTGGTCCTGCAATTGCCCTGCATCTTCAATAGCACGCTGTTCTGGCGACAGCCCGACTATCAGAAACCCCGAAAACAGTATCATCAGCCAGTACATGATCATTACTGCACCTCCCTGTCATCCACGGACACCACGCACTGCGAAGCGCGATAGCCCGCATAAAGCGGTACCTTAGCGGTTCCGTACAGGGTAAACAGCCGGTTGAGCATCTCGCGGAAACTGCCATCAAAGTTAAGCGGCGCATCCACCCGGTAATTGGTCGGCGTCAGCCACGCGATGGTCCAGTTTTTAATGCCGGGTACGTTACAGATTTCTGATGACGCCTGGCTGTAGAGCCAGTCTTTAACGGTGTTGCCCGTTTCAATATGCCAGTGCCTGAGTTGGACAATGGTTGGTGTTGTGGCAGATGTGGCGGGAAAATCGACCGGCGGGCCAGATATGCCCATCGATTTGACCGTTGAGGCAAGCACGATGTTTTTATCACCGCGGAACGGGTTACGCCGTGTCACCGACATCGACCTGGCATTCACTGTGCTTGCGGCCATCTGTTTGACCGGCGAGCCGGGCAGCACCGCGGGTGAAAAAGAGGTAACGTCATGAACGGTCTGCGCGCGCTGTGCGGGCTCCACCTTCATAGTATGTTCCTTCGTGTTGAAAGTGGCTTTCAGTCCACGCGCAGCCAACATTTTCTCACTAACGAACTGCCAGCGGTCGTTGCCCGTCCAGCGCCACAACGCAGGCGCGTCTGCGGAAACTGCCCTATCGAACACCACTGTCTGTCCGGGCGGCACAATTTTTCGCAGCGCCGCACGCAATGTGGGCGCTGCTCCGGCCTGCCAAACAAAACCGTCTGCCTGTCCAGCCGCAGATGAAGATACCGTAGGAGTCGACGCTGGCTTCACTTTCAGCGCGTAAGTATTGGAGGTTCCCAGCATAAGAGGCTGAACAGTCTTAGTGGCAGGAGAAGCAGGACGCTGAGCCGAGGGCCCGGTCTGATGCACCCGGTACTGCATGGCGCTGATGTTGGCCGCGCTGCGTGACAGTATGCTGTCCACCACGTTGCCCGAAGGTGGCCCGGTGTAAACCGCAGGCTGCACGCAGCCGGTCAACAGCAGGACCGGAAACAGCCCTGCCCGTTCGGTAAATGACATAGAGATAACTCCGGAAAAGCAGGGAAGTTCCAGGTAGGGGAAAAGTGACTTTTTTTGTTCTGCCACACTTACGCAGTGGCCGCGCTCATGCCCTTGAGAATCTGTCGCACCATTGCCGCTGATAACCGGTGCGCGTCTGGCGGTCGCGCTGCTTTACCGGAGCTATTTTTTATTGACTTAACCCGACGCTAATCAGGCTCACCAAAAGAAATCATCATTCGGCGACTCAGGGCAGTATTACGACTACTGCATTGCCGTTCGGTTGCGGTCTGACCGCGCTGCTACTTCATGATTAAATACCTCAGTTAAACGACGAAAAATGTGTTGTGGCGCCGGGTGCCTCCCGGTGCACCAGGTAAACAGGTAAACCCCGGTGCGGTAGTTTAGACTTAAGGCATAATGTTCTAACTGCCCGTTTTACCGCGTGCGCTGGCCGCATTCGCCACAACAGAAAGTACGCTCACCTTTTATCTGGTCAGCGTACTTTCTGTTACGGCGTATTGGATTGGGAAGGAAACGTCCCGGCCAATGCCGGGAGCGACGTCACAGTGAAGCGGAATTTTGAGGAGCACCGGTAATTCTGGTATAGCGCGCCTGGTACTTTTCAAACCAGAACACGACGGGTTCAACTTTAACGTGACATAGTCCGAAGCGCAGGGCAGTGCGAAAATTGATACTGCCCCTCCGCGCCCGTTCCACCTGCTCAGCCAGAATGGCCCTGAATGCCTCCGGAGACGCATTACCTTTTGTGGTACGGCAGTCCGTACAGACAGCGCCGTAACCTTCGCTGACGTATTCTTTCCCGAGATATTCTGCATGCCAGCCCCGTTCCGGGAGAATGTCTCCACACAGAGCGCAGCGACCACCATACTGCATGCGAAGCACTTCACGTCGTTTTTTTGAAAACCTCATATTGATCCCCAATATCAGCCCCTCTCACGGGCATCAGCCTGAAATGAAAATAAAGAAGTAAGTAATTCCGGGCCGACCCACTCAGAAAGAGTGGGCCCGCACAGATTCCTCAATGTCATATTTGCGTGATGTGGCGTGTTACGGCAGGGAAACCCGTTCGCGCCTTCATTCGAATGAAGGGCTAATCATCACCAGTTACAGGTGGCCCGACGGTTCGCCCCGGGGCCTGCTGTGGTTACGTCGAACTGATTCGTAGGGAAAAGCTCATGAAACTGCTGTAAACCCGTTTGCAGCCGCGCACATGCGCAGTGCTAATACACTCAGGAAAGGTGATTTCCTGAAACCGGCACCGCGAATTCCGCAGGTGACTCCAGAACAAGATGTATCGAACTGATCCGCAGGGATATAAACGTAACACCCACAATTCCGACTTTGCACTGTCCCGGCCAGCTTGGGGAGCGAGAAAATATTTAAGGTTGCCGCTCCCGGCGCTGCCCCGCCTCCCGGCGGGTTCCCCTGATGTGTTGCAGGCCATGACGGAGCCTCCGGACATCTTCCGCGCACCGGTACGGCATGCCGGCAAGAGAGGACCTTGAGATCAGGGTAATAACGGGCACGTTGTTAAAGAGCAGACACCTGAAAAAAGACAAGAGGGTGCCCTGCTCACCGGTAACAGTGAGCATCCTTGAACTCAAAACATTCCAGCATTCGCAAATGCCGGCGGAAGACTTATTTAATCTTTATCGTTACTTTCTGCAGTGAAACGTTGCCCTGGTGTGGCGATTGCGTCGTACAGCCTGAGGTGATCTTCAAGTCGGAAATGAGCTTCGGTTGTTTTGGCGCGGCCTGATTTTTTGGCCGATGCAATGAGAAGCTCATTCAGATCAGGCGACATATACAGCATCATGGCAATGCCTTTATATTTTTTGGGTGCCGCCATATCAACTCCGTATTCGTTTTTTGTAAGGATTAAGTAATTGGATGGCATTAGATAGGATTCATCCTATTCGTGTAAACCCTGCCGCCAAAGGCAGGGTGTAGTTAACAATATGTTTTTTAATAGAAAAAAAACAGGCTGCAATTTATTTTGCAGCCATAAATTTATTTAAATTAAAATCAAATTATCAGCGTAACTATTTATCCCGGTACATATAAATTGCAATTTTCGTTAGCACTCGACTGATGACTAAAGTGCGTAGCAACTTAATAGAGTCCACTTCCAGCCGGTTCTGGATTGAATCTATCGACTCTTTAATAGTGTTTCGGGCGACACCTCTGGTTTCAGCTAATTCCTCTATAGATATATTTCCGAAAACCAGCATACAGACATGAATTGACTGTAATTCAGTCAGCTCAGGAAAAAACTTGCTCAGATGTGAAAATTGACTAGGATCGATGGCAGCCATAGCAGCCTCCTCTACAGGTTGTTAAGGTTAGCTGGTTGTACAGGCCTTCAACCCTGTGCAATCAGCGTCTGATTAATTCGACTTGTTAAGTGTCCTCCGTCAGTCTCCTCATGGTCGTGGTAAATCTTTATTAATCGGCCGTAAGTCCTCATCGTCCCTTAACTGAGGTTCGCACTCTTTCAGCTCTGGTTTTGACCCGCGATTTCGGAGACTTTCTTCAGTAGCATATACGCTGGCCATCATTTTCGGGTCGCTTACTTTGAAGACGCGTCCGTCATCTTTGTTCAGGTTACGTACCACGCCCGAATACAGCACACGATTAACGGCTTTTGGTTCACCGTTTAGTACGGTGTTATCTCCGCTTCTCCATGCGGTCAGCTCGGCAGCAAGGTCATTATTAAAACGATCGGATTTGCTGTCTGGCGCAGGGTAAACCTCCACTCTGTCACCAAAATCGGTTACTGCGGGTTTACCGTCACGCAGGTAGCTTACCGTCCCGTCGCGCAAGAGCCGCGTCTCATGTTCGCTTGATTTAAATGTCGGTACATCATCGCCAGGTCCGTAATGAATAACGGCATTAGGAGAAGGCCAGTTGGCTTTCTGCTGACGTGCCGCACGCTTCTCACGATAGGCCCAACCACGCATCTGGCTGAGCGCAGCAGCGTCTCCTTTCACCGCTTCACGTTCAATCCAGGCCTTCCAGCTCAGTGGACGATTCGCACCACTGTCGTTCAGTACCTGTCGTTCCTCACGCAGTTGCAGACGCAGTTCAGCCATTGCCTTCATCTTTTCAAACTCGGTAACGCGGTACATCAGTTTACGCAATAGCGGATCACGAATGCTCTCACGCACGTGTGCCTTCATCACTACGCAGTGTGATGAAATCTGTCGGAAACGCTCAGCTCCTCGCAGGTCAGGTTTTTCCCAGCTTGCCCGGTATGCGTCATAACGGGCACGAAGAATGTCACGGGCAATGGCGCGTTCCTCGCGGCGTTCACGACGGGCTTCCTGATCGCGAACGTGCAGCTGCGGCATGTAGGATGATGCCATATGCAGCATTCCGTCTTCAGGTCTCTCCGGATCGTAAGTCGGCGGTAACGGCGTGAATTCGCCCTGCTGGCTGACCATCGCAGGAAGACTCATGGCCGGATGAACGTCAGAGGCTTTCACGCTGACGCCGTCCGGATTCAGCAGATCGTAAATCGCGAGTCCACCACTCTGCTCCCGTAGCCCCAGGCCCCTGGTGAACAGGATGTTATGTAGCTGATCCCAGCTCAGACAATCCTGTTCAGCAATATCAGCAATCTTCTGACGGACTTCGCGAACGGCGTAGCCGTGCAGGCTTTCTTTATCGGAAAAAATCTCCCGTTTTGCCGCACCGCTTGGAGTTGATGGTATGTGCCGGCGGGTGCGGTGAAGTGCACCCTGTGCATCCATATGCCAGCTTCCGTTATCCACCTTGAAACCTAACTTCCGCTCCAGAACGCGGCAGGATTTCTGCAGCGTGTCAGCATCGTTCCACATATTCTGCGCGGTAAAGGTCTGCGGGTGTACGCGGTTCGCTGATACGTGGCAGTGAATGTTGTCGGTGTCACGATGTATGGCCGCCACGAACTGGTGTTCTTTCATGCCGAGCTGTTCCAGGCTGAAGCGCACGGAACTGAAAACGGCATCAGGTGAAGGTGCTTCGTCACTCTGCCAGGACAAAATAAAATGGTATACGGCATCTTTACAGTGCCGGTTCTGGCTGGCCGTCATGTTCATTTCGGCTGCTGCGGTATCCAGCGAAAAGCAGTTGGTTTCACACAGTACTTCACCGGAGAGCACGCGCTGAATGCCCTCGGGTGAAATACTGACTATCTGCGATGCCTGCGCGACACTTTTCCGTCCGACGTAGTTAACCAGCTGGCCAAAGCCCGGCGTGGAGACATACTCAGTGCCGGACGTATGAGCAGTTAAATCCGGCGCAACGATATCCGTCACTTTCTTATCTTCACGCGTGCTCACGTATTCAACCAGTTTTTTAAAGCTGGTCTTTTTATCACGACGCTTGGGCGGGATAATTACGTTCATCAGTCTTTAATTTCCTCCGCCTGTACCGGCGTCATATCCAGTGCATTGATCGCATGAGTGATGCTGACAAGCACGTCTGAAAACTGGCGACTCAGTTCCGTTGTCATCGTATCCTGCATCTGTGTAAACAGATGTTTCTGTAGACCACCAAGCCGGAGAAGTTCATTCATCATCCGGATGTCAGTGCGTACCATTATACGGCGATTAAGGGCTGATCTTCGCAGTAGCTCAGACCGCGTGATGCCGGCCGCCAGTGCTTTCTTATCAATGGCTTCAAGTTCCTTATCACTGCAACGTAGCTGCACAATAACATTCCTTTGACGCTTTTCACTTTTAGCCATAACTCAACCTTAACTCGGGACCGGGGTGTCGGGGCGAAGCCCTGACCAGGCGTTTTGTCATTACTGTCTGCGTGCAGACGGTAATGACAAAACATTTCCTGTCCGTCATTTTACTATGATGTCTTCTTCATAGCCAGTTCAATCCTTTGGAAAAGGTAGGCGTCAGTGAGAAAATTTTCTGGAATGGCTGGAGCAATTGATGTCAAATGACGTTCTCGGGTTCTATTTGGAGTTTTATCATATGGCGGCACAAAAATTTTTTACTCAGCACCAGATTGAAGCGGCAAGAGAAAAACTGGCAACAATGCCTGACCAGTCAAAAAACAGGATTTCTTCAGATGAAATGTTGGAAGCATTGAAAGATGAAATTCTCACGCTCGCCACGCAGAAAGGTTACAATGCAAAAGAGATTAAAGCCTGCATGGATGCCATGAAAATGACCGTGAGTGAGAGAGCCATTTCATCTGTTATTCGCTCAGGGAAATCACCGGTGAAAAGGAGAAGGGGTGAGAACGTAAAAATGGAAAATGGTAAATAAATTGCACTAAATTTCTGTACTTTGATTCAGGTTGTCAGATGGATAATGTTTTGAAAAAAGGGCCGCATAACTGGCCCTTTCTTTTTATCAGGATTTAAGAATTTTTTATTTTTTCTGCAAGTGACCAGAGAAAACGGTTTGTTTTATATCTCCATCTATACCGTTGATTGATCAGGTTCGTGTGCGCTCTTCTCTTGTGGTTCTGCCAGGTAAATTTCCACGGATTATGTTTTCCTGAGTGCGCTGATAAACCGTCCACAGGTCATTAGCGTTATCTTCACGGCGCTGACTTTTGAGCAGTGATTCAGGAAGTATAGGAACGTGCTGACCGTCATAACGGTACTCAAGTGAAGTTTGCGCAAACTCAATTTTCTCATTATTATCCAGATGGATATTTTTCATATCATCACGTGATGCTTCTATAGACTCAAAACGATTGAGAACTTCATAATCCCCTCTATAACCTGAGCAACCACATCACCCTTATGTGGAACACGTATGTCACCGAATATCTCACCGCAGACCATGCCATTTGCACAGACGAAACGAAACTGTCCGGGATTCATCTGGTAACTACTGCTACCGTCATGACTGTTGAGAAGAATAATTTCTGACACTTCGCTGTGCTTTACCTGGTTATGACGTCGAAACCTGATCATGTGTTTTACATGCCCTTTTCTATTCGCATCTCGTACACGCTGCTGACATGCAAAAAAAGGCTCAAAACCTTCATCTCTGAGTCGACTAATTAGTGTTATCGTGGGTATGTATAACGATCACTTCGGGATTCATGTTTCTCTTGCGAAAATATGCTTGGAACGTAATGGTGCAATTCATCATCAGTGAGTGGTCTGTCTTTCCGGATCATATTTGCGCTACGTAAAGCTGAGAAAATCGCTTCATTTTTTCTGCCCCAATACTGTGCGAGGCAGACACCCCGCACTTTTCAACGATTATTTATAAACGGGTATTCCCGTTAACACGTCTGCATCACTGTCGAAATGGATCATTGCCAGTTCCATTGCACGGGCCAGAACAGATACCGTTTCGCAGAGTTCTTCCGATATGCCCATTTCACGTAAACGTGCGGGGGCATTTTCCTGAGCGGAAAGACGAATTAACACGTTGCCGGGTTTCCCCGTGCTGTGGATCCATTTGTGAGAGTTTTTCGCCTTATTTTGTCGTGGGTCGCTGAGGTACAGAAATCGTTCTGCATCCTCTTTGCTCATATGGCAGCTGTTTAACCTGATATAAGAATGGATTAAAAAGTCACTTTTCATTTTATATTGCCGCCCCTTTCAGAGCGGCACTCCGTTATCAGGCCAGCGCCCGTTTCAGTTCAAGACCGCGTAAAAACTGGCCCCACTCACTCACACTCATCGCAGGAACCCGTACCGTCTGACGTTTACGGGCGCAATGCGCAACGTGACGACTGCGCGCCAGAATTTCCGGGGCAATGTCCTGCGCACTGATGCACGCACGGCGAGCGCGAAATTGCCGGCGTGTATTTTCATGCTTTACATAATTTTCCGGCGGTGTGATGATGCTGGCTTCAGCAATAGTCATGATTTGCCTCATACGTTGTTGTTGAATGCCGGGCGACCTTTGAGAGAGGTTTTCCGGCGGGGATCGGCAGGGGAAACCCTGCCCGTTTCGAATTACTTATTCTTTTCTTCAGCGCCTCTTTCACTCTTCAGTGCGCCCTTTATCACCGTGTAGCCAATATCAAATTCGTACACAGCGGCTGGCCAGCCATCGGCCAGGTACAGCGTGTCGGCCTCCATCGGGTTGCCGGGTTGCTCTGCCACGTCGTATCGGGGTAGGTCGCGCCAGTTAATACCGCTCACGCCGGTAAATGTGCCGTGGGTAAACACATAGCGGCACAGGTCGCGAAACTGATCGAGCGTCAGGGATGTTTTGCTCATGAGAGTCATTCTCCGGGTGAATGTGAGATGTCGTTTTGGTCAGGTCACTCACCCGTGATACGGGCAAGGCTCGCCGCTGTCGTTGTTACAGCCGGGGCAAGCCGACATTTCCGTATACCGGCCTGCGATCGCATATCCCCGCCGCCATGCTTTTGCCAGTTCCTGCACGTCAGCGAACAAATGCGGTAACGTGTTTCTGCCCGCGCGGTGATCGTGCTGACCTTCAGTCTCTGCGTCGTACTCTGCCGCAGTCATGCCATAACCGGCTTTTTTTGCATCACTGCGGCGCATGAGACTCGCTCTTACCCAGGTCATGCGGATATCGAGGCCGCGCAGCGGTGGCAGTTCACCCCATCTTTCGGAAGATTCTTTGGTGGCGGTTTTGACGTTGACGTTTTGTGTGTTCATGCTTTGTTTCCCCTCTTCTGGTGGTTATTCCATCTCTCGGTGAGTTCCCCGGCGGCAAAGGGCCAGTAGCTCCGACGACGAGTGGAGGAAGGGAGTCCCCGCAAGCCGCAGCGCAAGCGAGCAGCAGGCGAGTGCGAACGGGTGAGGAGACAGCGAAGCGGCCCTTCCGGTAGCGAGGCTAAGGTGCTACGACCAGCCCTCGCCTGGGAACGGCCGTGAGATGGCTCACCGGAGATAAATGAGGATGAACACACCCGACGCGACGGAACGTCGTGGCGTCAGTAAAGTGCCGGCGGCCCTGTCGCCGGCACGGTGACAGCGGCGCGACCGGAACGGTCGCAGCAAGCGTGATGTTGACGTTGCGTCAGACGATGGAAACCCGGCCCGGAACGGGCCAGGGCAGAGACGCGAAGCGGCTCGGTGCGCAGCATGACAGCGCGGTGCCCCAGGGGGGCAGACGCCCGGCGTGATAAAGGGTTACTACAAAGCAGAGCGAAGAAAAGAAGGCGTCAGAAGAGGTACAGCGGCAGGAAGTTCTGAGAACCGATGCAGACGCCGCAGGGAAATAAGTTTTCACGTAAGGGAAGTGCGGGTGCGCCAGCACCGGCACCTCTCTGGCCCGTCAGGGCCGTGGACCTGTCAGCCGCGATTTTTCAGTTCCGGGCTACCTGAAGTAAAATAGCGGGCTGCCAGCACTAACAGGATAACACCACACCAGTACAGCGGATCAAAGACCATTTTTCTGCGCTGTCCCAAAACCAGGCGCAATAAGCACCCTGAAAAATTGATGAAAGAAGAAAGAATCGCATTTTTCACCTCTTTAACGCGGGTCGATTAAATCGACCACCATTGACAGTATTTCGTCCATAACGTGCGGCTCCACCCTGGCGGCATAGCTGGCCTGACGCGCCGTTAGGTCAAGCGAACGCAGCTGGTAGCAGAGGGCCACGCCGGTCACCCGGCCCGTATCGGTGCTGTTGCCGTCGAGATACACGGTGACGGCCTCAGAGCGGGCCGCCCCGCCCCCGCTGGTGACGGGAATGCAGACCGCCGTGCCCAGCGCGCTGACCAGTTCGCGGGGGGAAATGACCAGATAATAGTGTGGCCCTCTGAACTCCCGGCCTTCGACCGGATCGCCGTTGACGTGCCAGATTTCCCCCTTCTGCGGCACCCTGCGCGTCACCATCAGCTCGGCTCCCTGCCCTTCGGCGCGTCGTTCATCCCGTCACTGACCGCTTCGTTGAACTCGCGGATTTCCGCTTTATCAATCCCGGCCAGCAGCTGCGAAAGCGTCTTTCTGCCCCGCGCCACGCGCCCGGCAGGCCGGATGCTGACGGCTTCACCGTCAGCAGCGACGTCGAGCAGCGTGCCCACGCTCCAGCCTGCCCGGGCGGCGATATCGCCGGGGATAGTCAGGACAACCGCGCCGCCCTGTTTCCTGAGTTTTGTCTGTGCCACTGGCGTTTCCTCTTGTGTGACTTAGTTACACCCAGTATACCAGCAGGTGAAACAAAGTCACACTTTCAGGTTCAGATTTTAACCGTCAGCTGGTCAGGAAGCGCCAGCCTGTCGGCCCACCGCTGCGCGTGAGTTGCCGCCCCTGCCGCATAGCGTATTTCAAGCATCACGCGCCATAAGGGCAGGCCGTCAAGCTCCGATACATCGACGCTCCTGCCCGTGGGGGTGCGCCTGAGCCAGGCCAGCACGCAGTCCAGCAGGTCATTTACATCCAGCACCCTGTGCTGCCAGTGGCTGTACCAGCGTCCGACCGTTGACGGCGTATGAAAGGCCAGGTCAATCTGGGCCTGAGCCAGCAGGTTCTGATAGCGTCGCCTGTTTTGCTGGCGACTCCGTTCACCCTGCGCCTCTCTTTTCTGCACCTTCATCATTAACTGTGCCTCACGGCGCTCTGCCGCACGGTGGACGACCGCCGGAAACAGCAGGCTGCCCGTATCTGACGGCAGCGGCAGCGGGCAGACCTCCCCCCGTGAGGCAATCAGCACGTCCAGCGCCGCAAGATAGGCCGTCACTGGCGGCGAAGAACGGCGGGACGGCACGAACAGCGGCACCACCCGGCGCAGGTGACAGGCGCGGACGGTTTTGCAGCCGCACAGATGGCGCAGGAAAGCGCGGGCGTAGGCATATTCTCCGACCGGTGCGCGGGTCCGGCTGCGGGCGTCCACTTCGGCGGTTGCCTGCGCAACGGCGCTGACGTACGGGCTGTGCGGGACCAGCGCCCGGTGGCGGGGGATGGGGTTCATAATTCGTCCCCCATCAGCGTATCGAGGATGGCGGAAAAATTATAACCTTCTTCGTCCATCACGGCGGCCAGGCTCAGGACCACGCTGAACGTCGCCGGTTCAAAGTGCGCACGGCTGCGGACGCACGTCACCGAACGTCCGCCATCCGGGATAATCACCATCAGCCAGCGGTCGCTGATTTCACCGGGGCTGCACAGCGCCACGCGAAAGCGTCCGTGTGCGGGTGCAAAGCGCACCTGCACCGGGAACAGGCCGCCATACTCTCCGCCCCGCTCGCCGTTCATCTCCCAGGTATCGGGTAACGTGACTGCGGCCATCACTGAGCGGCTCAGGCTCCATCTGTATTCCGTACCGGCCTCGCGGCACGCTTCAAACTCATCCGCCTGCATCTGCGCCAGGCGTTCGCTGCTGTACTGATTTTCCATCATGAATTCTCCGGGTTGTCGTACTGCCGCCCCACGGGGCGGCATCGTGGCATCAGGCGGCGTCAGATTCAGAGGGCTGAACGGCCCCCGGCTCTCCGGTTTGTGCGTCTTTCGGGCGCATCCAGACCGGGACCCAGCGGGTTCCGGCAAGGTGAGCCTCTGCGTGTTCGGCGGCGTCGCCCTTTTTCATCTTCGCGGCGTCACGGGCCGCGCCCGTCAGTCCCGCATCGTTGAGCGCGTCAGAAATCTGCGCCTGCTTCAGGTGCCCGAAGAAATTCGCCTTTGTCGGGTGCCACCAGTCGCGCAGGTGAAACCCGATGGCGCTTTCCAGCGCGTCAAGCCTGCTCGGACGGGTGTGATTGCACTCACGGCTCTGAACGCCATCGAGGCTGACGGCGGTGCAGAAGCTCAGCAGCGCCATCAGGTCTGTGCCGCTGAGGGTAAAGAAAGTGGTGAAATCGTTTTTCCAGCCCGGCGGCAACAGTTCTGCCAGACGGGATTTTTCAGCATCAATCGCCGCCCAGGCCGCGCCCGCTTTTGCTTCCGGGGCGTCGTTCAGCATGGTGTGATGGCCGCACTCCAGGCTGATCGTAGCGACACGGTCATACACGGATGAGGCAAAGACCCTGCTGCACAGCGTCCAGGCCAGCAGGGCGACCGATTCCTCCGGGCGGGCCAGCAGCGCGGCCTGCACGGCGAGGGTACGTTCGGATGAGGCTTTTTTCAGCAGCGGCAGGCTGACCGCATCGGCGGGGTTTGCCTCACGCAGGTGAACGATACCTGTCGTTTCTTCCGGCGGTTCAGCGCCGTCGGCCTGTTCATCCCCGAGGCGCACCACGCCGCGCTGCACGTAAACCTCACTGCCCCACCAGGACACCACGACCCCTGCCTGATTACGCTGTTCAGCCGTCCACGCCTGTACACGGGCAGCAACCTCGATCGCGTCCATCTCAGCGGATGCATCGCGGCTGTCGTCGCTTTCTTCACCGTCATCAATCAGCGACGCCAGCGTCTCAAGACGTTCACGCTGCGCCCCGGTAAACACCGCATCAGGTTCAGGCAGTCGTCGGTACAGTGCGGCGTCATCGCCATACAGACTCACACGATCCATGCGCCCCAGACACCACGCCCAGCCTTCGGCCTCGCGCAGCCCGTCTGCCACCGCCTCAAGCTTTTCCAGCAGCGCGGCGTTAAGCGCAATGGTATCGACGTAGCCGCCCTGGTCTTCGCTGAACAGGTCGGTACGAATGGCCTCCGGCGCGAAAGCCGACGCACCGACAAAGCGGAACCTGTCGCTGTCCGTTGACACCTCATTTTCAGTCATCAGCCGCCGGATGGTATGCACCTCCGGCTTACCGTTGTATGACGCTGACCGGGCGGCTTCCAGCACCTGCACCTGGCGGTCATGGTCGCTTTCGAGCGCCAGAGCCTGACAGTGTTCGGTGGTCAGGGTATCTTCAGACAGCGCCTGAAGAATGGCGGGAGCCAGGTCTGACAGCCTCAGCATTCGCTGAACGTGACGGGGGCTGTAGCCCAGCAGGTCGGCGGTCTGGGCGACGGTTTTCCCGCCGCTGACCATTGCCCGGAATCCGGCGATCTGCTCGGCGGGGTGCATATCGCAGCGCTCCCCGTTTTCGGTCAGCGAGGCGGCCACGGCCAGCTCGTCGGAAATGATTTTGACGATAACGGGATAATCGGGCGCGATTTGCCCTTCACCGGCCAGCAGCGTCAGCGCGGCCAGGCGTCTGCCGCCTGCGGCCACGCCGTGGCGACCGTCAGGCAGGACGTGGACCACCAGATTCTGCAACAGCCCTACGGTCAGGAGCGTGTCAGCCAGACTGCGAACGCTGCTTTCCGGGTACGGAATGGTGCGCACGTTGAGCGGCGACTTAACCAGCCCGGACAGGGGGATCGTTTCAACCGGCGCGGCTTCCAGGGCCGTTTTAAGCGCGGTAACGGTGGCAGGCTCTGCGCTTTTTTTGCTGGTTTTAGCGCGTACTTTTGTTTTAGACTCGGTAACTGACATCGTTAATACCTCTCTGATATTGATGACTGTCTGCCGGAAAGCCCATCTTTCCGGCACCTCTTACTGCTTACTGCGGAAATTCTTCGTCAGAAAGGAAGATCATCAAGCGGATCGCTGACCGGGGGCCATTCACCCTTCGGCGGTTGTGGTTCGGGTTGCGCGGCTGTCATTCCGGCCTTAGTCCGGCCCTTCGTTTTTGCGGGCGCTGCGGGCTTACCTGCGGCCTGTGGTGTCGGCTGTGGCGCGGCCTGAGATGTTGACTGAGCGGACGGCTGTGCCTGACCGCCATCACGACGAGCGCCCAGCATCTGCAT
Organism: Erwinia papayae; assembly: GCF_058241465.1. Lineage (NCBI taxonomy): Bacteria > Pseudomonadati > Pseudomonadota > Gammaproteobacteria > Enterobacterales > Erwiniaceae > Erwinia > Erwinia papayae. Next base: position 1,119,183 of record NZ_JBZCHT010000009.1, read on the forward strand.
GGTGCCGTTCTGGTTAACCACAATCTCGCTGGTGTAGCGCTTAACGCCTGCGTTATCCTCCCAGCTGCGGGTCTGTAACCGGCCTTCGATATAAATCAGTACGCCCTTGCGCAGGTATTCACCGGCCACTTCGGCCGGCTTTCCGAACAGCACCACCCGGTGCCATTCCGTTTTTTCCTTCTGCTCCCCGGTCTGTTTGTCGCGCCAGAATTCAGACGTCGCCAGCGTGATATTTGCCACCGCACCGCCGTCAGGCATGTAGCGTATTTCCGGATCCTGCCCCAGGTTTCCCACCAGAATGACTTTGTTAATGCCGCGCTCTGCCATAATGAACTCCTTAAAAGTTGTGTGTTTTTGCCTTTAAAAAACCATCACCCGTTGAGTTGCCGGGGCCGCGGTCTTGACGTTTTGCGGGAACCTGCCTGACGCTCCCACTGATTGTTACCTTCACCCGTTTGAGAGCCGTTCGCCGCAACGGGCGTGAAAGAGCGCGCCCCCTGAGCCTGTCCAGGGCGAGCGTAGCGAGTGCCATTTACCCTGGACGGGAGCAGATAAGGGGTGTGCTTTTCTCAGCCCGGCGAACGCCTCAGGCGGGTGAAAACAGGACAGAGGGATGGGCAGGGGCACGCGGCAACGACGGGGCGCGCGGCGCGAAACGGCGTTGCGCCTCAGCGGCACCGGAACGGGGCCAGTGAGATGCGCCAGCCGCAGGCTGGCTGCGGGGGGTTATGGGGTTGCGTCAGGCGATGGAAACCCGGCCCGGAACGGGCCAGGGCAGAGACGCGAAGCGGCTCGGTGCGCAGCATGACAGCGCGGTGCCCCAGGGGGGCAGACGCCCGGTGTAACAAACTGTTTAAAAGACCGGCTTTTGACGGATCAGCCTTTAACGGATTATGGCTTTACTGAAGGCTGTATTTCTGTTGTCCTCTTATAACTCAGAGTCCCTTTCTGACACTGTATTTTGTTTTCCACATGAGTATCAGCACCAGGATAATGCTCCCTCCCGTCAACACGGCCACGCCTGCATAATCCCGGACACCGGAGTCCGTACCCCATGCATCAATCAGTTCAGTTTTAAAATAATCACAAAAAGCGGTGGCAGCGGCACTGGAGACCAGAACTAAATTCAACTGCCTGTTATACACATGAAAAGGCGCACTCCATGGCAGCCTGTCAACACCCAGCAGGAAACCCAGCGCCACCACGCCATACCAGAAAGTGAACATGGCGTTTTCTTCACTTTTATCAACTGAATGAATAAGAAATTCAATGACATAGCCCCCCACAACAGAACAACACCGCCAGATAAAGGATTATGTAAAATACTATTACCCTTCCGGAAGGTTTTGCCACGCCGTAATACCCTTTGCCACACATAAGCGAATTCCTGAAAGCATAAATAATGGTTCATGAATTATAAGAAGGTTTTAACAAACGCATATTGAAAAAGGAGCGGGCCGGGTGAAGCCGCAGGCTGAACCGGTCCTGCTCCGCCGCCGTCAGGCGGCAGGGTTTTCAGCGCGGCCGGACGCCACGCCGGGCCTCCCTGCCCGGCACTGCTGCTACCCCAGTTCTGCCTTCAGTTGTTGTATCGTTTCCGCACTGATGGGATACAGCCAGCCCGTAGCACCTTCTCCGCACTCTTCTTCCGCCGCCTCCAGCAATTTCTCTGCCAGTTCAATAATACGCGCCAGCGTATATGCGGACACGCTGACCTGTCTGTTGCGCCGTTCTTCTTCACGCAGGTTTTCCAGCATTTCAACCAGCGTTATCGCGCTTACGCCATACTCATGCACCGCATCAACCCCCTCAAGGCAGGCGAGGATGCAACCGGCCTCATCATCCGTCGGCTTCATGTCAGACAGGAATTCGCGCACGTCATCCAGCGTCCAGATAATCAGATCGATTTTTTCATCCGCCGGGTAATCGGCCAGCAGCCTTTCACACAGTTCTTTTACCGTTCCGTACATCGTATTTCTCCGTTTATCACGGGCGGCAATGCCGCACGTCAGCATCAGTTGAGGGCGCGGAAAATCTGCGCGGCTTCGGGATGGGTTGCAGCAAAGGCCGTCAGCTGGCGAAAGCGTAGACAGAAATGCTCACACAGGTCCGGCTCGTCATTGTGTTCATACATCCAGCTGAAGTGGTTAAGCACCAGGGCAGTGATGGCCACGCCCGCCGCTTCGGCTGACAGCTCCAGAACCGCGCCGTTATCGGTACTGGCAAAGCGCCACCGCCCCTCCCCCGGCTGCATAAAACCACCGCTGGTTTTCACCGGGACAAACTCCCATTCACAGCCGTCAAAATCCGGCAGGTAGCGGCTGGCGTACTGATAAATGCAGTTTTCAGCGCGCACGTAGTCGTGAGAAAACAGGCGGGGAAGAAAATGCCGGGTGGCACCGCGATCGGGATGGAACAGGTCCGGAGACAAAGCCGGGGCCAAAGGGGTCTGTGTGTTCATAGCCTCTCCGTTGTGAGCATATAACGCAGCGCGGGCTTGCGCCGTGACCGCACAAAAGACGGGCGGAAAACGGAGAGAACAGGGGCGGCCCCGCAAGCCGCAGCGCAAAGCTTTTGCGGGCTGAATGCCCGTAAAGGCTGCGAACGGGTGAGGACGACGGCGACAGCGTACCCTTGTGAACGAGTGGGCCCGGCTAAAGTAAGGGAACGGCGTAAGCCCTCACAACGCGACAGCCGGCAGAGGCGGGGTTTTTATCCCCTCAAGGCCAGGGCACTGGCCGCTGCACAGAGGAGCAACGCGACATCCTTATTTATTTTTTCCCGGACTCACGCCGCACGGTGCGGCGTGATAATGCCTGGTTATGCGGCCAGCCGTTTTTTAATCCAGTCAATATCGGCCAGCGCATCACCGACGCCGGGGAAGTTGTGGCGCGCGAGCGTCCACGCACAGGCGGCGTCACTTTTCAAAACCCTTTCCGCCGTATCGACAATACGGGCCAGCACATCGGACGGCACCTCAACCACGGAAATGTCGGCCCGCAGGCCTGCCAGCATTTCCTTCACCGTCGATTCGGATATTCCTTCCTCAATGTGATCGCCCATCCCCACGTTGCCAATGCTGCATAAAATCGCCTCCGCTTCCTCCTCCGTCATGTTTTCCACCGCCTGTACGTCCAACAGCGTCCATACCAGTACCGCCATTTTTTCATCGCGCGCGAACGCGCGCTTAAGCTTTTTGCTGATTTCTTTTCGTGTGCCAAACATGGGTCATTCTCCATTAATCATATCGGGGCCAGGCGAACCCGGCCGCGTTAAGTCAGTCGTCAAAGCAGTCGTCCAGCGCCAGGGCTTCGCGGTATGCCTGCAAAAACAGCGCGTTTATCCGACCGATGGACTGACCGGCAAGTCGTTCAGGCAGGTTATGGCTATCAGAACGCCAGTTGTATTCCATCCTCCACAACTGCTTACGCAGTTCATACATTGCCTTTTCCAGAGCGGTCACTTCAGCGTGTAGTTTTTTATGGCCGGCACATTTCATTACGCGGCCTCCGGCAGCCAGTCACCGTTCGCGGCCGGCCGCTGCATGGCCCGCTGTACGTCGGCCAGACGCTGCTGACCTGCCCGGTGGTACTTTTCCATCAGCTCAATGCCGATGTAGCGGCGGCCGGACCGTAGCGCAGCAACACAGGTGGATCCGGAACCGGCAAACGGATCGAGAACAATGGCGCCCGGGTGTGTGAAGCTCTCGATTAACGGTTGCAGGCTGGAGACCGGTTTTTCCGTGGGATGATGGCGGTTACCGGTGTACTGCCATTCCTGCACGTCGCGCAGCGGATTTTCCGGCAGGCGCGGGCGGCCTTTTGCGAGGATGTAGGCGCATTCATGCGCGTACCCGACAAACGCCGCTTTGGACGTGTAGGTTTTGGTGAACACCAGATGCCCGACGATGGTAAACCCCGCCGCTTTCCAGGCATTGATGAAACGGTCGGCGCGGTTCCAGCCATAAAAGCTGACCATCAGCGCGTCATTTTTCAGTACGCGGTACATCTCATGGCAGGCGGGTTGCAGCCATTCATCCGTGCGATCGCCGGCAATCGTCCGGCCGGAACGGTCGCGGAAGCCGACGAGGTACGGCGGGTCGGTCAGTATGAGATCGACGGCATTATCCGGAAAGCCAGCCATAACCTGGATACAGTCACCCTGAGTAAAACGGGACATAAGCAAACTCCTTGATTGAAGGGGGCACCCCTCTGGTGCCGTGACCTCCACAAAGACGGGCGCCCGCTGAGCAAACAAGGGCGGACGCGCAAGCCGCACGCGCCGCCGGAGCGGACTGAATGTCCCGCGCACGGCGGGGAACGGGTGAGCAGGCCGGCGACAGCTTCCCTTGTTTGAGAAGCAGCCCGGCTACAGTGAGGGCACGGCACTGACCGGTTCCGTCGTGCGTCGTGACGGGCGACGGTTAAACAGCGGAGCGCAGCGACATCCTTATTGGTTGTTTTGCATTGACTGTTCGTACAAAAATGTTGGCTCCCATAGATTTTTTGCGTCGCTCTCCGGGCATTAGGTGTTAAGGGGACTCTGCCCGAGCAGTAATGAATCTAAAATAGATGATTAAAGTGCATTTTTTGCACTTATTAGCTATAATATTAACAGTCTTGCGAGGAAACTGTTATGACAGGGTTTGAGTTACGTCTGTGGCGTCGAGGCATGGGATGGACACAAGAACGGGCAGCAGAAGAACTGGGTGTCTGTCTGCGAACGTATAAAACCTATGAAAAAACAATCCCACCTAAAACCGTGATCCTGGCAACGCGAGGGCTGGACGCGCTAAACCACAAAAACGATAGTTGCTGATACTAATTCAATGTGTTTATTGATGAAGGAAAGAAAAGCCAGAAATAGAACAAAAGAACTGGATGAGTTGTTGAAGGAACTCAAACGATTGAGTCCGCAACTGACTACACACTGAAAATACGCTATCAGGAGAGCATTTATGAAAATCATCACTGTCGCGCAGTGCCTTGCTGATGTTGGCCTGAAACGGGCTGAGGACGGCAGTCTTCAGCGACTTGATGGGGGTCGTATCAAACATCACTTTGCGTTTAAGGACTGGCAATACAGGCTGAAATGCGGTGAACGTCTGCCGCGCGGCCGCTTCTTCCGTGGTAAAAAGCCGGGAAGACCCCTGTTCATCATGGACGAACCAGGTATGTTATTTAATGGGTTTTCACAGTAACGTCCCTTGATACTTTTACCTGTTCCCGGATTTAGTATTTTTGGCTTCAACCGCTACCAGTTTATTTTTTCTCATCATAAATACAGATAAAAGGATTGTTTTATGGTTAGTCTTGTTGCTATGGCAATATCTATCTGGTTTTTTTCTTTACTCTATGCCGGAGTGGTCCTGAAGCTGCTATGGTCATGGTTTGTTGTTCCATTTGGGATAATGCCAATTACTGTTGCATGGGCTATCGGACTTTCATGTATTGTAGAGCTGGCAAAAGGTGTCCCCGCTTCCTTCAATGATCTTGAAGCCGACTCTGTAATCTATGAGTTATTAAAACCATATATAGCCATAACCCTATTTTTGATTATCGGGTTCATCGCGCACCTTTTTGTGTGATATTGTGAAGGCTGTATAAAAAACTGCCATGTATTGATTAATCTTTGTTCAGATGAACAGCCATCGGGCAAACCGGGCGGCTTTTCAGGCGTCAGCGGTGGTCCTCCCATCGGTTTTCATTCAGGTCACAGAAACGGGCGCATCAACCGTGCCCGTCACAGAGGGTAACTGAATCACTGCGTGGTTAATGATAATGTATGTGTACATTAGCATTATCATTCAAAGTAAAATTACCAGAGAACGGACACCCGTCATCAACATTTTTTTAATGAATATTCTGTTGTCAGGAGAAAATTATTTATCTGATACAGATGATGTACGTCATAAATATAACCTGAATTGCGTTATCATCCTTTTAATATCGTGGTAAAATAAAATTCTGACCTCCGCAAAGGAGGGCAATAACCTCATTAATAACCGCAAAGGATATTTTTTATGAATACGATTTCCAGAAACGCCTCTTTCTCTGAAATAAAATCTGCCGCAAAAACTCTTGGACTTCAGGCGACTGAAACATCAGTCTGCTATGAATTATGGCAGGATGAACGCTATATGGGCGGGTTTCCGACTACGGCAATGCTGGCTGATAAAGTTAATCTGGAAATTGAAATATTGGAAATCAGCCGCGCGGAACTACAGGAAAAGCTGGCTAAGGAAACTCATGAACGCAACGCAGCCTTTGTGGAGGAACGTTCGCGGATTGAAAAAGCGCTTGGAGACGCATCCGAGGCGGCGGTCCTGAACCATGATCGCGTCATTGGCTACTGTCTCACGTCCCGTCGTAGCGGTCAGAGGATTGATGTTGCAACCGCGGTTACGCACGACGGCCAGCCGGTAGGCGTCAGTTCTCTGAAAATATCGCGCTCGCAGAAAAACCTTAACTTTGTGAGGGAAAACTGTTCCTCTCCCCTCCCCCCTAAACTTTACGATGGTAATATTTTCTATGTCATCAGTGATTGCGACGAATGATGTGTTCAGGGATTTGTGTCTTATTCTCAGACTGCATAAAGATAAGGACTATATTATAGAGTTGTTTAGTCGCAAGGGACGGGACGTCAGCAGAGCGAAAATCCACGGATGGAGCAAACGTGCGGGCGATTACAATAAAGATTTTCGGGCAATGCCAGAAGAGGCACTCAGGGATTTTATTGAGGCGGTGAAAGAAGATAAGCTTCTTGAAGATGATTAAAAGGCCCATCAGGGCCTTTTTTCTGCCTGTCCGGCAGTATAATGAATTTAACATCATCATTATTTACTAAGCTGCCTGAGCGGCAGTTCTGCTAACTTAACGCTCAATCATCTCAGGATCAATCCTTTTATGTGAGAATTACACAGAGCTGTAACTGAAATATTCAACCCGCTCGCATTGTTGATGGCCAGACACCGGGGCCGTCTTTCGTTTGGCCCGGTGGTTGTCAGTGGTGGGCCTTCCAGAGCCCGCCGCCGTCAGGGCCGGCCAGGGCAGATACGCTTAGCCCGTCACCGGACGCAGCAGTCCGGCACAGCCCGCCAGAAACAGCTGAATGCCCTCCACTTCGGCCCTCGCATATGACGGGCATACATCTCCCGCCATCAATGCCCGCCCCCTGCTCACACTTTCACTCGGGCCGGTCACCCGCAGCCGGGCGGAAAACGGAGCAGTCACGGGCGGACGCGCAAGCCGCACGCGCCGCCGGAGCGGACTGAATGTCCCGCGCACGGCGGGGAACGGGTGAGCAGGACGAGCATCAGCGTACCTTGACTGCGCAGTGGCCCGGCTAACGTGAAGGCACGGTGCTGGCACTGAAAAGAGGGACATCGCCTCAGTGGGCAGGCATTGAACCGGCGTCAGGCGAAGCCGGTACGCCAGGCACTTCCCGTCCCGGCGGTCTGCGTGACGGACGACGGTTAAACAGCGGAGCGCAGCGACGTCATCATTGCTGATGGCCGCACGAAGATGCCTGCGGTCGACCTGAAAGAGGGTGTATGCCAATGGCAACAGATATTGGATTTATTTAATGTGCCCGAATAAAAAAAAAAGACCCACATCAATACCGATGTGGGCCCGGATATATAATAATTATAGTGAAAAGCAAGGTAATTTCATTTTCCCTGGGCGTTGGCCCATGGAGTTATTATTCTTTTTTTCCGCCGGATAAAAAGGCCTCTTTGCAGTACGGTGAATTTTATGTAGGGCAAAAAATATGTAGGGGAATATTTATGGAACAAATCACATTACCGCCAGCATTAATAGAAATGTTCAGTAAAGATGACGTCGTTGGATGGGCGGTGAAGGACAAAAACTCGAACTTTGTCTACGTCAACAAGACGTTTAAAATCTGGCAGACCATATCAACCCGCTACGATTATGAGGGATTGAATATCAGTGACATTCCGGTGCCCGTTGCCGAATTTGCGGACATTTTCAATCAACAGGAACGGGAGATAGAACGCTCCGGCAGGCCGGTAAGAGCGATCACAACGCACATTCAGGGCAGGGAAAAAATCATGCAGCCCGCTTACAACGTGCAGGAGCCGCTGTTTGATGAGAACAATAACTGCATCGGTACCGTCATCAGCGTCAGACACGTGAATATTATTACTCCCCTCTCCCTGCTCAACGGAAAAATCAGCCAGCATGCGGTATTTGAATCACCGTCTGATTTATTTACGGAGAAGGAGTGGGAAATACTTTACCTCCTCATCTGTGGGTTAAAGATAAAGGAAATCAGCGGAATACTGGAGATTTCAGTTGACGCCGTAAACGGCAGATTGCGGAGCTGCTACAGAAAAACCGGCCTCAACTCGCTGTCGTCGCTGACAGAATACTGCCGGGACAATAACGTTGATAACTATATACCGAAAATATTCCTGCGAAAGGGACATATTGTTATAAAAGGATAATGATGGACTACTATTTCGGTCACTCTCTGTTTGCCTGGGCAATAAAAGACAGCGCATCCCGCTATGTGTACGCCAACCCACTGGCATGCCGGATTTTTAACATCGATGAGCAGGCGCTTGCGGGCTGTCTCGACACCGACCTGACGCCGGACATCGGTGAGTATTATCGTTGTATTCTGCATGACGACGAAAAGATTCTGGCCACGAACAAAATGAGCATCGCCATTAAAACATTCAGATACGGCGGACAAACCGATCTGAGGTCATTTATGGTTGAAAAACGGCCCTGGCGATTTACCGACGGCACTCCTGGCATTGCCTGCACCTGGATGGAGATAGCCAATATTTATCTGTCCACGTTCCTCAACCGGTACCACAGAAAACCGTTTGTTTTTACCCGCCCGACGGAGAGGTTCACAGACAGAGAGTGGGAGGTGATCCTGCTGCTTCTTTGCGGCGTCAGGTGCAACGCCATGCCTGAAATACTGGGTATCCGGTCATCAACGCTGCGTAACAGGCTGACACGATGCTATGACAAGTCCGCCGCTACAAGTCCCGCCACCCTTATCAGGCACTGTCAGCTGAACGGATGGGATAACTACATTCCCCCGTTCTTCCTGAAAAAAGGGCACGTACGACTGGTATAACCCGCTCGATGAACATACCTACTTATTCACAGAGTAAGTGGATAACCCGCCTCAGGAGATGTGGAAAGCGGGAACACATTGGGTTCGGGCCCCCTGAATCCGGGTCTTTGCCTGATCAGCATCCGGAATGGTTACTTTATGACCAGATATCCCGCCGCGCTCGCCGCAGAGAGACATCTTTATTCAACGGCAGCCTTCAGCAAGACCGCCGCACATATTTACCAGTGGCACTGTCCGTTAACGCTGTTATCGCTGGCATCGCCGCCCAGAGAGCCTCCACCATTGCCATTGTTGCTGCTGCCATTACACGCGGGGTTATTTCGATAAGCGTCGTAGGCTCCGCTTGCCGCTCCGACGAGGCCACCCACAGCGGCACCACCTGCTGCTCCCGGAATCGCACCCACACCATCAGCAGCAACGCCCATTATTGCACCCTGCACTGCGCCTTTGAAGGCACCGTCCTGCCCACCTCTGTATGCACCATTTCTGACCGCAGAAGAGCATCCCCCCTCATAGCCTGAGTTTGCATTGCCTCCTGAAACCATGGCGACCTCTGGCAGTGAAAGTTCCCTAATCATTTTAAAAGCCTCTTATCAGTAAGTTTCTTATTGATTTTTATTTCCACAAGAAAAGCCAGCATCACTGGAACTGAAACTATCAGGAAATTCGAAAGGGAAGGATTTTTTTTGCCTAAATCAGTAGCAATTTCAATAAAGTAAAATGAAAAAGCAGCAAAAATGATTCCCAGAACAACTATCATTCCAACTCTTTTCAAGATCATTCAGCCCCCCAGGGAAATTCACCCACGGATATTCATAACTAAAATTAATCGTGTCAGACCGTATCATTTGCCCTTGAAATGATGCATTCACTTCCAGAAACCCGACTAATATTAATCATTTTACGTTAACAATTAATTCTTTTTTTGTTAAAGATGTAAGATTTTTTAACATAAAACATTCAGTCATCAGTAACAAAATAGGAAACGGGTGCAGCTGTCATCTTATCAACAACCTGCGTCGACATCCGGTGCTGTACAGACTGCTCAGCAGACAGATAGAGCCGGCTGTCATCACTGTTGAGAGGATCCTTCAGCTGTTGTGCAGAAAAATCCGTGCAGTGACCGTAGATATTCATAAATAAATGGTTGTAGTTACTGAGGTAATCTTCAGTGATACGGATTTTTGACGGGGTTACATTTTTATCATCCAGGCTGCCCATCTGAGCCGGATGAATGATAAAAATGGCCTCCTTCATGGACTGCCGCTGATCGGCTGCGCAGTAAGGAATGGTTGCAGCAGAGGCCACCACCGACAGGTTGACGGTAGTCACGGGTAAGCGCGAACCACGGATGGCGTAATACATCGATAACGCCGAGTCCATATCTCCCCCGACACTGTTGAAATAGAGATAAACATGCTCTGCATTCACATACCGCTGATTAATTTCATCCAGTACCGACATAAAAGCCGCAGATTTCTTGATGGTAATCAGGCCGCTGAAGGTAACCTTTACCGTTTTCACATCTTTGAACATGGTGTTATCGGCCATCTGATAGGTATTGGCCATTGCCACAGAGGACAGGAGCATGGCCATCAACAGGGCGGCTGTTTTTTTATTCACTTGATTCTCCAGTTAAGAAAGGTGTTTATCACTGCCCGGGCAGGCCAAGACTGATGACCCGATCGGCAGAATTAATGGTCGATGGCCGGTGTGCGATGATGACCCGGGTGATATCCAGTGCGGCAATGGCGTTGTTAATCAGCATCTCATTGGTTTCGTCCAGGTGGCTGGTCGCTTCATCCATAAACAGGATACGGGGCTGGCGATACAGGGCCCGGGCGATGAAGATGCGCTGCCGCTGACCTCCTGATAATCCCTCTCCCAGTTCACCAATCAACGTCTCATATCCCATCGGCATGATGATAATGTCGTCGTGAATATGCGCCGCCCTGGCGCAACGTTCCAGTAGCGCCTCGTCGGGGTTTTCACAAAAACCGCTGATGTTATCCTTCAGTGAGCCGGAAAAAAGCCGGTCTTCCTGCAAAATGCAGGCTACCGCCTGCCTGAAGGTGGCAGCACCCAGCGTTTTGATATTTCTTCCTCCCGCCAGTACAGAGCCTTCTGTCGGTTCGGTGAGGCCACAAAGCACTTTCATCAGGGTACTTTTTCCACATCCGGATGGTCCGGTAATGGCCACGCTTTCGCCGGCATCAATATGCAGGTTCAGTCCGGTGAACACGGCAGGCGCGTGCGCATCGTAGCTGAACGTCAGCGACTGAGCAGTCAAAGACAGTGGGCCCTGCCCTGCCAGCGCGGATCTGCCTGACTCATCAGTCTCGGCTTCACTGAGTGCAATGTCAGCAATCCTCTCGTTGTGCACGGACAGCATCCTGAGCTGGATAAACAGTCCGGTCAGCGACAGTACACGGTCTGAAAACAACCCGCGAAAGGCACTGAAGGCAACAAATGCGCCCACCGTCATCTGATGGTCCATGACACGCGCGATGCCAAGCCAGAGGATCAGAACGTTATCGCAGGCGCTGATAAAGGCACTCAGCACGCTGAAGAGCATGTCAAAACGAGCAAGCCGGAAACCGGTGCTCACGCTCTCTGATACCTGGCTGAGCCAGTTCTGCCGACGCCGTTCAGTCAACCCCTGCGCCCTGACGGTAGCCACGCCAAACAGGGTTTCGGTGAACGACGAGGCCGCCCGACCATTTTTGACCAGCAGTTCTTCTGAGGTCTGCCGGTAGACCGGATAGAACAGCAACCGGATCAGCACGTAAAGCGCCGTGACCACCACCACCACGGCCGCGAGCCATCCGCCATAAAGGCACAACAGCACCAGCGCGCCTGCTGACATAATGCCGTCAGTCAGTGCCCCGGTAATATTGCGCGTGAACGTGGTCCTGATGGCATCCAGTGAACCGAATCTCGACTGAATGTCACCGGTATGCCGTTTCTCAAACCAGACGAGCGGCAGCCGCAGAAGGTGACGAAAAAGACCGTCCTTCCACTGGATGTCAGTCAGGGTGTTCATAATCAGCGACGTCCGGTTTCTTAAAACGCTCAGTCCGGCCTGTAACAACGTCAGCATCAGCAGGCAAAGACAAATCAACATCAGGAGGCCCCGGTCATCTGCCGGCACGGCGTGATCCATCACCATCTGTGTGCCAACAGGCAGCAGCAGTCCGATAAACTCAATGACCAGTGAGAGAGAGAAAATCACCGTCAGAGATGCGCGCAGGCCGGTAATATTTCTCGCAAGCCTTCCCGTATGAAGGCGCGTTCTCTGCCGGACCGGTGTAAATCCGGCATCCGGCCAGATTTCCAGCGCAACACCGGTAAAGTGCTCTGAAAGCTCCCGATGCCCCACAACCCTGCGCCCCACAGCCGGATCGTGTATGACGCAGCCCTCCTTTTTTACTTTCACCAGTACCACAAAATGGCTGAAATCCCAGTGCAGAATGCAGGGCAGCCGGATTTCCGGCAGGTCGTCCAGATCCAGAGACAACGGACGGGTGGCCATTCCGTTCCGGGTGGCAATCTCCATCAGCTCGGCCAGCGTGGCGCCGCGAGAGGAAATACCGTGAGCATGACGCAGCGTTAGCAGGTCTGTATCCCGACCAAACCACCCTGCAACCATCGCCAGGCAGGCCAGCCCACATTCAGCTGACTCGGTCTGTAGGATAAGAGGGAAACGTCTGCGAAAACGCAGATCAAGCCTCTCGCTCATCCATGACATCGCGTCTTTACTTTCCACTGGCAGGCCCCCCCGCGCTTTCAATCAGATCGTAAAAAGGTGACAGCACCCACTGATACAGTCGGCGGTTTTCAAGGAACAGCGTGGCGGATGCTTTCATCCCGTTTTCAGCGGGCAACTGACGTCCCTGCCAGGCAAAACGGCTGGATTCTGGCTCGACGCTGACGCGATACCATGTCTGTGGGTGCTGAGGATCGACACCGGGGGCGGAAGGATAGGTGGCCATCTCCTGAAACGTCGCGGGCACCCCAGCCACGGCAACAATATGACCGGGATAAAGGCCAAATTTTTCTGACGGGAATGCATCATACCGGATATTGACCCGCTCTCCCGGACGCAGAAACGGTACCGCGTTATCCGGAACCCACAGTACCAGCTGATAGCGGGATACGTTCCCGGGGATGATTTGCATCAACGCATCACCGGCACGGGTAACCTGACCGCTGGCGGTATTAACAGAGTCAATCTGCCCATCTGTTGGCGCGGTCACCACCAGTGTGCCTGCCGCCTCTGCATCCGTCAGCTGCCGGTTGAGATCGCTGCGCTGTATCTCAAGCTGGTATATCCGGTTATCGAAATCAGTGGACTGAGTCTGGATATTCCCCTCCAGTGACATCACCTGGAGGGCATTTTGCTCATTCTGGGTAACCAGCGCGAGCAGGTCATTTTGCTGTTGATAATAGAGGGCCGTCTGGCTGGTCAGCTGATCCTGAATAATCAGACCACGCCGATGATAATTACGGTAATTTTCCATACCCGACTTCATAATCTCCAGCCCCTGCTGAGACTGGCGAACGATATCTGAGGAATGCTTAAGCGCGTCTTCATAGCGTGCTTTTTGTGCCGTCAGGGTATCCAGTGTCACCTGCCGGTTCTGCCTGAGGCGGGCAATAATGCTCTCAACTGTAGCTATCTGGCCGCGGATGGTTTCCCGCTGACGTTCACTGACGCCGCCCGATAATGTGGTTCTGCTGACGTCGATATCCATCAGGGGTTGACCCTTTTTAACACGCTCTCCGGGCCAGACACGCTGCGTAATCACAAACCCCTGCGTTTCCGAAAAAAGCGTTACGGCGCGAGGAACGGATACCAGCTCTCCCCTGACGGTCACCCGGCGCGTGTAGGTTCCGGATATCAGCAGGCTGAGCAGACACAGAAAGAATACACCCGTGAATATGATAACAATGACGGGGGAAAGGGGGGGAATGAGCACGGCTTTCCCGGTCCATCGCCGTTTCCGGTGCTCCACCGCTTCCTCTCTGAACAGCATCCTTAATGACTCCTGATGAACATGGATAATGTCATCCCGTACGGCCGCATCAGAAAGGTTAATCACTGGAGAGCATAATGATATGAAAGACACATACCGAATCGGGGAATAAGACTATGACATATCTGACAATAACATGCGGGTTAGGTAACCAGAAAATACCGTCAGTTCCGGAAATATTCCATTTTATTGATGAGTAGAAAAGGACTGAGGGAGAATTTCGGCCTACCTGGTGGGTTAAAACGGCCCATTATCATAAAGGAATTAAATCCCCGGACATCTGACGCTCGCCGCAGTGGCGGCTGAGGCGTACCGCAGCAACGCGAGGAACGAACAGTCACAGCGAGGAAGCGTAGTATCACCACAACCGCAAAAAAAACCGGTCACGCCTGATCTTCATATTCACTCACCCTTACCTTTTGCATCGGTTTTTTCCCCATGTGCCAGTATGACACCACAGGCAAGCATAACTGACCACATCAGTTGCAGCAGAATCTTCAGGAGTAACGGTGGATTGTCTGTAAACAGCAGGGGAACGATGAGCAGGCTACTCCCCAACATGAGATATTCACCAATGTTTTTGCGAGAGGATGGCGACAGATGTTCCGCTCCGGTGACTTTAGAAAAACCAGCTCCGGAGCTGCCTCACTTATTTTCTCCACCAAACATCCTGTGCATATTTTTCCGCACAATCGAAGTCTCTTCCTGAGCGGGCGCAGGTGTGGAATTAACGGTGACAACGCGATGCTCCGCCATGAGCGCTGTCACCACATCCCTGATGTCCGCTTCATCGGGCTTCCAGCCGGTCGTCTGACGTATAAGACTCACCAGCTGGCCCGCCGTCATCGTCCCGTCAAAGAGGTTGGCCAGCAGCACCGGCAGGCGCCGGTCTATCTGATGCAGGGCACAACCGGCCAGCACTGCCGTACGAAGAAAATCCCCGCGCGTGCGCTGAGAAACGGACTCAATCACCTCAAGTCCGAGCGCATCCGTCTCCTCATCAGGATGCATGTACAGCGTGAATTTTCTTCTTTCCGTCACGGATCATTCCTCTTTTTCGAACAGGGCGATTTCACGGGCCAGCGCCAGCTGCGGCTCAGCTATGACAATAATGCGTTCTGACGCCAGATTCCATGCTTTACGCACCGCAGGTTCAATCAGCGCGGCACCGCCGCCCACAAGAAAGACGCGGTTGACGTTACGCCAGCGCGCCAGGTCGGTGACCACACGTGCACCGAGGCTCACGATTTCAGATTCGATGGCATCAACTACCGCACTGACCTGACTGGCCTCATTGATAACCTGGTCCAGAAATGCTGCATCGTGACGCTGCCTGACCACCGCATCTGCCACAAACGGGCTGGTTTCGCTGCCGGCATTGCGCAGGGCCGCCTGCGCCGCGCGCGTCACCATCGATACACCCATTCCCGGATTGCCGTAGATGGCGCTGACGTCTTCAAACTGGCCGACCAGCACGCCAGCGTCCAGGGTGGTGCCACCGAGGTCAATAACCAGCGAGGTTTCCAGCGGGCCGACCTGTAGCCTTGAGAGTTCACTGAACACCGCCGGCAACGACTCCGGCATCACCCTGACGTCGGTAATCCCGAAGGTTTTTCCCCGGTTCAGCGCGATGGGTCGCAGCAGGTTCTGCTTTTTACGGTTGATGTTTTCCTGGTTTTTCTGACAGTTTGCGTCGTAATACTCGCTGACAGGAAGCGTAACGGTCAGACTTACCCTTTGCGGTTCTAAGCCCGAGTTTAGTAACGCGTGATGAACGGCCAGAAGGTTTAAATCCCCGTACTGATATTCCACGTTTGTCGTAGTTACTGCATCCCTGCTGACGTTATCTGCTGTGTACCTGATGCCTCCGACCTGATAGTTGAAGGCTTTGCTGCCACTCAGCCCTTCAACTTTCCAGCCCGTGCGAAACGAGTTGGGTGAGACCAGCGTCCGCAGTTCCTCGCCGTCATACCATGCCAGTTTAACGCTGGTAGACCCGTCGTCACAGGTTATATGTTTCATTTTGCACCTTAGTAGTTACTCAATAAGAGTATACACCCTACTAAAATTCTTAAAAAGAGTCAATTAATATACTCAAAATGAGTATATTAAGTTTAAGGAAAATTTTTCATTGATCATTAGTTTACGCAAATTGCGTATCTTTAATTTTCTGGATTTTTTTGAGATGACAATATACTGTATATAAATACAGTATCGAGGTGATATTTTGAAAATCGTTCCAGTTTCTCCCGCTCCGGATGCACCGCAGTTGCGCATCCCCCTGTTTGCCGAGCCCTGCGCCGCCGGTTTTCCCAGTCCGGCGCAGGATTATATTGAGGCAGTGCTTGACCTGAATGAACTGTGTATCCGCCACCGCAGCGCGACCTATTTTGTGCGCGCTTCAGGAAACAGCATGCTGGATGCAGGCATTCGGGATGGCGACCTGCTGGTCGTGGACAAATCAGAGAAGCCCGTCCATGGCGATATCGTTATTGCCGCCGTTGACGGAGAGTTCACGGTAAAGGTGCTGCATTTAAGGCCGGCACTGGCGCTGTTACCGATGAATCCGTCTTTTCCCACTCTCTATCCGGAACCCGACGCGCTGGAGATTTTTGGCGTGGTGACCTGGTTCCTTCACGCCACGCGGGGGTGATCGATGTTTGCTCTCGTTGACGTCAACAGCTTCTACGCATCGTGTGAAAAGATATTCCGTCCTGATTTAAAAAATGAGCCCGTTATCGTTCTTTCGAATAACGATGGCTGTGTGATAGCCAGAAGCCCGGAGAGCAAAATTTTGGGTATAAAAATGGGCCAGCCTTGGTTCCAGATAAAAACCCAACATTTCCTGCGGCGCATACATGCTTTTTCCAGTAATTATTCGTTGTAGTAAGTTATGTGGAATGCAACATTCGCTGAGTAACTTTGAACAGCACAACTGCTGGCAGAGGTGAACGCAATGCTGATCCCACCTGATGAGCGTGTCCTGTTGCTGGCAGAGCGCTGGCTGAAGCTCTTATCCTACCAGGGACGGGTGCAGGACACACTGACCGCCTGCCGCAGTGCCCCACCATTATTTTGTGTTCTGCAGCCAGCGGCAGCTATGTACACCTGGCTGCATTCATCAGTCCGTAATTAACGGGCATGTATTTTCCGGCTATCAGCAGACTCTGTCCTGGCCTCTGTAACCGGTCCTGCCTGACTCATGGTCCCCGGTTCCGGCATCTCCTTCCCGGACTAAAGCACCCTCAGGTGGGGGGGGCTGGCTACGCAGCCCCCGGCGTGATCCCCCGTTTTTTCAGTGCCGGACGTTTCTGCTACAGTAGACCTCCGGCATTACCGGCATAAGGGACGGTCCCATGAAGCGACACGACATGAATACCACGTTGTTCAGCAGCGCCGGATTTGATCCGACGTCCGGCGTGCTGGAACTGGAATACCGCAACGGCAGCTGCCGCCGCTGGCTGGCCGTACCCGCACGGGTGTATCAGGGGTTCTGCGCCGCCGCTGACCCCGATGCATTTTTTCGCGGCAGCATAGACGGGCGCTACCTGTCGGTGCGTGGTCAGTGCGGCCCGCAGTAAAGCAGGGTAAGGAAGAGAATGAGTCAGGATAATAACCCGGTGGGGCACCTGGCTTGGTGCGGCAGGACCGCCAGGTGAGCACGCCTGCTCAGGAGACGCTGTTTCTGACGCGGTGGCTCGCTGTCGCTGAAAAACAGCGGCGCTTTAGTAAAGAGCTGGCGCCGGACATCCGGTGGCTGCTCCGTGAGGGGCGCGAAAAGGGCGTACACGCTGACCTGCCCGGTAAGCTGTAATACCTCTGGCTTACGGGCAGCGACGCGTTGATGGCACAGAACGACCTGTCCCGCCTGCAGCATGCCCTTCAGGCGCTGCAGATGGCCGGCTGGGTTTACAGGCTGCCTGATGAAGGTCAGTGGCAGGGCCGGCTTTCAGGCGGCCGCCCTCCCCGTCCGTATCACCGGCGACCTGAATGCCCTGGACTCCCTGCTGCAGCGGTCCGGCTGGCGGCGGGAACCGGACGGCAGTGACCCGCTGCTTTATTATCTTATCGCGCAGAGCAGAGAGTGTGAGAACACCACAGGCAGGCTGACTCCGTAAGCCTTTCCTGCTGCTCCCTCACGGCTGCGCTTATCATCTGCGCGCGGGCCGGTCATCATCTTGCAGATACAGATTCCTGTCACATAGCCGCCCGGGCGTGCCGCTCAGGGGATCCACCGCATAATGAAAACAGCACATCTGGCACGATAACCTGACGGATCATTATTTATAACCGGTACTGATGTGTCGCTGTCAGTAAAGTACCTTCATAAACCCTTCGGCGTGGATTCTTCGCCGGACCTGATTGCCTGATGTTTTGAACCGTCTGTATCCAGGTACATCTTTAGTGCTTATCCGGCCCCCCTTCCCGTATGCGGGTTCAGGAACAGGCCGGTTAACCCTGCCCGCACTCTGTATAAATGTGGAACTGTTTTAAACCGTAAGTACCCTTCCGCGGCCTGTTCTGGGGTAAATTTTTAAGGGCCAAATAAAAGTATAAAGCAGGGTGTTCTTTGGCAGTTAATACAGCAGCCGGGAATTGTGCGCATAAAATCAGGCAGATAGCCGGAATTTATCAGTGCGGCGGAAATCTGAAGGATGCAAAGCGCAGTGTCGACCTCGCCCTCCGTGAGCTTGGGTACCTGAACCGGAAACAGCCGGAGTTGCAAATCATCAGCTGGGAACAGCTGCGTTTATCGCTGGCTTTATACCTTAACTGCTGCAGTGATATACGCTGGTTAACCGTCATCAAATACGCCAGAGCAAAAGCAGGTTCACGCCGGGCTGCCGCAGTTCACAACCTGAAAAAAAATCAGCCCGTTACAACCGTAAGCGCCAGTTAAGACCGTATAACGCAGCCATGTTCCCGCATCCACACCCGTTCAGGCGACAGGTGCCTATCAGCGAAAAGAGGATTGCCGCACGTTCTCCACCTTTGTCTGAACCGGCAGGCAGCCAGTTCTTCCGTCCCTGGACGACGGGCAGGGCGTCATTAAACCGCAGGCTGAATGC
Organism: Erwinia papayae; assembly: GCF_058241465.1. Taxonomy (NCBI): domain Bacteria; kingdom Pseudomonadati; phylum Pseudomonadota; class Gammaproteobacteria; order Enterobacterales; family Erwiniaceae; genus Erwinia; species Erwinia papayae. Next base: position 1,138,405 of record NZ_JBZCHT010000009.1, read on the forward strand.
AGTGATCCCAGGCCTTCTGGTGTAAGGCGTATTTTGTCCCTGGCAGAAAGCACGGGCAGAAACGGAAGGCGGTGTGAACGTGACGCTTAGATAACCGCAGGGATTTCAGTGAGTCAGTATGCCGGCAGCGGACCAGTGAATACCGGAGAGTTGTGCAGTTATGCGTATTTTCCTGCACTGCCAGCGCATGTAATTTACTCAATGGCAATACGCATGAACTATAATCACCAATAAGGCCTGGGTTATACTGGGTCATAACGGGTGTTTTTTCACTGATATATCAGCAGGCAACAATCACGCTCAGGGAAATATGATGGATGACGCAGATTTAGCACATGAAGTTCAGGAGGCACTGATTGCTTCGGCCCTGTCAGCCCGGAAACCCGGTCTGAAGAGTCCGGATGGCAGGTGTATCTGGTGCAGGGATGAAGCGGCCGTGGCGGGTACGGCTTTCTGTTCTGCTGAGTGCGGAGAAGACTACGTCAGAAACGAGCATCAGATGAAACAACGTTATATCCCGTCTAAATACCTGCCGGATAATGCCGGTAATAAATGATTCAGGATCGCGCTACCCGACGTTCTTTTCGTAATTTTATTCCCCTTTTTCAGCTTGCCCGAAACCTTCACCGTCAGCACATCTCCCCCGGCGCGTTCTGAATTTTCGGGACAGTCGGATTATGGGCGTGAAGGTGCCTGCAGCACGTTGATGTTATCCGGCTGGACCGGTTCCGGCCTGATGGGGAGGCTGCCTGCGCACTCAGCGCAACGGTGTCAGACGCTGGTGTCAGGTCTTCTGCTCTACCCGCCACGGGGGAAGCCTTCAGGCGTCCGGCATCTTTCCTTTAACCGGACACGTCTGACCTGGCGGGGAGCACGCATGTAATGACCGGATCGCCGGAGGGGGAGTATATTGCATCAGCTGCCGGTGAATACAGCTGGCTGCTGATGTTATCCACAAAAATGGTGGATAATTTATGTACAACTCTCTGCAGGCGGCATCAGGCTTGACATCGAGCCTTTGCCGGACAGCAGGTAAGACCCCGGCCGGTAGTGGCCGCGAACAATAAGTCCCTTGTTCCCGCCACTGAGTATACAGCCACAAGCGGCATGTCAGAACGCTTACCGCACCTGGTGCAACATCAGGCAGCAGCCGGCGAGTCTGCCGTATCCCGGCCTTAATCCCCGAGCCACGAGGGTTTTCGGCAAACGGAGCCGGTGACAGCCTGCTGCCGGTCCTGCCTGCTTCATTGCGAAAACATCCGGCTTTCCGGTGAATCGTGAATTTTCACCGGTATCCTTTTCAGAAAAAGCATGTCAGGACAGCACGCTTCTGAAGATAACCGAAGTAGGAAGCGGCCAGTTTTTTTCCTGATGACTGTGCGCATTTCAGGATGGCCGGGAGTTTTTTCAGAGCGAGCCCGTAGGCACAGCATGCATGGGGGGGGTAAGATCGGCTTTTTAACCGGGGCAGACGCTATGAAAAACGTGGTACTGAGCATGCTGGCTAAAATTTCACACATTGATGCCGGCATGAAACAGCTGACAGCACGCATTGAGGCACAGTCGCTGCTGATCAGCGCACTTGTTCTGGCGGTGAGCCGGGAGGGTGGCGTAACGGAGATGATTGAAAGTGCGAACAAGGCCATCAATACCGTGATTGACTCCGCAGAAACCGATGAACTGCTTAAATCCGATGCCGCTATCCTGTTAGGCGAGCTGCAGGCTCTGCTGAGCATTTCCGCGGCGGTCGACAGTGCGGATGATGAAATCAATCATCAGGCCCTTGATAAGCTGACCGGCGTGACGTCTCTGGAACAGGAATAACGTTCAGTCTGGCAACAGCCAGCCTTTATGTCCGTTGCCGGACGCGGGCTGAAGACCGTCTGTGAATGTCTGACGGGCACGGCCGTGCGGGTAACCCCACCTCTGTTTATCTGCCGCTGTGCTTCCCTGCGTGCCGGGTTGCGCAGGCAGGCACAGGGGCAGGCTGTTCACACGACCGTCGCGGAGCCGCGCCATAGACATAAAAAAACCCGCCATCCTGACGGGCGAACCAGTAAAAAAGTTCAGAATAACTCGTCGTGCCCGGGTTTCAGAAACAGGCACAGGATAATTCTGATACAAATAAGCGGATACGCAAGCGAACCGGCAGGAATGACCGCGCCGGTCATGCCGCACGTTCGGACCGGCTGCAGCATCTCACCGGAGGGGCGATATGAGGCAAAAAAAACCCGCCAGCGGCGGGGAAATTCGTTACGGGAAGTCTCCCGATATTATTCTGACCTCAGAAAAATAGTTAAGTTCATCAGAAGGTTAGTGACGGACACTGATAGTTCAGGGCGGCAATCAGTGGGAAAGGTTCCGGGCGAGGAAGCAACACGCCGGCACCCGCACTGTCAGGCTTCATGCCGGCAGTCGTCCGCCTCAGGATGTGTCGCCGTTTCCCCGGCGGTCAGGATGCCGTGCTGCTGCCCGCCGGACTGCGCTTAAATTTACGGTTGAACATACAGCCGCAGAGGCTACCATTGAGGTCAGAGTCCTCCGGCAGATACCGGCACGGCCGGCATCTGCCCTCACTGAAACCAGGAATGCAGTGTCATGTACAGAACAGAAGATGAAAAACGGGCAGATGAAAAGCTCGGCGAGGCGGTACTTTTTTTACTCAGCGAGGAAATGCCCGTTAATGAGGCCGCGCTGCTGTGCAGGCTGCAGGAGATGCTGATGACCGAAAAGGATGCCGCCGGCCGGAAGGCAACCTTTTCTGCCATCCGTAAAGCTGAAGCAGCGCTGTGCATGCAGGAAAAGGAAAACGGCCGGGTCATGAACGGTTCTGATGCCCCGGAATGCGCCAGCGCATACAGGCACTGAAGCACCGGCCATCCGGCTGTGCTTCAGCCGGTAAATGACATGATCAGTCCGTGCCGCCTGCGACGACGCGGATTGCCTGGCCGTAAAGCTTTTTACGGCCGTCCACCGACCGGGCCTCCTGCTGCTTCAGAAAAGTCAGTATCTCCTGCTCATCTATCTCTTTACCTGATTTCAGCAGGCTTGAGACGGCATGCCCTATTACTGACTGAACGCTTTCCTCATTATCCTGACTGGCGGTACCCAACTCAGACTCCTGGGACATAAATGTCCTGCTCTTATCACCGGAAACGACGTCATTTATCCCGCCCGGCGGGTTTATGATGCCTTCCGTACCGGACGGAAAGCGGTAAAAAGTGTCAGGCCCGGGCGCGCACCAGCCTTTCCCGCAGCGCGGCGACCCGCGACGTCAGCTCACTCAGGTCGTCACAGGCCGTATCCATCACCGACACCATGTCCGCCGGCACGCCGGCAGCCGTAATCTTCAGCCGGCGGCCCTGCTCCGTCAGGAAAACCAGCACGCGGCGTTCATCATGCTGCGTGTCACGCTGCCTGGACAGAATGCCGGACTGCTCCAGGCGTTTCAGGAGCTGGCTGAGCGTGCCCGAGTCCAGCAGGACACGCGTGCCGACCTCGGAGACCGTGAGGCCATCCTTTTCCCACAGCACCAGCAGCACCAGGTACTGCGGATAGGTCAGCCCCAGCGGCTTCAGCCGGGGCTGATAAAGTTTCGTCATGGCAAGCGACGCGGAGTAAAGCGCAAAGCACAGAAACTGATCTATGGTTTCGGGAGCCGCATCAGGGCTTCCTGGTGTTTCATCTTTCATATCGTCACTTCTTCCGGTCAGAGCCACTTCTTTCAGGCGGTACGGCTGAGGCAGGCACGGGTACTCAGGGAGCTGGATAATTTCAGACAGGCAGTCAGTTCCCCCGACAGGACAGGCCGCCGCCGCTGTGCGGCCCATTGAGGCGCGCACAGTATTGAGTCAGATTAAATTGATGTCAACGTTAAGCGGTCCCTTAGTGGTATGCGTCACATATAAACCGTATTGACAGCCAGGATATGTTTATCTGCTTAATGTGCTGATCACCTCAGGCAAAAGGATTGTGAGTTACCCCGATTGCTGTATTTTTCTCCGTTTATGCCGATAACACAGTTAACACCAGGCCTCCTCTTTCCGGATAACGAGAAAATACATGAAAATATCTACGCGACTTGCATCAGGTTTCGGCCTGCTTATTCTGCTTTTTATACTCTGTACCGGCATCGCACTTAACGCACTGAGTAAGGCAAGCGACGGCATGGACGACGCCGTCAACGTCAAAATGAAAAAGTACCAGCTGGTACTGGACATGCGCGGGGGCCTGAGGGATATGGGTATCGCGGTCCGTAATATGGCTCTGCTGACCGACCCTCAGGCCATGAAACCGGAGTGGGAGCGTCTGCAGAAACAGAAACTTCTCTATATTGAAAACCGGCGCGCTCTGGATGAGATGATGAAAGCGGACTCTGTGCCGCAGGGCCGCGAAGTATTCAGCCAGATAGCTGAAGCTGAAGGTCCGGCACTGGCTGCGCTCGAGCAGGCGGGCCAGCTCGGGCTGGCTAACCGTGCTCAGGAAGCCACCGATTACCTCATGAAGGTCACGCGTCCGGCGCAGAGCACGCTGCTGAAAGCCCTGAACGACATGACGCAGATTCAGATGAAAAACACCCAGTCCGCCGTTGAGCAGAACAGCCGGTCAGTCGACCGCGCATCGCTGATACTGGTGTTACTTGCGGCCGCATCCGTGCTCGTGGCGGCCGGAACCTGCGTAATGACTATTCGTGTGCTGATGCGTCAGCTGGGCGGGGAACCGGCACAGGCGCAGGCGCTCGCGGCCACTATCGCCGCCGGCGACCTGACCACGCTGGTCACGCTGCGCCGTAACGACACCGGTAGCCTGCTCGCCTCACTTGACGGTATGCAGGCGAACCTTCGCGGTCTGGTCTCGCAGATTAAAGACGCCTCCGCCTCAGTGGCGCTGGCCGCGGATGAAATTTCGCAGGGCAATACCGAGCTTTCCTCACGCACCGAGCAGCAGGCCGCCGCCCTGCAGGAAACGGCCGCCAGCATGGAGCAGCTTACCGCCACGGTGAAAAGCAACACGGCGGGCGCGCAGAAGACCGCAGACTCAGCCCGTGAGACTGCGTCGCTTGCGCGTACCGGCGAAGCGGACGTACAGCGCATGTCGGAAACCATGAATGCCATCTCGCTGAGCGCATCAAAGGTAAGGGACATTACCGCCGTGATTGAGAGCATCGCCTTCCAGACCAACATCCTGGCCCTCAACGCGGCGGTGGAAGCCGCACGGGCCGGCGAAGAGGGTCGGGGATTTGCCGTGGTGGCCGGCGAGGTCAGGACGCTGGCCCAGCGCAGCGCCACCGCCGCGCGTGATATCAAGCAGCTGATTGAGCAGGCCGTGGAGCAGGTGGAAAGTGGCGTGGAGGTGGCGGCAGGTACCGGCCATAGCATCCTTAAAATTGTCGGCATGGTGGGTGAGCTGGCGGAGGCCATGGACAACATTTCGCTGGCCTCATCCGAGCAGATGCATGGCATCTCACAGGTCAGCGTTGCCGTCAGCCAGATGGATGGCGTCACGCAGAACAACGCCGCGCTGGTTGAGGAGTCCTCGTCAGCGTCACAGTCACTGTCTGAGCAGGCGCACGCGCTGCGCGGCATGGTAGAGACGTTCAGGGTATAAGCCGGTCTGAATGACGGCCGTCTCTTCACCTTATTACCTGGCAGCACATGACTGCCAGGTAATACTGAACGACAGGCTTCTTCTGAATCCTGCAGATGACAGCGGCCAGCTAACGGGAAGATTAAAACACCATGCATGAAAAATATATGCGCGTTGAAGAAATCAAGTCACAGACCGATGCGCTTTTCGTAAGCGTCATGTCCAGACCGTATTGATGCTTATACAGATGTGAGATCAGCCTTCCAGGGCAGCAGATCGCGGACCCGGTTTACCGGCCAGTCCTGGATATGGCCGATGACGTAACGCAGCCACGCCTCCGGCTCCACGCCGTTCAGCCTGCAGGTGCCGATCAACGAGTACAGCACAGCTGCTCTCTCCCCACCTGCGTCTGAACCGGCGAACAGCCAGTTCTTCCGGCCCAGGGCAACGCCACGCAGCGCGTTCTCCGCGATGTTGTTGTCTATTTCCGCCCAGCCATTGCCGCAGAACAGGTTCAGCGCGTCCCACTGTTTCAGCAGGTACGCGAACGCCTTCGCCCTATCCGAGTGCCGCGACAGCACCTTCATCTGCGCCTGTATCCAGTCGTACAGCGACTGCATCAGCGGGAGGGTCTTCTCTTTCCGGATCACCAGACGCTCGTCTGCCGGACTGCCGCGTATTTCCGCCTCGATGGCATACAGCTCACCGATGCGCTTCAGCGCTTCGGTGGTAATGTCCGTCGGGGTACGGACGTGAACGTCGTGGATTTTTCGCCGGGCGTGCGCCATGCATGCCGCTTCGGTGATGCGCCCCTCTTCGTACAGGGCATTGTAGCCTCCGTATGCATCCGCCTGCAGGATCCCGCTGTACCCGCTCAGATGCTGTTGTGGATGAACGCCTTTACGGTCCGGTGAGTACGCGAACCAGACTGCCGGTGGCATGACCGAGCCCGCGTTTCGGTCATCCCGCACGTACACCCACAGCCGGGCCGTGCGCGTTTTGCCGCTGCCCGGCTCCTGAACAGGGACCGGGATATCATCAGTATGCACCTTGCCGGGCATCAGCACGTACTGCCGCAGCAGGTCATACAGCGGCTCCAGCAGTTCACTCACCGCCCCGGACCATCTCCCCAGCGTGGCCCGGCTCAGCGCCACACCCTGGCGGCGGTATATCTCAGACTGCCGGTAGTGAGGCGTGTGCTCCGCGAACTTCGCCGTGACGATGCGCGCCAGCAGAGCGGGGCCGGCGTAGCTGCGTTCGATAGGCTTTGACGGCATCGGGGCCTGAACGATGTGGTCGCACTGGCAGCAGGCCAGCTTCGGCCGCTGCGTTTCGATAACCTTAAAGGCGCTGCTGATGAGTTCCAGCTGCTCCGACACGTCGCAGCCCAGCGGGCTGAGGGTGCCGCCGCACGCCGGACAGGCAGTTTCGGCCGGCGGCAGCGTACTTGTTTCGCGCGGGAGTGAGGCAGGAAGCGGTTTACGGGCGGAAGACTGGCGCAGCGGCTGCGGGAGTACCGGGTCATGCTGCTCTCCCAGCACCTCCGCCATCTCCTCCTGCAGGGCGCTGATGCGCTCTTCAGCTTCGCGCACCTGACGCGCCGTTTTTTCACGCAGCTTTTCAGAGCTTTTGCCGAACTGCATGCGCTGCAGCTTAGCAACCAGCGCCTTCAGTCGGTTTATCTCACTGGCGTACGCCGCCACCCGCTGCGAGAGCAGCCGGTTATACTCCGCCATCTGGCGTATTGTGTGCTGCTGCGTGTCCAGCAGCGCCCGGAGCCGGGCATTTTCATCGCAGAGTGAGCGCACCATGCGCTTACTTTACTCCGGTTCAGATGCGCAGGCCAGGGCGTTCCGTCCGCTGCGGATGCTTCCAGTTGATGCCTTCCAGCAGCATCGCCAGCTGCGCGGGCGTCAGATGGACTTTACCGTCACGGGTCACCGGCCAGACAAAGCGCCCCCGCTCCAGCCGTTTGGTGAACAGGCACAGACCGTCCCGATCTGCCCACAGCACCTTGATCATATCGCCCCGCCGGCCCCGGAAGATAAAGAGGTGGCCGCCGTACGGGTCAGCACGAAGCGTATTCTGCACCTTCGAGGCCAGCCCGTTGAAGCCGTTACGCATGTCGGTTACGCCGGCGACCAGCCAGATACGTGCGCCCGCAGGAAGGGAGATCATTGTTGACCGCCCTGCATTTCCCGGATAAGCATCTGCAGAAGTTCCGGCGTGAGTCTCCCGCAGATGCGCAGCGTACCGGCGGGCAGAACCAGTTCGCAACAGGCAGGCTCTCCTGTTGAGGGGACCGGCAGCTTAGCGGGTCGGTCGGTCGGGGGCAGCGTCACGGGGAGCAGTGCCGGCGTACCGGCAGGAGCAGCACCCAGCAGCCCCTGCTGATAATGGCGCCGCCAGTTGAACAGCAGATTGTCATTGATGTCATTTTCGCGGGCAAGCTGTGCCACGCTGACGCCCGGTTGCATAGACTTTTCCACCATAGCGATTTTAAATTCGCGCGGGAAGTTAGGCCGGCGTGGTCGCCTGCGGGACGCAGGTATTGCTGTGGGTGCAGCAGACGGGGGCGGAACAGGCGACTTTCGTGACGCCTGTCGGTAAAGCCGGTTGTTCAGGGCTTTCAGATTTACGCTGTCCGGCAGAGGCCATGATAATTCCGCTCTCTGAAAGCGAACGAAGAGTTCGCAGACGGTGGTTTTGGGGATACCTAACCGCCGTCCTGCCTCAACGCGGGACAGCTTTTCATCAAAATGAAGGCGCAGAGCCTCAAGGAGCCATGTCCGGTTTTTCACGCGATAATGTCCATTAAAAATGATGGACATTATTCTCCCGTAACGGGAGACAACCGGACAGACGGTCTAAATAAGACGCTTACTTATGTCATCAGTCTGACTGGCATCAGTATTCACCAGCGGCTCTTCCACGGTATCGAAAAGTGGCTCCGTGATGGCGTTCTGTCTGCGGGTGACCATCGTACAGTCGCCTTTTTCGAAGGTCATACTGACAAACAGTGGTCCGGTACTGGTATGAACGGGATTCAGGTGGTCCGTGCCCGGTGAGCCCGCGTCGGGTACTGATTCATAAAAGTGTGTACCGGTAGGCAGATAAAAATGAATATCGCCGTATAAGGTGTCGGTTCTGCCATCACGTGATATATCGAGTTCAGGCGTGGTGCGCCCGGTCAGTTTCAGCATGTTTTCGTTGTCACAGAACACCTGAAAGTGAAAGGCGTTCACGTTATCCACCGTACCGCTCTGCCCGATGCGATCCTTGCGCCAGACTCTGGCTCCGTCCCTGATGGCGGGGTCCAGCCGCTCCCGGAGATGCATGTACAGGGAGTAGTACACGACGCTGCAGTTTTCACCTATATCGGTTTCATGCTTTAGCAGGACATAGCCGTCATCCGTCCTGCCATTGTAATTCAGCGGAAAGACATCGCGGCGGTCTGTGGAGGACGGCGAGCGACAGGAGACCACCACTCCGTCCGCGATGGCGCGGACAAACTCAATGCGGTCGTACCCTTCCTCAGTGCGGTCAGTATGGAGAACGTGCACGCCTCCATGCCACGATGCGTGTCTGTTGAGCGGGAAGTCCTTGTTGATATCTACAGGCATCATTCTGCTGACCCATGACGCGTCACTTTCTCCGGCGTTCCGGGGGCGGACAAACGGCGGGCTGATTATCATGATGACTTCCTGTCTTTTCTGAAATTTAAGATAAGGCAGGATACCGGCCCTTATTTAAACAAACGTTGAGCAGGAACAGAGAAACGCCGGAATCGTTATGTCTCACTCAGAATTTTATACACCGTGGAGCGCGCAATCCCGAGCTGCCGGGCGATTACCGTTGCCCCCGTGCCCTTACTGTGAAGCGCCAGCACGCTGTTTCTGTCGATTGTGCGCCTGCGGCCAAACCGGATGCCTTTCAGCTTCGCGTCCTCGCGACCCTCATTCGTGCGTTCCAGTATTCTGCGGCGCTCGGCCTGGGCTACGGCGGACAGGATGGTCACCACCATTTTTCCCATGTCGCCGTCGGTACTGATCCCGTCATCCATAAACCGGACGGCCACGCCCTGGGCGTCGAACTCCTTTATCAGCTGGATCATATCGGCGGTATCGCGGCCAAGGCGGTCAAGGCGGTCAAGGCGGTCAAGTTTCTTTACCAGAATGACGTCGCCTTCCTCCACCTTCATGCGCAGCAGATCCAGCCCTTCCCGGTCGGCTGAACTGCCGGATGCCTTGTCGGTAAAAACCCGTCGGCACGCCGGATGCACCTTTGAGCGGGCGGCTGTTCACCACACAGAGCACAGTTCTGCTGGCAAAATTCATTTTTGAGCGCCCTGTGGAGCCCTGAATTCTGCGGCAAAGAGGTTTTCCCAGTTAGCGAAGGAACCGAGAGGAATATACTCAAAAGTCAGCAAACCCGCCTTTGCCAGTGGAAACTCGCCCATCACGCTGACAGCCTGATCAAGGTTTTCACACTCAAGGAAAATCGCCACGCCGGGCCTGTCCTGCCGGTAATAGATATCCCGGATGATGCCGGATTTATACAGCGCCCAGGCGTGCAGCACTTCAGAAAGCAGATGAGGGGAATATTTTTCCGGCGTCGTGCCGGAAGCGGGAATATCCAGACATAAAATGCGCATTCAGTCTCCTGAACTCAGTCGTTAAAGGAAAGAGACAGGAATTATAAGTTAACGATTTCAGTAAGATTAGGTCACCACTGGCTTAAGAAGTTTTAGCCTGTATCTAATAATCCCGCAGACAACAGGCGATATAATCAGAGCTGATTCGCCGCCTGTTAACTGGTCAGCGACCCGGCGGTTTGCAACACGCCAGAAAGACCGTGGCAACCCGCCAGCAGGCGGGCAGCCACATTAATAAGCCAGCATGATAACAGGCCTGCTTAACCGCTGGCGCTGGCGGGTAAATCCCAGGTTTCTTCTGCCACCAGCGCATCATGGGCATCGCGCATCCGGCGACGGAAATCACTGGGACTCACCCCCACCCGTTTGCGAAACACCCTGGAAAAGTAGAGCTGATCGTCATAGCCCACCAGTCGGCCAATGGTGGCAATGGGTTCCTGGGTGGTCTGTAACAGCAGCCTGGCGCGGATCACCCGCTGATCCTCACGCCAGCGCAGCAGATTCACGCCCATCTGCTCACGAAACAGATGCGCCAGCCGCGACGGCGACAGACAGACGTGACTGGCTACTTCATCGATCTTTAATTCGCCCGCCAGGTGGCTGGTGACATACTGGCAGGCCTCGATCACCCTTGGATCCCGTACCTGCTGGCGGCTGCGCGGATCTTCCTCTACCGCCCGCAGCAGCAGCCTTTCCAGCAGGTTCATCGCCAGCTCCTCGGCAAAACGGCGTCCGGAGGTGTGCGTCTGCTCAATGCTGGCAAACAGCCGCTCGAACTCGCCCCGCAGCCGTTCCGGCAGTCTTAAACGGCCAACCCCCCGGGTCTCATCCTGCCACACCAGCCAGTCACTCCAGTAGGCGCGCGGACGAAAATAGATCCAGCGATGATGCCAGCAGTCACTCTGCGCGGCGCGGCCATAATAATGCGGCGTTTTTGGCTGGAACAGCAGCAGGTCACCCGGCTCACAGTCAAAAGCATCCTCACCGCTGAATACCTGCCCCCGGCCCCGGATGGTCAGGTTGATAATGTAGCCCTTCATGCCTTGTGGCCGGTCGATAAAAAAGTCAAGCGTGTCCCCGGCATTAATCGGCGTCAACCCGGCCACCAGCCAGGCGTTAAAAGGGTAACCGGGCAACAACGGATTGGACTGCGCCGCAGGCGCTGAACGATGATACATAACGTTACCTCAGGCTGATTTGGCTTTCTGTTTGTATCGGTCAAAAATAACGGCAGCTAACAATATCAGGCCACGCACCACATACTGGGAAAACGGTGAAATATTCAACAGGTTCATCGCGTTCTCTACCGTGCCAAGGATCAACACCCCGGCTACCACGTAGGAAATTTTACCGATACCGCCTTTCAGCGATACGCCGCCCAGCACGCAGGCCGAAATAACGATCAGCTCATAGCCAAGAGAGGTCATCGGCTGGCCGCTGGTCATCCTGGAGGCAAGGATAATACCCGCCGCCGCCGATACCAGTCCGGAAAGGATAAAGATGATAATACGGGTGCGCACCACCGGCACCCCGGCCAGTCTGGCCGCTTCTTCATTACCACCGATTGCCAGCGTGTTGCGACCAAAGGTGGTTCTGTTCAGCAGGAAGCCAAAAATCACCATGGTGCCGATGGTCAGCCAGACCGGTGCTGGTACGCCAAGCCAGTTGGCATAGCCCAGCGCAAAAAAACGCTCATCTTCAATCCCCACCGCCTTGCCGTCGGAGAAAATATAGGCCAGCCCACGCACAATCTGCATGGTGGCGAGCGTGGTGATCAGCGCGTTGATTTTCAGCTTCGCGATGACAAAACCGTTAATAAAGCCGCAGACCACCCCCAGAAGTAAACCGGCAACCACACCGATCCACAGGCTTTCACTCAGGTTGATAACCACGGCGGTGGTCACCCCGGCGCAGGCAATCACCGAGGCGACCGACAGATCAAAATCGCCGGAGGCCAAGCAGAACAGCATTCCGCAAGCCACCATGCCGGACATCGACATGGCCAGCCCCAGGCCTTTCATATTGATCAGGGTGGCAAAATTCGGCACAAACAGGCTACAGCCGATAAACAGTACGGCGAACACCACCAGCATACCGAAATTATCCCAGATACGGCTCAGATTGACGCGGGCAGAGGGGGTTGCTGACGGTACAGAAGACGTGGTGGAAGATGACATAAAAGATCTCCTGTGATTCAGGCCACAGCGGCAGTTTGTTGGGTGGTTACAGGCATGGCGAGGCTCAGGGTCAGGGCTTCGGTGGCTTCCTCATGGCTCAGCTCACCGGCAATTTCCCCTTCGCGCATCACCACAATGCGGTCGGCCAGCCCCATCACTTCAGTCAGGTCACTGGAAGCAAACAGCACCGCAATGCCCTTTTCCGCCAGCGCATAAATGACGTTGTAGATTTCATGTTTCGCCCCAACGTCGATTCCCCTGGTGGGCTCGTCGAGCAGAACCACCTTCATCTCTTCCGACAGCCAGCGGCCGAGGATCGCCTTCTGCTGATTGCCGCCGGAAAGGTTCATAATCGCCTGGTCGGCGGACGGCGTTTTGATATTCAGCGCACGGATGTGTCTGGCCGCATTTTCACTCTCCCACTGATTGTTGATCAGACAGCCGGCGGTCAGGTTATTGCGCCGGGCGCTGATATTGATATTGTCGCGCACCGAATGCACCGGAATGATGCCATCCGCTTTGCGATCTTCCGGGCAAAGCAGGATCCCGGCACGAATAGCGTGCGCCGGTTCGCGAATCGTCAGCTTCTCGCCATCCAGCCAGAGTTCGCCGCCGGTAAGCCTGGTCGCGCCAAACAGCCCTTTCATCAGCTCGCTGCGCCCCGCGCCTACCAGCCCAAACAGACCCACAATTTCCCCGGCGCGCACGCTGAGCGAAACCGGCATCCGCACGCCCTTCGCCTGTACCCGATCCAGTTTCAGCCGCACCTCTCCGGTCTGACGCGGCGCATAGCCATAGATATCGCCAATTTCCCGGCCCACCATTGCCTGCACCAGCTGGTCATGGCTGGTATTCGCCACATCACTGAAGGTGCGCACATAGCGCCCGTCTTTAAACACGGTGATGGCATCGCTCAGCGCAAAAATTTCTTCCATCCGGTGTGAGACGTACAACACCACTCTTCCCAGATCGCGCAGTTTGCGGATCACCCGGAACAGGTGCTCAATTTCACGCGCGGAGAGTGAGCTGGTCGGCTCGTCAAAGGCGATCACTTTGGCATTACGCGCCAGCGCCTTGGCAATCTCCACCATCTGCCACTGTCCCAGCGACAGCGCTTTCAGCGGCGTGTCCGGATCGATATCCATACCCAGATTCGCCAGCTGTTGACCGGCTTCATAGCGCAACAGCCTGCGGTTAACCAGTCCGGCCCGCTGTGGCAGTTGCCCCAGATAAATATTCTCGGCCACCGACATTTCCGGCACCAGGTGCAGCTCCTGATAGATAATCGCCACCCCGGCGTCCAACGCATCGGTGGTATGACCGAAGCTGACAGGCTCGCCTTTCAGACGGATTTCACCGCTGTCAGGCCGGTAGCTGCCGCTGAGGATCTTCAGCAGCGTCGATTTTCCGGCACCGTTTTCACCCATCAGCGCGTGAACCTGTCCGGCCTCACAGGTAAAACTGATATCCTGCAAAGCCTTCACACCGGGAAAGGTTTTGCCGATACCGTGAAAACTCAGATAAGGGGGTTGTGTGCTCATCACTCCTCCTGCAAAGGTGACGGGCCGCCTTAAAGACGACCCTTCCGCTGCTACATCAGGCCTTTTTTAGCCAGTTCGGTTTTGAAGTTTTCGCGGGTAATCAGCACCACATCCGTCACTTCAGTAAATTTCGCCGGTTCAGCCCCTTTGGTTACCCAGTTGTAGAGCATCTGGATACTCTTGTAGCCATGCACGTCGGGGCTGGGCAGCAGTGAACCGTAGAAGCCGGTGGCCTGGCCTTTTGACAGTTCGCTCACCGCATCCACCCCGTTAATGCCAATGCCGATGACATCCGGTGCTTTAAAACCCTGACCTTCGGTAGCGCGAACGCCACCCAGCACGGTGTTGTCATTCATGCCGACAATCAGCCAGTGTTTCACCTGCGGGTGCTGCACCAGCAGTGAGTTACCGGCATCAAAGGCACCGGGAATATCATTGGATTTGGTCGGCACTTTATAGATTTGCGCCGCCGGGAAACCCGCTGCTTTCAGCGCATCCATCGAGCCGGAGGTACGACGACGTGCGGTGTCCAGCTCATCGGCAGTGATCGCCATCACCCCGGTGTCCTTCGCATCCCAGCCGCGCTTCTGCATCTCTTTGTACAGCTCCTGTCCCTGACGCTCACCGATTTTGGTCGCCGCCATCATCACCAGCGGTACGGTATCCATCGGTTTGCCCTTCGCGGTGACAAACTGGTCGTCAACCGCAATCACCTTCAGGTCATAGCTGCGGGCTTTTGCCACGATGGCAGAGCCAAGTTTCGGGTCGGGCGTACAGATAACAAAGCCTTTCGCGCCGCTGGCCGCCAGACTGTCGATAGCATTAAGGGTTTTTTCACCGTCCGGGACGGCGATTTTGATCACTTCAAAGCCCATCTCTTTTCCGGCCTTGTCAGCGAATCGCCATTCGGTCTGGAACCAGGGTTCTTCCGGTTGTTTAACCAGAAAACCCAACTTCATGGTGTCGGCGATAGCTGAATGTGACATAAGGGTGGCGAGGCCAATCGCGGCCAGCGCGTGAGTAATTTTGTGCATGAGGCTCTCCGGCTCAGTACCCGCTTTTTGCGGTGTGATGTAAACGGTAACATTGGCGATGCTGAGAACTTAAACAACTGTAATTCCGCTATTTCCGCACCTGAACAGTGCCACAGATGCCGGAATGCATTAGTTTTAGCGGTAAGCTGGCAGCGAAAGGGAGAGCGCTATCACACCCTGAGATTCCAGCTGAATTATCCATGCATTCAGCCATATTAACCTCCTTTTAACATTTGAAGCCCATCACAAAAGCTGCGCAAATGACAGAAAAGTGCATATTTGCAGCGTCCCCTTCCTAACGCCTGTTGCTGACAATTCTTAGGGTAATGAGACATCAGACACTGAGCGGCTGGAGAAAACATCATGCAGAGGGAAGCCATTACCATCGGGCTGGATTTTGGCAGTGATTCGGTACGTGCGCTGGCGGTGGAGTGTGCCAGCGGTCGGGAGCTGTACAGTTGCGTGGTGACTTACCCGCGCTGGCAGCAGGGCCTGTACTGCCAGAGCCGACGCAATCAGTTTCGCCATCATCCCCAGGACTATATTGACGCGCTGGAACGGGCCATATGTGACGTTGTCACGAAAATGTCGCCCGCGCAGCGCCAGAATGTGGTGGGTATTGGCGTTGATTCCACCGGTTCCACCCCGGCCCCCATCGACCGCGACGGTAACGTTCTGGCGCTGCGCCCTGAATTCGCTGACAACCCCAATGCCATGTTCGTGCTGTGGAAAGATCACACCGCGATTAAAGAAGCGGAGGAGATCACTGCTCTCTGTCACAGCGGCCAGTTTGAAGACTATTCGCGTTTTATCGGCGGCATTTATTCATCTGAATGGTTCTGGGCCAAGATCCTGCACGTCAGCCGGGAAGACGCCGCGGTGCGCGCGGCCGCCGTCTCCTGGGTGGAACTGTGCGACTGGGTGCCGGCGCTGCTCAGTGGCACCACCGCCCCGTCAGAGATTCGCCGGGGGCGCTGTGCCGCCGGACATAAATCCTTATGGCACCCGGACTGGCAGGGGCTGCCGCCGAAAGCATTTCTCGACGCGCTGGACCCGCTGCTTACCCGCCATCTCGACGTGCCGTTGTTTACGGAAACCTGGACCGCTGACGTCCCGGTTGGCAGGCTGACCGCTGAATGGGCGGCGCGCCTGGGGCTGCATCAGAACGTGACCCTTTCCGGCGGTGCCTTTGACTGCCATATGGGGGCCGTTGGCGCGGGAGCCGGGCCATACACCCTGGTCAAAGTCATTGGCACCTCCACCTGCGACATTCTGATTGCCGATCCGCAACGCATTGCGGGCCGGGCCATTGAAGGGATCTGCGGACAGGTGGACGGCAGCGTCATCCCCGGCATGATCGGGCTGGAAGCCGGCCAGTCAGCGTTTGGCGATATGTATGCCTGGTTCAGTCGCCTGCTGAGCTGGCCGCTGGTGCAGGCGGCGGAGCGACATCCTCAGCTGGCGGCGGAACTGGCGGAGATTCAGCACGGTCTGCTCAACGATCTGACCCGCAGCTGGGCCGCCGATCCGCAGCTGGAAAATCTGCCGGTGGTGCTCGACTGGTTCAACGGTCGCCGCACCCCGTTTGCCAATCAGCGTTTGCAGGGGGTGATCAGCGGCGTGAATCTTGGCACCGATGCCCCGGCGCTGTTCGGCGGTTTTATCGCGGCGACCGCGTTTGGCGCACGGGCGATTATGGAGTGCTTTGAACGGCAGTCTGTTCCGGTGGAAAACCTGCTGACGCTGGGCGGTATTACGCGTAAATCACCGGCAATTATGCAGGTGTGTTGCGATGTGATGAACCGGCCGCTGGATATCGTCGCCTCCGATGAATGCTGCGCACTGGGAGCAGCAATTTTTGCCGCCGTTGCCGCCGGGGTCTATACCAATGTGCCTGCCGCACAGCAAAACATGGCCAGCCCTGTCGCCACCACGCTTCAGCCAGATGCGACGCGTGTCGCCAGCTGGCAGCAACTCTATCAGCGTTACCTTCAGTGGTGTGAAGCGTCGGAACCTCTGTTCGCCGCCACCCCGTCAACAATTTAAGGAGAATCTATGGCTCAGCATAACGTCTGGTTTGTGATTGGCACGCAGCATCTGTATGGCCAGCAGACGCTGCAACAGGTGGAACACCATGCGCAACAGGTGGTTGACGGCCTTAACCGCGAAGGTAACCTGCCCTTCACCCTGCTTCTTAAACCGCTGGTAAAAAGCCCGGATGAGGCGCTGGCCCTGTGTCGGGATGCCAACCATGCACAGGATTGTCTGGGTCTTGTCACCTGGCTGCACACCTTTTCACCCGCGAAGATGTGGATTGGTGGCCTGTCGATTCTGCATAAGCCGCTGTTGCAGTTCCATACCCAGTTCAACGCCGAGATCCCGTGGGACAGCATGGATATGGACTTTATGAACCTGAACCAGACGGCACACGGCGGGCGTGAGTTTGGCTTTATCGGTGCGCGGATGCGCCAGGCGCACAGTGTGATAACCGGTCACTGGCAGGATAAAAACGCTCAGGCCCGACTGGCGAAATGGATGCGGGCGGCGGCGGCGAAACAGGCCAGTCAGACGCTTAAGGTGGCGCGTTTTGGCGACAACATGCGCGACGTGGCGGTGACGGAAGGCGATAAAGTGTCTGCGCAGATCCAGTTTGGTTACGCGGTAAACGGCTGGGGCGTGGGTGATCTGGTTGAGGTCATTAACGGTATCAGCGACGGCGACGTCACCGCGCTGGTCGATGAATATGAAACGCTGTATGACTTTACCGCCGCCACTGCGGTCAACGGCGAGAAGCGGCAGAACGTGCTGGATGCGGCGCGGATCGAGTTGGGCCTGAAGCGCTTTTTGCAGGATGAAGGCTGCATGGCGTTCACCACTAATTTTCAGACGCTGCATGGCATGACGCAGTTGCCCGGTCTGGCGGTACAGCGCCTGATGGCCCAGGGCTATGGCTTTGCCGGAGAAGGCGACTGGAAAACCGCCGCGCTGCTCCGCATTTTTAAGGTGATGGCAACCGGTCTGCCGGGGGGCACCTCATTTATGGAGGATTACACCTATCATTTCGCGCCCGGTAATGAGCTGGTGCTGGGGTCGCATATGCTGGAGGTCTGCCCTTCCATTGCGTTGCAGGCCCGTCCGCTGATTGACGTGCAGTATCTGGGCATTGGTGGCAAGGCCGATCCGGCCAGGCTGATCTTCTCCACGCCTGCCGGACGTGCGGTCAATGCCAGCGTGATTGATATGGGCGACCGTTTCCGCCTGCTGGTCAATGTGGTGGACGCTATCGAGCAGCCGCAGGCGCTGCCGAAGCTGCCGGTCGCCCGCGCCCTGTGGAAAGCGCAGCCCTCACTGGCGACCGCATCAGAAAGCTGGATACTGGGCGGTGGCGCGCACCACACGGTGTTCAGCCAGGCACTGACCGTGGACGATATGCGCCAGTATGGCGAGATGCATGGCATTGAGGTGCTGGTGATCGACGAAGAAACCACGCTGCATGGCTTTAAGGATGCGCTGCGCTGGAACGAGGCGTATTACCGGCTGAATCAGCGTTAAGCCGCCGCGCAGCGGAGCCTGACCGTTCAGAGGTATTGACACAATGGCGTTATCTTTAAGGGCATCCTGCGGGATGCCCTTTTCATCGCGCGGGGATTGCCGTTCGGCAAAGGCCTGACCGGAAATGGTTTGTACGCCGCCTCCCCCGCGATTTGTCCGGATATTCATCCCCCTCCTGAGTCACCTGTTTGCCGTCAATGTATCTGAGGCGGTCCGTCCCGGACCATTTGTGGGTATCCCCGAATTTAAGCCTGATATCGCCAGGCGTCGTCCCCCCTGGCCGGGTCAGAACACTTTTTGCGTAACGCAGCGGGATTATTTATATTTACCGCAGCTTTTTCGACACCTCTGATACTGCCATTGACGGCAATCATCAACGTTAATTAATAACGCACGGAGAAAGGAATCATGGTGCGTAACATAGCCCCCGGATATTGTGTGGTGAATCGACCCGGCTCGCTGGATTATCAGGCGCGGGAACTGTTCAGGGATATTCGCTCCCCCGCTTCCCAGCTTTTTATGAAACTCAATGCGGATACGCAGTATCTGAAAGCCGGACAGATCCTGATTGTGGCCGACCCGGAGACGCCTGCTCAGCTTACAATGCATATGCTGCATTCGCTCAGACAGGCGAAAAATAGCACCAACCGCGCCTTTACCGGCGTCAACGGCGACGACGCCCGCTTTATGCAAAAGCATTACGGGCTGATTGCCGCACTGACCGGTGCCGGGGACAAGATTTTCAGCACCGCAGGTGATGCCGGTGAACGCTATTTCAGGGCCATTGAGCAGACACTGAAAAAAATTGAGGTCAGCTATCAGAATCAGTTCCGCACTCAGGGAACGCTGATTAGCCAACAATTTTTTGTTGAGCGCAATCAGCTGTTGAATCAGTTAAAAGAGCTGGTCAACAAGCCGCTGTTAAAATCGCTGGCCCGCTATACGGTTAAATTCCGCCAGTATGAGAATCTGAAGCGGGCGTTAAACCTGTCGAGTAAATCCATTGTGCATGAGTGGTCAACAGCGGGACTGGGTGGCATTCCCGGTTATTCTTACTATGTGGGTAATGCGGCCAGAGCGGCAAGGTTCCTTAAGGCCGGTGGGTATATTGGCATTGGATTTTCTTTTGCCGGAACGACCAATGAAGTGGTGAATGCCTGCACGACCGGGCGTGAGAGTGAATGTAGCAAAATAGCTTTCAAAGAATATGCTAAATTCACAAGCGGTACATTTGCTGGCATGGCTGGGGGTACTTTGGGAGCATCCGCTGGGATGGGAGTTTGCGTTGTGGTCGGCATAGTCACCGCTGGTGCGGGAGGCGTTGCTTGTGCTGCTGTGGGTTCGTTAGTCGGTGGGGCTGTTGCTGGTTCAGCAAGCAATTATATTATGAACCTTTGGTTAGAATAGCATGAAAAATATTTTTTTTATCTGGCTATGGGGTGTGCCATCATCCCTTTCTTTATTACTGTTTTACAGTTTGTGATTTTTTCTATAAATAACAAAAAATACAACACTTTGTTATCCATTTATCGCGATAGTGAATTTGAACTACCACCACTGTATAAATTTTACGGGTCAATGGGTTTCTTTGGATCTTTTGGAATGTCTTACTTTTTCTCAAGACTCAGAAAAGGTAAAAAAATAATTTTCCAACCGAAAGAACGGATTGCCGTTTCCGAATTCCTTCGAAGTGTTGATATAAGCTTCACAAGATGGATAGATAAGTATTATTACCTTTCAATTTCAGCCCTATCCTTGTATGCGGTTTTTGTTGTAATGAGTTTGATAAAAATGGTAATTACGTAGATTTAAAAGCCCACAACAGTGTGGGCTTCTATCTCTAATAGCTACTGTCCATCTCCAGCGCTACATCCAGCATCGTAAGACACTCGTCGATAAATCCCTCAGCCATCTGAAACTTAATCCGGATCATGCCCTCTGACAGCTTAAGCTTTCTGCTCGCCCCCGGCTGGAAATATCCCGGATGAAGTGGTCCACCAGCAAGCATATTTATCCGGTCACTTTTGCTTTAGTCTGCCCACACAGGTATCAACAATCATCGCGTCATTGTCTGTGTAACTAACGTCGCTGCCATTCTCAGGCAGCAGACACTTAAACACCACGGTTATTGCTGAATATCCAACCTCACTTTTAATACGTTTTTTGACCAGCTGGCCAAACGCTCTGGCACCATCTGAATATCGCGCATGATGAAGTCCACATCTGACGTAATTTTTTGTGTTAGTAATAACCCGACTGACAACCTTTAATAATCCGCAATCGTAATTTGCATACGTTTACGGGGGAACCTGTTGTGGCGGAAAAATCAGCGCTTGCTGAAAAAAACCAGTCGAAATCTGGCGCAGCCGTGATGGCAGCATGAAATATGATTTCGAAAGATGGGCATCCGGCGGGATGCCCTTTTTGCAGTACCACATCGGTTAAAGACAGATAAGCAGCCGCGCTCTTTATCATCCGGGTAGCCGTTTTACCGGCGCATTCTGTTGCCGGTCCCAGAGCACGCTGAGCAGGCGTTGCAGGGCGATAAAGGCAAACAGCAGCACCCCGACGGCAATCCGCGTCCACCAGGAACTCAGCGTACCGTCGAAATTGATCCAGGTCTGGATCAGCCCCTGAATCAGCACGCCAAACAGCGTACCCAGCACGGTTCCCACCCCGCCTGACAGCAGCGTGCCGCCAATCACCACCGAGGCAATGGCGTCCAGTTCCACTCCCATGCCCGCCAGCGCATAGCCCGATGAGGTGTAAACAGAAAAGACAATTCCGGCCAGCGTCGCCAGCGCCGATGACAGCATATAGATCCGCACCGTGGTGCTGCGCGTGGAGATCCCCATCAGCTGCGCCGAGGTGGCATTGCCCCCGATGGCATAGACCTGATTACCAAAGCGACTGCGGTGAGCCAGCACCATGCCGAGCAACACCACCAGCAGCATCACCAGCGCCAGCAGACTCAGTCTGCCGCCACCCGGAATGGTCCACGCCAGCGAAGAGAGTGTGGCGTACAGCGGATGATCGATGGGCAGGGAACTCTCCGCCACCAGATAGCTGCATCCGCGCAGGAAAAACATCCCGGCGAGGGTGATGATAAATGCCGGGATCTTCAGCGCATCAATCAGCCAGCCCATCAGCGCACCAAAAATTGAGCCGATGGTCATCACCAGCGTAAATGCCAGCCACGGATTAAGGTGATAATCACCGATCATTCGCGCCAGCACCACGCCAGTGAAGGCCACCGTTGCGCCGACCGAAAGATCGATGCCACCGGAAAGAATAACGAAGGTCATCCCCACCGCGATAATGCCCAGAAAAGCATTATCCGTCAGGATATTCGCCATCACTCTGCTGGAGGCGAAGCCGTGATACTGGCTGAGGCAGAACAGGTAACCCACCACAAACACCAGCAGCGTGATAAACAATGGCAGATGCCGTTTAATCATTTCTCCGCCCTCTTTTAAATATGGCGATAAAACGCGGTGACTGAATTAACAGCACCACCAGCACCACCACGGCTTTAATCACCTGATTCAGCTCTGGCGGAAATCCCGACAGCAGAATCCCGGTATTCATCGACTGAATGATCAGAGCACCCGTTAGCGACAGCAGCAGGTTAAAACGTCCGCCCAGCAACGATGCTCCGCCGATGACCACCGCGAGGATCGCATCCAGCTCCAGCCAGAGTCCGGCGTTATTGGCATCCGCCCCACGAATATCCGCCGCAACAATCAGTCCGGCTACCGCAGCACAGAGGCCGCTCAGCAGGTAACAACTCATTACCACCAGCCAGCTGGTCACCCCGGCATTGCGGGCAGCCCGCAGATTAATCCCCACTGCCTCAATAAACATCCCCAGCGCGGTTTTACGGGTCAGTAACCAGACCAGCAGCGCCATCACCAGGGTCAGCCACACTGGCACCGGCAGCAGCCACAGCGTGCCACTGCCCAGCCAGGCCAGCGACTCACTGTCGAAGGTGACAATCTGGCCCTGAGTGATCAGCTGCGCAATACCGCGCCCGGCGACCATCAGGATCAGGGTGGCGACAAACGGCTGAATCTTCAGTACCGCCACCAGTACACCATTCCACAGGCCACAGAGCAGCCCGGTCGCCAGCGTCGCGCTGATAATAAACGCCAGGCTGTGGCCGGAGACGGTCAGCGTCGCCGCCGTGGCCCCGGCGATGGCCATCACTGCGCCGACCGACAGATCGATGCCGCCGGTGGCGATCACCAGCGTCATGCCAACAGCCAGCAGGGCTACCGGTGCAGCCCGGTTAACAATATCAATCGGGCTGCCAAACAGCCGACCGTCCTGCAGGTGAATGGCAAAAAAATGGTCTGCCACCAGACTGTCGACCAGCAGCACCAGCAGCAGGGCCGCCAGCTGCGGCAGTCCGGCAGGCAGCTTACGCCCGGGGCGGGGCGCTTTAACGGATACTTCCTGAGATTCAGGCATCACTCCCCCCTCCTTCTGCTATTGCATTGACAATGGCGGCCACCAATAACTGCTCCAGTGGGATCTCCGCCACCTGCTGGCGGTCACGCAGGATCAGCACCCGGTCGGCATAGCCCACCAATTCTTCCAGCTCTGATGAGATCACCAGCAGCGCCAGTCCGTCGGCACAAAGCGATTCAATCAGGCGGATAATTTCCGCGTGTGCGCCCACATCAATCCCGCGGGTTGGCTCATCCAGAATTAAAAACTGCGGTCGGGTTACCAACCAGCGGGAGAGCAACACCTTCTGTTGATTACCGCCGGAAAGCAGCTCCACCGGCTGCTCAGCATCCGGCGTGCGGATAGCCAGCCGTTTGATAAAACGTTCAGCAATCTGTTGCTGTTCGCGTCGACGGATTGGTCGCAACCAGCCGCGCTGCGCCTGGAGGGCAAGAATGATGTTTTCCCGCACCGACGCCGCGCCAATGATGCCATCGGTTTTGCGATCTTCCGGACAAAAGCCCATGCCCAGCCGGGAAGCCTGCGCCGGTGAGCGAACGGCCTGTTTTTTTCCCCTGATATAAGCGCTGCCGCTGTCGGCGGATTTAATACCAAACAACAGCTCGGCGGTTTCGGTCCGCCCGGACCCCAGCAGGCCCGCCAGCCCGACCGCTTCGCCGGGACGCACGCTCAGGCTGAAGGGTTCGATGGTGCCTTTTTTGCCGTAATCTTTGAATTCCACCACCGGCTCATTGCGCCTGAGGGTGCGCCCTGCCCACTGTAACGCCCCCGCCAGCAGCTCACGTCCCAGCATCAGTTTAATCAGCTCCAGCTGCGGTAACTCAGCGGTGGGTCGCGTGGCGATAAACTGACCGTTGCGCAGCACGGTAATCCGATCGCAGACGGCGTAAACCTGATCGAGAAAGTGAGTGACGAAAATCAGCCCCATTCCTTTTGCTTTTAGCTGCTTCATCAGTGTAAACAGCAACGCCACTTCGCCCGCATCCAGGCTGGCGGTGGGCTCATCCAGGATCAACACCTGCGCCGAAAGATCCACTGCCCGGCAGATAGCGATAATCTGCTGCATGGCAACCGAATAGTGTCCCAGCGGACGGGTGACATCCAGCTCAAATCCATAGCTTCTTAACAGCGTTTGCGCGTTTTTTATCAGCGTCCGGCGATCAATCAGTCCCAGCCGTCGGGGTTCACGTCCGATATAAAGATTATCGGCCACCGACATATTGGGCAGCAGGTTAACTTCCTGATAAACCGTGCCAATCCCCGCCTGCTGGGCCTGCGCGGTGCTCTGCGCATTGACCGCCTGACCGGCCAGCATCACCGTGCCGCTGTCACGGCGATAAACCCCGGTCAGCACTTTAATCAGCGTGGACTTCCCGGCACCGTTCTCACCCAGCAGAGCCATAATTTCACCGCGATGCAGATCAAATGAGACGTTGTCCAACGCCCTGACGCCGGGAAACGCTTTACTGACGCCGCTGATGGTTAACAGCGGCGCTCGGGATAAACTGTCATTTCGCATAACCACCAGACCTCAGTGAGGATAAAAAAAGCCGCCGGGCGGGCCCGACGGCGTGTGGCTCAATACCCCATGTCTTTTTTCTTGTTCAACTGGGACTGAGCATCGGCGGGGAGCCAGAGTCGCGATTCGGTTTTAATGATTTTAGCCGGCAGCGTGCCGTCTTTTTTAAACTTCTCCAGCGCATCGAATGCCGGTCCGGCCATATCCGGCGTCAGTTCGACGTTGGCATTGGCCTCGCCGGCCAGCATGGCTTTATAAATATCCGGCACGCCGTCAATGGAGCCGGTCAGAATATCTTTCCCCGGCTTCAGGCCCGCTTCCTTAATTTCCTGGATGGCGCCAATCGCCATATCGTCGTTGTGCGCAAACACCATGCAGATATTTTTGCCGTTGTTCTCCGCCTTGATAAAGCTCTCCATCACCTCTTTACCTTTACTACGGGTAAAATCGCCCGACTGGGAACGGATAATTTTAATGCCCGGTGCGGCAGCGATGGCTTCCGCAAACCCTTTTTTGCGGTCGATTGCCACGCTGGCACCCACCGTTCCCTGAAGCTCGACCACATTACAGGGCTTACCGGCACGCTCTTTTACCAGCCAGTCACCAATCAGTTTGCCTTCATAGACGTTATCTGCGGTCACCACCGCCATATAGAGCGATTTGTCTTTTACCACAATGGCCCGGTCAAGCAGGAAAACCGGGATTTTTGCCTCTTTCGCTTCCTGAAGAACCGGCTCCCAGCCGGTCTGCACCACCGGGGCGATAAAAATGGCATCCACACCCTGAGCAATGAACGAGCGGACAGCTTTGATCTGATTCTCCTGCTTTTGCTGACCATCGGCGATTTTCAGGGTGATGCCACGCTTTGCGGCTTCACTTCTGGCGACGCTGGTTTCAGCCGCACGCCAGCCCGACTCCGAGCCAACCTGCGAAAAACCAACCGTAAGGGATTCTGCCAGCGCGCTGGTCGACAGACCTGCGCTGACGAGGGTAGTTAACAGTAAACGCTTCCACATGGGCAGTTTTCCTCTGATGGGATTCAATTCTGTAGGGTTAAACGCCTGACAAGTCTGGCCTGGTGGAGAAAAAACATTTTGGACTTCGCTCACAGTTCCTGATGTTAAGAAATGCCAGGTCCGTAACAGTAATACTGTTGGATCAAGGACATATGGATAAAACAGGCGATCTGCTGGCGAAAAATGTTAATTAACTGTAATGAAGATAAGTATTTATTGACGATCGGCGATGAAAGCGATTACAGCACCACGTAAATTTCTGCCATTGCGACAAATCACGCTTTCCGGCCAGGCTGTTTATCCATTCTGTGAGCTGAAGCACACCGTGGTCAGTGAGCGAATGCAAGACACAGAGCGTATGGAAGACGAAAAAAATTGCAAAGAATCACGCCCGAGTCTGAATTTAGTGCCTTGTTATTATTTATCCCTATGAAAATAAACGCAGTGCACCCTATACTTAGGCTCTCTTAATTCTGCCTGCACCTTTTATGATGACTGTATACGATTATTTGCTTAAGTTTCGCAAAGTGAGTTCGCTGGAAACGCTGGAAAAGCTGTTCGATCATCTTAATTATTCGCTGACCGACACCACAGAAATTGTCAATATGTACCGTGCCGCAGACCACCGCCGCGCAGAACTGACCTCAGGTGGTCGTCTGTTCGATCCGGGTCAGGTGCCAAAGTCGGTCTGGCGTTATGTGAAGTAATTTCCGTATAATTCTGCCGCGCTCCTGCATGACCGTCTGCACAATCAACGGTCAGATTCAACTTTTGAAAAGGATATATCGTGGCAGAAACCAAACCGCGCATCGCCGGACTGTTACTGGTTCCCCTCGCCTGGCTGCTGATGACCTTACTGACCAGCGCGCTGGTGATGGCAATGTATCTGAGCGCTCTGGCTAACCCGGAACTGCGCAGTGCCCTGTTTAATAATACCCATGCCTTTACCCTACAGTGGGGCATTTCTCTGCTGACTTCAGCACTGGTCTGGTGCTACAGCCTGTGGGTAACGTGGATTTTTTGTAAGCGTTCGCGGCGGTTACCGAAGCAGTACATTGTCTGGCTGCTGGTCACCGTACTGCTGGCGATTAAAACCTTTGCTTTTTCGCCGGTCAGCGATGCCGCAGCGATTCGCACCCTGCTGATTGCCCTGCTGGCCGCCGCAGTGCTGGTGCCTTACTTCACACGGTCGCAACGGGTTAAAAACACCTTTATCGAACCCTGAAGCGACGATTCCTCACAGCCGATATCCGTGTCTGAGTATTTACTCCCAGACACGGCCACAGCCTCGCGAATGTTTTTCCTTCTCAGAACTGATATTGCAGACCGGACGTTACCGCAAAGGTCTTGTTGGCGATGCCGGCTGAATCATCTCCGAGAGAGTAATTTTCACCTGTCGTCCTGTCGGTGACAGAAGTACTGGCGCTGGCCTTCTCATAGCGACTGTAATTTAATTCCAGATAAACCTTTGCCGCAGGGGTAATGTAGTAGCCTGCCCCTGCCGTGGCTGAATAGTAGTTTGAGTTATTGCCTCTCTCCTGATAACTCAGCGCCCGCTGATAATGCTCGTCATTATCTTTTGCTCTGACCCAGGGACTGAATTTAAATGCCGCCGTCAGTTCAATATCGCCATAGCGCGTCAGCCCGACAAAACCTAAATAAGGGAGGCTGAACTGCTGTTTATACCCTATTCCACGAGAGCCACGCTGAAATTCACCGATATCCTGACCATTATCGTAATTATAACTGCCACCAAAAGCCGTCCAGCTGAAACGGGTTTGCTGATAACCCAACATGACGCCAAGTTGGTATGTCGGTTCATTTAACAGCCAGCCTTTGACATTCAGATCGAATTCGTTGGCATGATTTAACCGCGTATTCGGATGCGTTGACCAGTCAGACCAGTGCGACTGGCCCGGCGTCTGCCAGTCATAGTCATCCATTGCCGACCCGCTGGAGGCCACCGTTGCCCAACCTCTGGCATTGAGCGTCAGCCACTGAAGCGCATCCCAGGAGAGATCGCCTTTAATGATGGCAGTATTTTTAATTTTCCATTTCAGCTCGCTCTGTTTATTTCCATCATCACCGTAAACATATTCTCCTGACTCGCCACTCAGCCAGCCCAGCCCGGCGCTTGCTTTAATTTTTCCGAATGTATTGTTATTATCAGCCTGTACGCTACAGGATAAAAATAACGTAACGGCGGTTAAAGCGGCATTCGTTTTCATCAATCTCTGCTCCTGTCGTGATATTTAGTTTTTTATAACGCCATATTACTAAAAACAGTGCTGCTCCATGAAATGACCCTGTCTTACGACGTAAACTCGCGCAGTGCGCGTTATTATTTTAAATAACCCGGTTAATCCCGAAACAATATAAAAACTTTCCTGCGTAATAAAAAGGTTGTTTTACGTAAAAGAGTAAGTGCGCGGTTTTGCGCTGCTTTAACCCCCCTGTTTGCCATCCCTGTGTTTCACTGAGCAGCGGGACTCTTTCACCCGGTCAGCAGCGATGCGGGCAGGCGATCCCGGTGCCTGCGGCGAGAGCAATCGCGCCAGCTGGTGAAAAAAGCAGCAAAAATTTAATCCTCAGTGCGCTGGTAAGATATCCTTAGTGTTCAAATGTTGTCGTCAGGCCGCCAATCCCCGATAATAGGCCGCTTTCATTTTTATCAGGCGAAATAATGACCGATTACCTGCTTCTTTTTATTGGCACAGTGCTGGTGAACAACTTCGTTCTAGTGAAGTTTCTCGGCCTGTGTCCCTTTATGGGCGTTTCCAAAAAACTGGAAACGGCGATTGGCATGGGACTCGCCACCACCTTCGTTATCACCCTGGCTTCCATCTGCGCCTGGCTGGTCAATCATCTGATCCTGCTGCCGCTGGATCTGGTCTATCTGCGCACCATGGCCTATATCCTGGTGATCGCGGTCGTGGTGCAGTTCACTGAGATGGTGGTACGCAAAACCAGCCCGGACCTCTATCGCCTGTTAGGGATCTTTCTGCCGCTGATCACCACCAATTGCGCCGTACTCGGCGTGCCGCTGCTCAGCGTCAACCTGAATCACACCTTTTTGCAGGCGGCGTTGTATGGTTTTAGTGCATCGATTGGTTTCTCACTGGTGATGGTGCTGTTTGCCGGTATTCGCGAGCGACTGGTGCTGGCCGACGTACCCGCCCCTTTTAAAGGCTCGTCAATTGCGCTGGTCACCGCCGGTCTGATGGCGCTGGCCTTTATGGGCTTCAGCGGGCTGGTGAAATTCTGATGAGTGCAGTCTGGATTGCCATTGCGGTATTAAGTGCGCTGGGCCTGCTGTTTGGTGGCCTGTTGGGATATGCCTCACGCCGTTTCAAAGTTGAAGACGATCCGATTGTTGAACAGATTGACGCCATCCTGCCACAAAGCCAGTGCGGGCAGTGCGGCTACCCTGGCTGTCGTCCTTATGCTGATGCCGTAGGCAACAACGGAGAGATGATCAACAAATGTGCGCCGGGCGGAGAACAGACCATGCTTAAGCTGGCGGCGCTGCTGAACGTCGAACCGCAGCCCCTTGGTGATGAAGCCGCCCGCGAACCGGAGCGCAAAGTTGCGTGGATTGATGAAGCCAACTGCATAGGCTGCACCAAATGCATTCAGGCCTGCCCGGTTGACGCCATTGTTGGTGCCACCCGCGCCATGCATACGGTGCTCAGTGACGTCTGCACCGGCTGCGATTTATGCGTTGCCCCCTGCCCGACTGACTGCATTGAGATGCGGCCCGTCGCCACCACGACCGACAACTGGAAGTGGGACCTGCAAACCATCCCGGTAAGAGTCATCCCAGTGGAACACCATGCGTAATCTGTTCAGACGATTTAAAAAAGATCAATTATGGGATTTCGATGGCGGCATTCATCCGCCGGAGATGAAGACCCAGTCCAACGGCACCCCGCTGCGTCAGCTGCCGTTACCGACGCAGTTCATTATCCCGGTTAAGCAACATATCGGCCATGAAGGTGAACTGCTGGTCAGTCCCGGTGATAAAGTGCTGCGCGGCCAGCCGCTGACCTTTGGCCGTGGCCGGATGCTGCCGGTGCATTCCCCGACCTCCGGCACGGTGTCGGCTGTCGCGCCGCACACCATCGCCCACCCGTCCGCCCTGGCGGAGCTGTGTGTTTTTATCACCCCGGACGGTGAGGACCGCTGGTGTGAACGTCATGGCGTGGCTGACTATCAGCAGCGGGAACGCAGTGAAGTTATTAACATTATTCATCAGGCGGGCGTGGCCGGTCTGGGGGGCGCAGGTTTTCCCACTGCGACCAAGCTGAAAGGCGGCATTCGCGGGGTGAAGACCCTGATTATCAACGCCGCAGAATGTGAACCTTATATCACTGCCGATGACCGCCTGATGCAGGACTGCGCGGAGGAAGTGCTGGAAGGTAGCCGTATCCTCGCCTGGCTGTTGCAGTCTGAGCGGGTACTGATTGGTATTGAAGACAATAAGCCGCAGGCCATCGCCGCGCTGAAAAAAGCGCTGGGCGCGGCAACCGACCTGCAAATCCGGGTGATACCGACCAAATATCCGTCAGGCGGTGCCAAACAGCTGACCAAAATTCTCACCGGGCTGGAAGTGCCGCACGGTGGCCGTTCAACCGATATTGGCGTGCTGATGCAAAACGTCGGCACGGCGTATGCGGTAAAACGGGCGGTCATTGACGGTGAGGCGCTGACAGAGCGGGTGGTTACGCTGACCGGTGAGTCAGTGGGCCAGCCGGGCAACGTCTGGGGCAGAATTGGCACACCAATCGGCCATCTGCTGCGCTGCGCTGACTTTACCCCAGCCAGCAGTCAGATGGTGGTGATGGGCGGCCCGCTGATGGGCTTTACCCTGCCAACGCTGGATGTGCCGATGGTGAAGATCACCAACTGTATTCTGGCCCCTTCCGCCAGCGAAACGGGCGAACAGGAGAGCGAAAAATCCTGCATCCGTTGTAGTGCCTGTGCCGATGCCTGTCCGGCAGCCCTGCTGCCACAGCAACTTTACTGGTACAGCCGTGGAGGCGATCACGATAAGGCACGAGAACACAACATTGCCGACTGCATTGAGTGCGGAGCCTGTGCCTGGGTCTGCCCCAGCAACATTCCGTTGGTACAGTATTACCGTCAGGAGAAAGCAGAGCTTCGTGCTATCGACCAGGAAGCGGAACGCACCGTGCAGGCGAAGGCCCGTTTTGAAGCGCGCCAGCAGCGTCTTGAGCGGGAAAAACTGGCGCGGGAAAACCGTCATCAGCAGGCAAAACGTGCCGTCAGTCAGAATGACGGCGGTGAGATTGCCGCCGCGCTGGCGCGGGTAAAAGCGAAGCAGGCGCAGCAGACAGAGGACGCCAGCAGCGCGCCAGCAGCAGAAAGCGCCGCAACGCTGGCCCGCCATGCCCAGGCACGGGCACAGAGCGCGCTTCATCAGGCGGAAACAGAACCCGCTACCCGTCAGGCAGAGGATCCGCGCAAAGCAGCGGTAGAGGCGGCCATCGCCCGCGCCAAAGCGAAGAAAGCCGCACAGGACAGCGTATCGCCGCAGGAACAAACCGGGGTAACCGCTGCACCATCGGCGACGCAAGCCCACGACAGCGCCGCACCTGCCGATGACCCACGTAAAGCAGCAGTCGCCGCTGCCATCGCCCGTGCCAAAGCGAAGAAAGCCGCACAGGCCGCCGCTACGCCACAGGATCAGACCGGGGTAACCGCTGCACCGTCGGCGACGCAAGCCGACGACAGCGCCGCGCCTGCGGATGACCCGCGTAAAGCGGCGGTCGCCGCCGCCATCGCCCGCGCCAAAGCAAAAAAAGCCGCACAGGCCGCCGCTACGCCACAGGATCAGAACGGGGTAACCGCTGCACCGTCTGCGATGCAAGCCGACGACAGCGCCGCGCCTGCCGATGACCCGCGTAAAGCGGCGGTCGCCGCCGCCATCGCCCGCGCCAAAGCAAAGAAAGCCGCACAGGCCGCCGCTACGCCACAGGATCAGAACGGGGTAACCGCTGCACCGTCAGCGACGCAAGCCGACGACAGCGCCGCGCATGCCGATGACCCACGCAAAGCGGCGGTCGCCGCCGCCATCGCCCGTGTTAAAGCGCGTAAAGCGCAGCACTCTACGCAAGAGGATTAAATGGCTTTTCGTATCGCGAGTTCGCCCTATACACACAATCAGCGCAGCACCAGTACGATTATGCTGCTGGTGCTGCTGGCCGCCATCCCTGGCATGGCCGCCCAGTGGTACTTTTTTGGCTGGGGCAACCTGATTCAGGTAGCGATTGCCGCCATCGCCGGTATGGCTGCCGAAGCATTGATCCTCAGACTGCGCAGGCTCCCGGTAAGCAAAACGCTGGGGGACAATTCCGCACTGCTTACCGCCCTGCTGCTCGGCATCAGCATTCCGCCGCTGGCCCCCTGGTGGCTGGTGGTTATCGGCACGCTTTTCGCCGTGGTCATTTCCAAGCAGCTTTACGGCGGTCTGGGACAGAATCCGTTCAACCCGGCGATGGTCGGTTACGTGGTCTTGCTGATCTCCTTCCCGGTACAGATGACCAGCTGGCTGCCACCGGAGGCGCTCCAGGCGATCACCCCAGGCTTCACTGATTCACTGAGCGTCATTTTTCACGGCCATACGCCCAACGGACACACGATGCAGCAGTTGCAGATGGGCATTGACGGCGTCAGTCAGGCCACCCCGCTGGACACCTTCAAAACCGGTCTGCACGCCGGTCACAGCGCCGAACAACTGCTCGCACAGCCTATTTATTCCGGCGTGATTGCCGGTGCCGGCTGGCAGTGGATCAATCTGGGTTATCTGGCTGGCGGCCTGTTTCTGCTGTTTACCCGCACCATTCGCTGGCACATCCCGCTGAGCTTCCTGCTGTCGCTGGCGCTGTTTTCAAACCTGGGCTGGCTGCTGTCGCCCCATTCGCTGCTGTCGCCGGTGCTGCATCTGTTCTCCGGTGCCACCATGCTGGGGGCATTCTTTATCGCCACCGATCCTGTTACCGCGTCCACCACCAACAAAGGCCGACTGGTTTACGGCGTGCTGATTGGGCTGCTGGTGTGGCTGATCCGCAGCTACGGCGGCTATCCTGATGGCGTTGCCTTCGCCGTGCTGCTGGCCAACATTACCGTGCCGTTAATCGATTACTACACGCAGCCGCGCGTTTATGGCCATCGTAAGGAGAAGTGATGCTGGATGCGATTCGTAAAAATGGCGTGACGCTGGCGGTGTTCGCTGCCGTCACCACCGGCCTGACGGCGGTGATCAATGCGGTGACCAAACCCACCATTGAGCACCAGACGGCGGTGCAACAGAAAATCCTGCTGGACCAGGTGGTGCCGCCAGAAATGTACAACAACGCCATTCAGCAGGAGTGCTACCTTGTCAGCGATGCGGCACTGGGTAACGCCAGCCCTCACCGTCTGTATCTGGCGAGAAAAAATGACCAGCCGGTGGCCGTTGCCATTGAGACTACCGCGCCGGACGGCTATTCTGGCGCAATTCAGATGATTGTCGGCGCGGACTTCAGCGGCAAAGTGCTGGGGGTGCGCGTGGTTGAACATCACGAGACTCCTGGCCTGGGCGACAAAATTGAGCTGCGTATTTCCGACTGGATCAACAGTTTTAATGGCATACAGATCCACGGCAAAAACGATCCGCAATTTGCGGTCAAAAAAGATGGCGGCAACTTTGACCAGTTTACCGGTGCCACCATCACGCCTCGTGCGGTGGTGAATGCGGCGAAGCGCACCACGCTGTATGTTGAAACCTTGCCGCAGCGACTCAGCTCGCTGCCAACCTGTGGAGAAGACAATGAGTGAAGCTAAAACGCTGCTGATTGGCGGCCTGTGGAAAAACAACTCGGCGCTGGTGCAGCTGCTCGGCCTCTGCCCGCTGCTGGCGGTCACCTCCACCGCCACCAATGCGCTGGGACTGGGGCTGGCCACCACCATGGTACTGACCTGTACCAACAGCGCCATTTCCGCCTCGCGTCGCTGGGTGCCTGGCGATATCCGTATTCCGATTTATGTGATGATCATCGCGGCGGTGGTCAGCTGCGTGCAGATGCTGATCAATGCCTACGCTTACGGCCTCTATCAGTCGCTCGGCATTTTTATCCCGTTGATTGTCACCAACTGTATCGTGGTTGGACGGGCTGAAGCGGTGGCCTCACGCAGTAGCGTACCGCTGGCAGCACTGGACGGCATGGCGATTGGCCTGGGTGCCACCAGCGTGATGGTGGTGCTGGGTTCTCTGCGGGAAATCATTGGCAATGGCACCATTTTCAACGGTGCCGATCAACTGCTTGGTCCCTGGGCTAAAGCGCTGCGCATTCAGGTGGTGCATTTTGATTCACCCATGCTGCTGGCGATGCTGCCGCCGGGCGCGTTTATCGGGCTGGGCATGCTGCTGGCGGCAAAATACCTGATTGATAACCTGATGAAAGCCCGTGCAGCCCGTAAGGCAGAACAGCAGGTTCAGCCTGATCTGGACGGGAAAGCAGGTGCGCTGTGAACAAGGATAAACGTCAGCAGATCCTGATCCGCCTGCGGGATAATAATCCTCATCCCACCACGGAATTACATTTCAGCACGCCATTTGAACTGCTGATTGCCGTGCTGCTGTCCGCCCAGGCCACCGACGTCAGCGTCAACAAAGCCACCGCGAAGCTTTATCCGGTGGCGAATACCCCGGCAGCGATCCTGGCGCTGGGGGTTGACGGAGTGAAAGAGTACATCAAGACCATCGGCCTGTTTAACAGCAAGGCGGAAAACGTGATTAAGACCTGTCGCATCCTGCTGGAGCAGCATCAGGGGGAAGTGCCGGAAAATCGCGAGGCGCTGGAGGCACTGCCCGGCGTCGGGCGCAAAACCGCTAATGTGGTGCTGAATACCGCCTTCGGCTGGCCAACCATCGCGGTGGACACCCATATATTTCGCGTCAGCAATCGCACCGGCTTTGCGCCGGGCAAGAACGTTGAGCAGGTGGAGGAGAAACTGCTGAAGGTGGTGCCCGCGCCATTTAAAGTGGACTGCCATCACTGGCTGATCCTGCATGGCCGCTATACCTGCATCGCCCGTAAGCCGCGCTGTGGCTCCTGTCTGATAGAAGACTTATGCGAATACCGCGAGAAGGTGGAGTGACTGCCTGGTTGTACATGTTAACCCAGGTGCAACGTATCATTGCCCGATCCATGGTTTGTAAAAATGAGGGAGGTTTCTTTTTATAGTTGAGTATCAAAATACCTTAACGTAATTTTTATTCCACTAAGCATCAGCCTCAATGAGTGTGGTCTGTCAGCAATACGAATAGTGGAGATGATCACCGCCAGTAAAACAATTCAGGGTGCTGTATAAAAAAGGAATTAATCCAGAGAAAGTATAATCTCTGTACTTTTTATATCAGATAATAATGAATCTTATTTGCAGTCGCGCCTTCACTATTTCATTGCATTATCGTCTGACCACTATAATTTTATGGAAATTTGCATGATTACTCGTCTGTCTAAGTCTCTTTTAGTCTGTGCAATAGCATTCTCTGCATCACTGGTTGCATTCGGAAATATAACTGATTACGGAACTAACTTTCAGTTTGTACGTCATGTGCTGATGATGGACACTATTTTTCCCGGCTCAAACATACACTACCGTGCACTGGAAGTCCCTGTCATCCATCATATTGGCTATATCTTCATTATCATGATGGAAGCGCTTACCGCTATATTGTGCTGGGCAGGCGGGATTCGATTATTTTTATCTCTGAAAAAAGATGCCCGTGAGTTTAACGCTGTCAAAAAAACAGCTATTGCAGGTCTGACACTCGGTTTTCTGGTCTGGCAGGTAGGGTTTATGTCAATTGGCGGAGAATGGTTCGGCATGTGGATGTCGCATCAGTGGAATGGCCTGTCCGCTGCTTTTCATTTCTTCACAACAATTATTCTGGTGCTGATTTTTCTGGCTCAGCCTGATAATTAATGAATGGTAAGAATTAATCAGACAGTATTCCCACTTATCAGCCGGTTAAGACTGAACGCAGGGCATCCGATGTGGTGACCGTGCGATGATCGGAATGCCTGGCAGGTTGCCTCATCGGGATCGGGTCAGTGACCACGCCAACAGGCGTGGTTTCTGACCACCAGACTATGCGGATTTATCCTTCTCCCCCATTGCCAATCTGCCAGATAAAGGTGGGCTGCCTGCCGTTCACCTCCAAGTCACCGACGTTGCGGGTTTTGTAGATGACCGGATTGTGCGAGGCCAGCGTCCGGGCATTGCGCCAGTGACGATCCAGCGCCTTGCTGACGCGTGTATCCGACGCCCCCAGCGCATTGAACAGCTCGGTGGCGGCGCGCGGCACCAGGTCGCTGGCGATAACCTGCGCTTTTGCCGCCTCCAGCTCCGCGAGAATATTGGCCTGCTTTAACGCCTCTTCGCTGCCGCCACGCAGCCAGACCTCATAAGCCTGTTGCAGTGATTCTGTCGCCCGCTCTGCGCTGGCCTCTACCGCCCAGGCCCAGCTGGCTATCTGCCCGACCACCTGCAACACCTGGACGTCATTTTTTACCAGGCGGGCGTTACCGTGGCTGTAGATACGTTTACGACTTTCCACCCCCTCTGCCACATCGCGCACAATGGCTCTGGCGATCCCCACCTGGCATGACAGCAATACATGCTGATAAAACGCCGTCTGATAACGGAAGCGTTCGCTGAAGTCATAGATGTGCTGCGGCTCGACGGCAGCGTGACGAAAACGGGTGGTGCCGCTGCCGGTCAGACGCTGGCCAAAACCATCCCAGTCATCTTCCCGTTCCACGGCAGACTGATGGGTGCTGACCAGCGCAATTACGTCGCGCCCATTATCGGTACGCTGCGCATAGACATCGATCCAGTCAGCATAGAGTACGCCGGTGCTGTAAAATTTTTCGCCGTCCAGCCTCCAGCCCTGCTCTGCGGGGCTGACTCTGGTCAGCACCTCGCCCAGTTTGAGGTTGCCGGTTTCACTCCAGCCGCTGCCTACCAGCTCGCCGTCGCGAAAGCGGCTGAACCAGCGCCGCCGTTCATCGCTGTCCGGCTGATTGAGGCGGTCTTCGACAAAGGCAAAGTGTGCCCGCAGCGCCTGCGGCAGATTAGAATCCGCTGTCGCCAGCTCATTCAGCAGGCGGAACAGCTGCGGCAACGATGCCCCCCATCCGCCCTCGCTCTGCGGAATGCGCAGAGTGCCAAAACCGGACTGTTTAAGCCAGTTGATCGGTTGATGAACCAGTTGACGATCGCGTTCACGGGCCAGCGAGCCTTCCGCAATACGGGCAAAAACCGGACGAAAGTGTGAGGCCAGCGCAGTGTAATTTGCAGTGTGCTGTTCAGACATGGTGTTCTCCATTATCGGGTTGGTCATCGATATCCTGACGGGTGGGTTCAAAACGGATAATCAGCAGGAAAAAGATCGGGATGATCGCCGCCAGCGAGACAATCCAGAACATGTTGGTGCCAAACGACGCCTGCAATACCGGCAGAATAAACAGCGCCAGCGCGCTGCCGATGCCGGAAAGCGAGCGGCCAAAGCCCACCCCGGTGGCACGAATGTGGGTCGGATAAGCCAGCGTCGGATAGACCATCATCTGCGCACCGGGACCAAAGCCTTCGGCAAACAGCCACAGGCCGAGCATCAGTATCGCCAACAGCACCCCGGCGGCGGCCTGCGGGTGGCCGATCAGCGCCAGTGAAACCAGCGCGATAAATTGCAGGGCAAAACCGGCGATGGCGACATGGCGTGAAGGATATTTCCATGCCAGCCGCATCCCCAGCAGGCCGCCGGTAAAGGCGAACAGCACGTTCAGCCCCAGCGACGCCGCGATGGTTTCAAATACGCCCGCGCCAAGAAAGCGGGCCAGGATCGAGGGCAGAAAGAAGGCGATCGCGGTGTACTCAAAGGAGATGCAGATGTTCATCACCGCCGTCACCAGCGTGCGTCCCCGCCACGGCTGGCGAAACAGCTCGCGGTAGCCAACCTTCGGCGGTTTTTTGTTAACCGGCGGCGCGGCTTCATGGGCGTGGATGCCATAGGCGTCACGCAGAATGCGCACCGCCCCACGCAGGTCGCCCTGATTCGCCGCCCACAGCGGCGATTCATTCATAAATTTACGGCGTACGGCAATAATCAACAGCGCCGGGACGGCACCGAACAGCAGTGATGCACGCCACAGCCAGCCCTGATGCGCTTCCGGTAACAGAAAAAACAGCGCAAAGATGATAAAGAAACAGGCCGATGAGGCGGCATACCACATCGGGCACCAGGCAGCGAGGCGCGCGGCTTTGTTGCCTTTGCCGGTGAACTTTGAGAACTCCGCAAGATAGGCCATCGCCACCGGCAGATCGATCCCCACGCCGATCCCCATCAGGAAACGTGCGCCAGTCAGCACCCA
Organism: Erwinia papayae; assembly: GCF_058241465.1. Taxonomy (NCBI): domain Bacteria; kingdom Pseudomonadati; phylum Pseudomonadota; class Gammaproteobacteria; order Enterobacterales; family Erwiniaceae; genus Erwinia; species Erwinia papayae. The sequence goes on from NZ_JBZCHT010000009.1 coordinate 1,176,394, forward strand.
GACGTTGGGGGCCAGACCGGCGGCAATGGCGGAGACGACAAAAAACAGCATATCGGCCATAAATACCGTGTAGCGTCCGTACTTATCGGTCAGCCAGCCGCCCAGCAGGTTACCAATAATGGTGCCGATCATAATCGATGAGGTAACCAGCCCGGTCAGGGCTGGCGTCAGCGCAAACTCTTTCACCACATCATCAATACCGTATGACAGCGTGGTGAGATCGTAAGCGTCCAGAAATACCCCGCCCAGCGCCAGAAAAACGATAAAGCGGGCATAGCGGTGTGGGTTTTGTTGTGCGTTGATCAGTTTCGCCACGTCACTGACCGAACGAACCGGTGTTGAATGCGGCGGTGGCGTCGCCGTTATCCCCTCAAAATTAAAGGTGCTCATCATATCCTCGTCTTTTTTTTCAGCAGGTAACGAGGCAGTTATAGAGGGGTTCCGGGCGGCAGACAAACAACAATTACTGCTATAAATTTACGCAAATTCAATAAGTTAAATAATTTTTTCTCGCCAGCAGCCACGCCGGAACAGCGACAGGCTGTTCCGGTCAGGAGGGTGCCACGGTGCTGTCCACGGCAGATCAGACGGCGAGACGATCCCCCGCCGCCCAGTGCTGCTCACCGCTGAGCTGACGGTAGCGCGCAGCCGGATGCGGTGCCGCCAGCCGTGGCCCGCCGCCAGACAGTTTTTCGCGCAGGGTACCCGGCTGATACTGCCGTTTAAAGACGCCGCGCTGTTGCAGCTCCGGGATCAGCAGGTCAACCACGTCGCTGAAGGTTTCATGGCTGAGGGCATAGGCAAGGTTGAAGCCATCGACATCGGTTTCTTCCACCCAGCTCTGCAATTCATCAGCCACGGTTTGCGCACTGCCGACCAGCAACGGACCAAAGCCGCCAATGCCCACCCAATCGGCCAGCGCCTGTACCGTCCACTGGCGGTTGGGGTCGGCGGTGGAGAAGGTTTCCACCGCCGACTGGATAGCGTTAGTGTGCAGATGCTTTAACACCTGGTCCGGCTGATACTGAGCGAAATCAATGCCGGTCCAGCCTGATATCAGCGCCAGCGCGCCTTCGTAGCTGACATACTCTTTGTATTCCAGCCACTTTGCGCGGGCAGCCCGATCGCTTTCGCCAACAATCACCGTTTGCAGATTAAAGATCAGCACACTACGCGGATCACGGCCCGCTTCGGCAACACGGCGACGGATATCGCTGACGGTTTTCTTTAGCAATATTTTTGACGGCGCGGCAACAAACACGCACTCGGCATGTTCGGCAGCAAACTGTTTACCCCGGCTCGATGCCCCGGCCTGATACAGCACCGGGGTACGCTGGGGTGAAGGTTCACAAAGATGAATGCCCGGCACCTGAAAGAAAGTGCCCTGGTGGTTGATGGGATGAATTTTATGCGGATCGCTGAAGATACGCCGTTCCCGGTCACGCAGCACCGCGCCCTCTTCCCAGCTGCCTTCCAGCAGCTTATAAACCACCTGCAAATACTCATCGGCATAGTCATAGCGCGCATCGTGATCGGTCTGCGTCTGGCCAATATTACGTGCGCCGCTCTCCAGGTAGGAGGTGACAATATTCCAGCCGACGCGGCCTCGGGTCAGGTGATCCAGCGTCGAGAGCCGCCGGGCGAACGGATAAGGATGCTCAAACGACAGCGAGGCGGTCAGGCCAAAGCCAAGATGCTCGGTGACCAGCGCCATCGGAGTGATCAGCGCCAGCGGATCGTTCACCGGCACCTGGCTGGCATGACGGATTGCCGCCTGATTGCTGCCATTCAGCACGTCGTAAACGCCCAGCACATCGGCAATAAACAGCCCGTCAAATTTCCCCCGCTCCAGCAGACGGGCGAGGTCGGTCCAGTAACTCAGATCCTTATACTGCCATGAGCGGTCGCGGGGATGCGCCCACAGTCCCGGTGACTGATGGCCGACGCAGTTCATCTCAAAGGCGTTGAGACGGATTTCTCGTGATGACGACACAGGCACTCCTTAACGGCCAGCAAGCAGCCTGACCATGATGAGGTTAATCAGAAGGAAAAGTTCAGTGGTTCAGTCGGGCAGGACATCGCGCTGACGCGGTGAGAAGCAATGGTTCCAGCAGCTGGCGGGCGAGCTGTTCGGCATGTTCCGCCACCTGTGGCAGTCCCATCAGCTCGCCAAAGCGGCCACGGGCCGCCGGGCCCACCACGTACAGATGCGGATTCGCCTGGCCAGTGGCGTTGAGGGTTTGCGAAAGCGCGCTGACATCGATACCGAGGCCGTGCGCATCGCGGCGGATGATGCCTGCGCCAGCCAGCTGGCTGAGCAGCGCGTCGCTGTCGATCAACCCACTGTGGGCCGGGCCGGTCGTGACGATCAGCCGGTCAACGTGGTGGATCTCTTCTGCCCCCTGACGACGGCGCAGGGTGAGGCTGATGCTGCCGTTCTGGACGTCAACCTGCTGCAGGCGGGCCGCCAGCAGCTGCAACTGCCCGCTTTGTTGTCGCTGCTCCAGTACCGCGCTGACCTGCGGCGCAATGCGATAGCGGTGCGCATCCCACCAGGGACGAAGATGGCGCAGAAAGCGCTGCTGCTCTTGCAGCGGCAACCGCTGCCAGATCGACTGCGCACGGTGGCGAATTGCATCCAGCACCCGCTGCCAGGGCAGGTTAACCTTAGCGGCCTCGCGCACCTCCGCGCGCACACGTTGCAGCCAGCCTCGCGCGCTGTCACGCTGCGGACGCTGAAAATCCAGCGGCCAGTCAGAATATTCACCGCTCAGGTTAGCCCCCGGCAGACGTCCCCGACGGGAAAAGACCAGCACGTTGCCCCGGTGCCCCTGCCGCTGAAGAGATGCCACCATATCCGCCATGGTCAGACCGCTGCCGATAATCGCCACGCGGTCACCGGCGGCAATCCCGGCCAGCGCCCCGGGACGCCAGGGGTCAGCGATGACGGCAGGATGGTTGCGAAAGGCGCGCAGCGGCGGCGGCACGTCGGGCGGCGGATGACTGATGGCCAGCACCACCTGATCGGCCGTTAAGCGCGCTCCCCCGGCGGTATGCACCACGCCATCAACCAGCGCCACCGCACGATCCTTCAGATGCTGAACCACCACGGCTGAATGGCGACGGGCGTCGTCCAGTTTCAGGGTGAGATACGCGGCAAACTGGCGGCGCTGCGGCCAGACGCTGTCGTCGTGCCAGCGCGCCGCCGGATCGGCCTGATAAGCGGCGGAGGCGCGATACCAGCGATCGAAATCCCCTTCTTCCGCCGCAGAGAGCTGCATCCGGGCGGCAGGAACGTTAATGCGGTGTGCGGCATCATCAGTGCTGTAAGCCACGCCCTGCGCCAGAGCATCACGCGGCTCAATCACCGTCACCCGCAGGCCCGCGCCGCCCCGTCGCGCCAGCTGAACAGCCAGCGCGGTGCCGCTGAAGCCACCGCCAACGATGACGATATGCCGTTCACTCATGGCTCAGTTCCGGCTCGGTCTGCCGCTCCAGCTCGCGGACACGCGGGATCACCTCGCGGCCAAAGAATTCCACCTCTTCCTGAAAATGCAGAAAGCCCAGCAGCAGCAGATCCACACCGGCCTGCTTCAGGGCGATGATCCGCTCTGCGATTTGCTGTGGGGTGCCAATCAGGTTGGTTTTAAAGCCGTCGTTGTACTGCACCAGATCCTCCAGCGTCGATTTTGCCCAGTTGCCTTCCCCTTCCGGCGACGCGCTGCCCGCATTTTTCGCTTCATGCTGAAAGCCGCGCACCGCCTCCGGGTCCGCCTGTTGCAGGATGTCGTTCAGCACCTGCTGCGCCTGTTGCTCCGTGTCGCGGGCGATAACGAAGCCGTTGACGCCAATTTTCACCTGATGGCGATTCTGTGCCGCCTTACCACGGATATCCTCCACCTGCGCCCTCACCCCCTCGACGGTGTTGCCATTGGTGAAGTACCAGTCAGACACCCTTGCCGCCATATCCCGCGCCGCCCGCGAACTGCCGCCCTGGAAGATTTCCGGCAGCGGATCGAGCGGTCGGGGTTTCAGCACATAGTCCCGGTAGCGGTAGAAATCCCCGGCAAAGCTGAAACTCTCCTGCTGCCAGATGCCGCGCAGGCAGCGGATAAACTCTTCTGAACGCAGGTAACGCTCTTCATGATCCAGCCAGGGCTCACCGATGGCTTTAAATTCACCGCGAAACCAGCCGCTGACGATGTTCACCGCGATGCGGGCCTGGCTCAGATGGCTGATGGTAGCGATTTGTTTCGCCGCCAGCGTCGGATTCCACGGACCGGGCAACAGCGCGGCTATCACCTTCAGTTTTTCTGTCGCCCCCAGCAGCGCCTGGGAAAAGCTGACCGATTCATGCTGATTGTCCGCGCCGTAACCGGCGGTAAAACGGATCTGTGTCAGGGCATATTCAAACCCTGCCCGCTCGGCAATCTGCGCCAGCTTGCGGTTGTAGTCAAAGTCCCAACTGGTGCGCTGGGGGATTTTACTGATCACCAGCCCGCCGGACACATTCGGCACCCAGTAGGCAAATCTGATTGGTTGGTTGCTCATCAATGGCTCCTTACTCTGCTTTTACCGGACGGCGGTCGCCGCCGATGGTTTCACCAAAGGGTCCGGTGTTGACCGTGCCTGGGCGTTTTTCTGCCCTGTCCGCCAGCGGCAACAGCGGCATAACCAGCGAGGCGAAACGGTGTGCCTCTTCCAGATGCGGATAGCCGGAGAAGATAAAGTTCTCAATGCCCAGCGCCTGATATTCCCGGATGCGCGCCGCCACCTGCTGCGGATTGCCCACCAGCGCCGTGCCCGCCCCGCCGCGTACCAGGCCGACACCGGCCCACAGATTCGGCGCGATACGCAGATTGTCCCGCTGGCCGTTATGCAGCGCGCTCATTCGCGCCTGGCCTGCCGAATCCATCCGGGCAAAGATTTTCTGCGCGCTGGCGATGGTTTCATCATCAAGGTGGGAAATCAGTCGTTCCGCAGCGGCCCACGCCTCTTCTTCGGTTTCCCGCACAATCACATGCAGACGAATGCCATAGCTCAGCGTGCGCCCCTCTTCTCTGGCCCGCTGACGCACCCGGGCAATCTTTTCCGCCACCTGTTCAGGCGGCTCGCCCCAGGTGAGCCAGCTGTCAATCTGCTGCGCCGCCACCTCGGTTGCGGCGTCGGACGATCCACCAAAGTAGAGCGGCGGCCCGTTGTCTTGCACCGGCGGGAACAGCAGTTCCGCGCCCTCCACCCGGATGTGCTGACCGCTGTAGTCAACCTTTTCGCCTTTCAGCAGGCGGGAAAAGACCGTCAGAAATTCACGGGTCACCTGATAGCGTTCGGCATGGCTGAGGAAAATACCGTCACCCCGATTTTCCACCGGGTCACCGCCGGTCACCACGTTGATCAGCAGGCGACCATTGGAGAGACGATCGAGGGTGGCAGCCATACGCGCGGCGAGGCTGGGGGGTTGCAGGCCGGGACGCACCGCCACCAGATAGCGCAGTTTTTGCGTAATCGGTGCCAGTGCGGATGCCACCAGCCATGCATCCTCGCAGCTTTTGCCGGTGGGGATCAGCACGCCGTAATAGCCAAGGCTGTCAGCCGCCAGCGCCACCTGTTGCAGATAAGGCAGATCCACGGCACGTCCGCCTTCGGCGGTGCCAAGATAGTGTCCGTCACCGTGGGTCGGCAGAAACCAGAAGACGTTGATGGTGTCGCTGCGCTGGCTCATTATCGCTTTCCTATATAACGTTATCAGAAAAAATCACATTGATTGATTTCGTTTGGTTATATGTCGCTAGGCAGGAATCATGCCAGCTCTGCCGTTTTTTTTAATGATTATTTATCAATGCGTTAGAATTCCACCCACCCTGAAGGAGTGTTGCAAATGCAACAGCTGGCGCACAGACCCTGCTGCATTTGCCACTTTTATCGGGCTGCGGCCTCTCGCCAGAATGGCGCGCTGGCGTTAGTGTGGCTGCTGGTTTCCTGCCCGGAGAAGGCGATGCACAACGACGGCCCTGAATTAAAAGATCCCGCCTCTGTCGCGTTGCAGGGCGTACTGAAGAGGCTGGCACCCACTGACGCCACGGTGCTGATTGTCGGTGAAACCGGCACCGGTAAAGAGGGGGTGGCGCGCTATCTGCATCACCATAGCCCGCGAAGTCAGAAGCCATTTCTGGCGGTCAACTGTGGTGCGCTGAGTGAAAGCCTGGCGGAGTCAGAACTGTTCGGTCACGAGAAAGGTGCCTTTACCGGCGCGGGTGAACGCCATCAGGGGTGGTTTGAAGCGGCTGACGGCGGCACTTTGCTGCTGGATGAAATCGGTGAGCTCAGTCTGCCGCTTCAGGTAAAGCTGCTGCGGGTTCTCCAGGAACGTGAGGTGACGCGTGTTGGCTCTCACCGCCCGGTAAAAGTTGACGTGCGGGTGATTGCCGCCACCCACGTCGATCTTGCCACGGCCATTGCCCGACGCCGGTTTCGTGAAGATCTTTACTACCGGCTGAATGTGGCGGTGCTGACGCTGCCGCCGCTACGCCAGCGGCGTCAGGATATTCCGTTGCTGAGCCGCCATTTCCTGCAACACTATGCCGAACGACATCATCGCCCGCAGCCGGTACTCAGTGAAGAAGCGCTGGCCGCGCTGGTCAGTTATGACTGGCCGGGTAATATTCGTGAGCTGGAAAACACCCTGCATAATGTGGTGCTGCTGAGCAGCGAACCGCTGATTACGGCCGGACAGTTGCAGTTTGGCTCACTCCATGCCACCTCGCCGGTGGCGGTGACGGCGGAACCGCTTGATGAGTTTATTCGTCTGCAATTGCAGGACCAGCGCAGCCCGGTTTTTCAGCGGGTGCTCTCCTCACTGGTGCGTAACGCTTTTGAACTGACCGAAGGCAATCAGATCCAGACCGCCGCGCTGCTGGGGATCAGTCGCAACACCCTGCGTACCCAGCTGGCGCACCTCGGCGTGATTAAGCCACGTACGGCGAGGGCCGGAAACGCGCCGACATCCCCCCGCTCCGCCGCCGTCAACCTCAGTCGCGAACTGCGGATTGGCTTTCAGAAGTTCGGCAACCTGGGCGTGCTGAAGGCCCGCCAGTCGCTTGAGAGCCAGTTTGCCGACAGCGGCGTTAACGTGTTGTGGAGTGAGTTTCCCGCCGGTCCCCAGTTGCTGCACGCGCTGAACAGCGGGGAGATTGATTTCGGCACCACCGGTGAAGTGCCGCCGCTGTTTGCCCAGGCGCAGAATCAGCCGCTGAGCTATGTGGCATGGGAACCGGCTGCGCCGCAGAGCGTGGCGCTGGTGGTCACCGCCGACAGTCCCGTCCACTCGCTGGCCTGCCTGCGCGGCAGGCGGATTGCGGTTAACCGGGGATCGAACGTGCACTATCTGCTGTTGCAGCTGCTGGATGAAGCCGGGCTGACGCTGAATGATATCCATGTGGTTTACGCCCCGCCGAAATATCCGCTGACGCCGGGCGACTGTCGTGCGGTGGATGCCTGGATGATGTGGGATCCGCTGCTGAGTGCCGCTGAACAGAGTGGCCAGTTCAGGGTGATTGCCAACGGCGTGGAGCGGGTCAACAACCATCAGTTTTATCTCGCCCATCGCGATTTTGTCAGTCACAGCGGCGATTTATTGTCGGCAGTGATGTCGGCGCTGGAACAGACCGGACGTTATATCGACAATCACCGGGCTGAGGCCGCCGCGCTGCTGGCAACCGAGCTGGGCCTGGCGAGCCGTTCACTGTCGCTTGCGCTCTCGCGGCGCAGCCATCAGACCCGACCGGTTGATCGACAGATAATTCGTCAGCAGCAGGTGATTGCCGATCGTTTCTATGCGCTGGGTCTGCTACCCCGCGCGATCCGGGTGGGTGACGCCGTCTGGCAGGCGGAGCTGAAGAGCGAGAGTTGAGCGGGAACTGCACCTGCTTTTGCCGCACAATGCGGCGATTTACTGCACGGCCTCGCACCACTGCTCACCCGCCGTTTCACAATTGCTCATCATTTTAAGATGAACCTGAACCTTTTCCCCCTGTCACACAATGACTCGCAACATTAAAATAGGGTTTCCTGACTGTTAAGGAGAATGAGGCATAATGATTTATCGTTTTACACTGGCGGCCCTGACGGCGGCCATCACGCTGACTGGCTGTGCGAAACACAGTGCAGAGGATACCGCAGAGCAGGATTACGCCACCGGCCCTTCGCAGGTGACCGTCTCTCATGTGGTCAGCCGCACGGATGATGGCTCGTCGATTATTGTTACCGTTGATGGCAAAGATGCCGGCCCGCTGGTGCGGGGAGAAACCACGGATTTACATATGTTGCCCGGTAAGCATAAGGTGGGAGGCTACGTCTCGACGCTGTATGGCTATGGACGGGTGACGATTCAACCGGTGGAAATCGCCGCCGTGCCGGATCAGGTCAAACACATCACCTATTCGGTGCTGAAGAACAAGCCGACCTTTACAGAAACTGCTGCTACCCTGGTGCCACGCCCGGTGAAGAAAGCCGCCGCTCCTGCGCCAGCCGCCAGCAGTAAAGCTCCTGCCGCGACCAGCGAGACAACCCCCTCGTCCACCACTACCGCATCCGCTTCGACGGGTACGGCAACACCTTCAGCCACCAGCAGCACAACCACGGCAAATGCCAGTACCGGCACTTCTGCTACAAATACCAGCAGTGGAACGGTTACCAATTCCGACGCCAGCATTACGGCCGCAAAAACCACTACCGGCACCGCCGCCAGCACTGACACCAGTACTTCTGCGACAAATACTACCAGTGGAACCGCCACTACCACCGACAGCAGTACCTCTGCCACCGGCAACTGAATCATGTGCTAATGACCCCATTGGCCCTCTCACTGCGGGTAAAATGAGGCTGTAGCCCCAAAATCAGCCACTCCGGCACGTTTGTGCCGGTGTGTTGAGGCTCAAACCGGTTCAGCCACGCCTTCACGCTGATGCTGATAGTAGTCCGCCGTGGAGGCGACCAGCGGGGTACGACCGCGGATCAGGTCGGCCATCTTTTCAGCAATCATTACCGTTGGCGCATTAAGGTTGCCGGTGGTGATTTGCGGCATGATGGAGGCATCCACCACGCGCAGGCGCTCCATGCCGTGAACGCGCCCTTGTGCATCCACCACCGCCATCTCATCGTTGCCCATCGCGCAGCTGCCGCAGGGATGGTATGCCGTTTCGGCATGTTCGCGGATGAAAGCATCTATCTGTTCATCGCTCTGCACCGCCGCGCCGGGCTGAATTTCCTCACCGCAATATTCCGCCAGCGCAGGCTGCTTCATGATCTCCCGCGTCAGTCGCACCGCGCTGCGGAACTCCTCCCAGTCGCGCGGCTCCGACATATAGTTGAAGAAGATAGACGGAGCCGCATACGGGTGTTTTGAGGTCAGTTTTACCCGTCCCCGGCTGCGTGAACGCATCGGTCCTACGTGCGCCTGGAAACCATGCTCTTTCACCGGGCTGCTGCCGTTATAGTTAATCGCCACCGGCAGGAAGTGATACTGCAAATCCGGCCAGTCTGGCTGGTCATCGCTGCGGATAAAACCACCCGCTTCGAACTGGTTACTGGCCCCGATGCCGGTGCCGTTAAACAGCCATTCAGCACCGATTGCCGGCTGATTCCACCAGTGAAGCGAGGGATAGAGGCTGACCGGCTTTTTGCAGCGGAACTGCATGTAGACTTCCAGGTGATCCTGTAAGTTACGGCCCACCCCCGGCAGCGCATGGACCACGTCAATATCCAGCTCGCGCAGCCACTCTTCCGGGCCAACCCCTGAGCGTTGCAAAATCTGCGGCGAGGCGATTGCACCGGCACAGAGCAGCACTTCGCGGTTTGCCTCTGCCTGCTGCTGTTTTCCCTCTTTTAACCAGCACACGCCGGTGGCGGTTTTGCCACTGAACAGAATGCGGTCAGTCTGCGCATGGGTGATGATGGTCAGGTTTGGCCGCTGTTTTGCCACGTCCAGGTAACCTCTGGCGGTGCTGGACCGACGTCCCTGTGCGGTGACGGTGCGGTCCATCGGACCAAAACCATCCTGACGGTAGCCGTTCAGGTCGTCCGTTTCATGGTGCCCTGCCTGCTTCGCCGCGTCGATGAAAGCGCGGAACAGCGGATTGTTGCCCGCTTTTGGCGTGGTCACGCTGAGATAGCCTTCGCCCCCGTGATAATCGTTCTCACCGATGTCGCGCTTCTCTGCCTTGCGGAAATAGGGCAGGCAGTTGAGATAAGACCAGTTTTCCAGTCCCGCTTTCTTTGCCCAGTTGTCGTAATCCATCGCGTTGCCACGGATGTAGCACATACCGTTAATCAGTGAAGATCCGCCCAGCCCTTTGCCGCGCCCGCACTCCATCCGGCGGTTGTTCATTTTCGGCTCAGGGTCGGTTTCAAAAGCCCAGTTGTAACGTTTGCCCTGAAGGGGATACGCCAAAGCGGCTGGCATCTGGGTACGGAAGTCCCAGCGGTGGTCTTTTCCGCCCGCTTCCAGTAACAGTACCGATACGTCAGCATCCTCAGTCAGTCGCGTAGCCAGCACGTTGCCTGCTGAGCCGGCACCAATAATGATGTAGTCAAATTTCTGCATTAAGCCTCCGTTATGCCGCGCACCCGGTGTCGCGGCATCAGACTGAATAAATTCGGGATATCAGCGAATCAGAATGCTGATGGATAGTCGCCCATTTCGATCAGAATCGATTTGGTGCGGGTATAGTGATGCAGCGTCTCGGTGCCGTTTTCGCGACCCAGGCCAGACTGCTTGTAACCGCCGACCGGCATCGGCGCGGGCGATTCACCCCAGCTGTTAACCCAGCAGATCCCGGCTTCAAGCTGGTGGATAACCCGGTGGGCGCGGTTCAGTGAGGTGGTAAACACCCCGGCCGCCAGCCCGTATTCGGTGTTGTTGGCACGCTCAATCACTTCCTGCTCGTCGTCGAACGCCAGCACGCTCATCACCGGGCCAAAGATCTCTTCTTTCACGATACGCATCTCATCGTGACAGTCGCTGAACACCGTCGGGGCGACATAGCAACCTTTAGCCAGTGCGCCTTCTGTCAGACGCTGGCCGCCGGTCAGCAGGGTGGCCCCCTCTTCTTTACCGATGTTGAGGTAAGACACCACTTTCTGGCAGTGCTCCTCGCTGACCAGCGGCCCGAAATTAACGTCAGGGTCACGCGGGTCTCCGCAGCGTATCCCGGCCATTTTTTCCAGCAGACGCTGTTCAAAAGCGGCTTTCAGCGAACGCTGAACAAATACCCGGGTGCCATTGGTACAGACCTGACCACTGCTGTAAAAGTTAGCCATCATTGCAGCGTCAACTGCGCGCTCCAGATCGGCATCGTCGAAGACGATCAGCGGTGACTTACCACCAAGCTCCATGGTTACCGATTTCAGGTTAGCCAGCGCGGCATCAGCCATTACCCGTTTGCCGGTATTCACCTCGCCGGTAAAGGAGACTTTGGCAATCGCCGGGTGCTGGCTCAGCCCCTGCCCCACAGTACCGGCCCCCTGCACCACGTTGAACACGCCATCCGGCAACCCCGCCTCGGTGAATATTTTCGCCAGTTCCAGCGCGCTGAGCGGCGTGACTTCACTGGGCTTGAATATCATCGCGTTGCCGGTCGCCAGCGCCGGAGCACTTTTCCACATGGCGATCTGAATGGGATAGTTCCACGCGCCGATACCGGCACAGACGCCTAGTGGTTCACGGCGGGTGTAGACCAGCGCGCTGTCACGCAGCGGGATGCTGTCGCCCTGCACGGCAACCGCCAGCCCGGCATAGTATTCCAGCACGTCAGCCCCGGTGACGATATCCACCGCCGCAGTTTCACTGATGGGTTTACCGGTATCAGCGGTTTCCAGTTCCACCAGCTGCTGATTGCGCTCGCGCAAAATGGCCACGGCCTTCAGCAGTACGCGACTGCGTTCCACCGGGGTGTAGCTGCGCCAGATCCGTTGTCCGGCTACCGCAGAGGCGACGGCACGATCGATATCCTGCTGATTTGCAGCGGTGATTTCAGCCAGCACTTCCCCGTTTGCCGGGTTGATGGTGGTAAAGGTTTCACCCTGACCGGCTTCTTCCCGACCATTGATGTAAAGTCCACGGCGTTGCATGTCTGCCATGCTTCCTCCTCAGGTTTCAGGCGTTGCGGCTGCCAGCCACAACGAGAGATGTTGATAACAAAGTCTGCGGGCCGCATTCAGCCCCTGCTGCATCGGCTGAGGTGCCAGCGTCATGCGCAGCCACAGTCCGTCAATCAGCGCCGCCATCGCGGCTCCCGCATCCCGTGCCTGCGAATGCGGCAGGCTGCGGGCAAACTGTGCCACCAGATTAGAGTAGAGGCGGCGGTCGTTAATGCGTTGCAGACGCTGTAATGCCGGCTGATGCAGGCTGCTGGTCCAGAAAGCCAGCCAGGTTTTCAGTACCGGCCTGGCAATCTGGGATGCATCAAAGTTGCCGTCGATAATGGCGCGGATGCGGGCCTCCGGCTGATCTGCCGCCTGCTGCCGAAATCGCGCCACCGCCTGATATAAATCGGCAAGGATCTGGCGCATACAGGCATCCAGCAGACCGTTCTTATCGCCAAAATAGTGGCTGACAATCCCGGTGGAAACGCCCGCCTCTTTAGCAATCAGCGCCAGGCTGGCATCGGCCAGCCCAACGCGATCGATCACCGTCAGCGTCGCGTCAATCAGTTGCGCCTGACGGATGGCTTTCATTCCAACTTTTGGCATCACTCGATCACTTTTAACGTTTCGATAACCAAAACTATAACGCATTTTATATTGAACGTTCAATTAATAATAAATGTTGCATGTTTTGAGGGGTTATTTTCCGAGGCGTAATATGTTGGCTTTTTGTGATCTGTATCAGTATGCGTGTTAAGTGATGCTTTACCATTTCCGAAAACAGCAGAAAATGCATATGGCGATGAAGTGATAATTTCTTATTTTCATAAAAACAGATATATATCAATATATTAAACAAAAAATATCAGGTTAAAACTGGAAACAGAGCCGTTTATAGCCGCCAGATTATTCAGGCGCAGTTTGCGGTTTTTTATATGACGTTAACAATTGATACCAGTCATAAATGCTGAGCTTCGCGCCAAAAATCATTCTTTAACACTTTTTATTATCTGCCGCGCTGTAGCTGAAAAAAAACTTGCCTGGCACCGGATGATCGGCGAAATTAAGCGCCCTTTTCTGATTCTTATAACTATGCGGCGAATGCCCGCCTTGTCTGACGCTGACTTAATTTTCTCGTCGAAGCAAGATTTTGACTCCAGAGGTATCTGTGTCTGATGCAAACAAAGAGCCCGAGGCGGCCAGCCTTAATGCGTTTAAGCAACCCAAATCGTTCTATCTGATTTTCTCTATCGAGCTGTGGGAGCGGTTCGGCTATTACGGCCTTCAGGGCATTATGGCGGTGTATCTCGTCAAAATGCTGGGCATGTCTGAAGCCGACTCCATCACCCTGTTCTCTTCTTTCAGTGCACTGGTCTATGGCCTGATAGCCGTTGGCGGCTGGCTGGGGGATAAAGTGTTGGGCACCAAACGGGTGATTGTGCTGGGTACGTTGGTGCTGGCGCTGGGCTATGCGCTGGTGGCCTTCTCCGGCCATGATGTTGGCGTGGTCTATATTGGTATGGCGACCATTGCCGTCGGTAATGGCCTGTTTAAAGCCAATCCTTCATCACTGCTCTCCACCTGTTATGAAAAAGATGACCCCCGCCTCGACGGGGCTTTCACCATGTATTACATGGCGATCAACATCGGCTCATTCTTTTCTATGCTGGCGACGCCGTGGCTGGCTGCCCACTACGGCTGGAGCACCGCCTTCAGCCTTTCTGTGGTTGGGATGATGATTACGCTGGTTAACTTTATGCTGTGCCGGAAATGGGTGAAAAACTATGGTTCTCAGCCAGATTTTGCACCGCTGCATGTTGGCAGGCTGCTGGCAACCTTCGTCGGCGTGGCGGCACTGATCGCCGTGGCAACCTGGCTGCTGCATAATCAGCAGATTGCCCGCATGACCCTGACGCTGATCGCCGTGGGTATTGTGGTGGTGTTCATTAAAGAGGCGTTTAAATTGCAGGGGGCAGCCCGTCGCAAGATGATTGTGGCTTTTCTGTTGATGCTCGAAGCGGTGGTGTTTTTTGTGCTGTATATGCAAATGCCCACCTCACTGAATTTTTTCGCCACTCGCAACGTGGAACATTCACTGCTGGGCATTGCATTCGAACCTGAGCAGTTTCAGGCGCTGAATCCCTTCTGGATTATGATTTTCAGCCCGCTGCTGGCCGCCACCTATAACAAAATGGGCGACCGGCTGCCGATGCCACATAAGTTTGCCCTTGGCATGGTGCTCTGCTCCGCCGCCTTTCTCGTGCTGCCACTGGGCACCAAATTTGCCAGTCAGATGGGGATTGTCTCCGTAAACTGGCTGATCCTCAGCTATGCCCTGCAAAGCGTCGGAGAGCTGATGATTTCCGGTCTTGGCCTGGCGATGGTGGCGCAGCTGGTTCCCCAGCGTCTGATGGGCTTTATTATGGGCTCCTCATTTCTGACCACCGCCGGGGCGGCGATGATCGCCGGGAAAGTGGCGAATCTGATGGCCGTGCCGGAAGATATCATCGATCCACTTCAGTCTCTGCATATCTATGGTGATGTGTTCCTGCAAATTGGTATTGTCACCGGCATCATTGCCCTGCTGATGCTGCTGACCGCACCAAAACTGAAGCGAATGACTCAGGATGATCAACCGCTGAGCGAGGACGTCACTGCCTGACGGCAGAGTCTCATGGGGCAGCTGTGATGCTGCCCCGTTACTTCAGCACCCACCCCGCATCTGTTCCGTTCTGCCCCCCTCATGTACGGCTATCCCTGTCTCCCCTGTACTGGTCATCCGTCCGCTGTTTGCTTGCCGGAAGAGACGCCTTTTTACGTTCTTCCCCGGCAGGAATTAATCTGCTGCGGACCGATGCATCAGCTGACTTTTCCTCCAGGCCGCATTAAGCTTGAAAGCAAGCTTAACCCTCAGACTGAAGGAGCAAGATGATGAAACTCTACTTTAAGCCGGGAGCCTGTTCGCTTTCGCCGCATATTATCCTGCGGGAGACGGGACTGGATTTCACCCTGATTCAGGTGGATTTGCAGAAAAAAACCACCGAGCAGGGCGAGGATTTCCTGCTGATTAATCCAAAAGGCCAGGTGCCCGCTTTGCAGTTTGACGAGGATTCCCTGCTGACCGAAGGCGTGGCGATTGTGCAGTATCTGGCAGACCTCAAGCCGGACCGTCAGCTTCTGGCACCCGTTGGCAGCCTGAGTCGCTACCATACGCTGGAGTGGCTGAATTATATTGCCACCGAGCTGCATAAAACCTTCAGCCCGCTGTTTCGCCCTGCTACGCCTGAAGACTACAAAAAGGTGCTGCGCACTCAACTGGAACAAAAGTTTGGCTGGGTGGACAGCCAGCTTGAGGGCAAACCTGAGGGGACGGTTCCCCCGCTGGGGTGAAATAAATAACTGACGCGTTCAGCCAGTCTTTTCTGGCGATGCATCTTTATGTTTTAAGTTGAAATCTGCCGGGTGATATTTCCCGGCAGTCAGACTGGAACCGCTTTAAATTTTCAGCGCGCTGAAATGTTGCTCTGGTTCGGCCATCCGGTGCTGTGCCGCCACCAGTTGCAGTTCATATTCGCCCATTTGATGGGTTTTCAGCATCACTTCATATACCGCCGCCGTCACATGCTCCAGCGCCTGTTGCAATGGCAGACCGTGCAGCAGATTCACCAGCAGCAAGCCGCTGGTCAGGTCGCCCACGCCCACCGGTTGACGCACACCGAAATCAACCAGCGGACGGCTGATATGCCACGCTTCATCAGCGGTGACCAGCAGCATCTCAAAGCGATCGCTGCGCAGACCCGCTCGTGCCAGATGCTTCACCAGCACAATTTTCGGTCCCTGCGCAATCAATTCGCGCGCGGTAGCGATCGCCTGCTCGACGCTGCTGACCGGGTGGCCGCTGAGTATCTCCAGCTCCAGCAGATTCGGCGCGATAATATCGCTGGCAGGCAGCGCCTGGCGGGTGTGAAACTCAGCCACACCGGGTGCGACAATACAGCCTTTTTCCGGATGGCCCATCACCGGATCGCAGAAATACCAGGCTTCAGGGTTGGCCTGTTTCACCTGACGAACGATATCGAGGATTTGCTCACCCTGTTCTGCGGAACCGAGATAACCACTGAGGACCGCATTGCAGCTTTTCAGCCGATCAATGTTTGCAATCCCCTGCACAATTTCGCCCAGATGGCTGGCTGGCATCACCATACCGGTCCAGTGACCGTACTGGGTGTGGTTTGAAAACTGCACCGTGTTAAGTGGCCACACATTGGCCCCCATCCGCCGCATCGGGAATTCAGCTGCGCTGTTACCCGCATGACCATAGACAGTATGCGATTGTACAGAAAGAATATTTTTCATGATGTCCTGCAAGAGAAAGGCCGGATGATACCGGCCTGTGCTGTGGGTTATTTCCAGACGATCAGACAGTAATTTTTCTTACCACGACGTAACAGGGTATAGCGGCCAAACAGTCGATCTGACGCGACAAAGGCATATTCGCTGTTTAACTGCGCAACGCCATTGATGCTGACCGCTTTTGACTCAATCAGCTTACGTGCCTGACCACGCGACGGCGCTAAATCGCCGTTCACCATCGCCTGTTGCAAATCCTCGCCCTGCTCCAGTTCCACAAACGGCATGCCGTCCTGCGCCAGCTGTTCAAAATCAGCTTCGGTCATTTCGTTCAGGCTACCGGAGAACAGGCTGCTACTGATACGCTCTGCGGCAGCCAGCCCCCCGGCACCATGCACCAGACGGGTCACCTGTTCTGCCAGCACATACTGGGCGCGAGGCGCTTTACCGCTGTTTTTGTCTTCTTCTTCCAGCGCATTGATTTCGTCAATACTCATAAAAGTGAAGAACTTGAGGAAGCGATAAACATCCGCATCGGCTGTGTTGATCCAGAACTGGTAAAATTTGTACGGACTGGTTTTCTTCGCATCCAGCCACACCGCACCACCCTCGGTTTTGCCAAATTTAGTACCGTCAGATTTGGTGATCAGTGGCACGGTCAGGCCAAAGACCTGGTTCTGGTGCAGACGGCGGGTCAGATCGATACCGGACGTTATGTTGCCCCACTGATCGGAACCGCCAATCTGTAACGCAACACCGTAGCGTTCATTCAGGCAGGCAAAGTCATAACCCTGCAACAGGTTGTAGGAAAATTCGGTAAAGGAGATGCCCTGATCGTCGCGGTTCAGACGCTGCTTAACGGCTTCCTTATTAATCATCTGATTAACTGAGAAGTGTTTACCGATATCCCGCAGGAAAGTCAGCACATTCATGCTGCCAAACCAGTCATAGTTATTGGCCGCCACCGCGCTGTTGTCACCGCAGTCAAAGTCGAGGAACGGGGCAACCTGATGGCGGATTTTTTCCACCCATTCATTAACCGTTTCACTGGTGTTGAGCTTACGTTCGGCCGCTTTGAAACTGGGATCGCCAATCAGACCGGTGGCCCCCCCAACCAGCGCGACCGGGCGGTGACCGGCATCCTGAAAACGTTTAAGACACAGCAACGGCACCAGATGACCCAAATGCAGGCTGTCGGCCGTCGGATCAAAACCGCAATAGAGCGCAATCGGGCCTTCTGCCAGTCGCTCTGCTAACGCGTTTTCATCCGTAACCTGGGCTACCAGGCCCCGCTCCTGCAATTGTTTGATCAGATTACTGCTGGCCATCTGTGACTCCATGTAAAAAAAAGTCTGCACCTCTGCTGGTGCATCGCTTTCCGCTGAGACGCGGACGAAAAAAAAGAGGCGTACAGGATAAAGCGCTGAAGCACTCTGCACCAGCGCTTAAAGGGATTATTTCGCAGCTTCAGGGGGCCAGACGATCAATTTTCCAGCTATCGCCTTCACGCTGATAAAAAAAACGGTCATGCAGGCGATGTTCTCCTCCCTGCCAGAACTCCATTGACTCCGGCCGGATGCGGTATCCTCCCCAAAAGCTGGGAAGTGGCACTTCACCCTGCTGAAACTTTTGCTTCAGCTCAAGAAATTTGCCTTCGAGCACGCCGCGGGCAGAGATGCGACTGGACTGTTTCGATACCCACGCGCCTATCTGGCTGTCTCGTGGACGACTGTGAAAATATTTAACCACATCGACAACCGACAACTTTTCGACCGTGCCCAATACCATTACCTGCCGTTCCAACATGTGCCACGGAAAAAGCAGGCTGATGCGCGGGTTATTTTCCAAATGCTGAGCCTTGCGGCTGCCAAGATTGGTGTAAAACACCAGTCCACGCTGATCAAAATGTTTTAGCAGGACAATGCGCTGGTAGGGCTGGCCGGACGGGTCAACGGTCGCCACGCTCATCGCCGTGGGGCCCGGCAGTTGAGCGGCAACCGCCTGGCTAAGCCAGTGCTCAAACAGGGATAACGGGTCGGCGGGAAGATCCTTACGACGCAGTCCGCCACGCGTGTATTCACGGCGCAGGTGAGCAATCTGCTGAAGGCTATCGTTTTCGTTCATTTTTTCGTCTTCTGCTGACTGGGAGAAAAAAAGCATTGTGCGCTCTGCACCGATGAGTTTCAACGGGTTAACCGGTGCTGAATCGACAATCACTCATCCGCCGCTGGCCGTTATCATCACCTGATGTCTTATTTACTGTGAGATGAAAACAGCGTTTTGGCGGTTATCGTGCGCGTCACACAGGTGTTGCTCGCTGCTGTTTCAGCAGGAGGAAATGCCGCTGCGGAATCAGATTAATCCCCTGGCGGGCAGAAGCAGACATCATCGTCCGCTCATCTGCCTGTCATTAACACTGAACAGCAGGAAAAGTTAGCGATAACGCAGCCTGTTGGCGGGCCAGATAGCGCCCAGTATCGAAGATTCTCGTGCGCCGGTGACCGATGGCATGTTGCCGGGTTCACCTGACAGAGTACGGTATGCCAGCCAGGCAAAAGCCAGCCCTTCCATATCGTCGCTGCTGATGCCGACGCTGTCGGTGGGTGCCACTTCAGTCCCCGGAAGCAACGCTGACAACCTCGCCATCAGCAGCGGGTTACGACGTCCCCCGCCACACACCAGGAGGCGTTCGCAGCCGCCCGCTGACGTGACCTGGCGTGTGACTGTCATCGCCGTCAGTTCAAGGAGCGTGGCCTGGATATCCTGCGGGGCCAGACCCGGAAAGTCCGCCAGCTGTTTCTCAATCCACGCAGGATTGAAATACTCCCGCCCCGTTGATTTGGGTGCCGGACGTGCAAACCAGGGATCGCCCAGCATCTGTTGCAGCAGGGCATCATTTACCGTTCCACTCGCGCCCCAGCGACCATCCTCGTCATAATTTTTACCCTGATGCTGAAAGATCCAGGCATCCAGCAGCATGTTGCCTGGGCCGGTGTCATAGCCGCCAACAGGCCGCCCGGGGATCAATAAGGAGAGATTGGCAATACCGCCAATGTTCAGCACCATCCTTCGTTCCTGCGGATGCATTAAAACTGCCTGATGAAACGCCGGAACCAACGGCGCGCCCTGCCCGCCCAACGCCATATCCCTGCGACGAAAATCGCCAACGACCGTAATCCCGGTTGACGCAGCAATCTGGTTATTGTCACCAATCTGAAGGGTGTTCGGCGCTTCGCCCAGCGGTTCATGCCAGACCGTCTGCCCGTGACAGCCAATCGCGGTGATATCTTCTTTTTCCAGCCCTTGGCGCTGAAGTAAATGGTTGACCGCATCGGCAAACAGACGTCCTAATCGCGTATCCAGCTGGCCCAACTGCGAGAGCGTCAGCGATTGTCCCTGGCAGATGGCCAGAATATCCTGCCGCACCGCTGGCGGGATGGGATGACAGTAACTTGCCTGTTGTGCCACGATTTGCTGGTCTATTGCGGCCAGTACCACATCCACACCGTCGAGACTGGTCCCCGACATCACCCCAATATAGCGTCCTGATTTCATTTTTTTATGCCTTAGCCATCAGAGTTAACCACTCACGTGCGCACAGCGTCGCAAAATCGCTGCTGTAATTCTATGATTAACCGTGCATTTTCAAACAACGTTACGTTTTTTCTCTTTTCCGGCTATCTTAATGCTGATTGATAACCTGTTTAGTGATGCCAGGTTATGCTGATTTACACGTTTTTTTACCGGAAGCAACAGACAAGCATTGCTTGTGCCATATAATTAAGTTATTGATCGCTGCGCAATTGAATGCAGCATGTGGATAATAAAGGAGTTCTCACCATGTTTAAGCGTATAGCCATCGTGGCCCTGACCAGTGTGACCTTAGCTGGGTGTGCCAATAACAGCACACTATCCGGCGATGTTTACAGTGCTTCCGAAGCCCGTCAGGTACAGAGTGTTACTTACGGTACACTGGTGTCCGTTCGTCCGGTACAGATCCAGGGCGGAGATGAAAATAACGTTATTGGTGCTATCGGCGGTGCGGTGCTGGGTGGTTTTCTGGGTAACACCATCGGCGGTGGTACAGGTCGTAGTCTGGCAACAGCAGCAGGTGCCGTTGCGGGTGGCGTAGCCGGACAAGGTGTTCAGGGCGCAATGAATAAATCCGAAGGTGTGGAGCTTGAAATCCGTAAGGATGATGGCAACACCATTATGGTGGTTCAGAAACAGGCAGCCAGCCGTTTCTCCGCTGGTATGCGCGTAGCTATTGCTTCCAATGGCAGCCAGGTAACTGTTTCACCTCGCTAAACTGACCAGCCTGTTGCCCTGAACAGCGCTATGCAGCCTTAAATGAGCTGTTGCCCGGTGATGAGTGTTAAAACCGGGACAATCAGGCAGCGTCGAAACCGTCAGTTAACTGCGCATCAGAGATATTTTAGTCTGCATTAAAAACCGGCAAATGCCGGTTTTTATTCGTCACGATTTTGCAGTTGCAGAATATTTTTTTCCAGTCGGGCAATCAGCGTCACCATTTTATTAATCTCATCCCGTGAAATTCCGGTCAGGATATCATCCCGGGTAGCATCAATGACGTGCTCAACCTGAGCGATGACTGGCGCGGCCTCCTCAGTCAGCTTAATTCGTTTGGCCCGACGATCGCTCGCGCAGGTGGTGCGGGTAATTAACCCCTTTTCTTCCAACTGATCGAGAGTGCGTACCAGCGAAGGCTGTTCGATACCAATTGCTTTTGCCAGCTGAATCTGGGACTGTTCCGGTGGCAGCTGATGGATGTTATGTAATGTCACCCAGTGCGTCTGGGTGAGCTCCAGCGGCTTCAGGCGCTGATCGATCAACGAACGCCAGATACGCACTAATCTTGCCAGATCCGCACCTAATGAAGTATCCAATTTCACCTCCTTATAATTAGCTTGCTATTCATCATGCCTTAATCCAGCACCGAATGCGAGTTTACAGGATAAACTGGAATTTATTCGTCAGGAAACGGTTCAGTTATCCGCCTCGTTATTGTCACCCGTCAGCAATAGTGGGACTTTTTCATCGCTGAACTGCGATGCATTGTCATTAATTTCCACTGTTAATGAGATGCCCCTTGCCCGCGTCCGCTGCACCTGCTATTCGCGATTCTGTTTTGTGTCACAGAATGCCATTAAAAAAGTCAGGGTATTATTTTATACTGGCCTGGCTTTATTTTCGGGACGCTAACTGTAAGGACACAGAATGAAAAGACTTATCTTATCTACCTGCCTGCTGGCATTAAGTTTTACTTCTTATGCACATGGTTATGCAAAATCCGTTACGGTCAAACAGGCTAAGTCACTTCGTGATAACAGTCGGGTTACCCTGACCGGCAAAATTACCGGTCAGGCTGGCGATGAGGATAAATACTGGCTGGAAGACAGTACCGGGCGCATCAAAATTGATGTGGATGACGACGACTGGGAAGATAAAAATCTTGCCGTTGGCAAAACCGAGCGAGTAACGGGTGACACCGACAGAGATGAAGGCCACACGGAAATTGAAGTCGACAACATCCAGTTGGTAAGCACGTCAGAATAGTGACGGCTGCTCTGGCGCGTCAGGAAGCTCATTTTTTCCGGCGCGCTGTTGCCGCAGGAAACGCTGTCGACACAGTCTGAGCACATCACGTTTTTGTGATTCACTGTATTTCATCCAGTTAAAGCGTTCCTCCCGGCTACGCATACAGCCAGAACAATATCCTCGCTGGTCAGACTGGCAAATGCCGCGACATGGACTGGGTACAGGAAAAAATTCGAGTTGTTCAGCCACCGTGACTCCTGATGCATTGATGTCATCTTTAAGCCGGGGCCTGTTGGCAGCACGCGATCAAAAAAATATTGCATAGCGTGATTTTCAACCGACCGAAACCCCGATACTACCGCAATTGTCATTAAAATGTTAATAGCAAGCGACAATCAGCCAGCAGCACCCGGAACTGAGCCTGACACAGATGAGCGGATTGTGCGCTGATAGCTGGCTTCGTTTGAAACAGACCGATCAGTCTGTTACCGTGACCGCGATGAAAACAACGCATTCTGACACCAGAGAACATATTCTGATAACCGGAGAACAGCTTTGCATCCAGCGAGGCTTTAACGGTATGGGATTGATCGAGTTGCTGAAAGAAGCAGGTGTGCCAAAAGGTTCCTTCTATTACTACTTCCCGTCCAAAGAGGCGTTCGGCGTAGCAATGCTTGAGCGTTATTTTGCACTTTATTACCAACGTTTTCGCGAATTTCTGGAAAATGATCAGGGCAATCAACGTCAGCGTATCCTTGATTATTATCAGCACTCTCTGGATATGTTTTGTCAGGAAGGTTTATTTGCTGGTTGCCTGTCCGTGAAGCTTTCAGCCGAGGTTTGTGATCTTTCAGAATCGATGCGCATTGCACTGGATACCGGTTCAAAATCCCTGATCTCCACGCTTTGTGCTGCGTTAAAACGCGCGCAGTTGCGGAGTGAGCTTCAGCTGACTCTGCCTGTCGAAGCCTGTGCCCAAAATATTTATTCATTGTGGCTGGGGGCCAGCCTGCAAAGTAAAATTTCTCGCAATATGACGCCGATGGCAAATGCATTGCTGGAAATTACACGCATGTTACCCCTGCCTGTTTAAAAAAAACCGTTACTAGCAGACCGGTCTACAAGGAGTGAAATATGGAATTTAAAAAGCTGTTTTCCCCGTTGAAAATAGGTGCCATTACCGTACCTAACCGCGTGTTGATGGCACCCCTGACACGCCTGCGCAGTATTGAGCCGGGTGATATTCCCACGCCGCTGATGGGGGAATATTATCGTCAGCGCGCCAGCGCGGGCTTGATTATTACTGAAGCCACTCAGGTTTCTTTCCAGGCTAAGGGTTACGCCGGTGCGCCGGGTCTGCACACTGCTGAGCAGATTGCCGCATGGAAAGCGATCAATGAAGGTATTCATCAGGAAGGCGGTCACAGTGCGGTTCAGCTTTGGCATACGGGCCGCATATCTCACACCAGCGTACAGCCCGAAGGCAAAGCGCCGGTTTCTTCTTCTGCCATTAATGCTGATACGCGCACCTCCCTGCGTGACGAAAACGGCCTGGCAATTCGTGAAGCGACGTCCACCCCACGTGCGCTGGAGCTGGAAGAAATTGCCGGTGTGGTCAATGATTTTCGCCAGGCTGTCGTCAATGCGCGCGAAGCTGGCTTCGATCTGGTTGAACTGCATTCTGCTCACGGCTACCTGATTCATCAGTTCCTGTCACCCGCTTCAAACCAGCGCAGTGATGCCTACGGTGGCAGCGTGGAAAATCGCACCCGCTTTGCTCTGGAAGTGGTCGATGCTGCTGTTGCAGCCTGGAGCAGCGATCGGATCGGGATACGTATTTCTCCGCTTGGTCCGTTTAATGGTCTGGATAATGGTGAAGATCAGGAAGCCGCAGCCCTCTACTACATTACTGAACTGGCGGAACGTAACCTTGCTTACCTGCATATATCTGAACCAGACTGGGCCGGTGGCAAGCCCTACAGCGAAGCTTTCCGCAAAGCAATCCGCGCCGTTTACCCTGGCGTGATTATTGGTGCTGGCGCTTATACGGCTGAAAAGGCCGAAGATCTGATCGAAAAAGGTCTGATTGATGCGGCTGCTTTTGGCCGCGTTTATATTGCCAACCCGGATCTGGTCGCTCGCCTGCAACAAAATGCGCCGCTGAATGAGCAACGCCCGGCGCTGTTCTACGGCGGCGGTGCGGAAGGCTACACCGACTACCCGACGCTGGCGCAAAAGTAAGCTCTCAGTACCGCGTTTTAACAACAGTGCGAGGCCGCGTAAAATGCGGCCTTTTCTGCTGTAAGTTCTTCCGCCTGAGCACTATGCCCGTTAACGCAGCAAGCGTTTCATCGCTATACTGTTTCGTTCCCGTCATCAGACGATGACGCTTTTATTAAGAGGATGCTATGCGCTTACTCCATACCATGCTGCGCGTTGGTGACTTACAACGCTCCGTTGACTTCTATACCAAAGTGCTGGGCATGCGCCTGCTGCGCACCAGCGAAAATAAAGAATATAAATATAATCTGGCGTTTGTCGGTTACACCGAAGAAAGTGAGGGTGCGGTTATTGAACTGACTTATAACTGGGGTGTTGACAGTTATGATCCGGGTAATGCGTACGGACATATCGCTCTGGGCGTGGATGATGTGGCAGCCACCTGCGATCGCATCCGTAAAGATGGCGGCAATGTGACGCGCGAGGCAGGTCCGGTCAAAGGCGGCACCACGGTGATTGCCTTCGTTGAAGATCCTGATGGCTATAAAATCGAACTGATTGAAAATAAACATGCGGGCCACGGTCTGGGCGCATGACCCTGCGGGATGCCACCGGCATCCCCTTTCCCCTTCCCATGCTGCAACGAATGACAAAATTTGCCATAATACGCGCTGCCATTTTTCCCCCTGTGAGATCCCGATGTCTGATTCGAACGAACTGAATAGCCTCAGCAGCCGTTTTCGCGGTTTTTATCCGGTAGTCATTGATGTGGAAACGGCCGGGTTTGACGCCAGAAGTAATGCATTACTGGAAGTGGCCGCCGTTACGCTGAAAATGGATCAACACGGCTGGCTGGAGAAAGATCAGACAATGCATTTTCATATTGAACCGTTCGAAGGCTCGGTGCTGCAACCAGAAGCTCTGGCTTTTAATGGCATCGATCCTCACAATCCACTCCGCGATGCGGTCAGTGAATACACAGCGTTAAACGCTATCTTTAAACTGATTCGTAAAGGTATTAAAGATCAGGGCTGTAGCCGGGCAATTATGGTGGCGCACAATGCCACGTTTGATCTGAATTTCGTTAATGCTGCCGCAGACAGAGCGGGTCTTAAACGAAATCCATTTCATCCCTTTGTGACCTTCGACACTGCTGCACTTAGCGGGCTGGTTCTGGGTCAGACGGTACTGGCTAAAGCCTGCATCGCTGCCGGTATGCCATTCGACAGTAGTCAGGCCCACTCTGCGCTGTATGACACCGAGCAAACAGCGGATCTGTTTTGCGAGCTGGTAAACCGCTGGAAACGTCTGGGAGGCTGGCCTCTGGCTCAGGCAGAAACAACGAGCAAGGAGTGACACTGTCACTTACATCGTGCGCTTTTATATGGCTTATTCAACAATGGCGGGAAAGCGTCATGGTTGCAGAGGTGTTTAAGGGCAGGAAACCGTTGTTTACCTGCCCTTTTTATCGCCCGGGAGTGGTTTATTCAGCCGGTGCTGCGGGATATTTTTGCGCCGTTTCTTTGATCAGCTGTTGCAGTTCACCACGCTGATACATTTCGATAATAATATCGCAGCCGCCAACCAGCTCACCATCAACCCACAGTTGAGGGAAAGTCGGCCAGTTAGCATATTTAGGCAGTTCAGCACGAATTTCCGGATTCTGTAGAATATCAACATAGGCAAAACGCTCACCACAGGCAGAAAGTGCCTGCACAGCCTGAGCAGAAAAGCCACAGCTCGGCAGTTTTGGCGAGCCTTTCATATAAAGCAGAATGGGGTTTTCTGCTATCTGACGCTCAATTTTCTCAACAGTACTCATAAATAGCTTCCTTCAGCGGATACTTCGTGTCTTATTATTGTAGCGATTATGAACCAACGTTAAAACGACATTTTATTCAGGGTAAAAGTCCACCAGGAAGATACCTGTTAACATCCTGATTAAAATACGATTACAAACACTTTTATTACCTGCACGCATAATCTGAGTACAAATGCTGCGCATTAACAGTGCCATTTAATGTCATTTTTACAGCTTTTACGTGTTATGCATTCCTGAAACAAAAAAGGTGTTAACTTTGACCAGGAAGTTCGATTAGAATCGGACTGTCAATCTGAAAGATATCCTAATTCAACCACGCTCCGGCCCCGGCGGGAGCATAAACTGCTAACGGTAACGATGCGTTTACTCATCACGCTTATCATGCTGGCTACAGCTCAGCTGTTTTTCAATATGGCGCACGCATCGCCCCATACCCCTGTTAATGCTAATCACCACAAAACTGACAGCAACACCACGGCACGAGAAGATGAACGGCGTAAGCGACGTCCGGTGAAAAGCAGTTCCAGCAAAGTAAAAGAAGTCAGTAGCAAAAAATCCCGTCTGACTGCGGTCAATAAATTCAAACTAAAAAAACGCAATACCGTCAGGGTAAATGTAACAACCGCATCAGTTAAAGAAACATTGCCGGTGTATAAAAGACGATATGGGCGCCATCACGGCAATACGGTAGTGCAGCCGGATGAGATGGCTTACAGTGTTGCCCCGCTGAAGCTCAGCAGAGCACACCGCGCCCGCTACCAGAAAGCACGTGAAACGGCGATGAACAAACTGATGGGCCAGCTGGGTAAACCTTATCAGTGGGGCGGAACATCGCCGAAAACCGGTTTCGATTGCAGCGGTCTGGTCTGGTACGCTTATAAAGATCTGGTGAAATTCAAAATTCCACGCACGGCCAATGAGATGTACCATCTGCGCGATGCGGCTTCGATCAGACGTGACGATCTCGAAAAAGGCGATCTGGTTTTTTTTCGTATAAATGGCCGCGGTACTGCCGATCATGTTGGGGTTTATCTGGGTAATGGTAAATTTATTCAGTCGCCGCGAACCGGCAAAGATATTCAGGTCAGCGCACTAAGCGAAGATTACTGGCAACGCCACTATATTGGTGCACGCCGGATGATGACGCCAAAAACTATTCGCTGATTCACTCTCAAGGCCGTTCCGGGGAGCGGCCTTATTTTTTCAGTGCAGCACTGCGGTGAAGCTGAATGCAACAATCATCAGTAAAGCGCCGATGGTTGTCAGTAGTGAAAATTTAAGATTGGTATCCATCTGTTACCCTCGATAACCACAGCGTTTATGGCGTCATTGATTTTCCCATAGTTGCCAGTAAAAATCTCGTTTTCTCTGCTCAGGCTTGTTAGAATTCTTACGCATTACTTCAGGTCACCGTATCGTTCATATTCATTTTCTGGCACAGACCTTTTCCCTTTCTGATGTCTCCGCAAGACACCGTATAGCTTTGTTAACAGACATCAGGTTTTTGTATTTGAAGCAATCGTTTAACAAACTAATTATCAGTAAGTTACGAGATATCCAGGAGTAGCGAGTTAATGGCAACAATAAAAGATGTGGCCAGACGTGCGGGCGTATCAACCACCACCGTTTCCCACGTTATTAATAAAACCCGCTTTGTCGCTGAAGAAACGCGAGAAGCCGTGTGGAGTGCCATCAAAGAATTACATTACTCTCCCAGTGCAGTCGCCCGCAGCCTGAAGGTGAATAACACTAAAACCATAGGCCTGTTAGCCACCTCAAGCGAAGCGCCCTACTTTGCTGAGATTATTGAGGCGGTAGAAAATTGCTGCTTTGAGAAAGGCTATACCCTGATTTTAGGTAATGCCCATAATGACCTGCAAAAACAGCAGGCCTATCTCTCTATGATGGCGCAGAAGCGGGTAGATGGTCTGTTGGTCATGTGTTCTGAATATCCTGCGCCGTTAATTACCTTACTGGAAGAGAGTCGTCATATTCCAATGGTAGTGATGGACTGGGGCGAATCGCGCGGCGATTTTACCGATACCGTACTGGATAATGCCTTTGAAGGCGGCTACCTGGCAGGCCGCTATCTGATCGACCGTGGTCACCGCGACATCGGAGTGATCCCCGGTCAGATGGAACGGAATACCGGAGGTGGACGCCATGCTGGATTCCTTAAAGCCCTTGCTGAAGCGGATATTCCGTTACGGGAAGAGTGGCTGGTTCAGGGTGATTTTGAGCCGGAATCCGGCTACCACGCTATGCAGCAAATCCTCTCACAAAAACAGCGCCCCAGTGCAGTGTTCTGTGGCGGTGACATTATGGCAATGGGAGCGATATGCGCAGCAGATGAAATGGGGCTGCGTGTCCCACAGGATATTTCGGTGATCGGGTATGATAATGTGCGTAACGCTCGTTTTTTTGCTCCTTCACTGACCACGATTCATCAGCCTAAGGAACAGCTGGGTGAAACCGCTTTTGCTATGCTGCTGGATCGTATAACCAGCAAACGTGAAGAACCACAAACAATTGAAGTGCACCCCACACTGATTGAACGTCGCTCGGTGGCTGATGGTCCTTTCAGGAAACACCGGCAATAATTCTTATACCGCCTCTGATGTCAGGGGCGGCCGCTTCACCAGCCACAGCTCTGACGTACAGAGCAGCGCCTGAACAGTAAAAACGGACATGGCAGACCGGTGGGTTTATATCTCTTCCGCAAGCCATTCGCTGTTCAAGGTGTCGGTATCTCCCAGATAATCCAGTAGCCAGCTCAACGCAGGTGAGGCCGTTTGTTCTGACCAACTCACACAGCAGGGGCTGTCAGGAAAAACCGTTTCCAGCTGCAAAACTTTGAGTGCTCCCCTGCTTATAAGGGGGCGCGAAAGATGCGCAGGCACCATTCCCACACATAATCCGGATAACAGACAGTCAATGCCGCTTTCCCAGTCTGGCACCACCATCCGGCGCTGATTATCCAGGGTCCAGGTCGTTCTTCTGGTTAGAGAACGGGAGGTGTCCTCCAGACCGAGAGAAGGCCATGCACGTATGCTCTCCTCACTGACCGGCCCCTGAAGCTGAGCAAGGGGGTGCCCGGCCTCTACCACGCAATGCCAGCCAAGCATTCCCATGCTGCGAAAAGCAAAACGTCCACCAACCGGAATAGCCTGAGTTGCCCCAATCGCCACATCCACCCGCCCATCTGCCAGCGCATCCCAGACACCATTAAATACTTCTGCTGACAGATGCAGTTCCATGTCGGGAAAATGTCGATAGAAATCAATCACCAGCTGCCGGGTTCTGGCTGGTTTGACAATGCAGTCCACGGCAATATTAATCTGACCGCGCCAGCCGTTGGCCACCTGCTGGCACTGACGTCGGGTGGCAAGCATTTTTTTGATAACAGCTCGTCCTTCCCTGACAAAAAAATGCCCTGCATCGGTCAGCACGACGTCGCGGTGACGTCTGACAAAGAGGGCGACAGCCAGCCACTCCTCCAGCTGGCGGACAGTATAGCTGATGGCTGACGGGACACGATGCAGTTCTGCGGCTGCAGCAGTAAAGCTGCCGGTCCTTGCTACCGCATCAACCACTTCCAGAGAGTGTTCTGACCACATAATCTGCCTGCAATATTTTTGAATACAAACCGCAAATATTACCGTTTCACAACCGCTTTGCCACCCCGTTACACTGCGCAGCGTTTTATTTACCTGACTGAAGAGTGCATCCATGTCATCAAAAGGATTTACCGTTTATCTTGCCCTGCTCAGCGTGTCCGGGTTTCTGGCCACCGATATGTACCTGCCCGCCTTTGGGGTGATGCAGCAGGATCTGAACACCAGTGCCGGAATGGTTGGGGCAAGCCTCAGCCTCTTCTTGGCAGGATTCGCCAGCGCGCAGCTGTTCTGGGGGCCGCTCTCCGATCGCATTGGTCGGAAACCGGTCCTGCTGATGGGATTAGGATTATTTGTTATCAGTTGTGCGGCAATGTGGTGGGTCAGCTCTGCCACTGCCCTGCTGGCATGGCGATTTTTGCAAGCCGTTGGCGTCTGTGCCGCTGCGGTAACCTGGCAGGCGCTGGTCATTGACCGCTACTCTGAGGCTCAGGCTAACCGCATGTTTGCCACCATTATGCCGCTGGTTGCCCTCTCGCCAGCACTGGCCCCACTGCTTGGTGCATGGCTGCTCAATCACTACACCTGGCGGGCAATTTTTGTTGTTCTGCTGCTGATCGCTTTGTGCCTGTTGCTTTTTACGCTGTTTCTTTCCCCTGCACCATCTGGCAGCACCCCCACGAAAAACGAGAAAATCCGTTTCCTGACCCTGCTGAAAACGCCGCTGTACAGGGGTAACGTATTGATTTATGCCGCCTGCTCTGCCAGCTTCTTTACCTGGTTGACTGCCTCCCCGTTTATCCTCACCGATCTGGGTATGTCACCCGGCGACATCGGTCTGAGCTATATCCCTCAGACGCTGGCCTTTATGCTGGGAGGCTATGGTTGTCGGGCACTGCTCAGGCAAGCTTCGGGTGCCACTCTGTTACCGTGGTTACTGGGAATATATGTATGCAGTATCCTTTTCTTTTTCTTCGCTGCCCGGATGGAAACACCGTCGGTAATGGCACTGATGTTGCCATTCTGTTTTATGGCTCTGGCTAATGGGGCGATTTACCCTCTGGTCGTCGCCAGCGCGTTACTTGCTTTTCCACAGGCCAGCGGCAAAGCTGCCGCCCTGCAAAATACTTTGCAACTTGGGTTATGTTGTGTCGCCAGTCTTATCACCTCTGGCTTTATCAGCACCCCGCTTCTTACCACTTCCGTGATTATGCTGGCTACGGTTTTTCTGGTCATTACTGGCTATATTTTACAGCGAACAACGGCAGCCCGGATGGCATTTTCAACCGCCAACAGCAGGCACTGAGCTCCAAAAATTACGTAGCAAGCTAATCATAAGCCATTGAATATTGCCGGAGGTGAGCATATACTTGTCTCCGGCTTAAAAAATAACAACTCTTTATCATTTTCGAATCCTGACAGGGTGGTCCAGGTTTCACTCTTCCATGACGCCTGCTGATACCCTGTAGGTTTCAATTCAATCCTCTGTAACTGCCGATATGCTGCGCACGGTAATTCTGTGCGTTTTCTCACAATCCTGTAGAAATTGACTATTCTGTTTCTCAGGTTTCAATCACACAGCGTGGTGGAGAAGCTATGAGTACATCCTGCATAGAAGAAGTGAACCTGGTAGAGAATCACTGGTATCGCATCGTCAGGGAGATGTTGCACGCTGCCGATATCACGATTAATGGCAGTCGTCCGTGGGACATCCAGATTAAAAACAGCCATTTCTTCAGGCGAGTTTTACAGGAAGGTTCACTCGGCCTGGGTGAGAGTTATATGGACGGCTGGTGGCAGTGTGAACGGCTGGATATTTTTTTTCATCGGGTCTTGCTGGCCAGACTGGATCAACAGCTTCCTCATCATCTCAGAGATACTTTGCGTGTTGCCGCAGCACGCCTGATCAATCTTCAGTCACCTAAACGCGCCTGGATAGTGGGTAAAGAACACTACGATCTCGGCAACGATCTTTTCACTCTGATGCTCGATTCCCACATGCAATACTCCTGCGGTTACTGGAAAGATGCCGAAACGTTGCAGGAGGCCCAGCAGGCAAAACTGAAAATGATTTGTGAGAAGCTTCAGCTTAAACAGGGTATGTCATTACTGGATATTGGCTGCGGTTGGGGTGGTCTGGCGGAATATGCCGCGCGTCATTATGGTGTCAGTGTTTATGGGGTGACCATTTCTGCTGAACAACAAAAGCTGGCGCAGCAGCGGTGCGAAGGGCTGGATGTCACAATTCTTTTGCAGGATTATCGCGACTTAAATCAGCAGTTTGACCGAATTGTTTCCGTCGGTATGTTCGAACATGTTGGCCCACGCAACTATGGCACCTATTTTGGGATAGTGAATCGAAATCTTAAAGCAGACGGCCTTTTTTTGTTGCATACCATTGGGGCTAACAGGACCAATGACAAGCTCGATCCATGGATTAACAAATACATCTTCCCTAATGGCTGTCTGCCCTCTGTACAACATATCGCCGAAGCCTGCGAACCCTGTTTTGTTATGGAGGACTGGCATAATTTTGGCGCTGATTATGATATGACGCTGATGGCCTGGTATCAGCGGTTTAGCGATAACTGGGCAAAACTGGCTGACAATTATGACGAACGCTTTCGCAGGATGTTCAGCTACTATCTGAACGCCTGTGCCGGCGCGTTCAGATCGCGTGATATTCAGCTGTGGCAGATTGTCTTCTCTCACGGGCAGGAGGGAGGGCTACGGGTTCCACACTGATCTCTGGCTGACAGGGCTGCCATCGTTGACAGCCCTGCTTACTGTTGTGGCGTTAACTCAGCAGCGGCGACGATTGCGGCTTCACGTTGTGCCAGAACGCGTTCGACAGTTTCCACAATCGCCTGGGTGTGAGGATCAATTTCAATGTTGACTCTTTCCTGCAAACGCTTGTTGCCCAGCGTGGTTCTTGCCAGCGTTTCAGGGATCAGATGCACACAGAATTTATTACTGGTGACTTCGCCCACCGTCAGGCTGATGCCGTCAATTCCAATAAATCCTTTATGCAGAATATATTTCATCTGCTGCGCATCCTGCGGTTTAAACCAGATTTCGCGGTTATTTTCTGAGGTCAAGATTTTACTGATTACGGCCGTCGTCATAATGTGGCCTGACATCAGATGACCACCAATTTCATCACTGAATTTTGCCGCACGTTCAACATTAATTTTATCGCCGGGCTTTAAATCACCGAGATTAGTTATGCGTAATGTCTCTTTGACCAGATCAAAGCTCACCTCATCACCATTGACCTCCGTCACCGTCAGGCAGCAGCCATTGTGAGAAACAGAGGCACCCAGCTCAAGACCTGGCAACATTTCTGCTGGCAGACGGACAATGTGGGTACGAAAATTAGGTTTCTCATCAATTGCCAGCACCACTGCGGTGCCCTGTACAATACCGGTAAACATAGTTATCGCCTCAGTCATATTATTCGGGTCTTAGTGTGCCCTGGCCGTGAAATAAAACCAAATGCTGTCCTGTTTTCTTTCGCGGCATCCTGCATGATCGGACTTCGCAACGGTTGGCTAATCACATTATCAACATTACACTGTCTCGCCTGCCCTGCTGCTGTTCGGCTAATCCGCTGATTTCATCATTAATTCATTGCGGCAAATGCGAATTCACCAGGACGCAGGGAGACGCATTCTCAGCGGATTACGCTGCTGGGTGGCATTTCTTTCTGATAACAATAAAGGTGTATTCGTGCAGAAGTACCTGACAGAAGCGCGGCAACTTTTGGCGCTGGCAATCCCGGTTATCCTTGCGCAGGTTGCCCAGACAGCAATGGGCTTTGTCGACACCATTATGGCGGGTGCCGTCAGCGCTACAGATATGGCTGCTGTTGCTGTGGGCACCTCTATCTGGTTGCCGACCATCTTATTTGCCCACGGTCTGCTGATTGCGCTGACTCCGGTGGTGGCACAATACAATGGTTCAGGCCGGCGTGAGCGCGTGGCTTATCAGGTCCGTCAGGCGTACTGGCTGGCGTTGTTCAGTTCTGTGCTGGTGATGGTGGTGCTGTATAACGCCGGATTTATGATCCGGGCTATGCACAACGTCGACCCGCAGCTGGCTGATAAAGCCACTGGCTATCTGCATGCTTTATTATGGGGTGCGCCCGGCTATCTCTGTTTTCAGGTCGCCCGTAACCAGTGTGAAGGGCTGTCAAAAACCAGACCGGGGATGGTGATGGGCTTACTTGGCCTGCTGGTCAACATTCCGGTTAACTACATCTTTATCTATGGTCATTTTGGAATGCCTGCGCTGGGCGGCGTGGGTTGTGGCGTCGCTACCGCGTCGGTGTACTGGATAATGTTTATCGCCATCAAGTGCTGGGTCAGTCGCGCACCCTCCATGCAGGATATTCGGCTGGCCAATCGTTACAGCCTGCCAGACGGCAAGGCACTGTGGCGCTTGTTCAGACTGGGTCTGCCCGTCGCCCTGGCGTTGTTTTTCGAGGTGACGTTATTCGCCGTGGTCGCCTTACTGGTTTCGCCGATGGGAATCGTCCAGGTTGCCGGTCATCAGATAGCACTCAACTTCAGCTCTCTGGTGTTTGTTTTACCCCTCTCAATGGGCGTTGCCACCACCATCAGGGTGGGTTTTCGACTGGGACAGGGGTCAGTGGAAGGCGCACGGGTGGCCAGCTGGACTGCGCAGGGCGTAGGTGTCTTCATGGCACTAACCACTGCCCTGTTAACGGTGGCATTCCGTGAAAAAATAGCCCTGCTTTATAACAATGATCCCGAAGTCGTGACCCTGGCGGCGCATCTGATGCTGCTCGCTGCGCTTTATCAGTTGTCAGATTCTGTACAGGTGATTGGTAGCGGTATATTGCGAGGCTATAAGGATACCCGATCCATTTTCTTCATTACCTTTATTGCCTACTGGCTGCTGGGCCTGCCGGTTGGCTATGTGCTGGCGCTGACAGATTTTATTATTCCGGCCATGGGACCGGCAGGTTTCTGGACAGGCTTTATTATTGGTCTTACTGCGTCGGCATTGATGATGATATGGCGTATCAGGCGGCTACAAAAGTTGCCTGCGGCGCAAATCCTGGCACGCGCAGCGCACTAATTTTCAAAGGTATGTTTAAAATTGCTGCATTTCGCACAGTTGCGCAGCAGTCGCCACGAAAAAAGCGGATTTATGCTTGCCAGACGAGATGGCTGCCGTTAATATTCGTCCCCGCTGTCAGCAGGACAGTTCAGATGCGTTCTTAGCTCAGTTGGTTAGAGCACCACCTTGACATGGTGGGGGTCGGAGGTTCGAGTCCTCTAGAACGCACCACAGTGCGTCCGTAGCTCAGTTGGTTAGAGCACCACCTTGACATGGTGGGGGTCGGTGGTTCGAGTCCACTCGGACGCACCAGATTTTCTGTAGTTCAACAGAATCTCTGTCAGCCTCATTCCCGACCTTTTTATTGTGGCGCTCAGGGCATCCGCTGCTGATTTCGACAATAATCTCTGTCTTTCCCCGATTTTATCTGTAATTTTTTCCCGCAACAAACTGATCTGAAACAACCTTTCTACTTTCGCCCTGCAACCTTTTTCATTGGTTTTCGCAGTCTGAACGACTATAATGCGCAACGTTGTTTCACATGAATGGTTTCAGCGAATGCTTGATCCTTTTACAATATTGATAGCTCATTGCGTTACGCTATATTGCGTTCGCACTGAAACCGCGTTACAACTTCCTCTGCACGCTTTTCTACTGTCACCCGTTCTTATTCTGTATCGCAGTTCGCCGTTCAGGCAAAAAATTCTCTCCCGGCGCGACACACCAGGCTCCGGAACCGCGTTTTCCAATCCATCATAACTTAACAGATAACTCGTCATGAAAAAGACCAAGATTGTTTGTACCATCGGACCAAAAACCGAATCGGAAGAAATGCTCACCAGCCTGCTTGATGCAGGCATGAACGTAATGCGTCTGAACTTCTCTCACGGTGATTATGAAGAGCATGGCAAACGCATTGCAAATCTCCGCGCCGTGATGGCTAAAACCTCACACCAGGCCGCTATCCTGCTGGATACCAAAGGTCCTGAAATCCGTACCATGAAACTGGAAGGTGGCAATGATGTCACACTGAAAGCAGGTCAGACCTTTACTTTCACCACCGATCAGACGGTAACAGGTAATCATGAGCGCGTGGCGGTAACCTACCCCGGTTTCGCCTCCGATTTGAAAATTGGTAACACCGTGCTGGTTGACGACGGTCTGATTGGCATGGAAGTCATTGAGGTCAGCGAAACTACCGTCGTATGCAAAGTGCTTAACAACGGTGATCTGGGTGAAAACAAAGGGGTGAATCTGCCTGGCGTTTCCATTCAGCTGCCGGCACTGGCTGAGAAAGACAAACGTGACCTGATTTTTGGTTGCGAGCAGGGCGTTGATTTTGTTGCCGCATCTTTTATCCGTAAACGTTCTGACGTGCTGGAAATTCGTGAGCACCTGAAACAGCACGGCGGCGAACATATTCAGATCATTTCCAAAATTGAAAACCAGGAAGGTCTGAACAATTTTGATGAAATTCTGGACGCCTCCGACGGCATCATGGTTGCCCGTGGTGACCTGGGTGTGGAGATCCCGGTAGAAGAGGTCATCTTCGCCCAGAAAATGATGATCAAAAAATGTAACCGCGCTCGCAAAGTGGTGATCACCGCTACGCAGATGCTGGATTCT
This sequence comes from Erwinia papayae, assembly GCF_058241465.1. NCBI lineage: Bacteria > Pseudomonadati > Pseudomonadota > Gammaproteobacteria > Enterobacterales > Erwiniaceae > Erwinia > Erwinia papayae. Next base: position 1,212,811 of record NZ_JBZCHT010000009.1, read on the forward strand.
ATGATCAAAAATCCTCGCCCTACCCGTGCTGAAGCTGGCGATGTGGCTAACGCCATCCTTGATGGCACCGATGCCGTTATGCTGTCAGGTGAAAGCGCCAAAGGGAAATATCCACTGGAGTCGGTGACCATCATGGCCACCATTTGTGAACGCACCGATCGTGTTATGAAAAGCCGGATTGATTCTCAGCACGACAATCGGAAAATGCGTATCACCGAGGCGGTGTGCCGTGGCGCAGTAGAGACAGCGGAAAATCTGGAAGCCCCTCTGATTGTGGTGGCAACCGAAGGTGGAAAATCTGCCAAGTCTGTACGTAAATATTTTCCTGGTGCCACTATCCTTGCACTGACCACCAATGAACTGACAGCACGTCAGCTGATCCTGAGTAAAGGGATTATTGCCAGCGTGGTGAAAGAAATTGCCTCTACCGACGATTTCTACCGTCTGGGTAAAGAAGCTGCCGTTGCCAGCGGCTACGCGCAAAAAGGTGATGTGGTGGTGATGGTTTCAGGAGCCCTTGTCCCGAGCGGAAAAACCAACACTGCTTCTGTTCATTTGCTGTAAGTCAGATTATTACAGATTGTCATAAATCAAGCGCCCGTCGTGGCGCTTTTTCAATTTCTGAAAAAACCAGATTGTAGATAAAATAAGCGCTGCAACCCGTCTGAAAATTCAGACTGGCCCGATTAAAATCAGCTGTTTTCGCTTAAAATTTTGCCGAAAATGTGAAAGGCGATGCTTCTTTGAGCGAACGATCAAATTTCACAGGCTTCTTACTAAAATTTATTCTCTTTAGAAAAAACTTTGTGTAATACTTGTAACGCTACATGGAGATTAACTCAATCTAGAGGGTATTAATAATGAATCGTACTAAACTGGTACTGGGCGCGGTAATTCTGGGTTCAACTCTGCTGGCTGGTTGCTCAAGCAACGCTAAAATCGACCAGCTGTCTACCGACGTTCAGACTCTGAACGCTAAAGTTGACCAGCTGAGCAACGACGTTAACGCAATGCGTTCTGACGTTCAGGCTGCTAAAGATGACGCAGCTCGTGCTAACCAGCGTCTGGACAACCAGGCTCACTCTTACCGTAAGTAAGAGCTCTGGTACTGAAAATGGCGCACAATGTGCGCCATTTTTTTTCCTGTTTTTTCCTGCTTTCTGTCAGCTAAATGTTACGAAGGCGTCAAATCCGGTTCTGCTGCTTTTAATTCGCTATCTTAAAGACTGTATAAGCGTCCTGAATCCCCTTAAGCAGTGGCGATGACCATTCGGCATACCACCACACACACGGGACATCTGAACTGGCCTGTTCGTAGACCCTACCGCTGAAAACGCTCTTATACCCGCCATGGATAAATCGGCTTAGTCTGAGGCAACTCAGTGCTCAGCTCATTACAGAGATAACCGTCAGACTCTACTCTGCGCCTTCTCAAGGCCCTCTTCGGATTATTAGTAGAAAACCTTTAAATCGCCCCACCATCTCATCCGGATGCTGTCAGAACTGAAATCTCTGACGGTGGCGAACTCAGGTGCGTAGAGAGGGTTTGTGCGGATGTCTCATATCAAGACAGGAAACTCCCCACCAGCAAGGCGGGAAGTCTGAAGGGAAATGGGGTAAGTTAGTGTGCGCTGAGTGCCTGAGCTTTAGAACGAATGGCACGGATCATCGCTTCCAGCCCCTGAGAACGGGAAGGTGTCAGATGCTGGCTAAGCGCCAGTTGATCAAACCAGGGGCGGACGTCAAATGCCAGAATCTCGGTCGGCGTCATCTGCTGATAAAGAATAAAGACGATGGCAATCAGTCCTTTCACAATTGCTGCATCGCTGTCTCCCTGAAGAACAACGCGATTTTCCTGATCCACATCCATAAGGATCCATACCTGGCTCTGACAACCTGAGATGGTATTCTCCGCAGAGTGTGATGATTCAGCCAGTTCGGGCAATAACGCACCCAGTTCAATGATATAGAGATATTTCTCTTCCCAGTCAGCGCAACGGCCAAAGTTACGAACCAGTTTTTCTTTCTCTGGCAGACGTGCCATTTTTCCTCCTCTGCTTCCAGGCTCAGCCCAGCAGACGATGTATGCGTGTCAGGCCGGCCGCCAGGCGGTCAGCCTCTTCTTCGCTATTATACAGAACAAAGGAGGCGCGGCACATTGCCGGGACGCCATAGTGATTCATTAACGGCATGGCACAGTGGTGACCGGTGCGGATGGCAAGACCGTAACGGTCGAGAAAGCTACCCACATCATATGCGTGATGTTGACCGAGGTTAAATGCAATGACCCCTGCTCTGGCCTGCGGGCCATAGATGAGCAAATCGGGCACCTCTGCCAGTCGCTCCATCGCGTAGCGCATTAACACCTGCTCACGCTGCCTGATAGCCTCCAGACCCAGTTCACTGACCCAGTGCAGAGCCGCACCCAGACCAATAATTCCACCGGTATTGGGCGAACCGGCTTCAAAACGCCACGGTGCGGCCGCATAAGTCGTGCCTTCGGTCAGGCTGACCGTGGCGATCATTGAGCCACCGCCTTCCCAGGGTGGCATCTGGTCAAGTACGGCTTTACGACCATACAGAATGCCAATTCCGGACGGGCCATAAATTTTATGCCCGGAGAAGGCATAAAAATCACAGCCCAACGCCTGGACATCCACCTTTTCATGCATCACCGCCTGCGCGCCATCAATCAGCGTGGCCACGCCAGCCGCTTTGGCATACGCCACCAGCTCTTTAACCGGGTTGACCGTGCCCAACACGTTTGAAACCTGAGTGACCGCCAGCATCCGGGTACGGCTGTCGATGAGTGTCGGCAGCGCTGAAAGATCCAGTACACCCGTTTCCGTCAGAGGAATAAAACGCACTTCAGCACCGGTACGCTGTGCAACCATCTGCCAGGGCACGATATTCGCGTGATGTTCCATCGCGGTAATCAGGATATTATCGCCCGGCTGCAACTGGCTGCCACCCCAACTGCTGGCTACCAGGTTAATCGCTTCAGTGGTCCCTTTGACAAACACGATCTCTTCCGCCGAGGCCGCGTTGAGAAACGTGGCAGCCTGCTCACGCACTTTTTCCATCTCTGTGGTGGCTTCTGCACTGAGAGTATGGATCCCACGGTGAACGGCGGCATAGCCATGCTGATAGAAGCGGCTCTCCGCATCTATCACCGCCTGTGGCTTCTGGGCACTGGCCGCGCTGTCCAGATAAGCCAGCGGCTGACCATTCACTTCCCGCGATAAGACGGGGAATTGCGCCCTGATGCTCGCCAGGTCAAAACTCATTTAATGCCTCCGGGGAAACGCTGTGCAATACGCTGCATCACCGCCTCCTTCAGTACTTCATCGGTAATAGCTTCGGTTAATTCTGCGGCAAAAGCATAGATGATCATGCGTTGAGCAGACGCTTCGCTGATACCACGGGCACGCAGATAAAACATCTGCTCATCGTCAATACGGCCAATGGTCGCACCGTGACTACATTTGACATCATCAGCGTAGATTTGCAGCTGCGGCTTAGTGTCCACCTCTGCCAGACGACCCAGCAGCAGGTTGTTGTTGGTCATCTGTCCGTCGGTTTTCAGCGCATACTTTGCCACTTTGATATGGCCGTTAAACACCGCGCGGGCCTTATCGCGCACGATGGTTTTATGCATCTGACGGCTCAGGCAGTGGCCTTTGTTATGCTCCAGATAAGTGCGGCTGTCACAGACCTCTTTCTCTACCGGCAGCATCAGACTGTTGATACCCAGCTCGCTGCCTTCACCATTCAACTGCACGCTGGTGTTATGACGAGCGAGGCCGCTGCCCAGCAGGAAGCTGTCGCTCTGTACCCTGGCGTCACGTCCGATCACCATGTCATTGTGCGAGAAGTGATAGCTGCTGCTGTGTTCAAAAGCCAGCTTGTAGTGGTTCAGCCTGGCGTTATTACCAACGCTGGCGGTAAAGCGTGCGCCGGTAAAGTGCCCCGTCTCATTAAGGCTGACGTAGTGCTCAACCACCGTTGCCTGCGCGCCATCATCCAGTTGCAAATGATGACGATAATGCGAGGTATTCATTTCCGACTGATGACTGCCGCTGCTGATGTGAAGTATGTACAGCGTGCGTTCAGCGGTCTTACCACGCGCCAGGTGGATGGTGGTGACCTCTTCCGCCAGGCTTTCCGTCAGGTGTAAAAACACCTCTGGCTGCACTGGCGCACTCAGTTCACGGCGTTCTGCCGCATGGGAAACCTGAATATCAAAGGGCGCGAAGACGTTATCACTCAGACCGGCATTGAAGCGGCCATCAACAAACACCATTTTTAACGCATCAATATTCAGCGCCACTGCCGCAACATCTGCGGCAGTAAGGCTGGCGGCAGTCGGCAGGACGAAATGCTGAGACAGCAGCCCTTCCAGCGGCGTGTATTTCCAGTTCTCATGCTTGCGGGTCGGCAACCCCAGGCGCAGCACCTGCTGCCAGTGCTTTTGCGCCTGTAATGAGCGATGCTCCCCACTGCTCTCAAACAGATGGTGCCACTGTTGCAGGGCGTTATCACTACTCCTGGTCGGTAAGCCAGCCATAGCCTTGCTCCTCCAGTTGTTTCACCAGCGTGAAGTCGCCGGACTTGACGATTTTGCCCTGATATAACACATGGACGAAGTCAGGCTTGATGTAATCCAGAATACGCTGGTAGTGAGTCACAATGATAAATGCCCGTTTACCGTCGCGCAGGGTGTTAACCCCACCGGCAACAATTTTCAGCGCATCAATATCCAGGCCGGAGTCGGTTTCATCCAGAATGCACAACTCAGGTTCCAGCGCAGCCATCTGAAGGATGTCATTACGTTTTTTCTCACCGCCAGAAAAACCGACATTCACCGAGCGGGTCAGTAAGTCTTCCGGCATTTTCAGCAGATGGATTTTATCTTCGATAAAGTCCTGGAAATCGAACCGGTCCAACTCTTCCTGGTCACGGTATTTACGCACCGCATTGACCGCTGTTTGCAGGAAGAACTGATTGCTTACGCCAGGAATTTCGACCGGGTACTGAAAGGCCATAAAGATGCCTTCACCGGCACGATCTTCCGGCGCAAGTTCCAACAGATCTTTACCCTTAAAGCTGACTGAACCGCCAGTAATTTCATACTCTTCGCGACCAGCGAGGGTGGCCGACAGGGTACTTTTTCCGGAGCCATTGGGTCCCATAATGGCATGTACCTCGCCCGGCTTAACCTCAAGATTCAGCCCGCGCAGGATCGCTTTATCTTCAATACTTACCTGTAAATCTTTAATACTTAACATAGTGTTTCCCGGGCAATACCATGCGGTATTGCACTGAATAATCATATGCGTGGCGCTTAACCAACGCTGTGTTCAAGGCTGATTGCCAGCAATTTTTGCGCTTCAACCGCAAATTCCAGCGGTAGCTCAGAGAAAACGTCTTTACAGAAACCATTTACAATCATGGAAATAGCATCATCTTCACTGATACCACGTTGCAGGCAATAAAACAGCTGATCCTCACCGATTCGCGATGTGGTCGCTTCATGTTCCAGTTGAGCCGTGTTGTTTCGCACTTCCACGTAAGGGAATGTATGAGCACCACATTCAGCGCCAATCAGCATCGAGTCGCACTGAGTGAAGTTACGGGCATTGGTGGCGGTGGGCATAATTTTCACCAGCCCACGATAGGTATTCTGGCTTTTCCCGGCCGAAATCCCTTTTGAGATGATGGTCGATTTGGTGTTTTTGCCAATGTGGATCATCTTGGTGCCAGTATCAGCCTGCTGGTGACCACTGGTCAGTGCCACGGAGAAGAACTCACCGATTGAGTTGTCTCCACGCAGAATAACGCTGGGGTATTTCCAGGTGATGGCAGAGCCCGTTTCAGACTGCGTCCACGACATCTTACTGTTTTCACCTTCGCACAACGCGCGTTTGGTGACGAAGTTAAGAATTCCGCCTTCCGATTCACCGCCGGAAAACCAGTTCTGCACCGTGGAATATTTCACTTCGGCATCTTTATGAATAATGACCTCAACCACTGCCGCATGCAGCTGATAGCTGTCACGCACGGGTGCAGAACACCCTTCAATGTAGCTGACGTAACTGCCTTCATCGGCGATCAGGATAGTACGTTCAAACTGACCGGTTTTCGCCGCGTTGATACGGAAATAGGTCGACAGCTCCATCGGACAACGCACCCCTTTCGGGATGTAAACAAAGGTACCGTCTGAAGCCACCGCAGAGTTCAGCGCAGCAAAAAAGTTGTCGTTGGCCGGAACCACGGTACCCAGATACTGTTTTACCAGCTCCGGATGGTCGTGGATCGCCTCGCTGAAGGAACAGAAGATAATCCCCTGCTCTGCCAGTTTGCCACGGTAGGTGGTTGAGACTGATACTGAGTCAAAAATGGCATCGACAGCCACTTCCTGACCTTCACGAACCGGTACGCCCAACTGTTTGAAAGCGTTCTCTACTTCTTCAGTCAGGTAGTCAGGAGCCTGAGCACCAGAAGTCTGCTCGGCACCAGGTTCAGACGCGCAACTGTCATCACAGTTACCACAGGAGGGCGCTGAATAGTAGCTGTAGTCCTGATAGTTCAGTGATTTATAGTTAGCTTTCAGCCAGTGCGGCTCTTCCATCTCCAGCCAGGCTGCATACGCTTTAAGGCGGAAATCCAGCATCCACTCGGGCTCGTTACGTTTGGCCGAGATAGCACGCACCACGTCTTCGCTGATGCCGTGGTCAAACTGTTCGGTCTGCAACTGGGTAAAGAAACCTTCTTTGTACTTCTGATGGTTTCCTTCCCAGACCTGTACATCGTCTGATGTATCAGTGTTTCGGGACATAAATTTTACTCAACGCCAAAGCTCTCACCACAGCCACAGGCGTGTTGAGCTTTAGGATTATTAAATTTGAAGATCTGATTCAGGCCTTCACGAACGAAATCGACCTCGGTTCCGTCAATAAAAGGCATTGCCTGCAAGGGCACAAACAGTGATGCCCCCTGGTGTGTAAAGACCAGGTCATCCCCTTCTGGTTGTTTGATTAAATCCATTGTATAACCAAAACCAGCACAACCGGAGGTTTTAACCCCCAGCCTTAGCCCCTTCACTTCCGCATCACCCGCTGCCAGAGTGATAATCTGTCTGGCAGCACTGTCGGTGAGCGTCAGACCTTTCCAGACATAGTCGTCAGGAGAAAAAGAAGCAGTCGTTGCTGATGGCATAACTTTACCTCGCGAGTCGATAGCCCTGCGGGCTAATACCCCTATGTTAGTGATAATGATTGTCTCTTCAACCTCTTGTTTTGCAGGGATTAAGGCCAGGTAACGATTTTCAGGCCTTTTTACAGCCGCAAAACCGCTAAAGAGGGCGGCGATCTGTATCGCGCAGAGATTTAACGAAACTGTAACACACTGAAAAACCGACAGTAAATATTGGCTGTCCATCGCCAATCACGAATAATACTTATTTTAACTTATCAGGTGGGGTCACGTATCGTTATTACCAATTTATCTGAGAGGCAGCATGAATGGATAAAATTTCTTCTTGCTGAGATTGAATAATGCCTCAGCTAATATATGATAATGATTATCATTAACGTGAGTGAGTTCCCTGATGAATCTGTCGATGAATGCATGGCTGCAACACAAGATTGATGAATACAAATTTTCCATCCGTGATATCACTGTCGACTTCTACATGGCCGAAGCTAGGCTGAACCGCCCGGACTGTTCGCCGGAACAACTGCGTAAGTTCAACGATACCTGCCTGGATATGGCGGAACTTTGTCAGCTTAATGGTGACGATCACAGCTATCCTCACGCGATGGGCAAACTGCATCATCGCCTGCTTCAGGAGCTGGGCAACAATGAGCGCGACCGCCTGTTTCGTATGCAGGCATGGCAGCTGGCGCGTAATTCGCTGACACGTCTGTGTCACCAGCTGGCGATGAACGGTGAATGGGAGAAAGCCACCGTACTACAAAGCGATTTCGTCAGGCATGCCTCGTGGATTATGTGACGGCAGCCCTTATTTCGCCACCATCACCGTGGTGGTCAGGCGCGAGGTGCAACATAAGCGCTGCTGCGCGTCAAAGATATCAGTTTGCCACACCTGGTGTGTGTGCCCCAGATGTACGGCATGGCACACGCCACGTACCAGCCCTTCCCTCACTGCCCGCAGATGGCTGGCGTTGACCTCAACACCCACAATGTAGTCATCCCCTGTGGTACAGAGATATCCGGCGACCGATCCCAGGGTTTCCGCCAGTACCACCGATGCCCCGCCGTGAAGCAGCCCAAAGGGCTGACGGGTGCGATGGTCAACGGGCATGGTCGCTTCCAGTGAATCCTCATTGAGGGCGACAAATTCAATACCAAGCCTGGACACCAGTGTCCTCTCACCAAGCTGGTTTAACTGTTGCAGCGACTGGCTGCGGTGCCAGACTGCCATCAGATCAGCTCCAGCAGTGCCTGAAGGGGATGACGCATTCCGTTACCCTCGATGCGTTTAACCTGACTGCGACAGGAATAGCCGGTCGCCAGACAGCGGCGACGTGGCAATTTCTGTAACGCCTGATGCCATGAGAGCTCATAGATGCCCAACGAGTTACGCAGATTTTTTGCTTCATGACCATAGGTTCCGGCCATACCACAACAGCCGACGCTGATAGTTTCCAGTTTTGCCCCAAACCGGGCAAAAATGCCCTGCCACTGCCTGCCTGACGCCGGGAGCGACGTCGCCTCGGTGCAGTGTCCGAACAGATACCAGGCCTCACCGCTCTGGCTACCTTCAGGCATTGCCGTGGCAGGAAGTATCTGCTGCAACCACTCATGTACCAGTTGAACATGAAAGTTGCCTCTTTTGTCCGCCAGAATTTCCCGGTATTCATCGCGATAGCAGAGCACCAGCGCCGGATCTACGCCAACCATTGGCAGCTCCAGTCCGGCAACCCGATTAAGAAAATCGGCGGTCTTTTGCGCAGTGCGGGCAAAGCGTTGCAAAAATCCTTTAATGTGCTGCGCCTTACCATTGGGCGAGAACGGTAATACCACCGGCTGATAGCCCAGTTTCTCAATCAGTAAAACAAAATCACTCACCAGCTGCGCTTCGTAATAACTGGTAAAAGGATCCTGCACCACCAGCACGTAACGCTGGCGCTGATCGGCGCTCATACTCTCAAGTTGTTCCAGCGTGGTGGTCATTGCCCGCTGCCCAGCAAGCTGTTGGCGTAGCGTGGGTGAAGAAAGCAGCGGCAGGTCAACCATACCTATCCGCTTTTTGCTGAGCCTGTGCACCAGTGGCTGGCGCATAAAGAAATTGAAAAATCCGGGCGCTCTGGCCATCAGCGGTGCATAACTCTCCACGGAGGCAACCAGATAGTCCCGCGCCGGACGCAGATAGCGGGTGTGATAAAGTTGCAGAAAGCGTGAACGAAAGCCGGGCACATCGATTTTAATCGGACACTGTGTTGAGCAGGCTTTGCAGGCCAGACAACCGGACATGGCCTCTTTCACCTCATGCGAAAAGTCATACTCTCCGCGACGGGCATACCAGCTGTTCCGGGTGCGCTCAATTAGCGTTCGCAGGCTGAGCTTCGCTTCCGGCAAACGTTTTTCCAGTTCCAGCGGATCCACCCCCTGCTCCGCCAGCAGGCGCAACCATTCACGCGTCAGGGTAGCCCGACCTTTGGGAGAATGGATGCGGTCACCGGTAATCTTCATCGACGGACACATCGGACTGCGCACGTCAAAATTGAAGCAAAGTCCGTTACCATTACACTCCATCGCCCCGCGCCAGTCTGTTCGCACGCTGACCGGGATCTGGCGATCCCAGCTCCCTCGTTTCACCGCATCCACCGTCATCATTGGCCGATCCTGACCAAAAGGCGCACAGATTTTTCCCGGATTCAGACGGTTGCCCGGATCAAAAGCCGCCTTAATGCGGCGTAAATCGTTATATAACTCTTCGCCAAAAAAGGCCGGGCTGTATTCAGCACGAAAACCTTTGCCATGTTCTCCCCATAACAGGCCGCCGTATCGCGCGGTCAGGGCCACCACCTCGTCAGAAATCTGCTTCATCAGCATCTCCTGCTGCGGGTCGCACATGTCCAGGGCTGGTCGCACATGCAGCACGCCCGCATCAACATGGCCAAACATACCGTAGCTGAGATTATGGCTGTCGAGCAGTGCCCGAAACTCAACAATGTAGTCAGCCAGATGTTCAGGAGGGACGCAGGTATCCTCAACAAAAGGGATGGGTTTGGCGCGCCCTTTGGCATTGCCCAGCAGCCCCACGGCCTTTTTACGCATGGCGTAAATTCGCTCAATACCATCGAGATCATCGCAAAGCTGATAGCCAATGATCCCTGCCTCTCTGGCCGCCAGCAGCGTATCCAGCTGCTGACACAATGCGCCAATCTGCTCTTCAATCAGCTCCCGGTCATCACCGGCAAACTCGACAATATTCAGGCCAAGCATGTCGTGGTCAGGCACATCGGTAATCAGCTCGCTGACTGAATGCCAGACGATATCTTCCCGCGCCAGATTCAGCACTTTTGAATCGACTGTCTCGACCGACAGTGCCTTCGCCGCCACCATAAAGGGGGCGCTGCGCAGCGCGGAATCAAATGAATCGTATTTGATGTTAACCAGACGTCGTACTTTGGGAATGGGGGTGATGTCCAGTTTTGCTTCGGTAATAAATGCCAGCGTGCCTTCTGCACCACAAAGAAGGCGGGTCAAATCGACCTGCTGCATATCATCGCTGATGACATGGCGTAAATCGTAACCGGTGAGAAACCGGTTCAGTTTCGGGAATTTTTCCATAATCAGCTGGCGGCGGTCACGGCAACGTTCCAGCACGGTACGATAGATGTTTCCTTCGTTATTCTGCCCCTCAGCCAGCTGTTCCGCCAGCATCATCGGTACAGCGCGGGTATCCAGAATATCGCCACCCGGCAGCACCGCGCGCAACCCAATCACATGATCCGAGGTTTTGCCGTATACCAGCGATCCCTGCCCTGAGGCATCGGTATTAATCATCCCGCCCAGCGTTGCCCGGTTGCTGGTGGACAGCTCAGGTGAGAAGAAATAACCGTAAGGCTTAAGATATGCATTGAGCTGATCTTTAATCACCCCCGCTTCTACCTTTACCCAGCCCTGCTCAACGTTAATGTCGATAATTCTGTTCATATGCCGGGACATATCCACCACAATGCCGCGGTTCAACGACTGTCCGTTAGTGCCGGTGCCACCCCCACGTGGGGTGAACACCAGACTGAGGAAACGTGGCTCTGCCGCGAGCCGGGCAATCAGGGTGACATCTGCCGTGGAACGGGGGAACAGCACGGCATCGGGAAGCAGCTGATAAATACTGTTGTCGGTGGACATGGTGAGACGATCGGCGTAGCTGGTTGCAGTATCGCCGGTGAAACCCTGCTGTTTCAGCGTCTGCAAAAAATCCAGCACCAGCTGAACAAGGCCGGGTGCCTGAGAAATCTGTGGGATCATTATCGGGTGACCAAAATGTTGTGTATAACGAATGCTCTCTGGCAAAAGTTTTATCACATTTTTTTATGACCTGTCGCGATTTCAAAAATCCAGCAAAAAGAATCTCGTGCCGTTTCTGTTGAAAATGCGTTTAATACACCATGCTCAGGATGCCGGGTCATTCATTGTTTTTTCCGTACCTGACCACCCGCTTTACGCTTTTTATCTGAGGTTAATGTTGCTACATGAAGAATGTTCATAATGAATGGGATCTGCTGCAAATCGTCTTTTCCCTGCTGTTTATCACGCTGCTGATCGTCGCATCTTTCTGGGTGGTCCAGCCTTTCGTGCTTGGCTTCGCCTGGGCGAGCATGGTGGTGATTGCCACCTGGCCGCTGATGATCAGAATTCAGGGATGGTTGTGGGGGCGGCGTTCGCTGGCGGTAGTGGCGATGACCTTTATCCTGCTGCTGCTGTTTATTATTCCGGTTTCGTTGCTGGTTAACAGTCTGATTGAAAACAGCGGCCCGGTAGTAGCATGGCTTACCTCAAGGCACCTGGAACTGCCAGAACTGGACTGGCTGAGAAGCATTCCGCTGGTGGGTAAAAAGCTCTCTTCCTTCTATCACAAACTGGCCCTGGGCGGTGGCAGTGCGCTGCTGGCCAGCGTGCAGCCCTATCTGGGCAGAACCAGTGGCTTTCTGTTCGCTCAGGCCGGACACTTTGGTCGCTTTATGATGCATCTGGCGCTGATGCTGCTGTTCAGCGTGTTACTTTTCTGGCGTGGCGAACAGGTGGGCCAGGGGATCCGCCATTTTGCCTACCGCCTGGCGTCACGCCGGGGAGATGCAGCGGTACTGCTGGCTGGTCAGGCGATTCGTGCGGTGGCACTGGGTGTGGTGGTCACGGCGCTGGTACAGGGGGTGCTGGGCGGCATTGGGCTGGCGATCTGTGGCATCCCCTATGCTGCTGTGCTGACGGTGGTAATGATTTTTTCCTGCCTGGTACAGTTGGGTCCGTTGGTGGTACTGATCCCGGCGATTATCTGGCTTTACTGGAGTGGCGACACCACATGGGGCACCGTACTGGTGGTATGGAGCTGTGTGGTCGGCACACTGGATAATGTGCTGCGCCCGATGCTTATCCGTATGGGGGCCGACCTTCCATTGATCCTGATCCTGTCGGGGGTCATAGGTGGGCTAATTGCCTTTGGGATGATTGGGCTGTTTATCGGACCGGTGGTACTGGCCGTTTCTTATCGACTGATTTTTGTCTGGATATATGAAACGCCGCCACCGGGAGAGGATCCCCATCAGGTTGTGGAAGAGCTGGCCGACTTTGAGTCGGAACACCGCCAGTAAGATTCGCCATGCGGCTGGGCTGACTGGCCGCAACACCGGCACTCTGGATCAGTTTTTTCCTAATTTTGTTAAGTATTTTTTACCTGAAAAAAGCTGATTTCCCTCTGAATGCTTCTTTTATGTCACATCCGGCTACTTTTTATACACCTGCGTTCGTTACCCCTGATTATTTGCCCTGCAAAATATTATCACGCTTAAACTAATAAGAGGATTCTTAATGACTCAGTCTGCCTCGCTGAATAGTATAAACGCACATGTTTACAGCCAATGTGCTGATTTATAAACAACGTTTTCCCCCTGATATAGTAAAGAATTGCTGTGTGTAGTCTTTGCCCATCCCATGTGATGGGCTTTTTTTTGCTTATTATTCAGAAAAATCGAGATAATCTGATCTGAAGCCATTTTATTGATGCTCAGGGTTTCAGACTCTGATCGTCGCGCATCGTCGTTTTATATCAAGCAGGCAGGAAAGAAGCTTTAATCCTGCTCTGGCGGCACAGGAGATGCATCCGGCAATTAGAATGGCAGGTTGCTGTTACAGCCTGAAGTAAAAAAACCCAACCGCTGACCTTCCAGCTTTTGGGGTTTGATTCAGATGGCAGAACTTTGTTAATTATCTGACATGGACCTTTACGACATATCTGCCAGACTCAGCCAGGTTTGCACTACGGTATCCGGATTAAGAGACAGACTGTCGATGCCCTCCTCCATCAACCATGCCGCAAAGTCCTGGTGATCGGACGGCCCCTGACCACAAATTCCCACATACTTGCCCTGTTTTTTGCCGCTTTAATCGCCATTGATAACAATGCTTTCACTGCATCATTGCGCTCATCAAACAGTTCCGATACCACGCCGGAATCACGGTCCAGCCCAAGAGTAAGCTGCGTCATATCATTGGAGCCGATAGAAAAACCGTCAAAGTATTGCAGGAACTGATCCGCCAGCAGCGCATTCGAGGGGATCTCACACATCATAATCAGCTTCAGTCCGTTCTCGCCGCGTTTCAGGCCCTGAGCCGCCAGCTCATCGACCACGGCTTTTGCCTGGGCGACCGTGCGAACAAAGGGCACCATAATTTCAACATTCGTCAGCCCCATGTCGTTACGCACACGCTTCACAGCGGCGCATTCCAGAGCAAAGCAGTCGCGGAAACTGTCAGCCACGTACCGCCCGGCACCCCGGAAGCCCAGCATCGGGTTTTCTTCTTCAGGCTCATAATGCTCGCCGCCCACCAGATTGGCGTACTCATTGGTTTTGAAATCGGAAAGACGCACTATCACCCGCTTTGGCGCAAAGGCCGCGCCCAGGGTGGCAATCCCCTCGGTGAGACGCGCAATATAAAATTCAACTGGATCGTCAAATCCTTTCATCAGGGCGCGGATTTGTTGCTGCAATTCTGGCGTTTGTCTGTCGAACTCCAGCAGTGCCCTGGGATGCACGCCGATCATCCGGTTGATGATAAATTCCAGCCGGGCTAAACCAACACCTTCATTGGGTAAGCAGGCGAAATCAAATGCACGGTCCGGATTCCCGACATTCATCATGATTTTCAGCGGCAGGTCGGGCATTTCATCAACCTGCGAGCTTTTCACCTCAAAATCCAGCAGGTCGTCATAGACGTAGCCGGTATCGCCTTCGGCACAGGAGACGGTAACCTTATGTCCTTCCTGAATCCGTGAGGTGGCATCACCGCAGCCCACCACCGCCGGGATCCCCAGCTCACGGGCAATGATAGCCGCATGGCAGGTTCGCCCACCGCGATTGGTGACGATGGCTGCGGCTTTCTTCATGATCGGCTCCCAGTCGGGATCGGTCATATCGGTGACCAGCACGTCGCCTTTTTCGATGCGGTTCATTTCACTGATATCATGAATGACCTTCACCGTACCGGCGCCAATTCGATGGCCGATGGCCCGACCTTCCACCACCACTTTGCCCTGTCCCTGAAGCGTGTAGCGTTCCATCACCTGGCCGTTAGAACGAACCGTTTCCGGACGCGCCTGCACGATATAAAGCTTGCCGGTATGACCGTCTTTTGCCCACTCGATATCCATCGGGCGCTGGTAATGCTTTTCAATCTGCATGGCCTGTGCCGCCAGGGCTTCGACCTCTTTATCACTCAGACAGAAGCGGTCACGTTCCGCTTCCGGAACCTCTTCTGTCGTGACCTGCTCACCATGCTGCCGGGAATCGGCATAGACCATCCGAATCTTTTTTGAACCCATATTACGGCGTACGATTGCCGGTCGTCCCGAGGCAAGGGTAGGCTTATGGACGTAGAACTCATCCGGATTGACCGCGCCCTGAACCACCATTTCGCCCAGACCGTAAGCGGCAGTGATAAACACCACCTGATCAAAACCGGATTCTGTGTCGATGGTAAACATCACCCCGGCTGCGCCGACGTCGGAACGCACCATCCGTTGCACACCAGCCGATAACGCCACGCCACGATGGTCATAGCCCTGATGTACCCGATATGAGATGGCCCGGTCGTTAAATAAAGAGGCAAACACGTGTTTTACTGCTACCAGCACGGCATCAAAGCCCTGCACGTTAAGAAAGGTTTCCTGCTGTCCGGCAAAAGACGCATCGGGCATGTCTTCAGCTGTGGCTGAGGAGCGCACGGCAAAAGAAGCGTCAGGATCGTCTGAGGAGAGCTGTTGATACGCGCCGCGAATGGCCTGCTCCAGCTCCGGCTGGAAAGGGGTATCCACAATCCACTGGCGGATCTGTTTGCCGGCTTTCGCCAGTTGGTCAACATCATCAATATCCGTGTTATCCAGCAAATCATGGATACGCTGATTGACGCCGCTCTGGTCGAGGAACTGATTAAATGCCGCTGAAGTCGTGGCAAAACCATTGGGAACGTCAACGCCAAGCGAGGAGAGGTTTGTGATCATTTCCCCCAGAGACGCATTTTTGCCTCCCACCCGATCAACATCGTTCATACCGAGCTGGTCATACCAAAGCACAAGCGGCAGGTCACCTTTACTGGACATGAATTCAATCCTTTTCAAATTTAATTAGCAATATGCGAATAAACTGATGCTCGTTGAGCCTGGCACATCCAGGCTGATGAATAAAACTGTTGAATCGATCAAGCGGGTGAAAAAAACACTTTTAAGAAAACTCCGCCTGCCACTGCCCTGATGCATGCGCAAAATAATAATACAAGCCCTTATATTTCAATAGCATGTGATTTTATGACTTTTTATCTGTGTCACAGAGCAGCACACGCGAGAATAATGCCTGATTAGAATGTTTTTCCGCTTCATACCTGTTTTTATCAATACTTTCCGGAAACGATATTTCATTTTTAACAACACGAGATAATTAGTTTCAGTAAAAAGAAAAAACAGCGCTGATAAATAAATATTCTGTTCATTACCCTATACTGTGACCCGGTTTCGTCATTCTGACGTTAATATCAGTGTCAGCCACAGCCTGACCGGAGACAAAAATGGACGTAAACAGCGAGAGAAGTGTGTTTTATATCTCAGACGGAACGGCAATCACTGCTGAAGTGCTGGGACATGCGGTGCTGTCGCAGTTTCCGGTCAGCATCAACAGCGTCACCTTACCCTTTGTCGAGAATGTGCAGCGTGCGCAGGCGGTCAGGGCGCAGATCAATGCCCTTTACCAGCAGAGTGGCATTCGTCCACTGGTCTTTTTTTCGATTGTTATGCCTGAGATCCGTGACATCATTCTGCAAAGTGACGGTTTCTGTCAGGATATCGTACAGTCCCTGGTGGCCCCCCAGCAGCAGGAGTTGGGGATTGAACCTGCGCCGGTAGCCAATCGTACTCATGGTCTGACTGCCGGTAACCTGGGGAAATATGATGCGCGTATCGCGGCTATCGATTACACGCTGGCACATGACGATGGCATCTCATTAAGAGGACTGGAAGCCTCTCAGGTCATCCTGCTGGGCGTGTCGCGCTGCGGCAAAACGCCTACCAGCCTCTATCTGGCCATGCAGTTTGGTATCCGGGCCGCCAACTATCCGTTTATCGCTGACGATATGGATAATCTTAAACTGCCACCTGCTCTGAAACCCTTTCAGCACAAACTTTTTGGTCTGACTATCGATCCGGAACGGCTCTCCGCCATCCGCCAGGAGCGGGCAGAAAATACCCGCTACGCTTCGCTGAGGCAGTGTCGTCTGGAGGTCGGGGAAGTCGAAGCCCTGTTCCGCACTCACCAGATACGCTATCTGAACAGCACCAACTATTCGGTGGAAGAGATAGCCACCAAAATTCTCGACATTATGGGCCTGACCCGCAAAATGTACTGAAACCGTCATCAGTAGCAGCGTTATTGCGCTGTTTTTTGCCGTCTGTTTGTTATATCCGCTGACACTGCGAATGGTTTCCGTTTGAAATCACCGCTGATTAGTTTATGGTGAGCCATCACTTCCCGGTACTCCTGCCGCTGCGAAGAAATCCATTTCAGAGCGAATAATGAACAAAACAGATGAACTGCGGACCGCGCGCATCGCCAGTCTGGTTACGCCCGATGAACTGTCACAGCGCTACCCCATCACCGCGCAAATCGCACGCAATGTTACCGATTCCCGTCAGCGTATTGCCCGAATTCTTTCAGGTGAAGATAAACGTTTGCTGGTGATCATCGGCCCCTGTTCCCTGCATGATCCCCAGGCTGCCGTTGAGTATGCGGGCAGATTGCAGGCGATGCGGGAAAAACACCAGTCGCGGCTGGAAATCGTCATGCGCACCTACTTTGAGAAGCCCCGTACCGTCGTGGGCTGGAAAGGTCTGATTTCCGATCCCTGCCTTGACGGCACCTTCCGCGTGAATGAGGGGCTGGCGACGGCACGACAACTGTTGCTGGAGATCAATGCGCTGGGGATGCCCACCGCGACTGAATTTCTTGATATGGTGGTGGGTCAGTTTATCGCCGATCTGATCAGTTGGGGAGCAATCGGGGCGCGCACCACTGAAAGCCAAATCCACCGTGAAATGGCTTCCGCGCTCTCCTGTCCGGTGGGCTTTAAAAACGGCACGGATGGCAACATTCAGATTGCCGTGGATGCCATCCGGGCATCCCGCGTCAGCCATCTGTTTTTGTCGCCGGATAAACATGGTCAGATGACCATTTATCAGACCAGCGGTAATCCGTCCGGCCATGTGATTATGCGCGGCGGTAAACAGCCCAACTATCATCCGCAGGATATCGCCGATGCAACAGACTGCCTGCGCCAGTTCAGGCTACCGGAAAAACTGGTCATCGACTTCAGTCATGGCAACTGCCTGAAACAGCATCAGTTGCAAAAAGAGGTTGCGCGCGCTGTTGCACAGCAAATCCGCGAAGGTTCGCGAGCCATCGCCGGGGTGATGATTGAGAGTTTCCTGCAGGAAGGCACGCAGAAAGTGGAGGCCGGAAAACCTCTGACTTACGGTCAGTCGATCACCGACCCCTGCCTGGGCTGGGAAGAGAGCGAAGCCGTGTTGGATCTGCTGGCTGACGCAGTTGCCGCACGAGGCTGATGACGCAGGACGCTGAAACAGCAGGCCAACGCGGCGAATGATGCCGCCCGTTGCCACAGCAATCCTCAGAGGGATGCGGTTGCAACGGCTGGCCTGTTCCTTTATCCCTCCCGGGCCGTCAGGCGCTATACCCTGAAGGTTGCCACCACACCCCGCAACGCGTGCGCCTGCTCCGACAAAGACTGTGATGCTGAAGAGGACTCCTCAACCAGCGCCGCATTGTTCTGGGTGACGCCATCCATCTGGCTGACCGCGATGCTGACCTGAGATATTCCCTGCATCTGCTCAGAAGAGGCCAGTGAGATCTCATCCATCGCATCAGCCAGTTCACCGACCATGCCCACCACGGAGAGAATACTCTGGCAGGTGCCACTGGCTACCGTCACGCCATTGCCTACCTGATCCACCGTATGTTCAATCAGGGCCTTGATCTCTTTCGCCGCCGTGGCGCTGCGCTGGGCCAGCGTTCTGACCTCCCCTGCCACCACGGCGAAGCCGCGACCACCTTCACCCGCCCGTGCTGCTTCCACCGCCGCATTCAAAGCCAGAATGTTGGTCTGAAAAGCGATGCTTTCGATAACGCCGGTAATGTCACGAATTTTTTTAGCACTGTGTGAAATGTCATGCATGGTTTCAGACATCCGCTGTACGTCAGCTTCCCCGGCGCGGGCCAGGGTAGCGGTTTCACGGGCCGTTCCTGCGGTTTCGTGCGCACCTGCGGTATTACTTTTTACCGTTGCCGTTAGCTGTTCCATACTAGCCGCCGTTTCCTGCAGGGCCGCAGCCTGTTGCTCTGTACGGGATGAAAGTTCTGTATTGCCCTGCGCAATCTCGTCGGCGGCCAGCGCCACGTTAGATGAGGTATCTTTGATTTGCACCACCAGCTCACGCAGGCGATTCTGCATCGCCGCCAGAGAAGCTAACAGACTGCCCCGGTCGTTTTTTCGCAGTGCAAGCGTGAGCGTAAGGTCGCCATCGGCAATGGCCGCCGCCAGCGCCTGAGCCTGCGCGGGTTCCCCACCCAACTGGCGCATCAGCTGTCGTACAATCAGATAGCCGGTGGCAACCGACAACAGCACCGAAAAAGCCGCCAGAATAATCAGCACCAGCGATGAACGGCCAATTGACTGGCTGTTATTTTCCAGCGCCGCGCGACTGTTCTCCATCTGTAGCGTCGTCATTGCATCAATCTCGTCCAGCAACACGCGCTGCACGGGCCTGACCGTATTCATCAGAAAATCGGTGGCCTCTTTCTGGCGGTTTTGCAGGCCAAGCTGTGCGGCCTGGTCCATCACCGCCAGCACATTCTGCTCGTTTTGTAACACTTTTGAGAAAGCAGCACGACCTGACTCATCCTGTTCGGATTGCATCATTTCCGCCAGCGACTCACGGTTACGAATATACTGTGCTTTCATGGCGGTAAGGCGCTGCCATTCCTGTTGCATCCCTTTGACATCCGACAACAGGGCAATATTTCTCACCACCACTGACATATCTCTCAGCCCGCCACGCATATTGAGCACCAGCTGGTATTTCTTCATTTTCACGTTCAGCGCATCTTCCATTCCCCTGCGCGCATCAGAAAATGACTTAAGGGAAACCAGGGTACAGATGATAAACAGCATGATAAGCAAACCAAAACCGATGGTCAGGCGTGTTGAAATTTTCATTGGTGATCCCTGTAAATGAGTATGCAGGATCAGTATCGGCAGCAGCAGAAGACAGATAAGGAATAATTAACAACGGGGCGTTTATTTTTTCTGCGCTGTGAGACAGCTCACTGGTTAAGGGTGGCCATTACAGATAACTAATTAATTAGTATCTGATTTATTTGCAGGCCGTGAAATTCAGAGGTAATGGCAGGCTGGCCGTATTCCTTGTAAGCCAGCCTGCCTGCGGCAAGGTAATGGAGAGGCTTAATCCTCAGCGGTGTGGGAAGGCAACAGATGCAGTCGGCCAGCCAGCCACCACAGGCAGAGCGCCAGTATGGCGATACCGCCCAGGGTGGCAAACGCCGCGCTCCAGGAGTAGCGGGTGGTGATAATCCCCGTCAGCGCCGGACTGAATGCCGCCCCCGCGCCCTGTAATAACATGATAAACGCCTGACCTGCATTGGTATGCCCGCTGCCGTTTAACAGCTGCACAATATAACCAGGAATGGCTACCCCCAGTATCCCGGCCGCCACCCCGTCCAGCACCTGGACAGGCAGCAGCGTCAGCGGTGCTGCTGAACTGGCGGCAATGGCCGCGCGAACCGGCAGTACCAGCAGCGCCAGCATAATCAGCGGCCGGTAGCCATATTTATCTGCCCGGGCCGACGTCAGCAGCGCAACCGGGATCATCACACATTGCGAAATCACCACCGTGGCGGCAGCGTAAACCCCTGCGGGGACCGCACTGTGCGGCTCCAGCGCAGCAGCTCGCATGCTGAGCATCGGTAGCAACGCCGCATTGCCCAGATGAAACAGCAGCAACGTCAGCCCAACGACCATCAGTGCAGAGTGCTGGCACAAGGTTTTAAATGGCAGCACCGGGGCCGGGGATACTGCGCTCCCCTCTCCTCTGGCCGCCCGGTTGTCGATATCCCGATCGCGAATCAGCAGCACGCTGAAAGCAGTGAATAATGCCATGGTGGTCATCAGAATGAATACTGCGCCGGTCCCCCAGTACCAGGTAGCGATACCGGCAATCACCGCAGCAGTAAAATTACCGGCATGATTGAATGCCTCATTTTTTCCCATCTGCCGGTTGAAACCGGCCTTGCCGGTCAGACCGAGGGTGATGCCGGCGACAACCGGCGCAATACAGGCCGCTGAAATCCCGGTTACCACCTGAGACAGCGTCGCGGTGAGGGTTTGCGGGAAGAACCATAACAACAGCGTTGAGACAGTGATCAACAGGCAGCCGACAAACAGCAGCAGGCGCTTGCGGCGGGTGGCATCGGTAAGCACCCCGGCAGGGAGTGTGGCGGCCAGTCCCGCCAGGCCGCCAGCGGTCATGATGAAACCAATATCGTCGGGTTTCCAGTGGTGCTCCGTCAGGAAAATCCCGAGGAATGGCCCCAGTCCGTCACGAACATCAGCCAGAAAAAAATTCACCAGGCACAGCGCCTGAAGTGAGCGAAGCGGCATGTTATCTCCTTACGCAACAGAGGAAGGTCAGGGGTTACTGGCGATATAACGTGTGGTGTAACCTTCCCGCAAATTGGCTTCAAAATCAGCGACGGTCAGCGGTCGACACAAACCGTTCCCCTGCACAATGTCACATTGCAGTGTGTTAACAAAGTTGTGCTGTGACTCCTCTTCCACACCCTCCACCGCGACACTGATACCCAGACTTTTCCCCAGTGAGGCAACGGCGCGGAACATCATCCGGGTGCGGGTACTGGCATTGAGCTGGCCGGTCAGTGATTTATCAATTTTCAGGCCGGAAACTATTCCGTTGCATAACAGATTTATCGAGCCAAGGGTGCGCCCGTAGTGGTCGATGATAAAGTTTGCACCGGTAATTTTTACCGCTTCCAGGCTGTCAGGATGCTCGCGGGCCACTTTTGTCAGCAGCGGTTCATCCACCTCCAGATCGACAAAGCTGGCGTCACCGCCGGCACTGTCACGGAGTACGCGCTCCAGCCCGGCTGCCGCCAGCTGACGGGGGAAAAGATTGATACTGACGCGCAGCGAGGGGTAAAACTGTTGCCACTGGCGGATTTGCGCGACCGCAGTGCGAACAATCCATTCACCCAGAACCACCGAAAGCGGGCTTTTCACCAGCATTTCAATGAATTCCGAGGGCAACAGCAGGCCTCGCGCCGGATGCTGCCAGCGAACAAGCGCTTCACAGCCGGTCAGTCGGCCATCTGTTGCGCTGTAGCGGGGCTGGTAATGCAGCACAAATTGCTGCTCGCTGACCGCCCTCTCCAGCTCACGTTCAAAGCGCCTGCGTCGCAGCGCAGCCTCGCGAAATGCATGTTCAAACAGGATGCTCCTGCCCTTGCCTTCTGCCTTGGCGCGATACAGTGCAAGATCGGCAGCCGACATCACCGCAGAGGCATCCTGTCCATGTTCCGGAAATCCGGCAATGCCCGCACTCGCGCCCACTTTGACCGGCGTGTCATGATAATTAAAAGGTTTCTGCACGGCAGCGACCAGTTTTTCAGCCGTCTTCGCCGCATGAGCGGTGCCACAGGGCAACAGAATAATAAATTCATCTCCGCCCAGACGTGCGGCGGTAACCGCATTGGCACATACCGTCCGGTCCTGCGTAGCAACGTGGCATAACAGCGCATCACCCGCTGCATGACCAAGGGTATCATTAACCTCTTTGAAGCCATCAAGATCGGTCATCAGCAGGGTATAGGGCACGCCTGCCTCGGTGAGTTGACCAAGCTGCAACATAAACGCGCCCCGGCTGGCCAGCCGGGTCAGCATATCCAGCGAAGCCAGTTCGCACAGGCGCGTTTCGCTTTCATGTCGGGCACTGACATCCCGGATAATCATGCCTACCAGCCTGCTTTCGCCTTCATGCCAGCCGGAAAAGGAGACTTCAGCCGGAAACTGTTCGCCGTTGCGGCGCAGGCCCCAAATCTGCAAGGTACGCGGATGCGAAATAGCGTCATCCTCATGCATCAGACGATCCAGTTCATTGCGGTAATCGGCCTGACAACGTTCCGGCACCAGACGCGCAACATATTGTCCCAGCATCTCCTGCACCTCATAACCAAACATGGCGCAGGCTGCCGGGTTCCAGAAAGTGATACCGCGTTGCAGGTCGGTACAGATGATGGCATCCGGCGAGGTGGCAGAAATTGCCGCCAGACGCTGCTGGCTGGCATGACGCAGCAGTTCATGACGATGAACCTCCATGCGATCCATCACCAGCGCGGCAATATCAAGAAGATGCTGTTTATCTGACTCCGTCAACGGGGGACGGGGTTTGTTGTCAGTCAGGCACACGGTGCCAATACGATAGCCATCAGGGGTGTTGAGCGGAACCCCGGCATAAAAGCGAATATGGGGATAGCCGAGCACCAGTGGGCTGTCACTGAAACGGGGATCAGCAAGCGCGTCCGGCACACACAGCAGACCATCCTGTTCCAGGGTGTGGTGGCAGAACGCCACGCTGCGGGCCGTACCGGTAATATCCAGGCCGTAACGGGATTTAAAAAACTGTCGCTCATCATCAATCAGTGAGATGAAAGCAACCGGCACGCGAAAGAGGCGCGCGGCCAGAGTGGTCAGGCGATCAAATGCCTCTGCTGATGGCGTATCCATCAGTTGGTACTGGGCAAGCGCCTGGAGCCGTGCCGCTTCGACGGCGTCGTGAATTATTTTTTTCAGAGTCTGTCCCCTCTGCATTCTGAATTTACTGTGGACTGGCACACCACAACCATCAGGGCGACAGATTCAGTCAGAAGAGACCAGATGCGAATTTCGCGCAGGTCCGCTGCCATCAGAACGGCCTGCCCGTATGCCGGTATGCGACAGGCCGTCGCTTATGAGCCCGTGAAGCCTGGCATTGCATCCGGTCTGATGCCACCCCTTCATGCTGTCAGAGCAGCCTGATAGGTGATTTCCGGAGCATTCTTAACGCCGCGAAGAAAGGATGACGCCGCGTTAAGAGCCCGCGGTTCTCACCTGTGAACCCAGCAAAATCAGCAACATGTTGCATTCTCACCTGCCGTGATTAACCCACAGCAGGTAATTAATGCTTATCAATGATAATTTTTTCGTCCACTGCTCTGTTGCCAAATTATCGTCCTGACATAAATGAACTTTAATGCCGGATAAAAATTTCGTCAGCACAGGCAACAGCAATCAATTAATGCCGTTATAGTGACACCCGGTTAATCTGCACGAAGATAATTTGTCGGGTTTTCTGTCTGTCAAATTTCCACTGAATAAATTTTTGCGTAAAAAGAAATATCCGGTAATTAAATCAAACTGGCAAACTTCACCTGCATTATTAATTTATCACTTAAGTGAGTAATCTGATTTAAATGCTGATGATGCAAAACCCCGTAATCTTTTGTTTAGCTGTCAGCTGCATCATATCTTAAATAATAAGAAGATAATTCTGACTAAATGATAACTACCGGCTTATGTGCTGTCGCTTTTTTCATTGCAGGCAAGGCGATATGCGCCCTGTGACGCACCTTTTCACAGGCATCAGGACGCGTTTACCATAAAACAGCGGTTGTGCAGCGGGGCAGGATGCGCGGATGACCGGGAGTCACCCTGCGCAAATTATCTGAAGGGGTTCAGCAGTGGCCAGGGGTGTTGGCAGGATGTGGCAGCAGCGCATTATCCGGCAGGGTAAAGCGGCGGATTACGCTGCCAAGGGCTTCGGTCTGGCCGCTCAGGCTGCCTGCGGACGCTGACACTTCCTGTACCAGCGAGGCATTCTGCTGGGTCACACGATCCAGCTCAGCTACTGCCAGCGTAATCATCGAGATCCCTTTGCTCTGCTCTTCTGAGGCAAGCGCAATCTGCCCAATCAGCTCGTTTACGCCGCCCACGCCGCGCAGTACTTCATCCATGATCGCCCCCGCGCTGTCTGCCGCGCTGCGCCCGTGATCAACCCGTGACACCGTATCCGCAATCAGTTGCTCAATTTCTTTCGCTGCGGTGGCGCTGCGCTGCGCCAGTGAACGAACTTCGCTCGCTACCACGGCGAAGCCTCGCCCCTGGTCCCCGGCACGCGCCGCTTCCACTGCCGCGTTCAGCGCCAGAATGTTAGTCTGAAACGCAATGCCATTAATGGTGGCGGTAAACTGGCGGATTTTTTCTGAACCTTCGGCAATGCCGTTCATCGCTGACGCCACGGTTCTGACCAGCTGTTCCCCTTTATGGGTGCTGTCGGCCGTCTGCCCCGCCAGCTCCCGTGCATCGCGGGCATTACCGGCGTTATGACTTACCGTTGCGGTCAGCTCCTCCATGCTGGCTGCGGTCTGCTCCAGCGCCGCCGCCTGCGTCGCGGTACGGTCGGAAAGATCAGCATTCCCGGCAGCAATGCCATTTGCTTCTTTGTTCAACACCACGGCATTGTCGCGGATGGCCTGCACGGTATCCAGCAGGCTGTGCTGCATCTCTCTGACCAGTGGCACCAGCTGTCCGACACAGTTACGTCCCAGATCTTCAGGCTCTCGGGTCAGGTCACCGCTGGCAATCACCCTGAAGTGGGCGCGGATTTTCCCGACCGGCCGTACCAGATGCACCACCAGATAGCGGTCACAAAAAATCAGCAGCACCGCCGCCGCCAGCAGTGCAGAAATAAATATGGTATCAAGACGATGGCGTTCAGCGCCGACATCAAAATCGTCGTGCGCCAGTTCTCTCTGCAGGGTCATTAACCGCTCACGCGCGGCTGAGGTGTAGACCGCTTCTGCTGCACCCAGCGCATTACGGTAGCTACTCCAGTCAGCGTCCGACGGGACCTGTGTCGCCAGGGCACTCTTTTCCTCTGCGCTGCCACTCTGTCTGACAAGGTCGGCATGAGTAAGGAAAGCCAGCTGTTGTGCCAGCACTTCGGTGCGGTCACTGTGCCGGTACATATCACGCAGAACCAGCGAGCTGTAGCCCCCCGCCAGCGCAATAACAGTGAAGGAAATAATCATTATCCAGAGGACGACCCGGCGGATAGTGAAATGTCGAAGTAAATTCATGAGATAATCCTGAAGTTGTTATTATAAAAATTATAAACCGAATAATCATTCCCCTAATTACAGAGATTTTGTTGCTACCCGGTATTTTGTTGCGCTTATTCTGGCAGGCAATCAGAAAAAAGAAACCGGAGGACGATTAAATTAATATATCGTCAGAACGTAAAGATTTGGTCGAGGCAAAATAAATATGACAAAGGGTCAGGAAAAGCCTACTGTATCGGGCATACCAATACATTAATCGTTTTTACCTGTCGCAGAAATCGCATTTTACGGTGCCCCCTCACTGTATATTAATTTTTTTTAGTTTCGCTCCGGAAACACTCCGGTGCGGAGGACACACATGCTTAATCATCTCACCGGCGATGTTGCTCGCCGCGTACTGGCGCTTCATGCACTGCGCACTTCCGACGAAAGCCGGGATGATGTGCTCAGAAGATTTGCCCTGCTCGCCAGTCACGCGCTGGGTATTCCCGGCAGTTTTATCTCCGTTCTTGATGATGAACATCAGTACATTCGTGCCGCCTATAATTTTGCGCTTAAGCAGTCCTCCCGCCACGATTCCCTTTGTCGTTACGTGGTGGACAGTGATAATGCGGTGGTGGTGTCCGATACACTGCTCGACGTCCGCTTTGCGGAGCATCCTTTTATTACCGGCGCACCCTTCATCCGCTTTTACGCGGGTGTACCATTAAAAAACTGTGAAAACGTCATTCTGGGCACATTCTGCGTCACTGATACGCAACCCCACACTTTCACTGACGAGCAGATTGCCACTCTGAAACTGCTGGCCGCGCTGGTGATGTCTTTTCTGCAAGCCTGGTATTCCGCCGGATTTGCCGATCCGGTAACCGGCCTGCCCAACCGTCAGCGCCTTATCCGTGATTTGCATTATCTGGCGTCAACCGGTGACAACACGCCACGCCGCCTGTTGCTGATTGACTGCATTGATATGCCGCGCGCTTACGAACTGGCCCGCTCAATGGGGATGGGACCGGTAGAGAGCCTGCTGAAAGATATGGCTATTTTGCTGCCTCTGCGCCTGAAGCCAGCGGGGGATGACGCGCTTTATACCGTGGCGACCGGGCGTTTCGCCCTGCTCACCCGTCAGGAAAGTCACATTGACGCGAACTGGGTAGCCGGACGGCTGGAAGGTATCAGCGCCGACCTGGGTGAGGGTCTGACGGTGGCGATGACCACGCATACCGGTGAAGAAAACTTTATTACCGGTGAGGTAGCGCCACAGGAAATACTGCGTCGGACGGTTAGTGCACTGCATGAAGCGATCCGTCTTGATATACCCGCTTTTCGCTTCAGTCAGGGCAGTGATGAGACCACCACCCAGGACTTTATGTTAATGAACGACCTGGCCAGCGCTCTGCGCAATGATTTGGGACTTTATCTGGCTTACCAGCCCAAAATTTGCCTGCACACCGGCCGACCGGTTGGGCTGGAAGCCCTGATCCGCTGGCGGCATCCGCAGCGGGGTGAATTATCACCCGCAATGTTTGTTCCGCTGGCTGAACAGACTGACCTGCTCAGCGCCATGACATCCTGGGTCACTGACCGGGTGATCAGACGGCTGACGCGATTACGCAATCACTGCATTCAGCTACCGGTCACTATTAACGTCAGCGGCAGTGATTTCGCCCGCGAGAATTTCGCCGATCAGCTTGAAGATAAAATGATCAAGGCGCAGTTGCCTACCTCATTACTGGGCATTGAGTGTCTGGAAACGGAACGGCTGATTGAAAGCCCGGCAGCCCTGCGCGGCATGGAAATGCTAAAGCTCAGAGGATTTGGCATCTCACTGGATGATTTCGGTACGGGTTACAGTAACATCAGCTATCTCAGGCGCATGCCGCTGGATGTGATTAAACTCGATCGCTCGCTTATCAGTGGCCTTTCTTCTGATACCGCCTCGCGTGTTATCGCCCGCAGCATCATTTCCATGCTTAAAGAACTCGACTACACCGTACTGGCTGAGGGCGTGGAAAACGAAGAAATTGTGACCGTACTGGCCGAGTATGGATGCGATCAGGCGCAGGGATACTTTTATTCCAAACCGCTGCCCGAGCAGGAACTGGACAGCTGGTTACAGTGGAAATTCCGTGGATTGTGTTGAGTGTTCAGCTGATATCGGCATCCTCGCCCGCTGCGTAAGGGATAAAATCACCGGACCGGAAGACCACAACCTGATTTCGTCCGGCACCTTTTGCCGCATACAGTGCCTCATCCGCCCGACGCAACAGCGTTTCTCTGTCACCACAGTCGCGCAGCGCTGCCACACCCAACGAAATAGTCATGTGACCGACAAAGGGAAATGCCGCAGAACTGACCATCTGGCGGATCCGCTCTGCCATGCAGGCAGCGGTATCCGGTTCGGTACAGGGCAACATGACAATGAATTCTTCCCCGCCAAACCGACTGACCACGTCGCCGCCACGACACGCCTGACGCAGTAGAGAAGCCAGGCTGACCAGCACCTCATCACCGCCTTCGTGACCGTACCAGTCATTAATTTTTTTGAAATGGTCAATATCAATGGCGATGATGCACTGCTCCGGATCGTCACCCAGTTCGGCCGCCAGCATGGTGAATCCCCGGCGGTTGTGCAGGCCGGTTAGCGGATCGGTCATCGCCTCGTCATTCAGCGCAGCCACCCGGCCAGCCACCGCCCGTCTGTTCACCTGCACCGCCTCTTTCAGGCGATCGGCTTCATGATACCAGGCATTGACCGAGGCAAGCGATTCCGGCGTGGCATCACTCCCGCCTTCCCGTACCATACCTGCCAGCCTCTCCAACGGAGAAGAAATCCGCGTCGCCAGGAAAGCCATAATGGCGGCAATCAGGGTGATAATGGCAACAATAA
Organism: Erwinia papayae; assembly: GCF_058241465.1. NCBI lineage: Bacteria > Pseudomonadati > Pseudomonadota > Gammaproteobacteria > Enterobacterales > Erwiniaceae > Erwinia > Erwinia papayae. The sequence continues at coordinate 1,241,698 of NZ_JBZCHT010000009.1, forward strand.
ACCACATCACATTTCCGGCAGTGCGCCACATAATTCCTCTGACGGTCTGCGATGTTCCCGATATGAAAATATTCCAGTCGGTCTTATGCATACTGGCATAGCCAGTGAGATAATTTCGGCCCGCTTCCTGTGAGGTAAAATGCCCGCTTTCCGTTACCGCCAGCTGCCGCTGGAGTGCGGGGCTGAGCAACATATGTTGCCCTACCCTCGCCCGGTCATGACTGAAAATGACCAGACCCTCATTGCTGACGATACTGATTGTTGACCCCGTCGGGTAAAAATGCTGGCTGATAATATCACTGAGCATGCTCTGTTTTTTCAGGAAGATAGTGCCGCCAATGTAGCCGATGTAATGACCATCAGCAGAGAAGACCGGCTGAGACAGAGAAACCACATAATTGCCAGATGCTGAGACAAAAGGTGATGATATAAAAGGTTTTTGTGTAGCAATGGCACGACGACTTGCATCGGACTGAAGTTTCACTCCGACCAGATTCAGGCTCTCCGGCGACGTGGCAGCGACCACCGCGTCAGTGTTTACCACCACTACCGTATTAAAGAAACCTGATTGCAGCCGCAGACGTTCGGTTTCCTGCCGCAGCAGCTGCGTGTTGTTCAGTTGGGTTATCTGGCTGGCGCTCCAGGCCAGTTCCCGCTGAGCGGTGATGAGATAACGGTCGGTGGTATCCGCCAGCTTGCGGGCATAGGCAATGTTGCTCTCCAGCAGGCTGTCTTCAATATTCGCTTTCTGAAAGATCAGCAATGCGCTCAGCAGCAACCCTGAGGTCAGGATAACGCCACCTGCTGAGAGTGAGGTAAGTAACGTCCTCAGGCGAGGCTTGGTACGAAACATGTTTGGCTGCCCGCAAGTAAGATGTCTTTTGAGTGTAACAGTTACAGGATTAAAACAATCGTAAATAAAATAACTGTTTGTATCGCCATCAGACGATTCGCCGGACCATCCTGCGCATTTGACGACGGAATCAGCTGGAACAACTGATTTCCAGTGTTCTGGCCCATTCCGGCGGACGTCCCAGAAAATCAGCATGTTCTGTATGGTCAGCAAAGGGTTGACTCAGTGCCTGGTGCAGCCTGGAAAGCAACTGCCTGTCGTCCTGTTCAGCCCGCTCAATCACCTGCTGCGCGAGATAATTTCGCAATACGATGGAGGGGTTTGCCCGCTTCATTTGCTGTTGTCGTTCAGCATCGCTCCGCTGTTCCTGTAACAGGCGCTGACGATAAATATTATACCAGCGGTCAAAGGCTTCGCGGTCGATAAACTCATCCCGCAGTGGAGAACGCGACTGCTGTTGTTCTGTATCGCTCAGTTTGCGGAACGTCAGCGTATAATCGCTGCCCTCATTGCTCATCAGGGTTAGCAGCCCGGTGAGAATGTCATTGTCTTCCGGTTCACGACTCAGCAGTCCCAGTTTTGATCTCATCCGCTCCCCCCAGGCCCGCATCAGTTCTGGCTCATATTCTGCCAGCGACTGACTGAGCTGTGTGCTGTCCAGCAGTCCTGACAGTGAATGCGCCAGACGATTCAGATTCCATAGCCCGACAACCGGCTGATTAGCAAAGCTATAGCGCCCCTGATAATCGGAATGATTACAGATGAAGTCCGGCTGATAGCCGTCGAGAAAACCATAAGGACCATAGTCCAGCGTTAATCCGAGGATCGACATATTGTCAGTATTCATCACGCCATGTGCAAAACCAATGCTTTGCCAGTGGGCGATCAGTCGGGCGGTACGACGGACCACATCGCTGAACCACAGCTGATATCGCTGTGGTTCCTGCTGCCATTGTGGCCAGTGATGGCGAATAACGTAATCAGCCAGCTGACGTACTTTTTCTGGCTGCCGGGCATAAAAGAAATGTTCAAAATGACCAAACCGGACATGATTTTCTGCCACCCGTAACAGCATGGCACCCCGTTCGGTCGTTTCACGACTAACGGGTTCGTCGCTGGTGACAATGGTCAGCGCACGGGATGTTGGCACACCGAGGGCATGCATGGCTTCACAGGCGAGAAATTCACGCACGGTGGAACGCAGCACTGCCCGACCATCGCCCATGCGTGAATAAGGTGTCAGCCCCGCCCCTTTAAGATGCCAGTCCAGCTTGCGTCCATCGTCTGTCTGCTGCTCGCCCAGTAACAGCCCGCGGCCATCGCCCAGCTGGCCGGCCCAGACACCAAACTGATGACCGCTGTAAACCTGGGCAAGCGGCTGCATCCCTTCCAGCAGAGCGGCACCGCTCCATAACAGTCCTGACTCTTCACCGAATGCATTTTCATCCAGCTGAAGTTCATGCGCCAGAGACTGGCTGTGATAAAGCAGACGGGGATTTTTCAGGGGTGTTGGCTGCACAGCCGTATAAAAACCTGTCAGCTCATTGTGCCAGGTATTATTAAATCGCATTAATGTGCCCTCTGGGTTAAGCATTGCGGTATTCCGGGCCGCCTCACTGCCAGTGTAGCCTTCTGTGCCCGGAGTTAACACCGACTTAACAAGGGGTTATTAAGGGCCGCAGACCTGATAATTCTGCGGGAGGCGCAATCAGGGAATAAAGCGCCTCTTCACTGACCGGAGCAAAAAGAGAACTTTGAATACCGTGGAAATCAAAATGGCTGACTTTTTTAAACAGGGACGGGTCTTCGATACCCTGCACAATCACTCTCTCGCAGTGAGGTCGAATATGCTCCAGCAAGGCAGTGATAAAGGGTTTAAAAGACAGTCTTTTAATATTGTGTTGAACAAAACCTTTATCCAGTTTAATTGAAGTGAAGAGATTGTCATAAATCGCTTTGGAGGGGGATTTACCCGCGCCATAATTATCCAGACTTAAGTCAAATAGCTGACTCAGCGCGAATAAACAGGGATTATCTTTACCTTGTTTGAGGTCTGGAAAATTTTCATTAATTTCAATTTCGATCCATCTCAGTGCAGCCAGCCTTCGGGTTACAAATTCATTTTCCAGAATGGCGACAGCAAGAATTTCATCTGCTTTCAGCGCCACTTTTACATTATGTCGGAGAAAGAAATCAGCATGCTTTTCGATAATATTCAGCTGGGTTTGCAACAAAGTTATCCGCTGTATCTGATTTAACTGCGGCAACAGCAAATCCTGTGGGATAGCCACATTAGCGCTGGTGTGCATGAAATGGGTCAGCACCCCAACCGAGATCAGCTGACCGCCGAAACTGTAGGTCGGGGAGAAAGTGGTGTAACTTTTATAATCCGCTTCCAGATGGACTTTCATTTTATTTAGCCGTAAACGAGTGGCAATTTATGCAGCCTGAACAAACTGATAACAGCCCTTCGGGTAGCCTTATCACGCGTTCAGAATGCCTGTGCAGAAATGATAAAACATCCAGCAAAAAGCTAAGCTACCACAACTCCTGAATAAAAGATGCTTAACAATTAAGTCGGGCTGATGGAATTAGCTACCGTCCGGACTTTTACTTTAAACAACCTTTACAAAAATATGACATAAAGTTGCTTTCAGATACAAATTGACGTCATTTGTTGCCTGTCATCGGGCTAAAACTCAGCCATAACTTATTATCTTTTCATAAATCAAATGGGTGATAAATGAACATAAAATAATTAACGCGCTAAATATGCCGCCATTAAATGCGTCGTGCCTGCCAGAATACTTTTTTCCAGTAAACATTATCCAGCGAAGAACGGATAACTCCCTGACTGGTGGATGCATGAATGAACTGGTTGTCAGTATCATAAATGCCTACGTGCAATCCATTCTCACCCCGACCGGTTTTGAAGAAAACCAGATCGCCGGGTAACAGCTCATCCCTGGAGATACGTGTACCAATATCGGTTTGCGCTGAGGTGGTCCGGGGTAGTTGCAACGCAAAACGATCGCGAAACGTAATATAAACAAAGCCAGAACAGTCAATTCCTCCCCTTCCTATGCCACCATAGCGGTAAGGTGTACCCTGCCACTGGCCAAGCTGATCGTTGAGTTGGGCAATGACGGTAATAGAATCAGCGAGACGACCATTTGGTGGAGGGGCATGGCTGCTGCAACCAGCAAGAACAACAATGATCAACAGAAGCCAGTAACGCATATGCGGTTCCCTCAGAAGATGCGACTACTCTACTCATAAATGGGTCCGGCAGGCAAGGTTACCGGAGTCTTCAGGTAATGTTGTCAGAAAGGGCGGGCCTGCCGTGTTGAGGCGGCGAAAAGGGATACCGTATATCTCGCTGACAATCTCTGCCTGTAGCACCTCAGCAGCAGCGCCCTGATGGCGCAACTCCCCGTTTCCCAGCAGCCACACCCGATGAGCATAATGCAGGCTGTGATTGATATCATGGCTGCTCATGATTACCGTCAGCCCGTCAGCCACCCGCCGGGCGAGATAGCGATCAAAAGCTCTCTGTCGGGCCAAATCTAACCCGGTAAGCGGTTCGTCAAGTAACAGCAACTGGCCTTCCGGCTGAGCGGTCTGGATGCATACCGCAGCCAGTCGTACCCTTTGCCATTCGCCGCCTGAGAGCTGATGTAACGGACGGGTAAGTTTGTCAGACAGCAAAAAAATATCACAGACAGCCATTACCGTCTGTTCATCCGCGGGCCTGTCACCAACCAGATGCATATTAAGATAATGCCAGACGGGCATGTTACCTGGCGGCATGTGCTGTTGGACAAGCCAGCCACGATGCCGCGCCAGCCTGCTGGCAGAGTAGCGCGTTATCGGAATGTCGTTAAACAGCACCTCTCCGCGGGTCGGTGTCAGACCAGACAGACAGGCCAGCAAGGTACTTTTGCCCGCTCCATTGGGGCCAAGCAGATGGATAAGTTCGCCCTGCGCCACGCTGACACTGAAAGGCGAAAGGCGTTGCGCTACGGCAACGCCCTTACACTCCAGCAGCATTTATTTTTCCAGCGCCTGCCTGATGCTGTCGGTCAGCAAAGGATGCTCTGGTTCCATATCCGGAGAGAATCGCTGTAACACGCTACCATCACGGCCTATCAGGAATTTTTCAAAATTCCACAAAATATCACCCGGCTCTTTCGGTTCGCGCCCCTTACTCACCATCCGTTGCAGGAAACCGCTTCCTTCCGGCGCGACAGCCTCTGGCTGCGCGGCCACCAACTGCTGGTACAAAGGATGGCGTTGAGGCCCGTTAACCTCAATCTTACTGAACATCGGAAAAGTCACGCCGTAAGTGGTGGCACAAAACGTTTTTATCTCTTCTTCGGAGCCCGGCTCCTGCCCCAGAAACGCATTGCAGGGAAAGCCCAGCACCGAGAATCCCTGGCTGTGCAGGCGGCTGTGTAGCTGTTCCAACTGCTCATATTGCGGGGTGAGACCACACTTTGATGCCACATTGACCACCAGCAATACTTCGCCCTGCCATTGCGCCAGCGAGGTATTTTCCCCATCAAGCGTAATCAGTTTTGTGTCGAAAATAGTCATCACGTTTTCCTGTTTCAGTAAAGAGAAGGCAACCGCCTGATAATCAGGTGCGGTTGCGTAGCAGTAGCCAGATAAATACCGGTGCGCCTGCTGTCGCCGTGACCAGCCCGACGGGCAGTTCTGCTGAGGCTATCGCCACGCGCGCAACCACATCCGCCGCCAGCAGTGCCACGCCACCGGCCAGCGCACAGCATGGTAACAGCATTTGATGATTGTTAATGCCATTCAGACGCAGGATATGCGGGATAACCAGCCCCACAAAACCGATGGCCCCCGCCAGCGCCACGCTGACGCCGATCAGCCAACCGGTTGCCAGCACCAGAAGATTTCGCCATAACAGCAATCGCAAACCCAGTTGACGGGCGGGGATTTCCCCCAGAGCAATCAGATCCAATACCCGCCAGCGCGAGCACAGCCAGAGCAATACCGGCAGCGCGCCGAGCATCAGCCAGCGATAACGCCAGTCAATACCCGAAAAACTGCCCATCATCCAGTACATCAGTTGCCGCAGATCCTGCTCCGTGCTGAGACAGACCACCCAGGTAACAAGGGCACTACAGATAATCCCCAGCGCAATGCCGGCCAGCAATAGTCGACTGTTTGAGCGCTGCATTTGCGAAATGTGCAGCAAAATTAGCGTCACCAGCAAAGCGCCCCCGATAGCGAACAGGCTGAGTTGCCAGAGTATCTCAACGCCGGCGAAAATACTCAGTACCAGACCGACGCCAGCCCCGTTCGATACCCCTAACAGGCCGGGTTCGGCAAGGGGATTTTCAAACAGCGCCTGCATCACTGCTCCGGTAACCGCAAGTGATGCTCCCACCACCAGCACGGCCAGCGTTCGCGGCAGACGTAGCTGCCAGACAAACAGCCTGCCGTTTTCACTGAACCAGTCGGTCGGGGTCAACCAGCGGTCACCCGCGCTGAGACTGACTGCCACCATCAGCAGCACAAACAGCGCCAGGCCAGCCAGCCATAATTGCTGCTTTCGACGGATCTGTTCCTTCTGTCGGGAAAACGGCGTCACGACGAAATTGTCCGATATACGAATACGCTAATAATCTGACTCCTGCGCAGGCATCCTGAATATGCCGTTTCAGACAATGAAAAAGGCCGCATCAGCGGCCTTTTGAGATAGCAGAAATCAGTCTTCTTTTGGCGTGGCGTTTTCAACCCGACTTTTGAGCTTCTGCCCAGGCCGGAAAGTGACCACACGACGCGCCGTAATCGGAATATCTTCACCGGTCTTAGGGTTACGTCCAGGACGTTGATTTTTGTCGCGAAGGTCGAAGTTGCCAAATCCTGACAGTTTGACCTGCTCACCATTTTCCAAAGCCCTGCGGACCTCTTCAAAAAACAGTTCTACCAGCTCTTTGGCATCCCGTTTGCTAAGTCCAAGCTTTTCAAACAGGTATTCGGACATTTCAGCTTTTGTAAGCGCCATAGGTTCAATCCCTCAAGGTTGCCTGGAATCGCTCTTCTAATGCCGCAACACATTTGGCGACGGTTGCGGCAATCTCCTCTTCTTCGAGTGTCCGGCTGGTATCTTGCAAAATCAGGCTGATAGCAAGGCTCTTAAAACCTTCATTCACGCCCTTACCACGGTACACGTCAAACAAGTTTACGCCAACTATCTGATTTACGCCAACTTTCTTACACTCTGCGATGATATCTGCTGCCGGAACACTTTCTGCAACCACGACGGCGATATCACGGCGATTTGCCGGGAAGCGTGAAATCTCGCTGGCATCAGGCAGGACGCGGTCTGCCACCTTATCCCATTCCAGTTCGAACACCACGGTACGACCGTTAAGATCCAGTTTACGCTCAAGTTCCGGGTGCACCACACCAATAAAACCAATACGGGCATCCTGCAAATAAATTGCCGCACTCTGCCCGGGATGAAGTGCAGGATTAGCTTCAGCACGGAAGGTGATATCAGATGATTTACCGGTAAGATCGAGCACGGACTCCAAATCACCTTTCAAATCATAGAAGTCAACGGTCTGGCGCGCCAGATCCCAGTGCTCTTCGTAGCGTGCGCCGCTGATAACACCTGCCAGCATAACATCCTGACGGATGCCCAGGTCTGCCTGCGCATCCGGTATAAACCGCAGTCCACTTTCGAACAGTCGCACCCTGCTTTGCTGACGGTTTTGATTGTAAACCACCGCGGTCAGCAGCCCGGTCCACAGCGAAAGACGCATCGCGGACATCTCGACTGAAATCGGAGCAGGTAATACCAGTGGTTCAATGCCCGGATGCAACAGCGCCTGCAATTTAGGATCAACAAAGCTGTAGGTGATGGCTTCCTGGTAGCCTTTATCTACCAGCATCGCTTTCGCGCGCTTCAGAGAAAGTTCAGCTTCACGGTGGGAAGTCATTATCAGACCGGCCCGCACCGGGACATCAGGGATATTGTTGTAACCGTAAACGCGGGCGACTTCCTCGACCAGATCTTCTTCAATCGCGATATCAAAGCGCCAGCCTGGCGCTGTTGCCTGCCAGTACCCATTGCCTTCAGTAACGTCACAGCCCAGACGACGTAAAATGTCGCTCACTTCATCGTCTGAAATAACATGGCCGATCAGTCGGTCCAGTTTTTCACGACGCAGCGTGATGGTTGCACGCTCTGGCAGCGATGCCCTGTCGGTAACATCAATAACCGGACCGGCTTCGCCGCCACAAATTTCCAGCAGCAGACCGGTGGCACGCTCCATCGCTTTGTACTGTAATTGCGGGTCAACACCACGTTCGTAACGATGCGAGGCATCGGTATGCAGGCCATGACGACGCGCGCGACCGGTGATTGACAGCGGACTGAAGAACGCACTCTCCAACAGCACGCTACGCGTCGATTCACTGACACCTGAATGTTCGCCACCGAAAATTCCGGCCATTGCCAGTGGTTTATGATGGTCAGCAATGACCAGGGTATCGTTTTTCAGTTTTGCATCGCTACCATCGAGCAGCGTCAGGGATTCCCCTTCTTCTGCCATACGCACCACAATGCCTCCCTCGATCCGATCAAGATCGAAAGCATGCATCGGCTGTCCCAGTTCAAGCAGCACAAAGTTGGTGATATCCACCACCGGATCGATAGAGCGAATACCACAACGGCGCAGTTTCTCTCTCATCCACAGCGGCGTGGCAGCCTTAACGTTGATGTTTTTTACCACCCGTCCCAGATATCGCGGACATTCTTTAACCGCATCCACCCGGATGGGCAAAGTATCGGCAACAGTTGCAGCAACGGTGTTCACCACGGGCTCAGTCAGCGCCATTTTGTTTAACATCGCCACGTCACGGGCGATACCAATGATGCCCAGGCAGTCAGCGCGGTTCGGCGTAACGCTGATTTCGATGGTGTTATCATCCAGTTGAAGATACTGACGGATATCACTTCCGACTGGCGCATCCTGCGGCAGTTCAATAATCCCACTGTGATCGTCGGCAATCCCCAGTTCAGAAAATGAGCACAGCATCCCTTCTGAAGGTTCGCCGCGCAGTTTAGCGGCCTTGATTTTGAAATCACCGGGAAGTACTGCACCCACGGTTGCCACGGCGACTTTCAACCCCTGACGACAGTTTGGTGCGCCACAAACGATATCTAACAGGCGTTCGCCGCCAATATTGATTTTGGTTACCCGCAGTTTATCCGCATTCGGATGCTGACCACACTCGGTGACCTCACCCACGACGACACCGTGAAATGCACCCGCAACCGCATCGACGCCGTCAACTTCCAGACCGGCCATGGTTATCTGTTCGGACAGGGCGGCGCTATCGATGGCCGGATTAACCCATTCGCGTAGCCAGAGTTCGCTGAATTTCATTGCTGTTAACCGCCCTTATTTAAACTGTTTGAGGAAACGTAAATCATTCTCGAAGAAGGCGCGCAAATCAGTGACGCCATAGCGCAACATGGTCAGGCGCTCCATGCCCATACCAAAGGCAAAACCGGAATAAATTTCCGGATCAATACCGACATTGCGCAGCACATTCGGATGCACCATGCCGCATCCCAGAACTTCCAGCCACTTACCGTTTTTACCCATCACATCCACTTCGGCGGACGGTTCAGTAAACGGAAAATAAGAGGGACGAAAACGCACCTGTAAATCCTGTTCAAAGAAGTTATTCAGGAAATCGTGCAACGTCCCCTTCAGATTGGTGAAGCTGATATCTTTATCAATAATCAGACCTTCCATCTGATGGAACATCGGGGTATGGGTCTGGTCGTAGTCGTTACGATAAACACGCCCCGGCGCGATAATACGTATCGGCGGCTTCTGATTCATCATCGTGCGTATCTGTACCCCAGAAGTCTGGGTGCGTAACAGACGAGTGGCATCAAACCAGAACGTATCGTGATCGGCACGAGCCGGGTGATGTCCCGGTATATTCAGGGCATCGAAGTTGTGATAATCATCTTCAATCTCGGGACCGGTTTCCACAGCAAAACCCAGTTCACCAAAAAACGTCTCAATACGGTCAATCGTTCGGGTGATGGGGTGCAGCCCACCATTCTCTGTGCTACGCCCGGGCAGAGATACATCGATGGTTTCCGCCGCCAGACGCGCATTCAGTGCTGCTGATTCAAGATCATTTTTGCGGGCATTCAATGCATCCTGTACCAGCTGCTTTGCTTCGTTGATCACCGCGCCGGCTGCCGGACGCTCTTCGGCAGGCAGTTCACGAAGTGTGGTCATCTGCAAAGTCAGATGGCCTTTTTTCCCGAGATATTCGACACGTACCGTATCTAACGCGGCAACATCGTGTGCATCGACAATGGCTGCTTTCGCGTTCGCCACCAGTTCAGCGAGATGTGACATGCTTTCCTCTTCTTCCAGCCGCCGTGGCCGGTCTGTTTTTATGTGGACGAGTTCGCCCTGGATTTGCCACGCCAGAAACAAAAAAAGCCTCCACGAGGGAGGCTTTCAGCGCGATTTTTCGTTTCTTCTCTTAGCGCAAGCCTCCTGAAATTCAGGTGCTAAAGTAAAAAAAGAAACGAAAACTCGCATTCATGCAGGCATTACCTTGTAGTTGAAGTGAATTCTGAAAACGACTGCTCTATTGAAAAGGGCACAGATAAAAAAGTCAATTTTTTCAACAGTAAAAAATAAAAGAGGGAGCAAGCTCCCTCTTTCATCTGACTTACGCCAGTGCTGATTTTGCTTTTTCAACGAGGGCAGTAAAGGCCACTTTGTCGAAAACAGCGATATCAGCCAGGATCTTACGGTCGATCTCAATAGATGCCTTTTTCAGGCCATTGATGAAACGGCTGTAAGACATTCCGTTAGTGCGTGCCGCAGCGTTGATACGCGCGATCCACAGCTGACGGAACTGACGCTTACGCTGACGGCGGTCACGGTAAGCATACTGACCAGCTTTAATGACAGCCTGGAAGGCAACGCGATAAACACGCGAACGTGCACCGTAGTAGCCTTTAGCTTGTTTTAAGATTTTTTTGTGACGTGCGCGAGCAACTACACCACGTTTTACACGAGCCATTTAGCTCTCCTGTTTAATATTCTGTTTGAAAAAAATGACTTATGCGTATGGCAGGCAGGCAATAACCAGGCCCAGATCGCCTTTTGACACCATGCCTTTTGGACGCAGGTGACGTTTACGCTTAGTTGATTTCTTCGTCAGAATATGACGCAGGTTTGCGTGTTTACGCTTAAAGCCGCCAGAGGCGGTCTTTTTAAAGCGCTTAGCCGCGCCACGTACAGTTTTAATCTTTGGCATTTAAAACATCCACTTCGCATTGTTAATAAAATGAACCAGACAGGCGAATAAAAAGACACTGTGACCGAAGCCACAGTGCTTGATATTGCTTTAATGGCCTACTGCTTCTTCTTCGGAGCGAGCACCATAATCATCTGACGGCCTTCAATCTTCGAAGGGAAGGATTCGACAATCGCCAGATCCATATCGTCACACAGATCTTTACGGACGCGATTAAGCACTTCCATGCCGATCTGCTGGTGCGCCATTTCACGACCACGAAAACGCAGCGTAATTTTGGCTTTGTCACCCTCTTCCAGAAAGCGAACCAGGTTGCGTAGTTTTACCTGATAGTCGCCATCATCGGTACCAGGACGGAATTTAATTTCCTTAACCTGGATAACTTTTTGCTTTTTCTTCTGTTCTTTAGAAGATTTGCTTTTTTCGTAGAGGAACTTGCCGTAATCCATAATACGGCAAACCGGCGGCTCGGCGTTAGGGCTGATTTCAACTAAATCAACGCCTGCTTCTTCAGCTTTTTCTAAAGCTTCATTCAGACTGACAATACCAATCTGCTCGCCATCGACGCCTGTCAGACGAACCTCATTGGCGCGAATTTCTCTGTTAATGCGATTAGGACGCGCCGGTTGAACTCGTTTTCCGCCTTTAATACCTTATTCCTCCAGTTGATGAAGATTGCGACTGCGGATTTCTTCCAACAGTTTCGCGATCGCTTCATTTACGTCCATGCTGCCCAGGTCTTTACCACGGCGGGTGCGGACGGCAACTTTGCCTGCTTCCACCTCTTTATCACCACAAACCAGCATATAAGGGACACGACGTAAAGTGTGCTCGCGGATTTTAAAGCCAATCTTCTCGTTTCTCAAGTCCGCTTTTACACGAATGCCCGCATTCTGAAGTTTTCGGGTCAATTCTGCAACATATTCGGACTGACCATCGGTGATATTCATCACCACCACCTGTACCGGAGCGAGCCAGCTTGGGAAAAATCCGGCATACTCTTCGGTCAGAATACCGATAAAGCGCTCCACAGACCCCAAGATGGCGCGGTGGATCATTACCGGCACCTGGCGATCGTTATTTTCACCGACATATGACGCACCAAGGCGTCCTGGCAGCGAGAAGTCAAGCTGCACGGTGCCACATTGCCATGCGCGATCCAGGCAGTCATGCAGGGTAAATTCAATTTTGGGACCGTAGAACGCCCCCTCACCCGGCTGGTACTCAAACGGGATTTGGTTCTCGTCAAGCGCCGCAGCAAGGTCCGCTTCAGCGCGATCCCACATTTCATCAGAACCAATGCGCTTCGCCGGACGGGTGGAGAGTTTGACGGCGATTTTTTCGAAGCCGAAAGTGCCGTACATGTCATAGACCATGCGGATACAGCTGTTTACTTCAGCACGCACCTGCTCTTCGGTACAAAAGATATGAGCATCATCCTGAGTAAAGCCCCGCACCCGCATCAGCCCATGAAGGGCCCCGGAAGGTTCGTTACGATGGCAGCTACCAAATTCAGCCATGCGCAGCGGCAGATCGCGGTACGATTTCAGTCCCTGGTTGAAGATTTGGACATGTCCGGGACAGTTCATCGGTTTGATACAATATTCACGATTCTCCGAACAGGTGGTAAACATCGCTTCTTTATAGTTTTCCCAGTGCCCGGTTTTCTCCCACAGCACCCGATCCATCATCAGCGGACCTTTGACTTCCTGGTAGTCATACTCCGTCAGCTTGCTGCGAACGAAAATCTCCAGCTCACGGAAAATGGTCCAGCCGTCGTTGTGCCAGAATACCATTCCCGGCGCTTCTTCCTGCATATGGTACAGATCGAGCTGCTTACCAATTTTACGGTGATCGCGCTTGGCGGCTTCTTCCAGACGCAACAGATAAGCGGCCAACTGCTTTTTATCAGCCCAGGCCGTACCGTAAATTCGCTGCAACATTTTATTGTTGCTGTCGCCCCGCCAGTAGGCGCCTGAAATTTTTTGTAATTTAAAATGGTGGCAGAAACGCATATTAGGCACATGCGGTCCACGGCACATATCAACATATTCCTGATGATGATAGAGGCCCGGACTGTCGTCATGGCTGATGTTTTCATCAAGAATCGTCATCTTATAAGTTTCGCCACGCGCGGCGAAGGCGTCACGCGCTTCCTGCCAGCTGACCTTTTTCTTAATGACATCGTAATTTGTTTCAGCCAGCTGGTGCATACGCTTTTCCAGCAGCTCAATGTCTTCCTGGGTCAACGTGCGATCAATGTCAACGTCATAATAAAAGCCGTTATCAATAACCGGACCGATCGCCATTCTGGTATCCGGCCACAGCTGTTTGATAGCGTGCCCTAAAAGGTGAGCGCAGGAGTGACGAATAATTTCCAGCCCGGCTTCATCCTTAGCCGTGATAATGGCGACATTTGCGTCGGTGCTGATTGGATCAACCGCATCGACCAGCTCACCATTTACCCGACCAGCGATACAGGCTTTTGCCAGCCCCGGACCAATATCCTGAGCAATATCCATAACGCTGACAGCATGATCAAACTTACGCTGACTTCCATCAGGAAGAGTAATTACAGGCATGTAACATCCTTAAATGCAGTGGTAACCCGTACGCAAGGCTACATACAAAGTTTAATTTTGTATATATATCATGGCATTACATCTTAAAATCAACTCACATTTGTCGATTTGAGGCAATGTCCTGACACACAGAGTCAAAGGCATCGACGTGAAGAAACCTTTGAAGGGGGATTATCTTACACGCCACAGGCGCTAAATGCACGGCATGAGCAAAGAGGAAGCCTGCCTGTGCTGGCATTTCCCTTTTCTTGTTAATTATGCTGCTACCGACAGTGAGGCTAACTTTCACCGGAAGGTATGAAAAGATCTAAGTTTTTCAAGCCCGGAAGTAATGAATTGTAATCTGAAGATGAGCGGGTTTCACAGGATATTCAGGCGATTGTTTAAATCGCATAATCCTTACTGAATTTCGCAGTGAGACCTTTTGTCATACACATAATCTAACCGCCAATAGCTTTCAGTAAAGCCACTGTATAGGCCATCATCTGGTGTCGGTTACTTTCCAGCTCCGTTTCGGCCGTGTAGGCCAAATCAATCGCTTCATAATAGTTGTAGAGATCCGCATAGCCTGCTGTGTAGCGGGCATTCAGTTTAATAAAATTATCCCGATGTTGTGCCACCTCAGCCCTGGCCGCACTATACAGATGTTCATATGCCGCAAGATTGTTCGTTGCGTTCTGAATATCCAATAACGCCTGAGCCACTGTTTTACGATATTCAATAACGGTTATCACCTGCTGCGAACGGGTATAATTAAGGTTGGCATAATTCTTAGGCCAGTTAAAAACAGGTAATACTATTGAGGGTGTGAACGTCCAGCTTCCAGAAAGATTACTTAATATATGACTGAAATCATCAGAAGTATTCCAGGCACTGGCATACAAATTAAATACTGGCAGGAACGCTGCCCGTGCTGCACCGATTGACCCATTGGCTGATTTAATTTTCATCTCCGCAGCAATAACATCAGGACGATTAAAAATTACTTCGGAAGTGATTTTTTGGGGCAAAGACAGAATCTGATAATCTCCTGAAATTTTTTTCCAGTCAGAAGTATTCAGCCATGGCGAGTGATATCCGGATAAAAATTCCAGTTTATTAATTCGGTTAATAATCTCCCTTTGCAAATTTTCCAGGTTGGTGTTGTCACTAGCCCTGCCCCGTAAAAATTTAGATACAATAACAACATCAATCTGTCCGGCGTCTTTAAGGGCATCAATTTTTTTCTGAATCTCGTCAAGTTTACTCTTTTTATCGTTCAGAAGATGCCAGACCTTAATCATATAAAGCGTTTCATACCAGTTGGTAGCAAGATCTGACATTAACGTCAGTTTAACTCCGGCAGCCACACTTTCATAATTCAATCTATCGTATTTTGATGCCTGCACCTCATTAATTTTTTTACCCCATATATCAACTTCATAGGAATCGACACCAATTGCGCTTTGATAGTTTTCTGTTTTACTTCGGATTTTCTCGGCAGTAAGTAAGTTGGTCCCACTGCTCATACTGGTACTTTTCGAGGATGTAAGCTTAACACCAGGCACAAAATCAAATACAGAGCTCAGCGTACTGGCTCTGGCGGCGATAATACGCTGCATAGCTTGCTGAAGATCATAATTGTTAATCAGCGCATGCTCAAGTAAATCCAGCAAGGGTTTATCAGCAGCAAAAAGGTCATAGAAGCTGTAGCGATTAACTACGCTGCCGGCCTTCAGCTCAACAGGATGATCGATAACAGTATCTGGTTTCTCGTAATCAGGAGCCAGCGAACAACCGCTGAGAGTTAAAATCAGAATAAGATTACAGGTATTTTTCAGCATAATCAGCTTTCAGGATGAGTATATTTGTAATTCAGCCGCGCAAATTTCGCAAGCTCCCTTTCATTTTTTAACTTCAGTTGTGAATAAGGCGCATGATAGTAAGAATCTAAAGAAGTCATAAAATGCCACTGATGAGGATTTTCCTTAATGCAGGACTCAACATATCTGAGCATTAACTTATCAACGTCTGACTTTCCGGAAAAAAGCGCGGACGGAGACATCTTTACCACATACTTTTTCTCAGAAATTGAATAAACGGATGAAACAAAATTAATTCCCAGTTTCATTTTTTCCGCAACAGAGAGTATTCCGGTCGTCATATATCCTTTTCTATTGAAAAAGTTGACAGAATCAACCGCACCGTTATAAACACCAGAGCAATAGCAAAAAAGATCATAAAAGATCGCCACAACGCTTTTCGGATTTTTAAGATAACGGATAATTTTGAGGAGAGCTCCCGTATCATGTATGTTAATAAATAAAACATCCACACCAGGAATGTTTATTTTTTTGTACATCTCAAGAATTTCATCAGTAATTGGCTGATAGACAGGTACAATAAATTCACATCCCATATTCTGATACTGCCGTGCCATCGTCAATATTGACAACCAGTAATCTCCGGTATGGGTAAAAAGCAGTAGCTTGCCAGGTTCATTGCCTGATGGCAGTAAATAACAGTTGCGATCGAGGAAATTTCTGATTTGCATCCAATCAGATTCATTAAGAGAAATCCTGATATATTCTGACATTAACTTATTTAAAATTAACAACCTGGAAAAATCTTTCCCACCATACTTAAAAAATGACCTGGCGAGATATAAAGCCGATGAGGATGAGTATTTTTTAGCAAGAAATCTTTTAAAAATAAAAGCAATCAGACTTAACATGGCATATACAATGCGCATATTTGCATAACGGAAAGTAAGTCTGGATATTATTTTTGTTATTTTTTCAATAAATAAAAAAACAAAGCCATTGAATTTCAAATTCATTTTTGTTCTTAGCTTAAGTCTGATATTATATTGTACCAATTTTTACTTCCTTACCAATCGCAGTTATCAGGCACGAGTCATGGGAAACAATAAGGCATGCCATTGGCAATTTTTTAATAAGATCAATCATACTTTGTCTCGACTGATCATCCAGATGAGATGTAGGCTCATCCAGAAAAATAATTTCTGGCTTACGATATAACGCACGAGCCAACATCAAACGCTGCTTCTGGCCGGATGAAAGTCTTGCCCCATTGACACCTAATCGTGTATTCAGACCAGCAGATAGCGAACGAATAGCTTGTCCCAGACAGGCATTATCAATACATTTTTCGAGAAGCTCCATATTAATATGCTCGCTCTCGTAAATAATATTCTCAGTGATACTTCCATTAATAATTTTATCATCAGGGGTGACTAATGAAATTTGTTCCTGATATTGATATTCGCCAAATTTACTCAGAGGAATATTATTAACCAATACCCGGCCTGACGTTGGCTTTAACAGACCAGCAATGATATTGAGTAATGTCGACTTACCGCAGCCGGACGGTCCCGTCAGTACCATTTTTTCTCCTGCTGCAAGTGAAAAATTTATATTTTTAATGAAAGCATCATCAAGATTACTGTATGAGAAAGCAACATCCTCAACGGCTATCTTCTCTACCCTTTCTCTTTTTTTTGTCGCGCAACTGCTAAATTCCTCGGCTATCAACGTTGTCTCTGGGTTAATATCCTGCAGTCTCCGGACCTCCACAGAACATATTTTCAGATTAACATGATTCTCAACCATAGTCTGAATATTGTTCATCAGGCAATTTTTATAGAAAATAAAAGATATTAACTGGCCAGCTGTATTATCCCCTTTAAGAACTCCCCAGGCCCCCACTCCCATAATGATCAATGTCTGAATATGAGATATTGTAGTTATCGATAACTGGACTAATGCATTGATTTTTTCAATTGCAGAACGATTATCTTCAAGTTCAGCATGATGATAAAACCAGCTACTGACTTTATGATGACCGGTATGGCTGATTTTTATCATACCTATATTGTCTATCGATTCCAGTAAGCTATTGTCTCTCCTTATTTCTGAATCAAGTGCAGAATATTGCCTGGACATCAGGGCTGATAGCAACATTATCCTGACAAGCACCATACCGCCAGTTACGGCCACCGTGAGTAAGGCCAGATCAAAACTGATTATAAACAGTAAAACAACAAATACACCTGCAAAAAAGGCATCTACAACAATATCCAGCCAACCATGAGTGAAAATCATGTGAAATACATCAACAGATTTTATTTTTCTTAGCAAATCTGAAGGCATTCTCTTATTAAAAAACTTCAAATCCATCTGGAAGAGTTTACTTACTATATTCACACCTTCAAACTGTGATATAGCCCGACGTAGTCTTTGTGATATGACTATTTTTAAATAACTACTGACAGACTGAATCAGATAGACAAAAGAAAATATGTAGATCAGTAAGAACAACAAGTCCTGATCATTACCCGCTAATACCTCATCAAAAATAAGTGACATAAATTTTGGTATAGCGATATTCGTTAACTGAATAACAACCGCCATCGCGAACAGCGGCAGCATATAAGATTTATATTTTACCAGACCACGGGAAAACTCTTGCATACTGAAAAAGTTTTTTGGTTTTTTCTCACTAACTTCATTCTCCTTTTCTGTAGAGAAATTTTCTCCAGGCAGAATTTCGAGAGCCACTCCTGAAAAATACTTTAGCGTCTCTTCTATGCTAAAGCAACGACTGCCAGTTGCAGGATCCATGACTTCAATACGTTTACGTCCCACATTCTTAAGAACAACAAAGTGGCAATTATCCCAAAGCAATATGGCTGGTTTGTCCAACTCATCAAGCGCATCAGCAGTTATATTTACGCCTGTTGCGATCATATTATTTTCAGCGCAAATTTTCATCAAATGATAAAATGACAAACCATCAAGATTAACATCGTATTTATTACGAAGTTTTTCCAGACTAATTTTTCTACCGTATATGTTGGAGATATAACTGATACAGGCAAGTCCACACTCTGCGGCCTCATCCTGCAATACATCCTTTGTTCTGAATTTATTTTTCATTCTGCAAAATCCGGATTGCGATTAAACGATTTTTTCACAGGCATAAACAGCCAGGCCAGTAAACTTTGTCCTGGCTGACGTAAGGAGGTAGTAACAGACATACCATCATTTAAAAAATCGACAGGAATCTTATTGTATTTGTCATCATCAATAATTTTAAGCTTCACGCGAAACAGCGACTCTTTCTCATCCAAACTGACTTGTGTAGGAGTCTGTGAGATATTTGTAATGCCTGCGCTCAACATGCCATAAGCTTCATAAGGAAAGGTGTCCACACGCAAAAAAATCTTTTCCTGTTGGTTAATCAACCCTATCTGGCTGCTAGTGAGATAAAGTATGACTATTGGCTTTTTATCGGCATCTTCTTTGATTATCATCGAAGGTGTTTTTCCATCGACGAAATCCCCTTTTAGAATACCTATATCATGAACTTTCCCGGCAACAGGAGAGGTCACCACATACTCCTGGTCCATCTGGATTTTGTTCATTTCATTAGCCAGTTCGCGCTTTCTGGCCTCAATTTCATTTTTATTTCTGAGCAGCTCCCGCTCCATTCTGAGATAGTTTACTTCCTGCTCTGCCCGATTTTGCAACAAAGTACTCTTCTCTACTTCTGTTTTTTTTATGGCAAGCTCATTATCGATAATTAGTTGCTTCAGACTCTCTACATCTGACTTATTAACTGATTTTAACTTCAATAAAGCATTTAATTCTTTCAGTTGTTTTTTGTATAAAATATTTTTACGCTGATAGTCCTTTTCTATTTCTTGAAGTTTCTTATCTTTTTCCTCAAAACGATGAAACAGAATTCCCTCCTGTTTTTTTAGCATATCCCATTCGCGTTCATAGAATTCACTTTCTGATTCAACCTCTTTTTTGGCCTGAGTGAGCCGTGAAACGGACTCAGTCAGCATACTGTTACCATTTTGCTGATCTCTCACATCCTGCCACGGAAGTGCAACACGGAATAAAGGTACTCCTTTATTAACGTACTCACCTTCACGGACATAAATTTCTGAAACATTTCCGACTTTACTGGCGGCAACACGATAAAAAGATTCATTTCTTATTAAACCTCTTGCCGTTTCCTTTTTTCCATATGTCCCTTGCATCAGAATTGCAATAAATGCAACCATAATTATCGCTACCGCAGATGTATAAACACTCATCGCCAATGGAGATTTTCTCAGGCACTGATTAAACTTGTCATTCATAATTTAACAATTTTTTATTCCTGTAACGTCGTGAAAAAAATAAGTCATCGTATATGCAATCAGATATCTGTAATTTAAATTACAGAAAATATTATCATCATTACATCATTGAAGTAACAATGGGATATGTGAAAACAGCAGGCACTAAAATCAGTACCCGCTGTCTGGGATCGTTAATGACTACACATTATTTTATGGTGTAAAAACGAACTCATCTAAATGTAACTCAAAGCTTATTATGATTTGTTGCTGTTCTCAATAGCCACCCCGGTACAGCTACCAACAATTGCACCAACTAAAGCGCCAGGAACTCCGCCAATAACAGCACCAACTACACCACCAGCAACAGTGCCAATGGCTCCACCAGTCCAACCACTCCAACCACTCGCACCACCGCGAATCTCCTGGCATTGTTCAAGGGTCATTTGCGTTTTTGTATTCATAGTATTTCTCCTATAGTTTTAAACGTTATTTTCCGTGTAAAGCTTATTTACTATAGGTAAATAGCGTCAAAAAAAAACGAAAATAAGGGGGGTAAGAGAAAAATTATCTTAAGTTAAGCGTGTGAATCGATGGTTTTAAAAAAAACGGCGATTATAACTAACAAAATACGGGAACACGGGAACAAAAGAACTGAGAGGAGGAAAATAAAACATGCAGCAGGATAATTGGGATCCGGAAGCATAACTTAATTCACAGGAGGGTGTACTAAGTTCGCTTCCGGACCCGGATACTTACATCGCGTAAGAAAGCTGTATAGTGGTTTTGGTATCCGTTTTGTCCGGTGCTGAAGACGGCGGATTCTGGTTCCAGGTCACATTATAAGCCAGCTTAAGTGCAAAATGGCTGTTGATCGCTACCTGAAGACCGGTTTCTGAGTTTACGGTGGTATCATCGCTTCCCAGTACGGAAACACCCTGAATAAACTTCGTGGTGTCGGTCAGTTGCCACTGGTAGCTCAATGCCCCATAGGCCAGTGCCTGGGTTTCATGCCCACCGTCGTGGTAGTCATCGTAACGCACGCCAGGACCGGCTTCCACACGTAACGAATGCACCGGACCATTAAGTATCTGACGACCGTAACCGGCAGCAAGGATAGAGCGTCCATCATAACCGTTAAAACGATCGTTTAACCAGCTGGCCTGACCAAACAGGTAATCAGCCGAGTTCAGGTTGTAACGGGTACGTCCACCAATCTGGTAAGTTTCAGAAGCACGTACGTCATTAGATGAAGTATTACTGGCGTTACCCCACAAGCTGTATGCCGTTGAGGGCTGATACCAGGTCATATTGGTGTTAGCCGTCAGTGATGAACTGGTGGTGTTTCCCGTCTGAGCAAGATAGCCCGCGGCAGCATTACCTTCGAAGGTTTTTTTTGCCGTTGAAGGATCATCCATGACGGTAAAAACGTTGTTATCCGCCAGTGCCTGATGGCATATCGAGGCCCCGGAGAGTAAAAGTAGTGCAGACAGCTTGTTAAGCGCTTTCATTAAATTTGATCCGTACGACAGGTTAAAAGGGTGAGTCTGAAGAGTTTCAGAGGACGATCAATGTAATTTACGGTAAGAATCGTAACATTTTATTAAATATATATTTTTTCAGCTAACAGGCCCGCCAAGCCCACCAAATGAGAATCATCTCATTAACATGGCGAATTATAACGGTTAGTTGCAAATTTTTCACCACATTGTAAACAGGAAACATCTGACAGAGACAACAGCGTGCAACCGCTCGTCTCAACATATTGAATATTAAATTGCCAGGTGCGTGAGGTGTTTTCTGACGGAAATAATCATCCTCCCACAGTGAACAGCGTAAAAAGGAGTACCCTATGTGGTCAGCCATTGGTCGTCTGTTAAGTGAGCAGTTTGCAATTGCTGAAATTACCCAGCGTATCCGGTTATCTGATGGAGAAATACACTCGACGTGGAGAGCCCGCTATGGTGAGCGTGATGTCTTTGTAAAATGCAATTCACGCGACATGCTCGACCTGTTTATCAGGGAAGCAGAACAACTTGAATTGCTGGCACGCACGGGAACGGTGAAAGTGCCGACAGTCTATGGGGTGGGTAGCGATCGTGATGTCAGCTTTCTTCTGCTGGAGTATATCCCACTGCGGCCGATGGACGGTGAAAGTGCCAGACAACTGGGTGAACAGCTGGCGCGGCTGCATCAATGGAGTGAGCAACCGCAATTTGGGCTGGATTTTGATAACAATTTCACCACCTCCCCTCAGCCCAACAACTGGTTGCGCCGTTGGTCACACTTTTTTTCCGAGCAACGCATTGGCTGGCAGTTGCTGCTGGCGGCGGAAAAAGGCATTCAATATGGCAACAGCGAATTGATCATCGATTGCGCTGAGAGATTACTGGCCTCGCACCATCCCCAGCCTTCACTGCTGCACGGCGACCTGTGGCCTGCAAACTACGGCAACAGTCACTGCGGGCCGTGGATCTTTGACCCCGCCTGTTACTGGGGAGACAGAGAGTGCGATCTGGCGTTGCTGCCAGACTTCCCAACGTTGCCACAACACATTCTGCACGGTTATCAGTCAGTATGGCCATTGCCGACTGGCTACCTGTCGCGTCAGCCCGTATATCGGCTCTATTATCTGCTCAACCGGGCTAACGTGTTTGGCGGCGACTGGATAACAGAGGCTCAGCGGGCGGTGGGTGCGCTGCTGGACCCGGATGGGCCAAAAGTGCAGCACGTCAAACCGGATTGATATTGAGAAGCCCGGGGATTCAGCCGATAAAACCCAACAACTTCAGGATAAAATAGCCCGCGACGGCGACGGCCACCGGCAGAATATACAGCGGGAAAAATTGCAGAAAAATGCTATGTCCGGGCACCACAATTTTCTCTTCCAGCTGCTGGCGGCTTCGCCCTTCCGCCCCTCTGGCATTTTCCAGGATTAACTGATCCTCAACGCCTTCTTTCAGACGACGCGACTGACGCCACATTCTGGCACCCGATGCCTGTAAAGCCAGGCCGATGAAAATCATCACGTAGATAATCCAGAAAGTAATATTGCTACCATGATTGAAATCCGGCACTGGCGAATTATTCCAGAAGCTGTTCAGAAAGCCGGTATTGAAGCGGATCATATCGATCATGACGTGAGAGAAGTCCTGCATTACCGCATTAATGCCTTCCCGTTTTTCACGGCTTTTCTCAAGAAATCCCATCAGTGAGATTAATGTTGAGATTAACGCCGGAATAAAAATAACCCAGCCAGCACTTCTTTTAAGTATTGCGATCCGGCCAGCCTGTTGATAAGTCATGCTTTCTTCCTGTCATCCTGAAATGTGGCTCTAAGTTTACCCTTTGAAAATAAAATCTGCCTGTAAAAAGTGGTTCTCACCTCCTGTGGGTCAGAAAGCGTGATGGATGGAAAGATGTTGCAGCATGGTCGTTCTGCTAAGGTATCTGTAAATTTCTGATGGAGGCTGAATATGTCCCGTTCCCACCCGGTTGTGGCAGCAATCTTTGATATGGATGGACTGATAATCGATTCTGAACCCCTGTGGGAGAGAGCTGAGCTGGAAATATTCGCTCAGTTAGGCGTGGATCTCACCAGACGCAGCGAAATGCCTGACACCGTGGGTCTGCGTATCGATCAGGTGGTGAGAATGTGGTTCGAGGCACAGCCCTGGAGAGGCCCCGATCAGCAGGTGATCACCCGCCGTATCATAGCCCGTACCCTGGAGTTGATTGAAGAAAGCCGTCCACTGTTACCCGGCGTTAAGCAGGCATTACAGCTATGTCAGGCTGAGGGACTGAAAATCGGTCTGGCTTCCGCTTCGCCTTTAACTATGCTGGAGCGGGTCCTGGAAATGTTTGAGCTGCGCGATGACTTCAGCGTGCTGATCTCTGCGGAATCGCTTCCTTACAGCAAACCACATCCGCAGGTTTATCTTGATGCCGCCGCAGCGCTTGATGTTGACCCTCTTTGCTGCGTGACGCTGGAAGACTCCTTCAACGGTATGATTGCGACAAAAGCGGCCCGAATGCGTTCTGTGGTGGTCCCTGCACCTCAGTTCGCCAGTGATGCCCGATGGAAGCTGGCGGATGTGCAGCTCAGATCGCTCACTGAACTGACTAAAAAAGCACTGCTGGGAAATTGATCCCCGGACCGGCATTGGTCTGGCTGTGGAGAGTCTGAGATTTAAGCAGGAAAATTATTTATCTTTCGTTACAACGTAACCTGTTTATTACACTGTATATATCCCCTATACTGGATGAAATGACAGTAATATAACCGGGTGTGATCATGACGGCCGAAGGCCATCTAATTTTTGCTATCGCCAGCGCCATATTTGCCAAACGGGCTGAGCTGACGCCAGAACTGGCAAGCGGTGACTGGTGGCACATCATTCCCGCCGCACTGCTGACCTGCCTGCTACCGGATATTGACCATCCTAAATCGTTTCTGGGCCAGCGCCTGAAATGGATCTCTCATCCGGTCGCCCGGCTGTTCGGTCACCGGGGGTTTACCCACTCCCTGCTGGCGGTGATTGCTGCGGTGGCGTTGTTACAACTGAAAATTCCTTCACAGGGAATTATTCCCGCCGATGCCTTTCAGGGCCTGGTACTGGGCTATCTGAGTCATATCGCCGCCGACATGCTTACCCCTGCCGGGGTGCCATTGCTGTGGCCGTGCCGCTGGCGTTTTCGTCTGCCATTACTGAACAGCCAGAAAGGCAATCAACTGGAGAGAGCCTTGTGTCTGGCGCTGGTGGGGTACGCCATGTGGTTTCCTCCAGGTATGCCGCCCTCAGGCGCAAACGGCTGGCCGGCGCAAATGATTAATTCCGTTCAGAACAGCATCGGCCGCTTAATTAAACAGCAACCAGCCTGGTAGCGGTTTTTAATGCCCATTAGCTATAAGACATGTCTTTTGGATATATCGCTGTTTCTGCCCTCACTGTTAACATGCGCGCAAAGACGCACCTGTTGCGCAACAAAAAATAACAGTTATTGACGGGGCGAAGTCAACCCCGAAACCATTGGAGATACGGGGATGAACTTTCCATTACTGGCTAACCTGGCGGCATTTATCATTCTGCTGGTCATTCTGGCCAGATGCGGCAACAGTAGCTGGAGCCTGTCCAGACGGGTGCTGACGGGCCTGGTGATTGGCGTACTGTTTGGGCTGTCTTTACAAACTATTTATGGCGCAGATAATCCGACGCTAAAAACCTCAATCACGTGGTTTAATCTCGCAGGCAACGGCTATGTTCAGCTGCTGCAAATGATTGTGATGCCGCTGGTTTTTGCTTCGATCCTCAGCGCGGTGGCACGACTGCACAACGCTTCTTCTCTGGGCAAAATCAGCACGCTGACTATCAGCGTTCTGCTGTTTACGACTGCGATTTCCGCACTGGTGGGCGTATTCGTCACCTGGCTGTTTGGCCTGAACGCCAGTGGTCTGGTCCAGGGTGCGCAGGAAACGGCGCGCCTTGCTGCCCTGCAATCTAATTACGTTGGTAAAGTCGCCGATCTGTCGCCGCCTCAACTGCTGCTTTCCTTTATCCCAAAAAATCCGTTTGCCGATTTGACCGGCGCGAATCCGACATCCATTATCAGCGTGGTTATCTTTGCTGCGTTCCTCGGCGTCGCCGCTCTGCACCTGTTAAGAGATGATAAACCGAAGGGCGAACGTGTGCTGGCAGCCATCGACGTCTTACAGGCCTGGGTGATGAAGCTGGTCAGGCTGATTATGAAACTGACCCCTTACGGTGTGATGGCGCTGATGACTAAAGTCGTGGCCAGCTCAAACATGAATGACATCATCAAACTGGGTGGATTCGTGCTGGCTTCTTATCTGGGACTGGCGATTATGTTTGCGGTCCATGCGCTGTTACTGTCAGTTAACGGCGTTAATCCCGGACGTTTTTTCCGGAAAATGTGGCCGGTGCTGACATTTGCCTTCACCAGCCGTTCCAGTGCCGCCACTATTCCACTGAGCGTTGAAGCACAAACCCGCCGTCTGGGCATTCCTGAATCCATTGCCAGCTTTGCAGCCTCATTTGGCGCCACCATTGGGCAGAACGGCTGTGCCGGGCTTTATCCCACGATGCTGGCAGTAATGGTCGCGCCCACGGTGGGTATTAACCCCTTTGACCCGATGTGGATCGCCACGCTGGTCGGTGTTGTGACGCTCAGCTCTGCCGGTGTGGCAGGCGTCGGGGGCGGCGCAACATTCGCCGCGCTGATCGTACTGCCAACGCTTGGACTGCCGGTGACGCTGGTGGCATTACTGATCTCAATTGAACCGCTGATTGATATGGGCCGAACTGCCCTGAATGTTAACGGCTCGGTAACCGCCGGGACGCTGACCAGCCAGTGGCTGAAGCAGACAGATAAATCACGGATGAACAGTGATGCCGAAAACGATGTGGCATTAGCCCAGCGCTAACCCTCTGCACGCTTAAATATTTCTCAGCTGAGGCCGGTCATCCGGCCTCTTTCATTTTTCGCGGTGAATGACCTCCGCCCCGACCTTGTTCGCCATAACGAAATCCTCCGGGGCAGAGATGAGATGCCACCGTCATCACGCTAACCTGCCCCACTCCTACCATTTCCCACCGGTAAGCATTCTGCCAGGCGGCTTAACCCTGCGCTGAACAGGCGTACCTGTACCACTGTTCTATAGTTACTGAAGTCTGAAGTGACCACTACCGGAGCAAAGCACATGTCGAAAGAAACTGATAATAAGGAAATAAGCCACAATGCCCCTGCAACCGGGCCTGATTCAGCCAGACCCGGCATGGATTCTCTGGCACCCGAAGGGCGTTCTTATAAACCGCTGGCGGAACCGACGCCCCCCGGCAAACAGCCTACTGCGCCGGGCAGTCTGAAAGCCCCTGATACCCGTAATGCAAAAATCGACGCGCTGGAAACCTTTCGTAAGGGCAGCGAAAATTTCCCCCTGACCACCAACCAGGGAACGCGCATTGCTGACGATCAGAACTCCCTGCGGGCGGGCACGCGCGGCCCCACACTACTGGAAGATTTTATCCTGCGGGAAAAAATCACCCATTTTGACCACGAACGTATTCCGGAGCGGATCGTACATGCCCGAGGCTCGGCGGCTCACGGTTATTTCCAGCCTTACCGCAATATGAGTGACGTCACCAAAGCTGACTTCCTGCGCGATCCGGAGCGCCTGACGCCAGTTTTTGTGCGTTTCTCCACCGTTCAGGGTGGCGCAGGCTCCGCCGACACCGTGCGCGATATCCGTGGCTGGGCCACCAAGTTTTACACTGAAGAGGGAGTTTTTGACCTGGTTGGCAATAACACGCCGGTTTTCTTTATTCAGGATGCGCATAAATTTCCGGATTTTGTTCATGCAGTAAAACCTGAGCCACATAACGAAATCCCACAGGGTCAGAGTGCACATGACACCTTCTGGGATTATGTCTCTCTGCAACCGGAAACGCTGCACAACGTCATCTGGGCGATGTCCGATCGCGGTATTCCTCGTAGCTACCGCACGATGGAAGGATTTGGCATCCACACCTTTCGATTTATTAATGCTGAAGGTAAAGCGACTTTCGTGCGTTTTCACTGGAAACCTGTCGCGGGCAAGGCTTCTTTGCTGTGGGATGAATCACAGAAACTGACCGGACGCGATCCAGATTTCCATCGCCGCGATCTGTGGGAAGCCATTGAAGCCGGAGACTATCCTGAATATGAACTGGGTGTGCAGCTGATCGCCGAAGAGGACGAGTTTAAATTTGATTTTGACCTGCTCGATGCCACCAAGCTGATCCCCGAAGAGCTGGTGCCGGTCGAGTTGATTGGCAAAATGGTGCTTAACCGCAACCCGGATAACTTTTTTGCAGAAACCGAACAGGTGGCCTTTCACCCAGGCCATATCGTGCCCGGCCTGGACTTTACCAATGATCCCCTGTTGCAGGGCCGTCTGTTCTCCTACACCGACACGCAGATCAGCCGACTCGGTGGACCAAACTTCCATGAAATCCCGATTAACCGTCCTACCTGCCCGTATCACAACTTTCAACGGCAGGGAATGCACCGGATGGATATAGATACCAATCCCGCGAACTACCAGCCCAACTCCATCAATGACAACTGGCCACGCGAAACACCTCCCTCCCCGCAACGCGGCGGCTTTGAAAGTTATCAGGAGCGTATTGAGGGGCACAAAGTCCGGGAACGCAGTCCGTCATTCGGGGAATATTATTCGCAGCCGCGACTGTTCTGGAACAGTCAGACGCCGGTAGAGCAACAGCACATTATCGATGCGTTCTCATTTGAACTGAGTAAAGTCGCCAGAAGCTGGATTCGTGAACGGGTGGTGGATCATCTGGTGCATATTGATGTGTCACTGGCAAACAGCGTCGCGGAAAATCTGGGTATCGCCCTTTCCGACGAAAAAATGCATACCGCGCCGCCAAAAGATGTTAACGGCCTGAAAAAGGATGCCAGCCTGAGCCTTTATGCCGTGCCGAGCGGCTCAGTTAAAGGCCGCCAGGTGGCGCTGTTGCTCAGCGATGGCGTCATTGCCGCCGACGTACTGGCTATCCTTCAGGAACTGAAGGCTCAGGGTATACACAGTAAGCTGCTCGCCCGTCATATGGGACAGGTGCGCGCCGATGATGGTTCGCACCTGCCCGTTGATGCCACCTTCAGCGGATTGCCATCACTGACCTTTGACGCTGTGATTGTCCCTGACGGTAATATTGATGCACTGCTCCTCAGTGGTGATGCCCGCTATTTTCTGCTGGAAGCCTATAAACATCTTAAAGTCATTGCATTAAGCGGTGCGGCCCGGCGCTTTATGTCGCAGTTTGGTCTTAACGATGATGAGCAGGAGGAAGGGATGATTGTGGAAAATAAGGCCGAAGGTGTATTGATGAGTGAATTTCTGGCCGCAATGGCCGCGCATCGCGTCTGGTCACGAAGCCAGAAAGCACTCAGCGTACCGGCTTAAGCTTGCATCCGTCTGGTGCCAGAAGGGTTTTGGCACCCACCGTGACTGATGCAAAAAACCGGCAGCGCTGACTGCGCGGCAAGCCCTCAGAGGCAAAGTAAGAGGGATCATGCAGTAAGGGTTAAGAATACGTTAAGCAGTGTAAGAAACGGACAACAGCGGGGCTTTCCTTCTTGTGTTTTGGCTGGCCCGGAGTAATGTTAGCCTCAGTCTGAAGCAGGAGAAACTGTATGAAAAAGGTAATAAGTACTCTTCTTGCCTTAACGTTATTATCGCCCGCGCTGGTTTCCGCTCACCCGGGTGG
This sequence comes from Erwinia papayae, assembly GCF_058241465.1. Lineage (NCBI taxonomy): Bacteria > Pseudomonadati > Pseudomonadota > Gammaproteobacteria > Enterobacterales > Erwiniaceae > Erwinia > Erwinia papayae. The sequence continues at coordinate 1,270,897 of NZ_JBZCHT010000009.1, forward strand.
CTGGGGGCCTGGTCCTGGCCCCGGTCCGGGATGGGGACGCGGCTGGGGGCATGGTCCCGGACGGCTGTCAATTTTGCCAGATGCCGCCGCTGCGGTCATTATCGGTGGTCTGACTTACTATGCCCTGAATGGCATGTATTATCAGCGTCAGAACGACAACACTTACGTCGTGGTTCAGCCACCGGCAGAGCGCCTGAGCGGTAGCATGAATGCCGTTGATTATAATGGTGAGCGTTTCTACGTGCAGGACGGACACTACTATCGTCGTGATATTGATGGCCGCTACCTGGAAGTGCCCCGCCCGCCGGGCCTGTAGCAGTAAAAAAAACGGTCACCCCTGGGTGACCGTTTTTTTACTGCGGCAAATTACTGCCCGGTTTGTGGGTCAGTATCGTAGTCTTTACAGCTCTGGAAACCATAATTCATTACGCGACCATTATCGCTGTAGCTGACAAAGTAGGTCTGCAATTTACCATCACGCTGGCCGAGAACATAAGTCTGGCAGGTGCCACGGGCATGAACCATGGTAATTTCAGTAGAAGGTGGACCTGCAATATCACGCACCTGCTGGCGGGTCATACCCTTTTTCACATCCTGCACTACCGGTTTGGTAACATAGCTTTCCGCACGGTCATAGGCTGTACAGCCAGATAAAACAGCCAGAGCCACAGCAGCACCAATTAATCCTGTAACCTTATTCATGTTTTTTATTCCTCTGAGATTATCCATACCCGCATAAGCCTGGAACATAAAGCCTGTTTAATCAACTTTGTGATAAAGAAAAAACCGGGAAAAGAGTGACCTGGATGCGTCAGCAGGAGTTTTCGACGATGAGCACGGGCTTTCCGCCTGAAAAGCAAAAAAAGCGCGCTTCACACTGGTTTTTTTCACCCGCTGGCACTGTAAACCACCCCATAGCGCACATCTTCACTGGCGGTGACCTGGGATCACTGCAATTGTCAGGCTGAAGCCTGCGCTGAAATAACACTCCGTCCATCGGCCGTAGCCTGGCCCAGAGGCAGGTAAAAACAGCGCCGCTAGGATTTGATGCACTTCGACCATTGCCGGCAGGCGACAGAAAACGGTTACGATATTATCTGCATGAATAAATCACTAAAATGACTGATTTATCAGCAAAAGATCGGCCGTTAACAGGATTGAATCTTGTTGTTTCGTCGCAGGCAGGTTAGTTTTACAACAGACCTTATCGCAACCGCCAGACCGGCATGTACTGAATTTGAGGAGAGGTGAATGGCTCTGCAACAGGAAATTATTGAAGCGTTGGGTGTCAAGCCCACCATCGACGTGGAGCAGGAAATTCGCACCAGCGTGGATTTTCTGAAATCGTACCTGAAAGCCAATCCGTTTATTAAAACGCTGGTTCTCGGCCTGAGTGGTGGACAGGATTCAACCTTAACCGGCAAGCTCAGCCAGACCGCCATCAGCGAACTGCGCGACGAAACGGGCGACCAGAGCCTGCAATTTATTGCTGTCCGCCTGCCCTATGGTGTCCAGGCTGACGAACAGGATTGTCAGGATGCCATCAATTTTATCCAGCCCGACCGCGTGCTGACGGTAAATATTAAAGAAGCGGTGCTGGCCAGTGAAAAAGCGCTGCGTGACGCAGGTATCACGCTGTCTGACTATATTCGCGGAAATGAAAAAGCGCGTGAACGTATGAAGGCACAGTACAGTATTGCCGGAATGACTGCCGGTGTGGTGGTGGGTACGGATCACGCTGCCGAAGCGGTAACCGGATTTTTCACCAAATACGGCGATGGCGGCACCGACATTAACCCAATATTTCGCCTGCACAAAGGCCAGGGAAAACAACTGTTGAAAGCGCTGGGGTGTCCGGAACATCTCTACCTCAAGCATCCGACGGCAGACCTGGAAGATGATCGTCCGGGGCTTCAGGATGAAGTCGCACTGGGTATCACTTATCAGCAGATCGACCAGTATCTGGAAGGTAAGGATATCGGTCAGGACGCCAGCAGGATCGTCGAGGGATGGTATCTGAAAACCGAACACAAACGCCGTCCGCCCATCACCGTATTCGATGAGTTCTGGAAGAAAAAGTAAAAGGCAGGTGCCGTCGGGATGACTTAACCTGGGTTCAGCCAGAGGTCAGGGCAAGGTGACTGTCGGTCTGTACAATCACAGGCAGGGTCTTTCACCGGCGCGGAAGGTGATATCCGTGCCACACAAAGAGTCAGGATCGTGGTGTATCGCCATTCCCGGTGACGCTTTTTTCTGCATTGCACGTCTGCTACACTGTACATGTAACCAGTAAATGGAGTGAGATGTGGTGAGACGTGCAGCAAGCCCCCGGCTGGAGAGTGAACCCGCCGCGTTCTATCAGTATCCTGAGCATTTGCGTTCTTCGCTGGCCGACCTTCCCTCCCTGCCCGGCGTGTATGTTTTTCACGGAGAAAGCGATACCCTGCCGCTCTACATTGGTAAGAGCGTCAACATCCGCAGCCGGGTAATGTCCCATCTGCGTAATACCGATGAAGCGCGGATGCTGCGCCAGGCACGGCACATTACTTTTATCACCACCGCCGGAGAGCTGGGTGCATTGCTACTGGAAGCGCAAATGATCAAAATCCGGCAGCCCTTATTCAACAAACGGCTACGTAAAAATCGCCAGCTTTGCTCACTGCATATCAGTGGAACTCAACCCACCGTGGTGTATGCCCGGGAGGTAGATTTTTCTCATACGCCAAATCTGTTTGGTCTGTATGCCAGCCGCCGGGCGGCACTGGAGACACTACATAACATTGCTGATGAGCAACGCCTCTGTACCGGAATATTGGGACTGGAAAATCTTCGTCCACAGCGGGCCTGCTTCCGCGCCAGTCTGGGGCGTTGTGCCGCTGCCTGTTGTGGTAAGGAGTCGATGGCTGAACACCATCAGCGCCTGCTGGCGGCGCTTGAGAGAGTTCGCGTACAGTGCTGGCCCTGGCAGGGAGCAGTGGGCGTGGTGGAAGAAGGCGTCGCGCACAAGCAAATTCACGTGATTAACAACTGGTATTATCTGGGATCGGTAGAGGATATCGCCGCAGCCGGCGAGCTGACCCCCACGCCGCAGGGCTTTGACAGTGATGGCTATAAAATTCTTTGTAAACCGGTAATCAGTGGCAAATACCCGATTATTCCGCTGTGCTGAAAGCTGAAAACAAAACCGCCGACGTTGTCCACGGCCCTGAAGCAGGTGAACAACGGCGGCGGTCTCCATTCAGTCTTGCAGTGGCGTATTAATCCTCTGCCGGAGGCATTTTATCTTCGTGCTGAGGTTTTTCCGTCAGACGTTTCTCAAAGTTCTCATTGAACTGTTTTTTCTGCTCTGGGGTCAGAACATTGTACATTTTGTTCTGCACTTCCAGCATTTTCACCGCAAGTTCCTTACCGTTGGCTGCCATCTGAGTTGCCTGCGCATCGGCTTTAGCCTGGTCGAACGTATCAGAAGCAATGATGCTGTGCATTGCACGGCGTTCTTCAATCGAAGGCCGTTTCATCTCTTTGTGCGCGTCTTTCATGATCGCATGCATCTGTTGTTTCTGCGCATCCGTCAGTTTCAGATCTTTGAACATAAACATCTCATGCGGACCACCATGACGCGGCGGCTTGTGCATCATGGGTTTGTCTGCACCGGCAGGAGGAGGAGTCATATTATCTGCCGCCGCATGAACGATATTGGCAGCACCCATCGCCAGAGTCATAGCTACAACCAGAGAGGTTAATTTACGCATACCATTTTCCTTACTTTTGGGTCTGAGCCGACAAGGTGTCGGGTTGTCGGAAATCAGTTTAGTGTTCTTAATGTCAAGTACTCACCAACTGAGTAAAACCCTGAAAGCATAAAAGACAAAAAGGCGGCGATCATGGAGAGATTGCGAAGATTATCGTGAGGAATTGCAAAAAGATATGAATTTAAAGCGCTTTATGCAGAAATAATGGCGAAGTGTAATACAGCTGCAAGGATAGGGAAAGGATAAAGTAAATTTAAAAAGAGGCACCGTAGCTGTGAAAAAAAGCGTTTAAAACAGCATAAAAGCGCCGTGGTTATGAGCTCAGACCCGGCGGCACGGATTGCCAGTGCCGCCGGTGAAAAGTCGGTTAAGTCACGCCTGTAGCCTGATTGTGGGGCCCTTCCTCTACCAGCATCAGTCCTGCGCGCTGCCCCTGTGCCACGTCCGGATTAGGAAAGATGACATATTCCCGCGCCTGCTGAACATAAAAACGCTGTTCGCCATCCTCTGCCAGCAGCGTGCCCTGAGGAAAAGCGGTGAAATTGAGCGTCTGCGGGCTCATATGCAGGTGGAATGCCGGAGAATGACGGGTAATTTGTTGTGAAACACAGTAGCGGCGCGGCACGGTTGCAGAAACAGCAAGTGGCTCGGCGGATAATACTGCTGCCAGCGCCGCCTGCGCCGCGGCAAACTGCGCCAGATCGTTACTGCCAAACGGCAGTGCTTTGCCCAGTTCCAGCGTACAACTGAGCGCCGCAAAGTGCTGACAGCTGTAGTGGGTGAAAGTCCCACCGGGTGCACGATGAAATACCAGCGCTTCCTGTCCGGCCGCCGACAGCCAGTGCAGAAAATCCTCTGGCCAGGGCGTTTCACGCTGAGGCAGCACGCCAAAGCGACTGTGCCATGACCCCCGTATAGCCGTATGCATATCCAGATGCCAGCGACGTTCATCGCCACGTCCGGCCTGCCAGAAGGTTTCCATCGCCTGCTCCAGCCGCCATGCCCGACGAACCTCCGGCATATCTTCATAATGCTGCCAGCGGCCGCCAAACAGGCGGTTGATATCCGTTCGCAGGTAGCGCCGGTTTTCACGCAGAGCAGGGGGATTGCCAAGGATCACCTGCAGCCGGGGCAACAGGACGCGGGTTCCGGCCAGCAGCTCGCTGACCAGCGAATTAAGTATTTCTACCGGTGCCGTCTCGTTACCGTGGATCCCGGCGGAAATAACCAACGCCATAGGCGAGGGATGCTCTGGCGTCAGTTCGAGTATCCCTTCATCAAGCCACTGCCATTTTAAATACTGATTGCGGCCAGTCAGCGGCGCAGGCGGTCTGCCTGCCAGAGTTTGTTTCAGAAAATCCTGCATACATATTCCTTATTATCAGTGTCGGATGCTCCTTAAAAAAAGCGCGTCGGCAACGATCTGACGCGCTGTAGTCCTGTATTTACTGCTGAAAGCGGTAAACGTTGCCTAAGTTTAGCAGCCGGGTGAGTTCGTCCAGCGCTTCCCTGCCCTCAATCAACAATTGTGGGTCGGCCAGATCCTCATGACGCAGGCGGTCGCGATAATATTTTTCCACCCAGCGATTCGGCGCAACAAACAGCCGGTCGTTCATCATCACCGCAGGATTGACTGCCGACTGCTGCGCTTCATTAAGCACCACACGCAGACGCAGGCAGGCCGGCCCACCGCCATTACACATGCTTTCACGCAGATCGAATACCTTCAGCTCATCAATTAAACCACCACCTTCAGCCAGTTCGCAGAGGTAACGCCAGACGCCGACATGCTGTCGGGCCTCTTCCGGCAACACCAGTAACATCCTGCCATCAGGCTTGCTCAACAGCTGGCTGTTGAACAGATAAGTCGAAACAGCATCTGACACGCTGACACGCTCCTCAGGCACTTCTACCACCGTAAAGCCGGGCATTTTTTCCCGCAGTGTCGCCAGCAACGCAGGCTGATGCAGAAACGCCCGCTGATGACAGAACAGCAGTTGCTGGTTACTGACGGCAATCACATCGTTATGGAACACCCCCTGATCGATAACGTCAGGATTCTGCTGAGCAAATACCGTTCTCCCGGCATCAAGCTGATGCAGACGCGCCACTGCTTCACTCGCTTCCCGGGTCTGCCTGGCCGGATAACGCCGGGGAGAAACGTCGCCATTCCCCTCTTCCCGGCCATAGACAAACAGTTGTACGCCCGGATCGCCATACTGATGGCTGAAACGGTTATGATTAGCCGCCCCCTCGTCGCCAAACAGGGCAACCTGTGGCAAAGCATCATGCACGCAGAAGTGGTCATCGTTATGAAAAATGGCGCGCAGTAATGCGGCGGTGGTAGGCGCCTCGATAGCCCGGTGAAATTTGTTGTTGAGGTTTGCCACGGTCAGATGGACCCGACCATCAGCGCTATCAGCAGACGGAGACACGGTGGCCGCATTCGCCACCCACATTGCAGATGCTGAACTGGCTGCCGACAACAGCTGAGGAGCCTGGCGAAACGCTTTTTCCACCACCTGTGCATCCGTACCGCAGAAACCGAGCTGGCGCAGGGCAGCCACATTCGGGCGTTCATGAGGAGGGATCACCCCCTGAAGAAACCCCGCGTCTGCCAGCGCCTTCATTTTCAGCAGCCCCTGTTGCGCTGCCAGCCTGGGATTGGATATCTGATGCTGATGGCGGGTGGAAGCCTCATTGCCGAATGAAAGCCCGGCGTAATGGTGGGTCAGGCCCGGCAGGCCATCAAAGTTGGCTTCGCGCGCGTTCATTTATTATCCTCCTGCGGGCTGAAATCGAGCCCAGGTGACAACGTCACAGGTAGTGTTAAATCCGCAGATTCCAGCGATGCCATCGGCCATGCACAATAATCAGCGGCATAAAACGCGCTGGCCCGGTGATTACCGGAAGCACCAATACCACCAAAGGGTGCGCTGCTCGCGGCACCGGTCAGCGGTTTGTTCCAGTTAACGATACCGGCCCGCCCTTCAATCAACAGCCGGTCAAACAGCGCGCGCTGCGCAGAGATAAGTCCCAGAGAAAGGCCATAGCGCGTGGCATTTGCCAGCCGGAGTGCCTGGTCAAAATCATCGTAGCGGACGACCGACAGCAAGGGCCCGAACACCTCTTCGTCCGGCAGATTCTTCAGCGTGGTGACATCGATAATGCCCGGTGTCAGAATCGCACTGTCGCGCGCAGGCCAGCGCATTGGCAACAGTACTTTTCCACCAGCATCAACCCGCGCCCGCCATTCGCTGAAGACATGCTCAGCGGCCTGCCGGGAAATGACACTGCCCATAAACGGCTGAGGTTCATCGTCCCAGCTGCCGGTGCGAATTTTCCCCGCCACCGCCACCAGCCGGGCAAGAAATGCATCTCCTGCTGCGCCTCTTTTCACCAACATGCGACGCGCGCAGGTACAACGCTGACCTGCACTGATAAAAGCAGACTGGATAGCAATATTCACCGCAGCATCCGCATCAGGGATATCCTCAACAATCAGGGCATTGTTGCCCCCCATTTCCAGCGCCAGCATTTTATCCGGACGTCCGGCAAACTGCCGGTGTAGCTGATAGCCGGTGGCGGCACTGCCGGTGAATAAAAGCCCGTCAATGTCAGGTTCCTGCGCCAGGGCCTGACCGGTATCGCGCCCCCCCTGCACCATATTCAGCACACCACCCGGCAACCCGGCATTCAGCCACAGCCGGACCACTTTTTCGGCGCTGGCAGGGGTCTGCTCACTGGGTTTGAACACCACCGTATTACCCGCCAGCAGCGCCGGGACAATATGGCCGTTGGGCAGATGGCCAGGAAAATTGTAGGGACCGAACACCGCCATCACGCCATGCGGTCGGTGGCGCAGTGAGCCGTCTGCGCTTTGCGTTTCCCCGGTGCGTTCATGCCAGGCTTTTACCGAGAGGGCAACTTTATTAATCATCGCCTGAACTTCGGTCGTCGCCTCCCAGCGCGGTTTGCCGGTTTCTTCCGCAATAATGGCGGTCAGCACTTCACGGTTTTTTTCCAGCAGGACGGCAAACTTTTCCACAATCGCCTGACGTTCGTTAAAAGGCCGTCTGGCCCACCCGGAAAAGGCAGCGCGAGCGGCTTCACAGGCGGCGGAGACCTGGCTCTGGCTGGCACTTCTCCCCTGCCACAACACGGTACCCCGCACCGGATCGGATTTGGTGAAATGTTCCCCGCCGCCGATCAGCCATTGTCCATTAATGCAGTGTGTCATGCTTTTTTCTCCGGGCCTGATAAGGTCACCACGCGCAGGGGATCGCCCGGCTCGCAGCGTAAAATGTCAGCCTGTTCCGCAGTCAGGGCAACGTCGTCCCCGTGAGGATCGGCTTGCAGCAACATCACACGAAAATCGTGATAGCGTTCGTTGCCAACCAGGCAAACAGGCTGTTGGTTGTCAGCGAGGCGGGTAACCAGCCTCGCTGACAGCAGGCGGCTTTTACGAACGGCACGGATGCGGTCAATGTCGCATTCCAGCGTAGGGCCACCGTCAAAGATGTCGATATAGTTGAGATAGCGGAATCCCTCCGCTTCCAGCACAGCTCGGGCCGGTGCGGTATCAGGATGCGTCTGACCGATCACCGCCTGTGCCTCCGGCGAAAGATAATTGATATACAAAGGATGTTTAGGCATCAGTTCGGCGATAAACGACTTCTGACCGGTACCGCTGAGATAGTCAGCCGCGCTGAACGACATCGAGAAAAAGCGGCTGCCGACGCTTTCCCAGAACGGCGAATGGCCGTGCTGATCGCTGACGCCTCGCATTTCGGCCACCACTTTTTGCATAAAGCGCTGGCGAAACGCAGCCATAAACAGAAAACGGGATTTTGATAAAAGGTAGCCGTTCCTGCCGTTGCGATAATCCGGGTCGAGAAACAGCGTACACAGCTCACTGCTGCCGGTGTGATCGTTGCTCAGTGAGAGCGTGGGCAGGGCGTTGTAGACATTCAGCTCCTTCGAGGCATGAACCTGCGTGCCCACCCGAAAGTTATACCAGGGTTCCTGCAACCCGACCGCGACCTCAATGGCGCAGATGCCCACCGCCTGTTGCGTCTCACTCTCTTCGAGAACAAACACGTAGCCCTGCTCTGCCCTGGGCAACGCTTCCTGCCAGGTCAGGATGGAGCGTTCAATGCGTGCCGCCAGCGTCGCGCTGTCGGCAGGAAGCGACGTCAGCCCACCGCCAGTTTTTTCGGCAAGCCTGAGCAGCTGCGCCAGATCGTCACGCTCGACGGGGCGGATCACCATCATAGCGCGGCTCCGGCAATCACCGTGCGGCAGGCCCTTTCAAAGCGGGCCAGCCCCTCTCTGACTTCCTGATCAGTAATGATCAGCGAGGGGGCAAAACGCACCACATCAGCACCGGCAATCAGCACCATCAGGCCTTCTTTCACCGCGGCCTGGCTGAATAATTTTGCCTTACCGCTGTAGTCTTCGTTCAGTACACAACCTAACAGCAGGCCCAGCCCGCGAATGTCGCTGAACAGGTGCAAACGTTGATTGACAGCCGTCAGCCCCTCGACAAACCACTGATGGCGTAATTTCACCCCGTCCAGCACCTCCGGCCGATTGACTAATGCCATCACCTCGCCACCAACCGCACCCGCCAGTGGATTGCCGCCATAGGTGGTGCCATGCGTACCAACCCCCAACGCGCGGGCATTTTTTTCCGTGGTCAGCATCGCGCCAATGGGGAAACCGCCACCCAGCGCCTTGGCCGTAGTGAGCACATCCGGTGTGACGCCATAGTGCATGTAAGCATACAGTGAGCCGGTGCGCCCGACGCCGCTCTGTACCTCATCAAAAATCAGTAGCGCCTGGTGCTGGTCGCACAGCTGCCGCAGGCCGCGCAGAAAATCAGGATCGGCCGGGATCACGCCGCCCTCGCCCTGTATGGGTTCGACAATTACCGCACAGGTCTGGTCATTAATCAGCGCCGCCGCCGAGGCTAAATCATTAAAGATGGCGTGGCTGATGCCAGCCGGCAGAGGGGCGAAGTCTTTTGCATAGGCGGGTTGCCCCCCCGCCGAAACGGTAAAAAGCGTGCGACCGTGAAAAGCATTTTTAAACGCCACAATCCCGCTTTTCTGTTCACCGCCGCTGTCATGTGCCACTTTACGGGCCAGTTTCAGCGCGGCTTCATTCGCTTCCGCTCCGGAGTTACAGAAAAATACCCGTTCAGCGAAAGTGGCATCAATCAGCTGTCTGGCGAGCCGCAGGATTGGCTCATTGGTATAACCGTTACCCGTGTGCCAGAGCTTCGCCGCCTGTTGCTGCAATGCCTGGCAAAGCGCAGGATGGGCATGCCCGAGGGCATTAACCGCAATACCACCCGCAAAATCGATATAGCTGTTGCCCTGTTGATCCCACAGTGTCGATCCTTCTGCCCGCACAGGTACAAAGCTGGCGGGGGCATAGGTCGGCACGATCCACCGATCAAAATCGTCGCGAGTCACTTCTGATTGCATCTCAGCCTCATTGTCCTGCACAGGGCAGGTAAATAATTAGTTTAAGTAATGTTAATTAAAAGATTCATAACGGCTGTACTGTAATTTGCATGGTTCATGCCAGCCAGTAAAAAAATGCATAAATCAGGTCAGACATAAGAATATCAATAGCTTAAGACAGCCACCTATTCACTTTAAATGCATAAAAAGTGCATACAGTGATGATGCGGGCTGACTCGCGGCATAAAAACAGAAGAGTTATGCAATGAAAAAATAAAATATCGCTTTTGTGATCGTCGGGGAGATTTGCTTTCAGAAGTGGCCGTTTCACGCTTCATCAGAGTGCAACACGCACCAATACGGCGCAGCGCGTTGGTCACGCCGCCTGACCACGATACTGGCGGCAAACGGGCAACGGCATGGAAATGTCCCGGGGACTTAGTGCTGGCAGGGGCTTGCTGTTCCCTGCCCGATGGCAGCCGGCTCCGTCAGGGAGCCATCAGGTCAAAAGCATTATCATTGCTGTTTTGCAACGTTACCGGTTGTACCAGCTTGAGGGTGATCCAGTTGGAAGTGACACGCTGCTGTCGGCTGTCTTCCAGCGTCACGGAAAGATGATACTCATTAGTGGCATCCGCTGAATTATCCCACTGCGGAATAATGATGCTCCAGCCCTGTGGACTGGTACTGTCAGCAGGCGATGTCAGACTCAGCGCCTGGGTATCCCCCTGCCAGCTAATCGCTTTTATCGGTGCGGTGTGGCGTATTTGCAATTTCAGTGGCAACACCTCACCCGGCTGCACCTGCCAGGGTGGCGTGGCAAGGAATACCGACAGCGTTTTACGCTGGCGGAACGCCATCACCGGCGTATTGTTACGACTGACAGCATCATAACGACTGCCGCTGAGGGAGCGTGAGGCCGCAACGTTATCGGCAGACAACTGCTTACTGAGCGCCACACCAATCTGATAATTCATCTTCAGGCCGAACTGGTCCTGTGTTTCGCCAGTATCTGCCGTTTTACGTGAAGCGCTCAGCGTGAATAACGGCACAGGAGTGTAGCTGACGCCCAATTCGATAGCGGCGGGGTTACTGCCACAGGTGCCGCTGTTAAACAGATCAACCTTGTCACCGAGATACTGCTCATAGCTGAGTGAAACGCCAAGCTGCTGATAAAACGGCAGGTAACCTTGAGTACTGATGTCATAACCGCGTGCCATGCGCATCGCGCTGGTATCGGTGCTGTCACGCCAGCCGGAAAGAGGCTGATAATAGTTGGCCGAGAAGCGTAGAAAATGACTCCATGCCTCGGCACCCAGCGAGCCACGCTGCTGATCTGACTCCAGCAGACTGTCAACAAAGGCGTTATAACCCAGCCGCCAGCTTCCTGCCAGCCATCGCTGTCCCAGACCGGCATTGCCCACCAGACCATAGCGGGTTTGCTGTACACCTATCTGACTGAACGTCAGATACTGATAATTATCCTGCCACGGGGTAACCAGTTGTGCTGAGGTGCCATCAAAATTGCCGTGGCTGTCAACTTCCAGCGAAAGAGTGGCCCGCCCATAGGGTGAGAGCAGCGCTTTACCCTCATTCTCTGCCCGACGGGCGGCTTCATCACGAAAGTGATCAAAAGCCCACTGCCCCGCAGAGCTACCCAGGGATTGATCATCATCGCTGTTCATGCTGGCTTCTCCGATGCTTTTCATCGCCTGAGCCAGCCGTTTTTCCAGCGCAGTATCGGAGGAAGATTGACTGCCAAGATCGGGAAGCTGCTGGCTGAAGCGCCCGGGATCGGAGAAGGGAGCAGCGGCAACGCGGGTGTCCACATTAATGGCATGCGCGACATGCGGGACCGATGCCGCAAAAGCCAGCACAAGCTGACTGAGATGTAAGGATGGCAGGCCGTTTACTCTTTTCATAACCTCAATTTATTGCCAGCTGACAGGCCCTTGCAGCGCTAAACACATCGCTGCCTTATGGCCTTAAAACATGATCAGCTTAACACTTTTGTGCGAAGACTGGCACAGGCCAGGGCTTTTTCAGAGCCATGCCGCAAAGATAACCCACTGGTAAATCGCCTGATTATCCGCCAGACTGCCCGCTGCCCCTTTCTGAAACAGGAATAATCTGATGAAAAAAAACCTGTTGTGCTCTGCACTGCTGTTGAGCGCAGCCAGTGCTTTCGCTGCCCCGGTGTTTACCCTCAGTTCACCTGACTTTAACGACAATGGCATGCTGGCAAAAAAATTTGCTGGCGCAACAAAAGGCAATCCTGCCTGCACGGGACAAAATCGGTCTCCCGCGCTGAGCTGGCAAAATCCGCCAGCCGGAACACAGAGCTTTGCGCTGCTTATTACCGATCCGGTTGGGGCAAAGGGGCTTGGCGTGGATCATCTGGTGGCTTATAACATACCGCCTCAACGTAACCACTTCGCCGCAGGCGAGCTGACTGATGGGAAAGATTATACCGGTGGCAAAAATGCGTCCGGTACGGGCCGCTATCAAGGTCCCTGTCCTCCGGCTGGCAGCGGGCTGCATCATTACAACTTTACACTTATCGCTACTGACCTGGCAGTGGATACCTTCCAGCCGGGACTGAGTCGTGAGCAGCTACTGGGCCAGTTGAAAGGGCATGCGCTGGGTGCCAGCGGTTTAATTGGTCGTTTTGGTAATGACTGACAGGCTGCTACTGATGCATCAGTCCGGTGTTGTGAGATCACATCACCGGCTGTGCCGATCATCTCCCTCAACCTGATTGATTTCCCGGCCACAGCAACAGGCCGCCCCCGAAATTTCATCAGAAATATTAACCATTCACTCTTAATTTAAATGGCCGCAAATTTCTGCCGTACGTTGAGCTGCCATTAACATGTAGGGTGGTATGCCTCAATGGTTCCCATTCCTAAAAGCGTAAGGTAAACTGGCAGGAAATTTATCTTTCTGTAAATCAGCATGTTTTTGATGTGCAGCCGGACTTTGCATCTTCCGTACCGGCTACACGCGTGTGGGGTTTAGCTTATGGAATATAAGGCTCACTGATGGTATTCACCAGGAATAATGTGAAAATTAGCATCGTACTCACCTTGCTGGCCGTCATCACCCTGACGGGCTGTAAAACAGCGCCTCAGATTACTGATGACACGCTTGTTAACACGGTCGTTGATGGCGTGCAACTGAACCACCGCCGTGCCGTAGAGGCACCGCAATCTTTCACACCGATCGATGAAACTTATCGGGCACTGTACAACGCGACGGTGATGAACCGCCCGGACTACGGCGGCAAAATTATTCGCTATCTGGAAAATGGCAAACCCTTCCGCGTGCTGGGTGAGGTGGAAAACCACTGGCTGGCTATCGCAGACGAGGATCAGCAACAGCTTATCGGCTATGTGCCATTTAAAGCTGGAGTAAAAAGCGATCTTTATGACGCCACGCTAAAGAATGATCGTCCACGCGTGCGTAAAAACAACAGGAAAGTCTGCGTGGATGTTGGCGGTAAGAGCAAAGCCTGCCGCGACAGCGACACCGCAACCTGGATTCTGGAGTAGGCTCACTGTGCCACGTAAGGCCAGGATTTACCGTCTGAACAGACTAAAAGCACCTGCCAGACAGGTGCCATACCGCAGAGACAGTCATGTTGATGAGCCAGGAAAACACCGCTGACATTACGGCTGCCGTCAGTCAGGAAAATCTGCTACTGACCGCGGCTTCCCCGTTACTGAATGCCATCGTGCAGATCCGCATGGCGGCTACCCATGACGATCCTGCCACGTTGCGTCAGCAACTGGTGGATGAGATCCGCCAGTTTGAAATTCACAGTAAGCAGGCGGGTTTACCTTTCGATATGATTATCGGTGCACGTTACTGCCTGTGCAGTACTCTGGATGAGGCCGCAGCGCAAACCCCCTGGGGAAACCGCGGAGTATGGTCAGGCAATGGCCTGCTGGTCACTTTCCACAATGAAAGCTGGGGAGGAGAAAAAGTCTTCCAACTGCTTTCGCGTATCTCGCAAACCCCGACGCAACATCTCTGGCTGCTGGAAGTTATCCATTACTGCCTGCTGCTGGGTTATGAAGGACGTTATCGGGCGATGGAACAGGGTCGTGCTCAGCTTGATGCGATGCGCGGTCGACTGGCACAGTTAATCAGCGATACCCGTGCCATTCCGGAAGGCGAGCCAGCCCCGCAGCCGCTGGTTATCGTCAGTCAGGACAAACTGTGGCGTCCCCCCGTCCCGCTCTGGGTTTGCATCACCCTGACCGCCTTTATCGCCAGTCTGATTTACTCCGGACTAAACTGGCGACTGAGTAGCACCACGGCACCTTTACTTCGCGCCATCTGGCAAACTCCCCTTCCCAAAACGGAGCCTGGTAAACTCAGCCATTCTTCTCAGGCGCTGCTGGATATTCGTCAGAGACTTGACGATTTGATTACCTCTCGTCAGCTGGACGTTACCGATGGCAACAGTGGCAGTAAAATTATTATTGCCGCCGATAAACTGTTCAACGAATCAGGCACTGATCTGACGCCACATGGCCGGGCAATCATCACCCGCGTATCAGCGGCCATGGACACCATTCAGGGTATGATAATGGTGAGGGTGTTTACTGACGATCGGCCTGTGCACGGTTCGCATTTTTCCTCGAATTATGATTATTCGCTGGCTCAGGCCCGCAGCATCAGCAAACTGATGTTGCAGATACAAAAACCCGGTCACGTAATTCGCAGTGAGGGCCGCGGCGACAGCAACCCGCTGTTACCTAATGACAGTGACGAAAATCGTGCGCAAAACCGCCGGGTGGAAATTATTCTCTTCCCTTCCCCTGATACACCTGACAGTCAGAAGGAGAAATCCTGATGTCGTCAATGTTGACTTCTCTGATTTTCAATCGCCTGCTGTGGAGTTTTCTCGGCATCACCGCGCTGTCTGCTTTAATCTGGATAACCGGTCCAAAAATTCCTTTTGGTGACAGCCACTGGCTGGAAACCAGCCTCAACAGACAAATTGCCATCGGTCTGTGCTATTTCCTGTGGATTTTATTGCAGTTGATTCCGCAACTTTATCGCGCATGGTTCAACAGCAAACTGCTGCGCAATTTGCAGGAGCAGAACACAGACCATGCCGAACAGGCGGCAACCGGTGAGCTGCTTAACACCCGCTTCAGTGAAGCGGCTATGTTGTTAAAAAAAATCCAGTTCTCTGCTCATCAGCAAAAAAAAACGTACGGCTGGCTGCAACGGTTTAACGCCCAGTATCTTTACCAGTTGCCCTGGTACATGATCGTCGGCGCGCCAGGCGCAGGTAAGACTACCGCGTTGATTAATTCCGGGCTGGAATTCCCACTCAGTGACAGCCTGGGTAAAACGGCTTTACGCGGCGTGGGTGGCACGCGGCACTGCGACTGGTGGTTTACCCAGCAGGCCGTTTTACTGGATACCGCAGGACGGTATACCTTGCAGGAGAGCCAGCGCGTAAGAGATGCCAGTGAATGGCAGACTTTTATCACCCTGTTGAAACGTTACCGCACCCGGCAAGCTGTCAACGGTGTGATTATGACCATCAGCGTGGCAGATCTGCTAAGTGATACGGCAGAAGCCCGTACCCGTCAGGCCAGCGCCCTGCGGCAACGCATGGCAGAACTGCATCAACAAACGGGTATTCACTTCCCGGTCTATGTGATGGTAACAAAAACAGACCTGCTGAAAGGATTCATGAGCTATTATGGCGGGCTGGACAAGACGCAGCGTGATGCCATCTGGGGCTTTACCTTTCCATGGAAAATCGACCAGTCAGATGATTCCACTCACCTGGAGATGTTTGAGCGCCAGTTCCGTCTGCTCACCCGCCGACTGGAAAACGATCTTGCCCGCAACATGGCAAGGGAAAAAGATCTGCTTCACCGCTCGGACTGTTTTCTTTTTCCACAGGAGTTTGCCTCACTGCGTCCACTACTGGCGGACTATCTTGACATCGTTTTCGCAGCAGAAAATGGCAGGATGCCCTGGGCACCGCGTGGGTTGTTTTTCACCAGCGGAACGCAGGAAGGTTTGCCCTTTGACCGTATCATGGGGGAACTGACCCGCAAGCTTCAGCTACCTGAGGCATCTGACCACTCCATTGCCAACTGGGACAGCGTCAATCGCAACGCGCCTATTCCGGCCAGTAAAGGCCAGAGCTATTTTATTCGCTCTCTGCTCAGCGATCTGGTCTTCAGAGAAAGCAACCTCGCCGGTAGCGATCGCCTTTGGGAACGTCGCAACCATCAGTTACACCGGGCCGGGTATACTTTTCTGCTGCTGGCACTGAGCATGACAACATTTTTATGGGCCACCAGTTATGCCAACAACCAGCGCTATCTGCATCAGGTAGCAGCACGTCTGGCTCCCATCCAGCAACAGGCCACACGATTACAGGCCAGCAATCGCGGAGAGATTCTGGATCTGCTACCTTTCTTAAACAGTCTGGTGGCACTGCCCCAAAGTGAGCATTTTTCACTCACTTCCCCGCCCCTGAGTATGCGGGGAGGGTTGTATCGGGGTGTACAGGTAAGTAACGCCAGCTGGGGGTTGTATCAGAACGCGCTGAAAAGCCTGCTGTTGCCCCGTGTCGCTCAGGCAATCACGCTAATCCTGCGCAATGATAAAGGGGACGACAGTGAGTTCAGCCGAAATGCTCTGCGGGCTTATCAAATGTTGTATCAACCGCGCAGCTATGACGGGGAGTTTTTGCGGGGCTGGGTGATGCAGAATCTGCAACGCACACTGCCAGGCAGCGTCACTACCCGGCAGCTTCAGCAGCTGGACTGGCACCTCAGTCAATTACTTGACCGGCAGATCCAGACCTCGCCTTATGCCCGGGACAACGTGCTGATGCGCAAAATGGTGAATAATCTGGATAATGCTGTGCCACAACCGCTGGACACGCCTGCCCCGGTTCCGGCCGCATCTGACGATTACCCGTCCGGAGAGGAATAGCAATGTCAGCAAAAAAACCGTTGGGATGGTACGGCAAATTACCCGGCGCAGGCGACTTTTTACAGCGTCATTTGCCTGAAACCATCGTTGCTAACTGGACTAACTGGTTTCAACAGGGGCTGTCACACTGGCACCAGCACAGCAATGGCGTCAGCGCAGAGTTCTGCCGTGCTCCGGTGTGGAATTTTGCCCTGCCTGCCACCCTGGGCTCACAGCAGGTTCAAATCGGCTGTCTGGTCCCCTCCCGCGACCGCGTGGGGCGGGCATGGCCTTTACTGGCCCTTCAGACCGTGCCACTTACCCACTGGCATCCGGCCCAACTTAGCGTGTGTGGTGACTGGTTCCGGCAGTTAGGAACGACCCTCCACCAGGCCGTTACGGTTCCTTTTGCTGTTGTTCAGCTTGAAGCCTTGCTGAATGACCTGCCGCCGCTGTCACCACCCGACACCGGCCGTTCGGCTATCATGGATGTTCTGGGCTATCAGGATATGCCTTGTACCCTTGCCTGGCGGGAAGTCGCCATGCATTTTGATCCAATGCGGTATACCAGTTACTGGTGGACCAACCAGAGCGATGGCTATCCGCTTGCCAGTCACAAACATAGCGGTAACCTAACTGCTCAGCTGTTTTCACAATTATTCAATCCGGCCGCTGTGGCACAGCCGGGCCGACATGGACTCTATCCCCCCATGTTTGAATAGAGTTTTTTTGCCTTCTGGCCCTGGCCTCAGGAAAAACGCATGCGATTTACCATTGTTGAAAGCAACACCGCTGCACCCGTCACCAGCTGTGAATTTCTGCCGCCCGGCGGAACCATCGGGCGCAGCATTGATAACGATCTGGTGCTACCGGATGAAGAGCGCGCCATTTCACGTTTACAGGCGGTGGTGCATGTGGCCGCCAATGGTGACTGTCGTCTGACCACTCACGGCAGCGTTACCGCCGTGGTGCATAATCACCAACCGCTGGCGCGTGGCGCTCAGGTTCTGCTGCAACATGCCGACGTATTGGGAATTGGTCATTATCAGATTAAAGTCAGTGACCCGGCGCGCCAGGAAGGACAGGCTTCCGGGGAGATGGATCCGCTGACGTTTTTTGAAAATTATGACCCCGCAACGCCAGACCCGCTGGGCATTTTGCACCAGCAGGAGCCTGTACTGGTGCCGGGCGCGGCGCTGCACAGTTCAGAACCGCTCTCAGCCAGAAATGCCCGCCAGACGGGTGCCCGGCTGGGTATCGACCCGGTTAATCACGCGGCGAGCTCCCCGGAACGGCCCGCCAGTTCAGGAAATGAACAACGCCTTCTGGCCGCGCTGATGGAAGGGATGGGGCTGGATTATCATGCCGAAAAACCGCAACTCACTGAAGAACAGATGTACACCACTGGCCGGATGCTGAGCCTTTTTTCTCAGGGAACCGTCGCCCTGCTCTCTTCGCGTTCAATCCTTAAACGTGGCGTTAAGGCTGAGATGACCATGATTCTTAACGAGGCTAATAATCCCTTTAAGATTCTGCCTTCCGGTAAAACGGTACTGATGCAAATTTATCAGAGTGAGATGCCTGGTTTTATGCCGCCAGAGCAGGCGGTTCGTGATGCCCTGGTGGATTTACAGGCACATCAGTTGGGCATGATTGCCGGGATCCGCGCCATCATTGCAGCCATGTTGCAGTCGTTTAATCCCCAGCGCCTGGATGACCATGCCCGCCGCGATGGCAATCTGCCGCGTATTGCTCCGGGCATCGTCAAAAAAGCCGCACTTTGGGACTATTTTCTGCGCCATTATCAAAACATGTCAGGTGAAATCGAAGACGACTTTCACACTCTTTTTGGTAACGCGTTTTTGCAAGCCTACGATATGGAAGTCAATCAGTACAAAGACTCTCAGATACGACCGGAAGAAGAATGAACATTAATTATGCTGCAACGTCACAACAGGGCGTGCGCGAAAGTAATCAGGACGAAACAGGCGCAGTCCTTGGCAAGCACTGCGCCTGTTTTCTGGTCTGTGACGGCGTGGCTGGCACCGCAGGCGGGCAGATTGCCGCTCGCATCGCCAGAGACGTTTTACTTTCTCAACTGGCAAACGACGCATCAATCGATTCCGCTGATACAGCGCGTTGGCTGGAAAACGTTGATCGGGCAATAAGGCAGGCACAACGCCAGATGCTCAATTTCAGTCAGATGAGCACCACGCTGGCCGCCCTGTTCATCGATCGCGATGCACAACAGTGTTGGTGGGCACATGCAGGCGACAGCCGTATTTATCATTTCCGCCGGGGCTTTATTGATGCAGTGACCCGCGATCACAGCCTGGCTCAGCAGCTGAAAGATGCGGGTGTTGATAATACCGGCATAAACAGTAATTTACTTTATAATGCGCTCGGTGCGGATGGCCCGCTGTCAGCCACCTGTAGCGACGTGATGCCGTTGGAAGATGGCGATGCGTTTCTGGTTTGTACCGATGGCTTCTGGTCCAGCCTTGCCCCACAGGAAATGGAGCAGGCGTTGCGCATGGTCAACTCTCCGGATGAGTGGCTGGCGCTGATGAATACCGCAATCAACCGTAGTGAAAAAAAAGAAGACAACTTAAGCGCGGTGGCAGTCTGGATTGGCTCGCCTCAGGAAACCACGCTTTTACAGCAGATGTCAGATTCTGCCCGCTTTCTGCCGACGCGGAAATAACACCAAGGAACACTATGAAATTTTGGTTGCCTGTCACTGCCGTACTGTTGATAGCGACTGCCGCACAAGCGGAGGATTATCGCGTGGTTTACTCCCCCAGCCTGGCGCTGGAGGTCTTTATTGATAACGTTCAGAGTAATACTCCTCGCGACTGGTGCCAGGAAGATATTCATTTACGCATTGTTTCGGGCAAAAGTAAGGAATCCAGCGTGCTGAACAGTTTTCTGCCGCGCGTGGGTACGTTACTACAAAATCAGTGCGGTAAGCTCGAAGAATTGCCCTGGCAGATGACCAGTAATAACGGTTCTGTGCTTGCCACCGGCACGGCGGCTAAAGAGCAAAACTGGCGCCCCATAGTGATTGCCGATGCCACAGAGGCGGCGACCAACAGCAATGCCGAACCTCTTGATTTGTCGCAGCCTGCCAATACCATTCCGTTACCTCGCTTCGCTCTGCCGGGCGGCTGCCATTTTCGTACCTGGTGGGGAGAGACCCAACATGCGCTGTTTATCCCCGATGACAAAAACCTCACCTGCCCTTCCGGAGGCTGGCTGGAAGGACAAAGCGTGCTGACGCTCTCCGACAGCGGCAAAAATCAGCAGGTGGCGGTGCAGTTCTATCAGGGATTCCCCTTGCGTCATGTCCATCCTGCCAGCGGAGAGCTGAACATTGTCTCGGCCAATAATCAGCGTCTGGTGGTCAGCAAAAAGTCGGCACCGGACAGCTGGTTATTACTGATGTTCGATCCGGCGCTGCATGTCTGGTCATTTGAGGGATCGTTACTGGTGAAAATGAACAAGGCACAGGCAGCCGATTCTGCCTTACTGAAAGAACGGATCGCATCGTTACGTCAGAGCTGGGCGACCGTAATCGGAAATCAAATCAAAATTAATGTGCTGTTGGTTGATGAACTGCATGCCGATTTGGCCGATCCGGCTATTGGTGCCTGGCGCACCGTTAACTAATCCGGTCATCACCGGTTAATCCAGGATTCAGCTCTTAGAGAGTGTTAATTATGTCGGCAAACGATAAAACAAAAGATGTCGCCAACGCCCTTCCGGCAGGCCACCGCTTTAATGAATTTGAGATAAAAGAAGTGATTGGCGGGGGCGGCTTTGGCATTGTTTATCGCGCCTGGGACCACCTTCTTGAACGTCACATCGCCATCAAAGAATATCTGCCTGTCTCGCTGGCAACGCGCGATGAGCATCTGAATATTATCCTGCGCGGAGAACGCTACCAGCGACTGTTTAATGCCGGACTGCACAGCTTTATTCAGGAAGCGCGACTGCTGGCGCGTTTTAATCATCCCGGCCTGCTGCATGTGCTGCGTTTCTGGGAAGAGAACGGCACCGCCTACATGGGAACCCTCTATTACAGCGCTATCACTCTGAAAGAGTGGCAACAGAGCAAAGCAGACATGCTGAACGATGCCTGGATCCGCCAGCTGCTGCCGCCGCTGTTCGGGGCAATCGATACCATTCACCAGGCAGGTTATCTGCACCGTGATATCTCGCTGGACAATATCCAGATCCAAGACAATCACCTGCCGGTGCTGCTTGATTTTGGCTCTGCGCGCAGAGAAATAGGCAACCTGTCCGATGAAACTGAGATCATGCTCAAACCGGGCTATGCTCCCATTGAGCAGTACAGTGAAGAGAGTGACGCCGACCAGGGACCGTGGACGGACATCTATGCGCTTGGCGCGGTACTTCACACGCTGGTGACCGGCTCCCCACCGCCTGTCAGCGTGGTGCGCTGCATTGAAGATCACTATAAGCCGCTGACCACCTTGCGGCCCCCTGGCTATTCATTACCGCTGCTGAACGCCATTGACTGTTCACTGGCGATGAAACCTCAGGACCGTCCACAGTCAATCGATGAACTGGCGGCGCTGATCGAGCTGCCGGTCAGCACCGTTGAGGAACTGGTCGCCGCCGTTACCGTCATCAGGGAAAGTCGTGCAACACCTGACCCGGAGAGCGTGCCGGAACCGGTAGTGATAGCGGTCAATGCTGCGGCGGGTGCGGCGGAACCCGTGGCGATAAAGGCAGGGCGCAGGATCTCAACACCGCTGGCGATACTGTCTGGCGCTGTGCTGATGGCATTAGTGGCACTGGTGGTGGTGCTGAATTATGATGACACCGCAACCACCACTGCGACGACAGACACTTCTCAGCAGCTGACACCCTCTTCCGGGACAAACCCACCCGCATCCACCGCTACGGCACCAATGGCTAAAGTCTATCTGAAACTGAGTAACACCGATCGGCTGATGCTGGATGATAAACCTGTTGACGTAAAGCCAGATACCAGCGGATATGCCTCACTGAATCTGCCCGCCGGGCGCTATAAAATTTCGGTGCAGAATGGCACGACGTTGCGTAATCAGCAGCTCGAGATCAACCACGTTGGAACCTGGTTGATTGATCCGCACTAAGCAGTGCTCAACCCGCAATGCTCTGATTGTCACACTGCTGTAGCGCCCGGACGCGCTCAACAAGATCGGTCAGGCAGTCATCGTACAGGCCGCGTTTTTGCAGTTCCTGCTCCAGTGAAAAGAGGTACTGCGCGTTGGTCCCCAGTGGCCCGCTGGCCTGAGCAATCAGCGGCGCAATGGTCTGAGGGCAGGAGTCGGTTTCATAGAGCGCGTGGCGCGGGTCCATGATGAAGGCGATAGCGGTAACACGACGCCCATCGGCCAGAGCCAGCTCACACCAGCTGGGAAGATAGCATCCGGTAAGCATCTCACGCTTCCACAGCAGTTCCAGCTCTTCCTGCAAATGTGCTTCAGGCAGTCTGAACGCCAGACCGGTGGTGCAGCCTCCTTCTTTCAGCGCCAGCATTCTGCCAGGTTGCGTTGCGCTACCTCTGCCGGAAGTGAGCCGCAGGCAAAAAGCCCGGTGCCATCCCTCCAGGGTTCCTTCGGCCACATCGTCAGATTCAAAAACCGGGTTCCACATCAGTGAGCCGTAACCGAATATCCATACCGGGCTGCGGTCAGGTCGACAGGCCAGCGTGGCGGCAAGGGAAGCCGCTCGCTGCTCACAGGTCCATAGCAGGGATTCCTCAACAGCACCAAACGCGGTGCTGCAATCAGCTTTTTTCAGGAAATCTCTGGTTAACATAAAACCTCCTCTGCCACTGCACGCTTCCTGCCACAACCTGCCCGATAGTCCCTGGATCGTGATGATTAAGAAACTTACTTTTTCCTGTCAGACGATAAGTCATTTCTGACCGGGCAATCAAGTTTGAAGCACGTCACAAAAGAAAAAAACTCTTATATGTTGATTATCGGCACCGGGGCATGAAACTTAACGGGGGGAGAAAAAAACATCGCCGCCATCGTCATCGCGCTTTTGTGCTGCTGAACAACCTGTGGTGGTAAAATGCATATTTTTACCCCGCCTGTTGCCGGATATATGCTTTAATTTATCTGATACGCATGGGAAAAAACTATAATTTATTTCTATAAATCATAATAATAAATGTAAATATTGGTTTTAAAGGCCAGAAAAAATAAAAACCTCACCCCGAGGTAAATAAACGTAAAACATCCGGTTATCTGATTAATGAGTTATTACACTACAGCCGCCTGTAATTGTGCCTGTTTGTACCGCTTTAACCCTCTCTGCTGGCTGAACCCTTTACAGGCGGCATCAGGCGGCAACCGACCGAAGTAAGGAGGAATTTATCCGTGACTGCACAAGAGAGTATTAAAACCCGCCATAAAGAGACGTCGCTGCTGCTGCCGATTGCCGCACTGATCATTTTAGGTTTCTGGGGACACAGCCCGTCCATGCCGGTGATCGTCACCATCAATCTGCTGGCGCTGGTGGCTATCCTCAGCAGCGCGTTCAGTGTGGTGCGTCATGCCGACGTGCTGGCACATCGTCTCGGTGAACCCTATGGCTCACTTATCCTCAGCTTATCGGTGGTGATCCTGGAGGTCAGCCTGATTTCGGCACTGATGGCCACCGGTGACGCGGCCCCGGCGCTGATGCGCGATACGCTCTATTCCATCGTGATGATAGTAACCTGTGGTCTGGTGGGATTTGCCCTGTTGCTGGGCGGCCGTAAATTCGCCACGCAGTTTGTCAATCTCGCGGGCGTAAAACAGTATCTTATTGCACTGTTTCCGCTGGGTATTCTGGTACTGGTGTTTCCGAATGCGCTGCCAGGCGGCAATTTTACCGTCACTCAGGCGCTACTCATTTCCGCCATTTCTGCCGCAATGTATGGCGTTTTTCTGCTGATCCAGACCAGAACACACCAGAGCCTGTTTGTCTATGAGCATGAAGATGAGGGGGACGATGGTGATCCGCATCACGGCAAGCCCTCTGCGCATTCCAGCCTCTGGCACAGCCTGTGGCTGGTGGTGCATCTGATCGCGGTAATTGCGGTAACAAAAACCGATGCCACCCCACTGGAAGCGCTGCTTGACCGACTGAATGCGCCGGAGGGGTTTGTCGGTTTCCTGGTGGCGCTACTGATCCTCTCGCCTGAGGGGCTTGGCGCGATTAAAGCCGTGCTGGCTAATCAGGTACAGCGCGCCATGAATCTGTTTTTTGGCTCAGTGCTTGCCACCATCTCACTGACGGTACCGGCGGTAACGCTGATCGCCACCCTCACCGGACAACAGTTAATTTTTGGTCTGGAACCACCCCATATGGTGCTGATGCTTGCCGCCCTGCTGCTGTGCCAGGTTTCTTTTTCTACCGGCCGCACTAACGTTCTTAACGGCGCGGCGCATCTGGCGCTGTTTGCCGGCTATCTGATCACCATCATGCTGTAGTCAAAAAAACCCGCTGACTTTATTGCAGCGGGGTTATTGATACCGTTACGCCAGACTTAATTCTCGCTGACATACACCAGGGTGTGGCCTGAACCCTGCAACGTCAGGGTCTGCTGGTTGAGCTGCAATCTGGCCCCCGCAGTCAGCATTTTGCTGATGGTGGCTTCCCACTGATTCAGCACGGTATCGCTACACATCATCCTCGTCGAGGCCAGTTGTGCCACGGTGAGCACACCGTGCTCCAGCTTACCCTGACCAAAGAAACGATTACACATTACGCCGCTGATGTGCATATCCTGCGCAAAACTGATGCCCGGTTTCATCCCCGCAGGGGGTGTCACTGGCTGACCATCAACACGGGTCAGAATAAAATTATGACCGCTCAGGGAGGAATGCGCTGTTTTATCCGGCCCGGCACCACAACCTGACAGCAGCAGGGTTGCCACCAGCAGGGCACTTTTTATTTTCATGTCGCCTACTTGTAAAAAAAAGGCTGGCATCACGGGCCAGCCTTAAGCGTTATCAGTTACTGGTATCGAGCTCCGGGAAGTTTTTCACCAGTTCATCAATGGCTTTCATCTGGGCAAGGAAAGGCTCAAGTTTATCCAGCGGCAACGCTGACGGGCCGTCACACATGGCGTGGGCCGGGTCCGGATGCGCTTCGATAAACAGACCGGCCAGACCAACGGCCATACCGGCACGGGCCAGTTCAGTCACCTGGGCACGGCGGCCACCGGATGCAGCGCCAAAGGGATCGCGACACTGCAAGGCATGCGTCACGTCAAAAATGACCGGACTGCCGTTGGAAACCTGCTTCATCACATTAAAGCCAAGCATATCAACGACCAGGTTGTCGTAACCAAAGTTAGCGCCACGATCGCAGAGGATCACTTTGTCATTGCCGCCTTCAGCAAATTTATCAACGATGTTACCCATCTGACCGGGGCTGACAAACTGCGGTTTTTTTACATTGATCACCGCGCCGGTTTTCGCCATCGCATCAACCAGATCGGTTTGTCGGGCCAGAAACGCCGGTAGCTGGATAACATCCACCACTTCAGAAACGGGCTGCGCCTGGCTGGCCTCATGCACATCGGTGATCACTTTCACGCCGAAGGTTTGTTTCAGCTCCTGAAAAATTTTCATTCCTTCTTCCAGGCCAGGACCGCGATAAGAATGAATCGAGGAGCGATTAGCCTTATCAAATGAGGCCTTAAACACGTAAGGAATGCCGAGTTTGCCGGTAACGGTGACATAGTGTTCACAGATACGCATCGCCAAATCGCGTGATTCCAGCACGTTCATCCCACCGAACAGCACGAACGGCAGATCGTTTGCCACTCTGATCTCACCAATGTTTACCACTTTTTGTTTCATGTCATCGCCTTATATTCAGTGCAGCGTAATCAGCTTTTGTTCAATAGAATGGATCTGGATTTTAATCATTTCACTTATTGGATCTTCCGGGCAGTGCTCAACGAAATAGGTTAAATCGCTGAGCGCCACATGCTCACAATCGAGCTGGGCAAAAATCAGCCCGCGGTCACGAATTTCATAGGGATCTTCCGGGTCCATGATGACCAGCAGCTGGCTGACCTGAAGCGCCAGCTCCATCTGATTTTCATCCATCAGCGCCGCTTTTAACGTATCGAGCATTTTGCTCAGGACCTTGCCCGGCGCAGCCTCCTGCAAATCATCCTCGTACAGCTCCGCCACCGGACCAATATTGCCTTTCAGCCACACTTCCAGCGTGTGCTCATCCAGCGTGTCGCCGTTGAAAGGATTAATAAGCCACATCTCCTCATCCAGCCAGTCGGCACGTAAGATCAGCTGTGTCGGAAAAATAACCGGCATCAGCGGCAGTGAAAGCTGTTCAGCAATGTGCAGGAAAATCACCCCGAGGGAGACGGCAGTACCCTGCCGTGAGTCAAGTACTTTGTCCAGCCAGAGTGTGTCAGAAAGACGGTATACGCCGCTGGCACCGCCAAACCCCCATTTCTTCCAGAACAGCTCAATAAGCTTTTCCAGCTGCAAATCCTGATCCAGCTGCGGCGGGATGACGGCACGGGCTTCAGAGACCAGTGCGGCCAGTTGCCCACTTACTTCTTCAGCAGAAAAATCCGTGCGGATAGCCTGCGTGGCTGCCATCACGGCCTCGCACAGCGATGTCTCTGTGAAATCTGTGGTTATTCTCGACGTCATACATTCCCCAACAATGGCAATTTCGTGATGGCCAGATGAAAATAAAGCGCCCTTCCGGCAGGCACTGGTGGAAAAGCATCCCGCTTTTCAGTTCACTGACCAGCACGCTGAGGCACCAGACCTCAGAGCGACACAGATAATAACGCCAAACGGTTTTTCAGTCAGCCAGGTCTTTCGGCGGGAAGGGATAAAGCAAGAGTAAATCGCTCAGCCAGGCTGTACCAGTCAACGTATTGCGTCATCCTGGTTAAGGTTTTTGAGCATAAGTTACCCGCTCATTACCGCCATAATCCTGGCAGGTTGCGACAGCAGAAAACCTGTTCTCGCTCAAAATTGTGCGCACTTCTCGCGCCTGCTGCCAGCCATGCTCCAGCAACAGCCATCCGCCCGGCAGCAAAAATTCACCGGCCGTTGCGGCAATCTGCCGGATATCCGCCAGGCCATTATCAGCTGAAATTAACGCACTTTTAGGTTCAAAACGCACATCGCCCTGGCAAAGATGCCCATCAGCAGCATCAATGTAAGGGGGATTGCTGACGATGATATGGTACTGCTCACCCGCCAGTGCGCTGAACCAGTTGCTCAGACGAAAGTCTGCATTGGTTATCGCCAGACGTTGAGCATTTTGCCGGGCGAGGGCCACGGCTCCGGCAATGCGGTCCACACCCGTAACCTGACAGTCCGGACGTTCACTGGCCAGCGCCAGGGCGACTGCCCCGGTGCCGGTTCCCAGATCAAGCACCCTGGCGGCAACAGGCAGGTGTTGCAGCGCCTTTTCCACCAGCAGTTCCGTATCAGGACGGGGGATCAAAGTATCAGGCGAAACGACCAGAGAGAGTGACCAGAACTCGCGCTCCCCTGTGAGATAAGCAATGGGTTCGCCCCCGGCACGACGTGCCAGTAGTGTTGCCAGCCTTGCCAGATGTTCGTCACCGACGAGACTGTCGTCAAAGGCCATTAACCAGCTGCGGGATTTGCCGGTGACAAAACCCAACAAAATTTCGGCATCGCGCTTCGGGCTGTCACTGTCGGCCAGTTGCAGGATCGCGGCCCGCAGCCACTGACGTATCTGCATTACTCCTGACCAGACAGCGCTGCCAGTTGATCCGCCTGGTGTTCCTGAACCACCGGCTCAATCAACATATCCAGCTTGCCCTGCATCACCTCTTCCAGACGATAGACCGTCAGATTAATGCGGTGATCGGTAATACGTCCCTGAGGATAGTTGTAGGTGCGATTGCGGTCAGAACGATCGCCACTGCCCAACAGATTACGACGCGTGGAGGCCTCTTCCTGCTGACGACGCGACATCTCGACGGCACGGATGCGCGAACCCAGCACGGAGAGGGCTTTCGCTTTGTTTTTATGCTGTGAACGCTCGTCCTGACACTCCACCACGATGCCGGTGGGCAGGTGGGTAATACGAATTGCCGAGTCGGTGGTGTTAACGTGCTGACCACCTGCGCCGGACGAGCGGAAGGTATCAATTTTAAGGTCGCCCGGATTGATATCCGGCAGCTCAGCTTCCGGCACTTCAGGCATCACCGCCACCGTGCAGGCAGAGGTGTGAATACGTCCCTGTGATTCGGTTTCCGGCACGCGCTGGACGCGATGCCCACCCGATTCAAACTTGAGGCGACCATAGGCACCCTCTCCCACCACTTTGGCGATCACCTCTTTGTAACCACCGTGTTCGCCCTCGTTAGCGCTCATCACCTCAACTTTCCAGCGACGTGATTCTGCATAGCGGCTGTACATGCGGAACAGATCGCCGGCAAAAATGGCAGCCTCATCGCCGCCGGTCCCGGCACGGACTTCGAGAAAGCAGTTGCGCTCATCGTCGGGATCTTTCGGCAACAGCAGGATCTGGAGCTCCTGCTCCAGCCTCTCACTGGCTTCACGGGCATCTTTCAGTTCTTCCTGCGCCATGTCACGCATTTCACTGTCAGCCAGCATCTCTTCCGCCGTGGCAATATCATCCTGAGTCTGCTGCCATCGCTGGAAACACTGGCTGACATCGGTCAGTTGCGCATATTCACGCGACAGCGCGCGAAAACGCTCCTGATCGGCAATCACACCGGCATCGCCCAGCATCGCCTCGACTTCTTCATGGCGTTCCTGCAAGGCTTCCAGTTTGGCAACAATAGAAGGCTTCATTAGTGGTTTTTTACCTTTATTCTTAAGAGAAAACGCTAATCCAGTCCAAGACCGTTGCGTAAAATTTGCAGGCGTTCAGTATCGCCGTCGCGGGCAGCCTGCTGAAGAGATTTTGTTGGGGCATGTATTAAGCGGTTAGTCAGGCGGTGGGCCATGTCACGCAGCACCGCCTGGGGATCCTCCCCCTGTTGCAGCGCGGTAAGCGCACGGGCTTCAAGCTCCGCACGTACCTGATCGGCCTGCGAGCGGTAATCGCGAATAGTTTCAACCGCACTCTGAGCGCGCAGCCATGACATAAACTCGCCGCTTTCCTGCTCAACGATGCTTTCTGCCTGCACGGCAGCGGCCTGCCGCTGCGCCATGTTACTTTCAATAATCGCCTGCAAATCATCCACGCTGTAGAGATACGCGTTGGGCAATTTACTTACTTCCGGTTCCACATCACGCGGCACGGCAATATCCACCAACAACATTGGCTGATTGCGACGCTTTTTTAACGCCCGCTCAACCATACCTTTGCCGATAATGGGTAGCGGACTGGCGGTTGAACTGATGATGATGTCCGCTTCCGCCAGACGCTGGTCAATATCTGCAAATTCGATCACTTCCGCGCCCACCTCATCGGCCAGCAGTTGAGCACGGCTACGGGTTCGGTTGGCGATCAACAACTTCTGAACATGGTGTTCGCGCAGATGACGGGCAACCAGCTCAATGGTTTCACCGGCACCCACCAGCAGCACGTTGACGGCAGAAAGAGATTCAAAGATTTTTCTGGCCAGTGAACAGGCTGCAAACGCCACTGATACCGCACTGGCACCGATCTCGGTTTCCGTACGTACCCGTTTCGCCACCGAAAATGACTTCTGAAACATTCTCTCCAGTTCGCTGGCCAGCGGAAGACCACGATGCGAATCGGCATAGGCTTTTTTAACCTGCCCCAGAATTTGCGGTTCTCCCAGAACCAGCGAGTCCAGCCCACTGGCGACGCGCATAAGATGGCTTACCGCTTCATTACCGTGATGCCAGTAGAGACTGTTTTTCACCTCATCAACGTTTAACTGGTGATAATCACACAACCATTGCACCAGCTGCTGCTGCAAATTTTCCTGCTGCCCGACGCTCAGGTACAATTCGGTGCGGTTACAGGTAGACAGTACCACCCCGCCCTGCACCAGCGGCTGGGAGAGGAGGCTGTCTAGCGCCTGGTCCAGAGACTCCGGCGAGAACGCCACACGTTCACGCAGAGCAACAGGTGCCGTTTTGTGATTAATTCCGAGAGCCAGCAACGTCATAAGGAATTGATTGGGGTTATCCCACTGTTGATAGGGTTTTGTGAGCCGCATTCTACAAGATGAGCAGGATCAATAAAAGTCGTCCTTTGCCGTTGCTGTTAACAAGATATCTACCTTCGACATCAAACAGGACAAATTGAGCATTGACGTCGGGTTGTCGGGTCGCTAGCGTGAACGGTTGATTTGGGTATTATTGCCCGCCGGAGTCTGAGGAGCTGACCCCCTATGTTAATGCAGAAACGCCGTCTGATGCGGCTTCTACCCCTTGCCAGCCTGTTACTTGCCGCCTGTAGCATCAATAAACCCCAGGGGCCGGGGCAAAGTATTAATGCGCCCCAGTGGCAGCAACATCAGCAGGCCGTGCAAAAAATCACCGCATATCAGACCCGTGGAGCTTTTGCCTATCTTTCTGATAGCCAAAAAGTTTACGCGCGATTTAACTGGCAGCAAACCGCGCCGGATCGCTACCGTTTACTGCTGACCAACCCGCTGGGCAGCACCGAACTGCAACTGGATGCTCAGGGCAGCGTGGTGCAGATTGTCGACAACAAAGGTAAACGTTACGTCAGCAATGACGCGGAAAAAATGATTACCCAACTGACCGGGATGGCTATTCCCCTTAACAACCTGCGCCAGTGGATGATGGGCCTGCCGGGTGATGCCACCGATTACGCTCTGGATGACCAGTATCGCCTGCGTGAAGCACGTTACAGCCGCGATGGCCAACAGTGGACGGTGAACTATCTGGGCTATGACAGCAAACAGGATCCCACTCTGCCAGCCAGCCTGGAGCTGCGCGAAGGCAATCAGCGCATCAAACTGAAAATGGACAGCTGGACTGTTAAATGAGAAAGGACGTGTTGCACGAGGAAACACCGGTCGTTCGTTGGCCGGCTCCGGCCAAGCTGAATCTGTTTCTTTATGTCACCGGCAGGCGGCCCGACGGATACCATAACCTGCAAACCCTCTTTCAGTTTCTGGATTTTGGTGATGAACTGACCATTATTCCGGACCAGAGCGGCGAAATAAAGCTCACTACCCCTGTCGAGGGCGTTGCCGATGAGCAGAATCTGATGGTGCGTGCAGCAAAGTTGCTGCGACAGCAGGCGGCGCTGCAAGGCACCCTGCCCGCACAGGCGGGAGCCACCCTTGCCATCAGCAAGAAGCTGCCGATGGGTGGCGGGCTGGGCGGCGGTTCATCCGATGCCGCCACGGTGCTGCTGGCACTGAATCATTACTGGCAAACCGGTTTTACCCTTAACGAACTGGCCGCGCTGGGCCTGAAACTGGGTGCCGATGTGCCGGTATTTGTCCATGGCTTTGCTGCGGTAGCGGAAGGCGTGGGTGAAAAGCTGACGCCGGTACAACCGGCGGAGAAATGGTTTCTGGTGGTACATCCTGGCGTGCAGATCCCGACGCCGTTGATCTTCAGCGATCCGGACCTGACGCGCGATACCCCGCCACGCGGAATTAATGAACTGTTACTGGCGGATTACCGCAACGATTGCCAGTCAGTGGTAAGAAAACGTTTTCGCGAGGTTGAACAGCTTGTTTCCTGGCTGCTAGAATACGCGCCGTCACGCCTGACAGGAACTGGCGCTTGTGTGTTTGCCGAATTTGACACCGAGTCTGCTGCCCGTCAGGTGTCTGAGCTTGTACCGAAAAAGTGGCAGGGATTTGTTGCGCGGGGCGTTAACGTTTCGCCGCTCCACCAGTGCCTTTCGGTCCAATGCAATAAAGAGTTGCTGTGACACTCTCAACCTGATCCTGAGGTTGCACAGCACTCACAGACACATCCGTATGAACCAGTCAGCGGTATACCGCCCAGTGCTGCTGACCATGATGTTCATTCTCTGGACGCAAAGCCTGAGGTTCTTCTCGTGCCTGATATGAAGCTTTTTGCTGGTAACGCCACCCCGGAACTAGCACAACGTATTGCCAACCGCCTCTATACCAGCCTGGGCGATGCCGCCGTTGGCCGTTTCAGCGATGGTGAAGTAAGCGTACAAATCAACGAAAATGTTCGTGGTGGTGATATTTTCATCATCCAGTCAAC
Source organism: Erwinia papayae (assembly GCF_058241465.1). Lineage (NCBI taxonomy): Bacteria > Pseudomonadati > Pseudomonadota > Gammaproteobacteria > Enterobacterales > Erwiniaceae > Erwinia > Erwinia papayae. Next base: position 1,303,282 of record NZ_JBZCHT010000009.1, read on the forward strand.
CTGTGCGCCGACCAATGACAACCTGATGGAACTGGTGGTCATGGTGGATGCCTTGCGCCGCGCCTCGGCAGGCCGTATCACTGCGGTTATTCCTTACTTTGGTTACGCCCGTCAGGACCGTCGTGTGCGTTCTGCCCGCGTTCCGATTACCGCTAAAGTGGTTGCAGATTTCCTCTCCAGCGTCGGCGTTGACCGTGTCCTGACCGTTGACCTGCATGCTGAGCAGATTCAGGGGTTCTTCGACGTCCCGGTTGATAACGTTTTCGGCAGTCCTATCCTGCTGGAAGATATGTTGCAAATCGGTCTGGAAAACCCAATCGTGGTGTCCCCGGACATTGGTGGTGTGGTTCGCGCCAGAGCCATCGCCAAGCTGCTGAATGATACCGATATGGCGATTATCGACAAGCGTCGTCCCCGTGCCAACGTTTCACAGGTGATGCACATTATTGGTGATGTTGCCGGTCGTGACTGTGTGCTGGTTGATGACATGATCGATACTGGCGGTACGCTGTGCAAAGCAGCAGAAGCATTGAAAGAGCGCGGTGCTAAGCGGGTATTTGCCTACGCCACACACCCGATTTTCTCTGGCAACGCCGTTGAAAACCTGCGTCATTCGGTGATTGATGAAGTGGTGGTTTGTGACACTATCCCACTGCCGGAAGAGATTAAAGCCCTGCCCAACGTCCGTACGTTAACGCTTTCCGGGATGCTGGCTGAAGCCATCCGCCGTATCAGCAACGAAGAGTCCATTTCGGCGATGTTCGAGCATTAATCAGTGACGTTGCCGGATTGAATGAGAAAGGGACGGTTTAGACCGTCCCTTTTTTATTGCATTCATTTTTTTGTCCCGGCAACCCGGTCTGTTATCTCACGGGTTGCTAATGGTGTGGCGTTCTGCGGCAGCGTTTATCGCCGTAATGGCGTACCCAGTAATAGCGATCGGTAATTTTTTCCCGCCCGCTGATACGCGCCCCAACCAACCACATCAGCGCGCCAACAAAAATGCTGAATATTGCGCCGTGAACCATAAATTCGGGTAACTGTAACTGCGGCAACTGATTCAGTACCGCATATCCCACGCCAACCACCATCACCGCCAGTCCCAGTACCATCAGAGAGTTACCGGTTAAACAGATATGTTTACGTTTCATCGCTTACCTCCATACTGCGTGTAAAAACGGCTTACTGGAAATAAGTGTATGCAATAGTTAGCAAATTCGTTGCGCGACAGATCACATTTACTGCGTTAAATTTGACAAAAATTTACATAAACTGCACAGGTTTATTTATAGAAACTGCATTATCACTGGAGTTAACTATTGCCTGCTGACGCGCAGTTTTGAGTTCTCGCCTTACTCTTAGTAAACTGTTCGACCATTTCCGCACTCCTCAGGAACAGAGATAAGTGAGCAGCATCAAACTGATTGTCGGCCTTGCCAATCCTAGCGCCGAATATGCAGCCACCCGTCACAATGCGGGTGCCTGGTACGTTGATTTACTGGCTGAACGTCACAATCAGTCCTTGAAAGAAGAAAGCAAATTTTATGGCTACACTGCCCGGCTGAATATCAGCGGTGAAGATGTCCGGCTGCTGGTGCCCACCACCTTTATGAATCTGAGTGGCAAAGCGGTGGCAGCAATGGCTACCTTCTATCGCATAACACCGGAAGAGATACTGGTGGCCCACGATGAACTGGATTTGCCACCGGGGGTGGCGAAACTCAAACAGGGCGGCGGCCACGGGGGCCACAACGGCCTGAAGGACATCATCAGCAAGTTGGGCAATAACCAGAACTTTCACCGTATGCGCATCGGTATCGGCCATCCCGGCGACAGAAACAAAGTGGTCGGCTTTGTGCTGGGAAAACCTCCGGCCAGCGAACAAAAGCTGATTGATGAAGCCATCGACGAAGCCGTGCGCTGCACAGAGCTGTGGCTGAAGGAAGACCGTCTCAAGGCAATGAACCGCCTGCACAGTTTTAAGGCGTAGCGGGCGGTTATGCCCTCTCACAGGCTGACCCCGAAGGAAAGTCTCCGTCAGTGTCAGCCTGCCGACAGGGGTTATCGCGGGTTATTATGCAAATCGGAAAGCGGCATCACCGGCAAATAATAGCCCTGAACGCCCCAGATTTTGCTGTCAGCCAGCTTATTCAGCACCGGGGGGTTATCAACCCCTTCGACAATCACCCGGTTGGTATACTGACGAATATGGGCAATCAGCACATTAAAAAAAGGCTTTCCAACGTTGTTCAGGTAAAACTGCCGGTCCAGCTTCACGGCTTCAAACATGTTTGACTGAAGCGCATTCAGATTCGCCGCACCGGCCCCAAGATCGTCCAGCCACAGAATATTTAACTGCTCCACCAGCGTACGCAGGATGGGGTTTTTGGGCCCGTCGTGCAGATTGGGAGAATCCTCTGACAATTTGAGTCGTACAAACGGCAGATGGCGAAGAATCCGCTGAATGAAAACCGACTCAATCACTGCCTTCGCCAGCTGAAAATTAATCGTCACACAGCACAACAGATTATGCAGCCGGAAATATCCGCATAGTGCTCAATGGTCAGCAACTGATGCAGTAGCTGGCTTTCGGCAATCTGCCTGCTCCCCGACAGGCTTTGCCCGGGAGGAAAAATCATCTGACTAAAATCGAGAGCAATCAACTCGCCCGTCAGGTTATGGATTGGTACGCAAATCGTATTTTTCATCATGCTACAGAGCCAGTGTTCATAGCTTCCTGCCAGTGTTAAAAATCGTCGTACAGATAAACTTCAGCCGTTCATTCTGTAACATACCCATCAGTACGACGATTTTTTATTTTATATATCGGCAGAGCAGTGCACGGCTTTAAGCATTAACCCTTATCAGCGGCAACTTTATAATCGGGATCGTCCAGGTCAAAGCTACAGAACGGCCCCGCCTGTTTTAAAAGGCTGACGCAGTCCCGGCTGAGATGGCGCAAACGTACGTTTTTTCCGGCCGCCACATAGCGTGCAGTCAGTTTATCAATCGCTTCCACGCCGCTGGAGTCCATGACTCGGGTACGGGCAAAATCAATCACCATGTTTTGCGGATCATTTTCCGGATGAAACAGCTCATGAAAACTGGCAACGGAACCAAAAAAAAGCGGTCCTTCGAGTCGACACGTCTTCTCCCCTGCGCTCTCTTCTTCAGCAATAATGGTGATACGCGCATGTTGCCAGGCGAAGACCAGCGCCGAGATAATCACCCCGAAAATCACCGCCATGGCCAGATCGGTGTAGATGGTCACCACAGTGACGGCAATCATGATCACGGCATCGGGTTTTGGCATGCGCTTCAGACGGCGCAGAGAGCTCCATTCGAAGGTGTTAATACAGACCACAAACATGATCCCGGCCAGCGCCGCGACCGGTAGCAGGGCAATATATTTTGACAGGCTGACCATAAAAAGGATCAGCAAAATCGCGCCCACCAGGTTGGATACACGCCCCCGTCCGCCCGACGTAAAATTGATAATCGACTGACCAATCATCGCGCAGCCGGCAAAGCTGCCAAAAAAACCGCACAGCGTATTGCCGATCCCCTGCGCCACACACTCTTTATTACCATTGCCTTTCGCGCTGCCCATTTCATCCAGCACCGCCAGCGTCAGCAAAGACTCGATTAATCCCACCAGTGCGATAATCAGTGAATACGGCAGTACGATTTTCAGCGTCTGCCAGCTTAGTGGCGCATCCGGCAGGTGAAAAACGGGAAGCGAGCCAGAGATATCGGCAAGATCCCCTACCCGTTTGGTATCCAGGCCAAAGCCAATGGCGATGGCGCTGATGGCTATCAGAGCGGCGAGCGAGCCGGGAATCACTTTGGTAAATTTTGGAAACAGCCAGACAATCAACATCGCCAGCGCGACCAGGGCATACATCACCGGTCCCTGATGCTTAATCATCGGGATCTGTGCCAGCGCAATGACGATAGCCAGCCCGTTAACAAAACCATAAATGGCTGGTTGAGGCACCAGACGAATAAACTTACCCAATCGAAACAGGCCAATTGCCAGCTGGATCAATCCGGCAAAGATAGTCGCCAGCAGCACATACTGATAACCGTGGGTCTGAATCAGGCTGACCAACACCACCACAATGGAACCGGCCGCACCGGAAATCATGCCCGGCTTGCCGCCAAACAGTGCCGTCACCACACCCAGAATAAAGGCGGTGTGCAGGCCAATGGTCGGTGACAGACCGGCCAGCAAAGAAAAGGCGGTGGCTTCAGGGATCAGCGCCACGGAGACGACCGCGCCGGCCAGCACGTCATTTTTGACGCGGGCAGCACTGAGGTTGCTCAGATTGAACATACTTAATTCCAATATTTATCATTATACAGAGGGCTTCTGCTGCGCCAGTAAATGGGCGTAGTCAGACCGGACAGAAAGACAGGATAAGCAGAGAGGAAAAACTCAGGGTGGCGTAAGCAACAGGCGATGCATCTGCGGGAACTCCGTCAGTTGTCAGGGAGTAACAGTATCCGGGAATGTGAGCCAGATCTCAACCTCAATCCGGCGAGCCGAACAGAATTCCGCGCCATACAGAAAGCAATAACGTGTATAATGCGCCGAAAACTTGCAGTGATAACATTCAGATCATATCAGCCACACTAAGTATCAGGCTGATTATCAAGCGATTAAGGTGATTCAAACATGGGATTTAAATGCGGTATTGTGGGCCTGCCTAACGTGGGTAAATCAACCCTGTTCAATGCGTTGACCAAAGCAGGCATTGAAGCAGCTAACTTCCCGTTCTGCACCATTGAGCCGAATACCGGCGTGGTTCCCATGCCTGATCCTCGTCTGGATAAGCTGGCGGAAATCGTCAAGCCACAGCGTATTCTGCCTACCACAATGGAGTTCGTTGATATTGCGGGCCTGGTAAAAGGCGCGTCGAAAGGCGAAGGTCTGGGCAATCAGTTTCTGACCAACATCCGGGAAACCGACGCTATCGGCCATGTAGTTCGCTGTTTTGAAAATGACAATATTATCCACGTTAACAATAAAGTGGACCCGGCTGACGACATTGAGGTGATAAACACCGAGCTGGCACTGGCGGATCTGGAGACCTGTGAACGTGCGTTGCAACGTGTACAAAAGCGTGCCAAGGGCGGGGATAAAGATGCAAAGGCTGAACAGGCTGCGCTGGAAAAATGCCTGCCGCATCTGGAAAATGCCGGCATGTTGCGTTCACTGAATTTAAGCGATGAAGACAAAGCCGCGATTCGCTATCTGAGCTTTCTGACCTTAAAACCCACCATGTATATCGCCAACGTCAATGAAGACGGTTTTGAAAATAACCCTTATCTTGATCAGGTACGCGCGATTGCCGAGAAAGAAGGCTCAGTGGTCGTGCCGGTCTGTGCTGCGGTAGAATCTGACATTGCCGAGCTGGAAGATGAAGATCGCGAAGAATTTATGGCTGAACTGGGTCTGGAAGAGCCGGGCCTGAACCGGGTTATCCGTGCAGGTTATGCCCTGCTGAATCTGCAAACCTATTTTACCGCCGGGGTGAAAGAAGTCCGCGCCTGGACGATTCCGGTAGGGGCAACCGCACCTCAGGCTGCCGGTAAGATTCATACTGATTTTGAAAAAGGCTTCATTCGCGCCCAGACCATCGGTTATGAGGATTACATCACCTTCAAAGGTGAACAGGGGGCAAAAGAAGCCGGTAAGATGCGTTCTGAAGGGAAAGATTATGTCGTGAAAGATGGCGATGTGATGAATTTTCTTTTTAACGTCTGATAACTTTGCTCTCTTAAATAAACCAGAGCAACCCGCAAAAACCTACGCAATTGCGTGGGTTTTTTATTATCTCTGATTTTAAAATAGAGTTTTACTGCAATCGACATTCATTAAAATTGCACATCGGCTTAAATATCAGCTCTGCATATCCACAATAAGAGCACATACATCACTTACTTATCTTAATTAATTATTCATCCATTGCACTTTTTTCAATAATGATAAGCCTGTCAGCTCTTTAATGGCAGACGATTATAAATTCCGTCCATCAAACAACCTCAGCCCCATTTCATCGGCAAGGTTTTCCACCTGTCTGAAAAGGCTGTCCGTAGCGAGTAATGATTGCGTGGCATGCACAGAAGGAATATCAGCCTCTGAAACTCTGGTGCCAAAAAGCATTATGGCCTGCTCCGAGTGCTGTTTTGAAGACCACATCAGTCCATCAATATTCGGGTTATCCTGATAAAACCAGCCAGAAAGTTGCTGAGTAAAACAATAATGCGCCGCTGTGCATAACAGCAGATCTTCACGTTTAATTCCTTTTGCTTTAAGCATCGGTTCAGAAAGAAACAGTAATTTCAGATCGCGAGCTGGGTTGAGAATACTGTGCACCTGCGTATCAATTTTACTCAGGTCAAAACGGATACCTTTTGATGGGCTGGCAATATCATGAAAAATAGTTTCCATCATCGCTACAGCAATATTAATTGCGCCATACAATGCAGGCACGACATCACCATTTTTATCATGGCAGGGACTGAAACGGGAATCGCCTCCCAGTGGATTGAACTGATTAGAACCAAACCTGCGCTGATGAACACGGTAGACAGCCTTCCCCCTCGGCCATGTTCTGACAGAAGCGTCACTGAACTTCAACGGCTCATTATCAGGATTGTTAAAAAAGGGATTCCCTTCCCGGTCAGCCATGTGTCGCTCCTTCCGACTCCTTCCTTGCCGCCAGAATGATATTTTCAGGTTTAGTGGCTACCAGTTCTCGTGGAGCATGATTATCCAGCCAGCTGTTACGCTCATCAAACCATACCGCTGTTGCCCAGGCGGTTTTTTTGCTACCAAAAATGTCCAGAACCTGCTGGATCACCGGCAGTAAGGTCCCTGTATGATCGACAGCATATTCAGGATAGAGATCATGGCCCTCGTGACTCACCGCAAAGATTTTACCGGCTTTTTTCCAGCGGTTAGGTAGCGCATTCCGGTTTTTCGCCGTTGATCCCACAATGTCGGCCAATTGTTCGGACTTCAACCAGTGACTGTTTTCCAGTACTGAGGATTTAATCTGTTGGTTGCTTGCTTCCCGACTGCGATTACGTGGGATAACAGATTTTTCCCCTGCTGCGTCAATATCGCTGCCACCACGTCTCGCAGACAAAGTATTAAGCGCGGTTTCAACGGCTAATAACAGATCCTGCTCACTGAATTCCTCTTCAACTTCAATCGTAAGATAATGCTTTCCTCTGTTGAGAGCAGGTAATGTCTGCCAGCGTAGCCCATTCTGGCCGCCTCGCCTTGCAAGAATGTGATTAACCGACTGAAATTCTCTCACCGGTTCTTTGGCTGCTGTTCGCTCTCCCCGCGTGGAGGCCGCAGCAGCGAGTTGCCGCCTTGCTCGTGGCTGAGGCTTTTTTTTCGCGAGTAAGTCAGTGGTTTTATCTTTTGACACAGCCCCTCCAGACCTGGTGATATTGGTGATAACGGTGATGTTCACACTTTAACCAAATAAGCATTAAAAAACCATTATCAGGGATGAATTTCAGGTCATGCGTTCGCATGGGTGCTCAGAATCTTTGCACAATCAATCAGCTACAGATAATCGTCACCAGAGTAAAATGGTCGTCAAGTCGAAAGACGCTTCAGAAGGCTTATCTTTTATTTTGTGATTTCAGGAATATCGACCTGGGAGGGGAAAAGACGGGCAGCATTTGCATACTGCCCGGATACCACCCTGACTGTTACGCAGTGGTATTAATATTACGACCAATTGCCGGATTAGCTGGCAGCGATGTGGCAGAGACTGATTGCATCAGTGAGCTGACATTGTCAGCCTGCTGATCAAGCGTCTTACGCAACATAGTATTGTTAACCTCATTACGTACCTGCCACTGACTCATCGCTGATGACAGTGCCGTTATCTGCTGTGTATCCATAGATAAACCCTCTCTTTGTTCAGGCCTCACAAGGCCGTGACATGATACCGGTGATGGATTTCGTCGAACGAATCGACGTCATTGCTGCAAAGTTCAGGTTAACTCTTTTGACACCGGACAGAGCAAAGATTCGGGACTGATATACCCGTCACTTAATGACCGGATGTCTGAGTTAACAGAGCATGCAGGATAATCACACTATCAGTTATCACTGCATCCAGAAATTCACAGACTGAATACGTCAGTCTAGTTCACCTTGAGGACCGGTGCATTATCAGAAAACTTTTTGTCGGGTTTATTCTTGTCAGCCCCCGCCACCAGGTCGGCTGCGCTCACCTGTAGCTGCTTGCTGGCGCTGATCGACAGGTTGCCGCAGGGATGGCGGCCACTCCAGGCGCTAAACGCGGGGGCGCAAGAACATAATGCGTATTTTATGCGATACAAGCCGCAGGACACGGCGAAGGAGAGCTGTGCAGGCGGGCGGCGCGCTTCACATAATACCCGCACATTATATTTGATGGCGGCGGCGCGGCGACGCTGAACGGCCAGAGAGCACAACACCCTCCACCGTGTGCTGCCATTAAGCCCACGCTGCACCGAACGTGATGAAGGCAGATCGCGGAGGGACGCCGTGCTCACCCTTGCACGGAACAACCCAACTGACAAGGAGCTCGCGAACCTGGTTGGTTTGACGCTTCAGTCTGTTTCATCATCTGTGGACAGATCGCTTTCATAGTCCTGTCCACCGTGCCATATGCCAACAACGGTCACTGTTTCCTCATGCAGCATGAAGGCGATAACCATCCGCTTCGGTAGTTCGTTACTCTCAGCCCCGGCAGAATATCATCACGGCGTTTCCCTTTGTGTGGGAACTGCAACAGGGATTCACAGTAGCCGATAACGTTTTCCGTGTAATTCAGAGCCGTATATGGTGTCGCTGATTGCGCAATATAACGGTACAGCCCTGCCAGTTGTTCTTCCGCTTCTGGTGCGAACACCACCTTGTAACCCATTATTCTTCACCGGTAGCCTTCCTGTGTTCGGCTTTCAGTCTGTTCCTGACATCGTTAGCGCTGAGGCTTTCTGTTTCTCCGCTTTGCAGTGCTTCCCAGGCAGGAACCACCTTCTCACGCAGCCATTGTTCCACTGCATTATCACGCGCCATCAGCGCCCGCAGTCCTTCACGGATAACTTCACTTTCCGATGCATATTCGCCACTGGCAACACGTGCCTTCACCAGTGCCGCCATTTCATTCGGCAGCGTGATACTCATCTGCTGTGTTGTTCTCATTGGTAACTCCATTCCTTCCGACAAGTAGGATTTAATCATGCTCATCTTTGTGACCACTGTCAGCCTCACACTCTGCCGGATGCGTCGCTTTGTGTATCTCCCACAGCGCACGGATACTCATCCGCGTTTATATCTGTGCGGTGCTGATGTCCGCATGACCTGTCTCCGGCGCAGCTCCGCGCCCTACTCCAGCATCTGCGTTGCCATCGTATGCCGCAGCAGATTGCGCCGCGCCGGTGGCTCCCGACAGCGCACTGTTACCCTGCGCCTGCGCTACCACCGCGCCCAGCACCGCATGCGCCATCAGGTTCGCTTTCGTGTTCATCGTGCCATCAGCATTCGTCGTCTGCCTGTGGATCAATTCCGCCAGATACGGCGCTGACCCGCCCGCGATGGCGCCCGCCAGATTTCCGCCCGCCAGTCCCTGTACCGCCGTCACCGCCGCCTGGATACCCTGCTGAACGGCGCTGCCGGTTCCCCAGCTCAGCATTTCATTTTTGTATGTCGGGAGGGCGCGCAGCTCAGCCAGATAGGCTTCACGCTCCTTTTCTGATGCGTTCGCGTCCGGGACTTTAATATTTTTGTTATCAGCCCTGGCCTTCTCAAACCCGTCAATATCGCCCTGCGTCCGCGCAATATCCCCTACCTGTGCCCCCAACCTCACCTATCAGCTGCGTGTGGTTGCTCACCGCCAGCGCCGCATTCCCGCCCACATTGAGGGCGGTGGCGGTGACGCTGAGATCGTGACCGGCACTGACCACCAGGTTTTTACCTGCGGCAATCTGGCTGGCACTGTGGGTCACCGTGCTGTCGCTGACGTTCTGCACGCCACGGATACCCGACCGCGCTTCGCCTGAGGTCAGCTGATGATACCTGGACGATACTGGCGGTGAAAATTTGGCCTGGCTGCCGGAGGCAGTTAATTATGGCTGCGCACTATCATGAGTCAAAACAGGTTTAACCAAAGCCCGGCGTTATACCCTGGGTGATATCCGGAATATTGAGCATCAGCCGTCACCGTCGATCACGCTGCGGGGCCACTGGATGGGGGATTTGGGGTTTGAGACCGGGAAGAACGTTGAGGTGCTGTGTGAACGAGGTGAACTGATCATCCGGCTGGCTGAGGAGTGATCGGCAGGTAAAAAGATCCCGGCGCTGTATGGCCGGGATCGCTGTTTATGCAATGGGTGTTGCTACATATTCATCTAGGATATGAACATCTTCAACATTACATTCCGGATAAATCCATTTGGCCCAATTAGTAATAACCCATTCAGTGCTTAGTGCCCTACCTTCGGTTGAAGCACTTTCAATTGGTAAAGATATTAAAATCAGACCAGCTTTATGCCCAGAAGATACTACTAAACCATGCGTTTCAAATAAATCTATGACCATAAAATCAACCCATTCTTCATACGGCCAAACAGCAGGCAATCTAAAAATTGCTCCTCGTTTAATAGATTTATTTTTATAATCAATAAGTTTCATCATTTTACCTTCAAATCGTGACCACCTGACTTATCTATACTGTTAGGAATTTTTTGCATAGAGAAATCGACTTCACCAAGATGCTTACCTTTCGGGCTGACAACTTCAAATCGCCCATGTTGAGTATCAAGGGCATATAAATTGCCATCCTGCCCACGGTACACATCACGGCCACCATTCTTTTTAGTCAGCAGATTATCTTTAACCATGCCATTCTCTGCTGCCACCTGCGGAGCGGCCTGTTTTACGATGGCTACACGCTCTCCGGGAGGAAGGTTAGCCAGGCTTTTTTCAAAGGCTCCGACTGCTTGCCCTGTGGCTATCTTAATCGTCGGGTCAACTGCCTTCAGGGCACCAGGTACTTTCTTGCCCGGTAATATAATCCCGGCCAGCATACCGCCCGTGGCTTCCAGTGCCGCCTGATTGCCCTCAGATGCCTGTTTGATTGTGTCAGCGACTGCTGACCAGGTATCGCTTTGCATAAGCGCTTTCACGCTGTCCGCAACCGCCTAGTTTTTTCCGGCCAGGTCGTTCAGCGCCGTGCCACAGTAGCTGTCCCCGGTTGCACATGACGCCAGCGCCATTGCCGCATCTGCTGCGTAATCCACGCTACCTAATGCCGCATCGCCGGTATCCGCAAGGCCGTTAATGATGGCGTTGGCGATAGACGAGGTTGTACCTTCACCCAGCTTGTCCCTGCCCTGATTTTTCAGGGATTCAGCGGCCTGTTTCACCGTTTCACGGGCCTGGTCACCCGACAGCGAGTTATTCTCCACAGCATTCTTACCGGCCTGCGCGCCCGCAACCGCGCCCGCCGTGCTGTCACCTGCCACACCACCCGCCAGACCCGCCGCCAGCGTGCCCAGTGCGCTGATGGTCTGTTTCTCCGTTTCCGTCAGCTCGCTGACCTTTTTGCCCGGATACAGCTGTTCCATTACCAGCTTCGCCATCAGTTCGCCACTGACCGCTCCGGCGGCTCCTGCCAGTGCGCTGTTTCCGGATGCCTGAGCGACGACAGCACCAACCACCGCGTGAGCCATTGCCTGTGCTTCCGGATTGCCTTCCGTCAGCGTGTGGATTTGTTCTGCCAGATACGGTGCCGCTGCGCCACTGATGGCCTGGCCGATATTTCCACCCGCCAGCCCCTGTACCGCCGCCGTCGCCGCCTGGATACCCTGCTGAACGGCGCTGCCGGTTCCCCAGCTCAGCATTTCATTTTTGTATGTCGGGGTGGCGCGCAGCTCAGCCAGATAGGCTTCACGCTCCTTTTCTGATGCGTTCGCGTCCGGGACTTTAATATTTTTGTTATCAGCCCTGGCCTTCTCAAGCCCGTTGATATCGCCCTGCGTCCGCGCGATATCACCCGCCTGCGCCCCAATCTCCCCTATCAGCTGGGCCGTTTGCAGCCGCTGCTGCTCTTTCTCTTTGTTAAAGATCGGGCTGATGCTGTCGTTCGCACCCGCCGCGTCGCGACTCAGCGTCGCCACGTCCTGCTGCTGACTGGCACCGTCGCGCACCACTATCGTTCCGGCCGATACCGCCGACTGCGTCGTGCCCCCGGCATGTCCGCTGCCGCCCGCGCCCGCCAGCAGCGTGTTCGCCATGTTACCCGCAAACTGGCCGCCCATCGACGCGCCGGTGCTGACCCCGATCCCCTGGTGCGCCGTTTTGTAATCCGCTTCGTTGCTGATGTCGCTGAAGCCCAGTGTGCCGGTGTCGAGTGTATTCTTCTCCGCGCCCGCCGTCGAGGCGATCACCCCACCGTTCAGCTGCGTGTGGTTGCCCACCGTCACGTCAAACCCGCCGTTTCCGGCATACAGCCCGCTCTGCTCCTGCACGCTGTCATAGCTGCTGTGCATCTTGTCCCGGCTGGCGTTGACGTAGCCCGAACCGGTCATGGTGCCAAAGGTGAAGCTGCCACCCGCCCCGAAGCTGCTCTGCGTTGAGTCGTATTTATCGCTGTCCTGCTGACTGCTGATGCTCAGGTCACGACCCACCTCCGCCACCACCCGGTTGCCGCTGACCTGCGCCTCGCTCAGCGTGGTGTCGCGACCGCTGCTCAGCGACACCGTCCCGCCGCTGTCCACCGTCGTTTCGCTCCACGCCGTACCGTTGCCCGTCTCGTGGCCCGACGCCCCGTTGACGCTGGCAAAAATGCTCAGCCCCGCACTGCCGGAGCCGACGCCAAAGCTCAGGCCCACGCCGCCGCCGCTGCTGCTGTTGCTGCCGGTGGTCTGCTGCGTGTTGGCCGCCCCGCTCAGCGTGATGTCGTTCGCCGCCTGAAGCGAGGTGTCCCCCGCCGCCTTCAGACGACCGCCCGCTATCAGCAGGTTACCGCTCTCCGGCCCGTTCCCTTTGCCGGTGGCGGTGATGCTCAGGTCTTTGCCCGCGTTCAGCGTTGAGCCGCTGACGGTATCGCTGCGCTGCTGCTGCTGGGATTTGGACTGCTGCGTCGTCAGCGAGATGCTCACGCCAATGCCGTTGTTCGGATCGGCCTTAATCTGTGCTATCTGGCCCGCCTGCTCTGCCTGCACCCCGGAGAGCACCGCCTTCGTCGCCTGCAACGCCGCCAGCCGGCCGTCGCTCTCCTGCTTCGCCGACTGCGCCGCCGCCACCGCCTGGTTCACCGCCTCGCCCACCGCGCCGGACAGCGCCAGGGTCAGCCCGCTGGTGCGCTGTTCCGTGCGCTGTTCATGGCTGCGCAGGTCGTGACCCGGCGTGATCGCCACGCTGTCGCCCTGCAACGCCATGCTGCCCCCCGCCACCAGGTCGGATCCGCTTACCTGCAACTGCTTACCGGCGCTGATCGACAGGTTGCCGCCGGTGCTGCCCACCGTGCTGGCGCTCTGGCTCTGCGTGCTGCCTTTGTCGCGCATCTCAGACAGCGATTTACTGCTGCCGATGCTGATGCCGATACCGCCGGTCCCCATCAGCCCGCTCTTCCGCGTTTCCGAAAAACGCCAGCTGGAGTCGGTGTTGGTCGCCGCCGCGATCGCCAGGTTATTCCCGGCGGCAAGCGCCACCTGCCCGTCGCCCACCACCTGTGAGCCGCTGACCAGCAGGTCACTGCCCGCCCTGACCGAAACGTTATCGCCGCTCAGCAGCGTGCCTTTCTCCTGGGTGGCGCTGTCTTCCTGAATGGTGTGGGTGGTCTTTTTGCTCAGCAGCCCTTTTTTGGTTTTCGTTTCTTCCCGGTAGAGGTAGTCGCTTTCCGTCGCCGTGTTCAGATTGACGTCGCGGCCGGCCTGCAACGCAATATCCTGCTTCGCCGTGACGTCGGCGGCATGCGCGGTGATATCACGTCCCGCAACGAGGGAGGTGTTGCCGCCGCTGGCTATCTCCGTACCCTGCTGACGCACGGTTTCACTGATAACGGTTTTTTTACTGCCCTTTTCGCTGTAGCCGGAGCCGGTGGCGGCGGCCTCCAGGTTAATATCCCGCCCCGCGCTCAGCCCGGCGTCGCCGCCTGCGGCCAGTGCCGCCGCCTGGCTGCTGATATCCTGTCCGGCGGCCAGCGTCAGGTTGCCGCCGCTGCTGACCGAGGTGCGGTCCAGCCCGCTTGCATGGCTCTCTTTGTTGCCCTGCGCACTGTTCTGCGCATTACCGGCGCTGTTCAGGTTCAGATCGTTGCCCGCCGCCAGCGCCGCATTCCCGCCCGCATTGAGGTTACTGGCGGTGACGCTGAGATCGTGACCGGCGCTGACCACCAGGTTTTTACCGGCGGCGATCTGGCTGGCGCTGTTGCTCACCGTGCTGTCGCTAGCGTTCTGCACGCCACGGATACCCGACCGCGCTTCGCCTGAGGTCAGCTGATTGCTGCTCACCGCGATATCGTGCCAGGCATCCATCAGCAAATTCCCCCCGGCGCTGAGGCTGGCTCCTTTGACGCTGATGTCATTGCCTGCTTTCAGGCTGAGACTGTCCAGCGCGGCAATCGAGGCGGTCTGACCGACCAGCGTCTGCGTCGCCGAAACGGTGCCGCCTTTAGCGGAACCGCTACTGAGCTGCCACTGGCTGGTGGCCGTGATGTTGTTGATATCGCCGTTCAGGCTCTCCAGCGCGACTTTTGCCCCGCTGATGGTGGCGCTGACGTTGTTGATGTTATTCAGCGCACTCAGTTGCAGGTCGCCACCGGCATTAAGCAGTCCGGCATTGAGATTGCTGATGCTGTTATCGCTGTTGATGCTCAGATCGTCTCTGGCAGTGATGGTGCTGCCGCTGTTGGTGAGGTTACCGGCAGCAAGGCTGACGTTGTTGCCGGCAATCACACTGCCATCACGCATCGCCACGTCTTTGGGTGACAGGTAGACTTTCGGCACCATCACCGTTTCACCATTTACCGTGGTGGCTTCCCACCAGATAATGCTGCCGTCGAGCGCGGCGATCTGCGCGGCGCTCAGCGACACGCCAAACTGCAGCCCCAGCGACTGCTGCTGTGCAGCCGCGTTGTCCATCAGGTAGCGCATCTGATCCAGTTCAGAACCGATGCCGTTCAGATAGCGGCTGCCGGTCTGATTCAGCACCACATTGCTGACATAGCGGGTATCAAAGGCCGCATCCCCCAGAAAGCGATAGTCCTGCTCCGGCTTCAGGTTAAGCCTGTCAAGCAGATAAGACGATCCGAGGAAGGTATTGACATCGGTGTACTGCTGACGGCTTTCCTGCGGTGCCGTGCCGGGCTGTTTGCCCAGCAGCGCGTTGAGGCCGTCAAACAGGCTGTCGTTAAGCTGCCCCAGCGCGTTGAGTTTTGGATTGAGGGTGATCAGATAAGGACTTTTGCTGTCTGCCGCCACAAAATAACCATTACTGCCGGAGGGCAGCGGATAAGCACTGGTATCGACGCTGGCCGCTTTGTCGTTACGCAGCGTCGCGGTGCTGATCACCGGCGCACCGCTCAGGCTGGCGGCTTTGCCCAGGTCGGCCCGCCCTGCGCTGTTAGCGGTATTGCTGAACAACGACGTGGTGACGGTGGTGATGTTTTCAACCGCACTTCCGGCGTTGACCTGTTGCAATGCCGCCTGTAATTGATCGAACCACTGCGGGGAGCTGACGGCCACCCGGTCAGCACTGACCATCTGCTGCCGCTGCTGCGCCCCCACCTGACTGACGGCAGCCAGGCCGCTGATGCCCGGTGTGGCCAGCGTATTGCCGGACCAGCCCGCATTGGCGGTGGTGGTGGTATTGCTGATATCGCCGCTGAAGCTGGCACTGACGTTGCCTCCGGCCTGGATGACGGCGCGGTAAAGTTCTCCCTGCGCGGCCTGCTGCTCATGTCCGACCAGGTTGAAATTTATCGTCTTGATGGTTGGTTTTTGGGAAACATAGCTGTCGCCATCGATGGTGGCAAACGGTGCCGCCCCGCCGTTTTTGCTGCCGTACTGGTAAATCAGATAGTCGGTGCTGGTGCCCGCCTGCCAGCTTTGATTATTCAACTGGTTACCGGATAAAAAAGCATTCCGGCCAGCGAGCAGATTGCTGGCCTGATTCTCCAGGCTGGCGGCATGCAAAATCAGATCTCTGGCTGAAGCGATCCGCGCTGATCCACCGCTGGTTACGACCGTGGTCTGCGTTTGTGATTGTTCGAACTTCTGGGTGGCGTAATCTTCAAAGGGGGCATAGTGATACGTGGTGGTTCTGGATGTTGTGCAGGAACCATTAGGGCCACATGAGCCCACGGTTCTTTCCGTTACCGTATCGTAGTAACCCCATGTACCCTCCGCCATCTGGGTATAAGGCAGGCTCAGGTTCGCATCACCCAGACCGCTGATGGCGGTGTTTTGTGTTGACGTCTGTGTCACCTGCAACCCATCCCGGGTGTTCAGTAAATGCCCGGTATTAATCACAATATCCCCCGCCTGCGACTCAATGGTGCCGGAGGTGTTAATCACTTCGCCGTTGGCATTGCCCGCCGCATCGCGCTGCATCCACAGGCTGTTACCGGCGAGGATATCGCCGCGCTGGTTACGGATGCTGTTGGCCAGCAACGAGAGATTCTGCCCGGCATAGAGCAGCGCGGTGTTAACAATCGCGCCCGGCGCACTGATGGTCAGGCTGCCGCGCGTACCGGTAAAGCCATCCACGGTGACGTCGCTGCCGCTGTTCAGGGTCACGTTGCCGCCGCCCTGCAAACTGCCCGCGCCATTCATGGCGATACGGCTGCCCGACAGGCTGCTGTCGGCAGAACCGGTGGTCAGCAGACCATTATTGACCAGCGCACCGCCCGCGCTGAGCGTCAGCGCCTGACCCTGAAGGGTGCCCTGATTCTCCAGCACGCCGTTGGTGCTGATGCTCAGGCGGTTGCCCGCCGCCAGCGCGGTGCGGGCGACAAAGCCATTTGCCACGTTCAACGACGCATCGCTCAGCGCCACCAGCTGGCCCAGCAGATCCAGGCCGTTGCTGGTCAGCGTCAGATTGCCCGCGCTGAATAACCGCCCGCTCGCCTGCTGGTTAATCTGCGCGGCGTTGACGTTCAGCAGGCCGGTGCCCAGCAGAGTGCCGTTATTGTTCAGCTGCTGATAATTCACCGCCAGGTTCCCGCCCTGGGTCATTCCCTGGTTCTGAAGCAGAGAACCGGTCAGCGTCCCCTGCTGGTCGGCCAGCAGCGTGCCGTTGTTGGTGGTGTTCGCCGCATTCAGCGTCAGCTGCCCGGCCTGAAGCCAGCCGTTGTTGACCAACTGCGGCGTGGTGAAAATCAGTTCGCCAGCGGTGAGTACCCGACCAGCATTGCTGGCAAGTCCACTGGCGGTGATGCGGCCGGTCACGCCCTGAATCAGGCCATAGTTGTAGAGTTCCGGCGTGGTCAGCGTCAGCGTGTTGCCACCCACCACCGTGCCATTAGCGTTGTTGGTCAGCCGTCCGCTGGTGGTCAGCAACAGATTATTATCGCCCTGCAACCGCCCGTTGTTATCCAGGGTGCCGCTGGTCAGCTCCAGTTCGCCGCCCTGCATCCGGCCGGCGTTATTCACCGTCGCCGCCTGCACGCTCAGCTTTCCGGCACTGAGCAGGGTTTTGTCCTGCTGCTGGGTCAGCGCGCCGTTCAGTTGCACGGTCAGGCCATCCACTCCGGTGATATCGCCATTGTTGTTCAGCGTGTCGCCGGTTACGGTCAGATTCCTGGCGATCCACTGCCCCTGATTGCTGAGCGCCAGAGCATGCAGCGCCGCCGCGCCGTTGGCTGAAATTTTGCTGCCTGTCGCCGCGTCCAGCCTTTCGCTCAGGTTGAGTTGCAGTGCGTCGGCGCTCTGAATGCTGCCGTTATTGGTCAGTTGTCGGGCCGTCAGCAGGATCTGCTGGCCCTGCCAGCTGCCATTGTTGGTCAGCGTATCACCGCTGACAGTCAGGGTGCCCTGGGTCAGCAACTGCCCCCCGGCGTTGTTCACCAGCACCCGCGTCGGGGTTACCTGCGCCAGCAGCACCCGGAAACGGCTGAGCTGTGGCGCAGCCGCCAGCGTCAGCGCCTTCAGGCCAGTCAGGCTGCCCTGGTTGGTTACACTGGCGGGGCGAATGGTCAGAGTTTCCCCCTGGATGGCCCCGCTGTTATTCAGGCTGCTGCCATTGAGCAGCGTGGCTTTTTCTGCCAGTAGCGAGCCATTGTTTATCAGGCTGTCGGCGCTGATTTGCAGCGCGCCCTGGGTGAGTAGCGCACCGCTGTTACTCAGCGTTCCGCCGACTCCGGCGGTCAGTGAACCGCTGCCGAGGAGCGATGCGGAATTCTGCCAGTCGTCAGCGGTGATGCTGACATCGCTGCCCTGCACGATACCCGCCGTATTCAGACCGGCGGCGCTGAGCAACAGGCTGCCGCCGCTGAGGGATTTACCGCTGCTGTCCTGTACAACATCGCCATCGGCCTGCACGGTCAGGGCGTTGCTGCCCTGCCACAGCCCGCTGTTATTGAGGGTAGTGCCGTTCAGGCTCAGATCGCCCGCGATGATTTTCCCACGGTTAAGCAGGCTGCCAACGCTGAGGCTGGCGTTTGCCCCGCTCAGCAGGCTGCCTGCGTTATCCAGCACGCCGCTGACGTGGCCTTCCAGACCGGCGGTGCCATTGACGGTGCCCGTGTTGCTCAACGAGGCGAACTGCCCGCTCAGCTGAGCGCCCTGCCAGCTGCCTGCATTACTGGCATTATCCGCCTGCAAGGCCAGCTCACCGCCGCTGAGAAACTGACCGCCCGCCAGGGTATCCAGCTGACGAAAATCAGCGCTGAACGCCGCATCACCCTGCATCAGCCCCTGATTTTGCAGCCGGTCACCGCTGGTGCGCAGTTGTTGCGCAGCGAGGATCCCGGCGTTGTTCAGCGTTTGCGCCTGAAGCTCTGCCTGCTGACGCACCAGCAGTTTGCCGCTGTTGCTGAGAGTGCCGCTCAGATTGGCACTCAGCGCGTCGGCAGATACCTCGCCGCTGTTACTGAAATCAGCTGCGCGGATATCCAGCAGGTCAGCCACCTGAAGCAGGCCATCGTTGCTCAGCTGCGCCGGGTGCAGACTGAGTGCGCCACCGCTAATCAGCCTGCCGCCAGCCTGATTGGCGATCTGCGCACTGTCGAGGATCAGGCTGCTGTTACCCTGCAACAAACCGCCGTTGGTCAGCTGTGGCGCGCTAAGGGCCAGCCCGTCTGCCGCCAGCGTGCCGCTGTTATTCAACGCCGCCGCCTTCAGTGCCATCTGTTGCTGAGCGATTAACGCGCCGCCGTTGGTCAGCGCTCCGCTGACGGTGGCAGCAAGATCGCCGCTGGTGCGTGTGTTGCCGCTGTTCTGCCAGTCGTCGGCAAGGATATCAGCCCGTTGTGCCTGAACAGAGCCCTGGTTGTCGAGGCTTGTGGCACTGACCGCCAGTGCACCCGCCGTTTGCAGCTGTCCGTCTGCCTGGTTAACCAGCTGATTGCCGCTCACCGTCAGTGCATCATTACCCTGAATCACCCCGCTGTTGTGCAGGTCGCCCTGGAATGCCAGCACCTTTGCCAGCAGCCAGCCGTTATTTGTCGCCGCCTCTGTCCGCAGCACTAACGCCTGCTGGCCGAGAACCTTGCCGCTGTTGTTGAGGTTTTTTGCGCTCAGCGTGGCATCCCTGGCGCTCAGCGCGTTTCCGGCGTTACGCCAGCTGTCGGCGCTGACCGTCAGCTGATTACCCTGTAGCAGTCCCGCGTTATCCAGCGTTGATGCGTTAACCGCCAGCTGGCCCGCGCTAATCAGCTCCCCGGCGGTTGCGTTGTTCAGCGTTGTTGCCCACAGGGTCAGACTGTCACTGCCCTGCATCCGGCCCGCGTTATCAAGCAATGCGGCGTTGACCGCCAGTTGCTCTGCGGCGATCAGGCCGTCGTTGCTCAGTTGCGTATTGTCCAGCTGCGCAGATCCTGTCGCCAGGAGTTTGCCGTCAGAAAGATTGCTGAACAGGGTATTGTCAGCACGGACTGAGGCCGCATTGATTTCGCCGCTGTTCGACAGGCGCTCACCGGAAAGACTCAGCGCGCCGTCCGTGGTCAACAGACCGCCGTTGCTGAAATCAGGCAGATCCAGCGCAAGGTCGCCCGCAGTGGCAATAGTGCCCGATTGCTGGTTAATCAGCTTCTGAGCTGACAGCGTCAGCTGCCTGTCGCCCTGCACCAGCCCACGGTTATCCAGGGCTGTGCTGCTCAGGTCGAGCCGGGGCGCAGAGAGCCGCCCGCTGTTATCCAGCGCGCCCGCAGCCAGCTGCATCTGCGTCCCGGCACTCAGTACCCCGCTGTTGCTCAGACCAACAGTGGTTAACATGACGTTGTCACCACTGACGCTACCGCTGTTGCTTAACGTTGCCGCGTTGGCCCGCAGCTGGTTTTCCGCCAGCAGCGAACCGGCGTTGTCCAGCGCACCGCTGGCAGTGAGCAGCACAGTCGCGGCGCTGCTTTTGCCCGAGTGGCTGAGTTGACCGGCGACGACGGACAGCTGACCGCTGGCGGCCTGGGTGCCCGCAAGATCCGCCTGAACAGCGTTGAGGTTGATATTTTCACCCTGTAGATGTGCAGCGGCGCGGGTCAGCAGGCTACCGCTGTTGCTGCTCAGCAGGCCGTCAGCCCGCAGTTCGCCGCTCAGATCGGCCTGATCTTTCACCTGCAATGACAGGTCACCGTTGCTGAGGGTATGGGCATCCTGACCGCTGTTCAGGCTGTCGCTGACCAGCGTTATGCCTTTACCGGCAGAAAAGGTGCCCTGCTGGTTCAGCTCAGCGGTTTTTACGCCAAGCGCTCCATCGGTTCGGGTGGTTGCGCCTGCCGCATTAGTGAGGCGATCGCGGTAAGTCAACGCCATATCCCCGGACGCCGCCAGGGTGCCGCTCTGATCCAGCGTGTTGCCTGCCAGTATCATCCCGGCGGTGCTCTGCAGCGTACCGCCGTTATGTAACGTACCGCTGTTCAGCGTGACGCCACTGCCCTGCAGGGAGCCCTGGTTATCCAGGCTGGCGCTGGTAAGATTCAGCTGGCCGGTTGCCAGCAGCGTCCCGGCGTTCGTGAATGCGCCACCATTGAGCGACACGCTGTTACCCTGAAGGGTGCCCTGATTAGTCAGGCTGTCGCTGACCGCCTTGAGGTTTTCCTGCGCCAGCAGCGTCCCGCTGTTGCTCAATGTGCCGCTGCTAAGCGTAACGCTGTTGCCCTGAAGGGTGCCCTGGTTTGCCAGACTGCTGCTGACCCCATCCAACTGCTCCTTTGCCAGCAGCGTCCCGCTGTTGCGGGTCACGGCCGCATTGATCTTCAGATTGCCGTCTGCCACAAACTGCCCGGCATTATCCAGCTGACTGGCTGCCTGCATGGTGATATTGCCTACGGCGCGGGCGGTGCTTGCGCCATCGGCGTTCAGATCGCCCGCGTTCAGGCTCAGCCCCTCGCCAGCAGTCAGCTGGCTGCCAACCAGCTGCAGACGTTGCCCGCTCTGCATGGCGATGCCTTTGTCGCTGCCTGCGATGGCGTGGTTCAGGTCGATGGCATTGGCAGCGGTCAGGGTCAGCGGGCCGGCGGATTTGTGTTCGCCACTCAGCTCGATGCTTTGCGCACGGGCGGTCAGCGCGCCGCTGCTCATACTGTCACGCACCGCCAGCCTGCCGTTGGCATCCAGCGCAATATCGCCCTGGCGCGCCAGCAGATTGCCCAGATTTACCCCCACGCCATTTTCGCTGGACACCAGATGGATACGGTTGGCATACATGCCGCCCAGTGCGCCGGTATCCACCGCCACCGTCGGCGCTGCCCCATCACCAGCAATGGGGGTGACCGAGCCATCCTGCCTGACCCGGTTGGCCCCCACCGTTACCGACAGATCGCGGGCATGGATACCGGCGTTGATCTCGGTCGCGCGGGCGACAATCGCTACCGCATCGGCGTCGCTGCCGTCCAGCCCCTGTCCTTCCACCACGATGGTGCCTGTGCTGACCTCCAGCGCGGTGAGATTCCCGCTGGCATCCAGCTGGGGTTTCCCGGTGGTCAGGGTCACGCCGGGGGTGTTGATAAAGCCGCAGCCGTTACAGGTAATGCCATAGGGGTTCGCCACTATCACCTTCGCCGCGCTGCCCGCTACTTCGGTATAACCCTGTAACTGTGAACGATTCGCGCCGACCACTTCATTGATGATTGCGCGGGCTTCCTGCCCGGCTTTCAGATTGGTGTTGTTCTGCACCAGGCCACCCAGGCGGGTCTGCGTCAGCTGCCCGGTGGCATTGTTGAGGATCAGCCCCTCACTGCCGACGTTGTACTGCTGGTACTGGTTATGCGAGATCCCCGCCTGATTCGGCGTGGCGATGTTGATTACCGGCACGCCGTTGCCTGCCGCATCGACTTTAGTGCCGGGGGTGACCGGGGTAATCTCGGCCGCCACCACAGGAAGCATCGGCTGGACCGCCAGCAGATAACAGACCAGGTAACTTAACAGCCGACGGGCGGCAGAAACGGGCTGACGATTGTCCATAATCATTTTCTCTTAAAAGATCAGCCCGACGCGGGCATAAATGCTGGCACGATCCGCGTTCAGATAAGCGGGATAGCTGAGCGGCACCGCCAGGGTGTACTGCGTGTAAAAATGCCGGTTGCGGGTGGTCAGTCCCACCGCGCTGCCCCACAGAGTGCCGGTGAACTCAGGATTTTGCGGATCGCTTTTCAGCCAGCCGCCATCCGCCGCCACAACGGCACTGACGTCGCCCATCACCGGCAGCGTAAACAAACTGTAATTAAGTTCGTTGCGCAGCCAGCCACCGGCATCACCGGAAAGATATTGCTCTTTGAAGCCGCGCACCGAGCTTTCGCCCCCCAGCGTCAGCCGTTCGCTGCCATAAAGACGGTCCGGCGACCACTGGGCGTAGAAGCTGCTCAGCCACCACAGGCGGTCTGTCAGCGGGCGCTGAAAACTGCCGGTGAGACTCCATTTACGGAAGCTGGCTTTGGGGGCGTTGTCGTTTTTACCCTGGTCGCTTTCAGCATCAAACCACGGCATCCCCCGGCTGAAGGCCGGATTCAGCGTGGCAACGCCACCGGCGATTTTCTGGCTGTGATCGAGGCCGAATTGCAGGCTGGTTAATTTGCGGCTGCTGCTCTGTAACAGTGCGCTGTTGAGGTAGTTGTGGCTGACATAGTGGTTCAGGCCCAGCTGCATCCCGGTTTTAATCTCGCCATTGCGAAACAACACCCACGAGCCGTTAAGGCGATGGGCAACATTGTCGCCGTTACTCAGCCAGGTAAAATCGTCGCTGACAAAACTGCTGTGATAGTTGCTCCAGCTGTAGCTGTAATCCAGCAGGCCATAGCCATAGGGCACGCTGACGCCCGCCTGCATGTTCTGTGCATCACGCCACTGGCTGAAGGCGCTGCTGCGCCCACCGCTGAGCGTCCAGCGGTCCGCCACGCCCAGCAGATTATTGCCGTTGGCAGAAGCGCTCAGCTGACCGGTGCCGGTGCTGCGCTGCCCGCTGTTATCAAAGCCCAACGTCACAGCCAGAGGAGATTCCGCTTTTCCGCTGAGATTAATCACTGAATAGCCAGGTTGAGCGGCGGGTTGAATTTCAATCTGCACCGGCGTGTTACGCACCCGGTTAATCTGTTCCATCCCCTGCTCAATATCGCGCAGGTTGAGAATATGCCCCTCGACGCCGGGAAATACCGTGCGCAACATCAGCGGCTGTTTGCCTTCCAGACGAATGGATTCGACTTTTCCTTCCAGGACCTGAATAAACAGTTTGCCGGAAGATAAATCCTGCGCGGTTAAAAATGCCCGGCTGGTAATATAGCCGCGTTGCATATACCAGTTGGAAACGTTATTAACCAGCGTATTAATTGCCGCCAGATTAAGGCAGCGATGAATATATCCCGCCGTCAGTCGTTGTTGCTGACGCTCAGAAATCAGCGTGGTATTTCGCAGGATAATCTGATCAATGGTAAAACAGGGGCCGCCCGCAGCAGAACCCGCTACCGGCGCGGGCTGCGGCGTTACCGCCTGCCATAACGCATCGCGTTGCTGCTGCGCCTGTTGCAGTTGCTGCTGCTGCTGCTGAATAAAGTCACGGTCCGCGGGGGTTAATGGTGCGGCAACGGTATTGCATATAAATAAGCTGACGCACAGCGCCAGAGACTTCCCTGTTTTTGCCATCATAAGATAAAAGTTAACTATTTTTTATTGTAAGGATTATGTAAAGCGAGGGTCGTATAATATCAGCTAATCAATCAGAGAGTTCAGCAAATAATTAAAAAAAGATAACGCCTGAATAATCGACTTTAATGCAGGATTAATTCGCTTACAAAGGCAAATACAGAGCATTCCACTACAAATCACAAGGTTATGTTAATGCCCATCTCTTTTTAAGACATTTTTATAACGTTGTGATTACATATACCCCTGCCGGGTCAATGCTGACGGTCATCTTAACGGTTGCAACGGCCAGTAACAGCACCATGCAGCCCGGTACGGCGTCACTATCTATGAATTCTGCTCATAGTGGTTATCTGATTTGCCCTGATTATTTCCGCATGATCTGCCGTTATGCTGTCCGGCTATCCTGTTTACAAGGGCCACCATGACCGACTCCTTCACTCACGCGCATCCCGCAGGCCATAAAACCCGTGGCGCAACCTTTATTGTGATCCTCAGCGCCTTAATGGCTTTCACTTCGCTCTCCACCGATATTTATCTGCCTGCCATGCCGGTGATGGCACAGCAACTGCACGGTGACGCGGAGTTAACCATTACCGGTTTCCTGGCGGGTTTTTGTCTGGCGCAGTTAATCTGGGGGCCGCTGAGCGACCATTTTGGTCGCCGGTTACCGCTGTTTGTGGGTATGGTGCTGTTTATTATCGGCTCGGTGGGCTGTGCACTGTCGGAAAATATCGCGCAGATCGTTTTCTGGCGGGTGTTTCAGGCGCTGGGTGCCTGTACCGGACCGATGCTGGCACGCGCCATGATCCGCGATCTGTTCAGCCGCAGTCGCAGCGCCCAGATGCTCTCCACCCTGATTATCGTAATGGCGATTGCCCCCATCGCCGGGCCGCTGTTGGGTGGGCAGATGATTAAGGTCACCTCATGGCATGCCATTTTCTGGCTGCTGGCCGCGCTGGGGGTACTGATGCTGCCCGCTCTGTACTGGCTGCCGGAAACCCTGCCGCAGGAGAAACGCACCCCGGCATCCCTGAGCAGCGCTTTCAACCTGTATTATCGCCTGCTGAAAAATCGCGGCTTTATGCGTTTTACCCTGTGCCTGACCTTTTATTATGTTGCCGCCTATGCGTTTATCACCGGTTCGCCCTTTGTCTATATCACCTGGTTTGGCGTGGCACCGCAGCATTACGGCTGGCTGTTTGCAGTAAATATCGTCGGGCTGATGGTGGTCAGTACGCTGAACCGGCGGCTGGTTTATCGCTATCCGCTGGAAAAACTGCTTAAGATCGCCGTGATTATCGCCACCCTTGCGGCACTCGCCCTGGCGCTGTTCAGCAGGCTGAATACAGGCGGCGTGCTGCCGATCGCCGTGCCGGTGTTTATCTTCTTTGCCATGAACGGCATTATCGCTGCCACCGCCACCGCCGCTGCCCTGGATGCACAGCCGGGTGGTGCCGGTGCGGCATCCGCGCTGATTGGTGCCTTGCAGTATGGCAGTGGGATTATTTCTTCGCTGCTGCTGGCGTTGTTCAGTGACGGCACCCCCTGGACGATGGCCTGGATCATCGCCCTGTTTACCGTGGCGAGCGCGATGATGGCGTTAAGCACTGCCCAGGCGAAAGCCAGTGTCTGAACGGCGTTATCAACGCGGCTGAAGGGCTGCGTTTTGCCGGGTGAACCGCCGTTCTCGCCCCGTTTAGCGTCTGCCGCTGTCATCCGGCGATGGCATTTGCCCCCCCCGGAGAGGATACGTATACTTCCCTTTTACCGACGCGAATAAGCCAGAAACTGAGCGATGATGGAGCATGGCCGTGACAGATCAACCCGCGAAAATCCTCGCTGCCGCCCGAAAGTGCGTGCACGAAAAAGGATTTCACAATACCTCGGTTCACAGCATTGCAGAGCAGGCGGGTATCAGCACCGGGCTGATTTACCGCTATTTCAAAAATAAAGACGCGGTGATTGAGGCGCTGGTCAGCAGCATCACCCACGAGCTGATCAGCGTTTCCATGCGTCAGGACAGCGTTGAAAAAGCCACCATGCCGTTTCATCTGGCGGCAGAAAACCACAATCAGGCGGTGCAGCAATTTGAACAGAATATTGTGCTGCTGATGAACATTTCCGCCGAAGCCGCCAGAAACCCCCATTATGAGACGATGATCGGTGATGCTTTCAGCCAGCTGCTCAACCATGTGTTAAGCAGAAAGCAGCAGAGTTATCCCGATGACAACGAGTCTGTTCTTGCCACGCGACTGACCTTTGCTGCGGTGATGATTGACGGCTTAATTATCCGCCGTCGTTTAAAGGGAAACCCTGCCGGTAAAGTGCTGACCGATGCCGTGCAGAGTATTTTACAACGGGTGGACACCCACTGATTTTCTGACCGGCCGCCGGAGAGCCACGCTCTCAGGGCCGTTACCGCGCCTGATATTCCGAGCAGGCGGGACGTTGCACTGGGCAGACGGCAACAGGCTGAGCCGTGACCCGACCAGTCATCTCCAGATCCGTCTACCCGCAAAAAAGATGTCACTCTCCAGCAAACAGCATCCCTTCAATGCGGTTCAGTTCATTCTGGTCTGGCTGCGGACTGCTGAAACAGCGCCAGACCAGGCCATCGAGGATGAGCAGGATCATTTCGATGCCGGTCCGGCTCAGTGCAGGAAGACGATGTTCCAGCAGCGCATCGATCAGCCGTTGCTCTTCCGCCAGCAGAATCACCCTGACCTGCTCGTTGCGGGACGCTTCCGCGTAGATTTCAATCAACAGCTGCTGCTGGCATCGGCTCCAGCCCGACCAGAACAGCGACGCCCGGTCAAACATCTCGCCGAGACGGATGCTGCCAGAAAGCTTCAGCAACAGGAATTCACGCCATTCTTTTGCCACCACGGCGGTGACGGCCACAATCAGCGAGGCCTTGCCGGGGAAAGCGCGATAAATCTGCGCCGCCGCCAGGCCGGATGACCGGATCAGTTGCGCCATGCTGGCCCCGTGAAAACCGCTCTCACTGAAGCAGCTTTTTGCGGCGCTGAGGATTTGCTCCTGTTGTTTAGACATCAGCTGTGTGCTGGCTTTTCTGCTCACCGTTTTCCTCTGGTCACCCTTAAAAAATAACCGGCCAGCAATGCTGGCCGGAAAACAGTCAGATTTTGCTGTCCGACCTCTTCAGCGCCGTGCCGCCACCCATCACCTTGTAGAAGGTGATCAGATTCTGATAGTACGCCTGCTGCGTGCTGACCAGAGAGGATCGGGCGGTATAGAGCGTTCGCTGCGCATCCAGCGCATTGATATAGGTATCGATGCCATTGCGGTAACGCAGATCCGCCAGGTGGTAATAGCGCTGCGCTGAGGCCACCGCGTTCTGCTGACTGAGCAGCTGATCGTGGATGGTGCCCCGCCGGGCCAGCGCGTCAGCCACCTCCTGGAACGCGGTCTGCACCGCCTTCTCATAGGCCGCCACGTAGTACTCTTTCTGCGCCTGGGTGTATTTCAGTTGCGAGAGGTTATAGCCTCCGCTGAACAGCGGCAGTGACACCGAGGGCGCAAAACTCCATACCCCTGCGCCATGTCTGAACAGAGAAGAGAGATCGGCACTGCCGGTTCCCCCGCTGGCGGTGAGCGAAATGGTGGGGAAGAAGTTGGCCCGCGCCGCGCCGATACTGGCATTGGCCGATTTCAGATCGTGCTCGGCTGAGAGCACATCCGGACGATTCAGCAGCACCTCTGACGAAATACCGGCCGGGATCGCCTGAAAGGCGTTGCCCAGCGAATCTATCCCCTGCGGCAACAGATTATCCGGCACCGTTTTGCCCACCACCAGATCCAGCGCGTTTTTGTCCTGCGCCACGCTGGTCTGATAGCTGGCAACATCCGACAGCGCCGACTGTAAGGTGGTTTCCGCTGAGGAGACATCCACCATCGATACCGTGCCATGACGCAGCTGGGCACGGGTAATCTCCAGCGAGCGGCGGGCGCTCTCTGCGGTCTCCCGGGCAATGGTCAGATTGCTCTGGTCCGCCGCCAGCGTCAGCCAGTAGTTAACGGTGTTGTACAGCACGGTAAGACGGGTGCTGCGCGCTCCCTCCAGCGTACTGAGCCAGGTTTCATACTGTTCACGGCTCAGGCTCTGATTCTTACCAAACAAGTCCAGCTCAAATGAGCTGGTTGCGCCCTGTGCGGTGTAACTGGAACTGAGCGCGGTCTGGTTACCCTCTCCAGTCAGCGACCGCGAGCGGCTGCCGCTCAGTTCGGCATTGATGGTCGGGAACAGCGCCGAACGCTCCTCGCCATACTGCGCCCTCGCCGCCTTCACGCTGGCCACGGCTTCACGCAGGTCACGGCTGTTATCCAGCGCCAGACCCACCACCTGACGCAGCCTGGCATCGAGGATATAGCTCTCCACCGCGGTTTCCCGGTAGTTGCCCATCGTCGCCTGACTCTGCGCGCCATACGCCTCGCCTTTGGGTTGTTGCAGCGGGACGGTCGGGCGCTGGTAGTGGGGGTCCAGCGAGATACAACCAGCCAGCAACCACGGCAGGCATAACGCCATTAATTTTGCTGACATCTTATTCTCCTTTCTCTTCAACGGGCAGTTGCTCGTCATACTGCGGCTTCGCCGGGAATACCCGTCTCACCAGCACAAAAAACAGCGGGACAAAGAAAATTGCCAGCAGCGTGGCGGAGAGGGTTCCGCCAATAATCCCGGTGCCGATGGCAATACGGCTGTTAGCACCCGCGCCGGTTGACACCGCCAGCGGCAGCACACCCGCAATAAAGGCCAGCGAGGTCATAATAATCGGACGCAGACGCATCGCCGCCGCGTGGATCGCCGCCTCAAGCAGGCTCTGCCCTTTGCGGTAATTCTCTTCGGCAAACTCCACAATCAGAATGGCGTTTTTGGCCGACAGCCCGATGATAGTCAGCATCGCCACCTGGAAATAGACGTCGTTTTCCAGCCCGCGCAGCTCGGTGGCCAGCAGCGCGCCTATAATGCCCAGCGGCACCACCATCATCACCGAGAATGGCACCGACCAGCTTTCATACAGCGCCGCCAGACAGAGGAACACCACAATCAGCGAGATGGCATACAGCGACATGGCCTGACTCCCGGCCAGCCGTTCCTGATACGACAGCCCGGTCCAGGCATAGGTGCTGCCTGCCGGCAGTTTCGCCGCCAGTTTTTCCATCGCGGTCATGGCATCACCCGAGCTGCTGCCGGATGCCGCCGTGCCCTGGATTTCATAGGATGACAGACCGTTATAGCGTGACAGCGCGTCAGCGCCGTAGGCCCACTGCGAGGAAGAAAACGAGGAGAAAGGCACCATGGTGTCGTTGCCGCTGCTGTCGCTGCCGCGCACAAACCAGCCGTTGATATCTTCCGGTTTACTGCGGAAGTCGGCATCACCCTGCATATAGACTTTTTTCACCCGGCCCCGGTCGGTGAAATCATTAACATAAGAGCCGCCAATGGCCGCGCTTAAGGTGCTGTTGATATCGGCAATCGACAGGCCCAGCGATTGCGCCTTTTCATCGTCGATATTGACCTGCAACTGTGGCAAATCCGGCAGAGAGTTGGCACGTACGCTGGTGAGGGTGGGATCGCTGGCCGCTGCGGCGATCAGCTGATCACGCAGCTTCATCAGCTGGCTGCGGTCGGTTCCGGCCCACGCCTGCAACTCCATGGTGAAGCCATCAGACTGTCCAAGACCGGAAACCGCAGGCGGCGTCATGACGATAATTTGTGCGTCGCGGATGGCTGAGAGATGTTGCATGGCGCGGGCTGCGATTCCCGCCGCGCTGTTCTCTTCACCCTTGCGTTGATCCCAGTTTTTCAGCGCGATAAATCCCACCCCGGCATTCTGTCCGCTACCGGCAAAGCTGAAGCCATTGACCAGCATACTGACTTCAACATTCTCTTTTTCACTGGTCTGAAAATAGTCCTGCACCGCTTTGCGTACTTCGCTGGTGCGGTTTTCCGTCGCGCCAGGGGCAAGCTGGTACTGCACCATAATGTAGCCCTGGTCTTCGGTGGGCAGAAAACCGGTGGGCAGGCGCAGATAGAGCAGCGCGCAGCCGACAAGGATCAGCGCGTAGAGCAGGAAATAACGCAGCGGACTGTGGATTACCCGTGCGACGCCGTGTTGATAACGCGTCTGCACTCGCTCGTAGCTGCGGTTAAACCAAGGGAAAAACCCTTTTTCTTTTTTCTGCGGCCGGTGGGGTTTCAGCATGGTGGCACAGAGCGCCGGTGTCAGCGTCAGCGCCACCACCACCGACAGCAGCATGGAAGAGACGATGGTGATAGAAAACTGCCGGTAAATCACGCCGGTCGAGCCACTGAAAAACACCATCGGCAAAAATACCGCCGACAGCACCAGCGCGATGCCGACCAGCGCCCCGGTGATTTCCCGCATCGATTTTTCCGTTGCCTGGCGTGGCGGCAGGTTCTCCTCACGCATTACCCGCTCGACGTTTTCCACCACCACGATGGCATCATCCACCAGCAACCCTATCGCCAGCACCATCCCAAACATGGTCAGGGTGTTAATGGAGTACCCGAATGCCGCAAGCACGCCAAAGGTGCCGAGCAGCACCACCGGCACGGCAATGGCCGGGATCAGCGTGGTGCGAATGTTTTGCAAAAAGACAAACATCACCACGATCACCAGCAGGATCGCCTCGACCAGCGTTTTCACCACCTCTTCAATGGAGATTTTTACAAAGTCGGTGCTGTCGAGCGGATAAGCCACGCTGTAACCGGCAGGCATGCTGCTTTTAAACTCCTCCACCGCCTTTTTGACGTTCTCTGCGGTGGAGAGGGCATTGGCCCCGGGCGACAGCTGGATGGCAATACCTGAGGCGGGATGACCATTAGCCAGCACGCTGGAGCTGTAGTCATCGTCGCCCATTTCAACCCTGGCGACGTCACTGAGCCGCACCGCCGAACCGTCAGTTTTGCTTTTCAGGATGATGTTGCGAAACTGCTCCGGCGTCTGCAAGCGCGAGCGTGACTGCACCGTGGCAACCAGCTGTTGCTCTTTCCCCGACGGCAAAGCGCCAAGCTGGCCGGAAGAGACCTGGGTATTCTGGTTTTCCAGCGCCGTTTCCACATCAGAAGGCATCAGCGAAAAGGCGGCCAGTTTGACCGGATCCAGCCAGATACGCATGGCATATTCCGCGCCAAACACCTTTACGCCACCCACGCCAGGCAGGCGCGCCAGCGTATCCTGCATATTACTGACCAGGTAATCGGCAACGTCAGAAGAGCTGCTTTTGTTGGTTTTGTCATACAGCGACATAATCAGCAGGAAGTCGCTCTGCGCTTTCTCCACCGTCACACCCTGTGAGGTCACCGCTTCAGGCAGGCGACTCTCCGCCTGCTGGACTTTGTTCTGCACCTGCACCTGGGCGATGTCGGGATCGGTTCCCTGTTCGAAGGTCACGGTGATTTTCACCTGGCCGGTAGAGGCGGTGCTGGATGAGGAGAAATAGAGCAGGCCATTCAGCCCGGTGAGCTGCTGCTCAATCACCTGGGTGACGCTGCTTTCCAGCGTTTCCGCTGACGCACCGGTGTAGGTGGCCTGAATGCTCACCTGTGGCGGTGCCACGTCGGGGTACTGCGCCACCGGCAGGCTGTTGATGCTGAGAATACCCGCCATCATGATCACGATAGCAATAACCCAGGCGAACACCGGCCGCCGGATAAAAAACTGTGCAAACATGCTTACTGGCCTCCGCTGGCTGGCTGAGCGTCGGCAGCGGTTTTACTGTCGCTGACTTCAGTGGCTTTCACCGTCATCCCCGCCTGGACTTTACCGGTTCCTTCGGTAATCAGCCGGTCGCCCGCCGCCAGCCCGCTGCTGACCAGCCACTGGTTGCCAAGCACCTGACTGGTCACCACTTCGCGGCTCACCACTTTATTCTCTTTGTCCACCACCAGCGCGGTGGCGTTGCCTTTGGCATCACGGCTGATACCCTGTTGAGGCGCGAGGATTGCGTCCTGTTTCACGCCATTGCTGACCGCCGCCCGCACGTACATGCCCGGTAACAGGTCGCGATCCGGATTGGGGAAAATGGCCCGCAGGGTAACCATGCCGGTGGATTCATCAACGGCCACTTCCGTCAGCTCCAGTTTGCCGGTTTGCGGATAGCGGGTGCCATCGTCCAGCGTGACGGTGACCGGCACGCTGTCGCTGTCCGGTAGTCCGGCCTGCTGTTTTTTCAGTTTTAACAGCTGGCTGCTGGACTGGGTGAGATCGACATAAATCGGGTCGAGGGCGCGAATGGTCGCCAGCGCATCGGACTGGCCGGAGCTGACCAGTGCACCGGGGGTAACGGACGAGATGCCGATGCGACCTGAGATCGGCGCTTTGATTTTTGTCCAGTCCAGATTGATGCGGGCGCTTTCCACCGCAGCGCGGTACTGGGCAACGGAGGCCAGATTCTGCTGCCAGGTCGCCTCAGCATCATCCGCATCCTGGCGGGATACCCCCTCTTCACTTAGCAGCGCCTTATAACGCTGGGCTTTTAATTTGCTGCTCTTCACCACGGCAATGGCATTATTCAGCTGCGCCACGGCCTGATCGTAGCTGGCCTGATAGCTGGCCGGATCGATCTGATACAGCACCTGGCCCTGCTTTACCTCGCTGCCTTCGGTAAACAGACGCTGCTTGATAATGCCATCCACCTGCGGCCGGACGTCAGACACCATCGTCCCGGTTACCCGACCATTAAGGTTACTGAACAGCTCCACAGGCGCAGATTTCAGGGTCACCACCCCGACTTCTGTCACCCTTTCAGTGGCATTGTTGTCAGCCTTCTGATCGCAGCCCACCATCAGCAGCGTCAGCCCTACCAGTGCAATTTTATTGAAGACCATCTGTCGGCATTCCTTTAATGAACGTTCATTCTCATTATCAGTCTAGCCGCACTTTATGACAGGGGTCAGTTATCGTCAGGTAAAGAAAACGATAAGAAGCATCCGCGTTGATGTCACAGCCGTCAATTTTAACGTCCGATGTTCAGCGCGACGAAGCGCTTTCCCAGCACCATGGTCAGCAGCACGATGGTCACACAGGCCGCCAGATGCATCAGCAGATCGTGCAGATGGAAGTGAACCGGGTGACAGAATGCCAGCAGGGTGACGGCTATCCATGCCACCCCAAATCCCGCCATCGCCAGACTGCGCAGCGGACAGAGCAGCGGTGTACGGCGCAGGCTGGCAATCATCACCAGACTCATCGGGGTAGCGACCCCCAGCAGAAACAGATAGCAGCCGGTGCCCTCAGCAAGGTTGACCGGCAAGGGACTGGCAGGCATTTGCAGCAGGGAGCTGACCAGCCACAGCGTGCTCAGCGGCAGAAACAGCTTCCAGCCTGTTACCCGGCGACCGGCGATGCTCAGGCCAAAGGCCGCGCGGACAGCCAGTATCCCCAGCAGAAAGGAGAGCAGTGATTGCAAGGCGGTCCAGCCTGCCCCCGTTGCTGTCCAGTCGGTCAGCGCCCGGTTAAGCAACAGGCCGGTGCCGGTTCCCACCGGTAAGGCGATCGCCAGCCAGCCTGCCAGCCGCTGGTTGATACCGGGGGCGCGTCTGACGGGGGGGACTGACCGGCTCAGTTGTGCAATTAACAGATTATGATCTTTCATCACCGGCTCCGAACCGTCGTAGATTTTTTAATGCGCGATGCAGCAGTGACTTAACAGCAGAGACGCTGAGATTGCTGTGCGCGGCGGCCTCTGGCCTCTGCCAGGCTCATTTCACGTAAATGCACCTGTTCGACCATTTCCCGCTGACGGGCAGGCAGCTGTAGCAGAAAACCCGCCAGCTCCGCAGACGCATCCCCTCCGACAGGCGTGGCGGGCTGCTCACCTTCCGGCACGGCAGCCTCTTCCACCTCCCAGTGCTGGCGGCGGCCGCGTCGCCGCAATGCATCGGTGGCACGGGCAGAGACAATCGCCATCAGCCAGGGAAGAAAAGGATAGTCGGGGTCCCAGGTGTGCCGCACCCGGTGGATGCTGAGTAACACATCCTGAATCACATCCTCCACCAGCGTCTGGTCAGCAATTTTTTTTGCTGCCAGGGTGCGTATGACCGGCACCAGCGCGGTCAGCAGCCGGTTGTATGCCTGCCCGTCACCAGCCTGAGCCCGGACCATCAGTTCCGGCCACCTCTCCCGCATCACCGCATCGCACTTATCCATATTGCATCCTGTTATCGCCACCTCATTTTTTGCTGAGGCAGGAGAAATCAGATTTTCCTGCCCGCCGCGCGGTTCAGCGCCTTCACCACAATGTCCGGCGTCAATACCTGCGGCAGCACCTCAGGTGGGCCGCCATTGGCGGGATAAACCACATACAGCGGCAGTCCCCCCTGCCCGAACTGACTGAGCGCATCATCGACATCGGGATTAAATTTAGTGGAGTCCGCCACCATATACCAGGCTCCGGTTTCAGCCAGCGCCTGCTTTACCGCCTGCGTAGAGAGGGAGGTACGCTCATTGACCTGACAGGTGATACACCATGACGCGGTGAAATCGACAAAAATCGCCCTGCCGTGCCCGCGCTGCTGTTGCACCGCCTGCGGCGTCCATTGCAGCTTAGCCAGCTCGGGTGCCGATGGGGCGACATGCATCACCTTCGGCAGCGGCACCAGCACCGCGACGATCAGGGCGGCGGCGGCCACGCCGCTGAGGCGATAGCTTTTACCGTTGATGCGCCGCTGCTGGGCGATACCGTACAGCCAGGCCGCAAAGCCTGTCACCACCGAACCGGCCAGCAGCACGCCAAGCGCGGCGGTGCCCGCCTGCTGAGCCAGCACCCATACCAGCCAGGCCCAGGCACCAAGCATCGGGAAAGCCAGTGCACGCTTGAGCACCGCCATCCACGCGCCCGGACGCGGCAGAACGTTTGCCAGTAGCGGAAACAGCGACAGCAGGGTAAAGGGCGCGGCAAACCCCAGCGCGAGGAAAAAGAATACCGTCATCGCCACCGTCGGAGGTTGCAGCAAGGCGTAACCGATGGCCCCGGCCATAAAGGGCGCAGAGCACGGCGTGGCTATCACAATGGCCAGCGCGCCGGTCAGGGCTGAACGGCTGAAAGCGCCACCGCCGCCGTTGATTTCACCGACACGCTGGAGCGACATCCCGACCTCAAACACCCCCAGCAGATTAAGTGCTGCGGCCAGCATCACCAGCGCCAGAATGGCAATTACCAGCGGTGACTGAAGTTGAAACCCCCAGCCGACGGCGGCACCTCCGGCTCTGGCCGCCAACAGTATGGCGGCCAGCACCATCATCGCCAGCAGCACGCCCAGCAAAAAACCCAGCCCTTCGCGGCGTGCCTCAGCCTGTTGCCCCTGATGACGCAGTAAACCAAATGCCTTCAGGGAGACGATCGGAAAGACACAGGGCATCAGGTTAAGGATGATGCCGCCCAGAAAGGCGGCAAAAATGGCTGTCAACATAACTGACCTCGCGAGGGAAATTAGTGGGCTGACGGATGTGACTGGTCCCAGGCTTTGACCGTCTCCATGGCTTTCTGGATATGGCTGTCAGGGTTACGGTCGGTGTAGCTCAGCAGAATGCTGTGGTCGGGTGCAATCACAAATGAAGTCCGCTCAGAGAGGGTTTTGCCTTTCATCTGCATGGTGGTCTGGTACTGCGCGGCCACTTTCGCCCCTGGATCGGCGGCAACGGCGAATTTATCGCGGCATTCCAGCTTCGAGAAATCACTCACCTGGTCAGTGTTTCCTGCGGTCACCCCGACCACGGTTGCGCCCAGTTTACTGAAGCTGTCCGTGGCCTCAGCAAAGTCATGCGCCTCCAGGGTGCAGCCCTTGCTGAAGGCGGCCGGGAAGAAATAGAGCACCACCGGCCCTTTCTGTAACGCCTGTTGCAGCGAGAAAGTGATGGCTTTGCCCGCCAGCGCACCCTGCAACTCGAAGTCAGGGGCTTTCGCGCCAACGGGCAGTGCTGCCCCGGCGTTAAAAGCCAGCGCCGATGCGCCAAGGGTGGCGGCCAGGGCCAGTCTGCCGATCGTTTTTTTCATCTTTTGCTCCGGTAGGTATCAGTGAAAGTGCTGACAGACAGTTCGCTGTGGGAAGGGGAAAAGTTGCGGGGGGAGAAAAATATTTTTGTGATCAGGTGAGATGATGACGCGTTGAGTGCCCACCCACGCCGCAGCGTGGGCAGGCAGGCATTAACGGCAGAAGGCGGCGGCATGTCGTCCGGCGAGAATGCCAAAGATAATAATATCGGCCACGGCGTTGCCGCCGATACGGTTGGCACCGTGAATGCCCCCCACCACTTCCCCCGCCGCCCAGGCGCCAGGGATCACCTGCTTTTGCGCATCCAGCACGGCCGTATCGGTGTTGATGGTCACACCACCCATGGTGTGATGGACACCCGGCGCAATACGAATCGCGTAGAACGGTGCCTGTTTCAGCGGATGACGCATCGCCGTTTTGCGGCCAAAATCCTCATCATCCTGTTTTTCAACAAACAGGTTGTAACGTTCAAGCGTGGCCAGCAGCGCATGAAAATCCATATTCAGTTTCACCGCCAGCTCCTGCGGCGACGGCGCGCTGACCACAAAGCCTTTGGCGATATATTCATCAGCCGCTTTGTTGTTACGCCGCACCTCATCGTCAAAAATAACCCAGGCATTTTTCTCCGGCAGGGCGATAATCGCCGCCGAGACTTTGTCGCGGGTCTCCATCTCATTGTAAAAGCGCTGGCCTGCCTGGCTAATCAGTATCGCGCCGCCGCCCCGGATGGCTTCAGAAATCAGGTAAGAGGTGGTCTGCTCCACCGTCGGATGGATCTGAATTTCAGCCATATCCACCGTATCCGCCCCGATCTTTTGCAGCATGGCGATACCACTGCCGGTAGCGCCTTTGTGGTTGGTGGTGACAAAGCCTTCCAGTTCCGGCCGGTACTTCACCACCATCTCACGGTTGGCACTGAAGCCGCCGGTAGCGACAATGACGTTTTTCGCGTTGAGCACCCGACTGTCGTTGTACTCATCCACCACCCGGACACCGCTCACCGCGCCGTTTTCAATCAGAATTTCGTCCACCGAGGTTTCCAGCAGTACCTCGATTTCGCGTTTATTGATGTTTTTCACCAGACCACTGATCAGAAAACCGCCCACTGCGGAATGGTCCGCCGGACGGTGGGTTCGCTCAATGCTCATACCGCCGGTGATGGTGAGATCGTTCAATGCGATACCCTTCGCCGCCAGCCACTCAAGGGCTTCCGGGCCGAGGTCAACAAACTCCTGCAACAGCAGGGGATTGTTTTTGAATTTGCCGCCCTTCAGGGTTTCTTCATAAAACAGCGCTTTGCTGTCGCGCACCCCTTTCAACTGCTGGAAGCGGGTTTCTGCCGCATTCATCCCCACCGATGCCTTGATGGTGTTGCCACCGATGGTCGGCATTTTTTCGATAATCATCACCCGTGCGCCATCGTCATGGGCCTGAATCGCCGCCGCCAGCCCTGCACCGCCACTGCCGACGATCACCACGTCAACGTTCTGAGGTGCCTGCGGATTGCCGCCCTCCTCAATAACCTGCTCTTTGCTGGAGGTGGTCATCGCCCGCGAAACGGCTTTTTTCAGCGCCTCACTCTGGGTGGTGGCCCCGGTGATGGCATCAACGTGTGGGCTGTTTGCCACCAGAATGCGTGAACGCAGGCTTTCGAAGGTGGTGGTGAAATCCACGTCAAGGCTGTCGTCCGGCACCAGACTGATATCGGTGATGCGGTCGGTATCCAGCGTGACATTGATCTTCAGCTTCAGCGCCTCAGATTCCACTTTTTCCTGCCAGACCCCCGCCTTATATTTTCTGCCGCTGACGCTGGTATCACGGATCATCGCGTCCACCAGCGAGAAGCGCCACAGCGGCTCCGGTATTTTCAGGGCTTCGCGCTGATTGCTGTCGATAAACAGCTCAAGATGGCCGTCGTTGTTAATGATGCGGTCAGCCCAGTCCGGATACGCAATGTACGCCTTGCCGACCGCCACCAGGTCAAAACCGTGCTCCAGCGCCTTTTCCGCATCGGATTTGTTGACCACACCGCCCACGCCAATCACCGGGATTTTTGCCAGCTGCGGCGAGCGCATGGCAATAAATTTGCTAATCAGCGGCGTCGGGTCGTCTCTGTCGACGATAGAGGGTCGTAGCAGCTGCCCCACGGAGAAATGCACATAGTCCAGCCCCTGGGCGGCGAGTTTCTCCAGCAGATAGAGGGTATCGTCAAAACGAATGCCGGGCACTTCCAGCTCCTCCGGAGAAAAGCGGTAGCCGATAATAAAACCTTCATGTCCGAAGCGTTTCACCATTTTCTGGGTAATGTCCAGCACGGCCAGCGGAAAGGCGGCGCGTTTTTCACGGCTGCCGCCCCATTTGTCTTCACGCTGATTGGAGTTGGGTGAAAAAAATTGCTGGATCAGATAGGTGTTAGCGCCGTGGATTTCCA
Organism: Erwinia papayae; assembly: GCF_058241465.1. Lineage (NCBI taxonomy): Bacteria > Pseudomonadati > Pseudomonadota > Gammaproteobacteria > Enterobacterales > Erwiniaceae > Erwinia > Erwinia papayae. Next base: position 1,342,068 of record NZ_JBZCHT010000009.1, read on the forward strand.
CACCATCAAACCCGGCTTTAATCGCCCGGTTAACCGCATCACCAAATTTGGTGATCATCACGTCCACTTCCTCGCCGGTCAGCGCCTGCGGCGTGGTGGCTCCCTCACGCGGTGCAGCAATGGCGCTGGGTGCCACCGGAGTTCTGCCGCCAATCAGTTCTGGCTCCACCATTCGGCCGCCGTGGTAAATCTGCAAAATTGCCGTCGACCCCTGGGACTTAATGGCATCCGCAATTCGGCTAAGCCCGGCGATTTTGTTGTCACTGTCGATGCCGATGGCACCGGGAAATGCCGGGCCTTTGGCATCGATAAAACCTCATTCCACAATCACCGTGCCAATGCTGCCGGCGCGGGCACGATAGTATTCCACCAGATCGCTGGTGACCGAGCCATCATGAAAGCCGGTACAGGTGGTCATCGGAGCCATCAGCAGACGATTTTTCAGCACCGCCCCACCAGGCAACGTGAGAGGGTTAAGAACCGGGGTCAGCGTATTCATATCAGGGCAGCTCCAAAATTAAGATGTGCTGAGTTCTCTGCCAGACGGCTTAGCATGGCCTGAAATAACATTCCGGCATCATTTGAATTTATCCATCATCGCTTTGCAGAGAGAGAAAACAGGTCAGCAATATCATTTTCATTGCCCGGAAATGGCAAATGATTAACAATATCTGAAAGACATTGGTAAATTGTTAACTATTGATTTCCAAAAATCAACCCACAATTACCACAAATTAAAATGTTTAAAATCAGTCAAATAAAGCTATTATCTGGTACTTACTGAATTTAACATACTGCATCCGGAATGCACTTTGTTGCGAACAGCAATGGCTTATGTTAACTATTTATCTGATTCAGCTTTATGCATTATCGACCAGAGAACGGCATGTTCTGGCCCTGAATAAAATGTTAAAAATTAATTTCCTTCGCAGCATAAACGCATATTTCCGGTAAAAAACCAGGTCAGTTAATCTGTTTTGCTACCATTTATTTTATTAATAAAAATATGTTCTCTGACCCGTGCGAGCGGATGCCTGCTTTAACAGGTTCTGAGCCGCCGCATTACCTTGTCACAACGATGGAATCTCTGTCTGCTATGAGTGAAACCAACAGCGTTACCCCCGCCAGTGCCGGGCAAAAAAAGCAGCTGTTCATGCTGTTACTTCCTGTGGTAGTGACCCTGCTGCTGTTACTCATCCCCGTTCCGGCGGGGTTGCAACCTTATGCCTGGCACTTTTTTGCGGTTTTTGTCGGGGTCATTATTGGTCTGATTTTTGAACCGCTGCCAGGCGCGGTAATCGGTCTGACCGGCGTGGTGGTGATCGCCCTGTTCAGCCAGTGGCTGCTGTTCACCCCGGCGGAGGTGGCGGATCCGCATTTCCGGATGCCTGCGGAGGCCTTTAAATGGGCGGTCAGCGGGTTCGGTAACTCAACGGTATGGCTGATTTTTGGCGCCTTTATGTTCGCGGCCGGTTATGACAAAACCCGCTTTGGGCGGCGGCTGGCGTTGATTCTGGTTAAATATCTTGGCCGCCGCAGCCTGACGCTGGGCTATGCCATTACCTTTGCTGATTTGCTACTGGCCCCTTTCACGCCATCTAACACCGCACGCAGCGGCGGCACCATTTATCCGATTATCGCCAATCTGCCGCCGTTATACGGTTCGAAACCCAACGATCCCAGCGCACGTAAAATTGGCTCCTATCTTATGTGGGTGGCGATTACTGCCGCCTGTATCACCAGTTCGATGTTTTTATCGGCGCTTGCGCCCAATCTGCTGGCGCTGGCGCTGGTAAAAAGCATTACCGGCTTCGATATTTCCTGGGGGACCTGGTTTCTTGCCTTTCTGCCGCTGGGGGTGCTGCTGATTTTTACCATGCCGTTGCTGGCTTACTGGTTCTACCCGCCAGAGGTAAAAGTAAATGATGAAGTGCCGCGCTGGGCCAGCAGCGAACTGGAAAAACTGGGCAAACTGTCGCGCAATGAGATGCTGTTGCTGCTGTTTGTCTGCTCGGCGCTGTTGATGTGGATTTTTGCCGCCAGCATTATTGAACCGGCGATGGCGGCGCTGCTGATCGTGGTGCTGATGCTGTGGACCGGCGTGCTGAACTGGAACGATATCACCAGTAATAAACCCGCATGGAATACCTTTGCCTGGTTTGCCACTCTGGTGGCACTGGCTGATGGCCTTGCACGCGTTGGCTTCATTGCCTGGCTGGGGAAACAGGGTAGTCAGCTGTTACAGGGTTATGATCCCCAGATTTCCGCCGTGGTACTGCTGGTGGCCTTTTTCCTGTTGCACTACCTGTTTGCCAGCACCACCGCGCACACCACCGCCCTGTTACCCGCCACGCTGACCATCGCCGCATCCATTCCGGGTATCAATATGCCGGTATTCTGTCTGATGATGGTCACCTCCCTCGGGGTTATGGGGATTATTACCCCTTACGGCACCGGCCCCAGTCCTATCTATTATGGTAGCGGCTATCTTCCCACCAAAGATTACTGGCGGCTGGGGACCATTTTTGGCGCGATTTTTCTTGGCAGTATGATGTTGATCGCCTATCCATGGATGGTGATGATGTTCTGATGCTGGCCGGGCGCATCCCCGCAGCATGCGGGGATGCCGGACTCAGTAAAGTTCGTCATGCTTTGGGTCCTGACTGAGGATAAGGGCATAACGGGCCAGGAGCTGTTTCAGCCGGTGTTCAATTTTGCCGCGCAACACCGGGGAGGTTTTGTTTTTTTCCAGCCTGCGCAGCAGCTCTTCCACGGGCATCAGCTCCTGCAATGGCTGCTGAATAGTCACCACCCTCGCCTTCACTTCCGGCAGCCCGGGCCACCCTGGCTCCGTGGTTTCCATCGCATCCAGATCTTCTCCCAGGCGTTGCAGCCGAAACTGTGCGGTTTGCCACAGCTGCATCTGCGCACTCGGCAGTGCCATCGCCGAAACCGTCTGCTGCCAGCTTTCATTGCGCCTGACCTGCTGCGGTGTGATTTGCTGCGCCAGTATTGCCATACGCTGCGCCCTGCCGGGAATGGGCTCCATCAGCTGGTATCCCCAGATGGCCATTGAGCCAAGGATGAGCATCACCATCATTCCGGCAAAAAATCCACGGCTGCGTTCCCAGAAGCTGAACGAGACGTTCAGTGCAGTTGAAGAGGTTAAATCCCGTGGCACGTAAATCAGCGGCGTGTGACCGTCCGCATAACGATGAGGCGGGACATAATCCGGATCTGACTCATCGCTTTCCGGCTGCGAAGCGCTGCGCTCAGCCTGTTGTAGCTCATGGCCCACGGGTGCGATTTGCCCGATGACCTCACTGACCTGCACTTTCAGCCAGTCAAGTTGCGACAGATGTTTCTGCGCCAGTTTCTCCAGCGTATCGACGTTCTCATCCAGTTGGGTTTCCAGCCTGTGCAGTAAAGGGAGATCTTCCTGCCCGGGGCTCTGAGCGCGGATCACCTGTTGAATCCCCGCGCTGAGCCAGGTGATGATCGCCAGCCGTGCCGGCAAAGGGTGGGGCCATAAGGTGGACCACTGATGCTTCATCATCGCCGTGACGATCTCCAGCCCTTCACACAGTCCTGCCAGCCCGGTTCGCCATGCCCTGGCCATGGTGTACCAGGCAACACTTTGCAGATCCATGCCGTTACGTCGAAACAGCGCGATTGAGAGTTCCTCTACACGCTGCCAGTCGATTTCTTTGCGTGAGTTATGGCTGGTTTTAGCTGTTTCATGGCGAAGTTCGATAAATTCAGGCAAGGCGCGAGGATCGCCCCCGGTATGCAGGATATTCTGTGTTGGTGTACTCATTAATCAAGTCCCTTAAGCGTGCTGAGTCCATTGTATTTCTGTTATTGATACTATCCCCTGCCTGCAAAAAACTCAGGCATTATTAATTTTTTTAATTATTTTCTTTATTTCCGCGCTTTTGATGCAGCAAAAAAATTTATTATAGATATTAAGAGTAAAAATCACAAAAAAATTCTTATGTTGCCAAAAAAATATTCGTAATAAAAAGAGCATCCAAATTTCTTTCTGTTGCCATCATCAGTCATTATTTTCCTGCCGTTTTAAATAGCAATAATACCTTGCTTATGCTGAATAATACGTGCGCTTTAATGTCAGGTTTGCGTATCAATCCTGAAGGGTGAAGGTACAGGCGAATAACTCAGGACACGAACTGACTTTTCAGCCTGACGGGAAACTGCACCCTTTAAGAAAAATTCCGGCGGCTTCACACTTCCTGGAGTTCTGTGCACACCCGACAGAAAACCGTCTAAAGTTGTTTTACGGTCAATAGCTTATGGGTCGCCGGATCCGGACATGGAGAATAACCAATGCTGAGAGTCGAAAAACGTCAGTGGAAAACCACGCTGCTGCTGCCTTTAGTAATCGCAGCTCTGGTTCAGCCAGCCTGTGCCAGTGCCGCTGACAATTCGCAGCGTATGTTGAGCGATGCACCACAGCCGCCTGACAGTCGTTTTGGGCCGTTGTTTGAGGTGGTGCAGGCCGCCAGAATCTTCCCTGATCAGAAAACGTTTGCCGATGCCGTTGCTAAAAGTGATCCTTCATCCATCCTTGCTGACTGGCAAATGCAGAAAAACCAGCGAAATTTCGATTTGAAGCGCTTTGTGGCAGCCAACTTTATTTTGCCTGAGGAGAGTGGGAAATATGTGCCGCCCGCAGGACAAAGTCTGCGACAACATATTGACGGGCTCTGGCCGGTACTGACCCGCACAGCCCATCAGGCTAATTCCTGGGATTCACTGCTGTCGCTGCCCTCTCCGTATGTCGTGCCGGGTGGTCGCTTCCGCGAGGTCTATTACTGGGACAGTTATTTTACCATGCTCGGTCTGGCTGAAAGCAATCACTGGGATCGCGTGCAGGATATGGTGAATAACTTCGCTTACCTGCTGGACAGATATGGTCATATCCCTAACGGTAATCGCAGCTATTATCTCAGCCGCTCTCAGCCGCCATTTTTCAGTATGATGGTCGATCTTCTGGCGCAGCATCAGGGGGACGAGGCTTACCGCAAATACCTGCCGGAACTGCAAAAAGAATATGACTACTGGATGGCCGGGGCCGATCGCCTGCAGCCCGGAAACGCCTTTCAGCGCGTGGTGAAACTAAAAGATGGCAGCCTGCTTAACCGCTACTGGGATGACCGGGATGTGCCGCGAACCGAATCCTGGATGGAGGATATAGCCACCGCACAGAAAGCGGGGGATCGTAACAAGGCAGAACTGTATCGGGATCTGCGCGCCGGGGCCGCCTCTGGCTGGGACTTCAGCTCCCGCTGGTTTGTCAATCCGCATGACCTTGCCAGCATCCAGACCACCCGCATTCTTCCTGTAGATCTTAATTCACTGTTATTTCACCTTGAACAGACGCTGGCTCATGCAAGTCAGCTGGCCGGAAACCAATCCGCCAGCCGACGCTTCAGCCAGCTGGCAGAACGGCGGCAACAGGCTGTCAACCGCTATATGTGGGACAGCCGCCAGGGGTGGTACGCCGATTACAACTGGCGTGAAGATCGCATCCGTTCATCGCTGACTGCGGCCACGCTGTTTCCTCTCTGGCTGAAGGTCGCAACGCAACAGCAGGCGGCGAAAACCGCCGATGCCGTGGAAAAACAGCTGGTCAAAGAAGGCGGTCTGGTGACCACGACCGTTAACAATGGTCAGCAGTGGGATGCACCTAATGGCTGGGCACCCCTTCAGTGGGCCGCCGTGGAGGGGCTGAACAACTACGGCAGACAGGCCCTGGCTAAAGAGGTCGGGATGCGCTTTTTAAACAATGTACAAAGCACTTACGATAAGCAGCATAGGCTGGTGGAAAAATATGTGGTGGACGGGAAAGTGCCTGGCGGCGGAGGGGGTGGCGGAGAGTATCCGTTGCAGGATGGCTTCGGCTGGACCAATGGCGTAACGCTGAAACTGATGGACCTCTACTGCCCGAAAAATGTCGTGTGTAATAATGTCAGTGATATTACCAAAAAACAGTAACCTGCGGCGGCACTGCGGTGCCGCCAGTTAAACCCCCATCATTTGCAGGTAATTGATATTCAAAATCATTACTTGAATCCCATTTACGAAAAGATAATAATTCTCATTGAGATTATTATAAATCTTTACATTACCGTTACTGCGCACCTTTTACTCTTCTTTGCCGCAGGCGGATTACACCTGGCCGCACATTTTGTAAGGTAACTGACAATGAGAATGCCTTTTATTCTGAAGCGTTCTGCCCTGCTCTGCTCTGTCGCGCTGACTGCGCCTGCTGTTTCTTTTGCAGCTGATACGCTGGTGGTGACCGCGCAACCTGCTGAAACAGCCACCACACCGACCACCGGTTATACTGCCAAAACCAGCACCGGCGCGATGAAAACCGACCGGCCCCTGGTGACCACCGCCCAGTCCGTCTCGGTCGTGACCCGCCAGCAGATGGAAGATCAGGGGGCGCTGGATGTCAATCAGGCGCTCAATTACACCGCTGGCGCATTCACCAATTTTGCCGGTGCCGCCAGCCGCTACGACACCGTTTCGCTGCGTGGCTTCCACGGCGGTGATGTGGACAATATTTTCCTCGACGGCTTACGGCTGATGAGCGATCCGGGCAGTTACAACGTGTTGCAGGTGGATCCGTGGTTTCTGGAGCGCATCGACGTGATTAAAGGCCCGTCCTCGGCTCTCTACGGTCAGACCGTGCCAGGCGGACTGGTAATGGAAAGCTCCAAACGGCCCCAGTTTACTCCGGAAGGCCACTTCCGCGCGTCCACCGGCACCAACAGCACTAACAGTGCGGCGTTTGATTATACCAACGCGATTAACGATCAATGGGCGTTTCGTCTGACCGGGATTACACGTAACAGCAATACGCAATACGATCACACCCGTGAAGAAAAATATGCCATCTCGCCTTCACTGTTGTGGCAACCGGATGAGGATACGTCGCTGCTGTTACGTGCCTACCTGCAAAAAGATCCGTCCGGCGGTTATCACAGCGCCGTACCCGGTGACGGCAGCATTACTGAACATAACGGCCGTAAATTAAGCAACGGTTTTTACGACGGAGACAGTTCGCTGGATCAGTTTAAACGTCGCGAGCAGATTTACAGTTACCAGTTTGCTCATCGCTTTAATGACACCTGGACCTTCCGCTCCACGGCGAGCTATTCGCACTCCAATGTTGATCTCGATCAGGTTTATCAGATTGGCTGGGACAGCAATAATTCCGACCTGCTGAATCGCTACTATTCCGGTTCGCGTTCGTCGCTGGATGCCTTTGCGCTGGATAACCAGCTGGAAGCCGATTTCGCCACCGGTGAACTGCAACATAAAGTGGTGCTGGGGGCTGAATATCATCAGTACAAAAACGATCTGAGTGATGCCAGCGGCTATGCGACTCAGCTTAACGCCCTGACCGGCGAAGCCCTGGGAACGCGCAGCAGCTACACCTTTACCGATTCACAACGTCGTTATTCCCAGACAGGTGTTTATCTCCAGGATGAGATGCGCTGGCAGAAGTGGCATCTGGATGTATCGGGCCGTTATGACCGTATTGTCTCGGAGACCGATTATTATGATTTCGACAGTAAATACCGTCGTCAGGATGATCATGTCAGTGGGCGCGCCGCGCTACTGTATGCCTTCGATAACGGCATTTCGCCTTATGTCAGCTACAGCCAGGCCATTACGCCGCAATCTCTCTCCGGCGCTGATGGCAATCTGCTGAAACCCACCACCTCAGAGCAGTATGAGACAGGGGTGAAATATCAGCCGGTGGGCACCTCCGATCTCTATTCCGTGGCGCTGTATGACCTGACGCAGAAAGATGTGGGTAATCGGGTGATTGTCGGTTCCTACTACGAACCGGCGGGTAAAGTGCATTCGCAGGGCATCGAGCTGGAGGCGCATAACCAGCTGACGCCACGGCTGAGCACCCTGGCTAACTTTACGCTTAACCACGTGCGTTACAAAGATTCTGTCGACGGTAATGACGGTCACACACCTTATGTCACGCCAAATTCAATGGCTTCAGCCTGGGCAAAATATCAGTTTGATTATGGTATCAGCGTCGGTGCCGGGGTGCGTTATATCGGTAAACAGTGGGCCGATAATGAAAACACCACCCGACTGCCTTCTGCCACCCTGTTCGACGCCTCGGTACGTGCCGATCTGGGCGCATGGAACAGCAGCCTGAAAGGTGCCTTTGTGCAGGTTAATGCCAATAATCTGACCGATCGTGATTATGTATCCGCCTGTTATGGCACCGGCTACTGTTACTGGGGCGCGGAGCGCACGATTATTGCCACCGTCGGCTACGATTTCTGATTCAGCCTCTGTAGCCGCATAAAACATCACGCCCGCAGACTAAACGCGGGCGTTTTTTTATTCACTTCGGGGGCAATTTCTCCTTACAGAGAAAATTTACTGATAATAAATATAAAAAATCACCGATGATTCGACCGTGCCCGGTCTGACCGTTGTCCCTGTCTGGTAATAACGGGCGATAAAGGGCAACCTGGTAACCCCCTGTTGCAGTGGGTAATAATGCGATTGTCCATCCGGGTGAAGATACTCTCCATTGAACAACAGCTGGATGCCAACACCACTGGCAGTGCTGCTGCTTTCATCAAGCGCAATCACCGACCTGGCCGCATCGGCAAATCCTGATACCGGATGAAAAGAGATGTCAACCTGCTTTTCTGTTCCGTAACACTCCCTGAGACTGATGTTAAAGGGCACATCCGCGCTAAGGCTACCAATACCATGAAAATTTGTCGTGGAAACGGTCCCCATCGAGACAACCGGATTCGCGTCAATGGTACAGCCACCGTTTTCAATAATGACATCCCCGCCGATCTGAATGGTGTACAGCCTGCCAATTGGCTGCCGGGCCTCATCGGCTTCATCAACATCAATTGATTGGGTGATTGCACCGGTCCTTCCATATTTCAAAGGCAATGATGTTCTGACAACATAAAATCGCTCGGTCAACGTTGTGGAACCATTTCTGACCAGTCCTCTTCTTACCCTTCCCCCCCCATCAGCGCACTGGAAAGACATGTCCATCCAGAGGTTGCGGAATTTCGCTGTACCCAGACCAACCCAAGCCCCACACCTTCCAACGCAAATCCCTCATCAAGAATTGGGCAGGTCAATCCTTCCGGGGTGGTGAATGTCTCACCCGTCGAGCCCCACAAGGCACCTGAGTCGCCCGGTTGCAGATAGGTGGCTACGCTGGAAGTACAACTTACCTGAATATCCTTTTGCGTCATGCTAATCACATCACCCGCAGTGCTTTGTGCTGGTACATAGACCGTTCCAAGCTCAACATTGTACATATTGACATCAGATGTGCAGTAGCTGGCAAGCGCCGGCAAACACGGCACAAAAAACAGTGACAGCGCACAAAACATAAAAGTTAAGATTTTATTCATGACTGACACTCCAGTGTGGCAAGTAACAGACCACTGGATTTTTTGATTTCAGGATTGTTGCTATCAAATGTGACATGGCAGGATTTCCCATCAGATAACGCCGCTTCCAGCGTGGTTTTATCGGCCATGCCAGAGATGAACACCTGACCTTTTTCATCTGTAATGCCAGAGCTGTCACCGGCGCGAACCAGCGTGCCGAATGGCAACGGGCGACCATGCTGTTTTAATGTCAGGAAGACACGATAGCCCACCAGCGTCTCATAGTCAGAAAGGATCAGCGCTTCCCGCACCGGGATGGCACTGCGTGAAGGCGTAATTAAATCAATATTGTCGGCTAACGAGGCGGTATCGAGGCTAATCTCATTCTCTTTATAAGGCGTCAGAGAAGGCACGATGGCATAGCCACGACGGTCAGTAGCCACGCCAGACCGGTTGCGTACCCGAACGTTCTCCGCTCCCGGCGCACGAATCAACGCATAGCCACTTCCTTCCGGCAGTTGCTGTGCAAGGGTCACACCATAGGGATGCACTACCAGCGAGCCACTTGCCCCCCATGTCAACCGCTCACTCTGACCGTAGTAGTTGCTATAGCCCGCGTTCAGCGTGGCCTGATCGCCCTGCCAACTCAGCGATAACGCCGAACTATCGCTGGTCCGCCTCCCTGTCTGACGTGAGCGGCTTTGCGCCAGTGAGTAAGCCAGATTGTTTTTTTCCAACGCGGTGCCGGTGAGCATCGTCGTCATGCTGGTCAGGCCATTTGTCGAGTGGGTCATGCGATTCTGCTGACGCAATGACGTATTGTTTGCACCCAGCCATTTACCCAGCGGCAGGCTGACACTGAACGAGGTCATATTGTCCATTCGGTTGCTGCGCCATGATCGATTCTGACTCTGGCTCAACCCAACCGAAATACCATTGAAAGATTTACTCCAGTTTCCGCTGACAGATCGTGAAAGTGGTTTATGGTTTCCACGGTACTGCTGCTGGTATGCGGATAAAGAGAACGAACCCAGTTGCCCGATAGTCTGGCTCATGGATATCTGGACTCTGTTTTTGACAGGATTATTGCTGACGTTCTGAGAAAAATAATTCCGGCTGGCCTCATCAAAACTGTAATACCCACTGGTGGAGCACCGGTAGCCGGCAACGGTGAGGTCGGTGCCGGTAGTATCAAAATTTTTACTTTAGCGCAGACGAAATGATTGTCCTTGTGTCTGGTGATGGTCAGCAAAGCGGGTCACCGCATGGGTGACATCCAGAGATACCCCCCCCATCTGGCCGAAGCCTTGCCCTACGCCCAACATTCCACTGTGATACTGCCCGGCCAGGATAGTCCCGCCATAAATGGAGGTGTCGCTGAGCAAGCCATGCAGAATTTCACCCTGCCAAAAAGGCTGGCTTTTGGCAGCGAAATAGGCTGATTTGAAGCCATATTCTCCCAGGGTGGTGGAAAATCGCGTGACGCCTCTACGCACCGAAACCGGCGGGGAAGCGAATGCCTGAGTGTATTCTCTGGTGGTGCCGTCCTGTTCATGGACCTGTATTTGCAGGTCGCCAGAGCTTGAGGTGGCGTATAAATCGTTGATCACAAAGCTGCCAGGAGAGACCCAGGTTTGATAAAGCAGGTTACCATTCTGCCGTACTTCAACCCTTGCATTGGTCAGCGCGATACCTCTGATCTCAGGTGCATATCCCCGCATACTGTCGGGTCGCATTTCATCCTGAGAGGACAAAGAAATTCCGCGAAAATTCAGACTATCGAAAACCAGCCCGGGGGTGGTGGCCTCCCCCGCTGTCAGGCGGGATTGCAGCCCGGGTATGTCGCGCTCGATCCAGGTTTGGATGCTGTTCCAGGATGTCCCGCTGATATTACTTCGCGCCAGATAGCCGTAATTACGCACGCGCCAGGCGCCAAGGTTAATGCCATTACGCAGGTTCAGATACTGCGTACTGGTGGGCCCAGTCCCTGCCTGACGATATTTAGTTTCCGAGCCAGTCAAACTCCAGGACGAAAACAGCATCGGCAAACCATTTTCCCATCGTGATGACGGAATATAGCCCCGATAGCTGTTATTCATTAGTGCCTGCGGTACGGTGATGGTTAATCGCTGCTGCTCGAAATCGAATGATTCTCTAAAATCCGGGATGTAATCATGAATATTTTTAATGGACATATCTTCAGAAAAAGTGGACAGCGCCGGAATGCCTGCCATTTTTACCCCCCACTGTTTCAGCAACGCGGGCGTAATGACGACACAAAGGTGATTCTCACAGGCAAAAAAATTGAGCTTCTGCCGGCCAACATTTTTTTCATTTACCATCACATCAACATTGTATTCTCCGGCTAACTGGACATCCACTTTTGCCAGTCTTGACAGATCTATCTCTGCACGTTGTTGTTTATCAAGCCTCAGTGATTGCGTATTAAAATATAACTCGCCCCTGGCAGGTTGCGAGTAATTCAATATAAAAATGCAAGTCGGTATGGCGATGTAATACACCGACTGCCATTTATGCAATCTCTTTATGTTAAACAAAGTTATTTACCGTCAGAGGTTAATATTTTTTTTCGGTGTAATACCACCATAATCATCAATAATACTGAAACTGATCGCGTTCGGATTTTTTACAGACGTATCAATTCTTTTTGTCGAAAATGGCATTACCAGACCTGGCTTATCGATGTTTTCACCATTAATATTCATTCTGGTCAGCGTCACCACATAGGGTGTGGGATTAGTAACGGTAATATAACCGGACCCTTTGGAAACTTGCTGTTGACTCCACGCATTTCCGGCAGCCTTTGCGGTCAGTCCTTTTGGACGATAGATCAGCTTAATGATATTTTGCGTCGAGACTGTCATGCGGGCAGGATTAGCCTGTTTCTCTACGGCAGGTATGGCACGTACATTAAGCAACCAGACACTTTCTCTGTCCTGAGGTAACGGCTGGGCCACGTCGGATACATTGACCACGCGCACGGCGGTTACTTTATTTTGCAAAAGTTTAAAAACAGGGGGCGTGGTGATAAAGGGAATATTTTCTGACTTTCCATCCAGATCGGATACCCAGGACTGAATCAGATAAGGAACTTTTTCTGAGCCATTAGTTAATGGAACGGTAGCTTCTTTGGCACCCTCTGAATAGATTAGACGCGTTGCTCCCAGCGTCAGTCCGGAAGCATGGCAACAAAATGAACTCAGTAACAGTACTGTGCAAATTGCTGGTTCAGGGTTGAAAAATTTCATAATTTGATCACCAGTTAACTGCCCCATGACCAGGCCATGAGGCATTGGATCAGGATTCAGTGTAATTAATAGTAAAAGTCACATCACTATCAATGGAACCGGTGACCGGGGCCGTTCCACTGGCTCTGACCAGATAAGCTCTGAAAGCCGCCGTAGCGGAAGGGATCGGATCGCTACCTTCCGCCACGTTGAGGGCATTCAGGCCTGAGTTTGTGGTGGCAATGCCCGGACGATAAACTGTCGTGGGTGCCGCTGCATCTTCAATACGAATACCCACTCCGGCAACTGGGGTGGCAAAAAGATTACCTTCCGTGGCCGTAACAGATTCCCCGTTAAATGTAATGGTCGGCGCAGATGAAACGGCACAGTCTGTTAATGCAATACTGAAAGGAACCGGGCTGGTCGCATTATTTACAGCGGAAAGCGTTTTGCTGCTTACCACACCAAAACTAACGGTACCGTGACGCCCTGAAGTTCCGGCCACTGAATCAACCGAACAGGCTGCGGCTGAAATAGTACCGGTAAAATTAATAGTACCGTCATCATTAGCACTTGATAAACAACTAAACCCTGTTCCGGCAAACAGAATAAGGGAACTTAATATCTTCTTGTTAAGCATATTTGCATCCATATTAATATTGATTGAATATTTTCTACGCAACAGAGAACAGTCTACAAAATAATTTCATGGCAAAACAGATGCAATATAAACAGGAGTAAAACAACTATAATATATAAAATTCCGACCGACCAGTATTAATAATTTAACAATTAACCCACATAAAAATAAAAACTCCAATACCATATCACCACAGGCCAGAGTAAAAATGAAAATAACGCATTAAATCACCCTCACAAAACTAACATTCAGGTCATTCTTTAAGTGATTAATCTGGCCGCATTCATAATCCATTTAATAATAAAGAATATAATGAATGAAATAATATAAAGCACTATTATTTAACAGGCATTATGCTTTTTAAATAAAGTTAAATTATGAAAAAAAGAAGCGGAAATGCAGCGATATTAACAATTATTAAGGCAGGTTTTCTCTGAGCAAGGGGACTCGTGATGACCATCCGGGTGTAATCTGATGGCTGTTGCAGGACATTTTTCCATGCCAGTCCAGACGTTTAAACATTATTACACCCTACCCGCTCCAGACAGCGGATAAACGCGAGGGAGGCATGAACATTGCGCGGATCCAAATTCTTACCCCCCTCAGCAGTAGTTTTAAAGAGATGCTGCTTGTTTTAACAAGCCGATTGCTGGCTCATCAGCTTCGTACTTTGCGATAAATCCACAACACTACGATGGCACCAATTACCGCGACCACAAAGCTTCCGAAGTTAAAGCCGTCTACCCGGCCAAAGCCAAAGAAAGTACTGATCCAGCCGCCAACCACCGCACCGACAATACCCAGCACGACCGTGATAATAAAACCACCGCCATCACGACCCGGCATGATCCACTTAGCGATAATCCCGGCAATCAAACCGAAGATGATCCATGACAAAATTCCCATTAACTACTCCTTTGCTTTGATTGTTAACACGCCTTAAGTATATGCGAGGATTCTAACTCTGTGATTTAAATCCAAACTTTTTTCAAAGCGTGCTAAAGGCTGCTTTTGTTGTGCCGATAATCTGACATATCCCCGCAGACAGCGTGTTTTGACATTCATCCGGAGTGGAATGTGAAAGAGGAAGACAAAGATCAGTATCTGAAACACGGTCCGCTGGCCGTACTGGCCGTGCTGAAAAGCCTGCTGAAAAATCAGACGCCAGTTCTGGTTGCGCATGACAGGGGGCAATTTATCTCAAAGCTGCTGTCAGCCGATCGTGAGCGGGTGGTGATTGATTATGGCAGTAACGATTACGATAACCAGCTGGTGCAGGAAGCAGATTGCCTGCAACTGTGGGCGGAAACACAGGGTGCCAGGGTGGAGTTTTCGCTCAGCACGCCTGAGGCAGGCAATCATGACGGACTGCCCGCTTTTTTCTCCTCCCTGCCAGACAAGCTGTGGTTGATTCAGCGCCGGGAATTTTTCCGCGTTAACGCGCCTCTCGATCCCACTTTCTATTGTTACGTGCAGTGGCCGGATGGCTCAGGCGAAGGAAGAATGCGTCTCCAGGATCTCTCACTTGGCGGCATTGCCGCACTGGGTGATTCCCCCCTGCCGCCTGAGCTGAAAGAGGGGCAGGAGTTCAGAAAGTTACGCGTGGAGCTGGGAGAATATGGCCGCTTTGAAGTGGATGCGCAACTTATCCATTGCGGCAAACACAGTGTGGTGAGCGCTAAAAATGAAACCGTGGTCACGCCGCGACTCAGTTTTCGCTTTATTCACCTGAACGTCGCGCAGGAGCGTGATTTACAACAGGTGATTTTCCTTCTGGAGCGGCTGGCACGTGATAAAGCGACCCGTTTTTTGTAAGTCACAGCCGCTGTCTGTCCCTGATAGCGGAATATAACAGCAGCCCGGGTCTGTACTGGAGAAATTCATTCAGGGCTGGCGGCAGATTCACCCTGCCCCTGGCAACCTTCAGATAGTGCGGTACGCGGTGGTCACTTTCCACAGATAGCGTGGGGCCTGGGCCGCCGGATGCTTATTTTGCACATGTCGGTAAAACTCCTCAGGGCTCATCGCATTGATCATCGCGATGGCGCGATCCCGGTCAGAGGAGAAGGTTCTCAGCAAAGCGCCGGCACCGTTGGCGTAGGAGACAATGGTGGCATAACGCAGGGTTTCCTGATTGCGGATACCGGCGAGAGAACGATCCTGCAAGATTTTCAGATATGCCGTACCTATATCGATATTTTTAACCGGATCGCGAAGTTCAGAACTGCTCGGCTGACCACGCCGCCCCTGCGCCCGGTAGACTTCGCGTCCTGCCGTGGCAGCTTTAATCTGCATCAATCCAATGGCATTCGACTTACTGACTACCGTTGGATTGCCGCCCGATTCCACCGAAATGATGGCGTCAATCAGTTTCTGGTCAACACCATAGTTGTGGGCTGCGTCACCGGTAAATAATGACCAGGCCTGGGCAACTTTTTCGGGTGGCGCTTTGGTTAAGGGTGTCTGCTGTTGTTGAGTAATTATCTGCTTATGTGGCTCACTGGCACATCCCGCCAGTATCAGAACTGCCAGCACCGCAACGCTCTTCACGCTTCTCACGCTATATTCTTCCTCTGAGATTTTGCCTCGCACTTCATCTTAACGACTGTATGACTGAAGAAAATTACCTCCACTCTTAATTTTAAGGGTGATGCAGATGACTTCATTGCGACTTTTCGTCATTATCACCCTGTTCGGTTTGCCAGAATGATAAGACAATTTATCGCCACTGGATAAAAAATCAGGCAAATGATAGAAAAAAGCGCTCGCTTTTTGCCACTACGTCATCAAAATTGTTAAAAAAACCGTCATCCCGCGCGGAAAAAAAGGTAAAAACATCCATTATGTCCGTTATTCCCCGCACTTTTCATCTGATTGCACCTTCTGGTTATTGCCAGAATCAGCAGGCTGCCTCTCTTGCCGTGCAAAGGCTCAGGGCTCAGGGCCATCACGTTGTCAACACCGGGGTGACAGGCCGCCGGGAACAACGCTTTGCCGGCAGCGATCGCCAACGGCTGGCGGATATGCATCAGTTGATTGATCCTGACTGTCAGCCGGATATTGTGCTGGCTGTACGCGGAGGCTATGGTGCAACCCGTCTGCTACCGAATTTCAACGCGGCCGCCCTCGCCGCCCGTCTGGCAAAACACCCGATGGCGATTTGTGGTCACAGCGACTTCACCGTACTGCAAATGGCCTTGCTCCAACATCAGGCCATTACCTTCAGCGGGCCAATGTTGGCCGGTAATTTTGGTGCGGAAAGTTTGTCTGACTTCACTATGGAGCACTTCTGGCGGGCGATGACCATGCCAGAGTTAGTCCTGTCGTGGCCCACGACATCACAGCAGACGCTCAATTGTACCGGGACGGTCTGGGGCGGAAATCTGGCAATGCTGTCTTCGCTGTCAGGTACGCCCTGGCTGCCCGAAATTAATGGCGGAATTCTGGTAATTGAAGACGTCAATGAACATCCGTTTCGCGTTGAACGAATGCTGTTACAGCTGGCTCAAAACGGGATCCTGGCACGGCAGCAGGCCATTATCACCGGAAGTTTTACCGGCAGCACGCTGAATGATTATGACGACGGTTACGATTTTGCCAGTGTCTGGTCATTGATCCAGCAGATAACCGGTCTGCCGGTGATTACCGACCTGGAATTTGGCCATCACTGGCGCACCGTCACCCTACCACTTGGCGCACAGGGACATTTGCAGGTCAGAGATGGCATCAACACCCTGACGTTGACCGGGCATCCAACGCTGCAATAAGATTTTTACTCCGTTTGCCCGACAACCGGTGCGCTATGGCGATGGCTGCCTTACGAGGTCACCCTGCCCGAGGCATCGGTATGTGGCAGCGTGACCGTACTGTTTTCATGTCCGGCACTGCGGTTACACCGCACCAGTTTCTGACCACCGCTGTATGAAAACCAGGTTTGTTGATTCGACTCATTCACCATCATCTGATCGCCATTACGAAACAGTGTGATCGCCACTTTCATCCCGTTACTGGTTTGCGACTGTTGATTACCCTCTGCAATCTGAAAATTGTCTCCGGCCCACATCATAGTGGTAAGACCAAACTGGGCGTTGGTGATAGTCATGCCAGCACGGCCGGGGCAGGTAATCTGATACTCAGTATTGATGACAGGGGGTGTGGCTGATGATCCGCAGGCGGAAAAAGCAATACCGGCCAGCAGGGCTCCGGCAACTACGGTGGGCAACATGAACAGGTCTCTCCAGACTTTCTCTTTGATAAGATTGATAATTCATTTCGGACAGATCCTGCCCCTGTCACCCGGTTGATACAATCAGACTTCACCTGGAATGTCAGTTTTCCAGGTCAGTCATCTCTTTAATGTCGCCCTGACTGACCGCCTGCTGTTTGCCATTTTCATAGGTATAAATCACCATGCCGGTCGCTTTATCCTTATGTGGTTTCCCCTGAACGACAACACTACTGCCGTCTTTCATATGCATCATATGGTTATCGGAACAACCCGCCAGTAAAGCGCCTGATGCTGTTACCAATAAAATAATCAATTTGCGTTTCATAAAGCTTCTCTTAGTTATCAGTTCACTATGCAGTGTAGCTCAACAAAAAATGATTGAAGATCATTATAAATAACTGTATTTTCATCCAGTATTTTCTACAGGACTAAGATATGTTTGTTGAGCTGATTTACGATAAACGCAACGTTGCCGGTTTACCGGGCGCAGAGCAGATGATCCACAATGAACTGGAGAAGCGCATCAGGCGGGTGTTTCCGGATGCCGAGGTGAAAGTAAAACCAATGCAGGCAAACAATGTTAAAACCGATGCCAGTAAAAGTGACAAGTCGGTAATGCTGCGTCTGATTGAAGAGATGTTTGAAGAAGCTGACCAGTGGCTGGTGGCAGAACCGTTCTGAACTGTATTTTTCTTTTTACAGCTGCTTTTTCAGAAAATGCACCCTGTACATTGCATTTCAGCACCAGCATGCCAGGCTTATCGAACTATTTTCCCTGGTGTTGGCCCGTGATATATCTGTGCGGGCATTTTTTTTCACGGAAATCATCACAAACTATACGGGTATATTGTTGGCGATGTCGGATTGTTTGCGCAATCTTCACTCACCCCTTCTGCGGTCAGCTTAATAATTGCAACGCTGTCTGAACCGCTCGCTTCCTGAAAACACTGCGCCGGTTTTGCGCTAAAGGTTATGCCCAACGATTAACAGATGCTGTGCAACCGATAGCCAATGCGTTTCAGTCCTTAACCTGTCTGTGTGATTTTTCGCTGATCTCAGCTGACAGCAGTTCATAAACTGTGGTTGCGTGGGCAGAACTGTCTCGTAACAGTTGGATCGCCTCTTCCAGGCTATGTGGGGTTATCTGACCGATGATGCGCCACCCTAAAGCAATATTTTTTGCTTCTTCCAGACGACCGGGCTGTTGATGTGCGGGCACGACTTCTGACACGGAATTCTCCTGATTTGTGTTATGGACCTATTCTACGGACCAACCGACCGGCATCTCAACCCCGATCGCCACTGCTCATTAAATTTTGATGTTTTAATCCTGTTTGACTCAATAACCGCCACTTATACAACATAATCAGCCAGATTTTCGCGCAGTACAGATTAATACCATAAGACAAGGCGTTACCTTACCTTTTTACCCTGTGCAGCTGTACTTAATTCGTTAAAAAATCACTGATTTTCCTGTAACAGAATAAATCTGCGTGACTATTTCCGTCAGTAATCGTTGGAATTTTATTCACATCACGCCAGAAAAAACCGCCCTCGAGGGGCGGTATAAGATGCACAATGTTAATCAATTGTAATAAGGGAATTTGCGATCGGAACCGTTAACGTTAAGGGTGATATATCCCGAAGGAGCACTACCCGCTGGGGGCGTAGCCTCTGAGGTTGCCAGCGTCACCACACCCTTTTCATTGGCTCCCAGCCCGGCAAGACCATTATGAAAACTTAACCGGGCGTTCGGACTTACCGTTCCCACGGTGGTTTCATCCGTCACTTCGGTCAGATCCGGGGTAAACAAAGAGCAGTTTCCCGACTCAAAGCGAGTTGGTCCGGTTGACCTCAGGTTAAACATCGTGTCCCCGCTTCCGGCTTTCAGTCTGACCCACACCTCAACGATATCCGAATAACTCGGTTTATATTTCACATCGAGAATTGCTGTCAGGCCACGGTGAAACATATCTGCGGCGACACTGCTGGCGCACCGTTGCAGGTTAAGCCAGGTTACACCGGAAGATACCGCCTGTAACGGGTTGGAGGCGATGCCTGATGGCGCAGCCGTCGACAACTTGCTGACCATCTCCACCGTCCACTGCTGATTTGCTTTGGGAAAGGTAAATTTACCAAGGCGATACCATTTATCGACTGCGGATGTGTTGCTCATTTTGAAACCGCTGTACCAGCCTGCTTTCAACGATCCCGTCATCACCGTGCCGAAATTTTCATCACGCCGCCAGCCTCGTTCATAAGCTGAGAGCCAGCACCCGGTAGTGGAGTCATTCGTCACTGAAGATCCGGACTGAAGATTAAGCTGACGGATCAATGCCCGGCTGTCGTTCATACACAGGGCATTATCACAATCCTCAACGCTGAGTGCGTCAACCACCCACTGCCCATTACTCAGGTCGCCAGGAAAGCGGGTGTGCTCTATCCAGACATTACGGATAACGCCCTGGGTGAGGCGCGGCATCATCAGCGTGGCATCACCATAACCGTACTGGAAGTTGGCATTTGACAACTCTATTGCCGTGCAGTGGTCCCAGACACCATTTGGCGAGTTGGACCAGCTGACATCAATCACCCGCGCATAGGTGTTTTGGGTGTAGATCTGGTCGAAATGCGTATCCAGCGTGTCCAGCAATTTAATTACCGTGCCGCCGTTATACTGCGCACGGAAACAACATATTCTGACAAACTCGCCTTCAGTGGTGATGTTTTCAAAAAAAGGCTGAACATTGGACAACATGTCGGCGGTAATGGCTCCTGAATTACTGGTGGTATCTGCAGTAGCCTGCCCGTTCCAGGCAATCCCCCGGATCATGCTGCGCCGGGCGTTGACTTTAAACACCGTATTCGCTGACTTATCAGAAATAATGGTGGTACGGGGCGACACACCATAAGGACAGTCATCACCATAAATGGCAAAACAGGGAATTTCACTGGCGCTGAGGTCTATCGGTGAAATGAGGAATTTCCCAGCAGGAAAACGGACGCCGATATTTTTAACATTACTGTCATAGCTCTGTGACCAGCTCAGCATCCGTTTGAAGGCATCAGTATCATCGGTGACACCATCACCTCTGGCACCAAAGTGATAAAGATTAACCTGCTCCGTATCATTGATGATTCGTTTCCAGTAGAAGTTACTGCCCTTCGCCAACGAACCTCCATCATCACTTAAGGTGGTGGTGCCGGTAAAACCAACAAAATCGCCTCCTCCATGAAAGCTGGAATCTTTGTCGTAATAACGTTTGAGGGCGGCGATATCCCCCGCTTTGGCTGGTGCTGTGGTTCTCAGATCGGCAAAGCAATTTACTTCAATCATAACAACCTCCGGATAAATAGCAGGTGAAGCAGTTGCCCGGACGGGCGTTTATCACCACGCGTCAGCGCGACGTGGTGAAGATGAAACATGTTGAAGGATTCCGGCCATCCGTTTTCATCAGTTTTCCACACGGGAAAGACCTTTTTTCAGCGCGGCAGACGATCGGGTAGAAGATCTGTTCAGGTATTTTGGTCGAGCTTTTGTCGCTGTTCCGCCAGCGAGTTTTGTCGGACAAACTGTGCTATCACAGCCATTGCGACCATAAATGCGCCAATCATGCCGAGGTAATTTTGTGGAATTATCGCCTTCACTTCCGGAGGCAGTTGCTGCCATGCCCGCATCGCTGCATCGGGAAATGACTGCACCCAGGCACTGAGTGCCGATCCCAGCGAAGCCAGCCAGACGGACCAGGTTCTGAACAGTAAATTTGCGTGATGCACAAATTCAATTCTACTGTGGCGGCTGATCAGCATCAGTAGCACAATCGCCAGCAGGATCGAGCAGAGATAGATGGCAAATTTCATAATAACCCCCGGTAGCTGTCCCAGTTTCCGTTACGCATTACCGCAGCATGGCGTGCTGCTCTGGCTGGCGTCTGCTTTGCCCACAGGCTGTTAAGCATATTGTCTGCCGCCGATGAAAAGTCCCCCCTCGTCACCGCTGCCAGCATTTGACGAAATGCGCAAAGACCTGTCACCCCAAGCTGGTATGCCATGCTGTAAAGAATGTCGGTGCGGGGCTGATTACACTGGCTTAACGCCTGAGCCAGCTGCGGTTGCTGCTTCATGTCATAAATTCTGCTCATGACCAGATTCTGCATCCACAGCTCCCCCACTACGGTGGGGACTCTGAAAATGTAACTGGTCAGCGGCGCACCTTTCGGGCCGATTTTGATGCCGCATCCCACGGTGGGATATCCCTGAGTGTCGATAAAAGGGACATCGCGATAACCTTCTTCATATTTCAATAATGCAACGATCTGACTCATAGCTATTTCTCCACTCACCCACGGTTAAAGCATCAGCAGAAGCTACCTGATGCCAGGAACATGGCAGCCCATGGCGGTCATGTGATGAGAATCAACAGCACGTAACAGCAAAAAATGCGTATACTCAGACAGCTGTCCCATTGTGCTGAGAGGCCTGAATAGCAGCACAACACCAGGGACAGGAACAGGAGCAACATTTAATGCGTAATACGCATATTAGTAACCGAATTGGATTCCTGCAAGTTACTTTGCGTTTTACGCATAAAAAAGGTGAATTAATCCGATGAAACCTGGAGAACGTATCAGGGAGCTTCGTAAAGCGAAGCACCTGACCTTGCATGATCTTGCATTGCTGGTAGAGAGTGATGTCGGTAACCTTTCCCGACTTGAACGTGGCCGACAGGGTTACAGCGATAACCTGTTGCAAAAAATTGCTGACGCTCTCGCCGTCCCCATTTCTGAGCTATTCTCATCAGGAGAGCTTAACAGTACTGGTTATTTATACAGTACTGGTTATTTATACAGTACTGATTCATCAATCGGAATGGGGAGAGATGATGTGTATCGAGTTGACTTTCTTGATGTTTCAGCGAGTGCGGGCCAGGGTTCTCAAGCCCGTGAAATGGTTCAGGTCATCCGCTCCATTGAATACGTGCGTAAAGAAGCCAGTCTTATCTTTGGCAATAAACCTGAAGGCAGCGTTAAATTAATTAACGTTCGCGGCGACAGCATGGAAGGCACTATCGAACCGGGAGATTTGATTTTTGTTGACGTCAGCGTGTCGTTTTTCGACGGCGATGGCATTTATGTTTTTGATTTCAACGGCGATATGTTTGTAAAAAGACTGCAAAAAGTGAAATCGGAACTGCTGGTCATCTCAGATAATCCCCGCTACAAGGAGTGGTCTATCTCCGGGGATGAGATGACCATGCTACACGTCGCTGGCAGAGTGATGCTCAGCCAGTCCCAACAGTTTCGCCGCCACGGCTAATAGAGAAGTGACATTTTCCAGCCAGACACCTGATGGCAGAATGCAATTTTGCGGGAAATTTTAATATGGTGACCGGCAGCAATTTAATTTTTTGCTGTCACGGTCGATGTTTAAGCTTGTGACACCACTAAAGCCTGGTCCTGACATACTTACTTAAGAGGGACGTTAATGCGTCGAAAGATAGTCTACTCATTAATTTTTATATTTCTGGCTGGCATCTTTGTCATGGCGGTGACTTCAGTCCCACTGTTAATCGAAATAGAGAATTTTATCTACCGCGTCGCGTTGTTTATTCTGCAACATCGGGGGCTTTGATCAGGCTGATACCCCCCTGCAAGCCTGCGACTTCCCGGCGTATAACATGAATCCGCTTAATGCCCCGACTGACGGGAATGTCAACATGATTAAGAATTATGCATATGGATAACCGGGTCGTACTGCTCCGAATAGCTCACTTGAATCTCGGCTGTCCGGTACAGGGAAAGAAGATTATTATCAGTGGCAATGAATGGTGCTGTTTACCCATATAGTCATACTTAAAGTCGCTGTCTCAATCAGAGATGTCAGGGCAAAGGTTCTGCTGAGTTTTTCATTGTTTTTGATGCCTCAGAAGTGAGGTATCAACAGAGCAGGTTAAGACGACTTTATTCTCATTCCCTGCTGGCAGATTCCTCCTCTCACTGTCACTCCCCAGTGCGTGCTTTTTAAAATCGCAATTGCATCTTTACTCATTTTTCACTTACAGGGCTCTATCTGGCATCTCACCATAACATCAATTCATTCATGCCAATATTCAGATAAAAAATTTTACGGCCGAGACTTATTTGATGAAAAGAAACAGCCATATTTATACTTTATTAATAACCAGTGGCTTTATTTTTAAAAGGCCAAAAATAAATCAAAATAGACTTTAGAATATTTATTAATTACACTAAAACCGTTTAGCGTTCATTGAAAATGATAAATATAAAATGTTTTATAGTATCAATAAGGATTTATAAATTGACAGGCCTGACATCCCTGTATCAATAAGAGTAAGGTCAGATTAAAAATGAAGAATAAAGAAGTTACGGTAGCCGTTGTCATTGCTTACTATAATGGCTCCCGGTGGATCGAAAGGGCAATTGTGAGTGCTGTGAAACAATCTTTTCCGGCAAAGGAAATAATTGTAGTTAACGATGGCTCTAAAGAGGAAGAAAGAGATGCCCTCTATGCCCTTCAGCAAACGTATAACTTCACTATCATAGACAAAGAAAATGGTGGCCAGGGTTCAGCCAGAAATTCAGGTGTCCGCTCTTCAACTTCAGATTTTATCTGTTTTCTTGATCAGGATGATTTTTATATTGATAAGCATATTGAAATTTTAGTTAATGCTATGCCCCCTGATGACTCCCGCTTCGGTTATGCCTATGGCGATTGTATGGAAGCTGATGGCGATGGGAACATACTTTATACCTCAACCGTAAAACGCTATTCCAGCCATCCTAAATCTGATATTTTTAACCTGATTGGTAATGATATGTTTGTGTTACCTTCAGCTACATTAATTTGTAAAAAAGTCTTCATAGATATTGGTGGATTTGATGAGGAGTTCACAGGTTATGAAGATGACGATCTTTTCATACGTTTATTTAGGGCCGGCTACAATAATTATTTTGTTGATACCCCAGTTTATGTATGGTGTATAAACTATAACAGCACTTCATATTCGATAAAAATGAGCAGAAGCAGATTCAGGTACTTTAAGAAACTGTGTTCAACATTTGAAGATGATTACATACGGGGTAGGTTTTATTTACGCGACTTAATGATCCCACGATTTGGCCCGTCATTTGTGCATGATATGATTAAGATATCCAAAAGTAATTATGAATATAGAAAAGAAGTTAATGAAATATTTAATGAGTACAAGGATATTATATGGAAAAAAATACGCCCCTGTAACTTACAAAATCAAACTTTCCATTTTATGTAAACTTTTCCCGGTACTACCCCTTATCGTACTTAAGACAGATTATAAAGTCATCAAGCATCCTTTAATCAGAAAAACAATCAATAAATTAAGGAGATTTTTTTAATTACCGGGAAAAAAATTATACATTTCAGCTCCAATTTTTTCAGTAACAACTATGATTGTACGATATAAATCAGCTCTGTCTGATGATAGTAACAGTGTAATGCAGACCATAAAAGCCAAATAATTAACACATAAAGCCTTATTTTTTGCAAAACATTATCTGTTGATAATGGAAATTTATCATCTTTATACTTAATATCATGACTAATATTTTATCGCGCCCTTTATTAACAGGTAAATTGGCAGCGAAAATATTGCTCTTATAAGTTATCTGATGAAGTTGATCTGCGGCTGACTTATTTACAACTGTTCTGGGAAAACCACAAAATAAAGCCAACATAATCTGAACAATTATGTTGGCTTTGTATGACTTAAACCCGCTTACATATGCTTAATCATAGCGTCGCCAAACTCTGAAGATTTCAGCAGCTTAGCGCCATCCATCAGGCGCTCAAAGTCATAGGTTACGGTTTTCGCGGCAATCGCGCCTTCCATACCTTTTACAATCAGGTCGGCGGCTTCGAACCACTCCATGTGACGCAGCATCATCTCAGCAGAAAGAATGACCGAACCTGGATTCACCTTATCCTGGCCTGCATATTTTGGTGCTGTACCATGCGTTGCTTCAAACAGCGCACACTCATCACCAATATTTGCGCCAGGCGCAATACCGATACCGCCAACCTGTGCAGCCAGCGCATCAGAAATGTAGTCACCGTTCAGGTTCATACAGGCAATCACATCATACTCGGCAGGACGCAGCAGGATCTGTTGCAGGAATGCATCAGCGATAACATCTTTGATGACAATCTCTTTGCCGCTGTTTGGATTCTTAATCTTCATCCAGGGGCCGCCATCAATCAGCTCACCACCAAACTCTTCTTTCGCCAGCTGGTAACCCCAGTCTTTGAAAGCGCCTTCGGTGAACTTCATAATGTTGCCTTTGTGGACCAGGGTGACGGAGTCACGATCGTTGGTGATCGCGTATTCAATCGCCGCGCGGACCAGACGCTTAGTACCCGCCTCAGAGCAGGGCTTGACGCCAATACCACACTGCTCAGGGAAGCGAATTTTCTTCACACCCATTTCATCACGCAGGAATTTGATTACCTTGTCTGCCTCAGCAGAACCGGCTTTCCATTCAATACCCGCATAAATATCTTCGGAGTTTTCACGGAAGATAACCATGTCGGTCTCTTCCGGACGTTTTACCGGGCTTGGTGTGCCAGTGTAGTAACGAACCGGGCGCAGACAAATATAGAGATCAAGCTGCTGACGCAGCGCCACGTTCAGCGAACGAATACCGCCACCAACCGGCGTGGTCAGCGGGCCTTTAATGGCCACGCGATATTCTTTAATCAGATCGAGGGTTTCTTGTGGCAGCCAGACGTCCTGGCCGTAAAGCTCTACCGATTTCTCACCGGTGTAAATTTCCATCCAGGAAATTTTACGCTCACCGTTATAAGCTTTCTTCACAGCGGCATCGACGACTTTAATCATCACTGGAGAAACGTCCACACCAATCCCGTCACCTTCAATAAATGGAATGATCGGGTTGTTGGGTACGTTGAGCTTGCCCTTTTCCAGGGTGATTTTCTGACCTTCCGCCGGAACAACTACTTTGCTTTCCATTAACCTCTCCTTCGAGCGCTTTATTTGTTAATGATTTGTAAGATGCGGGACAATACTACTGCAATATTCAGCCCGCGCCAATCATCACCGGTTTGCGTTATAATGCGCTTATTGTTAACAAGTGCAAATAACATGCTTAAATCTTCCTTTAAGAATCACCGCGTTAAACGATTCAGCTCATCAGCTTCCCCTCAGGCTGCGAAAAGCGGGCCACGTCGGGTTATTGCTTTTAACAAACCTTTTGACGTGTTGCCCCAGTTCAGCGATGAAGCCGGGCGACGCACGCTAAAGGATTTTATTCCGCTGCCGGGCGTTTATGCTGCCGGACGCCTTGACCGTGACAGCGAAGGGTTGATGGTGCTGACTAACGACGGGGCTTTGCAGGCGACCCTGACTCAGCCCGGCAAAAAGACCGGTAAAATCTATTACGTTCAGGTGGAAGGCGAACCCTCCGAAGAAGACATCCAGCCATTGCGTCAGGGCGTTATTCTTAAAGATGGCCCTACCCTTCCTGCTGATGTCGAACGGGTAGACCAGCCACACTGGCTGTGGCCGCGCAATCCTCCCATACGCGAGCGCAAAGCGATTCCGGTCAGCTGGCTGGAAATCACGCTCTGTGAAGGCCGCAATCGTCAGGTCAGGCGGATGACCGCTCATATCGGTTTTCCTACCCTGCGCCTTATCCGCTTTGCGGTAGGCAACGTCATGTTGCAGGATTTATCGCCGGGAGAGTGGCGAGATATTACCGCCGAATTTCCCCGTTAAGCCATTACTGGCAACAAGGAGTCAGAGACATGTTTAAACCGCACGTCACCGTAGCAACCGTGGTACAGGCTGAGGGGCATTTTCTGGTGGTGGAGGAGATGGTTCGTGGCCGCGCCACCTGGAACCAGCCTGCCGGTCATCTGGAAGCCAACGAAACCCTGTTGCAGGCCGCTGCACGTGAGCTTTATGAAGAAACGGGTCTGGAAGCCGTACCTCAGGCTTTTTTACGTCTTCATCAATGGATCGCGCCGGATAACACGCCGTTTCTGCGTTTTCTGTTCGCGCTGGATTTACCAAAAATGCTGCCAACCTGGCCGCAGGACCGTGATATTGACCGCTGCTGGTGGCTGCCGGCGGATGAGATCTTCAGTGCCAGAAAACTCCGTTCGCCGCTGGTGGCGGAAAGCCTGCGGATTTACCAGCAGGGTCAGCGCTATCCTCTGGAGGTGCTGAGCGCTTTTCAGTGGCCTTTTAGCGAGGATGCGCCCGCGCCAGACGCATGGTAGACTACGCCGCAATTTTAAAGGGCGGCCAGCCATTCAAAGTCAGGTGTTTCTCATGTCATCAAGTCAGAAAAAAGTGATCGTCGGCATGTCCGGCGGCGTCGACTCTTCCGTTTCCGCCTGGTTACTGCAACAGCAGGGCTATCAGGTGGAAGGCCTGTTTATGAAAAACTGGGAAGAGGATGACGGTGAGGAATACTGTACGGCAGCGGAAGATCTGGCCGATGCGCAGGCCGTCTGCGACAAGCTGGGAATCGAGCTGCACACGTTCAATTTTGCGGCAGAATACTGGGATAACGTGTTTGAACATTTCCTGGCAGAATACAAAGCGGGCCGCACCCCCAATCCCGATATCCTGTGCAATAAAGAGATCAAATTCAAAGCCTTTCTGGAATTTGCCGCCGAGGATCTGAACGCCGACTTTATTGCTACCGGCCACTATGTTCGTCGTCAGGATGTCGACGGCAAAAGTCGTCTGTTACGCGGCCTGGATGACAATAAAGATCAAAGCTATTTCCTTTACACTCTCGGTCATCAGCAGATTGCCCGCAGCCTGTTTCCGGTGGGCGAACTGGCAAAACCTGAAGTTCGTCGTCTTGCGGAGCAGCTGGAACTGGTCACCGCAAAGAAAAAAGACTCCACCGGTATCTGTTTTATTGGCGAGCGTAAATTTCGCGATTTCCTTGGGCGCTATCTGCCAGCCCAGCCTGGCATCATCGTCAGCGTCGACGGCGATGTTGTTGGTGAACATCAGGGGCTGATGTACCACACGCTGGGCCAACGTAAGGGCCTCGGTATCGGTGGTACCCGTGAGGGAAGTGAAGATCCCTGGTATGTGGTGGACAAAGACGTGGCAAACAACCTGCTGGTAGTGGCGCAGGGACACGACCATCCGCGCCTGATGTCATCCGGCTTGATTGCACAACAACTGCACTGGGTGGATCGTGCTCCTCTGACCGCTGAACTGCGTTGCTCGGTGAAAACCCGCTATCGTCAGAGCGATATTCCCTGCACCCTCGTCCCACTGAGCGAAGATCGTCTGGACGTTCGTTTTGATGAGCCGGTCGCTGCGGTGACTCCGGGTCAGTCCGCCGTTTTCTATCTGGGTGAGGTCTGCCTGGGGGGCGGCATTATTGAACAGCGGCTGCCGCTGCTCTGATCCTATACCGGCAGTTCATCGCGCATTTATCTCTGCACACAGGCGTATACAGGAGTTACCGTGGCGAAGAATTTTTATGACATCACGCTGGCACTGGCAGGTATCTGTCAGTCGGCGCATCTGGTGCAGCAACTGGCCCATCAGGGCCACTGCCCTGCGGATGCCCTGAAGATATCACTGAACAGCGTGGTGGACCTGAACCCCACCTCTACTCTGGCGGTATTTGGCAACGATGAAGCACATTTGCGCTTCGGACTGGAGACGCTGCTGGCGGTGCTCAACAATAATCGCCACGGTGCAGGTGCCGAACTGACCCGCTACACGCTGAGTCTGATGGTGCTGGAACGGAAGCTGAGCGCCAGACGCAATGCTCTCGACGAGCTGGCAAACCGTATCCGGCAACTGGACAGGCAACTGGCTCACTTCGACGCCGACTCTGATACATTGCTCAGCGCAATGGCAACCATTTATGTTGATGTGATAAGCCCACTCGGCCCACGCATCCAGGTGACCGGCTCTCCGGCGGTGCTGCAAAATATGCAGATTCAAAGTAAAGTTCGCGCCACACTGCTTGCCGGTATTCGCGCCGCCGTGTTGTGGCAGCAGGTTGGCGGCGGCCGCCTGCAACTGATGTTTTCCCGCAATCGTCTTGCCAGCGAGGCGAAGCAAATTTTATCCCGCATTACCGGGTCATCCTCATACTAACCTTTCCAGGAGTTGCACCAATGGAATTATCCTCTCTGACCGCCGTCTCTCCCGTTGATGGCCGTTACGGCGACAAAGTCAGCCCTCTGCGCGCTATTTTCAGCGAATACGGCCTGCTGAAGTTTCGCGTTGAAGTGGAAGTTCGCTGGCTACAAAAACTGGCTGCCTCTGCAGAGATCAGGGAAGTTCCTGCATTTGATGCCGACGCAAACGCTTTCCTTGATGCGATTGTCAGCAATTTCAATGAAGATGACGCCGCGCGTATTAAAACGATTGAGCGCACCACTAACCATGACGTCAAAGCCGTTGAGTATTTTCTGAAAGAGAAAGTGGCACCTGTAACTGCGCTGCATGACGTCTCT
Source organism: Erwinia papayae (assembly GCF_058241465.1). Lineage (NCBI taxonomy): Bacteria > Pseudomonadati > Pseudomonadota > Gammaproteobacteria > Enterobacterales > Erwiniaceae > Erwinia > Erwinia papayae. The sequence continues at coordinate 1,372,134 of NZ_JBZCHT010000009.1, forward strand.
GAATTTATTCACTTCGCCTGCACCTCTGAAGATATCAACAATCTGTCTCATGCTCTGATGCTGGATACGGCCCGCCGTGAGGTAATTGTGCCTTACTGGAACAAAATCATCGCGGCGGTGAAAGATCTGGCGGTGCAGTATCGGGATATTCCGTTATTGTCGCGGACCCACGGTCAGCCTGCCACCCCGTCAACGCTCGGCAAAGAGATGGCTAACGTGGCTTATCGCTTTGAACGTCAGCTGCGTCAGTTAGAAAAGATTGAGGTGCTGGGCAAAATTAATGGTGCGGTAGGTAACTACAATGCCCACATTGCTGCTTATCCGGAAGTTGACTGGCACCAGCTGAGCGAAAGCTTTGTCACCTCGCTGGGCATCACCTGGAATCCTTACACCACGCAGATTGAGCCGCATGATTATATTGCCGAGCTGTTTGACTGCATGGCACGTTTCAACACCATTCTGATCGACTTCGATCGCGATGTATGGGGTTACATTGCGCTGAACCACTTTAAGCAGAAAACCGTCGCCGGCGAAATCGGCTCCTCCACCATGCCTCACAAAGTTAACCCGATTGATTTTGAAAACTCCGAAGGTAATCTTGGCCTGGCAAATGCCGTTATGCAGCATCTGGCCAGCAAACTTCCGGTTTCACGCTGGCAGCGTGACCTGACTGACTCTACCGTGCTGCGTAATCTTGGCGTGGGCGTGGGCTATGCAGTCATTGCCTATCAGGCAACATTGAAAGGAATTGCCAAGCTGGAAGTTAACCGCGATCGCCTGCTGGATGAGCTGGACCATAACTGGGAAGTGCTGGCAGAACCGATCCAGACGGTTATGCGTCGTTACGGCATTGAGAAACCTTACGAGAAGCTGAAAGAGCTGACGCGGGGCAAGCGTGTGGATGCCGCAGGGATGAAAGCCTTTATTGATGGACTGGATCTACCGGAAGAAGAGAAGTCGCGATTGAAGTTAATGACCCCGGCCAACTATCTTGGTCGTGCGGTTCAAATGGTTGACGAACTTAAGTAACCTGCCTGCACGGGCTGGCGTTAGTCAGCCTGTGTTAACCTGCTGTTTATCCGCTTTCGCCTATACTTTCCTTAAGATTAACATAAGGCCCGTGGCCCCCCCGAATCACAGATAAAGGATAATATTATGCGTGTACTGATTGTGGAAGATAACCCCCTGCTACGTCATCATCTCTCCGTGCAACTGCGTGAAATGGGTCATCAGGTTGACGCAGCGGAAGATGCCAAAGAGGCAGATTATTTTCTTAACGAGCATACGCCCGATATTACGCTGGTCGATTTGGGTTTGCCCGATGAAGACGGTATGTCGCTGATCCGTCGCTGGCGAACCCAGGAGGTAAAACAACCGATTCTGGTTCTGACCGCGCGCGAAGGCTGGCAGGCAAAAGTTGAAGCGCTGGAGGCTGGCGCAGATGACTATGTCACCAAACCTTTTCATATCGAAGAGGTGGTGGCACGGATGCAGGCACTGATGCGACGCAACAGCGGTCTGGCTTCGCAGATTATCACCCTGACGCCTTTTCAGGTCGATCTCTCCCGCCGTGAACTGACCATCGATGAGCAACAAATCAAACTGACCGCCTTTGAATACACCATTATCGAAACATTGATTCGTAATGCCGGAAAAGTGGTTAGCAAGGATTCGCTGATGCTTCAGCTTTATCCCGATGCCGAACTGCGTGAAAGCCATACCATCGACGTGCTGATGGGACGCTTACGTAAAAAAATCCAGGCACTGTACCCGCAGGAAGTGATCACCACCGTACGTGGTCAGGGTTACAGGTTTGATATCTGATCAGATGCCAACATTCACCCTTAAAACACCCTTTTCTCTCCGGGCCCGTTTTTTACTCGCCACGGCGGTGGTGGTTCTCATTCTCTCGCTCTCCTATGGCATGGTTGCCGTAGTTGGCTACGTGGTGAGCTTCGACAAAAATACCTATCGCGTGATGCGAGGCGAAAGCAACCTGTTTTTTACCCTGGCACAGTGGCAGGACGACAAATTGAGCATCGTTCAGCCAGGATCGATTTCCCTTAACTTCCCAACGTTAGTGTTTATCTACAACGAAAAAGGCAAACTGCTGTGGCAGTTACGCGATGTGCCAGAGATCCGGGGGAAGATCAACCATGACTGGCTGAAGCGCTCCGGTTTTTATGAGATTAATACCGACAACAGCACCAGTCGTCAGGCGCTGGGGAACGACCCGGAGGCGCAGAACAAAATGACCGCCTACGATGATGACAATAACGATACCTTTACCCACTCGGTGGCGGTAAACCGCTATGATGCCACTCCCACTCTTCCCGCGCTGACGATTGTGGTGGTTGATTCTATTCCTCAGGAATTACAACACTCTGACGTGGTGTGGTCATGGTTCAGCTATGTGTTACTGGTCAACCTGCTGCTGGTGATCCCGCTGCTGTGGCTGGCGGCACACTGGAGCCTTCGCCCGATTGGAAAGCTTGCCAGTCAGTTGCGGGAGCTGGAAAACGGCACCCGCGAGACGCTCGAACCCCAGCCGCCGCAGGAACTCAAAAGTCTGGTGCGCAACCTTAATTTATTGCTGGACAATGAACGGCAGCGCTACACCCGCTATCGCACTACCTTAAGCGATTTGACGCACAGCCTTAAAACGCCGCTGGCCGTATTGCAGACCACGCTACGCTCACTACGCGGCGGACGCAATCTGTCGATTGAGCAGGCCGAACCGATAATGCTGGAGCAGATCAGCCGCATTTCACAGCAAATCGGCTACTATCTGCATCGCGCCAGCATGCAGGCTGACCATAACGTACTTAAACGTGAATTACATTCCGTGCCGGGCCTGCTGGACAGCCTGTGCTCAGCGCTGAATAAAGTCTATCAGCGTAAAGGTGTCTCGCTGACGCTGGATATCTCGCCGGAACTGACCTTTATCGGCGAGCAAAATGACTTTATGGAAGTGATGGGCAACGTGCTGGATAATGCCTGTAAATACTGTCTGGAATTTGTTGAAATCACCGCCCGCCAGACCGACAACGAACTGCATCTGATTGTGGATGATGACGGACCGGGTATTCCGGAAAGCAAACGCGATTTGATCTTTATCCGCGGACAGCGTGCCGACACGCTGCGGCCAGGCCAGGGGCTTGGGCTGGCGGTCGCCAGAGACATTCTGGAGCAATACACAGGCGACATTATTGCCAGCACCAGCGAACTGGGTGGCGCAAGGATGGAAGTGATTTTCAAGCGTCAGGAAGTGCAGCACGGCGACGAATAAATCGGCTTACTGCCAGCCCGCAGGTAAAAAGGGTGAGTACGGTTTTTTTCAACGTTGTTATAATCGATAAAAATCAGCAGCTCAGGAATGCTCAATGAATTATCATCTCGACCTCAACTGGCCCGATTTTGTGCAACGTTACTGGCAGAAAAGACCGGTGCTGCTCAAGCGCGGTTTTAAAAACTTTGTTGACCCCATTTCCCCGGACGAGCTGGCCGGTCTGGCAATGGAAAACGAAGTTGACAGTCGCCTGGTCAGCCATCATGAGGGCAAATGGCAGGTCAGCCACGGCCCGTTCACCAGCTTCGATCATCTGGGCGAAAACAACTGGTCACTGTTGGTTCAGGCGGTAGATCACTGGCACGAACCCTCTGCCGCGCTGATGCGTCCATTTCGTTTTCTGCCAGACTGGCGCACAGACGACCTGATGATCTCTTTCTCCGTGCCCGGTGGCGGGGTCGGCCCTCACCTCGATCAGTACGATGTGTTTATCATCCAGGGCACCGGCCGCCGCCGCTGGCGTGTCGGTGAGAAGGTGGCAATGAAACAGCACTGCCCTCACCCGGACCTGCTTCAGGTAGAACCCTTCGAGGCGATTATCGATGAAGAAGTCGAGCCTGGCGATATCCTCTACATCCCGCCGGGATTCCCTCATGAAGGCTATTCACTGGAAAATGCCCTCAGTTATTCCGTCGGCTTCCGTGCTCCCAACGGGCGTGAACTGCTCAGTGGTTTTGCTGATTATGTGCTTTCCCGCGAGCTGGGCAGCTATCGCTTCAGCGATCCGGATGTGGCGGCGCGTGAACACAGCGCAGAGATCCTGCCGCAGGAGCTGGAGAGCATGCGGAAGATGATCCTCGATTTAGTTAACCAGCCGGAAGATTTCAGTCAGTGGTTTGGCGAATTTATCTCCCAGTCCCGTCATGAACTGGATATTGCCCCGCCGGAGCCGCCTTACCAGCCTGATGAGATTTATGATGCCCTGCAACAAGGAGATCGCCTGAAACGTCTGGGTGGCCTGCGGGTGCTCTCTATTGGACATACGGTGTTTATCAATGGTGAACAGATCGCCTCGCCACACCGTGATGCCCTGACGCTGCTGGCTAATCAGCATTCGCTGGGTGTGGAAGAACTGGGGGCGGTGCTGGACGATCCGGCATTCCTTGCTCAGCTGTCAGCGCTGGTGAACAGCGGCTACTGGTACTTCAGCGAAGAAGAGTAACAGCCTGGATGGCGAACGTTCTGCTATGTTGCCTGCAACAAGCGAACTCTGCCGCGCCACGGAGGGCGCGACATCATGCTGAAATGACAGGCTGAAGTACGATATCTTTCAGGACGTAATAAAACACAGGTTTATGGCTTTGTCCTTGCGGCCGTCAGTGCCGCAATCCGCATAATCACCGCCACCGCCTTTTCCATATTATTCAGTGAAGCAAACTCATGCCTGCCGTGGTAATTGTACCCTCCGGTAAACAGGTTAGGACATGGCAGGCCCTTAAACGAGAGGGCCGCCCCATCGGTGCCGCCACGAATGGGTTTTACTTCCGGCTCGATATCGCAGTCACGCATCGCCTGAAGCGCAAGCTCAATAATATGGGGATGCGCCTCAACTTTTTCGCGCATATTAAGATACTGATCCTCAATTTCCACGTCGATTGCTGCGCAGGCTGGCAGCCTTTCCCCCAGCCGGGTAGCAATTTCTCTCATCAGTTTTTTACGTTCGGCAAAGCGCTGGCTGTCAAAATCGCGAATGATGTAGTGCAGTTCGGCCTTGTCGACACAGCCCTTGATACCATGCAGATGATAAAATCCCTCATACCCGGCGGTCTGTTCCGGCACCTCATTTTCCGGCATCGCCGCGTGAAAACGCATCGCCAGATCGAGGGCATTGACCATTACCCCTTTGGCCGTCCCCGGATGCACATTATTACCGGTGATCCTGATCGTGACTGAGGCGGCATTGAAGTTCTCATATTCGAATTCGCCGATGCCACCGCCATCCACCGTGTAGCCCCACTCTGCGCCAAACGCCGCCACATCGAAACAGCGGGTGCCTCTCCCTGTCTCCTCATCGGGCGTAAAGGCAATACGGATTTTACCGTGTGGAATATTTTCACTTTTCAGTCTGGAAATTGCGGTAACGATTTCTGCAATCCCCGCTTTATTGTCGGCACCTAACAGGGTTTTACCGTCGGTGGTAATCAGCGTATGACCAGTCAGGCTGTGCAGCACCGGAAACATGACCGGTGAGAGGATCTCATCACCAATACCCAGCGCAATATCGCCGCCCCGATAGTTTTCCACAATCTGCGGATTGACATTTTTAGCCGTGAAATCGGGCGAGGTGTCCATATGGGAGATGAAACCAATCGTCGGCACCGGCCAGTCAACATTCGCAGGCAGTGTGGCCATCACAATGCCGTGTTTGCTCAGCGTAACATCACTTAAACCCAGCGTTTCAAGCTCGTTGTGCAGGACTTTTGCCAGCCGCAGTTGCCCTTCCGTGCTGGGGATCTGGCGGACATGACTTTTTGATTGCGTATCATAAGAAACATATTCCAGAAAGCGGTCGAGTAAATTATTCATCTTTCTTCCCTCTGAATGGCAGACCTCATTATCAGTCATTCTGGCTGCTGAATATTGCGTCAAGTCAGGTCACCGGTGAGTGAAGGCACCGGGTCACCCAGCCTGACGCTGCGGGTAATGGATAAGGCTGTGAAATTTTACCGTCTGTTCACCAGGGTTATAGTAGCTGTGTGTGCAATCTGCCTGAAAACGCAAAACCTCATCTTTTTTAAGGGTATGCCAGATTCCATCAACCGCCAGCTGCAATTCCCCCTGATTAACCACCACATGCTCAATGACGCCGCTGTCATGAGCCGAAGACTCACTGATGCCGCCGGCAACCAGTTCAACCGCCAGCATATCGAAGCGCAATACCGGATCGTAAGGGAACAGCGGGGTAACTTTCATCACGTCGATACCCTGTTTCAGGCCCTCAGACAGTACTGAGGCTGCGGATGGGGCCTCTGCTGGCAGGATAAATACCGAAAAGGGAACATTAAAACCGGTGGCAATTTTCCACAGCGTTGCCACGGTCGGGCTGGATTCACCCCGTTCAATCTGGCCCAGCATGGCTTTACTCACGCCGGTTTTCCCGGCAGCCTGGGTCAGACTCCACCCTCGTGACGTTCGCAAAGACTTCAGGGTGACGCCGGGTTGAAGAAAGGGATCGCTCATACCACCTCCTGGTCAGGACCGCCATTTTAGCACTTGTACGTTATAACGCACAGTGCTAGCTTGTGCGTTATAACGTACAAACGGAGATTTTTATGCGTCCACCTCTCTCCCTCTCTCATCTGACATTTCCTGCCGTAGTGGCTGGTTTTGTTGCCGTGCTGGTTGGCTATACCAGCTCAGCGGCGATTATCTTCCAGGCGGCAAGCGCAGCTGGTGCCTCTGCCATGCAGACCGGCGGCTGGCTGACCATGTTGGGGCTGGCGATGGGCGTAACGTCGATTGGTCTTTCGCTCTGGTATCGCACCCCCATCCTCACCGCGTGGTCGACGCCAGGTGCCGCGCTGCTGGTCACCAGCCTGCCCGGCACTCCGCTGCCAGAAGCCATCGGCGTCTTTATTTTTGCCTCTGGGCTGATTTTCCTGTGTGGAGTAACGGGACTGTTTGCCCGTCTGATGGACCATATTCCGCTGGCAATCTCGTCTGCCATGCTGGCCGGCATCTTACTGCGTTTTGGCATTGATGCTTTTGGCTCATTCCGCATTGATTTCACCCTGACGGGGACGATGTGCCTGAGCTACCTTGTCGCACGGCGTTATCTTCCCCGCTACGCTATTGTGCTGACCCTGCTGGCGGGTCTGGCGGTTGCCTGCGCTCAGGGGACGTTTTCTGCTTCGCAGCAGCCGTTTTCTTTTGTTCTGCCGGAATTTGTCGCGCCCCACTTTACGCTGTCCACCCTGCTGGGCATCGGCATCCCGTTTTTTGTGGTGACCATGGCTTCACAAAATGCGCCCGGCATCGCCATATTAAAGGCCGCAGGCTGGCAGATCCCTGTTTCCCCGCTGATGAGCTGGACCGGCCTCGCCTCCCTGCTGCTCGCGCCCTTTGGTGGATTTTCTGTCTGCATCGCCGCCATTACTGCCGCTATCTGTATGGGGCCCGACGTCCATCCCGACCCTCATCGCCGTTACTGGGGAGCCGTCTGCGCCGGTTTTTTCTATCTGCTGGCCGGATTATTTGGCGGGGTGATTGGACAATTGTTCAGTGCCCTTCCGGCGGCCTTAATCCACACCATTGCCGGTCTGGCACTGCTGGGCACCATCGCATCCAGTCTGCAACGGGCTTTGTCAGAGGAAAAACAGCGTGAAGCCGCCGTGATTACCTTTCTGATAACCGCCTCAGGCCTGACGCTGCTGGGTGTGGGTGCTGCATTCTGGGGCCTGGTGGGGGGCGTTATCGCACATCTGATCCTGTCATTCGGGCAACGCGCCAACGCATAAACACCGCTTTTCAGGCAACCCGTCCCGTCATTGCACCAACGGGTTGCTCCTCTCCTCGTATATCAGCAAGGGTATCTCTGTCACATAAATGATAATTATCGCTAACAAATTATAGCAAGTGCTATATTTTATAGCATTGTCTATGTAACGTAATTTCAGGAGAAGGTGAATGAAAAAATGGTGGGCTCTGGCGTCAGGCTTTTCTGGCGCACTCATTATCGTTCTGCTGCTTGCGGCTCCCCCGGCGCAGGCGCAGGAAAAATTTAAGGTGGTCACCACCTTTACCATCATTGCTGATATGGCGAGGAACGTGGCCGGTGACGCGGCGGTGGTCGAGTCGATTACCCGAGCGGGAGCGGAAATTCATGAGTATCAGCCAACGCCGGGGGATATCCGGCGTGCACAGGGCGCACAGCTGATCCTGTCAAATGGCCTGAATCTGGAACTGTGGTTCAGAAAGTTTTATCAACACTTATCCGGCGTGCCGGAAGTCGAGGTTTCTACAGGGATTATACCGCTGGGGATAACAGCCGGGCCTTACAACGGCAAACCCAATCCTCACGCCTGGATGTCACCCGAAAATGCGCGTATTTATGTTAATAACATTCGCGATGCGCTGGTGAAGTACGACCCGTCAAACGCCGCGATTTATCGTAAGAATGCAGAAATTTATCAGCAAAAAATTGCCGCCACCCTGCACCCCCTGCGCGAAGAGATTGACAGCATACCGGCAGACAAACGCTGGCTGGTGAGCAGTGAAGGTGCTTTTTCCTACCTTGCACGCGATCTCGGGCTGAAAGAGCTTTACCTGTGGCCAATTAATGCCGATCAGCAGGGAACCCCGCAGCAGGTTCGCCAGGTGATTGATGCCGTCAAGAAAAACGCCATTCCGGCGATCTTCAGCGAAAGCACCGTCTCTGACAAACCTGCTCGCCAGGTTGCAAGGGAGACCGGCGCACACTACGGCGGCGTACTCTATGTGGATTCTCTCAGCACCGCTAATGGTCCGGTTCCCACCTATCTTGATCTGCTGCGTGTCACCACGAAAACAGTGGTGACAGGCATTACTGACGGGCTGAAACGATGAGTCACTCTCCTTCTGACAGCACTGTGCTGCATCCGGCCGGCATTGAGGCCGCAAACCTGACCGTCACCTGGCGCAATGGCCATACCGCGCTCAGAGATGCCAGTTTTTGCGTTCCCCAGGGAACGCTCGCCGCCCTGGTGGGTGTCAATGGCTCCGGAAAATCAACGCTGTTTAAAGCGCTGATGGGCTTTGTTCCGCTGGCCAGTGGCAACGTCAGCCTGGCTGGCATGGCGACCCGTCAGGCATTGAAGCAGAATCTGGTGGCCTATGTTCCTCAGTCGGAGGATGTTGACTGGCATTTTCCGGTACTGGCTGAAGATGTGGTGATGATGGGGCGTTATGGACACATGGGCAGGTTAAGAATACCCCGTAAAGCAGACCGGGATGCGGTAACGGCCGCGCTGGATCGGGTGGGAATGGGAGATTTTCGTCACAGGCAGATTGGCGAGCTATCGGGTGGGCAAAAAAAACGCATCTTTCTCGCCCGTGCTATCGCCCAGGGTGGGAAAATTGTGCTGCTTGATGAGCCGTTTACCGGCATTGATATCAACAGTGAACAGCAACTTGTCTTATTACTGCAACAGATGCGGGATGAGGGATGCACCCTGCTGGTTTCAACACATAACCTTGCTGCCGTGGAGCGTTTTTGCGACTACAGCGTACTGATTAAAGGCACGGTGCTGGCCTGTGGCCCGACCGCCGAAACCTTTACCGCAGCGAATCTCAGCAAAACTTTCGATGGCATTCTGCATCCAGTGATGTCGGCGCTTACGGCAACTGAAGATGGCACACTACCGCAGAAGGAGCACCGATGATAAGCACATTACTGGAACCGTTTAGCTATCAATACATGCTCAACGCTATGTGGGTATCTGCGCTGGTGGGCGGCGTATGCGCTTTTCTCTCCTGCTTTCTGATCCTGAAAGGCTGGTCGCTGATTGGCGATGCGCTGTCCCATGCTGTCGTACCGGGCGTCGCCGGGGCCTGGATGCTGGGATTGCCCTTCTCGCTGGGGGCTTTTTTTTCCGGCGGGCTGGCCGCGGCAGCCATGCTGTTTCTCCATCAGCGCACCCGACTGCGCGAAGACGTGATCATCGGCCTTATCTTCTCCTCCTTCTTTGGTTTCGGGCTGTTTATGATGTCGCTTAATCCAACCTCGGTGAATATCCAGACCATCGTGTCAGGCAACATCCTGGCGGTGACACCCGCTGATATCCTGCAACTGGCCCTGAGTGGCGTGGTCTGCCTGACCATCCTGCTGCTGAAATGGAAAGATTTGATGGTGACCTTCTTTGATGAGAATCACGCCCGTAGCGTGGGTCTGGATCCGCTGCGTCTGAAAGCGTTGTTCTTTGTTTTGTTATCGGTGACCACGGTCGCCGCGTTGCAAACCGTCGGGGCTTTTCTGGTGATTTGCATGGTAGTAGCGCCAGGGGCAACGGCATATTTACTGACCGACCGCTTCCCCCGAATGCTGGTGCTGGCGGTGATCATGGGTGCAGTCACCAGCTTTTTTGGTGCCTGGATCAGTTATTTTCTTGATGGTGCGACGGGTGGGATTATCGTGGTGGCACAGGCGATTATCTTTCTGCTGGCGTTTTTGTTTTCGCCCAAATATGGCTGGCTGAACCGGCACAGACGCGCGTTATCACAGCGTGAGGGGCAGATGCGATGAGCCTCACATTTTTGCTGCAACCCTTTCAGTTTGATTTTATGCACAACGCCCTGCTGATTGCGGTGTTGCTGGCCGTTCCCTCGGCACTCATTTCCTGCCTGCTGGTGCTGAAAGGCTGGGCGTTACTGGGTGATGCCATGAGCCACGCGGTGTTTCCTGGCGTAGTACTGGCCTGGCTTGTGGGCTTACCTTTTGCCGTGGGTGCCTTTTTCGCCGGGCTGTTTTGTGCGCTGGCAACGGGTTTTCTTAAGGAGCACACCAGAATAAAACAGGATGCCCTGATGGGAATTGTCTTCTCCGCCATGTTTGCCATCGGGTTAATCATGTCGGTGGCGGTAAAGGCTGAGATTCATCTCGATCATATTCTGTTCGGGGATATGCTGGGGATTAACTTCAGCGATTTAATGCAGACCGGGCTTATTGCCCTGCTGATTAGCCTGATTCTGGCGGCGAAATGGCGCGATTTTCTGCTGCATGCTTTTGATCCCATCCAGGCCAGCGCCAGCGGCCTCAATGCCCGGCTGCTGCATTACGGACTGCTGTGTATGACCTCGCTGACCATTGTCGCGGCGCTGAAAGCCGTGGGAATTATTCTGACCCTGTCGCTACTTATCGCTCCCGGTGCCATTGCGCTGCTGCTGACCCGACGTTTTGTCAGCATGATGCTGGTTGCCGTGCTGCTGGCGGTGACGGTGACCTTCAGCGGCGTTTACCTGTCTTTTTTTATCGACAGCGCGCCAGCACCGACCATTGTGGTGCTTTTCTCACTGGTTTTTATCGTGGTGTTCACGCTGGTCAGCATAAGAGACAGACGTCGCCATCGCTATCAGCCGGGCTGACGGGCTGACGGGCTGACGGGCTGACGGGCTGACGGGCTGACGGGCTGACGGGCTGACGGGCTGACGGGCTGACGCAGATAAGGGACAACATCGCCGCGAATAACAACAGCTTTTGTCACTTTTCAGCCCTCAGCCACTGTCTTCGCCGCTCAGCGGCCTGCTTTTCGCAGCAGGTTTTGCACAAATTTCGGCACCACCTCACTGGCCGGCCCGTACTCTTTCTCGTCAAACTCACTGCCCACCTGGCTGGGTTGCAGATTCAGCTCCAGCGTATGCGCCCCCTGCAACTTCGCCTCATGAACAAATCCTGCCGCCGGATAAACGTGGCCTGAGGTACCAATGGCAACAAAGTAGTCGGCCTCCGCCAGCGCGGTGTAGATCTCATCCATCTGAAGCGGCATCTCACCAAACCAGACGATATGCGGTCGCAGCACCGATGGAAACTGGCAACAGTGGCAGCGCTCATCGGGATTGACATCGTCCTGCCAGTTCACCACTTGACCACTGGTAACACAGCGCAGCTTCAGCAGTTCACCGTGCATATGGATGATATTGCGGTTGCCCGCCCGCTCATGCAGATTGTCGATATTTTGCGTCACCAGCAAAAAGTGGTCCCCGAGCGCCGCTTCCAGCTCTGCCAGAGCCAGATGCGCGGCATTAGGCGCAATCTCAGGCTGCTGCAACTGGCGTCGACGCGCATTGTAAAAGGCCTGAACCTTTTGCGGGTCCTGAGCAAACCCTTCCGGCGTCGCCACCTCTTCCACTTTGTGATCTTCCCACAAACCATCCGCAGCGCGGAAGGTACGAATACCTGACTCGGCGGAGATACCTGCACCGGTCAGCACCACCACGCGTGGCAGAGGATTACGGGCAATCTCAATATTACGATCGCGCTCGAAAATGCGCTGACGAAAGCGCTGATGCACCTGACGTCGGTTTTTTTTGTAACGTGCCAGTCTCAGACGGCGTCGGGGGGTACGCATCATAACTTTTCTGCTCCTTAACGTGCCGGAATGCGGCCTTTAGTGACCGCTGAGTACGCGGGCGGGGTCGATTCGACTGGCTCTTCTCGCCGGATACCAGCTGGCAATCAGGCTGAGCACCAGTGAGGTCAACAGCACAATGGTGACATCCAGCCAGTGGACTTCTGACGGTAAAAAGTCAATAAAGTAAATATCACCGGACAGAAAATGATAGCCGGTCAGGGATTCAATACCCCGAATCAGTGGCGTCAGGTTGTAAGCGGCCAGCACCCCAATCACCACGCCGCTGACGCTACCCAGCAGCCCTGCCATCAGCCCGTACCAGACAAAGATTGCGCGGATCAAACCATCCTTCGCGCCAAGGGTACGCAACACCGCAATGTCGCTGCTCTTGTCCTTCACCGCCATCACTAACGTCGAGACGATATTGAAACAGGCCACGCCAATCACCAGCACCATTGCCAGATACATAATGGCGCGGATCATCTGGATGTCACGGTACATATAGCCATAGGTGCCAATCCAGCTGCGGATATAGACGTAAGCATGGGTGACTTCACCGGCATCGCGCACCAGTTTTTGCGCGGCAAAGGGATCGTTCATTTTCAACGCAATACCGGTGACGTTGTCACCCATATTCAGATACTGCTGCGCATCGGCCAGGGGCACCAGCGCCAGGCTGTGATCCAACATGCCGCTGAGGGCAGGAATACCGCTCACCTGGAGACGTACACGCTTTGGCTGCAACAGTTTTTGTCCCTGGCTGCTGTTGGGGATCAGGATAGTCAGCCAGTCGCCCTGTTTCAGATTGAGACTTTTTGCCAGCCCCTGGCCCAGAATGATTTGTTGCTTACCCGCGCTGAAACTCTGCCAGGCATTATTCTGCGCATAAGCCGGCAGCGCGCTGAGTCGCGTTTCCTGTTGCGGATCGACGCCTTTTACCTGGACCGCCTGCAACTTCACCCCGCTCTCAATAAGTCCGGTGAAGTTGATATAGGGTGCGGCCGCAGCAATCCCCTTAACCTGCGCTACCTGCGGCAACAATGTCTGCCAGCCGGTAAAAGGCTGTTTCACCGGCTCGATTTCACCGTGAGGCACCACCGCCAGGATGCGGTTGTTCAGCTCACGTTCAAAGCCGTTCATCGCACTGAGACCAATAATCAGCACCGCCACGCCCAGCGCAATGCCGGCGGTAGAAATGACCGAAATCAGCGAAACCATGCCGCCACGACGACGCCCGCGGCTGAAGCGCAGGCCAAGCAGAAGAGAGAGAGAGCCGGTCATCACGCCAGCCCCGTCAGGGTTAAGGTGTCGCTCAACTGACCATCACGCATTTCCATCTGACGGTTAAGACGTTTTGCCAGGTGCAAATCGTGGGTAACCACCAGGAAGGCCGTGCCCTGCCGCACATTCAGCTCGCCGAGCAGATCGAAGATGGCATCGGCATTGCGTGCGTCAAGATTGCCGGTCGGCTCATCGGCCAGCACCAGACGTGGATTATTCACCAGCGCCCTCGCAATCGCCACGCGCTGCCGCTCGCCGCCGGACAGCTCAGAGGGACGATGGTGCGCGCGTTTTTCCAGCCCGACGGCCCTGAGCATCTCCGTGGCTTTGGCCTGCGCCTCATCCTTCACGACTTTACCAATCAGTAGCGGCATGGCGACGTTTTCCAGCGCGCTGAAATCAGGCAGCAGATGATGAAACTGATAAATAAAGCCCAGTTCCCGATTACGTAATCCGGCTCTGGCGGCACCGGAAAGGCGGCTGAGCGACTGACCATTGAAAATCACCTCCCCGGATGTCGGCGTATCCAGCCCGCCCAGCAGATGCATCAGGGTACTTTTACCGGAGCCGGAACTGCCAACAATGGCCATCATCTCACCGGCTGCCACGCTGAAAGTGACGTTGCGCAGAACGTCAGTCTGTACGCTGCCTTCCTGGTAGCCTTTGCACAGCTGGCCACACTGCAACAGGATTGTATTACTCATAACGTAAAGCCTCAGCGGGTTGAACGGCGGCGGCGCGCCAGGAAGGATAGAGGGTGGAGAGCAACGACAGCACCATCGCGCTGACCACTATGGTCGCCACCTGCGGCAGAGAAATCTCGACCGGCAGCGCCGCGCCATCAAGCAGCGTGCCGATGAGCGGCATCAGATTATTCAACTGGCTGGCCAACAGGACTCCCAGCAATGCGCCAAGTATCGAACCCACTATCCCTGCCGTCGCCCCCTGCACCATAAAGACCAGCACTATCTGGCGTCGCGTCAGTCCCTGCGTTTGCAGGATAGCCACTTCGCCCTGTTTTTCCATGATCAACAACCCCAGCGACGTGATGATGTTGAAGGCGGCAACGGCAACAATCAGGCTCAGCAGCAGCCCCATCATATTTTTTTCCATCCTTACCGCCTGGAACAGCTCGCCTTTGCGCTCACGCCAGTCTTTCCACACCAGCCCCTGCGGCAGGGTCTGCTGGCTCAGCGCATCAACCTGTAGCGGCTTGTCCAGCCATAAACGCCAGCCGGTAATGCTACCCGCCGGATAGCGCATCAGACGAGAAGCGTCCTGCTGATTAACCAGCATCTGATAGCCATCGACTTCGCTGTTGGCGGCAAAGGTGCCTGCCACGGTAAACAGACGCTGGCTGGGCAGACGCCCCATCGGCGTGAACTGGCTGGCGGAAGGCACCATCAGACGAAGCTCATCACCCCGCTTGACGCCAAGCTGCTGCGCCAGCTGTTCTCCCAGAATCACGTTGTACTGGCCTGACGTTAGCGCATCCTGAGTCACGTTGTTCAGATACGGCGTCAGTGGGTCAGGCTCATCAGGATTGATCCCCAGCATCACCCCGACGCCGACGCCATGGGCGCTTTGCAGCACCACATCCGCCGTGGTCAGCGCAGTGATGCGGCTTACGCCATGCAGTTGCAGTGAACTGGCCGGGATCTGTTGCGGATCGAGAGAGCCTTTTTCGCTGGTCACCAGCGCCTGAGGCATCAGATTGAGCGTACTTTTTTCCAGTTCATGCTCAAAACCATTCATCACCGACAACACGGTGACCAGGGCCAGCACCCCCAGCGTAATGCCAATGGCTGAAAGCCAGGAAACAAACCGTCCGAAACGGTCTGATGCTCGTCCACGCATATAACGCAGACCGATAAATAACGCGACAGGTTGATACATGTAATCCGTCTTCTGGCGATGGATAAAGTAAAAAAGTGATCGAAGATGATAAAGGACAGTCCGGCGTTATGGAACCTCCAGACCACTGAGTCTGCACGATTGTTTTGTCACTAAAGGCGTCATGGCGATAAATAGCGCAATATCGTTTAAAAAACGCCCGCTATTTGCGCCATTGTTTCCGCCGTCCCGGCATACACTCTCTTTGACCGGCCGCCCCCACGCCGGGCAAAGGATCAGCACCCTGCGGTGTTTTCCGTCCCCATAACCGCCCAGACCGGGGCTGAATCCGGGAGTCGTTAACATGACCAGATATTCTGAAGGCAGCATCGTGAAACATAAAACGGGCGATATCAAAGGGATGGTGACTAACGTTTTCGCTCAGGACCACGCGCCGACCGGCTATTACGTGAGGTGGGATGACGGAAATCACAGCTATCACGGAGAAAAAGAGCTGAGATGGGCAAACATTGACCGCCCCAGAATGCACTACACGCAACAATCGCCAAAATAGAGGTATACTCCGGTTAGCCGAACGGGAACCTGAGGTTTCCTGCTCTCCTTAAAGTGAAGAGACCGCCTGACTGATTATGCCTGAACAATCCCGATATACCCTGCCCACCAAAGCAGGCGACCTGCGCCAGCTGGGGCAACTGAACGGTGCCGCCTGCGCGGTAGAATCCGCAGAAATCATTACCCGTCATCAGGGACCGGTGCTGTTAATCGCCGCAGATATGCAAAATGCCCTGCGCTTACAGGACGAGATTAAACAATTTACCGATGCGCCGGTGCTCAGCCTGGCGGACTGGGAAACACTGCCCTTTGACAGTTTTTCGCCTCATCAGGAAATTATCTCGTCACGTTTATCCACGCTTTATCATCTCCCCTCGCTGGAGCGTGGCGTGCTGATCCTGCCGGTGAACACGCTGATGCAACGCGTCTGTCCACACCGTTTTCTGCATGGTCATGCGCTGGTGATGAACAAGGGCCAGCATCTTTCCCGCGATACACTGCGTGCCCAGCTTGAACAGGCTGGCTACCGTCATGTCGACCAGGTGATGGAACACGGCGAATACGCCACACGCGGTGCGCTGCTGGATATCTTCCCAATGGGCAGCGAGCAGCCTTACCGCATTGATTTTTTTGATGAAGAAATAGACAGCCTGCGTCTGTTTGATGTTGACAGCCAGCGTACGCTGGAAGAAGTCGCGGCGATAAATTTGCTTCCGGCGCATGAATTTCCCACCGATAAAGCGGCCATCGAACTGTTTCGCAGCCAGTGGCGGGAACACTTCGACGTGCGCCGTGAGCCAGAACACATTTATCAACAGGTCAGTAAAGGCACCCTGCCCGCCGGTATCGAATACTGGCAACCGCTGTTTTTTGACCAACCTCTGCTGCCACTGTTCAGCTATCTGCCTGCCAACACCCTGCTGCTGAGCTGCGGCGACATCGAAAACAGTGCCGACCGCTTCTGGCAGGACGTGACGTCACGTTTCGAAAGCCGTCGCGTTGATCCAATGCGTCCGCTGCTGCCGCCCGAATCGTTATGGCTGCGCACCGATCAACTGTTCAGTGAGCTGAAAAAGTGGCCGCGCATCGGGCTGAGAAACGACCTGCTGGCGGATAAAGCGGGCAGTACCAATCTGGGCTACCAGCCCCTGCCTGACCTGGCGGTGCAGGCGCAGGCCAAAGCCCCGCTGGACCCGCTTCGCCACTTCCTGGAAACCTTTTCCGGCCCGGTGGTGTTTTCCGTGGAAAGCGAAGGCCGCCGTGAGGCACTTCAGGAACTGCTGGCCCGTATCAAAATTGCGCCCAAAACCATTCAGGCGCTGCACCAGGCGCAACAGCCTGCGCAGTATCTGATGATCGGTGCCAGTGAGCATGGTTTTATTGATGACCTGCGTCACCGCGCATTGATTTGCGAGAGTGATTTGCTGGGTGAGCGGGTCAGCCGTCGCCGTCAGGACAGCCGCCAGACCATCAATCCGGACGTGTTGATCCGCAATCTGGCAGAGCTGCATCCCGGTCAGCCGGTGGTACATCTGGAACATGGCGTGGGCCGTTATATTGGTCTTACCACCCTCGAAACCGGCGGCATCACCGCAGAATATCTGATGCTGGCCTATGCAGGCGATGCAAAACTGTACGTGCCGGTTTCTTCTTTGCATCTGATCAGTCGCTATGCCGGTGGCGCAGATGAGAATGCGCCCCTGCATAAACTGGGCAGCGATGCCTGGAGTCGTGCCCGGCAAAAAGCCGCTGAAAAAGTCAGGGATGTGGCGGCCGAGCTGCTGGACATCTATGCACAACGGGCAGCAAAAACAGGTTTTGCCTTTAAACACGACCGTGAACAGTATCAGCAGTTCTGTCAAAGCTTCCCGTTTGAAACCACCCCGGATCAGGCTCAGGCGATCAATGCGGTGCTCAGCGATATGTGTAAACCGCTGGCAATGGATCGGCTGGTCTGCGGCGATGTCGGCTTTGGTAAAACGGAAGTGGCCATGCGCGCCGCTTTTCTGGCTGTTGAGAACCACAAGCAGGTTGCCGTGCTGGTGCCCACCACCCTGCTGGCTCAGCAGCATTACGACAACTTCCGTGACCGTTTTGCTAACTGGCCGGTGCGTATCGAGATGCTCTCCCGCTTCCGCACCAGCAAAGAACAGACGCAGGTGCTGAAGGATGCGCAGGAAGGTAAAGTCGATATTCTCATCGGCACGCACAAGCTGTTACAGAGTGAGATTAAATGGCGCGACCTGGGGCTGCTGATCGTTGATGAGGAGCACCGCTTCGGCGTCCGCCACAAAGAACGAATTAAAGCGATGCGGGCCGACGTTGATATCCTGACTTTAACCGCCACGCCAATCCCCCGTACGCTGAACATGGCGATGAGCGGTATGCGCGACCTGTCGATTATCGCCACCCCGCCGGCCCGTCGTCTGGCGGTAAAAACCTTCGTGCGTGAATTTGACAACCTGGTGGTACGCGAGGCGATCCTGCGTGAGGTGCTGCGTGGCGGCCAGGTGTACTACCTGTATAACGATGTGGAAAATATTGAGAAGGCCGCCAGCCGCCTGGCGGAACTGGTGCCTGAAGCACGCATTGCTATCGGCCACGGTCAGATGCGTGAGCGTGAGCTGGAGCGGGTGATGAACGATTTTCATCATCAGCGTTTCAACGTGCTGGTCTGTACCACCATCATTGAAACCGGTATCGATATCCCCACCGCCAATACCATTATCATCGAACGTGCCGACCATTTTGGTCTGGCGCAGCTGCACCAGCTTCGCGGTCGAGTAGGCCGCTCACATCATCAGGCCTACGCGTGGCTGCTGACGCCACATCCCAAAGCGATGACCACCGATGCACACAAGCGTCTGGAAGCCATCGCCTCACTGGAAGACCTGGGTGCCGGGTTTGCGCTGGCCACGCACGATCTGGAAATACGTGGTGCCGGTGAGTTGCTTGGGGAAGATCAGAGCGGTCAGATGGAGTCGATTGGTTTCTCTTTATATATGGAGCTGCTGGAAAATGCGGTGGATGCGCTGAAAGAAGGGCGCGAGCCATCGCTGGAAGATCTGACCAGCAACCAGACGGAGATTGAGTTGCGGATGCCTTCTTTGCTACCGGATGACTTTATTCCGGATGTGAACACCCGTCTGTCATTCTACAAGCGCATTGCCAGCGCGACAGATGACAGCGAGCTGGAAGATCTGAAAGTAGAGCTGATTGATCGCTTTGGTCAGCTGCCTGATGCGGCGCGAAACCTGCTGGATATCGCCGCCCTGCGTCTGATCGCGCAAAAAATTGGTATTCGTCGGGTAGAAGCCAGTGAAAAAGGCGGCTTTATTGAATTTGCCGCGAAAAACAAAGTCGACCCTGGCTGGTTGATTTCACTGTTGCAGAAAGAACCGCAGCAGTGGCGGTTAGATGGCCCAACCCGGCTGAAATTTATTCGCGATCTCAGCGAGCGTAAAACACGTATGCAGTGGATAAGGGAATTCATGGACCGGCTTCTGGCGAACGCCGCCTGAGCGGATGAACTGGCTGGAAACATCAACGAAAAAAAGCGGCCTCAGCCGCTTTATTTAACCCTCAGAGCAGGGATTATGCCTGGTTGTTCAGCACCAGCTGTCCGTTACTGTCCAGCGGAATGCGGGTTCCAGGGTCATTATCCATGCGGATTTTTCCCTGCTGATTACCAATCTTGTAGGTCACGTCGTAACCCATCATTTTTTCCTGCTTGTCATAGACCGTTTTGCAGCGCTGTTCGGTGGTGGTATAGGTATCACGCTCCTGCAAAGCGCCCTGCACCTGGTTGCCACCGTAGCCACCTGCCAGCGCACCGGCCACCGTTGCCACGCTACGACCTCGGCCGCCGCCGAACTGATGACCCAGCACGCCACCGGCCACCGCACCAAGAACAGAACCGGCGATGCGGTTTTCATCCTGCACCGGACGGCGGTGCGTCAGCGTGACATTCCGGCAGTCCTGACGGGGATTTTTAGAGATTTCTTTTATCGGGGTGGCTGACAGCACCTGCGCATATTGCGGACTGCGGTCAAACACATTCATACTTGCCACGCCAGCCACACCGAGTGCTGCCGCAACGCCAATACCCACACCTGCCAACATTGATTTATTCACAGGATGTCCTCCGAAAATGTTACCACGCATCAACGTCCCGGCCAGATGACTTTGCTGAGACGGTTACCCGGCGTGCGTGAAGCGCCGTATCTGGTTGAGATAAATTTTGCGCAGCAGGCTCAAATGTGACAATAAGAAAACAGGAAGAAATGAATATTACCAGGGATAACAGGCTGTTTTTAAGAGTCTTCTTAGCAGCTGCGTCGGATATGGCTGGCAGGCAGGGCTTATGTTGCCAGCGACAACATAAGCCCCTGTAGCGGTGATTTTCCTGGCTTTACTGAAACTTAATCGATTCAGTGCAGTTTCAGACGGGGACGGATCACCCGGTTAATACTACCCACCAGCATCATCAGCCCGGTTTTAAAATAACCGTGCAGAGCAACCTGGTGCATACGGTACAGCGATATATACACCATGCGGGCAATACGCCCTTCCACCATCATTGAGCCGCGCATCAGGTTACCCATCAGACTGCCAACGGTACTGAACCGGGAGAGTGACACCAGCGAACCATGGTCTTTATAGACGTAGGGTTTCTGTTTATGTCCTTTCTTCTCGGCCAGAATATTATTTAGCACCAGACTCGCCATCTGATGCGCAGACTGGGCACGGGGCGGCACAAACCCGCCGGAAGGCAGCGCACAGGAGGCGCAGTCACCAATGGCATAAATATCCGCATCGCGGGTGGTTTGCAGCGTCGGCTCCACCACCAGCTGGTTGATGCGGTTGGTTTCCAGTCCACCTATCTCTTTCATAAAATCTGGGGCTTTAATCCCGGCAGCCCATACCATCAGGTCAGCGTCAATAAATTCGCCGGATTTGGTGTTCAGGCCATTTGCGTCGGCGCTGGTCACCATCGTCTGGGTCAGTACGCGCACGCCCAGTTTTGTCAGCTCCTGATGAGCCGCAGCAGAGATGCGCGGCGGCAATGCAGGCAGGATACGCTCACCGGCTTCCACCAGCGTGACGTTGAGCGCCTGGTTGTCCAGACCCTTATAGCCATAGCTGTGCAGCTGTTTCACCGCATTATGCAGTTCAGCCGAAAGCTCCACGCCCGTCGCGCCCCCGCCGACAATAGCGATATTTACTTTTTCCTGCATACCGGCACTGGAAGAGAATTTCAGGAACAGGTTGAGCATTTCATTGTGGAAACGTCGCGCCTGGTGAGGGTTATCAAGGAAGATGCAATGGTCTTTTACGCCTGGCGTGCCAAAGTCGTTTGAGGTGCTGCCGAGTGCCATCACCAGCGTGTCGTAGCCCAGCTCACGAGCGGGAACCAGTAATTCCCCCTGGGCATCATGAATTTCAGCCAGTTGCAGCTTTTTATTTTCACGATCAATATCCGTCAGCGTGCCAAGCTGAAAGGTAAAGTGGTGGTTGCGGGCATGTGCCAGATAGCTTAACGCGTCAATCCCCTCATCCAGTGAGCCGGTGGCAACTTCGTGCAGCAGTGGCTTCCATAAGTGGCTGTGGTTACGGTCAACCAGAATGATTTCTGCCTTTTTTTTCCGCCCCAGTTTATGTCCCAGCTGTGTAGCCAGTTCAAGTCCACCGGCACCTCCACCAATAATAACAATCTTCTTCATGGCTGTAGTCAAACGACCCCCTCAAAATGTGAACCAATCGTTAATTAAAAGTTAAGCTAATATCCTTAATTAACATAGGGTTGGCGTGTTAATTTCCTGTCTGCCGGCAGAATAGCATGAGGCAATAGATGAGTCCTGTTAAAATTGATGCAAGTCAAGTTTTTCAGCCTGTTCCTGAAAAAACAGCGCTGTTTTCCCGATAATTTTTAATGTTATTTTGCCGCTCAGCACCCGCAGGAAATAATGCTTAAAAATAATATTAATTAATTATTTTTAATAAAAATCTCTGTAAGAATTAATTATTCACTGAGCAACATGAATAATTAATCCTGTCGGTGAGCAAATAACCCGCCAAAACCTTTTTGAAATAACTGAAATATCAGGCTGTTTTAAACAGTAAAATTCATCATATTCGAAATCCTGCCGTCTCTTATTTCACCGCCAGTCAATAACAGTGAAAACACGCCCTTCCCTTTATTAAGAATTCCTTAAGATTTAACGGATAAATTATCCACCGGGCCCGCACTGGCATCGATGGCTGAATAACCTCGCGTGTTCAGGGGCATCAGAGACAGGCAGTACGAAAGCACGGCACTGCCGGGTTTTATCAGCAGAGGGATGGCATGAAAATCGTTGATACTTTAATGGTACGAAACCGGAGTTGGGCAAAACAGCAGAAAAGACGCAATGCAGACTATTTTTTGAATCACATTCGCGGACAGCAGCCGGTAGCCCTGTGGATTGGCTGCTCTGACAGCCGCGTACCGGCGGAGGTGCTGACCTGCGCACAGCCGGGGGAACTTTTTGTTCATCGTAACATTGCGAATATGGTGCTGGCAGAAGATGACAGCCTGATGAGTGTGCTTGAGTACGCGCTGGGTGATTTACACATCTCCACAATTGTCCTGTGCGGGCATTACGGCTGTGGTGGCGTCAGGGCAGCACTGGCAATACCGCCCGAAAACCACAGCGCCTGTTCCGCTTTACCTCGCCGTTTATCCATTCTCAGGGATTCCCTTCATCAACCTGCCGACGTTGAATGCGATTCGGATCGACTTATCGAAACCCATGTGCGTATTCAGATGACAAATCTGCTGAATTGTCGCCCTGTCAGACAGGCGGCAACACAGGGAAAAGCACTGGATATTTATGGTTGTGTTTACGATTTACGCAGCGGCCATCTGAAACAACTCGTTCATCAGCATCAGGGAGCAGAAGGATGAATCTCACCGTATTACGAAAGGATTTTCTCGCGGGGGTGGTGGTTTTTCTGGTTGCGCTGCCGCTCAGCCTTGGCATCGCTCAGGCCTGCGATTTGCCTGCTTTTGCCGGACTGCTTAGCGGGGTGATTGGGGGCGTGGTGGTCACGCTTTTCAGTCCGTCGCGCTTTGCCGTCAGTGGACCGGCGGCGGGGCTGGTGACCATCGTCACGGGTGCGGTGGCGACGCTGGGATCATATTCGCTGATTCTGCTGGCGATAGCGATCGCGGGATTGCTACAGGCAGCCTTTGGCCTGTTACGTGCGGGTCGCTGGATTGGGCTGATTCCTGATTCAGTGATCCAGGGGATGATGGTGGCAATCGGCTTACAGCTGGTCCTGCAACAGATCCCGGTTTTTACCGGTGCTGAAACCGCTGCCGCTGGCGAATTATTCTCCCCTGCCTGCCTGTCGGTGGCAGCGGGCGCAATGCTGATTTTGCTATTGTGGCAGCAGCCGCTGATTCGTCGCACGCGGATACTCAGCCTGATCCCCGGCTCCCTGGCGGCGGTGCTCTGGGGAAGCCTGATGATGATAGCGGGCGATCTGTTTTATCCTCATCTGTCTGACACGGTGGAACGTATCCGACTCCCTGAGCTGGACTCAACAACGGAGCTGGCAGCGCAATTCGTTCACCCCGATCTTCTGCAAGGCTGGAACAACCCCGCAGTGTATACGATTGCGCTAACGCTGGCGCTGGTCGCCAGCCTGGAGACGTTGCTCAGCCAGCAGGCTTTACAAAAAATCAGGCCGCAGTATCCCCAGCCCTCGCCCGATGCGGAACTTCGTGCGCAGGGACTGGGCAATACGCTGAGCGGCCTGTTGGGCGGACTGCCGATCACCGCTGTTATTGTGCGCAGCTCGGTTAATGTCAGTGCCGGAGCAACCTCCAGATTGTCTGTAATCTGGCATGGCATCCTGCTGCTGCTGTGTGGTGTTTTTTTCGAAACCCTGCTGAACACCATCCCGCTTGCCACGCTTGCCGCCGTGCTGATTTTTACTGGCGGGAAACTCGCCTCACCCGCACAGTGGCTTGTCCAGTGGCGCAAAGGTTGGTCACAGTTTATTCCCTTTGCAACCACCGTCTGCGTCATTATCAGTGCGGGGATGCTGAGCGGCCTGGCCGCAGGGCTGGTGGTACAGCTGTTGTTGAGTAGCTGGGCCAGCCATCAGAGCGCCATTCAGCTGACGCGCTATCATGACTATTTTGTTGTGCGCTTCAACCAGAACCTGACCTTCCTGCACAATCCCCGGCTACAAAAATTGCTGCAAACCATCCCTGATAACAGCGTGGTCATTGCAGAATATGAAAATGCAGAATATATCGATGCGGATATCCGCACCACGCTGGCTGATTTTCAGACGACGGCTGGTCAGCGTGGCATTCGGATTGACAGCTGGCCCCGGTAAGTCACCGGCACCGGAAGGCTTTGATTCGTTGCAGATGAGGGGAGAGATTTTTGAATTTATGGCTTTCAACCTCGTCCCAGATAACGGGATAGTAAGGTTGCAACGCTGCCACGGTGCGCTGGTTATCCAGCGCCTCATCGTGGCGGGAGAGGATCACCAGGCAGCTGTCACGGTTTTTATCCCGAAAGTTACTGACGCACTTGGTGGTAATGTCAGCATACTCTTCCGGACGATCGATTTTTCCCGGCATGTTCTCTCTTCAGGCCAGAGATTGGGATTAAAAATGACCTGAGGGATACGGTTGAGAAAACCAATACGTTCAGCCCAGTATCCCCCCAGACCGACACCGCAAATCAGCGGGGTATCACCGTCCGCACTGCGCAGGAGTTTATCCGTCTCTTTTAACAGATGTTGCATATCGTGTTTCGGGTGCAGGGTGCTGTAACTAAGCAGCCGCACATCCGCATCGATAAACTGCAGTTGCAGCACCTTTTCATGATTACCCGGACTGGTTGAATCAAAACCATGCAGATAGATGATCATTGCGTCCTCTCTGGCTGTCGCCGGTCAGTTACCCTGATGCTCCTGCCAGCGCGTCTGCAACGTCGTCAGCGCAAGGTTAGCCTCCTGCCAGCGTGACGACGCCAGTAGCTGCTGGCGAGTGAATGAGCAGCGATGATACAAGCTGCTCACCCGCTCAGCATTGATCGGTGACAGATTATCCAGCACGCTAACAGCGCCCTGACGGTTATTACATACCAGGATCATATCGCAACCCGCATCGAGCGAAGCCTGACCACGGTCGGCATAACTCCCCATGACGGCGGCCCCTTCCATTGACAGATCGTCTGAGAAAATCACCCCATCAAAACTCAGCTCGTCTCGCAGCACCTTTTTCAGCCAGTGGGAAGAACCACTGGCGGGTCTGGCATCCACCTGAGTATAGATAACATGCGCAGGCATCACGGCATCCAGCGCTTTTTCCGCGATCAGTTGCCTGAAAATCGCCATATCGTGCTGGCGGATTTCCGCCTCACTGCGATCGTCGCGCGGTGTCTCTTTATGCGAATCAGCGCTGACCGCACCATGTCCCGGAAAATGCTTGCCGGTGCTTTTCATTCCCGCCTGATGCATACCGTCGATAAAGTGGCGGGCCAGCCGTAAGGCCACCTCCGGGTCCTGATGAAAACTGCGCTCTCCAATTGCAGCACTGCCATGACCAATATCCAGCACGGGCGCAAAGCTGATATCGATGTCCATCGCCAGCATTTCTGCCGCCATCAGCCATCCGGCCTGTTGCGCCAACCTTGCCGCCGTCGTTTCATCGTTCAGCGCAGCAAATGACTGCATCGCAGGCAGGCGGGTAAACCCCTCGCGGAAGCGTTGTACGCGCCCCCCTTCCTGATCCACAGCCACCACCAGCCGGTTGCGCGAAGCTTCGCGGATCTGCCTGACCAGCTCCGCAAGCTGCTGCGGCTCATGATAATTGCGGCTAAACAGAATCAGTCCCCCCACCAGCGGGTGCTGTAAAATCTCACGCTCTTCTGCGTCCAGCTCGTAACCGAGCACATCCAACATTACCGGTCCCACAAACTACCTCTTATTGTGATAACACCTGCTGCCAGCTCTCTGCCGCCAGCTGATTAAACATCTCATCGCCGCTTTGCTGCCAGCGAAGTTCATACCAGCTGGCAACCAGTAAATTCAGCCAGGGCTGCCAGCGCCGCATCTGCCGCCGCAGAGCATCAGGATCAAGGTTCTGCAACGCGGCGTAGTGCGCTATCAGCCGCTGCTGCTGTTCGTCTGAAAGCGTATTACTCATCACCACTGACGCCAGCTCCAGCGCCACATCACCGTCGCAGGCATACTCCCAATCAATCAGTTTGACCTCTGCACCACACTGCACCAGATTACCGGCATGAATATCCATATGCAGCAGCCCGTGGCGCAAAGGCGCTGGCTCCCCCTGCTTTTGCAAACGTCGCAGCGCTTTGAGCCAGCCACAATGTCGTCTTTGTGGCTGAATCATTTGCCAGTACTGCTCCAGCAAAGCGGGCAGATGCAGACGCCAGCCGCTGAGCGGCTGACGGTGCAGAGCGGCCATGCACGTTGCCACCGGTAGTAGCTGTTGCCGGAACTCCTCATCTGACAGCACGTCGCCTGGCTGCCAGCCCAGTAGCAGCCAGCCTTTTGTCACGCCAAATACCGCAGGAGCAAGCTTACTACCCGCAAGCTTACGCAGAATCTGATATTCCCGCCGACGATCCACGCCAGGGATCGGCTGCTCAGGGCGGCAACAGCGCGCCAGCAGCGTGATGTCGTCCAGCACAATTTTTATGCTGCGTCCACTCAGACCAGCAAGCGGAAAAAAAGAACCGGCGGTATTTGCCGCCGGGAACTGTTGTGCAATCAGCCGTTTAAGGGAGGGATCAATGCTGTACGACACCGTTGCCCGACCAGATGAGCTCGCCGGTTTGTACCAGCATGAGTTGCATTTGTAAGGTCGGCGATTTTACATCTCCCTGTGCATTGCTGTAGAGCACATACTGCGCGCCGACATAACGGGCAAGCCCTATCGCTTTACTGCGCGATCCCAGGCTGTCACCGGCAGAAAGTCCCAGGGTCTGCTTCGCACTCGCCAGCTGCTCCGGTTTCACGAGGGTGAACTGACTGTTATTTTGCAGGGCATTGTTGAGGGCCGCCGTGGCTTTGGCACTTTGCAGGCTGCCGTTGGTATTGTTTTTTAATCCGTCAACCAACAGCACACTTCCCGGCGTAACGCCGTCCGCCTTCAACATCTGAGCCACCAGGGGTGCCACGCTGGCATCCCAGTTAATGGACTGCATTTTCGGTGGCTGCGGCACCGTTTCACCCGGCTGTGGCTGTGCAGGCGGCACTGGCTGCGGCTGGGCTGGCTGGGCCGGTTGAACCGGTGTGGTTGTTGCAGGCTGTTGTTGCTGGCTGATACAGCCACTCAGTACCAGCGCCAGTAACATGACGCCAGAAAGCTTAACCTTCCTTTCCACGCAATAATCTCCTAAAGATACAGATGCAAGCGGACTTTACTGGCCGTCAGGTTACCCGTTTGCGATGATATTTCAACTTTACCCTGTGATGGAACGCTGACCGTGCGTGGCTGCTCAAACGGCAGGATCTCCAGCCCCTTGTCATCGTACCAGTAGAAGCGGTAGTGCACGGTAGCCGCATGATCCTGCTGATTTACCAGCAAAGCTGACGCCCGCTGCTGACCATCACGCTCTGAAAGCGTTGGCCCATCGGTGGTAATCCCGGCTGACAGTACCGGCGATTCCATCACCAATGACTGAGAGGTATTAATGGTTGTGCGATCGCTACTGCATCCAGCCAGCAGGGCCAACAGGGCAAGACCGGTTACTCTTCGCATCATCATCGTTGTCCGCATTTACCTTGCCTTCAGCGAGCCAGCATCGGCCCCAGAGGACGTCCACCCACCAGATGGAGGTGGATATGATAAACCTCCTGCCCCCCATGCTGGTTGCAGTTCATAATCAGGCGATAGCCGTCCTGCGCGATCCCTTCTTCTTTGGCAATTTTTGCCGCAACCACCATCATTCGACCCAGCGCCGCTTCATGACCGGGCACCGCATCGTTGATGGTTGGGATAAGAATGTTTGGCACGACCAGAATATGGACAGGTGCCTGCGGAGAGATGTCCCGAAAAGCCGTCACCAGTTCATCCTGATAGACAATATCTGCGGGAATTTCACGACGGATAATCTTACTGAAAATCGTTTCCTCAGCCATGCAGCACACTCCTTGAGAGGCAAATTAAGTTATCGCAGTATGAGCGAGATATTTGTTTTCTTTCAACCTTCCGGTGATTTTTCTTTTTGCCGGCACGCTGTGGGTGGATGTCAGATCGGACGTTTAATCATAAAACCTGTCACCGTCTGACTGCACCGCATGTCGATAAAAAAATCCCGCCCCAGTGACCGGGACGGGATTAGCTACTGAAAAAGTGACTGCATTACACCCTAAACGCGAACATTTACATCTTGCGGATGTAATCGTCCATATCGGTTTTCAGGTTGTCTGATTTGGTGCCAAAGATAGCCTGAACACCAGACCCGGCTACTACCACACCTGCCGCGCCAAGTTTCTTCAGCCCGGCCTGATCCACTTTAGATACATCCGCCACGCTGACACGCAGACGGGTGATACAGGCATCGAGGTTAGTGATGTTTTCTTTACCGCCAAAAGCGGCGACCAGGCTGGCTGCCATTTCGTTTGACGACCCGGCTGACTGCTCCGCCGTGGCATCTTCACGACCCGGGGTTTTCAGATTCAGTTTGGCAATCAACAAACGGAACAGGCTGTAGTAGACGAGGCCGTAAATAATTCCCACAATCGGGAACAGCCAGATTTTGCTGCTGTTACCGCTCAGCACCACAAAGTCGATCAGACCGTGGGAGAAGCTGGTGCCATCGCGCATACCCAACAGGATACAGATGGGGAAAGCCAGACCGGCCAGCAGAATGTGAATGCCGTACAGAACGGGAGCCACAAACATAAAGGAGAATTCAATTGGCTCGGTGATGCCGGTAAGGAATGAAGTCAGCGCGGCAGAAATCATTATACCGCCCACTTTCGCCCGGTTTTCTGGTTTCGCAGAGTGCCAGATAGCAATGGCCGCCGCTGGCAATCCGTACATATTAAACAGGAAGCCGCCGGAAAGTTTGCCTGCGGTAGGATCGCCCGCCATGTAACGTGGGATGTCACCGTGGAACACCTGACCGGCGGCATTGGTAAACTCGCCAATCTGCATCTGGAAAGGCACATTCCAGATATGATGCAGACCAAAAGGCACCAGCGAGCGTTCAACAATGCCGTACAGGCCGAAGGCGACCACAGGGTTCTGATAGGCAGCCCACTGTGAAAAGTCCTGAATAGCCGTGCCGACCGGAGGCCAGATGAAAGAGAGAACCACGCCAATAAAAATGGCGGTAAAACCGGAAATGATCGGCACGAAGCGTTTCCCGGCAAAGAAACCCAGATACTCCGGCAGTTTGATACGATAGAAACGGTTGAACATCCAGGCCGCGATCGAACCCGCTATAATGCCGCCCAGTACCCCGGTATCAGCAAGGTGTTTCGTCTCAATTTCTCCGGCAGGCAGATGCAAAACCAGCGGGGCCACCACCGCCATAGTTTTCACCATAATGCCGTAAGCCACCACGGCGGCCAGCGCCGAAACGCCGTCATTGTTGGTAAAGCCCAGCGCCACGCCAATGGCGAAAATCAGCGGCATATTGGCAAAAACGGAACCTCCCGCTTCAGCCATAACGTGGGAAACCACCGCAGGCAGCCAGCTAAAATTTGCCGACCCCACGCCCAGTAAAATACCGGCAATCGGCAGGACCGAAACCGGTAGCATTAACGATTTGCCAACCTTTTGCAGGTTTGCAAAAGCATTTTTGAACATAATATGAAACTCCTGAGTAAAGGTGCTTTATTACGCGCTGTGCGCAGCATAATGGGGGGAGGTCCCGTTATGGTGGAGCAGTTTTGTGCTCTCGGTATTTATTACGAACTGTAAAATAAATCACTCAACATTTGTTTGATGGCTATCACGTTTCATCCAATATTGCACCGGGCTGCTTTTTATTGAGTCTGAAAGCGCCAGATATCACGCAATAATAAGCGCATCCGCCCGCAATAAGGGCGATGCACTTTACGAAGAAAAGCGATTAATTACGAGCTAAGAAATAAACTTTTAATCACTCAGTCGTGCCATGGGCACATGAAACAGGCGGGAAAAATTTTCCGTTGTGGCGGTTGCCAGAATTTCGGTACTTACCCCCTTCAGCCCGGCCACAAAATCGGCCACGTCACGGGTAAAAGCAGGCTGATTTTCTTTACCACGGTGCGGGACCGGAGCCAGGTAAGGAGAATCGGTTTCCAGCAGGATGCGATCCAGAGGGACATATCGCGCGGCTTCCCGAATGGTTTCAGCATTACGGAAGGTTACAATACCGGAGAAGGAGATATAAAAAACCATATCCAGCAGTTTTTCGGCGGTTGCACGATCTTCGGTAAAACAGTGCAACACGCCGCCACACTCCTCAACCTGTTCCTCTCTGAGGATGGCCAGCGTATCTTCACGCGCATCACGCGTGTGAACAATCACCGGCTTGTTCAGCTTACGCCCGGTACGAATATGTTCACGAAAAGAAGCCTGCTGCTGCGCTTTAGTTTCCTGCTGATAGTAATAATCCAGCCCCGTTTCGCCCAGCGCCACCACGCGAGGGTGGTCAGCCAGTCGGCGCAATTCAGCAAAGTCCCAGGGTTGTTCCTGATTCAGTGGATGAACACCGCAGGAAAAAACCACTTCAGACCGCTCCCCAATCAGCTCGGTCATCGCCTGATAGCCCGGCAGCGTGGTGGCCACCGCCAGTAAAAATTTGACGTCACGCGCCGCCGCTTTTGCCAGCACATCACTCACATCCTGATGCAGGCTGTCATAATTCAGACCATCAAGATGACAATGGGAATCTACTAAAAACATAATCATTCTCTAATCAGGTGAACCATCCCGCCGGGAAAGCAGCATCGCCTCCCAACTTAACAACTGGTCAGTCAGTATCAGTTCCCGGTTAATGGCCGGCACGCCGAGCCGTTCACGGCAGGCCATCCATAACCGGACGCTTTCATCCAGCAAACTGGCGGGCAGTCGCACCGCCATCTCAGCAATCAGCGATTGCTGGTCCACACTGGTAATAAACCTGCCGCCCCCCTGCTGCCATTTCAGGGCATCGACCAGTATGGCGCAAAGCCAGCCGGTGCGTTGCAGCACATCGTCGTGGTTAAGTACGCTCAGTAATGTCAGCATATCGCCACGGAGTGCCACCGGCAGTGTATCGCACAGCGTCTGGCGGGCTGACCAGGTTTTTTCTTCCAGCAGTTGTTGCGCCGCTGCAGGCGCACCGCCACTCAGGCGCAGTGCACTGACCAGGTTCTGCTCAGTTTCCGCCGTCTGTTTTTGCAACCAGCCGAGACTCTGTTTCTCGTCAGGGACCGCCAGGTGAAAGCTGAAACAGCGGCTGCGAAGGGTCGCCGGAAGCTTTGCAGGACGCTGGCAACAAAGTATAAACCAGCAGTTCTTTGGCGGTTCTTCCAGCGTTTTAAGCAGGGCATTGGCCGCCGCTTCTGTCAACTGTGCGGCATCGGTCAGCCAGATGATTTTAGCCCCACCCTGCTGCGCATGATGGTAGAGTTTTTCTGTCACGCTGCGAACAGCATCAATTCCCAGCGCGCTTTTCCCTTTTTCCGCACTGAGTTGATACCAGTCAGGATGGGTATGGGCCTGCATCAGCTGGCAGGCATGGCACTGACCGCAGCTTTTCAGCCCGTCGCGCTGTTGGCACATCAGCCAGCGGCTGATCCCCCATACCAGCGAGGCATCTCCCATGCCGGGCAAACCATGAAGTAGCAAAGCATGATGAGCCCGCCCCTGCTGGTGCCAGGCGATAATCTGCCTGTAGGGTTGATTCAGCCACGGATACCAGTTCACTGCTGTTCCCGAAGCCACTGCTGTACGGTCCGGATGACAGCCGCAGAAACCTGGTCGACGGGCCGGGTAGCGTCAATGGTCTTAATACGGGCATCGCTGGCCGCCAGCGCCAGATAGCGTTCACGGGTGCGGCTGAAGAAATTAAGCGATTCACGCTCAATACGATCCAGCTCACCGCGCGCTCTGGCGCGCTGCAATCCGATTTCCGGCGTCACATCCAGATAAAGCGTCATGTCAGGCGCAAAGTCGCCCAGCACGCTCTGTTTGAGTTGCTGCATCAGGCCGGTGTCCATACCACGACCGCCGCCCTGATAGGCCTGAGAAGAGAGATCGTGCCGGTCACCGACTACCCAGCTTCCTTTTGCCAGAGCAGGTTTGATAACGTTCTCTACCAGTTGCACCCGCGCCGCATAGAGCATCAGCAGCTCCGCTTTGTCGGTGACCGGCTCGTCCGCCATGCCCTGCTTGATCAGCTCACGCAGTTTTTCTGCCAGCGGCGTGCCGCCAGGCTCGCGGGTAAAGACGATATCGCTGATACCCTGCTGCTGAAGTGTGGTGACGACCACATCACGCGCCGTGGTTTTACCTGCCCCTTCAAGGCCTTCAATAACAATAAATTTACCGTGCATTTTTTTCCTTCAGACCCCGACGCCAGGCCTGCACTGCCTGATTATGACTGGCAAGATTAGTGGTAAAGGTATGTCCGCCTTTGCCATCCGCCACAAAATAGAGAAAGTCAGTTTTTAGCGGATGCGCTGCTGCTTCCAGCGAGGCTTTACCGGGCATGGCAATCGGACCCGGTGGCATACCGGCAATCATATAGGTGTTATATGCGCCGGGTGTTTCAAGATCTTTGCGGGTCAGCGTACCGGTGTAGCTGTCGCCCAGCCCGTAAATGACGGTGGGATCGGTTTGCAGGCGCATCCCCAGCCGCAGACGATTAATAAATACCGATGCAACTTTACTGCGTTCATCACTGAGCGCGGTTTCTTTTTCAACGATAGATGCCATCGTCACCAAATCGTTTTGATCTTTATAGGGTAAACCTTCCGCCCTTTCGGCCCACAGTTTCTCCACCAGTTTGATCATTCGCTGGTGCGCACGGTTGAGGATCACCACATCCGTGGTATTGGCGGTATACGAATAGGTATCAGGCCAGAACCAGCCTTCAACGTCCTGCTCCTGTAAATCCAGCGCCTTTGCCACTGTCGTCAGTTTGTCATCGGCGAGCGTGTGTTTTATATAGGGTGCCGCACGCAGTTCCGCCAGCCATTCTTTCATCTTTGTGCCTTCCACAAAACGTAGCGGAAACTGCGCCTCTTTACCGCTGGCCAGCAGCTCCAACATCTGGCGGACATTCATGCCGGGTGCAAAGCGATAGGTTCCCGCCTTGAATTTCGCCAGCGCAGGCTCCAGCTTCAGCAGCCAGCCAAACCAGAGCGACTGAGGCACGATTTTTTGCCGGTTGAGTTCTGCTTCCAGCACCACCCGTCCCGATCCGGCTGGCAGGGTAAAAATGGTTTCATGATTAATTGACAAAGGTGACTGAGCAAACTGTTTGATCTGCCAGTAGCTGTAAGCAACTGCCAGCACCACGACAACGATTATCCCGGCGAAAATCTTTTTTTTGGCGATCATAAAAATCCTTGTGAGCTCCGGGCCTGGATCAGGTTGAAAAGTTGCCTGGCACAATACGTTTTCTGGTCAATCTGCGCGACCGGTAAAACCGGCATCAACGCATTGGTAATGAAAAGTTCATCAGCCTCTGCCAGCACCTCCGGCGGCCGTCTGACTTCACGCACGCTGATGCCCTGTTCGGACAGTAAGGAGATGACCTGCTGTCGCTGGATACCATTGACACCCGAATCAGTCAGGACAGGCGTGAAAACCTGCTCTCCCGTGCGCCAGAATAAATTCGCCGCACAGCATTCCACCAGCATACCGTCAGTGTCAAGCACCAGCGCCTCGTCAGCATCAGTCTGGTCAAGCTCTGCGCGGATCAATACCTGTTCCAGCCGGTTGAGATGCTTAATGCCCGCCAGCAACGGATTACGTCCGAGTCGGATGCTACTGAGCGTCAGCTTTACACCCGTTTGCCTCAGCCGGTGATAATGAGCAGGATAATCAGAGAGCATCAGAATGCGGCCGGGCTGACCACACCCCAGCGCGCTGTAACCGCGACCTCCCTGTCCACGCGAAATAATCACTTTCAATACCGCGTCGCTGCGGGTGCTGGCGGCGACAAGCATTTCATGACGCAGCGCTACCCAGTCTGGTGAGCGGATTTGCAATCGTTCACAGCCCATCGCCAGCCGCTGGAGATGTGCCTCCAACGCCATGATTTTCCCGCTGATAACCCGTGCCGTGGTAAAGCATCCGTCACCAAACTGCACCGCACGATCGCCTGCCGCCACATACTCCTGTGGTTGACCATTTATCCACACCGTCATCTCTCCCAGATAAACTTTTTCTCACGCCTGAGATTACCTGCAATAGCGCCATGATTCATCCCGTTGCGCCATTGAGAAGTGTATGGAGATGAAACGGCAGCAACGGAGGTTTTATCACTATCGCACGGTGGCAGGGAAAGTGTGCCATCGCCTGACTGCGAAACAGCATACCCGCGCTAAAAAAAATGCCCGTCAGAGAGATGACGGGCATAGCAGACAAGGTGAACAGCGGTTGTCAGATTTTACGGAAAATCAATGAACCGTTAGTTCCACCGAAACCGAAGGAGTTACACAGCGTGTACTCCAGACCTTTAACCTGTCGTGCTGTGTGCGGTACAAAATCCAGATCACAACCTTCATCCGGGTTGTCCAGATTAATGGTTGGTGGAATAACCTGATCACGCAGGGAAAGAATCGAAAAAATTGACTCAACGGCACCAGCCGCCCCTAAAAGGTGACCGATCATCGATTTGGTCGAACTGACCATAATTCTGTCAGCACTGGCTCCAAAAACAGATTTTACCGCCTGAGCCTCTGCTTTATCTCCGGCAGGAGTCGAAGTACCGTGTGCGTTGACATAACCAATCTGCTCTGGCGACAGTTGCGCATCTTTCAGTGCGTTTTCCATTGCCAGCGCGGCACCCGCGCCGTTTTCCGGCGGTGATGTCATATGCCATGCATCGCTGCTCATGCCAAAACCCACCAGCTCAGCGTAGATTTTCGCACCGCGTTTTTTGGCGTGTTCATACTCTTCAAGAACGACAATCCCGGCACCGTCACCCAACACAAAACCATCACGATCTTTGTCCCACGGACGGCTGGCCGCCTGCGGATCGTCATTGCGGGTTGACAGGGCACGCGCAGCACCGAAGCCACCTATGCCCAGCGGTGTACTGCCCTTCTCCGCCCCACCCGCCAGCATCACGTCGGCATCGTTATAGGCAATCATGCGGGCCGCCTGGCCAATGTTATGCACACCTGTTGTACAGGCCGTTGATATCGCAATGCTTGGACCGCGCATACCAAACATGATGGTCAGATGGCCTGCAATCATATTCACAATGGTAGAGGGCACAAAGAACGGGCTCATCTTCCGTGGGCCGCCATTGAGTAATGCAGAGTGATTGTCTTCGATCAGACCAAGGCCACCGATACCCGATCCGATAGCGGCACCAATACGGGAAGCGTTCTCTTCAGTAACAACCAGACCGGAATCCTGCATGGCCTGAATGCCAGCCACAATTCCATATTGAATGAAGGCATCCATTTTGCGTTGATCTTTACGCGAAATGAACTCTTCACAATTAAAATCCTTCACTAAGCCAGCAAATCGCGTTGCGTAGGCACTAGTATCAAAATGGTCGATCAGGCTGATGCCACTCTGTCCGGCAACAAGAGCATTCCAGGTAGACTCTACGGTATTGCCGACAGGAGACAACATGCCAAGACCAGTCACAACTACACGACGCTTAGACACGTTCATCCTCCAGGGAGGGTAAAAGAGATTTAGTGCAGATAAAACTCAGGCGGTCAGAAGACCGCCTGGAGATGCTCACTTAAGCCTGGTGACCATTGATGTAATCAATAGCAGCCTGCACGGTAGTGATTTTCTCAGCTTCTTCATCCGGAATCTCGGTGTCGAACTCTTCTTCCAGAGCCATGACCAGCTCAACGGTATCAAGAGAATCAGCGCCCAGATCTTCAACAAAAGAGGCAGTGTTAACAACTTCTTCCTGCTTAACGCCAAGCTGCTCGCCAATGATTTTCTTAACGCGTTCTTCGATAGTGCTCATACTATTAAATTTCCTATCAAAACTCGCTTTCGCGATGGTTTTCGTAGTGTATAAAATGTTGAAAAAGATGCAACTAAATCCCGGCTGGTCCAACCACGATTTAACGCTATTTTGCGGGAATAACCGCAAATAACGCAAATAATTTTCGTGATTATCAGACCATATACATTCCGCCGTTAACGTGCAGCGTCTCACCAGTGATGTACGCCGCTTCGTCAGAGGCTAAAAATGCAACTGCACTGGCGATTTCCTGCGCGCCGCCAAGACGGCCTGCGGGTACTTCCGCCAGAATGCCCGCACGTTGATCTTCAGTCAACGCACGAGTCATATCTGTCTCAATGAAACCTGGAGCAACAACATTAACGGTGATACCGCGTGAGGCAATTTCACGCGCCAGCGATTTGCTGAAACCAATCAAACCCGCTTTTGCTGCCGCGTAATTCGCCTGCCCCGCATTACCCATCGTGCCTACAACAGAGCCGATAGTAATAATCCGACCGGCACGCTTTTTCATCATAGCGCGTAATACTGCCTTTGACAGACGAAATACAGAAGTAAGATTAGTGTCCAGAATATCCTGCCACTCATCATCCTTCATACGCATCAGGAGATTATCACGCGTAATGCCCGCATTATTAACCAAAATGTCCACTTCACCAAACTCAGCGCGAATATTTTCCAACACGCTGTCGATGGACGCGCTGTCATTCACGTTCAGCAGCAGACCTTTGCCGTGCCCACCAAGATAATCACTTATCGCATCGGCACCGCTCTGGCTGGTGGCCGTTCCCACCACTTTCGCACCACGCGCCACCAGCGTCTCAGCAATAGCGCGACCAATGCCGCGGCTGGCGCCGGTTACCAGCGCAATTTTTCCTTCAAAACTCATCATTATCCTCGTCTGTCTGTCATAGCGCAGCATTCAGGCTGGCGGGATCGTTAATCGCAGCGGCAGTAAGGGTGTCAACAATACGTTTAGTCAGGCCGGTCAGTACCTTACCAGGACCGACTTCTAACAGAGAAGTAACACCCTGATCTGCCATAAATTGCACACACTCCGTCCAGCGTACCGGGCTGTAAAGCTGGCGCACCAGCGCACTACGAATGGCGCCCGGAGACGTTTCACATTTTACATCAACGTTGTTGACCACCGGAATTGTCGGCGTGTTAAACGTCAACTGTTCCAGCGCTGTGGCCAGCTGGTCAGCGGCGGGCTTCATTAATGCACAGTGTGAAGGCACGCTGACCGGTAATGGCAAAGCACGTTTTGCTCCGGCTGCTTTACAGGCCGCCCCGGCCCGCTCAACCGCCTCTTTATTCCCGGCTATGACCACCTGACCTGGCGAATTGAAATTAACCGGCGAGACCACCTGGCCCTGTGCAGACTCTGCACAGGCTTTAGCAATCGCAGCATCGTCAAGGCCAATAATAGCCTGCATCGCACCAGTACCAGCAGGAACGGCTTCCTGCATCAGCCTGCCACGCAACTCAACCAGCCTGATAGCGTCACTGAAATTGATCACCCCGGCACAAACCAGCGCACTATACTCGCCGAGGCTGTGACCTGCCAGTATCGCCGGAGCTTTTCCGCCCTTTTGCTGCCAGACGCGGAAAATAGCAACAGATGCGGCCAGTAGCGCGGGCTGGGTTTGCCAGGTTTTGTTCAGTTCTTCTGCGGGCCCCTTTTGCACCAGTGCCCACAGGTCGTAACCCAGCGCCTGCGACGCTTCACTAAATGTCTGTTCAATCAGCGGATTATCTGCTGCAAGCTCAGCCAGCATACCGGTGGCCTGTGAGCCCTGCCCCGGAAAAACCATTGCAAATTGCGTCATTTTTCTATCCTGATAATCAAAAGCGGACCAGCGCAGAACCCCAGGTGAAACCGCCACCAAATGCTTCCAGCAGAATTAACTGCCCGGGTTGAATACGCCCGTCACGCACAGCTTCATCCA
The DNA here is from genome assembly GCF_058241465.1 of Erwinia papayae. Classification (NCBI taxonomy): domain Bacteria; kingdom Pseudomonadati; phylum Pseudomonadota; class Gammaproteobacteria; order Enterobacterales; family Erwiniaceae; genus Erwinia; species Erwinia papayae. The sequence goes on from NZ_JBZCHT010000009.1 coordinate 1,410,349, forward strand.
GCGCAGCGGGGACGGAAGCGGCAGACGTATTGCCATGCCTGTCCAGCGTCACCACCACTTTTTCCATACCCATACCCAGTTTACGAGCGGTGGCACTGATAATTCTCAGGTTTGCCTGATGAGGAACCAGCCAGTCAATTGCCTCTTTATCAAGCTGGTTTGCCTGCAAAGTTTCATCAACAATGTGTGCCAGTTCGGTAACCGCAACCTTAAAGACTTCGTTACCTGCCATGGTTAACCAGGCAGACTGTTCAGGATGCTGACGATCCTGATTTGGCAGAGTCAGTAACTGCCCGTAGCGACCATCGGCATGCAGATGTGTCGAAATGATGCCCGGCTCTTCACTGGCTCCAAGCACCACCGCACCTGCACCGTCGCCAAACAGAATCAGGGTGCCCCGATCCTCAGGATCAAGGGTGCGGGCCAGCACATCAGCACCAATCACCAGTGCGTGTCTGACCGCGCCATTTTTAATGTATTGATCGGCAATGCTCAGCGCATAGGTGAACCCGGCACAGGCTGCCGCCAGGTCGAAAGCTGCGGCATCATTAATGCCCAGCTGTTGCTGGATCATACAGGCTGAGCTGGGGAAAGCATGGCTGGACGACGTGGTTGCGACCACGATTAATCCAATATCATTGGGATCAATACCTACCATTTCCAGGGCGCGTTGCGCAGCATGAAAACCCATCGACGCAACGTTTTCATCCGCACCAGCGATACGACGTTCACGGATCCCCGTGCGGGTGACAATCCACTCGTCCGACGTATCCACCATTTTTTCCAGATCGGCGTTAGTCCGCACCTGTTCAGGCAGATAGCTGCCCGTACCGATAATCTTCGTATACATGTCCGCTCAGTCACTCTTAGGTAATACAGCTTGAAGACGCGCAGCAATTCGCTCAGGAACCTGCCGCCGCACCGCCTGCTCTGCCTGTTCAATCGCCGCGAGAAACGCACGCTGATTCGCACCACCGTGACTCTTAATCACTGTCCCGCGCAAGCCTAACAGACAGGCACCATTGTACTGGTCCGGGTTAAGATGACCAAAACGTCTGGCGAGACGTTTTTTTAACAAACGTCCAGCCAGCGTCAGCCACCAGGCTCTTTTTTTACCTTCTCCCTGTGATTTCAGCAGAGAAAGAAACATCCGGACCACGCCTTCCATAGTTTTCAGCGTAACGTTACCAACAAAACCATCGCAGACCAGCACATCCGTTTTTCCGGTCAGGAGATCGTTGCCTTCAAGGTAGCCAATATAGTTGATTGCTGGTAAGTCACGAAGGACGGCGGCCGCCTCGCGGATACTTTCCAGCCCTTTGCTCTCTTCCTCACCGATGTTAAGCAGCGCCACTCGGGGGCAAGGGATGGCAAGGACCTCTTCTGCAACCACTGCGCCCATCACCGCGAACTGCACCAGCATGGCACTGTCTGACGATACATTCGCACCCAAATCCAGCACCAGGGTTTTCCCCTGTTGCTGGTTTGGCAACACCGTCATCAGTGCCGGCCGCCCGATACCCTCAAGCGGCCTGAGTAATAATTTCGCCAGCCCCATCAGCGCCCCGGTATTACCTGCGCTGATACAGGCTTCTGCTCGTCCCTCTTTAACCAGTTCAAGCGCTACGCGCATTGAAGAGCCTTTGCTATGGCGAATGGCCTGAGAGGCTCTGGCATCACTGGCAATAACCGATCCGGCAGGAATAATCTGCAAACGCGCCCTTAAGGCTGGATCCGCTGTGGCAAGTGATGTCGAGATGGCGTCGGGATCTCCGACCAGAAGAAGATACAGTTGCGAATAAGAAGCCAGTGCCTGCATTGCCGCAGGCACTGTTACGCAGGGACCGAAGTCCCCGCCCATGGCATCTATCGCCAGGGTCAGTCGTGTCAAAGTATCGCCGGCTAAGCCAGAAATTATTTAACGATGACCTTGCGACCGCGGTAATAACCATCCGCAGTGATGTGGTGACGCAGATGGGTTTCGCCAGAAACTTTATCTACGGAAAGAGTAGTGGTAGTTAATGCATCATGAGAACGACGCATACCACGTTTGGAACGAGTTGGTTTATTCTGTTGTACGGCCATGGACCTTACTCCTGTTACTTACGCTTTAAACTGGCTAATACGGCAAATGGATTTGGTTTTTCTGCCTCTTCAGGCAATTTTCCAAAAACCATGTCCGCCTCGGACACTTCACAGTGTTCAGAATCATGAACCGGAACGACAGGCAGAGCGAGGATGAGTTCATCTTCAACTACTGCCAGCAGGTCGATTTCGCCAAATTCATTGACCTCGACCGGCTCGTACGCCTCCGGTAGTGCCTCGGCCTGCTCGTCAGTGACGACCGGGCTGAAACAATAGGTTACGTGAACATGATGTGGAAATGGCTGGCCGCAACGTTGACATGAGAGCGTTACAGAAACCTGAGCAGTACCTTTCAGCACGGCTAAACGCTGGCTATCAATCGCAAACGACATGGAGCAATCCACATCAGTGTCCACACTGACTACCGATTCAGCAAGACGCTCCACTTGGTCAGGTGTGTAAACGCCTTGATAATCAAGGCGCTTCTGCGCGGTGCGGACTGGATCGAGTGTCAGAGGTAATTTTACTTTTTGCATAGGGCGCGAATATTAACTTTGTCACGAGGCAGAGTCAAAGAAAAAGGCTGTTTAACAGCATCTTTCACCGAATAATTCGCATCCGCTGCGGCGCACAGTTTAAAATGTCCGACACATAATCGCTATCTGTTCCGGAAAAAAAGATGACACAACTGGTTCTGGCCTCCACGTCTCCCTTCAGAAAATTGCTACTGGCAAAACTGGGCATTCCTTTTATTACCGCAGCGCCTGAGGTAGATGAAACTGCGCAACCGGATGAATCAGCCACGGATCTGGTCATGCGCCTGGCAGAAAAAAAAGCCAGAGCGCTGGCAGATGCTTATCCGCAACACTGCATTATCGGTTCGGACCAGGTTTGCGTCATCGACGGTAAAATAACCGGCAAACCCTATACCGAAGAGCGAGCCTGCCAACAGTTACGCCTTGCCAGCGGTCGCAGCGTGACTTTTTATACCGGCCTTGCTCTGCTCGACAGCCGTCATAACCGTCTGAGCATCGTTTGCGAACCTTTCAGCGTGAACTTTCGCCAGCTGACTGATGCGGAAATTATTCATTATGTCCGCAAAGAACAGCCGTTGAATTGTGCCGGTAGCTTCAAAAGTGAAGGTCTGGGTATCACCCTGTTTGATCGACTGACCGGGCGCGATCCCAATACGCTGGTAGGCCTGCCATTAATTGCGCTGTGTGAAATGTTACGGGCAGCAGGAATTGATCCTCTGTCCGCACAATAAAGGTAAGTGAAGCGTTATTTCTCGTGCCGTTTTGCAGATTAAATATGCATCGGCTCATCTGGACAACGTTAGCGACTGAGCCGTAATGCAGTGCCTGAGTGGCAGGAAGTGATATTGCTATCCTGGCAAACCCTCCCAGGCAGTACCAGGATGACTCTCACAGTGAAAACTGACACATCAGGTGAGGTCAAAACGGCTCAGCCATCCCTGTCTTTGCGCAACACGGTCAGACAGTGCTGCAACTCGTCATCAAGGGGCGCTTCCACCCGCATGATTTCACCGGTGTTGGGATGAGTAAAACGCAGAGCCTGTGCATGCAGGAAAAGACGCTTCAGCCCGGTATTCGCCAGCTGGGCATCAAAACTTTTCTCACCGTAGCGATCGTCAAAGGCAATAGGATGTCCGGCATGAAGAGTATGCACACGGATCTGATGAGTCCGTCCGGTCACCGGACTGGCCTTCACCAGGGTGGCCTGGGCATAGCGTTCTTCAACCCTGAAGCGGGTTTCGGAAGGTTTACCCTCCTGACTGACCCTGACTACCCGCTCACCGCTTTGCAGAATATTTTTCAGTAACGGTGCCTGAACGGCTTTGATGTGCGAAGGCCACCGACCGCGCACCAACGCCAGGTAATCCTTCTGCATCCCTTTATCACGTAACTGCTCATGCAGTGAACGCAGTGCAGAACGTTTTTTAGCGACCAGGAGTATCCCTGATGTGTCACGGTCCAGACGATGTACCAGTTCAAGGAAGCGGGCATCAGGACGCAGCGCGCGCAATCCTTCAATAACGCCAAAACTCAACCCACTTCCCCCATGCACTGCGGTGCCCGAAGGTTTGTTCATCACCAGAATATGGTCATCTTCGAAGATGATCGCTTGTGCCAGCGCCGCCACTTTCGCAAGCTTCGGAGAAACCGTCTCATCTTCACGTTCGGCCACTCTCACCGGCGGAATACGCACCTCATCCCCCGCTTCCAGCTTATATTCTGGTTTAATTCGGCCTTTATTAACCCGCACTTCGCCCTTACGCAAAATGCGATAAATCATGCTTTTTGGCACGCCTTTCAGCTGCGTACGCAGAAAGTTATCAATACGCTGCCCTGCCTCATCGGCAGAAATTGTCACCAGTTGTACTGCCGGAGTATTCGTTTTCATGGTCCGCGATTCTAAATAGAGCGCCTGAATAGCGCCACCTCTTTTTCTGTGCTTAACTGAAGCGTGGCACTTCTCTACTGAAGTCTGATGCCCATTTTTCAGCCAATTCAGGTAATCAACACACTGAATTGCGCCAAAAGCTGGAATAAACTTCGCGGAGCGAGAAAAGTCACCTTGCTATCACAAGCTTAGCAATGGAATAATGTTTCTGTTTCCCATGTTAAACCCTGGTGAACAAGAAAATTGCGTAATAAGAAATTTTGCCTGATAGCCCATACACGCAGCAATGGCATAAGACGTAATGTGTAATCAGGCATTTAGCGGGCTGCGGGTTGCAGCCTGGACGAAAGACGGGATTGGTTCACTCAGGTTTACACTGGCGGTACCCTCCTTTTAAAAGCACTGTTTTTCCGGTTGAAAAACAGGCTGCCGAGAATTTGCGCCCCTGTAGCTGCCGATACCCGTGAGGGTGACGGCTTTGCGATGAGACTCGGGGCCATCGGTCAACCACGTCCAGCGTTACTATTGCCCGTAGCTTTGTCACTAATGCAAGAATAATGAGTAAGTTACGATGAAAAGAATGTTGATAAACGCAACTCAGCAGGAGGAGTTGCGTGTTGCTCTGGTTGACGGACAACGTTTGTACGATCTGGATATTGAAAGCCCCGGACACGAACAGAAAAAAGCCAACATCTATAAAGGCAAGATCACCCGTATTGAACCCAGTCTTGAAGCAGCGTTTGTTGATTATGGTGCTGAAAGATATGGTTTTCTCCCTCTGAAAGAAATTTCCCGCGAATACTTTCCCGCTAACTATGCCTCCCACGGTCGTCCCAATATTAAGGATGCGCTGCGTGAAGGTCAGGAAGTGATTGTTCAGATCGATAAAGAAGAACGGGGCAACAAAGGCGCAGCCTTAACCACCTTTATCAGCCTTGCCGGCAGCTACCTGGTGCTGATGCCTAATAATCCGCGTGCGGGCGGCATTTCGCGGCGGATTGAAGGTGACGATCGCACCGAGCTGAAAGAAGCCCTGTCTTCACTTGAACTGCCTGAAGGTATGGGGCTTATCGTGCGGACGGCGGGCGTGGGCAAGTCAGCCGACGCGCTGCAATGGGATTTATCCTTCCGCATCAAGCACTGGGAAGCAATTAAAAAAGCCGCTGAGAGCCGCCCAGCGCCCTTCCTGATCCATCAGGAAAGCAACGTCATTGTGCGCGCCTTCCGCGATTATCTGCGTCAGGACATCGGTGAGATCCTGATTGATAATCCGAAAGTGCTGGAGCTTGCCCGTCAGCATATTGCGGCGCTGGGCCGTCCCGACTTCAGCAGCAAAATTAAGCTTTACACCGGTGAAATTCCGCTGTTCAGCCATTACCAGATCGAATCGCAAATTGAGTCTGCCTTCCAGCGCGAAGTGCGCCTGCCATCCGGCGGATCGATTGTTATCGACAGCACCGAGGCACTGACCGCGATCGACATTAACTCCGCACGGGCAACGCGCGGTGGCGATATCGAAGAGACGGCGTTTAATACCAACCTTGAAGCCGCCGATGAAATAGCTCGTCAGCTACGCCTTCGCGACCTCGGCGGCCTGATCGTCATCGACTTTATCGATATGACGCCGGTGCGCCATCAGCGGGCAGTTGAAAACCGTCTGCGTGAGGCGGTTCGTCAGGACCGTGCGCGTATTCAAATCAGTCATATCTCCCGTTTCGGGCTGCTGGAGATGTCCCGCCAGCGCCTCAGTCCGTCACTGGGTGAATCGAGCCATCACGTCTGTCCGCGCTGTAGCGGCACGGGCACTATCCGTGATAACGAGTCTCTGTCGCTGTCGATTCTGCGCCTGATTGAAGAAGAAGCGCTGAAAGAGAACACCAAAGAGGTCCACGCGATTGTCCCGGTGCAGATTGCCTCTTACCTGCTCAACGAGAAGCGTGAAGCCGTCAGCGCCATTGAAAAACGTCAGGGTGGCGTGCGGGCCATCATCGTGCCAAACGATCAGATGGAAACACCGCACTACTCAGTGTTGCGCGTACGCAGCGGCGAAGAAACCCAGACGCTGAGCTACCACCTGCCGAAGTTGCACGAAGCAGAAATGGCCCTCCCTTCTGAGGAAGAACACGCCGAGCGCAAACGCCCTGAACAGCCTGCGCTGGCTGCCTTTGTTATGCCGGATGCACCACCTGTTCCGCAGGAAACCAGCAAGGCCTCGCAACCGGTGCAAACAGAGACCACCGTTAAAAATACGGTGCCCGGGAAGCCCGGTCTGTTGAGCCGTGTACTGCAAGGCATGAAGAACTTCTTCAGTGGTGAAAAACAAGCTGACGCGCAGCCAGAACCTGTTACCAGCGGGGAAGAGAAAGCTGCGGAAACCAGCGCACCGCGTCAGGAGCAACGCAGCAACCGCCGTCAGAATAACCGCAACTCACGTAACAGCGACCGTGGAGAACGCAATGCGGAGCGCAACAGTAACGATCGCAGCTCGCGTAACGAACGCAACGGCAATCGTAACGAACGTATGGTACGTGACCGCGATACCGCAACGGAAGATAACCGTCGCAATAAACGCAATAACAGTGCGCAAAGTGACATTCGTGACGATCAACAGCTGCCTGAAGACACTCGCGGGCAGCAGAGTGATGAGCAACAGACCACCCGTCGTGGCGATCGCAGACGCCGCAACGAGCGTCCGCTGCCGCAGGAAGAAAAAGTCACCGAGGTCAGCCAGACTGACGAGGCCGCTGAAGCCAGTGAAGAACAGGTTCAGGTGATGCCGCGTCGTAAACCACGCCAGCTGAACCAGAAAGTGCGTATCGAAACTGCCGAGCAAACCGCAGCACGGTCCTTTGCACCTGAAAATCCGGTCACCCAGCCCGCAGTCTCTGAAAACGCGGCTGAGACGGAGGAAGGCGACAGCAACAGTATGCCGCGTCGTTCCCGTCGTTCACCGCGCCACTTGCGCGTCAGTGGACAGCGTCGTCGCCGTTACCGTGATGAGCGTTACCCAACGCAATCACCAATGCCATTGACCTTTGCTGCTGCGTCGCCAGAAATGGCTTCCGGTAAAGTGTGGATCTCGTATCCCGTCGCCCAGGTAGCAGATGAGAGTGAAATCGAGCAGTCGATTGTGCCGGATTATGGCCATCAGGAGACGGCCGAGGCCGTGGCGGTTGCCGCATCCGCAGAGACAACCCAGCAGTCTGAGGGTGAAGCTCAGCCGGTTCATCAGGCTGCTCCACTGACGGAAAATCAGCCGGTAATAACCCCGGTTGACGACAGTGCGAGTGAAGCAATTTCAGTGCCGGTCAATGAGCAGCCTGCGGTTATTTCTGCTGCCGACGAGGCCGTTGCCACTGAGGTAATGGCCGACGCGCAGCCGGTAGCGGAGGCACCGACCGCCATTGCCCCCGCTGTTGCAGCAGAAGAGCCCGCACAGCAAATCGCCGTCGCCAGCCAGCTGGCTGCGGAAAATGTGCTGGAGGCCACGGAAGCAACCATTGCCAACGCTGACCCGGTACAGCCGACAGCATCTGTGGAGGCTGATGAACCCCATGCGCCGGTTCCGGCCCGTGATGAAGCGGTAGCGGTAGCTGAAGCTCAACACGCCCCAGTCGCCAGTGCACCGTCTGAGACGATTGCTGAACCAACGGCTCCTGCTTCATCAGCACAAGCTGAGGTTGAGCAGGCAGTGAATGAACAGAGCGATGCGGCACAACCGGCTGCTGAAGAGTCTGTTTCTGAGGCGGTGAACGCGGCTGTTGAACTCGCTCCGCCAGCCCACCCCGCAGCACCGGTTCAGGCCAGCGCTGCCGCTCCGGCGTTTAAATATCATGCCTCGGCACCGATGACCAAAGCACCGGCTCCCGCCTGGCAGCCGGAGCCGCCCCGTCACAGTGACTGGGTGCGGCCAGTGTTTAACTTTGCAGGCAAAGGCTCTGCCGGGGGGCACTCTGCAACCCATCAGGCGACTGCGCCAGCAACCCGCCCGGAGTAATCCGCAGTAAAGCAAAAGCCCCGACATGAATGTCGGGGCTTTTTTAATGCCTGTGAAAACCCAGGGTAACGACCGGGGCGGAACGGCTGGCCCGTCAGATTTCAACCTGGGTATGACGTGAAATCAGAGAACGCAGCGGTACGCTGCTTTTTAAAATCGGTGACTTGATCACGATATAGCTGAAGTACTTGTCGATCCCCACGCTGGAATCCAGCAGGCCTTCAATCACTTCCTGATAATGCTCAATACTGCGGGTGATAAAGCGCAGCAGATAGTCATAACCACCGGTAATCAGGTGGCACTCCATCAGTTCATCCACCTCACGGATAGCACTTTCGAAGCGCATAAAATCTTCCCGCCGGTGACCGGCAAGGGTGACCTCAGTGAAGACGGTAACCGAGTCGGTGATTCTGGTCAGATTAATATGCGCCTCATAGCCGGTAATAAAACCGGCGGCTTCAAGACGCTTTACCCGTTGCAGGCAGGGGCTGGGGGACAGTCCAACCGCATCAGCCAGATTAACATTACTGATGCGGCCATCTTTTTGCAGCTGAACCAGAATGTTGATATCGATGCGGTCCAGTTTCATTAAGCCGTTCATAGCGCCCCTCATTGTTATCAAAGTGTCACCGGATACCAGTGGTATAACACGCTTTTTGCCAGCGACGCCAGCGTTTTACCGGTCAGCGTTATGGCAAAAAAATATCTTTAAACGCAGTAATATCAATGAGAAAGCAATTATCAGCCCAGCCGTCCGCTGGCATTCGCCAGCGCGATATCAAAAATATGCAACGCTTCTTCCAACTGTGAATCACTGGTCACCAGCGGCGTCAGGAATCGCACCGTATTGCGTTGCACGCCGCACTTAATCAGCAGCAACCCTTCCTGACAGGCACAGTCGAGAATTTTTTGCGTCAGCTCAGCATCCGGTTCACCGCTTTCAAAGTCGATAATCTCCACAGCCAGCATTAGCCCCACACCGCGCACTTCACCAATGCAGGCGTATTTTTCAGCCAGCTGAATCAGACGGGCATGGAGTTGTTCTCCCAGTTCGACAGCGCGTTGCAGCAGGTTACCGTATTCAAGCAGATCCAGTACCGCCAGCGATGCCGCACAGGCCAGCGCATTGCCGCCGTAAGTGCCGCCCAGCCCGCCCGGCGTCGGCGCATCCATAATGTCTGCTTTCCCCACCACACCGGAGATCGGGAGCCCCCCTCCCAGGCTTTTTGCCACCGTCACCAGATCCGGCACGATGCCGGTATGCTGGAAAGCAAACATCTTGCCGGTACGGCCAAAGCCGGTCTGAACCTCATCGCAAATCAGCAGAATGCCGTGGCGGCGGGTCACCTCACGCAGGGCCTGCATAAAGTTTGCTGACGCAGGCAGGAAACCGCCGTCGCCCTGTACCGGTTCAATAATGATGGCCGCCACGCGCTCCGGGGCAATCTGCACGGCGAACAGCGTGTCCAGCGCCTTCAGACAATCCGCTTCGCTAAGCTGACGGTAGGGATTAGGAAACGGCACGCGATAAATATCGCCGGGAAAGGGACCAAAATTTTGTTTATAAGGCTGACTCATTCCGGTCAGGGTACAGCCCAGCAGGGTTCGACCATGAAATGCGCCATCAAAAGCAATAATGCCGGAACGACCGGTAAAAGAGCGGGCGATCTTCACCGCATTCTCCACTGCTTCTGCACCGCTGGTGAAAAATACGCTTTTAAATTTCTCTCCTGCCCCCACCAGCGCATTAAGCCGTTTTGCCAGCTCAATATAGCCAGGATAGGCCGCTACCTGAAAGCAGGCGTGCGAAACCTGCTGCAACTGTTGACTGACTGCGGCCACCACCTGCGGGTGATTGTGCCCGACATTCAGCACGCCGATACCGGCGACAAAGTCGAGATAACGATTACCTTCCACATCCCACACTTCAGCGCCTTTGCCCCGGGCAATCACCACGGGATGAGCGGTGACCACCCCGCGCGGCACCTGCTCCTCGCGGGCATCCAGCCACAGCGCGTTATCAGAAAAGGTCTGCTGCTCAGCCAGTAAATTGTGCATCTCTGTTCCTCATCGGTATGACATTTATGGGTCAAGTATCGCAATAAGCCGGAATACCACGCTGCCGTAATGGCTCCGGCAGCAGCATTAAGTGTTGAAATCGGACGGAATCCAGGGGTTAAATTTTCGCCGCGCTCAGGCGGCGCTGACAGGGCCGAAGATCAGGCCCGACCGACGATTCAGTAGCCGCGTGAACGATCCACCACGCCATGCATCGCTTCGCCACGTTCGAAACGGCGAATATTGTCCAGCAGTGCGCGCACCGCAGTTTCAGGCCGGGTCTGGCTGGCAATGTGCGGCGTCAGCCAGATGGCCGGATGGAGCCAGAACGGGTGCCCCTCCGGCAGGGGTTCAGGATCGGTAACATCGATCACCGCCGCACTCAGCTGCTGACTCTCCAGTGCCGCCAGCAGATCGGCCGAATTGAGGTGACCACCCCGACCGGCGTGAACCAGCGCGGCGCCCTGCGGTAGCTGGCTGAACAGGCTGGCGTTAAGGATATTTTCGGTGGCACGGGTCAGCGGCAGCAGACAGATCAGGATATCGCTCCGCGCCAGAAAAGAAGCCAGCTGCTCCTCTCCGGCGAAGCTGCGCACGCCTGGCAGTTGCTTAGGCGTACGGCTCCAGCCCGCGCAGTCATAGCCAAACTGCACCAGGGGTTGCAGCACGGCTTCCCCCAGTTCACCCACGCCCATCACCCCAACCCGACACCGCGAGGCCGGTTTAGTGGGCTGCTCCAGCCAGCATTGCTGGCGCTGCTGTTGCAGATAGCGCGGCATTCCCCGGTGCAGCCCCAGCACGCTCCAGGTGATATATTCCACCATTCCCTGAGTCAGTCCCGGTTCGATCATTCTGACTACCGGGAGTTCAGGCGGCAGACGGTGGTAATCGAACTGATCGGCTCCGGCACCTACTGAGAAAAGCACCCGCAAATTGGGAAACTGTTGCATCAGATTGTCCGGCGGTTGCCAGGCCACCAGATATTCCACCAGCAGGGGATCGCCGATATCCGGCCACTGACGGAAAGCGATCTCCGGTGCCCATTCGGCCAGTAAGGCAGCCCAGCGTTGGCCGCGTTCGGCGCTGGATTTATACAGCAGCGTCATCAGGCCATCGCCTGCGTCATTAAGCCAAATGAGAGTGCGCCATCAGGCTGCCAGGGTACGCCGCAGATCATGGTGGTGGGACGGTCCACTTCCGGGATTCCCACGCTGTTCAGCCAGTCGCCGAGACCGCTGTGACTGTCGGTATCGATGCGCACAAACTGACCGCCATGCCCGCTCAGCAGCTGAATGACCAGCACTTTCGCCTGCTGCGCATTCTGCGCAATCACCGGACCAATCGCCTGACCATGTCCGAAACGCCGCAGGCAGGCAAAGCCAACGACACGCCCGGCTTTTTCCAGCAACAGAAAACGTTGCGCAGTGTCAAACAGGCTGGCAATCAGCGCAGGGCGATGCTGACCGTGTGCCTGCCGCTCAAGGGCAGTCAGCGTTGCGATATCGTCACAGCTCGCCGTACGCAGCACTTCACCCTCAGCGGGAGCGATGGCCGTAACCGGTGGCAGTTCACGACACTGATGCTGTTCAACCCAGCCGGTGGCGACAAATCCCAGCTTTTCGTACAGCCCCTTGCCCATTTCCGTGGCATGGAGCCGCACGTTGCAGCCTTCCAGCGCCTCCAGTGCCGTCTGCATCAGCTGGCGGCCAATGCCTTTTCCCTGCATGTCGTCCGCCACAATCACCAGTCCCAGCGAGGCATACGCCTCTCCCCAGCGCCACCAGAGGATGGTGCCCGCCACGCGGCCATCCACTTCGGCCACCCGCCCCTCGCCCAGCGACAGCGCCTGTTGCCAGTCTTCAGGACGGTGGGGCCACTGCAGCCTGCGGGTCAGCTCTGCCGCCTGCGCCAGATGTTGCTCGTTCATTTTCTGCATCGGGACCTTCATTTTTTCTCCTTACATCATACCCGGCACATCAAGGCCAGAGCCGTCAACCAGCCGCGAATAACGGTATGGCGCGGGATCAACAATCGGGGTCGCGCCGGTCACCAGGTCAGCCGCGAGACGCCCCGCAGCCGGACCAATACCGAAGCCGTGTCCACTGTAGCCTGCGGAGATAATCAGGCCGGGCAGCCGGGCAACGGGGGAAATCACCGGTATCGCATCCGGCGTACTGTCAATCACGCCGCCCCACGCCTGTTCAGCGCGAATGCCCCGCAGCGCCGGATACTCTTTACACATCGCCTCAATGGCTTCCTGTACCATTGCCATATCCGCGTCCGGGTCAAGAATGCGCACCTCTTCGAACGGCGAGCGGCGGTCAAACTGCCAGCGGCAGAAGGATTCCGGCCCGCGCAGGAAGGGGGCGATGCCCGGCGACAGCGTCAGGTATTTACGGCGTGCTTTAAAGGTGGGCCAGAACTGGCGGGCATAGCGCAAACTTTGTGCGCCCGGCGTCAGGCGGCCTCGCCCGGAGATGGAAACCGTATAGCTGCCATCCATCTGCGGACGACAGGCAAAAGTTGGCGTATACAGCGGCATGGCAATCGCCTGTTCCACTACGGTGGTGCGAAACGCGGTGCCGGTGACGTTGCCGAGCGGCAAATCCACACCGTGACGACGGCAGAACAGCGACGTCCAGGCCCCGGCAGCGCAGACAACCTGGCGGGTTTTGATCGTCCCGCGTTCGGTTATCACACCGCTCACCCGACCGGCCGAGATATCCAGCCCGCGCACCGCACACTGTTGAAAGACCAGCGCATCCAGCCGCTGTGCCGCTATCGCCAGCCCGGGTGCCGCCAGCGAAGGTTCCGCATGACCATCGCTCGGTGAAGAGACGCCCCCCAGCCATCTGCTGGTGCTGCCGGGCGTCATGGCTTTCGCCTGCTCAGCAGTAAGAATATCGCTGCGCACGCCGTAGCTTTTTGCCATCTTTCCCCAGTTATCCCAGGCATCGATTTCGCTCTGATTGCCGGTGGCATACACCAGCCCGCTGCGGCGAAATCCCAGCTCTTCACCTGTTTCCTGATTCAGCTCTCCCCAGCGTTGCAGGGCATGGATCACCAGCGGCAGCTCGCGCTCGTCACGGTTCTGTTGACGACACCAGCCCCAGTTGCGGCTGGACTGTTCCGCGCCCACCAGCCCCTTTTCAATCAGCACCACGCTGACGCCCTGGCGGGCCAGCTCATAAGCCGTGGCGGCCCCGACAATCCCCGCACCAATTACCACCACATCCACTTCCGGCGGGAAATAGTGGCTGTCCTGAACGTATCGAATCAATGACGGCATCGTATTGTTAACTCCTGTCCCTGCCAGTCAGCAGAGAAAAAAACTGTGCATTACAGCGCAATATCGCTGGCTTCATGTTCATCCAGCCAGCCCTGGCGTAACTCTGGTACGGCCCGCTTCAGCCGTTCGTAGTAAAGCTCACCAGAGGGTTTATCGTAATCGGCGCGCGCCACCTGTGTCACTCTGCGGCCATTCTTCACCACCAGAATTTCATCACATACCGAGCGCACCGCATGGAGGTCATGGCTGATAAAAATCACCGACAGCCCCAGCTCACGACGCAGTTCGGTGATCAAATCCAGTACCGCAGCTGCCACCACCGTATCCAGCGCTGAGGTCACCTCATCGCACAGGATTAAATCCGGTTCGGCCGCCAGCGCGCGCGCCAGATTAACACGCTGTTTCTGTCCACCCGACAGCGACCACGGACGCCGTCGCAGCACGCTGTGCGGCAGCCGCACCAGATCCAGTAACCCGGCCAGCCGTTTCTCCAGCGCCGCCCCCCGCAGCCCGTGAAACAGTTTCAGTGGCCGACTGAGGATAGCGGCAACGCTGTGCGCCGGATTGAGCGCGGTATCGGCCATCTGAAAAACGTACTGAATGCGGCGCAGCTCATCCGCTGAGCGCTGCTGCATATCCCCGGCAATATAGTGGCCGTTGAACAGAATATGGCCGGAAGACGGCACGTTCATGCCAGCGATAGCATGCGCCAGCGTGGTTTTCCCCGAGCCGGACTCGCCAATAATACCCAACGCCTGGCCGCGAAACAGGCGGAAGTTGATATCGTGCAGGATGGGAATGGCGGGCTGCCCCTGACGGTTGACCGCGCCATAACCGGCAAAAACATCCCGCACCTCCAGCAACGGTTGTTCCCGGCTGTCCGGCATCTGCCAGGGCGTGGGTCGAACCTGTTGCTTTGCCGCTTCCAGCAGCAGATGACTGTACTGCGCCTGAGGCGCGCGCAGCAGCTGTTCAGTGGTGCCGTACTCGGCAATCGCCCCTTTCAGCAACACCAGAATGCGGTCGGCCATTTGCGCTACCACCGCCAGATCGTGGCTGACATAAATTGCGGTCATCCCGCGCTGGCGCACTACCCGGCGAAAGGTCTTCAGCACTTCCACCTGGGTGGTGACATCCAGCGCGGTGGTCGGTTCATCGAGGATCACCACGTCAGGATCGCTCATCAGCGCCATCGCGGTCATCAGCCGCTGCAACTGCCCGCCCGAAACCTGATGCGGAAAGCGTTGACCAATGTTCTCCGGGTCCGGCAGAGCCAGCTCGCGAAACAGCTGTACGGCTTTTTTCTCGGCAGCAGCCCGCGTCATCACGCCGTGGATGAGCACCGGTTCAGTGACCTGTTTCATCAGCCTGATCGCCGGATTAAACGAGGCGGCGGCACTCTGGGCGATATAGGCCACCTTGTTGCCGCGAAACTGGCACAGCTGTTTTGCGCTGAGCGAGGTGACATCCGTGCCGGCCACGTGAATCTGTCCGGCGGCAATCCGGCAGCCGTGACGTGCATAACCCATCAGCGCCAGCGCGATGGTGGTCTTGCCCGAGCCGGATTCCCCAATCAGCGCCAGCACTTCCCCTTTCTGCACGGTAAAACGGATATCGCTGACCAGCGGGATCTCACGGCCATCGTCGGCATGGGCAATCACCCGCAGATTCTCCACCGCCACTAACGGGCGGGCGCTGTGTGGCATCACGTTCATACTCCCTCCTTCACCGGGCTGAGCGGTCGCATGGATTGCAGGCTGTCGATAAACAGATTGGCCCCGATGGTCAGACTGGCAATCGCCAGCGCGGGCATCAGCACGGCGGGCGCCCCATCGAACAGCCCCTGTAGATTTTCCCGTACCAGCGTCCCCCAGTCGGCATAGGGCGGCTGTACGCCCAGGCCAAGGAAGCTCAGCCCGCTTAACAACAGGACGATATAGACAAAGCGCAGGCCAAAATCGGTCAGCATCGGGTGCAGCATATTGGGCAGAATGTCATGCAGGGCAATATAAAGACGGCTTTCTCCGCGCAGCCGCGAGGCGCGCACATAATCCATCGAGCGCAGGCTGGAGGCCATAGCCCAGGCGATACGATACGCTCCCGGCCAGTAGGTGAAGACCGCCGTTACCACCAGCATCGGCAGCGACGATCCGAATACCGCCACGATCATCAGCGCGAGGATTTTTCCCGGCAGCACCAGCATCGCGTCATTGATACGGCCCAGGATCTCCTCCAGCCAGCGCCCGGTTACCGCAGCCAGCAGCGCCAGCACGATACCGGTACAGCTTGCCAGCAGCGCCGCGCCCAGCGCCAGACCAATGGAGTAACGTGCGCCATACAGAATGCGGCTGAACATATCACGCCCCAGATAGTCAGTGCCGAACCAGAATTCGCGGCTGAAGCCGCTCAGTAACGGACCGCCGCCGATATCATCCAGGTTATGCGGAGCCAGCCACTGTCCCGTTACCGCCAGCACTATCCACAGCAGGGTAATAACAAGGCCCGCTCTGCCGCTGACGCTCAGCGACAGAAAAAAACGCCAGGGTAAGGTCATCAGATTCATCAGCCCCTCCACCGAGGATTAAATGCAATGGTGAGGATGTCTGCCGCCAGCAACAGCAGCAGATAGCACCCGGCAAACAGCATCACGCAGAGCTGCACCACCGGCAGGTCGCGGTTGCTGACCGCGTCCACCAGCTGGCTTGCCAGTCCGGGATAGCTGAAGATACTTTCGATAATGATCACCCCGCCAAAAAGGTAAGCGAGGCTCAGTGAAATGGCATTGGCGATGGGTCCGACCGCATTAGGCAGCGCGTGGCGCAGTACCGCCCGCAGCGGCGGTACCCCCTTCAGCAGGGTCATTTCCAGATACGGGCTGTCCATCTGGTTAATCAGCGCCGATCGGGTCATGCGCGCCATCTGGGCCACCAGCACACAGCACAGGGTCAGCACCGGCAGCGCGTAGGTTTTCAGATAGCTGAGCACATCGGGGGCCGGGGTGCCCAGTGACATGGCCGGCACCCAGTGTAATTTGACCGCGAAGACAATCACCGCGATGGTTGCCACCAGAAATTCCGGTACTGCCACCACCGCCATGGTGGTCATCATCAGCGCCCGGTCAAACAGCGAACCGCGCTTCATTGCCGCACTCAGACCAATCACCAAAGCCAGCGGCACCGAAACCAGCGTGGTAATCGCCGCCAGTTCAAAGGTGGCAGGCATCCGCTGTGCCACCAGTTGCGCCACCGGCAAATGGCTGGCAAACGAGGTGCCAAAGTCGCCGCGCAGGATGCCAGCGAGCCAGCTGAGATAGCGCACGATCAGCGGTTGACCCAGCCCCAGCTGCTGGCGCAGCGCGGCCACCGTTTCCGGCGTGGCGCTCTGTCCCAGCACCATCTGCGCCGCATCGCCCGGCAACATACTGGTGATAAAGAACACCACCGCCGACACAATCAGCAGCGTCAGGATACCGGCCCCACAGCGCCGGAGAATCAGTAACAGCATGAACCGGTTCATCGTGCGTCTCCTACTCAGGACGTAAGCCAGGCAAACTCATGAAAGCGGAAGCCCATCATCATCCCCGATGGCCAGGCTTCCACGCCTTTGACTTTGCTGCTGTAGCCGTCCAGTGAGCTGATAAAGGTCGGAATCAGCGTGCCGCAGTGGTCGTAGAACAACTGTTGCATGTCCCCGTACATCTGTTTACGTTTTGCCTGGTCGCGCTCACCGCGCGCGGCGACCACCAGCTGGTCGAACTGCGCATTCTTCCAGCCTGACTCATTGTTGGGCGCATCGGAGAGATAAAACTGTGACAGCAGCAGATCGACCGTCGGACGCGGATTGATGGAACCATAGCCAATCGGATCTTTGGTCCAGTGGGTTGACCAGTAGCCATCATACGGCACGCGGCGCACCTTGAAATTGATGCCCGCCGAGCGCCCCAGCTGCTGGATCAACTGGCCGCCTTCCACCGAACCCTCAATATTCTGGGTGGTGATAATTTCCGCCGTCGCGCCGGTCATGCCGGCCTTTTTGAAGTGGTATTTCGCTTTTTCCACGTCGAGGGGCCGCTGCGGGATATCTTTGTTGTACATCGGATGCCACGGCGGCACCGGGATATCATTGGCGACCTCGCCAAAGCCCTGCATCACCGTTTTAACGATAATTTCACGCGGTTGCAGGTACTTCATGCCCAGCACAAAATCTTCGTTGCTGCCGGGTTTGATGTCGGTGCGCACAATCAGATTGCTGTACATACCGGATTTACTCTCCAGCACGCCAAACTGGCCGGACTGGCGCAGACGTTTAACGTCGCTGGCGCTGAGGGTGGCGACCATATGTAAATCGCCCGACATCAGCGCATTGACCCTCGCGGCCTGGTCGGTGACGCCAAGCAGCTCCACCTGATCAAGATGCGGCAGCCCCGGTTTCCAGTAATGCGGATTTTTGGTGCCGACGGTGCTGACGCCGGGGATAAAGCTCTGGCAGACAAAGGGACCGGTGCCGATTGCCTTACTGAAATCTTTGGTGCCCTGCGCAACGATCAAAAACGGGCTGGTCGCCAGCACGGCGGGAATATCGAAGTTCGCCAGCGACAGCACCAGTTTCACTTCGGTCGGACTGACGGCGGTAATGCTGCTGAACTGTTTCGCCTGGGTGATGGCGGTGGACGCCACTGCCGGATCTTTATGGCGGCTGAGTGACCAGACCACATCGTCTGCGGTCAGCGGCTTACCGTTATGAAAGCTCACTCCCGGGCGCAGCTTGATCTGCCAGTTGATGCCGTCACTGCTGGATATGGATTCCGCCAGCGCGGGTTGGACGCTCAGATCTTTATCCAGCTCGGTCAGGCCGCTGTAAAACATAAACTGGCGGCAGTAATCGGCGCTGTTGCTGCCTTTCGCCGGATCGAGGGTATCGGTAGCGGAGGCATTGGCTACCGCAGCCCGCATTTTACCGCCCTTCACCGGCGTCTCTGCCGCGAAGCCCAGCGACGGAAAGCCCACCAGGCCCGTGCTCATCACCGCTCCTGCCGACAGCAGTTTGATCATCCCACGCCGGGAAAGGGAGACATCATTAATCGCCTGGCTTAAAGACGGGGTAACATGGCTGAATTCTTTACGAAATTTACTCATCTGCACACCCTCAAAATGGAACGTTAACGACTCAGGAGAGCCAGTCCCTGGCCTTGTAATACAGTCCCGCAACGGGCAAAAACCACGGTTTACCAAAATAACCGGGAACAGCAGGCCAGCTGTCGCGCTGCCACGGATTCTCGCAGCTTTTTTCTGCCACCAGATTTGCCATCACCTGCCCCATCCACACCGACATCTGGGTGCCGTGCCCGCTGTAACCCAGCGAGTAAAAAACCCCGTCATGCTCACCGGCATGGGGCAGACGGTCGGCACTCATGTCCACCAGACCGCCCCAGCAGTAATCCATCTTCGTGCCGGCCAGCGTCGGGAAGATGCGTCGCAGGCTGGCTTGCAGAATTTTGCCGCTGCGGGCGTCAGAAGTGGGATTGCTGATGGCAAAGCGCGCACGGCCGCCGAACACCAGCCGGTGGTCAGCGGTGGTGCGAAAATAGTTGCCGATATTCATTGAGGTGACGCAGGTGCGGTTATTGGGCAGCAGCGCTTTCAGCTGTTGCGCGGGCAAAGGCTCAGTGACCACAATAAAGCTGCCCACCGGAATGATGCGCCGCTGAAACCACTCAAACGGGCCGATGTTCGAGCAACCGGTCGCCATCAGCACTTTTTCAGCGAGGATCTCCCCTTTTGCTGTGCCCACCCGATGCTGCCAGCCTTTCACCCGTTGCAGGCGGGTGACCGGCGTGTGCTCAAAAATCGCCGCGCCGCTGCGGGCCGCCGCCCGGGCCAGGCCGATGCCGAATTTACCCATATGCATCTGGCCGCCACGATGCTGGATCAGACCACCGTGAAAGGCATCGGAATCCACCTCCTGCCTGACCTCATCGGCACTCAGCAGGGTGACATCCTGATCGACATAACGGCGCAAAGCATCATGGGTCGCCTGTAATCCGGCAAAATGTGACGCCTTACTGGCCAGTTTGATTTTGCCGCAACGCAGGAAGTCGCAGTCGATCTGCTCCTCACCGATCAGACGCTCTACATAATCCACCGCGTCGGCAAAGGCGCGGTAATAGCGGCTGGCCTGCTCAGCGCCTGCTGACGCCACCAGTGAGGCAAAGTTCTGCGACACGCCGGTATTGCAGTGACCGCCATTGCGTGCAGAAGCCTGACTCATCACGCCTTCCGCCTCCAGCACCACCACGCTCAGTCCGCTGCGGGCCAGCGACAGGGCGGCAGAGATGCCGGTAAACCCCGCGCCGATCACCACCACATCGGCGGTGGCGGGCAGTTCGCCCTGCTGTGCACCGTCAAATTCAGGCGCGGTTGCCTGCCAGAAAGATTCCAGTTTCATCACCCTGCTCCTGTGCCGGATTACAGCCCCACCACCGCCGGAAGACCGCCGATATCCTGCACTTCGCTGTAGCCGTAGTAAGGATTCCCCGGACCATGTCCCCGGTTAACAAACACTTTGTGGGTGATCCCCAGATCGTGCGCCGTCATCAGGTCATAGCGCATGCTGCTGGAGACGTGCAGGATCTCGTCGGGCGCGCAGTTAAGTTTGTTGAGCATCACCTCAAAGCCTTTCATCTGCGGCTTGTAGGCCCCCACCTCTTCTGCGGTGATGGTCATGTGGATCGGCGCACCCAGCCGGGGGATGTGATTTTTAATCAGCTCATCGGTGGAGTTGGTCAGCAGCACCAGCGGAAATTCCTTCGCCACTTTAGCCAGACCGGCCGGAACGTCCGGATGCGGTCCCCAGCTGGCGCAGGCGGTCATAATCGCGGCGCAATCCTCGTCGGTGCACTCCACCCGCCATTTGTTGCAGATGCGGTACAGCGCACCCGCCACCACCAGTGGATAAAGTTTGAATGCGCCCAGTACTTCATCCATACGAAAACGTGAGAAGTCCTCGGTAAAGGCAGGCATCTGTTGCGGCGAAATACGGTCTGCAAAGCGGCTGGCGGCCGCACCCGACATATCAAAGTTAATCAGCGTGCCGTAACAGTCGAAGGTAATAAATTTCGGTTTAAACACAGCCATGACGCATCCTCTTCAGTTTCAGGAGTGGGTGAAGTTTCAGAAGTCGATCAGTACGCTTTTGTAGCGGCGGCAGGCTTCGAAAGCCTGGCGGCCAAGATCTTTGCCAATGCCGGAGCCGTGAAAGCCACCGGTGGGAATAATAAAATCGCCGGAGCGGCCATAGCGGTTGATCCATACCGTTCCGGCGGCAATGCCGCGCATGGCGCGCAAAGCTCGATCGAGACTTTGGGTATGCACTCCGGCACATAATCCGTAGGTGGAATGCGCCGCCAGTGCCAGAGCCTCCTCTTCTTCATCAAAAATCTGCACGGTCAGCACCGGCCCAAAAATCTCCTCCTGCACCGCCGGACTCTCTGGCGATACATCGGCGATCAGCGTCGGCTGCCAGAACCAGCCCTCTCCGGTATCGGCAAAGGGTCCCCCCCCACCAGCACGGTTGCACCCTGCTGCCGCGTCGCCACCACCAGCTGGCGGATTTTGTCCGCCTGACGGCTGTCGATCACCGGTGCATAGCGGCTGTGCTCATCCCAGGTGAGGCCAGGTCGAAAACCCTGACAAAGCCGGATAAGTTCGTTAATCAGCGCGTCTGCGATACCCCGCTGCACCAGCAGGCGGGTTCCGGCAACGCAGGCCTGGCCGCCGTTAGCGGTAAAGCCGCGCAGAATTCGTCCGGCGACCTCGCTGATATCGCCCGCATCGTCAAACACCAGCTGCGGGCTTTTACCACCCAGCTCCAGGGTAACCGGCTTCATACCGTGATGTGCCGCATCGCTCATGATGCGTGCGCCGGTTGCCGTCGAGCCGGTAAAGGAGACTTTGCGCACCAGCGGGTGCGCCACCAGTGCGCTCCCGGTCACTGCACCGCTACCCTGAACAATATTCAGTACCCCGGCGGGCAGCCCGGCCTGCACCGCGAGTTCCGCAAGACGGACGGTGGAATAAGGCGTCAGCTCGGACGGTTTCAACACCACGGCATTGCCTGCGGCCAGCGCCGGGCCACATTTCCACGACGCCATCGACAGCGGAAAATTCCACGGTGTAATGGCACCCACCACACCGTAAGGTTCCGGAACCAGCATCCCCAGGCTGGCATCCCGGGTGGGAAAAAGATCGCCGCTGTATTTGTCCGCGCATTCGGCGTAAAAGCGAATCGCCTGTGCCGTAAAGGGAATTTCATGATTGACCACGTCATAGATTGGCCGGGTGGAAGCCAGCGCTTCCAGCTGCGGCAGCTGGCTGTCGCTTTCGACAAGGTCGGCCCAGCGCTGAAGGATCGCGCCACGCTGGCGCGGAGGACAACTGGCCCAGCCACTCTCTTTTGCCGCCCGGTCAGCAACAGACACGGCCTCGTCCACCTCACTGGCACCGGCTTCGGGAAGTTCCCCCGCAACCCGGCCATCGGACGGTCGCCTGACGGCAAAACCCTGGCTGTGGGAGTTACGTAGCTGCCCGGCAATAAAGTGGCCCTCTGGCAGAATGACGCTATCGGGATCGAAACTTAACATGGCTTCCCCTTGTCTGGTTCGTGCCGGAAAAATAATGTCTTCTGTCAGTTAATCAGGCTGACGGTTAATCATTTTTTCCTGTTTCATCTGCGGCGTTTATTAATCAGATGCAGAAAGCATGCCAGAGAGTAAAAAAATTAAAATGCATAAAACCGGCGCGAAAAAAATTTTATGCCGTAATTTCACAACAAATTTAACGGATAAACCGTAAAGCTAAATTAATGATTTAAATGAATTTATAAACGCACCAGCACAGGGCGTCGGCGTATTAACCTGCACCATTGCAGAGAATGTCCGGGTATTTATTTCAGCTATGGAATTAAATTAATTTTTCCTGAACAGGCGGTTTTAATTGTTTCCTGTCCGCGAAAAAATAAACCCCATCACGTGGCGATGAAGTTTTAATGTCGTTATTAAGCTGTGCCAGTAAATAATTGATAACGCCGGATGAATGCAGCACGCTACGTTGCAAGTGAAAAGAAAGCGTTAATTATCTTTGGCATGACGGGGAGAAAAACACTAAAGCAGAAAGCCTGGCGAGAAAGGAGGATGTGCAACCAGAAATAAACGTCTGACGGAGAGGGGGTAAAACAGGCAGTAAAAAAACGCCGGTTAGCACGGAGAAAACCGGCGTTATCTGACCATAGCCTTAACTGAGACTGCCTGAATGAAAGGCTTTAATTTCGAGGTATTCATCAATACCGTGGTGTGACCCTTCCCGTCCCACGCCGGACATTTTTATGCCCCCAAAGGGGGCCACCTCCAGCGAGATGGCCCCGGTATTATGACCAACCATACCAAACTCCAGCGCCTCGGCCACCCGCCACGCCCGACGTCCATCTTCGGTAAAGAAGTAGGCACCCAGACCGTATACCGTGTCGTTAGCCAGGGCGATGGCTTCCTCTTCGCTGTCAAAAATGAACAGCGGGGCCACCGGGCCAAAGGTTTCTTCACCGGCGATACGCATGGCGGACGTCACCCCGCCTAACACCGTCGGTCGCACAAAGGTGCCTTCGCCCTGGTGAACGCCACCGGCCAGCAGTTCTGCCCCCTGACTCAGGGCATCATCAATATGGGCATTCACTTTCCTGACCGCCGCCTGATTGATTAGCGGTCCCAGGGTGTTGCCTGCGACAAATCCATCGCCCACTTTCAGCTTCGCCACCTCTGCCAGCAGCTTTTCGACGAAGCGAGGATAGATATTGCGCTGCACCAGAATGCGGTTGGCGCAGACACAGGTCTGCCCGGCATTGCGGAATTTACTGACCATCACCCCGCTGATGGCAATTTCAATGTCCGCATCATCAAAGACGATCAACGGCGCATTGCCGCCCAGTTCCAGGCTGAGACGTTTGATGCTCTCAGCGCTCTGCTGCATCAGCAGTTGCCCGACCCGCGTGGAGCCGGTAAAAGAGATTTTTCGCACCGTGCGGCTGGCGGTCAGCGTTTCGCCAATCGCCTGCGGCAGACCGGTCAGCACCTGGATGACACCGGCCGGAAAGCCTGCCCTTTCTGCCAGCACCATCAGGGCCAGCGCGCTGAGTGGCGTCAGTTCGGAAGGTTTGACGATAATCGGGCAGCCCGCCGCCAGCGCAGGTGCCACTTTACGGGTGATCATTGCAATCGGGAAATTCCACGGAGTAATGGCGGCCGCCACGCCAACCGGCTGTTTCAACACCAGAATACGCCGGTCGCGGGTGGGCGCAGGAATGATTTCGCCGTAGATACGCCGGGCCTCTTCGGCAAACCATTTTACAAAACTGGCACCGTAGAGCACTTCGCCTCTGGCCTCAGCCAGCGGCTTGCCCTGCTCGGCGGTCATGATGGTCGCCAGATCGTCAGCGTTATCCAGAATCAGCTGATGCCACTTCTCCAGCAGCCTGGCACGTTCCGCTTCCGGGGTTTTGCCCCAGGCCGGACGCACCGCGTCAGCACAGGCGATGGCTGCAAGGGTTTCTTCCTCGCCCAGCGCCGGAATAGTCGCCAGCGTTTCGCCCGTGGAGGGATTGGTCACCGGCAGCGTTTCGCCGCTGATAGCGGCCTGCCAGCGTCCGCCAAAGCAGGCCTGCTGACGCAGTAACTGCGGATCGTTTAAAGGTTGGGTGAACATAACATCTCCTTGCGGTGGTGATGTTCACTGTAACCTGAGCGTCACGGTGGATGCTGCGTTATGGCGGAACACAGCAACATGCCCTTGCGGCTTTTTGCCGCTGAGCAAAATTTTATGCTGTGGCGAGCCTGGCGGAAAAGAGTCGTGCTGCCCTCGCTAAATCTGGAAGTCGATCACCGGTCGTTCTGCCTCTGTTTCCAGCGACAGCGCCTGACGCTTGATCTCCTCCAGCGACAGATTGGCATTACACAACTCCAGAAACTGCCAGACATAGTTGCGCTGCAACTGCCCGCGTTTCAGTCCCAGCCACACGGTATTGGATTCAAACAGGTGTCTGGCTTCCAGCCGGGTCAGCTCATCGTGTTCATTCAGCTGGCAGGCCTGATCGGCGAGGATCCCCACTCCCAGATCCAGTGCCACGTAGGTTTTTACCACGTCGCTGTCCTGTGCACTCAGCACCACATCCGGCGTCAGGCCTGCCGCATGGAAAGCGCGGTCCACCCGCGAACGCCCGGTGATCCCCTGGCGGTAGGTGATGAGCGGATAGCGGCTGAGCGCCGTCAGGGTAACCGGTTGTTCTGCCTCCAGCGGGTGGCCCTTCGGCACCAGCAGGGCATGATGCCAGCTGAACCAGGGAAACGCCGCCAGCGAGGGCACATTTACCACCTGTTCACTGGCAATGCCGATATCCGCTTCCCCTGCCAGCAGCATGGAAACGATCTCCTGCGGGGAGCCCTGATTCAGCTCCAGCCGCACATTGGGGTAAAGGGCACGAAAAGCCTTAATCACTTTTGGCAGACTGTATCGGGCCTGAGTGTGGGTGGTGGCGATAGTCAGCACGCCGCTGGATTCATTGGTAAAGACATCTGCCAGGCGGCGTACCTTACCCGCCTCATCAAGGATACGTTCGGCAATGGTCAGCAGGGCTTTACCCGGCTCGGTCATGCCCAGCAGTCTTTTGCCCCGACGAATGAAAATTTCCACGCCCAGCTCATCTTCCAGATCGCGGATATGGCGGCTGACGCCTGACTGAGAGGTAAACAGGGTATTAGCCACATCGGTGAGGTTAAAATCACAGCGTGCGGCTTCACGAATGATTTTAAGCTGTTGAAAATTCACGCTTATCCCTCTCTCTGTTAAATGTCTGTTCTCATCATGTTAAGGATGGGAAACCATAGCAACAAATAATAAAAAGAGGTTTTATATGCTTTTTAGTGATATGAAAACCGGCGCGCCCTGCGCGCCCGCCAGCAGAGGTTAACTGACCAGCATCAGCTCACGATCTTCGACAGCCGGTCGATTCAGCAACGACAGCAGAATATTTTTTACCGCCTGCGCCGAGGGTGACAACGGCAGACGAGCAGAAACGTTCAGTGACAGCGGCAGATTTAACGTCGGACTGTTGATACGCGCCATCCAGGCATGCGTGGAATTGACAAGCGCACGGGCGGCAGATTCCGGCAGTACCGTTACCCCCATGCCACTGCCGACGGCCGCGGTCAGCGTGGCGATGGATTCAATTTCGCCAATAATGCGCGCGCTCAGACGGCGCAGTGAGAACGCTTCGTCGACCCGTTTGCGCACCGCGCTGTAATCACGCGGCAGGAACAGATTCATCTGCGCCACCTCCGCCAGATCGATACTCTGTCCGGGGCAGTCACTGGCACCAACCAGATAAAGTTCCTCTTTCATCAGCGGCAGACTGGTGATACCGGCAGTCGGCGCGCGATCGTATAACACCGCCATATCAAGCTGGCCATTCATCACTTTTTCGTTTAATGAAGCGCCGCTGTTTTCATGCAGATAGACGAGGATATCAGGAAACTGCTCACGCACGGTTTGCAGTAACGGCATGGTCAGGGAAGATGCCGCCGTGCCCGGAGCCAGTCCGATGGAAACCTGACCGTTCAGTGACTGACCCGCGTGGGCTACAGCTGCATGTGCCTGTTCACACTGACGTAAAATGGTGCGGGCATGTGAATAGAGGATTTTGCCCGCTTCGGTCGGCGTGACGCCGCGCTTGGTGCGGATCAGCAACTGCTGGTCCAGCTCATTTTCAAGCGTCGCCACCTGTTGACTGAGTGCAGGTTGCGCAATGTGCAGCACTTCTGCTGCCTGCGTCAGGCTGCCGATATCGACGGTTTTCACGAAATATTTGAGCCGTCTTAAATTCATTTTGCCTCCGTCACGGATCCCTGAATGCCATTGTCACTGGCGGTAAAAATTAAGTTTTGATTCTGGTGCCGGATGAGAATTGCAAAGCCTGTGCCAGATTTTTCTCAATAAGTTCTGATAAGGCCGTACTTATGGCTAACAGGCGGTTAAATAAGAGAATCTGATTACCTGATGCAGATTAATCATAATTATTCATCTCTTCGCGTAATGGTCACTGCCCGGTTACGCACCATGATGGTGCAAAAAATGTTGTCAGGATGTGCGTGTAACCGTTACCAGCGGGTATCCGGACTGCATGTAGAGGTTAAAAGTTGTTACAGTGGTGGAAAAATGGCAATGCCGCTGAGGGATGGACCCGCTCCTTAGCGAGCGCCTTCGAGTAATAACAGCTGGAGAGTGGCAGAAAAATCTGGCTGGTATGGAGGCGCAGGTAAAGCGAAACACACCTGCCAGGCGGATTTGAGTTCAGGTTCAGGTTCAGATTTGGGTTTGGGTTTGGGTTTGGGTTTGGGTTTGGGTTTGGGTTTGGGTTTGGGAAATGATGCAGATGCTGCCACCCGTTAACCCACTCCAGCGCCGTTATTTTATTCGAAGGGCGGAGAAAATCAGCAAATTGCTGTTTTTGCCAGCAAACGCTGCTGAAAGCTGCATAACGCCTTTGACAATGTCAGGAGTGGCAGATAACATGCGCTCCGTTGAAACAATTCCTCTGTAGTTCAGTCGGTAGAACGGCGGACTGTTAATCCGTATGTCACTGGTTCGAGTCCAGTCAGAGGAGCCAGATTTAGAGAAACCAGATGTCCTCAGACATCTGGTTTTTTGCTTTTTGCGACAGCAATATTCCCTGTAATCAGGGAAGGGTAATATCTCACCTGATGCTGGCAACACTCACAGCGCAAAGCCGAAATGAGAACCATCAGGCAGTTCAACATCCACACGCAATCGTCCTCCCGCCGCCTCAACGTAACGTTTCAGGGTGGAAAGTTTCAGGTCGCGACCGGGTTTTTCCATCGCAGCAACGGTGGGCTGCCTGATCCCCAGCGACTGCGCCATTTCAACCTGCGTTTTTTGCACTTTCTCGCGCAGCTCGGCGAGGTGAATATTAAGCAGAATCTCCGTGGCTGTCGTCTGAGCGTCAGCGACGACTTCCGGTTTTTCATCGGCAATAAGCTGTTCCAGGGTTCTGCCCATCGCGCTACTCCTTGTTGTTTAACATGTTAAGCCAGTGAGTAAATTCTCTCTCAGCAAGCGGAATCATCTCACGGTAGAAACGTTTTTCATTACCCACCTTATTACCGGCACACTGCAGGATGCCCCGGCGGTTTGGGTCAAAAGAGAAAAACGCGCGTATCGGGTCGCCACGGCTTTGAATACGCAACTCTTTCATGTTGCTGAACCGCGAACCATGTAGCGTGTCAGCGTAAGGTCTTGATAAGCCGGCTCCCTTCTCACTTAAAACAATCAGGGTAGCCAGTACACAGGCCCGATCGCTGTCATTCAGTGACGAGAACCAGTTATCAAAGGTATCCGTTGTTTTAATCGCCCACCCAAATTCTCCTTAATAATATAGATCACAAGCTATACAGGTGTAAAGCTATAATCAGGATTATGACGTGAGAAATCGCGAGGGGCATGTCCCTTTGCCGGGAAAATGGATGAGCATCATAGAGTTAAAAGAACGACGTGAAACTGGTTCACCGTCATGCGGCCTGAGCCGCAAAAACTGCGCAGAATCAATCTGGTGGATGAATTATTCAGGCAGCAAGCCACGATATTCCTGTGCTGGCTCCCCTCTCCTGTTAAGTGCTGCTGACTTTTCATCTGACGAAATTTACAGCCAGCGACATTAAAGAGATGACGTTACGTCACCCCAGCCGTCCGGCAAGCAAACGTAGCTGTTCGGCAATCTGGCTTAAATCCAGACGTTGCTCCCCCAGTGCTGCCGTGGAATTCCTTACCACCAGCCGGGCGGGCAGGATTGATGATGAGTGTCCCGTCTCCTGCTCATCTGCGCGCAGAATACGCTCAACCGCCTCTTTGCCCTGCAAATTAAGATCGAGCGAGACGGTGGTCAGTGCAGGATAAAAAAACGCGCTCTCATAAGTATCATCGTAACCGATTACCGAGATTTGCCCCGGTACGGCCACCCCCTGCTGATGAAACGCGCTCAATACCCCTAATGCCATCTGATCGTTACCCACCAACAGTGCCGTGAAGTTGGGCGTTTCACGCAGCAGCTGCAATGCGCCACTGTAACCACTCTGAGCATCCCAGTTGCCATGACAAATATTGACCGGCTGCAGGCGGTAACTCTCCAGCGTCTCCAGCCAGCTTTTCAGACGCAGACGGGCAGAAACTGAGCCTTCTGGTCCGGCCAACAGAACAAACTCACGGTGCCCCTGCTCCCAGAGATATTTCACGCTGGCACGGGTGCCATCAGCGGGATTAAACGAAACGTTAAACACCGAGCTGTAAGGGTCCACATCAAGGAACAGACACAAAATGTCCT
Source organism: Erwinia papayae (assembly GCF_058241465.1). Lineage (NCBI taxonomy): Bacteria > Pseudomonadati > Pseudomonadota > Gammaproteobacteria > Enterobacterales > Erwiniaceae > Erwinia > Erwinia papayae. The sequence continues at coordinate 1,439,634 of NZ_JBZCHT010000009.1, forward strand.
GGTTTTCTTCCACGATGCGCTCAGCATCCTCACTCTCCAGCGGCACGTTAATGATCACCTTGTCCACCAGTTGCGATTTCAGTTCATTAAGTGAATCCTGCAAACTTTGTTTGACGTTCTCACCAATCATCGCAATCAGCACCTGATAGCTGGCTGCATTGGCGTAATGCTTAATCGCCGCAGCCACCTGTGAAGGCGCATGTAATGCCAGCGAGGTGGTGACCAGTCCCAGCGTGGTGCTCTGCTTGCCCACCAGTTGCTGAGCCAGTCGGTTTGGCACATAGCGTAAGGCTTCAATCGCCTCTTCCACCTTGTGCCGCGTCGCCTGCGAAACTTTCGCCGACTTGTTTAACACTCTGGAAACCGTCTGGTATGACACCCCCGCATGGCGGGCGACATCTTCCAGGGTGGCACTTTTTGATTTCATCACTCGTGTCCCTGTTATCAGTTGGCAAAATTGTATCACAGCGCTGAAGCAAACCCGCTCAGGCAGATAAAATCGCACTATAACATGGAAAAAAGTAAGACGTTCACATTTCATGAACGGTGATCGCTATCACCAATCGTTACAATTATGGCTGATTTATTTGCACTAAATCACAAAGCTTTGACAATTCGATTGCCAGCCCACAACAGCAAGCCGTTTACTACTTCCGTTATGTGAACGTATTACAAATTTCAGGAGAGAGTATGAACACCAGGCTACGCACTGCCGCTGTGGCGCTTGCCACAGCACTGACCTCACCCGCCCTGTATGCTGCCATTGATAACATCGACTTCCACGGCTATCTGCGCGGCGGGGTTGGGGTATCGCGTGATGGTGGCATGGAAGAGTGGCAAAAAAATAAACTGGGTCGTCTCGGCAATGAAGCTGACACCTATGGCGAAGTGGAGCTGGGCAGCGAAGTTTACAAAAAAGATGATGTCAGCTTCTACGTGGATACCATGGTCAGCATGTTCTCCGATGGCTCTAACGATAATGAAACCACCTTCGGCGATGATGCGCAGTTCGGTCTGCGTCAGCTGAATCTCCAGATTAAAGGGCTGGTGCCCGGTGATAAAAACGCAGTGATCTGGGGGGGTAAACGTTATTACCAGCGCCATGACCTGCACATTATCGATACCAAATACTGGAATATTTCTGGTTCGGGTGCCGGTATTGAAAACTATACCCTGGGTCCTGGTGCCGTCTCGCTGGCGTGGATTCGCGGTGATGCCAACGATCTGGATTATCGGGTGAATGGCGATAACGACGTCAATATCAACTACCTCGATCTGCGCTATGCCGGATGGAAACCCTGGAACGGTGCCTGGACCGAGTTTGGCATTGACTATGCCATGCCGAATCCCACCCGGCAGCAGAAAGAGTATGGCGGGCTGTATGATGCCGACAATGGCGTGATGCTCACCGGTGAAATCAGTCAGGATATGTGGGGAGGTTACCAGAAACTGGTGTTGCAGTATGCCGATAAAGGGCTGGCACAGAATATGATCTCGCAGGGTGGCGGCTGGTATGACATGTGGCATGACACCACCAGCGCCACCGGTTACCGCGTAATCAATACCGGCCTGTTGCCGGTCACTGACAAGCTGTCATTTAATCAGGTCTTTACCTGGGGTTCAGCAGATGATGTCACCGCAGAGACGGCAAAGAGTACCTTACTCTCTCTGGTGGGACGCGCGCAGTATCAGTTCACCAACTATGTCAGGGGGATTGGCGAGGTGGGCAGTTTCTGGCAGAAGGATGAAAACAGGGATGGCAGCGACTACAAGCAGGCGGGGCAGAAATATACCCTGGCGCTGGGTCTGGCAGCCGGTCCGGAATTTATGTCCCGCCCGGAGCTGAGAGTTTTCGCCTCTTATCTTAACGATTCTGAAAACGGCCACAGTTTCCAGGACAACACCAGCAACGATACCTGGAACTTCGGGGTGCAGGTGGAGGCCTGGTGGTAAGCAGCAGGCCTCCACTGCAGGTCTGACCCTGTTGTCGCCACACGCTTAAGGATAACCGTTACCGGTTATCCTTTTTTGTTGCCCTGAAAGAACCGCGCCTCCAGTAACTGCCGCAGGCTATCCGACGCCAGACCAAAAATTGCATGTACCTCCTGACCCAGAATCACCACCCCAATGGCGCCGGCCTGTTGCAGACCGTCTGAGTCCACCAGCGCCAGAGATTTTACCGTCACCCTCAGACGAGTCAGACAGGCATCCACCCGCTGAATGTTATCGCGTCCGCCAAAACAGCACAGCAGCTGGTCCAGTAACTCTTCGTCAGCAGAGGACACTGTCGCTGCCGGTTGGTCGATGTAATGCCTGAACGACTTCAGACTCACCATACTTCTCTCCTCCAACGGATAAAAAAAGCAGGCATATGCCTGCCAGAGTGGATATGAGCCAGAGGCCCCCGGCGTTCGGGAGCATCCGCTGCCATCGCCGTACCCGCAGGCTGTCATCTGCGGGGCAGCCGTATGCTTCAGGTAAAGGACAGTGGCGTGGAGAGTACCCGGCAGCCCCAGGGGGAAAGCGGCAGCTCGCCGCTGAGCACTTCGCCGGTAATCAGGTCGCTGTGCCCCTCAGGCAGCGTCACACTGCAAGGCTGGCCGCTGAAATTTTGCAGGAAAATAAATGCCTGCTCGCCATCACTTCGCCGCTGGGCGGTGACGCCAGACGGCAAATCGGCGGCCAGCGCACGCGGAAGCGCCAGCTGTTCAATCAGCGCAGCGTAAAAATCACGATGAAACGCCAGGCAGTTGCGGGAGGCGATATACCAGGCGCGTCCCTGCCCCACCTGATTAACCGACACCGCCGGCATTCCGGTATAAAAATCATCCTGATACAGCGCCAGTGCGGTTGCCCCTTCCAGATGAATATGCTCACAGAGTTCGCGTGCCTGGTACGTCCCCTTCAGCCCCAGACTGTTGCCGTCAACTGCGCTGACGCGGTTAAACTGCTCATCGGTCAGGCTGTCTATCTCCTCCGCCCAGATGCCCAGCAGTGGACGCAGTGGACCGGGAAAACCACCAAGGTGGCAGAGGTCGCTCTCATTAACGATGCCGCTCCAGTAGGTGGCAACAAAATGGCCGCCCTGATGCAGATGCGCGGCCACCCGCGCGGCAAACCCCTCGCGAACCATATACAGCATCGGCGCGATCACCAGACTGTAACCGCTAAAGTCAACGTCGGCATTAATGATATCCACCGCCACGCCGTGCTCCCAGAAGGCACGATAATGTTCATTAACCGTGCGCTCATAGTGCAGGCCGATGTTGCGGGGGCCCTGCGCATTATCCATCGCCCAGCGGCTTTCCCAGTCAAAAATAATCGCCACCTTCGCCTCAATGCGGCTGCCGGTCACCGGCGTCATCGCCGCCAGCATCCGGCCCAGCTCAGTCACTTCACGCCCGGTGCGCGTATCCAGGTGTCCGACGTGGTCCACCACCGCGCCGTGAAACTTCTCTACCGAACCACGACTTTTTCGCCACTGAAAATACTGCACCGCGTCCGCGCCGTGGGCGACGGCCTGCAACGAAGAGAGAATATGCATCCCCGGTTTTTTCAGCTTGCTGGTTGGCTGCCAGTTGGTGGCACCCGGCGTTGACTCCATCAGCACAAAAGGCCTGCCCTGTTTCAGGGTGCGCATCAGGTCGTGATACATGGCGGTGTAGCAGGCCAGCGTGGTTTCATCCTGCTGGTTGTGCCACATCGGGTAGCTGTCCCAGGAGATAAAATCGAGCGGCTGCGCCAGCTTCCAGTAGTCGTAATCGTAGAAATACTCCATAAAATTGGTGGTGGCGGGCAGCTGGGGATTGACGGCCTTCAGCGGCGCTATCTCCTCACGGCAGAAGTCCGTCACCTGGTCGGTGGTAAAGCGCCGCCAGTCCAGATTCAGGCCGTGAATGGAGACTTCACCCTGCGGCGCAGGCGAAACAATCTGTGACCAGTCGCTGTAGGTGTGGCTCCAGAAGGTACTCCACCAGGCCTGATTAAGGTTATCCAGGGTCTGATAGCGACGTTGCAACCAGACCCGAAATGCCTGCTGACAGCCATCACAATGACATTCACCGCCGTATTCATTAGAAATATGCCAGCCAATCACCGCCGGATGATGGCTGTAACGCGCCGCCAGCTGGCGGTTGATTGCCTGCACTTTCTGACGATAAACCGGCGAGGTCAGGCAATGATTGTGACGCCCACCATGCAGTGCCGCCACACGATCCCGCCCGACACGAAGAACCTGCGGATATTTCTGTGACATCCAGGCGGGGCGAGCGCCGCTGGGGGTGGCGAGAAACACCGCAATACCATTTTCATGCAGGTTGTCCAGCAGCACGTCCAGCCAGGCAAAATCGTAACGTCCCTCTTCCGGCTCCAGCGTTGACCAGCTGAAGATGCCAACCGACATCACATTACAGTGGGCCTGTTTCATCATCGCCATGTCATCATCGACAATACCCGGCAGGTGCGCCCATTGTTCAGGGTTATAGTCCGCACCATGCAGCAGGGTATTGACCCCCGGTATCAGCGGTGGAAATTTAGTCATCACACTTCCTCTTTAAAATCAGCAGCATCTGGCTCTGTGCCAGCCGGTTAATTGAATACTTTCAGTGAAGGCAAGGCTTTGCCCTGGCAGTCAAACAGCGCTTGGTTTTCACGGGCATTGCCCTGTTTCCATTGGTCATGGATGTATTTCATTCCGGCAGGCGTTGCCCAGCTGTTGCCGGTCGCCGGGATCCACGCAGGCTCCCAGTACACCACCCCCTTACCACGCTGATTTGGCACCGCCTGCACCGCTTTAATCAGATCGTGCAGATACGCCGCCTGCCCGGCCACGCTGGCCGGATAACCGCCCGCTTTCTCCTCTTTGGCCTGGAAGCTGTTCTCGGCTGCGTCACAGTTTTCCAGGGTGTATGCGTAAGCCGCCTCCACCACCATCACATCTTTGCCGTAGCGCTGGCTGATGTCGTTCATATTGGCCTGCAAGGCGCTAATCGGACCGTTCCTGTAGGTGTACATCGACAGGCCGATGACATCGAACGGCACCTGACGTCGGGTTATTTCATCGAACCACCAGCGGAAGGTCTCATTTTTGGTGCCTTCCGCCAGATGTAGCATCACGGCTACCTGATGTGGATCGCTGAGGTTTTCACGCAGGCCGCTGATGGCCGCTTTCAGCAGCAGCGCCAGCCGGTCGAACTCGCCGCCGTTCTGCCCCCAGCTTTTGCCGTCGGGCCACAGCATGCCGCCGTTCAGTTCATTGCCGATCTGCACAATATCCGGCATCACCCCATCAGCCTTAAAACGGGCGATAGTGTCGCGGGTGTAATCGTGGACCTGCTGCTGTAGCTGGACAAAACTCAGTTTTTCCCAGGCTTTGGGTTTGTACTGCTTGCCGGGATCGGTCCAGAAATCGCTGTAATGCAGATCCAGCAACAGCTTCATCCGGGCGGCCTTCACCCGCTTAGCCAGCGCCAGCACGGTGGGCAGATCGTCCGTCCCGCCGCCGTAAGCCTAGCCGCTGTCATCATAAGGATCGACCCACAGCCGCAGCCGGATGGTGTTAATCCCGTTGGCTTTCATAATGGCGATGGGATCCTGTAACTGGTTGTCGGCGTTATAGAATTTCGCCCCCTGCTTCTCCAGTTCCGCCAGCGTGGAGATATCCGCCCCTCTGATAAAGCCCGCTGGCCAGGGTGCAGCAGAGGCAATAACCGGTGAATTTGCCGCAGGCAGCGGTGCCGCCCAGGCCAGCGCCAGGGCGAGTAGTAACGATTTTGGTAACATGTTTATCCCTTAGTACTGCCTGAGGTCAGGCCGGAGACGAAGTATTTTTGCAATGCCAGATAGAGCAGCGCCACCGGCAGCGCAATCAGCACCGCGCCCGCCGCATAGGTGGTGTAGCTGGCACCCATTTTCTGCGCCACCAGGTTATACAGGCCAATCGGCAGGGTGAACTGCTCCGGCGTGCGCAGAATGGTGCTGGAGAGAATGAAATCCCCCAGCGGGCCGGTAAAAGAAAACAGCGCCACCACCGCGAGGATCGGCTTTGACAGCGGCATAATGATTTCAATAAAGATGCGAAAATTGCCCGCGCCATCCATACGCGCCGATTCATCCAGATCTTTCGGAATGGCATCAAGATAGCCTTTCATCAGATAGGTGTTCATCGGGATCATCCCGCCAACATAAATCAGCACCAGCGCCAGATGGCTGTTAATCAGTCCAAGCAGTTGCGACAGCACGAAGATGGCGATCAGCGCTGAAAATTGCGGGATCATCTGCAACAGCAGAAACAGCATCAGACCATTCTGCCGCCCCTTAAAACGAAAACGCGAAAAGGCATAAGCGGTGCAACTGACGCTGGCGAGGGTCAGCAGCATGGTCAGCACGCTGATTTTCAGTGAATTCCAGTACCAGGTCATGTAAGGCACGCTGCCGTTGAACAGGTCGCGATAGTGTTGCAGCGAGGGGTTTTCCGGGATCACGGAACTGCTGAGCAGGCTGTTTCCCGCATTCAGTGACGCGCCCACCGTCCACACCAGCGGATAGATGATAATCAGCGAAACCAGCCCCACCAGCAGCCAACTGAGCGACAGGCGCAACCATTTTTCGCGTTTAATACTGACCGACTTTGCCATGAGTGCTCCTTACGCCATCTCATCTTGTTTAAATGCGCGGGTGGCGCGGAACTGCCACAGCGCCAGGCCCACCACGAAGATCGACAGCAGAATGGTGATGCTGGCGGCGATGGCATACTGCGACGATGACATGGTCAGCTTGTAGATCCACGAAACCAGGATATCCGTGCCGCCCGCGCTGGAGCCTGCCACCGCCGGGCCGCCGTTGTTAAACAGATATATGATATTGAAATTATTAAAGTTGAAGGTGTACTGGGTGATGATGATCGGCGCGATGGCATACAGTACCAGCGGCAGGGTGATGGTTTTCAGCCGGGTCCAGGCGCTTGCGCCGTCCATGATCGCCGCCTCATAGAGATCGTCCGGAATGGCCTGCAACACCCCGGTGGTCATGGCAAACACAAACGGAAAGCCCAGCCAGGTCTGCATCATAATCAGCGCGGTTTTGGTCCAGAAAGGGTCCGTCAGCCACGCTTTTGGCGCAATGCCAAAGAAGTCGAGAATGGTGTTGTTAATCACCCCGAAGGTGTCGTTAAACATGCCGGTAAACACCAGGATGGTGACAAATCCCGGCACCGCCCACGGCAGAATAAAAATGGTGCGGATAAGGGGTTTAAAGCGCAGGTCCTTCTGATTGACCAGAATCGCCAGCAGCACGCCAACCGTACATTGCAGGGTGGTAGCCAGCAGCGTCCACACCACCGTCCACTGCAACACGTCAACAAAGGTGGAGCGCCAGACAGAGAGGCTGAAAATATTGATAAAGTTTTTAGCACCCACCCAGTCCACCAGCCTGGCCGGTGGCGAGTGATAAAGGTTGTAGTTGGTAAAGGCAATGGCGAAGCCGAACAGAATGGGAAACACCACCACAAACACCAGCAGGATAAATCCCGGCGTAATCATCAGATACGGAAAGCCATCGCGCAACAACAGCTGATACTGCTTACGGACGCTGTTGAGCGGCTGTCCCGCATCCCGCTTTGCGCCGTTCAGCCAGGCATCGCGCAGCGACAGCAGCCAGAGCGCCAGGCCAAAAGCCACAATCAACAGGCTGAGAATCCCTTCCGCCAGCAGAAAGATGGAGTTATCCCGTGGTAGCTGCTCCCCCAGGGTGTACAGCCCCCATAATCCCTGTGGCAGCACCTGGCGGAACACCCCGGCAAAACTGCTGAGCAGCAGCAGAAAACAGCCGCCTTTCAGCCACTGCCGATGATAAAACTGACCACATCCCGGCAATAGTGCCAGCAGCGCGCCGGTTATGGCATGGCGACGTGAACGCGGGGTCAGCGTCAGCTTTTCACTGGGAGAAATAATCACATCATTATCCTTATTCTGGCGGCTCAGGTTGCGGCCCGGTTACTGATTGCTGGCCTGCATTGCGTCGATCTGCATGGAAATCTGCTTAACGGCGGCATCCAGCGCCGCTTTTGGCGGCTGCTTGCCGGAGACGCTCAGTTCCAGCGCCGCGTTGGCCGGTCCCCACACTTCCTGCATTTCCGGCACGCCAGGCATCGCCACCGCCCGCGCAGCCTGCACCGCCACGGCATTGGCTTTTTCATCATTTTTAATCACAGGATCGTTCATCAGCGCCACTACCGGCGGGATCTCCTGGGTCTGCTGATAGCGCGTTTTGACGTACTGCGGCTGGTTAATAAACTGGATAAACTGCTGGGCCAGCGCCTGGTCTTTGCTCCAGGTCGACACCACATAACCTTTCACGCCGAGAAACGAGCTCATCGGCTTGCCATCCGGCAGCATCGGCAATGGCGCAACGCCATAGTTAATACCGGCAGCCTGATAAGGCTGAAATGCCCACGGGCCATTGATCACCGCCGCCGCTTTCTTTTCGGTAAACAGCGAGTCAATCGCATTCAACCCGCTGTCACCCAGAATGCCCCCCGGGAGCAGCCCCTCACTGAAGAAGCTTTTCAGCAGGGTCACGGCGGCGACGCTGCCCGGCGTGTTCAGGCCGATATCTTTGGTGTTCAGCGCCCCGGAACTCTGTTTAGCAAACAGATAGCCCCCCATCGGTGCCATCACTCCCCAGCTGTAATAGAGCTGGTCAAACTTGGCCAGCAGGCCGTACTGCTTCGCTTCGCGCTGTTTTTTTGAGAAGACGCGATACTCCTCCAGCGTGCTGAGCGGAGCAGGTAGCAGATCTTTGTTGTATATCAGCACCAGGGTTTCCACCGCTTTCGGAATGCCGTATACCACCTTTCCCTCGGTGAACGCCGCCATCGCCGCAGGCGTATACGCCGCCTGCGCTGCCGCATCGACTTTTAAAGGGGCCAGCAGTCCCTGCACCACCGCGCTCCCCAACTGGTCATTAGGGATAACCAGCACATCGGGACCAATCCCGGCCGGGCCATCCAGCCGCAGCTTCTCAATCTGCTGGGTGAAAGGCATCTCCTGCACTTTCACCTCGACATTAAACTGCCGGCTGAAATCCGCTACCGCCGTCTTAATGCCGTCCGACTTCTTAATATCCTCCCAGACGGTCAGCTGCTGAGCCGCGTAAACCGTCTGATTCAGGAGCAGTGCTGACAGCAGCAGCGTGATGCTTGTTTTACTTTTCATTATCGGCCTCATGTGAGCGTATTACATTTTTCTTTCGGCATCCGATATCCTTCCCGGCTTTTAACATCACAACTTGCTTATTAAGCGGCCTGTAAAGGAGGAGACAGTCAACCCTGTTAATGTCATACGCTACGCGCCAGCCCGAGTTATCTCCAGCCCGTTCTCATCAATGTGTGATCGCTGTTACATAAATCAAAATCGCCGTTAGGGCAGGTTTCATCGCAGCGCTATAGTCAGCTCAGGCCGGATAAGGGTTGCCGGCAAAAACATTCATTTGTTATACGTAATACATTTATTGTTCATCCACCCGATTTGCGATGAGGATTTACATGTCCAGCATCAGACTGAGAAATGTCATCAAGCGCTTTGGCAAAACAGAAACGCTGAAAAATATTGTTCTGGATATTGAGGCAGGCGAATTCACCGTGTTTGTAGGCCCGTCGGGCTGCGGCAAATCCACCCTGCTCCGTTTGATTGCCGGACTGGAGGAAGTCAGTGACGGCCAGATCCTGATTGACGATCGGCCCGTCAATGATGTCGCCCCGGCACATCGTGGCGTGGCGATGGTGTTCCAGTCTTATGCGCTCTACCCGCATATGAGCGTGGCGGAAAACATCGGCTACGGGCTGAAGGTCAACGGCATGGCCAGAGCGGAAATTGCCCGTCTGGTGGAGAGGGTGGCGAAAACGCTGCAACACTCCCATCTGCTGGAGCGTAAACCTATAGAGCTCTCCGGCGGTCAGCGACAGCGTGTGGCGATTGGCCGGGCTATCGTGCGCAATCCACGGGTGTTCATGTTTGATGAGCCGCTGTCGAACCTTGATGCGGAACTGCGCGTGGAGATGCGCCTGCATATCGCCAGGCTGCATCAGGAACTGAAAACCACCATGGTATATGTCACCCACGATCAGGTCGAAGCGATGACGCTGGCGGATAAAATTGTGGTAATGAATGACGGCCGGGTGGAACAGGTCGGCGCACCGATGGCGCTCTATTACAACCCGGTGAACCGCTTTGTGGCCGGGTTTATCGGCTCGCCGAAGATGAATTTTTTGCCCGCGAGCGTCGTCCAGTACGGGAACGACGGACTGGTGGTCAGCATTAACGAAGGGGAACGGTTGCTGACATTGCCGGTGCCGCAGCGGCCATTGCAGCCCGGAGACAAGGTGACGCTGGGCATCCGGCCGGAGCAGTTGCAGATGGGCGGCGACGCGCCGTTACAGCTTGATTTCCACTGCGAAGTGGTGGAGCGTCTGGGCAACAACACCTGTCTGTTTGGTCAGAGCCACGGCCATGACGGTTTTAAAATGCTGCTGCCGGGTGATGTGCATTTCCGTCCTTATCAGAAATTACGCCCCTCTTTCTGGCCGCATCACTGCATGGTGTTTGACCACAACGGGGAGAGGATCAGCGTCGATATCCACATCCCACAGGAACAGGCGGCCTGACTGCACGGCGGGAGAGTAAAAACGGCCCGCCGGTGTGCACGACGGCAGAGCAGCATCGCCCTGAGCGGCTGGCCCGCTCATTCACTGCCTTCGCCCAGTGGCCATGAGGCAAACAGATAGCCATCAAAGTTAAGGTCATCGACATCGGAAAACTCCAGCAGTCGCTGTTTGACGTTTTCAAGATGCTGCCACATGGCGCATTTCGCGGCGCGGGGATCTTTTTTTATCAGCGCCGCGAGGATGCGCCGGTGATCCTCCAGCCACGCCTGCCGGTAGTGGGAACTGTCGAGATGGCGATGCAGCTGCGCCCACATCGGGTTATTCACCCGCCACTGCCATGACTGCCTGAACAGCTCCACCAGCAGGCTGTTGTGAGTGGCTTCGGCAATGGCCAGATGAAACAGCCGGTCGCCCTTTTCCGTGTCGTCCAGGCTGTCGGTCGCCAGCTCCTGCTCCTCCAGCAGCAGCGCCTGGCGCATTTTGCTGATATCAGCAGGCGTCACCTGCTGGGCAGCAAATTCGGCAATGTTGCTCTCCAGCAGCTGTCGCGCCTGCAACAGTTCAAACGGACCGGCGCTCTCCTGCTGTGGTGCCTGACCGCCTGCCGCCTGGCGCTGGCCGGGCGCGGGCATGGCGACAACATAAATTCCGGCCCCGCGTCGCACCTCAATCAGCCCCTCAATTTCCAGCATGATCAACGCTTCACGCACCAGCGTGCGCGTCACCTGAAGCTGCCCGGCAATCTCCCGCTCGGCGGGCAGGCGATCGCCAACGGCGGTCGCCCCCCGGAGGATCATTTCGCGCAGTCGGGTAGCCACCTGCTGATAAGGACGTGATGCAGACGTGTCGGGGATCATCTCAGGCTCCGTTAGTGGACAACGTACGGCGAACGGCCAGTTCGACGCCGCGAATTTCAGCCAGCCCTTTCAGGCGGCCAATCGCAGAATAACCCGGATTGGTCTGTTTGTGCAGGTCGTCCAGCATCTGATGACCGTGATCGGGACGCATCGGGATGGCATCCGGCTCGCCGAGACTTTTACGGCGCTGTTCCTCTGTCGCAATCGCCTTAATCACCGCCACCATATCCACATCGCCGCCCAGGTGCTCCGCCTCATGAAAGCTGTTGGGGTTTTCTTCCCGTCGGGTGGCGCGCAGATGAATAAACCAGACGCGTTCGGCAAAACGTCGGAGCATTGCAGGCAGGTCGTTATCGGCGCGCACCCCGTAAGAACCGGTACAGAAGGTGAACCCATTGGCCGGGCTGCTGACCGTCTCCACCATCCACTGCATGTCATCGACGTCAGAGACAATGCGCGGCAGGCCCAGTACAGGTCGGGGTGGATCGTCCGGATGCACCGCCATACGCACGCCGACCTGTTCGGCCACCGGGATTATCTCCCGCAGGAAATGGGCAAAATTCTCCCGCAGGCGGGCCTTGTCGATGTGCTGATAACGCGCCAGCTGGGCGCGGAACTTCGCCAGGGTGTAGCCCTCTTCCGATCCAGGCAAGCCGGCGATAATGTTGCGTGTCAGGCGCGCCCTGGCATCCTCGCTCATGGCGGCAAAACAGGCGGCGGCCTGCTCCACCTCGTGCGGCTGATAATCAGCGGCGGCACCGGGACGCCGGAGAATATGCAGGTCGAAGGCGGCAAATTCAATCTGATCAAAACGCAGCGCTTTCGCCCCGTTCGGCAGCGGCCAGGCGAGATCGGTGCGCGTCCAGTCCAACACCGGCATAAAGTTATAGCAGACGGTGCGGATGCCACACGCGGCCAGATTGCGCAGCGTCTGGCAGTAACTGGCGATCCACTGGTCAACCTGTCCGCTGCGGGTTTTGATCTCCTCATGAACCGGGACACTCTCCACTACCGACCAGACCAGCCCCGCCTGTTCAATGATGGCCTGCCTTTTGCGGATCTCTGCCACGCTCCACACTTCGCCATTCGGGATATGGTGCAGAGCAGTGACAATGCCGGTCGCGCCCGCCTGTCTGGCATCGGCCAGCGAGACGGGATCGTTCGGGCCATACCAGCGCCATGTTTGTTCCATTTTCTCTCCTCCGGGATGATTTAAGCGTTTGCTGCATCGGCCAGGCGGCCTGAACACAGGTCAACCAGTTTGCATCACACTAAGCATAATCGGCATTTTAGCGCCTGATGCTGCCTGGACCTGCCCGTTTTGTGACCGCGATCGCCCCATAAAGATAAAATTGGTTAACCAAATCACAATTAAGCCCTCTGTATGGCGACCGGTGATGCCGGCTGTGTTTCACTCGGTTTCGCGAAACAAAAACAGCCGTTATCAATGCAGCCGCGCAGTATGCCGCCGCCTTCTTATTGTTTTTTCGCACCACAGCCGACTCAACGTGGAGAACAATATGAACCGCACTGTACTGACAGGGACCGCAATAAAAAGTAAGCGCATTATCCGCAATCTGCGCTGGTGGGTGCTGGTGCTGTTTCTGACCGGCGTCACCGTCAACTACATTACTCGCAATTCGCTGGGCATCCTCGCGCCGGAGCTGAAAACCAGCCTCGGTATCACCACTGAACAATATTCCTGGATCGTCGGCGCTTTCCAGCTGGCCTATACCCTGTTTCAGCCGCTGTGTGGATGGCTGATTGATGTCATCGGCCTGAAGGCAGGCTTTTTAATCTGCGCTACGGTCTGGGCGCTGGCCTGCCTGTTTCATGCCGGAGCCAGTAACTGGCTGCATCTGCTGCTGCGCTTTTTTATGGGCGGCGCGGAGGCGGCCGCCACCCCGGCGAATGCCAAAACGCTGGGAGAGTGGTTTCCGAAAAAGGAGCGACCGGTCTCTGCCGGTTGGGCCGGGGTTGGCTTCTCTATGGGGGCGATGCTGGCACCGCCAATCATCTATTTTGCCCACGGCTCGTTTGGCTGGCAGGGCGCCTTTCTGTTCACCGGCATCCTGGGGCTATGCTGGGTGGTGGCCTGGGCGCTGTTCTACCACTCGCCTGAAAAGCATCCCAACCTCAGCGGAGAAGAGCTGGCCTATATCCGGCAGGATAATGAACCGCCTGCGGTGAAACTGCCCTTTTTCACCGCGCTGAAAACCGTGTGTAAAAACAAACGTTTCTACGGCATCGCCCTGCCAGCCTTTATGGCCGAACCGGCGTGGGGCGTGCTCAGCTTCTGGGTGCCGCTCTACCTGGCGAAAGAGATGGGAATGGATCTGAAGCAGATCGCCATGTTTGCCTGGCTGCCCTTTCTGGCTGCCGATTTGGGCAGCGTGGTCAGCGGCTATCTGACGCGCATCTACCTGCGTTTTTTTGGCTGCACCCGGGTTAACTCCATTGTTGCCAGCTCTGTTACCGGCGCTTTTCTGATGCTGTCGCTGGCGCTGGTCGCCACCACCCGTAATCCCTATATAGCGATTGTGCTGATCTCCATTGGCGGCTTTGGGCACCAGATTATCTCCTGCATGCTCAGCGCGCTGGTGGTGGAGTCGTTTGAAAAAGGGCAGATGGCAACGGTCAACGGAATGCGCGGTTCGTTTGCGTGGATCTCCAGCTTTATCTTCTCGCTGATTATCGGGGTCACCGCCGACCGGATTGGATTCAATCCGCTGTTTGTGGCGATGGGATTTTTCGATCTGATCGGTGCCCTGTTCCTGATCGCCTTTATTGCTGAACGCCGCGCCACGCGCGCCTGAGAGTGAGACTGACCATGAAAACCCTTAAACACTGGACCCTGGCGCAGTCGGATGCGCACCACCTTCAGTTAATCGTTGATGGCAGGCATCATCTCTGCCTGTATGTGCTGGAAGAAAACCTGATCCGGGTGGCGGTAAAACGTCAGGGCGAATTTAATCCCGACCGCAGCTGGAGCATTGCCCCGCAGGGCGAAGTGCCCTGGGAGGGACGTTCACGCGAGAGCCTGGCGGGATTCAGCCTGCCCGCTTTTACCGTCAGCGAACAGGCTGACAGCCTGGTGCTGACCACCCGTCAGTTACGGGTGACGGTGCATCAGCCGCTGTGGCTGGAGTGGCACTACCTTGATCCGCACGGCGAATGGCAGTTTCTCACCGGCGGCCGGACCACAAGCGCCTATCTGCTGAATGCCCACGGGGATGGGGTCGCCCACTATCTGCGCCGCCAGCCCGACGAACGCTACTACGGGCTGGGGGAGAAAGCCGGTGATTTGCAACGTAATGGCAGGCGGTATGAGATGCGTAATCTGGATGCAATGGGCTACAACGCCGCCACCACCGACCCGCTGTATAAACATATTCCTTTTACCCTGACGCGGCGCGACAACATCAGCTTCGGCCTCTATTACGATAATCTGAGCAACACCCAGCTGGACCTGGGCAACGAGCTTGATAACTATCATCAACCCTATCGCCGCTGGCAGGCGGAGAGTGGCGATATCGATTACTACCTGTTCACCGGCAGCCGGGTGCTGGATGTCACCAAAGCCTTTGTTCGTCTCACCGGTAAAACGCTGTTCGGCCCGAAATGGAGCCTTGGTTACAGCGGCTCAACCATGCACTACACCGACGCGCCCGACGCGCAGCAGCAGCTGATGAACTTTATCCGGCTTTGTCGCGAACAGGCGATCCCCTGTGATTCGTTCCAGCTCTCCTCCGGCTACACCTCAATCAATAACAAGCGTTACGTATTTAACTGGAACCGGGAAAAAGTGCCGCAGCCGCAGCAGATGAGCGCCGCCTTCCATGCCGCCGGGCTGCATCTGGCCGCCAACATCAAGCCCTGTCTGTTGCAGGATCACCCCCAGTACCAGGCCGTTGCCGCGCAGGGTCTGTTTATCCGCGACTCTGAAAGCGACCAGCCTGAGCGCTCCGCATTCTGGGACGATGAAGGCTCACACCTCGACTTTACCAACCCCGCCACCATTACCTGGTGGCAACAGGGGGTAACCCGCCAGCTGCTGGAGATGGGCATAGATTCAACCTGGAACGACAACAACGAATATGAAGTGTGGGATGGCGAGGCGCGCTGTCACGGCTTTGGCTGCAGCCTGGCGATAAAGGATATCCGCCCGGTGATGCCGTTGCTGATGATGCGCGCCTCAATGGAAGCGCAGCAGCGTTTCGCGCCGGAGAAACGCCCTTTTCTGATATCACGCTCCGGCTGCGCCGGGATGCAGCGCTATGTGCAGACCTGGAGCGGGGATAACCGCACCAGCTGGCAGACCCTGCGGTATAACATCCGCATGGGGCTGGGTATGAGCCTTTCCGGTCTGTATAACCTTGGTCACGATGTTGGCGGCTTTGCCGGGGACAAGCCGGACGCCGAACTCTTTGTGCGCTGGGTACAGAATGGCGTGATGCATCCCCGCTTTACCATTCACTCCTGGAATGATGACCAGACGGTGAACGAACCCTGGATGTATCCGGCGGTGACCCCCGCCATTCGTGACGCCATCGAACTGCGCTATCGCCTGCTGCCTTACCTTTATACCCTGCTGTGGCAGGCCCATGCCGATGATGAGCCGATGCTGCGCCCCACCTTTCTCGACCATGAAAATGATGCGCAGACCTTTGTGGAAGGCGATGAGTTTATGCTGGGGCGCGACCTGCTGGTGGCAAGCGTGGTGGAATCGGGCCAGCGTCAGCGGTCGCTGTGGCTGCCGGATAATCTCACCGGCTGGTACGATTTTTACAGCGGCGAGTGGTACAGCGGCGGGCAGTGGGTCACGCTGGCCGCCCCGCTGGAAAAACTGCCGCTGCTGGTGCGCGCAGGCGCGGGCCTGCCGCTCAGTCAGCATCTGCGGGCGGTGAATGTGGCGGAAGATAATCAGCGGGAGCTGAAGCTGTTCCCGTTAAAAGGCGTGGGCAGCGCTGAGGGCCTGTTGTTTGAGGATGACGGTGAATCCTGGGGCTATCAACAGGGCAATGCCCTGTGGCTGAACTGGCGGATGACGTGTGACGACCGCGCTATCCGACTGACCATCACGACTGAAGGCCACTTTCAGCCCGGCTGGAAAAAACTGCATATCACCCTGCCGCATCAGGAACACCGCCGTCTGTGGGTCAACGGCACAGAGTGTGACGCATGGCCGCTGAACGAGGCCTGAGCGCCGTGGCCCGTTCAGTCAGAACGCGAACGGGCTTTAGAGCGCATAACTCATTCCAGTAACAATAACGGATGCGGTGAGGGTGACGGCTATTTCTCATACCGCGCTCTCGCCAGCAGGTAGCCGGTTTCAAAGCCATACAGGCCAGTTGGTAACAGCGATTCACTCAACCGGGCGCTGTCAGCCGGTTGATCGGCAGGCAGGGTAAGAGAAAATGTTGGACGCAGCGCGGTCAGCCATTTTCTCGCGGCGGCCAGAAGGGCAAAGGTTCGCATGGTATTTTCCTTGCGGTTAGCGGGTCTGAAAAGAATTTAACCGCGTGCCGCGCACAGAGGGAAATATCAACTTGTGCAAACTTTATCTGCCTGGCGGCTAAAGCCATCTGGCATTCGGCTGAAAAGCAACGCGGCCCGGTTGTACCGGCCGATCTTGTGTCATACTCCCTGCTCTACACAGGCAACCGCCGCCGTTGCCTTTCTGACCATGAGAATGCTGATGAGCCACTTTCTGTGTCCTGCTGCGGCTTACCTTAACCGCCGAAATGAATTGCTGGCCGAGCGTTCAGTTGTCACCTCGACAGAGCGCATCCAGATCATCAATAAAGCGCTGCTGGCCGGTGAAATCGCCATGGCGACCTGCCACGATCTCGATGCGCTACACAGTCTGCAACAGCGTAAGGCCCGGCTGATTAAAGGGCCGGTGCAGAAGCGTCAGCGTGAACTGCAACGGTTTGAACAGCTGGCGCAGCAGCTGCCGCCGGTGCCCTGCGAGGATGAGGCGGCCTGTAATGCCTGGCAACAGCAGTTCAGCGGGCTGATTGCCGCATTTCCCTGGCAACACGCCAGCCCGGAACAGTTGCAAAACGCCCTGTTTTCCACCACCCTGACGCAGTGGCAGAAGACCCTGGAAATTTTGTTCACCTCCGCCAGCCGTCAGCCGCTGTTTGTGCGCATGGCGGAAATCGTGGCTTTTTCCCTCAGCAGAACCGCCCTGCTGGGTGAGGCAACGGAGGTCTGGCGGGCGCTGATGGCCGTTTGGGACAGCTGTCAGCAGCGTGGTGCCAGTGACGCCGCTTATTTTATCTCACTGGAGAGCTACAGTGATGCGGCACATCTGTGTAGTCGGGCTATTCTGCTGTTTTGCTTCACCTGTGAAGCGGTGGTGCGCGGCCAGCCGTTGCCGGACAGGACGCAACTGGATGAGCAAATCAAACAGCATCATCGCAGCGTGATCGACGGCACCCACGCTTTTTTTGACCGCTGACCTGCACATCACCCGCCTGTATCTGTGGTAGTCTTGGCGCTGTTTATCCCGCTGAACATTTTCACCACCACGGACTGACTGACCTGCTATGTCTGCTACTGAAAAAAGAAAAAATGATCCGCAAGGACTGAAAAAACGCATCCTCGCCTCGGCACTGAGCGCCTTTGCCGGGTTCGGCTTGGAGGGCGCACGCATGGAGCAGATTGCGCAGCAGGCCGGTACCACCAAACGCATGGTGGTTTACCATTTCAACAACAAAGAGAATCTCTACGTCGAGGTGCTGGAGCAGGTTTATCTGGCGATACGCCAGCATGAAACGGGGCTGAATCTGCAACAGTTTCCCCCGGAAGAGGCGATGGTGCGGCTGGCGGAAGCCAGCTTCGATTACCATATTTCCCATCCTGATTTCCTGCGGCTGGTGTGCAGCGAAAACCTGATGCGGGGCCGTTTTATCAGCCAGTCAACGCGCATAAAGACGCTGAATCAGAGCGCGCTTGACGTGCTGGACAGCATTCTGTCACGCGGGAAAGCGGCGGGCGTGTTCAATCCGGAGGTGGCCACGGTGGACGTCCATCGCCTGATCAGCAGCATCTGCACCCACAACGTGGCTAACCGCTATACGTTCCACACGCTGTTCGGCAATGATGAAACAGAGCAGCAAAGCATTACCCGCAACCGCCTACTGGTGGTGGAAGCCACCCTGCGCTACCTGCGTCCGCTCTGAAATCCGTCAACATCCCGCCGCAGGCCTGAGCTCTGTCATTCCGGGGTAATTCAGCTACGCTTGAACGGTCAGAGCCGGAGAATGCTGTTCTGCCATCCAATACCATCCTGCTGTTTCGCCCTGAATCTGGAGCTACTCATGTCATCCGAAAAGAACGGTTATCCCCTTCGCGAGCCTCAACTGGACGGCAGCGAAGCCGGGCTGTGGAACTGGGCGCAGAATACCCTGCTGGCCGACAAGAGCACGGTGCGCACCCCCGCCACCGAGCAGGAATTACAGGAGCTGGTTCGCAGCAGCAAAGGAAAGATCCGCGTGATGGGCAGCCGGATGTCTTCAGGCAGAATGCTGAAGCTGGCGGCGGAGGAGGATATGCTGATCGATCTCTGCCAGCTGCGCGGCCTGTTGTCATCCACCGATACCAGCGCCACCTTTGCCGCAGGCACCCCGCTGGAGGAGGTGTACCAGACGCTGACGGAAATGGACAGAATGTTATCCGCCTCACCGGGGGTGATCGCCGTCCAGACGCTGGCGGGGGCCCTGTCCACCGGCACGCACGGCCAGGGGTTAAAGCAGAGCTCGCTGGCCGATGAGCTTCTCAGCCTGCGGATGGTGATGGCTGATGGCAGCATTCAGGAGTTTGATCGTCAGCACCCGGCCTTCGCGGCGGTGCAGCTGGGTCTGGGGTGTCTTGGCGTGATCACCCAGGTGACCCTACGCATCCAGCCGTTAGCGGTCTATACCTGCTTTAAAAGTGCCGCCCACGCTGACACCCTGGGCCAGGATCTGCTGGCGTGGAACCAGGATTATGCCCTGAGTAAAGTCTGGTGGTTTCCTGATGAAAATCAGGTGCATGTCTGGAATGCCCGCCGGGCAGATCGCGAGGAAACCGAAGAGTATCACGATAATAACGACGATCTGGTAAAACAGCAGCAGACCAGCGACGCGATGAATGACACGGTGGATCAGACGCTGGATAATATGCGCAACGACACGCAGATCGTTGATGATCAGGGAAAACCGTTTCGCACCGTCACCCGTTTTAAAGATTTCTCAGACGTGACCGGGGATATTTATCAGGTGTTCTGTCGGGGCATTGCCACGCCGCAAATCAACGTGGAGATAGGTATCCCGCTGGCGCACGTCCCGCAGGTGATTGCAGAGATCAAACAGTGGCACAGCGAAACGCAGCCGCATATGCACTATCCGATTATCCTGCGCTGTACCGGCCCGTCGGCCAGCTGGCTCAGCCCGGCGTATCAGCAGGAGACCTGTTTTTTTGGTTTTGTGGTCTATTACGCCGAGGACGGCTCGCTTTCAGAAGAAGGCGTGGCGTTTCTGAAGGCGGTGGAAAAAGTGCTGGCAGCGGTCGGCGGCAGGCCTCACTGGGGAAAATATTTCGATGATACGCTGTACGACTGGCCTGCGCTCTATCCACAATGGCAGGCGTTTTGCGAAATACGCGAAGCGCTGGACCCACAGCATAAATTTGCCAACACATTTACCGCCAGACTGCTCGACTGATAATAAGGAGAAAATGAATGAAAGCATGGGCTACCCTGCTTACCGAGCCTGATTACCTTAACGGGGTGAAGGCGCTGCATAAATCGCTACAAAAGGCCAACACGGCCTGGCCGCTGGTAGTGCTGGTCACCCGCAATATCGATGCCGCCAGCCGTCAGATGCTGGTCCGTGCCGGCTGCCTGCTGCGTGAAGTGACCACGCTGGCGGCGGATGATAGCCAGCACACTCACTACGCCAGCGAACGCTTCTCTGAGGTGTGGACCAAACTGAACATCTGGCGGATGACCGAGTTTGAACGCATTGTTTTTCTTGATGCGGATATGCTGGTCACCCGTAACATGGATGAGCTGTTTGAACTGACGCTGCCGGAGGGCTGGATCGCCGCCTGCCACGCCTGCCGTTGCAACCCTGGCAAAATTGCCAGCTATCCCAAAAGCTGGCGGCCCGAGAACTGTTTTTACAGCTACTGTCGGGGCGTGGAACACACCGAGCAACCCGACGAAGTGGAAAACTACCTTAACGGCGGCCTGCTGGTGGTGAAACCAGACCAGCAGGTGTTTGAGGATATGATGCAGCATCTTCGCTCGCTGGATGATTTATCGCGCTATCTGTTTGCCGAGCAGGATTTCCTCAACGATTTCTATCATCAGCGCTGGCAACCGCTGCCCTGGATTTACAATGCGCTGAAAACTCTGCCGTTCCAGCATGCGGCCATCTGGGATATGGCGAAGGTGAAGAATATTCACTACATCATTGATAAGCCGTGGGAGAAAGCGCCCAATCCCGATAATCGCGACTATGCGCTGAACAGATTGTGGTGGGAAACGGCGCTGGGATAAGCATCCCGCCGCACGGGTAACTGTCTGTTGATGCCCTTCCCCCGCTCAACACCGCCAGCGGGGGACGCTGGCTGAAAGCAGGCCCTGTAGGCGCAGCTTCAGCAAACCTGCACATCGGTGGTGGATGGCAGGGCCATCATTTTCTCTTTGCAGGTGAAGATCAGATCCACTCGCTGAGCCATACCCTGTGGACGCTGACGCAGATAATGCAGCACCGTTTCCGACAGCCGGGGAGCCACCGCACGCGTTTCCCTCAGCGACGGCCCTCTGAGCCGCAGGGTCAGACCGCCACTCAGCGCCGCGACTTCGATAATCAGGGTGGTGCGTTTTTCTGCCGATAGCTGATGGCAAAAGCCGTCGGGAGCGATGTCTGATTCGGTATGTAGCAGCGCATACGGCACCCTTTTATCAGCGGACACCGAAGCCTCGGTGTGTAAATGCAGATTGTTAAGCAGTGCCTCGCTGTGCAGGCTGCTGTCCAGCCAGATCGGCGTTTCGCGCTGCGGCAACGTCATCAGCAGCGTGGTTGCCGCCGCAGAGGCATCGCCCCACCCCGATTGCGCAGGCAAAGAAACCACCACGCCAGGTTCATTGACAGCTTTACGGATACGTCGGCGGGCATCCTCCCGATCCACCGCCAGATGGTTAAAACAGGCAAGTAAGGTCATTTGTGGGTTCCTGCTTTCAGTCGCACCATTCAGTTTTCTACCGTCAGTTCAATCATATCGGCGCGCGTCAGGCTGACCGAATATTCCGCCAGCGTTGCACCGCTGGCGCAGCGATTCACGGTCCGCACGCACAGCAGCGGCGAATGGAGCGACACCTCCAGCAACCTGCTTTCTTTGGCCTGCGCACGGCGCACTGCAATTCGGGTCTGGTCATGATTCAACACCATCCCCATTTCCTGCTGCATAAACTGATGCAGCGATCCGCCGCTGAACTGCTGCAAAAGCGGCCAGCCGCTGGCATCGGTCAGATAGTGGTTTATTACCGACACCGGTACGCCCTCGATCCGGCGCAGCATACGCAGGTGGATCACGGTGGCACCCTCGACCAGCCCCAGGGCGGTGGCCACTTCCGGGTTACAGGGACGCAGTACCGCCAGCAGCTTCTCACCGTCGGGATGACTGCCCTGCTCAGGCAGATGCTGGCTGAGACGCACCGGCGCAGACAGTGGGCAACGCCATGATTGCGGAGTGGCCTCCCGGTAAACCGGGTGTGGATGTGCAGATTTGTTCAGCATCGCTTACCCCTTCGTGGTCTGAACAATGTGACAACGCGGTAATCGCGTGGTGATTGCAACTAACAGTATCAAGGGAAAAGATGACAGCCAGGTTAATGGCGCATGACAGCGTGATGAATTTCCGGGAGTACCGCGTATTGCCAGATAAAAAAAAACCCGTCGGCGACGGGACTGGTAACGGAAGCGCTACGGCCTCCGGATTATCTTCTTATTATTCTTTTTTCTTCTGCTTATCTGACACGCCTTTTCAGGAGAGAAACAGCTGGCGCTCTCTTTCGCGGCGCGGCAGCAAGATATCCAGCGCTTTACCTGCTCGCTTCCACAACAGAAAAGCGTCTGCCGCTCCCTGATAATCCCAGGCGTTAAGTTTTCTTTTCACTGATGAACCGGCAAAGGCACCTGCACCGATATTAAAAATAAGGCTGCACAGTGCATCATATTGATTCTGAGACAGTAGCGCGGTGATATTCTTTTCAATCGCTCTTTCCGCCGTCGCTAAATCTTTTTTCAGCAGCTCGGTCGATTTTTCTGCGGTGATATGGGTATTTCGGGCAATCGGCATGCCATTTACCTCACCGGTATGACCGACGCCAATGGTCGGAATACCCGCCACATCAAGATAGGCGTGCAGTTTCTCTCCCTCTTCCTTTTTAATAAAGGCAATACCGTTATCACTGATTTTCATTTTTTGTCACTCCAAAGCGATTAAATAATTTCCCTTCGACGAGGTAACGTAATTTATCCACACCAATAAAACCGATAATGCCGCCGACCAGATTTACCGCGTTATCAGGCAGACCGAGATATTCCAGCGACCCCGAAATAGCCAGGGTAAATATGGCGCAGACAAAAGGACCGGCCATAATTTCCTAGGGTTTTCTGCGGTCATATACCCCCATAAAAAAGGCGATACAAAGCGCAGATAATGCCGAGAACAGCGTCGGTAAATAAGCCACCGCCCATATTGAGCAATGCTGCAAAATAGTGTCATAGAGGGAAACCATTGGCACCTCTGATTAATTCAACCCAATTTCTGGTCAGAAATAATAAAAAACTGTGCCGTCAGCGTATCTGAATATCCGGTCAGACAGAGTCTGGCATTCGCCTCCGGTAGCGGGAAATGAATGACATTCTGAATAATCCGCAACAGTTACCTCTGCCGGGACAGCTTCTTGCTGTTATGGCGAAATAAAAGATATTAAGAGGTCCCACCAGGCGTTATTGTCGCAGCCAGTCCGGACAAGGGCAGCGCGCAGAAACCGGAGCGTACAGCTCGTACGTGAGGATTTCGGGCACTGCCCGGATTGAGAATGGCAGGTAAAACAATCCTGATGGGCCAGGCTCTGAAACTGACCAGCTCCCTCTGGCCAGTTTCACTATCTCCATTCAGGCTTAGCGAATTTCTGCCCAGAGTGCGGGTGCTTCACCAGGTGCCCAGTCCTGTACCCAGGCGGTATGCGCTTGCAGACAACGCCAGTTTTTACCTGCGTGGCTGACATTCGCCCCCGTGGCATAGAATGTGCCCAGCGTCCACTGCGGATAGAGACCACTGTCACCACCGCCGCTGTCTCCCCCGCTGTCACTGCCGCCAGCACTGCTGGTGGTGACCGACAGAACATTACTGGGTACAGAGAGCAGATCCCGTGAATCCAGCGCGGCGACAAAGTAACGGTACGTGGTTTCCGCTGACAGGCCGACATCGGTATAACGCAGTTGCGATGCAGGTACACGAGCGATTTCATAACCTTCACGGTAAATCAGATAGTGCTGTAACGGATTGCTGGCATCGGACGCGCCCCACATCAGCGAAATGCTGGTGACGGTCTCCGCCATACTGTGCAGGTGAGAAGGTGCCGTTGGCGGCGTGGTGCCCGGCACAGCCGCAGCAAGGGTGCTGATAATCATTTCCTGACTCCGAGCTGATTCCACCCCGGCCCGATTGACCGCGCTGACCGCATAGGTGTAAGCGGTATTTTCCTCCAGCCCGCTGTCGGTGAACGACAGCGATGAACCACTGTAGATCAGGGTGTTATTGCGATAAAGGCGGTAAGAGGCTCCCGCCGTGACTGACGCATTCCAGGCCAGGGATACCGAATCACTGGTGACATGGCTGGCATGCAGACCCGCCGGGGAAACAGGGCCTGTATCACCCGGATTTTCACCGCCGACAAAATCGAGGTCGATAACCTGATAGAAGGCATTACCGGTGTCCGCCACTTCCCAGACTGCCAGCAGAACGTGGTAGCCACTGCGCACCGGCAGAGGAACCTCGTGTACACTTGGACCGGATGGACGCAGCAGGGAACCATAGCTCCAGAATGGCTGTTCAGTAAACTCCACTTTGAAGAATGGCGTCTCTTCAAACTGGGCACGACTCAGCGGCAGTTGCGGATCCCAGTCTTCCCGGGTGATGAAATAGTTCCAGCGTCGGGTGGAGTGCGGAGCGGTATAGGTCCAGGTAAACTGCAACAGCGAGGCGGAGGACACGGTATGTTTTTCCCAGTGTGTGCCTGGTTCATCAAGGAACAGGCCATCGCCCTGATTGGCACTGGCAATTCTGCCATCAGGCGGCGGCAGTGCATTGGTGGAATCGGTTGGCGCAACCACATCGGCCAGGCCACGGGCAGTTTGCGGGAAGAATTTACCTGCTTCACGCTGATTAAGCTGTCCGGCATTCAGCTGGCCTTTGCGCCATGCAAACCAGGCGCGGGATGCCGGTGTGGCGATATGACCATGACGCAATGCGGGCGTGCCGCTTTGGGTGAAGGCATCCGCTACAGCGCCTGGACGCAGAGCGGTTCGCAATGCAGGCTGCCAGAGTGAATGCGCCACGTCAGGCGACCAGAACAGATTGGAATCGTGCTGCATGACACAGAGGTAATTCTGTGATTGCCAGCTGACCCGATCGTTATCATTGTAGCGGACACCGGCTCGCCATTGCGGCAGTTCGTCCGGCTGTGGCGACGGTTCTGGCTCTGGTGCCGGATCCGGCTGTGGCGAAGGTTCTGGCTGTGGTGCCGGATCCGGCTGTGGAGAGGGTTGCGGTACAGTGCCGTCACCAGCAAGATAACCGTAACGGTTGATAAACTCCCAGTTGTAAGGTTGTCCCTGCGCAGTCACGCCCGCATCCCAGTTGACGGACCAGGTCATCAGGCCACGAATCGGCAAACCGGCCGCGTCCAGACGGTCGAGCGCACTGTACACATCCTGCGGATCGACCACATAGCCTGTCGCCGCCGCATCATTATTGGTCGGCAGACCGATAATAAATTTATCGTGCGGGATTTTAATAAAATTGCGGGTGCCGGTGACCAGGCTTTCAGTCAGGTAAAACAGGAAATCCGCTTTCTGCGCATCATTATTTTGTGCCAGCCAGCCGACACCATCGATCCATAGTCCATCGCCGCCCTGATTATAATATTGTGGCGCGACATAATCGTAATAACCTTCCAGGTTTTTAATATAGGGACTGTAATGCCCCCCCTGAGTCAGATAGGGAAACTCCGGAGCCATGCTGATGGTGAAGTATTTTCCCTGCTGCCAAAAATGATCTTTTACTTTTCTTAACGCAGCAGGAATAACCGTCTGGTTATCAGCTGCAGTGATCGCCGCCTGTTCGAGGTCAATATCCAGCCCGTCGAAATCATACTGATTAGTAAGCGCAATAATACGCTCTACCAGTGCGTCTTCATCATCATGACTCAGTTCAATATGCGCATCTGCGCCCCCCAGAGAAATAAGCACTTTACGCCCCTGGGCATGGACCAGATCAATCTGATGACGGAATTCAGCCTCAGACCCTTTATAGGGTTTGAAGTCCGGAATAC
Source organism: Erwinia papayae (assembly GCF_058241465.1). Taxonomy (NCBI): domain Bacteria; kingdom Pseudomonadati; phylum Pseudomonadota; class Gammaproteobacteria; order Enterobacterales; family Erwiniaceae; genus Erwinia; species Erwinia papayae. The sequence goes on from NZ_JBZCHT010000009.1 coordinate 1,465,771, forward strand.
GATCGCCAACATCCAGCACTTTCATAAAAGACACGGCAATCACATTGTACTGCACGGGAATTTCAGACAGGGTCATTTCGGTAAAGCTGCCCATTCTGTATTCCTGACCACCTGTTGATGGCCAGTTGTGCCAGAAACCCAATACAATTTTATTATCACCACTCTGTAGTGAATTTCCTCTCTCAGACATAACCACTCCGCTTGTAGTATTGAATTAACCAGAAACATCGTGAATTTCACGATGTTGTTTACTTTTCTCAGAAAAATAATTTCTTCCTGAAAACTCTTATGCAATTAATACTAACCATACAAAGGACACATTCAATTTCAATAATTGCCGTAATGAAATGATTTTTTGGTAACTGACTGAAACAGATGATCATTATCGGGATTTAATATAAACAGGAGACATGAGGGTATCGTCATGAATATCAATTCAAAATGAGACAATCAAATTAAGCTCATTAAAATAAGCATAAAGAGATTTTTATTTGTGGATAAAAAACAGCTCAGGGCTGTTGTTAAGAAGAAGGCTGTGAGTTTTAACAGACAAATTACATGCGTGAAAAATATTTAAATGGCAAATCAAAATATGACTGGCGCAGGCCGGTTAAAAGAAGAGTAAATAACCCCGGCCCATTTATCTCTGGTGCCTGGCAGGCCTTAAAATCAGACGATCTTTTTATCTGCAATGAGGAGAAGACAATCATGGACTGATGAAGTTATAACACCTGAAAAAACCTTATCTGTATTTTGCATTGGTTCTTTTTTATTCTTTTTCTTTCACTGTGCAACTGCGCCGTTCATCTTAAGATGATTGTTCACCCTGCTTTCAGTCGGGGGGAAATTAGCCATTTCATCTGGGCCGAAATGTTACTGACCATCGTGTTAAGATGAAAAGGGTTAATCACAGTGCGAGGCTGCTCAGAATTATTCCATATCCCAGGGTTACAGATAAAAATATTTATTTTTACCCACCATAAAAAAATAAATAAGAGAACATACCTCAATGAAAAATAAAATATACCGCCTCAGATTTCATCTCCTGTTTCATACTATTTTAATCTCTGGTACTGTTAACTCATGTTGTCACCACTGGAATCTTCGCGCAGCTTATGCAGATGATAAAAAACGCACAAGTTTAAAAATTAAAAATGTCATTTAAAAAATAGTATCATGATGAAAACACTGATAAATATCAGAAAATCTTAGGATTAATCCCGTTCAGACAATTCTGTAGTGTGTTATATTTCAACTGATTTAAGTTGACGCTAAATACCCCCACCAGGAGGCAGTATGTTTGTTTCATCTAATCTGAAATGCTTTATTGTTCTGGCGAAAGAAAAATCGCTCAAAAAAGCGTCCGAAATTCTTTTTGTCACCTCATCACCAATATCAAGAAGAATAAAGCTCTTCGAAGACGAACTGGGATATAAACTATTTTCACGCACCGACCATGATTTTACCCTGACGAAAAAGGGTCTCGAGCTGTATGAAAAGATAATGCCTCACTACATGAAAATATCTGAAATCGAACCCAGCTTTTCCCAGAAAACCAACAGCCTGAACCTTAAAAGGAGTCTGATGATTGGAGTCGAGAATCTGAATCATTTTTTGTTCAACATATTAATAAAAAAAAGGAAGAAAACAGAGTCGGTTTCTTACTGTTCCAGTGATGCGACAAACTCGCTGGAATCCCTGCTCTCAGGTGAAATTCAGGCGGTTATTTCTCACCGGGAGATAACCGAAAATGGGCTAAGTTCGATGGAGTTCTACAGTGAGCCGGTATGTTATTTGCTGGCAAAGGGGATTGAACGTTACCAAATCAGCGATATGAAAAAAATCCCGATTATCATTCCCCGTAACGGCTTCCATGAACACTACATTAAAACGGCCCACATGAAGATCCTCACCGCCTGCCCCGCAGCCCAGGTGATTATCGTTGATGATATTGATAACTATCTTTTTCTGATTAGTAGCGGCGATGCAGTCGGTCTGATCAGCGAATCAATGGTGTCGTTTTATAAAAATAAACACTGTCTTAACACCGATTTTAACTACAGTATTGACCGCTCTTTCCCGGAACTGAAAACCTATGTTTACTGCCTGAAGGAGTGTGAAAAGAATCTTCGGATGGTGATGGGAAGTCTTCTAAAAGAACAAGAAAACAGTGACGCTGATGCTATCAGGTAATAAAAACTGACTCCGGGCTAATCCTTTAAATAATAATACTGATAATTTTAACAATCGTAATACCAGATATTAATAAAACAACACAAAAGATGAAAAATAAAAAACATTCCTGACAGGTCCATTTTTTTAATCAATAAACCGGATGAAAAATGATTCTCATGAAACATTTAACGTCAGACTGGCAATGACTGAAAATAAAAAACCAATCATTTCGATAACAATTACGTTGAAAAAAACAAAGTTATTTATATTTTACTTTGGCATGTTAATAACACATCAATTACAACCAATATGCATTCACCGCCTTTTTTTCATAAAATAAAACGGATTTAAAAACCAGAAATTTATCAGCATTGGTAAATAGTCACCTCTGTCAAAGATATTCCTTTCACGGACTCTTACCGCCTCGCCCCCGTTTTTCTCGCAAGCGTCGACACCGGCTGAAAACAGCCCAAAAAAAACCCGTCAACAGCAGGTTAGGCTGGTGACGGGGAAACTAAACGTACCCGGTTTAAGCACGTTCAAAAACAAAAATGATCAGGCGTTCAGTTTAAACAGTGACATGGATGACATGTCAGTGAACACCTTGTACGACGCCTGAAGCGCCGTCTGCTGCATGGTGTAAGAGGAGATAGCGCTGGTGTAATCGACATCCACCAGGTTACTCATCTGCGTGGTCTGATTGACCAGCGTGGAGTCCCCTTTTGCATCCAGATTGCTCAGCTCATTCAGCTGCGTTCCCAGTTCTGAACGCACTTTCAGCACGTTGTTCAGCGAGTTGCTCAGGCCACGGTTAGTCTTGTCCAGCGCATCGGACGAAGCCTGCACCGCAGCATCGTCAGCGCTGGCAATCGGCGTGTTCAGCGCGTTAATTGCCGTATTCAGCGTGGTGAAGATATTCGCTTCACTGGCGCTGCCATCGGGTTCGGCTTTGGCATTGCTGGTCAGGGCCATAAACACCTGATCGCCGGTGTGGCTGGTCACCATGGTGCGGCTGGAATCCACCTGCTGGGTGATGGCGGTGGTGCCGCCGGTGTAGGTGACATTGCCGCTGGAATCCTGGGTAAAAGGCGCGGTATTGGTCTTGTAACCGGCAAACAGATAGCGTCCGTTGCCATCGGTCGAGTTGGCAAGGTTGAGCAACTGGTCACGCAGACCGGTCAGCTGCGACGCGTAAGAGGCGCGGTCATCATCAGAAAGCGTGCCGTTAGCGGCGGCAACCACGATGGTCTGCGCATCCTGGATGGTACTGGTGACATGTTGCAGGTTGTTCTCTTCTTCCGAAATGCTGGTGGTGGCAAAGCCACGGGCAGTTTTGTACTGGCTGGTCTGGGCCTGAGCCTGTGACAACACCACCGCCTGCGCGGCAGCAACCGGATCGTCAGACGGGTTGACCACACGCTTGCCAGATGACAGCTGCTCACCCACTTTCAGCCAGCTGGCCTGGGAGGTTGAGATACCCCGCATCTGCTGATCGTAGATCATCGAAGTACTGAGACGCATAGTTAACTCCTTATCCTTAGCTGACCGCAGTGATCAGTGCGTTAAAGATCGTGCTGGCGGTCTGGATCACCTGGGCATTGGCAGTGTAGTACTGCTGATAGCGGGTCAGGTTACCGTATTCTTCATCCAGGTTTACGCCGGAAACAGATTGCTGCTGATTGGTCAGCTGCGTCACCACGTTGGTCTGCGTGGTGCTGGTGGTTTCCAGCGTGCTGGTTTTGTTACCAATATCCGCCACCATGCTGGCATAAGCCTGCGTCAGGGTGCTGTTACCGGTAATCACTTTTTTGGTCTGTAGATTCAGCAGTGACTGGGCGTTGGTGTTGTCACTGACACCATCATCGGCACCGGCGGCAGCAAGTTTAGCTTCATCGGTAATATTTACGCTCATATTGCTGATCACATCAGCAACCGGCTTCACCAGGAAGCTGTCTTTGCTGGCTGGCGTACCACCCAGCGTCAGCTGTAATCCATCAAAACTCAGGGTGGCATTGCCGGAGCTGTCGGTGCCAGAGGTGGCCGTTACGGACGCGTTATCCGACAGGCGGGTGACGTTCCAGTTGGTGCCGTCATAACTCACTTTGTAGTTGGAAGCCTGCACCGCACTGGCATCGGTAACCGTCGCCGTCATCGACGCGGTGCCTTTGTTGCTGGTGTTGGTGGTAACCGACGGGCTGCCATAATTGAAGAAGGCCTCACCGGCATCACCGTTGCTGTCGTAACCTGCCTCGTGCTGGGTGTTAAAGCTGCTGGCCAGGCCTAATGCCAGTTGCCCCAGTTGGTTGCGGGTGTTGTCCAGATCGGTCCGGAAGGCCAGCAGCCCCCCAAGAGAACCGGTGGTGATCAGTTTTTCCGGAATTTCAGTTTTAGCACCGGTAGAAGCATCCACCGTCGCGATGGTGGTGCGGGTCGGATCGGCGCTGGAGGCCACCGCCGCCAGCTGGTTATAGCTGTCGCCCTGCACCAGGCTGATACCGTTACCAATGCTGACGTTGTAGCTGCCACCATCCTGCTGACTGACGGTAACGCCGACCAGATCGTTAAGTTTACTGACCAGCTGATCGCGCTGATCGAGCAGTGCATTAGGCGCACTGCCGTCACCCGCGCCCTTCAGCTTGGTGATCTGTTGGTTGATGTTGGCAATCTGTTTGGCATAGCCGTTAACCTGGTCCACCGTCGAACTGATTGAGGTGTTCAGGCTGCTGTCGAGATTTTTCAGATAGGTATCTGTCACCTGGAACTGGTTGACCAGCCCATCCGCTTTGCCCAGTACCGCCTGACGCGATGAGGAGTCATCGGCATTACTGACCAGCGTTTGCAGCGAGGCGAAGAAGTCCTGCATGTTGGTCGACAGGGTGTTGGTGGAGCTGGAGAACATATCGTCGATGTTTGACAGCTGTGAATACTGCGTGGTCAGTGCGCTGGAACTGGTGCTCGCCGCGCGCAGCTGGTTGGTAATAAACGCATCATATTCACGGTTGACGCTGGCTACCGACACCCCGTTACCGTAGTAATTGGTTCCGCTCAGCGTGCTGTTGGCCTGGGCAAGGACCGTGGTCTGACGTGAATAGCCGGCAACGCTGTAGTTACTGATGTTGTTACTGGTGGTATTCAACGCTGCCGAGGCGGCGTTTATCCCGCTTAACGCGGTATTGATTAAGTTAGACATGTCGGTTCCTTTTTTACCCTGACAGCACGGGCCGGCATTAAAATCGGTGCCGGTCTGCTTTAACACAAATCCGGCCTCTTATCGTTATCGGTTCAGACGCGATAAACTTGAGCGAAAAAACCGAAAAAATGGGCGTCTCAGCACATCGTTTAATCAGAACAAATCGCCAATATCCTGGCTATAGGCTTTCACCACTTTCTCGCCCATGGATTTGAACTGTTGGATCATCCCCACCAGTTTGTGCGCGTAGTTAGGATCGGTGGCATAACCGGCCGCCTGTAAGGCTTTTGCGCCCTGCTCCGGCGTTGACGCCGTGGTGACCGCCGCGTAACGAGGGTTGTTACCAATCAGTCTGACGTAGTCGTTCAGCGCGTCGAAATAAGAGTCGTAAACGCGGAAGGTGGCCTTCACTTTTTTCGCCACGCCGTTTTCATATTCGGTGGTGGTGATTTCGGTGGTTTTCCCCTGCCAGTTGCCGGAGGCTTTGATACCAAAAATGTTGTAGCTTGGCTTGCCATCTGCGGTGCGGATCTGCCGCTGTCCCCAGCCTGATTCCAGCGCCGCCTGGGCGAGGATCAGGTGGTGCGGGATACCGCTTTCCGCACTGGCCTGCTGCGCAGGTTGCGACAGCTGCGCAATAAAATCGCTGCTGTCACCGCTGAGCGGGGTATCAGCAGCCGGCAGGCGTGGCACCGCTTTGCGTACCAGCTGCTCCATCGCCAGCGGCGGCAGAGTATTAATAAAGTTCTTATCCAGCAGCATCGGCACGGTGCCCGCTTTTTCATCGGGCGTGGTGGCCTGTTCCATCTGTTTGACCATCATGTCGGCCAGTCCGAGTCCTTTCGCGGCAATCTGCTGCCCAATCTGCTGATCGTACATTGAGGTATACAGGCGCGTTTGCTCGGTGCTGAGCAGGCCATCCTGCGGCAGCGCGTCACGCATGCTTTTTAACATCATCTGTACAAACATCCCTTCCACCTGCTTTGCTACTTCCCTTGCGTGTGCTTTCGGGTCGCTGCTGGCCTGACGTTTCAGGTTGTTCAGTGAGCGGCTGTCGTAAGCCGCACTCATCAGAGATTGAGAATCACCCATCAGATTATTTCCAGTTTGGCGTGCAGACAGCCTGCACTCTGCATCGCCTGTAAAATGGACATCAGGTCGATAGGCGATGCCCCCAGCGCATTCAGGGCACGCACCACGCTGTTCAGGTTGGCGCTGGCATTAACGCTTTGCAGCGAGCCGCCGCTCTGACGCATATCGATCTGGGTTTGCGGGGTTACCACCGTCTGCCCGCCGCCAAACGGCGTATTGGGCTGACTGACGTTCTGTGACTGATTAACGGTGACCGACAGGTTACCCTGCGCGATGGCACAGCTGCTGAGCATCACTTCGCGATTCATCACCACCGAGCCGGTACGCGAGTTGATAATGACTTTGGCATCCTGAAGCGGAACCGAGACGTCAATGTCCTGAATCTCCGCCAGTAACCGCACCTGAGAGGTGCCGTTGGCAGAAACCCGCACCTGTACGGTACGGCCATCCAGCGCCTGCGCCGAGCCATAGCGGGCGTTGATCGCATCAGCAATGCGCTGCGCCATGCTGAAGTCTTCTTCATTAAGGAACAGGTTGATGACGTTGGAAGTACCAAAATTACTGGCCAGTTCACGCTCGATGGTGGCACCACCGGTGATCCGTCCGCCGTTTACCTGATTAACGGTCACGCTGCTGCCACCGGCTGACGCACCCGCGCCCCCCACCAGAATGTTGCCCTGCGCCAGCGCGTAGACCTGATTATCAACCCCTTTTAAAGGCGTCATCAGCAGCGTTCCGCCGCGCAGGCTTTTGGCATTACCCATGGAGGAGACCACCACGTCAATCACCTGGCCCTGACGGCCAAACGCCGGCAGTTTGGCGGTGACCATCACTGCCGCAACGTTTTTCAGCTGCATATTGGTGCCGCTGGGGACGGTGATCCCCAGTTGTGACAGCATGTTGTTCAGACTCTGGGTGGTAAACGGCGTCTGGGTGGTCTGGTCACCGGAGCCGTCCAGTCCCACCACCAGCCCGTAACCGATCAGGGAGTTATCCCGCACGCCACCCACGGTGGTCAAATCGCGGATGCGATCGGCCCAGGCCAGTGAGCTGACGGTCGCCAGCAGCAGCAGGGTGAGTTGAAGAAGTCTACGCATTATCGCCTCTCAGAATGGTGACAGGTTCAGGAAGAACCGTTGCAGCCAGCCCATCGTCTGTGCCTCATTGATATAACCGTTGCCGATGTATTCAATGCGGGCATCCGCCACCTGGGTCGAAATCACGCTGTTGCTGCCGCTGATAGTGCGTGGGTTGACCACGCCCGAAAAGCGGATGAATTCGGTGCCCTGGTTAATCTCAATCTGTTTTTCACCGACCACTTTCAGGTTGCCGTTGGGCAGAACCTGATTCACGGTAACGGTGATGGTGCCGGTAAAGGTGTTATTCGCCGTCGCGCCACCCTTACCTGCAAAAGTATTCTTGCCGCTGCCGTCAACGGTGGCTTTGTCGCCACCCAGCAGACCAGCCATCGCGCTGGGGACCGCCGTCAGGCCCGCCGTGGCGCTGCCATCGCGTCCGGCCGACGCGGTAGAACTTTTACTGGCGCTGACGTTTTCCTGGAGGGTAATGGTCAGCGTATCGCCAATATTGCGTGGGCGTCTGTCTTCAAACAGCGGCTGATAGCCTTAGTTCATCGGCATGATGCCCTGAAAAATGGAACCGTTAACCACCTGCGGTGACGCAGGCAGCGGTTCGGCCGTTGTCGATCCTTCGACCAACGGTTTACGGGGAACTAAAGCACAACCGTTAAGCGTCAGGAGCAACGTGGCTACCAACAAACGTCCAGGCATTGAGATTTGCTGCGCCATGGAATCACGACCTTAATAAAAAAGTTCTTGTCATTAGCGCCGGGCGAACCCGGCTTTTACTGTTACAGCTGAGTTAATTTCGCCAGCATCTGATCGGAGGTGCTGATTGCCTTACTGTTGATCTCGTAGGCACGCTGGGTCTGGATCATACTGACCAGCTCTTCCGCCACGTTAACGTTAGAGGTTTCAACATAGCCCTGATAGAGCAGCCCCGCGCCGTTGTTACCCGGCGTGCTGTCGGTCGGTGCACCGGAGGCCTGGGTTTCCTGGTAAAGGTTTTCACCCATGCTTTCCAGACCGGCATCGTTAATAAAGGTGCTTAGCGTCAGCTGACCAACCTGAACCGCAGCGGTCTGGCCCTGCTGGGTAACGCTGACCACACCGTCACGACCGATGGTCATGCTCAGGGCGTTAGCCGGGATAGTGATGGCCGGCTGCACCGGGAAGCCAGCATTAGTGACCAGCTGACCGTTCTGGTCAGTCTGAAATGAACCGTCACGGGTGTAAGCGGTGGTGCCATCAGGCATCTGCACCTGAAAATAACCCTGGCCGCTGATCGCCACGTCTTTTGAGGAGTCGGTTTTGTTCAGGTTGCCCTGGGTGTGCAGACGTTCCGTAGCTACCGGACGCGTACCCGTACCTAACTGCATCCCGGAGGGTAAAGTGGTCTGCTCGGACGACTGCGCGCCGGGCTGACGAATGGTCTGGTACATCAAATCTTCAAATACGGCACGCTGGCGTTTAAAGCCGTTGGTGCTGACGTTAGCCAGGTTGTTGGAGATGACGTCCATATTAGTTTGCTGGGCGTCAAGACCGGTTTTGGCAATCCATAAAGAGCGAATCATTGGGTTTTCCTCTGTCCTCAGCTCATTGACAGCAGCTGGTTAGCGCGTTGTTCATTGTCATCGACGCTGGAGATCACTTTCATCTGCATCTCAAAGCGGCGTGAGTTTGCAATCATGTCAACCATGGTTTGCGTTGAATTGACGTTGCTTCCCTCCAGCACGCCAGGCATAACCTGAACGGTGGGATCGTTTTGCAACACGGCACCACGCTGCGCCTGGGCGCTGGCGGTGAGACGGAACAAGCCGTCATCACCGCGCGTCACTTCTGAACCGGTGGCTTTCACCAGTTTCAGACGACCCAACTGAACTGTGGCATTAGGGGCGTCGCCTGCATTCAACGCGGTAATCGAACCGTCAGCCGCGATGGTCACCTGCGCCCCTTGCGGCACGGCAATCGGCCCGCCGTCGCCCATCACCAGGTTGCCCTGGATGGTGAGCTGTCCGGCCGGGTTGAGTTCCATGTTACCGTTGCGGGTATAGGCCTCTGTGCCATCTGCCGCCTGCACTGCCAGCCAGCCATCCTGACGAACGGCGACATCCAGTGGGCGCTCGGTATAGTCCATTGCCCCGGGCGTCATATCGGCACCAGGGGTGGACGCCGTCACCAGCGTGCGGGTGGGCAGCGACAGCCCTTCCACCGGCACCGCACGCAGCGCATTAAGCTGCGCACGGAAACCCGGCGTGGAGGCGTTGGCAAGGTTGCTTGCCGTCACTGCCTGCTGATCGAGGGTCTGACTGGCAGCCCCCATTGCGGTATATATCGCGTGATCCATTTGACTCCCCTGTTAGCCAGGTTAACGCAGGTTGACCAGGGTGTTGAGGATCTGGTCCTGGGTTTTGATGGTCTGGGCGTTAGACTGATAGTTACGCTGCGCCACGATCATGTTCACCAGCTCTTTACTCAGGTCAACGTTGGAAGACTCCACCGCGCCTGCCGTCAGGGTGCCGAGGTTACCGGTGCCCGCCAGACCGACCAGCGCCTGTCCGGAAGAGGCGGTGGCTGACCAGACGTTGTTACCTTCAGATTTCAGCCCTTCCGGGTTGGCAAAGTTAGCCAGCGCAATCTGTCCCAGCGTCTGGGTCTGTTCGTTGGAGTAGTTGCCGACCACGGTGCCGTCGTCATTGATCTGGTAGCTGGTCAGGTCGCCTGGCTTGTAACCGTTCTGCGTTGGGTTGCCGAAGGTATCGGTGCCGGTGTTCTGCTGCTGACTGCCGGTCAGATCCAGCGCGAAGGTGCTCGGAGAAGAACCGTTCAGCGTGGCCATGCTGATCGTCTGGGTAGCGGTGGAGGTCAGCTGACCGCTGCTGTTAAAGGTCATATCCCAGCTGCCCGCACTGGCACCGGTGCTCGAGTCCACAGCCTGCACGTTCCAGGTAGTGGTCGGGTTAGTCGGGTCGGTGGTGCTGTCGGTGGCACCTTTGACAAAGTACAGGTTGATCGTGTGCGCGTTACCCAGCGAGTCATAGGTGGTCATGGACGCTTTGCTGTTGTAGGTCGCGGTATTGGTTGAATCAAACGGCGTGGTGGTTGGCACGGTATCCGTTGAGTTCAGGTTAGCGGTGATCGCCGCAGTGGTGGTGGCTTTTGCCGGCATCGCGGTGGTTGGGATGCTCAGCGCCACCGGGTTCGCACCGGTCTGCACGGTTGGCGGCGTACCGGTTGCCGGGTAGCCGGTCAGTTTCAGACCATCGGAGTTAACGATATTACGGTCTGAATCCAGCGTGAACTGGCCGTTACGGCTGTAGTAAACCGCACCGCTGGTGTCAGCCAGGCGGAAAAAGCCGGACTGGCTGATCGCCACGTCAAGGCCACGGCTGGTAGAGGTGGTGGTTCCGTCACTGAAATCCTGCGTCACCGCCGCCACTTTGGTTCCCAGACCCACTTTCGAGTCGGCGAACATATCGGCGAAAGAGACGCTGGCAGATTTAAAACCAACGGTCGCCGAGTTGGCGATGTTGTTGCCGATAACGTCAAGGTTGCTGGCGGCGGCGTTTAAGCCACTCACTGCCTGGGAAAATGCCATGTGTAGTCTCCTGAAAAGGGGTTATTTATATAATCTGACGAACATTCGCGACGGTGGTGGTTCCCATCGTGCCGAGGTCCAGAACGGCACCGCTGGTGTCGTTAGTTACCCCGTTAACCAGTGCATAGTTCAGTGGCTGCGCCACCAGCTGTCCGCTGGCGTTGCTGGCGCTGATCGCTACGCTGTATTTTCCATCGGTGGCCGTGGTGCCGTCAGCCTCAGAACCATCCCAGGAGAACGTGTGAACACCCGCACTGAGCGCGCCCAGATTGATGGTCTGCACCACCTTGCCGGACGAGTCACTGATAGTGGCCGTGGTGCTGGTGGACGCCTGCTCCAGGCTGACGCCAAACGGCGTGGTGGAGGTGCTGCCGCTGCTGGTGCCAACCAGCACCTGCGAGCCATCAACCATCACCCCGTGCCCCACCAGCGTGGATGCCTGTAGCGTCTGGCTGCTGTTGATCTGACCGGAGATCGATCCCAGCGTGGTGTTCAGTTTTTCAATACCGCTGAGGGTATTGATCTGCGCCAGCTGGGTGGTTAACTGGCTGTTATCCATCGGATTCGTCGGGTCCTGGTTCTTTAACTGCGTGACCAGCAGGGTCAGGAAGTTACTTTGCAGGTCGGCCGCCGTGGTGTCGGTGGTCGACGACGTGGTGGTAATCGCCGTGTTGTCTGTGGATTCATTAACGCCTACTGCAATACTCATCAGGCAGCTCCTTATTGACCCATCGTCAGGGTTTTCATCATCATTTGTTTAACGGTGTTCAACACCTCGACGTTGGCCTGGTAGCTGCGTGAAGCGGACATGGTGTTCACCGTTTCACTGACCACATCGACGTTAGGCATCTTCACGTAACCTTTGGCATCGGCCATCGGGTTGCCTGGTTCGTAGACCAGTTTTGCCGGGGTCGGATCGTCCACCACCTGCGCCACACGGACACCGCCGGTAGCAGAACCTGACTCAGCAGCGGTCTGGAAAACCACCTGCTTTGCCACGTAAGGCTGTCCGTCAGGTCCGGTCACGCTGTCGGCGTTGGCCAGGTTACTGGCCGCCACGTTCAGACGCTGTGACTGGGCGTTCATTGCTGAACCGGCAATATCAAAAATACTCATCAGTGCCATAAATTATTGCCCCTGTAGCACGGACATCATGCTCTTGATCTGGCCGCTGATGACGGTCAGATCGGTCTGGTATTTCAGGCTGTTATCCGCAAACTGGGTACGTTCGCGGTCCATATCGACGGTGTTGCCGTCAGCAGACGGCTGGTCAGGAACCCGGTACATCAGGTCCATCGACGCTGCCTGGCTGGACTCCGCCGGAATGTGGCGATCGGATGTCACCGCCAGTTGCAGGCCCGAACCCTGCGCGCGCCCCTGCTCCATCACCTTGTTCAGCTGGCTGGCGAAATCGATATCGCGTGCCTGATAGCCGGGGGTGTCCGCGTTGGCGATGTTGGACGCAAGAACCTCCTGCCGTTGGGCGCGCAGGTTCAACGCTTCGGTATTAAACCGCAGTGCGGCGTCGAGTTTGTCGAGCATGCTTCCTCCGCATAGTGAGCATTCAGAGCTGACAGCATAATCGCGGGAGGCAAACTGCTATCGACGGAATAGCGCTAAAAAGCGTCGCTAATTTGCGCCTTGACCAGGCAGACTCACGAGTAGAATCGATGCCATCTGATAAAGGGGGGAAGAAGACGATGCGTGGGTTTACTTTGCTGATTTCCGGGCTGCTGAGCCTGGTCACGCTGTCGGCCAGTGCCACTTCACTGACGGATCAGTTGAATCAGTTTTTTAAAATGCGGTATGGAGAAAGCGGCCAGAATGCCGATACCCTGGTGGTGGTGGTGAAAACCCCTCAGACGCAGTGGCCTGCCTGCGACACGCCGCAATTTTCCCTGCCCGGCAACAGCCGCATGTGGGGCAACATGAGCGTCGCCGCCAACTGTGGGCAGAACCGCCGCTATTTGCAGATTGAAGTGCAGGTGACCGGCAACTACATCGTCGCAGCCCGTCAGGTTGCACGCGGTTCAGCGATCGCCGCTGCCGATCTGAAGGTCCAGCGCGGTCGTCTGGATACCCTGCCCGCCCGCACGGTGATGACGGCCGCTGAAGTGACCGATGCGGTGACGCTGCGGGATATCGTACCGGGCCAGCCGGTAACCCTGATGATGGTTCGCCAGCCGTGGCGGGTGAAGGCGGGACAAAACGTGACGGTCATCGCCAGCGGGGAAGGGTTTAATATCTCCAGCGAGGGTCGGGCGATGAATAATGCGACCTCGACACAGCCGGTACGGGTGCGCATGAATTCAGGGCAGATTGTCAGCGGAAAAGTGGCTGCGGATGGGAATATTCTTATAACGCTATAAAGGGCTAAAGATAGCCTTAGTTCTGCCGATAGAATAAATAACAGACGCAATATACTTATTTTCCAGGTGACAATTTGCCTGAGCTTACAGGAGTCAGATATGAGCATTGACAGAACTCAACCATTGAATCCAGCCAGTACCGTTCAGAGCCGTGATACCGCCGACACCTCTGCACCGAAAACACGTCAGGTTGAGAGCAAAGCGACTGCCACCACCACCGCTTCTCAGGTTGTGCTGAGTGGTGCCCAGTCACAGCTGACTAAATCCAGTTCGCAGGATATTAACACCGCGCGCGTGGAACAGCTGAAAACCGCTATTCGTAATGGCGAACTGAAAATGGACACCGGCAAAATCGCTGATGCCCTGATTCAGCAGGCGAAAGATTCTCTGGAAGGTAACTGAGTAAATGAATAAGCTGCTGACCGCCCTTGATAAGATGCTGGAAGTGCTGGCAAGTCTGGCCGACGTAATGACATCAGAGCAGCAACAGCTCTCAGGCGGCCAGATCAACAGCAGCTTACTGCAACGCATTACCGAAGATAAAAACTCCCTGCTGGCAACGCTCAACTTTCTTGAGCAGATGCGCCGCGACGCTGAAAAAGACGCTGGCTTCCATGCGCCTTACAGCCGACACAGCGAACTGTCGCGTCGCTGGGCTGCCATTCAGGAGCAGACCATGAAGCTGCGTGACACCAATCTGCACAATGGGCTGTTACTGAATCACCAAATCAGCTTTACTGACCAGGCGTTGCAGGTATTGCGTCCGCATCAGACGCAGAAATTTTATGGCCCGGACGGTCAGGCTACCTCAAGCGCCTTTATCAGCCGTAAGGTCTGACGCCGCCCTTTTATTCCCCCGACCGGTACGCTGTTACCGGCCGCTGAGCTTGCCCTGCAATACAAGATTGCCGGGCTGATTGCCATTACAGCACCGTGGTGCGGGCGAAATCGCGCAGGCGGAATCCCAGCAGCGCCAGCACAGCAAAATAGGCAGCCCCACCCGCTGCACAGACCGCCGCCAGGCGAGTCAACCGCCACAGCATATTGCCCTCTGCCCAGTCAGGCATTATCCACATCAATCCCACCAGCACCGCCGCCATCACCAACACGGCAATAATCAGGCGTGACAGGAAACTGAACCAGCCAGGCTCTGGCTGGTAGATCTTTTGCCTGCGCAGCTGCCAGTACAGCATCAGGGCGTTAAGACAGGCCGCCAGACCAATCGACAGCGACAGCCCGGCATGTTTCAGCGGCCCGATAAAGCTCAGGTTCATCAGCTGCGTCATCAGCAGCGTAAAAAGGGCGATTTTGACCGGTGTTTTAATGTTCTGACGGGAATAGAAGCCAGGCGCGAGAATTTTTACCACAATCAGTCCCATCAGCCCAACCGAGTAAGCCACCAGCGCACGTTGCGTCATCGATGCATCAAAGGCGGTAAATTTGCCGTACTGAAACAGGGAGACGGTCAGCGGTTTCGCCAGAATACCCAGCGCCACGGCACTGGGCAGCGCCAGCAGGAAACTGAGGCGCAACCCCCAGTCCATCAGGCGGTTGTACTCCGCATGATTGCCGCTGGCGAAGCTTTTCGCCAGTGACGGCAACAGGATGGTGCCCAGCGCCACGCCCAGTACGCCGGAAGGAAACTCCATCAGACGGTCGGCGTAATACATCCAGGACACCGAGCCGGAAACCAGAAAGGAGGCAAAAATCGTATTGATAATCAGTGAGATCTGGCTAACCGACACGCCAAGAATCGCCGGTCCCATCTGCCGCATCACCCGCCATACGCCTGCATCCTTCAGATTGATGCGCGGCAGCACTAACATGCCAATTTTTTTCAGATGCGGTAACTGATAACCCAGTTGCAATACGCCACCAGCCACCACCGCCCACGCCAGCGCCATCACCGGGGGATGAAAGTGCGGTGCGGCAAACAGGGCAAAACCGATCATGCTGACGTTAAGCAGCGTCGGCGCAAAAGCGGGCACCGAGAAACGGTTCCAGGTATTGAGGATCGCGCCGGCCAGAGACGCCAGCGAGATCAGCAGAATATAAGGAAAGGTCACCCGCAGCAACGAGGAGGTCAGCGCAAATTTGTCCGCCGTGTCGGCAAATCCTGGCGCGGTAACCAGAATCACCCAGGGCGCAGCAAACATCCCGGCGAGGGTGATCACCGCCAGGGCCAGCGTCAGTAATCCGGCGACATAGGAGACAAATATTCGCGTGGCCTCCTCTCCCTGCTTGCTTTTGTATTCCGCGAGGATGGGGACAAACGCCTGAGAAAATGCCCCTTCAGCAAAGATGCGACGCAGCAGGTTAGGCAGTTTGAACGCCACAAAGAAGGCATCCGTTGCCATCCCTGCGCCAAAAACTCTCGCCACAATGGCGTCGCGGGCAAATCCCAGCACGCGAGAAAACAGGGTCATTGAGCTGACCGCTGCCAGTGATTTCAACAGGTTCATGCGTTTCCTGATTGTTACGACAACATAGGTGCAGTTTTAGGGTTCGTTGCCCCTTCTCACAAAGGCGCAAGGGGCACAGTCTACTGATATGCAAGGAAATAACCACAGCCGATTGTTACAGCGTTATTCACCCCGGCTGTCGCGCCAGAGTTTTTCCACCACGCGCTGTGCCATCAGCGCCTGTTCGCCGGACGTTTGCGGCTCGGTCTGATTGGCAGCGCAGTCGATAAAATGCCGCACCACACCGGCAAATCCACGTTGTTGCAGGGTAGTTTGCCAGGCGGGCGGCGGGTCGATAATCAACTGCCCTGCCGTCTCCTGCTGAAAATCACGCATTTCATCGACCTGCCACAGGCTGCCATCGGCCACCGCCCGCACGGTTTCTCCCTGGCTGCCTGCCCGGCGGTGCATACTGGTGGTTATCAGGCTGTCGCCGTGACGGAAATGGTGCTCGGCGTAGAGCATTTCACCTGCATCGGTGGTTAGCAGGCTGCCACTTTGCAAGTCAGACGCGCCGCCACCGAGCCACAGCGCGGTGTCCACGACGTGCAGATAGTCATCCAGTAAGGTAAAAAAGAGATCCTGTGGGCCCACGCTGTCACAGCGATGTTTCTCCATGCGCAGTGAGGCCAGCTCATGCAGCTCCGCCTTCAGTTGCAGGTAGCGTGGCGCGAAACGGCGGTTGAACGCCACCATCAGTTTGCGCCCCTTGCGCCGCGCCAGTTCCACCAACTGTTCCGCCTGCTCGAGGCTTTCCGCCAGCGGTTTATCGACGCAGACATCGACGCCCGCCAGCAGCAGCTGTTTTACCACGGCAAAATGGCTGGCGGTGGAGGTGTGGACAAATACCGCATCACTGGCGGCGGCCAGTTGTTCCAGCGAGGAAAAAAGCGGGATGCGATAGCTGTCGCAAATTCTGGCGGCTTTTTGCTGGTCCGGCGAAAACGCCCCCGACATCTGCCAGCCCTCTGTCCGGGTCACCACCGGCAGCCAGGCCTTCTGTGCGATGGCACCCAGCCCGACGACTCCCGTTCTCAACCTGCCCATCTCATTCTCCTTTACGCGGTAAACCAGCAGTCAGATTTTTGCTGACAAATCTGCCAGCTGTTGTTTTAGTTGCGCCACCTCGTGCTCCAGCGCGCTGACCCGATCGGCAAGCGTTTCATCGGTATCGGCAGGGCTTTCGTCCACCGTTTGTTCCACTGCGCCGCTGAACAGATGCATATAGCGGCTTTCGCGTTTACCCGGCTCGCGCGCCAGTTGCACCACAAATGGACCGTCATCGCGCGAGGCCAGCGTCGCCAGTAGCTGTTCCACCTGGCTTACATCAGCAAACTCATGCAGTCTGCCGCTGCGAATCCGCAGCTCGCCCGGCGTCTGCGCACCACGTAAAAGCAGCGTGGTCACCAGCGCGGATTCCCCCGGACTCAGCGTTAACTGGCCAAAAGCCGTGTTACAGAAACGGTGTTCATATTTCACCACCCGGCTGCCTGAGCCGCTCAGGGCGGTGACCAGATGTTTTTTTATCAGCATATCCAGCGTGTCCTGCACCGTTGCGTCGCTCAGGCTCATTACCGGTTCACGGTTGGATTTCTGGTTGCAGGCGGTGACGACCGCATTCAGCGACATCGGATACTGCTCCGGGGTGATAACCTGCTTTTCCAGCAGGCAGCCCACCACCCTCGCCTCCAGGGCGGAAAGTACGATTTTCATCAGGATGATTGTCCACGTCGGTCGGGTTGCCACTCTTTGGTGGTCAGTGCGGTCAGCACGTGATCCTGCCACTGACCATCAATCAGTAAATAATCCCGGGCATAGCCCTCTTTTTCAAAGCCAAGCCGGGCCAGCAGGTTACCGCTGCGATGGTTGTGTGGCATGTAGTTAGCCATGATGCGGTGGATGCGCTGCTGGCGCTGCATATAACGAATAGCCGACTGCAACGCCTCAAACATCATCCCCTGCCCCTGCCACTTCTCCGCCAGAGAGTAGCCAAGGTAGCAGGCGTGAAATGAGCCTCTGACCACGTTGCTGAAATTCGCCACGCCACGGATCTCCGTTTCATCAGGATCCATCACCGCAAAATAGTAAGCATTGCCCTGTTTGTGCATTTCGGAGATTAATCCCAGACGCGCCTGCCAGCCGGAAGGATAACTGTGGCTGTCGTCGCGAATGGGCTCCCAGGGTTTGAGAAAGGCACGATTACCGGCATAGTAATCAGCCAGACGCCACGCATCGCGCTCATGAACCAGACGAACCACCAGCCGGTCAGTTGTCAGGCGGACTTTCGGGACAGCAGAACGATAGCCAAACATCTTCTCTCCTCAATCCTTTAGGTAATCATTGAAAACGGCAGAAATCCCCATGCGCAGTGTCGCGCAGACCTGACCTTATCCAGCCACCACGTCTGATTTCCCTTAATGATTATAAACATCCCCGCTGTTACCCGTAAAATAATCCTGTGGCGTGACCGCAGCTGGCTTTCCCTCCGGATACTGCGCGACGCCCTGGTGCCCGATAACGGGTATACGGCCTGACTCTGAGCAGTAATCCTGGTGACTCTGACCGCAATGTCGGGCAAGCTGTCATCTCCGGTCAGGAGGGTTACTGACCGCATAACATGATGAGGATTATGATGAAAAAATTTTTTGCCGGGCTGAGCGCCCTGCTGTTGGTGGGACTACTCAGCGGCTGCAACCAACTGACGCAGTACACCATCAGTGAACAGGAAATCAATCAGGCGCTGCAAAAGCACAATAATTATGAAAAACAGCTTGGTGTCGCCGGACTGGTGGATGCGCACATCGTGCTGAGTGACCTGAGCAGTCAGATTGGCCGCGAGGAGCCCAACAAAGTGACGCTGACCGGTCATGCAAAAGTGAATATCAGTTCGCTGTTTGGGCCGCAGGAAGCGACGATGACGCTGACCATGAAGGCGCAGCCGGTGTTTAACAAGGAACAGGGGGCGATTTATTTGCAGGATCTGCAACTGGTGGATGTGCAGGTGCAACCTGAAAAAATGCAGGGGATGCTGAAAACCCTGACGCCTTATCTCAACCAGTCGCTGAAAGATTACTTCAATCAGAAACCGGCTTATGTGCTCAGCGCCGACCGCAGCAAAACCGAATCGCTGGCAAAACGCTTCGCCAAAGGTCTGGAAGTGCAGCCGGGCAAGCTGATTATCCCTTTCACTGATTAATCTTTCGTTCTCTGTTCGCTGGCGGACAGAGAACGCTCCCCGGCATTTTTAGTCTGCATATCAACAAAGCAGGTGCAAACCGACGCCTTTCTGCTTATGCTTGGACCCCGGCCAAATTCGCCATACCGATCTCACTTCTGCCGGAGCCTGTTATGACTGCAAAACCCCAGGAACTTCTGATCCGTCGCCCTGACGACTGGCACATTCATCTGCGTGACGATGAAATGTTACAAACCGTGCTGCCTTTTACCAGCGAGGTTTCCGGCCGGGCGATCGTGATGCCTAACCTGGTTCCGCCCGTTACCAGCGTGGCGGCGGCGGAAGCCTATCGTGAGCGTATCCTTGCCGCCGTACCCGCCGGACATAATTTCACGCCGCTGATGGCCTGTTATCTGACCGACTCGCTGAATGCAGATGAAATAGAAGACGGTTTCAGCCGCGGCGTATTCACCGCCGCCAAACTCTACCCGGCCCATGCCACCACCAATTCCAGTCACGGGGTGACTGACATTAGCAGTATCGCCACGGTGCTGGATCGCATGCAGAAAATCGGTATGCCGCTGTTAATTCACGGCGAAGTGACCGAGGCACATATTGATATTTTTGACCGGGAAGCCCGCTTTATCGACACGGTCATGGAGCCACTGCGCAGGCAGTATCCGGAGCTGAAAGTGGTGTTCGAACACATCACCACCAAAGAGGCCGCCGACTATGTGCGGGAAGGTAATCGCTTTATTGCTGCGACCATCACGCCACAACATCTGATGTTTAACCGCAACCATATGCTGGTTGGCGGCGTACGTCCGCATCTTTACTGTTTACCGGTCCTGAAACGCAACACCCATCAGCAGGCGCTGCGCGAAGTGGTCGCCAGCGGTAACGATCGCTTCTTTCTTGGCACTGACACCGCCCCCCATCTGCGCCATCGCAAGGAAGCCAGCTGTGGTTGTGCCGGGGTGTTCAATGCGCCGTCTTCGCTGCCAGCCTACGCCACGGTGTTTGAAGAGATGGATGCCCTGCGCTTTTTTGAAGCCTTCTGTTCCGAAAACGGTCCGCGTTTTTACGGCCTGCCGCTCAATGAGGGCACGGTTCGGTTAGTGCGCGAACCCTGGACCGTACCGGAGAGCGTCCAGCTGGGTGACGATACGCTGGTGCCGTTTCTGGCAGGAGAGACACTGAACTGGCGTGTGGCGCGCTGATTTTTTTGCCAGAGAGATTGCTTCGGATGATTTAACTGTATATATTTACAGTATCTTATCCGGAGGCTTTTATGCGTGTTGAAGTCACTGTAGCAAAAACCACCCCGCTGCCAGCGGGTGCCATCGAGGCACTCAGCGCCGAGCTGGGTAAACGAATTAACCAGCAGTTTCCTGAATCTGTTCACAGCGTCTCGGTGCGCTATGCGGGAGCCAACAACCTGACGGTAATGGGTGGCAGTCATGAGGTGAAAGGTCGCGTGACGGAAATTTTGCAGGAAACCTGGGAAAGCGCAGACGACTGGTTTACTCACGATTAATCGGCACTGCCCATTTTTTTCCGTTGTTTGCCGGATTTCGCCATCCGGCTTTTTTACAGCCCTTTCATTAAAATCTCTCTTGCAAAAAGGTTTCAGGCACATTCTCTCTTTGCCATATCACCATGCTTTCCACTACCACCCGCCAGATTCTACTCTTCGGTAACCTTTCAAATGCAATTAAAAATGATGCTCTGTGAGGCGACTCTTTACCGCCATTTATTTTATTCCCGCGCAGATTCCCTGGTCTTTCTTTCAGCCATTATCCCTGGCATCACTCCCGTACATCGTGCAGGGATGATAAGCGGATAAATTGTCACCTCAGAAATAATATTCAGACTATACTGAAGGCGTATTTTCTGTTTTTGTACGGACGATTATTATCGGCTGAGAATTAAATAAACAGTAATTAAAAGTTCACTCCCGGCGATAAAAATTTCGCAGCTGCGCGAATTTAAAATCCTGTTATAATTACTTTGCTCTGTAAAAAAAGGCCGCATCGAACCTCATTGACGTCGTCATTACTAATACGAGTTATAAAGGGGGTTACAATGGACAGAAACAAAGATGTTATCCAGACACATCCCCTCATCGGATGGGATATCAGTACCGTCGACAGCTATGATGCCATGATGATCCGTCTTCATTCGCTCTCCAGTGACGAGCAGCAGACTGATGAGGCCGAGGTCGGTCAGACCTACTGGCTGACCACTGATGTCGCCCGGCAGTTTATCTCCATTCTTGAAGCTGGTATTGCCAAGATTGAAGCGACCGGTTACTAGGACCGCGATTACCGTAAGCACTGATTTTCAGATTGTTTTCCGCAAGGCACTCTCCGGAGTGCCTTTTTCATTATGGCCGCATTTTGCTATCCTCCCTGCTTTAAGCATTGAATAAAGGAATCTGCTCCAGATGGTGTATGACTTAATCGTGGCAGGCAGTGGTTCGGTCGGTGCAGCTGCGGGCTGGTACGCTCGCCGGGCAGGCCTGAAAGTGCTGATGATTGACCGGGCGCATCCTCCCCATCGCGAGGGCAGCCACCACGGGGAATCACGCCTGATCCGCCATGCTTATGGCGAAGGTGTTCGCTATGTCCCCATGCTGTTGCGGGCTCAGCAACTGTGGGATGAGCTGGAGGCGGCCTGCGGGGAACGTATTATGCAGCGCTGCGGCGTGATTAACCTCGCGCCCGAATCGTCTGATTTTATTGCCGGTGTCCTGCAAAGCGCGGCGGCTTTTTCCCTGCCGGTTGAAACCCTGCGTGGTGAAGATATTCGCCGCCGCTGGCCGCAACTTGCTGTGCCTGAGGACTATATTGGGGTTTTTGAGGCGAGTTCTGGCTACCTTAAATCGGAAGCGGCCGTGCGCCATTTAATCCGCCTTGCAAGAGAAGCAGGCTGTGCTCAGCTGTTTAACTGCGCGGTCGATGGATTTGAAGAACGTGACGGGCTTCAGCTGGTGCATACCGCTGAGGGAACATTTCACGGTCGCAAATTGCTGCTGAGCGCCGGTACCTGGGTAAAAACCTTGCTGCCACAGTTACCGATCACGCCGGTGAGAAAAGTGTTTGCATGGCATCAGGCTGACGGACGCTACAGTGAAAATAACCGTTTTCCGGCGTTTACCGTTGAAACAGCAGACGGCCATTACTATGGCTTCCCGGCGGAAAATAACGCGATTAAAATTGGTAAGCACGACGGCGGTCAACCGATCAGCACACCACAGCAGCGCACCTCTTTCGGTAGCCGGGCGGAAGATGGCAGTGAACTGTTTTCATTTTTGCGCCAGTTCCTGCCCGGATGCGGCGTTTGCCTGCATGGCGAATCCTGCACCTATGATAATTCGCCTGATGAAGACTTTATTATTGATACATTTTCCGATTCTTCTGACCGGCTGTTAATAAGTGGGCTCAGCGGTCACGGTTTTAAATTTGCCACGGTACTCGGCGAAATTGCTGCTAATTTCGCGCAGGGTAAACCGACGGAATTTGATTTATCTCCCTTTTCACTTGCACGGTTTTAAAAGAATAAAGACGGCGTAATTTGCGCCGTTTTCCCGGATGAATTAGCCCGCCTTTTTGTTATTACCGATTAATCCGGGCCCGGATAATGGCGAATCTCTGATGTCCTTCTGCCTTTGCGGTAATGCTGTTCGACAGCGTTGGCTGAGCAGCCATCAATTAGCAGAAATGACCGGTTGCCGGGCAGCGCTTCCCCTCTTCCACGCAGGTAAAGTTTAATGCTGATGCATCACTGTGCTGGTTTTGAGCCAGCAGAAACTGAAAGACCTTCGCTGCAATCTTCAGCAGCCAAAGCTTCTGACGTCACCCCGGTGCAGGCGAGTTTTGAGCACCAGTTTTCTGGCATTACCGGCTGTCAACTGTCAAGCATTCCTGCTTTGTTAGCATTGATTATGATGAGTAAAACACGACCACCTGCTTAACACAGATAAAAGAAGGTCAAATAAACCGAAGGAATCAATCCCGTCAGGATCGTTCCGTCGCAATGATATGATGAAAGGATTTGTAGGCTAAAGTCACCCTACAACGAATTAAATGCACAGCAAGCCGTGTTTATTTCAGTTTTTTTGAAAAAAATAACAAATTTATTTAGTGATGGTATTTATTTGTTGATTTTATGTTTCAGCGCGTTCAGTCTGGGCAAAAATTGCTAACAGGATCCCCCTGATGCAGTGGAAAAATACCCCAACCCGTTTTGGTCATATTAGTGTGCTGCTGCACTGGCTGGTGGCACTCGCTGTTTACGGCATGTTTGCCCTCGGCCTGTGGATGGTCACTCTCGGCTATTATGACAGCTGGTATCACCCGGCTCCCGAGCTGCATAAAAGTATCGGCCCTACCCTGTTTACGGTGATGGTGGCAAGGGTTATCTGGCGCTTTATTTCCCCGCCGCCGAAACCCCTTGCCAGCTATTCTACTGCAACCCGCATCAGTGCCGTTGCGGTTCACCTGCTGCTTTACGGCATCCTGTTTGCCATCTTCATTAGCGGCTATCTCATCTCCACTGCCGATGGTCAACCCGTTGAAGTCTTTGGTCTGTTTTCCGTGCCTGCGACGCTTGAAGGGCTCGGTGAGCAGGCCGATCTGGCGGGAGAAATCCACCTGTGGCTGGCCTGGAGCGTGGTGATCCTCTCCGTGCTGCATGCGCTGGCTGCGCTCAAGCACCACTTTATCGACCGGGACAGCACGCTGAAACGGATGCTGGGTAAATCACCCGACTAACCTCTGCAAAAGGAAGGAAAGATGATCAAAAAAAACCTGTTAGCCCTGACCACCACGCTGATGCTGAGCATGGGTGCCGCACATGCCGCCGACTATAAGATTGACAAGCAGGGGCAACATGCTTTTGTGCAGTTCCGCATTCAGCACCTGGGCTACAGCTGGCTGTACGGGACGTTTAAAGACTTCGACGGTAGCTTCACTTTCGATGAAGCCGATCCGGCGAAAGATAAAGTCAATGTCACTATCAAAACCGCCAGTGTGGATACCAACCATGCTGAACGTGACAAACATCTGCGCAGCGCGGAATTTCTGAACGTATCAAAATTCCCGCAGGCGACCTTTGTGTCAACGTCAGTGAAAAAAGAGGGTGACGGGCTGGCAATTACCGGCAACCTGACGCTGAATGGCGTCACAAAACCGGTGACGCTGGCAGCTAAAAAGATGGGTGAAGGTAAGGATCCATGGGGGGGTTATCGTGCCGGTTTCACCGCAGACACCACTCTGAAACTGAAGGATTTTAATATCACCACCGATCTGGGTCCGGCATCACAACAGGTTCAGCTGATGATTTCTGTTGAAGGACTCCGCCAGTAATAAACAGCCCGCCAGCGAGTGGCTGGCGGGCTTGTTCTGCTTCATCAGGCCGCAAAGGCTACTTCTCTGACGGGATATTCAGCGTCATATTCAGCAGACCGCGCGACTTATTAAAGATTTTATTGCCATTCTCACGCCCGGCACGTCTTGCCCGCTGTTCTTCCGGAGAGAGCGCCAGTTCCTCCATACAGATTGGGCTACAGCAGTGATGGTATTTTTCTGCACAGGTCGCGCACTGAATAAACAGCAGATGGCAGCCATCATTTTTACAGTTAACGTGCGTGTCACAGGGAGCACCACACTGATGGCAGTGGGCAATCACATCTTCGGAGATACGCTCTCCCATTCTTTCATCGAAAACAAAGTTTTTGCCCTTAAAACGCACCGGCAAACCCTGTTCCCGCGCACGCCGGGCATATTCAATAATGCCCCCTTCAATGTGATAGACGTTTTCAAAACCGTTGTGACGCATCCAGGCGCTGGCTTTTTCACAACGAATACCGCCGGTGCAATACATCACTATTTTTTTGTCTTTATTGTCCTGAAGCATCTCTACTGCCATGGGCAGCTGATCGCGGAAGGTATCCGCCGGGATCTCCAGCGCGTTATCAAAATGGCCGACTTCATACTCATAGTGATTGCGCATATCTACAAACAGCGCATCCGGATCGTCCAGCAGCGTGTTGACCTCTCCCGCTTTCAGGTAGCCGCCGACATTACTGGCATCAAATGTTTCATCGGTGATGCCATCAGCAACAATGCGCTCGCGTACTTTTAACCGCAGCACCCAGAAGGATTTGCCATCGTCGTCCAACGCGATGTTCATCCTGAGATTGTTGAGCGCCGGGTCGAAACTGTACAGCATCTCTTTTAATGCGTCATAACGGCTGGCAGGCACGCTGATTTGCGCGTTGATCCCTTCGGTGGCGACATAGACGCGACCAAATACATTCAGGCGGGTGAACTGCACGTACAGCGCGTCGCGAAAAGCTTTGGCATCAGCAATGGTGAAATACTTGTAGAAAGAGACTGTGGTACGCGGCTCGGTTTCGGCCAGCATCCGCGCCTTCAGCTCTTCATTGGAAACAAGGTTATGTAACACTGGCATGGTGTACTTTCCTGGGTTCGTCAGAGAAATTTTGCGGGCGATATCATACCTGAATGGCGCGTAAAACATAGTGGTCACATTTGAAATTGTTCAGCGCACAATCCCGTTGCCGTCGAATTGTGCCGTGGCGATGCCGGATTGCGGTCAGACGCGGCGGTTTTTCTGCGCGGGTTTATGCAATGTGCGCTCCCTTTTGCCGGGAAAATCAGTAAGCAGTCAGCCATCAGTTTTTCATTCTGCTATGGTAAACACGCCGAAAGTCAGCGTGTTATTTCAGTTCGTCGCTAATAAATGGCACAATAGGTTATAAGGACAATTCATTCCGGGCAGCATAATGGTGCCCCTTTGTTACGATCTGGAAACTCATGACTCAGCTGCCTCAATTTACACGTGCGTTGTTGCATCCCCGTTATTGGTTTACCTGGTTGGGTATTGGTCTGCTCTACCTGCTGGTGCTGCTACCTTATCCGGTGCTTTATCATCTTGGCTGTGGGCTTGGCCGCCTGTCCATGCGCTTTCTGAAACGTCGCGTTGAAGTGGCCCGTCGCAATCTGCAACTCTGCTTTCCTGCCATGCCGGAAGCCGAACGTGAAGCAATGGTGAAACGCAATTTCGAATCTGTGGGCATGGGGCTGTTGGAAACCGGCATGGCCTGGTTCTGGCCAGACTGGCGTATCAGCAAATGGTTTCAGGTCAGCGGGCTGGAGCACATTGACAAGGCACATCAGGATGGCAAAGGGGTGCTGCTGATCGGTATGCATTTTCTGACGCTGGAACTGGGCGCACGTATTTTTGGCATCCATAATCCAGGGATCGGTGTTTACCGTCCCAATGATAATGCGTTGCTGGACTGGCTTCAGACCTGGGGACGGATGCGCTCCAACAAAAGTATGCTGGATCGCAAAGACCTGAAGGGCATGATCCGTGCGCTGAAAAATGGCGATATTATCTGGTATGCGCCGGACCATGATTACGGTCCGAAAAGCAGCGTGTTTGCCCCCTTCTTTGCCGTGGACAAGGCCGCCTCAACGAAAGGAAGTTATCTGTTGATTCGCAGTGGTAATCCGGCGGTGATCCCCTTCGTTCCGCGTCGTCTGCCGCATGGCAGAGGTTATGAGATGGTTATCCTGCCAGAAGAACAGGCTATACCGCTGACCGACGAAACCGCCACCGCCACCCGCATGAATAAAGTGGTGGAGCACGGCGTGTTGATGGCCCCGGAGCAATATATGTGGCTCCATCGGCGCTTTAAGACCCGTCCGGCGGGAGAGTCCTCCTTCTATTAATGTTAACCACCAGCGCTGCGATCTGCGGCGCATTGTCTGCTGTTGCAAAGCGGACCCCATTTGCTAAACGGCTGACACACTGCACTGTTTTCTTTTCGTTTTTTTTTACTGCCACCTTTCCTCCTGTCAGTCTTCAACTATCCTTTCTGAAACCGCAACCTGTGTAATGGAGAAACCTGATGAACCTGTATGCAACGCTGGAAGAAGCCATTGATGCGGCGCGAGAAGAGTACCTGGCTGCCAATCCGGAAACCGATGAAGATGATGCCTCAGTCAGCCAGTTCAACCTGCAAAAATATGTCATGCAGGATGGCGATATCATGTGGCAGGCTGAATTCTTTACTGATGAAGGGGATGATGGCGAGTGCCTCGCCCTTCGCAGCGGAGAAGCCGCTCAGGCTATTTTCGACGGTGATTTTGATGAAACAGACCTGCGTCAGGAGTGGCTGCCGGAGAATACCCTGCACGAGTGGGATGAAGGCGAATTTCAGCTGGAGCCGCCCGCGGACACTGAAGAGGGAGAAGCGGCCGCGTCAGAGTGGGAAGACGACAATACTGACTCCGATAACTACGCCTGATTGACGTCACTCATACGGACCGTGGTGGGCATCCACTGGCAGTAATAATGTATCGACCACCAGCGACAGCGGCAGGTCGATAATGGTCAGGAAGCGCCAGGGCGTATCACGGACGTCCCACTGCACACCGGGATAGAACTGATTTCCATGCCCCTGGCCCGGCATAGTCCGGCTGATAATGCTGCCGCAACCACTCAGCATCACAATACAAAGCCCCAGCAATGTTGCCCGCAGTAATGTTGTAATCATTATTTCCCATCGGCTGAATAAAAACGCGTCATTGTACAGCCACATCTTGCGTCAGAAAGACGCTAAAACGCAAAGTTTCTGTAAATTCGTTAACCTCAGAGATAAAAAAACCGGGAAAAAGATTCCCGGTTTTTCAGCACCTGCGCTGTCAGGACTTCACGGTCTGGATAGCGTCAGGATTCATTTTCAGCGACTGATAGTGGTTATACCAGTCGTGATACTTATCGGCATGTTGCCACAGCTGGTAATGCATCCGGGAAAGCGTCACCGGGTCACTGATCAGCGCCAGACGACGATCGCGGTCCAGTTTGGCTGGTGATTCACTTAACGCCTGCTCAACACGGCGGTCGCGGGCAAATTCCAGAATGTCACTTTTCAGGTGACGGGAGGTTGCCATCGCGCTGGCCAGCGCATTAAACGACGGGTTGAACACCGCATGCATAAAACCATCTTTCAGCGCGCGCGAACGATTCAGCTCGTTGTAGCGTTCGGTATCCAGCAGCTCTTTTGGCGGATCGTACTCTTCCGGGATCAGGAACAGTCGGGCACGTTTGGACGCCATTCCGGTGGTAGACCGGCTGGAGAACACCGAGACAAAAGGCGACAAAATCAGCGAGAAGACAATCGGCGCCAGCCACCACAAGAAGTTAAGGTCAAGCCAGCCCATCCCGGCAGCCCAGACAATGCCCAGCAGCATCTGTGAACCGTGACGTTTAAAGGCTTCACTCCACGGTGTGGCATCATCGTCACGCTGCGGTGAGTTCCAGACCACTTCCCAGCCGAGAAACGCACTGACCACAAACACCGTATGGAACAGCATCCTTACCGGTGCCAGCAGCACGGAGAACAGCATCTCAAGGAACAGAGAGACGAAGACCCGCAATGCACCACCGTAAGGTTTCGCGCCCTTGCACCAGACAAGCACCACGCTCAGCAGCTTCGGCAGGAACAGCAGCACCAGCGTGGTTGAGAACAGCGCAATCGCCAGTTCAGGTCGCCACTGCGGCCACACCGGGAACAGTTGCCGGGGTTGCAGGAAGTAGGACGGCTCCATCAGCGTATGCACCACCTGCAACGCCGTGGACAACGCCAGGAACATAAACCACAGCGGTGCAGAAAGATAGGACATCACACCGGTCAGGAACACCGCACGATGAACCGGATGCATCCCTTTCACCAGGAACAGACGGAAGTTCATGAGGTTACCGTGGCACCAGCGACGGTCACGCTTCAGCTCATCCAGCAGGTTTGGCGGCAGTTCTTCATAGGAGCCGGGCAGGTCGTAGGCTATCCATACGCCCCAACCGGCACGACGCATCAGCGCAGCTTCCACAAAGTCATGCGACAGAATCGAACCGGCAAAGGAACCCTCTCCCGGCAGAGGTGCCAGCGCACAGTGCTCAATAAAGGGTTTCACGCGGATAATGGCGTTATGCCCCCAGTAGTGGGATTCCCCCAACTGCCAGAAGTGCAGACCGGCAGTAAACAGCGGCCCGTAAACGCGGGTGGCAAACTGCTGGCAACGCGCATACAGCGTGTCCATCCCGGACGCTTTAGGTGAAGACTGAATAATCCCGGCTTTAGGATTGGCTTCCATCATCCGCACCAGACCGGTGAGACACTCACCGCTCATCACGCTGTCCGCATCCAGTACCACCATGTAGCTGTACTGGCTGCCCCAACGGCGGCAGAAATCATCGATGTTACCGCTTTTGCGTTTTACACGGCGACGGCGGCGGCGATAGAAAATGCGCCCTTCCCCACCGACATCGCGCACCAGCTCCATCCAGGCTTTCTGCTCTGCGACGGCAATATCAGGGTTGTAGCTGTCGCTGAGGATATAAACATCGAAATGCTGCTGTTCACCGGTTCTGACCACCGATTCCCAGGTGGCGCGCAGACCGGCAAACACGCGTTCCACGTCTTCGTTACAGATAGGCATAATCAACGCGGTGCGGTGCGCCGGGTTAATTGGCTCATCGCCGTTGCAGGCATACGAAATGCTGTATTTATCCTTGCCGATCAACAGTTGCAGGAAGCCCATCAGTGCGGTCCAGAAACCGGCAGAGACCCAGCAGAACAGCACCGCAAACAGGAAGAGTATGCCGGTTTGCAGGATATAAGGCAGGATTTGCATCAGCGACTGCTGCCAGTTCTGATTGATCATTTCAACCGGATCGATCAACGCCCATCCCTGGTAAGGCAGGATGGTTTTCATGTACCAGGTTGCCACCACCGTCTGGGCAATGGTCAGGATCAGCAGAATGTAGCGGCGAATTGAACCAACATGTCGCCACTTTTCTTCTGAACGCTGTACTTCTGCATTGTTACTGTAACGCGGTTTGCTTTTACGCCCACGCAGGGAGTCCCACGCGCGTGACACCGGGTTGGTGCGCCAGGCTTCCGGATACATGGATGAACGGGTATGACGTGGCATCGCCTTCAGAGTGGTACGATCCAGCGCGTCCTTAGCGAACTGTTCACCATTGCCCACGGAATCAGGCCATGTCATATCGATACGCGTTTTAACCGACGCCATCGGCGCATCATCAGGACGCACCGGCGGCAAGGCATCCTCAGCCAGCGACTGGTGCAGCTGGCTGAACATCTCTTCAGATTCAACCGGCAGCGCATCTTTCAGCGCCCCTTTACGCTCAGCGGAAAGGGGCAACGCATCTGTATATTCTGTGGGTATCGCAGTAGTCTTATTCATTGGCAGGCAACTGATAGCTCCAGGTTTCTGTCAGCGTTTTATCACCGTTAAGCAGTGCAGCACGCATTTCCGTCGGCTGTTTGCTGTCTTTAACACGCAGACGCATAATCAACCGCCAGCCTTTAGTGACCGGATTGTAACGCACGCTGTTTTCCACCAGCTCACCGTTGTTTCCGATACTCACCTGCGGTGTCACCGGGGTGTTATCCGGCAGCTGACTCATCTGCTCACCGGTAAAATCAACGATAAAGGCCACGGTGCCGTCTGGCTGGCGCACCAGATTAGACTGTTTCACATCGCCCGTGGAGCGCAGCGTATCCTTCACAAAAGCTGTTTCTGGCGAGTGCAGTTGATTTTCATCGCGGGTGAAATGCAGGCGATAGCTGAAATTCATCTCTTTGCCATTATCTGGCAGGCTCTCCGGCGTCCAGAAGGCCACGATGTTGTCATTGGTTTCGTCGGTGGTGGGGATCTCCACCAGCTCGATGTGGCCTTTGCCCCAGTCGCCCTGTGGTTCAATCCAGCCGCTTGGGCGCAGATCGTAACGATCGTCCAGGTCCTGATACTGAGCAAAATCCCGGCCGCGTTGCAGCAGGCCAAAGCCTTTAGGATTCTCAACGGTGAAGGTACTGACCGCAAGGTGTTTTGGATTATTCAGAGGACGCCAGATCCACTCTCCGTTTCCGGCATGAATGGACAGACCGCTGGAGTCATGCAGCGCAGGCCGGTAGTTGACCTGAGGTGACGGCTGATTCGCGCCAAACAGGAACATACTGGTCAGAGGGGCCACACCCAGTTTGCCGACTTTGTCACGCAGATAGACTTTAGACTGGACGTCAACCGTGGTTTCTTTACCGGGCGTGATCAGGAAGCGGTATGCGCCGGAGGCCCGTGGCGAATCCAGCAGCGCATAAATCACCAGATGCTTATCCGCAGGTTTTGGCCGCTCAACCCAGAACTCTTTAAAACGCGGGAACTCTTCACCGGAAGGCAGTGCGGTATCAATAGCCAGTCCACGTGCGGAAAGGCCATAAACCTGGCCTGCGCCAATTACCCGGAAATAGCTGGCACCAAGGAAGCTGGTGATTTCATCATCTTTCTTGTTTTTGTTGTTCAGTGGATAAAGCACTTTGAACCCGGCAAAACCGAGGTTTTTAACCGTTTCCGGATCGTGCTTTACATTGCCAAAATTGAAATAGTCCGGCGAGTACTTAATCTCACGAGAGGTTGAGGCGGCCACTTCATTTATTTTGACTGGCTGATCGAAATACATCCCCTGGTGGTAGAACTCCAGCTTGAACGGGGTCTTGAGCTTGCCCCACCAGGCTTTGTCATGATTGAACTGGATCTGCTGATAATCTGCATACTTCATTTCACGCAGTTGAGCAGGCAAATTGCTTTTTGGCGCTTCGTAACCTTTTGCAGCTAAATCTTTCGCCTGTTTTGCAACGTCATCAATGCCAAAAGCCCAAACTGAACTGGCATACATTGACAACATAACGCCAACACCAAGCCAGCTTAATTTTTTCAGTTCTGGCTTATTCTTAATTTTACTCAGCACATCCCCCCCTTTCGCGTGCCTTCATTGAATCCACCCATCTTAATGGATTATTCCGCATTCCGACAGCTTAAGAACACTTTTAGTTCCGCCTGACAGCCGCTTTTATCGCCCGCTTCTCAGGTGGTTAGCGGATACAGATTCGCCTGATAGTACAGGCGCGTTTTCTCAACTACAGTAAGCGTTAAGCTTTAGCGTGGCTCAGGGTGAGCCAGTGCTGTAACGTTTTGAATAGTGGACAAATATGACAAAAAAAACACAGCAAAGAGAGTATTTTTTCGATTCAATCAGAGCCTATCTGATGCTTTTAGGCGTTCCGTTTCACGTCTCATTGATTTATTCCAGTCAGTCCTGGTCTGTAAACAGTCCGACACCTTCCGAATGGCTGACCATTTTAAATGACTTTATCCACGCCTTTCGTATGCAGGTGTTCTTTGTCATTTCCGGTTATTTTTCCTACATGCTGTTTCTGCGCTATAGCCGCCAGCAGTGGCTGAAAGTACGCCTGGAGCGGGTCGGTATTCCCATGCTGGCGGCTGTTCCTCTGTTGACGGTGCCACAGTTTTTTATGATTAAAGCCTGGACCACGAAAATTGGTGACTGGCACAACCTTACGCTGTACGACAAACTCAATGCGCTGAGCTGGGATCTGATTTCTCACCTGTGGTTTTTACTGGTACTGGTGGTACTGACGGTGGCCGGGGTCTGGCTGTTTCGCTGGCTCAGCCGTGGTGAGGCTGACGAAAACGATTTTGCCAGCCTCGGCTGGATAAAACTGAGCATGGTTATTCTGCTGTGCAGCCTGGCATGGGGCGGCGTGCGTCGCCTGTTGTTTCTTTATGAACCTCAGCTGTTGGGGAACGGGCTGTTCAATTATGGTGTGATGCAATCACTGTTCTTCCTGCCATTTTTTATATTGGGGGCGATGGCGTGGAAATATCCGGCACTCAAGGCGTTATTTGTTAAACCGGTGCCCTGGACATTTATCGGCTCGGCGGTGGCCTTCGTCGCTTATGTCGCCAATCAGACCTGGAATAAGGGTGAAGGCTGGCTGTATGAGATTGATGCCGTGGTGTCGATGATGATGGGATTGTGGATGGTGAATGTGGTGTTTTCACTGGGCCACCGGTTGCTGAACAGTCATTCGCCCGGCGTTACCTACCTGGTGAATGCGCCACTGTTTATCTATCTGGTGCACCACCCGCTGACCATTCTGTATGGCATTTTCCTGGTGCCGGATATCAGCAACAACACGCTGGGCTTCTTTACCGGTCTGCTGTTTGTCTTCGGCATTGCCTTTATTCTGTATGAGATCCACCTGCGCATTCCGCTGCTACGTTTTCTCTTCTCGGGTAAACCCCAACGTTAAATCCCGGCGGCTGCGCAATGGAATCCGCAGCCACAGGTTCAGCCAGGCGTGGTGCAGAAATTACAGCAGCAATTCAATCGGTAAACGCCACACCAGCCGCACCAGTAAACGCTGGATAAAACGGGTGCGGGGTTCGTGTTTGTGCACGACTTCGCCCTTTTCGCCGGGATATTCCACCCAGTTGATCCGCCCCCATTTATCCAGACGCAAAGCCCAGGCGCGATCGCGCATTCGGGTAATAAAGCGTTGATGGATGCGGGTAGCCAGTAAATCGCTGTTGATCACAAAGCCCATTTCGGTGTTAAGCATCGCCGATCGCGGATCGAAATTAAACGAGCCTATAAACACTTTTTCGTTATCGACGCTGAACGTTTTCGCATGCAGACTGGAGCCGGAATTACCGGTCAGTCCCCGGTCATGGGGGGCTTGTCACGCGAATCAGAATGCGGTTTCAGTTCATACAGCGTAATGCCATGACGGAGCAGCTTTTTACGCCATTTGGCGTAGCCCGCATGCACCACAGAGACATCATTAGCCGCCAGAGAATTGGTCAGAATCGCTATTCTGACCCCTTTTCTGACCAGTGACAGCAGCTGGGCCACCCCGGCACGGGTGGGCACGAAATAGGCCGAGATAATATCGAACTGATGTTGCGGCTGACCGATGACCTCCAGCATACGTTGCGGCAGCAACGAACCGGCCCTCGCCCGCCCCAGTCCCTTGCGGGGATCGTCACTTAACAGACGGGTTTCAGCCCAGATAAGCGGCAATTCTCCGCTTTCAAGCTGGCTGACAAAGGTCGAAGCATGGATGCGCTGTAAATAGCGCTGGGTTTTCTCATCATTACGCCAGGCTTCCGGCAGAGTGATGGCAGCACGCTCTGGTACGGTGTCCACCACGGTGCTGAGCGGCTGTACCGCCCGGCTGTCCCAGTAACGTGCGAAATCGAGGGTGACCTCTTGCACCACCGGCCCGACGGCCAGCACATCAAGGTCGGAAAACAGCGGCTCGTCTCCGGCACCAAAATACTCATCGCCAATATTACGACCGCCAACGATGGTCGCCTCACCGTCCACGGTGATACTTTTATTGTGCATACGCCGGTTAAGGCGCGCAAAATCAGTAAGATAGCCCAGCGCCCGCAGTGTCCGAAAAGAAAAAGGGTTAAACAGCCGGACGTCGATATTGTGATGACTGTTGAGCGCACTCAGGGTCTGGTCCAGCCCCATCGTATTGTTGTCATCCAGTAACAAACGGACCTTAACCCCGCGATCGGCAGCATCCAGCACCGCACTGAACAGCAGCCAACCAGACATATCGTTTTGCCAGATGTAATACTGGATATCCAGGCTGCGCTCAGCCATCGACAGCAGGAGATAACGCGCAGCAAAAGCGTCCAGTCCCTCTTCCAGAGAATAAATACCGCTGTACCCGGGATGACTCTCTGTCAGCCCGGAAACGGCCCGCCTCAGACGCGTGCGGGAAGATTCTGGCCTGTCTGTTTCCGGCATAAAGGCTTCAGCCACGGGTGCTCCTTAACTGGTTCCAGGGCGGTCAGTCTGTCCTTGCGGGCAACAGAATAACCTTGATGCTGAAGGATACATTATCGATCCGACTGCCGCTAATAATCCCAGCCGGATGATGAAAATGAAGTGACTTACCCGCAGGGTATGGCGCAAGGAAAGCGCAGTCGGCGAAGCCCTGAATGCAGTTTCAGGCTCGTTCAGTGACTCTACGGAATCAGGGTGGGAACCTGAGCTGCGACGTTCAGTCGCCAGACTGGCTCAGGATGATTCAACGCCAGCAGGCTGGCAGTTTTCCGGACCGGGATAACTGCCAGGCGCACGCCGCACATCAGATAACCAGGTCAGCGTAAACAGCACCACGACAACAATCAGCACGGCGACCAGCAGGCCGACCAGCGCTAAAAGACGATCTTCTCTCGTATCCATGCTTATTACTTCTCCATTTCGCTCTCCGCGATGTGCAGGAGCCCATTACGTAATCAGTAACGTAATCCCCAGAACAAACATTATCAGGGTAAAAGAAGTGACGACAAGCACCACGATGGCAAACTGTGCATCATCCAGAGGATAGCGAATCTCTTCTGGTGGCTCATTTTCGGGAAGGTCGCTCATGACAGCCATTATCTGCTGGCTGAACATCCTCTGCCCGCTGCCAGTCTTGTATCGGTGGATTCGCTTCGTGCCCATCCGGACGAAGCAGGGGAAATCTGAAAGTCAGCATGACCTGAGCGGTTAAATGAAAAACATTAATGCTTTGGCAGTTCCATTTTCTTCAGGCTCCATGCCCCTGAATTTCAGGAAAGGAGGAGTGTATCACAGCGTCAGCTAAAAAAACCGCTGTCGCGCCCCTGAGTCGGGATTTGTACTGTTTATCTGGAATTTTTATCGTTTTATTTGGTTCTTATTGTAAAGAATTTCTTTCCGTTACCCTGTAAAAATTTTAACCGGGCAAAAAGATGGGCTGCCGTGGCAACCCGCTGCATTAAAAATCGTAAGTCATGGACAGCTTCAACTGGCGAGGATCGCCCTGAGTAATGTAGGTGCCATAGCTCTCCACCCCGGACCAGTACTTCTGATTGGTGACATTTTCCAGACCCAGACGCCAGGTCAGGTCATTCTGTTGTACTTTCATCCGGTAGCGCATTCCCACGTCAAGCACGGTGTAACTATCCAGCTTTTTGCTGTTACCCTGATCGGCATACTGCGAACCCGAATGCGTCATCCGTGCCAGTGCGGTCAGTCCCTCAACAGGCTTGATGTCATATTCCGCACTCAGTACCGTGTAGAAGTTCGCCACGCCAACGGCCTGTTTACCATCATACGTACCGTTCTGCGTTTTGGTCATTGTTGGATCAAGCCAGGTCGCGCTGCCGTTCAGACGAACACCGTACAGCGGCTCGCCAAACACATTCAGCTCCACGCCACGGTTACGCTGCTCGCCATACAGGCCATACACATTGGTTTGTGGATCGATAATACCGGTAGGCTTTTTAATTTCGAACAGCGCCAGCGTACCGCCGACACGACCGTAATCCAGCTTCATGCCCACTTCATTTTGCTTCGACAGGGCAATGCCGGTAACCTGGCCGGCGTTAAGCGCGGTGCTGGATGCGGTGGAGCCGGGCTGCAGTGCCTCGATATGGTTGGCATACAGGGAGAGACTGTCGGTGGCTTTCACCACCAGACCATAACCCGGCGTCCAGCGGGACTGGTCAAAGCGAGAAGCGGTATCTTCTACCGCAGTGCCGTAGGCGTAATTACGCACCGTCACTTTCTGATGACGGGCACCGACGGTGAACAGCACTTTGTCATCAATAAAGCCCAGCGTATCCGCCAGCAGCACGCCTTCAGTACGCACCCGGCTGGTTGGCCGTGGATTACTCAAATCGCCACCAAAATAAGTATTTTCAGGTTCGGGCACCGCCGTAGTGTCATAAATATTGGTCGCTTCAGAGGTCAGCGCCATGCCCCAGGCAGTTTTCTCACGTTTAGTTTGCGCAGAGTAACCAAGGTTAACGCTGTGGCTGACCACGCCGGTGTCAAACTTACCGCGTACCCCGGCCATTCCACTGAACGCATCAACATATTTTGCCGTATCCATGCGGCCGATGGTGGCTGAGCCATCTTCATCGGTCAGTGCCGGGGCAGCATAGGCCCCCATTTCATGGGAGTGCTGTCCACCCACTGCGCCATATGCCGTCCAGCCCGGAACAAAATCATACTCTGCCCGCGCCATGCTAAACTTGCTTTCCAGATTGCTGTAAACCCACTTCTGGCTGTAGTTGCTGGTCGTGCGGGGCACCGCTTGAATAAAATCCACACTGCCGATATTGACGCCGGTGCGCCCCCCGTCGAAGGCCTGTTTCTGATAACCCAGATCCAGCGAGGTGCGCAGCTTATCACCACGATAATCCAGGCCAATAGACGCCAGGGTTGCACGCCGTTTTTCATTCTCAATGGCGGTTTCACCCTCACGGTGCAGAACATTAACCCGCACGCCCCACTGATTGTTATCGCCAAAGCGACGGCCCACATCCAGTGAAGTACCAACCTGAGAAGAGGAACTGTAATCCACGCCAACGCGGGTAAGAGGAACATCATCCGCATGTTTTGGTTCAAGGTTGATCATCCCACCCACACCGGACGATGCCGCGCCGTTGATCAGGGCATTCGAACCTTTGAACACTTCAACCCGGTCAATCATCTGCGTGGAAACCACCTGACGCGGCATCACACCGGGCAGACCACCCAGCGTCATATCATCGCCGTAAAGATCAAAACCCCGGATACGGTAAGTTTCAGCAAAGTTGCCATAGCCCTGCACGTTCTGGACCGAGGCATCATTCGCCACCACGTCTTTGATGGTGGTGGCCTGCTGATCCTGCATCATTTTGCTGGTATAGCCGATCACGTTGAAAGGGACGCTGTGCGCGTCCTGTTCGCCTAACATACCCAGACGACCACCGTTGGCGATCTGGCCATCGAGATAAGCCGGAACCAGCTGATCGCCATCGGGGGTAAAGTTACTGTCCGGTTTAGCCACCACGGTCATGGTCTGTTCACGGCTGGCCGTTGCGCCATCCTGTGTGGTTTCGCCCGTGCTGTTCGGGCTTTGTATCACTGCGGCTATCGCCGGAGCGGTAAGAGAGCCGATCACTGCCGCCAGTAGCGTCAGCCGGAAGCGGTGTTGTGCTGATAAAACCTGAGCCATTGCTGTTCCCTGATTAAGAATACAAGTGATAATCGTTTTTATTCGGATTCGGATTATGCTGAGAGAACGGCTAAATGCAAGCGCAATTTTCGACCAGTAAGTCACTGACTGAGAAGATAATCATCAGGATTTATGGGGGTTTCAGACTAATGTTCTGAGCGGCAAGGAATTTTGCTGTTCAATGCCGTCATCAAAGGGCAGGACGCGGGAAAAGATTTTAGCCGACCGCGCCGCTGCGACGGAGGGTTTCACTGCGCATAACGGCGAAAAATAAGTGAAGTGTTAATGCCGCCGAAAGCAAAATTGTTCGACTGAATGTAGTCCGTTTGCAGCACACGCGGCTGATGCATAATGTAATCCAGCTCGCCACAATCCTCTGCCGGCCGGTTTAGATTCAGCGTGGGCGCAAACCATCCGGCGTGCATCATCTCTATGCTCATCCACGCTTCCAGCGCGCCACAGGCCCCCAGGGTGTGCCCGAAATAGCTTTTCAATGATGAGATGGGCGTACGGTTGCCAAAAATTGCCGCCGTCGCCAGGCTTTCCGCCACATCACCGCGATCGGTAGCGGTGCCATGGGCGTTGATGTAGCCAATCTGTTCTGGCTCTAAATCCGCTATCTGCAAGGCTTTCTCCATACAGATTTGCATGGTTTCCCGCTGAGGCTGGGTGATGTGCGCCGCATCGCAGTTGGTGGCAAATCCTACCATCTCGGCATAAATCGTTGCGCCACGCGCCAGCGCATGTTGCAGCTCTTCAAGGATCAGCGTTCCGGCACCTTCGCCAATCACCAGACCATCCCGCGCCTGATCAAAAGGTGACGGGGTGGTCTGTGGCGCATCGTTACGTTGACTGGTGGCAAACAGCGTATCAAATACCGCCGCTTCAGAAGGACAAAGCTCCTCCGCGCCGCCCGCCACCATCACCGTCTGGTATCCGTGACGGATTGCCTCCCAGGCATAGCCAATTGCCTGGCTGCCGGACGTACAGGCGCTGGAGGTGGGGATAACCCGGCCACGCAGACCAAAAAACAGACCGCTGTTAACCGCCGTGGTGCGCGGCATCATCTGTACGTAGGTGGTGCCGGTGATGTTGTTGGTGTGCTTCTCCGTCAGCATGGTGGCGAACTCACTGACCGGGCCGGTGCTGCCGGTAGATGAGCCGAAGGCAATGCCGGTTTCACCGCTGGTCAGCACCGGGTGGGCCAGCAAGCCTGCCTGCTCCAGTGCCAGTTCGCTGGCGCGGGTAGCCAGCAGGGAAACCCGTCCCATCGAGCGGATGCGCTTGCGGGTGTAGTGCTCCGGCAGGATGAAATCATCCACCGGCGCGCCCAGCAGGGTGTTTAAGCCCTGATACACCTGCCATTCCGGCATTTTTCGCACCGCGTTGCGTCCGCTGAGGATCTTCTCTGCCACCTGCGACCAGCGCTGACCAAAAGCCGTCACCCCGCCCATGCCGGTTACCACCACGCGACGCATCAGAACATGCCTCCGTTGATTGAAATCACCTGCCGGGTGACGTAAGCGGCCTTGTCCGACATCAGATAGCTCGCCAGCCCCGCCACTTCCTCCGCCTGCCCCATTCGTTTCATCGGGATCATTTTCATCACTTCTTCCTTCGCCTGCGGTTCCATATCGGTCATCCCGGTGTCAATCAGTCCCGGCGCAATGCAGTTAACGGTGATTTTGCGCTTCGCCAGTTCAATGGCCAGCGCTTTGGTCGCACCGATAATCCCTGCCTTCGCCGCGCTGTAATTCACCTGTCCCCGGTTGCCCATCAGCCCGGAGACGGAGGAGAGAGTGATGATGCGCCCTCCCCGCCGCAGGCCAATCATCGGCATAATGCAGGGATGAATGACATGGTAAAAACTGTCGAGATTGGTATGGATAACGCTGTCCCAGTCCTCATCACTTAGCGCCGGAAAAGCCCCATCCCGAGCGATACCGGCGTTGCTGACCACACCGTAATACGCCCCGTGCGCGGCGATATCCGCGTCCAGACGCTCACGGCACTGCTGGCGATCGGCAATATCAAAGCCCAGGCAGCGTCCGCATCCACCTGACTGAACGATCTGGCGCAGCGTCTCCTCTGCCCCTGCTTTGTCACGGTGATAATGCACCACCAGCGTAAAGCCATCGGCGGCCAGTTGCAGGGCTATCGCCCTGCCAATACCCTTGCTGGCACCGGTGACCAGAACGGAACGCGTCATCTGTTTTTACCCTGTTGCAAAAGTTGTTGTAATTGTTGCCTGGACGGCTGCCAGGTGTTCAGTCTGCCGCTGGCCCAGCGCTCACCGTTAATGGTGATCAGCCCCTCGAAGCTGCCAATTTTTTCGTCACGCATCAGTAAGGTGATACTGACCGTCAGTTCAGCGCCGGCGGGGAAACAGGGCTGCTGGCAACGATAGCCGCGTGCCCCCAGCAGCATCCCCGGATCAGGTTTTGTGTCACTGAGCTGCCGTCCGTGCCAGCCAGACCAGACGCCAACAGTCTGGGCGATAATCTCAATACCAAACCAGCCTGGCAGTTCCCCCCGGCGGTCAAGAAACGGCGCAAGCGCCCCGTCAGCCCTGACTCTGGCAAGACAGCAGGCACTGTCGTCATCAACGCTCACCACCTCATCCAGCAACACCATTGGCGTATCATGGGGCAGGTATGCCGCCGCCGCGTTGTAGTTAACCATCATACTTTCCCAGTATCAGACAGGTGTTGTTACCACCAAAAGCAAAGGAATTACTCATCACAAAAGGTCGCGCCAGCGGTGCGGGGCAAAGCAGCAACCCACAGGCGGCAAGGCTTTCGTCCGGTTCAGCGTCGCTGAAATCCTGAGCAGGCAGCGGGATATCACCGCTCAGCAGCAGCCAGCACAGTGCCGCCTCACAAATTCCTGCGGCCCCCAGCGTATGTCCGGTCAGATGTTTGGTTGAGCTACAGGGCACCGCTTCACCGAACAACCTGCCGATCACCGCCGCTTCCATCTGGTCATTGAGGCGGGTGGCGGTGCCATGCAGATTGATATAACCCAGCGCGCCGGGTTCCAGCCCCGCCTGTTGCAGCGCCATGCTGATAGCCCGTTCCGCGCCATCGCCCTGCGGATGCGGTGCCGACATATGATAAGCATCCGAGGACTCGCCCGTACCGCACACTGCCACCGCCTGTGGTTCACGGGTCAGCAGCATCAACGCGGCCCCTTCGCCGATGGTAATCCCATCACGCTCAGTGCTGAAAGGCGCACAGCGACCGGGTGAGAGCGACTCCAGGCTGTCAAAACCGTTCAGCGGCATCCGGCTGAGGGTATCTGCACCGCCGACAATCGCCACATCAGCCAGCCCACTTTCGATCAGCCTTTTACCACTGATCAGCGCTCTGGCGCTAGAGGAGCAGGCCGTTGACAGGGTATAGGCCGGACCGGTCAGCTGAAGGTATTGCGCCAGAAAGCGGGATGGATCGCCCAGCTCCTGCCTGAAATAGTGATAATTCTCCACCCAGCCGGAAACAAAGCCATCAGCTTCGTCCAGCCCCGCCGTGCTGGTGCCCAGCACCACCGCCACCCTCTGATGGCCAAAACGTGCGATGGCCTGATCAACCTCCGGGCGGATTTGCGCCAGCGCCGCCAGCAGCAGCTGATTATTACGGCAGCTGTGCGCCGCCAGCTCGCCGCCGATCGCTGGCAATGGAGCATTGACCCGCCCTGTCCAGCAGGATCGGCCATGCAGCAGCCAGCCGCTGTCCGGCCCCATCCCCGGCGCTATTCCCTGCGACAGATTGCTGGCAGTTTCTGCCATATCGTTGCCCAGCGCACTGAGCATGCCGACCGCCGCAATGTAGATCATTGTGAATCCAGAGATTGAATAGTGATGAAATAGCCAAAAGCGAACTGTCGGATACTCACCGGTTGACGCTGCGCTCCACGTTGCAGATAGCGAATTTCAGCAACCGGCGCACCGTGATTATCCATAAGTTGTCGACGGTCACCGCTGTCGGTCAGCGTCCAGCCCGCTGGCAGAAGCGGTTGCCAGGCGGATACCGGCCAGTGACTGAGCATAATATCGGCCAGTACCTGGCTGGCCGGTGGCATTTCCGGCAGCACCACTGACTGTTCGCTGTGGATCCCCTGAGGATCATAGCGCACCTGAAACAGGCGGATCCCCAGCGGAGAGAGTCCGGCCAGCACCAGCTGCTGCCGTTCAACATTCAACAAGACCAGCAGCGACTGCTGTTTGCCTTTAAAAGTGCCGGTCAACAGTTGCTGTTGACTGAACGGCACGGCGTTCTCCGGCACGGGCAGGCTGACCCGCACGCCAGGTTTTAACCACGCCTGCGGCGTACTGTTGTCCGGTCGAGTGGCACAGCCTGTGAGCCAGGTCAGGGTCAGCAACAGCAGTATTGTCATTCTCATCTTTTCTTCCTCGCGGACGGCATCGCCAGCGGTGCCAGTAAAAATGCGCTAAAAATACCGCTGCACAACACAATACCAAAGCTGGCGACGGCCTGAGTCTGGCTGAACACCAGCATACCTAAGGTCAGCAAGGTGGTACTCATCGCCAGCGTTACCGCCAGCAGTGAGGTGATTGCTGTACCACGGGGATTGCTGAAAAACAGGGTGTAGTTGATACCGATGCCCAGTACCAGCACCAGCGCCAGCAGTGAAAACAGGTTCAGTGGATGGCCTGAGAGCGCCAGCGCAGCCAGTCCGCCCCCCAGCGAGAGCACCGAAGGTAACACGCAGGTTACCCCCTGTCGCACCCCCAGACGCAGCATATAGCTGAGGGCAATCGCCAGCAGTGCCACGCCAAGCAGCCAGCTCAGCAGCGCACGATAAAATGCAAACAGCTGATCAAACGTCGCTTTACGATCGACCCAACTGACGCCGGGCAGCGAGGCGGCCAGCTCAGCCAGCGCGGCACTGTTGCTGGCCCCGCTCACCGGAACCAGCACGCCACTGCGCCCGTCGGCCAGTGTCAGCCACAGTAAACGCCAGCCCTCACTGTTAGGGCTGTCCAGCCATTGTTGCGGACTGAGAGCCATCGCGTTCAGATCGACAGCGCCGACCGGCACCCCCGCCTGTTGCAGACGGGCCGTCACGGCCGGCGCGGCCTGTTGCAGCAGCACCCTGTCGCGCTGCTGTTGCGCCAGCGAGGAGAGAGGTAGCAGGCGATATTCCCGCAACCAGTGCTGCGCTCTGGCATGGGCCAGCTGCGGTGCCAGCGCTTCCAGTCGTTGCAGCGTCTGTTCCGGCGTAGCGCCGTACACCACCATCCAGGTCTGATCTGCGCTCTGACCGGTCAGCCGGGTCACCTGCCGCTCCTGCGCCAGCAGTTCAGGCGACAGCGTTTGTAACTGCGCAATATCATCATTCACCTGTAACCTCAGCAGCCCGGCAATGCCGATGACGGCTATCATCAGCGGCAGTCCAATACGCAGCGCGGCCTTTCGCCGCCAGGCTGACAGCCAGCGAGCCAGCAGCCAGAGCGCAGGGACAGGACGCACCGGCAGGCCTCTGACCAGCAGCGGATACCAGCAAATTACCGTCAGGCAGGAAGCGGTCAATCCTGCGGCAGCGAAGACCGCCAGCTGCCTGATACCGGGGAAAGGCGCAAAAACCATAATCAGCCAGGCGATGGCCGTGGTGCCCAGCGCCAGCAGCAGCGCGCGAACGACTTTCTGCATACTTTGCACCGGGGTAGCCTGAGCGCCGTGTACCATACGCTCGGTGAGATAGTAGAGGGTGTAATCTGCCGAAATACCGACGATGCTGAGGCTCATCACCAGGGTCATCAGGTGCAGTTCACCAAACACCAGCAGCGTCACAGTAAGTCCGGCAACGGCCCCCACTGCCACCGAAAGCGCACAGAGCAACAGCGGCCGGAATGAACGAAACGCAGCGAACACCAGCAGTAACACGCCCGCGATGGTCACCACCCCCAGCGTGGAAACGTCATGACGCGCCTGCTGGCTGGCATAGTCACTGAACCAGACCGTACCGCGTGACAGCAGCTGCGCCTGCGGCCACCGCTGCTGTAAACGACTTTTCAACTCCGCCAGCTGGCTG
This sequence comes from Erwinia papayae, assembly GCF_058241465.1. Taxonomy (NCBI): domain Bacteria; kingdom Pseudomonadati; phylum Pseudomonadota; class Gammaproteobacteria; order Enterobacterales; family Erwiniaceae; genus Erwinia; species Erwinia papayae. The sequence continues at coordinate 1,509,929 of NZ_JBZCHT010000009.1, forward strand.
ACCAGTGCATGACTTTGTTGCATATCGAAGGAATCGCCGTTCAGTTCTGCGTGCAGAAAATACCAGACCCTGCCCTGTTTATCGGTGGTGGTCAGCCAGCCGCCACTCAGCCCCATCTGGCCACTGTTCTGCTGTATGGCAAGCTGCGCCCCGCGCACCAACAGCAGCGGGTCCTGTGTTAACTCCCGGCCACTGACGCCCGCGAAAGCAGAATAGAGCTGCGCCAGCACCCAGTCTGCCTGCGCTGCGCCCCCGTCCTGAAGCCTGAGCCGCGTCGCCGGATCAATCAGCGCGTTGCGGTGCTGCCAGGCGAACTGCCCCCACGCCTGCTGACGTCCGGCATCCATTACTCCCTGTACGTTGCGCAGTAACGGCAAAGCGGCAAGCTGTTGTTGATACCAGGCGGCAACGGCAGCATCCGGGCGCTCGCCCGCACTGACCAGCCAGACCAGCTGCCTGTCCAGCCGCTGCATAAAACCCTGTTGCAGTTCGGCGGGCACCTCACCCAGGGTCTGCGAAGGGAGCAGCGCCAGCACGCTGCTGTTGATGGTCGCCTTCGGCCAGCCTGTTGCCAGCGTTACCAGCATCAGCAGGCAGACTGCCAGCCAGCCCGTTGCCAGCCTGCGCGGATGTTCAGAAAACAAAGCGTTGCTGCTCCTCTGCGCTCAGACCGGCCGGTTGCAGACGCTGATTGCGCAGTACGATGTCCGTGTTGTCGCCCTGGCGGTCGTTAAGCTGGATCTGCTCCAGATACTCAGCCCCTTGCAGGGTGATGGTGTTAAACAGCTTATCCAGCGGCGAGGTTTTCGGTGTCAGCACCAGACGCCATTTCTGCTGGTCAACAGAGTGAAAATCCAGCCTGAAATTTTGCTCCAGCACCGCACGGTCAGCCCGGAACAAGGCCCGCAGCAGATGACTGAACTGGAACATATGCGGATTACTGTCAGCGGTGATGATTTGCGGCGGCTGGTTGTTCATCACCTGCACCATCCGCCTGTCGTCCAGCACCAGCGTCATCGGGAAGGGCCTGGCCTGATGCCACCACAATCCTTTCTGCTGAGCAATCAACATGCTGCCGTCAGACTTCAACGGCTGTGAAATGCCTTTAATGGTGCGTAGCTGCGTATAGTCCGCCCGTACCTGCGTCTGGCTGCCGAAACGCTGTTGCAGCTCTTCCAGCGTGACGGCCTGCACCGCTGCGCTGCACATCAGCAGCCCGCTTAACAACCATCTGATCATGGGGTCACTCCCAGTCGTTCAAAAAGAACCGGCGGCGAGACAAAACTCAGCGTCTGGCTGCCCTCCTCCACGGCCACCTGAATGGTGTAACCGGTGGTGGTGCGCTGACCGCTGTGCAGATCGAAAATCTGATAGGCAATACGCAGACGGTTTTCCACCTCTTCAACCGTGGCGCGAACGCGAATGCGCTGCTCAAAAGTTAATGCCGCGCGGTATTTTACCCGGGTATCCACCACCGGCCACAGCCAGCCTGAGGCTTTCATTTCCCGGTAGCCGTAGTTGAATTTCGCCAACAGCGCCTCGCGGGCAATCTCAAAATAGCGGAAATAATTGCCATGCCAGACCACGCCCATTGCATCCACGTCGTGAAACGGAATGCACAGCTCAACTTCCACAGATAAACGCGGGTCGTTTAACACCGTTACTCCTTATCATGCTGTTGTGTCTGTTCCGGCAACTGCCAGAAATCAAAAAAGTTAAACCAGTCCAGCGGGGCCCGCATGGCGTAATGTTCCAGCCTGGAGGCATAGCGATCCACCGCCTGTTGCAGACAGGCCTGCCGGTTGCCTCGGGGTAACAGCAGCGGTTCGGCAAAAGGTTCGCAATGCAGCTGCAATTTTCCCTGCTCACGCAGCGCAAACATTAACAGCACCGGGCAACGCAGCGCCGCAGCCAGCACGAAGGGTCCCTGCGGAAACGGCGCGGGTTTACCCAAAAAATCACTCCATATTACCCGCCGCACGCCGCCGCGCTGGCGGTTCACCGCCGTGCGATCGCCGACGATGGCTATCCACTCCCCCGCGTCCAGCTTTTGCTGGATCACCATGGCCGTCTCCGGTCCGATGTCGGTAACCGGGATCAGCTGGCTGGCGGCCTGCGGGGCGATTTCATCCATCAGCTGGCGAAAGCGCCTGGCGTTATCAGTAAACACCAACGCATTAATCACCAGCCCACTTTTCTGCCGGGCCAGCGCACGACAGGCTTCGATATCCCCAAGATGGGAGGCGAGGATCAACCGGCCACCCGGTTTGTCGGCGTCAAGCGCGACTTCTGCTCCCGGCGCAAAATCGATATCTTTCCCCCAGCGCAGCGAGCCCTGCCAGCTGGCCATTTTCTCCAGCATCGATTCCCCGAAACGCAGGAAATGGTGAAAGCTGGTGTAGCGGCCAGCGGGCAGATCCCGCTGATGCGCTGTTGCATAGCGCTTTATCGTGCGCAGCCATTGCCGCGAGGCGGTGCGCTGAGGGCCGCCGCTTAACCAGTAGAAGCCGACAACCGGCCACAACAACAAGGTAAAAGGGATGCGTCCGGCATACTGCCAGACCGCCAGCATCAGTTTCAGGCCCGTCAGCCCTTTACGCTCCTGCACACCCGCCCAGTGTTTGTCAGGCCGATTTTTCAGCAACAGGGGGATGCGCCGCACCATGCCAAAGAACAATCGGGTGTGCATCCAGGAAATCCGCAGGTTGTCGTACAACGCATCAAAGTGCGACAGCCCATCCGCCGGGTAGGTGACACGGGTGGGCACAAAGCGACTGGTGGTGCCACGCCACCACAGCCTGACCATCACTTCAGTGTCAAAGTCCATTCGCCGCCCGACGGGCTGTTCCTCTACCAGCGCCAGCGTGGGTTGCAGCGGATAGACGCGAAAGCCACACATGCTGTCTTTGATGGAAAATGACAGCGTCTCAATCCAGACCCAGAAGTGGGTGATATAGCGGCCATAAAGCCGGGATTTGGGGATGGAGTTGTCATAAATCGGCTGGCCCGAAATCAGACATTCAGGGTAACGTCGGGCTTCTGCCAGCAGTCGTGCGCAGTCTTCAATCTGATGCTGCCCATCAGCATCCAGCTGCACGGCATGACTGAACCCTGCCGCCGCCGCTGCCTGCAATGCCCGCACCACCGCCACGCCTTTACCCTGATTGTGTGGCAGTCGGATTAGCACGGTTCGCTCGTCGCTGAGCGCGGCAAGCTGTTGTTGCGTCGTTTCGTCGCTGCCATCATCAACGATGAATACCGGCAGTGCAAAAGGTGCCAGCCGTTGCAGCACCGCAGCCATTGTTGCGCCGTGGTTGTAACAGGGGATCACCACGCAGGGGCTGAAATCCACGGCGTCCGTCGGGCGCGCCTGTTCCGCTAACACAACAGAATCTTCCCGCTGCTGACGCGCTGCGCTTCAGGCGTGTCGGCAGTCTGATAGCTGAACAGCAACCCGTTTTTTGCCGCGTTCCAGTTGAGCGTCAGCAGCAGTTGACTGGCCGGTAATACCGGTTGCTGAAACTTGATGTTTTCAATGGCCGAAAAGACCTTTCCCTGCGCCAGCAACCTGCAACCGTAGTGCATCACCCAGTCCAGTTGCGCAACACCGGGCAGAATGGGCTGGTCGGGAAAATGGCCGCGAAACCAGAACAGCTCAGCATCAACACGAAGCAGGATCTGCGCCTGTCCATCCTGTTGCTGACAACTCAATTCAACGGGCAGCATGAAATAACTCCTGTATCTGCGGCCAGGCACGTTTGCTCTGACTGTTTTGCGGAATAGTGTCGACCACACGCCAGTAACGGGGGATGGCGACCGGCTCCAGCCAGCGCTTCAGTTCCTCCCCCCACTGGCGTTTTAATTGTTTCAGCGCGACCTCACTGAAAACGCTTTCCAGCGCCAGCACCACCCCGATACTGCTGCGTCCGGGGCGACTGATCACCAGCGCCGCCGCATCCTGCACGCCAGGCAGGGCCAGCAGCCGTCGCTCAATATCACTGAGCGAAACGCGTTTGTCTTCAATTTTAACCGTCCGGTCATGACGTTCACCCAGCTCAAAACCTGTACTGCTGAACGTCAGTCGATCATCCAGCAACAGCCCCTCAGCATGCGGGATGAGCGGTGAGCGCACCCGCCAGTGCTGGTTTTCGGCTGAAAACTGCACCTGGCTGAACGGCTGCCAGCAGCGGTTTTCAGCGGTGGCGATGCGTGTTGCCAGTACGCCGGTTTCGGTGCTGCCGTAAATCTCCGCCACCGGCTGTTGAAACCAGGCCGCGGCTCTTTGCGCCTCCGCCCGGGGTAACACGCCACCAGCGGAGACAATCAGCTGGCAGGCCGGAGCCGGTAATCCGGTGTCCAGACGACGGATAAATGCCGGACTGGTGATAAAAACATAACGCTGAGCGCTATCAAGAGCCGGGAGTTGCTCACTGTAAGCAATCTGGCGACTGTCAAAGGGCTGTCCTAACGCCAGCGGCAGAATAATACGAAAAGTCAGACCATACAGGTGTTGATGACTGACCGAGGCGACAAAGGTACAGTTCAGTAAACGTTCCCCCCACAGCCCGGCCAGCCAGCGGGCCTCTTCATCCAGACAGCTTACCGGACGACTGACTTTTCGCGGTTTGCCCGTAGAACCGGATGTAAACAGAATAATGCAGGCATCTGCGGCTATCGGCGGCAGTAACGCGTCACCCGCTAACGCCGCAGCTTTTGTCCCGTCAGGCTGTGCCTGGACTGCCTCATTAAGCGGCCAGACCGGACAATCAAGCGACAGCGGCTGGTCACACAGCAACGCATCAAACTCATCCGCCTGCTCCTGTAGCAATGACTGACGGCAGTGTCCCGGGATGACCGGCACTTTACCGGCATGCAGTGTGGCGAGCAGCGCAACGCTGAACAGGTAGCTGTCGTCAAAACAGAGCGCCCAGCGCGATTCAGGCCGTGAGAGCAGGCGCTGCCCCAGGCTGACGATCTGTTGCCGCCACTGCGATCTGCCCAGTATCAGCGCTCCCCGTTGGGCGATCGCCGCATCCCCGGCCAGTGACAACCAGTCGCCGGTGGCTGTGACGGTGCCGCTCATGTCTGCTTCATCAGACGCTGGCGCAACAGCCATTCACCTGCCATCAACAGCCCCATCAACAGATAACCGATCAGCCCGTTCCACCACGTCCACCAGAGAAGATTATTTGACAGGCAGGTCGCCAGCGCGACGCTGCCATTGAAAATGAAAAACAGGCACCAGACGCGGGTGACCTGCCGTGTCCAGGCAATGCCATCCGCCGACAGTTCCGGTTCCCGCAGACGGGCAAGCCGTTCGACCAGCGGCATGGCAGAAAACAGTGAGCAGCCAAACAGCAAGAGCATTCCTGCATTAACCACCACCGGATACCACAACAACAGGTGGTAATTACTCAGCAACAGGCTGGCCACGCTGAGCAAAACGCCGATCAGCGCCACGCCTCTTCCGGCCAGCGCTAATACCCCTTTACCGCCGTTGAGCATCATCAGTCGCAGAATAAACATTACGGCGGCCAGCGGCAGCAGCCAGCGCCAGCCCGAGTGGGTCAGCGCCAGCCAGATAACTATCGGCCAGGCAACCATCAGCAGCACACTGGCTGTATGTTTTAACCTTTGCACCCGCGTAAAATTCGCTTCAGCTTTCGTGGATCAGTTGTTCAACAGCGTCCACCACGTCCTGCACGGTGCGAACACTTCTGAACATCTCCGGCCTGATTTTTTTTCCGGTTCGCTTTTGCAGATGGACCACCATGTCCACTGCATCGATGCTGTCCAGCTCCAGATCTTCATAAAGACGGGATTCCGGGGTGATATCAGCAGCATCAAGTTCAAAAAGTTTTACCAACAGATCGGTAACTTCCTGATTGATTTGATTCTTGTCCATAACTCTCTCGCAGGTGTTGGTTCAGGCACCCAGCTTGCGCCGGGCCTGAATAAAAGACGCCAGCGTGGCGACGGAGTAAAAATGCTGACGCATCTCTTCGCTTTCAGCTGAAAGGATCACGCCATAGCGATTTTTCACTGCCAGCCCCAGCTCAAGTGCATCAATGGAATCCAGACCCAGCCCGTCACCAAACAAAGGTGCATCACTGTCAATCTCCGCCACCGTAATCTCTTCAAGATTGAGGGTGTCGATGATCATCTGTTTTAATTCAACTATCAGCTGTTCCATACCTGATTCCGAATAATTATTGTGGTGTTAATGTTTGCTGTAAAAATTGGGTCAGATGCCGGGCGGCCAGCGGCTGTGCATCTTCATTCCCGGCCAGAAATTGCTGGCTGTCGATCCGTTCGCCCACCCTGACGGTGAACAGCGGTTTTTCCGGCGGTGCCTGATACCATCGACTCTGTTTGTCCAGCATTCTCTGGCTGCAACTGATACGCACGATACGTAAATCACAGCCGCAACGCACGGCAATATTCGCCGCCCCACGCTGTAGCCTGAGTGGTTCGCCATAGCGTGTGCGGGTGCCTTCAGGGAAAAGAATAATGGCATCACCGTTATCCAGGCGCTGCTGGCAGTCGGGCAACAGGGTTTCTGCCTGACTGTTGACCAGATAGTTGGCGGCTCGTATCACCCCACAGATAAAGACATTGCGCTGTAAATCCGCCTTAACCAGGCAGTCCGCGTCCGGCATGACCGAGGCCAGCATGACGTAGTCGATCAGGGAAGGATGATTTGCCACTACCAGGCAGCGGCGGTCGCTTCTGAGCATTTCGGCTCCTTCGATACGGTAATCCAGCACGCCTGTTGCCCGGGTGGTGCGCAGAAAAAAACGGAAGCTGAACGAAATACTGCGGCGGGCCAGTTGCCTGCGACGCTGTATATCACGCTGAAAAATCAGTAACAAATTGAACCACACCAGCGACAGCATTAAGCCACCCACGCCGAACAGCGTAAAACAGAAACCTGTCATCATAATGCGCCACAGCCGGTTTAACGCAGATGCGACTGAAGACCGGCGTGGAGGAGATTCAGCCATACTGACACTCCCACTGCCAGTGAAAGCGATCGCCGGTCACCACAAATGACCGTTCTCGTCGTAACCAGGCATGTAAAAAGAGCAGGCTTTGTGGCAAAACGTCTGAGGTTTGGTCTTCTGACGGAATGGCCTGGCAGCGGCAGTCTGTTCCCTGGCGCAGCAACAATGCCACCGCATAAGGACTGTGCAATGCTCCTTCGGGCAGATAGTGCTGATAAAATGGCGGGATTGCGCCGTCAAATCCACCAGCAATACCTGTTGATATCCCGCAGAGTGCAGAGTGGCCACTTCAAGCAGCCCCTGCTGAAAGGAGTCTGCCCCGGCAGCAAGAGAAGTACTGACCAGTGGCAAGGCCGCAGCGATGGTCAGGCTGCCAACGGCGGCATTGTGTACCGACATGGCAAAGTCAGTCGGAGACAGGCCCTCCTCCTTTGCCAGTGACGTTAAAATGCGCAAATTACGCTCCAGCTCTCCGTGACGGCTGGTAAAGACCACGGCATCCACTGGCTGACGTTTTATCAGGGCCAGACCGCATTCCACTGCGGCGCGACTGCCGCTGGAGAGCCGGCGTGCGGTCATCATTGGCAGATGTTGTGCTTTAGCCAGCGGCAAAGTTTCGTCAATGGCGGGAGACTTCGTGGCCCACTGTTGCCAGTCAGCCAGTCCGGCAAGGCCAGGAGCACTTGCCTGCCAGTCACAGAGTGAAAAAGCTAATTTCATACTTCAAATCTTCTCTGGGCAATCTGGTATTCATACTGCACGGGCAATTCGCACAGCATAACGTCCGCCCAACCCGGTTAGCACTCGGATTTGACCGTATTTGCGAGCGGCCACCCAATGTTGAAGCGTTAACGTTAATCAGATTGTCGGCCTGCGGAGCCGTATCTTTACTTCCAGTTGCTGATAAAATTTTTCGCCTGACGGCACTGCGCTTAATTGCCGGTCTGCGCAGACAAATAAAAGCGGATATCGTGGTCCAGATTGTTTACCCAGCGGTTATAACTGCGATGAATCTGGCCTTTATCAGCGCGCAGGTTATCACTTCCTACATAATCAATGCTGTAGTGACCTTTGCCATAAGTCACACGGATATCAGCCTGATGACCGCGTTGCGCCAGTTGACCGGTAATCACTCCCGGCCCTGCCACTTGCATCATCCACTGACGTGACATACCGGCCTGCAAAATAGCATTTTTGATTTGTTCGCTACTGTACTGGCTGGAAACTGTCTGATTGATATTGCGAACCGGCTCAGTGCGGGCGCAGCCCGTTAATGTCAGCACAGCAGCCAGTAAGGCCCAGGCCGGTTTATTGTTCATTCGAATCCTGTAAATGACGTTAGGGATTTTCAGGCGGAGGGTTTCCGCATTGTTCAGCTAAAAAAAACTCTGATACCGGCGTATACTTTTCAGGCGGCGGCATATTAGCACTCGTTGCTAAAGAAAGAGAAGCAGAAACTGAGAAAGGAAAAGCGACCAGAAAGGCGTGTTCCAACGCGGTGATATTCACAACAACGCCGGAAAAATATGACAGCTTTGTCATTTTTCTGGCAACCCTGTCGTGCTCACCGGCAGGATTAAATCCCGCCAGTAGTTAAGGATTGTTGATCGGCGCCGCCTGAAATCAGTCAGCGTTGCGCCTGCTTTTTCTGTCATCATTATCGCCGACGAGGAACATGTTTTTTTTATATTGTTTCTGACTGTTATCCACAATTCTTTTAACTTTTTTCACTGTGAAGCTTTTAACAGGTTCGTTTATGGGCAGCTTATATTTTCTGGCAATAATCGAATAGTCAAAATCTGGCTGATATTCTGTCTGATATTTAATGTATGTTTTAACCACCAATTCCCCCTCAGAGGCCAGGGTAACATTATCAATATCTCCTTTCATACTGTACTGAACTTTATAACCTGCCTTACTGGTAATGATGTTTTTTTTTAACGCTTCACCAATTAACGCCTCGTAATCCCATGGATTTATTCCTGTTAGCGACATGAGTATCATCTCCTGTCCGGATTTCTGGCTGGTGGTAAGAATAACATCGAGCATTTTATTTTCGGCATAGATGGTTCCAAGGTTAACGTGTCCCGATGACGTCGCTATGACCTGACCTTTTGCCAGACTCCCGGCGGGTTGCAATATCAATCCCTGTTCAATCAGGGCAGCAAAGATCAATGCAACGCCAATAATCATCGCTGAGAAGGGAATAGCATACACGTTGAATTTTCCTGCCTTGCTTCCTTTCATGGATAAATACTCCTTCAGATTTTCTGTAACCAGCGATTGATTCTGCTTCTGACCTGAATAACGCCTGCTACCTTTACGCTGAATTTCGGCAACTGTTTCATCATCAATCAGCTATTTTTTGCATTACCCGGAAATCACAGAAACAATACAGGCGGTAATATCACATGCAATAAAGTGAGATTTACGCAAAAAATACACACCTCTCTTCTTTCCTGCATTACAATCCAGTTCACCACGATATTGATTACGATGCCAGCAGCAAAACAATGAAGTAAACACCAAAAGCTGAACCGACACCAATATAAAAAGGAGCTTTCATGTTGGAACGAAACAAAAAAAGAATTATCATTCCCGGTATACTATTTATTACTCTGGTCCTGGTTCTCAGCGGATGTTTCACCATCAGCGAGGGCGAAAGGGGTGTGCTGTTACGATATGGAAAAATCATCAGGGTGACAGATCCGGGACTTGGCTTCAAAATCCCCCTGATTGAAAAAGTCCATAAAATTTCTATTCAGAAGCAGGCAATGTTATTTGAAAACATTCAATCCTACAGCCGCGATCAGCAGCCTGCCACCCTCTCTGTCTCCGTCAATTTTCATATCCCCTCATCGGAAGTGAGAAATCTTTATACCTCCTATTTAACCGTTGAAAGCCTTAAGGAGCGTCTGATTGCGCGAAAAATACCTGCACAGGTTGAAATCATTTTTGGACAGCATACGGCGCTGAGTGCGATTCAGCATCGGCAAACGCTCATTCAGGACGTGCAGAATGCGTTGAAAAAAAATATCACCGGCCCGGTAATAATCGACAGCGTACAGATTGAAGGGATCAACTTCTCCGCAGATTATGAAAATTCAATAGAAGATCGGATGAAAGCCGAAGTGGCTATTGCCACCCATAAACAAAATCTTGAAACAGCCAGAATTGAAGCGCAAATCGCGGTAACTCAGGCACAGGCGCTGGCGGACAGTCAGCTGGTTTCAGCAAAGGCTGCAGCGGAGTCAATCAAATTAAAAGGAGCGGCCGAAGCTGAGGCCATCCGGCTAAGGGCCGAAGCACTGCAAAATAACTCCCAGTTGACAGCGCTTACCGCCGCTGAGCGCTGGGATGGAAAATTGCCTGCAACGATGCTCCCGGACAGCAGTGTTCCCTTTATTGCAGTGAAATAATTTACGCGCCTGCTTAATTTTCATTCAGGACAAAAGACACCCTAACCAGAAATAGCCATAATCAGTTAACAGGTGTGACCGAACGTCGATTTAATGATGATGTTCTTGTTCCTGCCCGGGTATTTACAGGACAACGCGCGCGTACGCGACGAAATGACGGGGATTTGTCAGTTTTTCCCTGTCATCTGAAGCGTCAGAATCTTAAAGTAAGTTTAAAATTTATTTTCTCTGTCATATTTTATTCTTTCATCATAATTTTTTATCAGGCAGGTATTGTATCTATCATTGAAGCCATAAGAATATTCATCATATACTGAAGCTTCCGCACGGCACTCCTTCTCATTATAGATGTCCCAGTTTTTTCTGGCCTCTCTTACCAGCTTTGCAATAACCACCTTATCATAAGGCCGTTCTTCTTTGGTGGTAATGGTTCCGAGATAAACTTTGTATTCCTTTGTGTAGGCTTCTTTTTTACTTTCAGCCAGATCAAACATACACTCGGAAACATCAACCTTGTGCGAAAAACCCATACAGGGAAGATTATTATCTTTCGCACTGGACCATACACCCGATACAAACATTGCAAAGAGAAATATTACCATTAAATGATATTTTTTCATTTCATATTTTCCTGTATGAATTTAATACACCCTCTGGCTACTTCACCCCTGAAAAGAGTTGGGTCATTTTTTATTAATGTAATGAAATCATTTTTATTTCCCCTTCCAAAAACAGCAACCATTCCCCTGCCTTAATACCCCCTGATATTTTATATCAACAAATACCTTTTGAAGCGTCCTGTGCAGTTTATTCCATAAAACCGAATCCTGTTTTTCATATTTGTTATAAAAGTGGATAGAATCTTTTACATATCTGGCATAGACTTTTTCGAACAGCCTCAGCTGTTGAGGTTCGGTTAATTCAATCGTAGAGCCTTTGTTATTTTTACGAAATCGCTGGCGCGCAATGACTTTTATAATCGCCTCCGGCTATTTTTTCGCTTAATTCAGTGGGATACCTGCAAAGGTTAAATCAGCAATAATTTCTGCGGCAGATCTGTGCTTCATATCATAACCACGTCCAAAGGTAACACCTTAGCCATATGTATTACATTTCGATGCCACACCAGGCCAGTGTAACTTTCTTGAGTAATAACGACTGCCAGCCAGGTTATGATTAATTTATAAGTGTGAACTGACAGTAAGTTATGGTTTGAATGACTTCCAACAGGAGCGCAGAAGTACAAATTTGCCAAATGGATTATGGAAAGCTTTCAAAGGATGGTAAAAACCTGAAACTGGAATGCTATGGCGTCGGTTCCTATGACGTTTTGTCAGGTATTGACCGGTTCATCAATCAGCCCAACTGCTCTGACATAGAGAAAGCAGCTATTCCACCAGGTACATACTGGATTGTTGTCAGGCCAACAGCTAGCTTACTTAATCAGATCCGCTCTGAAGCGATTGACATGTACCATCTTTATAAAATGGTTTGGCCTGTATAGCGCCAGGACAATGAGCGATCATGTTTTCGTGAATGGCGTACAACGTGGAAGCTTCAGGCTTCATCCACTCAATATTGATGGCTCAGGCGTGTCATGGAGATGTATCACTTTTTATCGATCTTCTGAATTTCAGATACTCAGAAGATCATTGCTAAATCATAAAAAAGTTTCGCGTACCTGACGGTAACGGCCTGATGGCTTAAGGTCGGATTGATGTGCGTGGTGTTGCTGACTTTTCTAAATGTACTACAAGATGAAAATAATCATTTTTCTTATCGTATTCGTTGCCGCAATGGTTCTGCTTCCGGATAGTCTCGTTAGTGGTTTCGTTGATCACAACATCACTATTAGCGGTGACGGCGAAGAAGCAATGAACAATTTTGAGTTCACTGTCATCCTTATCAAGGTTGCTTTGTCTGCATTGCTTGCGTTCACAGCATTGTGGATTTATAGCAAAAGGAAACAGTGATTTAGTGGCCGGATGAGACGTTTGGCTGATGGTATGTTTGTCGCGTCCAGGTCCTGGTGGGTGATGGACGCACGATACTTTGACTTGATAAGGATAAAAAATGTCAGATGAACAGGTTTTGCTTAAAGCGATCTACCAAGGTTCTTTAACCTATTGGTGACACGACGCCTGACTGTGCTGTTCTTGAAGATGGTACAAGGGTTTTGTCAGCAACATCAATATTCAATGCCTTCGGACGCTCCAGATAAGGAATGAATGGAAGGCTGGAAATTGATGGATCCTCCCCCTTTTCTTGCCGCAAAGAACTTAAAAACCTCGATTAATCATGATGTTATATACCCGACAAAGTTAATAACTTACATCGACGGTTTGAAAAAAAACAAGGCTATGCAGCTACCCTTCTTCCTGAAACAAGTCTGGAACCGCATCACGCAGATATTCATACTCGAATGCGTTCTTGACGTATATCGGAAATCAAGAGGAACCGTATTCGAACCTCTTGAAAATGAAAAAGCGCTACGCCATATGATATTCCAGTCAACCAAATGGAAATTATCCGAGATAGATAAACTTACATTTGCAGAGCGCCTTTTCATTATTTCAGACAAAATCAATATGGAATCACTGCCTGATGATGCTGGTGAGTTTCTTAGTTCAGTCGATCTTCCTGAGAAAATTGCTTATCCACTTGATGATTTTTCAGAAGAGGACTGGGCACCCAGAGAAAACTCTGTCTTCCTAAAAAACCACTCTTAGTGTATTCATCTTCCTGACTTTCAATTTCCTGAAGCCGTGCTTTAAGCTCGGCTTTTGCCCTCATCAGATTGTTGTAACATTTTACAGCATGCTGCTGTTGAATCAGCCAGTCCTAAAGCTCACAGGGCGTCATTCCCGGATTGAAGAAACAGGCGTCACTTTTTTGCGTCTGCATATCTTTTTCCTTATAAAAAAGGCCCACCAAATGGTGAGCCTTAAAAATTGGTGGAACCCGCTGGAATCAAACCATCCACGCCAGAATTCCATAATTGATTGTGGCGGGCTTTCTGTCCTCAGTCGTTTTTAATGACCTCTCATCATATCGGCCAGCCTGTGATTCGACATTCACCACAACGAGAAGCCACCTGTTTCACAACACGATTACTCCGCAATACGGTCAGTATTCGTCAGGCAAGTTTTCTGTTGTGCAGATAGCAAAAACCTGCCGGAACAGGTTTAAAGTTCAAGGAAATTTATTTGTATAAAATCCATTCGCAGAGTGACAAAATGCCCGTGCTCACAATGGAAATAATAAGGATGTTTTTATGTGGAATGCTCACAGGGCAGCAGTTTATGCCCGACAACACGCCGTCAGCCATAGCCTGGGCCGGTGCGCTCACTATGTAACTGATGCAATCCAAAATGGTGGAAGCATCAGTATTAATAACACACACTACGCTAAAGATATGGGCAACAATTTAATCCTCGCTGGTTTTTACAAGGTGTCCGGCGAACCGAAGGAGGGAGACATTGCTGTTATTCAGGCGATCCCCGGTCATCCATACGGCCACGCCTGCATCTACGACGGTCGCCAGTGGATCAGCAATTTTATTCAACGCTCGATGTACCCGGGGCAGAGTTACAGAAATCTGCACCCCTCTTACGCTGTTTACAGGCACAACTAATATGAAAAAAATTATCCTCACATTATTGCTGCTGTCACCGCTGGTCGTCTCAGCTGGCGAACTTTCTCAGCAGGAAGCGGCAGCCCTTATGTTTAATCAGTGGTATATGGGGCAGCTGCTGAAAGATAAATCGCCTCTGACTGATTATAAAACGCTGGGTGAGTACGTTACCAGCGACACAATCAGAGCATTGAAGGAGCTTAATTCCGGAGACAGCAACGACAAGGATATGCCTGATGCAGATATGTTCATTAAAGCGCAGGATTACGACAACGACTGTAAAGAAATCAGCGTAATCTCTTCAGATTTTGATGCAGCCTGCACAAATGTTTACATTGCCTTCGGGAAAAATAAAAATCATGTTGTAGCGGACTGCATGGTTCAGAACGCAGGAAAATGGAAAGTCAGATCGGTGACCCTGATTAAGTAATACTCTTAGCCAGGATAAATATCCTCCGGCATAGCCGGAGGTTTTTCGTATGCGCCTCTAAGGCTCTGTTACCAGCAGCGCCCTGACAGGCGCATACGATCTGACATTTGCATCCAACTTCCTTACTTACGGCCCGTAAACGGGCTACCTGGATACGGGATTGATAACTGCTCTCCCAATTTATTCTGTTCCAACTGGTGCTTTATGTACTCCCGGATTTTCGATGTATTTTTACCCACCGTATCTACATAATACCCACGGCACCAGAACTCACGGTTTCTATATTTGAATTTCAAATCGCCAAACTGCTCATAAAGCATCAGGCTACTTTTACCTTTCAGATACCCCATGAAACCCGACACTCATCTTTGGCGGGATCTCCAGAAGCATATGGATGTGATCAGCACAACATTCGGCTTCCAGGATATTCACGTTTTTCCACTCACACAGCTTTCTTAAAATAGTACCAATTGCCCTGCGTTTTTCACCATAGAACACCTGCCTCCGGTAATTCGGGGCAAAAACTATGTGATATTTACAGTTCCATCGGGTGTACGCTAAGCTCTTTTCGTCCCCCATTGGGACCCCCTTTTGATTTCTTGTCAGACCTTTGCAGTTGCCAGACCGCAAGGTGTTTTAACAAATCAAAAGGGGTTTTTATAACTGGCCCAAAGCTGAAAGCTTTACTGAACCCCCAGCCTGGCTGGGGCTTTTCAATGCACAAAAAAATTCAGGGGCTGTGGATAGTTTTGAGCCTAATTTTGAAGCATTGGATTAAATGCCACGTACACGTAAGAGCAGGGATGATGCGTGGATGCCACCACGAACCTGTCGTGGCAGGTCCG
Source organism: Erwinia papayae (assembly GCF_058241465.1). Classification (NCBI taxonomy): domain Bacteria; kingdom Pseudomonadati; phylum Pseudomonadota; class Gammaproteobacteria; order Enterobacterales; family Erwiniaceae; genus Erwinia; species Erwinia papayae. The sequence goes on from NZ_JBZCHT010000009.1 coordinate 1,525,261, forward strand.
CATATGAGTTTAAACCGAAAAATGGTGGGACCATTCGCCTGAGTGGCCCTGAATCTACACCTGCTCAAGTATAGTCAGCATATGAAGCGTTGATTAATGACCGTAAAGACGAAATCCTCTTTGAAGGGCTAACAGAAAGATTTTTTAAATCTGCTGACTTTTTCGAGTTGTCACCAGAAACGAGAAAAGATTACCTGAAATATGCTAAAAAAATTCTTTCCGTCTTTGCAAAGATGCCGCCTGACAGTATTAAGCCTGAACATGTCCTTAAATACATGGATAAACGAGGTTTAAAGAGCCGCACTCAGGCTAACAGGGAAAAAGCTTTTATGTCCCGCGTTTTTCGATGGGGGTATGAGCGGGGGTTAGTGAAAGGAAATCCTACGAAAGGTGTTAAACAATTTAAAGAAGTGGCGAGAGACCGACATATAACAAATGCTGAGTATCAGGCGCTCTACAACGTCTCACCATAAGTTGTTCGTATCGCGATGGAACTGGCCTACCTGTGTTGCGCACGTCAAGCTGATGTGTTGGATATGAAAAGAAGCCAGATAATGCCTGAAGGAATAATGATAAAACAGAGCAAAACAAGCGTGGCTCAGATCAAGGGGTGGACTCCTCGCCTTAAAGGCGTGATCCAGGACGCTAATTCCCTCCCTCTCAAAAAAGGAATGAGCAGCGTTTTTATAATACATCAGGATAGCGGTGCAAAATATACAAGGGATGGTTTTAACAGTCGGTGGATGAAAGCAAAGCAGGCAACAAAAGAAAAATTTCCTGAGCTGGATTTTAATTTTACTTTTCACGATTGAAAGGCGAAAGGAATCTCAGACTTGAGCGGAAATCTTTACGATAAGCAAGCTATTTCAGGTCATAAAAACGTTGAGCAGACAGCGCACTACAACAGGAGGATTGCTGTTGTGCCAGTAGTTGGAGGGCAGTAAGCGGTAAAAAATATTCCGAAGGGTTATTCTGAAGCCATGAATTGAAGACAAAAAAACCGCCTTGCGGCGGTATCACATTGCTTTCTAAGTGCTTGTTTTTATATATTTTAATCGGTGGTGCCCGGGGCGGGACTTGAACCCGCACAGCCATAAAGCCGAGGGATTTTAAATCCCTTGTGTCTACCGATTTCACCACCCGGGCAGGGTGTAAAGTGGAGGCGCGTCCCGGAGTCGAACCGAGGTTCACGGATTTGCAATCCGCTGCATGGCCACTCTGCCAACGCGCCATAATCTTTTATCATCAACATTAGCTAATGATGGAATCTGGAGCGGGAAACGAGACTCGAACTCGCGACCCCGACCTTGGCAAGGTCGTGCTCTACCAACTGAGCTATTCCCGCATTTACTTATCAACTTCTCAGAAGACGCTGATTTTATTTATCTTCTGGCAATCAGCTTGCTTTCGATGCGTTGCATTCTACTGACCTGGAGAAATGAGTCAACACAATTATCCTCACTATCCATCTGTTTGCTGCTTTTTAAATCGCATCGATCAGCGTTCAAACAGATCGCCACGTGCCGCGCTCAAATACTGAAACATTGACCAGAATGTCAGCACTGCCGCAATGTAGAGGGCAATCACACCAATGCCTTCAACAGTACTGTCAGGTCGCCACAGCAGCGCAAATAAGGCCAGCATCTGCGCCGTTGTTTTCACCTTGCCAATCCATGACACGGCCACACTGCTACGTTTGCCAATTTCTGCCATCCACTCGCGCAGAGCAGAGATAATAATCTCTCTCGCGATCATTGTTGCTGCAGGCAGGGTTATCCACCATGAATGAAAATATTCGGCAACCAGCACCAGTGCCATCGCCACCATGACCTTGTCAGCCACCGGATCGAGGAACGCACCAAAACGGGTGGTCTGTTTCCATCGACGGGCAAGGTAACCGTCAAACCAGTCAGTGATCGCTGCGAAAATAAAAATCAACGCACAAACCAGTGGAGCCCATTGAAACGGCAGATAGAAGGCCAGCACAAAGAACGGGATCAGGACGACACGAAACAGAGTCAGTAACGTCGGAATGTTAAAATGCATAATTACGCTAACTATCTGGGCAGAGTAGAATTTGTCCCTATGTTCCTACAATGGCGGCAGGGTTGCAATGCCTAGTGTTTCAGCGAATAAAAGATTTTCTCCGCCAGAAGACGCGAGATTCCCGGAACTTTCGCTATTTCATCAACGGTCGCATTCATCAGCGGTTGCAGGCCCCCCATGTACTTGAGCAGCATCTGTCGACGTTTAGGACCAATTCCCTCAATGGTTTCCAGCGCACTGGTGTTCTTCACTTTTGCCCGCTTGTTGCGATGACCTGTAATTGCATGATTGTGAGAGTCGTCACGAATATGCTGTATTACATGTAAGGCTGGCGAATCAGGTGGCAGTGAAAACCCTTCACCTTCAGGTTCGAAAAAGAGCGTTTCCAGTCCGGCCTTACGATCGGTACCTTTGGCCACGCCCAGCAAAATAGGCCGATCTTTATCCCAGTTCACATCAAGATCGGCAAAAACATTTTTCGCCTGCCCCAGCTGCCCCTTACCGCCATCAATCAGGATCACATCAGGGATCTTAGTCTCAATCAGTTCTTTGCCGTAGCGCCGGCGCAAAACCTGATTCATCGCCGCGTAGTCATCACCCGGTGTGATGCCGCTAATGTTGTAGCGACGATATTCTGACCGCAGCGGACCGTTATTGTCGAACACGACGCAGGAGGCCACCGTCTGCTCACCCATGGTATGGCTTATGTCGAAGCACTCCATGCGGTTTATCGCCGGTAAATCCAGTAATTCTGCCAGCGCCTGTAACCGTTGATGGATTGTCGACTGTTGAGACAAACGACTGCTAAGCGCCGTGCTGGCGTTGGTGCGTGCCAGTTTCATGTAGCGCGCCCGGTCACCACGGGGTTTACTCTGAATAGTCACCCGACGTCCTGCCATTTCGCTGAGCGATTCAGCCAGCAGCTCTTTTTCAGGCAGTGTGAAATCAAGAAGAATATCCCCGGGCAACGTGCGAACCTGACTTCCCTGCAAATAAAATTGCCCGACAAAAGTCTGCACCACTTCGGCCAGTTCGGTTCCGCCCGGCACCTTAGGAAAATAGCTGCGGCTGCCCAATACTTTCCCCTGACGGATAAACAAAACATGCAGACAGGCAATGCCCGAATCAAAAGCCACGCCCATAACGTCCAGATCGTCGCCATTATTGGAGACAAATTGTTTTTCAGTAACGCGCCTGACTGCCTGAATTTGATCGCGTAACCGGGCTGCTTCTTCAAATTTTAGTGCCAGGCTGGCCGCTTCCATCCGACTCACCAGCTGGTTCAGAACCTGGTCATCCTTGCCAGAAAGAAACAAGCGAACATATTCAATCTGCTGTGCATACTCTTTTTCACTGACCAGACCCGCAACGCAGGGGCCAAGACAGCGACCAATCTGATATTGCAGACAGGGGCGAGAGCGATTGCGATAGACGCTGTTTTCACACTGGCGTACCGGAAAAATTTTCTGCAATAAAGACAATGTTTCCCGCACCGCATAGCCATTCGGAAATGGCCCGAAATACTCACCTTTCGCGTGTCTGGCACCGCGATGGCTGGCAAGACGAGGATGTTTGTCGGCACTGAGAAATATGAATGGATATGACTTATCATCGCGCAGCAGCACGTTATAACGAGGCTGGTACAGCTTGATATAGTTATGTTCAAGCAGCAACGCCTCGGTCTCGGTATGGGTTACTGTAATGTCAATCTGATGGATACCAGCCACCAGCGCTTCGGTTTTACGACTTCCGTGATTACCACGGAAATAGCTCGAAAGGCGCTTTTTAAGATCTTTTGCTTTACCGACATAGATGACCGTACCGCCAGCATCATACATACGATAGACGCCGGGCTGGCTGGTCACCGACTTGAGAAAGGATTTGGCATCAAAAACGTCATTCACTACTGGTTAACGACTCCGCGTTGAACAGGCCATGACGGATGGCCAGATGAGTTAATTCAACGTCGCCGCTGATATTAAGTTTACTAAACATTCTGTAACGATAACTGTTGACCGTTTTGGGACTAAGACTGAGTTGCTCAGAAATTTCCGCGACTTTTTGTCCCCTGGTGATCATCAGCATAATTTGTAGTTCACGTTCTGACAAACTGTCAAAAGGCGAATCAGTTTTTTGCGGTTCAATCTGGCTGAGTGCCATTTGTTGTGCAATATCTGAAGCTATATAGCGCTGCCCGGCATTAACCTGGCGGATAGCATTCACCACTTCCTGTGGCGCAGCACCTTTACTCAGATAGCCAGCGGCTCCCGCCTGCATTACACGTGCCGGCAGAGGATTTTCAGTGTGGATAGTCAACATGATGATTTTGATATCCGGGTTATATCGCACGATCTTGCGGGTTGCTTCAAGACCGCCAATACCCGGCATATTCATGTCCATCAATACCACATTAACAGGGTTAGACCGGCACCATTTCACCGCGTCTTCGCCGCAGTTAGCTTCACCGACAACCTGAAAACCTTTGATATCTTCCAGTATCCTGCGGATACCTGCACGCACCAGTTCATGGTCATCAACAAGAAGAACGCTTATCAAACAGGTCTCTCCAAAAGGGTAATACCAGCGACGTTGATGATGGTATTTGAATCAGCGATCTTACCTCTTTTTCACTACTGTTAGAACTGAAAAAAACGCCATTATTCCGGAACAGACCACAGACGAGTTCCTGCCGACGGCCCCATACCACAGGACAATTTGTGATATACTTGCTGCCAAAAACATTTGTGTCTGAATAGTCAAAAAGAGGGGATTACATGGGTGACACTGATTTTTCTACCAGCAAAGAGGCTCTGGCTCAGGAGATGGCCTGCATGAAGGCGCTGGTAACATTTATGCTTAAAGGAATGGGACAGGCAGACGCCGGTAAAGTCATTATTAACATGGAAAAATATATTGCCCAGTTAACCGACCGCCAGCAGGCAGACGTGTTTACCCACACCATCGGGCAGATAAAACAAGCCTATCGCCAGTAATTTCTCTCCGCCCATTGCTTTTCGTAAGCGGTTATCACAATCTCAGGTTTTTAACTGATGCTGAAGAAACAATGGGCTTGTTATTTAAAGCTGTGCTGGGCGCACTGGTGGTGATCGCTATCGCTATCCTGTCCAAAACCCGCAACTACTACATCGCAGGACTCCTTCCCCTTTTTCCGACATTTGCCCTTATCGCGCACTATATTGTCGCCAGTGAGCGAGGTATTGAGGCGCTACGAACCACCATCATCTTTGGCATGTGGGCCATTATTCCCTACTTTTTCTATCTGCTTTCGCTATGGCTGTTTGTGGGCATGATGAAACTGCCGCTGGCGCTGTGCAGCGCCGTGGCTTGCTGGGGGCTTGCTGCATGGGTACTGATCGCTTTGTGGGCTAAATGGCACGGTTAACGCCCTCGCCCTTGCCAGTTAAAAGACACGCCCAACGAGGGCAAGACCTCTTCAGGACTGAAACGCCGTGCGCCCCGAAAACGCGTTGCCAGATGTGGCTGATGTGTCGGTATTTTTACCGCAAATAAATTTTCTTCGGACTGAATGATGCCAGCTGTTAATGGCTGGTACTCCACCAGATGTTGAGCAAACATCTGCTCCAGCATTGGCGTGGCGGCGCTGTAGAGAAAATCGATGCCAGACTGTTCTGCCAGTTGAACACAGTGCCACAGAATAGTAAGCGGCAGCTCTGGGTCAACATCCAGACGAGGTGAAAAACGAGACATTTCCCACACGCGTCGTGACGGGCCACCGGGCAGTTTGCTTTTAACATCAATGCCGTTCGCTGCTGTTGGATCTTCCCAGGGCATCAGCCGGGCACAGCCGCAAATGCCCTGTTGTGCATGCCAGGCAATCAGCCAGACGACTTCAGAGCGATCGAATCGGTCATATTCCTGCCCTGGGGTATTTAAACGAGGCGGCACAGGCCATCCTTCACCGCGGGCGAAAACACTGTAGCGATAGCTACCCAATTCTGCCAATAAGGAGGATGGCATGTCCTTAAATTTAGTTTGGATAATTTTCATTATTATTGATTCCCGCTCGCATTCCTTCTCCTGCCACTCCTGTAGCGCATTCAGGGCTGTTACCCAAGCGCAGGGTAGACAACTGGCTGTCAATCTGAAACTACTAAATCTGGTAGTTGTCACTCAGCTAAATCAAACCGATAGCGGCAGCATAAGAGGCCACCTGAGTTTTGTTAGATGCATTGAATCTTTTTTGCATATTTTTCTGGTGAAAATTTACCGTATGTTCCGAAATGGAGAGGATCAATGAAATCTCTGCTGACGTTTTGCCTTCAGCGGTCCATCTGAGGATCTCGATTTCTCGCTGACTCATTTCCACATCGCCCACCGACATCGACGTGTCTTTCACACGTTGAAGCGCTTCCAGAATCAGGTCCGTAAGATACTGTAATTTAAGATAGCTTTCCTGGGTAAATACCATATCATCAAAAGACTTTCCGGACGCCATAGATAATACGCCGATGGCCCGATTTTTCACCATCCTTGAACAGGAAAATCCAGAACGTACCCCATGTTCATTCGCCGCTTCAAAAACCTGTAGCCCTTCCCTGACAACCGCATCATTCCAGACCAGAAGCGTCCCTGGGATTTGACAGTATTTGATAATCGGATCGATCTCCGCAAAGTTTTGTTTCTGCCATGTTTTCACCCATTTTTCCGGATAATTGCTGTAGATAAATATTCGTGGCCGGGTAAAGGGAACCGGATGGCGGATATACAAGGCATAAAAATCAAATCCCAGTCGGTGGGTCTGTTGTTCCGTCAGCAGGATGATGTCTTCAGCCTCTCTGGCAGAATGAAAAGCCGATTGCACTTCATTTCGCCAACTGAAATAAGTTTCAACGGTCATTCCAGCCTCGCAACAACAATAAAGAAGAGTTATTCACTGCATCAGCACTTATCCTTAATAAGGAAATAAAGGTGCAGCGCCGGTAGCCGGTAAAGGCTCCTGGCGGCACGGAGATCATTAACAAAAATTTCTGTACATCCTTGTCATTAATGCTTCACCAGCGGCAGAATTTCCGGAATCAATAACGGCTGAAATTATCACTGGCGGCCAAATGTATTAGCGCTGAGCAAGGTGATAATAATCATTAAATTTGCACACAGGGATGTGTATTTCAGGATAGGATTTCTCTTATAAATATTCAATATACCTGAGCCACTCTTTTGTTAAGTGATTTACTAAGGAAGCCTCGAAGATCTGTTGTATCCAGAGAATATCGATAAAAAAACATCATCGTATAAAAAATAAAACATTAATTTATATATATTTATTTTTTAATTAATCAAATTTGACTTAAATTCATTCCATTAGTAAGCATGCATTAAATAAATTTAACACTTAATTTTACTATGGTTTATCTGTGATTCTGCCCGTTGAAGAGACTGATTTATCAAGGCTGGAAATTTTTTCATGCTGATACATAATCTAACTGACTGAATCAATGATATAAATAAGTTAACTGATCCATTTGCTTGCCTACCATGCTAAGGAATTAGTGATGTCAGACAGACTGGCGATGCTGTTCATTTCACTGGGTATCTTCACCTCGTTGATGATCGTTAAAGACTTGGGTCGCGCCCCTCAACCCTTGCGAATTATGAACCTGGTATGGCCAGTTACCGGACTTTACATGCCTTTTGTGGGTTGGCTGGCATGGTGGTATTTTGGCCGTAATAACCGCCCGGCGACGCCCCGATTGCGGCAACACAGGGTTGAATCGCCGGATCTGAAACAGCTCTTTTTTGCGACCAGCCATGGCGCCGCAGGTTGTGTATTAGGCGATGTCCTTGCCGTGCCGCTGCTTCCCTTGCTAAGCCATCAACCTTTCCACTCTGTGGTAGTCACTCATGCAATCCTTTCACTCGTGCTGTCACTTTTTTTTGGCATAATATTGCAATATCTGGCGTTAAAACAGATTGTTGGGATGGCTTTTTTTCGGACCCTCTGGCAGGCGATCAAAAGCGATATTTTCTCTCTGATGGTTTATCAGGCTGGCATGTTTTTGTATATGACGCTGGCGTTTCACTTTATTTTACAGAATCAACTTGAGCCGCTAACGATGAATTTCTGGTTTATGATGCAGCTGGCGTTGTTAACCGGATTCGTCTTTGCATGGCCGGCGAATAAGTTTTTATTGCAGCGTGGGATTAAAATTTCTTTCTAGAGACAGATACCAAAACCCTGCATCCCCAGATGAAAGTGACTGGCATGGGCGCGATTGTATTCCGGCCCCAGGGCATTACCATAATAATCGCAACTTCGCCGGAAAACCTCTTGCAACCACTGGCCCTGCGGTGAGGTCTGCGACCACCCTGTCAGCACGCTGATTTTCTGACCATTTTTTAACCTGAATCCGGCAATATCAAGCGCATCAGCAGTCGCATGTTCACTCAGTCTCCCAATGGCCCGGTGGTACAGGTTGCGACAGGCATAACTTCCCAGGTGATCGATACGTGCCAGCGGTGAGGCCAGCCTCTTAACGGCCATCGGTTCTGCCACCTGTACGACAAACATCGTGGTGCTGACTGCCAGTGGGCAGCTGGCAAGGAAACGGGCACTCAGCTCCACCCTGCCGACTTTTTCCACTTGCACTGGCGACGCCAGTGGACAGTTGCCATTTACCTGATGCAACTGGCGGAAGCGGAGATAGCCCTGCTGTTGCGCCGAGGAAAGTATGGCGAGGCAGGCAGCAGGATCGCTTGCCAGTTTTTTTAGCTTGTAGCGGGTAATAAAGGTGGGAGCATCCGTCACCTGCAACGGGCTGAAGGGGTCCCACGCAGAAGGGAGTGGTTTTGCCAGATATGCCACGATAACAAGCACTGCTGCCAGCATCAGCAAGATTATTACTTTCACCCATGCTCCTCATAACGGACTGGCTCGCCGATCATCTGCAATCCGGATGCAGGTCAGACAAGAAAAATTTAGCACTGTTTTTGTACAACTGATGCAGATGATGCCCATTGAGACGAAAAAGGGGTGGCTGTGCGGCGCACAATTACACTATCTTATGCCCCTGCATAATATGTTTTTACCCATTCTGAATAACAGCCATCAGAGCTGATACAACATCACTTTTAAGGACATGAATTCCGTTATGGTTGACCAATCCAGTAAAATACCGCCGGCTGATGAAGCGCCGGGAGAACTGCGTCGTAACCTGCACAACCGACATATTCAGCTGATTGCCATCGGCGGCGCCATCGGCACCGGGCTGTTTATGGGCTCCGGTAAAACCATCAGTCTGGCCGGTCCGTCGATCATCTTCGTCTATATGATCATTGGTTTTATGCTGTTTTTTGTCATGCGGGCAATGGGCGAGCTGTTACTCTCCAACCTGGAGTACAAATCATTCGGTGATTTTGCCGCCGACCTGCTTGGTCCCTGGGCCGGCTATTTCACCGGCTGGACTTACTGGTTTTGCTGGGTGGTTACCGGCATTGCCGACGTGGTCGCTATCAGCTCCTATTTCCAGCTCTGGTTCCCTGACTTTTCCATCTTGATGAGTGCGCTGCTGTGTATCCTCGTGTTCCTGACGCTGAATGTTGCCACGGTGAAACTGTTTGGTGAGATGGAGTTCTGGTTTGCCATCATTAAAATCGTCGCTATCGTGGCGTTAATTGCGACAGGTATCGTGCTGGTGGCAATGCACTACCCTTCCACAGGCGGCAGTGTGGCAGCCATCAGTAATATCTGGGACCACGGTGGTATGTTCCCGAAGGGGCTGAGTGGATTCTTTGCCGGATTCCAGATTGCGGTATTTGCTTTTGTCGGTATAGAACTGGTGGGTACGGCAGCGGCGGAGACGCACGATCCGAGGAATGTCCTGCCGCGCGCAATTAACGCCATTCCACTGCGTATCATTATGTTTTATGTGTTTGCCCTGCTGGTGATTATGGCGGTGACGCCCTGGGATCACGTGGTGGCAGATCGCAGCCCGTTTGTGGAGATGTTCGTTCTGATTGGCCTGCCCGCCGCCGCCAGTATTGTCAATTTTGTGGTATTAACGTCAGCCGCTTCATCAGCCAACAGTGGTATTTTTTCCACCAGCCGCATGTTGTATGGCATGGCGCAGCAGGGCGTGGCACATCGCCGCTTTGGCAGATTGTCCCGGCGTGCGGTCCCCACCACCGGACTGTTCTTCTCCTGTTTTTGTCTGCTGGGCGGCGTGGCGCTGATTTATCTGATCCCCGACGTGATGAAAGTCTTCACCCTGGTGACCACGGTTTCCGCCATTCTGTTTATGTTCGTCTGGACCATCATTGTCTGTTCTTATCTGGCTTATCGTAAAAAACACCCTCAGTTACACCTGGCATCAAACTATAAAATGCCGCTGGGTAAACTGATGTGCTGGGTTTGTATCGCCTTCTTTGCCTTTGTGCTGGTTCTGCTTTCGTTGCAGGAAGATACCCGCCAGGCGCTGATGGTGACGCCACTGTGGTTTATTATGCTGGGTATTGGCTGGTGGTTGCGCCAGCGCAAAGCGGGAAGATAAATACAGAAACGGGCCCTCAGGGCCCGTTTTACTATGCCCGGACGCGGATCCCCTCAATCACCATTCGCTGGACGTTATCAACTGTTTGTTGAAAAAAGCACGGATCATTTAGCGTCTGACCGGTTACCGCCTCTATCTGCGTGGCAAAATCAGCATAGTGCTGAGTGGTCGCCCATAACATAAAGATCAGGTGGTGAGGTTCAACCGCCGCCAACTTGCCTTCCGCGATCCAGCCCTCAATCACGGCCGATTTCTCATCGACCAGCTCCCGGAGATCCCCTTCCAGTTCCCCTTTCAGCAACGGAGCACCCTGCAGCATTTCCATGCAAAACAATCTCGAGGCCTGTGGATGGTCACGCGAGACTTCCAGCTTAAGGCGAATATAGTCACGAATGGCTTCCAGTGGCTGCTGGTCGTTACGCAGCGCTCGCAACGGTGCCAGCCAGACATCCAGAATATTTTTCAGCACCGCAATATAGAGCGCTTCCTTTGAAGGAAAGTAGTAAAGCAGATTGGTTTTCGAAACGTCAGCCCCTTCAGCCACCCTGTCCAGGCTGGTGCCGTGAATACCATAGAGGGAGAACAGCTCCAGCGCGGCGCTGAGTATAGCCGAGCGCTTTGCAGCCACCGCTCTGGAACGGCGACCAGGCATCTTCGACGTTGTCTTTTCTGATGAATTCACCATAGCTCCACACTTCATAAGGGTAACGGGCAGTATATCAAATGCATTCACGCTGCCCGGTGCACTTTAATTGACCACACCTGCCTGCTTATTGTGCACACTTTTTTTACCAAATGGTCCACTTTGGACCAACTACTCTACATCAATTTAACATTAATTTTTTCAACAATATGAATGTTAAGGTTTTTTTACATCTGGCACAACCTTTGCAAAATTACCACCGAGCGCCGCCTGAAAGGAATGGCAGGATGCATCGCAGCGCGGGAAAGATAACCCTGACACTCAGTAAAGGTCCTCCTATGAAAATTGGCGTATTTATCCCGATTGGTAACAATGGCTGGCTGATTTCAACCCATGCCCCGCAATACAAGCCTACTTTTGAGCTGAATAAAGAGATTGTGCTTAAAGCTGAGCACTATCATTTCGATTTCGCCCTGTCGATGATCAAGCTGCGGGGCTTTGGCGGCAAAACTGAATTCTGGGACCATAACCTGGAATCCTTTACCCTGATGGCGGGACTGGCTGCCGTCACGTCACGTATTGAGATCTACGCTACGGCCGCCACCCTTACCCTACCCCCGGCCATCGTGGCACGCATGGCCTCGACGGTGGACTCCATTTCAGGGGGCCGCTTTGGGGTTAATCTGGTGACCGGCTGGCAGAAGCCGGAGTATGACCAGATGGGAATGTGGCCCGGTGATGAGTACTTCTCCCGCCGTTACGATTACCTGACCGAATACGTTACCGTGCTGCGCGATCTGTGGGGCACGGGCAAATCCGATCTCAAAGGCGAGTTCTTCACCATGAACGACTGTCGCCTAAGCCCACAACCGCAAAAACCAATGAAAGTTATTTGTGCCGGACAGAGCGATGCCGGTATGGCCTTCTCGGCAAAACATGCTGATTACAACTTCTGTTTTGGCAAGGGTGTTAACACCCCGACCGCCTTTGCGCCCACCGCCTCACGGATGAAAAATGCCGCCGAACAGGCCGGGCGTGACGTCGGCTCTTACGTGCTGTTTATGATTATCGCCGATGAAACCGACGAAGCCGCCCGTGCGAAGCGGGAGCTGACGAGGAAGCACTGGCCTGGCTTACCACGCAAAGCCAACAGGATACGCGTTCCGGCAGCGATACCAATGTCCGGCAGATGGCGGATCCCACCTCTGCGGTGAATATCAACATGGGTACGCTGGTGGGTTCTTATGCCAGTGTCGCCCGGATGCTGGATGAAGTGGCCACCGTTGAAGGTACGCACGGCGTACTGCTGACTTTCGATGACTTCCTGCAAGGGATTGAGAATTTTGGCGAACGTATTCAACCCTTGATGAAATGCCGGAGCAATATCATGGAAGCCGCAAAGGAGGTGGCCTGATGAACAGTAAAGACACCGTGGTCTGTACCACTGCATCCACTAAAAATACGCTGCAACTACCAGCACGTCCGGAAGCCATCGCTTTTCCCCCGGAACAGACCGCGCTGATTGTGGTGGATATGCAGAATGCCTATGCCAGCACCGGCGGCTATCTCGATCTGGCCGGATTCGATGTGTCAGCCACCCGCCCGGTCATCGACAAGATTAATATTGCCGTTGCGGCGGCGCGTAAAGCGGGCATCCAGATAATCTGGTTTCAGAACGGCTGGGATGAACAATACGTTGAAGCGGGAGGTCCTGGCTCTCCTAACTGGCACAAATCTAATGCGTTGAAAACGATGCGCGCAAGGCCGGAGCTGTCAGGACAGTTACTGGCAAAAGGCGGCTGGGATTATGATCTTGTCGATCAGCTGAAACCTGAGCCAGGGGATATTGTGCTGCCAAAGCCCCGCTACAGCGGCTTCTTCAATACCTCACTCGACAGCATGTTGCGCAGCCGGGGTATTCGTCATCTGATCTTCACCGGTATTGCGACTAATGTCTGCGTGGAATCAACCCTGCGCGATGGCTTCTTCCTTGAATATTTCGGCATTGTGCTGGAAGACGCCACTTACCAGGCCGGTCCTCTTTTTGCGCAACAGGCCGCGATTTTCAACATTGAAACCTTTTTTGGCTGGGTGTCGGATGTCAGCACTTTCTGCTCTGTAGTGGAAAGCAAAACCACACCGCAGCATCAGACGGCCTGAACCGTGGAGATAACCCATGCCTAAAACGATTATTACCCCACCCGGAACCGGCGTTCCGATTGCACCTTTTGTGCCCGGCACGCTGGCTGACGGTGTGGTTTATGTCTCCGGCACCCTGCCCTTTGATAAGGATAACAACGTGGTGCATGTGGGTGACGCTGCTGCGCAAACCCGTCATGTACTGGAGACAATCAAAAGCGTCATCGAAACCGCCGGCGGCACGATGGAGGATGTGACCTTTAATTCGATTTTTATTACCGACTGGAGCAACTACGCCGCTGTTAATGCGGTTTACGCTGACTATTTTCCCGGCGATAAACCCGCACGATTTTGTATCCAGTGCGGCCTGGTGAAGCCGGACGCGCTGATTGAAATTGCCAGCGTTGCTCATATTGGCCGGTAACGGAGAACGGTATGCATATTGAAGTGTCAGCGTTACCGACACCCACAGCCAGAACCCTGGTTTTGTCTGCCGGGCTGGGTGGTTCTGCCACCTTCTGGTTGCCGCAGCTCAATGAATTGCGCAGCAGATATCGCGTGGTGATTTACGACCAGCGAGGAACGGGTCGCAGCCCGGACACGTTACCGGAAGGGTACAGCATGAGCGATATGGCTGCTGAACTGGCCACCGCGCTTGCGCAATACGGCATTGAACAGTATGAGGTCATTGGCCATGCGCTGGGCGGGATGGTCGCGATGCAGATGGCACTGGACTACCCGCAACAGGTGACCAGACTGGTCATTGTTAACGGCTGGTTACGTCTTAATCCGCACACCCGCCGCTGCTTCTCCGTGCGTCAACAGTTGCTGCTGAACGTCGGAGTTGAAGCCTTTGTACAGGCGCAGCCACTGTTTCTCTATCCGGCAGACTGGCTGGCGGAAAACCAGGCGAGGATCGAGGCAGAAGATGCACTGCATGTGGCGCACTTTCAGGGTATGGAGAATCTGCTGCGCCGTCTTAATGCCCTGATGGCCTGTGATTTCACCGCAAAGGCCGATGCTGTTACCCAACCGGTGCTGGTTATCTGTTCGCAGGATGACCTGCTGGTCCCCTGGAGCTGCTCTGAAACCCTTTCGGCGGCGCTGCCCAATGCCACATTGCTGAAAATGGCCTGGGGCGGCCATGCCATGAGCGTCACCGACAGCAGTACTTTCAACCGACTGTTACTTGACTGGCTGGAAAATCCTGAGCCGCCCATTTACGCTGAATAAACGGAGTTATCATGGCTGAAGCCCTGAACACCCATGCCTTAGAAACCCTGTTCACCGCCGCCCGCACGCATAATGGCTGGCAGGACCGCCCGGTTACCGATGAACAGATCAAAACGCTGTACGATTTAGTGAAAATGGCACCGACCTCCGCCAACTGTAGCCCGGCACGCTTCTGTTTTGTTCGCAGCGCGGCGGGCAAAGAGAAACTGAAGCCCACCCTCTCCAGCGGAAATCTGGCGAAAACGATGACCGCCCCCGTTACCGTTATCGTTGCCTGGGACCCGGTATTTTATGACCGCCTGCCTGAGCTGTTCCCCCATGCGGATGCGAAATCCTGGTTTACCAGCAGTGCCGCACTGGCTGAAGAAACCGCATTTCGCAACAGTTCCATGCAGGCGGCCATGCTGATCGCCGCCTGTCGGGCGCTGGGACTGGATACCGGCCCGATGTCAGGCTTCGATCGTGCGGCTGTGGATGCCGCTTTTTTTGCCGACAGCGGATGGAAAAGTAATTTGCTGATCAATATCGGCTATGGCGATGCCACGAAAGTTTATGACCGTTTGCCGAGACTGGCATTTACCGACGCCTGTACGATTGAATAAGGGGAAAATCATGTCACTGCAAGCTCTGAAACCCGCTGCTGTCAACAGTGTGGAAAAACAAGATTTTCGCAATGCGATGGCGCAGTTGGGCGCGGCCGTCAACATTATTACCACCGACGGACCGGCTGGCCGGGCCGGTTTTACCGCCTCAGCGGTGTGCAGTGTTACCGATACGCCTCCGACGCTGTTGGTCTGCCTCAACCGTTCCGCATCCGTCTGGCAGGTGTTCAACGCCAATCGGCAGCTGTGTGTCAATACGCTGGCCGCAGGACATGAGTCACTCTCAACGCTTTTTGGCGGCAAAACACCGATGGCTGAACGGTTTATCGCTGCCGGGTGGTCAACGCTGTCAACCGGCTCACCGGTGCTTTCCGGTGCGGTGGCCTCTTTCGACTGTAAGGTGACCCAGGTCATGAGCGTCGGCAGTCATGACATTCTGCTCTGCGAAGTGCAGGCGCTGGTCAGTAATGATACCGGCCACGGGCTGATGTGGTTTGATCGCGGTTATCATCATTTAATGCGGCAGGAAGCCAGATAAGACCGCTAATGGTCGCTGCTTTAATCACCTTTCTGGAGAAGACAATGGCAAATTTCTGGTTTCCAAAGTGGCGTAAACAGTCTGCGACGGCTCAGGGCGTGGTTGCGCCTGACGAAATGTTATCGCCAGGACAGACGCTGATTATGGGATTACAACATGCCGTCGCCATGTTTGGCGCGACCGTACTGATGCCGCTTCTGATGGGCTTGACCCTAACCTGTCGATTCTGATGTCCGGCGTCGGGACCCTGCTGTTTTTCCTGATAACCGGCGGGCGGGTTCCCAGCTATCTGGGCTCCAGCGCGGCCTTTGTCGGCGTGGTTATTGCGGTAACCGGCTTTAACGGTCAGGGACTGAATCCGCATCTCGGTGTCGCACTGGGCGGCATTATTGCCTGTGGCGTGCTGTATACGCTGATTGGTTTTGTGGTGATGAAGGCCGGGACGCGCTGGATTGAAAAGCTGATGCCCCCCGTGGTGACCGGCGCCGTGGTAATGGCAATTAGTCTGAATCTGGCACCCATTGCGGTACACAGTGTGTCAGGCTCAATGTTTGACAGCTGGATGGCGGTCATGACCGTGGTCTGTATCGGGCTGGTGGCGGTGTTTACCCGGGGGATGGTGCAACGTCTGCTTATCCTGGTTGGGCTGATTGCCGCCTGGGCAATATATGCCCTGTTCACTAATGGTTTTGGTCTGGGTAAGCCCGTTGATTTCAGCCTGCTTGCCAGCGCCCCTGGTTCGGCTTTCCGGGCATCACCCATCCGGTTTTTGACAGCCACGCCATGTTTTTGATTGCCCCTGTAGCGGTGATTCTGGTGGCAGAAAATCTGGGACATATCAAGGCGGTGGCGGGAATGTCCGGCAAAAATCTCGCCCCTTATATCGGGCGAGCCTTTGTCGGAGATGGTCTGGCAACCATGCTCTCCGGCAGCCTGGGGGGCAGCGGTGTCACCACCTATGCTGAAAATATTGGCGTGATGGCGGTAACGCGCGTCTACTCAACGCTGGTATTTGTTGCCGCAGCGGCTATTGCTATTCTGTTGGGCTTTTCACCGAAATTTGGCGCACTGATCCATACTATTCCGGGGCCGGTGATTGGCGGGGCTTCCATTGTGGTCTTCGGCCTGATCGCCGTTGCCGGCGCACGTATCTGGGTTCAGAACAAAGTCGATTTAGGGCAGAACAGCAATCTGATCATGGTCGCGGTCACCCTCGTGCTGGGTGCCGGTGACTTTGCCCTACAGATTGGCAGCTTTACGCTGGGTGGCATTGGTACCGCGACCTTCGGTGCCATTATACTCAATGCCATTCTCAGCCGCCGACAGCCAACAGCGCAGGGCGACAGCAGTATTGTCCGTCAGGACGGTTAGTTTATTTCTGCGTCGGGCGAAGGATTTGCCTTCGCCTTTTTTCTTTTCAACTTCAGCTCGCTGACCAGCACACCCGCCACAATCAGCGCTGCACCGACCAGCGCCAGGGCTGGCATCCGTTCGCCAGCCATCCGACCGGCAATTCCGGCCCATACCGGCTCCCCGGCATAGATTACCGTGGCCCGTGTCGGTGACACGCTGCGCTGCGCCCAGTTCATTGTCACCTGAATCACCGCGCTGGCGACGGCCAGACCGATGACGCTGAACAGCAGATAAGGCGAGAATGACGGAACAGACTCACCGTTTGGCACCATCATGCCAAATGACAATAACGAAGCCACAGCGAGCTGAACCACCGTCACCCTTTTCACATCAACTTTTCCGGCACTGGCGCTAATCAGAATGATCTCTGCCGCGATGGCCAGAGTGCTCAACAGCGTCGCTATTTCACCTTCGTTGAAAGCCAGCGTATCTCCGTCTGGGCCTGCCAGCATCATCAGTCCGGCAAAGGCCAGCATCACACCAATCCATGCCATCACACCGGGCAGACGTCCAAGAAACAGCCACTGTAACAGGGGAACAAGCGGCACATACATTGCGGTAATGAACGCTGATTTGCTGCTGTTAATGGTCTGCATACCGTAAGTTTGCAACCCATAGCCACAGCCGATAGCAAGGCCAATAAACACGCCTGCTTTAATTTCTGCTCTGTTCAGGCCGCGCAGGGATCGCCATGAAATGGCTGCCAGTATGGTCGCCGCCGTGGCAAATCGGGCACCGACAAAGAAAAAAGGGCCACTGACGGTCATTGCATGATGAACGGTCAGGAATGTACCACCCCAGACGATGGTGATCAGGACCAGCACCAGTTCCTGCGGGGTAAATGAGAGTTTGTATCGGGATAAGAAGTCAGACATAGCAGGCTCAGGAAAAATTTAGCCGCCAGTGTGCAGGGGGACAGGCTCCGGGTCAACCGGGAAATATCACCGCCGGAAGAGCCCCGGCGGTACGCAGGAAGTGACAAATGCGTCAGGTTTTTTCCTTGTTGCCACGACTGTTACGTCCCCCTTTCGCGCCAGCCAGCGAAGCGCGTTGCGGATCATTTCTGAAATTACCGCCGCTGACTTTGCCGCCTTTGCGACCTGCTTCTGATGCTCTGTTACGATCTTCAGCGAAATTGCCAGATCCACCACGATGTTCTGCCATTTCATACCTCCGGATAGTTAAGCCATCATATTGCATGGGTGTGAAAGCGCCGAAAGCTGCCCGAATACTGAACGCGCCCTTCCGCACGCCTGTCACGCTACTAAGCATAGATTACTGAAGCCAGGCGGAAAAATTTTCTGCCTGCCTCAGCTTAAGGCCAACCTGTAACTCACTGAAATATCAAAGGCTAAATTATTAACCGCTGCGGTATTCAGCCTGTCAGAAAGATGCCCCTGCCCCACAACAGGTTGCTGTTCAGCAGTCAGCGGTGGTCTCAACTATACTGAAAACCCCGGCTGTGAACCTCTGTCCGCAGCCATTCATCTCGCATTAACAGGTAAACACCCAATCAGGGAGTGAAAAATGGCTAAAATTTTAGTGCTTTATTATTCAATGTATGGGCATATCGAAACCATGGCTGAGGCGGTTGCGGAAGGGGCTCGTCGGGTCAGCGGTGCCAGCGTAACCATCAGGCGCGTGCCTGAAACCATGGATGCAGCCCGTTTTGCAGAGGCGGGAGGAAAAACTGACCAGCAGGCAGCTGAAGCGACGCCGGAAGAGCTGAAAGAGTACGACGCAATCCTGCTCGGCACGCCAACCCGCTTCGGTAATATGGCCGGCCAGATGCGCACTTTTCTTGACCGTACCGGAGGTTTGTGGGCATCAGGCGCGCTCTACGGCAAGCTGGCCAGCGTTTTTTCCTCCACAGGTACTGGCGGAGGCCAGGAACAGACCATCACGTCCACCTGGACCACCCTTGCGCATCACGGCATGGTTATTGTGCCCATCGGGTATGGCACCAAAGAGTTGTTTGATATCTCCCAGGTCCGTGGCGGAACGCCCTATGGCGCCACCACTATTGCGGGTGGGGACGGTTCACGCCAGCCCAGTGAAGAAGAGCTGAGCATTGCCCGCTATCAGGGGGAATACGTCGCCGGACTGGCAGTCAGACTGAACGGATAATCTCACTTCAGGAGAGCATTATGACTACACAACAATCCAAAGCGCATCGTGTGGGAGAGTGGGCCAGCCTGCGCGCCACTTCTGTCGAGATTGCGGAAGCCATTTTTGAAGTCGCCAATTATGACGAAAGACTGGCTGAAGGGATCTGGCAGCAACAGGGCAGTGATGAAGTTCTGCTGCGTGCTTTTGATAAGACCGATAAAGACATCCTGACCTGGGATAATAAAACCGTTGAGCGAAAGAATGTCTGATCGCTGACAGGATCGGTGGGCGGAATTTTCCGCCCTTTTTTATGGTGTTATGCCGGGAAAATAGTGACCGATCTGCTCAACGGTTGGAAAACGGCCCCTGTGTTAACTACGCTTAACCGACATTAAACTGCCTGACTATCGGGCAGATGACGCCAGAAGGAGAGTCCTGTGTCTTATCAGACAATCAATCCCAGTAACAATAAACTGCTTAAATCCTGGCCTTCACACAGTGAACAGCAGGTTGAACAGGCTCTGAGTGTAGCGGACGATCTCTATCATTCTGACTGGGCAAAAGGCCCAATCCAGCCACGGTTACAGATCCTGAAAAATCTGGCAGATCTTATCGATAAGCGGGTTGATGAGCTGGCAAAAGTCGCCAGCGTGGAGATGGGGAAGCTCATTAACCAGAGCCGTGGCGAAGTGAAAATCTGTGCACAGATTGCCCGCTATTATGCTGAAAATGCAGAGCGCTTCCTGGCACCCACCCGCTATCCCAGCGAACTGGGCGAAGCATGGGTAGAAAATCATCCTGTCGGCGTTCTGGTTGCCGTGGAACCGTGGAATTTTCCTTATTATCAGTTGATGCGTGTGCTGGCCCCTGCTCTGGCTGTGGATAATCCGGTGCTGGCCAAACATGCGGCCAACGTGCCCCACTGCGCCACACTGTTTGCCGAACTGGTCAGCGAAGCAGGCGCACCAGCGGGAGCCTGGACCAATCTTTTTATCAGTAATGATCAGGTTGCCGCGCTGATTGCTGACGACAGAGTTAAAGGTGCCGCACTGACCGGTTCTGAACGTGCTGGTAGCGCGGTGGCACAGCAGGCAGGTAAATACCTGAAAAAAACCACGCTGGAACTGGGCGGCAATGATGTGTTTGTGGTGCTGGACGACTGCGATCTGGATAAGGCGGTTAAAGCTGGCGCAGGGGCGAGGCTGAGTAACTGTGGCCAGGTTTGTACGGCAGCAAAACGTTTCATCGTCCATGAAAAAGTGGCCGACGCCTTTATGGAAAAATTCATTCAGGCCTTTCGCGAGGTAAAAATTGGTGATCCACTGGATGAAGCCACCACGCTGGGCCCTCTTTCTTCTTCTGCCGCGCGCGATACCCTGATCAAACAGGTTGATGATGCCGTCGCCAGAGGGGCGAAATTGCATCTGGGTGGTAGCGTAGTAGACGGTGAGGGCTGTTTCTATCAACCCACCATTCTCTCAGCTATCACCCGTGATAATCCGGCCTATTTTGAAGAGTTCTTTGGCCCGGTGGCACAGGTTTATATCGTTAAAAATGATGATGAGGTGGTGAAGCTGGCCAACGATTCTCATTATGGCCTGGGAGGTTCCGTTTTTACCGGCGATGCTGGTCGCGGGAAGAAACTGGCTTCACGGATAGAAACGGGCATGGTGTTTATCAACTCTGCGACAGATACGTCAGCAGAACTGCCTTTCGGCGGCATCAAGCGTTCCGGCTATGGCCGTGAACTCTCCGATCTGGGCATTAAGGAATTTGTGAACCAGAAACTGGTGGTGGTCAGCAGCGACTGATTGCCGCAGATGGCATAGTCACCCGCTGTAAAGGCAGGATTTATAGCCGCATTACAGAGGGTGACAGCTTATGCCTCGTTTGTTCAGGGTTTACCGGCCCTGTCAGCCCCCCTGGCAGGGATAAGCATCTTCACCCGCAGTGGTTTTAACTGAGCAGTAAAAAAAGCAGGCAAAGCCTGCTTTTTTCTGTTCAGGATGTCATCAGGACGCTTTTTCAGCCGCAGGCTGTTGCGTAGCGGAGTCAGCTTTGACAGGTTTGTCATCAGCACCGGGTTTAGCTTTGCCAGCTTTATCTTTCGCCGCTTTGTCCGCCGCCGCCTTATCTGCCACATCCTTCTCTTTTGCCGCCTGTTCAGCAGCGGCTTTATCTGCGGCCGCTTTATCTGCCGAAGATTTCGCCTGTGCCGCTTTGTCTGCGGCTGCCTTATCGGCCGCCGCCTTTTCCGCATCCACACCGGCAGTTTGCTTGTCTGCGTCCGGTGCTGCAGCCGCAGGCTGGGCGGCTGCAGCAGGCGTTACCCCGAGAGCTTTATTTAACACCTGAGTAAACTGGTCCCATGAACAGAAACCATTCGCATCGGTTTTACAGCCGTTCATCTCCAGCGTGACCCGTTTTGGTGGGGTGTCCAGAGTCAATGGTGTCACGTTGCGTAGCTGATCGCTGCTCTGGTAAACATATTCAACTTTAACCAGTTCCTGATTATTTTTTCTGTCGTGCCAGCGCTGGAACTGGATCATCCCACCTATTGGCGTACGCTCGTTCTGCTCAGGCAGGGTGTAAGGCTTAAAGTCCAGCGCGGTCAACAATGAGGCAATATTAGAGTCATGCCCAACCATCAGCGTGACTTTAGGCGCTGTGGTCTTATCTTCGTCGGCTAGCATGCTACGGATATAATCCACCAGCGGGGCAGCAACATTACGAGCCACCTCTGGCGAGGTAAACAGCGTATCCTGATAGGCATTTTTAATCGCTGACAGCTCTTTCCACTGCTCTGGTGTTTTAATCTGCCCCCAGGCGACCTGCTCAAGTGGCATACCTTCGTAATATTGCAGGGTGAAAGCATCCACCAGAGAATTTCCAATTTTCAGCGGGCCGCTGACCCCTGGCTCCTTGCCTTTCTCCGCAGAGAACTTGTTCTGATTATCACCGGAAAGATCACACTGCTTCTTGCCGTTACAAATTTCAGCATTTTTATAATCAATAATTTTTTCCAGACGCTGGTAAGCAGGCTTTAACGCCAGCTTATCCGCAGTGCTGTTCATCGCTGCCAGCGCCTGTTTGTTAAAGGCATCACTGTCGTCAGTGATGACCGGGTTGAAGACCGGGTCCATGGTTCCCATTTCGTCCTGGTGGGAAACCGGAATGTCACAGCCCGGAAATGCACCGGTAATAAAGAACTGCGCGGTGGCGACGGTGCGTTGCAGACTGTTGGCGTAGGCATAAACCTCATCACCCGCAGGGCACTGATCCTCCTTCAGAAGCCCCTGTTTTACCAGCCACTCTCGTGTGTAGCGCCCCATGTAGACTTCCAGCACGCCGCCCCTGGTGGTCAGCTGTCCACCCGGTACGTCCCATTGCGGCCAGGCTTTTTTCGTCGATTGCGCCAGCACGCTGCCGTTGTCGGCCAGAGGTGCGCGGAGGTTGTGGCGACTCATCATCAATACTTGTTCAAGCTGCAAATTATCGTCGGCCGCAAACGCTGAAGTTCCGCTCACTGCTGAACAGACCGCTAATGCGCAAAGACTGAACTTTCTAATCATGTGTTTTATCCATTGATTCAGGGGGTAAATCACCCGGCCAGCTTCAAAAGCAACCGTGGTCATAAATTCACTACAGCGCGCAGAATGCCTGCAACACTCCGCCAGAGAAACGGGCTCCGGCGCTGGCGTTTAAGACCTCTGTACCATCAGGCGCGATTCGTGCAACCAGGCTGGACAAGGACAGCTGGGAGCGTACACGAAGTACGTTATGATTTCGAGTACTGCCAGAACCGGAGATGACAGGTAAGCGAGACCGTGTGGGACAGATTATTAATATTTTGTACAGAGAATATAGCAGACTCTCGCCTTTACAAATCGGGCGCATCAGCAGAGTGAAAGGAATCCGTGCAGAGAAAAAGGAATGACCACCGATGAGCAGCACCGGGCTTTGCGAATGGGAGAAATAAAAAAGGGCCAGCTTACGCTGACCCGTCGAATTTGCTGGCGGAGGAGGAGAGATTCGAACTCTCGAACGGTTTCCCGTCGCCGGTTTTCAAGACCGGTGCCTTCAGCCACTCGGCCACCCCTCCGCACTTTTATCTGTCGTTGTTAAGCAGGACAACGTTTCATGCATTAACATAACAACTGATGGCGCGCATTATAGGGAAGCATCAGGCGTTTGCCAAGTGATATCACACCCAGATTGTTGAAATTATGTGCTTTTATGCGTTTATTTTTCAGTTGACCAGAAAGCAGGCAAATACAAGGTTCCGGGGATGTGATGAGCAATACCAGTGCAGAAAGGGATAAAGCAAAACGGGCCAGCTTATGCTGACCCGTCGAATGTGATGGCGGAGGAGGAGAGATTCGAACTCTCGAACGGTTCCCCGTCGCCGGTTTTCAAGACCGGTGCCTTCAGCCACTCGGCCACCCCTCCGCAATGAGGCGCACTATAAACATCCTCCTCAGCAATGTAAAGTGCGTTTTGATTCAGTTGCCTGAAAAAACGTCTGCCTACGTTTTTTTGTCGTTATTATGAGCATTCAGCGCGCATAAACAGCAGGTTATCGCGTAAAGATGGGTAAAACGACTTCCCCGGCGGCACGCTGCTCCTTATCCTCGATACTAATTTGATGACCCAGAGAGGCATTTTTATGGATCGCATCGTAACCAGTACCAGGCAAAGCGCCTTAATCTCCACGCATAAAGTTCTGCGTAATACCTATTTTTTGTTAGGTCTGACGCTGGCCTTCTCCGCATTGACGGCCACGCTGAGTACCGTGTTCGCCCTGCCCGCCCCCGGCTTTATTTTGATGCTGGTTGGATTTTATGGACTGATGTTTCTGACTTACCGACTGGCTGACAGCCCGGCAGGCATCCTGGCTGCCTTCGCCTTCACGGGTTTTCTTGGTTATTGTCTCGGTCCGATGTTGAACAGCCTGCTTTCTGCCGGAATGGGCGACGTAATTGGGCTGGCTCTTGGCGGAACGGCGCTGGTGTTTTTCTGCTGTTCAGCCTATGTACTGACCACCCGTAAGGATATGTCTTTCCTTGGCGGGATGATGATGGCGGGTTTTGTGGTCCTGCTGGTCGCGGTTATAGCCAATATGTTCCTGCATATCCCGGCACTGCATCTGGCGATCAGCGTAATGTTTGTTCTTTTCTCTTCAGGAGCAATCCTGTGGGAGACCAGCAACATCATCCACGGCGGTGAAACGAATTACATTCGTGCCACGGTGAGTCTGTATGTCTCTGTTTATAACATTTTTGTCAGTCTGCTCAGCATCCTGGGGATGTCGCGTAATAACTGATAAAGTCGTTTCGGAAGCCTCGCGATGCGGGGCTTTTTTGTGCCCGAAAAATGTCACGGTGCCTGTCGAAGATAATTTTTGTTAAACTTCCTGCCGCGTAATTATTTGAGAGGCAACGCCGTGTATTTCGAGGGTAAAAATATTGAACGTGACGCTCAGGGCTACCTGAAATCTGTCACTGACTGGAGTGAGGCCATCGCGCCTTTACTGGCAGAAGAAGAAGGAATTACTCTCAGCGCAGCGCACTGGGAAGTTGTCTGTTTTGTTCGGGAGTTTTATCTGGAATTTAACACCTCTCCTGCCGTGCGCATGCTGGTCAAAGCTATGGCGAAGAAATACGGCGAGGAAAAAGGAAACAGTCGCTATCTGTTTCGCCTGTTTCCGAAGGGACCAGCCAAACAGGCTACTAAAATCGCCGGTTTGCCAAAACCGGTGAAATGCCTGTAGCCGTGTCTTTGCATAGACAAAAGGTAATGTCCGGAACAAATCAGCTGATAGTAAATCCTGTTGGCGGTTCCGCAGGCCGATAAGGCTCAACCAGCACCCTTTCCACCTTAGCACTGCGTGGTCCCCCGGCTTTTAACCACGAAATTAACGCATCCACCTTCTGTTCCTCACCGATAATCAGCACCTCAACGCTGCCATCGGAAAGATTTCGCGCATAGCCGGTCAGCCCCAGATGTCTGGCTTCAGACTGGGTATGGTAACGAAATCCTACCCCCTGAACCACACCATAAACCCACGTCCGCATACCCACCGTAGCCATTCTGCCTCCCTCCTTTACACCTGGATTGCATTTTGCCCTTCGACACCGGACAATGACGCCTGATTTTCTGACTGTAAGCATAGCAAATATGACTGTTCGTTTGATTCTTGCCAAAGGGCGTGAGAAGTCTCTGCTTCGCCGCCATCCCTGGGTCTTTTCAGGAGCCGTCTCCCGCCTTGAGGGCAAAGCCCAGCGCGGGGAAACGGTAGATGTCTGTGACAGCCAGGGTAACTGGCTGGCTCGAGCCTCCTGGTCCCCGGACTCGCAAATTCGTGCCCGTATCTGGAGCTGGCAGCAGGATGAGTCGATTGATATCACCTTCTTTATTAAACGCCTGCAAACTGCCCAACGGTTGCGCGACTGGCTGGCGGTACGTGACGAGCTGGACAGTTACCGTTTGATCGCCGGTGAATCTGACGGTTTACCTGGGATAACCATTGATCGTTTTGGTAATTTCCTTGTGCTGCAACTGCTTTCAGCGGGCGCTGAATACCAGCGCGCAGCACTGATTACCGCCCTGCAGCAGTGCTATCCGGAATGTGCTGTTTACGATCGTTCTGATGTCGCGGTAAGGAAGAAAGAAGGTCTGGAGCTGACTCAGGGCGTGGTAACAGGCGAAACTCCGCCAGAGCTGCTGCCGATTACCGAACACGGCATGAAATTGCTGGTAGATATCCGCACCGGACACAAAACCGGCTACTATCTCGATCAACGTGACAGTCGCCTCGCCACCCGTCGCTATGCCGCAGACGCCCGCGTTCTGAACTGCTTTTCTTACACCGGCGGCTTTGCTGTCTCTGCCCTGATGGGCAACTGCGCAGAGGTTATCAGTGTGGACACGTCGCAGGCTGCGCTGGATGTGGCGAAAAAAATATCGAGCTGAACAAGCTGGATCTCTCCAGAGCTCAGTTTCTGCGCGACGACGTATTCAAATTACTCCGACGCTACCGGGACAGCGCGGAGAAATTTGATCTGATCGTCATGGACCCACCTAAATTCGTCGATAACAAAAATCAGCTGGCCGGTGCATGCCGTGGGTATAAAGACATCAATATGCTGGCGATGCAGTTGCTTAACCCTGGTGGCATTCTGCTGACTTTCTCGTGTTCGGGGCTGATGCCAACGGAGCTGTTTCAAAAAATCATCGCCGATGCCGCACTGGATGCGCAGCGGGAAGTTCAGTTTATCGAGCAGTTCCGTCAGGCTGCGGATCATCCGGTCACAGCCAGCTATCCGGAAGGATTATATCTGAAAGGATTTGCCTGTCGCGTAATCTGACTTGAAAAGGCGTTACTCCGTCCCCATTCTGAAATCAGTCAAGTTTTCAGGAGGTGATTATGATTGCCAGCAAGTTTGGACCCGGCCAGCAAGTACGTCACACACTACTCGGCTTTGCGGGCGTGGTGGTAGATGTTGATGCAGAGTATTCGCTGGACCAGCAGGAAATCGATACGGCAACGGGCAGTGATTCACTGCGCGCTGCTCCGTGGTATCACGTGGTGATGGAAAATGAACAAGGTGAGACTGTACACACCTACCTGGCTGAGGCCCAGCTTTCATGGGAGTTGCCAGGCGACAGTTCCGAACACTCTTCAATAAACGATCTGGCCGTATCCATACGCCAGCAGCTCAAGGCTCCTCATCTCAGGAACTGAGCACGGCATTTATCCCTTTTTTTGCAGCCCAAGACGAGGTATTTCAAGTTTTGGGCAGCGATCCATTACCACCTTCAGCCCGGCATCCGTAGCCATTTTCGCCGCCTGCGAATTAATCACACCCAGCTGCAACCAGAGATACTTCGCGTTAATGGCAATGGCTTCCTGTGCGATACCTGGGGTAGCCTCCGCATTACGAAAAACATCTACCATATCGACAGGTTCAGGAATATCAGCAAGTTGGGCATAAACCCTTTGTCCCAGAAGCGTCTGCCCTGCCAGTCTGGGACTGACCGGTGAAACTTTATACCCCTGTGCCAGCAGGTAAGCCATTACACCATAGCTGGGACGGCCAGGTTTTTCACTTGCCCCCACCAGCGCAATATGGCGCGTGTCAGTCAGAATCTCTGCCAGTATTTTATCGTTCACAAATACCTCCCCATAAATCCGGATTTTGATTAAACATCCTGTAAAGAGTGATAATTCCTTCTCTTATCTCAGATATGCGCTGGAAATTAGCACAAATAAATATGTTAAAATGTTAATATGCTGCCATACTGAAAGATTTTGATACATTCGGCCTTTTCGCGTATCTGCACATCCGGAGAAATAATGAAGCTGCGTCTGGTGATAACAGGACTTTTCACTCTGCTCGCTACAGTCGCCACCCAGGCAACAACCCTGAAGCTGGCACCCGATATTGATCTGCTGGTGCTGGACGGGCGCAAAATTTCTGGCTCATTGCTGAAAGGTGCAGATGGACTGGAACTGGAGCGTGGACAGCATCAGGTACTTTTTCGTATGGAAAAAAACCTGAAAAACAGTTCGCAGACGCTCATCCCCTGGATTTCAAATCCCCTGATTGTTACTTTTAATGCGCAGGTCAGCTCGATCAGTATTACTTTGCCCGCGTTGACTACTGTGCAGCAAGGGATGGCCTTTAATACGCATCCCGAGTTTCATCTCTACGATGAACATCATCAGCTGATTGAAAGCCAGCAGGATCATCTGATGACCGCCAAAGATGAAAATTTTGAGCAGGCAATGGTGGCTTATAATATGCAAGGCAATGTGGCTTCTGTCCCCCGCTTTGCACAGTCTCACACTGCGGGCAGTTCATCAGTGGGTAACCGTGCACTGGACTATGCTCAGGACACAGGCAGTACAGTGACTTCCGGCAGCAGGGTACTTCAATTGTGGTACGACCAGGTGGATTCAGCGACGCGTCAACGCCTGGCTATGCTGTTAAGAGCGCTGCGCGCAACCTGATCTTGTATGCTTTGTGCTTACCCGCCAGGCATATTCAGTTATATATATTTTTACCCAATACAAGGATGCAGTAATGGAGAACACCACCCGTCAGATTCAGCAAAAAAAACATATTGCACTGGTCGCACATGACCATTGTAAAAAATCTTTGATGGATTGGGTTGATACCCACAAAGATGTTTTAAAGCATCACTCTCTTTATGCTACCGGTACTACGGGGAATCTGATCCAACGGGCCACCGGTTTGTCGGTTACCGCGATGTTGAGCGGACCGATGGGCGGCGATCAGCAGGTGGGCGCGTTGATATCGGAAGGAAAAATTGACGTATTGTTCTTCTTCTGGGATCCGTTGAATGCCGTGCCGCACGATCCCGATGTAAAAGCACTTTTACGTCTGGCCACCGTGTGGAATATCCCGGTTGCGACTAACCGTTCAACCGCCGATTTTATCATCCACTCTCCGCTGTTTTCCACTGAGGTCGCAATTGTCATCCCGGATTATCAGCGTTATTTACAGGAACGTCTTAAGTCATAATCCTGCTTAACTTTACGGTTTACGTAGTACCGGAACGCCGAGTCGTTTGAACTCCTCAACGAATACTGACGGCGCGTCAGCATCAAACAGCATCCACACTTGTTTTCTGGCGCGTGTAATGGCGACATAAGCCAGTCTTCTCTCTTCAGCATCCATAAAATCTTCAGGTTGAGGCAACAACGCTTTCTCCATTACTGATTCGCGGGCAACCGCCGGAAACCCATCACTTCCCGCCTTCAGCCCCAGCAGTAACACGTAATCTGCCTGCTGACCTTTGCTGGCATGGATGGTTGCATGGTCAATTTTCAATTTTGGCCATCGGGTGACCGCTTTTTCCAGCAAATGTGGACGCAGGTAATGGTATCGGGTGAGCACTAATATCCGTTCATCCGGCGTGACATAACCGCTCAGTTTATCCAGCAATGCTTCCAGCTGCGCCTCAGGTAACAGCAAGACAGACTTTTTATTTCCTTTACTCACGCTGTTCAGCGGTTTTTTTAACTGATACGGGTTGCTCTGGATAAAATTACTGGCAATCTCGCCAATGCGATCATTAAAGCGGTAGGTGGTATCAAGAATACAACTTTCACCCTCGCCAAAGTGATGGTGAAAAGCAGTGGTTAGCGTCATTTCCGCACCGCTAAAACGGTATATAGCCTGCCAGTCATCTCCTACGGCAAACAGTGAAGTTTGTTTATTCTGCCTTCTGAGCGCAGCCAGCAGTGCAGCTCGTTGTGGTGAAATATCCTGAAATTCATCCACCAGAATATGTTTCCACGGGGTAATAAAACGGCCTTTATCGAGAATATTGATCGCCTGATGAATCAGCCCTGAAAAATCCACCGCCCCCTCTTCTTTAAGTTCACGTTTCCAGGCTTTCATAATCGGTGCCATCAACTTCACCCGTTTGGCAAACTGCTCACGCATGTCTTCAGGTGCTGACTCAATCATTGCCGCCTGGGCACCACCGTGCATTCGCATCAGCCCAAGCCATTGCTCCAGACGACTCACCAGTCGTTTCGCCAACCGCTCATCATTCCAGAAATCCTCGCCCGGCTGCCAGTCAAGATCACCTTCCAGCCACTGCCGCCAGCCATTGGCATGCGCCTTTTTTTCACTGCATTGCTGACGCCAGATATCAATCAGCAGTTGCTGTCGCAACTTACTGTCCGTCTCCAGTTTGCTAATCTTCGGTGACTTTGTGCTGCCCTGCTGGATGATATGAAGTGCAAGTGAATGGAAGGTTCGCGCCTGAATACCTTCCGTATCCAGACGAGCGGTGATGCGGTCGTTCATCTCTTCCGCTGCTTTACGACCAAACGCCAGCAACAGGATCTGGTCCGGTGTTGCCTGCCTGCGCGTCAATAACCAGCCGACACGAGCGACCAGCACCGATGTCTTTCCACTTCCAGCCCCCGCCAACACCAGCACGGCCTCTTCACCGTTGATTACCGCCCTGGCCTGGGACGTATTGAGCGGGGATGTTTCAACGGTATTAAAATAGTCTGCATACTGTTGCAGCATTTTCTCCGACCACTGCGTGTTACGTTCTTTCCGACGTCCATCGCCGTTTTCCAGCCATTGCTGAAGAAACTGATACGCATCACGACAGTTAGTGAACTCCGGCAACCTTGCCACTGGCAGAGGAAGGGAAGCAAAGGCCTGCAACACAGCCTGATCCCATTCAGCGATATCGCTACGTTTTAACCATTTATCCTGTTGCTCAAGATGTTTGATCCTGGTCACTGCGTCATTAAGAACCTGAGCTGAAATGTTACTCATCTCCTTACTCCAGCTCTGCCACGACTGATTCAGATAATGAAAAAAACGTTGCGTTTCCTGCCATTCCGTTCCATGCAGCCGCACGACTTTTTCATCAGGCAGCGTAAATTCAAGCTCTCCCCACACCAGACCACGTTTACATCTGATAGCCAGAAGTTGATTAAAAGGAATCAGATACTCATGTTTTTCACCACTGACCTCGATACCCGCTGACAATAACCTCACCCGATTATAGGGATGTTGTGCCAGATGCTTACCCAGCGACGTCGCTTTCAGTTCCATAATCTTTCTCAGGTGTGGTTATCGTATGTTGGCAACAGTTTAACGGCTGGCACTGTACCGCTCCAGCCTTAAAACGCGGTACAATCAAGCAATTGAATTGCGTTATATGTAGCAGACATAAGGAACAGTACCAATGCGTGCAGTTTTGAATATTTTGAATTTTATTCTGGGCGGTTTTCTCACCACCTTTTGCTGGCTGATTGCGACGCTAATCAGCATCATTTTCATTTTCACTTTGCCATTAACCCGCTCCTGCTGGGAAATTACCAAACTGTCCCTCTTGCCTTACGGCAATGAAGCGGTACATGTTGATGAGCTTAATCCCGAAAAAAGAAATGTGCTGATGAACTCCGGAGGAACTTTGTTGAATATTTTGTGGTTCATCTTTTTTGGTTGGTGGTTGTGCCTGATGCATATCATGGCGGGTATAACGCAGTGCATCACTCTGATCGGCATTCCGACGGGCATCGCGAACTTTAAAATTGCCGTCATTGCCCTGTGGCCTGTGGGTCGCCGCGTCGTCAGCGTTGAGGTTGCCAGAGCCGCCCGTGAGGCCAACGCCCGCCGTCGTTTCAACTGAGGCATCAATGCGCTTAATGTTAACGCCACACCTGAGACGCTATGCCTGTAACAGCACACTGCTGTATAACCTGCGCATCCTCATTGCCTTGTCAGGAAGTGTGGGCCTGCCGTGGTGGCTGGGACAAATTAGCTGGACCATTCCGTTAACATTAGGTGTGGTTGCTGCTGCACTGACCGACCTGGATGACCGACTGAGTGGCCGGCTGCGCAATTTACTGATTACACTGATCTGTTTTTGTGCTGCATCCCTCTCTGTTGAACTGCTGTCACCGTATCCCTGGCTGTTCACCATTGGACTGGCGCTGTCAACCTGGAGTTTCATCCTGCTTGGGGCGCTGGGACAACGCTACGCCACTATTGCTTTTGGCGCTTTGCTCATTGCCATCTATACACTGCTGGGCGTCGGTCTGTTTCCACAGTGGTATCTTCAGCCGTCACTGCTGCTGTGCGGTGCCGTCTGGTATAATCTCCTGACGCTGACCGGACACCTGATTTTTCCCATTCGCCCATTACAGGAAAATATCGCCCGATGCTTTGAAGGTTTAGCTGTTTATCTGGAGGCAAAGGCAGGCCTTTTTGATCCTGATATCGAAGAACATGATGATAAGTCTTTGATTGATGTTGCTATGACTAACAGTCAGTTAGTCTCTGTCCTTAATCAGACAAAAATTTCCATTCAGTCGCGCTTACGCGGCGATCGGGGACAACGAGGAACACGGCGTACACTGCACTACTATTTTGTCGCTCAGGATATTCACGAACGCGCCAGTTCTTCTCATGCTCAGTACCATGCATTACGCCGTGAATATCGTTACAGCGATATTCTGTTTCGTTTTCAACGGCTCCTCTCACTTCAGGGTAAAGCCTGTCAACAGTTGGCAAACTGCATCCTGATGCGTGAAAGATATCAGCATGATGTCCGTTTTGAGCGCAGTTTTATGCATCTGCATGCGGCGCTGCGGCGTCTGAGCACATCTCATCCGACCAACAGCGATGTGCAGGCAATGACATTTCTGTTACATAACCTTAAAGCCATCGACGCACAGCTGGCGACTGTCGAATCAGAACAGGATGCAGTTCAGGATTACAACAACCACGATCAGGCACTTTCAAGCGAGGGGTTGACCGGCTGGCAGGATATCAGGTTGAGAATCAGCCGACATCTTACACCTGACTCAGCCCTTTTTCGCCATGCGGTGCGCATGTCGCTGCTGCTGTGTAGTGGATATGCTTTTATTAAACTGACCGGAATGGAGCATGGCTACTGGATCCTTCTGACCAGCTTGTTTGTCTGTCAGCCAAATTATAATGCGACCAAACGTCGACTGGCTCTGCGTATTATCGGCACTCTGGCCGGTATTGTCGTCGGTTTACCCCTGCTGTGGCTGATACCTTCCGTAGAGGGGCAACTCATCCTGATTGTAATTAGTGGAGTGCTGTTTTTTGCCTTTCGTCAGTCACGATATGCCAACGCAACCCTGTTTATCACGCTGCTGGTTTTATGCTGTTTTAATTTGCTGGGTGAAGGTTTTGAGGTTGCACTGCCCCGGATTATCGATACGCTTATTGGCTGTGGCATTGCGTGGCTGGCCGTAGCGTTTATCTGGCCAGACTGGCGTTTCCGCCGTCTCTCTTCGATTATCAGGCAGACTTTGCATACCCATTGTCGCTATCTTGATGCGATTCTTGTGCAATACCATCAGGGTAAAGATAATCGTCTGGATTACCGGATTGCCCGACGTGATGCTCACAACAGCGATGCTGAACTGGCTTCCGTCGTCTCAAATATTTCAGCTGAAAAAAATGTCAGTGCATCACTTCGTGAAAATGCCTTCCGATTCCTGTGCCTTAACCATTCTTTTCTGAGTTATGTTTCAGCACTGGGGGCACACCGGGAAAAACTCACCGATTCTTTAATGCTGCAACTATTGGATGATGCAGTCTGCTATGTTGATGATGTATTACAGATGGAAACGCAGGATGAAGCAAAAGCGCAGCGACTGCTGAGCAATCTGTCGCTGCGTATTAAGGCAATGGAAGCCAGGCCGGAAACAAAAGAGTCGCTGGTTCTGCAACAAACAGGCTTACTGGTTGCACTGCTTCCGGAAATTTCGCAGTTAAAGAAGCAGATTATCAACGGGTAGATTTAAGTTTTTCAGCGTAGCGCTTCAGGCGCAGCGTTTCACAGTACCAGTGTCGAAGCTCAGCTTTAATCGCCTGGGGCAATGCCTGATGATGCCGCCCCAGGATGGCGCCCTCCAGGGCAAAGAGGACGTTGATCCCCAGATTTTGATTATGCGCATGCAATTTTAGCCAACACCGCCTGGACCCCTGCTCCTTGAGCATTTTGACTGTGCTGATGCCAACATGACGTAACAGTACCTCAAGACGCATAGTAAGATTGGGCAGATCTTTTAACCGACGGTTCTGCTGGTTCCATGCCCGTTGCTGTATTGCACCTTGTAAACAAAGCTTTGATAAAGCTAATAGCTGCTGTGGTTCCTTCCACAATGGCTCATCTACCCGGTAATACTCAAGGGAGACAGGAATTCCTCTTTTATTCAACGTCAGGGATTTCATCTTCCTCTCTGTGATATAAGGTCTGACCTGCTCACATGCACGAAGATACAGCTCCCCATCTGCAACCACGGCAAAAACGACACGGTCCACAGAAAGACTAAAACCACCAAACTGGCTGCGGCAGGCAATGTCTCCCAGTTGTGCAAGTTTGTCTTTTGTAATCGCAATCATACTCTTAGTGTCTTCCATAGTATTTTTTCCTTACTTTGTGTCTGTACAGATACTTTCTGGGGAAAAAGTATGCAATAGCGGTTACAGGTTCAATTAATAATTGCTGTTCCATCCGCTTACATTCCGATTTTGCGATGCGTTTTGAAAAAATAAGATTGATCTTTGCTCATCATACCTATACTGTACATTCATACAGTGATATGCGAGCTACGCCATTATGCAAACACATTTCCTGAAATATCAGTATTCTAATAACAGCTATCGTGCAGCACGCCCGTGTTCTACCCCTCAATCAGTTAAATCTACGGGTTTAATCAGTGAACTGGTCTACAGTGAAAATGAGTTGGGCATTGCCCAATTACTTCTGGTACCCCTATTGCAGCAGTTAGGTACTGAGTCACGGTGGCAACTTTGGCTGACGCCCGGACAAAAGCTGAGCCGTAGCTGGCTCACACAATCTGGCCTGCCACTGAACAAAGTTATGCAACTACCTGTTACCACCGTTGAGGCCATGATCAAAGCCTTGCAGACAGGTAATTACAGTGTGGTTTTAGGCTGGTTGCCAGAGGAAATCACAGCAGATGAGCAGGCCAGACTTCAGAAAGCAGCCACCTGCGGTCAGGCTCTTGGGCTGATCATGCGTCCGGATCAAGGAAAAATTGCTCACAAAGGACCACTGAATGGACTTAAAATTCAGTCTGGTTTGTATCATTAAGTAAAAATAAGAAGATTCTTAGACCAGATTCGCGATCCATCCGGGATAAGCCTCTGATTATGTTATGACTTGATGTGACAATGAGTTAGCTGTTTTTTTGCTGCTTCTTTTACAGTTATTCCTCTCTGGCAAATGTGTAAAAATGTGTACGATTCTCTGTTTTTTTACAGACGTATGTCACATCATGCTTGTAAGTTTGCTAGTACGTTGTAGACTTTACGTCGCTAGGGTGCTCAATAATCTTCCTTTTTTGGATGAGACATAATCGAGCGTCTTAACCCGGCGAAGGATTAATCAAAGAGCTAATGAAAGCTCATTGCCTATTTGGATGATAACGAGGCGCAAAAATGAAAAAGACAGCTATCGCAATTGCAGTGGCACTGGCTGGCTTCGCTACCGTAGCGCAGGCCGCCCCAAAAGATAACACCTGGTACACTGGTGCAAAACTGGGCTGGTCTCAGTATCACGACACTGGCTACTATGGTAATGGCTATGTAAACAATGACGGTCCAACTCACGAAAGCCAGCTTGGCGCGGGTGCATTCGGTGGCTATCAGGCTAACCAGTATCTCGGCTTCGAACTGGGTTATGACTGGCTGGGACGTATGCCTTACAAAGGCAACAACGTAAACGGCGCTTTCAAGGCACAAGGTATTCAGCTGGCTGCTAAGCTGAGCTACCCAATCATGGACGATCTGGACGTGTATACCCGTCTGGGCGGCATGGTATGGCGTGCTGATTCTACTCAGAATAACAATGGTACTCGCATCAGCGACCACGACACCGGTGTTTCTCCACTGGCAGCCGTTGGTGTTGAATATGCTCTGACCAAAAACTGGGCAACCCGTCTGGATTACCAGTGGGTTAACAACATCGGTGATGCTAACACCGTGGGTACTCGCCCTGACAATGGTATGCTGAGCCTTGGCGTATCTTACCGCTTTGGTCAGGATGATGTTGTTGCTCCGGCACCAGCACCAGCCCCTGCTCCAGCACCTGTTGTTGAAACCAAACGTTTCACCCTGCGTTCTGACGTTCTGTTCACCTTCAACAAGGCGACTCTGAAACCAGAAGGCCAGCAGGCTCTGGACCAGCTGTACACCCAGCTGAGCTCTCTGGATCCTAAAGATGGTTCCGTAGTTGTTCTGGGCTACACTGACCGTATTGGTTCAGAGCAGTACAACCAGAAGCTGTCTGAAAAACGTGCTCAGTCCGTTGTTGACTATCTCGTTTCTAAAGGTATCCCTTCTAACAAGATCTCTGCGCGTGGCATGGGTAAATCTAACCCAGTTACCGGCAATACCTGTGACAGCGTGAAAGGCCGTAACGCCCTGATCGATTGCCTGGCACCGGATCGTCGTGTAGAAATCCAGGTTAAAGGTATCAAAGACGTGGTAACTCAGCCTCAGGGTTGATCGCTTTGATATAGTGCCGCTCAGATATTGTGGATAGCCCGATAATGAGCGGTAAAAAATACAGGCACAGAGAATGTTATTTGCTCAAGTAGTAACATATCCTCTGTGCCTGTATCTGTTACGGATTTACCTGAAACAGTTATATACTTTTTCCCCTGTTACACCTTGCCGAAAAATTGACTCCTCATATTCTCACCTGAAGTATCTATACCCATTTCTCAGCACAGCCCTGTTCCCTGTGTTTCCTGTTATAAATTCTCTGGTCGCTTGTTTGCCAGGCAATTTTTGCATCAGCAGTGATTTTTTCAGCCGGGCTGGTCGGGTTTGCCAAGAATGGCTTTCAAATCCTGTTTAAGAGAATCCATCTGACTGGCATATTTTTCTTTATATTCAGCATCTTCTATCAACTGCACTATGGTTTCCGATAAGGTGCTGTTACGACGTTGAGCCAGCCCAGCCAGGCGCTGCCACACCAGATACTCCAGATCGATTGACTTCTTTCGCGTGTGCTGGTGCTCCGCATTAAAATGGCGTTTACGCCGGGCGCGAATGGTTTGTTTCATCTGGTTTTCAAGTGCCGGATTAATATGGCGAGAGATCCATTGCAACACATCGACCGGACGATTCTCCATGGCCAGAAGTTCATCCACCGCCACCTGTGCGGCACTGAATTCCAGATAGCGGGTAATCATTTCTCCCTCCCGGTGTTTTTTAACCAGGTATTTCCACTTCCATCCGCTCTCAAGATTTTCCAGTTGCTGATATTTCATCGCAATCTCATGTGGTTAACTAATTTGCTTAGAATAACAGCTTTTTTTAACGCTGCCGCCCAGAAAACCAGACCGTGTCTTGCCATAAATGTAAATACATCTCTGCGATGCTTAACAGAGTGGAATCCAGTATAATGGTGGTTTTAATCAATTCAGAGAAAATACGATAACTTTGACCAACAATCGACTGGAATGGCGCGCCTTACAGCCCGATACTGATGATGTTCAGTCCTTTTTCTCGCAGATACCTGAAGACAATTCCAGTTGTTTTGCCTCGGTTCAGCCCCGTCTTTTTAACGGGCTGAGTTTGCTGCTGCAAACGACAGCAAGATTGCCAATGATGCTGATCAAATCAGCGGAGAACGCTGAATATACCGCCCTGCTTACAGAAGTGATGGCTGATATTACAGCTGAGGATGGCACAGAACTGTACGGTGGTCATTATCAGATTGATGGCGGATCAGTAAGCTGGCGTCCTGTGGAATCAGAACAGGACAATTTTGCCAGCCAGGGCGGTATCCACTACGCCGACTGGATCGAAGCTGAACAGCTTTTCGGCTGTGTTCGTCAGCATAACCAGACGCTGACTTTACAGCCAGGGTTACTTCATCAAGCCAACGGCGGCACTCTGTTGCTGTCCTTGCGAACTTTGCTGGCTCAACCGTTGTTGTGGCTGAGGCTCAGGAAAATCCTGACAACACAGCAGTTCGACTGGTATTCCCCTGATGAAAGCCGCCCCCTGCCGGTGGTAATACCGTCGATGCCGATGCAATTCCGCCTGGTGTTGACCGGTGAACGTGATGTGCTTGCCGAATTTCAGGAGATGGAGCCCGATCTCTCAATGCAGGCACTCTACGCTGAATTTGAGGAAAATCTTCAAATCACTGATGAAGAAGCGTTCAGCCAGTGGATAAAGTGGGTAAGGATACTGGCCTCTGGTGAAGAAATCACCAGCCTTTCAGATGACTTCTGGCCAGTATTGATTCGGGAAGCCGCACGCTTTACCGGCGAACAGGATACTCTCCCACTGTCTCCGGCGTGGATAACTCGTCAGTTGCAGGAAGCACTGATGTACAGTCCCGACAATGCTCTCTGTAGCGAACATATGCTGAGTGCGCTGGAAACTCGTGAATGGCGGGAAGGTTTTCTCGCCGAGCGAATGCGTGATGAAATATTGTATGACCAGATCCTGATCGAAACAGAGGGAGAAATGGTTGGTCAAATCAATGCACTTTCGGTGATTGAGTTTCCCGGTCATCCTCGTGCCTTTGGAGAACCTTCCCGTCTCAGCTGTGTCGTGCATGCCGGTGATGGCGAGTTCACCGATGTGGAACGTAAAGCCGAGTTGGGTGGCAATATCCATGCAAAAGGGATGATGATCATGCAGGCCTGGCTAATCGCCGAGCTGGAGCTGGAGCAACAATTACCCTTTTCTGCATCACTGGTGTTTGAACAGTCCTATTCCGAATTAGATGGTGACAGTGCCTCACTTGCCGGCTTGTGCGCGTTAATCAGCGCCCTTGCCTGTCAGCCCATCAATCAGCAGATTGCCGTTACCGGGTCTGTCGATCAATTTGGTCGTGTGCAACCAGTGGGCGGGCTTAACGAAAAAATAGAAGGCTTTTTTCACATTTGTCACCAGCGGACCCTCAACGGTAAACAGGGGGTGATTATCCCCCTTGCTAATGTCCGTCATCTTTCGTTACAGCAGCAAGTCGTGGATGCGGTCAGAGAGGAAAAATTCCATATCTGGGCGGTAAGTAGTGTTGATGAAGCGCTGCCTTTGTTAACTGGGGTTGAGTGGGAGAAAGAGGATGCCCCCTGTCTGCTGAAATCGATTCAGGAACGCATCGCTCAATTAAATCAACAAGACAGACGCCAGGGCGGCTGGCCATTCCGCTGGCTGAACTGGTTTAACCAGAATTAACCAGGCTTGTCCGGCTTAAACCTGCAAGTTAAAATTTGCGATTCACTAATTAAGGCTTACTGAGAACATGGTAGATAAACGCGAATCCTACACAAAAGAAGACCTTATTGCCTCTGGACGGGGTGAACTGTTCGGTGCTGAAGGCCCACCATTGCCAGCCGGAAACATGCTGATGATGGACCGTTTGGTTAAAATGACCGAAGACGGTGGTAATTACGGCAAAGGTTTTGTGGAAGCAGAACTGGATATCAACCCCGACCTGTGGTTCTTTGGATGCCACTTTATAGGCGATCCGGTGATGCCGGGCTGTCTGGGTCTGGATGCTATGTGGCAGCTGGTCGGTTTCTATCTGGGTTGGTTGGGTGCCGAAGGTAAAGGACGTGCACTGGGGGTTGGTGAAGTGAAATTTACCGGTCAGGTGCTGCCAACCGCTAAAAAAGTCTCTTACCGTATTCACTTCAAGCGTGTAATTAATCGCAAACTGGTGATGGGTGTGGCAGACGGTGAAGTGCTGGTAGATGGTCAGGTTATTTATACCGCGACCGATCTCAAAGTAGGTCTGTTT
This sequence comes from Erwinia papayae, assembly GCF_058241465.1. Taxonomy (NCBI): domain Bacteria; kingdom Pseudomonadati; phylum Pseudomonadota; class Gammaproteobacteria; order Enterobacterales; family Erwiniaceae; genus Erwinia; species Erwinia papayae. The sequence continues at coordinate 1,564,849 of NZ_JBZCHT010000009.1, forward strand.
AAAGACACGACTGCATTTTAACGGCTTATTACATATTAACCTCCGCATAAGCGGAGGTTATTCCTTTATGACCTGCCTGTCAGCATCAGTACAAATCAGGTCATTTCGTATGAACATTCCGGTTACGCGGTAACCGTCCTGTCCTCCATGGCTTGTCGCCAACCTCCCAACCAGTGAGACCTCGCGTCTATCATTTGATAGGGACACATTTCTTTGGAACGCCCGGTAATTCCGGCCTGGTAGCCTCTGGAGTGTGCCCGTTCGAGTCGATCTCGTTTCTGTCTCTTCATCATGCCTGTAATCCCCTCTTCAGGTCAGGTGGAATCTGGTGGAAAGAAATCAGTGTCTGCATTAATTGCAGACACCTTTTAATTTCTAACGCCATCACGAGCAAAAATCAATGCGCAAATTTCACGCCAATGTCACATTTTCATGGGAAAATTCAGGCAGCGGCCCCGCAATAACTTTAAGAAAGGTAATAACTCCCGGTTAAGAAACAAAAAAATTCTCAGCCTGAGAAAAATCCTGTTTTTTGGCTAAGTAAATAACATTTTTCACCACTGTGGCATTGCTGGCAGCGTTGTTAATTGAACCGGAATCCGTAAAAACGGTAGCAGATGAGAAACTGACGTGGGTGAGAGAATTTGATGGGCAGTTCTGGTTGTAAAACAGAAAGAGCCAGGGGCCTGGCTCTTTCTGTTGTTTTTAATGGCTGATTAAAGGCTTCTCGTCTTGGCGAATGGCATCTGCCATTTGCTGCGCAACCTGTTGCCATCCCCCGGCAAGGGCCCTGACTAAAGCATCATAACCATCTTCCGTCTGCGGTATGCTCACTGCAAAAGAACGTTTAAAAATCTGCCCCTGATGCTCCAGTAACCAGTCGCCACTGATGATGGCATGACCATCATAGCGGCCATGAAAACCGGTGATGTTGACATTCAGTATGTCCTGCTGCTGACCTGATGGTGAACCTGAGACCAGCCAGCCTGGTAACGCATAACTGAGATTAGCGACCAGTGTTTGCTGTAATTGCTGATCAAGTGGACTGGCCCACAGATTGTTGCTGGCAATGACATATTTCACATCACTGCTCTGATAAACCAACCCGTTACCCGCAAGATAATCAGGAACCGAAACATGCTGAACAAATACGGTTGGGCGAAGCGCATCACTGCCGCTGGCAGCTATAACCGTACCTTTACCTGTTGCAGGCAGCTGGTACCAGGTCGTTTCTGGCGTGCTGGAACAGGCTGTCAGGCTAAGAGCCAGTGCGACCGAAAGCCATCTCATCATTATTTCGCCCTCTTTGGCTGCGGATCTTGTCCGGGTTTCGCTTCAAATATCAGCGCATTACTTTTACTGTTTAGCGTTTTCAGCACAGGTTGCAATTCACGTAACACCTGATCAAGCCGCTGCATGTCGCCAACCATTTTGCTGTAAGCCGGTGAGCCAGGCTGGAAAGCCTTCATACTGCTGTTCAGCTCACGCAGGGTTTTCTGCATGTCTTCAGGCAGTTGTTTCATGGACGGGCTACTGGTGATCTGATTGATATTATCCAACGTTTTCTGCAATTCACGCAGCGTTGCCTTACTCTCTCTCAACGTACCGGTTGCCTCACCAATCATTGGGTTGAGCGGCAGATTGTTGATCTTATCCAGGGTGGCCATCAGTTTCTGCTGAATCTGCGCCAGGCCACCGCTGGTGGTTGGGATCAGTTCGTAACCTGCAAAAGCAGCCGGTCCTTTGTAAGGTTTGACGTTGTCATAAAAGTCCAGGTCGATGTACAGCGAGCCGGTCAACAGGTTTGCTGATTTCAGTGAGGCGCGCAGACCCGATTTGATACCGTCTTTCAGATGCTGCTCCATATCAAAGTCTTTCCCGAGCATGCTGGTGAAACGATCGGGCTCAATACGGATCAAAACCGGAATGCGGTATTCATTATTCAGGTTTTGGGCCACCTCTTTAGACTGATACGGGACTTCAGCAACCGTACCCAGACGGTTACCGCGGAATTCTACCGGTGCACCGGGTTGCAAACCACGAATTGAATCGCTGAAGAACATCAGGAAATCTTTGTGGACGGTATATAACGAATCCTGGATGCTACGTTGATCGTCAAATAACTTATATTCAGCCTGATTATCGGCTGCGTGGCCGAGGTCCCACCCTTCCGGCACATCAAAACTGACGCCACCACTAAAGAGCGTGGTAAGCGATCCCATTTCAACCCGCATTCCCGAGGCTGACATATCGACAGCAATGCCGCTGTCTTTCCAGAAACGCACATTGGTTGTCACCAGACGATCGTATGGCGCAGCGATAAACAGCTGGTAAGTCATCAGGCGTTTATCCGGATCAAAATGACTGGTTTCTACCGATCCAACGCGATAACCCCGAAACAGCACGGGATCACCGGCATTGAGTTGTCCGGCTCTGGCGCTGTCGAGGATAATACGGATTCCCTTTGCATCCGGCGGAGCAAGCGGCGGCGCATCCAGCAGCTTATAATGCTCTGGTTGATCGCCTTTATTTCCGGGTTGCAACTCAATATAAGCGCCTGAAAGCAGAGTGCCCAGACCCGTAACCCCCTCCCGACCAATAGCAGGCTTTACCACCCAGAAGGCGCTGTCACCCTTCAGCAATTTTTCCATTCCGGAATTCAAACGGGCTTTAATTTCCACATGATGCAGGTCATCGGTCAGTACCGCGCTTTCAACCACGCCGACGTCCACACTGCGGCTTTTGATGGTTGTTTTACCGCCCTCGATTCCTTCAGCATTGGTCGTGATTAAGGTGACTTCAGGCCCCTGATGACTGAAGTGATAAAACAGGATCCATGCGCCAATGAGTAACGTAACAAGGGGAATGATCCATACAGGTGACCAGCGTTTAATTTGATCAACTGTGGCCATGCCATGATTATTTTCCTTCAATGCTCGGCTCCTCAGGGCTTTTTTCTCGTATACGATCCCAGCTCAGACGCGGGTCAAATGTCATCGCAGCAAACATAGTCAGAATGACCACGATGGCAAACAGTAAAGCGCCCATCGCAGGATAAATACTCATTAACCTTCCCATACGTACCAGCGCAGACAGGACGGCAATAACAAAAACATCAATCATCGACCAGCGCCCGACAAATTCAACGACTTCATAAATTTTATGCATCTTATCACTGTCCTGATGCATTTTGCCGTTGCCGTTTGCGTCCCAGCACAACCAGCCAATAGCCAGCATTTTGAGGGAAGGCACCATGATACTGGCAATAAAAATCACCAGAGCGACCGGATAAGAGCCCTCACTCCATAACAGAATCACTCCGGCCATGATGGTTGAAGTAATTTTACTGCCCAGCGCCTCAGTAACCATAATTGGCATCAGGTTCGCCGGGATATACAGCAACAAAGAGGTTAGCAGCAACGCCAGCGTCCATTGCAAACTGTGCCTGCGTCGGGCATGACCGCCGGTTTTACAACGAGGGCAGGTGAACTGTTCAGCAGCCAACACAGCGGTACAGCAGCGACATGAGCGCAGTCCCTGTTGCAGCCCGCCAACCGCCGGAACAGGTTGCACAGGTAATGCCGGTACTGGTGCAATCCGCGCCCACAAAGCACGACGATCAACACACTGAAAAGCGCGCACCTGTATCAGACAAAACAGACACCAGGGAATAAAACTGGTGCCAATGCCGATTTCGCCATAGGCCATCAGTTTTACAAAGCTCACCAGCACGCCGGCGAGGAAGATTTCGGCCATTCCCCAGCACTTAATCTGGAACAGCATTCGCGCCATGATACGTTTAAGCGGCAAAGGCAGGCGAACAGGGTTAACCAGTAGCAGGATTATCGCCATGCACAAAGCGGGGACAGCCTGTACAAACAACATAAAGAGTGTCGCCAGGCTGCTGTAGTCCTCAGAGACCATCACCTGTGGGATGCGCATCAATGTGATTTCACTACTCAGACCGGCCACTTTCATACTGACAAATGGAAACAGATTAGCCAGCACCAGCATAAACAACGCCGCCAGCGCCCAGGCGCTTGGACGCTTTTGCGGCTCATGCCAGCTGGCGGAAAGCGTGGTATGACAACGCGGGCAACTGGCCTTGCTGCCTGTTGGTAATGGCGGCAGCTGCGTCATCAGATCACACTGTGGGCAAAGTATCCAATTGTCGGCCTGATGCGATGAGCACATAAAAAAACCTCTGCTAACTGACCTTTGCCTTAACCGTTTTTCAGTGATTCCAGATATTCCCAGCGCTCAAATGCCGCTTCCAGCTGCTGTTCTGCCTCGGAAAGTGCATCCAGTACAGGTTGTGTCACCTCATGCGGCTGGCTGAAAAACGTACTCTCTGCCACTTTAGCCTGAAGGGAAGCCAGCTGAGTCTCCAGCGCCTCCATCTTTTCCGGCAGCTGTTCCAGCTCCCGTTGCAGGTTGTAGCTCATCTTGCCAGTTGAACGTCTGACCGGCTCACTTTTTTCGCTATCCTTACCTGATGTCGTACTTTCCGCTTTTACCACCGTCCGGCTCTGCTTGTATGCCGCACGCTGGCGTTGCGCATCGTGATAGCCCCCGACGAAAGCACCGATCTCGCCCGTCCCTTCAAATATCCAGCATTCGGTAACGGTGTTATCAACAAACTGGCGGTCATGGCTGACCAGCAGCACCGTGCCCTGGTAGCCATCAATCAACTCTTCCAGCAGCTCCAGCGTTTCAACATCCAGATCGTTGGTGGGTTCATCAAGGATCAGCAGATTGCTGGGCTTGAGGAACAAACGAGCCAGCAGCAGCCGGTTACGCTCACCGCCCGACAGCGCGCGGACAGGCGTCATTGCACGTTTGGGGTGGAACAGAAACTCCTGCAAATAGCCCAACACATGGCGGGGTTTACCATTGACCATCACCTCCTGTTTGCCTTCAGCGAGGTTATCCATGACCGTGCGATCCGGGTCAAGTTCTGCGCGATGCTGATCAAAATAGGCCACTTCCAGCTTTGTCCCGATATGCACCCGCCCACTGTCAGGCTTGAGCTGATCAAGCATCAGCTTCAGTAAGGTCGTTTTACCGCAGCCGTTAGGGCCAATCAGGGCTATCTTGTCACCCCGCTGAACCTGCACGGTAAAATCGCGCACCAGTTGCCTGTCGCCGACAGCGTAGCTGACATTTTCCAGTTCAAAAACAATCTTGCCGGAGCGACTGGCTTCTTCAACCTGCATATTCGCCTTGCCCATCACTTCCCGACGCTCTGAGCGCTCGCGACGCAGGGCTTTCAGTGCACGGACGCGCCCTTCATTGCGGGTGCGACGGGCTTTGATCCCCTGACGGATCCACACTTCTTCCTGGGCCAGCTTGCGGTCAAATTCGGCATTCTGCATCTCTTCCACCCGCAACGCTTCTTCCTTACCCAGCAGATACTGATCGTAATCACCAGGCCAGGAAACCAGCTTGCCGCGATCGAGATCGACAATGCGTGTCGCCATGTTGCGAATAAATGAGCGGTCATGGGAAATAAAGATGATGCTGCCCTGAAAGGTTTTTAAAAAGCTTTCCAGCCAGTCAATGGTTTCAATATCAAGATGGTTGGTTGGCTCATCCAGCATCAGCACACGTGGGTTGCTGACCAGCGCCCTGCCCAACGCGGCTTTGCGCAGCCAGCCACCGGAAAGCGACGAAAGCGACACATCGCCATCAAGACCGATTTGCTTCAGCACATCCTGAATGCGGCTCTCCAGCTGCCAGAGGTTCTGGTGGTCGAGAATGGACTGTAACCGCGCCATTTCATTAAGATTTTTATCGCTGGGATCCTCCATAACCTGGTGAGAGATCGCATGATATGCTTTGAGGTATTCGGCCTGTTCTTCGACCCCTTCTGCCACAAAATCATAAACCGAACCCGCGATATTCCGTGGCGGATCCTGTTGCAGACGGGACACCACCAGATCCTGCTCATAAATAATGCGGCCATCGTCCAGCGGCTGTTCGCGGTTGATGATTTTCATCAGTGTGGACTTACCGGCACCATTACGGCCCACCAGACAGACACGCTCGTTTTCTTCAATATGCAGCTCAGTGTTATCCAACAGCGGTGCATCGCTGAATGACAGCCAGGCTCCATGAATACTGATCAGTGACATGCTACTTATTCCTTACCAGCGTGAGTAATCAGCCAGCAGTTGTGAATTTGACGATTACGGGCAAAATCCTGCGACTGAGTGCTGGCGGTGATTTCCTGCGCAGTAAGATGCAGGCCGCTTAATCCGTCGTGGTCCATTTTGAAACCGCGTTTGTTATTGGAGAACATAATGGTGCCGCCTTTACGCAGCAGCCTTTTCAGATTTTTGAGCAGCAGCAAATGGTCACGCTGTACATCGAAACTCTCTTCCATTCTTTTTGAATTGGAAAAGGTAGGTGGATCGATAAAAATCAGATCGTACTGCTCGTCAGATTCGCTCAGCCAGCTAAGACAATCTGCCTGGATCAGCCGATGCTGCCGCCCCGTCAAACCGTTAAGCCTCAGATTGCGTTCGGCCCACTCCAGATAAGTGCGTGACATATCTACCGTGGTGGTACTTCGCGCTCCGCCCAGTCCGGCATGAACGCTGGCGCTGCCGGTATAGGCAAACAGGTTGAGAAAGTCTTTGCCCTGACTCATCTGCCCCAGCATTTTTCGGGCGATACGGTGGTCCAGAAACAGGCCGGTATCCAGATAATCGGTCAGGTTGACCCACAGTTTTGCGTTAAATTCGCTGACTTCAAAGAAATCGCCTTTCTCGCCCATTTTCTGATACTGATTTTTGCCTTTCTGACGCTCACGCGTTTTCAACACCAGGCGATTAGCGGGCAACTCAAGCACACTAAGCGTAGCCGCCAGCACATCAAACAGACGCTGACGGGCCTTAGTCGCATCGATGGTTTTTGGTGGGGCGTATTCCTGTACCACCACCCACTCGGCATAGCGATCCACCGCAACATTATATTCAGGCAGATCGGCATCGTAGATGCGATAGCACTCAATCCCTTCCTGCTTCGCCCATTTCTCCAGCTTTTTAAGATTCTTGCGCAGACGGTTGGCATAGTCTTCAGCTATCTGAGCATTACCCTGTGGCGCTGCACCGGTGGCGGCCAGCTGATAATTTTTTTGCACACAGTCCAGCGGACCATTTTTAGCCTTAAACTGCCGTTCAGCACGCAGTTGCAGGCAACTGAGCAGTTCAGGAGAGGCACTGAACAACGACAGATTCCAGCCGGCAAAATGCTGTTTCATGATACGCCCCGTCTGGCTGTACAAGGCGATCAATGCCGGTTCACTCTCCAAACGCTCGCCATACGGCGGGTTACTCAGTACCGTTCCAGCCATGCCGTCCGCCAGCGGATTGGTCAGTCTCAACACATCCTGAACGTTAAAGCCGATAAGATCGGCCAGCCCGGCCTTACGCGCATTGACGCGGGCGCGCTCAATAACGCGCTGATCGTTATCGTAACCATAAAAACGCGACGTCGTCGCTCGCAGCCCCCGACTGGCGCGGGCCTGTGCTTCACTTTTCAGTTCACGCCACAAGGTAGCATCAAACTGACTCCAGGCGTTGAAGCCCCAGTGATTGCGGTGCAGACCAGGCGCACGATCGCTGGCAATCATTGCCGCTTCGATCAGCAAAGTGCCCGAACCACACATCGGATCAACCATAGCGGTGCCGGGCTTCCAGCCGGATCGCAGCACGATAGCCGCCGCCAGGTTTTCTTTTAGCGGTGACGCTCCGGTCTGCTGGCGGTAGCCACGTTGATGCAATCCGTCGCCACTCAGATCGAGGGCAATACTGGCTTTATCATGATTTAACCAGACGTTGATACGAATATCTGGCTGCTCACGGTCGACATCCGGGCGGGGTAAGTTTTTGCGGGTAAAGCTGTCAACAATAGCATCTTTAACCTTCAGCGCACCGTACTGGCTATTGCGGATCACCTCATTCAGTCCACTGAAGTGCACAGCAAAGGTTTTATCGCTGCCAAATATCGCGGGCCAGTCAACGGCCTGAACACCGAGGTAGAGATCAACATCGCTGTAAACACCACATTCTGTCAGCGGCAGCAGAATGCGCGATGCCAGCCGACTCCACAGCAGGCTCTGATACATCAGACGATCGTCACCTTCATAATGCACGCCGCCCTGAACCACCTTGCAGGCCGTGGCCCCCAACGCTTCCAGTTCACTTTTTAACAGCTCTTCAAGCCCACGTGCCGTACTGGCAAACAGAGAATTCATAACGTCACTTATCGTCTTCAGAAAATTGCTGCGCATTATAGCTAATCACAGACGCATGTCATAAAGTTAGCTTCTTTTCGTCAGCAATCTGACTGTTTGTCATTGCCACCGTCACGCTTCAGTCCGGAGTTCGCATGCTCACCCTGTCACGCCTGTACATCCATCCGGTAAAATCGATGCGAGGGATGCAGATTTCCCATGCACAAACGCTGGCAAGTGGTCTGGCCTTTGATCGGATATTTATGCTCACCGATGTCAATGGTACCTTTATTACCGCCCGTCAGTATCCGGAAATGGTGATGTTCACCCCGGCGCTGCTTCCTGATGGCCTGTTGCTGAGCGCGCCGGATAACAGTTGCGCCAGCGTTCGCTATACTGACTTCAGTCCGGAGGCCGCAGCAACCGAAGTTTGGGGAAACCAGTTCACCGCATTGATTGCCCCTGATTCAGTCAATGCATGGCTGAGTCAGTTTTTCCCACATCCTGTCCAGTTACGCTGGGTTGGCAACAACATGAGTCGCCGGGTCAAACGCTTTCAACAGGTTCCATTAGGGTTTGCCGATGGTTTTCCCTTTCTGTTAATTAACGAAGCCTCGTTACACGATTTACGCCAGCGTTGCCCGGCCGGGATCCGGCTGGAACAGTTTCGCCCTAATCTGGTGGTAGCCGGTGGTCGCGCCTGGGAGGAGGACAGCTGGTCAGTTGTGCGTGTGGGTAATCAGCTGTTCGATGTGGCTAAACCCTGTAACCGCTGTGTATTGAGCACGGTCAGTCCGGATAAAGGACGCAGACATCCCACAGGCGAACCATTAAGCACGTTACAAACCTTCCGTACCGCCAACGATAAACAGACTGATGTCGATTTCGGACTGAACCTGACAGCCCGCACCACGGGAATTATCCGGGCAGGTGATGACGTTGAGGTGATCAGCCATCACTCTCCACGCCGCTACAGTGCCGTTCAGGCAGCAGAGTCAACGGGATCCCACGACCAGACGTCCGGAGAGCTTAATATCAGCTGGCAGGGTGAAACGTTCCGGGGAAATAATCAGCAGGTGTTGTTAGAACAGCTGGAGTTACAGGGCTACCGTATCCCTTACTCCTGCCGCGCCGGGATTTGTGGTAGCTGTAGGATAAGACTGCTTTCTGGTCAGGTACATGCACTGAAAAAAGAGGGGCAAGGTGAGGATGGCACTATCCTCAGCTGCTGCTGTATTCCGGCGGGGGATCTGCAACTGACGAACAGTTAAAATGTGTTTAAACTGGCCGCTCAGATTCGGTATTAACATCCCGGCGAACAACGAAGAGATGAGTAAATAGCAGGATGTTGTTATTTCCGGCCAGTCTTACCGCACCGTTGAAATCAAAGATTTCAGCGATACGGCTTGATATTAAACCGCACGGGCAAGAGAGAGGTTCTGTGACTGAGCGTAAGGCTTGAGACGATCGTGCATTATTTTAATCGCATCACCCAGCACCATACTTTTTCCGGCAAGCGTCAGACCAGGTTGTGCCAGCAGACATAACGCCGCATTATCTCCCGCTTCCACCACCAGCAGAACAGCTTCTTCACTCTTATCGCAAAGCCGCACCACCACCAGCTCCCCTTCTGAGGGCTGCCAGCCTCGCGGGTTGCCCGCCTCAAAATGCCAGCTTTTCGGCATCAGCGGCTTCAGAAAACGACAGGCGACCAGCGCATTTAGCACCAACTCAGCACGCTGATCGGTACTCAACTCACAGTGGCGGCAGCGTTCTTCAAAGGTGAAAAACATCGCGGCATCATCAACACAAAACCCTGAATTTTCAAAGGCATCAGGGGTTAACATCTTACGGGGAAAGCGCGACCGAAACAGCATCCCGTCAGCCAGATCCAGCATCATGCGATCGTGTTCAGCATCAAAAAACCAGCGCCAGCTGTCGTCAGGTTTAATCCTCATGATCTGTCCTGTAAGATAAAAAGGAGAACTGCTATTCAAAACATAATTGGCTGAATAAGAATGTCTGTAGCCAAATCAGGATGAATAATGTTTAAACAGGACAAAATATAAACGAGCCAGAGACGGAAATAAAGCCCCCGGCACGGTTATCTTAAGAAATGAGTCAGAGGTGGGTCACAATCTCTTTTATCAGCGGCGGACCTTTATAAATAAAACCTGAATATATTTGTACCAGTGACGCGCCGGCGGCGACTTTTTCCCGCGCGGAGATCAGTGAATCTATTCCACCGACACCGATAATGGGCAGACGCTGTTTCAGCTCCAGTGACAGACGGCGGATAACTTCCGTACTGCGTAACTGCACAGGACGGCCACTCAGGCCACCCGCTTCATTACTGTGTTTTAAACCTGAAATGAGCGAACGATCGAGCGTGGTGTTTGTGGCAATGACGCCGTCTATATTATGACGAACTAAGCTGTCAGCAATCTGGATCAATTCCTCTTCAGAGAGATCCGGTGCGATCTTCACTGCCAGCGGAACATATTTATGATGAAGTATTTCAAGATCTTTCTGTTTTTGTTTTACCGCCAGTAAAAGATCATCCAGCGCTTCACCATATTGAAGCGTGCGTAAACCAGGGGTATTGGGTGAGGAGATATTGATCGCAATATAACCTGCATAAGGATAAATTTTATCCATGCAGGTTAAATAATCATTCTTACCCAGCTCGACAGAGGTATCTTTATTTTTGCCGATATTGATCCCTAACACACCATCGAAATGTGATTTTTTGACATTCTCAATCAGATTATCGACGCCCAGATTATTAAATCCCATCCGGTTAATAATGCCTTCCGCTTCCCGCACGCGAAACATTCTCGGTTTATCATTTCCCGGCTGTGGGCGTGGCGTAACGGTACCAATTTCAATAAAGCCAAAGCCCATCGCGCCAAAAGCATCTATACATTCACCATTCTTATCAAGACCCGCGGCCAGACCCAGCGCATTTTTAAAATTCAGTCCCATACAGGTAACCGGTTTATCAGGAAGTCTCTGACGCAGCAGATTAATCAGCGGTGTGCCACTTAAGCGGTGTAATTGCTGAAGGGTAAGTTCATGCGCACGCTCGGCATCAAGCTGAAACAGCGCGTTACGAACCAGGTTGTACATGAATCGCTCCTGAATACCCGGCTATCCGGGCGGGAAAAGAGTAATGGTCACTGTTCGCAGACAGTACCCCTGAAAATGACGTTATCCGTCAGCAAAGGTTCCTTCCCACTTTTCGTGTTGATAAGTGGTGTGAGAAAGCAGCCGGTCAGGCCGGACTGGCAGACAGGAAACGCAATGACGGTGCAGGCGCGGAGGGAAATGGTAAAGTCCTTTTACCGCAAAGTAAAACGTTTAAGCATCCGTTACCCGGACAACGCCGTTTCTCTCCTGCCCCGCTTCTTTATTCAGAAACTGACTTAGTTCTGCCAGATAAATCATTTAAGCCTCACCTTTCCCTCTGTCAGGATAGTCTCAAATTTTCGCAAATAAGTTTAATCAATAACTTTTAGCTATAAGGAGTGGTTATGCGCGTTATTACACTGGCGGGAAGCCCCCGTTATCCTTCACGCTCCACTGCGCTACTGACCCTCTGCCAGCAAACGCTGGAACACCATGGCATTGAGGTTATTCCGTGGAATCTGCACAATTTTCATCCTGAGGATCTTATCTGTGCCCGTTTTGATTCCCCGGCGGTGCTGGCACTGACAGAGGATCTTGCCAGCGCTGATGGACTGATCGTTGCCACGCCGGTATATAAAGCCTCTTTTTCCGGCGCGTTAAAAACCCTGCTGGACCTGCTGCCTGAACGCGCGCTGGAACACAAAGTGGTGCTGCCGCTGGCAACTGGCGGCACCCTTGCTCATATGCTGGCAGTCGATTATGCCCTCAAACCCGTGCTGAATGCGTTAAAGGCACAAGAAGTGCTGCATGGCGTGTTTGCTGATGATTCGCAAATTACCCATTACGATCGCCAGCCACAGTTCTCATCTCTTCTGGCTTCACGCATTGCTGAGTCGGTTGAAACCTTCCGCCATGCTCTGGCTCGCCGTCATCACCCACTCGCCGCAGCGGTTTAAGGAAAGCACCATGACCCTATTTTCACGTTTTGCTTCAGCACTGCTTATTGGCGGCCTGATGGTGACCAGCTCATTTGCTGCGGATACCAGCGCACCCAAAACTTTTCGTATTGGCTATCAGAAAGGCTCGGTAAGTATGGTGCTGGCCCGTGCCCATCATTTGCTGGAAAAGCGTTTTCCGGCAACTCAGATTAAATGGGTGGAATTTCCGGCAGGTCCACAGATGCTTGAGGCGCTCAATGTTAACAGTATTGATCTGGGCAGCACCGGCGATATTCCCCCCATTTTTGCGCAGGCCGCCGGGGCCGATCTGCTTTACGTGGGTGCTGAACCACCAAAGCCGAAGGCTGAAGTGATTCTGGTGGCTAAAAACAGCCCGATTAAAACCGTCGCTGACCTGAAAGGTCATAAAGTGGCCTTCCAGAAAGGATCCAGCTCGCACAATCTGCTGCTGCGCGCACTGGAAAAAGCCGGTCTGAAGTTCAGCGACATTCAGCCCACTTACCTCACCCCGGCGGATGCCCGCGCGGCCTTTCAGCAGGGCAATGTCGATGCCTGGGCTATCTGGGATCCCTATTATTCAGCGGCGCTGTTGCAGGGTGATGTAAGGGTTCTGACCGATGGCAGCCAGTTGAACCAGACCGGCTCGTTTTATCTCGCCACCCGCCCCTTCACCGAAGCAAATGGTGCCTTTATCCGCCAGGTACTGCAAACCTTCAGCGAAGCAGATGCGCTGACCATCAGCGATCGCAATAACAGCATCGACCTGCTGGCTCAGGCTATGGGGCTGCCGAAACCGGTTATTGCCAGCTACCTCGATCATCGTCCTCCCACCAGTATTGCCCCGGTGAGTGACAAAACGCTGAAACTTCAGCAACAAACTGCTGACCTGTTTTATGCCAACCATCTGATGCCGGTCAAGGTCGATATTGCCAGCCGTATCTGGCATCCCACGCCGTCCACAGAACAAGGAGTGAAATAATGAGCCTTTCCGTTTTCTGGTTTCTGCCCACCCACGGTGATGGTCACTATCTTGGTACCGCCGATGGCGCTCGTCCGGTTGATTACGGCTATTTACAACAGGTTGCCCAGGCCGTGGACAGGATGGGATTTGGCGGTGTGCTGATACCAACAGGTCGTTCCTGCGAAGATGCCTGGCTGGTGGCCGCATCACTGATTCCGGTCACTCAGCGTCTGCGTTTTCTGGTCGCCCTGCGTCCCGGTGTTATTTCTCCCACCCAGGCAGCCCGACAGGCCGCAACGCTGGACCGCCTTTCCAACGGTCGCACGCTGTTTAACCTGGTGACGGGCGGCGACGCAGAAGAACTGGCGGGAGATGGCGTGTTTCTCGATCATCGCGAACGCTACGTTGAATCAGCGGAATTCACCCGCGTCTGGCGTCGGGTACTGGAAGGTGAAACCGTCGATTATGAGGGCAAGTATGTCCATGTTCGCGGTGCGCGCCTGATGTTCAAACCCGTTCAGAAGCCCCGTCCACCGTTATGGTTTGGAGGTTCATCTGAACCCGCTCAGGACCTGGCCGCAGAGCAGGTGGATGTCTATCTGACCTGGGGTGAACCTCCTGCGCTGGTAAAAGAAAAGATTGAGCAGGTACGGGCTAAGGCAGCAGCACAGGGCCGCCAGGTAAAATTTGGCATTCGTCTGCATGTTATTGTCCGCGAAACCACGGAAGAAGCCTGGCGCGCGGCTGACCGCCTGATCTCTCATCTGGACGATGCCACCATTGCTAAAGCGCAGTCAGCGCTGGCGCGAACGGATTCCGTCGGTCAGCACCGCATGGCCGCCCTGCATGGGGGACGCCGTGACAAGCTGGAAGTCAGCCCAAATCTGTGGGCTGGCGTGGGTCTGGTACGTGGCGGTGCCGGTACGGCGCTGGTGGGTGACGGTGAAACGGTCGCGGCAAGAATGCAGGAGTATGCGGACCTGGGGATTGAAACCTTTATTCTTTCCGGCTATCCACATCTGGAAGAAGCGTACCGCGTCGGGGAACTGCTTTTTCCCCATCTCGATTTGAAGGTCCCTGAAATTCCGCAACCAGGCAAAATCAGTGCTCATGGTGAAGCCGTGGCCCATGACTTCGCGCCACAAAAAGTGTCACAGAGTTAGAGGTCACGATGACGAATAATCTCAACCGTTTCGCGCAACCGTTGTTGCCGTGGATATTACCCGTGGTGTTGGTCGCCTTCTGGCAAACGGCTTCCAGCACCGGCTGGCTCTCCACCCGCATCCTGCCCTCACCCGAGGCGGTCGTGGTCACCTTCTGGAAGCTCTCTGCCAGTGGGGAGCTATGGCAGCATCTCGCCATCAGCAGCTGGCGTGCCGTGGTGGGGTTCACCATTGGTGGTTCGGCAGGCCTGCTGCTGGGGCTGATCACCGGAATGTCCCGCACCGGTGAGCGTCTGCTTGATACCTCAGTGCAGATGTTGCGCAATATCCCCCATCTGGCACTGATTCCACTGGTTATTTTATGGTTTGGTATTGATGAGTCAGCCAAAATTTTTCTGGTCGCTCTGGGTACGCTGTTTCCCATCTATCTCAATACTTACCATGGTATCCGCAACGTTGATCGCGGCCTGGTGGAGATGGCGCGCAGCTACGGTCTTTCTGGCTGGAGTCTGTTTTTGCAGGTGGTTCTGCCAGGAGCGCTGCCTTCGATAATGGTCGGGGTGCGCTTTGCACTGGGCCTGATGTGGCTGACGCTTATCGTCGCAGAAACTATTTCAGCGAATGCCGGTATAGGTTACCTGGCAATGAATGCCCGTGAATTTTTGCAGACGGATGTGGTCGTGGTCGCGATCATTCTCTATGCCCTGCTCGGTAAACTGGCTGACGTCAGTGCGCAGCTTCTGGAGCGCGTCTGGCTGCGCTGGCATCCGGCATACCAACTGAAAGAGGAACACGTATGAGCGAATTAATGTCATCACCGGCGCGCCTCAATGTCGGTACGCCGCTGGTGATCAGTGGTGTCAGCAAACAGTACCACCACCGAACTGTGCTGAATGATATCGACCTGCACATCCCCTCCGGCCAGTTCGTTGCCGTGGTTGGACGAAGCGGTTGCGGTAAGAGCACGTTGCTACGCCTGCTGGCAGGACTGGAGAAAACCACCACGGGTGAACTCCTCGCCGGCAACATACCTCTGAGCGAGTCGCGTGATGATACCCGGTTGATGTTTCAGGACGCCCGGCTGCTACCGTGGAAAAGTGTGATTGATAACGTCGGACTGGGATTAAAAGGACGCGCCTGGAAACAATCTGCTCTGGACGCACTGTCAGCTGTTGGGCTGGCAGAGAGAGCCAAAGAGTGGCCCGCCGCCCTTTCCGGAGGACAGAAGCAGCGCGTTGCTCTGGCCAGAGCATTGATCCATCGTCCCGGCCTGCTGCTGCTGGATGAGCCCCTGGGTGCACTGGATGCCCTGACCCGCATCGAAATGCAGGATCTGATTGAGACGTTATGGCAGCAACATCACTTTACCGTGCTGCTGGTTACTCATGATGTTAGTGAAGCGGTGGCGCTGGCCGACCGGGTTTTACTGATAGAAGAAGGTCATATCGGACTGGATTTGATGGTGAATCTGCCACGACCACGACGTAAAGGTTCGGCGCGCCTGGCTGAACTGGAAGCAGAAGTACTGGACAGGGTAATGAAACGTTCGCCAGTTGAAGTCAATAAGCACGTTGCCAGGCGATAATAAATCAGGCCGGGACGCATTTCAGACGCTGTTCCGGCCTGCCTGTTTAACTTACCAGCAACGTATCTTTAGCCCCACGACAGGAAAAAAATTTTGCCACGGTGAAGCTTTATTTACTCAGCTTTAATTCAGGCTTGCAGCCATGCTTTCTGCAATCTTACCGATCGCATCCAGATGTTCCTGACTCGATGCCAGTCCCCAGACATTGCCCGCGAGTTGTCTGAGCATTTCATCGGTAATTACACCGCCATTTACCAGCACTTTATACATATAATTGAGGACGTCTGGCATGACGGCTGATTTGATGCCAGGGATGCCAGAATTAATCAGCTGCTGGTAAAATTCACTGCCACCCACCGAGGTAGTCCATGTCCAGAAATCGGTGCTATCGGTGAGATCAATTAAGGGAAGTGATGCGTCAGCAATGTCACCTGCTGACTGATCGTCACTGTCAGGTACAAGGGTGTCGCCATTATCTGGCTGCGAAGCGCCACCCTGAGCTTCCGATGGGTTGTGCCAGGCTGTGGTCATAATATCTGCAATTTTACTGATAGTGCTGATATTTTCCTCAGTATATCCAAAGCCCCAGCTTTGAAGAGCCAGCTGCTTAATTATCTCACTATTGATTTCGTTGCCGCTTGCGAGAATTTTATACATATAATTCATTATTTCTGGCAGAAGCGATATCTTTGGAAAAGAACTCGTAACCTGCCTGTAGACATCATTCACGGAGTCATTCCATGCCCAAAAGGCTGAATCATCAGTCACGTCAATAACGGGTGCAGAAGTCCCATCGTAGTTGATATCCACGCCACCGACAGAAATCAGACCATTATCGTTCTGCGAATCCTTAACTGACATATCCAGTTTGGTGTTTGCCGCAACAGTGCCCGATTCATTTTTCAGCACATCGCTGGTTAGTGTAATGACATTACCATTGAGGGCACCACTTTGGTTATTAATTTCATCCGCTTTCAGCGTGAGTGAACTTTCCGCTGCAATTGTCCCCGTAGTATTGTCGATGGTACTGGCTGCAATACTGACATCCTGCCCCAACACTGTGCCATATTCATTACTCAACGAGTTTGCATTAATATCCGTTAAGCTTCCACTGTGAATGATTCCATTGTTATTATTTATTTCAGCGCCTGACAATGAAACTTTATCCAAAGCATAAATCATGCCATTCTGGTTATTAATATCGCCACTTTTAACATCAATAGTCTGGCCAGACACCCGACCATTATGATTATTAAAAGCTTTACCATTAGTATTAATGGATAACATATTTGAAGATTCAAGCTGGCCTGATTCGTTGTTCAATGACTGAGAGTCTGACACCAAACTTTCATAGCCAATGATGCTTCCCTGCTCATTATTCAGCTCAGCCGTTTTAATCGTGGTATCACGGCCAGAGATGCTGCCCTGCTGGTTATTCATGCCAGTACTGACTATGTTGATATCTTGCTCAGCTGCAATAACGGCAGCGCTGGTGTTAAGATTTCCTTTCCCTGCGTCAAGGTTAATATCCATAGCCGTCAGTTGGCTGCCACTGAGATCCAGCTCTTCCCCTTGCAGGGTCAGCGTACCGTATCCATAAAGATTAGCCGAACCATTAGCGATCAGTTTGCCGGTTGTATTAAGAGAAAGGTGGTTGTTGCCACTGTAGTCAAACATGCCGGCAAGCATGGTACTCTCCGCGCTGCTGTTCAAACTCGCAGCATTTACGCTGAGATCTTTTCCTGCGAAAAGGTTGCCGCTATGGCTGATGTGGCCTGTACTGTTGAGAGCAAGATTTTCGTTAGCATTAATATCCCCTTCGTTGGTAACAGACGCCGCGTTGACAGTCACCTGATTTCCCTGAAGCAACCCGCTATTGTTAACCATGCCTGCGGCGTTTATTTCCGCCTTAGCTGATGAATAAATGTTACCCATTTCATCATTAATGACATCACTGTCACTATTGATGGTTATATTTCCTGTACCGTAGATATAACCCGCTGTGTTAACCACAGCTTTACTGGCTGTGATGTTGATATCACCATTACTGGCAATATTACCGCTGGTATTTTTTATTTTACTGGCAGTCAGATTAATACTACCAGAACCGGCCATTTCGCCTTCTGAATTATCAAGCTCACCTGTATCAATGGTGATATTTTCAGCACGCATAAAACCTTGCTGATTATTGACACTGTTACTGGTGAGCGTCAGTTTCTCAACTGCATTGATCGTTGCACCGCTGCTGTCAATTGCTCCCTTACTGGCATTCAGCGTGACGTTTCTGCCATTTATCCCACTACCGTTAATTGCCAGTTCAGAACCTTTGAGAGTCACATCACCACCCGCACTAATTGCGCTGTTACTCTGACTGTGAAGAGTGGCCGCGGTAAGTTGGATGTTGCCATCTGCACTCAAATTACCTGTATTCGTGAGTGTTTGATTGGTGGTAAAGACAGCGTTGCTGGTGGCAACAATATCGCCACTGTTGCTGATATTACCGTCAGTATTAATCACCACATCGCCCGCTGAACTGTAAACTGAACCCGCGTTGTTAACACCCACGCCTTTCTCAGTGCCAATCAGGGTAATTTTTCCGGCATACATGCCGCCCAGGCTGGAAACATCCAGAGCCAGCGTATCACTATCGGCACTACTACTATCCAGTTTGGTTACCTGTTGATTCGCCGCATCCACCTGATTAAGCCCGGTAGTAATCCTTAAATCATTAGCCTGGATAAAACCATTCACCTTAACCGTACGGGCAATAATATCGGTGAAATCCTGAGAGGAGCTGTCCATACCATTACCCTGTACGACAATCTCACCTCCCTGCACTTTGTAGCCGGTCAGAGCCCCATTTTCCAACTGGGCCTGCCCGGTTGTCAGCGTGGCCCGATTAGCATTGATAAATCCACAGCCATCACAGGTTATACCTGAAGGGTTGGCGATGATGACCTGCGCATTTTGTCCGGCAACTTCAACATAGCCATTTAACTGGCTGGCATTAGCTGAATTAACTTCATTCAGAATGATTTTTGCTGCCCCCTGGGCCAGAGCAGCATTCCCCTGAATCTCACCGCCCAACTGAGTCCAGGCTCCATTTTGTGAATTATTCAGAATGACCCCTTGCTGACCCACATCAAATTGGCTGTATACGTTACGAGAAACGCCTGCCGCACTCGGTGCCTGAATATCTACCTGGGTTGCGCCATAAGGCGTATTACTGATGCCCGGTTGCAGCCCCGCCGATGCTGAAGCATCCGCCACCACATTAGCATGGGCTGTGTGAACCGCGCCCATCGCCAGCAGAAGGCCAAAGCTAACCGCGCTGAGCTGCCCAATCTTTTTCACTGTCACTTTTTTTACGCTGCCAGAAGAAGAATCCGCGCGATGCGAATGGGCAAATTCGGCAACCGCCACCAACATGCCGCGGGTTTTACTGAAAACAAGCCGGAAGAATTTACTGTTCATTGCTATTTCCTTATAAATGACGTTTTTTAATAATTCCAGGACACACTGAACCCCAGCGTTAATTTGCTGGTTTCAAAAGCGTCTGGTTTGGAGAGAGGTGCAGCAGCAAACATGTCGTAACTGACGTTGAAGGCATTGCCGCGTATCCCCAGCTGACTACCCGCCAGATGGGTTCCCGTTAAATACTGGCTGCCATAGCCACTGACTTTGCCGTAATCAAGGCCCAGATACAGCTCCTGACCCGGTACTGGCGTGCGCCAGGCGATGTCATTACGTAAAAACCAGCCTCGGCTGGCAATTAAGGTACGTTCACCATCAAATCCCCTCACCGTCCAGCGGTTACCCATTGATAATTGCTCTGGAGAGGTCAGAGGCGTCTTGCTGATTTGTTGGAAATATCGCGCGTTATAACGAAATTGCTGGGTGCTTAATGCAAAGGGTACGTTTAGCTGAACATTCACGATGCCCGTTTTACTCAATGCGGTAGCCGTTCCCGCACTTTCCTCAGGCGCCGGTAAAGCACCAAACCATCGTGTTCCCTGCTGATAACTGAGAGAAGTATCCAGCACGGCGCGATCAATAAATTGTCGGTGATTCAGCCCTAACCGCCAGGCCGTCGTCCGGCGTCGTTGCCAGTTTAATTCGGTATCTTCAAGGTAATTATGTGATTCACGTGCAATCAGTTCATAACTAAAGCTGGTTTTATGACTACGCCCACGATGAATAACCCGGCTGATCTGCGCATTGAGGTTTTTAATTTCCCCGCTGTAACTGAAATCCTGGTAGCGACCAGAAATAGTCTGAAGATAGCGATAATCATAAGCAGTTACGCCAAACATCCAGTAACCAAAGGGGATCGAATAGTGTCCGGTTATATTTTTGCTTTGCTTTTTCCCGGTATCGTGAAGATCATGCGAGCCAGATATGTAGATTAAATCACCTAAAGAAAAAGGATTATCCAGCGAAACCGTCATCCCCCCCTGATAACGACCGGTGCTTTTGCTACCAGCATCATCAACAGACAATCCAAGTCGCCAGATCTTTTTTTGCTTCCAACTGACTTCGATATCACTTTTCCCCAGCTGTTCAGCCGGAATAATTTTCATACTGGCCTGTGTACCCGGCAGACGTTGTAAATTTTCCAGCCCCTGCTCTATGTCCCGGACAAAAAGAAGATCGCCTGAACGCGGCGGAAAAAGAGTATAAAGCTGAATATAGCTGTCACTGTTTTCACTGAGCCTGACCTTATTAATATTGCCAGGGAGTAATTTAAGCTTCAGCAGGCCACTTTTTAAATTTTGCTGAGGCGCAACCACGCGTGTGGTGATATATCCTTTTGCCACTATGCTGTTTTGCAGGCCTTTCATTAGCAGATTAATGCCCTGTCCTCCCAGACAGTGCCCGATAGCCTGGTGAGCATAAGATTTTAATCGTAAACTGCCTGGTAATTCCTCTGCACCTTCCAGCAACACCGCCTTTATCAAATAACAATTTTCTTCTGCTGGAAATTTAATTTTTCCATCAACCAAAGCTGGAGGAAGAGAAAAGCGCACATCTTTTGCTGATGGATTTAGCTGACTTTCTAGAACCTGCTGTCTTTGTTGCTGTGTTATTGAAGGATCAACGCTGGTTGTTAATTGATGCATCTGTTCTGTCGGCGCACTCTGAACACTCCTTAGTAACAATAAAAGGAGTAAAGCGCCCCATGAAAAGCAATTTTTATTTAAATTAATAAACATTGAGTCCGTCTCTTTTTTCCAGACCAGCCCTGGCTTTTAATAGTTATAGTTACGTAAAAAATACTATTTAAGGATGATTAAATTATAGTAATGAAAAGATAAAAACAAGAATTTGAAATTAATCAAGCAAAATCCGAGTTTTGCAAAAATGAAACTGTTAAATAACATGGTTATTCAAAAATAAACCAATAAAAAAATTAAATCACACACCATTAACAGCCCTAAGAGAAAGATTAATAATTCTTTTTATCACTCTGAATAAGATGATAATTAAAACTTTAAAATCAACAGAAAATGTACAGTTCTTTACAAAAAGAATTCAGTTCGATCTGTGTACAACTTAGCGATTAAAATCACGCAAAAAAATATTAACTGAGTTGCAAAGTGAAGTTTAATTTCAGAGATAAGATTAATAACCTTTCATAACCGAAAATAAGGATATGCTATAACAGTACCCGACCTGCTAATTTCCCATAAGCTGGATGAGAGTGGGTTAATGGAAAAATGAAATTACGCGCAGATATTTACAAAAGGTGATATTGCAAGATGATATAAAAATAGCGGATGTACGAGGTCAGAACGAATATTTCTGATATTCCGTACGATGTCCGGAGCCATCAGCATGCAGATGGCTCCGGATAGCACCTTTAGTGACTCAGCGCTTTGCTGATTTTTTCGTAGAGATCGCCAGACAGATTGTCCAGTCCCTTCAACTGCTCGAGCGCCGCACGCATCAGTTTCTGGCGGTCGCTGTTGTAGCGTCTGAAACGAATAAGCGGCTCAATTAGCCGTGAAGCAACCTGAGGATTGCGCGTATTCAGATCGGTCAGAATCTCCACCAGAAAACGATAGCCGCTACCATCCGCAGCATGGAAAGCGGAAGGGTTTAACGACGCAAACGCGCCGATAAGAGAACGAATACGGTTTGGATTACCCAGATTAAATGAGCGGTGGTGAAGCAATGAACGAACACGTTCCAGTACCTCCGCAGCAGGGCTGGTTGCCTGTAGGGTAAACCATTTATCCATCACCAGACCATCCTGATGCCAGCGTTGGTCGAACGCCTCCAGCAGAGCTGCCCGACAGGGCAATTGAGCTGCAACCGCCGCCGTCATTGCCGCCAGCGAATCGGTCATGTTATCTGCCTGATGAAACTGGTCAGTGACCAGTTTTTCTGCCAGCGCGCCATCACCAAACGCCAGGTAGCCGAGACAGACATTTTTCAGCGTCCTTTTACCAATTTCATCATGCTCAACCCGATAAGCAGAAGTGTGAATGGCGCGCCAGACGGCCAGCCACTCATCAGCGAGTTCAACGGCAAGCATACGCATCAACGCTTCGCGCACTTCTGCAATTGCCTGTGGATCAATAGTGTCAAAAAGTTCGGCAATTTCATTTTCTCCGGGCAGGGAGAGGATCTGTGCCATCAATGCCGGATCACCCTTTTCTTCCAGCAGTACCGCACGGAAGGCATCCACGACATGAAGTGGCACAGAAAGCGGTTGTCCCTGCTGGCTGCGGGCGACATTTAATTTAATGTGCGTGGCCAGCAGGCTTTGCGCCGCATCCCAACGGGAGAAATCATTACGAGCATGGCGCATCAGGAACGTTAACTGTGCATCACTCCAGTTATAATTAAGTTTGACCGGAGCAGAGAACTCACGCAGTAGTGATGGCACCGGCTGGCAGGGAACGTTATCAAAGATGAAACTCTGGAATTCATCGGTCACATTCAGCACGTGGTGAACAGGATGTCCGTTGCGCTCAAGTGCGATGACTTCCCCTTCGTTGTCATACAGTTCAATATCCAGTGGAATATGAAGCGGCTGTTTATCTTTCTGGTCGGCCGTGGGTGGCGTGCTCTGCGTAACGTGCAGGCTGTACTGTTTCAGTTCAGGGTTGTAATCATCTCTGACCGTAATAACTGGGGTACCGGACTGGCTGTACCAGCGACGAAATTGTGACAGATCGACATCTGAAGCATCTTCCATAGCCTGCACAAAATCGTCACAGGTCGCTGCGCTGCCATCGTGCCGCTCGAAGTACAGTTGCATTCCCTTCTGAAAACTTGCCTCACCCAGCAGCGTATGCATCATGCGAATGACTTCCGACCCTTTTTCATACACCGTTAATGTGTAGAAGTTATTCATTTCAATAACCTGCTCAGGCCGGATAGGGTGAGCCATCGGGCTGGCGTCTTCAGCGAACTGTAAACCTCGCATTTTACGCACGTTATCAATACGATTTACGGCTCTGGAACCCAAATCGGAGCTGAATTCCTGATCGCGGAACACCGTCAGTCCTTCTTTCAGGCTGAGCTGAAACCAGTCGCGGCAGGTAACACGATTACCTGTCCAGTTATGGAAGTATTCGTGACCAATAACCGCCTCAATACCCAGATAATCTTTATCGGTGGCCGTTTCTGCTTTAGCCAGAACATATTTCGAATTAAAGATGTTCAGACCTTTATTTTCCATTGCGCCCATGTTGAAGAAATCGACGGCAACGATCATAAAGATGTCCAGGTCGTACTCCAGTCCGAAACGCTCCTCATCCCATTTCATACTGTTTTTTAGTGAGGTCATGGCCCAGTCAGCGCGGTCCAGATTGCCACGATCGACAAAAATCTCCAGCGCCACATCGCGCCCGGAACGCGTTCTGAAACTGTCACGCAGTACATCAAAATCACCGGCCACCAGTGCAAATAAATAGCAGGGTTTGGGGAAGGGATCATGCCACTTCATCCAGTGGCGACCATCCTCCATTTGCCCACTATCAACACGGTTACCGTTTGACAGCAGGTAAGGATAAAGCGTCTGCTCAGCAATAATAGTCGTGGTAAAACGCGCCAGAATATCCGGACGATCCAGATACCAGGTAATATGTCGAAAACCTTCCGCCTCGCACTGTGTGCACAAGGCCTCACCCGATTTATACAGCCCTTCCAGCGCAGTATTTTTATCCGGATGAATGTTATTGACGATTTTTAAAGTAAATGTCTGCGGCAGCTCTCTGAGAATGAGTAACTGTCCATCCAACTGGTACTGCGCCCAGGGCTTGCCATCAATCTCGAGAGAGATCAGAGTTAAATCTTCACCATCAAGGTGCAGTTCGGCCCCAGCAGCCCCGAGACGACTGACCTGGCTGACAGCGGTAACCCTGGTAGTACTGGCATCGAGATTAAATGTCAGATCGATGTCGGTAATGGTGTAATCCGGAGCACGATAATCGTGGCGATTTTTAGCTTGTGGCAATGGTGTCATAAGTCACTCTTACGTCGATAATTAGTTAACCTTTTCCAGTCTATTCCTGTTGGCAGGATGTTGCCACGTAGAATGATTACCGGCGCACTTTAGCTGGAAATAAACATTTCATTAACAAGCGCACAGATTGTCCTCGACCCGGGTGCCGGAATTATGCTGTGATCGGGTTCAATAAATGACTATTCAAGTTATACTCCTGCAACTTTTCCATTTTTTAATCCAGGGATAACGCTCTTCGCCAGAGGATGCTGAAACGCACCATGACACGACATGCCTCCCCGATACTGACCACTTTGCTGGATAC
Source organism: Erwinia papayae (assembly GCF_058241465.1). Classification (NCBI taxonomy): domain Bacteria; kingdom Pseudomonadati; phylum Pseudomonadota; class Gammaproteobacteria; order Enterobacterales; family Erwiniaceae; genus Erwinia; species Erwinia papayae. Next base: position 1,589,665 of record NZ_JBZCHT010000009.1, read on the forward strand.
GGATGCCTATAAGCTGCATACGCAACAGGCCGTGTTTCATCGTTATCAGACCGTTTCTGTCGTTGCGGAATTTCGTTGCAGAGGCGACGAGCAGCTGGGTATTTATGCTGATGATATTCTCCAGCAAATCAAACATATGCAATCACTGGCGCTGACCAGTGAAGAGGCCAGCTATCTCTCTGACCTGCCCTTCTTCAGCAAGGATTATCTCACCTGGCTCAGCCAGTTCCGCTATGACCCGACCCAGGTTTGTGTCCGCAATGTGCAGGGCCGGCTGGATATTCGCATCTCCGGCCCCTGGCTGGATGTCATCATGTGGGAAGTGCCACTTCTCGCACTTATCAGCGAAGTGGTACATCGTCATCGCACCCCTTTGATTCAGCCAGAACAGGCCGTTGAGCATTTACAGGATAAGCTGACAGCATTCCGGAATATGACGGCAGAACTGGATATGTCGCGCTTCAGGTTGATGGACTTTGGCACCCGCCGTCGTTTCTCCCGCGACGTGCAGACAGCAATTGTCAGCACACTCCAACAGGAATTTCCGTGGCTGATCGGCTCCAGTAATTATGATATCGCCCGTCGGTTGAATATCGCTCCGGTCGGTACACAGGCACACGAATGGTTTCAGGCTCACCAGCAGATCAGTCCGGTACTGGCAAACAGCCAGCGGGCAGCACTGCAAGCCTGGCTGGATGAATACCCTGCCAGTCTGGGTATCGCCCTCACCGATTGCATTACCATGGATGCCTTTCTGCGTGACTTCGGTCAGCATTTTGCCCATCGCTATCAGGGATTGCGTCATGACTCTGGCGATCCGGTTGAATGGGGTGAAAAAGCCATCGCCCACTATCAGAAGCTGGATATCGATCCACGCAGTAAGACGCTGGTTTTTTCCGATAATCTGGATCTGGATAAAGCGCTGGCGTTATATCGTCATTTTGGTCAGCGCGCCGACGTCATTTTTGGTATCGGAACACGGCTCACCTGCGATATTCCTCATGTCAGGCCGCTGAATATTGTGATCAAGCTGGTGGAATGCAACGGGAAACCGGTGGCAAAACTCTCCGACAGTCCGGGCAAAACGATTTGTCAGGACAAAGCTTTTGTCCGGGCATTAAGAAAAGCGTTTTCACTCCCGCTGGTAAAAAAAGCCAGCTGATTCTCAAAAGAGGGCAAAAGCCCTCTTTTCTTTTATCTTCTCGTGGCTTGCCTGAATAAATCTCTGTCCAGTGGACGAATTCTGCTTGTATCTCGCCTGCTGGCAAGTAACATAGCTGCTGGCCCAGATGGGCTACACATTTTAATTTCTGATGAAAAGAGAGACTTTTATGAGCGTTGTGCCTGTAGCGGATGTACTGCATGGCCGGGTCGCGGTTGACAGCGAAGTCACCGTACGCGGCTGGGTACGTACACGAAGAGATTCAAAAGCCGGTATTTCCTTTATCGCCGTCTATGACGGTTCCTGCTTTAATCCCGTCCAGGCCGTCGTTAATAATTCACTGAATAATTATCAGAATGAAGTACTGCGCCTGACCACCGGTTGCTCGGTGATCGTCACCGGGAAGGTTGTGGAGTCACCGGGTGAAGGTCAGAGTTTTGAAATTCAGGCCAGTGCTGTTGAAGTCGTGGGCTGGGTGGACGATCCGGACACCTATCCGATGGCCGCCAAGCGTCACAGCATTGAGTATCTGCGGGAAGTGGCTCATCTGCGGCCGCGCACCAATCTGATTGGTGCAGTGGCACGCGTCCGTCATACACTGGCACAGGCGCTGCACCGCTTTTTTGATGAGCAGGGTTTCTTCTGGGTTTCCACCCCGCTGATTACCGCATCCGATACCGAAGGCGCTGGTGAAATGTTCCGTGTATCCACGCTGGATTTGGCCAACCTGCCCCGCACCCCGGAAGGCAAGGTTAATTTCGAAGAAGATTTTTTCGGTAAAGAAGCTTTCCTCACCGTTTCAGGACAGCTGAACGGCGAAACCTACGCCAGCGCTATTTCGAAAATTTATACTTTCGGCCCTACCTTCCGGGCTGAGAACTCCAACACCAGCCGTCACCTCGCCGAATTCTGGATGCTTGAACCGGAAATTGCTTTTGCCGATCTGGAAGACAATGCTGCACTGGCTGAGGCAATGCTGAAATATGTTTTCAAAGCGGTTCTTGCTGAACGAGCTGATGACATGGCGTTCTTTGCTGAGCGCGTAGACAAAGATGCGATTTCCCGCCTTGAACGTTTTGTAACGACAGATTTTGCCCAGGTGGATTACACCGATGCTGTCGATATTCTGATCAACTGCGGCGAAAAATTCGAAAATGCCGTTTCATGGGGTATCGATCTCTCATCCGAGCACGAACGTTATCTGGCAGAGAAGCACTTCAAAGCACCGGTTGTGGTAAAAAATTACCCAAAAGATATCAAAGCGTTCTATATGCGCCTTAATGATGATGGAAAAACCGTCGCCGCAATGGATGTTCTGGCTCCGGGCATTGGTGAAATCATCGGTGGATCACAGCGCGAAGAGCGTCTCGACGTACTGGATATGCGCCTGAATGAGATGGGGCTGAACAAAGAAGATTACTGGTGGTATCGTGACTTACGTCGTTACGGAACCGTTCCTCATTCTGGTTTCGGCTTAGGTTTCGAAAGGTTAATTGCCTATGTCACTGGCGTACAAAATGTAAGAGATGTTATCGCCTTCCCTCGTACGCCGCGTAATGCCAGTTTCTGATAATCTGCATTATATATAAGAAATTCATATACATATTAAAGGTCAGCTTCGCTGGCCTTTTTTATTTTTGTAAATTATGAGTTGGTTCACAAAGCTCCCTAAAAATTACATTTTGTAATACATTTTTTCATCCAGAAACCAGAATAGGGTATTAGTAGCATTTTCGGGCTAGATTAACCGCTCAGCGAATGGAAAGATGCGTGCAGACACAGAATGACACCAAACTCGCTTCAGAGTTCTGTAAAGAATTATTGACGGCAGTGGCAGGTGTCCGAATAACTCCAATGAGGGTAATAAAAAATGATGAAGCGCAACATTCTGGCACTGGTGATCCCTGCCCTGTTAGCAGCAGGCGCAGCTAATGCCGCCGAAGTTTACAATAAAAATGGCAACAAGCTGGATCTCTATGGCAAGGCTGTGGGTCTGCACTATTTTTCAGATAGTGATGGCTATTCAGGTGACGGAGATAAATCGTACGCTCGTTTTGGCTTCAAAGGTGAAACCCAAATTAACGATCAGTTAACCGGTTACGGTCAATGGGAATATAACTTCCAGGCTAACAACTCTGAAGGAAGTGATGCACAGAACGGTAACAAAACCCGTCTTGGCTTTGCTGGCCTGAAACTTAAAGATTATGGTTCAATCGATTATGGTCGCAACTATGCTGTGGGCTATGATGCGCTGGCCTGGACTGATATGCTGCCAGAATTCGGTGGTGATTTCAGCAACTCCGATACTATGACTGGACGTACCACTGGCGTATTGACTTATCGTAACACCAATTTCTTTGGAATGGTTGATGGCTGGGACTTTGCTGTGCAGTATCAGGGGAAAAACGACGAGTCTTCTGCAAACACTCGTTCTGATCTGCAAAGACAAAATGGTGACGGATACGCTGTATCTACGTCTTACACCTCACCAATTGGGGTAGGTATTGTCGGTGCATACAGCTCACAGGATCGCACTGACACTCAGAATACAGCCGTGTATGGCAAAGGTGACCGGGCTGAGTTTTGGGCAACTGCCGTCAAATATGATGCGAATAACGTATACCTTGCAGCTTCATATGCTGAAGGACGTAATGCAACGCCTATCTCTAACAACAACTTGCGCACCGCAAGTAATGATGCAACACCTGGTTTTGCTAACAAAACTCAGGATATTGAGCTGGTTGCGCAATATCAATTCGATTTCGGGCTCCGTCCTTCTGTTGCTTACGTTCAGACCAAAGGCAAAGATATTGAAGGAATTGGCGATGTCGACCTGGTTAAATATTTTGAAGTGGGTGCTACTTACTACTTCAACAAAAACATGTCTACCTATGTTGACTACATTATCAACCAGCTGAATGATAACAATGCTTTGGGATTGGGTAGCGGCGACACTGTTGCTGTAGGTCTGGTATACCAGTTCTAAGTTTTCAGACGGGAGCACTCTCCTGAGCTGATTTCAAACGGGGCCTCTGGCCCCGTTTTTGTTTTCTTTGATTTACTCCCCGCTTTTGCATCCCTTTATTTAGCGCAAACGGTTGGCAATTTGTGCGCCGTGGCGGTAACCTGAGTGCTCATTTCGCTTCAGTTTAAGTTAACGGACTTCGACTATGTTTGAACGCATTGCAGCTGCCCCCGCAGATCCTATTCTTGGCTTAGCCGACCTCTTCCGCGCCGATGACCGCCCAAATAAAATTAACCTTGGTATTGGCGTCTACAAAGATGAAACCGGCAAAACACCGGTGCTGACCAGCGTGAAAAAAGCTGAACAGTATCTGCTGGAAAACGAGAACACAAAAAACTATCTGAGCATTGACGGTCTGGCCGATTTTGCCCGCTGCACGCAGGCCTTATTGTTTGGTGCAGAAAGCCCGCTTATCGAATCTGAACGCGCCCGCACGGCACAAACACCAGGTGGCACCGGAGCTTTGCGCGTCGCCGCTGATTTTATTGCCACACAGACCAGTGCCAGACGCATCTGGGTCAGTAATCCCAGCTGGCCAAACCATAAAAATGTCTTCGAATCTGCCGGTCTGGAAGTTTGCGAATACCAGTATTATGATGCAGCCAGTCATTCGCTGGATTTCACTGGCATGCTGAATGCCCTCTCAGCCGCCGCCGCCGGTGATATTGTGGTGTTTCATGGCTGCTGCCATAACCCCACCGGCATTGATCCTGATGCCCAGCAGTGGTCACAGCTGGCCGAGATGTCTTTGAAGAAAGGCTGGTTGCCTTTATTTGATTTTGCTTACCAGGGCTTTGCCCGCGGTCTGGAAGAGGATGCAGAAGGCCTGCGCATTTTCGCCGCCAGCCATCAGGAGCTGCTTGTCGCCAGCTCTTACTCAAAAAATTTCGGTCTGTACAACGAGCGTGTCGGGGCATTCACGCTTGTCGCCAGCGAATCAAGCATTGCTGATACCGCCTTCAGTCAGGTAAAAGCGACTATTCGCGCCAACTACTCTAATCCTCCGGCTCATGGTGCAGCAGTGGTAGCGACCATTCTCAGCAATCCTGCTCTGCGTGCTATCTGGGAACAGGAACTCACTGACATGCGCCAGCGTATTCATCGTATGCGCCAGCTGTTTGTAAATACGCTCCAGGAGAAGGGCGCAAAAGGCGACTTCAGTTTTATTATTAATCAGAACGGCATGTTTTCATTCAGCGGATTAACCAAAGACCAGGTCGTGCGACTGCGGGAAGATTACGGTGTGTACGCGGTGAATTCAGGTCGTGTTAACGTAGCAGGTATGACGCCGGATAATATGGCCCCGCTTTGTGAGGCGATTGTCGCCGTTCTGTAATATCCTTTTCAGTCATCGTTGAAAGGAAGCGCCCGGTTGAATAAAGCCTGACGGTGTTTTTCAAACGTTACCCCTCTCGTTAACAGGAGCGGTAACCAGCAATAAAAAAGCCTGCTGATTAGCAGGCTTTTTTATTGCCACCTCTTACTGCAAAAATGGATTAGAGATCCTCTCACGCCCGAGAGTGGAAACAGGGCCATGCCCCGGCACAAAAGTAACATCATCACCTAGCGGCAATAATTTTTCTTTAATCGCAGCAATAAGATCGCTGTGGCTTCCCTGAGGAAAATCGGTTCGACCCACACCGCCGTTGAAAATCACATCGCCAGAAATCAGCAGGCGATCAGCCCGATCAAAAAAAACTATGTGACCAGGGGTATGGCCAGGGCAGAGAAAAATTTCCAGAGAGGTATGGCCGATCTGCACAATATCCCCCTCTTCCAGCCAGCGATCGGGCTTAACAGGCGTGCACTTCGGTAAGCCAAACATCTGGCTTTGTACAGGCAAGGCGTCAAGCCAGAAAGCATCAGCACGATGTGGCCCCACCACCGGGACCTGATAAAACGTTGCCACATCAGTGGCAGCACCAACGTGGTCCAGATGGCCATGCGTCAGCAAAACCTGCACCACGGAAACCCCCTGTTTTGCAACCACAGCCTGGATTTTGTCCATATCACCACCGGGATCAACCACCGCAGCCTGTAAGGTTGCAGTGCACCAGATCAAAGAGCAGTTCTGCGAAAAAGCTGTAACAGGGATAATTTGATAGTCCATAATTTTCCATAGCGCCAGGCCGGATTTTCCGTTACCAGTGCCTCACCGGTCCGGTATCAATATGTACAAAGTTGCTGCTCGGGTAGTACCCCACCCCACCGGCCTTCATTGACAACGCCGCCTTGCGGACATTGCTCAGTGAGATCCCTTCAATGTGGAAATCCATTGCCTGACCCAGCGTATGATAGCTGTGTTTTGCCACGCCTCTGGTACGTTCACGCATTAGATTATTGGTTGCCACTGAACGATAGCCCGAAATCAGCTGAACCGGTTTACGGGTGTCAAGCAGTGCCTGTAGACGATAAAGCTGATCGAAGAGATGAGGATCGATATTGCGGGTCTGATTTGCCCTGTAATCACGAAAAAAATGATTAAGCCGCGACAGCTCTTTTTTATCGTAACTTTTTCCGTTAAAAAATTCGGTCTTAAGGCTCTCACCCGTATTGAGGTTATTCAGCGTTAAAACACGGGGACGGGAGGTAGAAAGTGAAGCGAATGCCTGAGCTGGAAGCAACGTCAAACCTAACGCAGCACCGCCCAGAGCCAGTATTTTACGGCGTTGAGGGTTGAAATTATCCATCAGTCAGTATTGCCCGGTATTAATTTTCAGAAAGGATGAAAAACAGTCACAATTCCGAACCATAACCGGGGGAAATTGCTGAGTCAACCTCTGACGCCTGAAGGGTGCGACAATTTACACAATCAGTGTTGCACCCGGTAATCAGATCGCCAGTGCCGGAGAAAATTAAACCCTGAGTAATCAGGGTCACAGCATTAATTGCCCCGCTGCCGCCAGCACCTGCACCCCCGAACGTGCCGTCATATCATAATTGTAAATATCTGTACGATATTGTGGCTTACCGTCATCAGCAACCCAGGCAGTAAGATAATAGAGATTAACCGGAATACGGTGCCTGATCGGAATATAACGGGTATTGCCCTCTTTCAACGTGCTGGAAATGCGGGTGTCGTTCCAACCTGCATCCTGCAACAGCAGATTAGCCAGATCGGAAGCCTTATTCACTCTGACGCAGCCCGAACTCAGCGCACGTATGTCTTTTTGAAACAGATTATGGTTCGGGGTGTCGTGCAGATAAATGGCATCCGAACTGGGCATATTGAATTTATACCGGCCCAGCGAGTTCGTTGCGCCAGGAGCCTGACGAACACGATAAGGAAAAGACGCCGCAGACACCATTTGCCAGTCTATCATTGTGGGATCGATCACCTCTGCGTCACTGCTCCAGCCAGACAGCAGGGTGTAGTTGTGCTTGTAGAGGTAGGCAGGATCCTGTTTCACTTTTGGAATAATATCCTGGCGGACCAGCGTGGTTGGCACATTCCACGGTGGATTCAGCACCACGTTATTAAGCGCACTACGCATCAACGGCGTTTTACGATCCGGTCGGCCAACGATTACTCGCGAGGCGAGGATTTGATTGCCATTGAGGTAGTAAATCAACGAATAGTTCGGAATGTTAACCATAATGCCGTTATGCATGTCGTCCGGCAGTAAACGCAGACGCTGAATATTCAGCGCTAACAATGAGGCGCGTACCTGCGGCGAAGCATTAAGCCATTCGCGGGTGCGAGCTCCAATCGCCGCATCTGCTTCCAGTCCCTGCCAGCGCTGAAAGCGTTTTACTGCGTCAACCAGATCGCTGGAATAGATATGGGTGGGGTCGGCAGGCACAGAAGTACCCTCTACCAGGCCAGCAGGTTGTGGTGTGTTGGCACTGTCATTTTCAGCAACCGCAGCCGCAGACGGACTGACCACCGCGTCTTCATCAACCACAGCAGCCGGCACGCTGGTAGTGGGTACAGCATCATCAATGGGACGTGGCGCATCGCTGCCTGGGGTCATCATCCCGGTACGCTGGAGGATCTCCCTTAATGCGGGAACATCATCACTCAACTGGCCCGGACGCAGCGTTTTGCCTGCTTTGAGTTGCGGCCAAGGACGATTATCAGCCAGCAGGGCTTTTAATGCCTGATGCATCAACGCATATTGCGGATGTTGTGGTGCCAGTGAGTTAATAAAAGCACCACTGCTACCCTGTTCAACGGCACGCTGCCATTGATTAACTACCGCCACTGAGGGCAGCTCCAGTTTGTAGGGCACATTGCTGTACAGCCAGGTTTCACCTTTCGCCGGGACTGAAGAAACAAATTGCAGATAGCCGAGCATCGCATCGGAAAGCACCACATCACGGGCCAGACCGGTAACCGCCGGATCGGTCAGCATTTTTATCCATTGTCTGAATTGCGGCTGTACACCGGACATCGCCACTTCGGCCAGTTGCTGCTGAAACTGCTGCACAGCCTGACGATCCTGCCACATGGGTTGCATATCATGCGAAGCATACAGCGATGCCAGTCCATTAAGAAAAAAAGGCCGGTAGCCGTTATGAAAAGCAGAAAGCAGCTGGTTTTGCGCCTGCGAAACCGTATACGTCGGGTTAGCGGGGGCAGATACCGGAGGAATACCGGCAACTGCGGGTAATATCTGTCCTGGGATCAGCGCCAGGCAACTGCCTGTCAGTATTAATCTTGCAAGTCGTGATTTTGTCAGCAACATCCCTTGCCTCCTGTGAAATGTCTTAAGAGACGATAACCATCTGGTCATTAGCCATAGTTATAAGTATAGAAAAAAGAAAACGGCATTTGTTATAAAAAGCGCAAATGCCGTTGCTAAGATTAATGCGCTGACATCTTTTTTACTATATCTGCCAGCGTATTATTTCAATCATAACATTCAACCCGCAACACTCTGGCCGTCTGCTATGTCATCAGAACTGATGGTTGAAGGTTCAGCAGCAAAACCACGCAGGCCAACAACATGCACATGCTCGGTATTATTAATGACCTTACGTACCAGCTTATAGGTAGTGCCTTTTTCCGGACTGATATTTTCTGGCGCAGCAATAATCAGCTGCATCTCCAGCCTGTCGCAAAGCTCAAACAACGTAGCGATAGATTTCGCATCCAGACGGGCAGCTTCATCAAGAAACAACAAACGACAGGGAGAAATATCCTTGCCCCGCAGACGGCGTGACTCTTCTTCCCAGCTTTGCACCACCATCACCAGAATCGACATTCCGGTACCTATCGCTTCACCGGTCGACAGCGCGCCGCTCTCCGCCCGCAGCCAGCCATCAGAACCACGGTTGACCTCTACTTCCATATCGAGATAGTTGCGATAATCCAGCAGTTCCTCACCGATAGTCTGCGGCATCCGCTGACCCATATCGATCTGCGGATTAAGGCGCTGATAGAGTTTCGCCAGCGCTTCCGAGAAGGTCAGCCGGTTACTGTTGAACAGATCCTGATGCTGCTCATGCTGTTCAGATAAGACATCCAGCAGCATGGCATGAGATTCGCGCACGTTAACATTGAGACGCACACTGTGCACCTGACCAAAGCTGACGCTTTGCAGACCCTGATTCAACTGCCGGATACGATTCTGCTCACGCTGGATAGTTTTGCGAATAATATTTGAAACGCTGCGTGAACTGATAGCGAGCATCTGTTCGCGGGCGGTCAGCTCCTCGGTGAGACGCCCCAGTTCAATTTCCATCTGCTCAATGGCTTCGACCGGATCGTCAGTGCGAATAATATCCTGGCGGATACGCTCACGCAGGTGCTGATAAACCGCAATAAAGAACTGGATCTTGCGTTCCGGGCGTTTTGGATCTTCTGACAGGCGCAGCACATCACGCAGATGCTCGTTATCTGCCACCGCCAGACGCAATGCGCCAAGCGCTTTATCCGACATCGAACGCAGTTCGTCGCCCCCCAGATAGGCGAGTTCACGACGATGCAATCGCCGCTCGACGCCATTATCTTTCACCATCCGTAATACAGCGACCCAGCCCGCTTTAGCACTCACTACCTGCTCACGGTTCTGATGATAATCCCGCTCCACACGTTTCAGTTTTTTCTGCAACGCATCCATTTCAGCTTCACAGAAGGTCAGCTGTTTCTCCAGCTGATTACGGCGGGCGCGGTTGTTACTCAATGCGCTGTACAGCTCGTCGCGACGCAGACGGGCGCGTTCTTCCGCACTGGCATCGGCCTGTACGCCAATCTCCTGCATCTCCTGCTGTAACTCTTTCAGCATGTCCTGCTTCGCATCGAAAGAGCTTTTCAGCGATGCCAGCACCTGTGAATACTGCGTTAGCTGTGCCTGATGAGTTCGCAGCTGTTCCCGTGCCCGGGCGCGCTCAGACTCCGCCTGCTCAAGACGGTGGCGCAGTTTCTCATTCAGATCGCTGTTGCCATCCAGCATGCCGGCTGAATCCACGTAACTAAAGTGTGCACGACGCTGCACCACTTCGGTAACGGCAAAAGCCTGCTGACGTGCATCACGCTGAATAAGCTGTGCCTGCTGATAATCCTGTTTCAACTGGTCGTGCTGCTCCGGATCGTTCTGCAAAACCGCGACTATCGGTTCCAGCTTCGCCAGATGCTGACCGTGCTGTTGCAGAAAACGTGCGGCTTCCTGCGCTTCATCCAACCGCTCCAGGATCTCTTCGTAGCGATCCTGTAACGTTTCATCCAGCAACAGACTGACTCGCGGCATCAGCCGGTTAAGTTGGGCGACACCCTCTTTTGCCTGGTCAAACTGCTGACGCTGCTGCTGATTTTCACTTTCGTGCGCGCTGATCGCCCGCTCCAACTCTCCACGACGGCTGTTAAGGATGCGAATTTGTGCTTCCGGATCCGGCTCAAAAGCCACAGCCAGATGGCTGCCAATAAAGCGGCTGAACGACTGATGAAGGCGCTGCGTTTTCTGTACGTCGAATGACAGCGTGGCAAAACGTTCTGCCAGGGTTTCCCGTTCAGCATGCAGCCGTTCAAGCTGGTTTTCACGGGCGGCGCGACCAAACAGCGGTACTTTGGGAAAACGGGAATAGCGCCACTGGCGATCGCCTGCTTTTACCACCACCGCTTTTTGCAGTTCTTCAACGTTAAACACACTGTCATCGAATGACTGAGGATCGCCCTCAATCAGATAGAGATCTTCCGGACAGTCTTCCAGACCGTCCAGCAGGTCACGCACCAACGACAAATCCGGCACCACAATAGCATGGCGGGCTGGGCCATAGAGGGCTGAGAAATAGGGCGCATCATCAATGGTGACATCATCATAGATTTCAGACAGCAGCACACCGCCAAAACGCTCAGCCAGATTGTTCAGTCGGCCATCTTCCGCCCCGCCGGGCTGGCTGAGGCGTTCAATCTGTTTTTCAACATCCCGCTTACGGCTGGAGACTTCATCGCGCTCGACGGTAGTTTCACGCTCGCGCTCCAGCAGTTGCTGCATAAATTCTGTAACCTGCTGGCTGCTTTCCAGCAACTGCCCGGTTTGCTCACTGAGCTGGGTAAGAATATCCTGCGCGGCCAGCCATTGTGGTGCCAGCCTGGTCAGACGGGCAATCTGCTCGCGAACCTGATCCAGCTCCTGACGCAGGTTCATGCGTTTCTCACCGGCTTCAGAGACACTCTCAGAGAGCAGTTCGATTTGCGCTTCCAGTTCGTGTTGCAGCGCTTCCAGTTCCTGAGGATGGTACTGCTGACCATGACGTTTACTGAACTCATTCAGCAGACGTTCAGCGTCCTGTTGCTCACGCAGACGCTGTTCCAGCTCGGACAATCGTGCCCGCAACGATTGCAATTGCTCCGCATGGTAGCGTTGATTACTGGCATCACGCAGCAGGTCACGGCCTGTCTGCCAGGCGTCGCTACGGCTGACCGGCCCTGCTATGCGGGTAACCAGATCGAAAGCCTGAGCGAACTGACCGTGTGCGGCATCCGCCACGCTCATTTTCTGCTCCAGCATCAGCAGTTTGTCCGTTGCCTCCTGCTCTTTCGCGCGGAAAGTTTCCTGCCAGCTTTCCGCATTATCCACGTTCAAATCGGGGATCTGACATACCTGTTGCGCGCGTTGTAAGGCAGCAAGCGCCTGCTGATATTGGATAGCACGGGTTTGCTGCACGTCCAGCGCCTGCTGGTAATCTGCCAGCTGGCTTTTTAATTCATCAACTTCCAGTTCGGCTGCTTCAGCACGGGCCTCGTTCTCTTCCTGCACTTCCCGCGCTTCGGCCACCACCTCATTCTGCTCTTCCAGTCGATAAGTCAGCTCATCGATGTCGCCTTCATAACGTTCGATTTTTTCCTGCTGCCGCATCGCTGTCTGCACCAGATTCAGGTGGTCACTGGCGCTTTGATAATCCGTTTCCAGATCGCTTTCGGCACCATTATGTTCACCCAGCTCACGCGCCATTTCCACATGTCGGTACTGCTCCGTAGCCAGCTGACGTCGGCTGCCAAACAGCTCGCCCCGCTGTTGCAACGCGCCATCAAGATGAATGCGTCGCTCATTGGCATGGCGCATGTAGTCAGCGGCAACGTAGCTGGTGGCTTCCGAAATTAAATGTTTAAACAAATCGCGGTCGGACTGGGTGACGCGAATAGCTTCCAGCGTCATGCGGTTTTCACGCAGCGCGGCTTCCATATCCTGAAAGGCTTTGCGCACGCCGCTGTTTTCCGGCAGCAGATAATCACGCAGCGAACGGGTAATGGCGCTGGAAATCCCGCCATACAGTGAGGCCTCGATCAGCCGGTAATATTTGCTACGGTCAGCCGCAGAACGCAGCCGACGGGCCACGATCCCCAGATCAAACATCAGCGAATGGTAATCGGTGATCGAGTTAAACTGTCTGAACTGCACGCTTTCCATCGCTTCAAACTTTTCTTTCAGTTCACTGAGCGGCAGCACGCGAGCCTGGCGGGCGTTGACGGTTTCAGTCAGCACTTCTGTCGGATTGAGCGAAGTGGGCAGACCATGAATACTGAAGGGTTTGATATCGACTTTGCGATCGCGGCCCGCAACCTGTTGCAGACGCACGCCAACGATAACGCGCTGGTGCACAGAGTTGATGACATCCAGCGCCGCATAGCAGACGCCGGGACGCAATTTACCGTGCAGGCCCTTGTCACGCGAGCCCGATGTGGCGCCGGCTTCCGTTGTGTTACGGAAATGCAGTAATGTGAGGTCGGGAATTAATGCCGTGATAAACGCCGCCATGGTGGTGGACTTACCGGCTCCATTCCCCCCTGACAGCGTGGTGACCAGCTCATCAAGGTCAAAGGTGCGGGCAAAGAAGCCGTTCCAGTTAATCAGCGTCAGAGAGCGAAATTTACCACGTTCAATCATTGTCATTCTCCGCGTTGTCGGACGTTGCACCGTCCTCATCGCTTTCATCATTGAGGGCCAGACCACCGTCTATCGGCATGGCTTCGCCATCTCTGATCATTCTCAACTGGGCTTCGCGGGCATCATCACCACTGCGTACATCCGCACCAAAGCGGAACACCGACTCCGTAATGCGAAATTTGCTGCTGTCATTACCCATAAACCACACCATCCCCAGACGACGCAGGCGATTTAATGACGCGCGCATTTTCTCCTGTAATTTCTGGCGATCGAGATCCGAACCGGTAGAGCGCTGATTGACCAGCTTCAGCAGCTTACTTTCATCCGCCAGCGACAACAGTTCGTCATAGAGCTCCTGCTGAGTGAAAATCCCCTCATTGGCCAGCCTTTCCGGACTGAGATAGAGATAGCAGAGTATTTTTCCAACCATCATATCCAGTTCAGAGAGTACAGAACGTGGGATCAGCGTGGTGGATCGGGGGCGCAGGTAGAAGAATCCCTCTGGCGCACGGATCAGCTCAACGTTGTAGCGCGCGTAGAACTCTTCCAGATACTCCTGGTAATCCATCAGAAAAGCGTGATTATCCAGCTCTTCAATACCAATATGACGGCCAGCGCGTAGCTGGCTGTCCAGCGCCGGAAAAAGCGAATTTGCCAACGCCTGGGCCAGTTTAACCGGCATCACTTGTTCAATATTTATCGATGACATGCGCCTGTACCTTGGCTCCGTAATCATTAATGGTCTGCCACTCTGCGGGCAGGCCGGAGAAATCAGCTTCAGCCACACCTAAACGTACAGCCTGGTCGACCACAATTCTTGCCACATCAAAATGACGGGCGCGGGGATACTGCGTCAGGTATTCGCGCATCACCACCCCCAGATTGAGTGGCTTCTGCTGCGCTTTATAAAATGCCAGCGCTTCTTCAATCATCGCTGCCAGCTGTTCACGAATTTCATTGAATTCTTCGTATTCAAGCTCGGAAGGAAGCTCTCCGGTCACTTCTTCGTTACGCAACGTCAGTTCTTCATCGCGTACATCGAACAGGCGATCAGCATTGGCGAACGTTAACGCCCAGGGCGCATCGAAATAGCTTTGTACCGACTGACGCAGACGCTGAGCAAACACGCGGTTTTTATCCATATCAATGGCGGTACGGATAAACTTATGTACGTGGCGGTCATAGCCAATCCACAGATCAATCGCCTGCTGGCCCCAGCTGATAATACGGTCAAGTTTGTTTTGCAGATCAAAGACCAGTTTGTCGATAAATCCAAGGTCCGGGCTGCTCAGGGTGGCATCCTGGATACGCAGCAGATTAGCCTGTAATTTATCCCCCGCCGCTTCCAGCGTGTCCTGTAATTCGCGCAGCGTGCCCGATGTTTCGCTCAGCAAAAGTTCACAACTGGAGATGGCCGCCCGCCAGTCTTTGTTCAGCAGTTGAGCAATATCGTCTTTCACCGACTGCTGCTGCTCATCCATGATGCGCTGGGAAATATCGATACTGTCGAAGATTTCAGCCACGGAATATTTGAGCGGCGCAAAGACGTTACGGTGCCAGTGGAACTCATCGCCATCCTCATCTGCCGCATCGGCAGCACGCTTAAGTTCACCCGCGACTATGGACAGCTGCATAGAGAGCCGCAGCGTGGAAAATTCACGCTGACGGATGTAGTAGTCAGTGATACCAATCGCCAGCGGCGTCAGGCGATAGATGGCGTTGCCCTCTGCCTGCTCACTGGTAAATCGGTTGAGCAACCGCTGTCGCACCATATCGTTGATAGCATTATTGGCCCGCACGGCAATAGTTTCACTGGTTTGTTCAAAGCCTTCACTGACATGACGAAACGCGTCGGTCAGTTCACCTTCGCTCATTTCACCATCCATGCGCTCCCCGTTGAGGGTGGCTATTGCCAGTAAAAACGCCAGACGTTCGGTGGGCAAAGTGACGGAAAAATCATTTTTTCGCGCCCAGGCAACCAGTTCCGGTACCGTCTGGGAAAATTCGCTCATGGTTGTTCCTGTAATAATGGTTTCCGTGCTGTAACGTGGATATAACGGCCCAGGCTCAGGAATGGCTCCTGACGGCAAAAGCGCTTTTCCAGCGCCAGAATTTCGTCAAAACGTTCGGTCTGCTTGTGCCTGTCGCGCATGTAGTCGTGGAAAACGCGAATACCGGTTTTGCTTTCAAGCTGGAATCCCGCCTCTTCCAGCCAGTGATAAACCTGCTGCGGGTCGCGCGGATAGTCTGGCGATAAGGTTTTTCGCTTTCTTTTACGCAAACCGGCCTGCATATAGCCAAAATTGCCCAATACCAGTGTCTGCATCATCAACCCGTTGATGTTGTAAAACATCAACGATAAGACACCTCCGGGAGCCAGCGTGTCATATAACGCTGCCAGCACCGCTTCAGGTTCAGCCACCCATTCAAGCACAGCGTGAAACAATACCAGATCGGCGGGTTTATCCAAATGTTGACCAACCTGTTGAGCGCTAATTTGTTTAAATTGCATGTTATCGCTCACACCTTTCTCTGCGGCATGAGCCCGGGCACGCTGCAACATCTCTTCAGATAAATCGCAGAGCAGAACCTGATGCCCTCTGGCCGCAAGCTGACAACTGTTTTGTCCTTCGCCACCACCGGCATCCAGCACCTGTAAAGGCCGATCAGGCAAGGTGGTGAGGATCTCTTCCAGCGCCTGCCAGACGATAGCCTGGCGGATACGGCCTTTGGTGGTACCGTAGATGTTTTGCGAAAATTTCTCCGCGATATCATCAAAGTTGCGATCCTGCATGGTCAGGCTCCGGCTGTGCGGTGGATGAATCTGCGGCCTATTCTGGCATACACTGGCAGATAATGAACCTTTCAGTCACTGCTTCGCTTTCGGGTGGTGTTTTTTCGGACAAAAGGAGTCTGTTTTCATGCTTTTTGCACTTAAAAAAGTGATCGGCAGCCTGCTGTTACCCCTGCCGCTGCTGCTGCTGATCATGGCAGCTGGCCTTTTATTGCTGTGGTCTGGTCGCTGGCAGAAAACAGGCAAAATTATCCTCTGCTGCGCATGGCTGCTGCTGGTGCTGCTCAGCCTGCAACCGGTTGCCGACAGCCTGCTGAGGCCGACAGAAACCCGCTATGCCACCTGGCATCAGCAGCAGAAAGTGGATTATGTGGTAGTGCTGGGCGGCGGTTATACCTGGGATGCAAACTGGGCCCCCAGCTCGAATATGCTGAATAACAGCCTGCCGCGCCTGACAGAAGGCATCCGGTTATGGCGCGACAATCCTGGTGCGAAGATGATCTTTACCGGGGCGAAAGCACAAAATAATCCGCTCAGTTCAGCAGAAGTCACCTCACGCGTGGCACAGTCTCTGGGGGTGCCTGCGGGCGCAATCATTACGCTGGACAGGCCCCGTGATACCCGCCAGGAAGCAGAAGAAGTGGCAAAGGTGGTGGGCGAAAAACCTTTCCTGCTGGTAACCTCAGCCTCACATCTGCCGAGAGCGATGGTCTTTTTCCACCAGCAGGGGCTGAATCCTCTTCCTGCACCCGCCAACCAGTTGGCCGTTTCTTCTCCACTGAATGTGTGGGAAAAAGCCATTCCCTCTTCTTTGTGGCTGAGTCACAGCGAGCGGGCGTTGTATGAAATGCTTGGCCGTAGCTGGCAAAAAATCTCATCTCAAGGGTCAGCTAAGCCAGGGCAGAAGTGAATGGGCAGCGCGGTCAAAACGAGGCCGGTTAAAGCGACCGGTTTGAATTAATTGCTCCATCTCATGCCACAGCGTGTAAAACCAGCGACGGGCGATAAAACCGTCATTGACCGGTGCCTGCCGGAGATAGTGGAATAACACCGTTTCCGACAGCCCTTCTTCCCCCAGACGGAAAAGTTCATATTCTCGCGGTGCCCAAAGCAGGGTTCCGGGATTGATAAATGTCAGAAGCTCATCGCTGCAAGCGTCTTTCAGCATATTACTCAGTGAAAGATTTCCGTGGATCAGCACGCAGCGATCGTCGAAATCCTCAAACAAAGAGGCCAGATTTTGTCGACTGCGAAACAGCATCCGCCATTCTTCCATGGTCAACCCCTGCGGACGCATAAAGCTCAGCGTCGCCCACAGCGTTTCTACCCGCTGAGCATACCAGGCAGGCCAGCGGTTTTCCTGGGTGCTGTCAACGTTCCCCGCCAGACCGTGACTGTCGGTACGGTGCCAGGCCAGCAGAGCATCGACAATCTGTTGCTGTAACTGTAGCCAGCGTGCTGGCGTGCGGGTGGGCGCTTCTACCGGCACCCCTGGCATACGCTGAATTAACAATATTTCATGCTGAGGCTGCTGCTGGCTGACGACCAGGCCAAATACCGTTGGGATGCGGACTGTGCTGCCACGCGCCAGCATCGACAATTTATAAGCTTCCTGAGTCGCTATCCCTTTAATGTTAAAGTATTTTGCTACCAGAGGCAGTGGATGCCCCTGACCATCGTAAAGCGACCAGAGACTCCAGGGGGATTGTTCACTGATGCATTCAAGACGGCTTAGCGTCTCGCCCAATACCAGCGACAGTTCTGAACGAAGTTGTTTCATCTGCGACTCCTGACCACCCCGTCTACGGGTTGCATTTTTATTCCTGGAGCAAAAAGTGCAGAGACAAAACAGGGCCTTTCCGGCCCCAAACGGCTACAGCATGGCAGCACGGACCCTGATCAGGTCTTCTGGCGTATCGACACCAACACCAGGAATGGTTTTGGCGACATCCACATGTATTTTCTCGCCGTACCACAGCACACGCAGCTGCTCCAGCAACTCTGTCTGTTCCAGCGGGCTGGGCTGCCAGGTGACATAGCGGCGAATAAAACCGGCACGATAAGCATAGATGCCAATGTGGCGCAGAAAATGATCGCCAATTGCATCGCGCGAGACGGCGAAGCGCTCACGGTCCCAGGGGATGGTTGCCCGGGAGAAATAGAGCGCATAGCCCTGTGAATCCCGGACGACTTTCACCGCATTCGGGTTGAATGCCTCTTCTGCCGAAGAAATCGGCACGGCCAGCGTCGCCATACCTGCGGTGCTGTTTGCAAGATTCTCAGCGACCTGCCTGATGATAATCGGAGGGATCATCGGTTCGTCACCCTGTACGTTGACGATTACCGTATCATCAGCAAACTGATAATGCCCAATGACTTCAGCCAGGCGTTCAGTGCCGGACTGATGATCGGCACGGGTC
The DNA here is from genome assembly GCF_058241465.1 of Erwinia papayae. Classification (NCBI taxonomy): domain Bacteria; kingdom Pseudomonadati; phylum Pseudomonadota; class Gammaproteobacteria; order Enterobacterales; family Erwiniaceae; genus Erwinia; species Erwinia papayae. Next base: position 1,608,395 of record NZ_JBZCHT010000009.1, read on the forward strand.
ATACACACTTCGCCTCCGGCATTTTCCACCGCGCGCGCCACGTCCTGGTTGTCCGTAGCAACAATCACCCGCTCAGCACCCGATTCACGCGCACGCTCCATCACATGCACCACCATCGGCTTGCCATGAATATCGACCAGGGGTTTCCCAGGAAGTCGCGTTGATGCAAAACGAGCAGGAATGATGGCAACAAAACTCATGGATGAATCTCTTCAATACGGAGTGAGCGGGCTTCAGTTTCAAGCAGCACGGGAATGCCTTCACGTACCGGGTAAGCCAGGGCGTCTGACTTACAGATAAGCTCCTGCTGATCTTTAATATAGTTCAGTTTGCCGTGACAAACCGGGCAGGCAACGATTTCAAGTAAGCGGTGATCCATAGTGTCTCCCTTGTGGAACCGATCCGACAGGCCAGCAGAATAACATAGCTCGGCAATGGGGAGTTACTCTGCACCATCAAGTGTTACAGCGGCCAGTTTTTTTTCCATGCTTCCAGCACTTCGTCGGGTAACTTTTCCAGGCGCACTGATTCAGCACCCTGCCAGCGGGCAAAACGCAAAACAGCCAGACGAAGGTCATCCAGCAGTCTCTGCGTAATCTTCACGCCTTTCTCCAGCCAGAACTGTTTAACCAGCAGCGTTTTTTCTTTACGTAACATTTTTGCATCCAGTCGTCCTTTCAGCTCACCCCTGTGCAGCACAGGCAGGACAAAGTAGCCATACTGGCGTCTCTGCTCCGGCGTGTAACATTCCAGCCGGTAATCAAAAGCAAACAGTTCCCGCAGACGTCTGCGATCCCAGACCAATGGGTCGAAGGGAGAAAGTAGCGTGCTGTGAGTAGCAACGGGCATCACCTCCAGTTCCGATATCAGAGATTGATGCAGATAACATTGCCCCAGCGTTTCAACATTAACCGGAACAACCTCCCCTGATAACACCCACTCAGCCAGCAGTTCCTTCACAGGTGCCTGTTTTAACCGGTAATAATCAGCCAGCCAGGCGGGACGAAAAACCCCGAGGCTCCTTGCACTGTTACGCAGCATCTGCCGCACGGCTTCCGTTTCATTAACGGCATCACGCGCATCATCCCAGTCCGGCATGACGTTCTGGCGCAGATCGTAGACGCGATGGAAATTCCTGCGCTCCCTTACCATTAACTCTCCTGCACTGAACAAATTTTCCAGATGCCGCTTGTGCGGTTTCCATGCCCACCAGCCTGGCTTATTTCCACCGGGCGCAGCAAAATCTGCCGATCTTACCGGTCCATTTTTTGCGATATACCCCAGTAACTCGCTGATTTCATGCTGCCAGGTTGCCATCCATTCATGGTCATATTTCCAGTCAGGATATTGTGGATTCAGCATACGGTGGCGAAACAGCGCATAGTCCATGATGGGAATAAAACAGGCTTCATGCGCCCAGTACTCAAACAGCTGACCTGCCGCCAGAGCGTCTTCCAGCCAGCGCTGAGGGTAATCACCCAGTCTGCTGAACAGCACAATATAAGGACTACGAGCGACCACATGGATGGTATCAATCTGCAATAAAGACATTCGGCCAATAGCATTGAGGAGATCATCAAACTGCGCTTTTTTCCGGGCAGGACGCAGTAGCCCCTGAGCAGCAAGCTGAAGATGACGAGCATGGCGGAGCGAGAGGGAAACAACAGGCATAGTGCACCTTCAGAAAAAAGATGCATTAAGTTTAACGGGTTTATTTGAGGCGTAAAAACTATCTGCTTCGCAGCGCCATAATCCTGTCCAGCAGGGCACAGCTTTCAGATACCGGCAACTGTGCATCAACCGGCAGATACCACCAGTTAGTCGCGGCACAGGAACGAAGTTTCACCGCATCTTTTTCTGTCATCAGCAGCACCTGATCCTCCGTCACCAGCGAAACCAACTGCGCCTGAGAATAGTCATGATGGTCGGCAAACGGCAACTCCTTAACAGGCATCAGCCCCTGCTGTCTCAGTGTGGCAAAAAAACGCGGAGGATGACCGATGCCCGCCATCGCTACGACATTTTTCAGCGCGTGCAATGGACAAATCTCACCGCTTTGCAGATTCACAGCGTTGCCCGGCACCAACTGCATTGGCAGTTCACCTGGCTGAGGTGTTCCGCCATTAGTAATAATGGCATCCACGCTTTGCAGACGTGAGGCACGTTCACGCATCGGTCCTGCCGGCAACCACCAGCCATTGCCAAATCGCCGCTGGCCATCCACCACCACAATTTCGAAATCCCGTGCCAGCGCATAGTGCTGTAAGCCATCGTCAGTGATGATCACATCAATTTCACCACGGTCCAACAATGCCTGTACCGCATCCTTTCTCCGTGGTGAAACAGCGACGGCAGCACCGGTGCGCTGATAAATCAGTACAGGCTCATCACCGGCCTCGCGGGTGGAAGTCTGCGCGTCCAGTAACAGGGGATAGCGTGCAGCCTTACCGCCGTATCCCCTGGACACCACACCAGGACGCAAACCCCGCTGTTGCAGCGCCTGTACCAACCAGATAACCACAGGTGTCTTACCATTGCCGCCTGCGGTCAGGTTACCCACCACCACCACCGGGACCGGTGCCCGCCATGAACTGCGCCATCCCGACGAATAACTGAGACGGATCAGATTAGCAATCAGCCCGTACAACCAGCTAAATGGCAGTAATAACCGCCAGAGGCCTGAGCGACCACTCCACAATTTCTCAATCATTGCCAAATTGCATTTTGTGCAGCTGGGCATAAGCGCCTCTCTGCGCCAGTAGCTCAGCATGGCTGCCGCGTTCAACGATATGGCCATCCTCAACCACAACAATCTCGTCTGCATTCTCAATAGTAGAAAGACGATGGGCAATGACCAGCGAGGTTCGGTTCTTTTGCAGTTCATCCAGCGCGGCCTGGATTGCCCGCTCTGATTCAGTATCCAGCGCCGATGTCGCTTCATCCAGAATCAGGATTGGGCAGTCACGCAGCAATGCGCGCGCAATAGCAATACGTTGACGTTGCCCACCTGACAGTAACACGCCATTTTCACCAATAACGGTGTCCAGCCCATTATCCATTTTTTGGATAAAGTCCATTGCATGAGCCATCACCGCTGCTTTCTCAATGTCTTCGCGGCTGTAGTGCTCCGCACGGGCGTAGGCAATGTTATTGGCAACGGTGTCATTAAACAGATGGACATTCTGCGAAACCAGCGCCACCTGATTTCGCAGTGAACTGAGGGTGTATTCCCGCAGGTCGTGCCCGTCCATCAAAATTTCACCCTGCTGAATATCGTAAAAACGGGTCATCAGGCTGGCAATAGTCGATTTTCCTGAACCCGAACGCCCCACCAGCGCCACCGTTTTGCCTTCAGGAATAGACAGGCTGATATTATGCAACGCTGGCACATCACGGCCTGGATAGGTAAAGGTGACATGGCGAAATTCCACATCACCTTTTGCTCGCTCAATCACCCGGCTGCCTGTGTCTGTTTCCTGCTCACTGTCCAGAATAGAAAACAACGTCTGACAGGCTGCCATACCGCGCTGGAATTGAGCATTTACGTTGGTCAGGGATTTAAGTGGACGCATCAGAGCAATCATTGATGAGAAAACTACGGTAATAGTACCGGCGGTTAATGTCTGCATCACGCTGGGGAAACTGGCCGCATACAACACAAATGCCAGAGCCAGTGAAGCAATAAGCTGGATGATAGGGTCAGAAATGGAGGATGCAGAAACCAGTTTCATGCCTTGCTGGCGCATGCGGTTGCTGACCCGATTAAAACGCTCGCTTTCAATTTTCTGACCACCGAAGATCAGCACCTCTTTGTGACCTTTCAGCATCTGCTCAGCGCTGGTGGTTACCTGCCCCATCGTATTTTGCATATTTTTGCTGATATTACGAAAGCGCTTTGAGACATAACGTATGGCGAAAGAGACAACCGGTGCCAGCACAATCAGGATGAGTGATAACTGCCAGCTGTAGTAAAACATCATGATAAACAGGCCGGCGATCGATGCCCCTTCACGAACCACCGTCACCAGTGCACTGGAAGAAGACGAAGCAACCTGCTCAGAATCATAGGTGATGCGCGAAAGCAGTGTTCCGGTGGACTGCTGATCGAAAAAGGCTACCGGCATGCCCATCATGTGGCTGAAAAGACGGCGGCGCATAGCCATCACCACGTTTCCGGAAACCCACGAGATACAATAGCTTGAAATATAGCTTGTTACACCACGTACCAACATCAGCCCAATCACTGCAAGTGGCATCCACAGCAGCACAGACGAGTTTGCCTTACCAAAACCATCATCCAGCAGCGGCTTAAGCAATGACATCATTAATACATCACCCGCTGCATTTATTACCAGAGCCACGGAAGATACGATTATCCCTGTCTTAAATGGCTTAATCATCGGCCAGAGACGGCGGAATGTCTGCCAGGTGGAGAGGTCTTTATCCTGATGCATTATTTAACCAGTTCAATTGAAATAGCCGCTCATTCTACCTGGAATAACGTGGTACGCCAAACCACTGATGATACCAACGGGGCAATATTTGCTCTCTTAAACCAGACACCCGCCAGTAATCGGAGAAAAATTGTACACTAATCTGTCCATCTCTGGCGGTATCAAACCAGCGATAGTGGTTATCGGAATAGCGTTTAATAATTCGTTCAGCTGGTAATTTCCACGCACTGTAACGAGCAGCTGAAGCCAGCGCCACCTCGCCTGCCACCGCTCTTAAAAATGGCGGTGAAGATGAGGTTCCACTTCCATGGTGAGGGACCTGCAACACTTCGGCTTTCAGGCTGCTGCGATAGCGACTGACCATTTTCAGTTCTGCCGGTGATTCAATATCGCCAGTCAACAACACACGCCACTTTCCATCGCTGACGGCGATAACACAGGATTGATTGTTACCAGACTGTGTTGTGCCTCGTTCTGGCCAGATTACATCGAATGTCAACAACTGCCATTGCCACGTTACGCCACGATGGCAGGGCAAATGCCCTTCCCTGCCCGTTTCACTACGTAACAAAGCATGTGGAAAAACCGCCTGCAAACTTTCCAGACCACCGGTGTGATCAAGATGGTTATGGCTGAGGATAATCTGCTCAACCTCAAGCCCCTGCCAGCTGAGCCACGGCAGAATCTGTCGTGTGGCAGCATCCCCCCCTTCCCAACGATTTCCAGTATCATAAACAACCGCTTTGCCGTCACGGGAGATCACCACTGACAGACCATGGCCGATATCCAGCATATCAAGCCGCCACTCAGGTACGCGAAGAGCAGAGCGCCAGAGAAAAATAGCCAGACACAGGCTCCATATTGTTACCAGAGAACTTTTCCACCATCCCAGACGCACAATCAAGACCAGTAACCAGGCCAGTGTACTCAACCACAGCACCGGATGACTTACCTTCAACCAGCCACCAGGCAAGGCGGCCAGAGGAACAAAAACACATTCAAGGCTTCTGTCGGCCAGCCACCATAACAATTGGCTGACGGGAGTGAATACATTACTTATCACGGCACAAAGGATTAACGGCACGGTAATAAAAGTGACCAGCGGCACCGCCCAGATATTAGCAACAAGCGCACTGAGACTGATTCCGTGAAAAATCATTATTTGTAATGGCATTAATAAAAGAAACATGCCCAGCTGTAAATGGAAGAGCTGTAATGGCAACCAGCGTTTTTTCTTCATGAAACGTCTGGCAAGTGGAAACCATTGATACCAGAACAGCAGCCCGGCAACCGCTGTCGCTGACAACCACAAACTGTCAGAAAGGATACTCAGCGGATCAACGAACAAAATGGTGCCAAGGCAAACTCGCCATACCTGCCAGTTACTACAACACATGCCCCATAACCGCAAAATACTCCATATGCCCAACGCCAGCATGGCACGCACAGCGGGTAAACTGCCCCCTGAAAGCCATGTATACGCCACAGCCACTGCCAGGCCAGAGATCAATGGAAAGCGGTAGCCAATCCATTGAGCAGGCAATAAAAACTGGCTGAGACGGACCAGCAACCAGCCGAAACTGGCGGCCAGACTGATGTGCATTCCTGAAATCGCCATCAAATGCGCCGTACCCGTCTCTCGCAATAATTGATTTACTTCAGCACTGACTTCATGTCGGTCGCCAAAAGCCAGTGCAGAAATTATTGCCCGCCAGGGCAGGCTGGCATAATTTTGCTGGCTGCGTTCAATAATCTGCTGACGCCAACTGCATTCTTTTTTAACAGGTTGCAAAGCAAGTACCTTTCCTGTCAGGGGGGCACTGTTGGCTGAAACATATTTCTGAGAATCGAAACCGCCTTCATTCAGATTTGCATGTACGGCTCTAAGCCTGAGTTTCATATTCCAGCGCTGACCGATACAAAATGAGGGGCTTTTCTCTGGCATTTTAACGCTGGCATAAACTGGTGGAAAAACCAGTCTGTCTGCCACACGAAGAATACGGATTTTTATCCGCTCAGATTGCAGCTGTTCGATTTGTATAAGGGCCTGCTGCGGACTGACGGTCAGGTTTTTTGTTTGTTGTAGCAATGTCCTTGCTGGCGAGATTGCCCAAAGAAACAGCAGCAGCACTATGGCTATTTCCTGACATGCCTTAATTCGGCTATTGCAAAGAAGTAAAGCGCTCGCCGTAATAAACGGGTCATATCTCTCCACCGGCAGGTTGGGAAGAAAGCAGAGAGGCAGCGTAGCGATGATTGTCCACATCGCCAGTCTGCTGAGACTGTAAGGCATCACAAACACTCCTGTTTTTCATTAAACAGAGTGTGCGATATTTATCCTTCAAAGACAGACGGATGATGTTGCTCTCCAGAGACCGCTCGCAAAAGGATTGATCCATGAAACAGAAAAAAACTTATTTATGCGTATCAGGTCCAGATTTGCTCCATCCCAGCGTTATCGCTGTTGGAATGCTTCAGAAACAGATAGCAGGCAAAAAAAAACGACACCAAAGTGTCGTTTTTTGCTCGTAATGCGGAAGCTTCAGCCGTAGATATTTGCGCGATCACGCAGCTCTTTACCTGGTTTAAAGTGGGGAACATACTTTCCTTCCAGTTCCACTTTGTCACCCGTTTTAGGGTTACGACCGGTGCGGGGCGCACGGTAGTGCAAAGAAAAGCTGCCGAAACCCCGGATTTCGATGCGTTCGCCCTGCGCCAAAGTGGTCGCCATGTGCTCCAGCATCTCTTTAACCGCATCCTCAACGACTTTTGCCGGAATATGAGAGTGCTGTCCAGCAAGTCTTTCAATCAGTTCTGACTTGGTCATGAATCCTCCGGTTAATTCCTGATGGAAAAAGTTCTGACAGTAACGACTGTTTCAGGGCAGCTAACACTGCCCTGATGCAAGCGCAATTACTCGCCTTTCGCTGCTTTAAATGCTTCAGCCATAGCGTTAGAGAAATTACCGTCTTCCTGTTTAGTGTTAACAGTATTGATAGCTTCTTTCTCGTCAGCTTCGTCTTTTGCACGGACGGACAGGCTTACAACGCGGTTTTTACGGTCAACGCCAGTGAATTTAGCTTCAACGTCGTCACCCACATTCAGCACCAGAGTTGCATCTTCAACGCGGTCACGTGAAGCTTCAGAAGCACGCAGATAACCTTCAACGCCGTCAGCCAGTTCAACTGTAGCACCTTTAGCATCAACTGCGGTTACTTTACCGTTAACGATAGCACCTTTCTTATTCAGAGAGATGTAGTTGTTAAACGGATCTTCTGCCAGCTGCTTAACGCCCAGTGAAATACGCTCACGTTCTGCGTCTACCTGCAAGACAACGGCTGCAATTTCGTCGCCTTTCTTGTATTCACGAACGGCTTCTTCTCCGGTAGCGTTCCAGGAGATATCAGACAGGTGAACCAGACCATCGATGCCACCGTCCAGGCCGATGAAGATACCGAAGTCAGTGATTGACTTGATTTTACCTTCAACACGGTCGCCCTTGTTGTGGGTTTCAGCAAACTGCTGCCATGGGTTGGATTTGCACTGCTTCAGACCCAGGGAAATACGACGACGTTCTTCGTCGATATCCAGAACCATAACTTCAACAACATCGCCAACGTTAACAACTTTAGACGGATGAATGTTTTTGTTAGTCCAGTCCATTTCAGATACGTGTACCAGACCTTCAACGCCTTCTTCAATTTCAACGAAGCAGCCGTAATCAGTCAGATTAGTCACACGACCAGTCAGTCTGGTACCCTCAGGGTAACGCTTGGCAATAGCCACCCATGGATCTTCGCCCAGCTGTTTCAGGCCCAGAGAAACACGGGTACGTTCGCGGTCGAATTTCAGCACTTTTACAGTGATTTCGTCGCCAACGTTCACGATTTCGCTTGGGTGTTTAACGCGTTTCCACGCCATGTCAGTGATGTGCAGCAAGCCATCAACACCACCCAGGTCAACGAATGCACCGTAGTCAGTAAGGTTTTTAACGATACCTTTAACTTCCATGCCTTCCTGGAGGTTTTCCAGCAGCTGATCGCGCTCTGCGCTGTTTTCGGATTCGATAACCGCACGACGTGAAACCACCACGTTGTTACGTTTCTGATCCAGCTTGATTACTTTGAATTCAAGCTCTTTACCTTCAAGGTGCAGAGTGTCACGCACCGGACGCACATCAACCAGTGAACCTGGCAGGAACGCACGAATACCGTTCAGCTCAACAGTGAAGCCGCCCTTGACTTTGCCGTTGATAACGCCAGTAACAGTTTCAGCATCTTCGTACGCTTTTTCCAGCGTGATCCAAGCTTCATGACGTTTAGCTTTCTCACGGGACAGCAGAGTTTCACCGAAGCCGTCTTCAACTGCATCCAGCGCTACGTCAACTTCGTCGCCAACCTGGATTTCCAGTTCGCCAGCCGCGTTTTTGAACTGCTCTGCCGGGATGGCAGATTCAGACTTCAGACCCGCATCAACCAGAACGACGTCTTTGTCGATAGCGACAACAACACCACGAACAATGGAACCCGGACGGGTTTCGATTTCTTTCAGGGACTCTTCAAAGAGTTGAGCAAAAGATTCAGTCATATTGATAATCTTATGATTCTTCAATTTAACGTCCACCTGACATCCTGCCGGGTGGGGTTGTTTCACATGCCCCATGACATCCATGTCACAGGGTTAAAAATTCTTACTGCGCCAGACCAAGCTTGTTACGGGCGTAATTGAGCGTGGTTTCAATAACCTGCTCAACGGACATACTGGTTGAATCCAATATCAGCGCATCACTTGCCGGGCGCAGTGGTGCGACGGCGCGGTTACGATCACGCTCATCGCGCTCTTTTATCTCGGATAAAAGGCGTTCAAAGTTAACACTAAAGCCCTTCTCCTGCAACTGCCGCATACGACGATGGGCGCGTTCCTCAGAGCTGGCATCAAGAAAAACTTTTACCGGTGCGTCAGGAAAAACCACCGTGCCCATATCCCGACCATCAGCAATCAGACCCGGCAAATCGCGAAACGCTCTTTGACGACGCAGTAGTGCCTCCCGAACGCGAGGAAATGCAGCAACTTTTGAGGCAGTATTACTGACATCCTGTGTGCGAATTTCACCTGATACATTTTCTCCCTCCAGGATCACTTCCATCTCACCATCCGTCGAGACAAAGCGAACGTCCAGGTGAGCAGCAATGGGTACCAATGCCTCTTCTGAAGTGATATCAACCTGATGGTGTAAAGCCGCCAGCGCCAGAACGCGGTAAATCGCGCCTGAGTCAAGCAGGTGCCATTGTAATGCCTCAGCTATTGCTCTGCATAAGGTCCCTTTACCAGCACCGCTGGGGCCATCAATGGTGATCACCGGGGCTAAAGCCGTCATGTCATTCTCCTGTCGCTGAGGATGTCTGATTAGCCTGCTCAGACAAATATCGAGGCGTATTATACGCTGCAACAGCCACAATCGTTACCCTTTAAGCATAGACACAGTTAAATTAATCGGTTTTTCAGAGCAGTTGGAAGGATCTGGTTAATTGAGGAGAGGAAGTTATTAAGCACGCCACCGCGCGATTGTGCAGTGGCGTAGTTCAGGACATTCAGGCCATTTTGCTTAAGCCAGCCAGTCGCTCAAAGTAATCAGGAAAGGTTTTTGCGGTGCATTTTGGATCAAGGATCGTGACCGGCGTGGAAGAAAGCGCAACCAGTGAAAAACACATTGCCATGCGGTGATCGTTGTACGTGCCAATCTCTGCACTATGAAGCGTTTGGGGGGGCGTTATACGAATATAATCGTGTCCCTCTTCAACTTCTGCACCCACTTTTCGCAGTTCGGTTGCCATCGCAGCCAGACGATCGGTTTCCTTAACCCGCCAGTTATAAATATTACGCATCATGGTGGTGCCTTCAGCGAACAACGCGGTGGTGGCAATGGTCATGGCGGCATCAGGAATATGGTTCATATCCAGATCGATGCCGTGAAGTTCTCCCCGCGTGCAGGCGATATAATCATCACCCCATTCTATGCTGGCCCCCATTTTCTCCAGCACGTCTGCAAAGCGAATGTCCCCTTGCATGCTGTTGCGCCCAATGCCAGTGACTTTTACCGTACCGCCTTTGATTGCCGCCGCCGCAAGGAAATAAGATGCAGATGACGCATCCCCTTCAACCAGATATTCGTCCGGAGAAAGATATTGCTGATTTCCTGCAACATGGAACTCCTGGTAATTTTGGTTGCTGACCGTTACTCCGAAGCTCTTCATCAGGTTAAGGGTAATGTCGATGTAAGGTTTTGAAACTAAATCGCCCTTAATCACAATTTTTGTATCGTTCGGGGCCAATGGCGCTGCCATTAATAAAGCTGTCAGAAACTGACTGGATACGCTGCCATCGACCGAAACCTCACCGCCAGTAAAACCTCCGCAAATACGCAGCGGCGGGTAATCCTGCATTTCAAGGTAATCGACTTTTGCTCCGCCCTGACGCAATGCATCAACAAGATGTCCAATCGGCCGCTCTTTCATTCTCGGCTCGCCGGTCAGAACAAGATCATTATCGCCAAGGCACAAGGCAGCAGTGAGCGGACGCATTGCCGTACCGGCGTTGCCTAAAAAAAGTTCAAGTGGTTTGTCCGCATGCAGCGGACCGCCCTGACCAATTACTTCACATACCGTGCGATTAGCAGATAGCGTAAAGCTGACACCTAACGCCTGCAATGCGTTGAGCATGTAACGCACATCATCACTGTCCAGGAGATTGGTAAGGCGGGTGGTGCCTTTTGCCAGTGCTGCCAGTAACAGAGCACGATTAGAAACGCTTTTGGAACCGGGCAAATTGACAGTGCCCTTAACCAGAGCAACAGGTTGTAACGTCAGGGATTCCTGCATGTATTACTTATTCTCCAAATAAAATGCACTTAAACCCCGCAAGGCTGCGAGGTTTACGTTTTTTCAGGTTACTGCTTACATTTAACCATGACGACGCTCAAAATCGACCATAAAATCGGTCAGCGCCTGCACACCTTCCAGCGGCATAGCGTTATAGACAGAAGCGCGCATACCACCTACAACACGGTGACCTTTAAGCGCATGCAATCCTGCTGCAAGAGACTCTTCCAAAAAAACTTTATCCAAAGCTGAATCTACAAGTTGGAAAGGCACATTCATCCGCGATCGGTTCGGGCTTGCCACATCATTGCGGTAAAAATCACTCTGGTCGATAACGCCGTAAAGCAGATCTGCTTTCGCCTGGTTACGTTTATCCAGCTCAGCCACACCACCTTGCTGTTTCAGCCACTTGAATACCAGACCAGAGAGATACCAGGCAAAAGTCGGAGGTGTATTAAACATCGAATCGTTATCGCTCAGCACCTGATAATCAAGGATCGAGGGTAATGATTTAGTGGCCTGTCCGAGTAAGTCTTCACGCACCACCACCAGGGTCAGACCGGCAGGACCAATGTTCTTCTGTGCGCCAGCATAAATTACACCATAGCGATTGATATCAATAGGTTGAGAAAGTATGGTTGATGACAAATCAGCCACTACCACTTTGTCACCAAAATCAGGCTCTTCGTGAATAGCAATACCATCGATTGTCTCATTGGGACAATAATGAACATATGCGGCATCATCTGACAGCGCCCACTGACTCATTGGGGTAATGGCACGCAGACCATCCACTGTGGTTTTAGCATCAATAACATTTGGTTTGCAGTATTTGGATGCTTCTTTAATTGCGCTGTGCGCCCAGTAACCACCATCAACATAGTCCGCTGATGAGCGGCCACCTAAAAGATTCATGGGAACAGCTGCAAATTGCGCGCGGGCCCCGCCATGACAGAACAATACTTTGTAGTTTTCCGGAATTTTGAGTAAATCGCGAAAATCTTTCTCTGCTTCTTCCGCAACATGAATGAACTCTTTACTACGGTGGCTAATCTCCATTACCGACGTTCCAAGACCCTGCCAGTTGCAGAGTTCATGTTCAGCGCGTCTTAATACTTCCACCGGCAGCATTGCCGGTCCGGAGCTAAAATTGAAAACCTGACTCATTTCCCCTCACCACCTTCATATCAATCGTTTTAATTCTGCTATCGGTTTTATCACTGCCAACAAGGAGCTGCAATGTTTAATCCGGTAAGCCGACCAGTTCTTCGTGCTGTTACGCAACACGTTGTAAAGCTATGCATGACCTTAGCGATAATTTGTGAGGCTGCTCCAGTAAGACAAATCAGTCCCATACTCAATGACAGGAAAACTGCCAGAATAACGGTAATCAAATTCTCAGCCGCATAGCGCATCAGGCTTAAACCCCGTATTATTGCGCGCTTTCGATACATATCAAACGAGTGGGCACTATGACGCATACGTATATCCCAGGCAAAGATGCCGCGTTGGAAGACTCCATCGCACGCTTTCAGCAAAAATTACAGGATTTGGGCTTTCACATAGAAGAAGCGTCCTGGCTAAACCCGGTTCCTAATGTCTGGTCGGTTCATATTCGCGATCGCGACTGCCCGCTGTGTTTCACCAACGGTAAAGGAGCCAGTAAAAAAGCTGCGCTCGCCTCAGCACTGGGGGAATATTTCGAGCGCCTGTCAACCAACTACTTTTTCGCTGATTTCTGGCTGGGTAAATCCGTTGCCAATAGTGACTTTGTTCACTACCCGAATGAAAAATGGTTCCCTTTGCCAGACGATAACACCCTGCCGCAAGGTATTCTTGATACAGCCCTCAGAGCATTTTACGATCCCGAGCAGGAACTTAGCGCCAGCGATCTGATTGACTTGCAATCGGGCAATACAGAGCGTGGTATCTGTGCCCTGCCGTTCACCCGTCAGTCCGATCAACAAGTCGTCTATATTCCGATGAATATCATCGGTAACCTGTATGTATCTAACGGCATGTCTGCCGGCAACACGCGCAATGAAGCACGCGTTCAGGGATTATCTGAAGTCTTTGAGCGCTATATCAAAAACCGCATTATTGCTGAGTCCATCAGCCTGCCGTCAATTCCCGATGAAGTGCTGAACCGTTATCCTGCAGTTGTCGAAGCCATCGCCAGACTGGAAAAAGAAGGTTTCCCAATCCTTTCTTACGATGCCTCACTCGGCGGTAAATACCCGGTTATTTGCGTGGTGTTGTTCAACCCGGCTAATGGAACCTGCTTTGCTTCTTTCGGCGCTCACCCGGATTTTGGCGTCGCTCTCGAGCGCACCGTGACAGAATTATTGCAGGGGCGCAGTCTGAAAGATCTGGATGTATTTACCCCACCGACTTTTGATGATGAAGAAGTGGCGGAACATGCCAATCTGGAAACCCACTTTATCGATTCGAGCGGGCTGATCTCGTGGGACTTGTTTAAAGATGATGCTGACTATCCATTTGTAGACTGGAGCTTTAAAGGAAGTACAGAAGAAGAATTTGCAACTTTAATGGCAATTTTCCGTACAGAAGAGCATGAGGTGTATATTGCGGATTATCAACATCTGGACGTTTATGCCTGCCGCATTATCGTGCCGGGCATGTCAGATATTTATCCGGTCGATGATTTGCTGCTGGCAAATAACAATATGGGAGCATATCTGCGTGAAACCCTGCTTTCTCTGCCCGAGAGTTGCTGGGAAAAAGAAGATTATCTGGCGCTGATTGAGCGTCTGGATGAAGATGGTCACGATGATTTTACCCGCGTGCGTGAACTCCTCGGTCTGGCTACGGGTAAAGATAACGGCTGGTACACTCTGCGCATTGGTGAACTTAAAGCTATGCTGGCACTGGCCGGCGGGGATATTGATCAGGCATTGATCTGGACCGAGTGGACCATAGAGTTTAACGCTTCTGTTTTCACTCCAGCCCGGGCTAACTACTACCGTTGTCTCCAGACGTTACTCCAGTTAAGTCAGGAAGACGAAAGAGAGCTCTTACAGTATCATCACGCCTTTGTACGCATGTATGGCGATGAAGCGGTTGAAGCCGCCTCAGCAGCGCTCAGCGGTGAAGCACCATTTTATGGCTTGCAGGCGATTGATGAGCAGCTTTTAGCACTCCCGGCACATCAGTCTTTATTGGCCGCTTACGAAAAACTTCAGCAAGCTAAGCGCCAAAACTGGCAATAATAAGTATTCAGGTGGCCTGTAATAACTTAAACAGTCCACCTGCTATTTCAGCGCCACTTGATAATTTATTTTTCCAAACATATTAATTGAGTTCTTATGAAATAAGAACCACTAATATGAAAAAAATAACAATTCATTTATATTTACCTCTTATTTTTTACATTATTTTTTGTCAAATTCAGAGCACCTCAACTTTTTTTAAGTGGATTAAAATATTTTTTATTCATATTTATCATAAAGTTAAAATTAAAAACCACAGAAAAAAACAGGGTGTTAAATATTTCCGGATTTGCGTTATATGATCTGAATCAATTTCTAACCTATACTCCTTTGCTAGTATTTTAGCGTTGATTAATTCAGGGAGTAGTTAGTGTGAAAGCTGGCAACCCGTTCGATTTACTTTTACCGTCTGAAATGGCTAAGGTCGCTGAAGAAGCCGGTGTATATAAAGCGACAAAACGACCCTTCACGACTTTTTTCCTGGCTATTACTGCCGGGGTTTTTATTTCCATCGCTTTTGTTTTTTACATCACCGCCACCACCGGTACTGAGGGTGTTCCCTATGGACTGGCTAAGTTAGTCGGCGGAATATGCTTCTCACTTGGATTAATGTTAGTGGTGGTTTGCGGAGCCGATCTGTTCACCTCGACCGTATTGACTATGGTAGCAAAAGCCAGCGGTCGCATCTCATGGGGTCAACTCAGCCGCAACTGGCTCAACGTTTATATTGGTAATTTCTTCGGCGCGATCTTCTTTGTCGGGCTGATCTGGTTTGCTGGCCAGTATATGGCGGCAAATGGTGCATGGGGGTTAAATGTTCTGCAAACGGCTGACCATAAAATGCACCATACTTTTATCGAAGCAATCTGTCTTGGCACTCTGGCGAATCTGATGGTTTGTATGGCCGTATGGATGAGCTATTCCGGTCGAAGTCTGACTGACAAGATGTTAGCAATGGTCCTGCCAGTAGCCATGTTTGTCGCCAGTGGGTTTGAGCACAGCATCGCAAACATGTTTCTTATCCCAATGGCTATCGTAATCAAAGATTTCGCCTCACCTGAGTTCTGGCAGGCTACCGGCACCACTGCAGCTCATTTTTCCAGCCTGACAGTCCGTAACTTTGTGATGGACAATCTCATCCCGGTCACTATTGGCAATATTATTGGTGGTGGATTGCTGGTAGGTCTGACGTACTGGGTCATTTATCTGCGTGACGGCGATCACCACTGAAAAAGACAGATTTGGCATCCGTCGCCTGCCTGTTAACGGTGGCGGAAACGCAGGAACTTAATGTAATTAAGGTAGGTTCAAATGAGCGAGCAAAATGAAAAACAGGCTGCTGCCTGGGCAGGCTTTGCACAAGGTGAATGGCAGAACAGCGTAAACGTTCGTGACTTTATTCAGAAGAACTACACTCCCTATGAAGGCGATGAAGCCTTTCTGAGTGGTGCGACTGAAGCGACGACTGCGCTGTGGGATCAGGTAATGGAAGGCATTAAGCTGGAGAACCGCCCCCATGCACCTGTTGATTTCGATACCGACCTTGCAGCCACTATCACCTCTCATGATGCGGGCTATATTAACAAAAAGCTGGAAACTATCGTCGGGTTGCAGACTGAAGCCCCTCTGAAACGCGCATTGATACCGTTTGGCGGCATCAAAATGTTTGAAGGTTCTTGTAAAGTCTATGGTCGTGAGCTGGATCCTGGCCTGAAAAAAATCTTCACTGAATACCGTAAAACTCATAATCAGGGTGTGTTTGATGTTTACACGCCTGATATTCTGCGCTGCCGTAAATCAGGCGTGTTGACCGGTCTGCCAGATGCCTATGGCCGTGGCCGTATCATCGGGGATTACCGTCGTGTCGCACTTTACGGTATCGATTTCCTGATGAAAGACAAATTTGCTCAATTCACTTCATTACAAGGCGATATGGAAAATGGTGTGAATCTGGAATCTACCATTCGCCTGCGTGAAGAAATTGCTGACCAGCATCATGCTTTACAGCAGATTAAAGAGATGGCAGCAAAATACGGTTGTGATATCTCTGCGCCAGCAGCAACCGCTCAGGAAGCAGTGCAATGGACCTATTTTGGTTATCTCGCGGCGGTTAAGTCACAGAATGGCGCAGCGATGTCCTTTGGACGCGTCTCCACCTTCCTTGACGTTTATATAGAGCGAGACCTTAAAGCTGGTAAAATCACAGAGCAGCAGGCGCAGGAATTAATTGACCATCTGGTGATGAAACTGCGTATGGTGCGTTTTCTGCGTACTCCGGAATATGACGAGCTGTTCTCTGGGGACCCCATCTGGGCAACGGAGTCCCTCGCCGGAATGGGTGTTGATGGCCGTACTCTGGTAACTAAAAACAGCTTCCGCTTCCTTAACACGCTTTACACTATGGGTCCGTCCCCTGAACCCAATATGACTATTCTGTGGTCTGAAAAACTGCCACAGAACTTCAAAAAATATGCCGCAAAAGTCTCAATTGACACCTCATCTGTTCAGTATGAAAACGATGATTTGATGCGCCCTGACTTCAATAACGATGACTATGCAATTGCATGCTGCGTCAGTCCAATGATTGTCGGTAAGCAGATGCAGTTCTTCGGTGCCCGTGCCAACCTCGCCAAAACCATGCTGTATGCTATCAATGGCGGCGTGGATGAAAAACTGAAAATGCAGGTGGGTCCGAAAGAAGCACCGATGATGGATGAAGTGCTGGACTATGACAAAGTGATGGATCGCATGGATCACTTTATGGACTGGCTGGCGAAACAGTACGTCACCGCTCTGAACATCATCCACTATATGCACGACAAGTACAGCTATGAAGCTTCGCTGATGGCACTTCACGATCGGGATGTCTATCGCACCATGGCCTGCGGTATAGCCGGACTGTCAGTTGCGGCAGATTCTCTTTCAGCGATTAAGTATGCAAAAGTTTCCACCATCCGCGATGAAGATGGTCTGGCCATCGACTTTAAAATCGAAGGGGAATATCCACAGTTTGGTAATAACGATGCCCGCGTAGATGATATTGCCTGCGATCTGGTTGAACGTTTCATGAAGAAAATTCAGAAACTGCAAACTTACCGTAACGCGGTACCAACCCAGTCTGTCCTGACCATTACATCTAATGTGGTGTATGGTAAGAAAACAGGTAACACGCCGGATGGACGTCGGGCGGGTGCACCGTTCGGGCCTGGAGCTAATCCAATGCATGGTCGCGATCAAAAAGGTGCTGTTGCCTCATTAACTTCCGTCGCTAAACTGCCATTTGCCTATGCGAAAGATGGTATCTCCTATACCTTCTCTATCGTGCCAAATGCGTTAGGTAAAGATGATGACGTGCGCAAAACTAACCTTGCAGGCCTTATGGATGGCTATTTCCATCATGAAGCCAGCATTGAAGGCGGTCAGCATCTGAACGTAAACGTGATGAACCGTGAAATGCTGTTGGATGCCATGGATAATCCTGAGAAATATCCTCAGTTGACTATTCGCGTTTCTGGTTATGCTGTTCGTTTTAACTCGTTAACCAAAGAGCAGCAGAAGGATGTCATTACCCGCACCTTCACTAAGACTATGTAAACGCTGTTTGATCTGAGTTCAAAAGGCTCCTTACAGGAGCCTTTTTTCCAGTCTCGTTTGTCAGCACTCTGAATCACCTCCAGGTTGCTGACAAAACAGACTTAACGCAGCTTAAGACTGCGTATCTGCCACCCGGCGGATTACCACCGTGGAGAATTCATCGCAATGTCAGTAAAAGGCCGCATCCATTCATTTGAATCCTGTGGGACCGTTGACGGCCCCGGCATCCGTTTCATTACCTTCTTTCAGGGCTGCCTGATGCGCTGTCTCTATTGCCACAACCGTGATACCTGGGATACACACGGCGGTAAAGAGATTACCGTTGAAGAATTAATGAAAGATGTGGTTTCTTACCGCCATTTTATGAATGCTTCCGGCGGAGGTGTTACCGCATCAGGCGGCGAGGCTATTTTGCAGGCTGAGTTTGTTCGTGACTGGTTTCGCGCCTGCCACGCGGAAGGAATTAATACCTGTCTCGACACCAATGGCTTTGTTCGCCGTTACGATCCGGTTATTGATGAGTTACTTGAGGTGACTGATTTGGTGATGCTGGATCTGAAACAAATAAATGACGACGTTCATCAGATTCTGGTGGGTGTTTCCAATCATCGCACACTTGATTTTGCCAGATACCTTGCCAAAAAAAATGTAAGAACGTGGATCCGTTATGTAGTTGTTCCCGGCTATTCCGACGATGATGAATCAGCGCACCGTCTCGGTGAATTCACCAGAGACATGGGCAACGTTGAAAAAATCGAACTACTTCCCTATCACGAACTGGGTAAACACAAATGGCTGGCAATGGGAGAGGAATATAAGCTCGGGGACGTACATCCCCCCAGAGCTGAGACAATGGAACGGGTAAAAAATATTCTTGCCAGTTATGGTCACAAAGTCATGTATTAATGAAAAAGAGCGAGCTGTCTGGCTCTTGTTCATGCATGTGCAATTGGCGTCGCATGCTGGTCCACTTTACGTAGCAACATCATCAGATAAACGACTGCCACCGCCGCTATCATCACAAACAAAACCCGGTCGGAATAATTCTGCATCAGCATGGATGTCATGGCCGGACCCGCAAGGCTGCCGATGGTATAGCTGAGCAACAGCGCCTGATTCATTGCCACCAACTCATGGTGATTAACTTTTTCACAGGCCCAGGACATGGCTACCGGATAGAGTGTGAATCCCGCAGCCCCAAGAACAAACAGTGCAGGTGCCATTGCAGCGTTACTCAACATGGCCAGCGCGCCAAGAATGATCCCAAAGACCTGCACACGCAATACCAACAGTCGGCCATAACGATCGGCCAGACGTCCGACCGGCCACTGACCGACAATTCCCGAACTGACCAGAAGGGCCATCCAGTAACCCACCGTAGCATCACTCATCCCCTGATGTGACAGATACAACGGCATCAGTCCATACAGTGACCCCAACAAAATACCGGAAATGATGCAGCCACTGATGCCCGGTCTGGCGCTACGCAGACGGAGCATTGGCAATAGTCTTCCCGGCGTCGTCTCTTCAGTATTATCTTTGGATGTCACTTTGGTGAAAACCAGGGGAAGGATTGCTGCTATGACCAAACCTGTAACCCACGGCAGCACATGGAGTAACTCGGTTGATACTTTGCTGACCAGCAATTGTCCGGTTACGGTCGCAAGGTAGTAAACAATCATATAAGCAGCAAGCAACTGGCCACGGTTACGTATTGTACCGCTACAAAGCAAGGCACTTTCCACAATAACCCAGATTAATGCACAACCGATGCCGGCAAAAAAACGTGAGGCAGACCACGCCCACATACCGTTCTGCAAGCCAAGCGCTATAGTGCCAAGTGCAAAAATAACCGAAGCAATGTAATAGCTGCGGTTAAAACCAAAACGTTTAATGACCCAACCAGCCAGTAAGGTGCCCACCAGATTGCCGCTGTACCAGGCAGAACTGACCACCCCAACCTGCCAGGTTGGCAATAATTCATGGGTGAGCCATAACGGCACCAACGTATTAAGGACAGCAATTGAAATTGTCAGCAGTAAAAGGCCGCTCAGCAGCACAATAACAGGGCGGGACCAGGTTGACATTGTCAATAAACACCAAAACGGCGGGGAGAGTGAACGCATAATGCCAGTTAACAAATTATTGTCAACGGAGACAGATTCACCAACGCACAATTTGCCAGCCAGCAATTTAATTTGCTTATCCGAAAGCGATTAAATCTGTGCCCGTTTCACTTAATTATTAGTTTAATCATATATAAAACAGAAAATTAAAAATTTCAGCGTGGAAATTTTCGATAAAGTTTATTACTGGAAAGGTTTCTTTGTTTAAGCAGAATTTCTGAAGGAAGAGAGCGGTTTTTTATTTCCCTGAAAACAAACCTGCCGGCTACAGCCGGCAGATTCAGACAAAATCAGCCAATAAATTCCAGATTTTTCATGTATGGCCGCAATACATCCGGTACGGCGATGCGACCGTCAGCCTTCTGGTAGTTTTCCAGTACCGCAACCAGGGTACGGCCTACTGCAAGTCCTGAACCATTTAATGTATGCACAAGGTGTGGTTTCTTTTCGGTTTTGCTACGGCAACGAGCCTGCATCCGGCGTGCCTGGAAATCGCCCATATTTGAACAGGAAGAGATTTCACGATAAGTATCCTGTGCAGGAAGCCACACTTCCAGATCATAGGTTTTAGTTGAGCCAAAACCCATATCTCCGGTACACAGCAGTACTTTACGGTACGGTAATTGCAGCAATTGCAGCACTTTTTCAGCATGTCCGACCAGCTCTTCCAGAGCCTGCATTGAGTCTTCAGGCCGGGTGATATGCACCATTTCAACTTTATCAAACTGGTGCATACGGATCAGGCCACGGGTATCGCGCCCGTAAGCACCTGCTTCAGAACGGAAACAGGGCGTGTGTGCAGTAAATTTGAGTGGCAGCGACTCTTCTTCAAGAATTTCATCGCGGACCATATTGGTCAGAGGGACTTCAGACGTTGGTATTAACGCATAATCACTGGCTGACGCTTCCTCTTCCAGGGGGCGGGTATGGAACAAATCTTCCCCAAATTTCGGTAACTGCCCTGTACCATATAATGATGCGTGATTTACCAGGTAAGGGACGTACGTTTCCAGATAGCCATGCTGCTCGCTGTGCAGATCCAGCATAAACTGACTCAAAGCACGATGCATCAGGGCAATCTGTCCCTGCATAACCACGAAGCGAGAACCTGTAAGTTTGGCCCCCATAGCGAAATCCAGTCCACCCGCCATTTCACCCAGTTCAACATGGTCACGGACCGCAAAATCAAATTTTTGTGGTTCTCCCCAGCGTGAAATTTCCAGGTTTTCGCTGTCATCTTTACCTGACGGCACTTCGTCAGCGGGAATATTAGGAATGGCCAACGCTGCATCACGAATTTCATTCTGCAACTTGTCCAGTTCCGTTTTGGCCGCCTCAAGCCGCTCGCCGAGTGCGTTCACTTCCTCACGTAACGGCTCGATATCTTCCCCACGCGCTTTGGCCTGCCCGATAGTTTTGGATCGGGAATTACGTTCCGCCTGAAGCGTTTCCGTTTCGACCTGCAAAACTTTACGGCGTTCTTCTTGTGAACGTAGTGTTTCAACATCCAGTTTAAAGCCCCGGCGTGCCAGTTTTTCAGCGACTGCGTCTGGCTCATTACGCAGCAGATTGGGATCGAGCATGCTTATCCTGTGATTAATATATTGAAGTAAAGAGAGGGATGCATACGGTGTGCGAATGCGTTGAATTTATTGCTAACCTTACCGCAACGACTGTGTCAACGATAGCGTTTTGTCGGGCTATTTTTATCCTGTTCATTAAGCCAGGCCAGCTTTTCACCAATCTTTCCTTCCAGCCCGCGAGAGGTAGGCTGATAATAACGCGTCTGCGCCATCTGTGGCGGAAAGTAATTTTCTCCGGCTGCATAGGCATTGACTTCGTCATGTGCATAACGATACTCAGCACCCAGCCCCATTTCCTTCATCAAGCGGGTTGGTGCATTGCGCAGATGCTCTGGCACATCATAGTCAGGGTTTTCACGCGCATCGCGCATCGCAGCCTTAAAAGCGGTATACACAGCATTACTTTTCGGCGCACAGGCAAGATAAACAATCGCCTGAGCAATGGCTCTCTCCCCTTCTGCTGGCCCCACTCTGGTGAAACAGTCCCATGCCGCAATGGCTACCTGCATACCACGAGGATCGGCGTTGCCAACATCCTCAGAAGCAATCGCCAGCAATCGACGCGCCACATAGAGAGGATCGCCGCCCGCAGTAATAATCCGGGCGTACCAGTACAAGGCTGCGTCCGGCGCAGAGCCGCGAACCGATTTATGCAATGCGGAAATCAAGTCATAATAGCGGTCGCCCTTGTTATCGAACCTGGCGCTACGTTCTCCTGATACTTCGTTTAACAGTTGGAGACTGAGTTCACGCTGCCCTTCAGCGTTCACTTCCGCCATATCGGCCATCATTTCCAGCGTATTCAGAGCCCTTCGGGCATCGCCGTTGACAAGGCCAGCCACCATTTTCCGGGTTTGATCTGGCAGCACGATGTTTTCATTACCATAGCCGCGATCGCTGTCTCTCATTGCCTGAAGCAGAACCGTTTCAATATCGTCATCGGTGAGGGATTTCAGCAAATAAACGCGCGCTCGTGATAACAGGGCGGAATTAAGTTCGAATGAGGGATTTTCGGTGGTGGCACCAATAAAAGTAATGGTGCCATCTTCGATATGGGGCAGGAAAGCGTCCTGCTGACTTTTGTTGAAGCGATGCACCTCATCAACAAACAGGATAGTCCGGTGCCCGGCATTACGGTTTTGTCGCGCACGTTCAATGGCTTCACGGATCTCCTTCACACCGGAAGTCACAGCAGAGATCCTTTCCACATCGGCCTGACCATAATGGGCAATGATTTCGGCAAGAGTGGTTTTGCCTGTCCCCGGTGGCCCCCACAGGATCATAGAGTGCAACTGTCCGGCTTCAATCGCTCGCGGCAATGGTTTACCGGCCGCCAGAAGATGCTGCTGCCCGATATATTCTGCCAGAGTGCGAGGCCGCATCCGGGCGGCCAGCGGCTGAAAATTATTGTGGGAGAAATCCAGTGACAGATTACTCACGTGCTGACCTCACTGACGTTGATCGTCAACCGTTACCCCTTTCGGTGGCGTAAACGTAAACCTGTCGCTACTGACTGCGCCATTTTGCTGGCTTTTCAGCGCATAGCTACTGCGCTGACCATCCTGCTCTACCGCACTGAACTGATGAATAGTGCCGTTCGTTGAGACGTTAATGGTGAACTGCTTGAGATTACCATCAGCCGATTTTGGCGTCAGTTCAAAGCTGTCACCCTGCTGGCGGATGTTGTACTGTTTCCAGTCACTGCTTTGATTGCGGGCAATCAGCATAAAGGGCGTATTGCTGGTGGCATCCTTCAGCCAGGTGGCACTGGCCTGCTCGACAAAGGGATTGTAAAACCATAGCGTTTTGCCGTCTGAGATAAGAATGCTTTCATCCGGTGCTGTCATGTGCCAGTTAAACAGGTCAGGACGCTTAACCCACAGTTCACCTTCACCCTCCTGGACAGACTGACCACTGCCGTCAGTCACTTTCTGGGTAAAACTGGCGTAGAAGCTGCTCACTTTATTCAGACGCTGTTGCAGATCGGAAGAGGCATCAGCGAGCACAGTGGCCGAACTGAAAAGCGCCATCAGACAGCAGGTAAGCAATACTTTTTTCATCACGACATCCTTATTGAAAACTGTTTATCCCCCGTGCCGACAGGGAAGTTTGAGTGAATAACTGTAGCCAGCCAGAGAAATCATCAACAGCAGATTAACCTGAATACAACCGTCACATGAGATGTGATATGGGGGTTAAGCCCGAAAACTCAACGGGCCGGATCATCCCGGCCCGCCTGAACGAAAAAATCATCTGTTTGTTAAATTTCGTGCGGTGGTGGTGACAAGACTTCACGGTTGCCATTGTGACCAGGTGAAGAAACGATGCCCTGTGCTTCCATCTGCTCAATAATACGTGCCGCACGGTTATAACCAATACGGAACTGACGCTGTACGCCCGATATAGATGCCCGACGTTTTTCAACCACGAAGGCTACCGCCTGGTCGAACAACGGGTCCAGTTCTTCATCACCATCCAGTCCTGCTGCGCCACCTTCACTCTCTTCACCAGCAGTAATGCTGTCTATGTATTGCGGACGTCCACGCGCCTTCCAGTCCTGCACCACAGCATGAACTTCCTGATCGCGCACAAAAGCACCATGAACGCGTACCGGCATAGAAGAGTTTGGCGGCATATAAAGCATATCACCCATACCCAACAGCGACTCAGCTCCCCCCTGATCCAGAATGGTTCGGGAGTCAATTTTACTTGATACGGTAAAGGCAATACGGGTTGGAATATTGGCTTTAATCAGGCCGGTTATCACGTCAACCGATGGCCGCTGAGTAGCCAGAACAAGGTGAATACCTGCTGCACGTGCTTTCTGTGCCAGCCGGGCAATCAGCTCTTCAACTTTTTTACCCACCGCCATCATCAGATCGGCAAATTCATCGACCAGCACAACAATATAGGGCAGTTTTTCCAGCACCGGCGGCGTGGTATCCATACTGTCACCCGGTTTCCAGAATGGATCCGGGATGGGGCGTCCCATTGCATCTGCCTGGGCGACTTTTTCGTTATAGCCAGCGAGATTGCGCACGCCAAGGGCTGACATCAGCTTATAACGATGCTCCATTTCACCCACACTCCAGCGCAGCGCATTGGCCGCATCTTTCATATCGGTAACCACCTCTGTTAGCAGATGCGGAATACCCTCATACACCGACAGCTCAAGCATTTTAGGATCGATCATAATAAAGCGCACATCTTCCGGCGTGGCTTTGTATAACATGCTGATGATCATCGCATTGACGCCGACTGACTTACCAGAGCCGGTAGTACCCGCCACCAGTAAATGCGGCATTTTGGCCAAATCAGCAACGACAGGCTGACCGGCAATATCCTTGCCCAACACAACAGAAAGTGGCGAAGGATTATCGCGGAATTTGTCACACTCCAGGACTTCCCGCATATAGACTGTCTGGCGGTGTTTGTTGGGCAATTCCAGGCCGACATAGGGTTTACCCGGTATCACTTCAACCACACGCACAGCCACAGCGGAAAGTGAACGGGCAAGGTCACGCGATAAATTAGAAATACGCGCAGCCTTCACACCTGGTGCCAGATCCAGTTCGAAACGCGTGATGACCGGGCCAGGAGAGATACCAACAACCTCGGCTTTCACCCGGTAATCAGCCAGCCGCGCTTCTACCAGGCGGGCCGTCTGCTCCAGCGAAAACATATCGACGGGTTCAGCTTCAGCAGGCGGGGCAGTAAGCAAATCCAGCGTCGGCAGTGGCGTTGTGGGTTTCTCCAGAGGCTGCTCATGGCGAACCAGGAAAGGATGGAACAGGCTGTCGGCAACCGGCGATGCAGGCTCTTCCTTCTCCACAACAACAGGCGTCGATTGTTGAACCGGTGGTTGCTGCCATGCAGGGGCGGTCGGTTGTTGCGGAGCAGCCATGGTTTGCGCGACAGGTGCCGCAGTTTGCTGCTGCCAGTGAAGGTCATCCTCCTGCCCTTTTTCACCAGCCACAGGCAGCGTAAACAACGGCTCCGCAGGCCCCTCGTCGATCAGATCGTTGACCGGTGAAAAATCGAAGGCCCCTGCCGTATCAGGATGAATGACCGCGCTGTTATCCTGATCAGACGCGTGAGCATATCGCTGTTTCTGCTGCGTGGCGAACTGACGGGCAAGCGCAGCCTGTTGCAGAGCTTCTTCATCTTCGTCACTGAAGTCTTCGCCATAACGCACCTGCTGCTGTGCAAGAAAAGCCTCGCGCAGTTGCGCCTGCTCTTGCGCATCACTCTCATCATCAGAAGAGGGTGTTGGCTGAGGCTCAGCACTTTGCTGCAACAGCTCCTGCTCCCTGGCTTTCTCTTCTGCCATTCGTTGTGAAGGTAATTTAATCCCCCAGGATGCCAGCTCCCGCCGAGTGGGCAATTTAACCGGATTAGGACGCGGTAACTCTGGCCCAATCCCCTGCTTAACCTGAGAATTAGCCGGATCGCTGGTTGCAGTAAAACCTGGCATAAATGGTGCCGCGGCGGCTGTTTTAGCTGCATCAACAACGCCAGGCTGAACATTTTCAGGTTGAGAAACTGATGGCGATGAAAAATCAAACGGTGAAGAAGCAGCGTCGCGCCAGTTGCCCATCTTTGGACCGTCGTCGTCTTCCTCTGAAGCCACGACAGCCGCAGGCATCTCATCCGGCACGGAAAAACGATAAAGCGTTGGCGGGAGTTCTTCTGAAGGCGTCTGAGCAGTTGTGTTTCTCTGAACCTGTTGGGCTCCGCCCGGAGACTGGGAAGAATCTTCAGCAGAAGAGAATCCGGTCTGGGCGGCAGGCGCGGCAGGAGGAACCGTC
The DNA here is from genome assembly GCF_058241465.1 of Erwinia papayae. Lineage (NCBI taxonomy): Bacteria > Pseudomonadati > Pseudomonadota > Gammaproteobacteria > Enterobacterales > Erwiniaceae > Erwinia > Erwinia papayae. The sequence continues at coordinate 1,635,068 of NZ_JBZCHT010000009.1, forward strand.
GTAAAGTGGCTGGCAGAAGCAAGCGCAGGCGGTGAGAGAGGTGCAGAAGCAAGCGCAGGCGGTGAGAGAGGTGCAGAAGCAAGCGCAGGCGGTGAGAGAGGTGCAGAAGCTACAGCTCCAGCTTTTGCAGCTGCCACCGGGCCGTTCAGCAGTGGATCGTTCTCATCATCATAATCTGCCCGCTGGGGTTTTTCAGGTGCAGAAAGCAGCACGTCATCTTCATCAGAACGTTGAGCCGTTGCAGCTGAGGAACCGTCAGGTTTTTCATGCGGTTCGTCATCATATTCGTCCTCATCATCCTGCCAGCGTTCATCCTTACGCGAACGATTGCTGGCAAAAGTAAGTACGCCCATGACCACAGCACCGATTTTTTCAGCAATCGTCAGCCAGGACCATCCCGTGTAGAGAGTGAGGCCTGCCGCCCAGATACAGAGCAGTGTCAGGGTTCCAACTGCGCCACTGAACCACGGTGACATGGCATTGCTCAGCAGGCTGCCAATTACGCCACCCGAGGCAAAATACCAGATATCATCTGCATTCAACGCAGCCAGACCGCAGGTCGTCACCACCAGAGCCAGTACGCCGATGAGGCGCAGTGCCACAGCAAAATAATCGATGTAATCCTGCGCATTACGCTGCCGGAAAGCAATCCAGCAAAGACCACCAATGACGGGAGGAATGGCATACGCCATCACACCAAAAATAAAAAACAGGGTATCGGCTAACCAGGCACCGGGCCTGCCACCCAGGTTATGGATAGGTTCGTGCCAGGCGGTTTGAGACCAACTGGGATCGGATGGATTGAAGCTTACCAACGCCGCCATCAGATAAATGGCGAACAGAGCAACAATAATCAGTAATGCTTCCAGCAGACGTCGTCCGCTGCTCAGCGGTTGTAACGAAACTTCTTTATCTTCTGTGTATTCCTGGCTCAAGCGCATCTCCAGGTGCCTGTAAACAATGAAGGCAACAGCGCCGGGATTAACCGACGCTGGACCTGTATGAATTCACAGGAGTGTACCGAAATCTTCCAGGTTTTGCACCTGCTCTGTGTTACCGGGTTTTAATGACCAGACGGTTGCTTTGTTTCACCTCTTCCATCACCACATAGGTGCGCGTATCGTTCACACCCGGCAGTCGCAGCAAGGTTTCACCCAGCAACTTACGATAAGCTGACATATCTGGCACACGCGTTTTCAGCAAATAGTCAAAATCGCCTGAAACAAGATGACACTCCTGAGTTTCCTCAAGTTTTTGTACCGCAGCGTTGAATTGTTCAAACACATCCGGCGCGCCACGATTCAGAGTAATCTCAACAAACACCAGCAGCGAAGCATCCAGATAGTGCGGATTTAACTGCGCAGTATAGCCGAGAATAAATCCCTGTCTTTCAAGACGGCGGACGCGTTCAAGACAAGGTGTCGGTGATAAACCTACTCGCTTGGATAACTCGACATTGGAGATACGCCCATCCTTTTGCAGTTCGTTGAGGATATTGCGATCAATTCTGTCAAGATCTTTACCGGGCCGTTTTTTATTGTCTACCATTATTATTGTCTCTCTTAATACCTTCCCTTTACCTGCCATGCCCTGATCACATTCATTATCACAGGGATGTTCTAAGTGAAGTCTGGAGCCTGCTGCGATATTTCACGCACATCCGTATGAAGCATGTTGTCTGTCCACACCATGCTTCATGACCAATGACAGACCGGGTGTATCCGACTGGAAGCACAAAATCAGTCGGTTAAACCGATCTGCCAGTCGAAAAACCCTTTGCTTCCTACACTGTTTTCGCAAAAGCACAGCTGATTGTCAAAGTAAAACAACTAAAATCAGTACAACATGCCAGACGTGTCGCTGGATGACTGTTTTTTAATGGATATTTGAGCTACCCTGCACCATCTGAAGTCATTTCCCGCGCTGTTTTTGCCCATCATTCCCCATTCTGGTTCAATGTAAATTGGTTAAACCTTTTACAGCCATTGTTAACAAAATTGCTGAATGCTTTTTTTGCCTTCTTAAATTCCCTACAATCAGCAGCAGGGTAGAGAGTAAACACAGTTGAGGGTCTGATGAGCACCGCCAAACATAGCAAGTTACTGATTCTGGGCTCTGGTCCAGCTGGTTATACCGCTGCCGTTTATGCTGCACGCGCCAATCTGGAGCCGGTCCTGATCACCGGTCTGGAAAAAGGGGGACAGCTGACCACCACCACTGAAGTGGAAAACTGGCCGGGCGACCCGCACGATCTTACCGGGCCCCTGTTAATGGAGCGTATGCAGGAGCACGCCGAGAAATTTAATACTGAGATAATTTTTGACCATATTCACAGCGTCGATTTGCAACATCGTCCGTTCCGACTGACGGGCGACAGCGGCGAATACACCGCTGACGCCTTAATTATCGCTACAGGCGCTTCCGCACGTTACCTTGGGCTGCCTTCGGAAGAAGCGTTCAAAGGAAGAGGCGTATCGGCCTGTGCTACCTGTGACGGATTCTTTTACCGTAATCAGAAAGTGGCGGTCATTGGCGGCGGCAATACCGCCGTTGAAGAGGCACTTTATCTGGCAAATATCGCCGCTGAAGTCCATCTTATTCACCGGCGAGATAGTTTTCGGGCAGAAAAAATCCTCATTGATCGTCTGATGGAAAAAGTCAGCAACGGCAATATTGTGCTGCATACTCATCGCACGCTGGACGAAGTCACCGGCGACCAGATGGGCGTCAGTGGACTGCGCCTGCGTTCAGTGCTTGATGATACCCAGACTGAAGAACTGGACGTCGCCGGACTGTTTGTTGCCATTGGGCACAGCCCGAACACAGCCATCTTTAAAGATCAGCTTGAACTGGAAAATGGCTATATCAAAGTACAGTCTGGTTTGCAGGGCAATGCCACACAGACCAGTATCCCCGGCGTATTTGCTGCCGGCGATGTGATGGATCACACCTATCGGCAGGCGATCACCTCTGCCGGCACGGGCTGTATGGCCGCTCTCGATGCTGAACGCTATCTCGATGGATTAGTTAAAAACTCTCAGTAACTTGTTAAAATCCTGCATCAATTTTTCCAAAGGCGAGCGCCAGCGTTCGCCTTTTTCCCTTCTGCGTTGTAACATCGTCCATCCTCTTTCCCGGTAAATTACGGGTCGTTGCAGTGACCCTGACACTTAGCATCTGGCTCACCTGGTCATGAATAAATCACGACAGCAACAGTTATTACGCTGGCTAAAAAGCCAGAGCGCCCACAACACACGCTGGTTGCGCCTTTCACAACTTCTGGGACTTTTCAGTGCGTTATTAATTCTCGCGCAGGCCTGGCTGCTGGCAGGACTACTACACTCGTTGATAGTCAGCCATCTCCCCCGCGCAGCTCTTCTGCCGCAGTTTATTCTGCTGGGTGGCTGCTTTGCTCTGCGAGCTGTGCTGCTTTGGCTACGTGAAAAAGCCGGATTTGAATATGGCAGAGTTATCCGACAACGTTTGCGCCAGACCGTTCTGGAACGGCTGGAGTCGCTTGGGCCAGCCTGGATTCAGTGTAAACCCGCAGGGAGTTGGGCGACCTTATTGTTGGAACAGATTGAGGATATGCAGGATTACTATTCCCGCTACCGACCGCAAATGTTGCTGGCAACGCTTGTCCCCTGCTTTATTCTGCTGACACTACTCCCGGTCAACTGGGCCGCAGCGCTGATCCTGCTGGTAACAGCCCCCTTAATTCCCCTTTTTATGGCCCTGGTTGGCATGGGCGCGGCCGATGCCAACCGTCGAAATTTTCAGGCACTGTCCCGACTCAGCGGTCATTTTCTTGACCGGCTGCGCGGGCTTGACACGCTGCGACTGTTCTACCGTGGTGAAGCGGAAATACATCATATTCGCCAGGCCTCAACGGATTTCCGTCAGCGGACTATGGACGTTTTGCGCATTGCTTTTCTTTCCTCAGCAGTGCTGGAGTTTTTCGCCTCCATTTCTATTGCCGTGGTGGCGGTTTATTTTGGCTTCTCCTATCTGGGCGAACTTAACTTCGGTCATTACAATGCGGGTGTCACGCTGTTTGCCGGCTTTCTTTCGTTGATCCTCGCACCGGAATTTTTCCTGCCGCTGAGAGATTTAGGCACTTTTTACCACGCTAAGGCCCAGGCAACCGGCGCAGCAGACTCGCTTGAAGCCTTCCTGACGACAACAGCAGAATATCCGCTCAGGCAGGGTAACCAGCAGCCCGATTTCAGTGCCGGACTGACCATTGTGGCTGAGGGACTGATGATACTTTCACCACAAAATACGCTGCTGGCAGGCCCGCTGGATTTCACCGTCACTCCCGGACAACGCATTGTCATTATTGGTCAAAGTGGAGCCGGAAAAACCTCCCTGCTGAATGTGCTGTTGGGTAACCTTCCCTATCAGGGGGCGCTGCGAGTTAATGAGGTGGAATTGCGTGACATCCTGCAAGAACACTGGCATCGACAACTGGCCTGGGTTGGGCAGAATCCTCTTCTGCCAGCCAGTACGCTGGCGGGAAATATCGCGCTGGATGGAAGCAATCATCCGGCAACACTTCGGCAGGTTTGCGACGCCGCTGGCGTCACAGAATTTCTTCCTTTGATGGCAGATGGCCTGTCAAGTGAAACCGGCGAGCAGGCAGCAAACCTCTCTGTCGGGCAGGCCCAGCGTATCGCCGTGGCGCGGGCGCTGTACAAGCCCTGCAAACTTCTGCTGCTGGACGAACCCGCTGCCAGTCTGGACAGTCACAGTGAAAACCATGTCAGTCAGGCTTTGCTGGCAGCCTCCCAACAGCAAAGTACATTGTTAGTCACCCATCAGTTACATCAGTTGCACCTGTGGGATGAAATCTGGCTGATGCGTGAAGGAAAGCTTATTCAGCAGGGTAGCTTCCGGCAGTTATCGCAGCAAGGCAGCGCATTTGCCGAACTTATTTCACGACGTCAGGAAGCGGAATAATGAAAACGTTACGCCCATTCTTAGCGCTTTACCGCCGTCATTTCTGGCGTTTGTCCCTCGGAGTAATACTGGCCGTTGTCACTTTGCTGGCGAGCATTGGTTTGCTTACCCTGTCCGGTTGGTTTCTCGCTGCCTCTTCCCTTGCCGGGTGGGCTGGTTTGTACAGTTTCAACTACATGTTACCCGCCGCCGGTGTGCGGTGTGCCGCTATCAGTCGCACTGCTGCACGCTATTTTGAGCGACTGGTAAGCCATGATGGCACCTTCAGAGTGCTTGAACATCTGCGGGTTTTTACTTTCAGCAAAATACTGCCTCTTTCTCCTGGCGGTCTGGCAGGTTTTCGTCGTGCCGATTTATTGAACCGGCTGGTTGCCGACGTTGATACGCTTGATCACCTTTATCTGCGCATTATCTCACCGTTGTTGGGTGCACTGGTCGTCATTCTGGTGGTATCTGTAGGTTTGAGCTGGCTGGACTGGCAGCTGGCGCTGATGACAGGCGTGATACTGTTGCTGACCCTGTTGATCCTGCCGCCGCTTTTTTACCAACTGGGAAACCCTGCTGGCCACGCTTTAACCCGCTTGCGGGCACAGTATCGCGCTCAACTTACCGACTGGTTGCTGAGCCAGAATGAGCTGAAACTGTATGGTGCTGCGACGCGTGTTCGAGAGGAACTTAAGACAACAGAGGCACAGTGGCAGGATGCCCAACGATCCCAGGCCTCGCTGGGCGGACTTTCCCAGGCTTTGTTGCTGACCATAATGGGATTCACCGTGGTACTTATCCTGTGGCTGAGTGCTGGCGGCGTGGGTAGAGAAACCCAACCCGGCGCTCTGATTGCTCTGTTTGTGTTTTGTACGCTTGCCGCTTTTGAAGCGCTGGCTCCCGTTGGTAGTGCATTCCTGCATCTGGGCCAGGTTATCGCCTCAGCCAGACGAGTGACAGAGATAATTAATCAGCAGCCTGCGGTCATTTTCACCGGCGGCCAACAGAGTGTTAGCGATCGTGCGCAACTGCAACTGGCACAAATAAGCTTTACCTAGCCCGGTGGCAGAAAAGCGCTGGATGGGTTTTCGCTGGATATCGCCGCCGGTGAGCATATTGCCCTGCTGGGAGGAAGCGGGTGTGGTAAATCGACACTGTTACAACTCCTCACCCGCGCGTGGGACGCGGACGGCGGTGAAATTTTGTTAAACGGATTGCCGCTGAAGAATTGGGACGAGGCCACACTGCGTGGGATGACCAGCGTGGTTACGCAGCGCGTTCATCTGTTTAACGGGACATTGCGGGAAAACCTGCTGGTGGCTTCACCCGACAGCAATGATCAACAGTTAACTGCGGTGCTGCATCAGGTTGGACTGCAAGGATTATTACACGACAGCCAGGGGCTGAACGGCTGGCTGGGAGAAGGCGGACGCCAGCTTTCCGGTGGTGAGCTGCGCAGGCTGGGGCTGGCCCGCGCACTTTTGCATGGCGGTACGTTGCTGCTGCTGGATGAGCCAACTGAAGGATTGGATGCTGAAACCGAGCAGCAGATTCTTATGCTGCTACGTCAGGTAGCACGTAACAAGACGATGGTGATGGTGACTCACAGATTGCAGGGCCTGATGCATTTCGACAGAATTTGCGTTATGGAAAATGGCAGTCTGATTGAACAGGGTGAGCATCGCGAATTAATCGCAAAACGCGGCCGTTACTGGTATTTTCATCAGCGATATACGCTATAGTCACAGGCTCTCGTTCGACAGAGATTATCACCATGCGTCTGATCCAACTTTCCAGGGAATCAATCAATTTTCCTCCGCCAGAGATGGCGCTGCGGGAGCCTAACGGTTTGCTGGCAATGGGAGGAGACCTCAGCCCAGCGCGTCTGCTTCATGCTTATCACCGTGGAATCTTCCCCTGGTTCTCCGTTGGTGACCCCATTCTGTGGTGGTCACCCGATCCCCGCGCCGTGCTCTACCCTGAAAAATTTCATCTCAGCAGAAGCATGAAGCGGTTTCACCAGCGCTCCCCCTATCGCGTGACCATTAATCATAACTTTTATGGTGTGCTCGAAGGATGCGCCAGCGATCGTGCAGAAGGCACCTGGATTACTAACGAAGTTAAACGTGCCTGGTTGAAACTGTCGGAAGCCGGTCATGCACAATCGGTTGAAGTATGGCTTGATAATGAGCTGGTTGGCGGTATGTACGGGCTCTCGCTTGGAAAAATTTTCTGTGGTGAATCCATGTTCAGTTACAGAGAAAATGCCTCAAAAACAGCCCTGCTGGTATTCAGTCAATATTTTATGCAGCAAGGAGGAAAACTGATTGATTGTCAGGTGCTGAATCCTCATACCGCTTCACTGGGCGCACAGGAGATTGCCAGAGCAGACTATCTGCAACAGGTGCATACCCTGGCTCACCAGCCGCTGGCGGAAAACTGCTGGCAGCAGCAAACTCTTTTTTGATGTGAAGCCGCGATGTTTTCCACGCAAGACTGGATAACAATGATATACTGCGCGCGTTTGATATGTCGTCCGCCCTTCGCTTCCTGTATGTAGCGAGCCGGGTCTGGCCTGGCTGGGAATATTAACGCATCTCGTCTTACGGTTTTCATTACGCGCAGAAGCGAATGCAGACCCACTCTTAGCCCGCAATTCTCCGCGCTGACGTCATCACTCTCGCAGTTTTTTATTTGTACGCTTCTCTGCCTGACCCTTTGCAGAGGGGCTGATGCTGGTGAAATCACCAACAATTCTTTACATAATACCTGAAATTCGGCATTATCTTGCCGGTTAAAAAACGAAGGTTGTAACCCTCAGAGGATTCGATGGCCAAAGAAGACAATATTGAAATGCAGGGTACCGTACTGGATACGTTACCTAACACCATGTTCCGCGTTGAATTAGAAAACGGACACGTGGTAACCGCTCATATCTCCGGTAAAATGCGCAAAAACTATATCCGCATCCTGACGGGCGACAAAGTCACTGTTGAGCTGACCCCGTACGACCTGAGCAAAGGCCGCATTGTCTTCCGTAGTCGCTAACCGCTCTCTCTGCCGCTAACCCGCGCTGAAAAGTAAAAAGGCCGCACATTGTGCGGCCTTGATCTCAGGCGTTATTCATCAGGATTAGTGAACTGTTCCTTCAGCTTTACGCTTCTCTGAACTGAGGAAATGGTAAGTCAGCTCATTTTTTGCTTTATCCAGCGCAACTGAAACTGAGCCGCCGTCCACCAGCGAACCAAACAGCAGTTCATTTGCCAGCGGTTTTTTCAGGCTTTCCTGCACGGTACGCGCCATTGGACGGGCACCCATCGCCTTGTCATACCCCTTCTCGGCAAGCCAGTCCCGGGCTTCATCACTGACCTCCAGCGACACCCCTTTCGCATCCAGCTGCGCCTGCAACTCAACGATAAACTTATCCACCACCTGATGAATAACTTCAGTATCCAGGTGTTTAAACCAGATAATGTTATCGAGGCGGTTGCGGAACTCTGGCGTAAAGATTTTTTTGATCTCTTCCATAGCATCGGTACTGTTGTCCTGCTGAATCAGGCCAATAGATTTGCGCTCAGTTTCCCGCACACCGGCATTGGTGGTCATCACCACGACCACGTTACGGAAGTCAGCTTTACGGCCGTTATTATCCGTTAACATACCGTTATCCATCACCTGCAACAGCAGATTGAAAACGTCGGGATGGGCTTTCTCAATCTCATCAAGCAGGACCACGGCGTGGGGATGTTTAATCACTGCATCTGTCAGCAGTCCCCCCTGATCAAAACCGACATAACCCGGAGGCGCACCGATCAAACGGCTGACGGTGTGTCTTTCCATGTATTCAGACATGTCGAAACGCAGCAGCTCAATGCCCAATGCTTTCGCCAGCTGGACCGTGACCTCCGTTTTTCCGACGCCGGTAGGACCAGCAAACAGGAATGAACCGACAGGTTTGCGATCCTGTCCGAGCCCTGCACGGCTCATCTTAATCGCCTCGGTCAACGCCTCAATCGCATTGTCCTGTCCAAATACCAGCATTTTGAGGCGATCGCCCAGCGTTTTGAGCGTATCGCGATCAGTTGCAGAAACGCTTTTTTCTGGAATGCGGGCGATACGGGCAACGACAGATTCAATATCCGATACGTTAACCGTTTTTTTACGCTTGCTTGCCGGCATCAGGCGGGCGCGAGCGCCTGCTTCGTCAATCACATCAATGGCTTTGTCAGGCAGATGACGGTCGTTGATATATTTCACCGCCAGCTCTACTGCTGCCCGGACAGCTTTCGCGGTATAACGTACGTCGTGATGCGCCTCGTACTTAGGTTTCAGACCATTAAGGATCTGCACCGTTTCCTCAACGGAAGGTTCGGTGATATCGATTTTCTGGAAACGACGGGCCAGCGCACGATCTTTCTCAAAAATGTTACTGAACTCCTGATAAGTGGTGGAGCCCATTACGCGGATTTTTCCGCCAGAAAGAAGTGGCTTAATCAGATTGGCTGCGTCAACCTGGCCACCAGAAGCTGCACCCGCACCGATAATCGTATGAATTTCATCGATAAACAGAATACTGCTGCTATCCTGTTCAAGCTGTTTTAACAACGCTTTGAAACGTTTTTCAAAATCACCACGGTACTTGGTTCCGGCGAGTAAAGAGCCGATATCCAGTGAATAGATGGTGGCATCTTTCATCACTTCCGGCACATCACCCTGCACGATACGCCAGGCCAGGCCTTCAGCAATAGCGGTTTTACCCACGCCGGACTCGCCCACCAACAGTGGATTATTTTTACGACGACGGCAGAGGACCTGAATTGCCCGCTCAAGCTCTTTATCACGGCCAATCAGCGGGTCAATGCCGCCTACACGAGCAAGCTGGTTCAAATTGGTTGTGAAGTTTTCCATACGTTCCTCCCCGCCTGCCTGCTCTTCGTTAACTGGATTTTCCGCACCGGAAGAGGGACCAGCGTCGTCCTTCCGCGTGCCATGAGAAATAAAATTCACCACATCAAGGCGGCTGATTTCATGTTTGCGCAGCAGATAAGCGGCCTGGGATTCCTGCTCACTAAAAATAGCGACCAGCACGTTGGCCCCGGCCACTTCACTACGTCCGGATGATTGCACGTGAAAGACAGCGCGTTGTAGTACACGTTGGAAACTGAGCGTTGGCTGAGTGTCATGCTCTTCTGTACTGACCGGCAAGACCGGGGTGGTTTGTTCGATGAAGGCTTCGAGCTCCTGTCGCAGAGCCACGATATCAACGGTACAGGCTTCCAGTGCCTCTCTGGCCGACGGGTTACTAAGCAGAGCCAGTAACAGATGCTCGACGGTCATAAACTCATGACGGTGCTCGCGCGCTCTGGCGAAAGCCATGTTTAAACTGATTTCCAGTTCTTGATTGAGCATAGGCACCTCCCCCAATAGATCGCCTTATTCAGGCTTTTTCCAGCGTACACAGCAACGGATGCTCATTCTCCCTGGCGTACTTATTTACATGAGCGACTTTGGTTTCTGCCACTTCGGCAGTGAAAACACCACAAATCGCCTTTCCCTGGTAGTGGACCGCAAGCATCAGTTGCGTTGCACGTTCAACATCATAAGAAAAGAACTTTTGCAGTACGTCAATAACAAATTCCATAGGTGTATAATCGTCATTATTGAGAATAACTTTATACATCGAAGGCGGCTTGAGTCCCTCGCGAAGTTTGTCATCTGCAAGATGTTCAAAGTTAAGCCAGTCGTTAGTATTCCCCATACGTATCCACAATAAGATCGTTACCTGGTTACGCCAGACTCATTTCGTTCAGTGGTAAGTTTAACACACACTGCAAGCGGGTCAGCGCCGATGATTTTTCTGCCACACTCTTTCACTTCGCGACCTTCATCACAAAATTTGCAATAGCGTTAACTGCTTCAAATTTTGATGATTTTTTCCCAGTTCTGAAGTTCCAATTGCTTGACGCTTTGTTCTATTTCTCTACAGTACAGCCTTAAGCTGAGTGTGTTTTAACCAGCCCAGAGGCGGCAGCCTCTTCACCTCATACAATTGAACTTCTTGCGAGGGATCCAGAAGTATGGAGACGGGTACTGTTAAATGGTTCAATAATGCCAAGGGTTTTGGCTTTATCTGTCCGGTCGGCGGTGGCGATGACATCTTCGCCCACTACTCCACTATCCAGATGGATGGCTACAGAACGCTGAAGGCCGGGCAGCAGGTCCAGTTTGATGTGCATCAGGGACCAAAAGGCAATCATGCCAGCCTCATCGTTCCAGTGGAATCAGTGATGGCAGTCAGTGCATGACCCTGCCCTTACTCATTCTGACCAACCCTTGTGTAAAATGCCAGCCACCCCAGCTGGCATTTTTTACCGCTGTATTTCAATATCAGGCCGTCCCACTGATTTTCAAGCCCGCTGTCATTGAAATACCCCATCCGCTGGTAAATCTGATAATAACCGCCTGCAAGTCGAACGCTGTGCGGTAAATGCCCTTTATCCGATGCGGGTAATCAGATAAAGAGCCTGCGGATGATGCAAGTCGCTCAGCTTTACTCAGCATGAAAACTTCGTCAGGATAGTGTTTTAATTCTCTCAGGGATGAATTTTTTCATGTATTCCGGTTTGTTGATCATTCTGTTGCCGCTGGTTATCGGCTACCTGTTGCCATTCAAAAGTATTTCACTGCAAAAACTGGTCAATAAGCTGCTGGGCTGGATGGTGTACATCATCCTGTTTATGATGGGCGTCAGCCTGGCCTTTCTCGATAATCTGAGTAATAACCTGCTGACGGTATTTCACTACTCCCTGGTGAGCGCGATTTGTATCCTGCTTTGCAATCTTCTGGCATTGCGCCTGCTGGAGTGGCGTCATCCGTGGCAGCACCGCCATCACAGAGGCCCCCTGGCCTCACGGCTGCACATGATGCTTGACTCTCTTTCTCTTTGCGGCGTGGTGGCAGGAGGATTTCTTGTCGGACTCACTCACTGGGCGGTGTTAAAAAATGCCTCCGCAGCCAGTGAGTATGCCCTGCTGTTTCTCCTGTTACTCGTCGGCCTGCAACTTCGTGGCAGCGGGATGACGCTCAGGCAAATCATGCTGAACCGCCGTGGGCTGCTGGTGGCATCAGTGGTGTTTATCAGTGCATTAGCGGGTGGGATGATAGCCGCGATACTGCTTGGGCTTTCCCTGCGCACCGGCCTTGCTCTGGCATCAGGGTTCGGCTGGTACTCGCTTTCCGGCATTCTTATGACGGAATCTTTCGGCCCGGTAATTGGCAGCGCAGCCTTTTTTAACGATCTGTTGCGTGAACTGCTGGCAATTATGTTGATCCCGGCGCTAATCGCCCGCCATCGCTCGACCGCTCTGGGTTTGTGCGGTGCCACGTCGATGGATTTTACCCTGCCGGTATTACAACGCAGCGGCGGGACAGAGCTGGTTCCCGCAGCCATCGTGCATGGTTTTATTCTCAGCCTGGCGGCGCCGGTTCTTATTGCCCTGTTCTCTTCCTGATTGATCTTATTGCGCCAAATCAATCCATCTGCGCTTAGCAAAGACACCGGCCTGAATTGCGGCATAAAGTTGCATTTTACATGCAACTAAGGAGTCAGCTATGTTCTGCATTCAGTGTGAGCAAACTTTGCGTTCCCGGGCCGGTGCCGGCTGCGCTTACGCCAGAGGGGTATGTGGCAAAACGGCAGAAACTTCAGATTTACAGGATTTACTGATCGCCGTATTACAGGGACTCTCTGCCTGGGCAGTGGCCGCCCGGCAACAAGGCATCACTGACCACGCCATTGACAGCTTTGTGCCACGGGCATTTTTTGCCACCCTGACCAATGTCAATTTTGATTCTGCACGAATTATCAGTTACGCCCATCAGGCTGTTCACTACCGCCAGCAGCTAAAAGCGCAGCTGGCCTGTGTAACCTCTCATCCTCACCATCCGGCAGCAGAGATCACACTCAACAGCGAAGACCCATTGCAGCTGCAACAGCAGGCAGCAGACCGGGCATTAACCCGGCGGGATGCCAGCAAAGATAGTCACGGACTTCGCCTGCTGTGTTTGTATGGCCTGAAAGGCGCGGCCGCGTATATGGAACACGCCCACACGCATGGTCACTACCAGGAAAAAATTTACCAGCAATTTCATCAGATGCTGGCGTGGCTGGGAACCTTACCTGACAGCATGGATGAACTTCTCCAGACCGCACTGGAAGTGGGTAAAATGAACTACGCGATTATGGCAATGCTGGATGAAGCGCAAACCAGCGCGTGGGGCCATCCCCAGCCGGTCAGGGTCAATACCCGTCCCCTGTGCGGAAAAGCCATTTTAATTTCCGGCCACGATTTAAAAGAGCTGCAACGGCTGCTGGATCAGACGGTTGGCAGGGGTATTCATATTTACACCCACGGTGAAATGCTGCCCGCACATGGTTATCCCGGTCTGAAAAAGTATCCGCATCTGGCAGGAAACTACGGCGGTGGCTGGCAGGATCAACAGCAGGAATTTTCCCACTTTCCGGGACCAATAATTATGACCTCCAACTGCCTTATTGATCCTTTCGCCCGGCACTATCAACAGCGGCTCTGGACCCGAAATGTGGTTGGCTGGCCGGGTGTCAGCCATCTTACCGGGGACGATTTTTCCGCCGTCATCGATCAGGCACTCTCCCTGCCCGGTTTTCCCGACAGCCAACCGCCTGAAGAAATTACGGTGGGCTTTGGCCGTCAGCAATTATTACGTACCGTCGATACCCTGACTGAACTGCTGGCGCAAAATAAACTGCGCCATCTGTTTCTGATTGGCGGTTGTGATGGCAGCCGCAGCCAACGCAGCTATTTTACCGAGCTGGCAATAAGCATTCCGCAGGATTGCCTGATCCTGACGCTGGGCTGCGGTAAATATCGTTTTAATCAGTTCGATTTTGGCACACTGTGCAGCCTGCCTCGCCTGCTGGATATTGGCCAGTGTAACGACAGCTACGCCGCCATCGTGCTGGCTGTCTCGCTGGCGGAAAAACTGGACTGTCAGGTCAACGATCTGCCGCTTACCCTGGTGCTGTCGTGGTTTGAGCAAAAAGCCATCGCGGTGTTGCTGACCTTGCTGGCGCTGGGCGTGAAAAATATCCGCACCGGCCCTACGCCCCCGGCCTTTCTCAGTGACAACCTGCTGGCATTGCTGCACAACAAATTTGGCCTGCAATCGATCGCCACCCCCGATGAGGACCTGAAGGCGTTTCTCGGGCAATGAAACCCGCCATCAGCTGCTTTGCTCTCACATTCCGTTTGCCTCGACTATGCTTTTTCCTGCCGTTTTAAAACGGGACTGAAGCAGATCAGGAGCAGACATGAAACAAACCGTAGCCGCGCTGGTGGCAAAAACGTTAGAAAATGCCGGGGTTGAGCGCATCTGGGGAGTCACCGGAGACTCACTTAATGGTCTCAGCGACAGCCTGAACCGCATGGGCACCATTGAATGGATGCCAACCCGCCATGAGGAAGTCGCCGCATTTGCCGCCGGAGCAGAGGCACAAATCAGCGGTAAACTGGCGGTATGTGCCGGTTCCTGCGGGCCGGGCAACCTTCACCTGATCAACGGCCTGTTTGACTGTCACCGCAACAATGTGCCGGTGCTGGCGATTGCCGCCCATATTCCCTCAGCCGAGATCGGCAGCGGTTATTTCCAGGAGACGCATCCGCAGGAGCTGTTCAGAGAGTGCAGCCACTATTGTGAAATGGTGTCCAATCCGGAACAGTTACCCCAGGTTCTCGGCATTGCCATGCGCAAAGCGATTCTCAATCGCGGGGTATCGGTAGTGGTACTCCCCGGTGATGTGGCGCTGCAAGCCGCGCCGGAAGGTGCTTCCGCCGCGTGGTATACGCCGCAATTGCCGGTGGTCCAACCCTCTTCCGGAGAGCTGGCAAAACTGGCCTCGCTGTTGAATGAATCACAGAAGATCACCCTGATGTGCGGCAGCGGCTGTGCCGGTGCACATGATGAAGTGGTGCAACTGGCGCAAACGTTGAAAGCCCCTGTGGTTCATGCACTGCGCGGCAAAGAGCATATCGAATACGACAACCCTTACGACGTGGGCATGACCGGGCTGATTGGCTTCTCATCAGGTTACCACGCCATGATGAATGCCAGCACGTTGGTGCTGCTGGGTACGCGCTTTCCTTACCGGGCGTTTTATCCGGCCGACGCCAGAATTATTCAGATCGATCTCGATCCCGGCAGCTTCGGTGCACATTGCCATGTGGATATGGCGCTGACGGGTGACATCCGGGCCACGCTGACAGCGCTGTTGCCTCTGCTGGAGGTCAAACAAGACCGGGATTTTCTCGATAAAGCGCTGGAAGACTATGTTGATGCGCGCAAAGGTCTGGATGAACTGGCTACCGCTAACGACAGGCAGGCGATTCATCCGCAATATCTGGCTCAGCAACTCAGTCATCACGCTGACGCCGACGCGATTTTCACCTGCGATGTGGGTACGCCAACGGTGTGGGCCGCCCGTTATCTGAAAATGAATGGCAAACGACGCCTGCTGGGTTCGTTTAACCACGGGTCGATGGCAAATGCCATGCCACAGGCGTTAGGCGCTCAGTCAATTGACCGCGCGCGTCAGATGATTGCGATGTGTGGTGACGGCGGCTTCACTATGCTGATGGGCGACTTCCTCTCTGTCGCACAATTGAAACTGCCAGTAAAACTGGTGGTATTCAACAACAGCGTGCTGGGCTTTGTGGCGATGGAGATGAAAGCAGGGGGCTATCTTACCGATGGCACCGCGCTGGAAAATCCGAACTTTGCTGAAATAGCCACCGCCTGTGGCGTCAGAGGATTCCGCGTGGAGAAAGCGTCAGAGCTTGACGATGTCATCCGCCAGGCGCTGGATTATGACGGCCCCGCGCTGATTGATGTGGTCACCGCCAGTGAAGAACTGGTGATGCCGCCACAGATTAAAATGGAACAGGCCAAAGGGTTCAGCCTGTATATGCTGCGCGCCATTATCAATGGACGAGGCGACGAGGTGGTCGAGCTGGCAAAAACAAACTGGCTACGGTAAAACGGTCAGAGGTCTTACTTCAGGGCGCTTCGGCGTCCGTTTTCATCACAGGAGCGCCGCAGTGATCGATTTACGTAGTGACACAGTGACCCAACCCGGAGCGGCTATGCGCTCTGCAATGATGGCGGCAGAAACCGGCGATGATGTCTACGGTGATGATCCCACGGTAAACGCACTGGAGGCGAAAGCCGCCAGCCTCAGTGGTAAAGAAGCCGCCCTGTTTTTACCTACCGGCACTCAGGCTAATCTGGTTGCTCTGCTTTGTCACTGCCAGCGGGGCGAAGAATATATCGTCGGCCAGCTGGCGCATAACTATAAATATGAAGCGGGCGGCGCGGCGGTACTGGGAAGTATTCAGCCGCAGCCGATTCTGGCTGCCGCTGACGGCACGCTGCCGCTGGATGTGGTGGCGCAGTTTATCAAGCCTGATGATTTTCACTTTGCCATCACCCGGCTGCTGAGCCTGGAAAATACCCACAACGGCAAAGTGTTGCCGCTGAACTATCTGCAACAGGCGTGGGCGTTCACCCGTAAGCACAAACTGGCGCTGCATGTCGACGGCGCGCGTATTTTCAATGCCGCCGTGGCGCTGGGTGTCAGTCTGGAGGCGCTGGCGCGCTACTGCGATACCCTGACCATCTGTCTGTCAAAAGGCCTCGGTACGCCGGTAGGTTCACTGCTGTGCGGCAGCCACGACTACATTCAGCGCGCCCGCCGCTGGCGCAAAATGACCGGTGGCGCAATGCGTCAGTCCGGCATCCTGGCCGCTGCCGGGCTTTATGCTCTGGAGAATAATGTGGCCCGCCTGCAGGAGGATCACGATAACGCTGCCTGGCTGGCACAGCAGCTAAAGGCCAGCGGCGTGGATGTTTTACGTCAGGACACCAATATGGTGTTTGTTCGCCTGCCTGAAAACCAGGTGACACCACTGAAAAACTGGATGCAGGCGAAGGGGATTCGGCTCAGCACCGGGGCAGTGACGCGGCTGGTCACCCATCTGGATGTCCCTCGCCCGGCTCTGGAAACCTTAGTAGCCGAATGGCAGGCTTTCCTCGCCACACAGCCATAACGACTCTGCGCTGCCAGATTACCCTGCCGTTGCCGGGTTTTTGATCGTCAGACAGCAGGTGTTACGCCCCGCCGTATTTCTCCAGCAGCGCTCTGACGATGGCCTCGGTTTCTGCATCTGCCAGCCCCCAGTAATCTGCCGGTCGGAAATGCATCTGGAATGCGGCAATCACTTTTTGTTGCTGTGCAGGGGCCATCTCTGACGACACCTGGTAACCATAACGGGCCAGCAAATCCAGTAACAGGTTGCTGTCGGTCAGCTGTTGTGGCGCTCTGCCTGCGAGAAAAAAGTGAACGCGCGGCGCATCAGGCCAGGCCCCAATCCCCTGCTCTGCCAGCCACTGCCAGGGAAACAACGGGCCGGGATCCTGTTTGCGTTGCGGCGCAATGTCACTGTGTGCCACCACATTCTGCGGCGGGATGTGATAGCGGTTGACGATATCACGAGCCATCGGCAGCAGCGCAGCCATCTGACCGGCGGGGAACGGAAACCAGACAACCCCATGCCGGGTACGCTGATATCCCTGATTTTCCAGCTCAATGCCAACAGACGTATCATTCAGTCGGGTTGCCCCGCGCCAGAAGCTACTACCAGCATGCCACGCCAGCTGCGATTCCGGCACCAGCCCGAATACCACCGGCTGGCGTGCCTTCTCCGCCGGTCGCGCCGGGATAAGGTAATGGGCGCTGACCTCGCGGTCGGTCAGTGTCGCCAGCGCAGAGGGAAAATCTTCGGCGGTATAGTGCAAAACCAGCATGCTAATCCGGGGCCTGGCACCATATGCCGGATGGCGGGTATCAACCAGATAGCCATCATGTTTCTCAACGCCGGAAGTGGCGCAAGCACTTAGCAGAAGCACTGACAGCAAGGCAAGCAGCCGGCGCATCAGCGACGGGTTTTCACGGCGGTGCCGCTGACGCTGACCATCAGCATGCTGCTGTCCTTACCGACCGTTTCATAATCAATATCAATGCCCACGACCGCATCAGCCCCCAGCGCGCTGGCCTGCGCTTCCAGTTCTGCAAAGGCAATCAGCCGCGCCTTGCGCAGCTCTTTCTCGTATGCGCCAGAACGCCCGCCAACGATGTCGCGAATACCGGCAAAAAAATCGCGAAAAATATTGGCTCCCAGAATCGCCTCGCCAGTGACCACGCCACAATATTCAATAATCGGCTGGCCTTCGAGGCCAGGAGTGGTTGAAAATTGCATTACGCTTTCTCCTCAATATCGTGCAGATGAAACCCGCCCTTACGGTCAAGCAGAACGGCTATACTCTATGCTAAAAAATGCCTTCCAGAAACAATAAGGAAATCAAGATGAAATTCTAGGCCATCGTCGCCCTGACTCCGCTGGCGCTGCTGCTGAGCGCCTGTACCACGGTCCAACCCGCTTATAAGGATATCGGTACCCGAATGGGACCCTGCGCTGATGGCGGTCCGGATTCTGTCGCGAAGCAGTTCTATGATTTGCGCACAGAGCAACCCACGGCCGGTCTGCCAGACGCACAACAACTGGCGAAATACCGCCCTTATCTTAGTGACAGGCTGTATCAGACGCTGCTTAAAGCCGGAAGCGAACCGAAAAAAGAAGCCGCCCTGTCTCAGGGTGACCTGTTTTCCAGCGTGGCAGCAGGCCCAACCTCTGCCAGCGTGGCGGATGCTTCCAGTATTCCCAACCACGATGCGCGCAATATCCCGCTGCGGGTCAGTCTGAGCCGTGACGGCAACAATAAGCAGGAATGGCAGGATGAAGTGCTGATGGTTCGTGAAGGCACCTGCTGGGCAGTAGACGATGTGCGCTACCTCAGTCCGAATCCCCATCTTGATGGCGGCTCGCTCAGCCAGCGTCTGCTGAAATAAATCACCGGCTGATGCCTGCCACACGGGCGTCAGCCGCTTCTCCCTGCTGTCTCCAGCGTCAATCCTTACGATTTTGTGCTGATATTTTGCTTTTCAGCCATGCAATTGCTAATTTTTGAGACGATGATTGCATAACCATGCCGTCAACGATAAGATTCGCAGCATCAATTGCTATTCACCTTTTGCGCATGAGTATTCAACTTAACGCTGTTAACTGCTTTTATGGTGCCCATCAGGCTCTGTTCGATATCCAGCTGGCGTGTCCCGAAGGGGAGACGCTGGTTCTGCTTGGCCCAAGCGGTGCCGGAAAAAGTTCACTGCTGCGCGTGCTTAACCTGCTGGAGATGCCGCGTTCCGGCACGCTGGCGATTGCCGGTCACCATTTTGATTTCAGTAAGCCCCCCTCTGACGCCACCATCCGTGAGCTGCGGCAGAATGTTGGCATGGTCTTTCAGCAATATCATCTCTGGCCACATCTGACCGTGAAGCAAAACCTGATCGAAGCACCCTGTCGCGTGCTTGGATTAGACAAAGAACAGGCCCATGCAAGGGCTGACAAACTGCTCGATCGCCTGCGCCTGAGCAAATTTGCCGATCGCTTCCCGCTTCACCTGTCTGGTGGTCAGCAACAGCGCGTCGCCATCGCCAGGGCGCTGATGATGGAACCGGCGGTCCTGCTGTTTGATGAACCGACCGCCGCGCTGGACCCCGAGATCACGGCTCAAATCGTTGCAATTATTCAGGAGCTTGCCCACACGCGCATTACCCAGGTTATTGTCACCCACGAGGTCGAAGTCGCGCGTAAAACCGCCAGTCGCGTGGTGTATATGGAAAACGGGTATATCGTCGAACAGGGTGATGCCAGCTGCTTTACACAGCCGCAAACCGATGCGTTTGCCCATTATCTGTCACATTGATGCAGGACATCATGATGAAAAAAGTCGTATTAGCCGTACTGCTTGCCGGTTTAAGCCTGAGCGCAACTGCTGCACAGACCCTTCGCTTTGCCACCGAAGCCTCCTACCCTCCGTTTGAATTTGTTGACGCAAACAACAAGATTCAGGGCTTTGATGTGGATCTGGCTAACGCGCTGTGCCATGAAATGAATGCAACCTGCACTTTCACTAATCAGGCCTTTGACAGCCTGATCCCCAGCCTGAAATTTCGTCGTTTTGATGCGGTAATGGCCGGTATGGATATCACCCCTGAGCGGGAAAAGCAGGTGCTGTTCAGCAAAGCCTATTACGACAACTCCGCCCTGTTTATTGCGCAGAAAGGTAAAATCACCTCAACAGACGCGCTGAAAGGCAAAAGCGTGGGCGTGCAAAACGGCACCACTCACCAGAAATACCTGACCGAGAAAATGACCGGCATTAAAACCGTGCCCTACGACAGCTATCAGAATGCCATCCTCGATCTGAAAAATGGCCGTATTGATGCGGTATTTGGTGACACCGCCGTGGTGAATGAGTGGCTGAAACAGAACGCAAATCTGGCAGCGGTAGGCGAAAAAGTGACAGATAAAGCCTATTTCGGCACCGGCCTGGGCATTGCCGTACGCCAGGGCAACAGCGAGCTGCAAAACCAGTTCAACACCGCGCTGGATAAAGTCAAAGCCGATGGCACCTGGAAGAAAATCTATGACAAATGGTTCCAGCAGTAATCTCTGAATGAACGAACTTTATCCTCTTGCAAGCGCCGCCGGGATGACCGTCGGCCTTGCCATTTCTGCCCTTACGGTCGGACTGGTGCTGGCGATGATTTTTGCTGCCTGGGAATCGGCGCGCTGGCGACCGCTGGCCTGGATAGCCACCGGCCTGGTAACCCTGTTTCGTGGTCTGCCGGAAATTCTGGTGGTGCTGTTTGTCTATTTTGGCGCCTCGCAGCTGCTGCTGACGCTCTCAGATGGTTTCACTATCAATCTGGCCGTGGTGAAAATTCCGGTACAGCTGGCTATTCAGAACTTTGACGTCAGTCCGTTTCTTTGCGGCGTGATTGCCCTGTCAATTCTCTACGCTTCCTACGCCTCACAGACGCTGCGTGGCGCACTGAAAGCGGTGCCTGGTGGTCAGTGGGAGTCAGGCCAGGCGCTGGGCATGAAGAAGAGCACGATTTTCTTTCGCCTGATCATGCCGCAAATGTGGCGTCATGCCTTACCGGGACTGGGCAACCAGTGGCTGGTGCTGCTGAAAGATACGGCACTGGTCTCTCTCATTAGCGTCAATGACATTATGCTTCAGACTAAAAGCATTGCCACGCGCACTCAGGAACCCTTCACCTGGTACATGATTGCCGCCGCCATCTATTTGCTGATTACGCTGCTGAGCCAGCAAATTCTGCAACGGATTGATGCCAGAGCCACACGATTTGAGCGGGGAAGCGACTGATGCTGGCTTATTTACCCGATCTGTTAAAAGGGCTTCACACCAGCCTGACGCTGACCGCCGCCGCGCTGGTTCTGGCCTTGCTGTTATCACTGCTGCTCACGGTGATCCTCTCCCTGAAGCTGCCGGTGCTCAGCCTGCTGGTGCGCGGTTATATCACGCTGTTCACCGGCACACCGCTGCTGGTGCAGATCTTTTTAATTTATTATGGCCCCGGGCAGTTTCCCGCCATTCAGTCAGTGCCGTGGCTGTGGAATCTGCTTTCCCAGCCGTGGTTGTGCGCACTGCTGGCGCTGTCACTGAACAGCGCGGCCTATACCACCCTGCTTTTTCATGGTGCGGTACGGGCAATTCCGTCCGGGCAGTGGCAATCCTGCGCAGCACTGGGTATGAACCGCAAAGACACGCTGCGCATCCTGCTTCCCTACGCCCTGAGACGCGCGCTCTCCTCCTGGTCCAATGAGGTGGTGTTGGTGTTCAAAGGCACCTCGCTGGCTTACACCATTACCCTGATGGAGGTGATGGGCAACAGTCAGCTGCTGTATGGCAGAACCTATGATGTCACGGTGTTTGCCGCCGCAGGGCTGATATATCTCTGTGTTAATGGCCTGCTGACGCTGTTGATGCGTCTGATTGAGCACCGCGCTCTGGCGTTCGAACGTCGTCACTGATCGACACCGGTAGTGCCTGTCACTACCGGAATCTTTCGGAAACAGCCCTTCTTTGGTGGTTAATCAACGGATAGCTTACTGCTGCCGACCGGCATAATAGCCTGTCTGTTAACCGCAAGGACGGTAAGTAATGCACAAGCTTTTCCTGGCCCTGTTACTCGCCAGCCTCAGTATGAGCGCGCTGGCGAACGGTTCATTACGCTTTGCCACCACCGCCGCAAATCCCCCCTTCGAATACCTCAACAACGATAACCAGATGGTGGGATTTGATATAGACGTGGCGAAAGGATTGTGTAAGCGTATGCAGGTTGAGTGTATTTTCACCAACACCGCTTTTGATCTGCTGCTACCATCCCTCAGATTTCGTCGCTACGATGCGGTGATTGCCGGTATGGATATTACCGATGAACGCCTGAAACAGGTGGACTTTACCCGCCCCTACCTGGCTAACTCCGGCACCATTATCGCGATGAAAAACCGCTACAGCGACTTTGCCCAACTGAAAGGTAAACGTGTGGGTGTGGGAGGGGACACCACGCAGCAGGCCTATCTGCAATCGGCGTGGCCGGAGATTATTCCGGTGGTGTATGACGACTACCAGAATGCGCTACTGGATATGCGCAGCAACAGACTGGATGCCATTTTTGGTGACACCCCTGCGGTGCAGCAACTGCTAAAAGCCAATTCGCAGCTTGCCTCGGTGGGTGAGCCAGTTACCGATGAACGTTATTTTGGCTCGGGGCTGGGCATTGCGGTACGCAAAGACGACGCTCAGCTACTGGAACAGCTGAACAACGCATTGCAGAGCCTGAAAGATGACGGCACGCTGCGCCAGCTCACCCAGCACTGGCTGGGTGTGGCGAATTGACCCTCAGCGACGTACCAACAGGGTCAGCACTTCGCTGTGCGCCGTGTGCGGAAACATATCAAACAGCTGCACTTTTTCCAGCCGGTAATCATTCAGCAAGGCAATATCACAGGCCAGACTTTGCGCGTTGCAGCTGGAATAGAGGATCCACTGTGGCAACATCGTGCTCAGCCAGCGGCAAAGCTCCGCGCCAATTCCACGACGCGGCGGATTCACCAGCACCAGCTCGGGAGCAGCCTGTTCAGAGGTGGCAAACGCGGTGGAATCCAGCGCAGCAAAACGCATCTGCTCCCTGCCCATCACCGCCGCTGAACGCTGCGCACAGGCAATGGCTTCAGCGCTGATTTCAATACCGGTCAGGCGCACTTCCTGACTGGCGCAATGCAGGCCAAAACCCCCGACACCGCAGAACAGATCCCACATACTGCTGACATCCAGCGCCCTCACCCACTGGCGGGCAGTGGCATAAAGTGAGGCCGCAACCTGTGGATTGGTTTGAAAAAAACTTTGCGGACGTATCCACAGCGGCACATCGTTCAACTGTTCGGCCAGCGCCTGATTCTCCGTCAGCGGGATCTCCTCTTCGCCTTCAAGAATGGCCATATGGACCGGCTGGATATTGGCGGAAACCACAGCGATCCGGGGCAGCTGCTGTTGCAGACCCGGCAGCTCGCGGGTCAACTGCGCCAGTTTTTCTTTTGAGCGCAAAACGAAACGCAGCATCAGCTCACCGCTGTGGCTGCTTTCAGTCAGCAGAATAAACTTCAGCTCGCCGCGTCTGCGCGCCACGTTATACGGCGTCAGTCCGGCCCTGGCGATAAACGGCTTAAGTTGGGCAAACACGTGGGCAAAACTTTCCGGATAGAGTGGGCAGTCACAGAGATCGACCGGTTGCCCGTCACGGTGCATCAGGCCGAGAACAGGCCGTTCAACGCTGCCGCTGACCACCATCTTTGCTTTATAGCGGAACTGCTGTTGTGCAGAGGTCACCGGTGGCAGCCACTGCGCAGCCGGATGCCCGGCCAGCAGCTGGCGCAACGTATGCTGCTTCTCATCAAGCTGCCGGGGATAAGGCACAGCCAGCCACTGGCAGGAGCGACAGCGGTCAGTTTCGTAAAGGGAGCAATGCATGTGGAGGTCCGTGGTTGGTACAGCGGGCCAGGATTGTACCATTGTGTCTTCAGCGATGGCGAAAAAATTCCCGACTGCTGGCAGGAATAAACAGCAGACACAGCACCAGTAAATCGGGCAGCATAGCGGAAATCAGCCGGGGAAGAAGCATCCCCTGACCGCTGCCGCTGATATTGAACAGTTCCGGATAGATCCAACCCATTGAAGCGACAGAGAGGTAAAACATCACCACCAGCTGTGCCAGCGCATAACCCCAGCGCGCCCAATTGCGGCCATGCATCACCGCCAGCGCACAGCGTAACTGAATGAAAAACAGCAGCTGGCTGGCGATAAAAATCAGCGTGGAATCCCAGGCCTGAGCGCTGCGATGCACAAAGCGCAACAGCTCGTTGATGCCCAGCTCGTGCACCTGAAGCGCAACGCCCACGCAGCGGATAGCAATGATGCTGACGCCTGCCACCAGCACCGGCACCGGAACAGATAAGGTTGATGACAGAACCGCTTTACCTTCTCTCAACACCTCTGACATGGTTTACTCCTGCCCTGGCCTGCTTTTGCTCCGGCATGGTGCAACTGCGCCAGCCTGTAGTTGTCTTGTCCATTTTTCGCCACAGCGGAAAAACAAACAGGATAGTTAATCAACGCTGAGTTGATATGATATTTTTTATTTCATTACTGAAACAGCAGATGGTGGGTTTTTGCTTTTTTCCACAGCACGTTCGCTTAATTTGTCTTCCCAGGCTCGATATCTGCTCATCACACCACGAAATAGCAGCATGCTATTTTTAGCGCAATTCGGGAAATATTTCCACTTTATGGAAATTGCCAGAAAGTCTGGCAGCATGAAAGATGCCGCCAGCAGTTCCTTTGTCGGTGCGGGTGGCGTCGGGGCAAAAGCCGGATTTTTATTTGCTCTGCCGCTGGTGCCAACGGTGATGCGGGTATCGGGCGTAATGGAAATTTTCACCCATTACGGTGCCATGCGTGCAGTACATAAATTACTGACCCCATTGCTAAGACCTTTATCAGGCATTCCGGGGCGTACCGGTCTGGCATTAATAACCGATTTCACTTTGTTCACTCTCGGGGCCAGATGCGCCCGGTGAGCAGAGTCTTTGAAATGTCATCG
Source organism: Erwinia papayae (assembly GCF_058241465.1). Lineage (NCBI taxonomy): Bacteria > Pseudomonadati > Pseudomonadota > Gammaproteobacteria > Enterobacterales > Erwiniaceae > Erwinia > Erwinia papayae. Next base: position 1,660,194 of record NZ_JBZCHT010000009.1, read on the forward strand.
GGGATTTCATCAAAAAGTACATATTCTACTAACTGAAGTCATCACCCGCCGGGTTGAAAACGCTTTGCGACCACTTATTTTCTAATTATCAAAACACCCTTATAAAATCAATCACCATACTGTCATCATCAATCATGTAATTCAGCAATTAGTTTTACAACACGCCTACTTAACCCTCTCTTTTGGCAATATGAACTAACCTTTAAATAATTATAATTCCAACTATTTTAACTTGCATTATAATATAAATTATTGACAACGGTGTTTTATAAAATTAATAATAATGCCGAAATTTAATTAACAAGGAAACTTCGCAACTAACAATAAAAGCATATAAAGAGGATAAATTATTAACATTATTGTGATAAGAGATGGTGATTTTATAACAAAACACGCCAGGCTATTATTTTAGCCACGGCCAGGATATTTAAATTAGTATTGTTATATTTTTTATTCTGGAAAGATAAAGCTGATGAAAAATACATAACGAAGTGAGTCTGTTCCCTGCCTGCCGAACCAATCACCACAGGCTTAAAAAATAAAATTACTCAGTAATATCGTGCTTAATAACTTTCGATGAAATTATCACCCCTATTTTAGAGGTCAATAATGATTGATTATTTTTTGCCCCATAAATCTGATAGCGAACACATCAGTTATCCCTCAAGTAAATTTCCCCTTTGTTCTACTCAACGAGCTGTCTGGCTTGAACAAACACTTAATCCTGATACCTCCATATACAATATCAGCACGATAGCTCGTATTGATGGCGAACTTGATAGTCTCATATTTATAAAAGCTTTTTATTCATTACCCCAGCGCCATGATGCACTTCGATTACGACTTATCAAAACCCAGGGAATGCCACTTCAGGAATGTACTGATGCCCTGGGCACGATCACGACCTGGGATCTATCACAACAACCCGATGCAGAGGAGTCCGCCAGGATAAAAATGGACGCCAGCTTGATGAAACCGTTCAACTTATATGAAAACCTGTGGCGCTCCGAACTGTTAAAGGTTAGCGATACTCGCTGGTATTGGCAATTTTGTAGCCACCATCTGATTTCTGATGGTGCAGGCCTGAAGCTTATCATTGAGGATATGATTGACTGTTACAACAAACTATTAAATGGGGAGAACAATGATGACATCGCTCCATCCTATTTCGACTTCATTCAAGAAGATAGCCTCTATCTTAATTCAAAGCATTATAAATACGATTTAAAATTCTGGACAGAACGTTATAACAAACTGCCGCCAGCATTATGCCAACGCTCCGCCAGTAAAAAAATGACATCTCAAAAAAAAGAAAAACCTGTTATCTGGCAGATCGAAAAATCTCTCTTTCAACGCATCAAGGGCACAATGGCGAAACATGGATTGTCCATCCTTCACTTTATGTATGCTGTCCTGGCCTGCTACCTGGCACGAAGTACAGGCGAAGAAGAAATTGTTATTGGTATACCTGTACATAATAGAAAAAACGCAAAACAAAAACGCACCATGGGGATGTTTTCGTTAGTTATCCCTGTCAAAATCACCATTGACCTTGCCCGTGACTCTTTTCTTGACGTCATGTACAAAGCAGCAGCTGAACTGCGTCATTGTTACAAGCACCAACGTTTACCAATTACCGAAATCAATCAACTTACAAAGTTAAAACAAAAAACCGGACGCTCTCAACTTTTTGATATTACTTTATCATTTGAGTTATTCGAACTTAACGTTGATATGACAAATTGTGTTACTCAACTTCAGAAATCGTACCGGGAAACAATGTTCCCTCTTTCGGTAGCGATCCATCAATACATATTGACTCAAATTGAAGACAACTCCGACCAACCAGCCACAATCGAATTCAATTTTGATCCAAACTACTTCCGTCGTGAAGAAATCATCGCCCTACAATCCCGCCTGGCGGTTCTGACAGAAGAAGCTATTCAATCACTTGATACTCCAGCAGGAAGCGCGAAAATTTTGCCGTCTGCCGAACGTCAGCTGTTACTCCGGGATTTCAACGCCACCGACGCCGACTTCCCCCGCGAGGCGCTGATCCATCAGTTATTCGAGCAGCAGGCTGAACGCACCCCGCAGGCCACCGCCCTCATCTCTGACGATGAGACACTCAGCTACGCCGAACTTAACCGCCGTGCCAACCGCCTCGCCCATCACCTGCTGGCACTCGGCGTACGGCCCGACGACCGCGTGGCGCTCTGTGCCGAACGCGGTGCCGGAATGATCGTCGCCCTGCTCGCCATCCTAAAGGCCGGCGGCGCTTACCTGCCGCTTGACCCGGCATACCCGCCGGAGCGCCTCGCCTTTATGCTCGACGATGCCGCGCCGGTCGCCCTGCTGACGCAGTCATCGCTGGCCGAAATGCCGGGCGGCAGCCTGCCGGTGATCCTGCTTGATGTGCCACCAACCCGCCCCTTCAGCGAGGGTAACCCCGACGTGCCGGGCCTGACCTCTGCAAATCTGGCCTACGTCATCTATACCTCCGGCACCACCGGGAAGCCAAAGGGGGTAATGGTTGAGCATCGCAGCGTCATTAACCTGCACGCCGGGCTTGACGCCCTGCTCGACATCACCCGACCCTGCCGGGTGGCCATGAATGCGGGCATTGTGTTTGATGCCTCGGTACAGTGCTGGCTTCAGCTGCTCTCCGGCCATGCCCTGGTGATGGTGCCCCAGGCCGTACGCCGTGACAGCCGCCTGCTCTGGCGCTATTTTGCCCGCCACCGCGTCGACATCGTTGACTGCACCCCGGTTCAGCTGCAGGGCCTGCTGGAAAGCGGCCTCGGCACCTCGTCCGGCTATCAGCCACGCCGGGTTCTGACCGGCGGGGATGCCATTTCGCCGCAGGCATGGCGCGCGATGCAGCAGAACACCTCCACCCGCTTCATTAACGTCTACGGCCCCACGGAGTGCACGGTCGACGCCACCGCCTGTACCGTCTCTGCCGCGCTGCCGTGCCCCTGTATTGGTCGCCCCATCGCCAACACCCGTATTTATATCCTTGACGCCCGCGGACAGCTGGTGCCGCAAGGCGTCGCCGGGGAGATCCACATCGGCGGCGCGGGCGTCGCGCGCGGCTACCTTAACCGCCCGGAGCTTACCGCCGGACGCTTTATTCCCGACGCCTTCTCCCACGACCCGCTGGCCCGCCTCTACCGCACCGGCGACCTCGGCCGCTGGCTTCCCGACGGCAGCATTGAATTCCTCGGGCGCAACGACTTCCAGCTCAAGCTCCGGGGCTTCCGCATTGAGCCCGGCGAGATTGAAGCCCGCCTGGCCCGCTGCCCCGGCGTGCTGGACGCGGTGGTGATCGCCCGCGAGGACACCCCCGGCGACAGGCGACTCGTCGCCTATCTGCGCCCGCAGCACGGCGCCAGGCCCGAACCGGCCGACCTGCGCCGCCGGCTGGCCGCTGAGCTTGCGGAATATATGATCCCCGCCGCCTTCGTCACCCTCGACGCCTTTCCGCTCACCCCGAACGGCAAGCTCGACCGGAAGGCGCTGCCGGTGCCTGACCAGGCCGCCGTCGCCGTCCGCAGCTATGAAGCCCCCGAAGGTGAGCTGGAAACGCGCATCGCCGCCATCTGGCAGGCCCTGCTCGGACTGGCGCGCGTCGGCCGTCACGACCACTTCTTCGAGCTCGGCGGACACTCGCTGCTGGCTATTCAGTTAATCAATCATCTGAGCAAACAAGGCATGCAAGCATCATTAACCACGCTATTTTCATCTCCAACGTTGTGCGATCTGGCTCAGGCCATTAAGAACAACCCGGCAATAACAGAATCGTCTTTCGGGGCGCTCCCCGTTCCTTTAAGCCCCGAAGGGCGTTTACCGCCCCTGTTCCTGGTCCACGAAACCAGCGGCGATCCGCTGGTCTATTCGCCTCTGGCAAGACTGCTTCCTGCCGAACAGCCCGTTTACGCACTTCAGGCCCTCGGTATGCATACGCTGGACACCCCGCCAGACTCCCTGGAAGCGCTGGCCAGTTATCATATACAGGCAATTCGACGTATACAGGCCCACGGGCCTTATCATCTCGCCGGATGGTCTCTTGGCGGGGTGATTGCGCGGGAGATCGCCGGTCAGCTGATCAATCATGGAGAGGAGATTGGTTTCCTTGGCATGATCGATTCATTTAATCCGAACTACATCAAAACCCAATGCCAGAATAAGCAGACTGGCAATGCCGGGGAATATTTAAGTAAGGAGCAGGAAGAGGTCAATCTGGTTATTAATTATCTGCGCCACAAAATGAATATTACTGATGAAGAGAAGCTGAGGGATATATATGCACTCAATGATATAGAGCAAATTTTTAACTTTTGCCATCAGCACCAATGGTTGCCCGTAGGGATAACAAAAGAGGATGTGCTGATTCGTATCAATACTCAAAAGATGTTTGGACAACTTAGCAAACGCTATCACGCATCTGCTTCATAAGTGCCTGTTCATCTCTATACCGCTGAGACTTTACCCGGCGAGGATGCGTGGCGCGGCTGGCGCGATCTTGTTGGCGCAGGTTCAGAGCTTCATCCTGTCGGCGGAAGCCATCAAACTATTATGCAACCACCGCGACTCAATCAGATAGCCGATTCAGTTACCGGCTATCTGTTACCTGCGTCTCACACACCAGGCGTCATCATCCAGCGTGGTTCTCAGTCTGTTCCTCCGCTCTTCTGTCTCCCTGGCGCAGGTGCCAGTGCCTCCAGTTTCATTGAACTGGCCCTGGCTCTGCCATCACATTTGCCTGTACATGCTTTGCAGGCAAGGGGACTGACGGCACCAGAACTTCCTCCTTTTATCAGTGTCGAGGAAGCGGCCCGATCTTACATTCAGGTAATCCGCCAAACGCAATCTGAGGGTCCCTGGCATCTGCTTGGGCACTCATTCGGCGGCTGGATTGCTTTTGAAATGGCATTGCAATTGCAGGCACAGGGAGAAAATATTGGTGCCCTGATACTCGTAGATACAAACTCACCCGATCCGCAGAATATCATTCAGAAAACGGTCGACCAGACAGAGGCGTTATTAAAGTTGACCGATATCTACAACATGATGTTGCCACACACATTACCGCTGACGAGACATGATTTTATCGGCCTGGAGCCTTGTGAACAAATTGAGCTTTTGTCCGAAACTTTAATCAAAGTTGGCTTTTTCCCAGCGAATGCGCCGCTCTCACTGTTGCAGGGTATCGTTCAGGTTATGCATGCCAATCTGAATACCATTTATATTCCCCGTACCTGTTATCAGGGGCTGCTTCATTTAATAAACGCAGAAGAAGGAGACAATGATGAAACCTCGTTGGATATCCAAAACTGGAAAATTCATGCCACTCAATTAAATACGACATTTGTACCGGGAAATCACATGACGATGTTATCCGAACCCAATGTCAGGAAGTTAGCCGAAGGGTTAACAAAAAAGATAAAAATCTGACTTAATACTACTGGCTTCACTGCCAGCCCGTTGGGGCTGGCAGCTGATGACTTATTGTTGACAGGTTAACTGTTTTTAAGGGCATGGAAATCGGCTGCCCTACAGGAATATATGGATTTTAAATGAAAAAATTGACCAATCAATCTCCAGTCCTGACGCTTTTATTTTCCCTCCTCTATCGCTCACGCTGGACGCTAGTTATTGCCACTGCCGCCAGCATAGCAAACGGTATTGCCAGTGTTTTGTTGATCACCCTGATTAACAAAACGTTGAACAGCACTGAAACTAATTATCACGCACTGGCCGGGTATTTTATCTTGCTGACCGTCGTGACGATTAGCTGTCGGGTACTGAGCGGTATTTTTTTCGCCCGTTTGAGCCAGGGAACAATGGCTCGAATGCGAAAACTTATCTCGTATCGGGTTGCCTGCGCGTCATTCCGGCAAATTGAAAAACTGGGTGCCTCACGCGCTCAGTCTGTTATTACTGATGACGCCACTAATGTCTCTTTTTTGTTCTTCACGCTGCCTAACATTGTTATGCAAGGATCGATGATATTGGGCTGCCTGGCCTATCTGGCATGGTTGTCATGGCCCGTTTTCGGTCTGGCATTAACCATTGTGCTTTCGGGCTCTCTGGGCTACTGCATAAGTGGCTCCAGAGCACTTGCGTCGTTCAGAGCAGCAGGTAAGGCTCAGGATCGGCTCTTTACCCATTTCAGTGCATTATTCTCCGGAGCAAAAGAACTGAAACTACACAGTATCCGTAGCCAGAACTTTCTTAATCACTCACTCAACAGCGAAATTGACGCGGTAGGTCAGCACCGCACCCATGCTTTTAGTATTTACGCCTTTGGCGTTGGTTGGCTCCTTTCTTTGTTCTACCTGTTTCTGGGGGTAATTATATTTTTTCCTGGCGTAATATCGGGTCTGGATAAAATGGCGCTGGCAGGCTACGTGATAATATTCTTATTTATGCTAATGCCTTTAGACAGCCTGCTAAATAATATACCGACGCTGAATGCAGCTCGCGTATCGCTGAATCGTATTGGAAAAATACTTTCTGAACTGAATGAGCAAGAATCGATAAAAGGCTCTTTCTCTGTAAATGCGTTTGGCAATGCAACTTCACTACATTTGTCCGGGATCAAGCACAGCTATTATCGCGAGAAGGAAGGCGGAATATTTCAGCTCGGCCCTGTTGAACTTGAACTTAAAAGGGGAGAAATTACGTTCCTGATTGGTGGAAATGGCAGCGGAAAAACCACCCTTGCCAAGCTTCTGACGGGTCTTTACATCCCGGAAAGTGGCACCATTACCGTTGATGGTTACCCCATTGACGACCATAACCGTATTCACTACCGCCAGCTTTTCTCAGCAATTTTCTCCGACTTTCATCTGTTCGAATCACTGATCGGCCTGAATACTGGCAACGGCACCCTGGATGAGCAGGCTAATGCCTTACTGGTCAAACTTCATATCGACCATAAGTTGAAAATTGAAAATGGTTACTTTTCAACCCAGGATTTATCACAAGGGCAGAGAAAACGCCTCGCGCTGGTAGTTGCATACCTGGAGGATCGTCCATTTTATCTGTTCGATGAATGGGCTGCCGATCAGGATCCGCTGTTCAGGAAAGTATTCTATGAGGAGCTACTTCCTGAACTGGCTGCTCGCGGCAAGGCGGTACTGGCTATCACCCACGACGAGCGTTTTTTCCATCTGGCCGATCATTGTATCAAACTGGAAAATGGCCTGCTCGATATCAACCATTTTGCCTCAGACGGGCAGGTATAACGTTCAGGCTGTTATCAAAGTTGAACTGCGGCAAACAGCACATTTTGCTGCAACAAAAAATGGCCGCTGTTGCGAAGTATCCCAGCACCGGGCAGAGAAAAGAGTGCCCGGTGCACCCGACGCTCTGCCTGAACACCATTGTGGTGTGTCAGGAACCGGCGGCGATAATCTTCATCATCAGAGACAGCGTCATGTTGACGCGCCCTGGCTCCATAATGGCCTGTGCCAGTCGGGGAGAAAACGGATATCCCAGAGGTCAGACCAGGCCGAAGATAAGGCCTCCGGAATATCCCCGCTCATCCCTTAATGTCCGCCCCGCGCCTTCTGTATATCTTTCAGACGCTGCTTCTCTTCATGCGCCATCAAGCGCCAGGCGATAAACCCGACGATACCGACCACGAACAGAATCAGTGACGCCAGCGCGTTGATCTCCGGATTGACGCCACGCCGCACGGTAGCAAAAATCTGCATCGGCAACGTGGTGGCACCCGGTCCGGTGACAAAGCTGGCAATCACCAGGTCATCCAGCGACAGGGTAAAGGCCAGCAGCCAACCGGTGACAATCGCCGGGGCAATCATCGGCACGGTAATAACAAAGAACACTTTCAGCGGGGTCGCCCCCAGGTCCATCGCCGCTTCTTCAATTGAGCGGTCCAGCTCCCTCAGTCTTGCATTGATCACCACCGCCACATAAGCGGTACAAAAGGTCACATGTGCCAGCCAGATGGTTAACATGCCACGATCGGCAGGCCAGCCAAAGGCATTGCCCATCGCCACAAACAGCAGCAGCAGCGACAGGCCGGTGATCACATCCGGCATAACCAGCGGCGCGGTGAGCATAAAAGCAAAGCCGGTCGAGCCTTTAAAACGACCAAATCGCACGATCACCACCGCCGCAATGGTGCCCAGCACCACGGCCGCCGTTGCCGCCAGCGCGGCAATACTCAGGCTGAGGGTGACCGCCCCGATCATCGCCCCATCATGGAACAACACCCTGTACCAGTGCAGGGAGAAACTCTCCCACGCGGCCAGCTGTGATGAGTTAAAGGAGTACACCACCAGCAACGCCATCGGCGCGTACAGAAAGAAAAAGCAGACCACCAGGATGGCGATGCGCCACGGCGAACGCACAACGGGTAACGAGGTCATTCCTTCTCCCCCATTTCTTTATTCTGATGTTTATGAAACCAGATGATCGGCAGGATCAGGATCAACAAAATAATCACCGCCAGCGCCGAGGCCACCGGCCAGTCACGGTTGTTAAAGAATTCCTGCCACAGCACGCGGCCAATCATGATGCTGTCGGGGCCACCGAGCAGCTCCGGGATAACATACTCGCCAACCGCCGGGATAAACACCAGCATGGAACCGGCAATAATGCCGCCTTTGGTCAGCGGCACGATCACGCTGAAGAATGTTTTTAATGGCCGTGCGCCCAGGTCCAGCGAGGCTTCCACCAGCGAATAATCAATGCGGGTCAGCGCGGTGTAGATTGGCAACACCATAAAAGGCAGATAGCAGTACACAATGCCGATATAGACCGCCACGTTGGTATAGAGGATGGTCAACGGATGATCGACAACGCCGGTCCATAACAGAAAACGGTTAAGGATACCGTTATCGTTCAGGATCCCCATCCAGGCGTAAACCCGCACCAGAAAGGAGGTCCAGGAAGGAAGTATTACCAGCAAAAGCAGAATGTTGCGGGTAGAGGGAGAACTGTGCGCCACCGCCCACGCCAGCGGATAACCAATCAGCAGGCAAATCACCGTGGAAATGGCCGCCACCTGCAATGAGTGCAGATAGGCATCGATATACAACGGATCGTCGGTGAGCGTCAGATAGTTGCCGAGATTAACCACCATCGTCAGTTGCCCATCGGCCCAGCTGAGCAAATCGGTGTACGGTGGGATCGCACGGGCAATATCCGCCAGGCTGATTTTCAGCACGATCAAAAAGGGCAGCAGGAACAGCAGTACCAGCCACAGATAAGGTAAGGCAATCACCATTTTGCGGCCCGACTTCATTTGCAGTCGACGGATGCAGGCCTGCAACACACCGGCCGTCGCGCCGGGTGGTTTGCGGGTCTTTAAAGAATGCTGGCTCATAACTCCCCCACTACACCGTCAATACCACACAGCTGTCCGCGTCCCAGCAGAGACGCACTTCGTCTCCCCAGGTTGGCGTCCCTTTGCGAAAGCGATGAGCATTTTGTAACTGCGCGCTGATCATCTGTCCGCTGTGCAGCCGCACATGATAAATCGACAGATCGCCGAGGTAGGCAATGTGCGCGACTTCCCCGACGGCAAAATTACAACCGTCAGTCGGGATCTCTTCACACAGCATCACTTTTTCCGGGCGCAGCGCCACGTGAACCGGAACGCCCTCCGTCACCGAGGCATCAGAATCCACTTTCAACGGGTGAACAAGTCCCGGACTGTCAACAATCAGGCCATCCGACTGGCGTTCGCGCAATAACCCTTCAAAAAGATTCACCGAGCCGATAAATTCTGCGCTGTAGCGCGTGGTTGGATGTTCGTAAATCTCTTCCGGCTCGCCAATCTGCACAAACTTGCCGCGATTCATAATGGCAATGCGTCCTGCCATGGTCATCGCTTCCTCCTGGTCATGGGTGACCATCACACAGGTCGCGCCAACGCGCTCCAGAATATCGACCACTTCAAGCTGCATACGGTCGCGCAACTTTTTGTCCAGCGCGCCCATCGGCTCATCCAGCAACAGCAGCTTGGGCCGCTTGGCCAGGCTGCGGGCCAGCGCTACCCGCTGACGCTGACCGCCGGAAAGCTGGTGCGGCTTGCGTCTGGCGTATTCCTGCATATGGACCAGCGTCAACATTTCTGCCACGCGACTGGCGATTTCGTCTTTTGGCAGTCGGTCCTGCTTCAGTCCAAAGGCGATATTCTGCTCCACCGTCATGTGTGGGAACAGGGCATAGGACTGGAACATCATATTGATGGGGCGCTGATAGGGTGGCACGTTGGAAAGATCCTGACCATCCAGCATAATCTGCCCTGAGGTTGGCGTTTCAAAGCCCGCCAGCATCCGCAGCAGTGTCGATTTGCCGCAGCCGGAAGCCCCCAGCAGCGCAAAAATTTCACCTTTATAGATAGTCAGATTGACGTCATCAACCGCGTGCTGCCCGTCAAACGATCTGGTCAGATTACGGATTTCCAACAGCGGCGTTAATGCCTTGCCCACTTTTGTCTGGGGGCGGGGGATTGCATCTTTCACGTCCATAATTCTCCGGCACGTAACAGCAGGCTTTGCCGTAAAAAGTAAAAATCCAGCTTCACAGAGCGCGGCGCTGACTCTCTTCGCCGCCCGGTGCGAGGCTGACAGAATGAATCATTGCCCACTCTGTCACATATCAGGCCGGCCCTCTCCCGAAACCGTCGCCACCGGACAGGGTGTTCAGCAGGCAAGAAAACAGAGGCCGCCAGGCCTCTGTTTTCTTGCGCTCAGGAGAAGATCCGTTCAGCTATTTGCCACTTTTAACTTTAGTCCATGCACGGGTACGCACACGATCCAGTTTTGGATCCTGGACTTTCAGCACAAACAGTTTTGCCATGGTATCTGGCGTCGGGAAAATAGCCGGATTGTTGCGAATGTCAGCGTTAATCAAAGGCACGGAAGCCTTGTTTCCATTGGCATAGAACATTTTGTTGGAAACGTCAGCAATCACCTTCGGCTCCATCAGATAGTTGAGGAACTGATAGGCTTCATCGACATTTTTGGCATCTTTCGGGATCGCCAGCATATCAAAGAACGCCAGGGCCCCCTCTTTCGGGATGCTGTAGGCAATGTTCACGCCATTTTTAGCCTGCAAGGCACGGTTCTTCGCCTGCAATACATCTCCCGCCCAGCCAATCGCCACGCAGGTGTTACCGTTAGCCAGATCGTTAATGTACTGCGATGAATGGAAGTAACGAATAGAAGGACGCAGTTTCAACAGCAGGTCGCTGGCCGCGCCAGAGTAATCTTTTGCGTCACTGCTGTTAGGATCTTTGCCGAGATAATTGAGCACGGTGGCAAAAATCTCTTCTGGCGCATCAAGGAAGGAAACACCGCAGCTTTTCAGTTTTTCGAGGTTTTCTGGTTTCAACACCAGATCCCAGCTGTTAACCGGCGCATCTTTACCCAGTGCCGCTTTGACTTTATCGACGTTGTAGCCAATGCCGGTGGTTGCCCACAGGTAAGGGATGGCATATTTGTTGCCCGGATCGTGCTGTTCCAGCTTTTTCAGCAGGTCAGGATCGAGGTTTTTGTAGTTAGGCAGCTTGCTTTTATCCAGCGGCTGGAAGACACCGGACTGCAACTGACGGGCAAGAAAGCTGGAGGACGGCACCACCACATCATAACCGGTGCTTCCTGCCATCAGCTTGCCTTCCAGCACTTCGTTCGAATCAAAGACGTCATAAACGACCTTGATACCCGACTGTTTTTCGAAATTTGGCACCGTGTCCGGCGAAATATAATCAGACCAGTTATAAACGTGCAGCGTCTTATCAGCAGCCGTTGAACCAGCGGAAACCGCCATCAGCACCCCAGCCACCACAGCTGACAACCATTTTTTACGTTGGTTGAACATGTTTTCCATCCTCGCGAAAAGAGATATACACAGCATCCACAGGCTCCGGTTTTTTCCACACTGGCCCTGTTATGGCTATAACAATGAATGATTATTCGTCATGCTGTTAATAGAAAAAACCTATACCCACGGCGACGTTGCACGCAAAATGCAGCCACGCAAGCATAGCCGCACTCTTAAACTCAGGCCAGCGTTGACCGTAAAAAACGCCTTTTATCGATTTTTAATGCATTTTGCCTCTGGGTGATACGCCACAGGCATGGTAAATGCCGCTGAAAATCCGGCAAAAAGCGCTTAACAGCAGCAGAAAAACGGGTGATGACACCATAAAATGCGGGGAAAAAGACAATCTTCAGGGTAACAGCAAGGAAGTGTCGCGCGTTGCGGGATAAACCAGGTCGGCAGCAGGCCAACCCGGAGGCTTCAGCAGAAGAAATTAGTGCAGCATGGAATGAGGAAAAGCATAGTCATTACGTTCGTCATCTTCACCTATCATCAACAGGTGGTTGGCGAAGGCTTCCATCACCACCATCGAAACCTGCTCTTCGCTCTGCTTAAGAAAATGAACGAACTGCCCATAAGTCACGCCTGCCGCCACACTCAGTGACTGCATGACGATCAGTTTCGGCAGATTATCATCCTGAATATCAACAAAGGCTTTAACCGTCAGAGAGCTGGCGTTGATTTGCGACAGGTCACCCACCAGAGGGATCAGTGCGGTAGGTTTAACTTCTGCCAGTGCGGAGAACAGAATAACGTTGTCTACCAGATCGAGTTTGGCATCGAATACGCCATCAAAGTTTTGCATGTGTGGCAGGTGGAGTGCCTGACAGGTGTCACACTCAAACCAGGTGACACTTTGCAGATCCAGCCAGCGTCGAATCAGGTCGATGTCCGGGATGACGAGTGAATCCATGTGATGTTCTCATACTGCCTTAAAATTGCGCCTTAGCTTACGGAAAAACGCTGCGAAACACCATGACTGCGACATAAATATGACATCAACCAGACCTTTTCAGACAGAGTCCCGGCAATAAAAGCTGATTCAGCACTGAGGGTGTATCGGCCCGCTTCAGCCTGAAAGCGGGTCTGAACCTCGTCAGAGCGGGTCGTCTGGCGTCAATATCAGTCAGACGACCGCTTTGCCCGGTGGTGAATCACCGCTGAGATAAGAGGCTTTAGCGCGTTGCCCATCCCTGCTTATGCAGATAGTCGAGCATGAAGGGTCGGCTCTCTTTGATAATGGTCTTCCGGATGTGCTCGCTCCAGCTTTCACGACGCGGGTTGCTGTCACGCGTCAGATAATACTCTTCCTGCTGGCGGTCGTAATCGTCCAGCACCTGCTGATTAACTGGCTGATAGCGATTTTCATGCATCATCATGGCCGCAGGCATACGGGGTTTTTGTTGCGGTGACTGCGCGGGCCAGCCCAGACAAAGACCAAACAGCGGCAGGACAAATTTTGGCAATGCCAGCAGTTCTGTCACCCCGGCGATACCGTTGCGGATACCACCAATAAATACGCCGCCAAGCCCCAGGGACTCGGCGGCGATCATGGCGTTCTGGCCCATCAGTGCGGTATCAACACAGCCCAGCAGCAGTTGTTCTGCCAGCCCCAGCTGAGCCTGTGGGCAAATGTGCAGATGACGATTAAAGTCGGCACAGAACACCCAGAATTCCGCCGCCTGAGCAACATAGTGCTGGCCGCCGCTCAGTTCAGCAAGCTCATCGCGCAGCGCCGGGTCAGTAATACGGATCACCGAAGAGCATTGCAAAAAGCTGGAACTGGAGGCGGACTGCGCGGCGGCAAGGATCGCCTGTCGTTGGGCATCGCTGATCGGCTGGTCGGTAAAGGCGCGAATCGAACGGTGTGAGCAGAGTAAATCGATGGTTGGGGTCATGCTTATCTCCCGAAAAAAATTTGTCGCCGCAGGCAAAAAAATCCGGCGGCATCAGTGACGCTATCTGCCACTTACTGCGGGCAGCATCAGGGCCGCAGTAAAAGCATCAAGGTCATCAGCGCTGTGCCGGAAATGTCGTTGGCAAGGGTAGCATCTGGTGCAGCAGGCGGTAAGAAAGTTTCACAATAGTGCCGGGAGCGGCCTGTGCAGGGCATGCTGCTTAATACCGCTCTCTCAACCCAGTTCTTTGAAGCCCAGCATGTGGCATGTGGCATGTGGCATGTGGCATGTGGCATGTGGCATGTGGCATGTGGCATGTGGCAGAATAATTCGGCTGCGGCGATAAGGTATAGCCTGAACAAATCGTATCAACAGGTAAATCCTTCTTCCCATCACCCGGTGAAGCGGGCATGATGAGCGCCAGTAGCACTTTTTTGTGATTCGAATCACATATTTTGACCATTAAGGGGAAACGTATGTTTGCAGTCATTTTCGGACGCCCGGGTTGTCCTTACTGTGTTCGCGCCAAAGAGCTGGCTGAAAAGCTGGCCGAAGATCGTGACGATTTCAACTTCCGTTATGTTGATATTCACGCAGAAGGCATCACCAAGGCCGATCTGGAGAAAACCGTTGGTAAACCGGTTGAAACCGTGCCACAGATTTTCCTTGATCAAAACCATATTGGCGGCTGCACCGATTTTGAAGCCTATGCCAAAGAAAACCTGGGGCTGTTTCAGTAGTCAATGGCCGAACACCGGGACTGTACGGACCAGTAACAGTCGGGAGCCCGGTGTTGCTGGCTGAGTCCTGGTACAGTGATTAAGCGTGCTGTTTGTTATTAAACAGCACGCTTTTTAGTCTCTGTCAGCTATCTCTTATGGGCCGCCGGTTAAGCAGCCGCCACGCATCCGGGTCCAGCAAGCAATCCCTCCTGACTCAGCAACCACGCACCAACCAATGCCGTCCGGCCTGCGCAATTCCGTGTCAGCGCCAGTGGCTTATCTGCTTTTCAGTCAGCCCCGGCCCGCATCACCCTTTGCTTATGACTGTTTTACCTTTACAGCCTCTGCCTGCCGCACCTTTCCGCGATGCCTTTCCGTTAACACCACCAGTATCCCGGCTGCGGCAATAATTGATGCGCCAGTTAGCGTTGAGGCCGTCGGCAGGCTGTTAAGAAAAACAAAACCAATGATCATCGACCACACCAGCGAGGTGTAGTCGAACGGGGCCAGCAGCGAGGCATCGGCATAGCGCAGGCTCATGGTAATCAGGATTTGCGCCATGCCGCCAAAAAAACCACAGCCCGTCAGCAGTAAAAGCTGCCGGCTATCGGGAATTTTCCAGCCCAGCAAGAGGGTTGCCAGACCAATCAGCATGGTCATCAGTGAGAAGTAAAAACAATTGCTCCCGGTCTTTCGATACCGTTAAGAAAGCGGATCTGCACCGAAGATACCGCCGTACAGAGCGCCGCCAGCAGCGCCAGCAGGACACCTGCACCCGCCGAGGCCTGAGCAACACCGCCTGAAAGCAGTGAACCGCTGTCGCTCAGATGCGCCCACAGCATCACAATAATCCCGCTGAACCCCACTACCACCCCCAGCCAGCGGGCAGCATGCACATGTTCACGCAACAGAACAGCGGCCATGATCACCGTAAAAAGCGGCGCGGCATAACTGATTGCCGTGGCGTCCGCCAGCGAGATATAGACCAGCGCCAGATAGTTAAAATACATGCCGCCCGTCCCGGAAAATCCGCGAATTAAGTGGCCAAAGATATTCTTTGTTTTGATCTGGGGATATATCCTACCCTGCATTTTTAACCAGATCAGCAAGGGCAACAGAGCAACAAAAGAGCGAAAAAATATCACTTCTCCGGTAGGAATATTTCCGCCCAACCCTTTCACGCAGGCCAGCATTAAAGTGGCACACAGGGCTGATAATATTTTCAGCGAAACACCCATTCTGGCGTTCATCATTGACCTTCGTTATCGGTGAGTAGTGCTCTGAAAGTGAACACTATTCTGTCAGAGCCGCCTTTTCATCGGTCATATAAAAAGCGTATTGCCATACAGGGTTTACTTCTTATACAACGCCAGACGGCGCTTATATAGTCGGGCTGTCGTAACGAAAAACTGCCGCCGGTTCTGGCAACATTGTCGTCACAGAAAGCGCATTAAAAGACCCCGGAGAATGAATGATGAAGCTGAAATTCCTGTCCTGTTCCCTGCTGGCACTCCCGCTGATGGCAGCCCTTTCCCCTGCCAGAGCCGATGGACTGGCCGATATTCAGGCTCGTGGCGCACTCAACTGTGCGGTCTATTCCGATGTGCCGCCGTTCTCGTCGCCGGATGCAAAAACGCGCCAGCTGGCGGGGATGGACGTCGATTTATGCTCGGCGTTAGCCAGACAGATGGGGGTAAAACTCAATCTGGTGCCCACGTCGATTGAAGCACGTATCGCGGTGATCGCCACCGGGCGCGCTGACGTGCTGATTGCCAATCTGGCCTATACCAAAACCCGCGCCCGGCAGATTCAGTTCAGCAACCCCTACTACGTGGCGAAAGAGATGCTGGTGGTGAAAAAGCCGAACGTTGATAAAACCCGTGCGGACTTTAAAGGCAAGCGCATCAGCGCCACCAAAGGCACCACCTCTGAACAGTCCATTCACCTGGCCGGGGCAAAAGCCGTGACCTTCCAGGATGCCGCATCGGCCTTTCTGGCGCTGGAGCAGAACAAAGTGGTCGGTTTTGTGACCAACACCATGACGGCGGTGAAGATGATTTCGCAGGCCGGTAAAGATGGCATCGAACTGGGCATGATCAAAGAACCCATGGCGCTGGAACCGATTGGCGTTGGCATGAAAAAGGATGAACCGGCGCTGCTGGCAAAAGTGAACGGCAGCCTGAAAGCCATGGAGGACGATGGCACCCTCGGCAAAATCTGGGACAGCTGGCTTGGCCCCAATACCGAATACAAAATGGTGCGCGAAGACAAAGTTCAACCGCTCTCCAGCCTGAAATTTGAACCTCTGGAATAGCCAATGAGCACGGTGTCGCACCATGCGCCCTCCCCCGGCGGTTTTATGCTGGCGGGACAGGGCGAAAAAATCAAAATCTCCACCATTGGCAGCCGCGCATGGCTGATAGAAGCACCGGGAGATTTCGATCTCCCCGCCCAGCGCCGTATCTGGTCGCTGGCGGCCACGCTGCGCAGGCACGAAGAGGTTGAATCCCTGATCCCTGGCGTCACCAATTTGCTGGTGCTGTTTCGCCAGACGCCGAAGGATTACGATGCGGCTTTCACCCTGCTGAGCACCGCGTGGGAACGGGCGCAGGCCATCCATCCACAAGGAAAAGTGATCGAAATTCCGGTGATTTACGGCAGCGAACAGGCCAGCGATCTGGATGCGGTTTGCCGCCATACCGGACTGTCGCCGCGCCAGGTCATTCACCGCCATTCCCAGGGCTGCTACACGGTATTTTCACTGGGTAGCGCGCCCGGTTTTGGCTATCTGCACGGGCTGGACCCCACTCTCGCCACGCCGCGCAAAAAAGTCCCCTCGCTGAGTATGCCTAAAGGCACCGTGACTATTGGCGGCGCACAGACCGGGGTTTCCGCGCTGACCGGGCCAAACGGTTGGAACGCCATTGGCTATGCCGGATTGACACTGTTTGATCCTTACGCCGACCCTCCGGCGCTGATGGCACCGGGTGACCGCGTACGGTTTCTGCCAGAGAGGACAGAATGGTGAGCGAAGCGGTGATTGAAATTATAAAAACCGGCCCGCTAAATACCGTGCAGGACGCCGGACGCACAGGTTTCCGCGATATCGGCGTGTCCGTCAGCGGTGTGATGGATCCGCTGGCGTTCCGGGCAGGTAATATCATGCTGGGCAATGACGAAAACGCCGCCTGTATCGAGGTACAGATGTTTCCGTTTAAGGTGCGCTTTCTCAAAGACGCCAACATTGCGGTCACCGGCGCGGACTGCCGCACGATGCTGGACGGCACGCCGCTGCCCCCGTGGTGGGCATGTTCTGTCCACGCCGGACAGGTGCTGGAAATGCAGTTTCCGCGCAGCGGGGCGCGCAGCTATCTGTGCCTCGGCGGCGGCATTGATGTTCCACTGGTAATGGGGTCACGCAGTACCGCACTGCGCGGCGGCTTTGGTGGTTTCGACGGGCGACCGCTGGCGCAAAACGATCGCCTTAGCGCAGGTAAAACATCAACCTCGCCCCTGCCCGCTGAAGGGATGGGTATCGAACCCCCTGATATCGCGCTGGCAACGCTGCTGCCCACCAGCCCTGAAGGTGTGGTGCAACTGCGGGCGATCCCCGCCGGGGAGTATGCCCTGTTTGAAGCCTGTCTGCCCCGCTTCTGGTCACAGCCGTGGACGGTCTCCATGCACAGCAATCGTACCGGTTATCGTCTGTCGGGGACGCCGCTCATCCCCTCGAAAGTCATTGAAATGCGCTCCTACGGACTGATCCCTGGCATCGTTCAGGTGCCCCCGGCGGGTGAGCCGATTATTCAGCTGGCCGATGCCAATACCGCCGGTGGCTATCCGAAAATTGCCGGTATCATTGAAGAGGATTTGTGGCGTCTGGCACAGGTGCAGCCCGGTCAGCGCATCCAGCTGATTAAAAGCGATGCCCGCGAAGCTGTCTATGTTGCTGAGCAGATCAACCACTGGCTGACCCGCCTGCGCGACAGCTTTATGCCGGTGAAAAAAGTGATGGGATATTGATATCCGCGCTTAACCGCCAAAAAAAAGCACTGCCCGACAACATTAATCATGCTGGCGGGCAGTTTTCCTCGTCGGGCCGGGTGGGTTATTTCAGGGCCGCACAAAATTCCGTAATCCTGTCACAGCCCTTTTCCAGCATTGCCATGCTGGTGGCGTAGGAAAGGCGGAAGTACGGACTCATGCCATAGGCTGCGCCCTGCACGGTGACCACATGTTGTTCTTCGATCAGCGCCATGACAAAATCCGCATCGTTACTGATATAACGCCCGCCTGCGGTGGTTTTACCGATGCAGCCAGCGATATTGACGAACAGATAAAATGCCCCCTGCGGTTTATGGCAGCGTAGCGTCGGGACGGCGGACAGCCGCTCCAGCACGTAATCCCGACGCTGACGATAGATGGCGGCGCGTTCTTTCAGCAACCCCTGCGGGCCATTCAGCACGGCAACAGCCGCCGCCTGGGTCAGTGTGGTGACGCCGCCGCTGTTTTGCGTATTGACGTTGCTCATGGCGTTGATCAAATCCTGCGGGCCGCCGCAAAAACCTAAGCGCCATCCGGTCATGGCCCAGGCTTTCGACACGCCGTTGACCGTCAGCACGCGGTCCTGCAAACGTGGCTCAACTTCTGCCAGCGTGTGGAAAGTCACGCCGTCATAAATCAGATGTTCATAAATATCATCGCTCAGGATCCATACCTGCGGATAGCGCAGCATCACCTCGCCAATCGCCTGCAACTCCTGCTGCGTTGCCACAGAGCCGGTCGGGTTGCTCGGGTAGTTCAGCAGCAGCCATTTGGTTGCGGGGGTTATCGCTGCGGCAATATCCTGCGGATACGGCTTGAAATTATTCTCTTCCGGACAGACCACCGGCACCGGAATGCCGCCCGCGAATTTAACGATGTCTGCATAGCTGATCCACGACGGCGTCGGGATCACCACTTCGTCACCCGGATTGATGGTGGCGAGCATCGCGTTAAAGATAATCTGCTTTGCCCCGCCAGCGGTCAGGATCTGGCTCGGCTTAAAATTCAGGTGGTTATCACGCTGAAATTTAGCGGCGATGGCCGCGCGCAGCGCCGGGGTGCCATCAACAGGAGGATAACGGGTGTCGCCAGCCAACGCCGCGGCGTGAGCCGCTTCGGTTGCATGGGACGGCGTCGGAAAATCGGGTTCTCCGGTGGAAAGTGCGATAACGTTCACGCCTGCCGCCGCGAGATCGCGGGCCTTTTGCGTCATGGCGACAGAGGCAGAAACAGAAACATTTTTTAAGCGATCGGCGATATCAGGCATGGGGCTGGGGTTCCAATTTTTTATCGAAGGTGAAAGACGGACAGCGATAAGGCATTACCCGAAAAAGAGTAATAAGGAAGCATCCCCCCGGACCAATAGCGCTTTAGTGTGGTGACATAACACAAAGCAATGGCTGAACGCAGGAAAACGGCATTTTGCACCAGCGCAGTGCAGGGAGAGCTGATTTCTTTTCCGCCAGCCGCTGATAATGCACGGCAGTGCCGGAGAGACATGGAGGTGAAATCAGCAGAACCAGCAGAAGTCGGGGAATAAATCGGCTGCTGAGGACGTGTTGGCACTCATCTTGCTGTGTTCTGATAACTGCTATCAACGCCTGTTTCTGCCATGAGGACGCCATCGTGAATCTCCGCCGCCTGAAATATTTTATCAAGATTGTCGATGTCGGGAGCCTCACTCAGGCCGCAGATATCCTGCACATTGCACAGCCTGCGCTCAGCCAGCAGCTGGCAACGCTGGAAGGCGAAGTGAATCAGCAGTTGCTGATCCGCACCAAACGTGGCGTTACGCCAACCGAGGCAGGCAAGATTTTGTATATCCACGCCCAGACCATTTTACGCCAGTGCGATCAGGCACAGAGTGCCATCGACCGCTCGGCGCTGGCCCTGTCCGGCAGCGTCTCCGTTGGTCTGGCACCCGGCACCGCAGCCCAGCAGCTGGCGTTGCCGCTGATGGAGGAAGTTCACCGGCAGTATCCCGGCATCGTTTTGTATTTTAATGAAAATTTTGGCACCACCCTCAGCGAACTGATTATGAATGGCCGGATGGATATGGCGGTGATTTACGGTAACCGCGAAATTCATGGTTTGCGTTTTATGCCGCTGATGAAAGAACAGTTGTACTTTGTCTGCCCGCACACCCTGAGCAAGCCGCTGAAATCGGTCAGTCTGGCGCAGGTGGCAAACTACGATCTGTTCCTGCCACGCATCTACAACATCATGCGCAAAGCCATTGATGATGCCTTTGTTCATCAGGGACTGACTTACCGGGTGAAATGCGAAATCGAATCGCAAACCACCCTCAATGCCGCACTGGCGGCAGGTTCCGGCTGTACGATCATGCCGGAGTCCGCTGCCCGTGCCATGCCTGACGCCGCCGGTTCGTGGATGGCGAAAATTGATAATCCTGATATTCAGGTCGCGCTCTCATTTTGTATGTCCGACCATCTGCCCCTTTCCCAGCCCGCAGAAGCGGTGAAAGCGATTCTGCTCTCCCTGATGGCTAACCGCACGGTGGATAACCGCCCCCTGACGCTGGTCGGGTAATAAGCCTGTCTTATTGCCGTAAAGCGAAATCCTCTTTCCTGATGGTCGGCGTACCACGCTAGAGTGCGTTTTCTGCCCGTACGGCGGGCCGTTTTTTCGTCGCCAGCCTCGGGAACACAGGCTGTCTGACGGGAGAGATATGGAAAAAAAAGCACCAGAATTCAGAGCGCTGCGCGATATTGCCCGTAAGATGCGTCAGTCCGGTCTGAGCGAGATTGCACTCACCGGCAGCGGCTTTCGCATCAGCATGAAATGTGCACCCGGTTGCCCCGCCGTCTCCTTACCCTCGCTGCCGGAAACGGTGCCTGACCTTCCCGCAGCGGAAAAGCTTTGTGCGCCTTTCCCCGGCATCGTGCTGCTACAGCATCCCCTGAACAATCTGCCATTTACTCAGCCTGGTGCAAAAGTCGAAAAAAATGCCCTGCTCGGATTGTTGAAAGTGGGGGGCATTTATCTGCCGCTGCGCAGTCCGGTGCAGGGTACGGTTGAATCTCTGACGGTGCAGAACGGTGACGGCGTGGAGTATGGCGCAGAAATTTTTACCTTACGTCAGGAGGCGCTGGCCGCATGAAATTTATCGATCTCAACGCCGATATTGGTGAAGGCTTTGGCGATTACACCATCGCTGATGACGCCGCACTGATGCCGCTGATTACCTCTGCCAATGTTGCCTGCGGTTTCCACGCCGGAGACGCGGTCATTATGGCGAATACCGTCGCGCTGGCGAAAAAGTATCAGGTAGATCTCGGCGCGCACGTTGGTTTTCCCGATCTGGCCGGATTTGGCCGTCGCCGGATGCATATCGAACCGGAGGTGATGGCCCATTACGTAACCTATCAACTGGGTGCCCTGTCTGCGTTTGCCAGAGCGGCCGATTATCCGCTGACGCATATGAGTTTTCACGGCGCGCTGGGCAATATGGTTTCCGAAGACGCCGCACTCGCACAGGTGCTGTTGCAGGCCGTCAGCAACTTCGATGCAAAAATGATCGTCAGCACCCTGCCCGGCAACGCCGTCGAGTCTGCGGCGCGGGCGCTGAACCTGCCGGTTGTCTGCACCTTTCTCGCCGACCGCGCTTACGAAAGCAACGGCCTGCTGGTCAGCCGGTCGAAACCGGGTGCAGTAATTCATGATAAAGAGCAGGTGCGCACGCGCGTGCGCCAGTTGCTGCGGGAAGGCACGGTAGAAAGCATCGACGGCATCACCCTGCCGGTCAATGCCACCTCGATCCTGGTCCACGGTGATACGCCGGAATCTCTCGGCATGGTGCATACCCTGCGGGAAATTATTGCCGAAATGGGCATCGTGCTGATGCCGCCAGGCCAGCAACAGCGCCAGTTGACAGAGGAAAAAGCACGGTTATAAGTCGCGCTTATCGCCTCACAGGGTTTATGTCTTATCCCCTCAGGGCATTACTGGATAGAGTCAGAAAACACGCCACCGGCAGAAGATGATGTCGCGGGGGTTTAACAGGAGAGTCACATGCCATTTTCAGATTACCAAACTGCGCTGGTCACCGGCGCATCAGCCGGAATGGGTGAAGCCATTGTCGAACGCCTCTGCCAGGAAGGGCTGACGGTTCATGCCGTGGCACGCCGCGCCGATGAGCTGGAAGCACTCGCCGCCCGCACTGGCTGTATTCCTCATGCGCTGGATGTCAGCGATCTTACGGCGGTAACGCGCCTGTGCAGCGAAATCAGCGTGGACATCCTGGTTAACAATGCCGGTGTTTCCCGCCCCGGCTCGATCCTCAGCGCCGATGAAGAGTCGATTGATACCCAGGTGGATGTCAATTTGCGCGCCGTTTTGCATCTCTGCCGCCTGCTGGTGCCGGGAATGATGGCGCGCGATCGTGGACACATCATCAACATCACCTCGATTGCGGCGATTTATAACTTCGGCGGCAACTCGATTTACCACGCCACCAAAGCGGACGTTCATGCCCTTTCGCGCCAGCTGCGCGTTGACTGCTACGGCAAACGCGTGCGGGTTACCGAGATCTGTCCGGGTCGGGTGGCGACCGATATTTTCGGCAATGTGTCCGGCGATCATGAAGACGCCCGCCGCCGTTTCATTGACGGTTTTGAGCTGCCCACCGCCAGAGATATCGCCGACTGCGTGGCCTTTGCCGTTTCAGCGCCGATTGCCGTCAACATTGGCAATATCGAAATCACCCCGACGTTGCAGGTGCCGGGGGGACTTTCCACCATGCGCCCCGGTGAAGGCGTGTGATCGATCGACAAAGCATTAAAAACAGGAGGGTGAAAAGACGATGACGCTCGATTTCAGCAGGATCCTGACCGGTCAGTTTGGGCAGGTGATCGTCGATGGTATGGCTGTCACCCTCGAGCTGGCGCTGGGGGCCTGGCTGCTGGCGATGTTGATTGCCCTGCTGCTGGTGGTGATTCGCTTAACGCACCAGCGCTTCGCTGAATATTTTGTCCGCATTTACGTCTCGTATCATCGCAACGTGCCGACGCTTATTCAGTTAATGATGTGGTATTTCGCTATTCCGACCCTGCTGCCTGAATCTGTGCAGATGTGGATTAACGATTTAAACGCCGAGTTTCTGTTTTCGATGCTGGCGCTGGGATTGTGTCAGGCGGCGTATTTTTCTGAAGATATCCGCAGCGGATTGCGTGCCATCCCGGAAGGACAAACTGAGGCGTCCCGCGCCCTGGGCATGAGCTATACCCGCTCGTTGCGTTCGGTCATTTTGCCGCAGGGTATCCGTAACGCGCTGCCGTCGCTGCTCAATCACACCGTTTTACTGTTTAAAAACACCAGCCTGGCGATGGTGATTGGGGTGGCCGAACTGACTTATGTCACCCGTGATATTG
The DNA here is from genome assembly GCF_058241465.1 of Erwinia papayae. Classification (NCBI taxonomy): domain Bacteria; kingdom Pseudomonadati; phylum Pseudomonadota; class Gammaproteobacteria; order Enterobacterales; family Erwiniaceae; genus Erwinia; species Erwinia papayae. The sequence goes on from NZ_JBZCHT010000009.1 coordinate 1,684,113, forward strand.
AGAACCAGACATTCCGTACTTTCGAGTCGTATCTGGTGGCCTCTGCCGGTTATCTGTTCTTCTCTCTGCTGCTGATGGGGGCTGGTGCGCTGCTGGCCCGCCGTTTCCAGCGGGTTTATGCGAGGTAATCCCATGCCCGACATATTTACGATTTTGCATGACAACGGGATGCTGTTCCTGATGGGACAATACCCGCAGGGGCCCCTTGGCGGCATACTCTGCACGCTGCTGATTTCGGTGCTGGCGATCCTGTTAGCATTACCGGTGGGCACGCTGCTCGGACTGGCGCGATTGTCGCCTTTTCGCTGGCTAAGCTGGCCCGCCGCCTGCTGGGTTTACTGTTTGCGGGGCATTCCGCTGCTGATGGTGGTGTTCTGGACATACTTCTGCGTCCCGCTGCTGATTGGTCACAACATCAGCGGATTCAGTACCATGCTGTGCACGCTGGTGATTTATGAAAGTGCCTACATTGCTGAGATCGTGCGCGGCGGCATTCAGGCGCTGCCGGGCGGCCAGTACGAAGCGGCCAGAGCGCTGGGGATGAGTTATTGCAAGACGCTGCGCCTGATTATTCTGCCGCAGGCGTTATATAACTCGCTGCCCAGTCTGGTCAGCCAGCTGGTTTCCATTATCAAAGACAGCACGCTGGGCTACGTGATCAACGTGCCGGAGCTGACCTTCGCCGCCAACCAGGTCAATAACCAGCTGCTGACTAAACCTTTTCAGGTCTTCGCGATTGTCGCGGCGGGCTATTACCTCATCTGTTTCAGTCTGACCTAGCTGGCCAACAGGCTGGAAGCGCGTATCACGCGTAAAAGGCAAAACCGGATGCCGGAAGCCGACAACATGGCGCAAGCCCTGCTGCTCTCCCGGACTCAATCACAATAAGGAGCGACGATGCGACCAATGATCTTATTTAATCAGGTCAATAAATGGTATGGCGAATACCAGGCGCTGACCGATCTGAGTGCTGAAATCAAACCTGGCGAAGTGGTGGTGGTCTGCGGCCCGTCCGGCTCAGGGAAATCAACGTTAATCCGCACCGTTAACCGGCTGGAGCCGATTGAAGAAGGTCAGATTCTGTTTGATGGTATCGACATCCACGGCACCAGCACGCGCCTGAATCAGTTGCGCACCCGGATAGGTTTTGTGTTCCAGAACTTTAACCTGTTCCCACACGTTTCGGTGCTGGAGAACATCATGATGTCGCCAGTGAAAGTCCTCGGGGTGAAGCGTCATGAGGCTCGCCAGCAGGCGGGTGAACTGCTGGAGCGCGTCGGGTTATCGCACAAAGCCAACGCCTATCCGGCACAGCTTTCCGGTGGTCAGCAACAGCGGGTGGCTATTGCCCGGGCGTTAGCGATGAAACCGCCGGTCATGCTGTTCGATGAACCGACGTCGGCGCTGGATCCGGAAATGGTAGGCGAAGTCTTAAACGTGATGCGCGGCCTGGCCCGCGAAGGTATGACCATGATGTGCGTCACCCATGAGATGAATTTTGCCCGGGAAGTGGCGGATACCATCTGGTTTATGGATCAGGGGAAGATTCTGGAGCAATCCACACCGGAGAACTTCTTTACCCGCCCGCAACACGCCAGAGCACAGAAGTTTCTGAGCGACCTGCATTACAACTGATAAACGGCTCAGCCCCTTTAGCCGCGAATAACAGGGCTGAGCGGCGCAATACTGCGCCGACAATCCACAGACTCACCGATTTTTTCCCGTCTGCTGATGGCGCACTGGTTAACCCGCGACAACCCCCCTTCTCCTCTCTTTACTATCTGTTTAACCCTGATTGCATTTCACTGCGCTAAGGTAACGCCCTGGTATCCTGATTAACCGTGTGAAGGCCAGAATACGGTTCTGATCAGCATGACTAACAGCGCCCCCGAGCCACACCAGAAAATGGCGCTGGCATCAAAGGCCAGTTCCTGCATGGGGTCGTAACAGAGGACAGCGTAAAAATTCAGAATGACGACCGACAGAAAGGTTCCGAATAATGCAGACAGGAGTGACACCGTGAGCGGTGCCTCTTTAGATGTCATCGCCGCTACCGCGCCGGGTACAACCAACATCAACAAGCCAGGACGCGCCTGCATGACCGCCGCACCTTCGATGAACATGTCATAGCGCACCACCAGAAAAACAATGCAGTACAGGACAAAACTGATTATTCCAGCGGTCCACGACACACCCCTTAACATCATAAGCTTTTCTCTCGGTAATTGATCCAGTCACCGGGCCAGAGACACTCCGTACCCTTTTTCCTGCTGGCGAAAAGCAAAAAACCGTTACAAATGCACACGGCTTTTACTGGCTGAAAAAGAATGAAACGTTTAAAATGGCCGCCGTTTTTAACTGGCCTGGGCTGTATTTGCTAAAACCCTCTGAGCCTGCTCCATCAGGCTGTTTTATTTTTCACTCTGTCACCGACACTATTTGACATTCCCCGGGCTGCATCTGTTGTCCGTATTAAGACGGCCTGCAACTGTTATGTCGGGTGAGACAGAGGTTAAATATTGCCACTGCTCTGTTGGCTGTGTGAAAAATTTAGCGCAAAACACCCATTATTTCAATGCGTTACTCGTAAACAAGAAGTTAAACCGTGAATATAAACGTCGCAGATTTGTTAAGTAGAAATGACATTCTGTTATTATTTGTCGTGCTCGCGCTGGGATTATGTCTGGGTAAATTACGCCTTGGCTCGGTACAACTGGGTAATTCTATTGGTGTTTTAGTCGTCTCGCTGTTACTTGGTCAGCAGCATTTTGGTATTAATCCCGACGCGCTGAATCTGGGCTTTATGTTATTTATTTTTTGCGTTGGTGTTGAAGCCGGACCTAACTTTTTTTCTATTTTCTTTCGTGATGGCAAGAATTATCTGATGCTCGCTGCGGTAATGGTGGTCAGCGCCATGGTCATTGCTTTGATTCTGGGCAAGCTGTTCAACTGGGATATTGGCCTGACTGCGGGCATGCTGGCAGGTTCGATGACCTCAACCCCCGTTCTGGTGGGTGCCGGAGACACGCTGCGACAAACCTGGCCGACAGGAAATGCACTGAGCACCGCCCAGTCTAATCTCAGCCTGGGCTATGCGTTGACCTATCTGATCGGCCTGGTCAGCCTGATTTTTGGGGCGCGGTATCTGCCAAAATTGCAGCGCCAGGACCTCTCCACCAGCGCGCTGACCATCGCCCGGGAGCGGGGGCTGGATCCCGACAGCCAGCGTAAGGTTTATCTGCCGGTTATCCGTGCCTATCGCGTGGGTCCGGAGCTGGTTGCCTGGACCGATGGCAAAAACCTGCGCGAGCTGGGGATCTATCGTCAGACCGGCTGTTACATTGAGCGCATTCGGCGCAACGGCATTCTCGCCAGTCCGGATGGCGATGCGGTGCTGCAACAGGGTGATGAGATTTCGCTGGTCGGCTATCCGGATGCCCATTCACGTCTCGATCCCAGCTTCCGTAACGGAAAAGAAGTGTTCGATCGCGATTTACTGGATATGCGGATCATTAATGAAGAGATCGTGGTTAAAAATAACAATGCGGTAAATAAACGTCTCAGTCATCTTAAACTGACCGACCACGGCTGTTTTCTCAACCGGGTTATCCGCAGTCAGATTGAAATGCCCATAGACGACAGCATCATTCTCAATAAAGGTGATGTTCTGCAAATCAGTGGCGAGGCGCGTCGCGTTAAATCGGTTGCCGATCGCATCGGATTTATCTCAATTCACAGTCAGCTGACCGACCTTCTCGCTTTTTGTGCCTTCTTTATTATCGGACTGATGACCGGGATGATCACCCTGCAATTCAGCAACTTTAATTTCAGCATTGGCAATGCGGCAGGTTTATTGTTTTCCGGCATTATGCTCGGCTTTCTGCGCGCCAATCACCCGACTTTCGGTTACATTCCGCAGGGTGCTCTGACCATGTTAAAAGAGTTCGGTCTGATGATTTTTATGGTTGGGGTTGGTCTGAGCGCCGGAACCGGTCTGTCGCACGGACTGGGGGATACCGGCATCCTGATGCTGGCGGCCGGACTGGCCGTCAGTCTGCTGCCGGTCGTACTCTGCTTTCTGTTTGGCGCTTATGTGCTGAAAATGAATCGCGCCTTATTGTTTGGGGCCATTATGGGCGCACGCACCTGTGCTCCGGCAATGGAGATCATCAGCGATACTGCACGCAGTAATATCCCCGCGCTGGGTTATGCCGGAACTTATGCGATTGCTAACGTTCTACTGACCCTGGCAGGAACGTTAATCGTGATAGTCTGGCCAATGTTTGGTAATTGAAATTAATTTCAAAAGAGTTGAGAACTTTTGTATCAGCCGCTGGTCATAATAAGTGCCACTGCTTTTCTTTGAAATCCTCAAATTGTGGAGCCCGCTAAGAAAATACTTAGCGGGTTTTTTATTTTCCGTATCCCCCCAACTTTTACGGCGATATTTTGTCGGCGATTATTCTTATTTATTTCATAAAAGATTAAAACCCCGGCAATTCTTAACGAAAGTACAACCACGCATATAATCAGGAACATACCTGTTTATCTTCTCTGTTGTTGCTTCTATGCTTTGCCCCCACATTACCGGAGCAGCCATGGCTGAGTCGGATTTTACCTGCGGATGCCTTTTGTTTCTGCTGAACAAGACGAGGAGATAAGTATGATGGAAGAGTTGAACCGGATTTTATTTCTCTGGATCAACGCCACGCCGGAATCGCCCCACTGGATGATTACCACGGCAACCTTTATCGCCAGAGACCTGATTGCCATCGTACCGCTGCTGATTGTTGCACTGTGGTTATGGGGGCCCAGAAGCCAGGTCGCGTCGCAACGGCAGCTGGTGCTGAAGACCTCTATTGCGCTGGTCTACGCACTGACCATCTCCTGGTGCACCGGCAATTTACTGCCACACCCGCGCCCCTTTGTTATCGGTCTGGGCCACCAGTTTTTACCGCATGCGGCGGATGACTCTTATCCCAGCGATCACGGCACCGCCATCTTTACTTTTGCTATCGCGTTTCTCTGCTGGCACCGTATCTGGTCGGGTGCCGTGCTGATGGTGGTGGCCTCAGCCATTGCCTGGTCACGGATCTATCTGGGTGTCCACTGGCCGATGGATATGCTCGGTGGATTGCTGGTCGGCATGCTCTCCTGCCTGTTTGCTCAGGTCGCCTGGCACTTTTGCGGCAGACGCCTGTTACAGAACACGTCGTCGCTCTACCGGCTGCTGTTTGCCATTCCTATTCGTAAAGGCTGGGTACGTAACTGAACGGCCACGGCTTATCCGTCACTGCGAAGCCAGTGGCGGATGCCGTTAACTTTACCGGGTGAACGCACTCTTTAATTGACAGGTTGCGCTGGCGCAGACGGCCAGTACCTTTAATGGAACCACTTACCAAACCAGCCGTTAAGCTTCAGCATGACAAAATCCATCACCCTGCTGAACCATCCCCCCTCTTTTACCTCTTCCATGACCACCAGTGGCCATTGCTCAATGATTTTGCCATCCAGTTGGAAATCAATGGTTCCCACTACCTGATTTTTTTTCAGCGGTGCCAGCAGTTCCGGCTGTGACAGCGTGAAGCTGGCCCTGAGATTTTTCATCTGCCCCCTGGGCAGCGTCACTGAAGCATCACCGGCGACACCAAGCGGGATCGCTTTCCTGTCGCCATACCAGACGCGATGGGTGGTAAAGGGTTTATCTGCTTTAACCGGGGTCACCGTTTCATAAAAACGAAATCCCCAGGTGAGCAGTTTTTCGCTTTCACGAAAACGTACCGCATCGGTGGCAGCGCCGAGCACCACAGAAATAAGCCGTTGATTGCCCTCAGTGGCCGATGCCACCAGGCTGTTGCCTGCCCCGCTGGTGTAGCCGGTTTTAATACCATCAACATGCAGATTACTGCTCCACAGCAGGCGATTGCGGTTGTATTGTTTGATGTTGTTAAAGGTAAATTCCTTTTCCTTGTGCAGCGCATATTCCTCCGGTACATCGCGGATCAGCGCCTGGCTTAACAACGCCATATCGCGAGCGGTGCTGTACTGCCCGTCTGAATCCAGCCCGTGTACCGTTTTGAAATGGGTATTTTTCAGTTCAAGCGCACGGGCATAGTTGTTCATCAGGCTGACAAAGGAATCCTGACTGCCGGCGACATAATCTGCCAGCGCAATGCTGGCATCATTGCCTGACTGAATAACGATACCTTTATTTAACTCCGACACCGGAATGCGGTCGCCAGGCTTGAGGAACATCAGTGACGATCCCTGCAACAGCGGATTGCCGGTCGCCCAGGCGTCTTTCCCGACGGTCACCATGTCGTCACTGGTGATTTTTCCGGCTTTAATGGCCTGGCCAATAACATAGCTGGCCATAATTTTAGTCAGGCTGGCGGGATCGAGGCGGTCATCGGCATGTGACTCTGTCAGCACTTTTCCACTGTGGTAGTCCATCAGTATCCAGGCTCTGGCATCAATCTGCGGGGGAGCCGGAGCCTGTTCAGCACGGGTAGCAAAACTCAGAACCAACAGTAGCGACCAGGAAAAAGTTAGCAGCACTTTGGGGAAGGGCAAACCTGTTCTCTTCATGACAAAATCCGGATATCCATTTGAAAGATAGATATTTTCAGCCTTCAGACCGAGCGGTGAGTTACGCTATCCTGTCTGCCAGGCAAAATGAACAGCATTACCGTAAAGTTTCTTAGACTTTATTTGATAAATCCTGGAGATAACGCACTATATGGCAGCTTCTGACGATTTATGGCGACAGGCTCCAGGTGTAATTCCGATTTTTCGCAGAACAGTTAAGTTGGTCACAAAATTCCGCTACCCTGTGTAAAGTTTTCAGAGGAGTAATGACAATGGATTTAGCCCTGTTCGATCTTGATGAAACACTGATCTGTGAAGACAGTACCGGCCTGTGGTTACGCTGGCTGGTCTCTCAGGGCTATGCCCCGGCTGCGCTTCTTGAACATGAACGCGCATTAATGACCCAGTATTATCAGGGAACGCTGGCTATTGAAGAGTATATGCATACCATCCTTTCGCCGCTGACGGGTATGAGCACACTCACCGTGGCAGGTTGGATCAGACGCTTTATTCATCGCGATATCATGCCAAGGGTTTATCCTGCTGCGCGGGAAAAACTGGCCTGGCATAAGCAGCGCGGCGACCAGATTCTGGTGATCTCCGCCAGCGGTGAACATCTGGTGGCACCCATTGCTGAACAGCTGGATGCAAATGGCGCACTGGCGATTGGGGTGGAGATTGTCGATGAACGTTACAGCGGTCAGATATATGGCACCATGACCTATAAAGCAGGCAAAGTGACGCGGCTGAATGAGTGGTTAGCACAGCAGGGCCTGGCGTTCGATAATATCTGGGCGTACAGCGACTCAATGAACGATCTGCCCATGCTGGAACATGCCGATCATCCGCATGTCATCAATCCGGCTGAGCCTTTAAAGCAGTTAGCTGATGAGCGCGGCTGGCAGGTCTGCCAGTGGCAGCGTTAAGCAGCTGCCGGGCTGTTTTACTGTTATTTTGCGCACCCTGACGGGTGCTTTTTTTAGCCATCCGTTGCCTGCTGTTTCAGCAGATTATCCGGTTCTTATTCGTGCCCGGGGCAGCTTTTTCCTGCTGATCCGGGTACAAAGAAGTAGGATTTTGCTTGCTCCCTCTGTAGAATCTCGCGCCATTCCTGCTCAGAACCGGAAATAAGCAATGTCCTGCAACGAAACACCTGACAATATCGTGATACAACCCAAAAACGCGTCTCCCAGAGTGGGATTTATCTCTTTAGGCTGCCCAAAAAATCTTGTCGATTCTGAACGGATCCTCACCGAGCTGCGTACTGAGGGCTACGAAGTGGTCCCGCGTTACGATGACGCCGAGATTGTTATCGTCAACACCTGCGGCTTTATCGACAGCGCGGTGCAGGAGTCGCTGGAAGCGATTGGCGAAGCACTGAATGAAAATGGCAAAGTGATTGTCACCGGCTGCCTGGGCGCAAAAGAGAACCAGATCCGCGAGGTACATCCCCGCGTGCTGGAAATCACCGGGCCGCACAGCTATGAACAGGTGCTTTCACATGTCCATCAGTATGTGCCGAAGCCACAGCACAATCCGTTTCTCAGCCTGGTGCCTGAGCAGGGCGTAAAACTGACGCCACGCCACTATGCATACCTGAAAATTTCCGAAGGCTGTAACCACCGTTGTACCTTCTGCATTATTCCGTCGATGCGCGGCGACCTGGACAGCCGGGCGATTGGTTCCGTGCTGGATGAGGCGAAACGCCTGGTGGAATCCGGCGTGAAAGAACTGCTGGTTATCTCCCAGGATACTTCCGCCTACGGGGTGGATGTTAAACACCGCACCGGTTTCTGGAACGGCTCCCCGGTTAAGACCAGCATGGTCAGCCTGTGCGAACAGCTGGCTAAACTCGGCGTGTGGGTGCGCCTGCACTACGTTTACCCTTATCCGCATGTGGATGAGGTGATCCCACTGATGGCTGAAGGGAAGATCCTGCCGTATCTGGATATTCCGCTGCAACACGCCAGCCCACGCATCCTCAAGCTGATGAAACGTCCTGGCGCGGTTGAGCGCACGCTGGAGCGGATCAAACGCTGGCGTGAAATCTGTCCACAGCTGACGCTGCGCTCCACTTTCATTGTTGGCTTCCCCGGCGAGACGGAAGAAGATTTCCAGATGCTGCTCGACTTCCTTAAAGAAGCCAGACTGGACAGAGTGGGCTGCTTTAAATACAGCCCGGTGGAAGGGGCGACCGCCAACCAGCTGCCAGACCCGGTGGCGGAAGAGGTAAAAGAAGAGCGCTATGACCGCTTTATGCAACTGCAACAGGCTATTTCTGCCAGCCGTCTTCAGGAAAAAGTGGGCAGCGAGATTCTGGTGATCGTTGATGAAGTGGATGAGGAAGGGGCTATTGGTCGCAGTATGGCTGATGCGCCGGAAATCGACGGCGCGGTTTATCTCAACGGTGAGAAAAACGTCAAGCCCGGCGATGTGATCCGTGCACGCGTCGACAACGCCGACGAATACGATCTCTGGGCCACCCGGCTTTAACACCCTGACCAGCCCGCTTGCGCTCTGCCAGCGGGCCATGCCTCAGCGTCGTTGCCCCTCTGAAGCTGGTTTCATTTTACTGACCCGGACACGCCCCGCCCGATTTTAAATATCCGCTTTGGCCGGTCAGCCATAGCGTGCCTGATGCTGTTTGCGTCGTTGCAGATAATCGTCATCAGCGCGGATGCCGTCCCAGCAGGCTTTAAAAATCGCCGCGGCTGCGGCTTTTTCAGCATCAAGCGTCCGTGGCAACAGCTCACCGTCAGCAGCATATTTTTTACCGCCCTGATGATTAGCGTAACGCCGCGCGCGGGTATAGCCCATCTGAATAAATTTTCTCGCCATGTCCATACCAACAAAATCATCGGCTGCGCGATACGCTTCGAAAAGCTGCATGATTTTGTCTGCGGAAGCCTGCGCCAGCGCCGGCGTTTTAAAGCGCCAGTGCGGCAGAATCTCACTTTTATAGGGCTCCACCTTCAGTACGCCCTGCTCCCCCCGCCCCACCTGATAACGTTCAGGATGCTGGCGGAAGTCGGTATTGTTGAAATCCTGCTGATAATCGAAGGGTTTCATCACATCAGGTCTTCAGGCGTGGATCGAGCGCATCACGCAGGCCGTCGCCCAGCAGGTTAAATGCCAGCACGGTAAGAAAAATCGCCAGGCTGGGGAAAACAGCAACATGCGGAGCCATTACCATATCTGCGCGCGCCTCATTCAGCATCGCCCCCCATTCCGGCGTGGGTGGCTGCGCGCCCAATCCGAGAAATGACAGACTGGCTGCGCTGATAATCGAGGTGCCAATTCGCATGGTGAAATAGACCACGATGGACGAGAGGGTTCCTGGCAGGATATGACGCAGAATAATGGTCAGGTCAGATGCACCAATGCTGCGGGCTGATTCGATATAGGTCAGATGCTTCAGCACCAGCGTGTTGCCGCGAACCAGTCTGGCGAACGCCGGGATGCTGAAAATGGCCACCGCGATAACGACATTTGACATGCCGCTGCCCATGATCGCCACCACCGCTATTGCCAGCAGGATGCCGGGAAAAGCAAACAGTACGTCGCTGATACGCATAATAATCCGGTCCCACCAGCCTTCATAATAGCCAGCCAGCAGGCCCAGAAAGGTGCCGATTGCTGCGCCAAGTGCCACCGAAAAAAAGCCCGAAACCAGTGACAGCCGGGTACCCACCAGCACGCGACTGAAAATATCACGCCCCAGCGAATCAACGCCAAACCAGTGCATCATCGACGGCCCTTCGGTCAACCTGTCGTAGTCAAAGTAATTTTCCGCATCAAAAGGTGCAAGCCAGGGCGCAAGCACCGCCAGCAAAATCAGCAGTACCACGAAAGCAGCTGATACCAGCGCAACCGGCTGGCGCTGAAACCGTCGCCAGAATTCCCGCCACGGGGTACGCACTCGATGCTGAGTCAGGGTTGGCATCGCGGACAGGGCCGCATCACGTCGCCAGTTTTTCATCACCGATCCTTATTTGTAGCGTATCGCCGGATTGATCGCGGCATACAACATATCAACAATCAAATTGATCAAGATAAACTCCAGCGAGAACAGCAGCACTTCTGCCTGAACCACCGGGTAATCTCGCATCGCCACCGAGTCCACCAGCAGACGACCCAGCCCCGGCCAGTTGAAAACCACCTCCACCACAATCGAGCCGCCCAGCAGGAAACCAAATTGCAGGCCCATCATGGTCACTACCGGGATCATCGCGTTACGCAGACCATGTTTGATGATCACCACCGTCTCACACACCCCTTTCGCCCGCGCGGTGCGCATGTAATCTTCCTGCATCACCTCCACAAAAGAGGCGCGGGTGAAGCGAGCCATCACGGCGGCGACGGCGGCGCCCAGGGTGATGGAGGGCAAAATGTAGTGCTGCCAGCTGTCAGCGCCAACCGTCGGTAGCCAGCCCAGCTCGACGGAGAATACCTGCATCAACAACATTCCCAGCGCAAAGGCGGGAAAAGAGATGCCCGATACCGCCAGCGTCATGCCGATACGGTCCGGCCAGCGGTTGCGCCATACCGCCGAGACAATGCCCAGCGCCATACCAAATATCACCGACCACCCCATATTGCTGAGCGTCAGCCACAGGGTGGGGAAAAAGCGTTGTGCAATTTCGGATGAAACAGGCCGTTTTGACACCATCGACTGACCAAAGTCACCCTGCACAGCCTGAGTGATAAAATGCCAGAACTGCACCCAGATGGGTTGGTCAAGCCCAAGCTGCTGACGCACCATCGCCACCACGGTGGCGTCCGCTTCCGGACCGGCGACCAGTCTGGCCGGATCGCCCGGCAGCATATGAACAAACAGGAACACCAGCACCGCCACAATCAGCAGCGTGGGGATCAGTCCCAGTAAGCGTTTAATAAAATAGTTGAACATAGGTTTTCCTGCGCCGGAGACAGCCGCGCCCTGATGCTGCGCGGCGGGTTTTCAGCGGGGGTTACTGCAAATCGGCATCATCAAAATTGAACGAGGTGTCAGGCATCACATAGAAACCACTGAGGTTTTTGGTTCTGGCGGAAACCAGCTTTTCCACCACCAGAGGCACCCAGGGTTTGTCCTGCCAGATTTTATCCTGAGCATCCTTGTACAGCGCCGCTTTTTTCGCGCTGTCGGTGGTTTTCAGCGCGTCGGCCAGATCGTTATCCACCTGAGGATTGCTGTAAAACGCCGTGTTGAAAATGGTTGGCGGCCAGGACTGAGTGGCAAACAGCGGCGTCAACGCCCAGTTAGCTTCACCGGTAGAAGCAGACCAGCCGGTGTAGAACAGGCGCACTCCGCTCTCCTTCTGCCCTTTTCCTTCCACCTCAGCCGAGCGCTGTCCGGCATCCATTGCGGTGACCGTGGCTTTGATCCCCACCTGCGCCAGCTGCTGTTGAGTGAACTGCAACACTTTCTGCGCGGTGCTGTGGTTGTGAGACGACCACAGGGTGGTGGTGAAGCCATTCGGGAAACCGGCCTCTTTCAACAGCTGGCGCGCTTTCGCCGGGTTGTATTCCGCTGCCGGATAGCTTTGTGAATACTGAATGGCCGGTGGTACCACGCCCGTTGCCGGCGTGGCGTAACCGGCAAAGGCCACTTTCACCAGCGCCTGGCGGTTGATGGCATAGTTGAGCGCCTCACGCACTTTGACATTATCAAACGGCTTCTGCGTGACGTTAATGCTCAGATAGCGCTGCATAATGGATGGCGAAACATCCAGCGCCAGCTTACTGTTTTTTGCCAGCAGGCCAGCCTGCTCATAAGGAACCGGGAAAGCCAGGTTGGCTTCGCCCGTCTGCAACATCGCCGCACGGGTGTTGTTATCAACCACCGGACGCCAGGTAAGGGTATCCAGTTTTGGATAGCCTTTCTTCCAGTAGCCGTCGAATTTTTTTACTTTAACAAAATCGGTCTGATTCCAGGTGTCCAGCACATACGGGCCGGTGCCCACCGGATGGAAGCCGATTTCCTTACCGTATTTCTTCAGCGCAGTGGGAGAAATCATCGCCGCGGCCGGGCTGGCAAGGGTGTTGATAAAGGCGGAGAATGGCTGCTTCAGGGTGATTTTCACCGTGGAAGGATCGACCACCTCAGTGGTGGCGATTGATTTAAACAGGTTATAACGCTTGAGATGATTGTCAGGGTTGCTGGCACGATCCAGGTTCACTTTCACCGCTTCAGCATTGAAGTCGCTGCCGTCCTGGAATTTCACGCCACTTTTCAGTTTGATGGTCCAGGTCAGGCCATCTTTACTGACGTCGTAGCCTTCGGCCAGCACGTTAGTGACTTTCATATCCTTATCAAAGCCGAACAGCCCCTGATAAAAGGATTTAGCCACCGCCTGTGACAGCGTATCGTTGGCATCGTAAGGATCGAGGGTGGTGAAATTAGAACCAACAGCAATCACCACATCTTTTGTTGCGTAAGCCGGCAGCGCAGCAAAACTGCTCAGTAAGCCCGCCGCTAACAGTGTGCGTTTAGAAATTATCATGTTGCGTGTTTCTCCTGTCGTTCCTTGTTGTTTTACAGCCAATTCAGACGCCGCCAATAGTATGGCGGGCAACGTAATGTCCTGCGCTGACTTCGACCAGCGGTGCGACTTCCGGGTAATCATCCAGGGCGCGAATGGGGCTTGGGATCTCATCCGCCAGTAGCGCTCTCTCCCGCCGGGGATGATCGGGATCGGCCACCGGGACGGCAGACAACAGTTTGCGGGTGTAAGAGTGTTGCGGGCGCTCAAAAACCGACTGTCGCGGGCCAATTTCGACGATCTGCCCGAGATACATCACCGCCACCCGGTGGCTGATCCGCTCCACCACCGCCATATCATGCGAGATAAACAGAAAGGCAATGCCAAATTCGCGCTGTAAATCCAGCATCAGGTTGACAATCTGCGCACGGATTGACACGTCCAGCGCGGAAACCGACTCATCGGCAATCACCACTTTGGGATTGAGGGCCAGCGCTCTGGCAATGCAGATGCGCTGGCGCTGACCACCAGAAAACTCATGGGGATAGCGTCTGGCGTATTCCGGTAGCAGGCCCACTTTTTCCAACAGCCAGGCGACGCGCTCTTCTGCCTCTTTGCCCCTGGCAATGCCATGAATCAACAACGGTTCCATGATCGAGAACCCGACGGTCAGTCGCGGATCGAGCGAGGCGTAAGGGTCCTGAAAGATAAACTGAATATCCCGTCGCAAATGAGAAAGCGCCGGGCCGCTCAGTTGATCGATACGCTGGCCGTTAAAAGTAATGGTGCCGCCCTGGCTTTCTACCAGCCGCAGCAGCGCCCGTCCGGTAGTGGATTTGCCGCAGCCGGATTCCCCCACCAGCGCCAGAGTTTCACCCGGCCACAAATCGAAGCTGACCTTTTCAACCGCGTGAACCCGCCGGGTCACGCGGTTGAAAATGCCACTGCGGATATCAAAACGCGCAACCAGATCGCGCACTTGTAAAACCGGTCCCTTATCGGTAATCACCGTGTCCTGCAAAGAGCCGTCAAGTTGGTTCCCCTCAGGGTTAAACACCGGGAAATGCATCGGGAAGGCCCGGTCGGTCATTTCCCCCAACCGTGGCACGGCGGCCAGCAGCGCTTTGGTATAGTCCCGCTGTGGATGACGGAAGATATTTTCTGTCGAACCGGTTTCCACCACATCACCGCGATACATCACCTGCACACGGTCAGCCATTTCGGCGACCACGCCCATGTCATGGGTAATGAAAATCACCCCCATCTGCATCTCTTTTTGCAATACGCGGATCAGTTGCAGGATCTGCGCCTGAATGGTGACATCCAGCGCGGTGGTGGGTTCATCGGCAATCAGAAGGGCTGGTCGGCAGGAGAGCGCCATGGCAATCATCACCCGCTGGCGCATACCGCCCGACAGCTGGTGGGGAAAGCGAGTCAGCACATCTTTTGCTACCGGAATGCGCACCAGATCCAGCATACGCAGCGCCTCCTGCAACGCGTCCCGATGGCTTTTGCCCTGATGCAGGCGGATGGATTCCGCAATCTGCTCGCCAATGGTGAATACCGGGTTCAGCGAGGTCATCGGCTCCTGAAAGATCATCGCCATATCGGCACCGCGAATGGTGCGCAACGCTGATTGCCGGGCGGTAGCCAGGTCAATCACCTGACTGTTGCGCCGTCGCAGCAGCATCTGGCCGCTGTCAATGCTGCCTCCCCCCTGCTCCACCAGCCGCATTAACGCCAGTGAGGTGACCGATTTTCCTGAGCCGGATTCACCGACAATCGCCAGCGTTTCGCCACGATTAACCTCCAGCGACAGATTGTTCACCGCCCGCACCACTTCGCCCTGCTGGCTGAAGCTGACGCTCAGGTTGTTGATGGCTAATACCTGTCCGGCCGACAACGCGACCTGGTGGTTCCCTGTCATCCCGCCCCCTGGTCTTCACGATAAATACCGACGTTTGGCGCATCCCCGGCATAGCCATAGCCGCGGTACATCCCCTCACTGTTAAAGGGCAGCGCCACATTGCCTTCGCGATCGACAGCAATAATGCCGCCACTGCCGCCCAGCACCTTGATTTTTTCCATCACCACCCGCTCGCTGGCTTCTTTCAGTGACAGGCCCGCGTATTCCATCAGCGCCGCAATATCATAGGCGGCCAGCGTGCGCATAAAGACCTCACCAGTGCCGGTACAGGAGACGGCCACGTTGGCATTGCTGGCATAGCAGCCCGCACCGATTAACGGCGAATCCCCGACCCGGCCCACCTGCTTATTGGTCATTCCCCCGGTGGAGGTCGCCGCCGCCAGATTGCCATGCCTGTCCAGTGCCACCGCGCCGACGGTGCCAAATTTGCGGTCGGCATCCAGCGGTGCGCCATCACTGTCTACAGCAACATCGTGATCGAGCGCCAGGGTGTCCGCAGACAACGCCCGCTGTAACTGTTCATGACGGAAAGGGGTGGAAAAGAAATCGGTTGCCACCTCTTCCAGTCCCTGTCTGAAGGCAAACGCTTCGGCACCCTCACCGATCAACAGCACATGCGGGCTGTGTTCCAGCACGGCACGCGCCGCCAGTACCGGATTACATACCCGTTTTACCCCGGCCACCGCACCGGCTTCCAGCGTACGTCCATCCATAATGCTGGCATCCAGCTCGTGCGTGCCCTCATGGGTAAAGACGGCACCTTTACCGGCGTTGAACAGCGGACACTCCTCCAGCAGCCGAACCGCCTCGGTGACCGCATCCAGCGCGCTGCCGCCAGCTTGCAGAATATCCTGTCCGCTGGCAACAATCGCTGAAAGCGCCTGAATATAGTGCTGCTCTTTTTCTGCACTCATGCTGGCACGGGCAATCGCACCCGCACCACCGTGAATGGCAATCACTGCTCTGACCATAATCCGGTTACCCTGCGTGGTAAATCAGCATGAAAAATAACAGGTTAGAATGATTTTTCTGGAAATGAACTGGTTTTCGACTATAGGCAGGCTGTAAAGTGATGTAAAGCAGAATGTTCAGTGGCCGGTAATAACAAAATGTTCTATCTCATAGCTGGCGGGGTTTGTTCGCCAGAGCGGATCATTTCTGTCTCAGAATGCTGAAATTAACCTGCACCAATGAGTGGCTTAAAGCAGCATTTTGCTGACATCGGGCGTTAAGGCCATTGGTATGGATAGTTCATGGGAAATACGTTGAACATCATCAGTGCTTAAGAAGCATTTGCAATCAAAATTTCCTCGTTCAGTGATAAACGCTCAACCACAAACGTGGCAAAAAAAGTTCGTCTTTAACTGTTACCGCAGCTATCAGGATGCGCTTTTCTGGTCAACAGAGGGAAGATAAATGAAAATATTACCTGTTTCGATACTGCTTACTTTTATCGGATCTGCATCTTCAGCAACAAGCCAGACAAAAGCGCTTGATATGAAATCATTCAAAGAGAGCGCTGACAACTGTGAATTTTTCTCGGGTGAGTGGGACAGTAATCTCGCCAAAGCGCGCCAGCTTGAAACAGAAAGGCAGGCTGATAAATATTGCACTGAGACTAAAAAGAAAAAGCAAGAGCTGAGCGTTAAATACAGGAATGACACTGAGTTATTAAATGAGCTCGCTAATTATGATTTCGACTAAATAAGTGATCCTAATATCGCTACACTTTTACCCGTCCGTGTTTGCCACCCGGGAACGGACTGACGGTTTTCATAAAGTGGCGTACTTTTTTCAACAACCGCCACATTGACCGGCACTGATGATTCCGGGTGATAGTTTCGTGCAGCGCCTGCCATAGCCTTTCAATGTGATTAACCCACGGCGAGTAAACAGGTTGATAAATGACTCTGAACTTTGGATTGCGCTTCAGCCAACGCAGCGTTTCTCTGCTCTTGTGAATAATATAGTTATCAACGATTAACGTGATGGTTTTTGCCCCCCGGTAAGTCGCTTTCAGGTGCTTCAGCAGGGTGATGAACAGCACCGAACTTTTACTGCTGCCACCCACATAACTGACCCGGCCGCTACTGCTGTGGAGTGCTCCCGCCAGATAATATTTTTCGTTCTGCCCCGGCGTGATAACGCGTTTCTGCTGGCCCCGTCTCTGCCAGTCTGCACCGATTTCAGGATTGAGATGGATATCCACCTCATCTTCGTAAAACACCGGATGCTCTGCACTGCATTCGTCCAGCGCTTTGTGGATTGCCGCCATTTTTTCATCTTTGTGCGGGTCGCGAATATGCAGTGTGGGCGCGGCTCTACGCCACACCAGACCGGCGGCGGGTAACCAGCGACGCACCGTAGAAGCATGCAGACAGCAGCCCGTTAACTCTCTGATTTTTATTGCCATCAGTTCCGTACTCCAGCGGGAACGCTGATAACCAAAATCGCCCGGCGTGTGTTTTATCAGTTCACGTAATAATGTGCAGATATGCTCAAATGGCCAGCGACGGGAACGTCCTGCGGGTAATGATTTCAGGCCTTCAACTCCTGACAGCGTGAACCAGTTAATCCGGCGGCCGACGGATGAACGGGCGCAACAGAGCGTTCTGGCTACGTCACTGACACGATCGCCCCGGTGCAACATCAGCAGGGCAGTGAGTCTGCGTGCATGATTTTTGTCACGCGTTTTAGGGATAGTTTTCTGCATCAGGCGTCGTTCAGTGCGGGGGATGGGTGTTATGATCGGCATCGCTCAGTCCGGTTGGTGGTTTGTTTCTTTTTGGCGATTGAGCAGATCGCACAATCCGGGCTGAGTTCCCCTAAAGTGATCTACTATTTGGAACGCTTATTTAGTTACTATGACCAAATTTGCAGGCAAGATTTCTTATCTGATGAAACGAGATACGTTAAAGGCAGGATGTTATTGGGGAACTACATCGATCAGGAGAACTCAAAACTCAGTTCTGGAATCGATGACTTCCTGAACAAATATGCCACAATATTGCCAATAGAGCTCATTGAGCTGCTTGTTTCATTAAAATTACATCTATTCCTTCAGCATGGTAAAACGCTCTGAAAATGAGAAACCTAAATTTACCTGATGAGATGATATTTCCAAAAGTAAACCTGCTTACCATGGAACACAGCAGTGTAAATATGCCCAACAAACCGAAAACGTTCAGTGAGTTTCATGAGTAACTATTAACTTTAATTGATCTCATTAATTGAAAAACTCAGGGGTAACAGAGCCTAATCAGGTCTGGTATGGCGATGTAATTTATATCCGGGCGGGTAAACGCCGGGCTTATTTAGCCGTTGTGCGTGATCTGTTTTCACGTAAACCGGTTGACTGGACGATGTCATTTTTCCCGGACTCTGCACTGACAACGAAAGCGCTGTCCATGGCCAGGGAAGCACGAAGAAAGCCCGCTAATTTACTGTCTCACTCGGGTCAAGGTAGTCACTATAGCAGCAAAAATTTCAGAAAGTTACTGTGGATATATCAGATAAAGCAAAGCCTGAGTCGCCGGGGAAATTGCCGGGATAACAGTCCGATGGAGCGATAACGAACTACATTGCGGAATATTATAGCAAGCTCAGACCCTATCGATATAATGGTGGCTTGACGCCGAATGAATCAGAGCGATTGTTCTGCAGAAACTCTGAAGTCGCGGCCAGTTTTTGTAGACCATTACAATTTATTAGTAAGACCGGCTAAAAATATCTAACCAGGGCTGAAACGACAATTCCAAAAGTGATAGCAAGCAAAGGCCTTTTAAAAACCAGCATTAAGATGGCGGTGGTTAATAATGCCATCTGAGCTCCTTTGTCGCCGGTAATAGCCTTGGGGGCTAAAATCGCAACGAGGACGGAGCCTGACATGCCCTGAATAAAGGCTTTTATTCTGTTATTAAAAGGAACAAAAGACATAACCCAGACGCCACCCCATCGGGTAGCAAGAGTAACCAGGACCATAATAATGATAATAATCATTGGCCCAAAACCTACCGTCTCAATACTCATCTTTGATCTCTAATGATAATTCCAGCAATGCCTCCGGCGAGGGCTCCGGCGATCACGTGGCTATTTTCTGGTAACCCTTTATAAGCTATCAGCGAAGCACCGGCCGCTATGGCCCAGATACAAAACATCTTCAGGCTTTTTTCTCCTTCGAACACCATGGAAAGAAGGAAACACCCCATTACCATATCAAGTCCATAGCTTTTGGGATCCTGGATAGCACTACCGAAATAAAGCCCTACGACGGTCCCTACGACCCAAAAAAACCATAATGCAAGACCGCCGCCAAAGAGCAATCCCAGACCCGCACTTCCCCTGCTGAATGCCTGAATGGACATAGCCCAGTTAGCATCAGATGCAACCATCATGATTCCGTAGCGTTTAGCAGGTGTTAAAGAGCGCAACCACGGGTATAAGGTGGCCCCCATCAACAGATGCCTGGCATTAATGGCAAAGACGGTGGCTATTAGCGTTATTACAGAAACATGAGACGTCCAAAGCTCTAACGTGGCGAATTGCGCATAACCGGCAAAAACCAACAGACTCATCATTGTCGCGGTCATCTGGTCCAATCCTTTCTGTGATGCATCCAGGCCAAAGGCGGCACCAAAAACAGCGACAAAGAGTGAAACCGGGATAAGCTGACGAAAACCAGCCCAAATAAGTGAATGATTAAGTTGAGATAAATCGCGCTCGTGATACTCCAGCTGAGGCCTCATGATCTTCCTCTCAGTAATGTTAAACACAGCGCCACTATGACAGTGTTGTGAAATCAATAAAAACGCATAATAATTGACGTTATTATTTGATATTCAAATACAAGGTTCAAAGTTGCATTATCAAGATCTCCAGATGGACTGGCTCAATTGTTTTGTTGCGGTAGTGGACGCGGGGTCACTGTCAGCTGCGGCACCTGAGGTTCATCGCTCACAGTCTGCGGTCAGCATGCAGCTTAAAAAGCTGGAATCCGCATTAGGATGTCAGCTCTTACTTCGCGGTCCTCGCCAGCATCAACTCACGTCTGAAGGACAAAAACTGTTGGGATATGCTCGAAGGATGCTCGACCTTCATGCTGAAACGCAGGCAGCATTCCACGGTAAGGAATTAACAGGGCGTATTCGTCTGGGGGTTCCTGATGATTATGCAGCAAAATACCTTACACCTGCTCTGAAGAGGTTTGCGCCTAACTTTGGATCAATCGAGATCGAACTTAGTTGTGAACAATCAACGTCACTAATTCCTCGCGTTGAGAGCGGCGATCTCGATTTGGCCCTGGTCTCCCGGGAACATCACAGCCAGGGCTTGTTATTATTTTATGAACCAATGGTGTGGGTAGGTTCTCCGCAATTTGAAGTGTGGAGGCGTGATCCATTGCCCATTGCGGTATATGAAAGCACGAGCCTTGCTAAGCGTAGTGCTATCAATGCATTAGCATTACAGGGGCGTAGATATAGGGTGGTGTACAACAGCTCCAGCCTGTCGGGGCAAATTACAGCAGTAGAAAGTGGCCTGGCTGTTGCCGTTCTGACCCAGTGCAGCGTGCCACCCCATTTGCAAGTTCTTGGCAGTGAACATCTTTTGGGGCCCCTTGAACCTATGGAAGTAGCATTGTTCAGGAGTCGTGCTTCTCAAGGTTCTTCAGCTGTGGATAGTTTGTATGATTTGCTAATCAGGACATTAAGGGTAAGAAAGGTTGAAAGTTGAGACGATTTATAAGGTGTCTCAACGTCCGCTGCTCGCTCACAGCAGACCTTCTGCTCAGTTAGTTCGGCCGGTTCGCGCTATTTGCTGCGGATTCAGAGCGGGCCTGTTAGCTATCAGATTACGTTGCCATTCATCCTGAATGATGGCCGTCCATTTGGGTTGATATAAGCCCTTTAATCCTAAGTTGATTAATACATCCCGTAGTAATGACGGATAAATAACACAGGCATCCAGAACCACGGGATAAGGTGAATGAATCATAAGTAAAGTCGGAGATCCTGACTGAGGTCTGCCAGTTCCTGCATCGCGTTGTTGCTTTCATTATCCCGATGATTTTTATAAGCCATCAAATCGGCAAACAGCACTCGGCGGTGGCGACCCGTTTTATGAAAAGGAAGCTTACCCTCTTCCAGAAGTTTCACCATATGAGGGCGTGAAACATTCAGAATATTGGCCGCTTCCTGCGTAGTTAATTCAGCATGGACAGGGACAACCTGAACCGCATTACCCATTGCCAGCTCACCCAAAATTGTCATCAATAGCGTGAGGGAAGTGGTAGGTAATTCAATCTGATGCGTATTGTCGTCAGCATCCTGAATCGATATCTTTTGTGTTTCCAGTTTTGTGGACAGGTAAGCTGCAAGTTCTCTCTGACCACGTACAGCGGCCTCAATTTCTCCTGGAGCAGGCAGGCTCACGTTATCAGGAATTGAGTTTGTCATAAGTGTTTTCCGGTTTATCAAGTTCGTATGCTCGTAGATCAGTAGCACTCTTTTCTGAAGCCAACAACGCAAGCCCGATTAAGGTATACCATCAACGATGGCTATACGAAATAAACGAAAAACGCAATAAACGAAACGAACAGCTGATGACAAATCCATTACACGCGCACAGCCCTGTCGCCCTGCCCGTAGCCAGAACCGGCGGGTTTTCGTGACCCTGTCTGCAAATCACGCCATAATGCCCGCTATTGACAGTATGACCGCCCGATCATTCAGGCACGCCGGAGATTTTATGGAAGCTTTTACTGCGGGACTTATCTCGCTTGATGATGCTCTGTCTGCCATGTTGACACGCATCCACCCGCTCACTGAAACAGAAACCCTGCCGCTCGCCGCCGCTGCCGGACGCGTTACGGCGGAGTCAGTTACCTCACCTGTCTGCGTGCCGCCATTCGATAACTCAGCAATGGACGGCTATGCCGTGCGCATGGCGGATCTGCAAACCAGCCAGCCATTACCTGTTGCCGGGAAAGCCTTTGCCGGGGCCCCCTGGCAGGGCCAGTGGCCCGCCGGCAGTTGTATCCGCATCATGACCGGGGCCCCGGTGCCCGAAGGCACAGAGGCTGTGGTGATGCAGGAGGAAACGCGCCAGCTCGGTGATGCGGTGGAAATTATCGCAGAGGTCCTTCCGCGTCAGAATATCCGTCTGGCCGGTGATGATATCGTGCAAGGTGCCAGCGTGCTGCAACCCGGCGTACGTCTCGGCGCGGCTGAACTGCCATTGCTGGCCTCTCTGGGTATTGCAGAGGTTAAGGTGATGCGCAAAGTGCGGGTGGCGATTTTCTCCACCGGCGATGAGCTGCAACCGGTCGGTCAGCCGCTGGCCGCCGGTCAGATTTACGATACCAATCGCTTTGCGGTGCAGCTGATGCTGAATAAACTGGGGTGTGAGGTTATCGATCTCGGCATCATTGCTGACCATCAGCAGGCGCTGCGTAACGCCTTTATCCGGGCAGACAGTCAGGCTGATGTGGTAATCAGCAGCGGCGGCGTTTCGGTGGGAGAAGCAGACTACACCAAAGCAATGCTGGAGGAGCTGGGCGAGATCGCCTTCTGGAAACTGGCTATCAAACCGGGTAAACCCTTTGCCTTTGGCCGTTTAGATCGCAGCTGGTTCTGTGGCCTGCCCGGTAATCCGGTATCAGCGGCACTGACCTTCTATCAGCTGGTACAACCGCTGCTGGTGAAACTGTCCGGACAGCAGGCGGCGGCCCTGCCCCCACGCCAGCGGGTCAGAACCGCCGATGCCCTGAAAAAAACGCCGGGACGGGTGGATTTCCAGCGCGGTGTGCTGCTGCGTAATCCGTCGGGGGAACTGGAAGTTCGTAGCACCGGTCCACAGGGATCCCATGTGTTCAGCTCATTCGCCCAGGCCAACTGTTTTATTGTGCTGGAGCGGGATCGCGGTCATGTCGCCGCGGGTGAGTGGGTGGATGTCGAACCGTTTAACGCGCTGTTGGTTGGATAAGATGCATCCCGAACTGAGTAACGACGAAGCGCTACGCTACAATCGCCAGATTGTGCTGCGGGGTTTTGACTTTGACGGGCAGGAAAAGCTCAAAGCGGCGAAGGTGTTGATTGTCGGACTTGGCGGGCTGGGCTGTGCCGCCAGTGCTTATCTGGCCTCCGCTGGCGTGGGCCAACTGACGCTGCTGGATTTTGACACCGTTTCGCTCTCTAATCTGCAACGGCAGATCCTGCATCGCGATGCGCTGATTGGTCAGCCGAAAGTCGTCTCTGCCTGCCAACAGTTGCAGGCCATCAATCCTCATATCAGCGTGCAAACGGTGAATGCTCAGCTCAGTGATATGGCGCTGGCAGAACTGATAAGCACTCAGGATGTGGTGGTCGACTGCTGTGATAATGTCGCCACCCGTGAGCAACTTAATCGCCTGTGCTTTGCCAGTAAAACGGCGCTGATATCCGGGGCAGCAATTCGCATGGAAGGCCAAATCAGCGTTTTTCGCTGGCAGAAGGATGCTCCCTGTTACCGCTGTATCAGCAGGCTGTTTGGCGATACCACACTAAGCTGCGTGGAGGCAGGGGTTATGGCTCCGCTGGTGGGGATGATCGGCTCACTTCAGGCGATGGAAGCGATACGTCTGCTGGCCGGTTATGGTGAGGATGTAACAGGAAAACTGTTGCTTTACGATGCGCTGACCTTACAGTTCCGCGAAATGCGAGTCGCGAAAGATCCGGCCTGCGAGGTCTGTGGGCAGTGACATGGCGGCCGTCTCTGGCGCAGTAAAAAGGAGACGCAGCGGTCCCCTGTTATTACTCCATCGGCGGAGAGCCGCTGTCGTCAGACGATACCCTGACTGCGCAGATAATCTTCGTAATTACCGGTGAAGTCATGCAGTTTTGTCGGGGTCATTTCAATCACCCGGGTAGCCAGTGAGCTGACAAACTCGCGGTCGTGGGAGACGAAAATCAACGTACCTTCGTACATTTCCAGCGCCATATTCAGCGCCTCGATCGATTCCATATCCAGGTGGTTGGTGGGTTCATCCATAATCAGTACATTCGGCTTTTGCATCATCAGCTTACCGAACAGCATCCGCCCTTTCTCACCACCCGACAGCACCTTAGCCGGTTTTTTAATGTCATCCTGGCTGAACAGCAGACGCCCGAGAATACTGCGCACCGCCTGCTCGTCATCACCTTCCTGCTTCCACTGACTCATCCAGTCAAAAACCGTCAGGTCGTTGGCGAAGTCATGGGCGTGATCCTGCGCATAGTAGCCAATTCGCGCATTCTCCGACCATTTTACCGCGCCGTTATCAGGTTGCAGGTCAGCCACCAGCGTTTTCAACAGCGTGGTTTTACCGATACCATTTGGCCCGAGGATCGCCAGCTTTTCACCAACTTCCAGCAGCAGGTTGAGGTTTTTGAACAGCGGCCCCTGATCGAAGCCTTTGGTCAGGGCTTCCAGTTCCAGCGCGTTGCGGAACAGTTTTTTATCCTGTTCAAAGCGGATAAACGGATTCTGGCGGCTGGAGGCTTTCACCTCCTCCAGTTTGATTTTATCGATTTGCTTCGCACGGGACGTAGCCTGACGCGATTTGGAGGCGTTAGCGCTGAAGCGGCTGACAAAGGATTGCAACTCGTTGATTTGCCGCTTTTTTCTTCGCGTTATCGGCCAGCAGACGTTCACGCGCCTGGGTCGCGGCGGTCATATATTCATCATAGTTGCCGGGATAAACGCGCAGTTCGCCATAATCCAGATCGGCCATATGCGTACAGACCATGTTCAGGAAGTGACGGTCGTGGGAAATAATGATCATGGTGCTGTTACGTTCATTCAGCACCTGCTCCAGCCAGCGAATCGTGTCGATGTCGAGGTTGTTGGTCGGTTCATCCAGCAGCAGGATTTCCGGATTAGAGAACAGCGCCTGCGCCAGCAACACACGCAACTTCCAACCCGGAGCCACTTCGCTCATCGGGCCATAATGCTGTTCCTGCGGGATACCCACGCCCAGCAACAGTTCTCCGGCGCGGGCTTCGGCGGTGTAGCCATCCATTTCACCGTATGTCACTTCCAGATCGGCCACCCGGTAACCGTCCTCTTCACTCATTTCCGGCAGCGCGTAGATGCGATCGCGCTCTTCCTTCACCTGCCACAGCTCAGCATGGCCCATAACCACCGTATCCAGCACGCTGAACTGCTCAAACGCAAACTGATCCTGGCGCAGTTTACCGATACGCTCATTCGGGTCTGTTGAGACATTTCCGGCGCTGGGCATCAGATCGCCACCCAGAATTTTCATAAAGGTAGACTTACCGCTGCCGTTGGCACCGATCAGGCCATAGCGGTTGCCTCCGCCAAACTTGACAGAGATGTTTTCAAACAGCGGCTTACTGCCAAACTGCATGGTGACGTTGCTGGAAACTAGCACAGGATTGCCTTACTTTTTTGACAGGGGAATGTGAACCAGCGCGCATTATGCCAAAAAAATGGAGAGGCGGATATACCAGCTCCGCGTAGCCGCTGACGGGCATGGCGATATCAGCCGCTCAGAGCGTGGCTTACCAGGCGTTATTTTCGCAGCCAGTCTGCACACGAACAGCGCGCATAAACCGGCGCGTACACGGAGTACGTGAGGATTCAGAGCACCACTCAGGTTCAGAATAACAAGTAAACCAGCCCTGTGATGGGCCAGGCTACCAACCTGGACTGCGATCAACCAACAGCTGATGCCTGCTGATACTGGCAGCATCTGACGTGACGGTCGGTATGAAGTCTGCATCACAAGAGTATTAACTTTGGTGTCGCGCCAGGCCATAGTCATCACTGACAGCATATTGCTGGTTAACTTCATCTCTCAATGAAGTTTAATTACCGGGGCAACTGCCGCATCACAAAAAGGCGGCAGGAGAAAGATTTTCAGATCGAAGCAGGCAGAGTTAATCAGATTTAATTCCCACTATTTTCCCTTCTTTTACCCGATAGATTCCCTCATCCAGAATAAAATAAAGCCCGGTATTTTTACTGTTTCGCACCATAAGAACAGCGTCTTTATCGATACAATTAAGCGGCGGTGGCATATCCACAAAACAGAGCCTGTCATAACCATCGGTTTCCTTATAACCTTCACCGAAATCCCAAAAAGTAACAACAAAGGAGCCATCAAAATCACGAGAGGGTATTTTATACTTATCTTCCAAAATATCCTTATTTTTCAACCACCACTTTATTCTCCCTTTTTCGATAAAAGGAAATTTTTTACCAGCACATAACTGTGACTACCATCTTTGTGAATAGCTATAATATCTACCGTTCGCAACGATAACCAAACAGCAATGGCAATCAGTAGACACATGAGGCATAAAAGCATCGTATTGACTTTTTTATTTTTAAATTTCATTACAGCTTACAGTAATTTCCACACTGGCCTCCATATTGGTTATAAATGGCTTAAAGCCGAATTTATTGTATCGTTGAAGCACAATTCAGATACGGAAAAAGTTAAAATTTCTGAATATCTTATTAAAAATATCTTCGTCATCCAGACCAAAATGATCCTGTACTTTGTAATGGACTACTGCACGGTAACGGTCATTATCAATCTGGAGCGACTTTATAGTAATATGGGTCGCCCAGGTATCATGAACGGTGATACCCATACCGTTAAAAGTATCTCCATATCTGTCGAATTTAGGGAGTTTCCCTCTCAGAATAGCTGCTCTCAATACATCTTTTTTATCGGCTGCAAGGCATTGCTTTTCCCAGTCAATATTTATGCTGAGGGATTTTCTCAGAAGTAAACGCGTACTGTTTTCCTCAGAGCTGTCTTGCAGAATTTGCGCCTTCAGTGCCCTGTCCAGTGACATATCCCGGAAAGGTTTACCCTTGCCGTACTGCATATGGTTGATCATTTTTTCGATAAGATGCCGGTACGGGCCACCGAGTGAGAACCGACGGGACAGCTGGCGAAATTCATCAAACAGTATTGCGGCATATTGCTCCAGGGCTACCTTCTCGCCGGTCGGGCGCATATTACAGCAGTATCGGCTACGGGGGCTATCCAGCGCCGAGCGGCGCGTCAGCGTCCAGGGATCAACCCGATCAGAGAGGTAATTCAGTCCGTAGTGCGTTTTTAACTGTAATGCGGATAAATCCCCGCAACGCATATCCTTCGTATTGTCATCGTCCATCCGGTTTTGCGTTTTAAAAATGGTACAGGGAAAGGGTAATGCGCTCATGGTGATACACTCCATGTGTTATCGTCCGTTGTGGTCAGCACATAAAATATTACTCGCTGAACGCCGAAAATAATAATTCAGCACGATCAAATATCCGCAATTTTAGCGGTTATATATGGGCATCGTAATAATAAGGTGAAGGCCTGAGCCACAACCTTCACCAAAAAAACACCCTGCCGGCGTGTTGCTTGCAGGGTGGTTGAAAACAGATTTTTTTAAACGCCGCACCCTGCGAAGAAGGCAGGTTTCAGCCCGGTGATAAGAACCAGTAAGTCAATCAGCCAGACGGGGTATCGCCGCTTGCAGCCGGGCCAAACACCGAATAGTCCGGGAGCTTCACATTCTGATACAGCTCCCAGCCGCCGCCCAACGCTTTATACAACGCCACCAGATCCAGACTACTCTGCATCCTGGCGGAAATAGCCTGCTGTTGTGCCTGGCTCAGCTGCCGCTGGGCATCCAGTGCGTCGATAAACGATGACAATCCTTTGGAGTAGCTGTCATTCGCCAGGTTGAAGGCATTCTGAAACGCCTCCACCGACTGGTCCAGTGCTTCCACCTGCTGTTGATCGCTACGATAGCTGACCAGCGCATTTTCCACATCCTGCAACGCGGTCAGAACCGTCTGACGGTAGTTCAGTGCCGCGCTTGCCTGCTCAGCACGCGCCATCTTCACCCCCGATACCAGACGGCCTCCCTGGAATATCGGAATGGAGACGGACGGGCCAAAGCTGTAGAAATGACTGCTCCAGTTATCCAGATAACTGATATCAGTATTGCGCATCCCGAACTGGCCGGTGAGCGACAGGTCCGGAAACAGCTGAGCCACGGAAACACCAATATTGGCCGTCGCCTCATGCAGCTTTGCTTCCGCCTGACGCACATCAGGACGGCGTCGCGCCAGGGTGGCCGGCAGGCCGACCGGTACTGCTTTTGGTAGAGCAGGCATCGCTCTGACCGTCATCAGCTCGGCATCCAGCGCGCCCGGTGCTTTGCCCGTTAATACTGCCAGCCCGTTCATCGCCTGGTGGATCTGCGCCTGATATTGCGGCAGCTGCGCGCGCAAAGAACTGAGCTGGGCGCGGGCATTTTCCACATCCATCAGCGGTGCCAGACCGTTTTTCTGCTGGCTTTGCGTCAGATCCAGCGTTTGCTGCGCTACCGAAATCTGCGTTTCCAGCGTCTGAACAATCGCCTGCGCACCGCGCAGCTGTAGCCA
The DNA here is from genome assembly GCF_058241465.1 of Erwinia papayae. NCBI lineage: Bacteria > Pseudomonadati > Pseudomonadota > Gammaproteobacteria > Enterobacterales > Erwiniaceae > Erwinia > Erwinia papayae. Next base: position 1,712,544 of record NZ_JBZCHT010000009.1, read on the forward strand.
GGTGCGCGCTACTTCCGCTTCCAGCGACACCAGCGCATCATTGCGGCTCTCCAGCGACTCCTGCTGCTGGGCATCCGCTGCTTCAACCTGGCGGCGAACCTTGCCCCATAAATCCAGCTCCCAGGAGGCATCAAAACTGCCCTGGTAGAGGCCGACAGGTTTGGTCAGCCCATCCAGCGTTGAACTGAGCTGAGGGTTGGTCTGATCGACCTGCTGGTAAACGCCTTTCGACTCCAGCTCACCCTGTAAACCAAGCTGCTGACGTTGGGCGGAAACTTTACCATTAACCGACGGATACCATGCTCCACGCGCCTGATTAAGTTGCTGACGCGATGCGGCGATACGCAGCACCGCCTGTTGCAGGCTCAGATTTCCGGCGATGGCACGCGTGATCAGACTGTCAAGCTGCGGATCGTTAAACGATTTCCACCAGGCCGGGCTGGTCGCCGTGGCCTGGGGCTTTGAGTCACGGTCCGACGACAGACTGTTAAAAGCAGCGGGCGTGGCGGGTTTTGGCGTCTGATAGTCCGGGCCGACCGAGCAGGCTGAGAGCGCCAGCGTGGCGACCAGCAGCACGCTGAATCGCGAACGCGCAGAAGAAGGGAAAACGTTCATGTCAGTGTGCTCCAGCACTGCCTTCGCTCTTAATTGGCGCAAGCAGTAAACAAAAAGGGATCAGGATCAGCGCAATAACGCTAAGGCCCATAAAAACGTCGATATAAGCCAGGAAACGTGCCTGCACGATCATTTGTTTATAGATCTGACCGGTTGCCAGGGTGACAGGATCGCCCACCGCCGAGGTAAAGTCCCGAATACCCTGTGCCCAGCGTTCTACCGTCAGATTGAAAGGCTCGTTTAACGGCGTCATGTTATGCACCATGTTTGCGCTGCGCACCTGCTCCCGTTCGGTGATCATCGCAGTGGAGAGAGAAATCCCAATCGATCCCGCAACGTTACGGCACATGGTAAACAGCGCCGAAGCATCGGCATTCAGTCGCTGCGGGATCGTAACGTAAGCAATAGTGGTCAACGGCACAAACAGAAAGCCCAGCCCAATGCTTTGTGTGCTGCGCATCAATGTCAGCGTGGTAAAATCCACATCTGGCGTTAGGGTCATGGAATAGATAAATGACGAAAACAGGCAGGTAAAGCCAAAGGCGATAATCCAACGCGTCTGTATCAGCGGCATCAGCTTCAGCACCAGCGGGATCGACAAGACAATCAGCACCGCGCCAGGCGAAAGCACTAATCCCGACCAAGTGGCGGTATAGCCAAGATCCTGCTGCGCCAGCTGCGGGATCACCACTGAACTACCATAAAGTATCATCGCCATTCCTGCCATTAGCAGACTGGCAACCCAGAAGTTGCGGTCCTTCAGCACATGCAAATCGACGACCGGTTTTCTGGCGTACATCAGCCAGTAGACTGCGCCAACCAGGCCAATCGCCGTCAGTACGGCAAAGGTGACAATGAAATTTGAATGGAACCAGTCATCATCTTCACCACGATCCAACATCACTTGCAGGCAGCCCAAACTGAGCGTAATCAGACCGATGCCAATGTAGTCGATATTCAGTTTGCCGTTTGCCCATTTGCGCTCCCACGGCGGATCCTCCAGTAGCTGATAGATAGCCAGTACGCTGATTATCCCGATGGGGATGTTAATAAAGAAGATCCATCGCCAGCTGTAGTTATCGGTAATCCAGCCACCCAACGTCGGACCAAGAACCGGTGCCACAATGATCGCGATGGCTGAAAGCCCAAATGCTTTACCCCGATCTTCCGGTTTAAAATAGTCCAGTAGTACCGATTGCTGTACCGGCTGCAATCCGCCACCGAAAAAGCCCTGTAGCACCCGAAACAGAATGATCTGCCACAGTTCCGTCGCGATACCACAGAGAAAAGAACAGATGGTAAACATCACAATGCAGATCAGGAAGAACTGCTTGCGGCCAAACAGGCGGCTGAAAAACGCCGAGATAGGCAGCACGATGCCGTTAGCCACCAGGTAAGAGGTCAGCACCCAGGTAGACTCGTCATAGCTGGAAGAGAGCGAACCAGCAACGTGGGGCAGCGCCACGTTAACAATGGTGGTATCGAGGATCTCCATAAATACCGCCAGCGTGACCGTCATCGCAACCAGCCAGGGATTGCTGGCCGGTTGCCAGTTTTCGCTGTGACTCATTCAACCGTCACCTCAGGCTCGACCGACAGCCCCAGCGGCAAAGGCTTGTTGGGGTCCAGCCCTTCGTCGATAACAATTTTTACCGGCACGCGCTGCACAATTTTCACGAAGTTACCCGTGGCGTTCTCCGCAGGGAACGTGGAGAAGCGAGAGCCCGATCCCATCTGAATACTGTCCACATGTCCATGTAATTTTCTGTCAGGCCATGCATCAATGGTGATTTCAGCTTTGTCGCCGGGTTTCATGCGTCTTAGCTGTGACTCTTTGAAATTAGCGGTTATCCAGACATCCGGGGAAACCAGTGAGAACAACGCGCTACCGGCCTGTACCAGGGTGCCCACCTGCACATTACGTTTGGTGACGAAGCCATCGTAAGGTGCCCGCACTTCGGTATAGGAGAGATTCAGACTGGCGGTATTGAGTTGCGCCTGTGCCTGTTGCACCTGCGACTGGCGGGCTTCCACATTGGTTTTCTGCTGACGGATTTGCAGCGCAATTTGCGATGCGACCTCCACCTGTGCTTTTGCACTTTCCAGTTCGGCTTTCGCGCTTCTCAGCTGTGCGCTGGCCGCATCGATATTGCGCTGGGAGGTGGCACGGGGGTCCACGCCGCGCTGGCGCTTATAATCTTCCTGCGCGTTGAGCATGTTAGCTTCTGCTTTCGCCTGCTGAGCCAGCGCCTGATCTTTTTGTGCCGGATACTGCACTTCGGACAACGCCAGCTGAGCCTGAGCCTGATGCAACTGCGCCACCGCCAGCCCAAGCTGCGCCTGAGCCTGATCGCGCTGTGCGGTGTTGTCACGCGGATCGATCACCATCAGCAAATCGCCCTTTTTCACCCGTTGGTTATCACGCACCAGTAATTGCGTCACATAGCCGGAAGCTTTTGGCGCAATGGTGACCGCATCGGCTTCGGTGAAGGCATCATCGGTGGATTCGATATTGCGGGTGGTGAGCCAGAACCACAGTGCAACAACCAGCGCAATGACCACCACTATCGCCAGGATAATCAGTGGCTTTTTGCCGGGGCGTTGACGTTCAGATTGTTGGGGATTGTCCTGTTGCTGGGTGTGATGCTGCTTATCATCAGGCTGAGAAGTTGATTGGTTGTCCATAGGTCTCATCGGTTCGCTGTGGACCTCTGTCAGGCCCGCAAAATTTATGCAGCTATAACAATAAGACGTAAAATGACAAAAGTCAGCGTTTCTTTACTTGCCAGCCTGATAATGCGTCTATGCCGCATTCAAAGCTAAAAGCAGGCCCCAGCCGACCAGCATGGCCCAGCCCAGCATCGGCACAGAATAGAGATGAAAACGCCACCAGATGCTGCGATCTTCCGCCATCCGCAGGGCAATAAGATTGGCCAGCGATCCGGGAAGTAATCCAAAACCACCAATATTCACCGCCCAGGCCAGTAAGGTGCTGGCGGGCAGGCTGTGCAGCAGCAGGATAGTCGCGGGAACGTTACTGATCACCTGCGACAGACCTGCTGCCACCAGATAATGCCCGCCCGCCGGTAACCGGGTTACCTGATGCAGAAGATGCTGAAGTTCCGGTATCTTTGTCAGCAGGAACACATCAATAAACATGGCGATAAATACCGCCAGCAGGCTCCAGTCAATGGTTAACAAAATACGACGGGCGGTTAACAGTAAGACCGCAAACACCACCACCAGTCCCCAACCGGCAAAGTTCAGTTCCAGCAGGACGATAAACAGCAGATAAAGCAGCACAGCGGTTATCAGCAACGGGCGCTGCCACTCCTGTTCCTGTTGATGGGATGAGCGTTCAATCTGGCGGCGGGGAAAGCAAAAAAACGTCAGCACCAGCAAGCTGGCCATCAGCACCAAAGCCAGCGGCAGCATTTGCCAGACAAACTGGCCGAAATCCATTGCGCCATGTCGCCACAGCAAAATATTTTGCGGATTACCGATTGGCGTCAGCATAGAACCGGCGTTGACCGCCAGCGCTTCAAAGATAATCAGTCGGGAAAGAGGCAGCGCGGAGTACTGCCGCAACGACAGGGTCAGCGGCACCAGAATAAACAGCGCCACATCGTTGGTCAGAAAGGTGGAAAGTAATGCGGCAGCGGCGACAAAAAACAGCGCCAGCGATCGCTGATAACGAAAGCGTTGTATCAGACGCCGTCCCAGCACATCAAAGTAGCCACTTGCTTCAATCGCCTTCGTCAGCATCAGCAGACCACAAAGGGTAATCATGGTCTGCCAGTCTATTGCAGCCGGAAGCTCAGCCAGTGAAAAGGGTGCCAGGCAGGCCAGCAGCAGACCAAGCAACACCAGCAGATGCAGAAAGCGATCGTGCAGAAACGGCCTGAGCAAGGTTGTCATAGAGACTCACTGAGAGGGATTATTGACGGCTTTCATAAAATTGCTGGAAAATCGCCAGCGTTTCATCACTCACGTGATGTTCCAGTCCTTCCGCATCCCTGCGGGCAGTGTCGGGACTGATCCCCAACGCCAGAAGAAACGTTTCGACAATGTGATGGCGTTTGCGACTCTCTTCAGCCAGCGCCTCACCTTCTGCGGTAAGAAACACGCCACGATAGGGGATCTGTTCAATAAGCCCACCACCAGCCAGCCTTTTCAACATCTTCGCCACGGTCGGTTGTGAAACACCCAGACGAGCGGCCATATCCACCTGACGCGCTTCCCCAAATTCACGGATTAAATCGGAAATCAGCTCAACATAATCATCAATAAGTTCACGGCGGTGAGCTTCGCGCACCTGACGAAAACCTTCAACATGCTCTTCAATATCTTTTAATGGCGTGGATACTGCCGTTTTTGCGCGACGACTCATTCAGCTTCCTCATTATTATCACTGACGCACAGACACAGCCGCATCAACCTGGTAGTGCCACATTGTAAACGAAGCTCAAAGAAGCACAAATTTTCACGCAACAGCACTGGCTATGAAATATAGCCTGTGCTATATCTGTGGATAATGTGAACGGAGGAATTCACCATGAATAAACCACTTCTGTTGCAGCTGCTTTGTCGGTCGCCATTTACTCTGCGGCTCCAGCTACTGGAAATGTTAACTGCCAGGCCAGATACGCCAGAATTCAGCCATAAAAAAATCCGCCACTGAGAGCGGATTTTTTTTGCCAGCCGTAGCTGGCAAAGCGGAAACAACTTAGAAGCTGTAACCTACGCCAGCAATCCAGGTGCCAACGTCAACGCTACGGATGCGGCTTTGCTCGTAACCAACATCCAGGGCAACGTTTTCGATACCTGGGTTAAACTGCATACCTGCGCCGTAAGAGAAGCCAACATCGCTGGAGTCAGATTTGTTACGATCCTGGCCATTGGCCTGGAATTTACCGTAACCGATACCCACAACGCCGTAGATGCTTGCCCAGTCGTTCAGACGGAAAGCAGGACCACCGGTCACACCGTAATACTGAGCTTTGTTGTAAACGCCAGCATCAGTGTTATTTTTAGCAGTGTAAGTCAATGAACCAATCCAACCCAGTGGGTTGCTACCGTCTTCATAACGGTATTTCAGGTTGAAACCGTTGGCTTTATTCATTTTGCCCTGCATATCGCTCTGGGCATAACCACCGGAAACAGTGCTTTGTGCCATTGCAGAACCAGCAGTTACAGCCAGCACACAAGCTAATGCGGAAAGACATGCAATTTTTTTCATAACCACCTCAAATGTGAAAATACTTATCTCCTGACAACCCTGAAAATATAACAAAACTCAGAAAGAAACTCTGCCCCGATTTTGTTGTCCAAGACAAAGTTTGGTGTAACAGGACGTTAATGAAGTTTCATATGTCATTCTTTTTTCTTATAATTTAAGAGTTCCCTCAGGCTTTTAACCACTGTGTAAAAAAATGTTCATCCGGTTAATTCTTAATTGATTTTGACGCTTCTTTACTAAAAAAAGGCTTCCGCTGACAGGTTGCAGACTTTTTTATGTCATATGTTGAAGGTTTGTCTCCGCTGTCCGTTACACTGTAAGCACTCTCCCCTGCATGGACAAAAAAAGGTTGGTCTACAGGATGTTTTCTTCATCTTCTTCACGTTCCCCACTCTGGCTGCCTGTTCTGGTTTTGTTAATCGCCATGACCTCCATTCAGGGGGGGGCCGCTCTGGCTAAAACCTTGTTCCCACTGGTTGGAGCGCCAGGTATTACCGCCCTTCGTCTGGGGCTGGGCACGGCAATCTTATGTATTATTTTCAAACCCTGGCGTCTGCGATTTACCCGTCAACAGCTCATCCCTCTGTTGATGTATGGCCTTGCGCTGGGGGGAATGAATTACTCTTTTTATCTGGCGCTTCGCACTATTCCGCTGGGCATTGCCGTCGCCCTGGAGTTTACCGGGCCACTGGCGCTGGCGCTGGCTGGTTCACGAAGACCCCTCGATTTTGTCTGGGTGCTGCTGGCACTGTTGGGCCTGTGGCTTCTGTTGCCGCTCGGTCAGGATATTACCAGTATTGACCTGCATGGCGCACTGCTGGCGGTACTGGCGGGTGCATTCTGGGCAATTTATATTTTGTGTGGACAGCGGGCAGGCGCGCAGCACGGTCCGGCAACGGTAGCAATGGGGTCTTTGATTGCCTCACTGGTTTTTGTTCCTCTCGGTCTGACCTTTGCCAGCAGTGGGATCTGGAATCTTTCCCTGTTACCCATTGCCCTGGCTATTGCAATCCTGTCCAGCGCTCTGCCCTACTCTCTTGAGATGGTGGCATTAACCCGCCTGCCGGCCAGGATTTTTGGCACGCTGATGAGCATGGAGCCCGCCATGGCAGCACTTTCAGGAATGTTGTTTTTGGGTGAAATGCTCACCATGATGCAGTGGCTGGGGCTGCTGGCCGTGGTGCTGGCATCGGTGGGTTCAACGCTGACCATGCGACCAGCAAAATCGAAAATTACCCCAGTCAGTGAACGGCGAGAGTAATCCCGCCGTTTTATTTATCAGGCAGACCCGGCCAAAAAGGAATTACCGGCGAATGAGGGTTATTAATTAAACCAATGACATAGCAATAGCATTTATCTGAGAGAATAACTGTAAACAAATTTTATACAAATAGCGTCACATAAAAAAATAAAAATCAATAATATCAATATATTATATAATTACTTTAACTGATAATCTTTATCATTATTATTCAGAGAGAGAATAACCCTCATTTATTTTCCCCGGCATAATCTGAGGAAAATACAATTTAACCGATAGGCATTAACTTTCCGGCAGAGTTAAAAACTGGTGCTATAATGATTGCTTAGCTTTAAGGTCAACGTCTATTAAGAGGATATTAATGATGAGTACCGCTAAACTGGTTAAAACGAAATCTTCTGATTTGATTTACACCCGTAACAACGTGGCCGACGATGAAAAAAGAGCCACCATTGAGGTGCTTAATCGTCTGGTAACAGAGTTTATTGATTTATCGCTGATCACCAAGCAGGCCCACTGGAATATGCGTGGTGCAAACTTTATTGGTGTTCATGAAATGCTGGACGGGTTCCGTACTGCTATTACCGATCATCAGGATACTATCGCCGAGCGTGTGGTTCAGCTGGGCGGCGTGGCGCTGGGTACAACCCAGATCGTTAACGACAGAACGCCGCTGAAGAGCTACCCACTAAATATTCATACTGTGCAGGACCATCTTAAAGCCCTGGCTGAACGTTATGCGGTCGTTGCTAACGATACCCGCAAGGCGATCAGTGAAGTTGAAGATGAAGACACGGCGGATATCTTCACCGCCGCATCCCGCGACCTGGATAAATTCCTGTGGTTTATCGAATCAAACATTGAATAATTGTCACAGGCCGCTCGCGGCCTGTTAGCGTAACAATTAACGGGCAGATGAATAATTCATCTGCCTTTTTCTTTTCCAATGCCGCTCCTTCCTGTCGCTTCCCGCTATTCCTCTCTCCATGAAGTTGGTATTTATTTCCAGTCTGGCTACATCCTATTTGCACAGCAATAAAAATTGCACACTATTTTAAATAAAATTAACAGTATTATTAACTAACAAAACAGAATTTAGTCGCTTATTTGACTTAAAATTCTGCATTAAATATATTCCGTAAAGGTGGCATATTTTTTTTTCATATGGATGCTGGCATTTAATCAGGTACGCATTCCGCCTGACGCATAAGGAACACAGAATGAAGTCAATTGTTAAATTCTCACTGGCTGCGCTGACGTTGGCGTTCGCTTTTTCTTCTGCTGCTGAACAAAAACTGGTGGTGGCAACGGATACCGCTTTCGTCCCCTTTGAGTTCAGGCAGGGCAACAAATATGTCGGCTTTGACGTTGAGCTGTGGGATGCCATTGCCAGTCAGTTGAACATTGATTACACCCTGAAGCCGATGGATTTCAGCGGCATTATTCCCGCCCTACAAACGCGCAATATTGATGTGGCAATGGCAGGCATTACCATCACTGAAGCGCGTAAACAGGCTGTTGATTTCTCCGATGGCTACTATAAAAGTGGCCTGCAGGTTATGGTCAAAGCCAGTAACGATCAGATTAAAAGCCTCGACGATCTGAACGGTAAAGTGGTGGCGGTGAAGAGTGGGACGGGTTCAGTGGACTACGCCAAACAACATATCAGGACCAAAGACCTGCGCCAGTTTCCTAACATAGATAATGCTTACATGGAACTGGCTACTGGCCGGGCAGATGCCGTTCTGCATGATACGCCAAACATCCTCTACTTTATCCACACGGCGGGCAAAGGCCAGTTCAAAGCTGTCGGCAGCTCACTTCAAGCACAGCAATATGGTATTGCCTTTCCAAAAGGCAGCGATACGTTGCGCGAACAGGTTAACAGCGCACTGAAGACGCTGCGCGAAAATGGCACCTGGAACACCCTCTACAAAAAATGGTTCGGCACCGAACCTGAATAATTTCTTTGTCAGACTTTTACAGGCACTCGCGTCTGCCTTTCCCCCCGTACGGGTTATTGAACCGGAGAAAGAATAATGCAGTTTGACTGGAGTGCTATCTGGCCTTCAATTCCTGCCCTGCTTGAGGGGGCAAGGCTGACCCTGTGGATATCGGTACTGGGCCTAGGAGGCGGCCTGATTATTGGCCTGCTGGCCAGTTTTGCCCGCGCTTATGGTGGCTGGGCTTCACGTAATATCGCCCTGGTATTTATCGAACTGATTCGTGGTACGCCGATCGTGGTGCAGGTAATGTTCATTTACTTCGCCCTGCCGATGGCATTCAGTGACCTGAGAATCGATCCTTTCAGCGCAGCAGTGATTACCATTGTCATTAACTCCGGTGCCTATATTGCAGAAATCACCCGCGGTGCGGTGCTTTCTGTTAACAGAGGGTTTCGCGAAGCCGGGCTGGCGCTGGGCCTTTCGCACCGTGAAACCCTGCGCTATGTCATCATGCCGCTGGCTCTTCGCCGTATGTTGCCACCGCTGGGCAACCAGTGGATCGTCAGCATCAAAGATACCTCACTGTTTATCGTTATCGGCGTTGCTGAGCTGACCCGACAGGGGCAGGAAATTATCGCCGGCAATTTTCGCGCGCTGGAAATCTGGAGCGCCGTGGCCGTTATCTATCTGATAATTACTCTGGTGCTGAGCTTTGTTCTGCGTCGCATTGAAAGAAGGATGAAAATCCTGTGATTGAATTTAAGAACGTCTCAAAACACTTTGGTGCAACGCAGGTGCTGCACAATATCGATCTGACCATCAATAAAGGAGAAGTGGTGGTCATTATTGGCCCGTCCGGCTCGAGTAAGTCCACCCTGCTACGCTGCATTAATAAGCTGGAAGAAATAACCAGCGGTGAACTGATTGTCGATGGTCTGATGGTCAACGATCCTAAAGTCGATGAGCGGCTGATCCGTCAGGAAGCCGGTATGGTTTTCCAGCAATTTCACCTTTTTCCACAGATGAGCGCGCTGGATAATGTGGCATTTGGTCCAATCCGCGTGCGCGGGATGAAAAAAGAGTCCGCTCACCAGCTTGCCAGAGAGCTGCTTGGCAAAGTCGGTCTTGCGGAGCGCGCCCACCATTTTCCTTCAGAATTATCGGGAGGTCAGCAGCAGCGAGTGGCGATTGCCCGCGCACTGGCCGTCAGGCCAAAGATGATGTTGTTTGACGAGCCGACCTCGGCGCTGGACCCGGAGCTACGCCATGAAGTGCTGAAAGTCATGCAGGATCTGGCAGAAGAAGGGATGACAATGGTGATTGTGACGCATGAAGTCGGCTTTGCGAAAAAAGTCGCCTCAAGGCTGATCTTTATCGATAAGGGGCATATTGCTGAAGATGGCCATCCGGACCAGCTGATTGATAATCCTCCCAGCCCGCGACTTCGTGAGTTTTTGCAACACGTATCGTAAGAAAATGACCGTGAGAAAAGTTGACGGGCTGCCCACGCTCCCGTCACTCTTCTTCCCGATTAAACGCGGGACATCAGCCGCTCCCGCTGCGGTTTTTCCTAGAAGGTCCAGGCGACAAAGCGACTTTGCTTCTGCCCCTGGGCCATATTAATCGTGCGTACTGCCGTGGCACCTACCTGTTCCAGCGCCCGCCATATTTCAGGCAGGTTTTCTTTGCGCGAGACCAGCGAGGTAAACCAGATGCACTGACGGGCAAAAAGAACGCTTTCGGTAATCATCCGGCTGATAAACGCCTTTTCACCCCCGTCACACCAGAGTTCAGCCTGCTGACCGCCAAAATTAAGCGGCGCACGGCTGTCGAGCCCGAGTTTGCGCACCTTACGGCGGCTGCCCTGCTGTGCATCATCGGCAGAGGCGTGAAAAGGGGGATTGCAAATCACCGCCTGATAGTAATCATTCTTGTGAATGATGCCGTTAAAAATTGCCTGGGGATCTTTCTGCCTGCGCAGAGGAACAGTCCGGTTCAGACCTGCATTAGCAGCAACAATCGCACTGGCGGATCGCATCGCCTCTTCATTGACTTCACTGCCGGTGAAACGCCAGCCATACTCATACTGACCAATCAGCGGATAGATGCAGTTGGCCCCGCAGCCAATATCCAGCACATTAATATTGCGCGGTGGCACGGCTTTGTTATCTTCCGCCAGTAAATCCGCCAGATAGTGCAGATAATCAGCCCGACCGGGTATCGGCGGACAGAGAAAACCAGCCGGAATTGTCCAGTGCGCAATCTGGTAAAAATGGTGCAACAGCGCCTGATTCAGCATCCTGACCGCTGCCGGATTGGCAAAATCCACCGATTCATCGCCATACTGATTCACTGCCACAAACTCTGCCAGCGCAGGATGCGTGGCGATAAGTGCAGCAAAGTCATAGCGGCCCCGATGACGATTGCGGGGATGCAGTGGGTTCTTTTCGGCGGTGTTTTTCATGGGCGGATCTCTTGTCTGAAGGCGCGTAAGATACCTGCTGCCACGGCAATCGTAAACCATTGTCGCTTATTTCCGCCCCGTCACGCTGAGGGGTAAACATAGCAACCAGGGAGTTCTGATGACCCGTTCCCGCCACTATTATCAACCCCGGCTTGGCCACGGTCTGCCACACGATCCACTGAACGCCATCATTGGCCCCCGCCCGATAGGCTGGATCAGTTCACAAAGCAGCCAGGGTGAACGCAATCTGGCGCCCTACAGTTTTTTTAACTGTTTTAATTATCAGCCGCCGGTAATCGGTTTTGCCAGCCAGGGCTGGAAAGACAGCGTGGCGAATATCCACCAGACGGGTGAATTCGTCTGGAACCTGGCAACGCGCGATCTGGCCGTGGCGATGAACGAAAGCTCCGCAACGGTGCCCCCGGGTGAGGATGAGTTTGTGCTGGCTGGCGTCAGCGCCCTGCCCGCTCGACAGGTCAACGTCAGCATGGTGGCCGAAAGTCCGGTGAATTTCGAGTGCAGGCTCACTCAGCTGATTCAGTTGCAGGATGCAGCAGGCAACCAGTTGGATCAGTGGCTGGTACTGGGAGAAGTGGTGGCGGTACATATCGACAGCAGCCTGCTGGAGGATGGCGTCTACCAGACGGCAAAAGCCCGGCCCATTCTGCGCGCTGGCGGGCCAACGGCTTACTACGGTATCAGCGAGGATTTGCGCTTTGATCTGCTCCGCCCCGATGCGCGAAAATCCTGAGCCTGGTGCCATCATCGCCGCTGCTTTTTGCTATGATGTGCACTCTTTTTTCCCGTCATGGAGCGATCAATGAAAAGAATAGCCATCGACATGGATGAGGTTATTGCCGATTTTCATCCCAAAATGGTACAGACAGTTAACCAGCATTTCGCCACCACCTTCAGCCTCCAGGATCTCAATCTGTTCAGCCTGCACCGGGAAAAACCGGAACGCCTGCAACAGATTATGCTGCTGCTCAGCGATGCCGATTTTTTTGCCGATCTGGAGGTGATTGCTGACAGTCAGCAGGTGATCGCCGCCCTGAGCCACCACTATGAGGTGTTTATCACCACTGCCGCCATGGCAATGCCCAGCTCGTTCAACGCGAAATTTCAGTGGTTAAAGCAGCACTTCCCGGCGATTAAACCCAGCCATATTGTTTTCTGTGGCGATAAAAGTATTATCCGTGCCGACTATATGATTGATGACAACGCCTTCAATTTTGAGAATTTTTGTGGCGAAGGCATCCTTTACTCTGCACCACATAACCAGCATGTGACGGGCTACAAACGGGTGAATAACTGGCAGGAAATAGCCAGCCTGTTGCTGCCAGACTAACGCTTCTGACCAGACCGGTCAGGGCCGGAGCAAGGCGTCGATAACACTTTTCAGCACCGGCTGCAATCTGACGGCATGCTGCTGCTGCCAGGCATACGGCGGCAGTTCATTCATATAGTTCAGTTGGGCCAGCTCAAGTTGTAACGCATGAATATTCTCTGCGGGCCTGCCCCATGCTCGGGTGATGTGGCCGCCCTTAAAGCGACCATTCACCACCCAGCTGAACGCTGACTGGGCGGCTAACAGATCTTCCAGTCTGGCAGTGAAACGCGGATCGCAGCTCAGTCCGCCGTTGGTGCCAAGGTTCAGATCCGGCAACCTGCCGTCGAACAACCGGGGGATGACGGAGGCGATAGAGTGAGCATCAAACAGCAGCGCATAGCCAAACTGTTGTCTGATGCGCCTGAGTTCCTCACCGATTTTGTGATGATACGGTGTCCAGATATTTTCCAGATATCCCTGACGCTGAGCCGCCGTCGGAGCCATGGCGGGCCTGAAGGTAGGCGTGCCATCGAACAGGGTTTCCGGATAAAGCCCGGTGGTGGCGGTGGTGTAGAGCGCAGCATTGTCTGCCGGACGGTTCAAATCGATAACCAGGCGGGAATAGTTTGCCACCAGCACGCTGGCACCCATTTCATACACAAAATCGTACAGCTGTGGCAAATGCCAGTCGGTATCCGGCAGGCCCTGCGCAGCTGCACTCAGCCCCTGTGCCACTTCGTCGGTCAGCGCCGTACCGGCGTGAGGAATACTGATCAGCAGGGGTAATCTTCCCTGGATAAATTCATACGGTTTCATCGCACTCTTTCTCCCCTGAACACCACCTGACAGGGCAGCTGCCCTCCAAGCCAGTAAGCCAGTTCTGCCGGACGTTGTAGCGGCCAGTGAACAAAGTCGGCAAATTTTCCCACCTCCAGCGACCCGTGCGTCGTTGCCAGCCCAAGCGCTCTGGCACCGTGCAGAGTGATCCCTGCCAGTGCTTCTTCCGGCGTCATACCAAATAACGTACAGGCCATATTCAGCATTAACCTGAGCGACAGCGCAGGAGACGTACCGGGATTGGCATCACTGCCCAGCGCCATGGGTACACCATAGCGGCGAAACAGTTCGATCGGCGGGCGCTGCCGTTCGCGCAGCAGATAAAATGCGCCGGGCAGCAACACCGCCACCGTACCGCTGCCTGCCATTGCCGCCACATCACTCTCAGTGGCGTATTCCAGATGATCGGCGGAAAGCGCATTAAATCCCGCCGCCAGCGCACTGCCGCCGAGTGATGAGAGCTGTTCAGCATGCAGTTTGACCGGCAGTCCCAAACGCCTGGCGGCGTCAAACACCCGTTCCACCTGTGACGGTGAAAACGCCAGATGCTCACAGAATGCATCCACCGCATCGGCCAGCTGCTGTTGCGCCACCTGCGGCAGCAGCTGCTCACAAATCAGGGTGATCCAGCCGTCCGGATCGCGGAGAAACTCGGGGGGGATGGCGTGAGCAGCCAGGCAGGTGGCGCGCAGCTGCGCCGGGACCTGCTGTTCCAGCTGACGGATCGCCCTCAACATCCGCAGCTCAGTCTGCTGATCCAGACCGTAACCGGATTTAATTTCCACGGTGGTCACGCCCTCTGCCAGCAGATGCTCCAGTCGCCAGGCCGCGCTGCTGACCAGTTGCTCCAGACTGGCGCGTCGGGTGGCATCGACTGTCGAAAGAATACCGCCACCCCGTGCCGCAATGTCACTGTAACTCACGCCATTGAGACGCTGCTCAAACTCATCGCTACGGTCGCCGCCAAATACCAGGTGAGTGTGGCAATCGACCAGCCCCGGCGTGATGATCCCGCCATCAAAACGGCTACGGACTTCGGCTTTAATCTGCTTTGCGCCCTCTCGCGGCCCGGTCCAGACGATCTTATCGCCGGAAACGGCCAGCGCGCCGTCGTTGATGATGCTGTATTTCCCGCCCTGCATGGTGACAATATCCGCGCCATACCACAGGTGATCACAGCGAAGTTCTTCGCTCATTGTCTCTCCTGGCTTTACTGCTGACCTATAAGTATGTATATGTATATACAAGCACATTATCCGGGAAACAACCACCATGAGTCACTTTTTTGCGCCCCGCGCCCTGCTGGCCGATGGCTGGCATCGTCACGTATTGATTGAGGTTAACGCCGACGGCAGCCTGCAAAAGCTGACCCCCAACGCCTCAGCCGGAAAAGCGCAATACCTGCATGGCACGGTGATCCCGGCAATGGCAAATCTGCATTCTCATGCTTTCCAGCGAGTGATGGCCGGGCTGGCTGAAGTGGCGGCTGACCCACAGGACAGCTTCTGGAGCTGGCGCGACCTGATGTATCGCATGGTGGCACGCCTGACGCCGGAGCAGGTTGGCATCATCGCCAGCCACCTCTACGTGGAGATGCTGAAAGGCGGTTACACCCAGGTGGCTGAGTTTCACTATCTGCACCATGACCCGCACGGCCAGCCTTACCCGGCTGATGAGATGCTGACGGCGCTGATTGCCGCCGCTGAGCAGGCCGGAATCGGACAGACCCTGCTGCCGGTGCTTTACAGCTATGCCGGATTTGGTGCACAACCGCCGCAGCCTGCACAGCAACGGTTTATCCAGGACAGCGACCGCTATCTGCAACAACAGCAACGTCTGCAACAGCTGATTGCCGGTAAGCCACTGCATCAGCGCGGGATCTGTTTCCATTCGCTGCGGGCGGTCAGTGAAGTGCAGATGCGTGAGGTGCTGGCCGCCAGCCCCACCGATCTGCCCGTGCACATTCACGTTGCCGAGCAGGAAAAAGAGGTGAGTGACTGTCTGGCCTGGAGCGGTGAACGGCCGGTAAGCTGGTTGTTTAATCGCTTTCATCCCGATGCCCGCTGGTGCCTGATCCATGCCACGCATCTTGATAAAGAGGAAATTTCCCGTCTGGCTGCCAGCCAGGCGGTAGCCGGACTTTGCCCAACCACCGAAGCCAATCTGGGGGACGGAATTTTCCCGGCAACGGACTATATCAGCCAGGGAGGACGCTGGGGCATCGGGTCTGACAGCCATGTCTCGCTGGATGTGGTGGAGGAGCTGCGCTGGCTGGAATATGGTCAACGTCTGCGGGATCGTCGACGTAATCGTCTGACCTCACAACAGCATACCGCGACGGGGGACCTGCTTTATCACCTGGCACTGGCGGGTGGTGCGCAGGCCTGCGGCGTGAAGATGGGATGTCTGGCACCGGGTTACCGGGCCGACTGGCTGGTGCTGGCTGACGATGCGCTGCTGGGGGGCACCGATGACAGCGCGCTGCTCAGCCGCTGGCTGTTTGCCGGGCATCGAGGTCAGATCCAGGATGTGTATGTCGCGGGCAACGCAGTGATCTGCCAGGGACAACATCCACGACAGCAGCAGATTGCAACGGCTTTCCGCCAGGTGCTGGAGGCGCTGAAATGATCCATTTCTATGACGCTCAGACGTTACCGCTCAGCCGCTGGCGTAAAGGCGGAGGTGAAACGCGGGAGATTATCCGCATTCCGCCAGATGCGGAAAACTTCAGCTGGCGGGCCAGTATTGCGACCATCACCGCCGACGGAGACTTTTCACTCTGGCCGGGTATTGACCGGGTGATTGTGCTGTTAACCGGTGACGGTATCGCATTGCACAGCGACACGACTCACAGTCTGATACTGCGCCAGTACCAGCCTTACGCTTTTGCTGGTGAAGAGTCGATAAAGGCAAAACTGACCGCAGGCACCAGCACCGACTTCAACCTGATGATCCGCCGGGCAACCCATCAGGCCCAGGTCAGGCGGGTGAGCGAGGCTTTCACGCCTGAACCTTCTGGCGATGGGCTGGTGTATGTGCTTTCCGGGACGTGGCAGGCGGGTGATCGTTCGCTCCACCAGGGCCAGGGCGTCTGGTGGCAGCCGGACGACAAGGGGTTGTTTGCCAGCAATAAAGATCTTTGGCTGCAACCGGCGAGCGACGATGCCCTGCTGCTGCTGGCAGAGATTGTTGCCAGCTGAAGCCGTCTCAGGCCGCTGGCAAAACGTCGACCGGCCTTTCAGCCGTGCCCTTTAAATCTGCCGAGCAGCTTGTATCTGGAGCCGGGATAGAGCAGCCGGGCGGCGGTAACCACCTTTGCTTCGCTCCAGGTCTGACGATGGATAAGCAGGCAGGGCTCGGTGGCGTCCAGCTCCAGCAGGCTGCACTGCTGAGCATCCGGCAATACCGCTTCCACGATATGCTCACCGGCCGTGAGTGGGGCGACGCGCATCAGATAGATGTAAGGCGTCTGTTGAAGATAATCCTGACGCAGATAATCAGGGGCCGCCTGCGGATTGACCAGACGGTCTTCCAGCTGCACCGGCAGGTCGTTTTCATAATGAACAATCAGCGAATGAAACGCCGCACTGCCCGGTGACAACCCCAGTAAGGCCGCCTGCTCTGCATCGCAGCGGATCTCACCTAACGCGGCAATCTCACAGCGGTGGCGATGCCCACTCTGCGTAATCTCTTCCGCAATATTGTGGACCTCCAGCATCGCGGTATAGCCTTTCGACTCGGCGACGAAGGTGCCAACGCCCTGCATACGGATCAGGTAGCCCTCGCTGGTCAGTTCGCGTAACGCCCGGTTAATCGTCATCCGGCTGACGCCCAGTTCACCGACCAGCTCACTTTCGGAAGGGACGCGCTGATTCGGCTGCCAGACGCCTTCCGCAATCTGGCTGATAATCGCCTGTTTGACCCGCTGATAGATGGGCGCTGGCTGATCGCTCATGGCAGCGGAGAGTTGTGAAACGGCAGTCTGTGCGGCCATCACGGTATCCTTACTGAAAATTATGGCGGCAGTGTAGCGAGCAGGAGCTTAAATGTATAGACATCTGTAGCCAGCACGCCGAATTGTATAGACAAGATTATACATATCTGGTTCACTGCGAAACATGCTCTGTTTTTTTCAATAACCCATTGCCGCTGATCCTCAGGGGACAAGCGCAAAAGAACTTGTCTATACAGGAGTATACCATGTCAGTCACCCCACATAATTGTCAGCTGGCACCAGGTGAAGTCGGGCTGACCACACTGAAACGCATCTGGCAGGGCAACGTGCGCCTGTCACTTGATGATGATGCCCTTGCCCGTACAGATGCCGCCCGCAGGACGGTGGACGCTATCGTCAACGCAGGAAAAGTGACCTACGGCATCAACACCGGCTTTGGCAAGCTGGCGCAGACCACTATTCCGGCACAGCGTCTGGCAGAGCTGCAACGCAACCTGGTACTGTCTCACAGCGTGGGGGTTGGCGAACTGCTGCCCGATGATGTGGTTCGGGTGATTATGGCCTGCAAAATTATCAGTCTGGCCAGGGGTCACTCCGGCGTGCGTATCGAACTGATTGAGGCCTTGCTGGCCCTGTTTAATGCCGGAGTCATGCCCTGTATTCCGGAGAAAGGCTCGGTAGGGGCATCGGGCGATCTCGCGCCGCTGGCGCATCTCTCGCTGATGCTGCTGGGCGAAGGCGAGGTCCGGGTGGCGGGCAAACTGATCCCGGCCGTCGAGGGGCTGGCGCTGGCCGGGTTGCAGCCTTTCGTACTGGCCCCGAAAGAGGGACTGGCGCTACTGAATGGCACCCAGGTTTCCACCGCGCTGGCGCTGCGCGGCCTGTTTGAAGCCGAAAATGTCTTTGCGGCCGGGCTGGTGGCGGGTGCGCTGTCGCTGGAAGCGATAAAAGGCTCGATTAAACCGTTCGACAGACGTATTCATGAAGCCCGTGGTCAACAGGGACAAATCGCGGTGGCGGCGGCGGTCAGCACCTTTCTGGATGGCAGCGAGATTCTCCACTCTCATGCTGAGTGTGGGCGCGTACAGGATCCCTACTCCGTGCGCTGTGTGCCACAGGTGATGGGCGCCTGCCTCGATAACCTCAGCCACGCCGCCCGCATTCTGCAAATTGAAGCCAATGCCGCTTCGGATAATCCACTGGTGTTCAGTGACAGCGGAGAGGTGATTTCCGGCGGCAACTTCCACGCCGAGCCGGTAGCGTTTGCCGCCGATATTATCGCCCTGGCGGTGGCCGAAATCGGGGCCATCTCTGAACGGCGCATGGCCCTGCTGCTGGACAGCGCGCTCTCCGGCCTGCCGCCCTTTCTGGTCAACGATGGCGGCGTCAACTCCGGGTTTATGATCGCCCAGGTGACGGCCGCCGCGCTGGCCTCCGAGAACAAATCACTGGCCCATCCGGGCAGCGTTGACAGCCTGCCGACCTCGGCCAATCAGGAAGATCACGTATCGATGGCGACCTGGGCCGCACGTCGGCTGGGCTCTATGTGTTTTAACACCGCGGCGGTGGTGGGCATTGAAGCAATGGCTGCCGCGCAGGGCATTGAATTCCATCGCCCGCTACAGAGTTCAGCCCCTCTTGAACGCGAACTGGCCGCCCTGCGCCAGCGCGTGGCATTTCTTGCAAAGGATCGCCTGATGGCACCCGATATTGAACAGATGCGTTTATGGGCCAGCGGCGACAGCTGGCCTGCTTCGGTTGCGGCACTGCTGCCCAGCCGGGCGCTCGCTTCCGCTACCCTGAGGAATCAATGATGAGTGAGAGATTAAGCAACGCCGTGGCCCGCGTGATCCGTTCGCCGCATGGCAATCAGTTGCACTGTGCCAACTGGTTGATTGAGGCCGCCTTTCGCATGATTCAGAACAACCTCGATCCCGATGTGGCCGAGCGCCCGGACGATCTGGTGGTCTACGGTGGCATCGGCAAAGCAGCCCGCAACTGGCCCTGCTTTGAGCAGATCCTGCGCACATTGCAGCTGCTGCAACCGGACGAAACCCTGCTGGTTCAGTCCGGAAAGCCGGTCGGCGTGTTTCGTACCCATGCCGATGCCCCACGCGTATTAATCGCCAATTCCAACCTGGTGCCCCACTGGGCCAACTGGGACCATTTTAACCAGCTGGATAAAGCCGGTCTGATGATGTACGGCCAGATGACCGCCGGTTCCTGGATCTACATTGGTGCGCAGGGCATTGTGCAGGGCACCTGGGAAACCTTTGTCGAGGCAGGTCGCCAGCATTACCAGGGTGACCTGCGCGGCAAATGGATCCTCACTGCCGGACTGGGCGGAATGGGCGGTGCGCAGCCGCTGGCGGGCGTGCTGGCGGGCGCATCGGTGCTGGCGATCGAGTGTCAGGAATCGCGCATTGATTTTCGATTGCGCACCCGCTACCTCGATTATAAGGCGCATAGCCTTGATGAAGCGCTGGCGATGATTACCCGGGCGAATCAGGAACAACAGGCCATTTCGGTCGGTCTGTTGGGCAACGCGGCGGAGATCCTGCCGGAACTGGTTGAACGCGCCCGCAAGGGAGGCATGAAGCCGGATATCGTCACCGACCAGACTTCGGCTCATGACCCGCTAAACGGTTATCTGCCCGCAGGCTGGAGCCTGGAACAGTGGCATGACGCGCGCCAGCAGCATCCCAAATCGGTAGAAAAAGCCGCACGGGCGTCGATGGCGGTTCACGTGCAGGCAATGCTCGATTTTTATCATATGGGCATACCCACCGTTGATTATGGCAACAATATCCGTCAGGTGGCGCTGGATGAAGGGGTGAAAAACGCCTTTGACTTCCCAGGTTTTGTCCCCGCCTACATTCGCCCGCTGTTCTGTGAAGGCAAGGGCCCGTTCCGCTGGGTGGCGCTCTCCGGTGATCCGCAGGATATCTTTAAAACCGATGCCAGACTGAAACAGCTGTTCCCGGATAATAAAAATCTGCACCGCTGGCTGGATATGGCGCAGGAGCGCATCGCCTTTCAGGGGCTGCCCGCCCGTATCTGCTGGCTGGGTCTGGGTGAGCGTCATCTTGCCGGGCTGGCGTTTAATGAAATGGTGCGCAATGGCGAACTGAAAGCTCCGGTGGTGATTGGTCGCGATCATCTGGATTGTGGTTCGGTGGCATCGCCAAACCGCGAAACAGAAGCCATGCAGGATGGTTCTGATGCCGTTTCCGACTGGCCGCTGCTCAATGCTCTGCTGAACACCGCCGGGGGGGCCAGTTGGGTCAGCCTGCATCATGGCGGCGGCGTGGGGATGGGCTTCTCACAACATGCCGGGATGGTGATTGTCTGCGATGGCAGTCGGGAAGCTGACCAGCGTCTGCAACGGGTGTTATGGAACGATCCGGCAACCGGCGTGATGCGCCATGCTGATGCAGGCTACGAACTGGCGCAACAGTGCGCTATCCGGCATCAGCTTAATCTGCCCATGATTGACTGACGATGACGGACTGGCCTGTTGCGGCCGGTCCGGAGTGTCATCCCCCATCCTCCTGCCTTTTTATGCTACTTTAAGTCAGCCCGTTGCCAGAAACGGTCACCTGAAAAGGAGAGGATATGACTATTCCCGCATCGCTGATTGAAGAGGCCATCGGCTGGCGCAGAGCGTTTCACGCCACACCGGAACTGGGCTACCAGGAACATCTCACCTCACGCCGGGTGGCGGAACTGCTGCAAACCTTCGGACTTCGGGTTCACACCGGCCTGGCCGGCACGGGCGTGGTGGGTACGCTGGAAAACGGCCCCGGCGACGCCATTGGCTTTCGTGCCGATATGGATGCCCTGCCCCTCAGTGAACTGGGCGATGTGCCCTGGCGTTCCACCCGCGCCGGGGTGATGCACGCCTGTGGTCACGATGGTCACACGGCGATGCTGCTGGCAGCGGCCCGTCACCTCAGCACCACCCGCAACTTCAGCGGCACCCTCCATTTTGTCTTTCAGCCCGCCGAGGAGAACCTTGGCGGCGCACGCAAAATGGTGGCCGACGGACTGTTTGAGCGCTTTCCAATGGCGGCTATTTACGGAATGCATAACTGGCCGGGGCTGCCGGTGGGACATCTGGCGGTCAACAGTGGTGCAATGATGGCCTCGCTCGATGCCTTTTCCATTACGCTGCAAGGAAAAAGCTGCCATGCGGCGATGCCGGAAAACGGTGCCGATCCGATTGTGGCTGCCGCCCAGTTGATTCTGGCACTGCAAACCATTCCTGCGCGCCGCCTGTCACCGCTGGCGTCGGCGGTGGTGAGCATTACGCAAATCAACGCGGGTGATGCAATTAATGTCATCCCGGAGGAGGTGGTACTGCGCGGCACCCTGCGCTGCCTGCAAAGCGAAGTGCGGCAAAACGTGCGCAGGATGATCGAAGAGTTTGTCACTACCCTGACCGCCCCGCTGGGTATTGCTGGTCGCATCAGCTGGCTGACCGATTATCCTGTCACCTGTAATCACGCCGCCGAAGCGGAAAAAGTGCGGGACTGCGCGCTGTCACTGCTGCCCGCAGAGCAGGTGCACTGGGAGATTAACCCCTCGATGGCCTCGGAAGACTTTGCCTGTATGCTGGAAGCCTGTCCGGGAGCCTACTTCTGGATCGGTGCCGATGGGCCAACCCCCTCCAGGCCGTTACACAATGCCCACTATGATTTTAACGACCAAATCATCGCTGAGGGTGTCACCCTGTGGACCACGCTGGCTGAACGACGCCTTCCGGTTGACAGGGCCCGGCACGATACAGCATAAAAGCGCGACTAAACCCTCAGTAAGGAAACATCAATGGACACCATTGCACCGGTTGAACTGGATAAAGCTTATCGTTTAATCAATCACGGCCCGACGATCCTGCTGTCTGCGCGACATCATGGCTGTGACGACGTGATGGCGGCGGCCTGGGACTGCGGGCTGGACTTTTCGCCGCCAAAACTCACCGTGGTGATTGATAAAATCGCCAGAACCCGCCAGCTGGTTGAGGCCAGCGGAACCTTTGTCATTCAGGTTCCCTGCGTGGCGCAGATCAAACTGACCCACGCCGTTGGCACCCGCAGTCTGTTTACCGAACCGAACAAACTGGCGACATGCGGCGTGGAACTGTTCAGTTTTGACGGTTTTGAGCTGCCCTTCGTCCGTGGGTGTACAGCATGGCTGGCCTGCCGACTGATAGCCGAACCGCATAATCAGCAGGCACACGATCTGTTTATTGGCGAAGTGACCGGGGCCTGGGCAGATACCCGCGTATTCCGCGACGGTCACTGGCATTTCGACAGCGCCGACCCGTCGCTACGTAGCCTGCATTATGTCGCAGGCGGACAGTTCTGGGCCACCGGTGAATCGCTGAATGTCACACAAAGCGGCGGGGAGAGTGCGTGAAAATGATGGCTCATCAGCACCACCTTATCCTGCCCGGCTGAGCCACAGCCCCGCACACAACAACCGGGCAGTTTCAGACAACGCTTCAGGGTCGCAAAGGCTTTCCGGCGCTAACCGATCCCATCGTTCAGTACCCCAGCTTCTCCAGCAGCACCAGCCCCTCATCGACGGTGGCTGTCCGTCCGGTTGCCACATAGCAACAGGCTATCTGCAGACGTAGCGACTGCGGAACAGCGACTTCACGTCGCAGGCAGCGGGCAATCCATTTGGCCGTGGTAACGGCATCTTTTGCCTGCGGCAACCCGTCGTGAGGAATATCGAACGCCTGCTGACGGGGCAGTAACAGTTGAGGCTCGGCACCGGCAATCAGGCTAATGGACGGACAACGCAGCGGGCTGGCGTAGACTTCCCCTTCTGTACCATTCAGCAACAGCGCACGCCCGGCAATGGTCTGGAAGAATTTTCCCACGCGGGGAATATATTCCGGATGGGACACGCTGGAGAGACGCAACGCGGCCTGTTCTGCAAAAGGCGTCAGCAATTTAGCCAGCGTGTGGGCACTGTTACGCACGCCCATCCGCCAGCGCAGCGCCAGCTGTTTTTCCAGTGGCGGGCAGAGCGCCCCAACCGGCATAAATACCGCTTTACCCTGCCCGAGCCTGGCCTGCGCTTCGGCGGCAGTGGTGACCGGCGGCATATCCAGTGCGGCGAAGACGGCTTCGCTGGTGACCCGTGTCGGATCGTCACTGACGCCGTGAACCACCACCGGAAAGCCGGCGGCACTCAGCAGCAGCGCCAGCAGGGGCGTCAGGTTGCCCTGCTTACGTGCGCCGTTATAACTGGGGATCACCACCGGCATCGCCAGACCGTCGGGCGGCATCAGCTTCAGCACCCGCTCCTGCATCGCCTGATAAAATCCCGGCATCTCCTCTTCGCCTTCGCCTTTGATGCGCAGGGCAATCAGGATACTGCCCAACTCAAGATCCGGCACCTCGCCGTCCAGCAGGCGGCAATAGAGCTGATATGCGGTGGTAAAATCGAGATCGCGGGCGTGATTTTTACCGCGCCCCACTTCTTTGATGATTTTTTTGTATTCCATAACCTTCTCAGTCAGAAAATTAGCGGCCACGGATACTGGCCCTGGCTGTCAGTGGTGTGTACCTGGGCAGTTCAGCGACGTCGGCGTCGGTTTATCTTCATCTCTGCGCGAGCGGTTGTTACTTTAGGCAGTTCACCCTCCGGCACTGGCGGCTGCTCAATCGGAAACACCGGCAATGCTCCCAGCAGCCTGGCACCGTAACGCTTACTCAGTAGCCGCCGGTCATAAATCACAATTTCGCCGTAGCATTCATGGCTGCGGATCAGCCTGCCCACCTGCTGGATCAGGTTAAAGGATGCGCTGGGCAGGCTCTGCACCTCAAACGGATAGCGCTTCAGGCTTTTCAGCCACTCACCTTCGGTCAAAATAACCGGGCTGTCCACGGGAGGAAATGCAATTTTATGAATATGCACCTGCGACAGCAGTTCACCTTTTAAATCCAGCCCCTCGGCAAAAGATTGCAGGCCAATCAGAATACTGGTTTTACCCTGTTCCACCGTCTTGCGGTGCAGGGCGATCAATGCCGGACGGGGTTTATCCCCCTGCACCAGCATCATCAGCCGCAGTTCGGGCAGATAAGCAATAAACTGCTGCATCGCCCGGCCACTGGCAAACAACACCAGAATACCTTTGTGCTCAGCCTGTTTAATCTGCTGGCGAAAAAAATGCGCCATCTCCGCCAGATGCTCGCTTTCACTGGCCAGCGCCGGTTCATAGCGCATCTGCGGAATAATCAGCCTGCCCTGTTCAATGTGATTAAAGGGCGAATCCAGCGCCACAAAGCGATCGTCCGCTTTCTCACTCAGTCCGGACAGCTCCTGCAAACGCTGGAAGCTGCTTAAAGAACGCAGGGTGGCGGAAGTCAGTACCACATGGGGAATTTTGCGCCACAGCAGCTTTTCCAGCTGCTCACTGACGCGAATACCGGCGCAGTGAAAGCTGAGGTGCGCACTGCCCTCACGGATATCCCGCGTGGCCCATTTCGAGACGGGCGCGCCGGAAGCCTGTTCCAGCGCGGCCAGCCGCCACAGCTTGCTGCTGGCTTCAAACCAGCCCAGCGCACGGTTCATCTGCAACAACGCACGATGCAGCCTGACCACGTCAAACTGCCCGGATTTGTCGCTCAGATCGTTGACAAAGGCTTCCGCCAGCCCACGCAGACCATCGCTGAGTCTGAACAGTCGGGCGCACAACTGTTGCACCTCTTCGGGCAGGCGTCCCATCTCGAAACGATACTCCCCTTCCTGATTGTCTGGCGGCAGCCACTGCACCAGTATCTGCGACAGCTGCTGCAACTGCTCACGCAGCTCATCGCAGTGCCCTTTCAGCCGTTCCGGCACGCTCAGCGCAGGGGGTCTTTTGGGCCGGAACTGAGCCATACACTGCTCCACCAGCCGACAGAACAGATCAAGCTGAACGCCGTACCAGCCCGGCGTGATTTCGCCACTCATTTCCAGCGCATCACGGGCCACGTCCGGCAGATGATGCCCCTCATCCAACACCAGCAGCAGATTTTTGGGCGACGGCAGCACCGATTCCGTCTCCAGCGCCGCCATCACCAGCGAATGATTAGCCACCACCACATCAGCCTGTTCAATTTCACGCCGCGCCACGTAAAACGGACATTCGCGGAACCAGTGGCAGCTGCTGCCGAGACAATTGGCCTTATCCGTGCTGAGGCGCTGCCAGAGCGAATCCTCAATCGACTCGTCACAGTGATCGCGCAGGCCGTCCCACTGATACCGTTTCAGCTCGCTCTCCAGCTGTGTGCACCGCGCCCGCTCATCCTTGCTGGCGGTCATCGCATCATCCAGAAACAGCAGTAAATCGCCCTGCTTTTCTTCGTCGGTTGCCAGCGCCGACAGATTGCGCGGGCAGACATAGCGCCCACGACCAAAGGCAGCGGTAAAGCGCAGATCGGGAATGATTTTCCTCAGCAGCGGCAGGTCTTTACTGTAGATCTGATCCTGTAACGCCACATTGGCGGTGCTGACCACCAGCGGCTTTTCCTGATCGCGGCTGACCGCAATACCCGGTATCAGATAGGAAAGGGTTTTGCCCACGCCGGTGGGTGCCTCAATCGCCAGATGACGGCCCTCTTCTCCGGCCAGCGTCCTGGCCACCGCCGCAATCATCTGCCGTTGCGGGGCGCGGGGGATAAAATCCGGGATCTGCTGCTGGAGGGCTTTGTACCATCCGGCAATTTGCGCTTTTAACGCGGTATTCAGCGCCATAACAACCACTTTTCACCAAAATAGCCTGTATTTTTACACAGTATTTCTTCGGCGTCAGCCAGTTCCGACTATTCCTTCAGCCCGGCTCGCAATCTAACCTGGTCACGAAAGGCGCGGATCAGCGTTTCGCGGCTGCGGCCACGGCGAAAAATCAGTGAAAACGGTGCCCGATAGCTGAACTGCTGCGGCAACAGTGTCCGCAGCTGTCCCTGTTCTACCCAGGAGCGGGCATAATGCTCCGGCAGGTAGCCGATATAGCGACCGGAGAGGATCAGAATCAGCTGCGCCTCCATGCTTTCGACCGAGGCGGCGCTGACCTTAAAGCCACGGCGCGACAGCTCCGCAGCATTCCAGTAGCTGCGGGTGACAAATCCACAATCCGCCAGGTCTTCGATCTTTTCATCACTTACGGCATACAGCGGGTGGCGGTTGCTACAGTAGAGCCAGTGCTGCTCATCATGCAGCGGCAGGCTCAGCAGATTACTGACATTAACCGGAAAGTGACCAATTGCCAGATCCAGCCGGTTATCCAGCACCTGCTGTTGCAATTCGTTCGGGCTGCTGACCGTGAGATTCAGATAGATAGCAGGAAAGCGTACGCTGAACTGGCTGATCATCCCGGCTAATGCCAGCTCTCTGTCGGTGGTGGTCGAATCCACCACGCCAACAGAAAATACGCCCCCCTGCTCCGCCTTCAGGCCGTCAACCTGGCTGGCAAAGTCTGTCAGCGTTGCCAGTAACTGGTGACAGTAGTGCAGAAACTGCTCACCTTTGGGCGTCAGCGCAAATCCGCTGCGCCCACGCTGACAAAGAATGAAGCCCAGCTGGTGTTCCAGTTCACTCATATAGCTGCTGATAGCAGGGGTGGTCATGTTCAGCGCCTGCTGGGCGCGGGAATAGCCCTGACAACGCACCACGGTGGTAAATATGGTCAGAAGTTTCAGATTGGGCAGACGACCAGCATTCACGGCATTTTCCTTCGGGGTAAAAAAGACAGTTAAGTAATCTCTGAACTGATTATTTGCTGTCAATGATTTTTCTGTGACGGCTGCCGCCCGACAATGGGGATCTGTTCAGCAGATATCCGGAACGTCAGATGACAGATAACCAACGCGATGATGTTTTTTTTCAGCCACAAAGCGGTAATGAGATGCCGCGTTTTGCCGGGCGCGGCACCATGATGCGCCTGCCCGCCGTCGAACATCCGCACGGTCTGGACGCGGCCTTTATAGGTGTGCCGCTGGATACCGGCACCTCACAGCGCGCCGGGACGCGTTACGGTCCCAGAGCGATTCGTGCGCATTCGGTGATGATCCGCCCTTACAATATGGCGACCGGCGCAGCGCCTTTTGATTCCCTCCAGGTCGCCGATCTTGGGGGGGTGCCGATCAATCCTTACAGTCTGCACAAGTCTGTGCAGATTATTGAGGATTACTACAGCCGTCTGAATGATTTTCCGCTGATCCCTCTTACTCTGGGGGGCGACCATACGCTGACGCTGCCGGTATTGCGGGCGCTGGTGAAAAAACATGGACCGCTGGGATTGATTCATGTGGATGCCCATACCGACACCAATGATGAAATGTTCGGGGAAAAAATCGCGCACGGCACCCCGTTTCGTCGTGCGGTCGAAGAGGGTTTGCTGGATGTTAATCGCGTGGTGCAGATTGGTCAGCGTGCCCAGGGCTATGACGCCGGGGACTTTCAGTGGGGCATTAATCAGGGCTTCGAGATGATCCCAGCCGAAAAATGCTGGTATCAGTCGTTAGCACCATTGATGGCAAGGGTGCGACAGCGAATGGGCAGTCAGCCGGTGTATCTCTCTTATGATATTGACAGCTTTGACCCTGCCTGGGCACCGGGGACCGGCACCCCGGAAATCGGCGGCCTGACGTCGGTTCAGGGGCTGGAGATCGTGCGTGGCTGCCGTGGGCTGAATCTGATTGGTGCCGATCTGGTTGAAGTCTCACCGCCGTATGATATCAGTGGCACCACCTCGCAACTGGCGGCGAATATGCTCTATGAGATGCTTTGTATCTTACCCGGCGTGAAATATAACGGGTGACGCAAGGTGGCAGCGCGCCGAACAGGTTATCGCTGCCGCCAGCTGTTGGCTCAGAAAGCGTACCCCATCCCCACGTTGAAACCGCTCATGGTATATCTGCGGCCTTCAATACTTTTACGACTGCCTTCGTAGCCCAGATCGAGCACCAGATAATGGGTAGGATTAATTTGCAGACCGCCGCCCCAGGCAAAGCCGGTGGCGTGTTTCAGGCTGTGGAGAGTGTCGTCACTCTCATACAGGCGCGCACCGCTGCGATCCCGAAGCGGAGAGTAGCTGACCTGCGCATTATTGACCCCGGCCAGGGCGTACAGGCTGACATGGCGGTTGACGCGATAAGTCGGCCCGACCAGTAAGCTGGTGGTTTTTACCCGCAGATTGTTTTTCACCGTGTTGCCGGTGCTGCTCAGCGCGTCGTATGCGTCACTGCCTGAGACAAAACTGAAGGAGCCGATCAGGCCATAGCGGTCAGTGAATTCGTAGCGGTACTTCAGGTTGATACCGGCGAAGTGGTTGAAATGCTTCACTTCCTGATAAGCGTATCCGGCGGAAAGAGAGTGTGTTTCAGCCTGTGCGGTCCCCATCAAAAAAATGGCAGCCACGGCTGCCGATGAAAGCCTCTTCAACATGTGCAATATCCTTATCATTGAGTCCATTAAACCGGGCGGAATAAGCTCACCCGCTTCTCTCCGGAACAGATCCACAGCCAGAGAATAAACCACAGGGAAAACCCGTCAGGGCCTGTTCTGGTGCGGCAACTTTAGGGAATATACCCTGCTGACGCAATGGTTTCTGGATATTTTTCAGACAATTGCCCGCCGTTACGGCATCGGTGCCGTAGCATCAGACGGCCTCACCGTGCTACGGCATCAGCACACCTCCTGACTGCCCGCAATTTTGTACATCACCGTGGTCCCCTCCAGCTCTCCACTGGTCGACAGCGCAAAGTCAGGTATTCTACCGCTGATTTGCCACCCTTCGCGCAGGTAGAGCTGCTCTGCCACGTCTCCGCTGCGTGTATCCAGCACCAGCAGGGTTTTGCCTGCCTCTGCCGCCCGCCGTTCTGCCTGGCGTAACAGCTCACGGGCAATTCCCTGCCGACGAGCCTCCGGATGTACCAGCAATTTGGCAATTTCCGCCCGGTGTTCACCGTTAGGCATCATTCCCAGCACCAGAATCACCGTGCCGACGATACGGCCATGATGCCGGGCAACCAGCAACTGTTTATCCCCCCCTGCCAGAACCTTTTCATCGGCTGTGGATCGATGCTGATAAAGCCGACGCTGGCACCCTCTGCCACGCAACCACTAAGGACATGCAGCAGCGAGGGCAGCTCGGCTGCGGCCTCGTCACTGTTCAGATATTGATAACTCACATCACACATTCTTCCGCCTCAGATCTGAAATATGATAACTTTCCGAAAAAAATTAACCCGCCTGACGGCAGGATGTACAGGGGAAAAAGCAGCCCGGCTAACTTGTACAGATAAAAAATAGTTGTACAACCTGGCTAAGTCCGCTACGGTTTAATCAGTCAGGTCAGTAAAGAGGACGTTTATGGCACTGTACAGTATTGGTGACGTTGCCGAACGCTGTGGAATTAACCCGGTCACCCTGCGGGCGTGGCAACGTCGTTACGGGTTATTAAAACCGCAGCGTACCGAAGGCGGTCACCGTCAGTTTGACGATGAAGATATTCAGCGCATTGAGGACATTAAGCGCTGGATTGAAAGCGGTGTTCCCGTCGGAAAAGTAAAAGCCCTGATTGAGGGCCAAATCATTAATGAAAATGATGAATGGTCAGCAACCCAGGAAGAGCTTATCAGCCTGCTTCGCCTGGCGAGACCGTCTAAACTGAGAGCCAGAATTGCGGCTCTGGGGCCAGAAACCCCCGCAGAGCTGCTTATTGACCACGTTTTCATTCCGGTAAGACAGCGACTGGGACTGGATCAAAATACCGCAAGAACTATGTGCAGTTTACTGGATGGTGCTTTAATTGATTATGTCGCCTTCTGTTTAACCGGTTGCAGGAAGAAAGCCGGTCATGATGCACTGATTATGGGTTGGGGAGCAGAAGACCGGACGCGCATCTGGCTGGAAGCCTGGCGGCTTTCGCAGCAGGGGTGGCGCATGGATGTTCTGGCTGAACCGCTGGAACTCCCCCGGCCTGACCTCTTTCCCGGCCAGCATATTTTTCTTTTTACCGGCAAGCCACTGACCCGACGTCAGCAGGAGCAGCTGAGCCTCTGGCAGGAGCAGGGATTACTGGTAGCCTCTCAGGGCAACTGAGGAGGAGTATGACTCAGCAGGCGACGTTAGAAAGACTGGTGACCCTTTATCAGCAGCTGGACAAAATCGATTTGAGTCAACTGGCCGAGGTCTATCACGACGACATCTGCCTTATCGATCCTGTTGCTGAACACACCCGTCTGCACGTGGTGGAAAACTACTTCGCCTCCCTGCTTAACAACCTGCATTACTGCCGGTTTGAGGTGAGTGAATGCCACCTTTTTAACGGCACTGCATTACTGATCTGGCAAATGATCTATGCCCATCCGGCTCTGCAACGCGGTAGTGAAAAGCATCTGTCTGGTAGCAGCCACCTGCGCTTTCGCGATGAAAAAATCATTTTTCAGCGGGACTACTACGACATGGGCGCCATGTTGTATGAATAAATTCCCGTGCTGGGATCGGTAATCAGGCAGCTCAAAAAGAGGTTACAACCATGAAACGCGTTCTGATTACCGGCGCAAGCTCCGGGATTGGCTATCAGCTGGCGCTGGATTATGCCAGCGAAGGCTGGCATGTCACGGCTTGCGGCCGTAGCACCAGCAAATTAGAGACGCTGCATGAAAAGTTCAGCAGCATCAGGTTATGCGAATTTGACATCACTGATCTTGCGCAAACCCGCCAGGCGCTGGACGGCAAAAGCGCCGACCTGGTCATCTTATGTGCCGGAACCTGTGAATACCTGAATGATGGCGAAGTCGAAGCAGAGAAAGTCCATCGGGTAATGAACGCCAATTTTAACGGTCCGGTGAACTGTCTTGATGCGTTGCTGCCACAGCTGGCACCGGGTAGTCGTGTGGCGCTGGTCGGTTCAACCGCCTGCCTGGTTCCTCTGCCGCGGGCCGAAGCTTATGGTGCATCTAAGGCGGCGCTGGCTTATTTTGCGCGCAGTCTGGCACAGGATCTTAAAGCCAGACAAATTGCTATCAGTCTGGTGCTGCCCGGTTTTGTCGATACGCCCCTGACCCGACGCAATGATTTTGCCATGCCGATGATCGTCAACGTCGAACAGGCCTCGCGCTACATCCGTCGGGGTCTGGCAAAAGGTAAAGCAGAATTCGCCTTCCCGCGCCTGTTCTCCATTATTCTGCGCGTCACTTCCCGGCTGCCCTATGCCTTACAACGTCTTCTTACTCAGCAAATAGCGAGGTAAAAATTGAAAACAGCCATTATCGGCAGTGGTATTGCCGGGCTCAGCTGTGCGTCGAAACTGGCCTCACGGGCCGATGTACACCTGTTTGAAGCCGGTAAAACGCTGGGCGGTCACACTGCGACGGTGGATGTTGAGGTTAATGGTCAACACTGGGCGGTTGATACCGGCTTCATTGTTTTTAACGATCGTACCTATCCGCAATTTAATGCACTACTGGCGGAGCTGGGGCTGGAAGGTCAGCCCACTGAGATGAGTTTTTCTGTGCGTAATCTTCAGAGCGGACTGGAGTATAACGGTCATTCACTCAGCAGCCTGTTTGCCCAGCGTCGTAACCTGCTACGCCCATCTTTCTGGCGATTTCTGAGCGAAATCTTCCGTTTCAACCGCCGTGGCAAACAGTGGCTGGCGGCGCATCAGCAGACAGTCGGGCATCAGGATACGCTGGAGAATTTCCTGCAACAGGAGAATTTCAGCCCATTTTTTATCGGGCACTATATTCTGCCGATGGGTGCAGCTATCTGGTCCTGCTCAGTCGGTGAAGTGCGCCAGATGCCGCTGAGCCTGTTTCTGCACTTTTTCAATCATCACGGTCTGCTCGACTTAACCCGACGTCCGCAATGGTACGTTATCCCCGGCGGCTCACGTGAATATATCCGCAGGCTGATGGCGCTGATCGGTGACCAGCTTACCGTCCACCTCGACACGCCGGTGCTGCGGGTTGAACGTCATGCCGAAGGGGTGACGTTGCACAGCGCAGCGGGCAGCGAGACATTTGACCAAGTTATTTTCGCCTGTCACAGCGACCAGACGCTGAACCTGCTCAGCGACGCGACTGCTGAAGAGCAGCAGATGCTGGCAGGTGTTCCTTACAGCGCCAGTGAAGTGGTGCTGCACACTGACACCCGCCTGTTGCCGGAAAACCGTCGCGCCTGGGCCAGCTGGAATTATCGTCTGGATACGGCACAGCGTGAGGATGACCACCGGGGGGCGACGGTGACTTACAATATGAACCGCTTGCAGGGCCTGCAGGCGCCGGTCACCTTCTGCGTCACGCTGAATGCCACAGAACAGATCGATGCCGGTAAAATCCTTGGTCGCTA
The DNA here is from genome assembly GCF_058241465.1 of Erwinia papayae. Classification (NCBI taxonomy): domain Bacteria; kingdom Pseudomonadati; phylum Pseudomonadota; class Gammaproteobacteria; order Enterobacterales; family Erwiniaceae; genus Erwinia; species Erwinia papayae. The sequence goes on from NZ_JBZCHT010000009.1 coordinate 1,745,545, forward strand.
TGTTTATCACCATCCTCAGTTTGGCCTGCAAAGTCTGCTGACCCAGCAATCCCGCCTGCTGCTGAATGGCGTAAATCGTAGCTGGTACTGTGGTGCCTGGAGCTATAACGGTTTTCATGAAGATGGCATTCGCAGTGGCCTCGATGTGGTTGCCGCAATGGAACGGGCAGGCCTGCTGTGAACAGCGCACTTTATCGCGGTCATGTCCGCCATCGCCGCTTTATGCCGGTTGAACATCAGTTCAGCTACCGCCTGTTTATGCTGCTTATTGATCCCGACGAACTGCCGCAGTTACGAAGCGTCGGTATCCGCGAGGGTAAATTTTCAGCGGCGTCGTTCTGCGCCGCTGACTATCTGGGCGGTGGCAATATCAGAGAGCAGGCACAGGCGCGCATTGCCGAATTGACCGGCGAACGGCTGACCGGACGGGTGATGTTGCTGACCCAGCTGCGCTATTTTGGCTGCTCGTTTAATCCGGTGAATTTTTACTATCTCTATGATGAGCAGGAGCAGCTGCGCTGGATGCTGGCCGAAGTGCGTAACACGCCCTGGAATGAACGACATACCTATGCGGTAAACCCTGACGGGCACGAAACCACGCAAAAGACCTTTCACGTCACGCCCTTTAACCCACTGGATATGCTCTATCACTGGCGGCTGTCGGCACCGGGAAAATCGCTGTCAGTGCACATTGAAAATCATCGGGCGGGCAAAGCATTTGATGCCACCCTGCATCTTCGCCATCAACCGCTGAACCGAAAAACGCTGCGTTATCATCTCTGGCGCTTTCCACTTATCACCCTGCGCAATGCGCTGGCTATCTACTGGCAGGCATGGAAACTGTGGCGTAAAGGCGCACCGGTTTATCCCCATCCCGGATCGGAGAAATAACTGATGTATCCACCTGAGCTCACCTGCACCTCTCGCGCCGATTCGGGCAAACGGTTTTCCACCTCACGGCGGTTAATTTTCTCGCTGTTACAGCGCATTCAGGGAGCCGGACTGCATCTGCGCGATCCCCATCTCGGCAGCCGTTTTTTTGGCGAACCGGGGGCAGCATTACAAGCTGAAGTCAGCGTGCATCACTCCCGCGTCTATCGTCGGATCCTCGGCGGGGGCGGCATCGCCGCAGCGGAAACCTTTATGGATGGTGACTGGGACTCGCCCGACCTTACCGCAGTGATTCAGGTGCTGGCAACGAATATCAGCGTGGTCGATAAGCTGGGTTCGCGCTTCAGCCTGCTACCCACGCTGGTGAATAAAACCCGCCATCTGTTGCGTAACAACAGCGTCCGTCAGGCGCAACGTAATATCGCCGCGCACTATGATTTGGGGAACGATTTTTACCGCACGTTTCTCGACCCATCGATGCTTTACTCCAGCGCCTGGTATCAACAGCCAGAGATGTCACTGGAACAGGCGCAGCAGGCGAAGATGCGCCGCTTATGCGATCAGCTGGCACTAACCTGTGACGATCATTTGCTGGAAATCGGCACCGGCTGGGGCGCGCTGGCAGAATTCGCCGCACGGGAGTATGGCTGTCGCGTCACCACCACCATTTCACAGGAGCAGTATGATTTCAGCTGTCGGCGTATCGCTGAGGCGGGGCTGAGTGAGCGGGTGACAATCCTGAAGGAAGATTATCGTCATCTGCGTGGTCAGTATGACAAGCTGGTGTCAGTAGAGATGATCGAAGCGGTCGGTTAGCACTATATTCCGTTGTTCTTTGCCCGCTGCAACCAGCTTCTGAAGCCTGGCGGACGGCTGGCATTACAGGCCATTACCATCAGCGAGGCGCGCTATGCCAGCTATGCCCGCAACGTCGATTTTATCCAACGCTATATCTTCCCCGGTGGGTTTCTTCCCGCGCTGAGTCTGCTGGAAAAAAACCTCGCCGAAAACCGGTTCGAGCTGCACTACCGCCTGGATATTGGAGCGGACTATGCCCGCACCTTACAGGCCTGGCGGGAGCGCTTCGAGGCGGCCTGGCACCCGTTGCAGAACGGACGTTTTGATGCGCATTTCCGCCGGATGTGGCTGTTTTACTTATGCTATTGCGAAGCCGGGTTTCTTGCGGAAACCATAGGCACGGTGCAACTGACCGCCACGCGGAAATAATGCGGCTGAACCGGAGGTGAATAATGTGGAAATCCCTGTTACTGGCCGCCAGTCTGCTGCTGAGCGGCTGCGGTGTGGAGGTCGAAAATTATCAGCAGGCGCTGCCAAAAATCGATATTTTCAGCTGGTTCAGCGGTGACTCCCGCGCCTGGGGAATGGTGCAGGATTACCGGGGCAGACAGATTCGCCGTTTTGAGGTCGCTATCCATGGCACCGTGAGCGGCGATACGCTGACGCTGGACGAACACTTTGTTTATGACGATGGCGAAAAACAGACCCGCCGCTGGCAGATCCGCAAACAGGCCGATGGCAGCTACACCGGCACCGCCGGGGATATTATCGGCACGGCCACCGGCAAAACCGCAGGCAACGCCTTTAACTGGCGCTATACCATGACGGTAAAAACCGCCTCCGGCAGCCACACGCTCAATTTCGATGACTGGATTTTTCAACAGGACGCTCAGCACCTGATGAATGTCACCTCAATGAAAAAATTTGGCATTGAAGTGGCCCGCGTCACGCTGTTTTTTAACAAAGCGCACGATGCAGGGTAATAAAAAGTCGGCAAAGGCTTAACCCTGCATCAGCAATGGCGCTATAATTCGCGCTCTTTTCGCTTCAGCTTAAACGGGCAACGGCATGAACTGGCAAAAAATTGCAGTGATCTCTCTCTTTCTGATGATGGCCCTTGGCGGCATCGGTGGCGTGATGCTTACCGGTTATACCATTTTGATCCGCTCTTAGGCTGGCCGGGGCCGGAAAATAAGGCAGCGAACAGGCCAGGCGCAACAACCACCAGGTGCCCTTCGCTCAGCCTGCCAGCTGCTGTGCGGTAAAACGTTGCAGTTCCGCCGGGATACGCGGGAAGGTATATAAAAACCAGGGCGTAAAACGCTCCGGATACCGTTCAGTTTCCTGTTGAATCTCCGCCAGTGACGACCAGCGCCACCCGTCTGCTTCTTCGGGATTGGGTACAGGCTGCTCATCGCTGTGGGCAAAAAAGACATGACCGTATTCGTGTTCAGTCAGGCCGTTGTTCAGCTTCAGGTTATAGCTAAGCTCAAACACCGGGCAGAGGGGGATTTGCAGCCCCATTTCCTCACACAAACGACGCTCTGCCGCATGTTGAGCAGATTCATGGGGATAAGGATGACCGCAGGTGGTATTACTCCATAATCCGCCGCAGTGATATTTACCGGTGGCGCGCTGTTGCAATAACAGCTGATGGCGTGAATTGAACACATAAACGGTGACGGCGCGATGCAGTAACCCTTTCTGGTGCACTTCAAGTTTTTCCATTCTACCAATGGCACGATCGTTGCCATCAACCAGAACCACTTCAATCGCAGACATGCAGACTTCTCTAAACGTCGTCCGCATAGTGTGGCATATCCTGCAACAGGCCGACGGGAAAATTCGTGCAATTTTGTGACAAAACGGCAGGCTGAAACAGCACAGAGGGTTGATTCAGCCCGACCTGCCACTGGCAGGCCGGGCCGGAGGTCAGAGTTTAAAGCTGCTGACTACACGCTCAAGTTGGACACTCTGCTCTTCCATCGCCTGGGCGGCGGCAGAAACCTGCTCCACCAGCGAGGCGTTCTGCTGGGTGCTGCTGTCGAGCTGGTTGATGGCGGTGTTGATCTGATCGATGCCCATACTTTGTTCACGGCTGGCTGACATGATTTCGGCCATCAGCGTGGTCACGCTGCTGACGCCGTTCATCAGTTCATCCATGGTGCTGCCCGCTTCCTGCACCAACAGGCTGCCGTGGTCGATATTGGCAACCGACTCTTCAATCAGCTTTTTAATCTCACGGGCGGAGTTTGCTGAACGCTGAGCGAGGTTACGCACTTCAGAAGCCACCACGGCAAAACCACGCCCCTGTTCACCCGCACGGGCGGCTTCCACCGCAGCGTTGAGGGCAAGGATGTTGGTCTGGAAGGCAATGCTGTCGATAACGCCGATGATATCGACCACTTTGCGTGAAGAGGTATTGATTTCGCCCATGGTGGTAACCACCTGCTTCACCACGTTGGATCCACGTTCTGCCACGCGGGACGCGTCTCCGGGCAGCTGGTTTGCATGGGTGGCGTTATCCGCATTCTGCCGCACGGTGCCGGTCAGCTGCTCCATTGAAGCGGCAGTTTCCACAATTGAACTGGACTGATCTTCGGTACGGGCAGAGAGATCGAGGTTACCACTGGCGATTTCTTTCGAGGCCGAGGTGATCGCCAGTGCACTGTCCCCCACCTGACGCAACAGGCCCTGCAGGTAACTGATAAAGTTGTTAAAGCTCTGCGCCACCGCGTCAAATTCCGGGCTACCGCTGGCAGGCAGACGTCGGGTTAAATCAGCACCGCCGGAAGAGAGCGCGATAATGTTGTCATTCAGTCCGCTGAGGCGTTTCATCATTGCGCGCACAGAGCCCAGCACCACCAGCAGCAGCACAATGGCCAGCGGGATTTGCACCAGACCCAGACGGGTCAGGATAGCGTTGCTCTGTTTTGACAACAGCGCGGTGGGCACATCACTGGCGATATACCAGGGGCTGCCGCTGATTTGCTGAACAAACAGCGTGTGGTCGCCGTCTTTACCTTCGTAGTTGCTTTGCACCGGGCCTGATGCCGCCTGCCCTAACAGGGCGCGCAGCGGCGTGGCCATCGGCACAGAAAGCTCGCTCAGGTTACGCAGGGTTGGCGTGGCATCCACCAAGCTGGCATCCCCCACCACTTTCCCGTCGGCTTCCACAATCAGCACCTGCCCCTGCACCGCGCTGCTCATCTCTTTCGCCAGATGGTTAAAGAAACCCAGCGTCACATCGATGGTCGCCACGCCCCATGCGCTGCCATTGCGATAAATGCCCATCGCACAGTTGGTACGGGGCTGCGGGCTGGCGGCGTCCTGATAGGCTTTCGCCCAGGCACACTGCCCTTTTGCCGCTGCCATACCGTCTTTATACCAGGGCTGTTCGTAATAATTCGGCGCTTCGGCGGAGTTCCAGAAGGTGTTGACCTGCAACGTATTGCTGCTGTCGCGCGCGAAGAAAGTACTGAATTTATCTTTTGCCGGGTCACGCAGTTTTGGCAGAGGCCAGATACCGCCACCAAAGACGTTGACGTCCTGGTACTGGTTAACCAGCGCCGGCAAAACTTTATCAATGGTGTCGCTGTCCAGCACGGCTACGGTTTCGGTAATGCTGCGCTGCTGCGCCTGAATACGGTTCATCATATCGGTGATACGTGAGCCAATCGTATCGACTTCATAACGCACCAGCCGACTCTCACTGGTCGTGAGCTGAGGCGCTACAAATATTTTTATCACCACTACCGTGATCAACAGCAGCAACACGAAGAAGCTGATGATCAGGAGGGTAAATCTGCCCTGGGTAGTTTTTAACATGGAGAGCCTCGTTAAACTCAATAAGGCACAATTGCCTGATCGAATTAACGGCGCGCCGATGGCTTTCTTGAGGTAATCCTGCTCACAAACAGCATATTTTACATCGGGGTTAATTATGCATTTCTGATGCACTATATCGCCCACTGTGCGCCAGAAAACGGCGTTTTTCCGCCACGTGCATCCATCGCCGGATCGTTGGCCGCACAGGGCACGGCTGGAGGCTATCCCGCAGCGAAAATATCGCGGTTGCGGGTTAGCGGTTTCAGATAAAAAAAGGGACGAAGCATTCGTCCCCTGTGGCGGCACCCAGCGGAGGGGTGCCTGAAGATGAGTTCAGCACGGCGTGACATTCAGAAAGCCGCAGTAGCCATCTGTTCTACCGCGCTGTCTGGCCGCAAACAACCAGAGGATGCACCTCACAGATAGTCAAATTCCGCGCTGTTGGTGCGGGCGGAATCCAGCCCAATCATCACCCTGAATTTGCCCGGTTCAGCCACCTGCTGCATCTTCGCGTTCCAGAACATCAGCGCCTGCACATCAATCGGGAAGGTCACCGTCTGCGTTTCACCGGCCTTCAGCATAATACGCTTAAAGCCTTTCAGCTCTTTCACCGGACGGCTGATGCTGGCCACTTCATCGTTAAGATAGAGCTGCACCACGGTGGCACCGTCGCGTTTGCCGGTGTTAGTTACCGTGACGCTGGCGTTGACCGTGCCGTTGCGCGGCATCGTTTTAGCTGACAGCGTCACCGGCGATACCCGGAAGGTGGTATAGCTCAGACCGTAGCCGAACGGGAACAACGGACCGTTGGCGGCATCATAGTAGTGCGAGGTGTATTTGTTCGGTTTTTCCGCGTCATAAGGACGACCGGTGTTGAGATGGTTGTAGTAAATCGGAATTTGCCCGACAGAGCGAGGGAATGACATCGGCAGCTTGCCTGACGGGTTGTAGTCACCAAACAGCACATCGGCAATGGCATTACCGCCTTCCGTGCCGCTGAACCAGGTCTCCAGCAGCGCATCTGCCTGCCTGTTTTCCTTCACCAGCGCCAGCGGACGCCCGTTCATCAGCACCAGAACCAGCGGTTTCCCGGTGGCTTTCAGCGCATCAATCAGCGCCAGCTGGCTCGGAGGGATGGTGATATCGCTGCGGCTGGAAGCCTCATGTGCCATACCCTGCGCCTCACCGACAACCGCCACCACCACATCAGATTTTTTCGCCGTCGCCACCGCCTCATCCAGCATAGCCTGCGGCGAACGGGAATCGACAACCACCGCTTTTTCGTAAAGGTTGAGGAAGTCCTGAATGCCTTTGTTGTCCGTTACGTTGGCCCCTTTGGCATACAGCACGGTGGCTTTCCCGGCGGTGGCATTTTTCAGCCCCTGCAACACGCTGACCGACTGTGAGGCGACGCCTGCCGCTGACCAGCTGCCCATGATGTCACGCTGGCTGTCGGCCAGCGGGCCAATCAGGGCAATGGTGCCGGACTTTTTCAGCGGCAGCGTATCCAGCCGGTTTTTCAGCAGCACCATACTTTTGCGTGCCACGTCGCGTGCTTCCTCACGATGCAGACGGCTCTCTGCATTGGTATCCTGGGGATCGCTCTCTTTCGGCCCCAGATGGCTGTAAGGATCGTTAAACAGGCCCATATCATACTTGACGTTCAGCACATGGCGGGTGGCGTCATCAATTTCCTGTTCACTGACTGCGCCACTCTTCACCAGGTCCGGCAGATATTTGCTGTAGTATTCATCGCTCATGCTCATGTTGACGCCGGACTGAATGGCAATGCGCACCGCCTCTTTCGGATCGCTGGCCACGCCATGTTTGATCAGCTCTTTGATCGCACCGTGATCGCTGATGGTAATGCCTTTGAATTTCCAGTCATGACGCAGCAGATCTTTCAGCAGCCAGCTGTCTGCGGTCGCCGGCACGCCATTCAGTGAATTAAGCGCCACCATCACCCCGCCACTGCCCGCATCCAGTGCGGCTTTATACGGCGGCAGATAATCCTGCGCCAGTCGCTGTGGGCTCATGTCAACGGTATTGTAATCGCGCCCGCCTTCCACCGCACCGTAAGCGGCAAAGTGCTTGACGCTGGTCATTACCGAATAGCGGTCGGCCGGGCTTTTACCCTGCATTGACATCACCAGCGCACGCCCCATCTGTGAAGTCAGGTACGTGTCCTCGCCCAGTCCTTCCGAAACCCGGCCCCAACGCGGCTCACGGGTGACATCCACCATCGGCGCCCAAGTCATGTTCAGTCCGTCGTCTGCCGCTTCATAAGCAGAAATCCGTCCCACCTGTGACACCGCATCCAGGTCCCAGCTGGCAGCAAGCGCCAGCGGAATAGGAAAGACAGTGCGATGACCGTGGACCACGTCATAGGCAAAGAACAGCGGGATCTTCAGGCGGCTGAGCTGCATCACCTGATCCTGCATGGCACGGATATCCTCCCGGGTGACGGTATTGAAAATGGCACCGACCTGCTCGTGCTTAATCATCTCGCGGATCGCCTCTTTCGGGTTATCCGGCCCTACGCTTATCAACCGCAGCTGGCCGATTTTTTCGTCCAGGGTCATTTTTTTTAACAGGTCCGTGACGAAGGCATCGCGGGCTTCCGGGGTCAGGGCGTGGGGGGCAGGCCGTTCTTCAGCAAAAGCCGGCTGCATAATGAGGGCGGCAGCAAGGCTGACAGAGCAAATCCATTTCATCAGATTGGTTTCTCTCAAATAGCGGCAAAAACAGGGAGTTATTGTGTTACAGGATTGTAAGGCGCTCAGTGTGCCATAAGTTGAGGATAGCAGATAGTTTTCCGCACACGGCTGCGAGACGGATCTGATTTTTTATCCAGCGGCAGCCTTTTCAGGCGGTGCTAAAGTTATGGCGTGGCAGATAAAAGGACAAAGGACATGCATAACTCCCCCTCTCCGGCCAGCCAGCAGCTGGTCAAACAACTGGCCCGCATTGTCGGCCGCCCCCACCTGCTGACCGATCCACAACAGACCGAACGCTATCGCCGGGGATTTCGCTCCGGCGGCGGCGAGGCGCTGGCGGTGGTTTTTCCCGGCACGCTGCTGGAACAGTGGCGCGTGTTGCATGCCTGCGTGGCGGCTGAGGTGGTTATTCTGATGCAGGCGGCGAACACCGGTCTGACCGAAGGCTCGACGCCGGATGGCAACGATTATCCCGGCGATCTGGTGATTATCAGCACCCTGCGGATGGATAACATCCAGCTGATCGACGGCGGCAGACAGGTGCTGGCGTTTCCGGGCAGTACGCTGTATCAGCTGGAAAAAATTCTGCGGCCACTGGGACGGGAACCGCACTCGGTGATTGGTTCTTCCTGTATCGGCGCGTCGGTGGTGGGCGGGATCTGTAATAACTCCGGAGGATCGTTGATAAAACGCGGTCCGGCGTGGAGCGAAATGGCGCTGTTTGCCCGCATAAACGCCAGCGGTGGGCTCGAACTGGTCAACCATCTTGGCATTGAACTGGGCAGCACCCCGGAGCAGATGCTGACCACGCTGGATAATCAACGCTGGCAACCGGACGACGTGCAACACGACGGGCGACAGGCTTCGGACCATGACTATGCCGCGCGGGTGCGGGACGTGGAAGCAGACAGCCCCTCACGCTTCAATGCCGATCCCCGGCGTCTGTTTGAAGCTGCGGGCTGTGCGGGCAAACTGGCGGTGTTTGCCGTGCGGCTGGATACCTTTGTCAGCGAGCGATCGCAGCAGGTCTTTTATATTGGCACCGACCAGCCGGAGGTACTGGATACGCTGCGACGCCATATTCTCAGTCAGTTCCGCGAGCTGCCGGTCGCCGCTGAATATCTGCACCGCGACATTTTTGACATCGCTCGCGTCTATGGTAAGGACACCTTTGTGATGATCGATAAACTTGGCACCGATAAAATGCCGCTGTTTTTCACCCTGAAGGGTCGCGTGGATGCGTGGCTGAACAAGGCCCGCTTTTTGAAACCAAACCTGACCGACCGTCTGCTGCAAAAGCTCAGCACTTTTCTGCCGGAACATCTGCCGCCACGGCTGCTGGCCTTTCGCAATCGTTATCAACATCATCTGATGCTGAAAATGTCCGGTCCCGGTATTGAGGAAGCCCGCCAGTACCTGCAAGGTTATTTTACCGCTGCGGCAGGCGACTATTTCGAGTGTAGCGCCGAAGAAGGGGCCAAAGCCTTTCTGCACCGCTTCGCCGCTGCCGGTGCGGCGGTGCGCTATCACGCAGTGCACCATGATGAGGTGGAAGATATTCTGGCGCTGGACATCGCTCTGCGCCGCAACGATCGTGACTGGTTTGAACAGCTACCCGCCGAATTTGATGATGCGCTGGTTCACCGCCTCTATTATGGCCACTTCTTCTGCCATGTCTTCCATCAGGATTACATCGTGCGCAAAGGGGTCGATGTCCACGCGCTGAAAGAGAAGATGCTGGCGCTGCTCAGCGAGCGTGGCGCGGAATATCCCGCAGAGCACAACGTCGGTCATCTTTATCAGGCCAAACCCCAGCTGAAGGCTTTTTACCAGCAGCTGGACCCGACTAACCGCTTCAATCCGGGCATTGGTAAGACCAGCAAAGCGAAAGACTGGGGAGAGTGAAAAATGGCCGGATCAGCGGCCACCTTCCAGAGACTCCTGACTGTCGTCCACCACCACTTTCTGACCGTTGCGCCGCTCGACAATCATCGTCTGTGGCGATGACAGCACCACGCCCTCTTTGCGCAGGCGGGTAAGAATATCAAACAGCAGATCGCTTTTGGCACCGGCAACCTGACGCGGGCTGGCAACGTTGCCGGTGACTGACAGCACAATCCCCGCCGGGATCAAATCCTTGAAAGTCACCGAAGGTTCCGGCGTCTCCAGAATGCGCTCATTTTCAATATAGACATCCAGCAGCAGCTGACGTACCCGTACCGGATCGATATCCAGCGGGAAAGTCAGGGTGATGGTCGCCACCCCCTGCGCATTGCCCATCGTGGCGTTGCGGACGTTCTGCGAAATAAACTGCGAATTAGGCACGATGACCGTCGAACGATCGCCCAGCTGGATTTCCGTGGCGCGCACGTTAATGCGGCGTATATCCCCTTCAATACCGCTGATGCTGACCAGATCCCCCACTTTGACCGGACGTTCGGTCAGCAGGATAAGACCGGAGATAAAGTTCTTCACAATTTCCTGTAGGCCAAAACCGATACCGACCGACAGGGCGCTGACGATCCATGCCAGTTTGTTCCATTGCAGGCCCATGATCGACAGCGCCAGCAGGAACACCAGCACATAGCCGAGGTTGCTGAACAGGGTGACCAGTGAGACGCGCATCCCCGCATCCATGGTGGTTTTTGGCAGGAAATCCTGATCGAGCCAGCGTCTGGCGGAGCGCAGCACGTTGATGCCGACAATCAGACACAGCAGCGCATTCAGGACATGCGCAGGGACGATGTTCAGCGTTTCCAGCCCTTTACCACCCCAGAATTCAATGGCTTTCTGCACCAGTTCAATCGGCGTTGCGCTGCCAAAAGTGCCATTGAGCAGCGCCATCGCCGCCACCAGCACCAGAATCGTTTTACCCGCCGCGCCCAGCAGGGTTGCCACCTGCCCCAGGTGACGTGCATCAATATTCAGCGAACGCTGGATGCTTTTACCGGAGGCATTATTGACTGAAAACAGGCTTTCACAAGTGTCAGCCACCAGCTGGCTGAGAATGTAGAACGAACCAAACACAATCCCGGCCCAGATCAGTTCGTAAGCGAGGACGCGTGCGAGTGTGACATACCCAATCAGCAGCAACAGCAGGATGGCCACGCCAGCGAGGGTGATTGCCATCTGGATAAGCCCTACCAGGGTCGATTTGGCTTCCGGATGCCCGCCTTCCAGCGCCATTTTGCGTCGGGCGCGATTGGTGCGGAAGCTGATAGACAGTGCAGTGCTGCCGATCAGCAGCGCGGTGATACCGTTTGCCAGCACGGTGGTGGCGACGCTGGTATTGGCGCTGTTGTTAAGAAATTCCAGCATCTGGAAGATAAATACCAGCGAGGCCAGCAGCGGAGGGAATGGCTTCAGCGCCAGCGCGACCTGATTGGAGATATTCGGTAAGCGCCAGGAGGGACGCCGGGTGGAGAGGAACGCCCTGCCAAGACCGGCAATCAATCCGCAAAAAATGCTCAGGCCCACCAGCTTGTCAGCAAAGGTGCGCACATCATCCACTACCTCGTCATGCCGGGTAAACGCCAGATTCAGAAAGTTAAACGCCAGCACCACCGCCACCAGCGTGGTCAGGGCGGTGGCCGCCGCGAGGAAACTGCGGCGCAGACGCCCTTCCGGCAGCAGGTGAATGCCAACCCAGGCCAGAAACTCTTCCAGATAACGGCGTCCCTGAGTGGCGACCAGCAGGGCCAGCATCACCCAGATTATCGTGCCCAGACGCCAGCCGGGTTGCCAGGAGAGCAAAGCGGTATTGCCCAGCTCGCTGACAAAATCACTGACTTTAGCGCCGTCATCGCTCTGGGTATTGAACATCGGTGACCAGAAACGTGGGCCGAAAATACTGCCTGCATTCAGTGCCAGCTGGGTTTTCAGTCCTTCGCGACGCAGGTTAACGATCTGTGCAGAGAGGTTAATTGCCCCGCTTTTGATTGCTTCTGTTTGCTGAACCTGGTCATCCATTTTTGCCTTCTGGTTTTCCAGATTCTTACGCTTACTGGTCACTTCAGCGGTTTCTTTTACGCCACTTTCCGCCTTTGGTGCCGGTCCTAATACCGCCAGCTGCGCCTGCAACTGGGCGCGCTGAGGAATGATCCCCTGCATCAGGGTGTCGGCATCACCTGAAAGCTCCAGAGCCATATCATTCAGTGCTGACAGGCGGCTGTCGTTGGTTTCACCTGAAACCTGCTGCTTAATTTTATCCAGCACTTTCTGCATCTTCGGCAGCTCAACTGCCGCGTTGACTTTAACCGGCGCTTCACCGGTTTGCTGGCTGGTTTCATCGCTGGCAGCCTGGCCGATGACCGGCAGCAGGGTAATCAGCACCAACAGAAAATAACGAAAGAAGAGGCGTAAATGAGACATGAAAAATTCCGGATAAAAAACAAGACCGTTAAATGCCATCCCGAAAAATCGGGATGCGTTTATTCCGCCTGAAAAGGTCGGACGGGTTGATTACTCGACCACATCGGGCGCGCCGTCATTGCTGACCATCTCGGCCGCCTTCTGCTTTTTGTAACTCAGCGCGGCAGGCGGCACCGGAGAAATCTTGCCGGTTTCCAGCCAGTTGCGCAGCCGGTTGGCGTCGGCAAAATGGGTGTATTTACCAAATGCATCCAGTACCACCAGCGTCACCGGACGGTGATTAAACACCGTACGCATCACCAGGCAATGCCCTGCCTGATTGGTGAAGCCGGTTTTGGTCAGCTGAATATCCCAGTCAGGGCGGTACACCAGGTGGTTGGTGTTGCGAAAAGGCAGAGTGTAGTTCGGACTTCTGAAGGTCGCCATCTGCTCATGGGTGGTACTAAGCTGACCAATTAATGGGTAGCGTTTGGTGGCAATCAGCAACTTTGTCAGATCGCGCGCGGTGGAGACATTGAGGATCGACAGCCCGGTCGGCTCGACGTAGCGGGTATGGGTCATTCCCAGCGCATGCGCTTTGGCGTTCATCGCGCGGATAAAGGCGTCATATCCCCCCGGATAGTGGTGGGCCAGGCTGGCCGCCGCACGGTTTTCAGAAGACATCAACGCCAGCAACATCATGTTCTTACGGCTGATTTCACTGTTGAGCCGCACGCGGGAATAAACGCCGCGCATCTCTGCGGTGTGGCTGATATCCACACTCAGCATCTCATCCATCGGCAGATGCGCATCCAGCACCACCATGACCGTCATCAGTTTGGTGATCGAGGCCATTGGCCGCACCAGGTCAGGATGGCTTTCGTAGATCACCTTATTGGTGTTCAGATCGACAATCATCGCGCTGCCAGAAGCAATCTCCGGCTGGGCAGCCAGTTGCGGCTGACGGGGACTGGCAGAAACCTGATGCAGAAAGGCCGGTGTGGAAAAAAGCAGAGCCAGAGTGAGAAGCGATAAGCGAATTTTTGCAGGCATTTTATAAAACTTAACCGGGTGATGATTCAGATGCAGCCAGGCTGCACGCTGCCACCGTGCCATAAGGTCTTAACGGGGACTGGCTTGCGCATCATACAGCGGGTATTCAGTTATTTCCTAAAGGTTATTCGTTTCCGAGCGTTAATAAACTATTAACAGTTTTACGACAGATGATGACAGCCAGGGTGGGTGGTGGGTGAGTGTTGCAGCTTACCGCGCCCGGCAGCATGATGTGCTGAGATAATGCTTCCGGGCGCTGTCGGGCAAAAGGCTTTCACTGACCGGTCGATCAAACCAGTTGATAACCATAACCCCAGAGTAATACCGTCAGCGCCAGCAATACTTCAAGCACCAGGATGCCCGTTGCCAGGATGGAGCCAGAAAAGCGCAGGCTCTCCTGCCGGTCAATATTCAGAAATGTCGGAATGCCGACACTGAGCAAATACCCTGTATAAAGCAGTGCCAGTGCGCCAGTCAGCACACAAAGCCAGACCAGTGGATAAAGCGCCACCACACCACTGATAAACAGCGGGGTGGCAACATATCCGGCAAAGATTGTACAACGCGCCAGAGCAGGAGGTTGTGGATAGTCACGCGCCATCCAGAAAATGACCCGTCCCATCACCGCCACTCCCGTTAGCATCAGGCCATAAAACAACACCGCCAGTGACAGAGCGGTAAGAGGCGACAGCAAAATTCTCTGCTGTGCGCCAACATCCCAGCCAACCCGGGTGGTACCGATAAAAGCGCAGATCACCGGGATCAGCGCCATCAGCAAAACATGATGTGTGTAATGATGAGAGACGGTTTCATTTTCCTGCCGGATATCGTGCATCTCGCGATCAGGATGCGCCAGAAGTCCCCATACATGGTTCATTTCTTCACTCCTCTGCTGCCGACGGATGGACGCCATCGGGCTGATGGCGGATCTCTTCAAGTATAATGCGGGCTGAAATGTTTATTTTTTAAACAGCCACATTTAAAACTAATTCGTTCAATTTCCGGTTAAAAAATTGCTTTTCAGCGCGTTTTAAGCACCAGCGTATAGACTGAATGTTTTCGCGCCGCGTCTGACTGACGGCAGAAATGGATCTGCTGGCTGATTAAATCGTCGCCCACCATTCGCCCCCGTTGTCGCAATATGACCGCGCCACACCCGCAGGAGGAAAGGCATATGGATGTTAATCATCTGATCACAGAATACGGTTATCTGGCGCTGTTTGTTGGCTGCCTAGCGGAAGGAGAAACCTTTACCCTGCTGGGAGGCGTGGCGGCACATCAGGGGCTGCTCAACTATGGGCTGGTGGTGCTGACTGCAACTCTGGGTGGCATTCTGGGTGACACCGTGCTGTTTTTTATCGGCCGTTATTATGGCCCGGCCGTGCTGGAGCGGTTTCAAAAACATCAGCAGCACATCGCCCGCGCCAGGCTGCTGATCCGCAAACGTCCGGTGCTGTTTGTCATCGGCGTGCGCTTTATGTATGGACTGCGCATCGTCGGCCCGGTGATTATTGGTGCCAGCCGGATAAAACCACAAAAATTTATGCTGTTTAACGTTATCGGTGCCGTGCTCTGGGCGCTGATCTTTGTCTCACTGGGCTATGCGGGCGGGCGGGTTATCGCGCCCTGGCTACACAGTCTGGACCAGCACCTTAAACCTTTGTTTTGGGTGGCGCTAATGGTGCTGCTGGTCTGGCTGGTCCGGCTTTATGTTAAGCATCGCTCACAGCACGAAAACCATGCAGAGGACAAGGGCAATACGGACTGAGGCCGCGCTGTCGTTATCACGGGACGAAATCTTATTGCGTTAACCACGGGGGAAAGAATGAGTGAGATAAAACGCCGGATTGAAGATCATGGGGTGATAGGCGATTTACAGACCTGCGCGCTGGTTGCCAACGATGGCAGTATTGATTACTTCTGCTGGCCAAATCTGGACAGCCCGTCGGTATTTACTGCCCTGCTGGACAGCGATAAGGCCGGACTTTTTTCTCTTTCGCCTGACTGGCAGGACGTTAAGCGCCAGCAGATCTATCTGCCGGATACTGCCATGCTGCAAACCCGCTGGCTGGCAAAACAGGGCGTGGCGGAAATGACCGATTATATGCCGGTTTGCCCGCAGGAAGCGCAGTCGCCACGCATTATCCGCCGGATAAAAATGGTCAAGGGGGAAGCCACGTTCAGCCTGCGCTGCGCGCCGGTACATGACTATGCCAGAGCCAGCACCACCGCCCGTTTGCAACAAAACAGCGTGCTGTTCCGCGCCAGTGAGCAGCCCGACCTGCGGCTTTGCGGCGATCTGGACTTTACGCTGGATGAGGCAGCCGCCGTGGCGACGTTCACCTTAAAAGCCGGTGAATACCGCGAATTTACCTTCGGTGCCGCCGATGATGAACGGCTTAATCAACTGAGCAGCGAAAAGTGCTTTCAGGAGACGCTGAACTTCTGGCGGAACTGGAGCGCGCAAAGCACCTATAACGGGCGCTGGCGGGAGATGGTCAACCGCTCTGCCCTGACCTTAAAACTGTTAACCTCACGACAGCACGGTTCCATCGCGGCAGCAGCAACCTTTGGCCTGCCGGAGGAGCCAGGCGGTGAGCGTAACTGGGACTACCGCGCCTCCTGGATCCGCGATGCCTCATTCAGCATGTATGCGCTGATGCGCCTTGGCTACGTTGATGAAGCGCGCCACTTTACTCGCTGGGTCGGGCGCTGCGTCGAAAACAGCCATGACGAGGTTGAAAAATTGCAGGTGATGTACCGGCTGGACAGCGGCACCGAACTTCAGGAAAGCGAGTTGCCAAATCTCTCCGGCTATGCCGGTTCCACGCAGGTCAGGATTGGCAACGCGGCCTGGCGACAGACGCAGCTGGATATTTACGGCGAACTGATGGATGCCGTCTATCTGGCAAACAAATACGGTGAAGCCATCTCGCACCGTGGCTGGATGCATGTCAGTAAAATGATCGATTACGTCAGCGAAAACTGGAATCAGGCCGATGCCGGGATCTGGGAGATGCGGGGCGAACCTCAGCATTTTCTGCACTCCCGTCTGATGTGCTGGGTGGCGCTGGATCGCGCCATCCGGCTGGCGAATAAACGCTCCCTCGCCTTCCCCTGCGCCCGTTGGTGCGAGGCACGTGATCAGATCCGTGAAGATATCTGGCAGAATTTCTGGAACCCGGAACGCGGCCATTTTACCGCCACCCGCCACGGTGACTTTGTCGATGCCTCTATGCTGCTGATGCCGCTGGTGCGTTTTGTCGGTGCCACCGATCCTGACTGGCTGGCCACGCTGGACACCATCAAACTACAGCTGGTTAGTGATGGTCTGGTAAGACGCTATAATTTAGCGCAAACCCCGGCTGACGGGCTGTCAGGGGAAGAAGGCGCCTTTGCCGCCTGTTCGTTCTGGTATGTTGAATGCCTCGCCAGAGCAGGCCGGGTGGATGAAGCCCATTTTGAATTTGCAAAGCTGCTCAGCTATGCCAGTCCACTGGGGTTGTATGCCGAAGAGTTTGACCATCAGGGCGATGCGCTGGGTAATACCCCACAGGCGCTCACGCATCTGGCGCTGATTAGCGCCGCTTTTTTTCTCAATCGTAAACTTGATGGTGACGATCCACAGTGGCAACCCTGAAGACAAAATGCGGTTTAATCCCGGCAGAGCCAGGCTTTACAGATAATTCCGGGTAAATTTAGTTAAGGAACCACAAATCCAGGTTTATCCTGGCGAATTATGACCATATAATGTGCAGCCGGTCACATCTGCCGGTACAGGTTTATTTATCCACTGATTACATGGCGCTTTACCTGAAAAATATGAAAAAGAGCATCCGCGCATTAGCCGCTTTAGCCCTGGCCGTAACGGCATACAGCCAATCCGCCTCAGCCGTTGTTTACTCCCTGCCTGCGGCAAACAGTCGTCTGATTGGTCAGAACCTTGAAATCACCCTGCCTCAGGACAGTAAGCTACCGCTTGAAGCCTTTGCCGCACAGTACCAGATGGGCCTGAGCAACATGCTGGAAGCCAATCCGGGGGTGGATGTCTACCTGCCGAAAGGCGGTTCAAAACTGGTTATTCCTCAGCAGTTGATCCTGCCTGATGCTCCCCGTGAAGGTATTGTGATCAACAGCGCTGAAATGCGCCTGTATTACTATCCGAAAGGCACCAAAACCGTGGTGGTACTGCCGATCGGTGTCGGTGAGCTGGGTAAAGACACGCCAATCAGCTGGACTACCAAGGTCGAACGTAAAAAAGATGGCCCGACCTGGACACCGACTAAAAAGATGCATGAAGATGCCGCCGCCGCAGGCGCACCATTGCCTGCCTACTTCCCTGCCGGACCGGATAACCCCATGGGACTGTATGCGCTGTATATCGGTCGCCTTTACGCCATCCACGGAACTAACGCCAACTTTGGTATTGGCCTGCGCGTCAGCCACGGCTGCGTTCGTCTGCGGGCGGACGACATCAAGTGGCTGTTCGACAACGTGCCGGCAGGTACCCGCGTGCAGTTTATCGATCAGCCAATTAAAGCCTCGGTTGAGCCGGATGGTTCACGGGTAGTGGAAGTGCATAATCCTCTGTCACAGACCCAGGAGCAGTTCAACTCTCGCGAGCCGGTTCCGCTGTCCATCACCCCGGCAGTCAATAAAGTGGTGGGTGATGCCAGCGTTGACAGCGCGGCGCTGGATAATGCGATGAAAGCCCGTAGCGGGATGCCGGTTAAAGTGAACACCGGCGCGGACAACAGCTTTGCCACACCGGTCGCCGTTCCTCAGGCGGAGGGCGCGATGCCCAAAGAGGAACCGATGACGCCGGTCACCAGCCAGGGTGCCAACGTAGTTGATCAGAATGCCGCCCCCGCGCAGAACCCGCAGGCGGATGCTGAGGATCAGTCCGCACCAGCCCAGGCTGCGCCTGCCAGCGGCCAGCCCGCGGCGGCCAACACCGATGGCAGCTTTGTGGTGCCCAGCCAGCCCGGCCCGGTTTATGAAGATAAATCCACGGCGGATGCAGCAAAAAACAGCAGCGGGACGGCCAGTCAGTAACCGGTCACGCCCGGTCAATAAACGGGCCGTAATGGCCCGTTTTTTATTGCCCGTTATCAGCCAGCTACAGTAAAGATCGCATTCTGCGTTACATTCTGTCCCGCTGACGCAACGCCAGCCAGCCTGCAACACAGGTGAAAAGCGTTACCAGCAGCACCAGTACGATAAAACCGTGTGGGTTGGCAGAAAACGGTATCCCTCCAACATTCATGCCAAAAAAGCCCGCCACAATATTAATCGGCAGCGCCAGCACGATGATCACCGTCAGCGTGTAAAGCGTGCGGTTACTCTGTTCCATTTGCCGCGAGGCGATCTCCTCCTGCAACAGCCGGATGCGTTCTGTCAGGCTGGTCAGGTCATTCAGCACCACCGTAAATTCCTCGGTGAACTGCCGCAAATCCTGTACGACCTGTCGATCGAGCCAGCCCGGTGGACGATTGATCAGGCGAAACAGCGCCGCTGGTTCCGGGGCCAGCAGACGCTGAAAACGTAGCAACGTCCGACGCAGCCTGCCCAGGTCGCTGCGGTTGTTTTTGATATGGTGAGTCAGCAGGCGCTCTTCGATTTGATCAACACAGAGATTGGCATGACGGACTATCTGCTCCAATAATGTTTCCTGTTCCACCAACAGCTGCGCCAACAGTTCGGTGGAAGATTGCAATGCCAAATCGTCCAGCTTGCTGACCAACCGCTCGATCAACCGCACCGGTTTGTAGCGGGCGCTGACCACCAACCCCGCCCGACACCAGATCCACAAGGTGGCATTCTCGTTAACAGTTTCCGCAGGATCAAAAATGACGTCGTTGAGTACCGCCATCAACGCCTCATTTTGCCTCTCAATCCGGGTGGTAGGAGAACCATGGCGAATTTCATCAAAGAAGGCGTCATCGACACTGAAGTTATTTTTCAGCCAGCGGGCGGCGGCGGCGTGACTGAGATTAATATGCAGCCAGAGAAAATGATGGTTGCTCTCAGACTGCCTCCAGCGATCGCAGGCCTGCTGTGCAGAGAGACGTTGCGGGCCTGCACTGTCGCAAAACCAGTAGCCATAAATAAGACCGGCCACCTCATCACTGAAATCAGGGTGTTGCAAAGTTAATGGCTGGCGATGGGTCATGAAAATCCCGTCTGTCAGTAAAATGTCACCAGACTGTAACGCAACTCTGTGACAGAGAATTGACGACCGGTTCAGAGAAGAGGTGACATTTTTCGGCTTGTTATCACCGGGCCTGCTGCCGGAGGGTGGCGACCTTGCAGAACAGCACGGCCCCCCCTGACACAGCTAACTTTTACGGCTGATTTGCAGCCGCAGAATAATCATAAATGCGAACAAGACTATCAGCGCGGCGGCCAGGTAGATGGAATCCACGCCCTGCCAGCCAATCAGCAGCCCCGCCAGCGGGCCGGTGATGCCCAGCCCGAAGTCAAGGAAAGCGGAATAAAGGCCCAGCGCCGAACCCTGATTCTGTGGCGTCACCTGTTTGATGGCTTCGACGCCCAGTGCCGGGAACACCAGCGAAAAACCCGAGCCGGTAAGAAAAGCCCCGATATCCACCATCAGCGGCGAGTTGCCCTGCCAGATCATCAGCAGGCCAGCGCTCTCAATGGCAAACGAAACCAGTGAGACGCGAATGCCGCCGAAGCGACCAATCGCGTTGCTGAACACCAGCCGCATGGCCACAAAACCCAGGCTGAACAACGTGAGCGAAAAGGCGGCTCCCTGCCAGTTGTGACTGGAGAAATAGAGGGTGATAAAGGTGGCAATAGTGCCAAAGCCCACGGTGCCCAGTCCAAGGCACAGGCCATACAGCCAGATACGTGAGAAAACTTTATGAAACGGAATGCGCTGTCCCACCGCCACCACCACGGCGGGACGCTGGGTCGCCAGCCAGAAGCCTAAAACTGCCATCAGCATAATCAGCACCGCAAAACCGGGGATACCGAAGGCGCTGTTGAGCATCACCCCCAACGGTGCCCCGAGCGCCATCGCCAGATAGGTTGCCACACCATTCCAGGAAATCACTCTGGCACTCTGCACCGTCCCCACCAGGTTAATTCCCCACAGCGTCGAGCCGGTCGCCGTCAGGCTTTCTCCGATACCCAGCACCACGCGCCCTGCCGCCAGCAGCAGCAGGCTGGTTAACGGTGTGCCTGCGGCCAGTACCGCCAGCAGGCTGAATAATCCGCTGGCACCACAAAACAGTAAGCCCACCAGCACCACTTTTTTCGGGCCAAGCAAATCAGCATAGCGCCCGGCCTGCGGGCGACTGACCAGGGTGGAGAAGTATTGCAGACTGATAATCAGACCGGCAATAAATGAGCTGTAACCCAGATGATGCTGGACGTAGCCGGGCAGTACCGCCAGCGGCAGGCCGATCGACAGGTAGCAAAAGAAGGTAAAAATCACCACTGAGATAATACGTTTGTTCAGCTGTGAGCCGGACAGTGTGGGAGCAGAAGACATGTCAGAACCAGAAAATTAATGCGATGTGATTTATATCATACGCGTAGCAGGCTAAGAGATCGCGACCGCAGCAGGAAAAAATGTCTCAGCCTGCAACAGAGAGTCAAAGATCCCCCTTAAGACGCAGCTTCAGCTGGCGACGTGGCGGCTTTTCCCCGCAGGGTGCGCCTCAGAGATGTGCCGTGGGCTTCAGCCCAATCAGACCAGTGCCTGCACATTAACGTCGATAGCTACCGCAATCTCTGCAGAATTTTTCATTGCCCGGATCAGGCTGAACAGATCGCTGGCCTGCGGGTACTGTTTCCGCAGATAGCCAAGCCACTGTTTGATCCTCGCCACGTGGTACAGCCCGGTATCACCCTGTTTTTCCAGCTGAATGTAGCGGTGCAACAACAGCAGCACTTCCGGCCACGGCATCGGTGGCGCGTTCTCTTTTATTACCCGGCTCAGATTGGGGATGCACAATGCACCGCGTCCGATCATCACCGCATCGCAACCGGTTACCTGCATACAGGCCTGCGCGCTTTGCCAGTCCCAGATTTCACCGTTGGCTATAACCGGAATGTTCAGTCGCTGCCGGATGTCCGCAATCGCCTGCCAGTTTATTCGCTCAGCCCGGTAGCCATCCTCTTTGGTACGGCCATGCACCACCAGCTCGGTGGCACCCGCCTGCTCCACCGCATCAGCGATTTCAAACTGCCGCTCGCCGGACTCCCATCCCAGCCGGACTTTTACCGTCACCGGCAATGATGCCGGCACCGCCTGACGCATGGCGCTGGCGGCCTGAAAAATTAGTTCGGGATCTTTCAGCAAGGTGGCCCCACCCCCGCTGCCATTCACCGTTTTTGACGGGCAGCCACAGTTAAGATCAACGCCCCAGGAACCCAGTGACACCGCACGTGCGGCATTTTCCGCCAGCCATGAAGGATGCTGTCCCAGCAGCTGAACACGCACCCGGGTGCCGGAAGGTGTGCGGCTGGCATGGTGAAGTTCAGGGCAGAGACGGTAAAAGGATTTGATCGACAGCAGCTGGTTAACCACCCGCAGGAATTCGGTAATGCAGAGATCGTAGTCGTTGACGCCGGTAAGCAGTTCACGCACCAGTGAGTCCAGCACGCCCTCCATCGGGGCCAGTAAAACGCGCATATCACAAGCCGTCCACAATAAAAGACAGGGAGTCTGACAGGCTGGCTTTTCCCGGCGGCATCAGCCATCGAACAGCAGAGTGCACTGCCTGCCGGGATCTGTATGTGTCAGCCCGCAACCGCAGGGAGAGCTGACCTCCCCCTGCAAAAGCCGTTATGCCGGATCAGAGCGGCGCTGGCGGGGTTTATTACGCGCAGCACCGTTGCCGCCAGCGGCAGGTTTCGCCCCGGAGCCAGAGCCCTGACGGCGTTGACCACCACTCTGGTTGCGCTCGGCGCCCGACCAGGGACCGCGCTCTCCGCCGCCATTGCTGTTGCTGTTGCTGTTGCTGTTGCTTTTGCCGCCGCCGCCCTGACGACCTCCGCCGCGTTGGCCCTGAGGTGCGCCCCGTCCACCGCCGCCGCCGCGCTGCTGACGCCCATTCTGGATCGGCTCTGCTTTAATCGACGGGTCTGGTTCAAATCCGTCTAAAGCAATACGTGGGATCTCACGTTTTAGCAGACGTTCGATGTCACGCAGCAGTTTGTGTTCATCGACACAAACCAGCGACAGCGCCTCGCCGGTTGCCGCCGCGCGACCTGTGCGTCCTATGCGGTGAACATAGTCTTCCGGCACGTTTGGCAACTCATAGTTCACCACATGAGGCAGCTCAGAAATATCAATGCCACGCGCGGCAATATCGGTGGCAACCAGCACGCGAATTTTATTCTCTTTAAAATCGCTCAGCGCACGGGTGCGGGCACCCTGGCTCTTATTACCGTGGATCGCCGCAGCGGTGATACCGTCTTTATTCAGCTGTTCCGCCAGATGGTTAGCACCGTGCTTGGTCCGGGTGAACACCAGCACCTGCTGCCAGTTATCACGGCCAATCATCAGTGACAGCAGCTCCCGCTTACGCTTCTTATCAACAAAATGCACATGCTGAGTCACCTGTTCGGATGCGGTATTGCGACGCGCAACCTCAACCTGTTCCGGATTGTGCAGCAGCTTCTCTGCCAGCCCTTTAATTTCATCGGAGAAGGTGGCGGAAAACAGCAGGTTCTGACGTCTGGCGGGCAGTTTAGCCAGCACGCGACGGATATCGTGAATAAAGCCCATGTCCAACATGCGATCGGCTTCGTCCAGTACCAGGATTTCCACTTTAGACAGATCCAGCGCGTTCTGGTGTTCGAGATCGAGCAGGCGGCCGGGGGTGGCAATCAGCACGTCAACGCCACCACGCAGCTTCATCATCTGCGGATTAATGCTGACGCCGCCGAACACCACCAGCGAACGCAGATTGAGGTATTTGCTGTAATCATGCACATTTTCACCCACCTGTGCCGCCAGCTCGCGGGTGGGGGTGAGGATCAGGGCACGAACCGGACGCCGCCCTTTCGGGTTCGGCTCCGCACTGCTGAGTCGCTGTAACAAAGGCAGTGTAAAACCGGCGGTTTTACCGGTGCCGGTCTGAGCGCTGGCCATCAGGTCACGGCCCGCCAGTACCACCGGAATCGCCTGACGCTGAATGGGCGTCGGCTCGTTATAGCCCTGTTCAGCAACTGCGCGCAAAATATCGGCATTCAGGCCGAGAGAATCGAATGACATAAAATTGACAGACTCCGGATCCGCCCTGACCGCGCCAGGCGGTGTAGTTTCCAGGGGGAAAATATGACGCCAGGCATTGTCTGACGCTTGAAAGGGGGCACAAACCACGGTGCGTAAGACGCAGATTATACCAGAGATTATCCTGACACAGAGAGCATTTCTTTTGGCCTCATCCCGCGCGGGTATCAGAGGCAGCTCATTGCGCAACAGTTAACAGGGTATTGACTCAGGAGAAATCAGAGGGAGAACGGACCACCAGCGGGTGGTCCGTTGTGGCTCAGCGCTGACGCTGGCGGGCGCGGGCCGTCTCTTTCGCCAGCAGCGAAACCACTGCGGGTCCGGTAAGCATCAGCACACCGGCAATACCAAGCAGCAGATTGTTGTGGATAACCTGCGAAAGCAGGTAAAGCACCAACATGGCGGCCCCAAAATAGTAAGTGGTGGTGACGTCTTCAAGAAAGTCACCTGTCCGGCGGAAACCGCTCAGACGCTGGGTCAGTAACATGGCGGCGAATACGCTGGCGTAAAGCGCAAGTAACACCACGCTGACCTGCAACAGTGCCTGGTGCTTCCAGCCCAACACCAGCGCGGCAATCAACATCAGGTGCAGCGTAATATGTACCCAGGTTTGTCCGGTGACAATCTGCACACGATTAGACCATTTCATGATTTTCTCCTGGCAGACCCAACCGGGGTCGCCCAGCTTTGTTAACACGACGGGTGATAACGAATCTCCTCAGACTAACGCAGTTTTCAGATAATGCCGCAAAGATCGCGGCCCGATGCCACTCTTTTGTGACAAAGACTACACTTTACTCTTCACTTTTCGAAAAGGAGAGCGCGCATAGTATGCCACAGGAGCCGCAAGGATTTTCATTAAAAGTCCTGACGATCAATACACATAAAGGTTTTAACGCCTCAAATCGTCGTTTTATCCTGCCTGAACTGCGTGATGCGGTCAGAGCAACGGCGGCCGATATTGTTTTTTTACAGGAAGTTATGGGAGCGCACAAGGTCCATCAACTTCAGGTTGCTGACTGGCCCGATACGCCTCACTACGAATTTCTGGCTGATACCATGTGGAATGATTTTGCCTATGGCCGTAATGCTGTCTACCCGGAAGGGGATCACGGTAATGCCGTGCTCTCCCGCTTGCCAATTGTGCAATATGAGAACCGGGACATTTCGGTAGAAGGCACCGAAAAGCGGGGATTGCTGCACTGCCAGATTAGCCTTCCCCATGCCCTGGATACTCTGCATGTGGTCTGTGTGCACCTCGGCCTGCGCGATGCGCATCGGGCACGCCAGCTGTCGTTATTGTGTGAGCTGGTCAACAGCCTGCCAACAGAAGCGCCGGTTGTGGTGGCGGGCGACATTAACGACTGGCAGCAAAAAGCCAATGCCATCCTGCATCACGAAGCCGGGATGGAAGAAGTATTCAGCCGTCAGTCAGGCCGCCCGGCACGCACCTTCCCTGCCCGCTTTCCCCTACTGCGCCTTGACCGTATCTACGTGCGCAACGCCCGAGTCAGCCATCCGCAAACCATTCCCCTGCGGCCCTGGTCACATCTTTCCGATCACGCCCCTCTGGCAGTGGAGATTCATCTGTGAATATGCAATGGCGTGACGGTAACCGGCTGCGGCTGCTGATCAACGGCGAGGACTATTTTCCCCGCGTGTTTGAAGCTATCCGACGGGCCAGAGAAACGGTGCTGCTGGAAACCTTCATTCTGTTTGAAGATGAGGTGGGGAACCAGCTGCATCATGTATTGCTGGCAGCCGCCCGACGCGGTGTGAAGGTTGAAGTGATGGTCGATGGTTACGGTTCGCACGAACTGTCTGAAGATTATATCAGTAGCCTCACTTCAGCAGGCGTGCGCTTTATCTGGTACGACCCGCGACCACGGGTGTTTGGTATGCGAACCAATATTTTTCGTCGTCTGCACCGCAAAACCGTGGTCTGCGACGGCGTGATTGCCTTTGTTGGCGGGATTAACTTTTCTGCCGAGCACAACGTCAGCTTTGGCCCCGAGGCTAAACAGGATTATGCCGTGGAGGTGCGTGGTCCGGTGGTGGATGATATCAGTCGCTATCTGCTTCAGGCGTTCAGCCAGCAAACGCCCGGGCGCTGGCGACGTGCGCGCTCAGCTCGGCCCTCACGCCACGCCACGCCGGGTAAGACTCAGGTGCTGTTTGTCTGGCGGGATAACGAAGACCATCGCGACGATATCGAGCAGCATTATCTTGCCATGCTGCGTGAGGCAAAGCAGGAAGTGATCATCGCCAACGCCTACTTTTTTCCGGGTTACCATCTGTTGCGGGAGATGCGTCACGCGGCAAAGCGTGGCGTCAGGGTAAAGCTGATTGTGCAGGGCGAACCCGATATGCCGATTGTTAAGGTGGGTGCTGAGCTGCTCTATAACTATCTGGTGGGCGGGGGGGTGGAAGTTTATGAATATATCCGCCGCCCGCTGCATGCCAAGATTGCCGTACAGGATGAGGCCCGGTCCACCGTGGGCTCCAGCAATCTCGACCCACTGAGCCTGTCGCTTAATCTCGAAGCCAACCTGATGATCGACGATCCTGCTTTCACCCAGGTATTACGTCACGAACTTAACAGGCTGCTGAAGGACGAGTGCCGACAGGTGATGGCAGATGAACTGCCGCCGCAAAACGCCTGGCAGATGGTTAAAAACGTGGTGGTGTTCCATTTTTTACGCCACTTCCCGGCCATCGCAGGCTGGCTGCCTGCCCATACCCCAAAACTTGCCCAGGTGCCCCCGCCAGTGCAGCCTGAAATGGAAACGCAGGATCGCGTGGACGCTGAAGAGAGGATGAAATCCTGATGACCCGCCGGAAATGGTTCAAAAAAGTGCTGACGTGGCTGTTTTTTATTGCGGTCACGGTGCTGCTGGTGCTTTACGCCAGCAAAGTGGACTGGCAGGAAGTGATGGAGGTCATTCTCCACTACAACCGGGTGGCTGTTCTGGTTTCGGTGGCGCTGGTGGCAGTAAGCTACCTGACCTATGGCGTCTACGATCTGATTGGCCAGGCGTATTGTGGACATAAGCTGCAAAAGCGCCAGGTGATGCTGGTGTCGTTTATCTGCTATGCCTTTAATCTGACCCTCAGCACCTGGGTTGGCGGCGTGGCAATGCGCTATCGACTCTACTCCAGGCTGGGACTGGACAGCAGGACCATCACCCGCATTTTTTCGCTCAGTATTGCCACTAACTGGCTGGGCTATGTGCTGGTTTCTGGCGTGGTGTTCAGTGCAGGTTGGGTGCCGGTGCCTGCCGGCTGGTTTATCGGCGCAGGGACGTTACGGGTAATCGGCGTGGCGCTGCTGGCTTTTGTGGTGGTGTGGCTGGCATTTTGTGCCTTCTCCCCGCGCCGCCGCTGGGCGGTAAAGGGCCATCAGCTGGCACTGCCCTCATTTCGCATGGCGATGTTGCAGTTTGCGGTATCCGGGGCTAACTGGCTGGTGATGGGAGCCATTATCTGGCTGCTGCTGGCGCAGAAGGTGGACTATCCGCAGGTGCTGGGGGTGTTGTTGATCAGCAGTATTGCCGGGGTGATTATTCATATTCCGGCAGGCATCGGCGTGCTGGAAGCGGTGTTTCTGGCGTTGCTTAGCGGCGAACACCTCTCGCATGGCGCAATTATTGCGGCGTTGCTGGCGTATCGGGTGCTCTATTTTATCGCGCCGCTGTTGCTGGCGCTGGTGCTCTATCTGGGGCTGGAGAGTCAGGCAAAAAGCCTGCGCCGGAAAAATCAGCAGGCGATCGACCGGTGAAGAGCGGAGTCTGTTCACGCCAGCAATAAAAAGGGCGTTATATAACGCCCATCGGTGGCTGGCGGGGGGCCGCCCCCGCCACGCCGGTTAACGCCGGTTGCCAAAAATACGTAACAACATCAGGAACAGGTTGATAAAGTCCAGATAGAGGGTCAGCGCGCCCAAAATTGAGTAACGGCGCAGGTTCTCTTTGTCGTTGACGTTGATCTCCTCACCGATATTTTTTAGTTTTTGCGTGTCATAGGCGGTCAGCCCGACAAACACCAGCACTCCGATGTAAGTCACAGCCCACATCAGCGCGGTGCTTTTCAGCCAGATATTGACCAGGGATGCCAGCACGATACCAATCAGCGCCATAAACAACATGCTGCCAAAACCACTGAGGTCGCGTTTGGTGGTGTATCCCCAGAAACTCATTACGCCAAACATACCGCCGGTCACCACAAAAGTACTGGCGATTGAGGAGTAGGTGTAGACGAGGAAAATGCTGGCCAGCGTCAGGCCGGTCAGCGCCGAGTAGAGCATAAACAGCCCGGTCGCCACCGCGCCACTGAGTTTATGCACCATGCCGGACAGGACAAACACCAGCCCCAACTGAACAATAATCAGGCCAAAGAAGGTGATGCGGTTGGCAAAAACCAGCTCCATCACCGCCGGGGTGTTGGCCGCAAACCACGAAACGAAGGCGGTCAGCAGCAGACCGCAGGTCATCCAGCCATATACCTGGGCCATATAGGTTTGTAGCCCGGTCTGGCAGGCGA
Organism: Erwinia papayae; assembly: GCF_058241465.1. NCBI lineage: Bacteria > Pseudomonadati > Pseudomonadota > Gammaproteobacteria > Enterobacterales > Erwiniaceae > Erwinia > Erwinia papayae. Next base: position 1,773,991 of record NZ_JBZCHT010000009.1, read on the forward strand.
AACAATGGAACCGCCATTGCGTGGATATCTGTCCATGATGCTCCCCTTTTAAGAACGTGAAGGTAATTGTATGCCCCAGATAATTCAGGTTGCAGCAAGTAAATCCCCGGAGGCTTACTCAGGTAAGTGACCGGGGTGCGCTTGTGCAGCCAACGCACCTGCAACCTGAAATATGAAGGATATAAAACGGTAAGCAGTGAGTCTGGCACAGTCACACCAGGTCAAGCCAGCCCCCACCGCGCTTTTTTTCAGCAGAAAAAACCGTTCAGCACGATCAGCGGGCAGCGCCGCCACGGCTGAGGCAGCTCTGATAGCGGCCATCCACCCGTTGAGCAAACCACGCCGTGGTCAGATTACGGGTGATTTTCGGGCTTTCCAGTTTGATGCCCGGCAGCATCTCACGCGGCAGGCGTTTTCCGGCCTCTTTATCCGCCAGCGTAAACACCTGCTGCCATAAAGTCGTCTTCTCAAATGCCTGCGTCTGGCTCTTTTCCAGCGCACGTCGTATAGCGCTGTTGCTCATATCCAGACGTTTCCCCAGCGTGCGTACCGCCAGTTCGGTTGAACCGGCCACATCGGAATCGTACTGGATCAGATCGCCGTCGAGCGCCAGCCGGATCCCACTCAGGCGGGTGACCGCCGCCTGGAAAGCCGCATTGCGGCTGGCATACCAACCGGCATTGAAATCAGCGAAGCGATACAGCGGTTTGCTGTAATTGGCCGGGTAGCCCAGCAGATGCTGAGTGCCAAACCAGACGCCGCCACGGCGAGTAAACACCTCCTGACGCAGGGTACCGTTAATCGGGTATGGATAGCCGCTGGCATGGGCCTCTGCAAAGGCAATACTCACCTGCATTGGTCCGCCGGTATGGACGGGGTTAAGGTTGCCGAACAGCTTCTGTCCCATTGGCACCATATTGATGAAATCGTCAAAAATGGCACTCAGCTCTTTTTCATTTTTAACCTTGTCCAGGCGTTCGGCGTAACTTTTGCCGTTGGATGAGTTAATCATCAGCGCGGTGCGCACGAGGATAGCCGGGATGTGCAACTTCGCGGCACGACGGTCAATCTCTCCCCATGCAATTTTCGGCAGGCCGGGCACGCTGGCATCAGCATTAAAACCGGACTCCTGGTCGGCAACGGCAATCACCGAGCACAGGTTGCTGACGGAAGGGTCAATTCCCTGGCTGTTTATGGCGACCATAATGTCGTCACTCCAGCCCTGGCGGTCGGTGACTTTCGGGGGGAGCAGCTGGTTAATCTGCGCCTTAATATCGGCCGGACGTCGTTCCGGCCCCTGCGACGTCGGCTTGCTGCTACAGCCTGCCAGCACCAGCAGGGCCAACAGCGCAACACGCTTAATGGGGGAGTAATTCATTATTTTCCTTGTCACGGCCGGTTCCGTCAGGCCATTTATTTTTCTGTCAGTATGCGGAGGTAAGGATATCGGTTCTGCCGCGCGCTGCATCAGAGCAGCGGTCGTCTCAGGATTATTTCCAGCGAGCGGCCGCCTGCTGGTCACTGTCCCGGGCGGCCACCCAGCGCTCGCCCTCTGCCGTGGCTTCGCGTTTCCAGAAAGGGGCGCGGGTTTTCAGTTGATCCATAATAAACTCCGCTGCGGCAAATGCGCCTGAACGGTGAGCCGCGCTGACGCCAACCAGCACAATCTCTTCGCCCGGAAACAGCTCACCCGTGCGGTGGATAACCATAACGCGCTGCACTGCCCAACGCTGGCGGGCTTCCGCGACAATCGCCACCAACGCTTTTTCCGTCATCCCCGGATAGTGCTCCAGCGTCAGGGCGGCCACTTTATCGCCGAGATTATGATTGCGAACCTTACCGGTGAAGGTAACGACCGCACCATCTTCATCACTGGCCGACAACCAGCGATACGCTTCATCCACGCTGAAAGGGGCGGCGTCGACAACAATACGGGTTTCCATTTTTATCCCCCGGTAACCGGAGGAAAGAACGCCACCTCATCGCCGGAATGCAGCGGATGCTGTGGTGAAACCAGCGTCTGATTGACCGCCGCCAGCAGCCTGCCGGATTCCAGCGCCAGCGTCCAGCGCTCACCTTTCGCCGCCAGCGCCGCACGCAGGGCTTCCACCGTCGCATACTCCCCGTCCACGGTGAGCCCTGCGCTGCCTGTCAGCTCGCGCACCTGCGCAAAAAACAGTACGTTAATCATCATCTTCCACCTGAAAATCTCCTGATTTCCCCCCGCGTTTGCTCAGCAGGCGACAGCACTCAATGCGGATATCTTTCTGCACCGCTTTGCACATGTCATAGATGGTGAGCGCCGCGACCGAGGCCGCCGTCAGCGCCTCCATTTCCACCCCGGTTTTGCCGGTCAGGCGGCAGAGGGATTCGATCCTTACCCGGCTGTTTTCTTCATCCGCACTCAGGCTGACTTCGACTTTACTCAGCAGCAGCGGGTGGCACAGCGGGATCAGCTCCCAGGTGCGTTTTGCCGCCTGAATACCGGCAATGCGCGCCGTGGCAAACACATCACCCTTGTGGTGACTGCCGTCGATGATCATCCGCAGGGTGCCGGGATGCATGACCACGAAGGCCTCTGCACGGGCTTCACGGACGGTCTCTTTTTTTGCCGAGACATCCACCATATGGGCTTCACCTGCGGCGTTAATGTGGGTCAGGTCAGACATGGTTCAGCACTTCTTCAGATGAGAAACAAAGTTGCAGGGGCGCGTGCGGGCATCGAGTTGCTGGCAGATGATCCTTTCCCAGGCACTCTCGCAGGCCCCGGTCGAACCGGGAACGGCGCAAATCAGCGTCTGATTTGCCATCCCGGCCAGCGCGCGGGACTGAAGGGTCGCGCTGGCAATCTCCTCCCAGGAGATCATCCGGAACAGCTCGCCAAATCCCTCGATTTCCCGATCAAACAGCGGCAGCAATGCTTCCGGCGTGCTGTTTTTGCTGTGGAAACCGGTGCCGCCATTGATGATTACCACCTGCACATTTTCGCTGGCGATCCAGCCAGATACCACGGCGCGGATCGCGTAGCGGTTATCGGCCACCAACGCCCTGTCTGCCAGCCGATGTCCCTCTTCACTCACTGTCTGTTGCAACCAGTCACCAGAGGTGTCACTGGCCACATCGCGGCTGTCCGAGACGGTGAGCAGAGCAATATTAAGCGGGATAAATTCAACCGTGGATTTTGCCATTACTGATCTCCTTAAGATTAGCCACCGAGATAAGAGAGATTTTGCGTGATGCCGGTATCTCCCTGGTGCAAAAAATGGGTCTGCTTTTTCCCCTGCAAAGCCTCAGTTATCCGTGCCTGCAACTGGTTGAGTTGATTATCTTCTGCCAGTAAATCACGCAGCGAAATGCCCCCGTCGCCAAACAGGCAGAGATGCAGCTTCCCGGTGGCCGACACGCGCAGGCGGTTACAACTGGCGCAGAAGTCTTTTTCGTAGGGCATGATCAGCCCCACTTCACCAAGGTAATCCGGATGACGAAACACCTGTGCCGGACCATCACTGCGCCCGCGAGGCTGGCAAACCCAGCCTTCCCGCAGCAGATGGTCACGGATAACGGTGCCGGCAACATGCTGCCGGCGGAACAGTTCGCCTCCGTCGCCGGTTTCCATAAGTTCGATAAAGCGCAGCTGAATGGCCCGGCGACGGATCCAGTCAAGAAAGGTTTGCAGGCTGTGAAGATTAATATGACGCATTAGCACGGCGTTGACTTTTACCTTGCTGAACCCGGCATCAAACGCCGCATCAATACCGCTCATCACCTGCTGAAATTTATCCTGTCCGGTAATGGCATGAAACTGTCGCGCGTCAAGGCTGTCGATGCTGACATTGAGTGCCGTCAGCCCGGCAGCGCGCCACTTTGCCACATCACGCGCCAGGCGGTAACCGTTGGTAGTCACCGCCAGCTGACGAATTTCAGAATTTTCGCGCACGGCAGCGATGATATCGGTAAAATCACGACGCAGTGAGGGTTCCCCGCCGGTGAGGCGAACTTTTTCCGTGCCCGCTGCCGCAAAAGCACGGGTTACCCGCCGGATTTCATCCAGTGAAAGGAAACTTTTGTTGGCTGTGCCCTGCGGTTTGTAACCATCAGGCAGGCAGTAGCTGCAACGAAAATTGCAGACATCAGTAATCGACAGACGCAGATAATAAAACCGGCGGTCGAAGCTATCGGTAAATTGTGGCACCAGTACACCTTTCCAGAGACGGGAGATGCAGGCATTTCTTTCTGCACCCTGGCAACAACAGTTGCGGCCGGGGCACCCTATCCGCAGACTTAGGTGCCAGGGCTAAGTGTGACTTACCGCAGGCCGGTAAGTCTTGGTGGCGAAATAGTACCGCTAATACAGCACGCTTACCAGTTCGGCATTACGCTATACATTTTGATATATAACGATTTTTTACCCCGTTTTTACCTCATGTCAGCGTAATATAAGAAAATAATGCCGTGTATTTTCCAGTAAATTCTTAACATTTGGACAAAATTCTATGCGTAATCGCACCTTAGCCGACCTTGACCGCGTGGTGGCACTGGGAGGCGGCCACGGACTTGGTCGCGTGATGTCGGCCCTATCTCCTCTGGGATCACGTCTGACCGGCATTGTTACCACCACGGATAATGGGGGTTCCACTGGACGTATCCGGCGCTCGGAAGGTGGCATCGCCTGGGGTGATATGCATAACTGCCTGAACCAGATGATCACTGAACCGGGTATTGCTTCCGCCATGTTCGAGTACCGTTTTTCCGGCAATGGTGAGCTGGCAGGACATAATCTGGGCAATCTGATGCTGAAGGCGCTGGATCATCTCAGCGTGCGGCCTCTGGAGGCGATCAATCTGATCCGTAATTTGCTGAAGGTGGATGCGTTTCTGATCCCCATGTCAGAACAGCCGGTTGACCTGGTCGCCATCGACAACGATGGTCATCAGATTTATGGCGAAACAGAAATTGATCAGATGCAGCAACCGCCGCAGGAGCTGATGTTATCGCCAACGGTCAACGCCACGCGGGAAGCCATTGAGGCCGTGGGCGAAGCGGATTTGATCCTGATAGGGCCCGGCAGCTTTTATACCAGCCTGATGCCGGTTCTGCTGATGCCGGAGATGGCGCAGGCATTGCGCCGTACGCCTGCGACTATGGTGTTTATTGGCAATCTTGGCAAAGAGTTAAGCCCGGCGGCCGCGCAGCTGACACTGTCAGACAAGCTGGCAATGATGGAAAAATACATTGGCAAAAAAGTCATTGATGCGGTGGTGATTGGGCCTGCGGTAAATGCCAGCAATGTCACCGATCGCCTGATTATTCAGCAACCACTGGAAGCGGCAGATATTCAGTACCGCCACGATCGTCAGTTACTTCACAGCGCGCTGGAACGCGCCGTTCAGTCGTTTGGCTGAATCATTTCGACCCTGTTGTCCGCTGAGCTTTATGGAGTGAGACGCCCGGCACTGCTGTCAGGCAGCGCCGGAACGGCAAAACCGGGCAGAAAAAATGGCTTGCTGATTGGTACGCTTTGTCGGCCGGAACCCAGTGGCCGTCCAGCCGGGGCTACGGCCACCCGACGGGCAGCTTCAGGAAGCCGCAATAAACAATTCACGCATCTGATGCAGCTGATCACGAACCTGCGCCGCTTCCTCAAACTCCAGATTCTGCGCATGCTCCTGCATTTTTGCCTCCAGCTCGTGGATTTTCTTCTGCAACCCTTTTGGCGACATATCCAGCGCCACCGCATCCTCTTCAACGATACTGCGGGAAGATTTGCCCCGGGATCTGGTTTTGTTCTTATTAATCCCCTGCCCCAGCTCCAGAATATCGGCAATTTTTTTGTTAAGCCCCTGCGGAACAATACCGTTCTGCTGATTATAAAGTTCCTGCTTTTCACGGCGACGCTCCGTCTCACCAATGGCTTTGCTCATGGATGGGGTGATCCGATCGCCGTAAAGAATGGCTTTGCCGTTCACATTACGCGCGGCGCGCCCGATAGTCTGAATCAACGAGCGTTCAGAACGCAGGAAGCCCTCTTTATCGGCATCCAGAATCGCCACCAGCGAGACTTCCGGCATATCCAGCCCTTCTCTCAGCAGGTTGATCCCCACCAGAACATCAAATTTACCCAGTCTGAGGTCACGGATAATCTCCACACGCTCGACGGTATCAATATCCGAATGCAGATAGCGCACCCGTTCGCCGTGCTCTTCAAGATATTCGGTCAAATCTTCCGCCATCCGTTTGGTCAGCACGGTGACCAGCACACGTTCGTTAATCGCCACCCTTTTACGAATTTCCGACAGCAGGTCGTCTACCTGGGTCGCGACGGGCCGGACTTCAACCAGTGGATCAAGCAGCCCGGTTGGACGCACCACCTGATCGATGATTTCACCACCGGACTTCTCAAGTTCATAATTGCCGGGTGTGGCAGAGACATAAATAGTTTGCGGTGCCAGCGCTTCAAACTCTTCAAATTTCATGGGTCGGTTGTCCAGCGCAGAAGGCAGCCGGAAACCATACTCCACCAGCGTCTCCTTACGCGCCCTGTCCCCACGATACATGCCGCCAATCTGCGGAATGGTTACGTGCGACTCATCAATCACCAGTAAACCGTCAGCGGGAAGATAGTCAAACAGCGTCGGCGGGGGTTCGCCAGGCCCGCGGCCCGACAGATAGCGTGAGTAGTTCTCAATGCCCGAGCAGTAACCCAGCTCATTCATCATTTCAAGATCAAACTGGGTCCGCTGAGACAGCCGCTGTTCTTCCAGCAGTTTATTGTTTGCCAGCAGGTTTTTACGCCTGTCGGACAGTTCCACTTTGATCTCTTCCATCGCCTGAAGAATACGCTCGCGCGGGGTAACATAGTGCGTTTTTGGATAAATGGTATAACGCGGGATCACCGAATCAATCTGCCCGGTCAGGGGATCGAAGATTGACAGCCGTTCAACCTCTTCATCAAACAGCTCGACCCGCAGCGCGTAGTCATCAGACTCTGCCGGGAAAATATCAATCACCTCACCGCGCACGCGAAAGGTGCCGCGCTGAAAAGCCTGATCGTTACGGGTATATTGCAGTTCCGCCAGTCTGCGCAGGATGGCGCGTTGATCGATGACCATTCCGCGCGTCAGGTGCAGCATCATCTTCAGATAAAGATCGGGGTCGCCCAGACCGTAAATTGCCGATACGGAGGCGACCACGATGACATCGCGGCGCTCCAGCAGCGCTTTGGTGGCGGAAAGGCGCATCTGCTCGATATGTTCATTAACTGACGCATCTTTTTCAATGAAGGTATCAGAACTGGGCACATAAGCCTCAGGCTGATAATAGTCGTAGTAAGAAACAAAATACTCCACGGCGTTATCCGGAAAAAATTCCTTCATCTCACCGTAAAGCTGAGCTGCTAAGGTTTTATTGGGTGCCAGTACCATAGTGGGACGGTTAAGATCGGCAATCACATTGGCGACGGTAAAGGTTTTACCTGAGCCGGTTACGCCGAGCAGCGTCTGATGAGCCAGACCGTCCTCCAGTCCCTCTTCAAGGCGGCGGATGGCTTCAGGCTGGTCGCCGGAAGGTTTGAATTCGGAGTTGAGTTTAAAAACTTTGCTCATTACAAGGCTACCCGCATAAAAATTACATCCACCGGATTCTGATTTTACTCTGCCCTGACATTTTTTCCAGAAAAAAATACTGGATATAATTACAGTTGTGTTGCATGATGTTTATCCACTGTTGGGAAAATGATTTTTGAAAATGCGCGCAATGTTTCCCCCTTCCCCTGCACGGCATTTTATCCCCAGGGGGGGGCCATGCTTTAACATTTGTCAAGATGTGCTGACAAAATGCCTGAGTTGGTATCAGGTGGCGTTTCCTGTCGCTTGCTTTTATTCAAAATATTGAAATATAACAACTTTATATTTTAGTTAAGTTTCGCACCAACTTAAGCGCAGCCCGCACCCGCTCTCGTTTCTCGCAGGTTTTCAGCCGTTCATGCACAAGTTTATCCACAGGAATAGTGGATAACTGATTACAGCGCCTGAGCCGTCTGATGTGTATAAATTGTTCCAGCGCCATAAAGCAGGCGGCAAATATTTTTTTTTGAATTTTTTTTTCCGGCTCGTAAGTATTAGCGGGACTGAACTGCATATTTACAGAATAAGTACTACTTTTTTTTTCAGTTTTTTGCTGGCCTTTTTTACCCCCTGGCTCTTTCCGTCGTGCTGGAGAAGAGGTGGCAGGCACCACAAAAGTGCAGATGAAAATGACCTGGGGCAATTGTTTAACAATTCTGACCATTAACGCGGCTGATTATTTACTTTATTACCCTGTTTCGGTGTTTTTGAAAACTGGCCCGTTAGTTGCATGATTTACCACAACCGCCCTGTGCAGAGACGCGGGAAACAACAACCGCAGGCCATGCGCAGCTAAGACCGTTAGCCAGACAGCGGAAAGTGGATGCAATCAGGTGCGATCTAAAACTGTATGAAGGAGAGTGTCAGATGCTCAGCTTACGTTCAATCAACCAGTTCTACGGGCAAAATCACATTCTCTGGGACGTAGATCTGGATTTGCCTCCTGGCACCTGTACCGGCGTGCTGGGGCAGTCAGGAATGGGTAAAACCACCCTGGTTAACTGCATCATGGGCCATCTGCCCATTAACAGCGGCTCGATGATCTGGCAGGAGGCGAATCTGCCACCGCAGAATTTGCTGCTACAACCGATGGAACAGCGTGCAGCGTTAGGCATTGGCTATGTGCCACAGGGGCGGCAGATTTTCTCGCAGTTAAGCGTGGAAGAAAACCTGCAAATTGCCCTGCTGGCAGGCGCGGGCCATGAACGTCATCGCGCCATTCCTCAGATGGTTTATGACCTGTTTCCCGCACTCTATTCCCTGCGACACCAGCGCAGCGGTGAGTTAATGCCTGACCAGCAGCAGCAGCTGGCGCTGGCCAGAGCGCTGGTGTTAAAGCCAAAGTTGTTAATTCTCGATGAGCCAACGGAGGGGATGTCGCCCTGGCTGGAAGAAGAAATGGGTAATCTGATCCACCGGCTGAATCACGATTTTGGTCTGACTATCCTGCTACTGGAACAACGCATTTCATTTATTCGCCGCGTGGCCGACTATTTTTTACTGCTGCACCGTGGGCGCAATGTTGCTCATGGCAGGGTTGCCCAGTTGGATGAACGCATTATTAATACCTGGCTGACGGTGACATGATTGTTTTCAGCCAGACACCTGTATGGATGCGCAGATCCGCTGCCAGTTTGTTCCCGAAACACCCGGGCTGAATATCAGACATTATTCAGCCCGGAAACCTGTTGCTGCATGACTTTTACGCAGAATGAGCCTCAGATACGTCGGGATCAGCAGGATAAATATCGGTAACGATGAACCGAGTCCCGTACCTCTGATTCAGATCCGTTCTCTGCTTGTTTTACACTCACCGTAAAAGCTGAGCGCTAAAATCAAAACAGCTAAATGGATTTTTCAATCTTCAGATATTTCTGTCACCTGGCAGCTATCATATTCAGACGGGCGATATTTTTCCCTGCCCACAACGCCATACTTAACAGAACAATCGTTCTGAAAAATATCTCTTTTCGGTTCAGGCTTTTCCAGGTTTAACTTCCTGTATATAGCAGGAAGTTAAATATCAGTTTTATCGCCACTTCCATCTATACCATCATAGTCGTCGCCATATTGGTCGCCATAGTCATATCCATCTCCACTCGAGGCCAGCTCGATTTTATCAGAACTGAAGTTCATTTCAGGAGAATTGGCATATTCAGACTGCCAGCCGGAATAAGCCTGTGAAATACCCTTTTCCAGACCTGAAATTGTGCTCATATCGCAACTGTTATCAGGTTTCAGGCCATCAGGCAGCCCTCCATCATGACTGTTATTTTCACCAAAAAACCGGTGACAGACTAAATAGCCCACTCCACAAGCGGCAACTGCTGTTGCTGAATACATAAAAATTTTTTCATAGTTAAATTGTCTTTCCCAGCACACAGATTATTGGTTTTTTTAGTGTTTTCCTGCTCCGGAACCATTCTATAGGTTCTACCGTCACTGAGAAAAATTTCTTTCTCTACGTCGTTATCAGATGCATTAATCTGTCGGTTTGCCGACATCAAAAAAACTGACTTTATTTTTTAATACAATTACTTAACAGTGTACCAAAAGTTTTTACGTGCGATAATTTCAATGAGTCTGGCTTTGTGAGAATGGGCTTATCTTCACTAAGATTAATAACCGATGATAAATTTTTTGAGAATCCTCCCGGATTCTTTTTCTCTCCATTTTTATACTCTGAAGATAAATCAGGGTAAATTTTTTGTGAACCGACACTTCCTTCCGTCTTTACAGGTCCCATATTAAATCCCTATCATAAAAATCAATCTGATAAAAAAGCGTGAAAATAATACATTATCCCTGAAGAGAAAAATGTGAAAAAACGCATTTAATACTGAGCAGGATCATCCGGTTGAATGATCACTCAGATGAAAAACGGGTAATATTGATTTTTTGTAATAGCCTGTACCAGATTAAACAATGCCAGACGGCTGTTTAATCTGATAAAGCGGCAAAGAATAATGGACAGTTTCTTGAAAACTCCCCTCTTTCGCTAATTTAATTTCCGATAAAAAAATAAGAGCGCAGGCCTGTTTACCCGACCATCAAATTACTCCGGCAGCCGGACGAAATCCGCAAGGCTGTCAAACTGATTGATGTCGGTCAGATAAGGGATCTCGCCGAGCATGGGTACGAAAAGGCGGTGTTGTAGCGTTGCCAGATACTCAGCATGTCGTCTGCCAGGAGGGTGGATGCCGTTAGCAATCCAGCCTGCCAGCCGTAGCCCGCTGCTCTCAATTGCCTGCGCAGTAAGCATCGCATGATTAATACACCCCAGCTTAACCCCTACCACCAGCACCACCGGTAACTGCTCCTGCTTTACCCAGTCGGCAAAGGTCGTTTCAGTCGAAAGCGGCGTATACCAGCCGCCGGCACCTTCGGTTAATACCCAGTCAGCCTGACTGGACAACTTTGCCAGCCCGGCTGACAGTTGTGAAAACAGAATGGGCCGCTGCTCTTCTGCGCTGACAATATGGGGAGAAGTCGGCTCCAGAAACGCCATGGGATTAATATCATCATAAGGCAGTGATACCGCGCTGTTGCGCTTCAGCGCCAGTGCATCTTCGTTACGAATGCCTTCAGGCGTCTGCTCGCAGCCCGACGCCACCGGCTTGTAACCAACACAACGATAGCCTGCCGCCTTCGCCGCCTGTAACAGAGCGGTGCTGGCAACCGTTTTGCCCACTTCGGTATCTGTACCGGTAATAAACCAACGTTTAGTCACAATCAATCACTCCATACATCAGGTGGTAACTGAGCAGAAATCCGCGTCTGTCCTGCGGCCAGTAACGCGTTAACAGCGGTAAATGCCGACGGCTGAACAGGGCAGTCTGTCGCCCCTGATGCAAATGGGTCACCCCGGTGCCTTTCAGAGAGCGCAGGGCACTAAGTACATCTGGAAATGCCAGCGTCAACGTCTGCTGTTGAAAACGTGCCGCCAGTGGCTGACCTGCCCGCTGTATCGCATCAACAGTCAGAAAGCGATTGACAGGTGCCGATAAATCAAGCTGCTGCCAGGCAATATTCAGTTCGCTCAGGCTGCCGGCGGCGAGCGTTGAGAACAGCACCTGGCCGCCTGGCCGGGTCACCCGATGCATTTCACACAGGGCCACCCTTAAGTCACTGCACCATTGCACGACAAGGTTGCTCCAGCAAAGGTCAAAGCTCGCATCAGCAAACGGCAGGGCTTCGATGTCACCTGACTGATAACCATCGGCAACCTGCTGGGAGCGCGCATGACGCAACATATCGGCTGATAAATCCAGCGCGGTGACATGATTCCCGGACCGCCGCCAGCGCTGACTGAACCAGCCGGTTCCGCATCCCGCATCAAGTATTTTCTGGCCCTGCTGTCGCCGCGCAAAGGTGGCCAGATAGTCACCGCTTTGTCGTTGCAGTTCCGCGTGTTGATCATAGCCGGTGGCGGCCCGACCAAAAGCCTGTGCAATGGCAGGTTTATTGACGGTTTGCATTTTGCAACGCCTCCAGTAAGCGATGAATATCTTCTGTCTGGTGCTGCGCGGTCAGGGTTATTCTCAGCCGTGCCGTACCCGGCGGGACCGTCGGCGGACGAATAGCGGTCAGCCAGCAGCCCTGTTCTCTCAGCGCCTGCGCCCGTTGTATCGCCAGATGTTCATCGCCCACGATCAGCGGCTGTATAGCCGTGTCGGACGGCAATATATTCAGCCCCAGCTGCGCTGCCCCCTGACGAAAAAGGGCAATATTTCTGCGCAGTCGATGGCGTAATTCATCCCCCTGCTGAATACAGGAAAGTGATGCCTGCAATGCGCAGACCTGTGCGGGAGGCATGGCGGTGCTGTAAATCAGATGACGGGCAAATTGCAGCAGGTAGTCAGCCGTGTCATCGCTGCACAGCACCGCTGCACCGCTGATGCCAAACGCTTTCCCAAAGGTCACCACCAGCAGTTCGGGTTTTACCTGCTGCTGCCAGCAGCTTCCCCTGCCCTGCTCGCCAGCTATGCCGATACCGTGGGCATCGTCCACCATCAGCCAGCCCTCGTGAAGCCGGGTCAGCCGGTGCAGTTCTGCCAGCGGCGCACTGTCGCCGTCCATACTGAATACGCCTTCGGTCACCACCAGCGTCTCACCTGTTGTATGTGGATGACGCAGCAGCTGTGCCAGTGATTCAGGCTGATTGTGGGTAAAGCGCCGCAGGGTGGCAGGACTGAGGGCCGCCGCTTCCAGCAACGAGGCGTGGGCCAGCCGGTCAGCGAAGATGCGGTCATTTTTAGCCAGCATTGCCGTAATCACCGCCTGATTGGCCGCGAAACCGGAGATAAACAGCAGCGCACAGGGATAGCCAAGCCACTCTGCCAGCTGTTGCTCAAACTGCTGGTGCCGATAGCCATATCCGCTGACATGCCCGGAAGCGCCTGCGCCAACGCCATACTCTTCCGCCGCCTGCTGCCAGGCCGCAACGATCTGTGGATGCCGACTCAATCCCAGATAGTCATTGGAGGAAAAGTTGAGGTAGCGACGCCCGCCAGTGTGCAGCGTTCGCGCATCGGCGTGGTGATTCACGCTGCGCTGGCGAAAGAGTCCTTTTTCCCGGCGCTGCGTCAGCGCCAGGCTGATACGTTCTGACCAGCTCATTTACAGCGCCGCATTATAGAACAGGTCAGTATCGGCATGAAGAAGCTGCCCCGCCAGCGCCTGCTGCTGCTCGTTATCCCCGGCATCCGTGGTGGTTTGCTGCGGGTTCAGCCCCAGCTTGCGGAACAGTTGCAGATCTTTGTCTTCTTCCGGGTTCGGCGTGGTCAGCAGTTTACAACCGTAGAAAATGGAGTTTGCTCCGGCCATAAAGCACATCGCCTGGGTCTGTTCACTCATCGTCTCGCGCCCCGCAGACAGACGGACGTGAGAGGCAGGCATCATAATGCGGGCAACGGCAATGGTGCGAATAAAATCAAAAGGATCGACATCCTCGTTGTCTGCAAGCGGGGTGCCTTTTACCTTCACCAGCATATTGATTGGCACACTTTCCGGTGGGGTAGGCAGATTAGCCAGTTGCACCAGCAGGCCGGCACGGTCGTTGACCGTTTCTCCCAGGCCGACGATGCCACCGGAACAGACTTTGATCCCCGCATCACGGACTTTACCCAGGGTATCGAGACGCTCCTGATAGGTGCGGGTGGTGATGATGCTGCCATAAAATTCCGGCGAGGTATCAAGATTGTGATTGTAGAAATCCAGCCCGGCACTGGCGAGACGTGCCGCCTGGTCGCCGCTAAGCGTACCGAGTGTCATGCAGGTTTCCAGCCCCATGGCTTTTACCCCTTTCACCATCTGTTCCAGATAAGGCATGTCACGCTCATGGGGATTTTTCCAGGCCGCGCCCATGCAAAAACGGTCAGATCCTGCGGCTTTGGCTTTACGGGCAGAGGTCAGCACCTCCTCCACTTCCATCAGCCGTTCGGATTCCAGTCCGGTCTTGTAACGCGCACTTTGCGGGCAATATTTGCAGTCTTCCGGGCAGGCACCGGTTTTAATCGACAGCAGGGTGCTGACCTGAACCTGACGGGGGTCAAAGTGCTGGCGATGAACCTGCTGTGCCTCGAACATCAGTTCTAAAAAAGGCTTGTCAAACAGGGCCTGAGCCTGTGGAATTGTCCAGCGATTTGCCATTGCTTGCTCCAAAAAAGTCGGTCGTTTATGGTTTTTGACTGCTTGTGGCTGTAAACTAATTTTTTTGAAATTGGTTTACAAGACATTTATGACTCCTTCCGACCTGGCGTTTGACCGTGACCACATCTGGCATCCCTACACCTCCATGAGTCATCCCCTGCCGGTATACCCGGTGGTTGCTGCACGCGGAACGTCGCTTTTTCTGGATGACGGACGCGAGCTGGTTGACGGTATGTCTTCCTGGTGGGCCGCTATTCACGGCTATAACCATCCCCGTCTGAACCAGGCGATGACTACACAGATTGAACAGATGTCACATGTGATGTTTGGCGGCATTACTCATCCGGCGGCGGTGGCCTTGTGTCGTAAGCTGGTAGCGATGACACCAGCGGGGCTGGATTGTGTTTTTCTGGCAGATTCCGGGTCAGTGGCGGTTGAAGTGGCGATGAAAATGGCCCTGCAATACTGGCAGGCCCGTGGTCAACGCCGCCAGCGTTTTCTCACGCTGCGCAACGGTTATCATGGCGACACCTTTGCAGCCATGTCGGTATGCGATCCGCAAAACTCAATGCACAGCCTGTATCAGGGCTATCTTGCTGACCATTTGTTTGCCCGCGCGCCACGGTGCCGTTTTGGTGCAGAGTGGCAGCAGGACGATATTGATGATTTTGCCCGTCTGATTGCCCTGCACGCCAATGAGCTGGCCGCCGTGATCCTTGAGCCGGTGGTACAGGGCGCGGGCGGCATGCGCTTTTACCACCCCCGCTATCTGCAGCAGGTTCGCGAGCTGTGCGACCGCCACCATCTGCTGCTGATTGCCGACGAGATCGCCACCGGCTTTGGTCGTACCGGCAAGCTGTTTGCCTGTGAGCATGCGGAAATTGCGCCGGATATTCTCTGTGTTGGCAAAGCGCTGACCGGCGGCACCATGACGCTCTCCGCCACGCTCACCACGCGCGATGTCGCCAGCACCATCAGCAACGGAGAAGCAGGCTGCTTTATGCATGGTCCCACCTTTATGGCTAATCCGCTGGCCTGCGCGGTCGCCTCGGAGAGCCTGGCAATATTGCAGGAAGGCCTCTGGCAGCAGCAGGTTGCCAACATTGAAGTTGCGCTGCGCGCGGCCCTGTTGCCGTTGAAGAAGAAGCCGGTGGTTGCTGATGCCAGAGTGCTGGGGGCCATCGGGGTGATTGAAACCCACCAGCCGGTTGATATGGCACGCATCCAGGCCTTCTTCGTGGCGCAGGGTGTCTGGCTACGCCCATTCGGCAAACTGATTTATCTGATGCCACCCTATCTGATCGCACCCGAAGCCCTGTCAAAGCTGAGCCAGGCTATAGCCGATGCGCTGGATGATCCTTCGCTATTCAGCCGCTGACCGCAGCCCGGCTAGTCATAGTTAAACCACAGCGTGGCGGTGGCAATCACCGTTCCCGGACTGAGCGCTGAGGCGTCGAAGATTTTATAAGCCGCGTAGAGTTCAATGATCGGATCGACGATGGCCGCGCCTCTGGCGAGTCTGAACAGCGACGTTGCCCCTCAGCACCGGCAGTTGTGGATAGCGTGACCGGATCCCCTGTGGCGGTGGTCAGTGCCACTCCCACACCGGATGAGCCCGAGGAAGCGTTGCGCATGATTTGCTGGTTACTGTCAATCAGGTCGGTGCTGAAAAGCCGGGCATTAACCGAACGGCTTGCAACGCCCCCCAGCGTGTTGCTACAGCTGACCGGCAGGGTGAAAGCGGTGCGGCCATCAGTCAGACCAGTGCGCAACATGTCCAGCGACACCGAGGGTAATGTTATCGTCTGGTCGGGCATCTGGCAGGTGGTTTCCGCCGGGTTGAAGGTTATCGTCAGCGACTGATAACCCAGATAGTTATTGGTCCAGCTGCCCGCTGCCACCACCTGTGCAACTTCGTCTACCGTCGGAACCTTTCCGGTAAAATCAAGGTTGGCATTATTCAGGGCCATGGTCACCACCGTGGCGCTGTTGCCTGAGGCAATGCTGTAATAATTACTGTCAGTGATCCCCGGATCCTCCGTCAATAATGTCACCGTCAGCGTGTAGAGGTAAGTAGAACCATTCAGTATCCAGTCACCGTTGGTGTGGTTTTCCGGACTGAGATAATTGCTGGTCTTCAGTTTAAGCCAGCGGTCGGTGCCTGATGCATCGCTGAATTTTATCCAGTAACCGTTTGCCAGTGGGCTGATGTAATGCACGTTATTCGAATTAATAAATAAAGCGTAACAGGTTATCGGGATCATCCAGCTTCCTGCCCGTGTCTCTGTATAGCTGTCCTGACTGGTGAGCAAATCGGAAAGATTTATCGCATCTGTGGCCTGCACCGTGGAGCCACTTTTCAGCGCACATCCTGCCCAGGAACCAGAGGAACACATCAGCAGCACTCCGGCGCAAAGCCGCAATCGGATATTCATCATTACTGTTCCTTTGTTTCAGCGGCCCGTTGAAAGCCAGCATCGTCTGACGGCACGCAACGGTTATGACTATTGATATCTGGATTCGCTATCCGGCAGCTTTTGCGTGTTGTCCCTGCTGTCAGCCTGATAACCAGTGATGCCGGTAGCCTCTCTGATTTAATGTAGAGCTCACTCCCCTGGGCAACATAGCCCAGCGGAGTGCCATCAGCATCGGTAATATCAGCCCCAAAAGGCAGAGGTTCGCCGTTAGCTAATCCGGCCGTAAGGGTATAAACCTTGCGGGTGTCGGTCTGATATCTGATATAGCTGATACTGCCCGCCCAGGGCGCGACATAACCTATATTGCCCTTCAGTTCGCCATCATCCTGCCGGTCATTCCTCTCCAGCAGCCGGAAACTGTTCATTTTGTAGGGCGTCACTGAAGTGACCAGCACCTGCCCGTTACGATTGGTGCTGGCGTTGGCATTGCCATTCACCGTTGCATCGGCAATACCCGGTGCATCGAGAATGGCGAAGGTATTTCCACTGGTGCCGGAGGCCAGCACACCGCCCTGCCAGAGTACCGCGCTGCCACTGACGCCCGCACCTACCTGACGGTAACGGGATGCCTGGCTTAAATTGCTGCTGAGTCGCGCATAAGGTGTACGCCAGGCACTCCACAATCCGGCTACCGACGAATGGTCAGCACGGTCTTCACTGTAATTGAGATGGTAATCGAGGTGCGATGTTGAACCGGCGATCCCGGTCTGAATACCGTTGTATTTACCGTTTTTCAGGGTGCTGCGCAGCGTGGCACTGGTGCTGTTGCCAGACCAGTTAAAAGGCAGGGTAACGGTAAAATCGATGCGGCTTTCATCATAGCGTTTACGATTAACATCACTCTGCAGCTGATCGTCGTCGCTGCCGTCATTACTGTCGTACTGGTAAAAGCTACGTCTAATCGCCAGGCTCCAGTTTGCCTGATGAAACATATTGCTCCAGCTCAGGCTGAACTGGCGGGATGACTGTTCACTGTTCCAGTATTGCCGCCACAGCCCGGTCATGGCGACACGCCCCCACCCGGGCGGAAGCGTCTGGTCAAGATTGATGCTGAAACTCTGCCGACTTCTTTTCCATGTCTGGCTGCCAGATTTATTCAGCCTGATGGCGTTAACCTGGACAGCATCATAAAAGGAGTAATAGTCCGGAGTGCGGTAGTACCAGCCTGCCAGCGAAAGATTAAGATTACCGGGAAAATAGCGACTCCAGGATAATTTCCAGCGTTGTCCCTGCCTGACTCCGTCATCGTTAAAACGTGCAGAAGCAAGATCCACCGAGCTGGAAAATGATCCCAGCATCGGTACGCTGATGGCACTTCCCAGCAGCAAAGAGTGGTAGTCTCTGGCCAGTGTGGTGCCCCCGTAGCCGGTCAGGTAATTGTTGAGGCCATAAGAGGCGCTTCCCTGAACAAAGTCCGGATGGTATTCCACTCCACGAATCTGCACATTGCCCGCATTCAGCATCCATTCAGCTGAACCGGTTCGTAGCATGTCGCTGACGGTTGACCAGGGAACAATAAAACGTTCCGTGGTGCCATCGGCATTCGCCACCTCAACGGTCAGATCGTTGCGCGCCCCTGATGGCATCAAATCGGCAATTTCAAACGGACCAGGCGGCACAGTAAGCTGATAAATAAGCGTATTATTCTGATACACCCTGACCAGCGAGTTAGCGGTGGCGATGCCGCGAATCACCGGCATGTAAGTGCGATAAGCATCCGGAAACATTCTCTGTTCCTGCCTGAGCGTAACGCCCCGAAAACGCAGGTTTTCAAACCAGGGCGAATGGGTATAGCTGTCTCCAAAACGGACCAGCGAACGATAAGATGGCAGTGCACGCTCAACATAACGAGACTGGGTGGTCCATAACCCCTGATGACGTCGGCTACGGAGATAATTACTGTTGTCAAGTAGTTGCCAGCCGCCCATATTCAGCCCGTTATTCAGAGTAAGAAAAATATTATCAATATTGCTGTAGCCGTCTTTACGCTGAAAATTGTAATAGTTGAGGTTGTAATTAGTGAAAGCACCATTGATGCCGCTGTCCCACAATTCAGGCGCGATCCAGCGGGGATCCCGGGTGATGACATACGCCTGAGGAATGGTCAGATTCAGTCTTAATAAACCCGAATTAAGATTTGCATTACCACCATGAAGCAGTTCCGACACGTTAATCCATTCGGCATTATCAGCCGGGTTATTATTTTTATAGCGAACTGAAAGCAGCTTAATCGTGTCCGGCTGGACTGAAAAAGTTTTACTGTCGGCAATTTTTACAGGAAGATTACCCCGCCATTCACCATTAACATAAATATCCAGAGAGTAAAGGCCTGCTGACAGCGTCTTACCGGCATCATTCCATTCCGCTTTTGCAGAGTCTCCCACCATCAGGCTGGTATTAAAACTGGCTGAGGCCTGTACCTCGCAACATAACAAAGTGATGACTCCACCAGAAAATAACGCTTTCAACATGGCATGGGAGAGCAAAGTGCTCAGTGCTTTCATAGCATCCCCGATAAAATCCGTTTTTTATTATTTCAGCACCGCAATAACAGGAACGCGGCTGCCATAATCATCAATGTATACCAACTGGTATTTGCCTGAAGCCGGCCTGAATGATTTATCTGCCGGTGCAAGACAACTGAAAGGAGGAATAAAGAGGGTTTTATCGATCAGATTATCCTGCTTTTTTCCCTGCTGTATGCGATGACTTTTACCATCCCATTTCATCAGTTGAATGACGGTGAGATAATAGGGCGTGGCATTATCAACACAGGCCTTGTGTGAATCACTTATTATCGATAAATGCTGCGGTATATCCCGGGGTGAAAAATTTAATTTTTCCGGACGCCAGAATAATTTTATTCGGTTACGAATAGCAAACTGCATATAATTTTTACCGGTATCCAGACTCTCAGGCGTGGGTGGAATATCCAGTACGTTAAGCCAGAAAACCGACTCACGATCATCAGGTAGTTCAGTCACCTGGTGATTATGATTTATTTTTAAAACCTGCCCATCATTACCATTTATTTTTACCACCGGCGGAATAATCATGAAAGGTGTAGAGATACTCTCCGGTTTTTCATTTTGCCGACCATCATCTATCCAGGTCTGAATAAGATGTTGCTCCTTACTTTTGTTGATAAGCTGCACTGATACGCTTTTGCTGCCAGCAGGAAAGATGATGCGTGTTGCATTAATAATCACATTCGCTCTGAGCGGAAAAATGAAAAGAGTGCAAATGGAGAGGAGAATAATTTTTCTCACCGATCCTCCAGAAATAAAATTAGCAAAGCAGGAAGGCAAATGCCTTCCCGTTATCAGATCATTCGTAGCTGAATGTATAGGTAGCGGTGCTCACAACCGAACCTGTTTTAGCGTTGATGCCGCCATAATTATAATAATTGGCGTAAAAAGTCATGTTTCCCTGCGCCCCGGTATCAAACGAACCAGTAGTGGTAAATTTAGTGGTCTTAAGGCCGGTATCAATGGCTTCATTCATTTTCAGCAATGTGGAACCGTCGCTGGTAATAGCGATCCCTACCCCCTCTGCCGAACCTGACTCATTTTTCAGATAACTCATATCGTCAGAAACATTAGATCCTGTGAAAACAATATTCAGCGCCTGGGCGGCCGCACTGGTATTGTCGAAGCCGGTACAACCTGAAACGTTAATGGTAAAAGGCGTTGCGCTGGCGCTGACTACGCCAATCGCCGTGCCTAATGCATCTCTGGTGACAGGCGAAACGTCAACGGTGAAATCAGATCCGTTATTCGTTGTCACATCACAGGTTGTGTCACTGACCGCGCCACTGAAGGTAATCACGCCACCTGCAACCGCACTATCTGTTGCAGCAACGGTATTACCGGCGAACATCGTTGCCATTAGTGCACCAATGCCACAAATCAAATTTTTTTTATTCATTTTTGTCCCTTTTAATTCCGCAATATTACAGTGTGTAATCTCCTGAAAAAAACAGCAGAAATAAGACAATGCTGATTTACTTGCCAGCAAAATCAATTTCCGCAAAACATTTTCTATCTTTTTATGGTGAGAAGTAAATAGCATCAGTTCAAATTAAATTCAGTTAAAAACTGATAACAGGCTAATTATTCAATTGATATAATATTTTACTTCAGGAGATAACCGGATTTTTTTAACAAAATACAGCAAGATATCTGGCTGCAACATCAGGTGCAAAATAAAAGGACTCAGCAAGAATCTCTGCCGCTGATTAGCCGAAAAAAAAGCAGCCATCTTTCCGGTAATTTATTCGTTTCTGGTTTGCTAACAACTAACTGTTAACATATTAATAAAAACCATTCACCATCAGGAATCCGCTTCACCATATATTCAGAAATAACACATCAATAAACGCTTCTGATATTGACAGTAAACAGAGCGGTCATAATACATAACCGTAAAAACATTTAGTTCTGCTGAATAATATTTTTTTCAGCCAGTGATGCTCTACCCGTCCAGTCCGGGCACAACTGACACAGATGCACTACCCTTTCAGCTGGCAATATCATGTCATAAAGGAGGGAAAATATGCCGCAAGATAAACAGACCAACCGTCGCATCCTGCTTGCCTCACGCCCCCAGGGTGCACCGGGCGCTGCCAACTTCCGCATGGAAACCGAACACCGTCCCAACCCCGCTCAAGGACAGGTGTTACTCCGCACCGTCTGGCTGTCATTAGATCCTTATATGCGCGGTCGGATGAGCGATGCGCCTTCCTATGTTGCCCCAGTGCAAATCAATGAGGTAATTGGTGCCGGTACGGTTGCCGTCGTCGAACAGTCCAACCATGAGGGTTACCAGGTGGGTGACTGGGTGGTCAGCCAGAACGGCTGGCAGGATTTTGCGCTGTCTGACGGTCAGGGCTTATTCAAACTTAATGGCCCGGTGTTGAAACATCCCTCCTGGGCGCTGGGCATGTTGGGGATGACCGGTTTCACAGCCTATATGGGACTGCTGGATATCGGTAATCCGCAGCCGGGTGAGACCGTGGTGGTGGCAGCGGCTACCGGTGCAGTCGGCTCGATAGTCGGCCAAATCGCCAAACTGAAAGGCTGCTATGTGGTCGGCATTGCCGGTGGTGCAGATAAATGCCGCTACGCCGAAGAGATGCTGGGTTTTGACCGCTGTCTCGATCATCGCAGTGAGGGACTGGCCGGGTCGCTTAAGCGTTATTGTCGCGACGGCATTGATGTCTACTTTGAAAGCGTAGGCGGCAAAGTTTTCAATGCGGTGCTGCCGTTAATGAACACCAAAGGACGTATTCCGGTATGTGGCCTGATCGCGGACTATAACAGCACTGAAAAAAGTGGGACTGCCGGAGAGCTTGCGCAATTTCAGAGCGCGATCCTGCGCAAACGCCTTCGCGTTCAGGGTTTTATTATCAATCAGGACTACGGCCATCGCTTCGACGAGTTTTTCCGTCAGATGAGCCAGTGGGTGGCGGAAGACCGCTTCATCTTTCGCGAAGACATCATTGACGGACTGGATAACGCCCCGGAAACTTTCATCGGTATGCTGGAGGGTAAAAACTTCGGCAAGGTACTGATCAAAGTGGCAGGCGACCACCCTTGAGGAGAGCGTGATGAAAATATTGATGGTGCTGACGTCTCACGATCGGCTGGGTGATACCGGCAAAAAAACCGGCTTCTGGCTGGAAGAATTTGTCGCGCCCTGGTATGTCTTTCGCGATGCGGGTGCAACTGTGGTACTGGCTTCTCCGGCCGGAGGCCAGCCGCCGCTGGACCCGGTCAGTGATCAGCCGGCAGCACAAACATCTGATACCGAACGTTTCCGTAAGGATATTGCCGCCCAGCAGGCTCTGGCTAACACGCAACAACTGGCCACTATCGACAGCAGCAGGTTCGATGCGGTTTTTTACCCGGGTGGTCATGGTCCACTCTGGGACCTGGCGGAAGTTCAGCACAGTATTGAACTGATTGAAAATTTTTATGCCAACGGTAAACCCGTAGGCGCAGTTTGCCATGCACCCGGCGTGCTGCGTCATGTCAAAAAGCCAGATGGCAGCATGCTGGTGACGGGAAAACGCGTGACCGGCTTCAGCAACAGTGAAGAACACGCCGTTGGATTGACGGATGTGGTACCTTTTCTGGTCGAAGATGCGTTGACTGCGCTCGGGGCCCACTATGAAAAGACTGCGGACTGGGGCGTTTATACCCTGACCGATGGGCATCTGGTCACCGGGCAGAACCCTGCATCTTCCGCTGCGGCAGCCGAAGCGTTGCTGAAACTGTTACATCAATAAACACCAGGAGGTGGAATGAAACTGTTAAGCCAGGATTTTAACGATGGCGCGAAGCTGCCTGAACGTCAGGTGTTCAACGGCATGGGCTATAGCGGTGATAATCTGTCACCGCATCTGGCCTGGGACGAGGTTCCGCCCGGCACCAAAAGTTTTGCCATCACCTGCTATGATCCCGATGCGCCTACCGGTTCCGGCTGGTGGCACTGGGGCGTCGCCAATCTGCCGGCGGATACCCGCGTGTTGCCACAGGGGGCCGGTTCCGGCGTGGCTGAACTGCCATCCGGTGCGGTACAGACCCGTACCGATTTTGGCAAGGCTGGTTACGGCGGCGCAGCACCACCAAAAGGTGAAAGTCACCGCTATATTTTCACCGTGTATGCGTTAGACGTGGAAAAACTGGAGGTGGATGAGAATGCCAGTGGCGCTTATCTGGGCTTCAATATTCATTTCCATCAGCTTGGCAGTGCGTCGATTACGGCGATCTACAGCTGAGTATGTCGCGACGTCTGCGGCAAAGTAAGGGGCGAAAATTCGCCCCTTTATTTTTCCTGTATGCCATTGCTGACTGCTCAGATTTCCGTAATAACCACCCACATCGGTCCCTGGCCAACGGCATAACGCGCCAGCGGTTGCAGCGTCCCCTGCTGAGGACTGATTTTACTGACTTCAATGTGGTGTGACTTCTGCCCGGCGGCCACCAGGTAGTTGCCGCTGTTATCAATATTAAAGCCACGCGGCTGCGTTTCGGTAGGATGATAGCCGATGACGGACAACTGTCCCCCGTCTTCACTGACGCTGAATGCGGTCAGAATGCTGCCGGTACGATCACAGCTGTACAGATGGCGGCCATCTGGCGTCAGATGGATATCTGCTGCCCAACGTGTACCGGTAAAATCCGCTGTCATCATATCCAGACTTTGTACCCGCTCGACTTCTTCACTGGCATTATTCAGCTGCCAGACATCCACGGTACTGTTCAGCTCATTAATGCAGTAAGCATATTGCCCGCCCGGATGAAACACCATATGCCGCGGGCCCGCGCCTGCCAACGTATTCACCTGAGGCTGTCGGTGTGGCTGTAACTCGCCGTTTTCCTGCAAATCAAACAGGCAAATGCGATCCTGCTTCAGCGCCGGGACATAGAGGATCTTATTATCCGGATCAATGTTTGCTGAGTGACACCCCTCCAGGCCATTGATCACCTGGAGCGGCGCTCCCGGCAGACCATCTTCTCCGATCGGAGAAACGCTGACACAGGCATCATTGTAAGACCCGACGAAGATAAAGCGTCCCCGACGATCGGTAGAGATATGCGTCGGGCTGCCAGGTAGCGCAGCGTGACCGGCCTCGGCCAGCTTACCGTCAGCGCTAATTTTAAAGGCGACAATACGAAACGCCGGGCGTACTCCCACATAGAGGAAACGTTTATCCGGACTGACCACCATTGGCTGTACCTGCCCGGGCGCATCCACAACCTGTAACAGCGTCAGTGCGCCCTCATCGTCAAGCTGCCAGACATGGATCTGCTGGCTTTCCGGGCTGGCGGTATACACGATTTGTTTCATCAGTTCTCCTTTCTCGGCATCATCTTTTCAGCAAAGCGTAGCGCGTTTTTTCTGCCGACGAGGCAGCTTTTATCGCGGCTGGTTTTGTTAAGCCGCTCACACGGTGTACACTTGATCGTTCCTGTTCAGTTACTTCCGGAACTGTTTATGAGTTATCGCATCATTGCGTTGGACCTCGATGGCACCCTGTTAACACCCCGTAAAACTATTCTTCCTGAGTCACTGACCGCACTGAAAAAGGCCCGTGAGGCTGGCGTTAAGGTGATTATTGTCACCGGCCGCCATCATGTTGCTATCCATCCTTTTTATCAGGCACTGGCGCTGGATACACCTGCAATCTGCTGTAATGGCACCTATTTGTATGATTATCATGCAAAAAAGGTACTAAAGTCCGATCCCCTGCCCAAAGAGCAGGCTCAGCAGGTTATTACCCTGCTGGATGAATCAGCTATTCACGGGCTGCTGTACGTGGACAACGCCATGCTCTGGCAGACCGAAACCGGACATGTCACCCGCACCATGCAATGGGGACTGACGCTGCCAGAACATCAGCGTGCGGTCTTTATTCAGGTAGAGGATCTGGCAGAGGCCGCGCGCCAGGCTGACAATATCTGGAAATTTGCCCTCTCCCACCCGGACACCGTTGCCCTGCAACAGTTTGTCGACAAGGTGGAAAGCACCCTCGGTCTGGCCTGTGAATGGTCCTGGCATGACCAGGTGGATATTGCCAGAGCGGGTAACAGTAAAGGAAAACGGCTGGCAGAGTGGGTGGCCGCACAAGGATTGCAGATGAGTGACGTACTGGCTTTCGGCGATAATTATAACGATCTCAGTATGCTGGAAACGGTGGGACTGGGGGTGGCGATGGGAAATGCCGACGACGCCATCAAGGCCCGTGCGGGCCGCACCATCGGCAGCAATCTCGAAACAGGCATCGCCGACACGATTTATCGCGAAATACTCTGAGACTGTTCAGGGGGTGATGGCGACGCTTTTAATTTGCGCATACAACCACATTCCCGGTTTGATCATCAGTTCATCCCTGGCCCACGGCGTGATCCGTGCCCAGATTTCGCTCAGTCCAACCAGCAGTTTCACCTCAACCTGCTGGTCCGTATCCAGCAGTTCTGCCACCTGAGCCGGGATAACGTTGCGAATGCTGCTGTTAACCGGCGGTTGTAACACCAGCGAAACATCGTCTGACTGGATACGGATGCGCATCGGCGTTTTCGCTGGCGCATCGATCCGACTGACCCAGATATGCTGATCGCCCAGCGACAGCGCCGTCATCGCGTAGTGCGGATGCTGTTCCAGCACCTGCACCCGCAGTACGCTGCTGAGCTCTGAACGTGGCAACCACGGTCGCATTGCGCTGCTGCCCCAGACTTTCTCCAGCGTATCCAGCGCCTTCACCTCGCCGTTATCCAGTATCATGACGTTATCCGCCAGATGCAGAATTTCATCAAGGCTGTGGCTGACATACAGGACAGGAATTTCCACCTGCTTCGCCAGCGATTGCAGATACGGCATCAGCTCACGTTTACGTGGCAAATCCAGTGACGCCAGCGGCTCGTCCATCAGCAAAATTTCCGGGGCCGTCAGTAACGCCCGGCCAATAGCCACGCGCTGTTTTTCTCCGCCGGACAGCTCTGCCGGAAAACGCTCCAGCAGGTGCGCTATGCCCAACAAGGTGATCAGTGAGTCAAACTGCGGCCGCATCGACTTCGCCATGCCATAGCTGAGATTGCCCCGCACACGATAGTGCGGAAACAGCCGCGCATCCTGAAAGACATAACCAATACGGCGTTTTTCCGGCGGCAGGTTCAGCCGTCTGGCCGCATCGAACAGCGGTCTGCCGTTCAGCATAATATGCCCTTCCTGCGGCTGCGACAGCCCGCCGATGGCATTAATCAATGAGGTTTTCCCCGCCCCTGAGACGCCAAAAATGGCGGTAATTCCCTTCGCGGGTAGGCGGGCATTAATTTTCAGCTGGTGTTCACCAAGACGCTGAGTAAAGTTCAGCTCTAACATTTGCCCCCCAGACGCTTACGCCCCCAACGGGACAACCACTCCGACAACCACAGAGAAACCAGTGCCAGCACAATCGCCATGACACAAAGTCGCGCGGCGGCGTTTTCAGCACCCGGCGTTTCAATCAGCGTGTACATAGCGGAAGGCAGGGTCCGGGTTTCGCCGGGAATATTGGAAACAAAGGTGATGGTCGCACCGAATTCCCCCAGCGAGCGGGCAAAAGCCAGCACCATTCCGGTGATGATCCCAGGAAAAATCAGCGGCAGGGTGATGGTAAAAAATACCCGGCAGCGGCCAGCGCCCAGGGTTCGGGCCGCCAGCTCGATTTTGCTATCCACGCCTTCTAACGCCAGACGAATAGCCCTGACCATCAGCGGAAAAGCTATCACCGCTGAAGCCAGCGCCGCGCCGCGCCAGCTGAAAGCAAAGGTGAAGCCAAACCAGTCGTAAAGATATTCACCAATCAGGCCGCGACGGCCAAATCCTGTCAGCAACAGATATCCCACGACTACCGGCGGCAGTACCAGCGGCAGATGGACGAGGCTGTCGAGCAGGGTTTTACCCGGAAAACGACACCGCACCAGCAGCCAGGCAACCAGTACCCCGAAAGGCAGACTGCACAACACCGCAACGGTGGAGACTTTCAGGCTGAGGGCAACAGCCTGCCATTCGGGCTCGGTCAGGATCATGATTTTGGTGTGAATCCGTAACGTTTAAATACCGCAGCCGCCTGCGGCCCTTTCAGATATTGATAAAAACCGGATACGGCGGCCGGGTGACGTTCGCCAACCATTGCCATCGGGTATTCCACCGGCCGGTGGCTGTTTTCAGGAAACAATCCCACCACGGTGACTTTTTTACTGGCTACCGCATCCGAACCATAAACAATGCCATAAGGCGTTTCATTGCGCTCTACCAGTGCCAGTGCGGCACGCACGCTGTTACCTCTGGCAAGTTGGGGCTCAAGTTCAGACCAGACGCCGAGATGTTGCAATGCTTCCCTGGCATAAATACCTGCCGGTACGTGGTCCGGATCGCCGACAGAGAGCCGTTGTCCCTTCAGCAAGCTTTTCCAGTCGGTGGAGGTCGATAGCCGGACCTGCTGCGTCTGACTCGCCGCCGGGGCCACCAGCACCAGATCGTTGCCCAGCAGAGTGACACGGCTTGCGGAATCAATGGCTTTTTTCTGAGCCACATAGTCCATCCACTGCTGGTCGGCAGAGATAAAGATATCGGCAGGTGCCCCCTGCTCTATCTGGCGGGCCAGCGTGGAAGATGAAGCAAACGAACTGACCACCTGCACCGCATTATCTTTCTGATATTGCGTGGCGATTTCCTGCAAGGCATTGGTCAATGAGGCCGCCGCAAAAACGGTCACGTTATCTGCCGCAACGGCACAGCCGCCAGCGCCAATACTGATAGCAGCAACGGCAAAAAAACAGCGTAATTTCACAGACATGGTGTTCTCCAGAGGGTGTCGTTATGTACGGGATACTATAACGAGACAAAAAACACTGTCATTGGGATTATCGGCAGAAATAGCAGGAAGTTGAGCCAGAACAATAAAAACAGACGCCCGGCAGAAGCCGGGCGTGAAGGGAAATTGCGTTACTGCCGGTTTTTTGCCGGCTGGTGGTCGCGGTGACCAATTTTAGAGATGATATTAAAGACTTCACCCAGTCCATAAATCAGGCCCAGGATTATCGCCATCACCACGGGAACCATCAGGATCGCTTCACCCAGACCAATCAGTAATTCCAGCATGATGTCTCCACTGTCTGATATAAAAAAGCTATAGTATCGACAGCCCAAAAAAAGTGCACTGACCTTTTGTGCGTTTCAGCCATTTTTACTGTCCGGCATTCAGGCGTGTAAAATCAGGACACTGACCTTTTCCAGGAGCCATTATGCAGGCCGAACTTACCCTGATCCTGAAACTGCAACAGCGGTTGTTTGCCGACCCCCGCCGGATTGAATTGCTGAAACAAATTCGCCACACCGGCTCAATCAGCCAGGGAGCCAGGCTGGCGGGCATCAGCTATAAAAGCGCCTGGGACGCCGTTAATGAGATGAACCAGTTAGCTGAAAGGCCACTGGTTGACCGCTCAACCGGGGGCAAAGGCGGCGGCGGCGCACAGCTTACCGCTTATGGCGAGCGATTAATCCAGCTGTTTGCGCTGATGGAACAGATCCAGCAAAAAGCATTTGATGTTCTGCAGGACGATGCCCCTCCCGTCAGCCTGCTGGGGGCTATCGCCCGGCTTTCCCTTCAGACCAGTGCCCGAAACCAGTGGCACGGCAC
This sequence comes from Erwinia papayae, assembly GCF_058241465.1. Classification (NCBI taxonomy): domain Bacteria; kingdom Pseudomonadati; phylum Pseudomonadota; class Gammaproteobacteria; order Enterobacterales; family Erwiniaceae; genus Erwinia; species Erwinia papayae. The sequence continues at coordinate 1,802,928 of NZ_JBZCHT010000009.1, forward strand.
CGTGGTGGCACGCCGAATGCAATCGGTACAGCAACAGGTAGAGATTTTACTGAAAGACGGCACGACCCGAATTACCGCTGCGCTGACGGAGCAGAGCGCTAACCGGCTGGCGCTGGAAAACGGTAAAGAGGTTCTGGTTCTGATTAAAGCGCCGTGGATTGACGTCACCCTGGCCTGTTCGACAGCCGATAACCAGCTGAGCGGCATCCTCACGCATATTGAGCACGGCACCACCCACAGCGAAGTGCTGATTACCCTGCCAGGCAACGAAACCTTGTGCGCCACACTGCCCAGGCAACATGTGGCGCAGCAAAAACTTCAACAGGGTATGGAGGTCATCGCGCATTTTGATGCAGACCGGGTGATTGTCGCTACGCTGCTCTGAACGCTGAGCCGTAATTTGACAGCATCGCCAGCGATTATTCATAGTGGGCAGGTCATGCACTAAATGGAATAAAGAATGTCAACGTTGCACATTTCGCAAGGCCAGTTTTACCCCGGCGGCAATCAGACGCTCTCTCTGGGCGATTTCAGCCTGCGAGCCGGAGAAGCCTGGGCCTTTGTCGGCGCTAACGGCAGCGGGAAATCATCGCTGGCCCGGGTACTTTCCGGCGAGCTGCCCGTCGGAAAAGGCCAACTGGAAAGTACTTTTCTGCGACCATTTCGCCTGTCACTGGAGCAGTTACAAAAACTGGTAGCGGATGAATGGCAACGTAACAACACCGATATGCTCGGTGTTGATGAAGAGGATAGCGGACGCACCACCGCCGAAATTATTCAGGATGAGGTGAAAGATCCCCTTCGCTGTCAGCAGCTTGCCAGCCAGTTTGCCATCACCCCACTGCTGCCGCGCCGTTTTAAATATCTCTCTACCGGTGAAACCCGTAAAACGCTGCTGTGCCAGGCACTGATGTCCCGGCCAGACCTGCTTATTCTTGATGAGCCTTTTGACGGGCTGGATGTGGCTTCGCGTGCCAGTCTGACGCAGATCCTGGCGGAGCTGCACCAACAGGGCCACACTCTGGTGCTGATTTTAAATCGCTTTGACGACATTCCCGATTTTATTGACAGCGTGGGTGTACTGGCGGAGTGCTCACTGATTGAGGTTGGTCCTCGCCAGACGATCCTGGCCCAGGCCCTGATTGCGCAGCTGGCTCACAGTGAGAATTTACAGGGCATGGCGCTGCCAGAGTCTGACAATGACCAGCAACCGGCACTGGCGGCAGATACGCCACTTATCATCCTGCGTAACGGCGTGGTCAGCTGGAACGACCGGCCAGTTATCAATCAGCTGAGCTGGCAGGTGAATCCGGGGGAACACTGGCAAATTGTTGGCCCCAATGGCGCAGGAAAATCCACGCTTCTGAGCCTGGTCACCGGCGATCATCCACAGGGTTACAGCAACGATCTGACCCTGTTTGGCCGTCGTCGCGGCAGCGGCGAGACTATCTGGGATATTAAAAAACACATCGGCTACGTCAGCAGCGCGCTGCATCTGGATTACCACATCAGCAGCAGCGTTCGCAACGTGATTATCTCCGGCTTTTTTGACTCGATTGGCATTTACCAGGCGGTTTCCGATCGCCAGCGTTTTCTTGCCGGGCAGTGGCTGCACCTGCTTGGCATGGATACGCCAGTGGCCGATGCCCCCTTTAACACCCTGTCATGGGGACAGCAACGGCTGGTGCTGATTGCCCGAGCGCTGGTGAAACATCCCACGCTGTTAATTCTGGATGAACCCTTGCAGGGGCTGGACGCGATCAATCGCCAGCTGGTGCGCCGTTTTGTTGATGTGCTGATTGGCGAAGGCAAAACTCAGCTGCTGTTCGTCTCTCATCACGCTGCGGATGCGCCCCGGTGTATCACCCATCGCCTGACCTTTATCCCCGATGGAGACAGCTGGCGCTATCACCAGCAAAAGACAGAATGTTGAGCGATGCCAGCAATGGAAAGACCCTGCCGGTAGCCAGAATGCCCACCGCAGCCCGCGTATCTGGACAAAACTGAACCAGGATCTTCAGCGCGGTTCAACCTCCTGTGGCCAGTGTGCGCTGGCCACACGCCCCGTATCATTTTAGTGTAACCGTTACCAATATATTGCACTTTGAGTTTCACATGCATGAATGATTAGGGCATAACGCCTTATAATCAGGATTTTTCACCTTGTGTAAACGATTCCATTTATCCAGACTCGATCACGCTTTATTACCCGGCTTTGTGCTATTTTTTTTTAATCACCCGAGGCATAAGAAGGCTATCAGGATTTAACATGCAAAAATTCAACCCGGTCGACCACCCGCACCGCCGCTACAACCCGCTGTCCGATCAGTGGATTCTGGTTTCACCTCATCGGGCGAAGCGTCCCTGGCAGGGTGCGCAGGAGACGGCATCATCACAACAACTTCCCGCTCACGATCCTGACTGCTTTCTCTGTCCTGGCAACAGTCGCGTTACGGGTGATAAAAATCCTGATTACACCAGCACCTGGGTTTTTACCAATGATTTTGCCGCGCTGATGACCGACACGCCGGATGCCGCAGAGAGTGACGATCCGCTGATGCGATGTGAAAGTGCGCGAGGAACCAGCCGGGTGATCTGCTTTTCACCCGATCACAGCAAAACGCTGCCGGAGCTTTCTCTTACCGCGCTGGAGCAGATAGTACGCACCTGGCAGGAGCAGACGGCCGACCTGGGGCAACACTATCCCTGGGTGCAGGTATTTGAGAATAAAGGGGCGGCGATGGGCTGCTCAAATCCCCATCCGCACGGCCAGATCTGGGCGAACAGTTTTCTGCCAAATGAAGCAAAACGTGAAGACGATTTGCAGCGCACTTATTTCCAACAGCATCAGTCACCGATGTTGCTGGATTACACCACCCGCGAGCTGAAAGATGGCAGCCGGACGGTAGTGGAAACCGAACACTGGCTGGCAGTGGTCCCGTGGTGGGCAGCCTGGCCATTCGAAACCTTGCTGTTACCTAAAGCGCATATCAAACGCCTGGTTGAGCTGACCGATGCCCAGCGCCGGGACTTAGCGCTGGCGCTGAAAAAACTGACCAGCCGCTATGACAACCTGTTCCAGTGCTCTTTCCCCTACTCAATGGGCTGGCATGGCGCACCGTTCAATGGCGAAGCCAACGAACACTGGCAGTTACACGCCCATTTCTACCCGCCGTTATTGCGCTCTGCCACAGTGCGCAAGTTTATGGTGGGCTATGAAATGCTGGCAGAAACGCAACGCGATTTAACGGCGGAGCAGGCAGCAGAGCGTCTGCGTTCCGTCAGTGATATTCATTTCCGCGAGACGGGAGCATAACAATGACTTTAAAGACCTCTGCCCACCAGATTTTTGCCGATCAATTTGGCTATCAGGCCAGCCACACCATCCAGGCACCAGGTCGGGTGAATCTTATTGGTGAACACACTGATTACAATGACGGTTTTGTTCTGCCCTGCGCCATTGATTACCAGACGGTGATTGCCTGCGCGAAACGTGACGACCGGCAAATTCGGGTGATCGCGGCGGATTACGATAATCAGCAGGATATTTTTTCTCTCGATCAACCGATTCTCAGCCATCCGGATCAGATGTGGGCAAACTATGTGCGCGGCGTGGTGAAACATCTGCAAAAACGCGATGCCAGCTTTGGCGGCATGGATATGGTGATTAGCGGGGACGTGCCACAGGGGGCAGGTCTCAGCTCTTCAGCCTCTCTTGAGGTCGCGGTCGGTACGGTTTTCCAGCAAATCTATCATCTGTCGCTGGACGGGGCCGGGATTGCGCTGAACGGACAGGAAGCAGAAAATCAGTTCGTCGGCTGTAACTGCGGCATTATGGATCAACTGATTTCCGCCCTGGGCAAAAAAGATCATGCCATGCTACTGGATTGCCGGACGCTGGGCACCCGCCCTGTACCTATGCCGGAAGATATTGCCGTGGTAATCATTAATTCAAACTTCCGCCGCAGTCTGGTGGGAAGTGAATACAATACCCGCCGTCAGCAGTGTGAAACCGGCGCACGCTTCTTCAGCCAGACGTCACTGCGCGATGTGGAACTGAACCAGTTTAAAGCGGTCGAACAGCAGTTGGATCCTGTGGTGGCAAAACGCGTTCGCCACGTACTGACCGAGAATGCCCGCACGCTGGAAGCCGCCGATGCGCTGGCAAAAGGCGATCTTTCGCGGATGGCCGTGCTGATGGCAGAATCTCATGCTTCGATGCGCGATGACTTCGAAATTACCGTACCGCCGATTGATATGCTGGTTGAGATTGTCAAAGCCACGCTGGGTGAACGCGGTGGCGTGCGTATGACCGGCGGGGGTTTTGGTGGCTGCGTGGTGGCGTTGATGCCACAGGCGCTGGTCGATACCGTGAGAACCGCCGTGGCAGAACAGTACGAAGCGAAATCCGGGATTAAAGAAACCTTTTATGTCTGCAAAGCTTCGGCGGGAGCAGGACAATGCTGAACGAACAAACTTCTCATGCCCCGGATGGTCAGCCGTGGCATATCACCACCTTGCGAAATGCCGGGGGTATGGTAGCAACATTTATGGACTGGGGGGCCACCTGGCTCTCCGCCCGCGTACCAATGCATGACGGCACGGTGCGTGAGGCGCTGCTGGGCTGCGCCACACCCTCCGATTATCTGCATCAGTCAGCCTATCTGGGCGCAGCGATAGGCCGGTACGCCAATCGCATTGCCCACTCGACCTTCAGCAGAGAGGGTAAAAGCTGGCAACTGGTGGCAAATCAGGGCGCACATCAGTTGCATGGCGGCCCGACCGGCTTTCATTATCGCCGTTGGCAGATAGTGCGTCAGGCAGAGCAGGAAGTGGAATATCAGCTGGTTTCTGCCGATGGCGATCAGGGCTATCCCGGAAATTTAAAGGTCACGCTGCTTTACCGGCTGGATGATGATAATACGGTGTCAGTCAGTTTCGGGGCAGAAGTCGACCAACCCTGCCCGGTCAATCTGACCAACCACGCCTACTTCAATCTGGATGCCGAACATGGTGATGCCCGCCATCATCGCCTGCAACTTAATGCCACACATTATCTGCCGGTTGACGGTGAAGGCATTCCGAACGGCGATTTAAAACAAGTGACAGGCACCAGCTTCGACTTCAGCCAGCCAAAACTCGTGGCGCAGGACTTTTTACAGGATGACGACCAGCGTGCGGTGAAGGGCTACGATCATGCTTTCCTGTTGAATAAAGAGAGCGCCTCGCAGCCCGCCGCCCGGCTGTGGTCAGCGGATGGTAAGCTTGAACTCAGCGTGTTCACCACCGCCCCCGCTTTGCAATTTTATTCTGGCAACTATCTGCAAGGTACGCCGGCTCGCGAACAGGGTGTTTATGGTGCATTTCAGGGGATCGCGCTGGAAAGTGAGTTTCTGCCCGACTCGCCAAATCATCCGGAGTGGCCCCAACCTGACTGCTGGTTGCAGCCAGGTGAATCGTATCAGTCAGTGACCCACTATCGTCTGACAGCATTTGACTGAGCGCATGAAAATCGCGCATGGTGTACGCTACAGGCTTACTTGCCGTGAAGATTTCAGCTATGGTATTGACCAGCAAAAATTGCGACGGCTGCATCAGGCAATTTTCGGTTTACCATTATCTCAGAAACGTCAGATTATTAAGGAGTTAAGCAATGGCTGTAACCAAGCTGGTTCTGGTACGTCACGGCGAAAGCCAGTGGAATAACGAAAACCGCTTTACCGGATGGTACGATGTGGACCTTTCCGATAAAGGGCGTACCGAAGCGAAAGCAGCGGGTCAGCTGCTGAAAAAAGAAGGATTTACCTTCGATTTCGCTTACACCTCCGTGCTGAAACGTGCCATCCACACGCTGTGGAACATTCTGGATGAAGTGGATCAGGTATGGTTACCTGTGGAGAAATCATGGCGTCTGAATGAGCGCCATTACGGTGCACTTCAGGGTCTGGACAAAGCGGAAACGGCCCAGAAATACGGTGACGAGCAGGTTAAACAGTGGCGTCGTGGTTTTGCAGTAACCCCACCAGAGCTGGATCGTGCTGATGAGCGTTTTCCCGGCCATGACCCGCGTTATGCGTCACTGACTGCTGAGCAGCTCCCTACCACCGAAAGCCTGGCGCTGACCATCGATCGCGTATTGCCTTACTGGAATGAATCCATTCTGCCACGCATGAAAAAAGGCGAGAAAGTGATCATCGCTGCTCACGGTAACTCGCTGCGTGCGCTGGTGAAATATCTCGACAATATGAGTGAAGAAGAGATCCTCGAACTGAATATCCCTACCGGTGTGCCACTGGTGTATGAATTTGACGAAAACTTCAAACCAGTCAAACACTACTATCTGGGTGATGCCGACGAGATTGCAGCCAAAGCGGCTGCCGTGGCTAACCAGGGTAAAGCGAAGTAATTTTTGATCCTGTATAACGTCAAACCCCACCACCGGTGGGGTTGTTATTCAGACACCAGAGCCAGTTTTACGACGCCTTACGGCTTCAGCCAGTTGGCGTAACACGTTCTCCGTATCTTCCCAACCGATGCAGGCATCCGTCACGCTTTTGCCATACACCAGCGCTTCACCGCTTTCCAGACTCTGATTACCCTCAACCAGATGGCTCTCAATCATCACCCCGATAATTGCCTTTTCACCGCCAGCAATCTGCTGTGCAACATCTTCAGCGACGGTCAGCTGTTTCTGAAATTGTTTGCTGCTGTTGGCATGGCTGAAGTCAATCATGACCTGCGGGTCGAGACCCGATTTCTCCAGTCCGGCTTTAACCTGACTGACATGGTGTGCACTGTAATTAGGTTCCTTACCACCGCGCAGGATAATGTGGCAGTCGCTGTTGCCGGCGGTTTCAACGATGGCAGAATGTCCATATTTGGTCACTGAGAGGAAACAGTGTGGTGCGCTGGCAGCATTGATGGCATCAATCGCCACTTTGATCGTGCCATCCGTACCGTTTTTAAAACCAACCGGACAGGATAATCCGGATGACAGCTCACGATGAACCTGTGACTCCGTGGTACGTGCACCAATCGCTCCCCAGCTCATCAGGTCAGCGACATATTGCGGAGAGATCATATCCAGGAACTCTCCCGCAGTGGGCAGCCCGGTATCGTTAATCTCCAGCAGCAATTTACGGGCAATGCGCAGACCATCGTTGATCTGAAAACTGCCATCCATATGCGGATCGTTGATCAACCCTTTCCAGCCTACCGTCGTACGAGGTTTTTCAAAGTAAACCCGCATCACTACTTCCAGCGAATCACTGAGTTCTTCACGCAGCTTCAGCAGACGTCCGGCATACTCTTTTGCCGCAACGGTATCGTGAATCGAGCAGGGACCAATGACCACTAACAGCCGATCGTCACTCTTTTTCAGAATATGATGAATAGCCTGGCGGGCGCTGGCAACGGTTTGCGCCGCCTTTTCAGTAGCCGGAAACTTTTCTAATAAAGCAACAGGAGGAAGTAATTCTTTTATCTCTTTGATTCTTAAGTCATCGTTCTGATAATTCATAGTCTTTCCAGATATTTTCTAAACCGTAACTTGCAACGGGCGTATCTCCTCCAATTTATCGTGTGGGCCGGATGCTGTAAATCAACTTTGCGCAAATTCCTTTCACACTGGTTTGCTGTTTTGGGGTTCTTAACTACACTTTGTTATCAACATTTTAAAACAATTCCTTGTTACCAATCTGGCTCAGGTAACTTCTCAAGAAGATTGCCTCAGATGAAAGACCTTTATCCAGCCGCCTGCAATTGGGCCTGGTTCTGCAAAGTGCAAATAGTGATGGAGAATGATGATGAATAAGTTTGCAATTGTATTTCTGACAGCAGCGATGACTCTGACTGGTGGCGCAGCAATGGCCGAAGACAGCAACAATGGCACAGCTAATCAGGCCGCTGCTGCGGGTGCCGTGTCTGGTGGCGCCGCTCAGAAACTGGCTCCTAATGGGGTTGATAACAGTAAAATTAACAATACGGGTGATGCCACTACCCATCATAAAAAAACTAAACACCATACTAAAAAGATGACGGCTACCCAGGTTCACAAAAACAGCGAGTGTAAAGACGGTAAATGTCCGGACGTGAACAAGAAAGTTGGACCGGATGCGAATACCAAAACTGACGGCACCACCCAGTAATCCATTTCACTCGTTGTCATCGGGGAGAGCTTCGGCTCTCCTTTTTTATTTCAACTCATCCCTGCCGCATGACTGATGAAAGATGGCCGATAATCTGAAAATCTCCTTTTGCCGTTGGAGAAAAGGGTTAGCTGTTAACACCCGCAGCCACCGACCTGCCCGAAAAAAGTGGCGAACGGAGGACATTCCGCGTAGTGCTCAAGGTCGTTCTGAACTCAGACCTTACGGGGTATCGCACAACATCGCTCTCCTGCTGCCCTGAATTAGTTGATATCATTGAACCAGGTAAATTTAGAAAACGGAAATCTATGGCACACACCCACTCTGAATCCAACAGTAATCGCAGTAGGCTGTTGGCTGCTTTTCTGGTGACCGCCGTTTTTATGGTGGCAGAAGTCATCGGGGGTTTACTGTCCGGCTCGCTTGCTTTGCTGGCTGACGCCGGACATATGCTCACCGATACCGCAGCCTTGTTGATGGCCCTGCTGGCGGTGCAGTTTGCCAGGCGTAAACCCAATTCCCGCCATACTTTTGGCCTTTTACGGCTGACCACGCTGGCCGCTTTTGTCAACGCTATTGCTCTGGTTGCGATCACTGCACTGATCGTCTGGGAAGCCGTGCAACGCTTTCTGCACCCGGCCCCGGTAATGGGGAGCTTCATGTTGGGTATTGCCGTGGCCGGACTGCTGGCGAATCTGCTGTCCTTCTGGCTGCTGCATCAGGGAAATGAGGAGAAAAACCTTAATGTGCGCGCCGCCGCATTGCATGTGATGGGCGATCTGCTGGGTTCGGTTGGAGCCATTGTCGCCGCGCTGATCATCATTTTTACCGGCTGGACCCCCATTGACCCTCTGCTGTCGGTACTGGTTTCAATGCTGGTATTGCGCAGTGCCTGGACCTTGCTGAAAGAGAGCCTGCATGAGCTGCTGGAAGGCGCACCTGCCTCACTGGACGTGGAAAAAGTACAGCGGGCATTAACCCGTGGGATTGCTGAAGTGCGCAATGTTCATCATTTGCATGTATGGCAGGTGGGCGAAAAACCGGTAATGACCCTGCATGTGCAGGTTGTCCCGCCTCATGACCACGATGCCCTGCTGCGGCGTATTCATGGCTTTTTGCATGAAAACTATCAGATTGAACACGCCACGGTGCAGATGGAATATCAGCGTTGCGAAGACAGCGACTGTGGGTTAAGTCTGAACAACGGTGGGCATGCCCACCATCATCACTGAGCGCCCTGACGGGCGTTTTTAATCCACAGCCAGCAGCCGTTCAGGGCAATCAGGGTTAAAACAGCGTACTCCAGCGACATGGCATAGACACCCTGGCGGGCGAAAATCATCACACTGATAATATTGACCACTACCCAGAGCAGCCAGTTTTCAACATATTTCCGCGTCATCAGGATCATCGCTACCACCGACAGCACCAGCAGGCAGGCGTCCCAAAACGGGAAAGCATCCGGCTGTAGCACAGGCATCATTACCGACATACCCAGCGCCTGCATCAACGACACCGCCACCCTGGTCAGCCAACCAAAAACCGGATTGATATATACCGTCATCAATGCAACAGCCACAATGCATGCTATCGTCCATCCCAACCTTTTTGGCAGACTCATCCAGCGGATCTGCAACAGGTTCTGATTGTCTGCCGTCTGTCGGCTCCACGCATACCAGCCATAAATATTGGCTACGAAGAAAAAAATCTGTAACAGCAGGCTGGCATAGAGCTGAATCTGAAAGAAGATCACGGCGAAGAGCGTGACGTTGATCAGTCCGAAAGCATAATTGGTGATTTTTTCCAGGCTGGCCAGCCAGATGCAGAGCAGCCCCGCCACGGTGCCAATCGCCTCGATCCATGAAAGATCGTATCCCCCGGTGCCCAGAGGAATATGAACCAGAATGTTATGCGTACTAAAAAAATCCATATCAACACCGTTGTCCTGAGCAGCAAGGGGCCAGGGTTACCCTTTTAAACGTGCAGCAAAGGTTAGCATACGATTCAGTGGCAACAACGCTCTTTCACGCAGTGGCTCATCCACTGCAATCTCATGCGCCTTGCCGCCTTTCTCCAGCCCTTCAGCAATGGCTTTCAGACCATTCATCGCCATCCAGGGACAGTGTGCGCAGCTACGACTGCCCCCTCTCCTGCCGTGGGTGCCACCAGCAGCTCTTTATCCGGGCAAGCCTGCTGCATTTTGTAAAAAATACCCCGGTCGGTCGCAACAATCATTCGGGAGTGCGGTAAGGTTTTAGCTGCCTGGATTAGCTGGCTGGTCGACCCCACCGCATCGGCCAGCTCAACGATGGATTGTGGTGATTCCGGGTGTACCAGCACCGCCGCATCGGGAAACATCGTTTTCATCTGGTGCAGTGCCTGGGTTTTAAACTCGTCATGAACGATGCAGGCTCCCTGCCAGCACAGGATATCCGCACCGGTCTGCCGCATTACGTAACGGCCCAGATGCTGGTCCGGCGCCCAGATAATCTTTTCCCCCAGGCCGTCAAGATGTTCAATCAGCTCGACCGCGATGCTGGAAGTGACCACCCAGTCAGCACGCGCTTTTACCGCCGCTGAGGTATTGGCATAAACCACTACGGTGCGCTCGGGATGCATGTCGCAAAACTGACTAAACTGTTCAACCGGGCAGCCCAGATCGAGCGAGCATTCCGCCTGTAAAGTGGGCATCAGAATGGTTTTTTCGGGGCTGAGGATCTTAGCGGTTTCCCCCATAAAACGCACACCCGCAACCAGTAAAGTTGATGCACTATGCTGACTGCCGAAGCGCGCCATCTCCAGTGAGTCGGCTACACAGCCACCGGTTTCTTCAGCCAGCGCCTGGATTTCAGGATCGGTGTAGTAGTGAGCGACAATGACGGCACTGCGCTCTTTGAGTAATTTTTTGATTTTATTACGGTAAAACTGTTTGTCATCCGCAGCAAGCGGTGCTGGCTTAGGCGGGAACGGATAAACAGCGGTGTCGGGATCGAACATCAGGCTCATAGCACTACTCACGTTTTCCTGACTGAACAAACAAGCGGAAAACTGCCTTTACCCACCGCCTGCAAGGTCATCATTGTTTTATATGCTAAACAAGATAACCTTAATTACAACCCGTGTCGCTCAGTTTTTTACACACCTCCTGCACCAGCAAGCGTCGGAAGCTGAACAGGTTCTCCACATGGCCGGTTTTCCATTTCCAGCAGAAAGGCTTTCACTGCCAGCCCCCCGGCAAAACCCGTCAGCTTACCATTTGCACCAATCACCCGATGACAGGGAGCGATAACAGAAAGGGGATTTCTGCCATTGGCTGCGCCAACAGCTCTGACCGCTTTGGGATGACCAATTTCCTGTGCAATCTCCCGGTAACTACGGGTTTCACCGAAGGGAATGGCCAGCAGTGCATGCCAGACTTTTTTCTGAAATTCCGTTCCCCGAAAGTCGAGGGCTAATGTAAAGCGCCGACGACTGCCGTTAAAATATTCACTTAGTTGCTTTTCCGTTTCCAACAGCAGAGGATGTTGAGCATCCTCCAGCTGATCCGGCAGCCGTACGCGACCGGGTGGGTCATTCTCCCACAACACAGCCATTAAGCCTTTTTCGCTGGCGACTAATTTCAGTTCGCCCACAGGCGAAGACATTGTTTTGACAAAACAGCTCATTACGTTTCTCCCCTGTCACCTGTATCGCTCGCACTGCACTTATTATCCGCGAATCTCTTCTGTGCGCCAGCCGTTTTCGGACAGCAAAAAACTTTTATATCGTTGTCCGAAAACGGCTGGTACAGCTGACAAAATAGACTTAACCTGCGAGAAAACCGTATGCAGGAACTGACTATGATTGATGGAAAAGTCGCTTACCGTGCCTTAACTTCCCGCGATAATCGCTTTGATGGCGTCTTTTATGTCGGCGTGACCTCTACCGGGATTTATTGTCGGCCGGTCTGCCCGGCCAGATCCCCTCGTGAGGAAAACTGCCAGTTTTTCTCCAGCGCCGAAGCCGCTGAAAAAGCCGCCTTTCGTCCCTGCCTGCGCTGCCGCCCGGTAATGCACCGGTAGATAACAGCAAGCGTTTAGCCCATCTGTTACTGCAAAAAATTGAGCAGGGACTGAGTGAAGAGGTTATTACGCTTGATGAAATAGCCAGAGAGCTTGCAATCAGCTCCCGGCAGTTACGGCGTATCGTGCAGAAAGAACTGGGGGTATCACCGGTTGAACTGAGACAAACCCGCCGCCTTCTGCTGGCAAAGCAACTACTGACGGAAACGTCGTTGCCGGTAACCGAGGTGGCTTATGCCAGTGGCTTTGGCAGCCTGCGACGCATCAATGATGTTTTCAGTGCGCAGTACCGACTCTCGCCCAGTCGTCTGCGTAAAGAAAGCGGCAATATAAGGAGTGCGACTGGGGTGGATCAGAGCTCAACCTTATTGCTCAGCTATCGCCCACCTTATGACTGGGCTGCGATGCTCGCCTTTCTGCGCCTGCGCGCGCTGAAGGGGGTGGAGTGGGTTGATGCTGACAGCTATTCCCGCACGGTATGCCTTGGGGAACATAAAGGCTGGATCCGGGTTACAGAGGCTCGTCGGGATGCATTGCAGGTAGAGTTCAGCCATTCCCTCACGCCGGCACTGCCTGTCTTACTTCGCCGCTTGCGGAATTTGTTCGATCTGGATGCACATCCCCAGCTGATTGCCAGTCATCTGCAAAAAGATGAATTGTTGCGGCAGAGTGTAATTGATAATCCGGGTTTACGCGTTCCTGGCGTTTTTGACGGCTTCGAAATGGTGATCAGAGCGGTACTGGGTCAGCAGATCACCGTTAAAGCCGCCACCACTCTTGGGGGGCGCTTCACGGCTGCTTTTGGAGAACCTTTCACTACGCCTTTTACTGAACTGACTTCGCTTTCACCGCAGGCGTGCCGCGTGGCAGAGAGTACGGTGGATCAGATTGCCAGCCTGGGTATCGTCAGCGCCCGATCCAGAACGCTGATCGGCCTCGCTGAAGCCTTTGCCCGCGGCGTCTTGCCCGTTGAACCTGTGTTACATCCCCAGCAGGCTATTGCGCAGTTGATCGCTCAGCCCGGTATCGGTGAATGGACGGCACATTATATCGCGATGCGTGCTTTGCGCTGGCCGGACGCGTTCCCCGGCGGAGATGTGGTGATCAGAAAAAATCTGGGTGGCGTTACCGCCCGGCAGGCAGAAGAGATTTCCCAGGCGTGGCGCCCGTGGCGAAGTTATGCGGTGATGCATATCTGGAAAAACCTGACGCCAGAGAAAACCCGTTAGCGGCAGGTTCGAACCCTGCACGATTTTACAAAAGCAAAAAGGCACCTTTAGGGTGCCTTTCTACACTGGTGGGTCGTGCAGGATTCGAACCTGCGACCAATTGATTAAAAGTCAACTGCTCTACCAACTGAGCTAACGACCCGCTCTGAATAAATTATTTTTACTGCTTTATGTCTTGCGGGTAACAGATACCATCATGCTTAAACTGGTGGGTCGTGCAGGATTCGAACCTGCGACCAATTGATTAAAAGTCAACTGCTCTACCAACTGAGCTAACGACCCGCCGTGCGATGAACTGCCCTTGCGACTACCTGCCATGCCGTTGACGATAACTGTATTATTATCGCTTAAAGTGGTGGGTCGTGCAGGATTCGAACCTGCGACCAATTGATTAAAAGTCAACTGCTCTACCAACTGAGCTAACGACCCACTTTTACACTGTCAGAACGTTTTAACATATGTCCCGGCAACGGCGGCATATATTACTGATTTGACGTCACAGCGCAACCACTATTTTCAGATAAGCCGTTCAACTGCCTGACTTTCATCCGTGCAGAGCAGAAAACATCCAGTTAACGAAGAAAGGCTGTCAGTTAAAGGGCCGCAGCACGCTTTTGCGCCTGTTTTGCCACATCGCTGTTGGGATACTGTTTTATCACCTGCTGGAAAACGGCTTTCGCTTTCGCACTGTCGCCTTTCTCCTGCATGATCACCCCAACCTTGTACAAAGCTTCGGCACTTTTAGGCGATTTGGGATAATTTTTTACTACCGTTGCAAAATAGTATGCCGCGTCGTCTTTTTTACCTTTGTTGTAATTCAACTGACCAAGCCAGTAGTTAGCGTTAGGCTGATAAGTCGAATCCGGGTATTTCTTCACAAAGGCCTGAAAAGCCGCAATAGCCTGTTCATTCTGCTTTTTCTCCAGCACCAGCGCCACAGCCGCATTGTAATCGGTATTGGCATCCCCGCTCTGCACCGGGGCGGCGTTACTGCTGCTGTCCTGCGCAGGCGTTCCGGCGCTGCTCGCCGCTGCACCTGCGGCAGCGTCACTGGCGGCAGGTGAGGCTGCACTGCTGCTGTTACTGCTGCTGAGTGTATCAAGCTGCTGATAGATGTTTTTCTGACGTTCTGTAACCTGACTCAGTTGATACTGATTTTCCTGAATCTGTCCACGGAGAGAGTCGATGTCGCGTTGTGTGTAGGAGAGCTGCTGCTGAAGTTGCTGAACAAGTTGTCCCTGAGCATTAGAAATACGCTCAAGGGTAGTGACACGGTCCTCGACCGAGCCAGAGCCAACGTTACTGATTGACGCCTGGGCATTAGCGGCCCAGGGAGCCGCTACGCCAACCAGTAACGACAGACTCAACAAGTGAAGTCTGAAGTTACTAATCATATGATTCTCTTAGTATACCAGTACGGCACGACGGTTTTTGGCGTAAGCCGCTTCGTCATGGCCCAGTACAGCTGGCTTCTCTTTACCATAAGAAACGATAGAGATCTGGTCAGCAGACACACCTTTACCCTGCAGGTACATTTTCACCGCAGTCGCACGACGTTCGCCCAGGGCGATGTTGTACTCAGGCGTACCACGCTCATCCGCATGACCTTCTACAGTCACTTTGTAAAACGGGTTGCTACGCAGGAAGGTGGCGTGCGCATCCAGCATCTGAGCGAACTCTGACTGGATATCGAACTTATCCAGACCAAAGTAAACGATGTTGTTTTTTTGCAGTTCCTGCATTTGCAGACGAGCCTGCTCATCAGAGGACATATTACCGCCGTTCATGCCGCTGTTAGCAGAGCCATCGCCCATACCGTTGGTCTGGTCGTTGTTGTTATTTTTGTGTGAGCTACATGCAGCCACTGCGATTACTGGCAGTGCCAGCATTAAGCCTTTCAGCACTTTATTCAGTTGCATTTCTACAATCCTATTATTGTTTGCCATACATATTTACACATGCATCACAGATACGGCGACCAGGCAGGAAATTTGACCTGTCCATCGGTTGCCGGAAGACGCGCTTTGAAACGCCCGTCCGTCGATACCAACTGCAATACAGAACCCATGCCCTGAGTAGAGCTGTAGATTACCATTGTACCGTTCGGTGCGAGGCTTGGCGTTTCATCCAGGAACGTGTCCGTTAATTGTTGAACGGCTCCCGTTTCCAGATCCTGTCTGGCGACGTGTTGTGCGCCGCCATTGGTGCTAATCATCACCAGAGATTTTCCATCAAAGCTGACATCGGCGTCCTGATTCTGAGAACCTTCCCAGGTCAGGCGCTGCGGCGCACCGCCGTTAGCACTGATTTTATAAATTTGCGGACGACCAGCCTGGTCGGAGGTATAAGCCAGACTCTGGCTGTCCGGGAACCAGGTGGGTTCAGTACTGTTAAAACGCCCGTCGGTGATCTGATTGATCTGACCTGATGCCAGGTCCATCACATAGAGGTTCAGACTGCCGCTTTTGGAGAGGGCAAAAGCCAGCTTGCTACCATCAGGAGAGAAAGATGGCGCACCATTATGACGAGGGAATGAAGCGACCTGCCGGATAGCGCCGTTCGCCAGCGTTTGTACTACCAGCGCGGACTTACCGCTCTCAAAGGTGACGTAAGCCAGTTTGCTGCCATCTTTCGACCAGGCTGGCGACATCAGCGGCTGCGGTGAACGATGCACGACGAACTGGTTGTAACCATCATAGTCTGATACGCGCAGTTCATACGGGAACTGGCCGCCGTTAGTCTGCACCACGTAAGCGATACGGGTACGGAAAGCACCTTTGATGCCGGTCAGTTTCTCAAAGGATTCATCACTGGCAGTATGCGAGGCATAGCGCAACCACTGTTTGGTCACTTTGTACTGGTTCTGTGCCAGAACGGTGCCGGGATTGCCCGAGGTATCCACCAACTGGTAAGAAACCAGATAGCTGCCGTCAGCGCCTGGCTGGACCTGTCCGACTACCACGGCATCAATACCGAGAGCGGTCCAGGCCGCAGGCTGCACTTCAGCGGCTGAAGTCGGCTGTTGTGGCAGGCGCGCCCGATCCAGTGGATTAAATTTTCCGCTGTTACGCAGGTCGGCAGCGATGATACCGCCAATATCTTCTGGTGCGGCGCCAGGGCCATCCCATTTGAAAGGCAAAACCCCGATAGGACGTGCGGTGTTAACACCCTGGGTAATTTCAATGCGAACTTCTGCCTTCGCCACGGCGACGAACAGCAGTAAGAAACTCAGTGCTACGCGAAATGCCTGCTTCATCTTTTCTCCCTTATCTGAACGTAACGTCCACGATAATTAGCAGTGTTCAACCAACAAATAATCAATCTGTAGAGTACGGCATGTTGACCTTAGTTCAACATGCCGTTTATTGCCGGATTCTTAAGGTTTGAAAACCAGCGTTGCATCTTTAACTGCCTGATAAACTTCAGCACTGGGCGGCTTTGGCATTCTTGCCATGCGCGCGGCATTAATTGCTGCCTGACAAAGTGCTGCATCGCCACCTGCCGGGGTGGCCGAAATTAATAAACCATCCGGCGCAAGTTTAATATGCACATCACAGGTTCGCCCTTTGAAGGTATCAGCGTCATAAAACTTACTCTCAATTGCACCTTTAACCTGTCCCAGGTAGCTGTCAACCGCTGCGCCAGATGCACCGGCCTTCTTCTGATTCCCCTGCCCTGCGGCTCCGCCGCCAGCTTTACCTTCTTTCGGCGCATTTTTGCCGGAAGAGAGGCCGCCCAGTAAATCGTCAACATCACTACTCTGTTTAGCTGCGTCCGCCGCCGCCTTAGCTTTAGCAGCTGCGGCTGCTTTCGCTTTTACCGCCGCTTCGGCTTTCGCTTTTGCGGCAGCTTCAGCTTTTTCTTTCGCTTCAGCTGCGGCCTGTTCCTTAGCCTCTTTAGCTTCCTGGGCGGCCTTTGCTTTCGCAGCCTGTGCTGCTTTGGCCTGCTCCTCTGCCGCTTTCGCTTTTGCTTCCTGAGCGGCTTTTACTTTAGCGGCTTCTGCTGCGGCCTGTTTCGCCTCTGCTTCAGCCTGTTTTTTTGCCTCTGCTGCGGCTTTTTTGGCCTCAGCCTGCGCTTTTTTCTGCGCATCGGCTGCAGCTTTCGCCTGAGCATCGGCCTGTGCTTTCGCATCAGCTTGCGCTTTCGCCTTAGCATCTGCCTGAGCTTTTAACTGAGCATCAGCCTCTGCCTTCGCGTCGGCTTTTGCTTTTGCCGCTGCGGCCTCAGCCTGCTTTTGCTGTTCCTCTGCCTGTTTCTGCTGTGCGGCCTGCTCTGCCGCCTGTTCTTTTGCTTCCTGCTGGGCCTGTAAGCGCTCTTTCTCCAGCGCTTTCAGCCGCTGCTGCTCAGCGGCCTGTTTCTGTTGTAATTCCTCAGCCTGCTGTTGCGCCTGCTTCTGCCGTTGTTGTTCGGCGCGCTTGCTGTCGCTCTGCTGGTTTTGTTGTCGGTTGTACTGCTCGACGACCGCGCCGGGATCGACCATTACGGCATCAATATCGCCACCGCCACCGCCGCTGCTGGCGTCGATGTGTTCGTCAAACGAGCTCCAGATCAGCAATGCAATCAGGATGATATGCAAAATTACTGAAATAATGATGGCACGCTTTAACTTATCGTTTTGCTCGGCTACCTTCGACACTCTCGGTTCCCAAAAACGGTTCGAAAAATTTAAATTGGCTGCGTCATTAAACCGACAGACTTCACACCTGCCTGATGCAGCAGGTTCAGCGCCTTAATGATCTCATCGTAAGGCACATCTTTCGCACCACCGATCAGGAATACCGTCTTAGGATTCGCCTCAATTCGGCGCTGCGCTTCAGCAACAACCTGCTCTGGCGGCAACTGCGACATTCGATCATGATCAACCACCAGGCTGTACTGCCCCACGCCTGCCACTTCAACGATCACCGGAGGGTTATCATCGCTGGAGACGGTTTTTGAATCCGTTGCGTCGGGCAGATCCACTTCCACGCTCTGGGTGATAATCGGCGCTGTTGCCATAAAAATAAGCAGCAGCACCAGTAGCACATCCAGTAAGGGAACGATATTGATTTCAGACTTCAGTTCGCGGCGACCGCGACCACGTTTTCTGGCCATGCTGCCCCCTACCTTGATTCGCTGGAGAAGGCCTGACGATGGAGAATAGCCGTGAACTCTTCCATAAAGTTATCGTAATTCTGCTCAAGCTTATTCACCCGCTGGTTGAGCCGGTTGTAAGCCATCACTGCCGGAATCGCAGCAAACAGACCGATAGCGGTAGCAATCAGCGCTTCTGCAATACCCGGTGCCACCATCTGCAACGTAGCTTGTTTCACCGCACCCAGTGCAATAAACGCATGCATAATCCCCCAGACCGTGCCAAACAGGCCGATGTAAGGGCTGATTGAGCCGACCGTACCTAAAAAAGGAATGTGTGTTTCCAGGGTTTCCAGTTCACGATTGAGGGAAATACGCATTGCCCTGGTCGCCCCTTCAACCGCAGCCTCCGGCGCATGGTGATTGGCCCGATGCAGGCGAGCAAACTCTTTAAAGCCCGCATAGAAAATTTGCTCAGAGCCGGCAAGTTCATCACGGCGTGCCTGGCTTTCCTGATACAACCGAGACAGTTCGATCCCGGACCAGAATTTGTCTTCAAACGCATCTGCTTCGCGCCCCGCAGTATTCAGAATACGGGTACGCTGAATAATGACAGCCCAGGAGGCGATTGAAAAACCAATCAAAATCAGCATGATAAGTTTAACCAGAAGGCTGGCCTTCAGGAACAAATCAAGAATGTTCATGTCAGTCACTGCTTGAACTCCGCGACAATAGACTTGGGAAGCGCAATGGGCTTCATCAGATGTGGATTGATGCAGGCGATCAGGACTTCTGCTTCGTTCAGCGTCCGGCCTTCTGCATTAACAATACGTTGTGCGAACGTCATCGTCGTTCTGGTCACTTTGCTCACCTCACACTGCACCTCGAGAAGATCGTCAAGGCGGGCTGCGGCGAGGTAGTCAACCGTTATCCGACGAACGACAAACGCAACCTGCTGTTCCAGCAGCGCCTGTTGATTGAAATGATGCTGGCGCAGCATCTCAGTCCGTGCCCGTTCATAAAAAGCAACATAGCTGGCGTGGTAGACCACCCCACCGGCATCGGTGTCTTCGTAATAGACGCGAACCGGCCATCGAAACAGCGTTGTACTCACTCTACATCCCGGCAATGCTTTTAAACGTTGCTACTATACGCAAGAGAATACGCCTTTGGAATGGATTGCCAGACGTGGAAGTAAATAATTATCGTTTGGTAACAATAATGATCACTTACGGATAATTCTTAAACATTTCCTGACCGGAGAAGAACAAATCTGCAAGGAAATCCAGCTCAGCTATCGCTTCATTCCAACGCCTGAACATTCATCGCCAGAGTGACAGCAGCCAAAGCGCGCTGACCACCAGGCTCAGCATATCGTTCGCCCCTCTGCACAACTTTTCTGATCTTCGGCATTACACCCACAGGCAAACTGCTCAGCAGACGCTCGGTAACAACTGAAAACAGTTCAGCATTGCGCGTTTTTTTTAAAGAAATTCTTTCTGCACTGCTGTAGATACAACAAATCATCATTAACCAGAGATAGCATTATGGAAATACGGAGCAGCAGGGTAAACGCACATATCAGCTTATCGGAAATAGACAGGATCCAGAAGGCAACAAATAAAAATGACGTAACCAGCCTGTGGGGAAAAATCAAAGACTGGTTTTGTGGCACAAAAACGGAAAAAGCTAAAATATGTCTTTATGAGATCTATAACGAGGCTACCGACAATAAACAAAAATTAAACGCATTTTTCACACTCATCAATCTGGTTTCACCAGCATATAAAAACAGATTCAAATTTAGCTTAGATGATAATTCGATAAAAATTAAAATTGATGATGTGGATAGAAGTGAACGTAAAATTGGACTACCTGAAGATCAACACGGTCTTTGAATTTGATTAATGAGCGTTTTGGTCACTCTTCAAGCGAAGAAAGCATCAGGGGATTGAAACAGGATATAACCAGAGCAGATTATAAATTTTCATTTTACGAGAAGGAATATGATTTTGATCACCGGAACAAGAACAAATATAAAGAGCTGTATAATCTGGAATCTAAAGAGGAACTAATTAATGAATTAACTCTCGGCGATCATCAGAAAAAATATCCTGGAGTAAAATGCACTGCATCATTTCTGATCCATTCTGAGAAAACCTGCCTTCTGTTATGCGAATGGCAAGGGATCGGCGATCGTATTTAATGCACTGTTTTAAAATAAGAGTGTTTGCAGCAACACGGCTCCCTGTTATTACTCCTCTCGTACAGGCTTCAGACCTCAGCTTAAAATATTAACGGATCGGTTGCCCGATCCGTTTTTCTCGCGTTATGAACACTATCTTTATGAAGACTTATCCAGATGCTCAATCGCCAGTGCGGTAATAACACCAATTGCACAGGCCAGCAGCGTGCCGAGGATCCAGGCAAAATACCACATAGTCAGCTCCTCAATCAGTAGAGAGAATGGGTGTTGGCTTCAATTTGTTCTTTGGTCAGACGACCGAACATTTTGTAGTAACACCAGGTTGTATACGCCAGGATGATCGGCACAAATATTATCGCCGCCACGGTCATAATTTTCAGCGTCAGGAAGCTGGAAGTCGCATCCCACATGGTCAGGCTGATATCCGGCACCGTACTGGATGGCATAATGAACGGAAACATCGCCACACCCGCCGTCAGGATCACGCAGGCCAGAGTCAGAGAAGAGAAAACAAATGCCCAGGCTCCTTTCTCAAAACGTGAACAAAGCACCGTCAGCAACGGCAGCACCACACCCAGTGCCGGAATAACCCATAGCAGAGGAATCTGCCGGAAATTAACCAGCCAGGCCCCGGCTTCGCGAGTGACGTGCTTGTTCAGTGGATCTGACGCAGCATTATGATCGAGCGTGGAAGTCAGCAGGTATCCGTCGATACCATACATCACCCAGATGCCCGCCAGTAGAAAACAGACCATCATAATCAGCGCCGAAATCTGTGCCGCAGCACGGGAACGATGATGAAGTTCGCCAACGGTGCGCATCTGCAAATAGGTCGCTCCCTGCGTCAGGATCATCGTGAGGCTGACAATCCCCGCGAGCAGTGCAAAAGGATTGAGCAACTGAAAGAAGCTGCCGGTATAGAACAGACGCAGATACTGGTCGGCGTGGAAAGGCACACCCTGTAACAGATTGCCAAAAGCCACGCCAATCACCAGTGGCGGCACAAAGCTGCCGATAAAAATGCCCCAGTCCCACATACCACGCCAGCGCATATCTTCAATTTTCGAACGATAGTCAAAACCGACAGGGCGGAAAAAGAGCGAGGCCAGCACGAGGATCATCGCCACATAAAAGCCAGAAAAAGCGGCGGCGTAGACCATTGGCCAGGCGGCAAATAAGGCACCGCCAGCGGTAATAAGCCACACCTGATTGCCGTCCCAGTGTGGCGCGATGCTGTTGATCATCACGCGGCGTTCGCTGTCGGTCCGACCCAGAATCCGGCTCAGCATCCCCACGCCCATATCAAAGCCGTCAGCCACGGCAAAGCCAATCAGCAGGACGCCTACCAGCACCCACCAGACGAAGCGTAACAGTTCATAAGTGATCATTTTCAGGTTCCTTTCTCAGCGTGCCGGTTGGCTGGCGATATCAGACTGTTCAAAGTGATAACGGCCGGTTTTCAGGCTACTGGGTCCCAGCCGGGCAAATTTGAACATCAGATACATTTCCGCAATCAGGAACAGCGTGTAGAGGCCGCATATCAGCGCCATTGAGAACAAAAGATCGCCGACGGTCAGTGAGGAGTTTGCCACAGCAGTTGGCAGCACCTCACCAATCGCCCAGGGCTGACGGCCATATTCAGCCACAAACCAGCCTGCCTCGACCGCAATCCATGGCAGCGGAATGCCATACAGCGCGCATTTAAGTAGGAAACGATTTTTGCCAATGCGGTTGCGAATCACCGTCCAGAAAGAACAAGCGATAATCAGCAGCATCAGACCACCGGCCGCCACCATAATGCGGAAAGAGAAATAGAGCGGTGCCACACGTGGCACTGAGTCTTTTGTTGCCTGACGAATTTGCGCCTCACTGGCATCGGCGACATTGGGCGTGTAGCGTTTCAGCAGCAAGCCATAACCCAAATCTTTTTTCGTCTCGTTGAAAGCCACGCGCACGGCGGGATCTTCAGAACCAGAACGTAACTCTTCAAGCAGCTGCCAGGCTTTCATCCCGTTACGAATGCGTACTTCATGCTCAGTCATCAGCTCTTTCATACCGGTCACTGGTTTATCAACAGAACGGGTGGCAATCAATCCCAGCAGCCAGGGAATCTGTACAGCGTAGTGATTTTGCTGACGATCCTGATCCGGAATGCCAAACAGGGTAAATGCCGCCGGTGCAGGCTGCGTTTCCCATTCAGCCTCAATGGCTGCCAGTTTGGTTTTTTGTACGTCGCCCATTTCATAGCCGGATTCATCACCCAACACGATAACCGACAGCACTGCCGCCATGCCAAAGCTTGCCGCAATAGCAAAAGAGCGTTTGGCAAAAGCCACATCGCGCCCACGCAACAGATAATAAGCACTGATGCCAAGAATAAACATCGCACCGGTGGTGTACCCCGCCGCAACGGTATGGACAAATTTAACCTGAGCAACCGGGTTGAAGATCAGTTCGGAGAAGCTGACCATTTCCATACGCATCGTTTCAAAATTGAATTCCGATGCTACCGGATTTTGCATCCAGCCATTGGCAACCAGGATCCATAACGCGGAGAGATTAGACCCGAGAGCAACCAGCCAGGTCACAGCCAGGTGCTGGACCTTACTCAGCCGGTCCCAACCAAAAAAGAACAGGCCGACAAAAGTGGATTCAAGGAAAAAAGCCATCAGACCTTCAATGGCCAGTGGGGCACCAAAAATATCACCAACGTAATGTGAGTAATATGACCAGTTGGTGCCAAACTGAAACTCCATAGTCAGCCCGGTTGCCACACCCAGCGCAAAGTTAATACCAAATAACTTGCCCCAGAATTTAGTCATATCTTTGTAGATTTGTTTGCCGGACAGCACGTACACCGTTTCCATGATCGCCAGTAAAAACGCCATACCCAGCGTTAACGGGACAAACAGGAAATGATACATAGCCGTCAGAGCAAACTGTAAGCGCGACAGTTCGACGATATCAAACATCTTGACTCCTTGCTCCTCGCCTGAGGGAGATAACACAGTGCCATTGCCCATCAGGCCTGCACCGGTCAGTACCAGTAATTTTAAGAAGAAAAATCCTGTCATGGTATTAAGGAAATGAAATTTGATATCACCTTAATAACCAAAATTTAACAAAATAAATCAAAATCACAGTGGAAATTGCAGCTGTTTCCCACACAACAATCCTCTCTTTATAAACGAGAGTCCGTGACGGATAAACTGTTTTATCAAATCATATGAATTTATTATTAATGCGCTGAAAACTATTTTTTGATGTGGAACAATTTAATCGAAAAACCAATTTTTAATCCAGCAATAACAATTGATTTAGCTCTGTTTTTCTTGATCCTGATTAATGTCGGAAAGCGGTTAAATGTGCTTTGGAAATGGCAATGTTAAATAATTATATTTAAAAAATCAGAAATACACTCATTTGAATAACAATGACATAATATTTTTAACCATGCTTTTATTTAAGCAGTAATCCGCATTACGGATTCATGCGCAACGGCAGCGTTAATCCGCCAGCCACGTTACAAAAGCTTAGTCCGATTTTCACATTTTGCCTGATAGCAGATTTTATCGCCGCAAGAGCAAAAAAAAGCCACCCGAAGGTGGCCTGAGGTATCCATCTATGTAATCAGTTCGGTGCAAGAACCGCTTTCACCGCATCACCAATATCGGCCAGGCTACGCACAGTTTTGACGCCCGCCGCTTCAAGAGCAGCAAACTTCTCATCTGCCGTACCTTTACCTCCGGCAATAATGGCCCCGGCGTGGCCCATACGCTTGCCTTTTGGCGCAGTGACGCCCGCGATATAACCGACTACTGGCTTGGTAACATGCTCTTTGATAAAGGCCGCAGCTTCTTCTTCTGCACTCCCGCCGATTTCACCGATCATGACAATCGCTTCGGTTTGCGGATCGTCCTGGAACAGTTTCAGAATGTCGATGAAGTTAGAACCCGGAATCGGGTCACCGCCAATCCCAACGCAGGTGGACTGACCATAGCCAATATCGGTGGTCTGCTTAACCGCTTCATAAGTCAGCGTACCGGAGCGGGAAACAATGCCGACCCGGCCTGGCTTATGAATGTGACCCGGCATGATACCGATTTTGCAGGCGCCAGGCGTGATCACGCCCGGGCAGTTTGGACCAATCATCCGCACGCCAGCTTCATCCAGTTTTACTTTCACAGTCAGCATATCCAGCGTCGGGATGCCTTCGGTGATGGTGATGATCAGTTTGATGCCCGCATCGATTGCTTCCAGGATGCCGTCTTTACAAAACGGCGCAGGAACGTAGATCACTGAAGCCGTTGCGCCAGTGGCTTCAACAGCCTCACGCACGGTGTTAAATACCGGCAGACCAAGATGTTCGGTGCCGCCTTTACCCGGCGTCACGCCACCGACCAGCTGTGTGCCATAAGCCAGCGCCTGTTCTGAGTGAAAAGTGCCCTGTCCACCGGTGAAGCCCTGGCAGATTACTTTGGTGTTTTTATCGATCAAAATGGACATTATTTTCCCTCCGCTGCGGCAACAACGCGCTGCGCCGCGTCGCTCAGGCTGGTTGCTGCAATAATATTCAGCCCGCTGTCTGCCAGTTTTTTGGCACCCAGCTCGGCGTTGTTCCCTTCCAGACGCACCACCACCGGCACATTGACACCGACTTCTGCTACTGCGCCAATGATGCCATCTGCGATCAGATCACAGCGCACGATGCCGCCAAAGATGTTAACAAAGACCGCTTTCACCGCATCATCAGACAGGATGATTTTAAAGGCTTCGGTAACACGCTCTTTGGTTGCACCGCCGCCAACATCGAGGAAGTTAGCTGGCTGGCCGCCGCTCAGTTTGACGATGTCCATCGTGCCCATCGCCAGACCTGCGCCGTTAACCATACAGCCAATGTTGCCTTCCAGCGCCACGTAGTTCAGTTCCCATTGCGCAGCGTGTGCTTCACGGGAGTCTTCCTGGCTTGGATCGCGCATTTCGCGCAGTTCAGGCTGACGGAACAGAGCATTGCCATCGGCGCCCAGTTTGCCATCCAGGCAGATCAGGTCACCCTGCCTGGTGATCACCAACGGGTTGATCTCCACCAGCGCCAGATCGCGCTCAAGGAACATCGTTGCCAGCCCCATAAAGATTTTGGTGAACTGACCAACCTGCTTACCGCTCAGACCCAGTTTGAATGCCAGTTCGCGTCCCTGATAAGGCTGAGGACCGGCCAGCGGGTCGAGCGCCATTTTGTGGATAAGGTGCGGGGTTTCTTCCGCCACTTTTTCAATTTCCACACCGCCTTCGGTTGAGGCCATGAACACCACGCGACGGGTTCCACGGTCAACCACTGCGCCAAGGTACAGCTCCTGGTCAATATCAGTCGCCGCTTCAACCAGAATCTGGTTAACCGGTTGGCCGTTGGCGTCAGTCTGGTAAGTCGTCAGGCGTTTACCCAGCCAGTGCTCAGCAAAAGCACGGATCTCTTCCTTGCTTTTGACCACTTTCACGCCGCCCGCTTTACCACGGCCTCCGGCATGAACCTGACATTTCACTACCCACGGACCGGCCCCAATCTTGGAGGCGGCTTCTTCTGCTTCACGTGGTGTGGTGCAGGCATAACCGGTTGGTGCCGGTAAACCATACCGTGCAAACAACTGTTTTGCCTGATATTCGTGTAAGTTCATGATGATAATCCACTCAGGTCGGAAAAGACTCAGCCGCATCCGGCAGGTTGCCGGCATGTCGGCCATACACAGGGAAAGGTGCGGCGAGCTGGCCGCACCGGACCAGTCAGACGTCCAGCAGCAGGCGGGACGGATCTTCCAGAAGTTCCTTGATCGCCACCAGATAACTGACGGACTCTTTACCGTCAATCAGGCGGTGATCGTAGGAGAGCGCCAGATACATCATTGGCAGGATTTCCACCTTGCCATTGACGGCCATCGGACGATCTTTGATCGCATGCATACCCAGAATGGCACTCTGCGGTGGGTTGATGATCGGCGTGGACATCAGCGAGCCAAACACACCACCGTTGGTGATAGTAAAGTTTCCGCCGGTCAGTTCCTCAACGGTCAGCTTGCCGTCGCGCCCTTTAATCGCCAGCTCTTTGATTTTTTTCTCGATGTCGGCCATACCCAGCGCATCAACATCTTTCAACACCGGGGTGACCAGACCACGCGGTGTGGAGACGGCGATGCTGACATCAAAATAGTTGTGATAAACCACATCATCGCCATCGATAGAGGCATTGACTTCCGGGAAGCGTTTCAGCGCTTCAACCACCGCTTTCAGGTAGAAGGACATAAAGCCCAGACGTACACCGTGACGCTTTTCAAAGGCTTCGCCATACTGTTTGCGCAGATTCATGATCGGCTGCATGTTGACTTCGTTGAAAGTCGTCAGCATGGCGGTGCTGTTTTTTGCTTCCAGCAGACGTTCGGCCACACGCTTGCGCAGACGGGTCATAGGCACACGTTTTTCACTGCGACCCGCCAGGGCCGGGGCTGGCGCAGAGGCGGAGGCGGCTGCCCCACCCTCGGATTTTTTCGCCAGATGTTTTTCAACATCTTCTCGGGTCAGACGGCCACCCACACCGGTGCCTTTGATGGCAGCCGGATCAAGGCTGTGTTCTGCAATCAGACGGCGAATTGCAGGACTGAGGGCGTCATTACTTTCATCAGACAGGGATGCGCTCTGGCGTTGTGCCGGCGTGGATTCCTGAGGTTCTGCTTTGGCAGAACTCTCTTTACCGCCACTGTTACCCTCTTTCAGGCGGCCCAGCGGCTGACGCGAGGTGACCGTCGCGCCTTCATCTTCGAGGATGGCTTCCAGCACACCATCTGCGGAGGCAGGAACTTCCAGCACCACCTTGTCGGTTTCGATCTCAACCAGCACTTCATCGCGCTGAACGGTATCGCCCGGTTTTTTGTGCCAGGTCGCCACGGTGGCGTCGGCAACGGATTCGGGCAGGTCGGGAACGAAGATATCTACGCTACTCATTATTTTTCCTTTGATTAATTAACGTTCAGCGCGTCGTTGACCAGATCTTGCTGCTGCTGCTGGTGAACGGACATATAGCCAACCGCAGGTGAAGCGGAAGCAGGACGACCGGCGTAACGTAATGAAGCACCGAATGGCACCACTTCACGGAAATGATGCTGACTACAGTACCAGGCGCCCTGGTTAAGCGGCTCTTCCTGGCACCAGACAAAATCGTGGACGTGGGAGAACTGTTGCAGTTTGTCCTGTACCGCTTTATGCGGGAAAGGATAAAGCTGTTCAACACGTACGATGGCCACATCGGTTTGTTCGTTTTTGCGGCGTTTTTCCAGCAGGTCGTAATACACCTTGCCGGAGCAGAGCACCACGCGCTTAACACCTTGTGGATCAAGGGAATCGATCTCGCCAATGGCAGGCTGGAAGTCACCGGTCGCCAGATCTTCCAGCGAAGACACCGCCAGCGGATGACGCAACAGCGATTTCGGCGACATCACCACCAGTGGGCGGCGCATCCCACGCAGCGCCTGACGACGCAACATATGATAGACCTGAGCCGGGGTGGATGGCACACAAACCTGCATGTTCTGTTCCGCGCAGAGTTGCAGATAGCGCTCCAGACGGGCGGAGGAGTGCTCCGGCCCTTGTCCTTCATAGCCATGAGGCAGCAGCATGACCAGGCCACACATCCGGCCCCACTTCTGCTCGCCGGAGCTGATGAACTGATCGATAACCACCTGCGCACCGTTAGCAAAGTCGCCAAACTGCGCTTCCCAGATGGTCAGCGTGCGAGGTTCTGCTGTGGCATAACCGTATTCAAAGGCCAGTACCGCCTCTTCCGAAAGTACCGAGTCCCAGACTTTGAAAGTACCCTGGCCGTTATGAACATGCTGGAGTGGGGTGTAAGTGGAACCGTTTGACTGGTTATGGATCACCGCATGACGATGGAAGAAGGTGCCGCGCCCCATATCCTCACCGGAGAGCCGGCAGGCAATGCCCTCATCCACCAGCGTAGCGTAAGCGAGGTTTTCAGCCGCGCCCCAGTCGAAAAGTTTGTTGCCTTCCGCCATTTCCGCACGGTCGTTGTAAATTTTAGCGACGCGCGACTGCATCTCAATCGCTTCCGGCACCTGGCTGATCCGCTTTGCCAGCTCCTGTAACCGTTTTGGATCCAGGGTAGAAGGATAGCTTTCATCCCATTCGTGATTGAGGAATGGCGACCAGGTGGAAGAGTGCAGACTTAGCGGACGCCATTCCGGCACCACGCATTCGCCCTGATCGAGCGCATCACGATACAGGTTGACCATTTCCGTGGCATCTTCCAGGCTGGCAACCTTTTCCTGTTCCAGGCGGTCAGCATAGATTTTACGCGGCGTCGGGTGTTTCTTGATTTTCTGGTACATCACCGGCTGAGTCGCATTGGGCTCATCGGCTTCGTTATGACCATGACGGCGATAACAGACCAGATCGATAAATACGTCGCGTTTGAAGGTGTTACGGAAATCCAACGCCAGACGGGTGACAAAAGCAACGGCTTCGGGATCGTCAGCATTAACGTGGAAAATCGGTGCCAGCACCATTTTTCCAATATCAGTACAGTACTGTGTCGAACGGGCGTCTTTCGGATTTGAGGTGGTAAAACCAATCTGGTTATTGATGACGATACGTACCGTACCACCAACCTCATACCCTCTGGCCTGCGACATATTCAGGGTTTCCTGCACCACACCCTGCCCGGTTACTGCCGCATCGCCATGAATCGTGACCGGCAGAACCTGATGGCTACCAGGCGCATCAAGGCGATCCTGACGAGCGCGTACCGATCCCATTACCACCGGGCTGACAATTTCAAGGTGCGACGGGTTAAACGCCAGCGCCAGGTGAACCATGCCGCCGTCGGTTTCCACATCGGATGAAAAGCCCATGTGGTATTTCACGTCACCGGTGCCAAGATGCTCTTTATGCTTGCCAGAGAATTCGTCAAACAGATCCTGTGGCTTTTTACCCAGCACGTTGATCAGCACATTCAGACGACCACGGTGAGCCATCCCCAGTACCACTTCACGGATGCCGTTGTTGCCCGCATGGCGGATCATCTCATTGAGCATCGGTACCAGCGCATCTCCGCCTTCCAGCGAAAAACGCTTCGCGCCGGGGAATTTGGCCCCAAGATAGCGCTCAAGGCCTTCAGCAGCGGTTAGCTGTTTCAGGAAACCTTTTTTCTCCGCATCAGAGAAAGAGGCCTGACCGGCTACGGATTCAATGCGCTGCTGGATCCAGCGTTTCTCTTCGGTGTTGGTGATGTGCATATATTCTGCACCGATCGAACCACAGTAAGTCTGCTGTAACATCACAAAGAGATCGGACAGCTTCATGGTGTCCCTGCCGAAGGCAAAGGAACCCACGTTGAAGGTTTCCTCAAAATCAGCCTGGGTCAGATCATGAAACGCAGGATCAAGATCCGGCACCGACTCCTGCTGCCACAGCCCAAGCGGATCGAGCTTAGCCTGCTGATGACCACGGAAACGGAAGGCGTTAATTAACTGAAGGACTTTAACCTGCTTGGCATTGATGTCGGGATCGCTGACGGAGGCAGTATAGCGCGTGGCATCTTTCGCCAGACGCTTAAAGTACTCGCGGGTGGTGGAGTGGAATTGTTCAGGTTTGACGCCTTGTCCAGGAAGCTGCTGAAACAGTGTTTTCCAGGCAACATCAACAGAGTCAGGATCGGTTAAATAGTCCTCATAGAGTTGCTCGATGTAGGTCTGATTCGCGCCGGCCAGCCAGGAGGAGTCTAGCCAGGGTTTCATCGCGCTGTTCTGCATTGTGAGCCCTTAAGCATTTTGTGCTTTTTTTCGCCGTGGTTATTTAATGGAACAAGCTCTGTTCCGCGCCGCATAAGCGGCTTGCCCTCGGCTGAATTCCGCCAATAAAGTGCGGGATACAGCCTGAAAGTTCATCGATACGAGCGCAGTACGCGGCTGCTGGCGACCGGGCCCGTAAGGGAACCCTGGCAAGAAATCTTGATCAGCGCAAAATTCTCTTGCCAGGATTTCCTGGTGAGTTTACGCGGGAACCCTGGAGTTCCCGCACGGTGATAATTATGCTCCGCGCTGTAACAGCATCGACTTGATATGGCCGATGGCGCGTGTCGGGTTCAGTCCTTTCGGACAAACGCTCACACAGTTCATAATGCTGTGACAGCGGAATACGCTGAAAGCATCGTTAAGATTATCCAGACGCGCATCAGTTTCCGTGTCACGGCTGTCAATCAGGAAACGGTAAGCCGCCAGTAAACCCGCCGGCCCGATAAATTTATCCGGATTCCACCAGAATGACGGGCAGGAGGTTGAACAACATGCGCAAAGAATACATTCATACAAACCATCCAGTTTTTCACGCTGTTCAGGCTGTTGCAGATGCTCACGCGCTGGCGGATTTTCTCCATTATTCAACAGGTAAGGTTTGATTTTCTCATACTGAGTGTAGAACTGTCCCATGTCCACTACCAAATCACGGATCACCGGCAGGCCAGGCAGTGGGCGGATCACAATTTTACGTTTCCCTCCCCCCAGGGCAGAAACGGGGGTGATGCAGGCGAGGCCATTTTTGCCGTTCATGTTGAAACCGTCAGAGCCACATACGCCCTCGCGGCAGGAGCGGCGGAAAGCAAGCGTCGGGTCTTTCTCTTTCAGGCGGATCAGCGCATCCAGCAACATCATGTCACGCCCTTCTTCCGACTCCAGGCTGTAGTCCTGCATCCGGGGCGCATCATCGACATCCGGATTGTAACGATAGATAGAAAATTCGAGTCTCATCGCATTAATCTCCGCAAACTAGTAGGTACGTGCTTTCGGCGGGAAGGCCGGGCGCAATTTTGGCTGCATGTTCACCTCACGGCGGGTCATGCTTTCACTTTGCGGCAGATAGACGCTGTGACATAACCAGTTTGCATCGTCACGTTCCGGATAGTCGAAGCGACTGTGCGCCCCACGACTCTCGGTGCGGAAGTTAGCGGCAACCGCTGTGGCGTAGGCGGTTTCCATCAGGTTATCCAGTTCGAGGCACTCAATGCGCTGGGTGTTAAAGTCCGGCGAGCGGTCATCCAGGCGGGCATTTTTCAGGCGCTCACGCAGCACTTTCAGCTCTGCCAGACCTTTCGCCATTGCCTCACCCTCACGGAATACGGAGAAGTTATTCTGCATACAGGTTTGCAGCGCTTTACGCAGCTCAGCAGGATCCTCACCGTCCACGTTGTTATTCCAACGCTGCATACGTGCCAGCGAGGCGTCAATTTCTTCGTCCGTCGCGTCCAGTAGCTCACCCTGTTCCTTAATGGATTCCTGCAAGTGCAGACCGGCGGCGCGACCAAACACCACCAGGTCAAGCAATGAGTTGCCGCCGAGACGGTTAGAGCCATGTACTGATACACAGGCAATTTCACCGACGGCGAACAGGCCTGGCACCACCACATCTTCACCCTGCTCGTTCAGGGTGATCGCCTGCCCCGTGACTCTGGTCGGGATACCACCCATCATATAGTGGCAGGTTGGAATCACCGGAATCGGTTCTTTAACCGGATCGACGTGGGCAAAGGTGCGGGACAGCTCGAGGATACCGGGCAGACGCGCCTCAAGAACTTCATGCCCAAGGTGGTCCAGTTTCAGCTTGATATGCGGTCCCCAGGGACCTTCGCAACCACGGCCTTCACGGATTTCGATCATCATCGAACGGGCCACCACATCACGACCTGCCAGGTCTTTGGCATTAGGTGCGTAGCGCTCCATGAAACGCTCACCGTGTTTGTTCAGCAGGTATCCCCCTTCGCCACGGCAACCTTCGGTCACCAGCACGCCGGCACCGGCAATGCCGGTTGGGTGAAACTGCCACATCTCCATATCCTGCACCGGCACACCGGCACGCAGCGCCATACCCACGCCGTCACCGGTGTTGATGTGTGCGTTGGTAGTGGACTGATAAATGCGACCCGCGCCACCGGTAGCCAGCACCGTGGCACGCGCTTTGAAATAAACCACTTCACCATCTTCAATGTTCAGTGCGGTACAACCGACAATGGCACCGTCGGCATTTTTTACCAGGTCCAGCGCGTACCATTCGGAGAAGATGGTGGTTTTGTTTTTCAGATTTTGCTGATAAAGCGTATGCAGTAGCGCATGGCCGGTACGGTCAGCCGCAGCAGCAGTTCGTGCCGCCTGCTCGCCACCGAAGTTTTTTGACTGCCCACCAAACGGGCGCTGATAGATGCGGCCATCATCCAGACGGGAAAAAGGCAGGCCCATGTGTTCCAGTTCCAGAATCGCTTCCGGGCCGGTTTTACACATATATTCAATGGCGTCCTGGTCACCGATATAGTCGGAACCTTTTACCGTGTCATACATATGCCACTCCCAGTTATCTTCATGGGAGTTACCTAACGCCACGGTGATGCCACCCTGTGCGGATACGGTATGAGAACGGGTTGGAAATACTTTTGATAACAGGGCACAGCTCTGGCCCGATTGGGAAATTTGCAGGGCAGCACGCATTCCGGCACCACCTGCGCCGACCACCACGGCATCGAATTCTCTGACTGGCAACTTCATTTTACACACCCCATACGACAACAGTTCCATAAATGGCATAGACCAACAGCACCACCACTACCAGCAGTTGCAGCGACAGCTGCAGCGCGAGAGGTTTGATGTAATCCGTCAGTACCTGCCACATCCCAATCCAGCCATGCACCAGAATGGAAAAGAGTGTCAGCAGGGTGAATACCCTGGTAAATGAGGAGGAGAAAAAACCGCGCCAGATGTCCCAGGTCAGATGACCGGACATAACGATAAAACCAACGATATAAAGGATATACAGGGTCATGATCATCGCAGCAGCACGCAGCAGCAACCAGTCATGAACGCCATTGCGACCCAGTGCAGAAGCATTGCTTACCATACGAGGACTCCAGCCAGAATTGAAAGCACGACAGTGATACCAAAAGAAATTTGCGCCGAACGCGTACCCGTTTGCAAGGTTTCACCCAGCCAGCCAAAGTCCATCATCAGATGACGTATACCGCCGACGATGTGATACGCCAGTGCGGTCAGAATGCCCCAGAAGATAAACTTAACAATAAAGCTGCTCATGATGGCGGAGGCCTGAAGAAAGCCTTCGGGTGAGGAGAGAGAAAGGCCCAGTAACCAGAGAAGTATACCAACTGCCACAAAAGTAATGACGCCGGATACACGGTGGAGAATAGACGCTATTGCAGTAACGGGAAACCGGATCGTTGAGAGATCCAAGTTGACAGGTCTTTGTTTTTTCACGGTTTTGCCCACACAGCTTTTCTTATTTTGCTTCCTCCGGTCCCTGAGGGCGGGTCAGACAGCGTTAACGGTGAAACACTGCGTCAGGCACTAAAACGACAACGTCCAGTGTCAAAACGCCGCGTATAAAACGCTGGGTGGCTCCTACGGCAGGGGGTTCCGGAGACCTGGCGGAAGTATAGGTGGTTCACAAACTCATTACAATTCCCCTACAAACATCTTGGGGAAATTTAGGTGGAACAGTGATCCCTCTCACGTTTTTCACAATTTATACAAATTTAATTATCTGATTTGACAAAAGATCAACATAACTGTTACAAATGAAGGATAAAAAAGTATGATGCATAAAAGTTATGGGGATACACTTTCTCCTAAGCACAAGTTATGTAACATTGGTGAGTCAGACAGACTACGTATCAGGTAATGGTTACCTAAAAAAGTTAAGACCAGACCGGATCTTTAACAACTGCAAAACGAAGTCAGACCTGCCCTCCGTAAGGCGAGCGCCCTCCTCTCTGTACCCTGCACACTAAAAGATGCCACAGAGCGGAATATGTGCCGCTTAACGCAACTGCGGACAAACTGGCTTTCTGGATGTCAAAGATCCACCGATAAGGCGCTAAGGAGACTGTAAATGGCTGATAAAAAGGCAACGCTAACCCTACCCGGCGAAGCGGCTATTGAACTTGACGTGCTGAGCGGCACATTAGGCCAGGAAGAGATTGATGTCCGTGCCCTGGGTTCCAAAGGCTACTTCACCTTTGATCCGGGATTCACCTCTACGGCGTCCTGTGAATCGAAAATCACCTATATAGATGGTGATGAGGGCATTCTGCTTCATCGCGGCTTTCCTATCGATCAACTGGCTTTGCATTCCAACTATCTCGAAGTGTGCTATATCCTGCTCAACGGTGAAGCGCCGACTCAGGAACAGTTTGACGAATTCAGCACCATTGTTACCCGGCATACCATGATCCATGAGCAGATCCACCATCTGTTCCGCGGCTTCCGCCGTGACTCTCATCCGATGGCAGTAATGTGCGGCGTCACCGGCGCGCTGGCCGCCTTCTATCACGATGCAATGGACGTTAATATTGAGCGTCACCGCGAGATTGCCGCTTTCCGTCTGCTGTCCAAAATGCCCACCGTGGCAGCAATGTGCTACAAATATTCCATCGGTCAGCCCTTTGTTTACCCACGTAACGACCTCTCTTACGCTGGTAATTTCCTTAATATGATGTTCGCCACCCCTTGCGAAGATTACGTGGTGAATCCGGTGCTTGAACGCGCAATGGATCGCATCCTGATCCTGCATGCCGATCACGAGCAGAATGCCTCAACCTCTACCGTGCGTACCGCAGGCTCTTCCGGGGCGAATCCATTCGCCTGTATTGCAGCCGGTATAGCTTCCCTGTGGGGACCTGCACACGGTGGCGCGAATGAAGCCTGCCTGCGGATGCTGGAAGAGATCAGTTCTGTCGATCATATTCCTGAATTCCTGCGTCGCGCCAAAGATAAAAACGATTCTTTCCGCCTGATGGGCTTCGGTCATCGCGTCTACAAAAATTACGATCCGCGCGCTACCGTAATGCGTGAAACCTGCCATGAAGTTCTCAATGAGCTGGGAATGAAAGATGATCTGCTGGAAGTGGCGATGGAGCTGGAACACATTGCGCTGAACGACCCGTACTTTATTGAGCGAAAACTCTACCCTAACGTTGACTTCTACTCCGGTCTGATCCTGAAAGCGATGGGCATTCCTTCTTCGATGTTTACGGTTATTTTTGCCATGGCGCGTACCGTTGGCTGGATTGCACACTGGAAAGAGATGCATGACGACGGCGTTAAAATCGCCCGTCCGCGTCAGCTTTACACCGGTTATGACCAGCGCGATTTCACGTCCAGTATCAGTAAGTAACAACCTCTTCTCTGCGCCGCCCCTGCGGCGCTTTTTTCAGTCAGATCGTAACTATTTCTGACAGCCGGGACACCAGTAAAATGGCCGTGAGGAAAGCGTGGTTTTTTCAATGGTACCGCCGCAGCGTTCACACAACTTCCCTCCCCGATGAAACACCTTAAAGCTGAATAACGCGCCGTGGTGCTTATTCTCCCTGGCGACCCCTCTGGTCTGATAAGAGAGCCGTGGCACCGCCAGCAGCGCATCAGCCAGCTTGTCCAGCTGTTCAGCGGTGAGATCCTGCGCTTTATGCTGCGCGGCCACCCCCGCCTGCCAGAGGATCTCCGCCCGCAGATAGTTGCCCAGCCCGGCCAGAAAAGCCTGATCCAGCAACAGTCCGCTGAACTGACGACGGCGAAAACGAGGAGAGCAGAGCCGTTCAGCCACCTGTGCCACAGTCAGCGTCATGTCCAGCACGTCCGGCCCCACCCGCAGCAGGAACGGATGCGCCGCCAGAGTATCTGCATTTAACAGCTCAATATCCGAGGCGCTGTAGAGCAGTAACGTTTTATCCTGCGCCGCGAGCCTGACGCGCAGCACGCGTCCGGTTTCAGGATCTTTGCCGGTTTTTGTCACCCGCCAGACGCCATATAACTGATTATGACTGTAGAGCGTCAGGCCATTTGAGAAGTGGGTCAGCATCGCCTTGCCGCGAGTTTCAATCGCGTCAACCCGTTCACCGACCAGCGAGGATTCATAAGTTTTAAGCTGAGGAAAAGCAAACCAGACCGCAGTCAGCGTTTTCCCGACAATCGCTTTTTCCAGCTTGTCCGCCGCACGGCGGATTTCAGGACCTTCCGGCATTCACTCCATCCCTGTTAGTGCGTTGCGCCGCCTGTCAGGCGGACGTCCTCTTCGACAGTCAGCGCAATACTCAACGCCATCTCCAGTGCCAGTGCCACCGTCGGCGCAGGCATACTGGCAAC
Organism: Erwinia papayae; assembly: GCF_058241465.1. Classification (NCBI taxonomy): domain Bacteria; kingdom Pseudomonadati; phylum Pseudomonadota; class Gammaproteobacteria; order Enterobacterales; family Erwiniaceae; genus Erwinia; species Erwinia papayae. The sequence goes on from NZ_JBZCHT010000009.1 coordinate 1,839,837, forward strand.
ACCAGGATGGCTGACCGCCTGCTCCGGCAAATAAGGAATATGAATAAATCCGCCGCGTATTTTATTTTTGTGCTTCGCCAGATAGTGCAGCAAACCGTACATCACATGGTTGCAGACATAGGTGCCTGCCGTTTGTGAAACAGAAGCCGGAATACCGGCTTCACGGATCCCCTCGACGATAGCTTTAATCGGCAGCGTGGAAAAGTAAGCAGCCGGGCCACCTTTAACTATCGGTTCATCAACAGGCTGATTACCGGCATTGTCCGGGATACGCGCATCGTCAACGTTAATTGCTATGCGCTCAACGGTGATATCTGTCCGGCCCCCTGCCTGCCCGACGGCAATCACCATTTCGGGTTGTAGTTCATCAATAGCGCCATACAGCGCCGTCAGGGCATCGCCAAATACGCAGGGTAGCTGTTTAGCGATGACTTTAGCGCCACACACCAGCCGCTCATGCAGCTGACTCACGGCCTCCCAGGGCGGGTTAATCCTCTCACCCCCGAAAGGCTCAAAAGCCGTTATCAGAACCGTTTTCATCCACACCTCACATAAGCATCAACATTCTTCGCAAAACGGCATTTGCTGTTAACAATAGCACAAGCTCTGAGGACACCTGTTTCGCCGCAGCTGCTTGCTGCTCGATCTGCGATCGTGCCATTTATCAGCGCGATGGCAGGCAAATGGCTGTCAAAGATCAACGGAAACGATGTTATGCCCGTGGCACCCAGACTGGCTGGCTGCTGACGCTGATATCGTGCTGGTTGAAAGCCTCACGCAGCTGTCTGGCAAAGTTCAGAGCCTGCGCCCCGTCGCCGTGCAGGCACACCGTTTCGGCTTTCACGCTGACCCACTGACCACTGACGCTAAGTACCCTGCCACGCTGGATCATCTCCAGCGTCTGGCCGATTGCCTGCTGCTCATCGGCCACCAGCGCCCCCGGCTGCGAACGGGGAACCAGTGAGCCATCGTCCTGATAGCCGCGATCGGCAAACACCTCCTGTCGGGTGGTCAGCCCAAGTGCCTGCGCCGCACGAATCGATTCGCTGCCAGCCAGCCCTACCAGGACGAGAGCAGGATCAACTGCACGCACCGCCCGCGCAATCGCCGCAGCCAGCTCAGGTTCCTGCGCCGACTGGTTATAGAGCATACCGTGAGGCTTGACGTGGACCAGCTGTGCTCCTTCACTGCGGGCGATAGCCTGCAAAGCACCAATCTGATAAACCATTTGTGCGTAGACGGTTTCAGGTGGCAGCTGCATGCGCGTGCGGCCGAAGTTTTCACGGTCGGGAAAACTGGGATGCGCGCCAACAGCCACGCCCAGCTCCAGCGCCCAACGCACACTCTGGCGCATGGTCAGTGCATCACCGGCATGATATCCGCAAGCGATATTGGCTGAAGAAACCAGTTGCAGCAGCGCATGGTCATTTTCACAGCCTTCACCAAGATCGGCATTAAGATCAATTTTCATGGTGTAATCCCCATGCCATCTGCTCAAGACCGCGTCGCTGTTCACGGATCGCCAGCAACGCCTCTTCAGTCGAGCATTCGATGAAATGAACCGGTTCTCCCAGTCGTAACTGGGCAAGATGATAAAGATCGGCCTCGATAACACAGGCAATTCGCGGGTAGCCCCCGGTGGTCTGCGCATCGGCCATCAGCACAATCGGCTGGCCGTTTGGCGGCACCTGAACAACACCGGGCAGCAGCCCGTGGGACAGCATCTCCTGCGGATGTTCCCTCGTCAGGGGTTGCCCTTGCAGGCGATAGCCCATGCGGTTGCTTTGCGGATTAAGCTGCCACGCGGTACGCCAGAACATGTCACGGCTTTCAGCACTGAAATGGTGATACTCCGGCCCGATCACGGCACGAACCCGGTTGCCGGACAGCAGTTGCCGTACGCCGACAGATTTACTGAATCGGTTTTGTGGCTGCCCCAGCGGCAGACAATCCCCCTCCTCCAGCCGACGGCCGGCAAAACCACCAAAGCCGGCTTTCGCATCGGTGCTGCACGATCCCAGTACCGGCGTGACGGCAAAACCGCCATCCACCGCCAGATAACTGCGCATACCCCGAACCGGCATCTTCAACGTGAGTCGCTGGCCCTTTTTAACGGCGGTGCGCCAGCCGGTCCAGACGGGCTGAGTGCCCAGTACGGCATCGCATCCCGCGCCGGTCAGGGCGATCCAGCCATCGCGGGTGAACTCTGCGCAAAACTGTCCCAGGGTGATTTCCAGCACCGCGCTACTCCGGGCATTACCCACCAGCAGGTTAGCGGTTTCCATCGCCGGATGATCCAGCACGCCGCCCGTTCCGACACCGTACTGACGCCAGCCACTGCGCCCCGCGTCCTGTAGGGTGGTGCTCATTCCGGCACGAATAATTTTCAGCATATTCCCCCCTTCTGCGGCACAAAGCGCACACTGTCACCCGGCCTTAACAAGGTCGGAGGCCGGGACAGGGGATCAAACAGCCCGACCTGCGTCTGGCCGATCAACTGCCAGCCACCCGGCGCAGAGAGCGGGTAAACACCGGTCTGACTGCCGCCAATACCGACAGAACCGGCAGGCACCTGAACGCGAGGTTCGGCACGACGTGGAGTATGTAAACGTGGATCCAGACCGGCAAGGTAAGGAAATCCGGGCTGAAAACCGATGAAATAAACCACATAGTCTGCGACTGCATGAGCTTCCACCACCTGCCGTGGCGTCAGGCCACAATGACGGGCCACCTCTTCCAGGTCCGGTCCGGCTACACCGCCGTACACCACCGGAATATCAACCTGGCGCATGGCCATTTCCAGCGCTTCGCTTTTTTCCCACCGGGCCTGCAACCAGTCAACGGCGTAGAGTGCCGTCTGCTGCGGATCACTGAGAATAACGGTGATGTTATTCATTCCGGGGATGACCTCTGTCACTTGCGGAGAGGTCATCAGCTGTGCCGACAATCCCCAGATTCGTTGCTGAACAGCAAGGGAGACAGGGGCGGGCAGCTCAAGCACAACCGCGCGCTCACCCAGCAGGTAACAACGTGCTTGTTGCAAAACACTTCTCCTGAACGGTTTTTCCGGGCTGATTAGTGGCTAATAGTTATCCGTAAATGTTACTGATGTGTCAACAAAAGGTATCGGTGGCTGCATAAGCCATCCGGAAAATCAGGCCGGATTGTCAATATCAATAAAGGTGACATCCAGGGCATAATTTTCCGTCAGCCATTCGCCCAGCGCCCGGATCCCCGCGCGCTCGGTGGCATGATGTCCGGCAGCAAAGAAGTGTATTCCCTGCTCGCGAGCGCTGTGGATGGTTTTTTCTGACACCTCTCCGCTAATAAACGCATCGACGCCGAAGGCGGCGGCCGCATCAATAAATCCCTGCCCACCACCGGTACACCAGGCAACGCGACGGATCAGATGCGGCGCATTATCGCCACAGTGAAGTGGCTCCCGGCCCAGAACCTTCTTCAGGCGTTCAGTCAGCAACTCCCCGCTGAGCGGCTCTTTCAGCTCTCCCCACGGGACCAGTGGCATCACCTCTCCGCACACTTCAACAGCCAGATCCTTTGCCAGCAGGGCGTTATTACCGATTAAGGGATGCGCATCCAGCGGCAGGTGCCAGCCGTAGAGATTGATATCATTCGCCAGCAGGGTTTTCAGCCTTTTCCGCTTCATCCCGGTAATAACGGGAGCGTCGTTTTTCCAGAAATAGCCATGATGGACCAGCACGGCATCCGCTTTAAGACGAACCGCCTCATCCAGCAGGGCCTGGCAGGCAGTTACGCCGGTGACGATTTTTTTTACCTCATCCCTTCCCTCAACCTGCAAGCCATTAGGCGCATAGTCACTGAAAGCGCTGGTATTCAGCAGTTGGTTAACAATGTGTTCAAGCTCAGTATTTCGCATATCTTTTCCTTAAGCGGCCGATCTGAAAATGACCGGCAGATGGCAGTCAGGGCAACAATAACAGACGGGGAAAATGATGAGAACGAGCGGCGGATACCGCTCGCTGTTGAAGGGTTATTTTTTCGCCGCCTCAAAAGCCGCCAGCGTGGTTTTTCGCGCTTCTTTGTGGTCGACAATCGGCTGAGGGTAGTCCAGTGATACCTGATTTTTTTTAGCCCAGGCCTGCGGTTGATGAATATGCTGCTGTGGCACCGCTTTCAGTTCAGGCAACCATTGACGGATGAAGGTGCCATCTTCATCAAAACGTTCGCCCTGGGTGGTTGGATTAAAGATGCGGAAGTAAGGGGCCGCATCCGTACCGCTGGACGCAGCCCACTGCCAGCCTCCGTTATTAGCCGCCAGGTCGCCATCAATCAGTTGCGACATAAAATAGCGTTCACCTTCCCGCCAGTCGATTAACAAATCTTTCACCAGGAAACTGGCAACAATCATCCGCAAACGATTGTGCATCCAGCCCAGTGCATTGAGCTGACGCATCGCCGCATCGACTATCGGGTAGCCGGTTTTACCCTGCTGCCAGGCTTCCAGATGACGGGGATGGTGCTGCCACTTCACTTTTTTAGTCCAGTCGATAAATGGTTGATGGCGACACAGCGAGGGCCAGGCAACCAGCAGATGACGATAAAATTCCCGCCAGATAAGCTCATTCAACCAGACGAAGACCTGGCTGTCGTCCAGTCCGTGCGGATGTTCATGCAGTAAGCGGTGCAGACACTGGCGCGGTGAGAGTACTCCGGTAGCCAGATAAACGGATAACCGGCTGGTGCCGTCAACGGCGGGAATGTTGCGCTGCTCCTTATAACGGGTAACCGGCTGCTGGCAGAATGCCCTCAGACGCCGGAGGGCCGCAGCCTCACCCGCCGGGAACTGCGTCTCATCGAATTCTTCCTGTGGATAATCAAAGGATTTGATGGCAGGTGTTTTTTGCAACGGCGCGTCTGTACGTGCTCTCGGCGCGGGCATACATTCCGGCAGCCCTTCCTGCAAACGTCGCACAAAGGCTTTACTGAATGGCGTAAACACTTTGTACATTTCACCGCTGCCGGTCATTACGCTTCCGGGAGGAAGCAACAGGCTGTCATCAAATCCCTGTGGCGTAATCTCCAGTGCGGAGAGTTCGCGTTCGGCTTGCGCATCACGTTGACGTTCATTGACTTCGTACTGGTAGTTGTAAAACACCCGACTGACTTTGTGCTGCTGACAAAAGTCTTTCAGTGCTGTCACTGAGGCAGCAAAATCGTCGCATTGTGCAAAATGTAAGGGGATCCCTTTTTCAGCCAGTGATTGCTGCACTTCCAGCAGGCTTTTATAAATAAAGGCGGCCTGTTTGGGTGCCATATGGTGCGATTGCCACTGTCCGGGCGTGGCGATAAACAGCGCCAGAACCCTGGCTTTGCTGTCCTGGCATGCAGCATGTAATGCGGAATTATCATGGATACGCAAATCGTTGCGTAACCAGACCAGATGAGTGGCCATAACGCTCCCTGAAGTTAAAAATCAATGGCCGTAGCGCAGACGAAGCGCTTCGGGATAGGGTTCAAAGTAACGTTGCTGCGACAGATAGGGGTCGGGAAATTCCGCCATGTAGTGTTTAAGCAGCGTAATTGGCGCCAGCAGCGGTTGTAATCCCTGGCGATAGTGATCAATCAACGAGGCCAGCTCCTGACGCTGTTGCGAGGTCAGCTGTGGACGAAAATAGCCCTGTACATGCGACAGGACATTGGTGTGATTACGTCGGGTCGCCTGCTGTTTGAGCAGGTCCATCAGACGCTGACGATACTCAAAAGCGTACTCTTCCAGTGAAGACCACTCCTCAATCGCCGCCACAAAACGGCCCAGCTTACGGTATTCAGGCTGTGAGTGTGCCAGCAGCAGTAATTTGTAACGGCTGTGGAAAGCAATCAGCTTGCCGCGCGTCAGTCCATCGCGCCACATTTCGTTAAACTCGTGCAGGGTGTAAACCCGTTCAACAAAATTTTCCCGTAGTTGCGGATCATGAAGACGTCCATCTTCCTCTACCGGCAGCCAGGGCATTTGCGACATCAGCTCGCGGGTATAGATGCCAGTGCCTTCTTTGCGATTATTGTTGTTGTCCGGCTGGTAAATGCGTACCCGCTCCATGCCGCAACTTGGCGATTTCGCACAAACAATGTAACCACAAAGGTGATGTAACGAGGCGATTTTATGCTCGGAGAATTTCTGCATTGCTCCGGTAACAGGCTGGTCTTTGCCAATGCTGAATCTGAGTTCAACCGTGTGGTTATCGGTTTCGGTCAGGCGTAACGCAGGACGTGGCGTCGGCAGGCCAATCGCCATTTCCGGGCAAACGGGTTGATAACGAACAAAGGGAGAAAGCTCATCCGCAGCGAAGGCGCAGCGCTTATGGCCACCGTCAAAACGGACGTTATCTCCAAGCAGGCAGGCACTGATGCCGACAGGAATTTTATCACTCATAGTTGTACAACCTCCAACTTCCTGTAGAGGTTTAAGTGTAGCCGAATTTCTGTCGTTAAGCGCGTTCAGTACCGGGAATTGCCATCTGTTGCGGATAAAAGCAGGGAGTCTGGGGGGAAATGACCAGAAAACCAGCGTCATCGTTGGCTGATTTTTGTTTCGCAGGTTTAGTTTGTTGTTTTCAGCTAATGCGGAATGGCAAAAAAGCCGGAGAGGCTACTGTTTGCCATTCACAAAATCCGAGGCGTTACCAGATATCGCCGCCCACCGCTTCTGACTGGGCCAGCCAGACCGGTTTAGTACTGGTTTTTGACCACACGCGGTGCAGATAACTGTAGAATTTTGCCCGATCGTTGCGGAATAACATCACCGGCAATGCAACCGTGCCGAGAACCACCACGCCGACACGACGCATGACAATCCGCTGTGGTGAATAGTGTTGATAAAGATTCATGCATCCCCCTTAAGGCTGGTAATTAACGCTGTAAGATGGCTCGAATAATAGCCTTTGCGCTGTAACTTTACTACTCATCCGACCATTATTTTGTGGAAAATTTCACCATAAATTGCCCTGGTTCTGTAACCCGGTTACATAAAGGTAAAAAAAACGCTGTGAGTTAACTTTTGATCAACAAAGAGTGGGCTGTGATTACCGGCAGCGCGACCTGACTTTATTTGCTAAATTAAGCCACGTTGATTGTTGAGCGATCTGCTGGTGACCCTGTGCGGCCACGGTTAATCAAAGAGTGAAGTATGGTGACTACAGTTCTGATCGTTGAAGATGAAAAAGAGATCCGCCGTTTTTTGCGTGTTGCCCTCGAAGGAGAAAATCTGCGCGTGTTTGATGCAGAGACGCTGCAACGCGGTTTGATCGAGGCGGCAACCAGGAAACCCGATCTGGCCATTCTTGACCTCGGCCTGCCGGATGGTGATGGTATTGAATTTATTCGTGAAATTCGTCAGTGGACGTCGATCCCGGTGATTGTCCTGTCGGCCCGCAGCGATGAGCAGGACAAAATTGCCGCACTGGAGGATGCCGGAGCAGATGACTTCCTGACCAAACCCTTTGGCATAGGCGAATTGCTGGCCCGGGTGCGGGCAGCGCTTCGTCATCGCAGAGCCGCCGACACGGCACCGCAGGCTGAGGTCAGATTCAGTGAAGTAAAGGTGGATATTGCTGCCCGACGGGTAACCCGACGTGGTCAGGAGCTACATCTGACGCCTATTGAGTTTCGCCTGCTGGTCAGCCTGCTAAATAATGCAGGAAAAGTGATGACCCAGCGCCAGTTGCTCAATCAGGTGTGGGGACCTAACGCCGTAGAGCACAGCCACTATTTGCGGATTTATATGGGCCATTTGCGACAAAAACTGGAAGACGATCCCGCCCAGCCTCGTCATCTGATTACCGAAACGGGCGTAGGCTATCGTTTCGTGCCCTGAGACCACATCGGAGAACTCAGCAGCATAAAAAAACCCACCTGAAGGTGGGTTTTACCAGCAGCAGGCGCGCAGACGCCACGCCTCAATGCTTTATCAGGCGTTTTTCAGCACTTCACTGACAATTTCTACCGCCTCTTTTTCAATCTTCTCGCGGTGCTCAGCACCCAGGAAGCTCTCACAGTAGATCTTATAAGCGTCTTCAGTACCGGAAGGCCGTGCAGCGAACCAGCCGTTTTCCGTCATCACTTTCAGACCGCCAATTGACGCACCGTTACCGGGCGCGGCGGTGAGACGTGCAGTAATCGGATCGCCGGCCAGCGTATCGGCGCTGACCATTTCTGGCGACAGCTTAGACAAGGCGGCTTTCTGTGCCGAGGTGGCAGAAGCCTGTAAGCGGTTGTAGCTTGGCGCACCGAAACGTTCAGCCAGCTCATCGTAGTGCTGCTGTGGATTTTTACCGGTTACGGCGGTGATCTCTGCGGCCAGCAGGCACATGATGATGCCGTCTTTATCGGTTGACCACGGCGTACCGTCAAAACGCAGGAAAGAAGCCCCCGCGCTCTCTTCGCCACCAAAACCAAAGCTGCCATCGAACAGTCCGTCAACGAACCACTTGAAGCCAACCGGCACCTCAACCAGCTTGCGGTCGATAGCATTGACCACCCGGTCGATCATCGCACTGGAAACCAGCGTTTTACCTACCGCTACCTGTTTGCCCCATTGTGGACGGTTCTGGAACAGATAGTTGATCGCCACCGCCAGATAGTGGTTCGGATTCATCAATCCTGAAGGAGTGACAATACCATGACGGTCATAGTCAGGATCGTTGGCAAACGCCAGATCAAACTGATCGCGCAGCGCCAGCAGACCCGCCATCGCGCTTTCAGAAGAGCAATCCATGCGGATAACGCCGTCTTTATCCAGATGCATAAAGCGGAAGGTCTGGTCGACGGAATCATTAACAATGGTCAAATCCAGATTGTAGAACTCTGCAATTCGCTGCCAGTAGGCAATGCCCGATCCGCCCAGCGGATCGACACCGATTTTCAGCCCGGCTTTCTGAATGGCCGGAATATCAATAATCTGCGCCAGGCCTTCAATGTAAGGCTGGATCAGATCCTGCTCCTGCAAATGTCCGCTGGCCCAGGCTTTATCCAGTGCGATGCGTTTGACCCCCTGAAGCCCTTCTTTAATCAGGACATTAGCCCGCTCTTCCACGACTTTAGTGACGTTGGTATCAGCAGGGCCACCGTTCGGTGGATTGTATTTAATGCCACCATCTTCTGGCGGGTTGTGTGAAGGCGTAATAACGATACCGTCAGCCTGCGCACCCCCCGCCTTGTTGTGTTCGAGAATTGCATTGGAGATGGCAGGCGTCGGGGTATAGCCATTGCCCTGTTGCACGATGACATCAACGCCGTTAGCTGCCAGCACTTCCAGGACAGAAATGATGGCGGGCTCGGAAAGTGCGTGCGTATCTTTACCTACGTAGCAAGGGCCGGTGATACCGTTCTTCTTACGTTCTTCCGCAATCGCCTGCGCTATCGCCAGGATGTGGGTTTCGTTAAAGCTGTGACGCCCTGCACTACCACGATGGCCGGATGTGCCGAATTTCACCGCATGTTCCGCATTGACCGGATCAGGTTGCAGGACGTAATACTGTGACGTTAATTGTGCAACGTTAATCAAATCGCTCTGGCGGGCTGGTTGCCCGGCACGGGGGTGATTGGCCATTGGCGCTTCTCCCTGACGCTTATTAATCAGTTAGAGGGTGCCGCAAACTTTGTCAGCCAGTTCCGCTGGGAACTGCATTGACTGCATAAGGTGTTCAATCATGCTGCGTTTGCGACCTGTATTGGTATTGGTAATGACCCAGTACGGCGTGCCAGGAATATGCTGTGGCTTGGTATGCGTGCCATTTTGTACCAGGGTTTGTTGGTTACCGGCAAAATAGACGCGCGTCCGGCCCAGCAGAGACTCGGTTGCAGCGCCGAATGCACTGGGGTCCAGACGGTACAAGGTCGACAGAATCAACATGAACCGGTTAATCGCTTTCTTCTGTTCAGCATACTCATCTGACAACAACAGCTCGCGCACGGCACGAACGCGATCCTGCGGGCGAGAACCTGCCTTATCCGTTGCCGTCTCTTTTACTACCGGGGCAGAAGACACTGTCTCCTGAGAGGCAGGTGAAGATTGCCCGGCAGTGAATTTAAGCATACGGCGTAAAATGTCAGAGGCGCTCTCACCAATATGCTGAGTGTGGCTGGCGATATAACGGTAAAGCTCTTCATCAACTTCGATAGTTTTCATCTTGATCCAGTACAGTTATTGCTTATTAAGAGCCGGGGCCGGTCATACATATATAAAAAGCGATGCGCATATGTATGAAAAACGCCTGCTCTAACACGAGGATTATAAAGTTAAATCCTGCCGGGGTGTAGCGCCAGCCCTTAATGCCAGTAAAAGTCAGATAATGCCGCAAAAAGGAAGGGCTGAATAAATGGGTCGCGCAGACAGGAAATCGTGGTTCCATGATAACCTAACCGCTCGTTTACCCTGTAAGAACTTTGCTATGAAATTGAATGTCCGCCTGCAATCTGAACAATCTGCTGCTGCCAGCTTACCGGTGGTCCTTATCCACGGCCTGTTTGGCAGTCTTGATAACCTTGCCGGCCTGGCCAGAGGGCTCAAAGCGGAGCGGCAGGTTATCCAGATTGACGTCCGTAATCATGGATTGTCGCCACGCTCATCTGAAATGCACTACGCCGCGATGGCGCAGGATGTGACAGAAACACTGGACAGCCTTGGTGTCGAACAGTTTGTTGTCATCGGTCACTCAATGGGCGGCAAAATTGCCATGTCGCTTACTGCGGCCGCGCCTGAGCGCGTGGCAAAGCTGGTGGTGATTGATATGGCGCCGGTGGCTTACACGGCGCGCCATCACGATACTATCTTCGCTGCGCTCAATGCAGTAAGCGCAGCGGCGATAAAGCAGCGCAGTGACGCCGCGACGCTGATGCGTGAGACAATAAAGGAAGAAGGCATCATTCAGTTTTTGCTGAAGTCATTTCATGAAGGTGAATGGCGTTTCAATGTGCCGGTATTAATGGCTGAATATGACCAACTGATCGGCTGGCAGTCCGTGCCCGCCTGGCCTCATCCGACTCTGTTTATTCGTGGTGAGCTTTCGCCCTATCTCGATGACCAGTACCGCGATCTGTTGTTGCAACAGTTTCCAGCAGCGCGGGCCTGGGTGATTGCCGGAGCGGGACATTGGGTCCATGCTGAAAGGCCTGATGCCGTTTTACGTGCCATTCGGCGTTTTATTGCACAGTAAAAACAAATATTTGTCAGTGCAGCTAAATGATTGTCGTCATCACTTTCACTGGGGTATGATGGCGCGCTAAAATTTTGTTGGTGGTCGGTATTCAGCCAGCATGACCGCCTGGTCCATCAGAACTCCAGTCTTTTTCAGTAACACAATCCTATGGCAAAAGAGAACACCGACCGTACTACGATCGATCTGTTTGCAGAAGAGCGTCGCCCTGGTCGTCCCAAAACCAACCCGCTGGCACGCGACGAGCAGCTGCGTATTAACAAACGCAACCAGCTCAGGCGTGATAAAGTGCGCGGTCTGCGGCGCGTGGAACTAAAAATGAATAGTGACGCCGTTGATGCACTGAACCAGCTGGCAGAAGCCCGCAATATCAGTCGCAGCGAACTGATTGAAGAAATGATCATGACGCAACTGGTCAATTCATCATGTTGAGCAAGTCGGCCTCAGAGAATTCCACGGCACAGAGCACAAAGCGACAAATGCGGGAGGATTCCTCATTTATCCACCCGATGCGGTCTGCTATCATTGCCGCTAATATTTTCAGATCAGCCGTCCCTTTTTAAGATTCAAGAGGTTATTAAACTCATGGCAATCGTAGGCATTTTCTTTGGCAGCGATACAGGCAATACGGAAAACATTGCAAAAATGATACAGAAGCAGCTGGGTAATGAGGTTGCGGAAGTTCATGATATTGCTAAAAGCAGCAAAGAAGACCTTGAAGCCTTTGATATTCTGCTGCTGGGCATTCCAACCTGGTACTATGGCGAAGCGCAGTGCGACTGGGACGACTTTTTCCCGACGCTGGAAGAAATTGACTTCAACGGCAAACTGGTGGCGCTGTTTGGCTGTGGCGATCAGGAAGATTATGCTGAATATTTCTGCGATGCGATGGGCACCATTCGCGACATTATTGAGCCAAATGGCGCAGTGATTGTCGGTCACTGGCCTACTGAGGGCTATCATTTTGAAGCCTCTAAAGGGCTGGCAGATGACACGCATTTCCTTGGTCTGGCCATTGATGAAGACCGCCAGCCTGAGCTGACAAATGAACGCACTGAAAAGTGGGTTAAACAGATCTACGAAGAGTTACAGCTTAAAGAGATTCTTGAAGCCTGATTTGCTCCTCTGCTGAGGATGCCAATCACGCAACATATCTGTGGTTTTTTCCTATGAATATAATAGGAACATTTTTGTAACTTTCATCTGCAACACTGTACAATATCGCCATCGACCCTTCGCGCTTCGGGTATCTGCCTGGAGTGCGTCAAGCCGGAAACAGAGCGAAATGTAAACCCGCACGGTGTCGTTGCTTCCCCCGGATGTACAGGTTTTTGCCCTGCCCTCTGCGGCGGTTCTGCGCCTTTCCGGTGGTTTTCATTTCGACACATCAGTTCTATACTGGGTAGCTTAGCTTTTGTTTAGGCCGATGTTCAGGGTTTTTCAGCCACTTAGTGACAAGCAAAGTAACAGGACAATATCCGCATGACTGACAATAACACCGCATTAAAGAAGGCCGGCCTGAAAGTCACGCTTCCCCGATTGAAAATTCTGGAAGTGCTTCAGGAACCAGAGTGCCATCACGTCAGTGCGGAAGATTTGTACAAACGCCTGATTGATATGGGCGAAGAAATTGGTCTGGCAACGGTCTACCGTGTGCTTAACCAGTTTGATGATGCAGGCATCGTCACCCGCCACAACTTCGAAGGTGGCAAGTCCGTTTTCGAGCTTACTCAACAGCACCATCATGATCACCTTATCTGCCTGGACTGCGGCAAAGTGATCGAATTCAGTGACGAATCCATTGAATCCCGTCAGCGTGATATCGCTTCGCGCCACGGTATCAAGCTCAGCAACCACAGTCTTTATCTCTACGGCCATTGCGCAACAGGCGACTGCCGCGAAGACGAAACACTGCATGACGATTAAATAAATCACCTGCTTTGCAGGTGATTTGCTTCATATTTCTGTCAATCAGCCTCATAGTCAGTGCTTCCCTGAAGTAAAACACCGCTTTTCTTCCGAAATGTGAAAGATGACAGATGGCCTGTTTTCACTGTCATTAAAGCTGGCGCCCGGTAACGAAGGCGCCAGTCTGGCGTTTTAATACTGATAACAAAAAAACAACTGAAGTCAGCCTGTGAACCTGACCATCAAAGCTTTTCAGCACGGCTGTAACGTTTTCCATCCGGACTGACCGAGCGGACCATCACATCACCGCTTACCGCAGGTTGTGCAGTGGCATCATAGCGTTGCCAGTTTTTGCCTGCATCAAGGCTGTATTCGATGGTCAGACCAGGCAGCGCGATATTTGCCTCGAGCTTACCATCAACTATTTTTCCTCCTGGTACAGGCAGTCGGTAGTGGATTCCGGTTTTATCGAGTTTGGCCAGCTCTCGTTGCCCCAGCAGATTGGCAAAGCGCTGCCAGTCTTTCAGCAGTGCCTGCTGGTCAACAAAGGTGGTTTTCCCACCCACATACTCTCTTCCTGCCTGGTAATCCTGTTCCCAGGCAGCACGATGCCATGCACGCTCAGCCACGGATAACATACGCGGGAAAATCATATATTCCATCTGCTCATCAGATCTGACGGTTTCACTCCACAACTGTGCAGATAATCCATACGCTCCGGGCCAGCTCTTATCTGATTTGGCACTAAAGGTATTGCCATCGCGATCCACTGAGGTTTCAGCATTCTGTGGCAAATTATTCGGGGCAAAGCTGAATACTTTACGCTCATCGCTGAAACGAGTTCCCCAGTAATAGCCGCGCTCTAATGGATTGACTTCATAAGGGAAATCCATATAGACGTAATCCGGGTTAGAGATAACCACTTCATAGCCTTTGTTGGCCCAGTCATTAGCGGAATCAAACCCTCCCCAGAACAAGGTATCCCAGAAGTTGACTCCCATTCGCTCAGTGGCAAATGTTTTAGCCCCTTCAGCATCCTTCAGACCATCCTGCCATGCCTGCATTTTTTCAATGCCATGCTGCTTAACCAGTTGACTGACCTGGGCTGCGAAATAGCTGGGCAGATGTTCCATATCTTCCACTTTGCCATCGGCAATCATTTTCTGGCACGCCTGAGATTTTGCCCAGGGCTTATCTTCCCGGCTCATATCATGACGCCCGGTCCCTGCCACAGGGTTGCTGACATCAGAATAGCCCGTACCGAGGCGAATATTTTTGGCTTCATCACCACCAAAATGCCAGGTTTGCAACGGCTGTCCTGCTTCGCGGTGCATCGCCTGAATTTCACCAATCACCTTGTCACTGAAGCGCAGGGAAGAATCCAGGCAAGGATTCAGATAGCTAGTGTGGTCATAAAACTGTACTGAGGTGGTATTAGACGTATCGGTCGGATCCAGCAAACGGTATTCAGATGCCTCAGCCGTTTTGCCTTCCTTCATCAGTCGGTTGTAGCGCGCTTCCATAGAGATCACCGCTGCACGCGCATGTGCCGGCATATCTATTTCAGGGATCACCTGAATACCCCGCGCTGCCGCGTATTTTACTATTTCGATATAATCTTCACGGCTGAGGTAGCCACTGCCATGATTGTTATTTTCCGGGCCTGACCCCAGCTGTGGCAACAGACAGCGCTGCTCACTGAGGTCGTGACAGCGCTGGCTTCCCACTTCGGTCAGCTCAGGCAAACCAGGGATCTCAATTCTCCAGCCCTCATCGTCACTCAGATGGAAATGGAAGACGTTAATTTTCCACGACGCCAGTTGATCCAACATTCGCAAAACGGCATCTTTACTGTGAAAATTACGCGCCACATCAAGAAAAACACCACGATAGGCAAAGCGTGGAGCATCACTGACTTTCAGGGTGGCGATAACAGCACTGCCATCTGCCGGTAACAGTGAAAGGATCGATTGCAAACCATAAAGCACGCCGCTTTCATCATATCCGACCACTTCAGCTTTATTTTTGCCGACGGTCAACGTATAGGCACCGGAGACCGCCAGCTGTTTTTTCAGCGCTTTTTGATCGATTCGGGTGGCTATCTGATAGCCTTCAGCATTTTCCTCTACCCCCAACAGTTTGAAGCGCTGCTTAATTGCCTCGGCCTTAGCCTCTGATAAAGCGGTAAGATTCAGACTCACACCTTTCGACAGATCGGCATCACCGGGCAGCACTTTTACCTGTAAGGGTGTCGGAACAATCTGTCCGCGCAGGGCAGATTCTGGTAGCAATGCGACGTCACTGTTCTTATCAAAGCGACTTCCCGGCATCATCAGAATATTTTTATCATCCGGCGTTCGTTTCCACTGTTCACCAATGGGTTCAACAAAGCTGCTCAGATCTTCAGTGTCCGTGCTGGCGATAATTTTTGGACTGGCATCAACGGATGTCACATACCAGCGAGGCATAACGTCAGTAACAAACAGCTGCCAGTACTCATTAATGATTGGGATTTCGACAGACTCACCGGCCGCAAAGCCTTTGAATTTTTCTGTAGGCTCCAGCCGGGTTAAATCACCAATGACATGCACCATGCGAAATTGATCGTTATCCACTCTCAGTGTCTGGCGAATATTTGGCAGATAGATAGCCCAGTCATGACTGGTCATCGCCTCTCCCGGATTAGTCAGAGTGATGATTGCCCGGTTGCAGGAAGCCCAGTCAGCCCCCAGTGCCGCACAGTCAACGCCATGCTGTGCAGCATGATTATCGACCACTTGATACTTAATCCCAAACTGACTAATCTGATCGACAACTTGTTGATTTGCCAGTGCATTACCGCCTGAAAGTGCAGAAATAAGCGCCGCCAGAAGACTTGCTCTGAATTTATTCATCCGTTTTCCTTACCAGTTAGTTGGAAGTTTGCTCAATGTCGTGCTGAAGTTGACCGCATTCCTTTGAGATCCCTTCACCGCCCCCCTCATGCCTTGCATCCAGACAGTGCTGATAGTCCAGGCTGGGGATTGGCTCTTTCTGCGGAACAACGTTTTTTTCAACGCATCCACTGAGTAAAAAAGCCGTGACAGCGACAAGCACATATTTCATTCTGTTGATCCTTTTCGGGTACGAGGTTATCTGGCTGGCTCAAAAATAGTGAACGGAGCAATAACCATGAATTTCACGTCTTTTTCATCCTGAAATACGTTGCCATATCCCCCGCTCCAGCTTGGAAGATCAGAATGATTGTTGTAACGGGTATAGTGCAGTTTGAATAATGTGCCTTTGGCCGCCCCTTGCTGAACGGTATAAAGCAGGTCCATATTCCATGCAGACTCTCTCAACCGCTGATTCTGATCGTAAACAGGTTTGGTGGACGGTCTGGCATCCCAGCCATAAGCGTAAGAGGTTCCAATCGCCCAGCCGGGCAGCTGCCAGTTTTTCAGGTCATACATCACCCCCGCAAACAGCGCCTTTTCACCGTTAGCATTGAAGTCAGAGCGTGAATCCCACCACACATCCAGGCGACCATTTGAGGTGGCATAACCCGGCGTCATACGTTGCAGAAAAAATCCCTGATTCCCTTCTGCTTTTACCCAGGTCCCTTCAAGGCGCCAGTCAAATGGCCCTGTTGTGTAGCCAAACGTGACAGCCTGCAACCATGCAAGTCCGTCATAAACACTATTCACATCAGAAATACCGCCGCTCTCTTTATCTTTTGCACCATAAAACTGCCAGCTGGTTTTCAGATTATTTCCTGCCAGCGGAAAAGCATAAGAAACTTTGGTGAAGTACTGATCCATATAATCAGCCGCCTGGCCAAATGCACCTTCCAGTACCAGGTTATTTTTAAAATCGTATTTTGCCCCAATGGAATGCAGATAACTGATTGCGGTAATGCCATCTGCTTTACGGAAGTTGTACATATTCCTGTACCAGGGCGCTTTATATTCATCTGTCCAGATATAAGAAAGCGATAATTCTCCGGCATCAGAGAAATCATACACTGCCCCGGCTTCCACACCACGATAAGTTCCTGGTAAAAAACCCCACTGAGGTGTTAATAAAGTCTGCCCGACAGGTTGTAAATAACCCCCACGTAGCCAGTAATTATCAAGCTTCATTTTTATTGCTGCTTTGTAAATACTGGCTCCACCTGTATCGCCATCCCATTTTTCACTCCAGCGACCTTTTGCATTACTGAAACCAATTTCATTGGGTGCTGCTGGTCCCGTGCCAGATAATTCAACGGCACTAAATGCCGCTAAATCCAGTCCAATAAAATTCGCTGCATAGCCAGAAGAGAAATCCAGATTGGCATTGAAAGTGGAGTGATGAAGATTTTGCTCATACTGACCGTATTTTTCACTGCCTGCATCGAGGTCTTTACGCTCACGGTGACGCTGCCAGTAATAGATTCCTCCACTCAGTGATGAGTCATCTACAAAGCCTGTGGCAGCGGCAGAGGGTAAATAAAAACCACCACTTACAGCCGAACATAAAGCAACAGCCAGTGCTAACGGTTTTTGTTTTTTTATAGTTCTGAACATATTTTATGTCCTTTTTTTAAAGGATATTATTAATTCATTCTGATGTTATTATCAGTACAGTTATTGGTGTTGACAGCACGAAAATCGATTAACAGGATGATATTTTTCGCGTCGCGAATTATCAATTAATTATGCATATTTCGCGATAAAAACATGACACAGGCCACATCCTCACGGCGAATGTAAACCAGTTATTAATACAAATTTATGAGAATGAAAATATCTATCAACTGAAAACCTCATATAATAACAATAAGAAAAACATTTTTAATAATATAATTATTACTAAAAAAATAATAAGATAAATAAACCGTTTTGATACAGATTGCATTTAACTCTTCGCAATCTGACAGGAACAGGGATTATTCTTATTAGCGTAAATCGTTACATTTCTTCGTTAAGGAAATTTCATTACTGTAAGCTGTCTTACATCAACGCTTACGGCAAAAATGATTGACTGATAAATACCATCAGCAGCAGGGGACTGCCGATAAATAGATTGCCAGTTTGAATAAAAATTTTATTCGTCTGGCAACCAGTCAACATTGACAGACAGGCAGTTTAAAAAATATGAAGACGAATTGCTGTTTATTTTTTAAATAAAAGTGAAAAGATAACTTTATCTGCCACTCCTCGTAAAAGTCATACCGCGATTTATAAAAAAAACGCAGCCTGAAGGCTGCGTTGTCTTTGCGATTAAGGGGATTATTCGCTGGTTTTCATCCAGGTATCACGCAATCCGACGGTGCGGTTGAATACCAGCCTGTCAGAGGCAGAATGGCGATCGGCGCAAAAGTAACCTTCACGTTCAAACTGGTACGGGCTGGTGGCCTGCGCCTGCTGCAAACCTGGCTCAACGAATCCCTGGCGAATCACCAGAGAGTCAGGATTGATTGTGGTCAGAAAATCCTCTGCCGCGCCCGGATTTGCCACGCTGAACAGACGATCGTAGAGCCGGAACTCTGCCGGATGGGCATGCACAGCCGATACCCAGTGAATAACGCCTTTTACTTTGCGTCCATCGGCAGGATCTTTGCTCAACGTATCCACATCACAGGTGCAGAACAGGCAGGTTATGTTCCCCTGTTCATCCTTTGCGATACGTTCAGCTTTAATTACGTAAGCATTCCGCAGGCGCACCTCTTTACCCAGTACCAGTCGTTTGTACTGTTTATTCGCTTCCTCACGAAAATCCGCCCGATCAATATAGATTTCCCGACTAAAGGGCACCTCGCGCGTCCCCATTTCCGGTTTATTCGGATGGACAGGCATGGTGAGAATTTCTTCGTGATTTGACGGCAGGTTTTCGATCACCAGCTTGAGCGGATCAAGCACCGCCATCGCACGAGGCGCATTTTCATTCAAATCGTCACGAATGCACGACTCAAGCGATGCCATCTCCACAATGTTGTCCTGCTTAGTGACGCCAATGCGACGGCAAAACTCGCGAATGGAGGCGGCGGTATACCCACGGCGACGAAGACCCGATACCGTCAGCATCCTGGGATCATCCCAGCCTTCGACGATCTTTTCAGTTACCAGCAGGTTAAGCTTACGCTTGGACATGATGGCGTATTCCAGATTCAGCCGGGAAAACTCATACTGCCGTGGGTGAGCAGGAATGGAGATATTATCCAGCACCCAGTCATACAGGCGGCGGTTATCCTGAAACTCAAGGGTACATAGAGAATGGGTGATCCCTTCCAGCGCATCAGAAATACAGTGGGTAAAATCGTACATCGGATAGATGCACCACTTATTACCGGTCTGATGATGTTCAGCAAACTTGATGCGATACAGCACCGGATCGCGCATCACAATAAAGCTGGATGCCATATCAATTTTAGCGCGCAGGCAGGCTGTTCCCTCGGCAAACTCACCATTACGCATTTTTTCAAACAACGCCAGATTCTCAGTCACGCTGCGATCACGGTATGGGCTGTGCTTACCGGGAGACGTCAGCGTACCGCGATATTCACGGATCTGTTCGGGTGTCAGCTCATCCACATAAGCCAGCCCTTTGTTGATTAACTCAATGGCGTACAGATGCAGCTGATCGAAATAATCTGAAGAGTAGCGAACGTTCCCCGTCCAGCTAAAGCCCAACCACTGCACGTCATGTTTTATTGATTCAACGTATTCCAGATCTTCTTTTACCGGGTTGGTATCATCAAACCGCAGGTTGCACTGCCCCTGATAGTCTTGTGCAATACCAAAATTGAGGCAAATAGACTTGGCATGACCAATGTGCAGATAACCATTTGGTTCCGGCGGAAAGCGAGTATGGATGCTGCTGTGCTTACCAGAAGCCAGATCTTCGTCGATGATCTGACGAATAAAGTTAGTTGGGCGGGCTTCAGCCTCACTCATCTTAATTTCCTCAGTAATGCGGTGGTAACGATACCCTGACTATGTCCAACTTCAGCAAAGCGACTGGCGAATCGGCCAGCACAACGACAACTTGTCGATAACGGGTATGGTGTGTGAAATAACGGAGTATGATCCACAAAGCCGAGAAGGGAAACAACCGTTTGTTACAGCAATACAATAAAAAAGGGCGGGAATGACTCCCCACCCTTCGGGTTTAATCCAGTCTGACGTCAGCTATTGATTTCATACAACGGGCTTTCGCCAGCAACCACTTTATCACCCGCCACCAGCGTAATACCGCTAAAGTCATCGATATTGCTGACCACGACAGGGCTTATCATTGAACGGGCATTGGCGTTCAGGAAAACCAGATCCATTTCCAGTACCGGCTGACCGGCGGTCACGACAGCGCCCTCATCCACCAGACGCGTGAAACCTTTGCCGGCCAGTGCCACCGTATCAAGTCCCATATGGACCACCACTTCAATCCCTTTATCCGTTTCCAGACAGAAGGCATGATTGGTATTAAAAATTTTCACCACCGTACCATTAGCTGGCGAAACCACCTTGCTACTGGTTGGGACGATTGCCACGCCATCACCCACCGCTTTACTGGCAAAGGCTTCGTCGGGTACCTGCTCCAGGGCAACGACATCACCGCTGACCGGGGCGACCAGAGTCGCAACGACTTTCTTTTCAGTTGCCGTGGTCACACTCGGGGCCGCAACCGCCGACGGGGCAGAGGAGAGAGAGGACGATGCTACCGGACCTTTGGACAACACGGTTTTCATTGCTGAGGCAATGGTTTCCGCGCGCGTACCGACAATAATCTGCACGCTTTGCTGGTTTAGGCGAATCACCCCTGAAGCACCCAGACGACGTGCAACCGATTCATTTACTGCACTACTGTCCTTAACACTCAGACGCAGCCGGGTAATGCAGGCATCAATCGCGCTCAGATTGTCAGAACCACCAATGGCACCGATATAGCGGCGGGCAAGTGAATCAATTTCTGATTCGTCAGTGTGGTTTTTTTCGACACTGACATCATAGCCATCGCTTTCATCGCCTTCCACTGCCAGTTCGCGTCCTAGCGTCAGCAAATTGAATTTTTTGATCGTGAAGCGAAAAACCACATAGTAAATCACGAAGAACACCAGGCCCTGCGGGATTAACATATACCAGTGTGTAGCCAGCGGATTACGGCTTTGAAGCGCCATATCAACCAACCCGGCACTGAAACCAAAACCTGAAATCCAGTGCATGCTGGCAGCGATAAATACCGAAATCCCCGTCAGTACCGCATGGATAAAATAAAGTACCGGCGCCACGAACATAAAGGAGAATTCCAGCGGTTCGGTAATGCCGGTAAAGAAGGCCGCAAAGGCGGCAGCCAGCATGATCCCGCCGACTTTGGCCCGGTTTTCAGGACGGGCACAGTGGTAAATCGCCAACGCTGCCCCCGGCAAACCAAACATCATGATGGGGAAGAAACCAGCCTGGTAACGCCCGGTAATGCCGACCACGGCTTTGCCGCTTTCCAGCGACTGAGCGCCGCCCAGGAAATTTGGTATGTCATTAATTCCCGCCACATCAAACCAGAACACTGAGTTAAGCGCATGATGTAAGCCAACCGGGATAAGCAACCGGTTGAAAAACGCATACACGCCGGCCCCCACAGAACCCAGTTTCTGTATCTGCTCACCAAAGCTGACCAGCCCGCCAAAGATTATCGGCCAGGCGTACATCAGAATAAAGGCAATCAGGATCATCAGAAAAGAAACCAGAATCGGCACCAGACGACGCCCACTAAAGAACGAGAGCGCCCTGGGTAGTTCTACGTGGCTGAAGCGGTTATACATTTCCGCCGAAATAATCCCCACCATAATACCGACAAACTGGTTTTCGATTTTTCCAAATGCCGCAGGCACCTGATCGACAGGAATTTTCTGAATCATGGCCACAGCGGCAGGAGAACAGAGTGTGGTTACCACTAAAAAGCCGACAAAGCCGGTTAATGCCGCCGCGCCATCTTTATCTTTCGACATGCCATAAGCCACACCGATAGCAAACAGGACGGACATATGTTCAATAATTGCCGAACCAGACTTCAGCAACAGCGCCGCAAAAGCGTTGCCATTACCCCATGCATCGGGGTCGAGCCAGTAACCTATTCCCATCAGGATAGCGGCAGCAGGTAGCGTAGCTACCGGTACCATCAGTGCCCGACCTACTTTTTGTAAATAACTAAGCATGTTCCCCTTCCCCCTGTGAGCACCTGTCAAGGTACCTTCGTCGTATTGTTTCAGCGGTAAACTGTTTTCTCAGTGACATAAAATAATACGCCCGAGTGTAAAAAAAATTTAATTCGCTACGCAAATTAAAACCGCAACTAATGTGATTTAAATCACCAAAATACTGCATTTTTTTCTGCTGAAAGTGGCATTACATACCAACTTATTTTATGATTCGAAAAATCATCACGGATTTATCCCTCGCGAACAGCAGACCAGATCGTTACGCTTTAATGCTTGATTGCAGGGCTCCGCCAGACTTATTTCAAATTACGTTTAAACGAGGTCAACTATGAGACTGATTCCTCTGGCCACCCCGACACAGGTTGGGAAATGGGCCGCCCGCCATATCGTGAACCGTATCAATGCTTTCAACCCCTCCGACGAACGCCCGTTTGTTCTTGGACTGCCAACCGGCGGTACGCCACTGGAAGCTTACAAACACCTCATCGCTATGCATAAAGCAGGCCAGGTTAGTTTCCGCCACGTCGTGACCTTCAACATGGATGAGTATGTTGGCCTGCCAAAAGAACACCCCGAAAGTTACCACAGTTTTATGTACCGTAACTTTTTCGATCATGTTGATATTAAAAGTGAAAACATCAATCTTCTGAATGGTAATGCTGCCGATATTGACGCAGAATGTCGCCAGTATGAAGAGAAAATCCGCGCGTACGGAAAAATTAATCTGTTTATGGGTGGCGTGGGTAATGACGGTCACATTGCCTTTAATGAGCCAGCTTCGTCGCTGGCATCACGCACCAGAATCAAGACGCTGACGCATGATACCCGCGTGGCTAATTCGCGCTTCTTTGACGGTAATGTGGATCAGGTGCCCAGATATGCTCTGACCGTTGGCGTCGGTACGCTGCTGGATGCGGAAGAAGTGATGATTCTGGTGACCGGCCATGTGAAAGCTCAGGCATTGCAGGCCGCGGTCGAGGGCAATGTCAACCATATGTGGACCATAAGCTGTCTGCAACTGCATGCCAAATCTGTCGTGGTTTGCGACGAACCCGCCACCATGGAACTGAAAGTAAAAACCGTAAAATATTTCCGCGAAATGGAAGCGGAAAACATGAAAAATCTGTAAGTCATCAGCGCACCGTTAACCGCTCAGTAGCGGATAATGCCGGGAGAACATTATGTACGCTTTAACCAATGGCCGTATCTACACGGGTCACGAATTACTTGATAATCATGCTGTTGTCATTTCTGATGGCATGATCGACCGCGTTTGCGCACGGGACGCGCTTCCTGCCAGGGTGGCACTGCGCGATGTCAATGGTGCACTCATTGCTCCCGGCTTTATCGATTTGCAACTCAATGGCTGCGGCGGTGTGCAATTTAACGATGATCTGGCAGCAATCAGCAGTGAAACCCTGCATATCATGCAGAAAGCTAACGAAAAATCCGGCTGTACCAGCTTTCTTCCCACACTTATCACCAGCAGTGATGAAATGATCAGGCGGGCGGTTGAAGTGATGCGGGCTTATCTGGCTCAGCATACCAGTCAGGCACTGGGCCTGCATCTGGAAGGCCCATGGCTGAGCCCGCGTAAACCAGGCACACACAATCCGGCGCTCATTCGCACGCCCGAACCAGAGCTGGTTGATTTTCTTTGTGAAAACGCTGATGTCATCGCGAAAATCACCCTGGCGCCTGAACAGGTTAATGGCTCAGTTGTCCGCCAGTTACGCGACGCCGGTATTGTTATTTCCGCAGGACATTCGCACGCCACTTATGCTGAAGCACGCCAGGGTATTGCCGCTGGCGTCAGCTTCGCCACCCATTTATATAATGCCATGCCCACCATCACAGGCCGTGAACCGGGCCTGATCGGCGCGTTGTTTGATTCGCCGGATGTCTGGTGCGGAATCATTGCTGATGGTCTGCACGTCCATTATGCCAACATCCGCAATGCCAAACGCATCAAAGGTGACAGGCTGATTCTGGTCACAGATGCCACTGCCCCGGCAGGTGCAAGTATTGATCGGTTCATTTTCGCTGGAAAAACAATATACTATCGCGACGGACTCTGCGTTGACGAGAAGGGTACGCTGAGTGGTTCCGCCCT
Source organism: Erwinia papayae (assembly GCF_058241465.1). Classification (NCBI taxonomy): domain Bacteria; kingdom Pseudomonadati; phylum Pseudomonadota; class Gammaproteobacteria; order Enterobacterales; family Erwiniaceae; genus Erwinia; species Erwinia papayae. The sequence continues at coordinate 1,864,225 of NZ_JBZCHT010000009.1, forward strand.
GACTATGATTGAAGCTGTGGCGAACAGTGTCGAACATGTGGGCATCGCCCTGGATGAGACGTTACGAATGGCAACGCTCTATCCGGCCCGCGCAATGGGTGTGGATGATAAATTAGGTTCGCTCGATGCTGGTAAAGTCGCTAACCTGACGGTTTTCACCCGTGACTATAAAATAATCAAGACCATCGTTAATGGTGACGAGGTCTATAGCGAGTAGATACACAATGACCACTGGCGGCCCGTCACAAATAGGAAATGTCGATTTAGTTAAGCAACTCAACAGCGCGGCCGTTTATCGGTTGATCGACCAGCAGGGGCCGATTTCGCGGATACAGATTGCCGAACACAGTCAGCTCGCTCCCGCCAGTGTCACCAAAATTACCCGCCAGCTGATTGAACGCGGCCTGATTAAAGAAGTTGATCAACAGGCCTCTACCGGTGGCCGTCGCGCCATCTCTATTGTTACCGAAACCCGTGGTTTCAATACTATCGGAGTGCGTCTTGGGCGCAGCGATGCCACCCTCACCCTTTTTGACCTCAGCGGTAAGCCCCTGGCGCAGGAGGATTACTCGCTACCGGAAGAATCACAGGAATCCCTGGAAAGCGCACTGTTCAGTGCCATTGCTGACTTTTGTGGACTGCATCAGCGCAAACTGCGCGAGCTGATAGCTATTTCAGTGATCCTTCCCGGCTTAGTGGATCCGGATAACGGCGTGATCCGCTATATGCCACATATAGAGGTCCAACACTGGCCACTGGTGGCTAATCTGCAAAAACGTTTTAACGTCACCAGTTTTGTAGGTCATGACATCCGCAGTCTGGCACTGGCTGAGCACTATTTTGGGGCGTCACGCGACTGCGCAGACTCCATTCTGGTGCGTGTCCATCGGGGAACCGGTGCCGGAATTATTGCCAACGGTCAGGTTTTCCTTGGCAGTAATGGCAACGTGGGTGAACTGGGACACATTCAGGTCGATCCACTGGGAGAACGCTGCCACTGTGGCAATTTTGGCTGTCTGGAAACCATAGCGGCAAACACCGCCATTGAAAACAGGATGCGTCATCTGTTGACCCAGGGACATCCCAGCGCGCTGACGGTAGAAAAATGCCAGATCTCGTCAATCTGTGCCGCTGCCAACCGTGGCGACGCACTGTCGGCGGAGGTCATTGAGCACGTTGGCCGCCATCTGGGTAAAGCCATCGCCATTGCCATTAATTTGTTTAATCCGCAGAAAGTGGTGATTGCCGGAGAAATTATCGAAGCCGATAAAGTTTTGCTGCCAGCCATTGAAGGCTGCATCAACACTCAGGCACTGAAAGCCTTCCGGAAAAATCTGCCGGTGGTGCGTTCAGAAATCGATCATCGTTCTGCGATTGGTGCCTTTGCACTGGTAAAACGCGCCATGCTTAACGGGATTTTATTACAACATTTACTGGAAGGTTAATGCCTGCGTTAACCCTGACGGACAGCGAAATAATGACCATTAAAAATGTGATTTGCGATATCGACGGTGTGCTGATGCATGACAACACACCGGTGCCAGGAGCAAAAGAGTTTCTGCAACGTATCATGGCGAAAGAAATGCCGCTGGTGGTGCTGACGAATTACCCTTCACAAACCGCTCCTGACCTTGCCAATCGTTTCGCTTCTGCCGGGATTGACCTGCCAGACAGTGTATTTTATACCTCAGCGATGGCGACCGCAGATTTCCTTCGTCGTCAGGAAGGAAAAAAAGCGTATGTCGTGGGTGAAGGTGCACTGATTCATGAAATGTACAAAGCCGGTTTTACCATCACCGATATTAATCCGGACTTTGTGATAGTCGGGGAAACCCGTTCCTACAACTGGGAAATGATGCACAAGGCGGCTTTTTTTGTGGCGAACGGCGCACGCTTTATTGCGACCAATCCCGATACCCATGCGCGTGGCTTTGTGCCCGCCTGCGGTGCACTTTGCGCCGGCATTGAAACGATTTCCGGCAGAAAACCTTTCTATGTTGGCAAACCCAGCCCCTGGATAATTCGCGCTGCGCTGAACAAAATGCAGGCACATTCAGAAGAGACGGTCATTGTCGGTGACAATTTACGTACCGATATTCTGGCTGGTTTCCAGGCCGGACTGGAAACTATTCTGGTGCTGTCAGGCGTTTCCACCCTCAGCGACGTTGATGCAATGCCCTTCCGCCCCAGCTGGATTTACCCTTCCGTCGCAGACATTGACATTATCTGAACCACACCCGCCAGCACGGCGGGTCGTTTCATTGTCATGTCCAGTGGTTATTTTTCACTCACTCCCGCCAGAAAATTATCGTTTATTCATTTTAAGACCGCTTTTATTGAATAAACATCAACACAGTCAGCAAGGCAACAGACTATTTTTCAGAGAAAAGCTAAATTGCTTGCATCAGCATAGCAAGATAGAGCATTTTCTTATGCATCGGGCGAAGCCTTCGCTGGTCATATTCACCTATAACCATCACCGTTAAGGGATGCTGTCAGGGAGTTAACTATGTGTTCTGTGTTTGGAGTGTTGGATCTTAAAAGCGATCCTGTTGAGCTGCGTAAGAAAGCCCTTGAGCTTTCCCGTCTGATGCGTCACCGCGGGCCGGACTGGTCCGGCGTTTATGCTGACGATCACGCGATTCTGGCTCATGAACGTTTGTCTATTGTTGACGTCAATAACGGCGCACAGCCGCTGTACAATGCCGCGCAAACCCACGTGCTGGCGGTGAACGGTGAAATCTATAACCACCAGGCTCTGCGTGCCGAACTGAGCGACCGATATCAGTTTCAGACTGAATCAGATTGTGAGGTAATTCTTGCGCTCTACCAGGAAAAAGGCGTTGATTTCCTTGATGACTTGCAGGGCATGTTTGCCTTTATCCTCTATGATGCGGTGAAAAAAACCTGGCTGATTGGTCGCGATCACATTGGCATTATCCCGCTTTATATGGGCAACGATGAACACGGTAACCTGTTTGTCGCGTCTGAAATGAAAGCGCTGGTTCCGGTGTGCAAAACGCTGAAAGAATTCCCACCGGGAAGGTATATGTCCAGCACCGACGGTGAAATTCGTCGTTACTGGCAACGTGACTGGTTCAGCTATGAAGCCGTTGAGCACAACACAACGGATGCCGCCGCGCTGAAAGATGCGCTGGAAGAATCGGTTAAAAGCCATCTGATGTCCGACGTGCCATACGGCGTGTTGCTTTCCGGTGGTCTGGACTCTTCAATTATCTCGGCGGTCACTAAAAAGTTCGCGGCCAAACGCATCGAAGATCAGGATAAAAGCGAAGCCTGGTGGCCGCAGCTCCACTCCTTTGCGGTCGGTCTGGAAGGTTCTCCCGACCTGAAAGCAGCTAAGTCCGTCGCCGATCACCTGGGGACCGTACACCACGAAATTCATTTTACGGTGCAGGAAGGTCTTGATGCGATTCGCGATGTTATCTATCACATTGAAACCTATGATGTCACCACCATCCGTGCCTCCACGCCAATGTACCTGATGTCGCGAAAAATCAAAGCGATGGGGATTAAAATGGTGTTATCTGGCGAAGGAGCGGATGAGGTTTTCGGCGGCTACCTCTACTTCCATAAAGCGCCAGATGCCCGCGAGTTTCATGAAGAGAACGTACGTAAACTGCTGGCGCTGCACATGTTTGACTGTGCCCGTGCCAACAAAGCCATGTCGGCCTGGGGGGTTGAAGCCCGCGTTCCCTTCCTTGATAAAAAATTCCTTGATGTGGCAATGCGTATCAACCCGGCGGATAAAATGTGTGGTGCTAACGGTAAGATGGAGAAGCACATTCTGCGCGAATGTTTCTCCTCTTACCTGCCGGAGAGCGTTGCATGGCGGCAGAAGGAGCAGTTTTCCGATGGCGTCGGCTACAGCTGGATCGACACGCTGAAAGAAGTTGCAGCTAAGCAGGTAAGCGACCAACAGCTACAGACCGCCCATTTCCGCTTCCCGTACAATACGCCGACCTCAAAAGAAGGCTACCTGTATCGCGATATTTTTGAACAGCTGTTCCCACTAGCCAGCGCCGCCGAGTGCGTTCCTGGTGGGCCTTCGGTCGCCTGTTCATCTGCTAAAGCCATTGAATGGGACGAAGCATTCAAAACAATGGATGACCCATCAGGACGCGCTGTTGGTGTCCATCAGTCGGCCTACGCGGTTAAATAATCTCAGTCTTTATGGGTTGCCTCAAAAAAGTGAGGTAACCCGCTTTTCCCTCTGTCCCGGCTTTTGCTACCTGACGAACAACAGGTGACGGTAAGCTGCATGACCTCTGGCACTTTCTGCGAATTCCCTTCTGTGTGTTGAAAAAACACCCAGACCGCCAGAATATTGACCTGTAATCACCAAAAGCATCTGATACAACAAAGCGACTGTTATCAGCGAAATCCTCTTTTTTCCTGATAATCCGTTAATACTGCTCATCAGAGCGCGGGCTGAACTGCGCCCTGCTGGCGATAAAAATGTTGATTTTCGCCTTTTTTCCGCCTTAATGACCAACAGTAAAAAGGCGAAGTCCACACGCGACAATCGCCGGGTTATCAACGCGGAAGTGATGAAAACACCTGATGACTGGTGGTTTAATCGCCATGCTGGTTATAAGCCAGACAAACGAATCGGTTCCGGGCAAAAACAGGAAAAAATTTGTTGACGCTTCCAGGTCAACTCCGCATAATGCGCCCCGCAACGCCGATGAAGGTTACGCGAAAAAAGATGGCTACGTAGCTCAGCTGGTTAGAGCACAGCACTCATAATGCTGGGGTCACAGGTTCGATTCCCGTCGTAGCCACCATCTTTTTTGCGGGAGTGGCGAAATTGGTAGACGCACCAGATTTAGGTTCTGGCGCCGCAAGGTGTGCGAGTTCAAGTCTCGCCTCCCGCACCATTTCCATAAACGGTTTGCAGGGATGGGGTATCGCCAAGCGGTAAGGCACCGGTTTTTGATACCGGCATTCCCTGGTTCGAATCCAGGTACCCCAGCCATTTTTTTCTCCGGAAAAAAGAATTCAAGATTTGCAAGTTCAGGCTACTTAGCTCAGCTGGTTAGAGCACAGCACTCATAATGCTGGGGTCACAGGTTCGATTCCCGTAGTAGCCACCAATTTTATTGGGGTGTCGCCAAGCGGTAAGGCACTGGTTTCTAATACCAGCATTCCGGGGTTCGAATCCCTGCACCCCAGCCATACAAAAGACGATTTGCAGTGTGAATCGCAACATGATTATTGGGGTGTCGCCAAGCGGTAAGGCTCTGGTTTCTGATACCAGCATTCCGGGGTTCGAATCCCTGCACCCCAGCCATTAAAAAAGCTCGCTACGGCGAGCTTTTTTACGTCTGAACATTAACGGTTTCCGCAACGCCGTAAGATTATGCTGCCTTGATACCGCTACGCACCATGGCACCAACCGCAGCCGCAGCCGCTCAGCGTCAGTGACTGCGACTCCCCATTCAAAACCGACTTTGCAAACCCAGGGCGTAACGTAGCGCCTGCCGCTTCAGCACGCCAGAGCGTTCAGCGACCATCAATCCCAGATTTCGTGCAATACGCACGGGAGCAACGGCGTTGCTGAAGGTGAAATAGAACAGATCCATCCCGTTTTGCATCAGCAGATTATCCTGCAGCCGTTGACGCTGATAGCGTCTCAACACCTCTTTTGCCGCCCAGTCCTCCGCCTTTTCCCTTGCTGACGTCAGTGTGGCGATCAATGCATCCACATCACGGTAGCCCAGATTAACCCCCTGACCCGCCAGAGGGTTAATGGTGTGAGCAGCATCGCCCACCAAAGCCAGTCCGGGTAGCACATAGCGCGAGGCATGGCGGCGAACCAGCGGAAAAGCCCCCGCCGCCACCGGAGTAAGATTTCCTGCCCGGGAAGGAAAATGTGTCGCAATCTCCTGCTGTAGCCGGCCCATATCCATTGCCTGAAGCTGACGAATGCGAGCCGGGTTGTCGTACCACACCAGCGACGCCCAGCGTCCGGATAGCGGTAAAAAAGCCCGCGGGCCGTCAGGCGTAAACTGTTGCCAGGTGCAGTCGCCCGAATCCTCTTCGCCCCGGGCAGTAATCAGCATGCAGGACTGCGCATACTGCCAGCCGCGAATGCCAATACCCGCCAGCTGGCGAACCTGCGAGTTAGCACCATCCGCCCCGACTACCAGGCGAGCCTGAAAAATTTCGCCGCTCTTCAGGGTTAACCGCCAGCCACCGTCAACCGACTGCAATGCCTTCAGGCTGGCGGGTGAGATGAGGCTGACACCCTGCTGTTCAAGCCGTTGCAACAACGCCAGTTGTAATACGCTGTTTTCCACCATATAGCCCAGCTCGGGCAGCCCCAGCGATTGCGCATCAAATCCTACCTTCGCACTTTCCCATTCCCAGGTTTCCAGTCTGCGATAAGGCGCACAGCGCATTGCCTGCACCTGCGGCCAGACTTGCAGACGTTTGAGTAAATCCACCGAGGCGGCGCCCACCGCAGAAATTCTCACATCCGGCTGACTTGCCGCATCAAAGTCTGCCGGCCGCTGTTGTTCGAGTACCGCCACGCTGAATCCTTGCGCGGATAATCCGCTAGCCAACGCTGCGCCCACCATGCCGCCGCCCACCACGACAACATCCCAACTCATTGTTGTTTCAGTCATTATTTTCCCGTTTTATCAACATCCGGCGGCAATGCGCCTGCACTGGCCAGAGCGCAGCCCGATCCCAATAGTGTACCGGATTTTTGCAGGAGAGTTAGAAAAGCCCGGTATGCTGGTCACAACCGCAGCAAAGCATTACAATACGCGCCCTGCACCCACTTCTGCATGATTAATGGCAACCAGATGACCAAAAAACTGCATATTAAAACCTGGGGCTGTCAGATGAATGAGTACGATTCATCGAAGATGGCCGACCTGTTAAACAGCACCCACGGTTTCACCCTGACCGATGTGGCAGAAGAGGCCGACGTGCTGCTGCTTAACACCTGCTCTATCCGTGAAAAGGCGCAGGAGAAAGTTTTCCATCAGTTAGGCCGCTGGAGAACGCTCAAACAATCCAATCCGGATGTCATTATCGGCGTGGGGGGCTGTGTGGCCTCGCAGGAAGGCGATCATATTCGTCAGCGGGCTAACTTTGTCGATATTGTTTTTGGTCCGCAGACATTGCACCGCCTGCCAGAGATGATTAACACCGTGCGTGGTTCGAAAAGCCCGGTGGTAGATATCAGCTTCCCTGAAATTGAGAAATTTGACCGCCTGCCGGAACCCCGGGCAGATGGCCCTTCTGCCTTCGTCTCGATTATGGAAGGCTGTAACAAATACTGTACTTTCTGCGTGGTGCCTTATACCCGCGGTGAGGAAGTCAGCCGTCCATGTGACGATATTTTGTTTGAGATAGCCCAACTGGCGGAACAGGGTGTGCGTGAGGTCAACCTGTTGGGGCAAAACGTCAATGCTTATCGCGGCGAAGACTATAACGGTGAGATTTGCACTTTTGCCGAACTTCTGCGGCTGGTGGCGGCGATTGATGGTATCGATCGTATCCGTTTCACCACCAGCCACCCCATTGAATTCACTGATGATATTATCGACGTCTATCGCGATACGCCGGAGCTGGTCAGTTTTCTCCATCTGCCGGTACAAAGCGGTGCAGACCGCATACTCACGCTGATGAAACGCGCTCACACCGCGCTGGAATATAAAGCCATCATTCGAAAAGTGGTCGCCGCGCGTCCAAATATTCAGATCAGTTCAGACTTTATTATTGGTTTTCCTGGTGAAACGCAGCAGGATTTCGAACAAACCATGAAGTTAATTGGCGATGTCAATTTCGATACCAGCTACAGCTTTATCTATTCTGCCCGTCCGGGTACGCCGGCAGCCGACCTGCCGGATGACGTGCCGGAAGAAGAGAAAAAGCAGCGCCTGTGGATCCTGCAAGACAGGATCAACCAACAGGCCATGGCATGGAGCCGACGTATGCTTGGCAGCGTCCAGCGCATTCTGGTTGAAGGAACCTCACGGAAAAATGTCATGGAGCTGTCCGGACGTACCGAAAATAACCGCGTGGTCAACTTCGAAGGTACGCCTGAGATGATCGGTAAATTCGTTGATGTGGAAATCGTCGACGTTTATACCAACTCGTTGCGCGGAAAAGTGATTCGCACCGAAGAGCAAATGGGCCTGCGAGTGAGTGAAACGCCCGCCTCGGTGATTGCCCGAACGCGCAGGGAAAACGAACTGGGCGTGGGTACTTTCCAGCCCTGATAAGCTATTTTGCGGCGGATCTCGCAGGTCCGTCGCTGCAATTCAGCAAACGCCCCTTGCTTTGTCGGGAGCGCGCCCAAATATTCTTTCCCGTGCTTGCGCATTAGCGTGCCGCCATAAATAATTTCCCTGTGTTGCCTTACCCACGTGGTGATGTAAGCCCATGATAAAACTCTCAACCTGGCCCTGAGCGACCCAAAGGATTAGTTTGAATACTGAAATACGCGAAATCACCTTAGATCCTGCTGATAATCAGCGCCTGCTGAGCCTGTGTGGCCCATTTGACGACAATATCAAGCAGCTGGAACGCCGGTTAGGCATTGAGATAAACCGCCGTGACAATGCCTTTAAACTGGTTGGCAAGGCGCTGATTATTGATGCAGCGGCCAATATCCTTCGTGATCTGTATGTCGATACTGCGCCTTTGCGCGGCCACATTGCTGATATTGACCCTGAACAGATCCACCTGGCCATCAAAGAGAGCCGGGTGCTGGAGCAGTCGGCAGAGAGCGTTCCCGAATATGGTAAAGCGATAAATATTAAGACTAAACGCGGGGTGATCAAACCGCGTACGCCTAACCAGGCCCAATACGTTGCCAATATTCTCGACCATGACATCACTTTTGGTATCGGTCCGGCAGGGACCGGGAAAACGTATCTGGCTGTCGCTGCTGCGGTAGATGCGCTGGAACGTCAGGAGGTTCGACGTATCCTGTTAACCCGCCCCGCCGTTGAAGCCGGTGAAAAACTCGGTTTCCTGCCGGGCGACCTCAGCCAGAAAGTCGACCCCTATCTGCGGCCTTTATATGACGCACTGTTTGAGATGCTGGGTTTTGAACGGGTGGAAAAGCTGATTGAGCGCAATGTGATAGAAGTTGCGCCACTGGCCTATATGCGTGGTCGTACTCTTAACGACGCATTTATTATCCTTGATGAAAGCCAGAACACCACCATCGAACAGATGAAAATGTTCCTGACCCGTATTGGCTTCAATTCTAAAGCGGTTATCACCGGGGACGTCACCCAGATTGATCTGCCGCGCAACCTGAAATCGGGTCTGCGCCATGCCATCGAAGTTCTCTCTGACGTCGATGAATTAAGCTTTAACTTCTTTCACAGCGAAGATGTGGTGCGTCATCCGGTCGTTGCGCGTGTGGTCATTGCTTATGAAGCCTGGGAAGCCGCCGATGAGAAACGCCGCGCAGCCGCAGCGGAAGAGCGCAAACGTGAGGCACTGGCGCTGCAAAAGTCTGCCTCGCAGGAGTCTGAATGAGTAACGTAATTTTAGATTTACAACTGGCCTGTGAGCAGCCGGAAGGATTGCCGACAGAATCCGAATTTCTCCGCTGGCTGGAGGCAGTGCTGCCTCAGTTTCAGGCCGAGAGTGAAGTGACCATTCGTGTGGTGGACGAAGCTGAAAGCCATCAGCTAAACCACACTTATCGTGGCAAGGATAAACCTACCAACGTGCTCTCTTTTCCCTTCGAAGCCCCACCGGGTATAGAGCTGGCGCTGCTTGGCGATTTGGTTATCTGCCGTCAGGTAGTTGAGCAGGAAGCGCTCGAGCAGGAGAAGCCCTTGCTGGCCCACTGGGCACATATGGTCGTTCACGGTAGCCTGCATTTGCTGGGGTATGACCATATCGAAGATGATGAGGCTGAGGAAATGGAATCCATTGAGACGGAGATAATGCTTGCTCTTGGTTATAACGATCCGTACATTTCGGAGAAAGCGTTGCCCTGAGCAGCCTGACGCCCTGCAATCATCCCTCCCTGCCTGCGGGCAGGATGGAAACCTTCAATCACGATAAGAGTGACAAAACAAAAACGCCATGAGCGATGACCATTCACAGAACAACGACACTCCCGGTAGTAAAAAGGGATTTTTTACCCTTATCCTTAACCAGTTGTTTCACGGCGAACCCAAAAACCGTGATGACCTGCTGGAGCTGATCCGCGATTCCGAACAAAAAGACCTGATTGATCCGGATACCCGGGACATGCTTGAAGGGGTGATGGTGATGGATATTGCTGAACAGCGTGTGCGCGACATTATGATCCCACGCTCGCAGATGATTACCCTGAAGCGCAATCAGACGCTGGAAGAGTGTCTTGGCACCATCATTGAGTCTGCACATTCCCGATTCCCGGTGATCAGTGAAGACAAAGACCACGTTGAAGGCATTCTGATGGCAAAAGATTTGCTGCCATTCATGAGTAGCGGGTCAACCCCCTTCAGTATTGAAAAAGTGTTGCGCCCTGCGGTCGTGGTGCCGGAAAGTAAACGTGTTGATCGGATGCTGAAAGAGTTCCGTTCTCAGCGTTACCACATGGCGATTGTGATTGATGAATTTGGCGGTGTGTCCGGACTGGTCACTATCGAGGATATTCTTGAGCTGATCGTCGGTGAAATTGAAGACGAGTACGATGATGAAGAAGATCGTGATATTCGTCAGCTGAGCCGTCATACCTATACCATTCGTGCGCTCACGCCCATTGAAGATTTTAATGACGTATTCGACACCCATTTCAGTGACGAAGAAGTGGATACCATCGGTGGTCTGGTGATGCAGGCATTTGGCCATCTCCCTGCACGTGGGGAAAGTATTGTGATCGACGGCTATCAGTTTAAAGTTGCAATGTCTGACAGCCGCAGAATCATACAGGTCCACGTCCGGATCCCGGAAAACTCGCCGCAACCGATTTTGGAAGAATAATCCCCGATGGCTATCGCCTCAATATACCAGCGCCAGTGGGTCCGCCTGCTGTCAGCGCTGTTGACCGGTGCCGCTGGCACGCTTGCATTTTCCCCTTACGACTTCTGGCCAGCCGCCCTGATTTCACTTTTTGGCCTGCTGGCGCTGACACTTGATCGCACCACCCGACAGGCTACCGCCATTGGCTTTGTTTGGGGTTTTGGTCTGTTTGGCAGCGGCGTCAACTGGGTGTATGTCAGTATTGCCACCTTTGGCGGTATGCCTGGCCCGGTTAACGTGTTTCTGGTGGTATTGCTTGCCGCGTGGCTGTCACTGTTTCCCATGCTGTTCGCCGCGCTGCTGAACCGTCTTTTCCCGCGAACCTCGCTGCTGCGTCTGGTCGTTGCTGCACCCGCACTCTGGCAAATTACCGAGTTTCTGCGCGGCTGGGTACTGACGGGGTTTCCGTGGTTGCAGTTTGGCTACAGCCAGATTGATGGTCCGCTGAAAGGCTTTGGACCGCTCACCGGCGTTGAAGGGATCACCTTTGTGCTGGTGATGGTGGCCGGTCTGGCGGTCTTTGCGGCGGTAAAACGTCACTGGATAACCGCTGTCGCTGCGCTGGCATTGCTGCTGTTACCGTGGCCACTGCGACAAATTAGTTGGTATCAGACTCAGCCAGAGCGCAAAGTTAACGTCGCGCTGGTTCAGGGAAATATTCCGCAGTCGATGAAATGGGATCCGAACCAGCTGCTCAATACGCTGCGGACCTACACCTCTCTCAGTCGTCCCTGGTTGGGTAAAGCGCCACTGATCATCTGGCCGGAGTCAGCCATTCCGGATCTGGAAACCAATCAGCAGCCGTTTTTACAATCAATCGATCAGGCACTGCGCAACAGCGGCAGCAGCCTGGTCACCGGCATTGTTGACTCCCGCCTGCAGAATAACCGCTATCACGACTACAACTCGATTATTGTACTGGGTGGCGACAAACCCTACGACTACAACAGCGGTGACCGTTACCAGAAAAACCATCTGGTGCCATTTGGTGAATTTGTGCCGCTGGAAACGTTGCTAAGGCCACTAGCGCCCTTCTTTGACTTGCCCATGTCCTCATTCAGTCGTGGCGCCTACGTTCAGCCTCAGCTGAAAGTCGCAGGCTACAATCTGACCGCAGCAATCTGCTATGAAATCGTGCTGGGACAGCAGGTCAGAGATAATTTTCGTCCGGACACTGACTTTTTGCTGACCATTTCTAACGATGCCTGGTTCGGTCATTCCATCGGGCCGTGGCAACATTTTCAGATGGCGCGCATGAGGGCACTGGAGCTCGGCCGACCGCTGCTGCGTGATACCAATAATGGCGTCACGGCGGTGATTAACGCCGATGGCAATGCCGATGAGATGATCCCCCAGTTCAAATCTGGCGTGCTGGCAACCCATGTCGTGCCCACTCAGGGCCTGACACCTTATGCACGTTTCGGCAACTGGCCGGTGTGGATAATCACGTTGCTGTTTAGCCTGCTCGCACTGATCCGCAGCAAATACAGGCGTCACCCTTAGTTCTGCTTAAACGCCGGATTTATAAAAATCCGGCGCTGCTTTGCTCCCTGACATCCTGCCACGCAGAATTAAGACCAGGCTGACCTGGTGCCAGGCTCCTGTCTTTAAAATAACCTTCCGCAAAGAGATGATTTTGACGCTCTGCCCTGCACCGGTGGAGTAAAACAACCCTGCCCCGTATGAAAGCGGACAGATAACCTCCTGTCGATGCTGCACCTTTCCAATGCAACAAAAAATGTTTCACCTGCAAACATTCTGGCATGTTTGTTGCAAAAATTTACACCGAAAATTGCGTAGCTGCTCGTACCTGGGCATCGACAACGCAGATATGCACTATTACCGGGCGATATCAGCACTCATTGGGTGCAATTACTGGATTGATGACCTTATTTGGTGCGGCGCAGTTCGCAAAAAAGAAACATTATTGTTTCATTATATTAACATTCAGCTATGTTAAAGCTCTGCACACCCTGGCGTGCGAGAACAGTAAAGAGCAGATCTGGCAATCATTTACACACCACCACGGGCGCACCGTTGAGCGCGCAGTTTAAGGAGTCACAGATGAAATTACGGAAACTGGGGTTATGCCTGACGCTGGCAGGACTGGTATCAGGTATGGCTCATGCAGAAGACGCGGCACAGCCCGGTACTCTGGATAAAATCGCCAAAAACGGGGTGATTGTGGTAGGACATCGTGAATCCTCTGTCCCTTTCTCTTATTACGATAATCAGCAACAGGTTGTCGGCTACTCGCAGGATTATTCCAGCGCTATTGTGGCGGCCATCAAAGCAAAGCTCAATAAGCCGGATTTGCAGGTAAAAATGCTGCCGATCACCTCGCAGAACCGCATCCCGCTGCTGCAAAACGGGACTTACGATTTCGAATGTGGTTCCACGACAAATAACGTTGAGCGTCAGAAACAGGCCGCCTTCTCGGATACTATTTTTGTTATCGGCACACGGTTGCTGGTCAAAAAAGGCACCCCGGTTAAAGATTTCCCGGACCTGCAAGGTAAAACCGTGGTGGTCACGTCAGGCACCACGTCCGAAATTCTGCTGAACAAGCTGAACGACGAGAAGAAAATGGGTATGCGCATTATCAGCGCTAAAGATCATGGAGACTCTTTCCGTACGCTGGAAAGCGGCCGCGCTGTCGCCTTTATGATGGATGATGCGCTGCTGGCAGGCGAACGGGCAAAAGCGAAAAAGCCTGATAACTGGGAAATTGTCGGCACGCCACAGTCAAAAGAAGCCTATGGTTGTATGTTGCGCAAAGGCGACGACAGCTTTAAACAGCTGATGGATGAGACCATCGCGAAGGCACAAACTTCAGGTCAGGCGGAAAAATGGTTCGCCAAATGGTTCAGCCAGCCGATTCCCCCCAAAAACCTCAACATGAATTTCGCCCTGTCTGACGATATGAAAGCAACGTTCAAAACGCCAAACGACAAGGCACTTAACTAATAACGACAATAAGGGCAGCCGAGGCTGCCCGGTGATTGTTCAAAAAAGGCGAGGACAGACAGCGGCCTGAGAGTCGGACGCGATGCGTACAATTCTCAGCTGAAAGCGTGATGTGGCCGTTCCCCATGACATGCGACACAAGCCTTCCAGCAATCTTCAGGGTAGCCAAGCTACCCTTTTTTCTACCGGAGTGATTTATGTCAACAGACTGGAACTGGGGAATTTTTCTGCAACAGGCTCCTTTCGGTAATACCACGTATCTTGGATGGCTGTGGTCCGGCTTCCAGGTCACCATCGCCGTTTCCCTCTGCGCATGGATTATTGCTTTCCTGGTCGGCTCACTGCTGGGTATTTTACGCACCGTTCCAAACCGGGCGCTTGCGACTGTCGGCACCTGTTATGTGGAGCTGTTCCGTAATATCCCATTGATAGTACAGTTCTTTATCTGGTATCTGGTGGTGCCGGAACTGTTGCCCGAATCCACCGGCAGCTGGTTCAAGTCAGAGCTGGATCCCAATATTCAGTTCTTCAGCTGCTCGGTCATTTGCCTGGGGCTGTTTACTGCTGCCCGCGTCTGTGAGCAGGTACGTGCAGCCATCCAGTCACTGCCGCGTGGGCAAAAAAACGCTGGTCTGGCGATGGGGCTGACGTTAGCTCAGACCTATCGTTATGTGTTGTTACCTAACGCTTACCGGGTCATTATTCCGCCGCTGACTTCTGAAATGCTCAACCTGGTTAAAAACTCTGCCATTGCCTCCACTATCGGGCTGGTAGATATGGCGGCTCAGGCTGGTAAGCTGTTGGACTATTCCGCGCATGCCTATGAATCTTTCACTGCCATCACCCTGGCCTACATCGCCATTAATATGGTGATTATGCTGTTGATGAGCCTGGTAGAGCGAAAAGTTCGCCTGCCCGGCAGCATGGGAGGCAAATAATGCACGAATTTGACTGGAGCACGATTGTACCCAACCTGCCGTGGCTGCTGAATGGCATGGTCGTGACGCTAAAAATTACTCTGACCGCGGTCGTTTTCGGCATTCTCTGGGGAACCCTGCTGGCCGTAATGCGTCTGTCGGCATTCAAACCCATCAGCTGGTTCGCCAGACTGTATGTCAACCTGTTCCGCTCCGTGCCGTTGGTGATGGTCCTGTTATGGTTTTATCTGGTGGTGCCTGGCTTTCTGCAACAGGTGCTGGGGCTGTCGCCGAAAACCGATATCCGTCTGATTTCGGCCATGGTGGCGTTCTCACTGTTTGAGGCGGCTTACTATTCAGAAATTATTCGTGCGGGGATTTTGAGTATTGCCCGTGGTCAGGGCAATGCCGCTCTGGCGCTGGGGATGACGCACTGGCAATCGATGCAGTTGATTATTTTACCGCAGGCTTTCCGCGCAATGGTGCCGCTGTTGCTCACTCAGGGGATCGTTCTCTTCCAGGATACATCGCTGGTTTACGTACTCAGCCTGGCTGACTTTTTCCGCACCGCCGACACCATCGGCATCAACAATGGCACCGAGATTGAGATGGTGCTGTTTGCCGGCGCAGTCTATTTCGTCATCAGCCTTAGCGCGTCGCTGCTGGTCGGCTATTTAAAGAAAAAAAGGACAGTGTAAATGATTACCCTGAAAAATGTTTCCAAGTGGTATGGTCACTTCCAGGTGCTGACCGACTGCTCAACCTCCGTGGAAAAAGGCGAAGTGGTCGTGGTGTGTGGGCCTTCCGGTTCGGGTAAATCAACGTTAATCAAAACCGTTAACGGCCTCGAACCCATCCAGCAAGGCATTATCGAGGTCAACGGCACGGCGGTAAGCGCCAGGCAGACCGACCTGGCTAAACTGCGTTCCAGAGTCGGAATGGTGTTTCAGCACTTTGAGCTGTTTCCGCACCTGACCATTATTGAAAACCTGACGCTGGCACAAGTTAAAGTGCTGAAACGGAATAAAGAAGAAGCCAGGCAGAAAGGGCTGAAGCTGCTGGCGCGCGTGGGCCTCTCTGCCCATGCCGATAAACATCCCGGTCAGCTTTCCGGGGGACAACAGCAGCGCGTCGCCATCGCCCGCGCCTTGTGCATGGACCCCGTAGCCATGCTGTTCGATGAGCCTACGTCAGCACTGGATCCTGAAATGATCAACGAAGTGCTGGATGTCATGGTTGAGCTGGCTAACGAAGGAATGACCATGATGGTGGTCACCCATGAGATGGGCTTTGCCCGAAAAGTGGCTAACCGGGTTATCTTTATGGATGAAGGAAAAATTATTGAAGATTCGGCCAAAGATGACTTCTTCAGTCATCCGCAATCTGAACGTGCCAAAGACTTTCTCGCCAAAATCCTGCACTAAACCCAACGGACAGGGCGACGGTTCGCCCTGTCCTTTTCAGGGTACTTTCTGCATGCAGACGACTCCGACAACTACTTCTGTCTGAATGGCATCATTCTGAGCAGGGTATTGTCGCGAAAAAGATAGTGGTGACTTAATGCCGCCAGTGCATGTATACCGACCAGCCAGTAGCCGACGGGTGCCAGCGTCTCATGCCACTCTGTCAGACTGGCAGCCAGTTCAGGAAGCGGGCTGGTGGACACCGGCATACTGATGCCAAACAGCATCCATTCTTTCCCTTTCAGATAACGCGAGCTAATACCGAGCACCGGCAGCAAAATAAATAACCCATAAAGGCAGGTGTGAAGCAAATGCGACGCGGCAGTCATCCACAGGCGCAGGGGCGGAACAATCGCAGGCGTACGGTGGCGTGTTCGCAACCAGAGACGCAGAAGAATAATCAGCAACACCGTCGTACCGGCACTAAAATGCGTCACCACCATCAGGCTTCTCTGCCATGAGCCGTGGCTGGCCAGTCCGCGAAACTCCATCGTCGCATAGACAATAACCAGCAGTAACAACGTCAGCCAGTGAAGCAGAATTTGTGAAGTGGCATACCTGTTTTGCACGTTTTCCCCTCTCAAGATACAGCACTATTAACTGTTGTCAGCTTAAGAAGGTATTACGCAAACCGTACAACTACCACAATAACCTCATGGTTTATTGTAAATTGCCTGTTACGAAGGGAATTATTAACCAGAAAGTTACCCGGTGAGCCAGTTCAGCAGAACTGGCTGAATGTAAAAAACTGCCTGTAAGGGGCGAATGATTCAGGGGGCAAAGGCCCGGCGCTGGAACTGGTCATTGCCACATTCCGGGCAGCGGATCAGGGTTTCCGGAGTGTAAATCGCACGGGTGAACTGACATTTTTCACAAACCAGATTGCCCAGCCCCACCACTTCGCCACTTTGGTACACCCCGTGATGATTCAGATCCTGAAAAACCTCACGCCACTCCAGCTGGCTCTTATCGGTGATATCAGCCAGCTCCTTCCACACGCTTTCCCGGATAATGCGCATAAATACGCTGTCGGTGCTGTCGTCCTTATTTTCCGCATAGCTGCGGGCAAATTCTTCCAGATCGCGGCGCACCGCGCGCACGACATCATCAATCTGACTGCGAGTCAGCTCACCGCGATTATTCATGCGCTGACGTGCGCTCTCCACCAGCATATCAATGTCGTGCTCTCCTTTATTAATTCTCTCGGTCAGCGATGACACCAGCTCCCGGTAATATTGAGCAACCTTGTTCATTTTTCCTCCAGTGGCGACCAGTTAGTGACATTTTCAGTTTAGCGTTGATTAGCTGATAACGAAGAGGGGACGATAAAATTTGCCTGTCGTCTTCCAGCTTGCAGAGAAATGCCTGCCGACGCCCCGGATACTGTTGTTGCGCCGGGCCTGAATCGGCTATGCTATGCGGATCTGAACGAAAGCATAACATTTACAAAGGATCACTGGCCGCCATGCAAGAGCAATACCGCCCGGAAGAGATAGAATCCCAGGTTCAACAGCACTGGGATGAGAAGCAAACTTTTAAAGTCGTCGAAGAGGAAGGTAAAGAGAAGTATTACTGCCTCTCCATGCTGCCCTATCCTTCTGGCCGCCTACATATGGGCCACGTTCGTAATTACACCATCGGTGATGTCATTTCTCGCTACCAGCGCATGCTGGGTAAAAACGTCCTGCAACCAATAGGCTGGGATGCATTTGGCCTGCCTGCTGAAGGGGCGGCGGTAAAAAACAATACCGCGCCCGCGCCCTGGACTTACGACAATATTGCCTACATGAAAAACCAGCTTAAGCTGCTGGGTTTTGGTTATGACTGGAGCCGTGAACTGGCGACCTGCCAGCCAGAGTACTACCGCTGGGAGCAGTGGTTCTTCACCCGACTTTATGAGAAAGGCCTGGTCTACAAAAAGACCTCTGCCGTTAACTGGTGCCCTAACGATCAGACCGTTCTGGCTAATGAACAGGTTATCGACGGCTGCTGCTGGCGCTGTGACAGCAAGGTTGAGCGCAAAGAGATCCCTCAGTGGTTTATCAAAATCACAGACTATGCCGATGAGCTGCTCAACGACCTGGATACACTGGAAAGCTGGCCGGAACAGGTCAAGACCATGCAGCGTAACTGGATTGGTCGTTCGGAAGGGGTGGAGATCACCTTTGACGTCGCCGACAGCAGTGAAAAACTGACCGTTTACACTACCCGTCCGGATACCTTTATGGGGGCCACTTACCTGGCTGTGGCTGCGGGTCATCCGCTGGCCGCTCAGGCTGCCGCCAGCCAACCGGCGCTGGCTGATTTTATCGCTGAATGCCGGAACACCAAAGTTGCCGAAGCAGATATGGCCACTATGGAGAAAAAAGGCATGGCGACCGGGGTGTTTGCTGTTCATCCACTGAGCGGTGAGAAACTGCCGGTCTGGGTGGCGAACTTTGTGCTGATGGAATACGGCACCGGGGCTGTTATGGCGGTTCCAGGCCATGACCAGCGTGACTGGGAATTTGCCACCAAATACAGCCTGCCAGTGGTCCCGGTTATCCTGAATGCCGATGGCAGCGAACCTGACCTGTGTGACGCCGCGATGACCGAAAAGGGAACGCTGTTCAACTCCGGCGAGTTTGACGGTTTGTCTCACGAACAGGGTTTTAACGCCATTGCCGACAGGCTGGCTGAACGGGGAGTCGGGGTACGCAAAGTCAATTACCGCCTGCGCGATTGGGGTGTCTCACGGCAGCGCTACTGGGGTGCACCGATTCCGATGGTGACGCTCGAAGATGGTACGGTGATGCCAACGCCCGAGGACCAGCTGCCCGTTATCCTGCCAGAAGACGTGGTGATGGATGGTATTACCAGCCCGATTAAAGCCGATCCGCAATGGGCGAAAACCACGGTTAACGGTCAACCAGCCCTGCGTGAAACGGATACCTTTGACACATTTATGGAGTCATCCTGGTATTACGCGCGTTACACCTGCCCTGATTACAATAAAGGTATGCTCGATCCGGCTGCGGCCAACTACTGGCTGCCGGTGGATCAGTATGTAGGCGGCATTGAACATGCCATTATGCACCTGCTCTATTTCCGCTTCTTTCACAAGCTGCTGCGTGATGCTGGTCTGGTCAACTCTGATGAGCCTGCCAAACGCCTGCTGTGCCAGGGGATGGTTCTGGCTGATGCCTTTTATTATCAGGGTGCGAACGGTGAGCGTAACTGGGTTTCCCCGGTTGAGGTTACCATCGAGCGGGATGAAAAAGGCCGTATAACCAAAGCCACTGATAGCAACGGGCGCGAGCTGGTTTATGCCGGCATGAGCAAAATGTCCAAGTCCAAAAACAACGGCATTGATCCTCAGGTGATGGTTGAACGTTACGGCGCAGATACCGTGCGTCTGTTTATGATGTTTGCCTCCCCGGCAGAAATGACGCTCGAGTGGCAGGAATCGGGCGTGGAAGGCGCTAACCGTTTTCTCAAGCGCGTCTGGAAACTGGTTTTCGACCACACCGAAAAAGGTGCCACAACAGCGTTGAACATCGACGCGCTGAATGAAGATCAGAAGGCGTTGCGCCGCGATCTGCATAAAACCATTGCCAAAGTCTCTGATGACATTGGTCGCCGTCAGACCTTTAACACCGCTATAGCGGCAATTATGGAGCTGATGAACAAACTGGCCCGCGCGCCACAAGAGAGCGAGCAGGATCGCGCCCTGATGCAGGAAGCCCTGCTGGCCGTGGTCAGAATGTTATATCCATTTACTCCCCACGCCAGCTTTACGCTGTGGCAGGCGCTGGGCGGTACCGGGGATGCGGATAACGCAGCATGGCCGGTTGCTGACGAAGCAGCGATGGTCGAAGATTCTCTGCTGGTGGTGGTACAGGTTAATGGTAAAGTACGTGGCAAAATTACCGTTGCGGCAGACAGCACACAAGAGCAGGTGCAGGCTCGCGCCGCGCAGGAACACCTGGTCGCCAAATATCTTGCCGGCGTCACCGTGCGTAAAGTGATTTATGTTCCTGGCAAGCTGTTAAACCTGGTTGTGGGCTGATGTCAGGAGGAAATGTGCGACATCCGATAATGTCATTGCTGGTAGGACTGGCGGTATTAATCACCGCCGGATGCGGCTTTCACCTGCGCGGGACCACGTCGGTCCCGCCCGAAATGAAAACCCTGATTGTCGATTCAGGCGATCCTTACGGGCCACTGGCTCGCGCAGTGCGAGAAGAGTTGCGTCTTAACAACGTCACCGTGCTGGAAAAACCAGGTATGCGTAAGGATGTTCCCTCGCTGCGTCTGGGTGTGGAAACCCAGCATCAGGATACCGCAACCATTTTCCAGGATGGTAAAACAGCCGAATACTCTCTGATGATGACCGTCAGTGCTCAGGTTCTGGTGCCGGAAAAAGGCATCTATCCGATTAACGCCACCGTCTATCGTTCGTTCTTCGATAACCCGCTGGCTGCGTTGGCAAAAGACTCTGAACAGTCAATTATTGTGAGTGAGATGCGCACCCAGGCAGCACAACAGTTGGTGAGGAAGCTGCTTACCGTGCATGTCGCAGAAACTGACGCTTCCGTTAACACACTGGGTTCCACTCCGGCAGCGGCTGAAGATACCTCCCCCCGCTCCGCACTGCCGGACACCTCTTACGCCAGATGATCAGGATCTATCCTGAGCAACTTCGTGCGCAGCTCAATGAAGGGCTGCGCGCCTGTTACCTTTTCACCGGCAATGAACCCTTATTGTTGCAGGAGTCGCAGGATGCTGTGCGCGCTGCTGCTCAGCCGGAGGGTTTCGTCGAATGCTTCAGTACAGAGATTGACGCTTACACCGACTGGCCGTCGATCTTCTCCACCTGTCAGTCGATGAGCCTGTTTGCCAGCCGTCAGATACTGATACTGACATTTACTGAAAATGGCCCCAACGCCGCAATGGCAGAACAGCTGCTGACGCTCTCCACTCTGTTGCATAACGATCTGCTCCTGCTGCTGCGGCTACCCAGGCTGACCAAAGCGCAGGAAAACAGCGCATGGTATAAAGCAATCAGTCAGCATGGCGTCGTGGTGCCCTGCCAGACACCAGAGCAGGCGCAACTACCACGCTGGGTTGCCTCACGAGCAAAAAACATGCGGCTGTCGCTGGATGAGGCAGCTATTCAGCTGTTGTGTTATTGCTATGAGGGTAATCTTCTGGCGTTATCACAAGCGCTGGAGCGTCTGTCACTACTGTGGCCGGATGGCAAACTGACCCTGCCAAGGGTGGAGCAGGCGGTTAATGATGCGGCACATTTCACCCCTTTTCACTGGGTTGATGCGTTGCTGGCAGGTAAGAGTAAACGTTCGCAACATATCCTGCGACAGATGCAGGCTGAGGGCAGTGAGCCGGTCATTTTAATGCGTACCCTTCAGCGTGAACTGATGCTGTTGCTGACGCTGCAACGACAAATGGGCATCACCCCACTCCGCACCCTGCTTGATCAACATCGCGTCTGGCAAAATCGGCGGCCTCTGTTCAGTGAAGCCCTGCAACGCCTGTCAGCAAAACAACTGGCGCAGGCTGTGCGTTTACTGGCAAAAACTGAGCTGAGCCTGAAGCAGGACTACGGACAGAATGTCTGGCCTGAACTGGAGACGCTGTCGTTGCTCCTGTGCAGCAGGACATTTCCGGAGAGCTTCTGTGATATCTGATAACCGCAGTCTGCAGGCGCTGTTCGGCGGAACCTTCGATCCGATTCATTACGGCCATCTGAAACCCGCTGAAGCGCTGGCGAAACAGCTTGGGCTGCAAAAAATCACGCTGATGCCAAATAATGTCCCGCCCCATCGCCCCCAACCGGAGGCTTCTCCCGCACAGCGGGCGGCAATGCTGGAACAGGCGATTGCCGGAAACCCGCTGTTTGACATAGATCTGCGGGAAATGCAGCGCGATACGCCCTCCTGGACGGTTGAAACACTGGCGGCCTTACGAAAAGAACGCGGTAACACTCAACCTCTGGCATTTATTATTGGTCAGGACTCTCTGCTCGGATTAGATAAATGGCATCGCTGGCAGGCGCTGACTGACTATTGCCACTTACTGGTTCTCAGGCGCCCCGGTTATGCTGAAAGGATGCCCACTGCGGAGCTTGAAACCTGGTTGCAGGCACATCTGACAAAAGATATCTCCCGCCTGCATCAATCCCCTGCCGGCTGTGTTTACCTTGCGGAAACATCCCTACTGCCTGTATCAGCCACTGAAATTCGCGCACGTCGTCATGCCGGGCTTCCCTGTGATGATCTGTTACCCCCTGCGGTAATTAAATGGATTAATCAGCAGGGTTTATATCCGCAGGTGAAATAGCCACATCGCACGGCAGCATAATTTTTTTCATCCCCTTAAGTAATTGTTATTACCTGATAAGCAACAGATAAGAATAAAAGCGCATTAATAAATTAATGAGTATTTATACCTCAGCAATAAGATTAAAAAATCGTAATAACTTTATTTTAATAATGACATTAAGATTATGAGAATCATCGCGGTGGTTTTTTATTATTATTGATTTGCCCCCTCTGGAACAGAAGACAAAAATTCATCCGGACCCCATCATCAGACACGGGTTTAAAATCCGTTATCGGAGATGGGGATTAAGTTCTCTTTCCGGAATATCTTAAAATGAAAAAAGAAAAGATGATGGTTAAAAGCCTGCTTCTGGCAGGCTGCATGGCGCTGTCTTTTAATGCCTTTGCTTATGATTTATATAATCCACAACAAAGTTATCCTGGTGGCACCTATGTTATCCATAACGGTAAAACTTATTTAGCCAAATGGTGGGTGGCCGCCGGTCAGCGTCCCGATGAAGTGGTGGCAAATCCCTGGGATACCCCCTGGGAACTGGTGAGTGGTGCAAACATTCCGGATGTGCAACCTGAGCCTGCACCACAACCACAACCTGAGGTTAAACCTGAGCCGGAGGTGACGCCCTCTGACTTTCCACCTTACGTTGCAGGAACCCCCTATAAATCGGGAGATATTGTCAGCAACGCCGGCAGAGACTACATCTGCAAACAGGGTGTTGCCGCATGGTGCAGCGGCAGTGCGCTGGCTTATGAACCCGGCGTCGGCCATGGCTGGGAATCCGCCTGGTCCGTCTATCAGGGCAGCGATCAAGGTGGAGACGATAAACAACCCGAGCCGACAATGGTGCTGTCGCGAAGTGAACTGGAAAAAACAGAGGCGCAGTTAACCAGCGGCGGATTAATGAGTGACGTGATGGCTTCAATTGCCACACTGGATAACGATCGGGTTGAAAAGATTACCGCTGGCGCCAGAGATAATCCTGACAATGTCAGGCGTGTGGAAAATATCCTGGGTGCCCAGCGCTGGGAATACCTGTTCCCGCATCGCGACCCTGCCTACACTTATGATAATTTCCTGAAAGCCGTAGGAAAATTCCCCCGCCTCTGCGGCGATTTTAATGATGGCCGCAATGCCGATCAGATTTGCCGCAAAACGCTGGCAACCATGTTTGCGCATTTTGCCCAGGAAACCGGTGAGCATAATGTTCACGGTACGGTTCCTGAATGGCGTCAGGGGCTGCACTGGGTTCGCGAGATGGGCTGGGTGGAAGGCCAACCAAACGGTTACAACGGTGAATGTAATCCTGCTACCTGGCAGGGCAAAGCCTGGCCCTGTGGCACTGACAGTCAGGGACGCTATCTGAGCTATTTTGGTCGGGGAGCCAAGCAGCTCAGCTACAACTACAACTATGGTCCGTTTTCTGAAGCCATGTTTGGTGATGTCAGCGTGCTGCTTAATAAACCGGAGCTGGTGGCCGATACCTGGCTTAATCTGGCCAGCGCTATCTTTTTCTACATCTATCCACAGCCGCCTAAACCCAGCATGCAGTTTGTTATAGACGGAACATGGCAGCCCAATTTATACGATAAAGCCGACGGCCTGTTACCCGGCTTTGGCGTTACCACGCAGATCATCAACGGTGGCGTGGAGTGTGGCGGCAGTGTTGAAATTGCTCAGTCGCTGAATCGTATTAAATACTATCAGGCCTTTGCTAAAGAGCTCAGTGTGCCGATTGCGCCCGATGAGATCCTCGGTTGTAAGAACATGAAGCAGTTCTCGGAGAACGGTGCAGGCGCATTGCCCATTTACTGGGAACAGAACTGGGATTACAACGAACACAATCCGGGTGGTAAAAGCTATGCCTGTAAACTGGTTGGCTATCAGACACCGTTCAGCGCATTTAAAAAAGGTGATTACATCCAGTGCGTCAAAGAGCACTTCCCTGATTTGACCATCACTGACAAATAACCCCAGTTGGCGGGAGGGAGCGACCAGCCCTTCCGCACTCTCTGCCAAACCACGCCATCCACGGCGGATCTCTTCAGGTTATTCGCGCACTGCCCCGCAGTGTGGCATTTAATCGGCTCCACAAGGTCACTTCTGTTGTAATCAACATAAGATGATATAGTGATGTTAATCAACCTGACGCATATACTTCAGATGGATCTCGTTATGTTTCAAAAGATGTTAATCAAGGTGAGGGATAAATCCGTGCAGTCTGAACAAGAACCACAATCATTTGTTGAAAAATTGCATCGGTTAAGAAGGGATATTCCCCCTTCTGAGATCAAAGAACTCATCCTGGACGTTGAAAAATACTATCTCGATAATCCAGACGTTAAAGAATCCGGTATATGTGCCGTCGGGCATTTCTTTGACTATGGTGAGAAAGAAGGTCGCACCTTTCACATTCCTCAATTACGTCATAAAAAAACGTATACTGCTGAAAAAAAAACATAAAAAAACAATTTATTCCACATTACCTCTCAACAGTGGAACAAATTTATACAGAGCCATATTTCCCGGCGAAAATGATAAAAACTGCATATTTAATCATGCTGGCAGCACTTTAAAAGAAACGCTGGAAAGTATATTCACTGCTGATGAAGTTATTTTTATTCGTCCAAATTACGACCCTCTGACCGTATTCCTGATGACTCTCTGCCGCAAAACAGGTGTTACTGTCACGCTGGATATCGACGATTTAATGCTGCCTGAATTTGTTGCCAGCCAGGGTGCTGTTCGTTCAAATGATACCGATGCAGACTGGCTTGAAAAAATACTGATATGCGACTCTTCATTGTTATTACTTGCTGACAAAATAGTCTGCTCAACCCCGCTGCTGGTTGAAATATATAAAAAATCTCATAATAATGTTTCATTACGTAGAAATAAATTACCCAAACGATTTTTCTCAGAAAACCAGAAAAATAAAAAAGAGAAAAATCGGTCATTAAAAATCCTCTACCTTTCAGGTACTAAAACCCACATCATGGACTTCAGTATCATATCTGGCGTGATGATGAAGCTTGCACAAACTCGCGATGATTTTGAAATAACATTCCTTGGGAAAACCGGGAATTATGCCGATACGCTGAAGGCTGCGGGTGCATCAGTACAACAAATCGACATTGTCAGTTTTGCAGAAATGATGACCATTATTTCACATCATGATGTTGTTTTAGTTCCTCTTGAAGATACTGTTTTTAATAATGCAAAATCCAATATTAAATTTATTGAGGCGGCCGCATGTGGTGTCCCCATTATCGCCTCGCCTGTAAGTGAGTTTTCTCAGTTTATCAAACACGGCGTCAACGGCTGGATATGTCACAGCACGGATGAATGGTATAATTGTATCGTCAGCCTGGCCCATGACAGAGACGCGGCGATTAACGCTGGCCTGGCAGCCCACCATACCAGCCTGACGGAGCTGTCCCTGTGAAAAATAAAGAACTGTATCCTGAATTTACCCTGATTATCGTTCCCGCCGCTGATGACAGTGAAACAGGCGATGAAATCAGGCGTTTCTTTTATGATGCTTATGCTGATGCCGTCAGCCAGAAAACAGATTTATTTATTATCACCCGAGAGCATGATCTCTGTGAAAATCATTATGTTGACTGTGCACTGGCAGTCAGACCTGACAATATTTTAATTTATGGTCTGGAAAATGATGTTTATTTTCATGGCATTGAAAATCTCAACCAGCTGATCGACATCTCCAGCGCCGTGGTGCGTATGGAAATTTAGAAAGTGGCATGGACACCATCAGGGGCCTGAGCCTTTTTATCACTCCCTGAAAATCAGCCGAAACTGAGTAAGCTCTCAACGCTTTGTCTTCTTAAGCAGGAATTGCACCAGGCTTCAGAAAAGCGGACTCAACATGGATAATCCGGGTGACGGATGTTCGATGACGACATCTGAACAAATAAAACCGCTCATCCGGGTTCTGCCGCCGCAGATTATCAACCAGCACATCATTGACACCGACCTTAAGGCTGTTATCCTTCGCTGCCATGTTTTTTAAGGCCGCGCCGTTGCTGTGAGTACCCGCTCAGTGATGCTGACATTAAGTGAAAAAAGCTGACAAGATTTTTCGTCAGCCGGGCGAAATGCCTCGTGTCAGGTGGCACAATAATCAACCGTTTTTTCAGCGACCAGAAACCTCATGTGGGTCCACCTTCAGAAGCTGGCAAAACGTGGTTCAGCACGATCAGACCGTCATTCAGCCGTCAGGCAGGGCAATACGCCTGAATAAACGGGTCTGGCAACAGAAAAACCATGTCGGGCTGCATACCATAGCTCATTGAAATTCCATCAAAATCAGAGGGGAACCTTTTGCAAGGTCAAACACTCCAAGACTTCGTCATTGACAAAATCGACGATTTGAAAGGCCAGGATATCGTTGCTGTTAACGTGCAGGGCAAATCCAGTATCACCGACTGCATGATTATCTGCACCGGCACATCAACCCGTCATGTGGCTTCCATTGCCGACCACGTTGTACAGCAATCCCGGGCAGCAGGCCTGAAGCCTATTTCGGTTGACAGTAAAATCTCCACCGACTGGGTAGTGGTGGATCTCGGTGACGTGATTGTCCATGTAATGCAGGAAGAGAGCCGCCGTCTGTACGAGCTCGAAAAACTCTGGAGTTAACAGGTGAAGTTGCAGTTGGTTGCAGTCGGCACCAAAATGCCGGACTGGGTGCAAACCGGGTTTATGGAGTATCTGCGCCGTTTTCCCAAAGATATGCCCCTTGAGCTGAGCGAAGTTCCCGCCGGTAAACGGGGGAAAAATGCTGATATAAAACGCATTCTTGAAAAAGAAGGTGAAATGATGCTCAGCACCGTGGGTAAAGGCAATCGCATCGTCACTCTGGATATTCCGGGCCAGCCGTGGGAAACCCCACAACTTGCCTGTCAGCTGGAGCGCTGGAAACAGGATGGTCGCGATGTCAGTCTGTTGATTGGTGGCCCGGAAGGCCTCTCTCCCGCCTGCAAAGCGGCGGCGGAGCAAAGCTGGTCACTCTCTGCCCTGACGCTGCCCCATCCGCTTGTCAGGGTACTGGTCGCCGAGAGCCTGTACCGGGCATGGAGCATCACAGCTAACCATCCCTATCATCGTGAATAACGCATAAACATACGGATACCCTGAAACAGCGGATGAAATTACAGCGCAATTTTTTTCGTGACTACACAGCCGAACAGGCACTGTTCGTTCGCCGGGCGCTGGTCGCTTTTCTGGGCATTTTTTTGCTTTCCATAATCCTGGTGGTCAATCTCTATCACCTGCAAATTATTCGTTATAACGACTATACCACCCGTTCGAATGTCAACCGCATCAAGCTGGTTCCGGTTGCGCCAAGCCGCGGTATTATTTATGACCGCAACGGTATCCCTCTCGCGCTGAACCGCACCATCTGGCAGATTGAACTGGTGCCAGATAAGGTAGAAAACCTCGAAAAAACGCTGCTGGCACTGCGTCCGATTGTTAATCTCAGCGACGAAGATTTGATTGCTTTCGAAAAGGAACGCAAGCGCTCACGTCGTTTCACCTCCATTCCGGTCAAAACCGGACTGAACGAAGAACAGGTTGCCCGATTCGCCGTTAATCAGTACGCCTTTCCTGGCGTAGAGGTTAAAGGTTATCAACGTCGCTACTATCCCTATAATTCTGCTCTGACTCACGTGCTGGGTTATGTTTCGAAGATCAATGACCGCGATGTTGAACGTCTGAATAAAGAAGGCAGGCTGCCGGACTACGCTGCCACGCACGACATTGGCAAGCTGGGAATTGAACGTTATTACGAGGATATCCTGCACGGTAAGCCTGGCTATGAAGAGGTAGAGGTGAATAATCGTGGCCGGGTGATCCGCCAGCTGCATGAGCAACCGCCTCAGGCCGGCCAGGATATCTGGCTGACTATCGATCTCAAATTACAGCAGTATATTGAAACGCTGCTGGCAGGCAGCCGTGCTGCGGTTGTGGTCACCGACCCACGCAACGGCGATGTTCTCGCCATGGTTTCCATGCCAAGCTACGATCCAAACCTGTTTATCGACGGTATCAGTAGCAAGGACTATAACTCGCTGCTTAACGATCCTAATCGACCGCTGATCAACCGCGCCACCCAGGGCGCTTATCCTCCGGCCTCTACCGTCAAACCCTACATTGCCGTCTCGGCGCTCTCTGCGGGCGTGATTAACAAAAATACCAGCCTGTTTGATCCGGGTTGGTGGCAGTTACCCGGTACGGAGAAGCGCTTTCGCGACTGGAAGCACTGGGGACATGGACGCCTGAATGTCACTAAATCGCTGGAAGAATCGGCGGATACTTTTTTCTATCAGGTCGCCTATGACATGGGGATCGATCGCCTGGCGGAATGGATGAGCAAATTTGGCTACGGCCACCTCTCCGGTATCGACCTGACCGAAGAGACACCGGGTAATATGCCTACCCGTGAATGGAAAATGAAACGTTTCAAAAAGCCGTGGTATCAGGGGGATACCATCCCGGTTGGCATCGGTCAGGGCTACTGGACAGCCACACCATTACAAATGAACAAAGCAATGATGATCCTGATTAACGACGGCATCATCAAAACCCCTCATCTGATGGCTTCAACCAGAGTCAATAATGTTCAGGTGCCCTGGCGCCAGCAGGAACTGAAACCGGTGGCCGATATTCACTCTGGCTACTGGGAGATTGCCAAAGACGGTATGTATGGCGTTGCCAACCGACCAAACGGCACTGCCCGTAAAAGCTTTGCGGATGCACCCTACAAGATTGCGGCGAAATCCGGTACGGCCCAGGTTTTTGGCCTTAAAGCTAATGAAACTTACAACGCCCATAAAGTGGCAGAGCTACTGCGCGACCACAAGCTAATGACCGCGTTTGCTCCTTTTGATAATCCCCGCGTGGCGGTCAGCATTATCCTTGAGAACGGTGGCGCCGGTCCCGCTGTCGGCACCATCACGCGACAAATCCTCGACCATATTATGCTTGGGGATAACAATACCAACTTGCCGGATGCGGCACCGGTGCCATCCGGCTATGAAGGTGAATAACCATGAATGACCGTCATCAGAAACGCACCATCTGGACCCGAATTCATGTCGATCCAACGTTTTTTATTCTGATTGCCGCCCTGCTGGTCTACAGCTCGCTGGTTATATGGAGCGCCAGTGGCCAGGACCCCGGCATGATGGAGCGCAAACTGGGACAAATTGCCATGGGCACGGTGGTGATGCTGGTTATGGCGCAGATCCCCCCAAGAGTTTACGAAGGCTGGGCGCCCTTTCTGTATATTTTTTGTGTCGTGTTACTGATTGCGGTCGATGCGTTTGGCCATATCAGTAAAGGTGCACAGCGCTGGCTGGATCTGGGCGTGGTACGTTTTCAGCCTTCGGAGATTGCAAAAATTGCCGTGCCGCTGATGGTTGCCCGTTTTATCAACCGCGATGTCTGTCCGCCCACGCTGAAGAATACCGCCATTGCCCTGGTACTGATATTTATGCCCACCCTGCTGGTGGCAGCCCAACCCGATTTGGGAACGGCGATTCTGATCGCCGCCAGCGGACTGTTCGTGCTGTTCCTGTCAGGCATGAGCTGGCGACTGATTTTGATAGCCATTTTACTGGTCGGGGCTTTTATTCCGATACTCTGGTTCTTCCTGATGCATGATTACCAACGCAACCGGGTGATGATGCTACTCGATCCGGAAACCGATCCCTTAGGTGCGGGTTACCATATTATTCAGTCGAAAATCGCCATCGGCTCTGGCGGTCTTCGTGGCAAAGGCTGGCTGCACGGAACGCAGTCGCAGCTTGAATTCCTGCCAGAACGCCATACTGACTTCATCTTTGCCGTGTTGGCCGAAGAGCTGGGGTTAGT
The DNA here is from genome assembly GCF_058241465.1 of Erwinia papayae. Taxonomy (NCBI): domain Bacteria; kingdom Pseudomonadati; phylum Pseudomonadota; class Gammaproteobacteria; order Enterobacterales; family Erwiniaceae; genus Erwinia; species Erwinia papayae. The sequence goes on from NZ_JBZCHT010000009.1 coordinate 1,894,820, forward strand.
CGGCGTGCTGATTTTGCTGGCTCTCTATGTGCTGTTAATTATGCGTGGCCTGATGATGGCAGCCAGAGCACAAACCACCTTTGGCCGGGTCATGGCCGGTGGATTAATGCTAATCTTCTTTGTCTATGTTTTTGTCAATATTGGCATGGTAAGCGGTATTCTGCCGGTGGTGGGCGTTCCGCTACCGCTGGTCAGCTATGGCGGTTCTGCGCTGATTGTACTGATGGCCGGTTTTGGCATAATCATGTCAATTCACACTCATCGAAAACTGTTATCAAAAAGCGTTTAAGAGGCTTGAACATGCGTAAGGACTGGCTCTGGATTGGCCTGGCTACAGCTCTGCTGGCAGCCTGTAGCACCACTGAACAACAGGCACCGGCTCCACAGCAGCCAGCATATAATGGCCCGGTAGTGGAGATTGGCGGTGCCGAGCCGCGTTATGAACCGCTGGCGGCGGGAGCAAATCAGGATTACAGCGTTAACGGCAAAAAGTACCGCATTGTCAAAGACCCTTCCAACTTCAGCGAAACAGGTCTGGCAACCTGGTATGGTGATGAGGCCAAAGGTAATCGCACCGCTACAGGTGAACAATTTGATCCGGAAGCCCTGACCGCTGCTCACCCTACATTGCCCATTCCTGGCTATGTTCGCGTCACGAACCTGGCTAATGGTCGCCAGCTGGTGGTGCGGATCAACGATCGTGGCCCCTACACCCCAGGGCATATTATCGATCTGTCAAAAGCAGCGGGCGATCGCCTGAATATTTCCAACAATACCCGGGTTAAAGTGGACTATATCAGTGTGGCACCAGATGGTTCGCTGTCTGGTCCGGGTACTGTTGGCACCCGGGTTGCCAAACAAAGCTACGCGTTGCCGCCGCGCCCGGATATCGGCGGGGGCATGGTGGTAATGGGCGCAGGAGCAGCCACCGCATCCGCACAGAGTCAAACCGTGCCGCCTGTCACCAGCCAGCCACAGGAGGAGGCAGAATCACACCCTGTCGATAATCGCAGCCTGAGCAGCGACGGCGGCATCGGCGCGCCGGTTAACAGCAACGGTTTCCTCGGTGCGCCACAGCCGCTGCGCAATGGTGTACTGGAAGGCAGTGAGCCTGCGCCCGTGAGCACGCCTGCCGCCGCTGCGGTTGCTACGCCTGCGGCGACAGCCCCGGCTGCCGCTTCTGCTCCTTCCACCTCGGGCGCAGCGACCAGTTGGACGGTACAGGTTGGTGCCGTCAGCGATCCCGCTCGCGCCCATCAGCTACTTAACACACTGAGCAAAAAATTTGGTGTGCCGGGTACGGTGGAAAATCACAACAATGTCTGGCGCGTTCAGCTTGGGCATTTCCGTTCACGTCAGCAGGCCAGCGCACTGCAACAGCGTCTGTCCAGCGAGGCGAACCAGTCATCATTTATTACGGTTGCTTCTGACAAAATGTAATACTGCCCGGCATCCTTCCGTGCCCTTCAGGCTGGGCCGATAAAGACGGATGCCGGACAGGACTGCTTTTGCTATAGTGAGTCACTTTTTTTAACTAACCACGGATGTTGTCGTCCTGAACATGAACACTCTGACCTCCCCCCAACTGCTCAAACGTCTGACGGCAGCTTCACTGATTGCCCTCAGCCTGACCACCTTTGCTTACGCCGACGACGTGAACATTAAAACAATGATCCCCGGCGTGCCTGACATTGATGCTGAAGCCTATGTGCTGATCGACTATAACTCAGGCAAAGTGCTGGCAGAGAAAAATGCCGATGCCCGCCGTGATCCGGCCAGTCTGACCAAAATGATGACCAGCTATGTTATTGGTCAGGCTGTAAAAGCAGGAAAAATCCATCAGGAAGATATGGTCACCGTTGGGAAAGACGCCTGGGCTACGGGTAATCCGGTATTCAAGGGCTCTTCGCTGATGTTCCTGAAGCCTGGCGATCGTGTTCCGGTATCGCAGCTGACCAGGGGGATCGTACTGCAATCAGGTAACGATGCCTGTGTGGCCATGGCCGATTACGTAGCCGGCAGCCAGGATGCGTTCGTCGGTCTGATGAACAACTATGTCAAAGCTATTGGTTTGCAAAACACCCATTTCCAGACCGTTCATGGTCTGGATGCTGATGGTCAGTACAGTTCAGCACGCGATATGGCGCTGATTGGTCAGGCGCTGATCCGCGATGTGCCTGATGAATATGCAGTTTATAAAGAGAAAGAGTTTACCTTCAACAATATTCGTCAGCTGAACCGTAATGGCCTGCTGTGGGATACCAGTTTGCAGGTGGATGGTATCAAAACCGGTCACACCGACGCCGCCGGCTATAATCTGGTTGCCTCCGCAACTGAAGGCCAGATGCGCCTGATTTCGGCAGTGATGGGCGGACATACTTACAAAGGCCGCGAAACCGAAAGCAAAAAGCTGCTGACCTGGGGTTTCCGTTTCTTTGAAACCGTCGCACCACTTAAAGCGGGTAAAGAGTTTGCCTCTGAACCCGTCTGGTTTGGCAACAGCGATCGCGTACAGCTGGGCGTGGAAAAAGATCTCTACCTGACAATTCCGCGTGGACGGATGAAAGATCTGAAAGCCAGCTATACCCTGACCAATACCGAACTGCATGCGCCGTTGGCTAAAAATCAGGTTGTGGGTTCGATCAACTTCCAGCTGGACGGTAAAACGATTGAGCAGCACCCACTGGTCGTGCTCAATGAAGTACAGGAAGGCGGTTTTGTTGGCCGTATCATTGATTACATCAAACTGATGTTCCACCACTGGTTTGGATAATCCCACCGCCCTGTCGCGCTTGATTTCGCTCTGAATGCGCCCCATATTGAACTGATATCCAGGCTCCCGCTGCGGCGGGAGTCCTTGTTTTAGCGTTACCGGAGAATGTATGAAAACCAATCTTAAAGAACTGCTCGAATTCCCCACGCCATTCACATATAAAGTCATGGGGCTGGCACAGCCAGAGCTGGTTGATCAGGTGGTTGAAGTTGTTCAACGTCACGCACCGGGTGACTACTATCCGGAGGTCAAGCCCAGCAGTAAAGGCAACTACCACTCAGTTTCAATCACCATCACAGCCACCCATATTGAACAGGTTGAAATCCTGTATGAAGAGTTGGGTAATATTGAAATCGTGCGGATGGTTCTGTAAATGTCCGACTGACCGGAGCGACAGGTTGTCGCCCGTAGTCAGTGTGTTATTCCCTTCTCTCTTTTCAGCGGACTGCGGGTTTTGAACGAGGAAACGTTATTGATCCGTCAGCTGGGCACACAGCCCTGGGCTGATGTCTCTCAGGCTATGCATAGCTTTACTGACACGCGTTGCCAGTCCACGCCTGATGAAATCTGGCTGGTGGAGCATCCGCCGGTATTTACTCAGGGCCAGGCCGGAAAGGCAGAGCACCTGCTGATGACCGGAGATATCCCGGTTATGCAGAGCGATCGTGGCGGTCAGGTGACCTATCACGGACCAGGCCAGCAGGTGATGTATGTGATGATCGATATCCGGCGACGAAAAATCGGTGTCAGGCAGCTGGTAACCGCCATTGAACAAACGGTTGTTGATACACTCGCTCACTTTGGGGTGATTGCTATGGCGAGGCCAGATGCGCCGGGGGTATACGTCAGTGATAAAAAAATCTGTTCGCTCGGCCTGAGAATTCGCCAGGGATGCTCATTTCACGGACTGGCGCTGAATATTGATATGGATCTGGCCCCCTTTCAGCGGATAAATCCCTGTGGTTATGCCGGTATGACAATGACGCAACTCAGTGTATTTTCCCCCGGCGTGCAGACAGCTGATGTGCAGCCACTGTTGGTGGAAAATTTTGCCCGACAGCTGCAAATCACAGCGGTCAGCTGGCTACAACAATCATTGCTGCCTTGAAGATGGTCTGCCCGTGCGGATTTACAATTGCGTCACATTTTATCTCGTCGGCTGGCTGCAAGTCGCTCGCTGCAATGATATAATTTTTGCGTTTTTATCAAAAAAGTTTAAGGCCAGTGCCTTATACGGTTAAAAAACTCTTTGCATTTTTTGCGACTGTCACAGCGCATGCCAACCTGGAACCTGCAAGATTATGAGTAAACCCATTCAGATGGAACGCGGCGTAAAATACCGTGATGCAGATAAAATGGCCCTGATCCCGGTGAAAACCGTGGTGACTGAACGCACGGAGATTTTGCGTAAGCCGGAGTGGATGAAAATCAAGCTCCCGGCCGACTCCAGCCGCATACAGGGCATTAAAGCTGCCATGCGTAAGAATGGCCTGCACTCCGTCTGTGAAGAGGCATCCTGTCCCAACCTTGCAGAGTGTTTTAATCACGGCACCGCCACCTTTATGATTTTGGGAGCCATTTGTACCCGACGCTGCCCGTTTTGCGATGTGGCACATGGTCGTCCTGTGGCTCCTGATGCCGGTGAACCGGAAAAACTAGCGCAGACTATCTCCGATATGCGTCTGCGTTATGTGGTGATCACCTCCGTGGACCGCGATGATTTACGTGATGGGGGTGCGCAGCACTTTGCTGACTGTATCAGCGCTATTCGCGAGAAAAATCCAACCATCAAAATTGAGACACTGGTTCCGGATTTCCGTGGAAGGATGGATCGTGCGCTTGATATCCTGAATGCAACCCCGCCTGACGTATTCAATCATAATCTTGAAAACGTGCCACGCGTTTATCGTCAGGTACGCCCCGGGGCGAACTATGAATGGTCGCTGAAACTGCTTGAGCGCTTTAAAGAAGCCCACCCGGAGATCCCAACCAAATCTGGTTTAATGGTCGGGCTGGGTGAAACCAATGCTGAAATTATTGAAGTGATGCGCGACCTGCGGCGTCATGGCGTAACCATGCTGACCCTGGGACAGTATTTACAGCCGAGCCGCCATCACCTGCCGGTGCAACGCTATGTCAGCCCCGCTGAATTTGATGAGATGAAAGCAGCGGCAATGGAAATGGGCTTTACTCATGCCGCCTGTGGGCCGTTTGTCCGTTCTTCTTACCATGCAGATATGCAGGCCAAAGGTCTGGAAGTGAAATAACTGACTGGCTTAAAATCCGGGACGGTTACACTTTTTACAGACACAAAAAACGGATGACGCAGTCATCCGTTTTTTTGCACAGCAAAAAGATTATTCTTTGTGAGCAACCTGCTCTGCGGGCTTATCTTCATTAGCTGGCGTTTTTTTGGCGGAAGTGTCGTCATCACTCATGGCTTTCTTAAAGCCTTTGATCGCTGAGCCCAAATCGCCACCGAGAGAACGCAACTTATTGGTTCCGAACAGCAGGACAATCAGAGCACCGATGATCAGCAGCTTGGCAATACTGATACCTTCCATACGCACCTTCTTTTTTCATCTGACCAATGACAAGGCCAATAACAGTAATCCGTATTAACGCGTAGATCACCGGTCAATACAACCGTAATCTGTAACAGAGTAATATCTGCACAAAGCAGTGCTGAATGATAGCAGATAAAACGCCGCTGGAAAGCGTGGAATCGCACCACCAATATTATTTGTCCAGTTCCGGACGGGAAAAACGCAGGTTATCCAGGACGGGCAGCTGTCTGCGTGCATCAGCAATACGTGAAGGAGCCAAATCAGCGAAGATCAGCGCAGGGCCTTCAGCCGCTTTAGCAATAGCCACCCCTAATGGATCAACGATGAGACTGTTACCGATATTACGCGGCCCACATTCGCCAACGCCCACCAGATAGCAGGTATTCTCCAGCGCACGAGCCGTAACCAACAGTTCCCAGTGCATCTCTTTCAGAGGCCCTTTCACCCAGGCCGCAGGTAATACCAGCACATCGGCACCATCCATTACCAGACGACGAGCCAGCTCAGGGAAACGCACGTCATAGCAGGTCATCAGCCCGATTTTCATCCCGGCAACCACCAGTATCGGCGGAACAACGTTACCTGCTATAACATTTCGGGACTCCTGCATGGCGAAAGCATCGTAAAGATGCAGCTTATCGTAGCGACCGACAATCTCTCCGTTGCAGATCGCAACCAGCACATTCAGCGTCTTGCCGTTGCTGGCCGGTACATGCACGGTCATGATTGTGGTCAGGTTATTTCCCCTGCTGGCCGCGCAGATTTTAGTCATGAAAGGACCATCAAGCGGCTGAGCCGCCTTCACTGCCCAGTCCACATCGGCAATATCACGAGCCAGCACGGCCTCGGGCAGCACCAGTAAATCGGCATCACCAGCCAGAGCCTTTGCCATTAACGACATGATCGTCTCGGCGTTATCCAGCCACTCGCGACTGACAGCAAACTGCCCTGCTGCAACTTTCATCTGAAGGCTCCTTTCATTTATTGCAGAACATTCTTTCATTTGCGTAGAACGGTGGCATTTCCCATGCATCGAGCTCAGGCACTACTGCGGCATTGAAATTGCCAGTCGGCTGATTAAGACTGGCTGAGGTTTTTAATAAGGTAGCGCGGTGATTCACTGTAACCTTCACGGGCATAAAACAGATTAGCTTTGATACGCCGTTCGTGACAATGTACTTCCATCCGGTCACATCCTCGCTCTCGCGCCAACGCTTCAGCATATTGCAACAGCTGCTGCCCGGCACCTTTCCCCCTCGGCAATACAAAAGTAGCTGATGCGCGCAAAATCACCGGCAAGTGCCAGCTGCGGAATGAAGTGTAGCGACAGAAAGCCCAGCACGGTGCCCCCCTGCTCCGCTACCAGTAGCTGTTCAGTCTGGTCATGGATCAATTGCGCAAGGCGCTGCTCAATAAAACTTTCGGTGTTTTCGTAGCCCAGCTCAGTCAACAATGCACTCAGGGCAAAACTGTCCCGGATATGCGCCAGCCGAATATTCATCATTTTCCTCCGCGTTTCAGGCAACCCTGGGGCACAATCAGTTAACAGGGCCAGCAAGGCATCTTTAACAGGTTATTGTTACCACCCCAGGGCAGTTTTCCTCTTAAAGGCTTTTAAGCCACGGTTCTGACATCATTCTTTTCAGGTTTAATGTTACCTTAATAAAGTCAGTCCAGACTCCCTGAGTCAACGTCTCAGAGAGAAGAAAAATGAATATCTTTCCCAAATCTCCTTATGAAGTGATCGCCACTTCGATCACTATTCTGGCAGTGGTACTCTGGCTTGACCAATTTTTCTCACGCTGATTAGCAGCACGGTGCATGAGAAAGCAGAATCAGGGGCAAAAAAACCCGCCATTTGGCGGGTTTTTAGAATTCTGTCTGATAACTTAAATAGCGGCAACGTTAGCAGCAGATGGGCCTTTGGCACCGTTGGTGATTTCGAACTCTACGCGCTGACCTTCAGCCAGAGTTTTGAAACCGTTGCTCTGGATGGCAGAGAAGTGTACGAACACGTCTTTGCTACCATCTTCAGGAGTAATGAAACCGAATCCTTTGGACTCATTAAACCACTTAACGCTACCTTTAATCTTAGACATCTATATTACCTTTACATGAAAAATGGACACTAAACTGTGTCGTTAGCTAGTACAGCAATTGCCGAGGCTTTTGTCCAGTAGCCAGCAATGAAAAAGTGATAAATATCGCTTTTTCGTTAGCTGACATCAAAATTGTGCCTTTTATTGCCGCTAAAACTGCCAGCGGAACCAGGCGAAATAGACATTTCCGTTATTGTACGTACCTGGAATATAGGTCATCTGGAAAGTAGCCTTACTGTAACCGATTGATGCAAGGGGCAACACCGCAGGTACAGGAATATACTTCCAGTTATCACGAGCAGTAACACCTGCTGTGTAGCCCAGCCCCAGACGGAAGTTCTGATCATTCAATGGACGCCAGATTTTCTCCCAGCCAAAACCGGTGAACGGTTCCCACTTATTGAAAGAATCCTTGAAGACCATCGCATACAATCCGTTCCAGTTGCCGTTTTCATCAAAGCGCGACAGGCCAACCCCAGCCCCCCAGGGACGCTCATTATAACGATCGGTTTTTTCTCTGTCGTAGGTCCAGCGGTTATGCCAGGTAATGGCAGGCACATACAGGTCGTAGCCCTGTGGCTCGTTCCAGGTCGTGCTGACTTTATCGCTGAATGACTGCCAGGTCGAAGTAAGAGCCGAACCCAGCGTCTGAGCCTGTGCCACCTCAGTTGTCGATATTCCGACGGACAGTGCCGCCATAAGTAAAGAGAATCTGATTAGCTTCACAATAAATACACCAGGTGTTGTTTCAAAATGCGCATCAGCCGCAATGAAATGTTTAAAATATAATGTTAAAGCGCGTGTATTATAGTCATTTACTTTAAACAATTCATGAATAAAGAAAAGGTTATGAAAAAAAACCTGTTTTTTTTGCCCCGGAAGTTAATCTGACCTGTACATCTTTAAAAAAACATTTTTCAAATCAATAAATCGCAGCATTTAACTCTGAAAAATCAATTTTTATCTTTTCAACCCGTTGAAGATAAATGATAAAAATGACATCAATCACATTTTTATAACATCTGATACATTTCGTTTTTAGAAATGAAATAAATTAAAAAAAGAAAACAATTTTTATCGTCAATCAATACCAACCGTGATGACAGATGTTGATTAATCTTTCTTAATCATGCCGTTATCCGAAACCCTGGCCGGAAATGAATGATTAAAAATATTTATCGATCATCGGTTGATTTTTGGTAAGATTACTCTAAATCAGGAGCGATAAAGGAAGGAGTATCGGCGTGAGAATACGTTGCTGGCGATGCGGGCACACAAGGATAATTTTTACCACACAGGGTGACAGATTTGGTGATCATCACGGGGCTGTATGTGCCAGTTGCAACAAGCCGATCACATTAAAAGATTGCCTCTTTACTGCTGACCAGAACAAAGGCAGAAAGGAAAATAACGCGTTTACCTCTATTCAGGATGCCACAATTCACAACTCAATTATGGCGGCATTACTTTCCCATCGTAATGATGAGAGTTAGTTACGCCGCCTGATCACTCAGAACAAAATTTTAAAAACGCCCGTGATTGTTAACAGACCGACAATGAAGATGATGGCGATAATCCAAAAAATAATTTTCATTCTATTTTCCTGAACTATAAGTAATACTTCACATTTATCAGATGACTAAAGGAATGTAAGTATAGGAGAAAATTTTCATTCTGCTGTCGTCAGTCGATGATGATTGTACATTACAGGAATTTTCGACAAGGCTTTTCAGGCAGAAGAATGTTCATCAGCAGGCAAAGGGTGCGTATCAGGTTCAGACTGGCTATCACGCTGATGACGGCGGCTGACCAGAAAAACGGGCATTGCCAGAAATAAAAGCAGGCTACCCGATACGCCACACACCAACATGCTGGCCATACCCGCTACCCCCCGCCCCTACTGTCAGGCCCGCCACAACCAGCGACAGAATAAAAAAGAAGAACAGCGTCAGGCTGACAGGCAGAATATTCGTGATATCCATATCGCTGAGCGCCATTTTCACTGGTTTTACGGCACGCCTCTCCGCTTCCTGCTCTGCCCTGATCGTCATCTTCACCATTTCCAGGTCAACACAGGGCAGAATAAAATCCTCCACAGGCTGGGAATGGTACAGCTCGTCAAAAACCCGACTGATAGGCGGGAAAGTCATTGGCCAGGTCGCACTGTGCACACCATAAGTGCTGAGTGCTGGCAGAGTAATACGCGGCCACTGTACCACCTGCAAATAGCGATCGTTGAATACTACCCAACTCTGCCGTATTGCCCCTTTGTTGACGTGATAGAGCCGGAACCTGTCGGCAGGAGGATAGTTGAGATAGCTCACCCGCGCGGTGATGAAAGGGATATCGCGCTGACGGCAATAGTTGACGCGGCTTTGCCCCTGAGCGGCCAGCAGTACGCCCAGTGAGGCCACGAAATAGAAAGAGGTATTTTCTGCGGCAAAAGGGCCGTTAAGATGCTCAATCAGACGCGTTTCACTGTTGGCATTGAGATGTTCAGGCCACCAGCGCCAGCTGCGACCAATCACCTGACCTGTAGGAACACGAAATATACCCAGCGGCTCCGTTTCTGTTGGCAACAAAGCAAAGGGAAAAATTTTACTGAAAAAGGTCAGTGCATCATCCGGGCCATCCCATTCACCGCTGGCTTCAAGGCCATGAAGGTTCGCGGTTAATTCACCCCAGCCAGTTTTACCCAGAATATCAATCTGATATTTGGTCTCTGCCAGACGTTCACCCAGACGCAGGATCGCCTGAGGAATATCCTTCAGCGACAGTTCAGGTACGTCCGGGACAGCCTCAGTTTGTTCACTTTCCATACTGCAAATTCCTCAAACAGTTCAATAAAACCTTATGAATTAAACCGCTTAACGCACAGAGCGTTTAATGAGGGCAGAAAGTCGTCCTGTCCACACCCAAAATGTAGCAAATTTGCCGAGGCAGAGGCTTTATTTTTAATGGCGAAAAAAATTTGGCTTTAGTAAAAAAAATTAAAATATATCAATGCAATAGTATAATTGCAGAACATATTTTTAAGCAACTACTACTGCTTATCTGAAGATCAAAGCGAAACCGGTGATAGGGGGATTTTTATAGAATGAAACGGTAATAGCCTGCCGGAACAAATCATCCTGTCCCGACAGTCATCAGGCAGTATTTACAACATGGCCTGTAATGCGAGACAACCCAACAGCCCACTAACGGCAATGATGGTCTCAAGCACGGACCAGGAGCGCAGCGTTTCACCAATGGTCAGATTGAAATACTCTTTAAACAACCAGAAGCCAGGGTCATTAACATGAGAGAAAATAACGCTGCCCGAGCCTACGGCAATCACCATCAGCTCAGGGCTTACACCGGTAGTCGCGATGATCGGCGCAACGATCCCACCTGCTGTGATAGCCGCCACGGTGGCAGAACCCAGAGCAATTCTTAATGCAGCAGCAATCGACCAGGCCATCAGAATGGGTGACACCGCGCTGCCTTCCATCAACCCGGCAATATATTTATCCACGCCACCATCAACCAGCACCTGTTTGAACGCCCCCCCACCACCGATAATCAACAACATCATCGCGATGATTTTAATAGAGTCGGTCAGGGTAGCCATCACCTCATCCATCGTGCGACCACGATTCAGACCAAAAGTGAAAAGTGCAATCAATACCGCAATCAATGTGGCCATAATCGGATCGCCAAAAAATTCGGGATAGGGCAGCAGTGCATGCCCCGTCGGCAGAACCATTTCGGCGATTGCCCGCACAGCCATCAGGATCACGGGAACCAGTGAAGTCCAGACGCTGACAGCAAAACTGGGCATCTCGGCGTCGCTGAATTTTTTCGGGTTGTAGAGTCCTTCAGGCACAGGTTTGTCAATGCCTTTCAGGAACCGGGCATAAACGGGTCCGGCCAGGATCACCGTTGGGACGGCGAGTATGGTGCCAAATAACAGTGTTTTTCCCATATCCGCATGGAACAGCGTAGCGATTGCTGTCGGACCGGGATGAGGTGGTAAAAATCCATGCGTCACAGACAGCGCCGCGGCCATCGGTACGCCAACAAACAGCAGTGGCACACGCGCCGCCGCCGCAATGCTCAGAACTAGCGGCAGCATCAATACGAAGCCGACCTCATAGAACAGCGCAAAGCCGACGGTAAAACCTGTCAGCACCACCGCCCACTGAATGTATTGTTTACCAAACTTCGCGATTAAGGTGACCGCAATGCGTTGTGCACCGCCACAATCTGCCAGTAGCTTTCCCAACATGGCACCAAAGCCCATGATCAGAGCAAGGCTTCCCAGCGTCCCCCCCACTCCAGCCTTAATTGAGCCGATGACTTTATTCACTGGCATTCCCTGCATCACGCCCACTGCCAGCGCCACAAGAATAAGAGCAATAAAGCCGTTAAGTTTAAAACGGATCATCAGTAGCAGTAGCAGCACTACACCAATCGCAACAATGACTAATGGCATATCATCTTCTCCGGTGAAGGCACAGTCTGACCCAGACTGAGAACGGTATCATTTTTCACCCAACAGGTTTGGTAACGCGGGCAATTGGGCACAGGTGATTTTTTATTCAGTGTTACCGGGAACATGTTAACGGTAACACTGGAAACCGGAAATGGTCTGGAGCTGGGGAATTTACATTTTGAGATGAGGATCAAAATTCTGAAACAACCGCAACATCCTCGCTACCAGGGATAGCCAACCTCACGTTTTACCTGCTCAACTGGCGTGACTGCCAGCCAGTGACAATATTGCGGAATGCGGCTGCGATCGAGTGACTGAGGATCGATGGCCTGATAGCTCCCCTCACGCAGGCGGAACTTTGAAAAATAGTTGTACGTATGTACAGCATGAATATGATAAGTCATTGCATCCAGAGCCTGGTCGAGGTCACATTCAACATCGAGAATGCGTTCACGACCGTGATGCAGCATTTGCCAGTAATTTTCATTGGCGGCAATTTCAGCGGCATACATGGTACTCACTCCTCGATACCAGCCCGGCCATTTACCCCAGTTTGCGCGGTCCTGGCCAAACTCCTCCAACAATGTCTGACACCAGTAAATCTGACGGCGCAAAAAAGGCAGCATAATCTCTGTCGGGGCCAGCAAAGAGTGACCGCATCCAAAACGATAATGATGCTCAACGCCGTGCCGCTGACAGAAGCGCAGCATCTTTTGTCGAAAATCCTCGTAATAATGATAAAGCCCGCGGCCAAAAACCGGAAAACTGGGACGGAAATCGGCAAGATGCCGGGTAAGAAAAACATCGGCGTCCGTACGCAACAGGAAATCATACTGTCTGGCAACAGCATCAACAGGCTCGCCAGAAAGACAGCCTATTGAATTAAAATAGCGATAATTTTCAAAGGGTGAACCTGCCACTACGGTGGGCATACGCGGCACCAGAATAATGCCGGGATCTTTGGGCAGATACTTCTCACAGTGTGGATGGTGTACGACCAGTAAATCACTTTGCCGGTAACAACCACTGTAAATCCAGCTTTTATACAACCAGCTGAACTCCTCCAGCATTGCTGAAGAAAAATCAACGTAAACCATCACAGCCAGTGTTTTAGCGCTGTTATGACGAGAATTTCTGACATCCATATCATTTTCCTCTCGGTCCATTTTGTTCGACGGCAATGACTGCCTGCGGTCCTGTCCCTGGCAATCAGCCAGTGCTATATCACCACGCCGTGATAGCGAACTGAAAGAGTCCTCACAACTAAAGGGGTTTAACCATGATCTCCGACAACAAAAAGCGATAAAAACAATTCAAAATGTAACAAATGAATTCAGTAAGCGTCGAAATATGCCTGGCTGTTTTAACATTGAAAAAAGTTCAAACAGTAAATTATTTACTAATGAAACCACCTACCCTCCAATAACAAAAACCACAGCAATTTATAAAAAATAAAACCAAACAAAAACATTGTTACGACAAAGATAACCACTCGTTCGAATTTATTTTCAATTCATCCTGCTGCAATGAAAAAATGTTATATAAAATATTGAGCATATAAAATTTAACCATATCACTATGATCTCAAAGCCAATGAACATTGACTGGTATCGCCACATTTCAATGCCTTTCCGGCTAAAATAAACATAACTTTCACATGTAAGCATCATTAACCACAAAAGAATTAACAGTATCAACCAACTGATTAACCACACGATGAAACAATTCATCGCAAATATTGATGCTGTTACAGGTCAGTTCAACATTACTGTTACTACTCCTTCTCCTGAACTGGTGTCAGGATCACGCCTTTAATGGAATACCGATTTGCTACGGGCTGCTTGTGCCGCCTGTTACTGGCTATCGGTCAATAATAAAAAGCAATGTATGTCTGACAGAGGTAAGCAATGTTTGGATTAGATGCGTTCCACCTGGCAAGGATACAGTTCGCGTTTACCGTCTCCTTCCACATTATTTTCCCGGCCATCACCATTGGCCTGGCCAGCTTTCTGGCCGTGCTGGAAGGTTTGTGGCTGAAAACCAGAAATGAGGACTATCACGACCTTTACCATTTCTGGTCAAAAATTTTTGCCGTCAACTTCGGTATGGGCGTGGTTTCCGGTCTGGTGATGGCTTATCAGTTTGGCACCAACTGGAGCGGTTTTTCACAGTTTGCAGGCAGCATTACCGGGCCACTGTTGACCTATGAGGTGCTGACCGCATTTTTTCTCGAGGCGGGTTTCCTCGGCGTGATGCTGTTTGGCTGGAACCGCGTAGGCCCCGGTCTGCACTTCTTCGCCACCTGTATGGTGGCGCTGGGCACCATTATTTCGACCTTCTGGATCCTGGCGTCCAACAGCTGGATGCAGACCCCGCAGGGCTATGCTATTGAGAACGGTATCGTTGTTCCGGTCGACTGGCTGAAGATTGTCTTCAATCCCTCTTTCCCGTTCCGCTTATTACATATGTCCACCGCAGCCTTTCTGGCCAGCGCTTTCTTTGTGGGTGCCTCTGCCGCATGGCATCTGCTGCGCAAAAATGATACCCCAGCAATTCGCAAAATGTTGTCAATGGCGCTGTGGATGGCGCTGATTGTTTCCCCCATTCAGGCAATGCTCGGCGATGCTCACGGTCTGAACACCCTGGAACACCAGCCGGCAAAAATCGCGGCCATCGAGGGGCACTGGGAGAACCCGCCGGGTGAACCCACGCCGCTGATCCTGTTTGGCCTCCCCGATATGGCAGCAGAGAAAACCCGATATGCGCTGGAGATCCCGATGCTGGGTAGCCTGATCCTGACTCACAGTCTGGATAAACAGGTTCCGGCGCTGAAGACATTCCCGAAAGAGGATCGCCCGGATTCCACCATCATTTTCTGGTCTTTCCGCATCATGGCGGGCCTTGGCATGCTGATGGTGCTACTGGGGGTGATCAGCCTGTGGCTGCGCCTGCGCAAACGGATGTACAGCTCCCGGCCATTTTTGTGGTTCACCCTGTTGATGGGCCCCTCGGGGTTGATTGCCATCCTTGCAGGCTGGTTCACCACAGAAATTGGTCGTCAGCCCTGGGTGGTCTACGGTCTGCTGCGTACAAAAGATGCGGTCTCTGCACATGGTGAGATGCATATGAGTATCAGCCTGATCGCCTTTATCGTGGTCTATATGTCGGTCTTCGGCGTGGGCTATACCTATCTGTTTAATCTGATTAAAAAAGGCCCACGCTCCGGCGAAGGCGATCATACTGGTGATGGCGGTCCCGGCACCTCGCACACCCCTTCACGTCCCCTGTCTGCCGTACAGGAAAAACTGAACGCTGGGGAGGATAAATAACATGGGTATCGATCTCTCAATTATCTGGTTCACCATCATCGTTTTTTCGACGTTGATGTACATCGTGATGGACGGATTCGACCTGGGTATTGGCATTCTGTTTCCGTTCAATAAGGATGCCACCGAGCGCGATATGATGGTAAACACCGTCGCGCCGGTCTGGGACGGTAACGAAACCTGGCTGGTACTGGGCGGCGCGGCACTGTACGGCGCTTTTCCGCTGGCCTATGCGGTGATTACTGATGCACTGGCCGTGCCGCTGACCATTATGCTGATAGGTCTGATTTTTCGTGGCGTGGCCTTTGAGTTTCGTTTTAAAGCCACCGAGCAGCACCGGCCATTCTGGGATAAGTCGTTCATCGTTGGCTCCTGGATGGCAACCTTCAGTCAGGGCGTGGTGCTGGGCGCGTTCATCAACGGTTTCGAGGTCACCAACCGCACCTGGAGTGGTCCGGCCCTGGGCTGGCTGACGCCTTTCTCGCTGTTCTGTGGTTTTGGTTTAGTGGTGGCATATGCTCTGCTGGGCAGTAGCTGGCTGATTATGAAAACCGAACATGCGCTGCACCGTAAAATGACCGCCCTGACGAAACCTCTACTGCTGACGCTGCTGGTGATCATCGCGGTGGTCAGTATCTGGACTCCGCTGACGCATACCGACATCATGCACCGCTGGTTTACTCTGCCAAACCTGTTCTGGTTTTTACCGGTGCCGATTCTGGTACTGCTGTCAGCATGGGGATTGCTGCGTGCGCTACGACGTCATGCGCACTACTCGCCATTTTTGCTGACGCTGGCACTGGTATTCCTTGGTTTTACCGGTCTTGGCATCAGCGTCTGGCCGAATATCATTCCGCCCAATATCACCATCTGGCAGGCCGCCTCGCCCCCTCAGAGTCAGGGCTTTATGCTGGTGGGTGGTTTGCTGATTATTCCGGTGATCCTGGTCTACACCTTCTGGAGCTACTACGTTTTCCGCGGAAAAATCAAACCGGATGAAGGCTATCACTGACGGAACGGGCCGACAGGCCCGTTAACTGATACTAAGTGCACAAACAGATCGGCAGGAGAAGAGGATGAGAGTACAAAATCAGACTCAGCAGGACGGTAAATCCCCGGCGTGGCAACGTATTCTGTGGATGGTGGCAATTTACATCGCCAGCGTTATGGCGCTGGGGGTGGTGGCCACCCTGTTTCGGATGATGATGACCGCCGCAGGCATGAAGTCGCACTGAAAGGGCCGCCAGCGTAAAGGCCAGTCATACTTTTATACACAACCGCAGCGGTAAGCTGGTCGTAATCGTCTACGCTTTAAGTTCATTTATCAGGAAATCATGCCATCAGAAGGAGTCAGTATGAGTCTGTCAGATAAAGCGAAAGACAAAGCCGAAGAAGCCCTGGGTATCGGTCAGGAAGAGTTTGGAAAAGCCGTTGAATCTCCGGAGCATGAGTTCAAAGGCCGTGTGCGCCAGAAAGCCGCCCGTGCATCCTACGCGGTGGATGACGCACTGGACTGCGTGAAGAGTAAAACCCAGGATTCGCCGTTCGTCTCACTGGCGATTGCCGCTGGCGTTGGCTTCCTCGCTGCGAAGATTTTAGGCCGTCGTTAACCGCAACGCCCTGTCTTAAAACCAGGCCGGATTTCCGGCCTTTTTTGTTGCCGTTTTATCCTCTGGCCGCCGCTGCGGCAATCACCCGCCTCCACCCTCAACCGTTGCCGGCAGATGACAAAATTGTCATTTTCTCCTCAGGCTGGCTGTAGGGTTCTCCCCGCTATAGTGGCATAACTCTGTTTTGGGACAGTTATTGCCATGACCAACGCCTCGAAAGTTTATTTATTGCTGGCCGCCTCAGCGCTGAGTGCCGCACTTTTCCATTTCTGGCCGCAGGCACCTGCCGCCGCCGCCCCGGCCTCAGCGCCTCCGCCGACGCGGGTCAGTCTGGTCACCGCGCAGGTTAAACCTTTGCCGCTCAGGCTTGTCACTCAGGGGCATGTCGTTTCGCTTAATCAGGTGGATGTGCAGGCGCAACTCACCGGTACGGTGAAATCCGTTGCCTTCAACGAGGGGGATTTTGTCAGGCAGGGGCAGCTGCTGTTTACGCTGGAAGACAGCAGCCAGCAGGCAACGCTGCGCCATGCGATCGCCGCGCAGGGAGAAGCAAAAGCGCTACTGAACAAAGCCCAACGTGATGTGGATCGCAGTCGGGCGTTGCGGGCAAAGAACTATCTCTCCGCTTCAGACTGGGACATATTGCAAAGCACGCTCCAGCAGTACAGCGCGCAATACACGGCAGCACAGGAGGACGTACGAAGTGCGCAGGTGCAGCTGGGATACACCCGTATCAGCGCGCCGGTCAGTGGTAAAACCGGTGCGCTGAACGTCCATCCCGGTAGCCTGGTGCAGCCGGGCAGCACGCTGCCGTTGGTTGCGGTCAACCAGTTCGATCCCATAGGCGTTGCTTTTACCCTGCCGGAACAGGATCTTAATAAGGTTCTGGCTGCCCAGGCCAGCGGCCCGGTGCAGGTATCGGTAAAAAACGCGCAGGGTAAGCCGGTGACCGGCACGCTGGATTTTATCGACAATGGCGTCAGCACCGACAGCGGCACCATCAATCTGAAAGCACGTTTTAGCAACGCCCAACACCTGCTATGGCCGGGGGTATTTCAGGTGGTGACCGTGGACGCAGGCATCACGCCGCGGGCCGTGGTGCTACCGCCTCAGGCCATCCAGAACGGGACTGATGGCCACTTTGTCTTTGTGGTTAATCAGCAGGGACGCGCCGACACCCTGCCGGTCAGACTGCTGCGTATTCAGCAGCAGATGGCGGTGGTTGACGCGGTTCCACAGGGGGCAAAGGTGGTACTGGAAGGGGCAAATAATTTACGGCCCGGTATGGCTGTTGTCGTGGCTCAGGACAGACCGGCAGCGGGGCAGCAGCGATGAAATTATCTGAATGCTGTTTGCAACGACCGGTCGCCGTCATGCTGTTGTGGCTGGCGGTGATCATTACCGGTATTGTCTGCTGGATAAACCTGCCGGTTGCCGCGCTGCCGACTTTCGATACGCCAACCATCAAGGTCAACGCCTCGCTGTCGGGGGCCAGCCCACAAACCATGGCCTCTTCCGTCGCCACGCCGCTGGAGAAAAATCTTTCCACCCTGCCCGGCCTGTCGATGCTGACCTCCACCAGCCTCCAGGGCGCAACAACTATCGTGCTGGAGTTCGATCCCTCGGTAAATATCGATTCGGCCGCAGTGGATGTGCAGTCCGCGCTCTACCAGACGATGAAAAAACTGCCTGCGCAGATGACCACGCCGCCGTCATTCAAAAAGGTCAATCCGGCGGATGCTCCCATTGCACAGATTGGTATTGATTCACCCTCAATGACGCTTTCCGATCTCAATCGCTTTTCAGACGACCTGATATCACCGGCACTCTCAACGCTGAAAGGCGTAGCCGGGGTGGATGTGATCGGGCAGAAACGCTATGCGGTACGCGCAGAGATTGACCCTGACAAACTGGCGGCCACCAATATGACGCTGGAGGAGGTGCAAACTGCACTGAAGGCGGCCAACGATAATTCTCCCATCGGCGAACTGGATGGCAAACGCCAGATGGTGATGCTGCAAACGCATGGCGACCTGATGAATGCCGCCGATTTCAGCAAGGTGGTGATTGCCACGCGCAACGGCCAGCCGGTAAGACTGTCGGATGTCGCCTCGGTGCAGGACAGTATTGAAAATACGCTAAGCTACAGCTCGGTTAACGGCCACACCGCAATCGTACTCAATGTGAATCGCCAGCCGGGTGCCAACATTGTCGCCACGCTGGACGCCATTCATCAGTTGCTCCCGCGATTACAGGCACAGATGCCTGCCTCGGTGCATATGCAGCTGCTCAATGACCGCTCCGTCTCCATTCGCAACGCCATTCACGATGTCAATATCACCCTGCTGCTGACTATTGCGCTGGTGGTCATGGTGATCCTGCTGTTCCTACGCCACGCGCGCGCCACGGTGATCCCGGCGCTGAGCGTACCCGTTTCGCTACTGGGGGCCTTTGCGCTGATGTCGCTGTGCGGGCTGAGCCTCGACAACATCTCGCTGATGGGCCTGACCATTGCGGTCGGCCTGGTGGTGGACGACGCCATCGTGGTGCTGGAAAATATCATGCGCTATCTGAAAGAAGGGTTGCCGCCACGTCAGGCTGCCTTGCGCGGCGTAAAAGAGGTGGGTTTCACCGTGGTATCCATCTCCCTGTCGCTGGTTGCCGTTTTTATTCCGATCTTTTTTATGCCGGGAACCCTCGGCCTGCTGTTCCATGAGTTTGCCTGGGTGGTATCGCTGGCTATTCTGGTCTCCGCCGCCGCCTCGCTCACCCTCATTCCTCTGCTGGTGCCGCTGCTTTTCAGACATCAGCAGTCGAACCGTCCTGAACCGGCATGGAGCCGCAGCTTTGAACGTTACTTTGAAGCCACGCGGCAGGGCTATGGCAGAGCGCTGGCATGGGCGGTCGATCATCGCACGGTCATGCTGTTGACCGCGCTGGCCACGGTACTGCTCACCGGCTGGCTCTACCAGACCGCGCCGAAAGGCTTTTTCCCGCAGGAGGATATCGGCCAGGTCACCGCCAATATTGATACGCCGCAGGACATGTCCTGGGAAGGGCGGCTGAAAGTGGCACAACAGCTGGGAGCCACTCTGCAACAGGACCCGGCGGTGAGCGATATCGTCACCAAAGTCGATCATGACACTACGCAATTAAATCTGACGCTAAAGGATCAAAGCCAGCGCCCGCCGCTGGCGCAGGTATTGCAAAAAATGCGCGCTGATACTGCCTACCTGCCGGGAATAAAGGTGTTTTACAGCCCGGTGCAGAACCTGAAAGTCGGGGGACGCAGCGCCAAAAGTAGCTACCAGTACACGCTACAATCGGTCAACAGCAGTGGGGGCACCTCACTGAACGACTGGAGTAATAAGCTGATGGCGGAAATGCAAAAAAGCGGCGTGTTTGTCGGGCTTAACAGCGATGCGCAACTGAACGGTTTGCAGGCCGATCTGGTGATTGACCGCAATAAAGCCTCGCTGATGGGGGTGGATATCGCGCAAATCAGGAACAACCTCTATGCGGCCTTCGGTACATTACAGGTCTCAACCATCTATGCCCCCGAAGACAGCTATCAGGTGATCATGGAAGTGCAAAGTCCGTTTCGACAAAACGAGAGCGATCTGTCGAAGATTTACGTACGCTCGTCGGCCAGTACGCTGCTGCCCGTCACCACCTTCACCCACATCAGCCGCACTCAGGGGGTCACGGCGGTCAATCATCAGGGACAGTTACCGGCGATCACGCTGTCGTTTGACCTGGCACCGGGCAAATCCCTTTCTGATGCCACCCAGGCAATCAGCAACGCGCAGCAAAACATTCAGCTACCCGCTTCGGTGTTTGGCACATATGCAGGTCAGGCGGCGCTGTATCAGCAGTCGCAAAGCAGCCAGACCTGGCTGATCGTACTGGCGCTGGCGGTAATCTACGTTATTCTTGGCGTGCTCTATGAAAGCTGGATCCATCCGGTGACCATTTTACTGGGACTGCCCTCTGCCGCCGTGGGCGCGCTGCTGGCGCTGAGGTTGCTGGGACTTGATCTGACATTTATCGCCATGATCGGCATCCTGCTGTTGACTGGCATCGTGAAAAAGAATGCCATCATGATGATCGACTTCGCCCTTGCCGCCCAACGGGAACAGGCACTGAGCGCGCACGACGCCATTATGCAGGCCAGCCTGCAACGCTTTCGCCCGATTATGATGACCACGCTGTGCGCCATCATGGGGGCATTGCCCATCGCATTCGGCTGGGGAGCCGGTGCCGAGCTGCGCCAGCCGATGGGCGTGGCAATTGTCGGTGGACTGCTGTTTTCCCAGCTAATCACCCTGTTTATTACCCCGGTGCTTTACCTGCTGTTTGACCGTGCTAATCAGCGGCTGACGGAGGTCTCCCATTCGGTGGAGGAACCATGAGATTACTGTTAGTAGAAGACCAGGCGATGGCAGCTGGCTACATTGCCAAAGGTCTGAAAGAAAATGATTTTGTGGTGGATGTGGCCGGTAACGGTATTGATGGCCTGCACTATCTGCTTACCCACGATTACGACCTGGCCATTCTTGATATAATGCTGCCAGGCCTCGATGGCTGGAAGATCCTTGAAATGGCCCGTCAGGCGGGCAGAAACACGCCGGTGATGTTTCTCACCGCCCGTGATGAAGTGGAAGACCGCGTGCGTGGACTGGAGCTGGGCGCAGAAGATTACCTGATTAAGCCTTTCTCATTCAGTGAGCTGCTGGCGCGGGCGCGGGTGATTTTACGCCGTCAGGCGGCCATCACCCCAGCGGCAGAAGAGTCGATGTTGCAGATTGCCGATCTGACGCTCGATTTTCTGCGTCATCGCGTTGCCCGTGCCGGTAACCGCATTGAGCTGACGCAGAAAGAGTTTCTGCTGCTAAGTCTGCTGATGCGCCGCACCGGTGAGGTGCTGTCGCGCACGGTGCTGGCCGAGCAGGTATGGGACATGAATTTTGACCCGGAAACCAATGTGATTGACGTCGCCATTCGTCGTTTACGTAACAAAATAGACGATGGCTATGCACCGAAACTGCTGCATACCATTCGCGGTGCCGGCTATGTGCTGGAAGAGAGAGACGATGCTGATACCCCGTAGCGTGCCGATCACTCTGCGGCTGACGCTGTTTTTTTCCGTCGCGATGGCGCTGGTGCTCTACAGCGTTTCCGGCCTGCTTTACCACACAATGCGCAGTCAGCTTGGGCAGAAAGATGAAAACGAACTGCGCAGTACGCTGCGTTTTCAGCAGGAAATCGCCACCACCATCAGTGAGCGTCAGGGTCCGCAGGAGCAGTGGCAAAAGGAACTGTTTGAATTTATTGTGCAGCAGGAACGGCTGTCGCTGCGGATCATCAGCCCGGATGGCCGGGTCTGGTCGCAGTCTAAGAATATGCTTGTGCCGCAGCAGGACTTCCCCCCACCCACCACGGATTTTCGCTATGACACCTGGCGCTATCATCAGGGTGAAGTCCATGAAAAATATCTGATTACCTCCACCAATTTTATTCTGAAAAACCATCAGCCCTGGCTGGTGCAGGCCGCGCTGAACGTCTCACGCAATAATGCCATTATTGAAAATTACTGGGCGCAGATGCAGCTCGCCGCCGCGCTGGCGATCGCCTGTTTTGCCGCGTTGGGCTACTGGCTGGCTCGCCGGGGCCTTTCACCGCTGCGTACCATCAGCCGTGAAATGGAAAACATCCACGCGGACGATCTGCATACCCGGCTGGCCACACAGCGCTGGCCTTCTGAACTGAATGCCCTCTCCGCCTCTTTTGACGGCATGATGACCCGACTGGAAGCGTCGTTTACGCAGTTGAACCGCTTTTCATCTGATATCGCCCATGAATTACGCGGGCCAATCAACAATCTGATCTCCGCAGCCAGCGTGACGCAGAGTAAGGATCGCAGCATCAGGGAGTATCGCGACACCCTGGCAGCCATCGTGGAGGAAGGTGAACGGCTGTCACGGATGATCTCTTCGATGCTGTTTCTGGCGAGGGCCGATAACAGTAGTGAACCGCTCAGCCCTGAGCAGCTTAACAGTGCTGACGAATTTGCACGGCTGATCGGTTATTACGAGATCCTGGCCGAAGATAAGCAGATCACCCTGCGCTGCGAAGGCGAGGTGATCTTTCACGCCGACCCGCTCCATCTGCAACGCGCGCTGGCTAACCTGCTGTCAAATGCTATCCGACACACTCCGCCCGGCGGCCATATTATGCTCAGTGCGCGACGTGAAGCAGACACCACCTGTCTGAGCGTAACGGATGATGGTGAAGGGATGGCAGCAGAGCATCTGCCGCACATTCTGGACCGTTTTTACCGGGTTGATGCCGCCAGAAGCAATGCCGAAAACACCGGGCTGGGACTGGCTATCGTTAAAACCATTGCCGAACTGCATGGCGGCAAAGTGGTGGTCAGCAGCCAGCCGGGCCGGGGTAGCCAGTTCACGCTACGACTGCCGAACCTGCCGCCTCCCTCCCGCCAGCCCCGCTGAAGCCCGTTCGGGTGGCGCTACCTGTCAGAATTGTCATGCAGATGACCCGGTCGGGTCACTGCCCGTGCGGGATAATCATCAGGTCAAAACAACACACACACATGAAAAGGTGACCATGATGAAACGTACACTCCTCTCGATTCTGTTCGGCGCTTGTTCTCTGTTTGCTTTAAGCCAGGGAGCCGCCGTGGCTGGCGTGGAAAAAAACGCCAGCGTCTGGCTGCTGACGCCCGCCAGCTGGCATCCGAATCCCAATAAACTGCACGAGAATTATCCGTGGGACCTGGGAGAAGGGGCACAAAATGAACTGCATCAGCAGCCGCACGACAAGGTCAGTAAAGACGGTGATGCCAACAGTCAGGCCAAAGCAGAGTACCATCAATCCTGACGTCGCCTGCTGACCGACACCGCCGCTGAACCCACGGCAGGCGGTGTCGGCCTGCTCAACGCTGCTGTTTCAGCTGCGCTCGTGCGGTAAAGAAACGCCGCGAGGCCAGATAACCGGCAATAATGGTCGAGAAACTGGCGGTGCCGAGCAGCATAAAGGTGACCATGATCTGATATTTAATCGCCTTCACAGGATCGATTCCGGCAAAAATCAATCCGGACATCATTCCCGGCAGACTGACCAGCCCGACAGTTTTGGCGGCATCCACGGTTGGGATCATCGCCGCACGAATGCTGTCACGCACCAGCGTGCCGGATGCCACCCTAACCGAGGCCCCGAGACTGAGCATTTCCATAATTTTCTGCCGGTTATCAGCAAAGCGCTGATTCAGATTGCTGTAACAGAGCCCCACCGCCACCATCGCATTTCCGGCTATCATGCCAGAGACAGGGATCACCTGCATTGGCACAAATTCAATCGCGCCGCTTACCAACAGAATGGTCAGCGTCAGCGTGGTACTGAGGGTGACAGCGACAAAGGACAGAATAAAAGCATGGTCAATATTACGGCTGCGCTTACGGGCATTAATGGCCGCGTTAACACAGATAAACAGCACCATCAGCACCGTCAGTAACGCATTGTTCAAATCAAAAATGGTTTTCAGCACATAGCCAACCACCACCAGCTGGACCACGGCCCGCGCCACGCTCCAGACGATGTCTTTTTCCAGTCCCAGTTTTTCTTTACCGCTGACCAGCAGTGCCACCACCAGCAGCAGCAGCGACAGCAGCAATGAGCTGTCAGTAATATTATGCTGATTCATCAATGCGACTCCCGCCGGGCTGAGGTAGGGTGAGCAAACGTTTTGCCTGGCGGATTTCCGCCACATCATGACTGATACTGACCGTTGCCACGCCCTGCTCCGCCGTCAGGCTGGCAATCAGTTGATTAATTCGTTGCCGGTTCTCTTCATCCAGCGCGCTGGTGATTTCATCCAGTAGCAGCACATCAGGTAAAAATTGCAGATTGCGTAATAATCCCACCCGCTGTTTTTCACCACCGGAAAGCTGTTCTGGTTTTTTTGCCAGAATGGTTTCCGGCAGGTCCATCTGCCGCAGGCCATCGCGAATTCTGGCGCTGTCCACCGTTTTCTTGCGGATTTGCCACGGCAACGCCAGATTGTCATACACCGTTTCGCCAAACAGCACCGGCGTCTGAAAACAGTAAGAAACCCGCTGACGATAATGCTCCGGCCTGATACTGCCGGACGGCTGACCTTTAAACAGGATCTGCCCGCCTGAGGGTTCAAGCAGCGAGGCGAGGATTGTCAGCAACGTGCTTTTTCCACTGCCTGACGGACCGGTCACCAGCAGAGATTCACCGGCATTCAGGGTCAGTGAAACCGGCTGCAACAAGATTGTACCGTCCTGCATAAAATAAATATCCTGCACGTCGAGCAGGGGCGAAACAGGCGACATGATTTATCCAGCCAGAAGGAAATATTATTCAGTGAATAATAACGCAATAAGGCGACAAACCGTCGCCTTTTAAACAGGAAAATCACTGCCCGTTATTTCTGCTGTGCAGAATAACTCAGTATGACCTTATCGTCGGGCAGATGAGTAAATCTTGAAATAATCTGGTGAAAATCTGCGGTGGGATTAAGATGGTTGAACTGTGCCGGATAAAGATCCTTCGCCAGAATTTCCATGCCAATAATATTATAAGGGTGGTTGTAAAAATGGTGGTAAACGCCATATACCCTGCCCTTTTTCACCGGCGTAATTTGTTGCAGACCATTACGGGCAACCAGTTTATTAAAGGTCACCGCCACGGCGTCACGCGAAGTATTATAACCAAACGGCAGCACGTTTTTATTCGGACGCGCCGAGCCGGACATAATATAAACATCCGGCTTCATGGCGATAATTTTTTCCAGCGCCACAAAACCTGATGCGCCAGGCAACAGGCTGGAGCCAATGTTTTTACCGCCAACCGCTTCAACCAGCCCACCCCAGCCGTTATGTCCGTGCGTAAAGCAGCAGTTATCACTGTTGCCCGCAATCGGCTCAATAAATACCGTGGGCTTCTGCTTAACCTGAGCTATCTGTTGTTGCAGCGCATCCCACTGCTGATGATAGAAATCCGTATAGGCTTTAGCCCGTGCCTGCTGGTTCAGGATCTCGCCCAGTAAGGTGATGCTGTTGGCGGTGTTTTGCGCCGGGTGCAGTTCATAGTCAATAAAAACTACCGGAATATTAAGCTTTTGCAGGGTGGTCAGCACGCCGGTTTGTTGCAACGCGGGCTTCGCGCGCAGCTGGGCAATCATCAAATCCGGCTTTTCGGCAATCACGCTTTCCAGGTTAACCTGCCCCTGGTCATTAAAGCCCATATCGATAATTTTACCGGCGGCGGGCCAGGTTTTTTTTAATACTTCCCAGGTCTGAGGGTCCTGTTTTTTGGGCAGGTTATTCCATGCCACCAGCCTTTTAAATGGATTTTCCCGATCGTGCAGCGCCAGAGCGAGAATATCCCGCCCGTCCTGCAGGATAATATGCTGAGGCTCGTGGCTGAGGGTAATCTTCTGATTATCCATATCGGTAATTTCGAGGGGCCAGGTGGTTGCGGCGCAGCTCGTCGAAACGGCAAGCAGCGCTGACAACAGCCAGTAACGCGTGGTCATGTTATTTCTCCATAAAAACGAACGCAGGGATCGCGGGCAAATATACCGACAACACCAGGCTATTTCATCTTTTTTAGCCGGAGAAGAGTAACATCACCCGGCTGAATAAATTCAACCGGGCCAGACTGAATTAAATGGTAACAAAATGAATTTAAGGGTTACCTGAATATGCCTTTTTTAATCGCCGGTAAAAACAGCCACTGATAAATCGTCATCAGGCAAAAATAAACCCTGTCGGTCAGGCGGGTATTTCGTCGACAGAGATAAACCGCCATCAGGGCCACCACCGCTGAACCCAGAATATCAAGCGGGAAATGCACCCCCAGATAAATTCGAGCCCAGGCAATTCCCAGGCTTAAAACCAGTGCCGTGCCACCCTGAAGCCAGCGGCTGCCTGCCAGCAGGCTGAAGCTGACGGCAAAAGCCACCGACAGATGGTCGCTGGGAAAGGAAGAATCCGCACTGTGAGCCAGAAAATGGTGTCCGACAGGGACCATAAAAGGCCGTGGATGTTGCCACAGCAGGCCGATTGCCAGATTGAACAGCAGCGCTACTGCCACGCTGACTGAGGCATTCAACGCCAGGCGTTTACCCTTCTCAGCGCCAAAAAACCACTGTGCCAGCACCCACAGAGGAAAGAGAAAAATCACCTGATTGGCAAAGAAATTACCCAGTGCCAGCATGGTCACTCCGGGACTGGCCGGGGCATTAATCAGCGAGAAAAGCAGCAGATTGGCCTTTTCCCAGGCCGCTTGTGGTAATAGCATGGTCACTCCTTACGATGATGCCATCAGCCAGAGAGTGACTCTGACATTCAGGCCGGTGGGTGCACGTTTTGCCGGACCTAATAAAATTTCGCCCTGCATACGGTCCAGCAGCGTGCGTACAATGGATAATCCCAACCCGGATCCGGTCGCTTCATTTCCCTCAATGCGGTAGAAGGGATCAAATACCCGCAGGCGTTTTTCAGCAGGGATGCCCGGACCGGTATCCTCAATTTCTATCACCACCCGGCCGTCAACCCTGAGGACCTGCAGGTCTATACGTCCGTTTTCAGGGGTATAGCGAATGGCGTTGTCCAGTAAATTTTTAAGCACGCCAGCCAGCGCCAGCGGTTGACACACCACCGCTATCTCACTGTTCTCCAACATGCCCAGATCGAGGTTTTTCTTTTCCGCCAGCGGCAGCAAATCGGCAATCACTTCTCTTATCAGCCGATCAATCGCGACCTGCCGCTGCGCGACGGCCTGCGTCTCACGGGATTGTGCTCTGGCCAGTGACAGCAACTGTTCCAGCAGATTTTTGGCACGGGTAATGCCCTCACGCAGACGCATCACCCGCCGTTGGCTCTCCGCTGGCAGCGCGGTTGCCGACAGGTTTTCTGCCTGTAATGACAGCGCGGTCAGTGGCGATCGCAGTTCATGCGCCGCATCCGCAACGAAGCGTCGTTGCGCCTCCACAGAGAGGGAAACGCGCTCAAGCAAACGGTTAATGGCGTGGGTAAAAGGCACAATCTCCTTCGGCATCCCGACAGTGGTCAGCGGCGTGGTATCCAGCTAGCTGCGATGATGGACCGCCACCGCCAGTTGCTGGATCGGCCGAAAAATTTTTCTCACCAAATCCGCCACCACCACCAGCAGTACCGGTACCAGAACAAAAAAAGGCAGCAGGGTGCGCAGCGCACCCGACATCGCCACCTCATCCTGTACGGAAGCCCGCTGCGCCACTGCAACTTTGGTGACGGCATCCAGCTGACGCACCAGCACCCGATAAAGATGATGATGGGTTTGGAGCGTATGGAAACCTTCCGCCAGAGCAAAGGGCAGGACAAAGCCTTCTTCCGCCTTTTGCCCCTGTTGCCCGGTCGCAAACATAAAGTGAACGATGATCCGCGACTCACGCTCATCATGGATCGGGGGACCAATAAGATTGCTGCCTCGCACCGCCAGTACGCCATTTTTCGCCAGCTCGGCTATCTGACTGAGCGAGGAGTCCTGTAACTCATGCGCTTCATCCAGCGCAGAGTAAAAAGCAATGCCGCCGGTCAAAAACGCCACCAGCATAATGGCGCTGCACAAACCGAACGACAGTCGGGCCTGGACCGACTCTCTCAGGCGTTTGCCGATACCATCCATCCCACGCCCCGGACATTTTTGATTGCCTCTGTACCCAACTTTTTGCGCAATGAATGGATGAAAAACTCCACCGCGTTGCTTTCTATCTCTTCGCCCCAGCCATAGATTTTTTCTTCCAGTTCACTGCGCGAGAGCAGCTTTCCCGGTCGAATCAGTAACGCCTGCAACAGGGCGAATTCGCGCCTGGAGAGGCGAAATATCTCCTCCTTATCCACCGTAAACGCCTGATGGCTGGCAGGGTCGAGACTGATGATGCCGTTACTCAATACCGGACCGGACATGCCGCCTTTACGACGCAGCACCGCACGAATACGTGCCAGCAGCTCACGCATTTCAAATGGCTTAACCACATAGTCATCCGCGCCGGAATCCAGCCCGCGAAGTCGGTCTTCCAGCGCATCTCTGGCGGTGATAATCACCAGCGGAACTTCATTACCACCGTTGCGCAGG
Organism: Erwinia papayae; assembly: GCF_058241465.1. Lineage (NCBI taxonomy): Bacteria > Pseudomonadati > Pseudomonadota > Gammaproteobacteria > Enterobacterales > Erwiniaceae > Erwinia > Erwinia papayae. The sequence continues at coordinate 1,923,837 of NZ_JBZCHT010000009.1, forward strand.
GTTGCCAGCACGCTGAAACCATCCTGGCCGGGCAGGCCTAAATCCAGCAGCACCAGGTCATAGCGCTGCACCGCCAGCGATGCATTCGCCTCATCGCCGTTTTTTACCCAGTCAACGGCATAGCTTTGTGCTCTGAGTGCTTCGCGCACGGCTTCACCGATCATGGTGTCATCTTCAGTTAACAGTACCCGCATCCTGTTCTCCTGCCCTGTTACACGGAATGGCGGCTGCGCTCCGCCAGCGAGAGATACGCCACCAGTCCGGCGATCGCCAGCAGAAACAGGGCGTTAATTTCGACAATCCCGATGCCCAGTCCTCCCTGCTCCACCGGCTGGGCCAGCAGGTCGCCGGTTGCAGCGCCCAGCGGACGGGTCAGGATGTAAGCCAGCCAGAAACAGGCGACCGCGTTACATTTGCAGCCCCACCAGGCCAGCGCCACCAGCGCTATCGCCACGGCAAACACCATTGCCGAAAGCGGATAGCCCAGATTCAGCCCCTCTGACAGCCAGTCACCCGCGGCGGTGCCCAGCGCGAAGGTGAAGAGGATCGCCGCCCAGTAAAAGGCCTCGCGCAGGGGTGTGGTGATGGAATTGATCGACAGGGTGCCTTCGCTGCGGTGCCAGAGCATAAAGGTCAGGATCAGGGCAGAACCAAACATCAGCGTGGAGTAGCCCAACGGAATCCCCAGTGAGTCGGTAAAATTATCGGTGACCAGTGTGCCGAAGATGCTGACCAGCACCACGGTCAGCCAGTAGAGGGCCGGGATATAGTGACGCGCGCGCATCTGCATCCCCAGCACCACCGCCAGCAGTATCCCGGCCACCAGCGAGGTGTAGCCCAGACCAAAGCCAAGGTTAAAATTAAGATAGTCGGCGGCCGTTTCCCCCACCGTGGTGGACATCATTTTGATCAGCCAGAAAAACAGCGTGACCTGCGGAACTTTACTCAGTTCACTGTGAACCGATGACGTGGCTGGCATGTGGATTTTCCTGTCAGACTCAGATAGCGTCAGTCTGCCGGGGAAAACTTAGCAAGACATTAAAGCGGGGATTTTTTTGCTGGCAATGGGGTCACTGTTGGTCGCTACTCGTTGAGGATAGTGACAGTCAACTTAATGCGGTTCAGGATGTGGCGTTATCACCGCGATAAAGCGCGAATAAGTTTGAGTGCGCGCTGCGTGTCTGAAGCTGCATATTCCATGGTGGAGAGATAAATTATTTTCTCGCCATCAAAGCCATTTTTAAAAAATTGATATTTCAGACCGGGCGCACAAACAATCACATCCGCTATTTATTTTATTACTTCACTGTCCGCCTCACCCGGATCCAGAATGGCCTGCCAGGGCAATCGGGCGCTGATAAGATCTTCATTGAGTTTCTTTATATATTTTGATTCGCTGAACCAGGAAAAAATCCTTTAGCAAGATATCCCTCTCTTTTAATGCGATCGACTGCCTGCTTTCTCGCGGGCAGGCGGCTGTGACGTCGAGCAAAAATTAACGTCACTGCGCGTCCGTTTCCATTCAGGCTAAAACCGCACCGAGGATCCACTCAGCGTTTTTTGCTCGCCTCAGGCCAGCAGACCAGCAGCAGGCCGCAGAAGATTAACAGCACGCCCGCCAGCTTGCCCCAGCTGAAGGGCTCGTCCAGGCCGGGCAGATACAATGCGGCAACCCAGACCAGCACATAGCTCAGACTGAGCAACGGATAGGCTCTGCTCAGCGCGATGCGTTGCAGCGCCAGCAACCAGCACAGCATCGAAAGTGCGTAGGCACCCAGTCCGGCGATTAATCCCAGAGCGGCCGGTGACAACGCCAGTAAGGCGTGAAAAAACAGCCCTGGCTCACTGATGGCGGGCAGGTGCAACATCGACCAGCGCATCAGCAACTGCGCGCCACTGACCAACAGCACGCTGCATAGTGCCAGAATCATCCCCATCAGGCGTACGCTCCCATCACGGCCACACCGGCAACAATCAGGCCAATCCCCAGCCAGTGGCGTGGGGAGACCGGCTCCTGCCACAACCAGCGGGCCGCGAGGACCACCAGAATAAAATTCAGGCTGAGCATCGGGTAAGCCACCCCGACTGGCACATGCTGCAACACCCGCAGCCACACCAGCATGGCAACGCCCAGCAGCAGTACACTTATCGCCAGCCAGAACAGCAGATGCCTTTTACCCTTCAGCAGGCCGTGGTGAGCGGCCTGTTTCTGGCACAGCTGCCCGGCACAGCTGAGCAGGCTGGCCAGCACAATCAACAGCATATTCATGGCGTCTGGTTGTACTGGTACATGACCAGCCGTCCCTGACGATAAATGAAGTCGGCCTTTGGCAGATCGTTGCCGCTATCGACTTCACCGCGCGACAGCAGCAGAACCAGCGTCACCTGACCTTCGCGACGATGTTGTTCCAGCCACTGCGGGAAATCAGTATCAGAGACAAATTTGTCCTTTGCATCAGGATAGCTCAGGCCACATTGCACCTCGCCGCGCTGTTGATAGAGCACAATATCGCTTCGTTGCAGTTCCCACGCCAGCCCGGACGCAATTCCCGGATTGTTCGCCAGCAGGAAATGACTTGAGCCGATTTGGCTTTTCATCCCCTGAATAAACTCCTGCGGCTGTTTGGAATCGACCACCCTGTCCGGAATAACCTGTCCCAGCACCAGCGCCAGCCCCAGCGGGCAAAAAGCGGCCCAGCTCCAGCGCTGTTCCGGCGCTTTCAGCGTCAGCAAACCACCCAGTCCCCACACCAGAAACGCCGCGCCTGCCAGCACCACTTTCAGTACTTCGTGATAGCCATAAAGCGCATGCTTAGAAACGCCCCAGGGCGCGAGGAAAACAACCACGGTGATCACGCAAAGTAAGCCAAATACCAGATTGATCCAGCCATTGACCCGCAACGTTTTGCCTTTAACCAGCACCAGCTGCATCGCCTGACGCGCCAACAGCGCGGCAAGAGGCGCAAAGCACGGCAGGATATAGGTTGGCAGCTTGCCTTTGGCAATACTGAAAAACAGCAGCGGCATCACCACCCAACAAAGCAGATAGAGGCTACCGCTGTTTTCACCCCGATCGCGCCAGCCGTTTCGCAGTGCGGCAGGCAGCATCGCCAGCCAGGACAGGCAGCCCAGCAGCAGAATCGGCAGGTAATACCAGAAAGGCGCTTTGTGTTGGGCATTATCTTCCGCAAAGCGCTGGATATGCTCGACCCAGAAGAAATAGTGCCAGAAGTCCGGCTCCCGCTGTGCGATGGCAATCGCCCAGGGCGCACTGATCGCCACCGCGCCCACTACCGCCAGCGGACCAAACATCAGCAGCTCTTTAAAACGCTTCTGGTGGATAGCCCAGGGCAGGATCGCCACCACCGGCACCGCCAGTGCCAGAAAACCTTTGGTCATAAACCCCATGCCGCAGGCGACGCCCATCAACAGCCAGGCCAGCACTTTTTTGCCGGTGGTCGGCGCATTGACCGCCAGCCAGTAGCCGCACATCGCCGCCGCCAGCCACAGGGTGATCATCGGATCGAGCACCGCATAGCTGCCTATGCCATAGACCAGCAGGCTGGTGAGGAAGATCACCCCGGCCATCAGCGCGGTGTTCCGGTCGCGCCAGATGCGCAGCGTCAGCCAGTAAACCATCAGCGCCGTCAGTGTGATGGAAAACACCGAGCCAAAACGCACCGCAAAGTTGTTGTGGCCAAATATCAGCTGGCTGAGATTGTTAATCCAGTAACCCGCTATCGGTTTTTCAAAATAGCGCAGGTCGAAAAAATGCGGCACCACCCAGTTTCCACTGACCAGCATCTCACGACTGATCTCCGCATAGCGGGTTTCATCGGGTTGCCACAGATGGCGAAATTCTAATGGGATCAGATAGTAAAGAGAAAACAACAGCAAAAGGAGAAAGCCATTTCTCATTATTTTCATACAAAATTACTCAACTTATTGCTGGCATCCGAGCCATCCCTCACGGCCAGGGAGACTACCCCGGACTATTTTTCCTGTCGGCAGGCTGGACAGGTCTTCAGGCAACAGCTCGCTCAGCGGGCAGAACTGTATATCCGCCTGCGCCGCCAGCGTCAGCAGATCGCTGAACAGATCGCTCATCACAATCCCTTCCACTTCCGCATGAATGGTGTAAACCGGCGTACCGCGATCCTGCTGGATCTGGTCGATGATAAAGGCGTTAAAATCCTCTTTACTGACCGTCGATCCGACCACTTCATCCCAGGTCGGCAGGGTCACCGGAATTTGCACCGTGCCGGTGCTGCCATCACTTAATAACGGCAGAAACGGCGTCGTGCCACGGCAGTCGCTGTTGTAGTGGAAATGAAAACCTTCTTTGGCATCAACGGTGCGCTGATCGGCCCGCCAGCCAGCGACGGCAGAACAGGTAACCGGCTGTTCAGAGATGACACTCAGCGCATCGCGACCCAGTCGGATCTGGCGCGTCAGCTGCTCAGGCGGCCAGACGCCCGCCCAGGTTTGCCAGGCAAAATGATCCCAGGCATGCAGGCCCACTTCATGATGATCCACCGTGGCATTAATGATTTCTGCCAGCCCTTTGCCAATGTTGCGCCCCGGCCAGGCAGTACCGGCCAGCAGGATATCCCAGCCGTACAGCGAGGCGGCATTGGAACGCAACATTTTCCACAGGAATTTCGGCTTCAGCAGACGCCATAAATGGCGTCCCATGTTATCCGGCCCGACGCTGAAGAAAAAAGTGGCCTGAGTGCGATGTAAACTGAGGATTTCCAGCAGCTTTGGCACCCCATCACGGGTGCCCCGCCACGTATCAACATCTATACGGAGGCCAACTTTTCTCATTTGCTCTCTTCCACCCCGTCAACGGTACGCAGGAAGAAGTCCAGCGTGGCGTCGATGGTTTTATCCATCGTCACCTCCGGCGTCCAGTTCAGCAGACGGCGGGCATTGCGGATAGCCGGTTTGCGGTGCTCCACGTCCTGATAACCTTTGCCGTAATAGCTGCTGCTCTCGACATCACGGAAACCGGCAAACGGTGGAAACTGGTTGCGCAGCGGGTGACGTTCAAAGCTTGCCAGCAGCTGTTCAGCCAGCTCTTTAATACTGGCTTCGTTGTCCGGGTTGCCAATATTGATGATCTGTCCGTCGCAGTTATTGTTTTTATTTTCAATAATGCGGAACAGTGCTTCCACACCGTCGCTGATGTCGGTAAAGCAACGTTTCTGTTTGCCGCCGTCGATCAGCTTGATCGGTGAGCCTTCGACCAGGTTGAGGATCAGTTCGGTGATAGCGCGTGAACTGCCAATGCGTGCGGCATTGAGGTTATCCAGACGCGGTCCCATCCAGTTGAACGGACGGAACAGGGTGAAGCGCAGCCCCTCTTTGTCACCGTAGGCCCAGATAACCCTGTCGAGCAATTGCTTGGAGACGGAGTAGATCCAGCGTTGCTTGTTGATCGGCCCCACCACCAGGTTGGAGCTGTCCTCATCGAAGTTCGGATCGGTACACATGCCGTACACTTCAGAGGTGGAAGGGAAAATGATGCGTTTTTTGTATTTCACGCAGTCGCGGATAATCTTCAGATTCTCTTCAAAATCGAGTTCAAATACGCGCAGCGGGTTGCGGGTATATTCGATTGGTGTGGCAATCGCCACCAGCGGCAGGATCACATCGCATTTTTTAATGTGATACTCAATCCATTCGGAGTGAATGCTGATATCGCCTTCCACGAACTGGAAACGGGGATGACCGACAAAACGGCTGATGGCGTCAGAACCGATGTCCAGGCCATAAATATCGAAGTTGTCATCTTTAAGCAGGCGCTCGGTCAGATGATTACCGATAAAACCATTAACGCCGAGGATCAGTACGCGGGTGCGACGTTTGACGGCGGTCACCGGCTGATTTCTCAGCAGAGCACCGCTGACCAGACCCAGCGTTTGGGCCAGTTGCGATCCCTGCATGTAGACGCCGTTTTCGCTCTGTCCGGTCACCACCTCCAGCGCGCCCTGACCACAGGCGACGATCAGCGGGCTGACCGACAGCACCGTCCCGGCTTTCGCGGCAGGCTGATCGTGACGAACCTTACCTTTCCAGACGAGGAATTTTGCAGAGCCAACATAGCCGAAAGCGCCCGGCCACGGCTCAGTCACCGCGCGGACCAGATTGTTGACCACCTCAGCAGGCTGTGACCAGTCGATACGGCCATCTTCCGGTTTGCGACGACCAACTACCGTCGCCTGACTGTGGTCCTGCGCTTTACCGCTCAGCTGGCCTGCCTTCAGGGCAGGCAGGCTGTCAGCCAGCAGTTGTTCGGCGGTGGCGTTCAGTTTGCGGTGCAGCGTCAGGGCGTTATCTTCGGCGGTGATCGACACGCGCTCCTGCGCCATGATGTCGCCAGCGTCAGCGCGCGCGGTCATCCGATGAAGGGTGACACCGGTTTCGCTTTCACCATTGACCAACACCCAGTTCAGTGGAGCACGACCACGGTATTTTGGCAGCAGTGAACCATGCAGGTTATAGGCCCCGGAAGAGGCGCAGCTGAGGATCTCTTCACACAACAGGTTACGATAATAAAAGGAGAAGATCGCTTCAGGGGCCATCGCCTTGATGCGATCGATCCACAATGGATGATTGACGTCTTCCGGCGCAAAAACCGGGATGCCCAGCTCAGCAGCGGTGCGAGCAACAGAGGCAAAAAAAGGATTTTCCGCAGCAGAATCTGCGTGGGTGAAGATAGCCTCAATCTGATAGCCAGCCTTAACCAGTGCATTGATACCAATGCAGCCCATATCGTGATAGGCAAAGACAACTGCTTTCATTATTTATCGTCCTCAGTGGAGACGGGATGGGAAGAATTGATCACACGCTGAATAAAGTAACGGGGACGGGCGCGAACATCGTTGTAAATACGGCCGATGTACTCGCCCAGTAGTCCCATACCGACAAATTGCGCGCCGATAAAGATAAACAGCACGGCAAACAGCATGAATACGCCATCAGCAGCCCACTGCGGACCCAGGAAGAGGCGTAAACCGATCAACAACAAAGAAAACGCAAACCCGGTCAGCGCGATCATGCTGCCCACCACGCTGAGCATCCGCAACGGCGTGGTGGTCAGACAGGTTACCAGGTCATACATCAGATTTATCAGCCGCATCAGGCTGTATTTTGAGTCGCCAAACTCGCGCTCCGCATGCAGTACCGGGATCTCAATCGCCCGGCGGGCAAAGGTATTAGCCAGAATGGGAATAAAGGTGCTGCGTTCGTGGCAGTGCAACATGGCATCAATAATGTGGCGACGGTAGGCACGTAACATGCAGCCATAGTCACCCATTGCTTTGCCGGTGGTGCGCTGGATCAGGTGGTTGATCAGCCGTGAAGCCTTCTTGCGGAACCAGCTGTCCTGCCGGTTCTGACGCACGGTGCCCACCACGTCATAGCCTTCCTGCGCGGTAGCAACCAGACGCGGGATCTCTTCCGGAGGATTTTGTAAATCGGCGTCCAGCGTGATGATCAAATCCCCACTGACATGGCTGAAGCCCGCCATAATGGCCGAATGCTGACCATAGTTACGGTTGAGCAGTACGGCAACGATATGGCTGCCCTCTTCTTCTGCGGCGGTGGTCAACATCGCCGCAGAGTTGTCACTGCTGCCGTCATCAACCAGCAGAATTTCGTAATCCATCGGCAGCTGCGCGCAGGCAGCATCAGTACGACGGAGCAATTCGGGCAGGCTTTCCTGTTCGTTGTAAACGGGGATTACCACGGAGACTTTGTTAATCGGCTGTTCAGCAGTCATGAAATTTCTCGGCGATATCATGCAGCGCAGCAATTACGCGACTGACATCTTCATCGGTCATTGTAGGAAATAGTGGGATGGAACAAATACGCGCCGAGTTCCACTCGGTAGCCGGTAGCGACAGCGCAGGAAAACGCTCGCGATAATATTTCTGGGTGTGGGCCGCGCGGAAGTGCAGTCCGGTGCCGATATTGCGCGCTTTCAGCTCCTGCATCAGTTCATCACGGCTCAGCCCGCAGCGTTGCGGGTCAACGCGGATGATAAACAGATGCCAGGCATGTTGATGCGGCCAGCATGGCTGAGCCAGCGGCAGAAAAGGTGTGTCCGCCAGCTCGCGCAGGTAACGCTGAGCAATCGCTTCGCGGCGGCCATTCATTTCTGACAATTTATCCAGCTGCACCAGGGCAATAGCCGCGTTGATATCCGCCAGATTGTATTTGTAACCCGGGGTAATAACTTCAGCCTGCGGCGCACGTCCGTGCGTCTGGCGGTCAAAGGCGTCAACGCCCAGTCCATGAAACTTCAGGCTACGAATACGATTTGCCAGTGTTTCATCATCGGTCACCACCAGGCCACCTTCAGCACAGGTCATATTTTTAATGGCATGGAAGGAGAAGATGGCCGTACCCGTCGCGCCGACATGATGCCCCTGATAATACGTACCCGCCGCATGGGCCGCGTCATCAATGACCGGGATGCCATAGCGCCTGCCCAGCTCATGAATAGCGTCGATATCCGCCGGGGCTCCGGCATAATGCACGGGAATAATCGCTTTGGTCCGGGGAGTAATCGCCGCTTCAATTAGCGCCGGAGTGACCATCAAGGTATCAGGGTCAACATCGATCATTACCGGCTCAGCGCCCAGCAATGCAATCATATTCAGCGTGGAAACCCAGGTCAGTGAGGGAGAGATGACTTCATCTCCGGCACCAATGCCCAGCGCCATCAAAGTAACATGCATCCCGGCCGTAGCCGAACTGACCGCTATCGCATGTTGGTTGCCAGTGAGTTCACAAAATGCTTTTTCCAACTGTTGGTTTTTCGGGCCAGTGGTAATCCAGCCGGAACGAAGTACTTCACTGACCGCAGCCAGTTCGGCTTCGCCCATTGCCGGGCGGGAAAAGGGGAGAAATTCGGACATTATCAAACTTCCTTAAACAGTCACCTGAGTTAACTTTAACAGAATGTGCGATTTGCACATCTGGTTATTTAGATAACCCCTTGAAATAGCACCAGCATCACTTTAACAACGTGACGACAACCTCATGTTATTATCGCCCCGCTTTTTTGTTATCTCTGGCTTCAGCCAGGCGCGAATCATTGTGGCATGTTGTCAACTGCGCTGATTCAACATTTCATGAACGATAGAGCATATTTCTTAATTGAAAATTAAGAGAAGGCAGATAAAAGTAAATCAGCGGAATTTAAGCGGTGCCGTTCATAAAGCGTTCAGATGGCAACATAAAATGGCCACGCAGATTTAATTTGTTGATCAACAAGGATTTAAAAAAACTATTTTTTGTTTATCTCCATGTGGCTGTCAAATAGTGTTACTGCCCTGCAAAACCCGGCTCCGTGGTGCAAAAAGCCGCCCTCACTCAGGCCTGGCAACATAACGAAAACCGGTCAAAAAAATGTTTGTCACAATGTAAATAAAAACTCACTTTTTAACAGTTACCGAATGAGGGAGTTTCCCACTCAGCGATAATCGGATCGTTCGACAGCGCCCATTACCCTGTTTAGCCTCGCGACACCGGCTGACACCGCTGCCGGTTTCAGTTACGGCAAATTAAATCTGAGCGGTTTTTTTCCACAAAAAAAGGGCAACCGAATCAGGGTTGCCCTTTTGTCTTTATCGGCACATCTCAGTGCCGTGGGTGTTGATTATTTCCCGGCATTGTCAGGCAGGGCATAAGCAATAATGTAATCGCCCAGTTTGGTGCCGAATGAGCCATGACCACCGGCAGCAATCAGCACATACTGTTTGCCGTTCACTTCATAGGTCATTGGCGTTGACTGACCGCCCGCAGGCAGGCGGGCTTCCCACAGGGCTTTGCCGTCGGTGACGTTGAACGCACGCAGGTAGTTATCTGCCGTGGCTGCGATAAACATCACATTACCCGCGGTAGAGATCGGTCCGCCCAGCATCGGCATCCCCATTTTAAACGGCAGTGGCAGCGGTGAGCTGTCACGTACCGTACCGATGCGTTTTTTCCACACAATATCGTTGGTTTTCAGATCAACTGCGGAAATGTAGCCCCATGATGGCTGCTTACAGGGTAAACCCAGCGGAGAGAGGAACGGGTTGAGCGTCACGCCGTAAGGCACACCATATTGTGGCTGAACACCCGTTTCCGTGCCGCTGCCGCCTTTATCATTTTTATCCGGCCACATCGGATTGTTCGGACCGCGTGGGATCAGACGTGAAACGAACGGCAGCGCCATAGGATTGGTCACCGCGATCTGACGATCTGTATCCACAGAGATGCCGCCCCACTCGAACATGCCCAGATTTCCCGGGAACACCAGGGTGCCCTGCTCTGAAGGTGGTGTGAACGGGCCCTCATAGCGCAGACGGTGGAACATCACCCGGCAGACCAGCTGATCGTAAACCGTGGCACCCCACATGTCCGCGCCGCTGAGGTTTTTCTTCGGACGGTAGGTCAGTTCCGAGTAAGGCTGGGTTGCAGAGAGACGATCGCCCTTTGCCGCGCCCTGAGGCACTGGCGTTTCCGGAGCAGGCACGACTGTTTTACCCGTGCGTCTGTCCAGCACAAAAATGTTGCCGGTTTTCGCCGGGACATAGACCACCGGTACGATATTGCCATTCTGGTCCGTGATATCAGCCAGCGTCGGCTGCGCCGGTACATCCATATCCCACAGATCGTGGTGAACCGTCTGGTAGAACCACGCCAGTTTACCGGTGGTGGCATTCAGCGCCAGCAGGCCACTGGCAAAACGCTCCATTTCTGGCGTGCGGTTGCCACCCCAGATATCCGGTGTCGCTACCCCAATCGGCAGGTATACCAGATCCAGCCGGGCATCATAAGCCGCCGGTGCCCATGAATTCGGGGAGTTGGCGGTATACTGCTGCTCACCCTGCGGCAGGATGTTCGGATCTTTAGCCCCGGTATCAAATGCCCACAGCAGCTTACCGCTGTTAACATCGAAACCGCGAATCACCCCGGAGGGTTCTTTGGTTGAGTAGTTATCGGTGACCGCACCCGCGATAACGATGGTCTTATCGGTGACGATCGGTGGCGAGGTTGGCTCATAAGCACCGGCACGCGTATTCGGCATGTTCTGTTGCAGGTTCAGTTTGCCGTTGTCACCAAACTCCGGGCAGAGTGCGCCGGTTTCTGCATCCAGCGCGTAGAGGTTGCCGTCGTTAACCGGCAGGAATACGCGGCGTGAACAGAGTGCGGGCTTGCCACCAGCAGAGGTTGCTACCGCGTCAGGGCTGGCATGATAAGAGACGCCACGACAGGTAACATGCTGGAAGGAAGGATCGGTTTTCAGCTGAGGATCAAATTTCCACTTCTCTTTGCCGGTAGCAGCATCGAGCGCAAACAGGATCTGGTGTGGCGTACAAAGATAAAGAGAATCACCAATTTTAATCGGCGTCACCTCATCCGTCATCTCACCCGGATCGCTGGGGCGCTTCATGTCGCCAGTACGGAAAGTCCAGGCTTCCTGCAACTGACCGACGTTTTTGTCGTTAATCTGGCTCAGCGGCGAATAGCGCGTCCCCCCCTGAGTACGACCATAGGCAGGCCAGTCCCCGGCCGCCACGCCATCAGCAGATTTGCCGATCTCAGCTGCCTGCGGCGCGCTGAGTGAACCATTGATTTCCTGCGGATCGTTGAACACCGAGTAAGCCAGCGCAATCACCGTCACCACCAGCACCAGGCTCAGCGCGCCACGGGCGAAGGCTCCCTGAGACAGGCCACGGTAGACAAATGGCAGCACCAGCCACAGGCCGAGGAAGAATGTAACGTCCAGTCGTGGCGTCAGCGCCCAGAAATCAGGCCCCACTTCCCACAGTGACCAGACCAGCGTCGCCAGCAGAAACAGCGCATAAAGCAGCAGCGCAGAGGAGCGACGACGAAACAGCAGCCAGGCAACAATCAGTTCAGCCACACCTGCGATGATGTAATAAAACGAGCCGCCCAGCTTTGCCAGCCAGACACCGCCAGCGAGCAGATATAGCCCACTGAGTGCGGCAAACACAGCCGTCAGGATCACGAGAATTCGTGATACCGGTGCTTTACTTTGCATAGTTTGAACCTTCCCCAAAATTAACGTCTGCGATTCAGCGCTGAGGTTGAATCGTAATAAAAACCGGTTTCATACTGATTATCCATCCCGGTATTTTGTGCCTGACCGACTCCGCCGATCAGGGCGTTCTTCGCTCAGCTGACTCAGAAAGTGTAAGTCAGCGTCGCCCCGACACCGTAATTGCGTCCCGGTGCCGGCTCGTAATAACGACCATTCCCTTCGTTGACGATCACTGAACCGACGTATTCTTTATCGAACAGGTTGTCCACGCGTGCGAAGGTATCGAGCGACCACTTGTTCCAGTTAAAAAGATAGCCGCCATTCAGACTGGTGACGGTATAAGACGGTGCTTTCGCGTCGTTGGCGTCATCAGCGGCAATGCTGCTCATGTAACGCATTTCTGCCCCGGCATGCCAGCCAACGGGCAAAGCCCAGCCCAACGAGGCATAGCCCATATTGCGTGCCACGCCGGGCAGCCGGTTTCCCGCTGGCGTACAGCTGCCATCATCGTTACAGGTTTGATTGCGGTAGGTTGCATCCAGCAGCGTCCAGGCCATTTTCATCTGCCAGTTTTCAGCAACCTGTTGATCCAACGACAGTTCCAGCCCACGGCGGCGGGTTTTTCCGGCATTTTTGTACACTGAACGGCCATTACTGCTCTCCGCCACCACCAGCTCGTTATCCGTACTGGTCTGGAACAGCGCCGCAGTAAACAGCCCGTAGCCGACACGGGTCTTGCTGCCCAGTTCAACAGTGTCGCTGGTCGCCGGTTTCAGCCCCAGATTGAGGCCGGTTGCGGTGCCGCTGATGGAGCGGTATGAGAGTTCATTAATGGTGGGGGTTTCAAAACCGTGTCCGGCGGAAAAATAGAGATTTGACGCATCGGTCAGCGCGTAGTTCAGCGATCCCATCGGCAGCAGCTGATGGTAGCGGCGGCTACCGCTGTCATCGCCGTTGCCCGTGGTGACATAATAATCTGTCGAATTAAAACTGACGGTGCTGTACCGCATCCCGGCGTCAAGCGTCCATTTTGGCGTCAGCTTCCAGCTGGTTTGCAGATAAGGGTCGAGGTTCCACATCAGATTCTTTTCGTTGCGCCGTAAATCGCCCTTCTCACCCAGCACGGTACTGCCGTTAACCGTCACAAAGTTCTGAAAACCCTGGCGGCGTTCGGTCATGGTTTCATAATCCACGCCAGCGGTCAGGCTGAATGGCACGGAGCCAAGCTGGTCATCATGTTTCCAGCGCGTATCCACGCCGGAATATTTACGCTCCAGCACAATCACCCCACCCGGATAAGCCGGATTGCGCTGGGTGCTGAGCGGGATGGACTGGTACTGCGTGGTATGACGCTCGCCATGCCAGCTGGTCAGGGTCAGCTGATCCTGCTCGCTGAGGTCACGCTGATAGCGCAGACCAACCTGCGTCTGGTCGAGACTTTTGCGGGTGTTATACAGCGAACCTCGCGGCGACTGACGTGGATTTGCCTGCCATTCGGCGCGGGTCAGTCCACCCGGATCGTTAGCATCGACGGAAACAGAGTTAAACATCAGCGTCAGGGTGCTGACGTCATCAATACGCACCCTGAAATTACCGTTGCCCAGGTTTTTCTGCGTACCGCTCTGGTCGCGAAAGCCACGGGTTGTGAAGCGCGAAGCGGAAATGTTGTAGCTGACATCACCCGCATGGCTGCCGTCGCCGGTCGCACCGCTGGCTTTTACACTGTTACGCCAGCTGCCATAGCTGCCGTAATAGGTGCCTGCGGTCAGGGTGGCAGGCTGGCTGCCGGTTTCGCTTTCAATGTTAACTACACCACCGGAAGCGTTGCCGTACAGCGCCGAATAAGGTCCGCGCAGTACTTCAACCCGATCTATGGAGTTGATATCAATGTTTGAGGTTTGTCCCTGACCATCTGGCATGGTGGCCGGAATACCATCAACATAAACACGAACGCCGCGAACACCATACATGGCGCGACTGCCAAAACCGCGCACCGACAGTTGCAGATCCTGCGCATAATTCTGGCGATTCTGAATCTGCAAGCCTGGCACACTGGCCAGTGACTCAGACAAATTAATCTGTGGTGTGCTGCTGCGCAGAGCCTGTCCATTGACCACGCTGACAGCGGCAGGCGTGTCCAGCTCCGACAAGCCGTTACGCTCTCTGATGACCATCAGCGAGCCCTCCTGCGGCGTAGAAGTATCAACAGTGGCTGAACGGGCAAAGGCCGTTGAGGGCTGCAAGAGAAACAGCGGTGTTAACAGTAAGAAAGAGGTTTTGTTGTCCACGGGATCGGTTCGATTGATAAAGTTTAACCGCCAGAAAGCTTCTCAACCTGACGTCCGGAAGAACACCTGTCCAGCCTGGACGCCGCGCCGGGAAGCGCGAATGCATCAATGCAGAACAAAGTATATAAACTGTTGCCAGATTTGCCGCTTAACCATAATAAAAATGTGCATAAGGTGATTTTCAGCGAAAAATCGACTGCATTTGATAAATCGAACAGCGGAAAGTAGCAAAAACGGCGGCGATTGTAGCACCCAATTATTCCTGTGCGAACTGTTGTTACGGAATTTGCTGAATTGATTCACCAGAAAGACACGAATTGATCATATTCTCACTACATTACTTATATCGCCCTGATTTATGTGCGGTTAACAGCCGTTTCCCAGGTCGCACGGCGGTAAAACAGTGAGTTTACATCCGCAGCCGTAAAGAGAACCGGTCATCTTGCCCGACATCTGATTACCCGGGCAGACCAGGCGGGTTAGCTAAGAGAGGAATCGGCACTTGTTAAGATCCGGCTATACTTAGACCCTGTTCCATCGGTCATTGTTAACATCAGCAGATCTCGGAGGCCGCACTGTTTCCTGCTGATAAGCCGGGGTCGGACGGAACAGCTCCCCTGAACTTCCATCATGATAAGGACGTTATATGCGCTGGCAGCATGGCAAAAAATCCGTACTCTCTGTGGTGCTCTCTCTTGTCACCCTGCTGATCCTGGCAGGCTGTTCGTCCGGGAAAAAGAGTATGGTCTGCGAGGGCAAGGTTCAGACGCTCTCCGGCCAGAATAAAGGCACCGTAAGCGGAAAAATCGTCGACCTGTTCAGCTCATTCAGTGTGGAAACCGACGATTTGCATCTGGAAAGCGGTCCGCTGCAATCCTTTGACCGTCAGAAATATATTCCTTCCGCAGTGACCAGAGAGGGCTGGCTGGTGCAGCGCCTTTCTGATACCCGCTTCAGTATAATCAATGCACCCCAAGATATGATGATCACTTTCAGTTGTCCGTCGCGCACGTTGTAATAAGGATTAAATATGATTGCCAGCCAGATGATTGCTAACCGACAAACCTTTTTTGGCCAGGGAAGCCTGAAGCAGTTGCAGCCGCTGCTGGCTGATACCCCCATGCCCACGCTGCTGTTCTGCGGTCGTTCCTTCCTGCAAGGCCCGGCATGGCAGGCGGAAAAGTCCGGACTTGAAGCGCAATTCGTTGGTCATGAAATCGTCAGCCACGAAGCCTCCCCTGCAGAAATTGATGCCTGGGTGACACGCTGGCGAGGCAAGGTCAGTCGGGTGGTCGCTGTTGGCGGTGGCAGCGTGCTCGATGCGGCCAAAGCTTTTGCCGCTATGAGTCAGCATCCGCCTGGCACCCTGCGCTATCTGGAAAAAGTAGGGGATACGCCGGTGAGTGGTGAAACATTGCCACTGATTGCCATCCCTACCACTGCCGGGACCGGCAGCGAAGTGACGCAAAACGCCGTGGTGACTGACAAAACCGGGCATAAAGTCAAAGCCTCGCTGCGCCACCCCAATTTTGTGCCACAGATTGCCATTCTTGATGCTGATTTGCTTCGCGGAGCGCCTTTGCAGGTGCTGGTCTGTTGTGCTGTTGACGCCTTTACCCATCTTTTTGAAGCCTGGCTATCCTGCAAAGGCAATTTGCTGAGCCGCCAGACGGCATTAAACGGCATGCGCGCCTTTTTTCGTGGCTGGCCGTATCTGGACAGGCAGGATGCGCAGGGTGATGAAGCCCGAGAACAGATGCTGCTGGCATCCTGGCTGGGAGGGCAAAGCCTGAGTATGGCAGGGCTGGGCGTTATTCATGGTATCGCGGGCGAGCTGGGCGCCATTAAAGATTATCATCACGGTGAAGTCTGTGGCCGCCTGCTGCTGCCGTTTCTGCAATTGCTCAATCAAACAGAGAATCAGCAGCAACAGGCGCTGATGGCCGATCTGGCTGCGGCACTGTTTCCCGGCTTTACCCTTCCCCCGGCCAGAATGCTAGCAGAATGGCTGAAGGATACGGCGGTCACACCGTTCTGGCTGGATGCACCGACACTTGACGCAGCGGAAGTTGACTGGATCCTGGCGCGCTCAAACAGTAAAAACTCGCTGGTCACTTACAGCAGAGAGCAGCAACGCATCATGCTGGAGCAGGCTTTTTCCGTGCGCTGATGGCAGCCCCCCTGTCGCCGCCCTCACATCTGGCAGTAACCGTGGAGGCGGCGGTCTGCTTTTGCAATGAAAGTGTAAATTTTTCGTTAAAAACAGCATTATCAGCCTTAGTCGACTTGTCCTTCTGTTTACAGCCTCCAGAATTGACAACGTCAATCAATACAATGAGTTCATTTCAGGAAAAATCAGATGAAAAAATCTGGCATTATTGCGCTCAGTGCGCTGCTGTTAGCATCAACCAGCTTCAGCACTTTTGCTGAAGGCCCACAGCCCGGTCAGGACCAGCAGCAACAGATTAAACGCCCACCACAGGGGCAACAGCAAAACGATCGGCACAATGACCAGCCGCAACACAACGGTCAACCGCAACATGAAGGCGATCGCCGTCAGGCCCAGCATCGTCAACCCCAGCCACAATTCCGCAAAGGCCATGCTCTGGAAGCCAGATATCGCGGCGACGGTTACCGGGTAAACGACTGGCAAAAACACGGGCTGAAAGCGCCGCCTCCGGGGCATCGCTGGCAGAACGTTGACGGTAACTATGTGCTGATTGCTGTCGCAACCGGCGTCATCACCTCAGTTATTGCCCACCAGTAATCCCGCATTAAACGCTGGCTCATTGCGGGCCAGCGTTTTACCGCCTGTATCATTCCCCCGGTAACCGACAGCGCTTATCCACCACAGAATTGGCTATCTGTTCGGAAACGCACGCCGGAACCTGTACCTGCACAAATATTCAACAGTATGGTTGTCTGTCGGGCATTCAGGCAGCAAAGCCGGTTCGAAACGGGTGGTCAACTGGATGAATAATGAGAACGGCGGAAAAGGTAAGGAAAGATGAGGTCTGACGGGGATGACAAAGAGCCGGCCCCCGCAGAGGCCGACAGTGGGAATTAGTTGTAGACGCTGTTTAACAGGATGGCAGTTATCACGCCGGTAGCTGCCGCGATAAGTACATAGTTGCCATCAATGTAGGCCCAGTGCTCACCGCGAGGCGGTTGACGCAGACCACGTTCGCGCCAGTCATTGATGCGGTAGCCATCTCCTCTGAATTCCGGTGGCAGAGGACGACCACGACGGAAATCATGGCCCTGCCAGGCAAAACGATCGCGTTCTTCAAAGTGACGACGATCCGGGCCACGGCTGTCATGGCGGTGATAATCACCCCGGTCGTCATGTCCCCGATCCGGGCCACGGCCAGGACCGTTATCACCATGTCTGTCGTGACCCCCCTGTTGCTGCCACGGCTGTCCCGGAGGGCCATCAGCCTGAGTAACACCAGAGAACAACGTGCTTGCTGTAAAAACAGTCATCAAAAGTGCCAGGGTCGTTTTTTTCATGGTTATATCCTCGTTTTGCTAACGGCTTCTGTTACGCCGTTGAGAGACACTATCGACTACCCGGCGAGATTAAAATATCTCTAAATATCCTAAAACTTCCGGTATTACCGTACTTTACCAGAGTTTATCGAAATCATTACATTGTGTGCAAATTAAGGATTTCAGGCCAGCTAACAGAGTAGCCGGCGGGTCAGTGGAGACGGGTGTGGGAATGAATGGAATAAACGTTGCTGGCTTCACCAGCCCCTGTATCCGCAACGTTGGCAAAACGGCTGTTGTAGCGCAGACGAAAAGCGTGCATCTCCTGAGCATCCGGCTCCAGTTCCCGTAAAAAGACCAGCGCCAGCCGCAGATGTTCACTGGATATTTCGGTCGGCAAACGGGCTTTGCGTAATATCCCGCGCCAGAACGTCAGGCTCTCTTCGGACTCATCAACCAGAAACAGCTGATAAATCATTAATACTGTTGCCGCGTTACTTAAATGGGCCTCGTTATCTCGGGCAAGGTAAGCAACAAACTCGTCGCCAGCCGGATGCCCCATCAACGCTATCAGCGATTCGACCCAGACCGGATCAATATTCAGACGTCTGGTTAATGCTCTGGAAGCGCGACGCACCTGCGAGTTGAGGACACGAAAACCCACAATGAACACCACAACCAGGGTCAGCAACATCAGCCAGATCATTCAACATCCATTAAAAAATACCGTCCGGCGGTATTAAGATAATCACAAAGGTTGACAGAGTAGCAGCCGTTATCTGTGCAGACAACCTGATACGCCCGGTAGCACCATGCAGCGAACGCTGATGACAGGATAAGATCGGCTCAACTTCCTGTTTAGCCGATATACTGCCGCGCACATGAGCAAAACAAGGAGTGTACATGTCAATTTATATTATTACTGCTATTCCGTTTTTCATTGTCTCGCTGGTATTGCTGGTTCTGGCGGCAAAGCGAAGAAATGGTGTTTTTCTTTCACTCGGTCTGAGCTTTATGCTGACCGCTGTCGTCAACGGGCTGGTTGGGCTGAGCATCGGAGGATAGCGTTTTCAATGCCAGGCCCGGCAGGCGCTGCCATTAAGATAGTCCTGCGCTCTCTGGTTAATTATTCAGTAATGTAAAACAGAACGATAATAAGCTGCCGCGTATTCGGTGCGGGAAGGGTAATCCGTAAAGAAAACGCCTGAATGCTGAGCCTTCATTGCGCACTACGGGCAAAAGACCAGCCTGACAAAATAAGCGGAGAATGTTTGCTGATGACTCCGCTTATTGTTGCTACCAGATTGCGGCTGAAGCCGTGCAGTTGAATCTGAACCAACCGCACTGTTTCAGTCAGCGTGGCACATTCTCCAGCACCTTGTGGATCACCGAGGAAAGTTCATTGATTTCGAACTTGGCCACATAACCGTTGGCTCCCACCTTACGAACGTGGTCCTCATTGGCGCTTCCGGACAGGGATGAATGGATAACGACCGGAATATCACGCAGGCGCTGATCGGTTTTAATATTGCGCGTCAGGGTAAAACCATCCATCTCCGGCATTTCCAGATCGGTCAGCACCATTGCTATCTTGTCATGAATCGACTGGCCATCGGCAATCGCCTGTTGATCCATTTGTTTGATCTTTTCCCAGGCTTCCAGACCGGTGACGTGCATCAGTGCAGGAATACCCATCGCCTTCAATCCCTGCTCCAGCATCTGACGGGCCACTTTCGAGTCTTCCGCCACGATGGCAACTGCGCCGGGTTTGATATTGAAGGAATCGAGTTTGATATCGCCCTCTTTTACCTCACGGACGGAAGGGATGACGTCGTTGAGGATCTGCTCAACGTCAAGCACCAGCGCCATACTGTTAGTTTTGCTGTCAAGGCAGGCAATACTGGTAATGTTGCGGCTGCTGACTCCCGACTCGGCGGTATGAATCTGACTCCAGTCAAGGCGCACAATGTCGTCAACCGATTCGACAGCAAACGCCTGGGTACTGCGGGCGTACTCTGTCACCAGTAGCAGGTTCAGACCGGTTTCCGGCGTACAGCCTGCAACAGCAGGCAGATCAATAACCGGGATAAACTGTCCCCGGATATTAGCCATACCAAGCAGCGGCGACTTCATCCCGGCAGCTTTGGTAATGTTTGGCATGGGCACTATTTCACGCAGTTTGAATACGTTGATGCCAAACAGTTCGGGTTTCGATTCGTTACTGTCCGAGCCTAAACGAAACAGCAGAAGTTCAAACTTGTTGGATAAGGCGAGATTCGCTCTCTCATCAATCTCTTTTTGAAAATTATCCATCTCTACCTCTGGGTTATTTTTCTGGTTATGCGCCAGCCGCAATGGTGCACGCAGGCAGGGACAGAGCTTTTTCTGTCGGGCAGACGTGGCACATCGAGTCACACAATCTGTTTATCGGCAGCAGTAAAAAAAAGTACAGTGCAGTAGCGTATTAATTGTATACAACGTCAATGGTACTGGCGCTTAAGCGGCGACATCAGTATCGACGGCGTAAAGCGAAGCGGATTCATCAGGTTATTACATCAGGAGAATGAGATGTTTACGGGACCCATAGTCAACAGTATTACCATCATTGCAGGCGGGCTGGCAGGTGGCTTTCTTGGTACAAAAATGCCGGAAAGACTGCGTGAAGCACTGCCTTTGACTTTTGGCCTTGCCTCTATGGCGCTTGGCATCGTGCTGTTAGTTAAAATCGACAGTATGCCGGTGGTTATCCTGTCGATGATTCTGGGAGCTGCCATCGGCGAACTGATCTATCTCGAACAATATATTGCCAGAATGGGCAATCTCGCCAGGGGAATCGCTGCTAAGCTGGCACCGGATACGGGTATGGAGCAAAGCGTCTTTAGCGAAAAATTCGTCGCCATTCTGGTCCTGTTCTGCGCCAGCGGTACAGGCATTATTGGTGCCATGACCGAAGGGATGAGCCACGATTCTGAAATCCTGTATGTCAAAGCGATCATGGATCTTTTTACCGCCGCCATTTTTGCCACCGTACTGGGATACTCGGTGGCATTAATCTTTATTCCTCAGTGGATAATTCAGTTTTTAATCGCTTCAGCGGCCGTGTTTATTCTGCCGCATACCACGCCGGCCATGCTGGCTGATTTCACCGCAGCCGGTGGATTTATTATGCTGGCAGCAGGATTTCGTATCAGTGGCATCAAATCTCTGCCGGTAGGTAATTTATTGCCGGGGTTAGTGCTGGTTATGCCACTCTCGTGGCTCTGGCGCGTATTCATTCAGTAAGGAAAAGATGGCCACCTTAATTCCAGGGGGGCCATTTTACTGCCATTAATTCATCGTTTTGCAATCGTAGTCGCCAGAAATACGAACTGGCTGGCTGGGTGTCGGCACCACTTCAACATGCAGCGTAGCGACACCCTGCTGATAACGGTTCTCCATCGCCAGCTTGCCCGGCGCCCGGGTATTTTTAACAATCCAGTGATATCTGACATTGTCAGTGTCGCCCGTTTTGCCGGTCCAGGTTGTTTTCACCCTGGTGGCTTTTGCATGATTAACCAGAAATACGCCAGGCTGCGGCGTATCAATGGTAAAAGGTCCACACTCTACGATGGCTGTGGCATAAGAAGTAAAAGAGAGCAGACAGCAGGCTACTGCAAATCGAAACATAGTCCGGAGCCCTTAGTAAGGTGACTTTTTCACCGCCAGTTTAGGCAATACTGGATAAACTTCCACTAATTAAATTGTAAGCCACAAGGTAAGATGTATCGTTTACTGTTCAGCAGACAGTAAAGGACCTTTTCACAGGCGGGGGATAAATTGAAACATCTGTTCATTCCGATAATGCTGGTTATTCTGGCTTTGGTTGTCGTTTTCTATTTGATGACCGATGGTCGCTACCCCTGGTAGCAACTTTTAGTGATTTGATTAGAGGAGATAAATTTGAAAATTGGTTATTTGTTTCCGGCAGCCGTCGGTATTGCGGGGATCACCTTATTAATCTGGTTTATCGCCAGCGGAGCCTGGATGCCAGGCGCCTGAGCCCGCAAAACAAAAACCCTACCTCCGGGCGTCCTCCTGCAACTGTTGAAGCACATCCAGCTTCAGCGATTCGCAGGAGGAAGGGGTAAATCCGCGTCATTCTGCCGTTAATCGTTCACGAACTGAAGTACTGCTGGCAACGATTCATCATTGCTGATAAGGCCGCCTGAGACGGCTGGTCGTTCTTACCAAAGTAATAAGTGACGCTGGTTTGATCGCCAGACGCGATCATATCTATCCATGCCACCACCGTTGACTGTTGATTATAAAGATTAAAGCGTCTGATACCGCCAGGCAGAGGATCATCCTCTCTCAGCATTAATTGATGTTGAAAGGCCGAGACGCTCAGGCAATCAGAAACCCGTAACAGACTGGCTGAGAAATCGACTTCTTCCATCCCTGGATTACTACCAACCTTGCCGAGATCAACACAGCCTGTCAGCACCAGTAACGTAGTAATTAAGAACACCTTTCTGAACATTATTTTCTCCTTAAGGCACTATTTTTTCTTACTGCCGATAAAATAAAAATGTACCGTTTTGTGTTTCAGATGAGGATTAAATCACCTCGCTCAACAGGATGATGTTTGGCACACCCTTTAATTTTGTTCAGAAAATCCGCAGGCGTGAGCAACACATCAATATGTAAATATTATTCAACAAACGGTGCCAATTAAAGGTATTTAACATCAGGTGATTTTATTTCAAAAATAATAAACCTGCCAACTCCACTCTCCGTAAGAAATAATTCCCAAACAACAAGATAGTTTAAATAAAGAAGAGCACCAGTTATTGCCAGTAATAAATAAAAACACCATGACTTATATCAATCAAATGAATCATTATAAAAAATTAACAATAATCTTATACAATCTTATCTGTTGGAACTCATTAACATCGATTAACATTGACCGCGCTGTAATCAGGATATTTATCTACTTTTAAGGAGAATTGTAATGAGAGAATTAAATTGCATTGAAGTAAGTCTGGTTAGCGGTGCCGGAACCAGTGAGGTGGTCAGCAGTCTGAATACGGTTATGGAAACCATTTCAACGACTCTGGCAAGTACTGTTGAGTCTCTTACCAGCGCAACAGACAGCAGAGAAATTTCCGGACTGTTCCGTAAAGTCATGAGCCTGACAGGTTTGTATACCAAATTAACTTTTATTACTAATCTGTTATCCTCCACCATTACTGATTCAAGCTCTTCAGAAGAAACTGTTACTGAAGCATAAGATATTTTCTGAGCAGCAATAAGATATTATCTTATATTCTGTCACCTAATCCGGGTCAGATGGATTTTATTCTGACCCGGACTGACTCAGGTTATATCGTGCTGAGTTTAAACCCCTGATATCTTTTCTCTTCCTGACTTATCACTTCTCCTTCCCACTGGCTCACAGCCATTCCCTTTTGCCCGTCGGTCAGAAAAGAGCCTTTTTTCCGGCAGCGTATAAGGAGCGAGCTCAGCTATCCGGGCCTGCGCGGTGTGGCGTTTCAACATCATTTATTCTTATTACTGAATTCCTGCCTGCAGCTGTACTTCGTGCCGTTATCAGGGTTTGTATGACCTGCCAGCCACACCGGGCTTTAACGTCACCGCTCAATACTTCCAGGCGAGCTAATGACATCAGATTTTTCAGCCTAATTCTTTTTTGTGATAAAAATCACATTTTCATTGAATGAAAATGAAACAAGCTTTGACAATTGTGAGCAATCTCGATTTCCTTAACCACGGATGATACAAGATCAACATGGCATCCGGCGCGGGTGTTTTCTGTTGTTAAAACAGCAATCCACTTCTCTCCTGATAACAATTTATCTGTGCCCACGATTCTGCCTGTGCAGAAGAGGGGGTCATAAGCATTGGTAATATAATGAAATATAAAATTGTGATGGCTGGCGCACTGGCTGCGCTCTCTTACAGTGCCTCTTCGCTTGCTGCAACTGACAACGCTGAATACGTTTCTGACTGGTGGCATCAGAGCGCCAACGTGGTCGGAAGTTATCACACCCGTTTCGGGCCTCAGCTGAATAATGATGTTTATCTGGAATACGAAGCCTTTGCCAGAAAAGACTGGTTAGATTTTTATGGCTACGTGGATGTGCCTAAATTTTTCGGGGCAGGAAACGGTAATGACCGGGGAATATGGGATAAAGGCTCACCGCTGTTTATGGAAATTGAACCGCGTTTTTCCATCGACAAGCTGACTGATACCGACCTGAGTTTCGGTCCGTTTAAAGAGTGGTACTTTGCCAATAACTATATTTTTGATATGGGACGTAACAGTGCCAACCGCCAGAATACCTGGTATATGGGGCTGGGAACCGATATCGATACTCACTCTGACGTCGGCCTGTCACTAAATGTTTATGCCAAATATCAGTGGGAAAATTACGGCGCGGCAAACGAAAACAGTTGGGATGGTTACCGCTTCAAGGTGAAATATTTCGTCCCTCTGACCAGTTTGTGGGGCGGTAAACTCACCTATATAGGCTTTACCAACTTTGACTGGGGTTCGGATTTACGTGATAAGTCTGATGCTTCCCGTACCAGTAATTCTGTGGCCTCCAGCCATATTCTTTCCCTGGGCTACGATCACTGGCATTACTCTTTTGTCGCACGCTGGTTCCACAATGGCGGCCAGTGGGCTGATGGTCAGGAACTGAACTTTGGCAATGGTCCGTTTGAGGTGAAATCAACCGGCTGGGGTTACTACCTGGTGGTTGGCTACAACTTCTGATCTGACTTAATCAATCCTCAACCGCCAGCCACTTTATCCGGCTGGCGGTGTAAATGTTTGATCTCACTCAGCTCTCCACCCGTGCCATTTCACCCCGCCAGATTTATACTTTTCCCCGCAATAATGCGTCAGCAACAAGGAAAATTTATGTATGCCATTCATACCGACCAGGGGGTAAAACTTCGTCCACTGGAGCGGGAGGATTTGCGATTCGTTCATCAGCTTGATAACAATGCCAGCGTGATGCGTTACTGGTTTGAAGAACCTTATGAAGCTTTTGTAGAACTGACCGATCTTTATGACAAGCATATCCACGACCAGACCGAACGCCGTTTCGTGGTGGAGTATGAAGGTGAAAAGGCCGGCCTGGTTGAACTGGTTGAGATCAATCACATTCACCGCCGCGCAGAGTTTATGATCATCATCGCGCCCAGCCACCAGGGCAAAGGACTGGCGGGTAAAGCGGTACGGCTGGCGATGGATTACGGCTTCTCAGTTCTGAATCTTTACAAGCTCTATCTGAGCGTGGATAAAGAGAATCACAAGGCCATCCATATCTATTCCAAACTGGGATTTGAGGTTGAAGGCGAGTTAATCCACGAATTTTTTATTAACGGCGAATATCGCAACACTATCCGCATGTGTATTTTCCAACAGCAGTATCTGGCGCTGTACAAGCCACCTCAGGCGATGGTGCGACCGGCGGCACAATAAACGCTGAGGGGCATACAGGACGAATGCCCCATTATTCAGCTGCGTGCGCCCACCGGATTCATCACGGTTTGCACTTTAGGTGGTTCAATGTTGTACATCCCGCCATTGAAAGGATCAACAATCAACCACCCCGGAAAACCACCGAGGGGAATATTGCCGAGGATATACCAGAGATTAGGCGTCTCTTTTAACGGAATGGTTTGCGGCACATAACCGGCACGTTCCAGCTGAAGCGTGTATTTTTTCTTACCAAAATAGCTGCCGTCCGATTTTTCCAGCGTCACAGTCTTTGGCGTCACCCCTTCTGCCACCGCCCTGCCCGTTTCATCCTGCACGACAAATTTCACTCCCTGTGGCCAGGTCTGAATCGCCACGTCCTGGGTTTTATTTCCAACAATGGTTGCACACCCGCTCAGCCACCACGCTGAAGCCAGTGCCAGTAACAGCATTTTCATAAAGGTTCCTGAGCAGTAGAAGTCAGATAAGTCTAAACGCAGTACGGCGGGTTTTCATTATTAACGCCCGACAACTTCGGGCGTTATAAAGCAAATTTCCAGTCTGTTATCGCGGGTGGCAGCACCGGGCAATCGCGGCAATATCCGCTGGCGTGGTTCGGCAGCACCCCCCGATGAGTTTTGCGCCCAGCTGTTGCCAGGAGGGAAGAAAATCAGTCAGCGAGCAGGAAGACGCCTCACTGTGCCATGTTTTACTGATGGCATCGTACTGTTCACCTGAATTGGGATATACCACCAGCGGCTTAGCCGTCAGGGAGGATAAGGTCTGCAATGCAGGCGTTACCTCATCGAGTGCAATACAGTTAACCCCCAACGCCACGGCCTGTGGACAGCTGTCCAGCAAGGCAACCAGCTGGCTTAACGGCGTCCCGTCGCTCAGATGCTGGCTATCACGCAGGGTGAAGGTAAACCAGGCTGGCGTGGAGGGAAATTCCTTCAGCAGCGTGACCAACGCGTCGATTTCAGCATATGAAGGCAGGGTTTCACAGGCAAGGATATCCACTCCCGCGTCAACCAGAGCACGGATACGCGGACGATGGAAATCCATCATCTGCGGCGCTGGCAGGGAATAATCCCCCCGGTATTCTGAGCCATCAGCCAGAAATGCGCCGTAAGGCCCGACCGAACCGGCAATCAGCAAGGCTGCCTGAGGATGCCCGGCAAGGTAATCTGCTCTGGCGCGGCAGGCCAGTTCCACGCTACGGGCGATCAGCTGGAGCGAATCAGCTTCACTGAGTCCTCTTTGGGCAAATCCCTGCGGTGTGGCCTGATAGCTGGCGGTAATCGCCACCTGCGCTCCCGCATTGAAATAATCAAGGTGCACCTGGTAAATCAGCTCCGGGTTTTCAATTAGCACCTTAGCTGACCACAGTGCATCGGTCAGATCGCAGCCACGAGCTTCCAGCTCGGTCGCCATCGCACCATCCAGAACCAGTCCGGCGGACACCTGCTGTTGTACGGTAAGAGTCGTGTCTGGCATGTTAACCCTCTCCTGTTCAGTTGCGTTTATTCAGCCGCTGCGTCAAATAATAAGCAGCGTAGCACAGCGCCACAAAAGGCAGGCCGCAGTACAGAGCAATGCGCTGCGACGGGTCGAATGCCAGCCCCACACAGGCCAGCAGACACAGCAGAAAGCCAAGAATCGGCGTCAGCGGATACCAGGGCGCACGATATTTCAGGCTGGAAAGCGAATTGCCTTCTTTCAGATGCGCCCGACGGAAAAAATAGTGTGAGGCGCAGATGCTCAGCCACACTGCCACCACCGCAAAGCCGGAGATAGCCGAAAGTGCGACAAAGACGGTATCGGGTGCCACCACGCTGGAAAAGAGTGCCAGCAGGCCGCCCAGCATACTGACGGATATGGCGGTGAGCGGGATACCCCGGCGGGTCAGTCTGGCAAAGCAGCGCGGCAGCGTTTGCTGATTGGAGAGTGACCAGAGCATGCGACCAGAGGCATACAGACCCGAGTTGGCGGCGGAGAGGATGGCCGTCAGGATCACAAAGTTAAAAATATCTGCTGCCCAGGGAATACCGATTTTTTCAAACACCAGCACAAACGGGCTTTTCACGATCCCGGCCTGATCCATGGGGATCAGTGCGGCAAGCACCAGCACCGTACCAATAAAAAAGATGATCAAACGCGCTACCGTGGTGCGGATAGCGATGGGCAGGACCTGATGCGGATTTTCTGTCTCCCCCGCCGCAATGCCGATCAATTCGGTGCCAGAGAAAGCAAAGTTAACCGCCACCATGGTCATCAGGATCGGCAACACGCCATGCGGCAGCCAGCCGGAGGCGCTCAGATTATGGAAAAACGGCGCACTGCTGCCATCTTTCATCGGAATAAAGCCGAACATCGCTCCTGCACCCAACACGATAAATGCCAGAATGGTGATCACTTTTATTACCGAGAACCAGAATTCACCTTCGGCAAAAAAGCGGGAGGAGATGACGTTAAGGACAAAAATCATCACGCAGAACAGCAGGCACCACAGCCAGACCGGCGTTTGTGGAAACCAGTACTGCATACAGAAGCCAGCGGCGGTAAGGCTGGAGCCGAGCGCCACAGTCCAGGTCAGCCAGTACAACCAGGCAACGGTATAACCGGTGGCCGGACTGAGATAGCGGGCAGCATAGACGTGAAAAGCGCCGGTTTCAGGCATTGCCACAGACAGCTCGCCGAGGCTGAGCATCACCAGGTACACCACCAGCGCGCCAATCAGGTAAGCCAGCAGTGTGCCGGCGGCTCCCGTGGTGGAAATAATGTAGCCGGTATTAAAAAACAGCCCGGTACCGATGACGCCGCCAAGGGAAAGCATCACCAGATGGCGGGTTTTCATACTGCGTTTAAACTGCTGGGTTGTATCCTGCATCACTGTGATATCCGTACAGACGTCTGAACTTCCACATGGCTCAGCGTTATACCGATTCTTAAGCCGTAAAGCAACGCCACAGTGTGTGGGGTAAACGCAGTCAGGTGGGGGGATTCACACCGCTCTGGTCAGAGCGGCGACAGTTATGGCGGTGTGCCTAATCGAACATCTGGGCGAGATAGCGCTCCAACGCGGCACGTGAACTGAAGCCATGGGGAATGCCGTAATGACCGTGATCATCGCCGGCAAGATACATCGGGAACTGCACATAATGTTCACAGGTTTTGATATCTGAAGCAGGCTCAGCAAAGCTGTGGCTTTTCTCTTTCAGTGTGGGATGGATAACCAGTGCAGTCCGTCCCATCCGCGCTTCACGATTGACGTAAACGTAATTGTCGCCACGACGATATCCGTAAGTTTTAGCAGTAACGGCATCCATCTCAAATCCCGCTTTTTCCAGTACACGGGCAACCTCATCAGGGCGTAAATACATACCTTTTCCTCTGAACTGACAACCCGGCAACTTTACAACAGCATGAATGTTGAACGCTTTCGGAATAATCCAGAAAGGTGACCTTTTCTGGTCCGGGCCACTAAAAATCGCTGCTGTGGTCTACAGTTAATAGTACGTTTCATTTCCAGGGGAGAGAAAAATGTTTAAACGGAAAGCTAAAAACGATGCTGTTGATATCAGTCAGGACGTAAGCAATCTGGCCGATACCCTTGACGATTTGCTGAAATCTTATGGTAGCAAAACCAAAGAGGATGTTGATTCCGCACGCGCAAAAGCTGAATCATTGTTGAAAGAAACACGGGCAAAACTGGGAGGCCATAACCGCGTCACTCAGGCGGCAAGAGATGCCGGTGAGCAGGTCGATGCTTATCTACGCGACAGGCCGTGGCATGGTGTCGGCGCCGCGCTGGGCATTCTTGTGGGAGCACTGATCGCCACAACCACCTCACGTCATTAATTTCCCCCGATTCACAAATAATATCCCCGCCTGCGGGGATTTTTTTTGCCTGCCATTACAGCTTCACATCAGGGCTGATCACGCTTACTCAGAGAAATCTTAAAGGCCTGCATATTGCGGGGTTGCAATTACCATGAACTATATCTAGTATCTTAAAACCAGTCAGAACGCTATATATAGTATCCATCTGGCAACGGCAGCAAAAAACAGGCCTGACACGACGTCAACTTAATCAGAGGGTAAATACGAATCATGCGCATTATTATTTATACTAAAAATAATTGTGTCCAGTGCAATGCGACAAAAAATGCAATGGATAAGCAAGGTATTGATTACCAGCTGATTAATCTTGATGTGGACCCTGCGGCTGTGGAAACCCTGAAATCTCTTGGCTATCGTCAGGTGCCGGTGGTGATGGCTGAACAGGATCACTGGAGCGGTTTCCGCCCGGACAAAATTTCAGCTTTGCGTCAGCTGTCAGCCGTGCAGGGCTGAATCGGTGTCGACGCTGGTTTATTTCTCCAGCCAGTCGGAAAATACGCATCGTTTTGTCATGCGCACCGGCCTGCCAGCCCTGCGCATCCCTCTGAACAATCAACAGCCTTTTACCGTCAGTGAACCCTATATTCTGGTCGTGCCAAGCTATGGTGGCGGCTCCACCAGAGGCGCTGTTCCTGCGCAGGTAATCCGATTCTTAAACGATGCCGCTAATCGCCAGTTGATCCGTGGGGTCATTGCCGCCGGCAACCGTAATTTTGGCGAAGGCTTCTGTCTGGCTGGCAGCATCATCGCACACAAATGTCAGGTGCCCTGTCTGTATCGCTTCGAGCTGCTTGGCACGAGCGAAGACATCGCCAACGTATCTCAGGGAGTAACCGAATTTTGGCTGCGACAGAAAGTACAGTGATCACCCCTAATCCGGCGGCGCTGGATTACCA
This sequence comes from Erwinia papayae, assembly GCF_058241465.1. Taxonomy (NCBI): domain Bacteria; kingdom Pseudomonadati; phylum Pseudomonadota; class Gammaproteobacteria; order Enterobacterales; family Erwiniaceae; genus Erwinia; species Erwinia papayae. Next base: position 1,953,969 of record NZ_JBZCHT010000009.1, read on the forward strand.
CTCACTGAATGCGATGCTGAACCTCTATGATGCAGAGGGAAAAATTCAGTTTGAAAAAGATCATCAGGCCACGCGGCACTATTTTTTACAGCATGTACTGCCAAACAGCGTGACCTTCGATTCATTAGCCGAACGTATGCAGTATCTGGTTGCGGAAGGCTATTATGAAGCCAACGTATTGAATGCCTATCCGTTCGACTTTATCAGTACGCTGTTTGAACAGGCTTACGCCCGGCGTTTCCGTTTTCGCACCTTCCTTGGTGCCTGGAAGTTCTATACCAGCTACACGCTGAAAACCTTCGATGGTAAACGCTATCTGGAAGGCTTCACCGAGCGCGTCTGCATGGTAGCGCTGACGCTGGCCAGAGGCGACCAGACACTCGCGCTGTCGCTAATGGAAGAGATGCTCTCCGGACGTTTCCAGCCCGCAACCCCGACGTTTCTCAATTGCGGTAAGCAACAGCGTGGCGAACTGGTCTCCTGCTTTTTGCTGCGCATCGAAGACAATATGGAATCTATCGGGCGCGCGGTAAATTCAGCATTACAGCTCTCCAAACGCGGCGGCGGGGTCGCATTTCTGCTCTCCAATCTGCGCGAGGCCGGTGCGCCCATCAAGCGTATTGAAAACCAGTCATCCGGTGTGATCCCGGTAATGAAGATGCTGGAAGACGCCTTTTCTTACGCCAACCAGCTTGGCGCACGTCAGGGGGCGGGCGCGGTTTATCTGCACGCTCACCACCCCGATATTTTGCGTTTTCTTGATACCAAACGTGAAAACGCCGATGAAAAAATCCGCATCAAAACCCTGTCGCTTGGCGTGGTGATACCGGATGTCACCTTCCAGCTGGCTAAAGCCAGTCAGCCGATGGCGCTGTTCTCCCCTTATGATGTTGAACGGATCTACGGCAAACCGTTCGCCGATATCAGCATCAGTGAAAAATACGATGAAATGTTGGCAGACCCACGCATTCGTCGCACTTTCATTAACCCACGGGAATTCTTTCAGACGCTGGCTGAGATCCAGTTCGAATCCGGCTATCCCTACATTATGTTTGAGGATACGGTAAACCGCGCCAATCCGGTGGCGGGTAGAATTAACATGAGTAATCTCTGTTCGGAAATCCTCCAGGTTAACTCCCCCACTGAATACAATGACGATCTCAGTTACCGCCATATCGGTAAAGATATCTCCTGTAATCTGGGTTCGCTGAACATCGCACACACGATGGATTCGCCGGATTTTGCCCGCACGGTTGAAGTCGCCGTGCGCGGCCTGACTGCGGTCTCGGATCAAAGCCACATCCATTCGGTGCCTTCCATTGAACAGGGAAATGCGCAGTCCCACGCCATTGGTCTTGGACAGATGAATCTGCACGGCTATCTGGCGCGTGAAGGTATCCAGTATGGTTCAGAAGCAGGGCTGGACTTCACCAACCTCTATTTTTACACCGTGACCTATCATGCGCTGCGCACCTCCAACCTGCTGGCGCAGGAACGAGGTGAACGTTTTGTCGGATTTGAGCGCTCGCGTTATGCCAGCGGTGAATATTTTGAACAGTATGTCAGTCAAAGCTGGCTGCCACGCACGGCCGAAGTGGCCGCACTGTTTGAACGGGCTGGCGTGAAATTACCCACCCAGCAGGAATGGCGCGATCTGCGCGATTCGGTGATGAAACACGGCATCTATAATCAGAATTTACAGGCTATTCCGCCGACGGGTTCGATCTCCTATATCAATCATGCCACTTCCAGCATTCACCCTATCGTGTCACGCATTGAGATCCGCAAAGAGGGAAAAACCGGCCGCGTCTATTATCCGGCTCCTTATCTGAACAATGACAATCAGGCACTGTATCGCGACGCCTATGATATTGGTCCTGAGGCGATCATCGATACCTACGCTGAAGCGACCCGTCATGTTGATCAGGGGCTGTCACTGACGCTGTTTTTCCGTGATACGGCCACTACCCGTGACATCAATAAGGCGCAGATTTACGCGTGGAAAAAAGGCATCAAGACGCTTTACTACATCCGCCTGCGTCAGATGGCCCTGCTGGGGACCGAGGTTGAAGGCTGCGTGTCCTGTTCGCTGTAAGGTTAACCTGAGAGGTCGGTGAGCCGGCCCCGGAAGATAAGAGAATGAAACTGAAACGTATTCACGCCATAAACTGGAATCAGATCGAAGATGATAAAGATCTCGAAGTCTGGAACCGACTGACGTCTAATTTCTGGCTGCCGGAAAAAGTCCCGCTTTCCAATGATATCCCGGCCTGGAACAGCCTGAGTGCCGAGGAACAACAGCTGACCATCCGCGTATTTACCGGCCTGACGCTGCTGGATACTATCCAGAACACCATTGGTGCCCCGGCATTAATGGTCGATGCGCAGACCCCACATGAAGAAGCCGTGATGTCGAATATCAGCTTTATGGAAGCGGTTCATGCGCGATCTTACAGCTCAATATTTTCAACTCTGTGCCACACCAGCGATGTCGATGCGGCCTATGCCTGGAGCGAAAACAACGAGGCGCTGCAACGTAAAGCTGAGATCGTACTGGAGCATTACCAGCATAACGATCCGCTGAAGAAGAAAATCGCCAGTGTTTTCCTTGAGTCTTTCCTGTTCTATTCCGGTTTCTGGCTGCCAATGTACTGGTCCAGCCGGGGTAAGCTGACCAACACTGCCGATCTGATCCGTCTGATCATCAAAGACGAAGCGGTTCACGGTTATTACATTGGTTATAAGTACCAGAAAGCACTGGAGAAAGAGAGCCAGTCCCGTAAGGATGAGCTGCAACAGTTTGCGGTAGAACTGCTGCTGGCTCTGTACGAAAATGAGCTGACATACACGGTCGGGTTATATGACAGCGTGGGCTGGACAGAGGAAGTGAACACCTTCCTGCATTACAACGCCAATAAAGCGCTGATGAATCTGGGTTACGAGGCTTTGTTTCCGGCTGAACTGACCGCCGTTAATCCGACAATTCTTGCTGCTCTCTCACCTGGTGCCGATGAAAATCACGACTTTTTTTCCGGCTCAGGTTCATCCTATGTGATGGGTAAAGCCGTCGATACTGAAGACGAAGACTGGAATTTTTAATCTCCTTACCGGTGGCTGAATATTTCAGCCCCATTTCCCTGCTTCTCATCCCCGTTATTTAAATATTAACCAGATACTATTCCCTGAACGGGTGACAAATAAATGACACCAGAACTCATCTTATTTTCACCCTTCAGCTGGCATCAGACATAATAATCTGGTTGCTTATCGCTCTTTCTCCGGCGAAATAGTGATTTTTTTTAGTCTTCTGAAATTCCCCGCAATCCCTTAGCCTCCCTGCCATTTGCGGAGATGATGGTCTCATTCTCAATTTCCATAAAGCGCCTGAAGGGTTGCCTCAGAATCTCAGTGTGCTAAGTTACTGACCGCCAATATCAGACTAGGACGATACACAAAATATAAAAATACTCATCAACAACCAGGGATATAACCATCACATGGCTATAAAACTTGAAGTTAAAAATCTCTATAAAGTTTTCGGAGAACACCCCGAACGTGCCTTTAAGCACATCGATAAAGGAATCACTAAAGAAGCATTACTCGAGAAAACAGGCCTCTCGCTTGGTGTGAAAAATGCCAGTCTGGCCATTGAAGAAGGCGAGATATTTGTGATCATGGGATTATCCGGTTCCGGTAAATCGACTATGGTTCGCCTTCTCAATCGTCTGATAGAACCTACCCGTGGTCAGGTTATTATTGATGGCGTTGATATTGCCAAAATATCTGACAGCGAACTCCGCGAGGTTCGCAGAAATAAAATCAGTATGGTATTCCAGTCATTTGCGTTAATGCCACATATGACGGTATTAAATAATACGGCTTTTGGCATGGAATTAGCTGGCGTGCCCCTTCAGGAGCGTCAGGAAAAAGCCCTCGAAGCTCTGCATCAGGTTGGTCTTGATAATTATGCGCAGGCTTATCCGGATGAATTATCCGGTGGTATGCGTCAGCGCGTTGGACTGGCCCGCGCGCTGGCAATTAATCCGGACATCTTATTGATGGATGAAGCGTTCTCCGCACTGGATCCGTTAATCCGTACTGAAATGCAGGATGAACTGGTGAAATTGCAGTCTCGCCACCAGCGCACCATCGTCTTTATTTCCCACGATCTTGATGAAGCCATGCGCATTGGCGACCGTATTGCCATTATGCAGGGCGGAGAAGTGGTTCAGGTCGGTACGCCGGATGAGATCCTCAACAACCCGGCGAACGACTATGTGCGCACCTTTTTTCGCGGGGTGGATATCAGCCACGTTTTCAGCGCGAAAGATATTGCCCGTCGAAGTGCGGGTGCCCTGTTGCGCAAAACACCGGGTTTTGGTCCCCGTTCAGCATTGAAACTGTTACAGGACAGTGACCGCGAATTTGGCTATATCCTGGAAAAACAGCGTTTTGTTGGCGTGGTCTCAACGGATTCACTGAAAGCTGCCCTTGCTTCAGGCAGCTGAATCGATGGCGCAGTGCTGCCGTCACCTGTTGCCGTTCCCGGCGATACTTCGCTGAACGACCTGCTGTCACATGTGGCGCAGGCACCCTGCGCCGTTCCTGTTGTTGGTGAAGACAACCAGTACATCGGGATTATTTCCAAAGGCACATTATTACAGGCTTTAGATCGTGAGGGGGCCAGCAATGACTGAACAAACAACCGATCCATGGGCATCCGCTTCAGCTCAGCCAGCCCCGGCAACCGGGCAGCCTGCGCCATCAACGGCAGGTAACGACCCCTGGTCCACCTCTTCAGCTCCCGCAGATTCCGCACCCAGCGGAGGAGGTGACGCCTGGGGTTCCACAGCGGCACCTGCCGGGCACGAACAGGCCGCCAGCGGCAGTGACTGGCTTAATAGCGCGCCTGCCCCTCAGCCAGAACATTTTTCGCTGCTTGATCCCTTTCACAAGACATGGATCCCGCTGGACAGCTGGGTAACCACCGGAATCGACTGGATCGTCTCTCATTTCCGACCGGTGTTTCAGGGTATTCGCGTGCCGGTCGATTATATTCTCAGTGCTTTTCAGCAATTGCTGTTGGGGATGCCTGCCCCTGTCGCCATTGTGCTGTTTGCCCTGATTGCCTGGCAGATGGCCGGACTGGGAATGGGGGCGGCCACGCTAATCTCACTGGTGGCTATTGGCGCTATTGGTGCCTGGTCGCAGGCAATGGTTACCCTGGCTCTGGTGCTCACTGCGCTGTTGTTCTGTATGGTCATCGGGCTACCGCTGGGGATCTGGCTGGCCCGCAGTGAAAGAGCCGCGAAAATTATTCGTCCACTGCTCGATGCCATGCAAACCACGCCTGCCTTTGTCTATCTGGTGCCGATTGTGATGCTCTTTGGTATCGGCAATGTGCCGGGAGTGGTGGTAACCATTATCTTTGCCCTGCCGCCGATTGTGCGTCTGACCATTCTGGGCATTAAACAGGTTCCTGCCGACCTGATTGAAGCAGCCGAATCCTTTGGGGCCAATACCCGGCAGATGCTGTTTAAAGTTCAGCTACCGCTGGCGATGCCAACCATTATGGCCGCGGTTAATCAGACCCTGATGCTGGCGCTGTCGATGGTGGTGATCGCCTCAATGATCGCCGTTGGCGGTCTGGGCCAGATGGTGCTGCGCGGTATTGGCCGTCTCGATATGGGACTGGCTACCGTGGGTGGGGTGGGAATCGTTATCCTGGCGATCATCCTCGACCGCCTGACCCAGTCCGTTGGCCGTGACAGTCGCAGCAGAGGAGCTCGCCGCTGGTACAGTAGCGGTCCTCTGGGCCTGCTCACCCGTCCGTTTGTTAAATAATCCGTCAGACTTCAGGTGGGACGCGTTCTGCGCTCCACCTGCCTCCGGGTACACAACTCAATAATAAGGATTCACTATGCGTAAGACAGCACTGTTAGCCGCCGCATTGACCACGCTGGCTGCCTCTCAAGTTTCCGCCGCCGATCTGCCAGGCAAAGGCATTACCGTGAAACCGTTACAGAGCAATATTTCGGAAGAAACGTTCCAGACATTGCTGGTCAGTCGCGGGCTGGAAAAACTTGGCTACACCGTCGAAGCCCCCAATGAAGTGGACTACAACGTCGCTTATACCTCTATCGCTTCCGGTGACGGCACCTTTATCGCCACCAACTGGCAACCCCTGCATGATGATATGTATAAGGCTGCCGGCGGCGACAGCAAATTTTACCGTCAGGGTACGTATGTCTCCGGCGCGGCCCAGGGCTATCTGATCGACAAAAAAACCGCTGATAAATACCACATCCGCACGATCGATCAGCTGAAAGATCCTCAACTGGCGAAGCTGTTTGACAGCAACGGGGACGGTAAAGCCGATCTTACCGGCTGTACACCCGGCTGGGGCTGTGAGGCGGTGATAAATCATCAGGTAAAAGCCTATGGCCTGAGCAATACGGTAGAACATAATCAGGGCAACTATTCCGCACTGATCGCCGACACCATTACCCGCTTCAAACAGGGCAAGCCTATTCTCTACTACACGTGGACGCCTTACTGGGTGAGTGATGTGCTGGTTCCTGGCCGTGATGTGGTGTGGTTACAGGTGCCCTTCTCTTCCATGCCCGGCGCGCAGAAAGAGATTGATACCAAACTACCAAACGGTGCCAATTACGGTTTCCCGGTCAATGTGATGCACATTGTGGCCAATAAAGCCTGGGCAGAGAAAAATCCGGCCGCCGCAAAACTGTTTGCAGAAATGAAACTGCCAATTGCTGATATCAATGCCCAGAACTCACGTATGCATCAGGGACAGTCTTCTGAAGCCGATATCAATGCTCATGTGGATGGCTGGATCAAAGCCCACCAGGCGCTGTTTGATGGCTGGGTGAAAGAGGCTCAGGCCGCAGCGAAATAAGTTCGCTTTTTCTTTAATGATCTACACTGTGGCTGAGTAACGGGAATGTTCCTTACCCGGCCCCCTTCCTGAACCTGTTGCCCCACTCCCTGCGGCAACAGGTTTTAAGTTAATTGATTAATGGTAATAAGCGTTGCCATAAACTGCCGATGAGGCCTCATACTGGCCCGGTTTGCCGTTCCGGTTAAAGTTGCTGAAGTTTTCATAACGACACTTTATCTGTGCACTGAGGGGCAAAACAGACGCTCAAACGCAGTATCTCCTCTTATTATCGATAAATAATTGTATAAATTTCAGGTCCAGCGCCTTGTTAACCATTTGTACTCTCTGCTAAGGTTAGCGCCGTAGTTATTTAAGTCGGTTATTTTTTCTAATGAAACTATTAAGACAGGCACTGGATCCCGCCACCGCGCATTCATGTCTTTTCCCGACGAAACCAACAAACTTGTTACCTGACTGGCAGCCTGTGCCTCTGCGCGTCTGCCTGCTGGTCAGTATATTCAGCCCGTCTTTAAGACCGGGTTATCGGTGCGGATGTTGAAACAAATTCAGGCTGATCTCGCCTGTGGCGATAACCATTATATCGCCGGGTTACCAGCATTCCGGACATTTTCAGCCTGCCCCCTGGCGTTCAGGCTTACAAGGTTATCCCTTTGATACCACTTGCAACATCGCGCTTCTGATGTTGCTCAGCAGACTGGGTTATGGAGTGACCTGGCAATTACAGACGGTGTTCCGGCTCCTGAAAACATAGCCTGTTAATCATCATCGTTACGATACCAGTTGCAACTAATGAGGTTCCCCCAGATGGAAAGTTCGTTCGCCCCCATTGAACAGATGCTGAATTTTCGCGCTAACCGTCATAAGGATTTCCCTTTACAGGAGATCATACTGACGCGGCTTTGCATGCACATGCAAAGTAAGCTGCTGGAAAATCGCAATAAAATGCTCAAGGCCCAGGGGATTAACGAGACATTGTTCATGGCATTGATTACCCTGGATGCCCAGGAAAACCACAGCATTCAGCCTTCTGAGCTCAGTTCTGCGCTGGGGTCATTCCGCACTAACGCCACCCGTATTGCCGACGAACTGGAAAAACGTGGCTGGATTGAACGTCGCGAGAGCGACAATGACCGTCGCTGTTTGCATCTGCATCTCACAGAAAAAGGCAACGAATTCCTGCATCAGTTACTGCCATCTCAGCATCAGTGCCTGCAATTGCTGTGGTCCTGCCTGAATTCTGCGGAGAAATCGCAGCTCGAAGGAATTACTCGTAAGTTACTGACTCGTCTTGATCAAATGGACGAAGAAGAAGTGGTTGCTGCACTTTCACGCTAGCTAATCCGGCAATAGCATATTAAGTGACACTCCGCCCGTCGGTAACCGCTATTTTAAACCGCAATTTTCCAATTGATGCCAGCGCTGACCCGCTGGCATTTTCGAATCCGCACAGCGCGGTATCAGGCCGACTGTCAGGATAGTAAGGTAAACGGGGAGAGCATCATGAGTGCAAATGCGGAGCTGCAACAGCCGCAGTAGCCAGCCAGTAATAAGAAGAAGAAACGCAAGGGTGCGCTAATTTTTCTGGCTGTATTGTTTATTGTTATCGGCATCGCCTGGCTGGTTTACTGGTTTCTGGTGTTGCGTCATTACCAGGAAACGGATGATGCTTATGTTGCCGGTAATCAGGCCCAGGTGATGGCACAGGTTTCAGGTAGCGTGAATAAAGTGTGGTTCGATAACACTGACTTCGTTAAAAAAGGCGATGTGCTGGTCACCCTCGACAAAACCGATGCCGAACAGGCTTTTGAAAAAGCACAAACGGCACTGGCCACCAGCGTCCGTCAGACTCACCAGTTGACTATTAACGGCAGACAATATCAGGCAACAATTGAACTGCAAAAAACCGCGCTGGCTCAGGCCGAAGCCGATTTTAAAAACGACGTGAACCACTGGGCGCGGCGAATCTGATTGGCCGCGAGGATTTGCAACATGCTCGCGATGCGGTAGCCACCGCTAAAGCTCAGCTCGACGTCGCCGAACAGCAATACAACGCCAATCAGGCGATGATCCTTAATACCACGCTGGAAAATCAGCCCGCCGTCAAACAGAGCGCAGCAGAACTACGCGACGCGTGGCTGGCACTGCAACGTACTGAGGTGTTGAGCCCCATCGACGGCTTTGTCTCGCGTCGTAGCGTTCAGGTCGGCGCACAAATCTCTTCCACTACCCCACTGCTGGCGGTGGTGCCCGCCAGGCACCTCTGGGTGGATGCCAATTTCAAAGAAACCCAGCTTGCCGGCGTGCGCATTGGTCAGCCTGCGACGGTGACCAGCGATATTTATGGCAGTGATGTGGTTTACCACGGCAAAGTGGTCGGTCTGGATATGGGAACAGGCAGCGCTTTCTCTCTGCTTCCCGCGCAGAATGCCACGGGGAACTGGATTAAGGTGGTACAACGCCTGCCGGTGCGGATTGAACTTGATCCGAAAGAAGTGGCTCAGCATCCGCTGCGGATTGGACTGTCAACGCTGGTCAGTATTGATACCGACAATACTGAAGGCGCAGTGCTCGCCAGCAATGTTCGCACCACACCGGCTTATGAAAGTAATGCGCTGGCACTTGATCTGGCGCCCGTTAACCAGCTGATAGCCGATATCATCCGCGCCAATGCGGGCTGAACGGATAAGAGGCTGATATGGCGCAAAAACCGCTTGAAGGAACCCAACTGGTTCTGATGACTATCGCGCTGTCACTGGCGACGTTTATGCAGGTACTGGACTCCACCATTGCCAACGTAGCCATACCCACTATCGCCGGCAATCTTGGTGCGTCCAACTCGCAGGGAACCTGGGTCATTACCTCGTTCGGTGTCGCGAATGCTATCTCGATTCCGATAACCGGCTGGCTGGCTAAGCGGGTGGGTGAAGTCAGGTTATTTCTGTGGGCAACAGCGGCCTTTGCCGTGGCGTCATGGCTATGTGGGATGTCGGAAAGCCTGACAATGTTGATTTTCTTTCGCGTCATTCAGGGCGTGGTGGCTGGTCCACTGATCCCGTTGTCGCAAAGCCTGCTGCTCAGTAACTACCCCCCCGCCAAACGCAGTATCGCGCTGTCACTGTGGGCGATGACGGTTATCGTGGCACCCATTTGCGGACCGATTCTGGGTGGCTGGATCAGTGATAACTATCACTGGGGCTGGATATTCTTTATCAACGTGCCGATCGGTGCGGTCGTGGTGATCCTGGCCCTGCAAACGCTGCGCAATCGTGAAACGGCAACGGTTATCCGCCCTATTGATACGGTCGGTCTGGTGTTGTTAATTGTGGGAATTGGCAGCCTGCAGGTGATGCTGGATCGCGGCAAAGAGCTGGACTGGTTCAGTTCCAGAGAGATTATCATTCTGACGGTAGTGGCAGTGGTGGCACTGGCCTTGCTGCTGGTCTGGGAACTGACTGACGATCATCCGGTGGTGGATTTATCGCTGTTCAAATCGCGAAACTTCACCATCGGCTGCCTGTCGATCAGTCTGGCCTATATGCTTTATTTTGGCTCAATCGTCCTGTTGCCTCAGCTACTACAGGAAGTTTATGGCTACACCGCAACCTGGGCCGGACTGGCTTCAGCACCGGTAGGCATATTGCCGGTGCTGCTTTCCCCGGTGATTGGACGCTTTGCCCATCGGCTTGACATGCGCAAGCTGGTGACTTTCAGCTTTATCATGTATGCAATCTGCTTCTACTGGCGTGCTTATACCTTTGAACCGGGGATGGATTTTGGCGCATCCGCCTGGCCGCAGTTTATTCAGGGTTTTGCCGTGGCCTGCTTTTTTATGCCGCTGACGACCATTACCCTTTCTGGTTTACCACCAGAGCGACTGGCCGCCGCATCGAGTTTGTCAAACTTTACCCGGACCCTGGCAGGCTCAATCGGCACGTCAATTACCACGACCATGTGGAGCGACCGGGAATCGATGCATCACAGCCAGCTGAGCGAATCAGTCAATGCCTGGAACGTCAATTCGCAACAGATGTACAGTAAGCTGGAACAGACCGGGATGACTCACGACCAGGCGTCTTCATGGATTGCTCAGCAGATAACCAACCAGGGATTGATCATTTCCGCGAATGAGATCTTCTGGGCCTCGGCGGGGGTATTTCTGATATTACTGGTATTGATCTGGTTTGCCCGTCCGCCCTTCGGTTCGGGTAGTGGCGGCGGTGGCGCACACTGATTTTACGCAAAAAAAACGGGCCGTTATGGCCCGTTGTTTTATCAGGCGTTCTGTCGCCACCACTCGGCCAGCAAAATACCTGTTGCTACCGAAACGTTGAGACTTTCAACATTCCCGGTCCCGGTGATGGAGACGTTCAGCTCGCCCTGCTGCCATGTGCTGTCAGACAAACCATCACGTTCCTGTCCTAACACCAGCACCATTTTGGGTGGCAGTTCAGCTTCGGTGAGTGGAATGCCTTTGTGGCTGGAAGTGGTCACAATGGTATAGCCAGCCTTGCGGAAAGCATTCAGACCAGAGGCAAAGCTCTCGCCACTGATAGCCTGAACATACTCAGCGCCGCCCTCCGCCGTTCGTACTGCGGCCCCTGATTCGAGTATCGCAGCATCATCCACCAGCACCCCTCTTGCACCAAAATGCGCGCAGCTGCGCATCATGCCGCCCAGATTATGTGGGTTACCGATCTCTTCCAGTGCCAGCACGCAATCTTTCTCACCCGCCGTTGCCAGCCACTGGCTGACCGGCATACCCATGCGCTTTTTAATCAGGAAGCAGACGCCACCATGATGTTCCGTTCCGGAGGCTTTCGCCAGCTCAGCCTCATCAACGACGTGATAAGCCTTGCGGTTAGCGGCCATCCATTTCAATGCCTCGCGAAAACGCGGGGTCACGCTCTGCACAAACCAGGCGCGTACGATACAGTCCGGACGGCTCTGAAACAGTGCCTGACAGGCATTTTCACCATATACCCGCGTCTCTTCCATACGCTGACGACGGATCTGCTGCGGATCGACATGGCTCTTGCCACTGATACCGCCGTGCTCCGGCTTATTTTCTTCAGCAGAATATGCCGCACGCGACACCGTGCGCCACGGGGATTCACCCGGTGTTAACTCGCGCTCAGGCTCACGGCTGCGACCACGACCACCTCCGCCATCAGCATTGCGTGAAGGACGACGATTGCCATCCTGACGAGCGCCACCCTTACCAGTACGGGGGTTGTGCCCACCTTTACTGTTCTCGTCATCACCGCGGACATACATCACTTTGACTTTGCCGCTTTTACCTTTAAATTCGTCGTTCATTTTCCCTCCACCTGGCTGAGCGCGAAGCGCGCAGATTACCTGATGTAACAACACTTGGCTATCAACTTCCCAAAATGATGCGATGGCGTGCGTTTCGCAGAATGTCAGCGGCATCCTGACTAATCAGTCACCACCTATTGTATTCATCGAACAAATCGCGTTGTTGCCGTAGCCCTGCCTCGCCATAATTATCATCGTAAAACTGAGTTATGTGGTAAGTGAGTGCTTGCCGCAAATTATTACCCGAGGTGTATCTATGAATACGGTTTGTGCATCATGCCAGGCAACCAATCGTGTTCCGCAGGATCGTATTAACGACGGGGCCAAATGCGGACACTGTGGAACGTCTCTGTTTAGTGGAGAAGTAGTTAACGTCACCACGGCGACTTTCGATAAATATTTGCAGGACGATCTGCCTGTGGTTATCGACTTCTGGGCACCCTGGTGCGGCCCCTGCATTAATTTTGCGCCTGTTTATAAAGATGTGGCGGGAGAACGCAGCCATCAGGTGCGCTTTCTGAAGGTCAATACGGAAGCAGAGCCTGAACTGAGTGCGCGTTTTCGCATTCGTAGCATCCCCACCATCATGGTGTTCAAACAGGGGCAGATGGTCGATATGCTCAATGGTGCCATGCCAAAAGCGCCTTTCAGTGAATGGCTTGACGAAAATATTTGAATGCGGGTGTTCAGACCGCCTCTGAACACTACTTCTGCCTGTCTGTTTCTGTCAGAATGGCGGTTTTCGCTGATTAATCGCCATGACTGATAACGCCGTCCTCCGTCTGCGTGCAGAGCGCCTTTCCCGCTCGACTCGCCCGTTTCTTGCCCGTGGTAACCGTATTCAACGCTGCCAGCGCTGTCTGCTGCCGCAAAAAAACTGCCTCTGTGACACGCTGCAACCTCAACAGGCGCGCAGCCTTTTTTGCCTGATAATGTTTGGTAGCGAGCCGTTGAAACCCAGTAATACCGGAAGACTGATTGCGGATATCCTGCCAGGCACTCAGGCTTTTGGCTGGTCACGTACCGATCCGGACCCGGCGCTTCTGGCGGCGGTGAAGAATCCCGAGGTATCCCCCCTGGTGGTTTTCCCTCAGTCTTATGCCGATGCTGGTCGCGAGGTGCTGAATACCCCGCCGTTAAGCGGAAAACCTCCGTTGTTTATTATGCTGGATGGGACCTGGAGCGAGGCGCGCAAAATGTTTCGTAAAAGCCCGTGGCTGGACAAGCTGCCGGTAATGTCACTCAGCCTGACCACGCCTTCGAACTATCAGCTGCGGGAAATCCACGCCGAAGGCCAGCACTGCACGGCCGAAGTCGCAGCAGAGCTACTGATGCAGGCAGGCGATAACGCCGCAGGTGCCGCGCTGCGTCAACACTTTGATTTATTTCGTCAGCGTTATCTCGCGGGTAAGTCTTTCCACGCGCCTCATCAGAAAAGTGCATGATGCCTGAGGAGAGTGGTATCGCCTTTTAGTGTGGATTGCACACGGGCCGCCTTCAGCAACGGAAACGCAGCAATAAAAGGTGAAAGCGTTTAAAATCAGGTATCCCCTCTGAGTCAGGAGCCAGAAATGAGCCAACGAGCGCTCGAAGCGTTGCTACGTCCCAGGTCTATTGCCGTTATCGGGGCCTCTGTTCGCCCTGAACGCGCTGGCTATCTGATGATGCGCAATCTGCTCGCGGGGGGATTCAGCGGCCCTGTCCTTCCCGTTACGCCAAAGTATAAAGCGGTGTGCGGGGTTCTGGCCTGGCCGGATATTGCCAGTCTGCCGTTTGCACCCGATCTGGCCGTCCTTTGCACTCATGCCAGCCGCAATCTTCAGTTGTTGCAGGCGCTGGGTGAGCGAGGCTGCAAAGCCTGTATTATCCTTTCCGCTCCTCCCTCGCAGTTGGAAACCCTGCGGGAATGTGCCAGGCAGTGGCAGATCCGCCTGCTTGGCCCGAACAGTCTTGGCCTGCTGGCTCCGTGGCAGGGACTGAACGCCAGCTTTTCGCCAGTGCCGATTTATCCGGGAAAACTGGCTTTTATTTCTCAGTCGGCCGCCGTTTCCAATACGATTCTGGACTGGGCACAACAACGGCATCTCGGCTTCTCGTGGTTTATTGCGCTGGGCGACAGTCTGGATATCGATGCCGATGACCTTCTGGACTTTCTCGCCCGTGATGGTAAAACCAGCGCGATTTTGCTTTATCTTGAACATCTCAGCGATGCCCGCCGCTTTGTTTCTGCGGCACGCAGCGCGGCAAGAAATAAACCCGTGCTGGTGATTAAAAGTGGACGTTCAGCGCAGGCGCGGCAGTTGCTGGGAACACGGGGTGGTATGGACGGAGCCTGGGATGCTGCTATCCAGCGCGCGGGGCTGCTGCGGGTCAGGGATACCCATGAACTGTTCTCCGCCGTTGAAACATTGAGCCACATGCGGCCACTTCACGGTGAGCGATTGATGATTATCAGCAACGGTAGCGCGCCGGCCGCTCTTGCACTGGATGCGCTGGATGCACGCAGTGGCAAGCTGGCCTTACTGAGCGACGAGACTGTTGCCAGACTGACAAACACTCTGCCGGAAGGCATTTCTCCAGGTAATCCTCTCAATCTGAAAGATGATGCCACTGCCGGACGTTATCAGCAGGCAATATCCGTCCTGCTTGAGAGCCGCGATATCGATGCATTACTGGTGATCTATTCTCCCAGTGCCGTGGCACCTGCCACTCAAACCGCACGAGCGGTAATCGACGTGGTCAGCGGTCATCCGCGTGGTAAACAAATTGCGCTGTTAACAAACTGGTGCGGGGAGTTCTCTGCCCCCGAAGCGCGGCGTGGCTTCAGTGAAGCAGGCATTCCCACTTATCGTACCCCTGAGGGCGCAATAACTGCGTTTATGCATATGGTGGAGTACCGCCGTAATCAGAAACAGCTTCGCGAAACACCTTCGTTGCCCGCCAGTCTTGCGGTGGATACGGCTGAAGCGCATCAGCTTATCCACCAGGCACTGAATGAGGGGATGACAACCCTTGCCACCCATCAGGCTCAGCACATTTTGCAGGCCTATGGTCTGAAAACCCTGCCTGGCTGGCTCGCCAGTGACAGCACTGAAGCAATACAGATTGCGGGTAAAGTAGGCTATCCGGTTGCACTGAAGCTTCAGTCTCCTGATATTCCGCATAAATCCGGGGTGCACAGCGTGGCGCTTTACCTGCGTTCTGCTGCCGAAGTGCATCAGGCGGCGGTGGCGATTGTCGCTCGTGTCAGACTGAGCTGGCCTCAGGCACGTATTGATGGGCTACTGGTACAAAGTATGGCTAATCGTGCGGGGGCTCAGGAGCTGCGGATTGTGATGGAACAGGATCCCGTGTTTGGACCGATTATTATGCTGGGTGAAGCCGGAGTTGAGTGGCAGGCAGATCGGCAGGCTGCGGTGGTACTTCCCCCTCTGAATATGACGCTCGCCCGCTATCTGGTTATCCAGGCTGTTAAAGAGGGAAAAATTCGCGACCAGAGCGCTTTTTCTCCGCTGGATATTCAGGGCCTGAGCACTGTTCTGGTACAGGTTTCCAATCTGATCGTTGATTGTCCCGAAATCACCAGGCTTGATATTCATCCGCTTCTGGCCGCAGGCGCAACGTTTTCGGTGCTCGATGCTACCATGCAGCTTGCCACTTTTTATGGCAATCCTGAAACTCGCCTGGCCGTCCGCCCTTATCCTCATCAGTTAGAAGAAATTGTGCAATTGAAAAATGGTGAACAGCTGCTGTTTCGCCCAATTCTCCCTGAAGACGAACCGCTGCTAAAACAGTTTATTGCCCTTGTAACTAAGGAGGATCTTTACTATCGCTACTTCAGTGAGATCAATGAGTTTACTCACGACGATTTGGCTAACATGACCCAGATCGACTACGATCGGGAAATGGCATTCGTTGCGGTCCGGGATGAGGGTGATACAAGGGCGATTATCGGCGTGACAAGAGCGATATCTGACGCGGACAATATTGATGCCGAGTTTTCAGTGCTGGTGCGCTCCGATCTGAAAGGACTGGGCCTGGGGAGACAGCTACTGGAAAAGATGATTATGTACACCCGTCAGCATGGCTTACAGCAGCTTAATGGCATCACCATGCCAGGTAATCGCGGCATGATTACGCTGGCACGTAAACTGAATTTTGCTGTCGATGTCCAGCTGGAAGACGGAATTGTTAGTCTGTCACTACCATTAAGTGGATCGGGAGAGTGTCTGGAAACGTAAAACTGCCCACTCCAACATCAACTAATGATACTATTCGCGGTTAGGGTGATGATTTTATGGCAAAAGGCCATTCCATGGACAGAGAAGAAACGCATTGTGATGCTGTCTAAATTCAAACGTAATAAACATCAACAGCACCTTGCAAAACTGCCAAAACTGTCTCAGTCGGTTGCCGATTTTACCACGCTTTATTCTCCCGCCGACTTTCGTCAGGCACTGCTGGAGAGAATTGCCAGTGCAACGTACCGAATCTGTATTGTGGCACTCTACCTGGAAAATGATGATGGCGGGCGCAGTATACTTTCTGCACTTTATGAAGCGAAACGCCGCCGTCCTGGTCTTGATATCAGGATCCTCGTTGACTGGCACCGTGCACAGCGTGGTCGTATTGGCGCGGCGCGCGGCGTAACGAATGCTGACTGGTACTGCGAAATGGCCGATTTGAACGCTGAGATTGCCATCCCGGTCTATGGTGTGCCGGTGAATACCCGTGAAGCTCTTGGCGTGTTGCATCTGAAGGGTTCAGTTATTGATGATACGCTGCTCTATACGGGTGCCAGCCTCAACGATGTTTATTTACATCAGCATGATAAATATCGCTACGATCGCTATCAGCTGATCACTAATCCTCCGCTGGCTGATACTTTAATCAACTGGATAGACACAAATCTGATCCAGGCCGATGCGGTCCATCGACTGGACCAGCATGAGCGGCCCAAAAGTCCGGAAATAAAAAATGAGACGCGACAGTTTCGTCAGGATCTTCGTGGATTTGACTATGATTTCAATGGTGATGCGGGTAACGAACAACTGACAGTGACACCGTTGGTTGGCCTGGGTAAGCGCAGCCTGCTGAATAAAACCATCTATCACCTGATGCCCTGTGCTGAAAAGAAACTGACGCTGTGTACGCCCTATTTTAATCTCCCGGCCATTCTCGTTCGTAACATTATCTGGTTACTACGACAGGGCAAGAAGGTTGAGATCATTGTGGGTGACAAAACCGCGAATGATTTTTACATCCCTCAGAATCAACCATTTAAAATTATTGGTGCTCTGCCCTACCTCTATGAGATCAATCTGCGCCGCTTTCTCAGCCGTTTACAATACTACGTGACTAATGGACAACTGAGTGTCCGTCTTTGGCGCGATGGCGAAAACAGCTATCACCTTAAAGGAATGTGGGTCGATGATGAGTGGATGTTGATTACCGGTAACAATCTGAATCCACGTGCATGGCGTCTGGATTTAGAAAATGCGGTGCTGATCCACGATCCTCTTCAGCAATTAGGCGATCAGCGTGAAAAAGAACTGGAGCTGATTCGCCAACATACCGTTCTCGTTCGCCATTTCAGCGATCTGGAAAGTATTTCAGAGTATCCCGTCAAAGTCAGAAAGCTTATTCGAAGGCTCAGACGCATCCGCATCGACAGGCTAATCAGCCGTATTCTCTGAGTTTTCGCTTCCTCACATCCCCGGCCCTGATATCGTGCTGGGCCAGTTCTGAAGGAGTGTCCGTGGGCAAATTTTGGCTGATGATGACGCTGTTCTGCTCAGGTTGTACACATATGGCTCAGGACAGTTGGACAGGAAAAGACAAAGCTCAGCATTTTATTTCTTCAGCTTTTATCTCTGCGGCTGGTAATGCCTGGGGGCAAAAACAAAACTGGAGCAGCAGCCAGAGTGGCAGTTTCGGCCTGATGTTCTCTGTAAGCTTTGGCGCAGCTAAAGAGCTGTATGACAGCCGGGCTGGTGGAACAGGCTGGAGCTGGAAGGATTTCGCCTGGGATGTGGCGGGGGCCGCGACGGGCTACGCCCTGTGGAATGTTTCGCGCTAGTTCCCCCCATTACCGGCCATAGCCGCATCTTAATGACCCGCGCCGCACATTGCTGATTCTGGACGCTGGCAGGCTTGTGCACAGGAGCTGTACCGGGCCGGTGACGTGTGCGGACCTACTGCCGGACAGGCCAGCGACCGTAGCATCCCGGTGACGTGCCCCCTGCTGGATCTCAATGACCCGCCGCAGATTGCTGATTTTATTGCCGCATGGCTGCGCACCCGGCGCTGAGGCCTTCAGAGGTAAAAGTCGGCCCGGGAGGGGGTATCCACTTTTTTTATTGGGGAAAAACGCAAAAAACCCCGGCCTTACGGTCGGGGTCTTCGCTTTAGTTGATGCCTGGCAGTTCCCTACTCTCGCATGGGGAGACCCCACACTACCATCGGCGCTACGGCGTTTCACTTCTGAGTTCGGCATGGGGTCAGGTGGGACCACCGCGCTACGGCCGCCAGGCAAATCTTGGTGCACAAAACGCTTCTTTTGCCCTGATACCGCGTTGCCTGCGCTCGTAAAGTCAGTCGCATACTTATGTATGCTCTTTCCTTTCCTTCGCCTGCCGCCTTCTCTCAGCACAAAATCTCACGTTCCCTGCAAATTACTTATCCGTCACAAGCTGAAAATTATTCACTGTCTCTCAACAGAACGCCTCTGGCGTTGTAAGGTTAAGCCTCTCGGGTCATTAGTACCGGTCAGCTCAACGCATCGCTGCGCTTACACATCCGGCCTATCAACGTCGTCGTCTTCAACGTCCCTTCGGGTGGCTTAAAGCCACAGGGAGAACTCATCTCGGGGCAAGTTTCGCGCTTAGATGCTTTCAGCGCTTATCTTTTCCGCACTTAGCTACCGGGCAGTGCCACTGGCGTGACAACCCGAACACCAGCGGTGCGTTCACTCCGGTCCTCTCGTACTGGGAGCAAACCCCCTCAATTCTCCAGCGCCCACGGCAGATAGGGACCGAACTGTCTCACGACGTTCTAAACCCAGCTCGCGTACCACTTTAAACGGCGAACAGCCGTACCCTTGGGACCTGCTTCAGCCCCAGGATGTGATGAGCCGACATCGAGGTGCCAAACACCGCCGTCGATATGAACTCTTGGGCGGTATCAGCCTGTTATCCCCGGAGTACCTTTTATCCGTTGAGCGATGGCCCTTCCATTCAGAACCACCGGATCACTATGACCTGCTTTCGCACCTGCTCGCGCCGTCACGCTCGCAGTCAAGCTGGCTTATGCCATTGCACTAACCTCCTGATGTCCGACCAGGATTAGCCAACCTTCGTGCTCCTCCGTTACGCTTTGGGAGGAGACCGCCCCAGTCAAACTACCCACCAGACACTGTCCCCGCGCCGGATCACGGCGCAAGGTTAGAACGCCAAACGTTAAAGGGTGGTATTTCAAGGATGGCTCCGCGCAGACTGGCGTCCACGCTTCAAAGCCTCCCACCTATCCTGCACATCAAGGCTCAGCGTTCAGTGTCAAGCTGTAGTAAAGGTTCACGGGGTCTTTCCGTCTTGCCGCGGGTACACTGCATCTTCACAGCGAGTTCAATTTCACTGAGTCCCGGGTGGAGACAGCCTGGCCATCATTACGCCATTCGTGCAGGTCGGAACTTACCCGACAAGGAATTTCGCTACCTTAGGACCGTTATAGTTACGGCCGCCGTTTACCGGGGCTTCGATCAGGAGCTTCTGGTTACCCATAACCCCATCAATTAACCTTCCGGCACCGGGCAGGCGTCACACCGTATACGTCCACTTTCGTGTTTGCACAGTGCTGTGTTTTTAATAAACAGTTGCAGCCAGCTGGTATCTTCGACTGGCCTCGGCTCGGGGAGCAAGTCCCTCCACCTACGCGCCAGCGTGCCTTCTCCCGAAGTTACGGCACCATTTTGCCTAGTTCCTTCACCCGGGTTCTCTCAAGCGCCTTGGTATTCTCTACCTGACCACCTGTGTCGGTTTCGGGTACGATTTCGTGTTGCCTGATGCTTAGAGGCTTTTCCTGGAAGCAGGGCATCTGTCACTTCAGCACCGTGGTGCCTCGTCATCACGCCTCAGCCTTGATTTTCCGGATTTGCCTGGAAAACCAGCCTACACGCTTAAACCGGGACGACCGTCGCCCGGCTGACACAGCCTTCTCCGTCCCCCCTTCGCAGCAACACCAAGTACGGGAATATTAACCCGTTTCCCATCGACTACGCCTTTCGGCCTCGCCTTAGGGGTCGACTCACCCTGCCCCGATTAACGTTGTACAGGAACCCTTGGTCTTCCGGCGAGCGGGCTTTTCACCCGCTTTATCGTTACTTATGTCAGCATTCGCACTTCTGATACCTCCAGCAGCCCTCACAGGCCACCTTCGCAGGCTTACAGAACGCTCCCCTACCCAACAACGCTTGCGCGCCGCTGCCGCAGCTTCGGTGCATGGTTTAGCCCCGTTACATCTTCCGCGCAGGCCGACTCGACCAGTGAGCTATTACGCTTTCTTTAAATGATGGCTGCTTCTAAGCCAACATCCTGGCTGTCTGGGCCTTCCCACATCGTTTCCCACTTAACCATGACTTTGGGACCTTAGCTGGCGGTCTGGGTTGTTTCCCTCTTCACGACGGACGTTAGCACCCGCCGTGTGTCTCCCGTGATAACATTCTCCGGTATTCGCAGTTTGCATCGGATCGGTAAGCCGGGATGGCCCCCTGGCCGAAACAGTGCTCTACCCCCGGAGATGAGTTCACGAGGCGCTACCTAAATAGCTTTCGGGGAGAACCAGCTATCTCCCGGTTTGATTGGCCTTTCACCCCCAGCCACAGGTCATCCGCTGATTTTTCAACATCAGTCGGTTCGGTCCTCCAGTTAGTGTTACCCAACCTTCAACCTGCCCATGGCTAGATCACCGGGTTTCGGGTCTGTACCCTGCAACTTAACGCCCGGTTAAGACTCGGTTTCCCTTCGGCTCCCCTATACGGTTAACCTTGCTACAGAATACAAGTCGCTGACCCATTATACAAAAGGTACGCAGTCACACCACGAAGGTGCTCCCACTGCTTGTACGTACACGGTTTCAGGTTCTGTTTCACTCCCCTCGCCGGGGTTCTTTTCGCCTTTCCCTCACGGTACTGGTTCACTATCGGTCAGTCAGGAGTATTTAGCCTTGGAGGATGGTCCCCCCATATTCAGACAGGATACCACGTGTCCCGCCCTACTCTTCGAACTCACGACCTGTGCCTCTTCGTGTACGGGAGTATCACCCTGTATCCTGCGACTTTCCAGACGCTTCCACTGATGCACAAGCCGATGATGGTTCCGGGCTCCTCCCCGTTCGCTCGCCGCTACTGGGGGAATCTCGGTTGATTTCTTTTCCTCGGGGTACTTAGATGTTTCAGTTCCCCCGGTTCGCCTTGCAGCACTATGTATTCATGCTGCAATGATGCACTGAGTGCACCGGGTTTCCCCATTCGGGTATCGTCGGGTATCGCGGTTCATATCACCTTACCGACGCTTATCGCAGATTAGCACGCCCTTCATCGCCTCTGACTGCCAGGGCATCCACCGTGTACGCTTAGTCACTTAACCTCACAACCCACAGGCGTCCTTTCTTCTGGTTTCGTAACGACTGCGCGTCGTCATGGCCGCGTTATGCAGTGCTTGCAGTGCTCATGGACATCAGTCCACTCCGCCCTGCTGCGCGCTGACGCCTTGCCACGACCTTGCTCGTTCGTTACTCCGACAGAGTCACGCTGCATGTTGTAAGCATTTGAGAGACCCGAACATGTCGTTATGCCATTCTTATTACGGAGAATGACCACAACATGTCGTTTCAAATTTTCAGCTTGTTCCGGATTGTTAAAGAGCATGTATCTCATAACCGATTCACCTTGCGGTAAATCAGCTCTGAGATACGGGCGGAGACATCTTTCACCTGTCACCAGGCAGGTGGCGTCCCCTAGGGGATTCGAACCCCTGTTGCCGCCGTGAAAGGGCGGAGTCCTAACCGCTAGACGAAGGGGACACAAAGGTGTCTCGACTTCGCAGCCGTCCTGCTCATTACTTTTCTATCAGACAATCTGTGTGAGCACTGCACGGGAAGGTATCTTCAGGTAAGGAGGTGATCCAACCGCAGGTTCCCCTACGGTTACCTTGTTACGACTTCACCCCAGTCATGAATCACAAAGTGGTAAGCGCCCTCCCGAAGGTTAAGCTACCTACTTCTTTTGCAACCCACTCCCATGGTGTGACGGGCGGTGTGTACAAGGCCCGGGAACGTATTCACCGTGGCATTCTGATCCACGATTACTAGCGATTCCGACTTCACGGAGTCGAGTTGCAGACTCCGATCCGGACTACGACGCACTTTATGAGGTCCGCTTGCTCTCGCGAGGTCGCTTCTCTTTGTATGCGCCATTGTAGCACGTGTGTAGCCCTGGCCGTAAGGGCCATGATGACTTGACGTCATCCCCACCTTCCTCCGGTTTATCACCGGCAGTCTCCTTTGAGTTCCCGGCCGAACCGATGGCAACAAAGGATAAGGGTTGCGCTCGTTGCGGGACTTAACCCAACATTTCACAACACGAGCTGACGACAGCCATGCAGCACCTGTCTCACGGTTCCCGAAGGCACAACCCCATCTCTGGGGTCTTCCGTGGATGTCAAGGCCAGGTAAGGTTCTTCGCGTTGCATCGAATTAAACCACATGCTCCACCGCTTGTGCGGGCCCCCGTCAATTCATTTGAGTTTTAACCTTGCGGCCGTACTCCCCAGGCGGTCGATTTAACGCGTTAGCTACGGAAGCCACGCCTCAAGGGCACAACCTCCAAATCGACATCGTTTACGGCGTGGACTACCAGGGTATCTAATCCTGTTTGCTCCCCACGCTTTCGCACCTGAGCGTCAGTCTTTGTCCAGGGGGCCGCCTTCGCCACCGGTATTCCTCCAGATCTCTACGCATTTCACCGCTACACCTGGAATTCTACCCCCCTCTACAAGACTCAAGCCTGCCAGTTTCAAATGCAGTTCCCAGGTTAAGCCCGGGGATTTCACATCTGACTTAACAGACCGCCTGCGTGCGCTTTACGCCCAGTAATTCCGATTAACGCTTGCACCCTCCGTATTACCGCGGCTGCTGGCACGGAGTTAGCCGGTGCTTCTTCTGCGGGTAACGTCAATGAATGAAGTTATTAACTCCACTCCCTTCCTCCCCGCTGAAAGTACTTTACAACCCGAAGGCCTTCTTCATACACGCGGCATGGCTGCATCAGGCTTGCGCCCATTGTGCAATATTCCCCACTGCTGCCTCCCGTAGGAGTCTGGACCGTGTCTCAGTTCCAGTGTGGCTGGTCATCCTCTCAGACCAGCTAGGGATCGTCGCCTTGGTGAGCCGTTACCTCACCAACTAGCTAATCCCATCTGGGCACATCCGATGGTGTGAGGCCCGAAGGTCCCCCACTTTGGTCTTGCGACGTTATGCGGTATTAGCTACCGTTTCCAGTAGTTATCCCCCTCCATCGGGCAGTTTCCCAGACATTACTCACCCGTCCGCCACTCGTCACCCGGGGAGCAAGCTCCCCTGTGCTACCGTTCGACTTGCATGTGTTAGGCCTGCCGCCAGCGTTCAATCTGAGCCATGATCAAACTCTTCAATTAAAAGTCTGATTTGCTTCAACTCGTGAAGCGGTGCTCAGGAAAAACCGTAATGAATTACGTGTTCACTCTGAGGCTTGATATTTTTTTGCATCCTAAGATGCGGATATCAATCCTGTGAGTGCTCACACAGATTGTCTGATAAATTGTTAAAGAGCGGTGCAACCGGCAGCGCTGCTGCTGTTGCGAGGTGGCGTATATTACGCTCTCCTCCTTCAGAGTCAACTTCTTTTTTAAGAGGTTTTCTCCGGCGGCTCAGCGTTGCTGAACCTCCTGACCCGCCGGCTTCTCAGCCGCTGTTCCGTGTCAGTGGTGGCGCATTATAGGGAGTTTCTGAGAGCTGACAAGCGCTATCTGCAAAAAAAATTCAACAGCTCAAAATTCATCCTGAATGGTGAAAATTAAGCCAGTAAGACATTTCGTTAAGTTAAAGAAAGAAAACAAAGCACCGACGCTTTATGCGAACGGTGCTTCTCAGATATCACTTCCCGGATTGATACAATGAAGAACCTGATGGAAAAAAACCATCCGGATTAATCGTTATTGATGAGCGACAATTGCACCATTCTGTACATCCATTTCAATCAATTTTCCTGGCGTCAGACTACCGGAAAGGATCTGCTGAGCCAGTGGATTCTCTATCTGTTGCTGGATAGCGCGTTTCAGTGGCCTTGCACCATAGACAGGATCATAGCCATTCTCACCCAACATTTGCAGCGCTTCGTCAGAAATGTGCAACGTATAACCGCGTTCTGCCAGGCGATCATACAGTCGCTGCAACTGAATTTTGGCTATTGATGCAATGTGTTTTTCACCCAATGGATGAAACACCACCAGTTCATCAATACGGTTGATAAACTCGGGGCGGAAATGTTGCCCAACCACTGTCATCACAACATCTTTCATTTCGGCGTAGCTCAGGGCACCGAAACGCTCCTGAATTAAATCAGATCCCAGATTCGAGGTCATGATCACCACGGTATTACGAAAATCTACCGTTCTGCCTTGCCCATCAGTGAGTCGTCCATCATCCAGAACCTGCAACAAAATATTGAAAACATCCGGATGCGCTTTTTCTACCTCATCCAGCAGGATCACTGAGTAAGGGCGGCGACGCACAGCTTCTGTCAGATATCCCCCTTCTTCATAGCCTACATACCCTGGAGGTGCCCCGACGAGACGCGAAACCGCATGTTTTTCCATGAACTCAGACATATCGAGGCGGACCATCGCATCATCACTGTCAAACAGGAAGTTAGCCAGCGCCTTACAAAGCTCAGTTTTACCGACTCCCGTAGGTCCAAGTAACAGGAATGAACCAACCGGACGATTTGGATCGGCCAGTCCGGCACGGCTGCGTCTGATAGCATTGGAAACCGCAGTAACCGCTTCGTCCTGACCAATAACTCTTTTGTGTAGTTCCTGCTCCATACGTAATAATTTATCCCGCTCTCCCTCCATCATGCGGGCTACCGGGATCCCGGTCCAGCGCGCCAGTACATCAGCAATTTCAATGTCTGTTACACGATTGCGTAACAGGCGCATTGTCTTGCCTTCTGACTGAGTTGCTGAAGCAAGCTGTTTTTCCAGTTCAGGAATTTTTCCGTATTGCAGCTCCGACATTTGCGCCAAATCACCAGAACGACGTGCCTGCTCCAGCGATAATTTTGCCTGTTCCAGCTCAGCCTTTATTGTCTGAGTACCTGATAAAGAGGCTTTTTCCGCTTTCCACTCTTCTTCCAGCTCAGAATAATCCCGCTCCTTTTGCGTCAGCTCGCTTTCCAGCATATCGAGGCGCTTAATACTGGCTTCATCCGATTCCTTTTTGAGTGCCTGCTGTTCCAGCTTGAGCTGAATTATGCGGCGCTCAAGACGATCCAGAGATTCCGGTTTCGAGTCAATCTGCATACGAATACTGGAAGCCGCTTCATCAATCAGGTCGATGGCTTTATCAGGTAACTGACGATCGGCAATGTAGCGGTGCGATAACGTAGCCGCTGCAACGATTGCCGGATCGGTAATTTGTACATGGTGGTGTAATTCGTAACGTTCTTTCAAACCGCGTAAAATGGCGATAGTGTCTTCCACGCCCGGCTCAGCGACGAAAACTTTCTGGAAACGACGCTCAAGGGCAGCATCTTTTTCAATATATTGACGGTATTCGTCCAGCGTGGTGGCACCCACGCAGTGCAATTCGCCACGCGCTAAAGCGGGTTTGAGCATATTTCCTGCATCCATCGCCCCGTCGGCTTTACCCGCACCAACCATGGTGTGCAGCTCATCGATAAACAGAATAACGTTGCCTTCCTGCTTAGAAAGATCATTAAGTACGCCTTTCAGACGCTCTTCAAACTCACCGCGATATTTAGCACCAGCCACCAGTGCCCCCATATCCAGAGCCAGCACGCGCCGGCCTTTCAGGCCTTCCGGCACCTCGCCATTGATAATTCGCTGAGCAAGGCCTTCAACAATGGCCGTTTTACCCACCCCGGGTTCACCAATCAGCACTGGATTATTTTTGGTTCGCCGTTGCAATACCTGGATGGTGCGACGGATCTCTTCATCGCGACCAATAACCGGATCCAGTTTGCCCATCTCTGCCCTTTCGGTCAGATCGATGGTGTATTTTTTTAATGCCTGCCGCTGATCTTCGGCACCCTGATCGTTCACGTTTTCTCCCCCACGCATCTGTTCTACAGCCCGTGTCAGCTTTTCACTGGTTGCACCCGCAGATTTCAGCAAATCCGCCAGCGAGCCACGCGAGTCGAGGGCTGCCAGAACAAACAGCTCAGATGAGATAAAATTGTCGGCGCGTTTTTGCGCCAACTTGTCACAAAGATTAAGTACGCGGACTAAATCGGCAGAAGGCTGGACATCGCCATCACTTCCTTCCACCTGAGGTAGCCGGGAGATAGCCTGTTGCACACTGCTGTTAAGTGAGGCCACATCAACACCAGCGGTGGTAAGCAGAGGCCGGACGGATCCACCATCCTGACTGAGAAGTGCACTCATCAGATGGAGAGGTTCGATAAACTGGTTGTCGTGCCCGAGAGCCAGAGACTGGGCATCAGCGAGAGCAAGCTGGAATTTATTAGTAAGACGGTCCAGACGCATAATTTCCCCCATTCAGGTCAAATTGCTACTGGAGATTAAATGAGGTCGTCCCTCAAATTTTCAAGTTAATGACCCGAACATTTTGGCGAAAAATACATCAATCCGGACCGTCTTATGGCGACAGGTTATATCAGCCAGATGAAACTTGCCATACGGCCAGTGACACCATCGCGTCGGAAAGAGAAAAATTGCTGCCATTCTGATACGGTGCAAAGCCCGCCACCCGTTATATTCCGCACACCTTTGCGGGCAAGTCGGATGCGGGCCAGTTGCCAGATATCGGCATAATATTTTTCGCCAGCAGGACGAAATGCCGCGCCAGAGGTTAAATCTTGTGCCAGAAAAGCGTCACGCACCTCAGGTCCAACTTCAAAAGCAGTTGGCCCGATGGCGGGCCCCAGCCAAGCAAATACATCTTGTGGAGGCGCGTTAAAAGCATCCAGTGTGGCTTCCAGAACACCAGCACACAATCCACGCCATCCTGCATGGGCTGCGGCAACTTCTTTACCGTCTCGTGAGCAAAACAGCACTGGCAGACAGTCCGCGGTCATTACCGCACACACCACCCCACGCTCACGTGTGTATGCAGCATCAGCCTGCAATGAATCTGGCTGTCCCGCCTTTATGTGAAGCACCCGGGCACCATGAACCTGCTCCAGCCACACTGGCATAGCAGGTAATTTTGCCTGCATCACCAGACGTTGGCGGTTAAACTGCACATCCCTGGGGTTATCGCCCACATGCGCCCCCAGATTAAGCGCATCCCATGGCGAACAGCTGACGCCGCCTGCACGCGTGGTCGATGCTGCCCGCACGTCAGCCGGCGCATGCCATTGAGGGATAATAAGATTCATTACCAGTCCAGTTGATCTTTAAACTCTTCGGTATCAGCTTTCAATGCCGCGATCAGGTCAACCATATCCTGCGGCAATGGTGCATGCCATTCCATTTCAATACCGGTAATTGGATGGTACAGACGCAACATTGTGGCATGCAGCGCCTGACGATCAAATTTACGTAAAACAGAGATGAAACTGTCAGAGGCACCTTTCGGAGGACGTGGGCGGCCGCCATAAAGAGGATCACCCACCAGCGGATGATTAATGTGCGCCATATGAACACGAATCTGGTGCGTACGCCCAGTTTCCAGCCGTAGCCGCAGACGTGTGTGAGCACGAAAATGCTCCATAATGCGATAGTGCGTAGTGGCTGGTTTTCCCATTGGATGTACAGACATATGGGTCCGTTTGGTGGAATGACGGCTAATCGGTTCGTTCACCGTGCCCCCCGCAGTCATCCTGCCAATTGCAACCGCTTCATACTCTCGCGTAATCTCACGTAATTGCAGCGACTCCACAAGATGCGTCTGAGCTGGCACTGTTTTGGCTACAACCATCAGGCCGGTAGTATCTTTATCCAGGCGATGTACTATTCCCGCTCTGGGGACATCGCGAATAGCAGGATAAAGATGAAGCAAGGCATTCAGCACCGTTCCATCAGGATTGCCTGCGCCCGGATGCACCACCAGATCTCGAGGCTTATTGATAACCAGGATATCATCATCCTCATAAACCACATTCAGTGGAATGTCCTGTGCTTCCCAGCGTACATCCTCTTCAATCTCCGCGTTGATAGCGACGTGTTCACCACCGAGCACTTTTTCTTTAGGTTTATCAATAATTGCGCCATTCACTTCGACGCGACGGTCAAGAATCCACTCTTTTATGCGAGATCTTGAATAATCCGGGAACAATTCGGCCAAAGCCTGATCTAAGCGTTGTCCGAGTTGCGACTCGGAGACCGTTGCGTTGAGTTTTACTTGTTGTGCCATAAACAGCTTCTTCGTTAACGTTGGGTTTTCACGGCAATGCCGTTTAATATAATGTGCTATTGTACCTGGTCACTATCGGGAGCTATATGGACAGCTTCCTGAATAACACTCTGAGGATAATCAAATCGTCATGACGCGTATGAAATATCTGGTGGCTGCAGCCACGTTGAGCCTGGCATTAGCGGGTTGTTCCGGCTCGAAGGATACGGTGCCCGATAGCCCGCCTTCTGAGATTTATGCCACTGCCCAGCAAAAACTGCAGGACGGTAACTTTAAAGGAGCAATAACGCAACTGGAAGCACTCGACAATCGCTATCCGTTCGGACCTTACTCCCAGCAAGTTCAGTTGGACCTGATCTACGCTTACTACAAAAATGCCGATTTGCCGCTGGCGCAGGCCGCAATTGACCGCTTTATGCGTCTGAATCCAACCCATCCAAACATTGATTACGTTATTTACATGCGTGGTCTGACTGACATGGCGCTTGATGACAGCGCATTACAGGGCTTTTTTGGTATTGATCGTTCCGATCGCGATCCCACCCACGCACGTGATGCTTTCCATGACTTCTCTCAGTTGCTGCGTGGCTATCCAAACAGCCAGTACGCGACAGATGCAAGAAAGCGTCTGGTATACCTGAAAGATCGCCTGGCAAAGTATGAATTATCCGTTGCGCAATTCTACACTATGCGCGAAGCTTATGTTGCCGTCGTCAACCGGGTAGAACAAATGATGAAAGACTATCCCGATACACAGGCTACTCGCAAAGCCCTGCCTTTGATGGAAAATGCTTACCGCCAGCTACAGCTAAACGCCGAAGCGGAGAAAGTGGCAAAAATTATCGCGCTGAACAAAGCATGATATAAGTAAGCCAGTGGGTTGACTAATGTAATGCCATTCAGATGCGGATGGCATTCTTATTCTGACCACACTTAACTACAAAAAAAGCAGCCACTGGCTGCTTTTTCTCCTCAGACAGAGCATCAGTCATACCCTTCTTCCTGAGTTAACTTACCCATAATGCACTGCAATGTTCTGTCCTACAAGGCCAGAGCCTCCAATTATCAGCAGATCTCGCAAATTTTGTATGCTTGACAAAAAGTGACAAAAAAATGCGATCTGAATCATACATTTCCTCCTTTTTGCGGGTATGCTGAATCTACATTCGACGGAAATGACAGAGAGGTAGGCATATATGGTTCTGAACATTACCAGCAAGCAAATGGAAATCACTCCGGCTATCCGCCAGCATGTCGAAGATCGTCTTGCCAAACTTGAAAAATGGCAAACTCATCTGATCAATCCTCACATTGTTCTTTCGAAAGAACCGAAAGAATTTGTCGCCGATGCGACCATCAACACACCTAATGGCCCCCTGGTTGCCAGCGCCAAACATGATGATATGTACACGGCTATCAATGAACTTATCAACAAACTCGAACGCCAGCTGAACAAAGTTCAGCATAAAGGTGAGGCGCGACGCGCAGCAGCCAGCGTGAAGGATCTTAGCGTTGTAGACGAAGAATAACCTGATAAATGGGATAACGCGCCTCAGGGCGCGTTTTTTATTGACAGAAAGAATTTGCAGCGGTTATTTTAAGTACTCAGGTACTATGGACATTATTATGAAAAAACAGCTGTTTTTCTTCGCATTCTTTTTTACCTTCCCCTGACTGGGAGGCTATTCGTCATTTAAGTAAGAATGCGAAGACGAACAACTAAGCCTCCCCAGCGGGAGGCTTTTTTTTTTATGAACATCTGACAGGTAGCACTATGACCGATGAAAATCCTTTGCTGAGCCTGCGTGAAAAGATCAGCGCACTGGATACCAAACTACTGGACTTACTGGCCAGTCGCCGGAAACTGGCAATTGAGGTGGCGACAGCTAAAATGGCCACACATCGCCCTATTCGCGACATTGAGCGAGAAAGGGAGCTTCTGGAAAACCTCATAATACAAGCTAAAACGCACAATCTGAATGCACACTACATCACCCGTCTCTTCCAACTGATTATTGAAGACTCAGTTTTAACCCAGCAGGCTTTACTGCAAAAACACCTGAATAAAACCTGTGCGCATTCGGCGCGTATATCCTTCCTTGGTCCCAAAGGTTCTTACTCCCACCTGGCATCACGTCAGTATGCAACCCGCCACTTTGATAATGTTATTGAAAGCGGATGCCTGAACTTTCGTGATATTTTTAGACAGGTAGAAACGGGGCAGGCAGACTATGCAGTTCTGCCAATCGAAAACACCAGCTCAGGTTCAATTAATGAGGTTTATGACCTTTTACAGCAAACCAGTTTGTCCATTGTCGGTGAAATGACCATCCCAATCGACCACTGTGTACTGGTTTCTGATACTACCGATCTGGCACAAATCGACACGGTTTACAGCCATCCTCAGCCTTTTCAACAATGCAGCCTGTTTATTCATCGCTATCCGCACTGGAAAATTGAATATACCGAAAGTACCGCAGCGGCAATGGAGAAAGTCGCCACGCTGAATTCACCAAAGGTGGCCGCGCTGGGTAGTGAAGCTGGCGGTAATTTGTATGGATTGCAGGTGTTGGAACGAGGTCTGGCAAACCAGAAACACAATTTCACCCGCTTCATTGTTCTCGCCCGTAAACCCGTAGAAGTCACACAGCAAGTTCCGGCAAAAACCACATTGATCATGGCAACAGGTCAACAAGCAGGTGCACTGGTAGAAGCGCTTCTGGTGTTACAAAAGCATAATCTGCCAATGAGCAAACTGGAATCACGTCCTATTAATGGTAACCCGTGGGAAGAGATGTTTTACATTGATTTTCAGGGTAATTTGCGCAGCGAAGCGGTACAGCAGGCTTTGCGCGAACTGGCTACTATCACCCGATCACTCAAGGTACTTGGCTGCTACCCGAGCGAAAACATTGTTCCTGCCGATCAGGAATAAACCCGCTCAGCCGTCTTCGCGGCGGCTGTCTGCGGTTTAGCGGAGATATTTCCCGGGCATCAAAAAATAATTACCCGCCAATGAAGCCTGGTAAAAAAACAGTAATGCACATTCTTATAATTACTCATACCGAACGCCTCTCCACCAACAATGATATGAGACGGCTTCTGACTTGAGAGATGACAACGTCAGTTAACGGAATCATTAATGTCTGCCAGATCCTTCAATTCGATATATGTATCTGGCACAGCTAAGTTGAATCCCCTGCTACTCTGCCGCTATACGAGATTGCACCAGCCGTAAATGATTAATGATTCCGTTGTTATTTCCGCGATATCAAAGACTTTCAGTAAAAGTACGAGCAATAACATCCCGCTGCTGTTCAGGAGTCAAAGAATTAAAACGCACGGCATATCCGGAAACACGGATAGTCAGTTGTGGATATTTCTCAGGATGTTTAACGGCATCCTCCAGTGTTTCACGTCGCAGAACATTCACATTCAGATGTTGACCACCTTCAACACGCACCTGAGGTTTCACCTCCAGAGGAACTTCGCGATATTCAAACTTGCCAAGCTGATCGACAGGCACAATCTGGTCTTCACTATATTCTGCTTTAGCACAAACACAGCGAGCTTCATTTTTCTCATCATCAAGCAGCCAGAATGAATTCAGCAATGCAGCATTGGTTGCTTTGGTAATTTGAACTCCGGTAATCATGTTATGCCTCCCAGGCTATTCAGTGCTGAAATGATCAGCGAGTTAAATCAGGTGAAAACTTAAACCGTATCAGAGCTGTATATCAGCATGAGAAAAGGATGATTTTGATCTGAATCAATCACGCCTACGCATTGAGAGTTGCCCGACAATCAACTTTTTGATTTGACTCAATTTTCACAACCGCTTCGCTAAAAATAATTTTGTAAATTTCAATTTTATTTTAATTTTGCGCCGCCAGGAATCCGCGTTAAGCTACGCTCTGGTTACCCCTAAGGAGGCAGAAATGGTCAATGCGCTGACCTGGCACGATGTGCTGGCACAGGAAAAAGAAAAATCTTACTTCATCGAAACGCTGGCATCGGTAGCAAAAGAACGGGCCGCAGGCAAAACAGTTTATCCACCGCAAAAAGACGTTTTTAACGCTTTTCGTCTGACCGAGCTGGGTAAGGTGAAAGTTGTGATCCTGGGCCAGGACCCCTACCACGGCCCGAATCAGGCACATGGCTTATCTTTTTCCGTTCTGCCGGGCATTGCCGTGCCTCCCTCGCTGCTCAATATCTATAAGGAGTTGGAAACAGATATTCCCGGCTTCAAACGCCCCGATCACGGTTTTCTGGAAAGCTGGGCCAGACAGGGGGTGATGTTGCTCAATACAGTTCTGACAGTGGAAGGCGGTCATGCACACTCGCATGCACGTTTTGGCTGGGAAACCTTCACTGATAATGTAATAGCCGCAATTAATCAGCATCGTGAAGACGTCGTGTTCTTATTGTGGGGTTCTCACGCACAGAAGAAGGGAGCCATCATCGACAGAAAGCGCCATTGTGTATTGCAGGCCCCTCACCCATCGCCTTTATCTGCTCATCGGGGATTTTTTGGCTGCGCCCACTTTTCAAAAACCAACCAGTGGCTGGTTGAACATGGTGAACAGCCGGTAGACTGGAAACCCGTGTTGCCATAACAAGCGGGTGGGTCAGGGTTTAACACTGATAAAACCGGCATTAAACCCTGAAAAGGCGAGTGATCAAGCTTTAGCTTTGGATACCGCCACCATTGCAGGACGCAACAAGCGACCATTCAGTGTGTAACCACGCTGCATTACCATCAAAACGTGATTCGGTGCCACATCGGCGGATTCCATCATCGACATAGCCTGATGAATGTCCGGATTAAAAGGAACGTTAATATCCCCGACAACCTGAACACCAAACTTACCTACTGCGCCCAGCAGTGATTTCAGAGTCAGATCAATTCCTTCAACCATAGCGGTAAGTTCAGGATTTTCTTTGTCTGCGACTTCCAGCGCACGTTCCAGGCTGTCAATCACCGGCAGCAGCTCATTAGCAAATTTTTCCAAAGCAAATTTGTGTGCTTTTTCTACATCCTGTTCGGTACGGCGGCGAATATTTTCAATTTCTGCCTGCGCACGAAGTTGTGCTTCACGTACACCGCCCTGAGCCTGTGCCAGTTCAGCTTCTAATGTAGCAATACGCTCGTCACGCAGATCCACGCCTTCAGTTGTCTCCGCTTCCTGTTGTTGCGCCTGCGCCATCTCCATATCGTCTGAGACTTGCTCGTTTGGTGTGTTCTGTTCTTTACTGCTCATGAAATTCTCCGCGTTTGTGCACATTCATCTCGCTGGTTCGCTTATTATGGGGATCAGAATTGCGGTTTCAAGTGAACCCATCACATTGTCTGAGGTAGTTTACCTTAACGAGGAACACCAGCATGATGAACAATCTTTTCAATTGCATTGGTATTGTGGGACATCCACGCCATCCCACTGCGCTGACCACTCATGAGATGCTCTACCGCTGGCTGACGGCTAAAGGATATCAGGTGATCATTGAGCAGCAAATTGCCCGTGAGCTGAACCTTTCTGATGTTGCAACCGGAACCCTGGCTGAAATCGGCCAACGTGCCGATCTGGCGGTCGTGGTGGGTGGTGATGGAAATATGCTGGGTGCCGCTCGCGTGCTTGCGCGCTACGATATTAAAGTAATTGGTATCAACCGGGGAAATTTGGGCTTTCTCACCGATCTCGACCCTGACAATGCTCAACAACAACTGGCAGACGTACTGGAAGGCAAATACATCACCGAAAGCCGTTTTTTACTGGAAGCACAGGTCTGCCGCCAGGGACGAGAGCCAAGAATTGGTACCGCAATAAATGAAGTGGTGCTGCATCCGGGCAAAGTCGCTCATATGATTGAGTTTGAAGTGTATATTGATGAAACTTTTGCATTTTCACAGCGATCTGATGGTTTGATCATCTCAACACCAACCGGTTCTACTGCCTATTCACTCTCTGCGGGGGGCCCTATTCTCACTCCCTCCCTGGACGCAATAGCAATTGTGCCGATGTTTCCGCATACGCTCTCAGCCCGTCCTTTGGTTATCAACAGCAGCAGCACTATCCGACTACGCTTCTCTCACATGCGCAGCGATCTGGAAGTCAGCTGTGACAGTCAGATTGCCCTGCCCATTCAGGAGGGCGAAGATGTGCTGATTCGCAGAAATGATGATCATCTTAATCTCATCCATCCGCAAAATTATAATTATTTCAACACATTAAGTTCCAAGCTTAACTGGTCAAAAAAATTGTTTTGAAAATCAACGCCAGCCACTTTACTGGTTATAAAACCAGTATATACTGTATGAAAAATCATATCTGTGTATTCATACAGGAATATTCATTATGCTGGCACAACTGACCATCAGTAATTTTGCGATTGTTCGTGAACTTGAAATCGACTTTCAACGCGGCATGACAGCAATCACCGGCGAAACAGGAGCCGGTAAATCGATTGCAATTGATGCGTTGAGTTTGTGTCTGGGAAGTCGTGCAGAAGCAGACATGGTGCGCCGTGGAGCCACCAGAGCTGACATCTGTGCCAGTTTCACCCTCAAAGACACCCCAACGGCTTTACAATGGCTGGCTGCTAATGAACTTGATGAAGGAAGCGAATGCCTGTTACGCCGTGTAATTAGCAGCGATGGCCGCTCGCGAAGCTTCATTAATGGCACTGCCGTTCCTCTTTCACAACTTCGTGAACTTGGTCAGTTGCTTATTCAGATTCACGGCCAACACGCCCACCAACTACTGCTTAAGCCTGAACATCAAAAGACCTTGCTGGATGGTTATGCGGGTGAAAATATGCTGTTGCAGGAAATGGCTGACAGCTATCGCCAGTGGAATCAGAGCTGTCGTTTGCTGGCACAGCATCAGCAACTGTCGCAGGAACGTGAAGCCCGCCGCGAGCTGTTGCAATATCAGTTGAAAGAACTCAATGAATTTGCCCCACAGTTGGGTGAATACGAGTCCATTGATGAAGAGTACAAACGGCTGGCTAATAGCGGACAACTGTTATCCACCAGCCAGCAAGCGCTGATGCTACTGGCTGATGGCGAGGACTGTACCTTACAAAATCAGCTTTATATTACCCAACAAATGCTGATTGAACTGGTCGGCATGGATAATAAACTCAGCGGGATTTGTACCCTGCTTGATGAGGCTGCAATACAAATCAGTGAAGCCAGCGATGAGCTTCGCCATTACTGCGAACATCTTGATTTGGATCCTAACCGGTTGTATGAACTGGAACAACGCCTGTCACGACAGATTAGCCTGGCACGCAAGCATCACATTACTCCGGAAGAACTCCCGGGCTTTCATCAGCAATTGTTGCAGGAGCAGGGACTGCTCAATCAGCAGGAAAGCGACCAGGAAAATCTGGCACAAATTGCCGCACAACATCATCATCTCGCCTTGAACCATGCTAAAACGCTGCACCAGCGCCGCGTTCACTATGCACAGGAACTCAGCCAGTTGATTGGCGAAAGTATGCACGCCCTGTCAATGCCGCATGGACAGCTTGGCATCGACATCGTTTTTAATCCCGATCAGCTCACAGCGGAAGGCGCAGACCGCATTGATTTTCGGGTCAGCACCAATCCCGGTCAGCCACTTCAACCTCTGTCAAAAGTGGCCTCCGGGGGTGAACTTTCGCGTATCGCGCTGGCGATCCAGGTCATTACCGCACGTAAAATGGATACCCCAGCACTGATTTTTGATGAAGTTGATGTGGGCATAAGCGGACCAACCGCAGCGGTAGTCGGGAAGATGCTGCGGCAGTTGGGTGAGTCTACCCAAGTAATGTGTGTCACCCATCTGCCACAGGTTGCGGGTTGCGGTAATCATCATTTCTTCGTCAGTAAAGAGACGGATGGTGAGATGACAGAAACGCATATGCGGCCTCTTGATAAACGTGCCCGCTTGCAGGAGCTCGCACGTTTGCTGGGTGGAAGTGAAGTGACCCGTAACGCACTGGCAAATGCCAGAGAGCTTTTAGCTGCCTGATGTTGCACTTTTTAAGGCAGCTGTGGTCATAAGCTTAATTCGCAGAGGTTTAAAACTGCGGAAAGGTTTATTATCATCGACTTCTTATGCTGTTATCGTCGTGACTGTTCGATGCAGCCAGATTGTTGGCCTTAAAAGGAATATAGATACTTATGCGCTGTAAAACGCTGACTGCTGCTGCGGTGGTTCTTCTAATGATGACTACAGGATGTTCCACTCTGGAACGTGTGGTTTATCGGCCAGACATCAATCAGGGTAACTATCTTGTTGCAAACGACGTTTCTAAAATTCATACCGGAATGACGCAACAGCAGGTGGCTTATACGCTGGGAACCCCAATGATGCGTGACCCGTTTGGGAGCAACGTCTGGTATTACGTTTTCCGTCAGGAACCAGGACATGAACCTGTCACTCAGCAGACGCTGACGCTAACTTTTGACAGTAACGGTAAGCTGACTAACATCGATAACAAACCCAATCTGACCAGCAAAAAAGGCTGATTTTTACGATAAAGCTGATGAATGGCGGGGAAAAGTCAGGAATGATAAGGCGCAGAAAGCGCCTTATTTTTTGCTCGCTCGCTCAGCACGCTGACGGCGCAGATCTTTTGGATCTGCCAGCAAAGGACGATAGATTTCAATTCGATCGCCGCTGTGAACCTCATCGTAAAGTTTTACCGGACGACTAAATATTCCTACTTTGTTGCTGGAAAGATCGATTTCGCTTCTTAATTCGAGAAGTCCGGATAGTTTAATCGCCTGCTCAATGGTGCAGCCCTCTGCCACATTGACTGTAAGCTGATACTGTTTATCCGGAAGAGCATAAACAACTTCGACCGCGATATCAGGCACTGTAGACCTCTTTAGCCCGAAGGGTAAAAGCCTGAACCATGCTACTGGCAAGCTCTTTAAAGACCCTTCCAAAGGCCATTTCCACTAACAGATTGGTAAATTCGAACTCAAGATTCAGCTCAACTTTACATGCTTCTTCACTTAACGCAGTAAATATCCAGCCACCTGTCAGTTTGCGGAACGGCCCGTCAACCAGCTGCATATGTATGCTTTGATTGTTGGTCAATGTGTTACGGGTTACAAAAGTTTTGCTGATACCTGCTTTTGAGACGTCCACGGATGCTGTCATTTGTTGTTCACTGGCTTCGAGAACACGGCTACCAGTACAGCCTGGAAGAAACTCCGGGTAAGCATCAACATCATTTACCAACCTGAACATTTGCTCTGCACTGTAAGGAACCAAAGCCGAGCGACTAATCTGAGACATAACATTTCCTGTTAATCTTAAAACTTTCCGATTATAACATTGCCGGAGATCAAACAAAAATTCTCAGCCGTCAGTGTTCTGCTAGAATAGCGGTTTTCCCTGCCGCGCTTGTTACAGGGGATGCCATCAATCATTGCTTCATGAAGACTAAGTTGCACTATGACAAAGAAAAAAGCACATAAACCCGGTTCAGCCACCATTGCCATGAATAAGCGAGCCCGCCATGAATACTTCATTGAGGAAGAATTCGAAGCCGGGCTTTCGTTACAGGGATGGGAAGTCAAATCATTACGTGCAGGTAAAGCCAATATCAGCGACAGCTATATTTTACTGCGTGATGGTGAAGCTTACCTGTTCGGCTCTACTTTTCAGGCGTTGACCGTAGCGTCCTCACATGTGGTTTGCGACCCCACTCGCAACCGTAAGTTATTGTTAAATCAACGCGAGCTGGATTCATTGTATGGTCGTGTAAACCGCGAAGGTTATACCATAGTGGCATTGTCACTCTACTGGAAAAATGCCTGGGCCAAGCTAAAAATCGGCGTTGCCAAAGGCAAAAAAGAGCATGACAAACGCGATGATATTAAAGACAGAGAGTGGAAATTAGACAAAGCACGTATTATGAAACACGCTAATCGCTAAGCCACTGGTGTAATGGCAGGTTTTTCTGTATAGTGCTGTTCCAGTACCTGGGGCTGATTCTGGATTCGACGGGATTTGCGAAGCCCAAGGAGCATGCCGAGGGGCGGTTGGCCTCGTTAAAAGCCGCAAAAAAATAGTCGCAAACGACGAAAACTACGCACCTGCTGCAATCGCAGCTTAATCAGCCTAAGAAACTGAAGGTGTCCTCTCTCCCTAGCCTCCGCTCTTAGGACGGGGATCAAGAGAGGTCAAACCCAAAAGAGATCGCGTGGATGCCCTGCCTGGGGTTGAAGCGTTAAATCCAATCAGGCTAGTTTGTTAGTGGCGTGTCCGTTCGCAGCTAACCAGCGAATGTAATAACTGGACTAAGCATGTAGTGCCGACGGTGTAGTAATTTCGGACGCGGGTTCAACTCCCGCCAGCTCCACCACTTTTTAGTTGTTTGAAGTATACTGAAGTCTACTAAGCCCGCATGGAACCAGCCTTGCGGGCTTTTCTACGTCTGCAGAAGTCTACTGAAATTTGCTAGAAGCTACTCCTTGTGGCACCCTTTTTGGGACCCAACGCAAAGGGTCCCAAAATCGAGGGTCCTAAAAATGGCAAAAATCGCTAAGAAACTCACTGACACTGAAATCAAAAATACCAAGCCAGCAGAAAAGGAGATCAACCTTTTTGACGGTGACGGCCTGATGCTACGAATCGCTCCCCTATCAAAGGGTGGTAAGAAAAATTGGTATTTCAGGTATGCAGTGCCAGTGAATAAAAAGCGAACAAAGATGAGCTTAGGAACCTATCCTCATCTCACACTTGCCAAAGCCCGGGCTTTACGTGATGAATACTTGTCGTTGCTTGCAAATGGTATCGATCCGCAGATTCACAACAACGATAAAGCCAATGCTCTTAAGGATGCCACTGAGCACACGCTACAGGCAGTTGCTAGGAAATGGTTAGATGAGAAGGTCAAGACTTCTGGTATCTCTACAGACCACGCAGAAGATATCTGGCGGAGCCTTGAACGAAATATCTTCCCCGGTTTAGGCAACGTTCCGATCAAAGAGATCCGTCCCAAGCTCTTAAAACAACACCTTGACCCCATAGAACAACGAGGCGTATTGGAAACCCTACGCCGTATCATTTCGCGTCTAAATGAAATTTTTCGTTGGGCTGCTACAGAAGAACTTATTGAGTTTAATCCTGCTGACAATCTCGGCCAGAGATTCAGCAAACCCAAGAAGCAAAATATGCCAGCTTTACCACCAGATGATTTACCCCGATTCTTAATTGCTCTTTATAACGCTTCTATACGACTCGAAACACGTCTTCTAATTGAGTGGCAACTCCTTACGTGGGTTCGTCCAGGGGAAGCAGTCCGTGCTCGTTGGAGTGATATAGACGAAGATAATCGGTTCTGGAATATCCCCGGTGAGTTTATGAAGATGAAGCGCCCTCACAAGATTCCTCTGAGCAAAGAAGCTATGCGCATCCTTGAGTCAATTAAACCGATCAGTGGTCATAGAGAGTGGGTTTTCCCAAGTATTAAGGCCCTTCTTAACCACATGCATGAACAAACAGCCAATGCTGCAATTATCCGTATGGGATTCGGTGGTGAACTGGTTGCTCACGGAATGCGCTCTATAGCAAGAACGGCTGCTGAAGAAAGTGGTAAATTTAGAACAGAGGTGCTTGAATCAGCCTTAGCTCATACTAAGAACAACGAAATCATAGCCGCTTACAATCGTGCTGAGTATCTTGCTGAAAGAACAGAGCTGATGCAGTGGTGGGGAGATTACGTTCAGGCGCAGAAATATAAGGCAATTGCAGCGTGATAGGCATTTATAAATAGATAAACTATGAGCGATTGTATAAATCAAGGCAATCAATAGAGGCGTATAAATGGACCTGACAATTTTTTCTGAAAATATTAAATCCACAGGTTTTATCTTGGAAAACAAGATATCAAAGATATTGATCAGCAACAAATGGAATGTAATAAACAACAAGTATTACATTGATGACGTGGCAAAAACAGCCAGAGAAATTGATATCATTGCCTATAAAGCCACCAAGATAGAAGATATCTATGTTTATACTTCACTAATAATAAGTTGTAAAAAAAACGACGAAAAAATTTGGGCTTTACTCACGAAAGAATTCAATAAAAGCGATCCTAATATTGAGTTGGAACCATTACAGTATTGGTCCAATCATCCAATAATAGACTATCAATTACAAGAAGAAAAATTAATAAAAGAAGCTGTCCCAACAGGCGAACTTTACGAAAAACTATTTGAGCCTCACAAACAAGTTTTTGCTTTCCAAGAAATGTCAAAAAATAATGGCAAGCCCGATAACGATAAAAACATATTTAACTCAATTACGTCATTAATGAAATCACAATCATATGAAATTAGTTCATTGTCTAAAAGAAAAAAAGAAAGATGTGTTTATTTCTTTCATCTACTATCAATAATAGATAGCAATTTAATAACACTTGATTGTTCAGATGAACATATCGAACCCAATGAAGTGAATTCACAAATATATATAAGCAACTATATAATCAATGGTGAATCCGTATCCTCAAAAATTAATTTCATGACCCCTGACGGTTTTTGTGATTTAATCAAGAATTATCACTCTCTGCATAAGCATTATTGTCAACACATTTCGCGCTGCTTTAACGTCTTTTTCAAAGATGCATTGGAAAAAATAGAAAAACAGAAAATCCTTGCCAATGAACTGAATAGAAAATTCGCTAATAAAATAAGATCCCTCATTTACAGGAAAATTAATCTTTATGATAAATGCGCAATAACACGAATATCATTATATAAAGGAAATATTGATATTGATATTGACACAAAAAATGATAAGTTGATTAACGCATTAAATGGAAATGAAGAAATTAAAGATGAACTAGCAAAAATGATAGAAGATATTTCTAAAACAAAGATAACTGGAACTATTAATTTTGAGAATGATATCCCATTTTGATTTACTGATTACATCGTAAATTTATTTTATCTAAAGGGCCGCATAACTTCCAAACGGTCCTATAAATAAAAAACAATTACACCTGAGGCAAGTAAAACTTATATATTGACACATTGATTCATTGATATCACATTAAAGAGAATTAAGAGCCTTTGGTTTTAAACTCTGTTCATCTTCCTTCTGTAAGGATATTCTTTCATTTTTTGGCTTTCCTTTTTTAAGAGCTTTTTTTAACTTCGATTTAAATCTATTTTCATTCATACTCGAACCTAAAGGCTTTTTCTTTATTTCTTCTTTAAGTATTTTCCTTGGCTGAATAACAGGTTTTTCTATTCCAAGTCTACGTCTTATTTCTTCGATCTTAGCTGCTCTACTATTGAAATTGCGACGGCCTTTGAGTCTAAAGTTATTCGTGGCTGTTGTGGCTGTTTCTGCATGATCAAGTATCCTACTGATAGAACTGCCGCTAAATGTATTGCTCCCACGATTAAAGCTACTTTTAGTATAAGTTTTGATTGGTTCTTTAATGTATTGTTTTTTAACTCTGTTGAGTATTTGTGCAGCTTTTTGTGTTGTTCTTCTAACTTTATGGCTTGCTGATCTATTATATTTTTCGCTGAGTTTAAAGCTGTTGTTGTTGCTTCTAATGAGTTGTTCACTCTTGTTAGTGTCTGTTGCGTCTGATTCAATGCTGTACTGATTGATTCGGATAATATCATCATTGATTCCGTCAGGGGTTCTACTGTCATTGAAATCTGATTCAAAAGGTGATCGT
Source organism: Erwinia papayae (assembly GCF_058241465.1). NCBI lineage: Bacteria > Pseudomonadati > Pseudomonadota > Gammaproteobacteria > Enterobacterales > Erwiniaceae > Erwinia > Erwinia papayae. The sequence continues at coordinate 1,996,558 of NZ_JBZCHT010000009.1, forward strand.
CCAATACTATCTGATTCATCATCTTTTCTTGCTGAGAAGCTCCTAATGAGTTTATCATCTCTATTTTTGTCATATTTAATCCTGCCTTTAATAGTATTCCAACTGTATTTTTTACCTAACTGTGAGCCTTTAAAATAAATATTTTTTTCATTATTTTTGATACCAAATGACACTCCGGCGACGTTGCCAGTGCTTGCAACGTTGAAGGCCGGATCGATGCCTACAGCCTGTAGTCTGTCTATGAACGTCTGTAGGTCTGGTTTACTCAACATAGCCGCCTGTAATGCGTTCTGTAGCACGCTACGAGCTGGTTTCTCACCTGTCCTCAATGACATCTCGATCTCTGCTTTTGTTGGTGCTGATAACTCTGATTTTTGGCCTTTGAGACTTTGTGTAATGGTTAAGCTATGCTTTACTTCTAAACGTTCACAAGCTGCTATTGTGTTAAATGCTGAGTGCTGACCAAACCATACCGAACCATCTAAACCGACTCTATTTGCTACAATATGGATATGGTCTTTATCAGTATCTTTATGGCGCACACAAATATATTGATGCTTTTCCATATCGATATTCATTTCTTTCAAATAGTCTTTTGCTATCTCTTGCCATTGTTCATCCGTCAAATGATCACCTTTTGGAAGAGATAAAAACGCATGAAAGACTGGTTTTTTTATGTCAGGTCTAAAGCTGCTTACAGTCTTGAACTCATCAGTTAAATCACTAACATTATTAAAATCACTTGCCATATTGCTACATATGAAATTGTGATCATCCTTTAATATATACTCAACTCTACTTTTAAATGATCTCCCTGTTTTAGCCACATTCCCTTTCATACTGTATAAACCTCGCAAGCTTTTAATATTCTTTTCATAAGTTGCTTTATAGCAAAGTTAGCTTCTGAAGCTACCGATTGTTTAAAGTCTTCATTAGTATGTAGTCTTTTAGCAATCTGATTTATATTATTACCTTGATGCTGTATTTCTCTATACAATGATTTCTCAAAATCCGGCATTTTTCTTTTAACAATAGGTTCAGAATTTAAAATCTCTTTTCTAATGTAATGGCCTCTTTCAAGGCCAGATGCCTCAACAAGTTCTTTTAAATATTCAAACTCTGCTTTGTTTACTCTAAACTGTATAGATATATCTCTGCGTTCTTCGTGATTTAATTCTATACGTCCTCTCCTTCTATCTGTTTTCATATTTCTTTCTCACTTCATTCAAAGCTGTATGATGAACATAATCTCTTATAGCTTTTATATAATCATCGTCATTAGTATCTATCAGTGCTTGTATAAGCTCATCAGCTTTATTTTCGTTAATGTATCTATTGGCAACAAAATAGCATAAGCTTTGTTCCTCATAGCTAGAGTAATCAAAAGGTATATCTTTAACTTTTTCAATATAATAGAAATAACGCGCTAATATATTAAGTTTCATTTCATATTCCATAATCATTGTTGATACCTCTTTTTGTATTTTGTAAGTTCTTTTTTATATATTATTTTTCTGACATCTGATATTGCTTGCTTTGCTTCGCTTGGTGTGTTTGTTTTACCCATACAACTACGGATCATAAACGCACCTAAAAGAATACAAAGAAGCATCATTGCTATTGCTATAATCATATATTAATCCCCTCAACTAAAATGAATATAAAACTTATCTTCTTCTTTTGATTTTAAAAAAAATTATTATGAAAATCCTTAATGTCATTTATACGTTAAGGATCTGGATAGTTCTTTATCTCTTCGCTATTTATTATTTTACTCAATGCGTTTTCAGCTCCTTTTTTACTTATTATTTTACCTTCATTGCTACCAGAAAAATGATTTTTATATTCTTCACAATGAAAACTCTTATAAAAAACAGCATCAGCACAACCAAAAAAGAAAGCTATTTTTTCATCTTTTTTTCTTTCAATACTAAAATCGTGCGACATATGTATAACTCCTAATGTTATTTATAATATCCAAAGTAAATCTTTGGGGTTTTATTTACCGCCTCCCCTTTGATAAGGGGAACAGGCGGAAGGGTAGATTTTTTAACAACCCTCCAAGCGTAGCGCGTGGGGGCAATCCGAAGGATTGGGTAAATAGCGGATACGCTATTACACCTTGCCTCAGTTTCCGAAAAACAAAAAAATCTGAACTACACTTATATTTAAATAAATAACCGATATAATATACTTGTCAATAGCGGCTACATAATAAATACACTGCACGACGAATAAAAAGCAAATAAAAGATAGGGTAAATAATATATTGTCTTTATGGTAGCTATGCGTAGCTGCGGGGACAAATCGTCAAGTGCTAAATCGTGGGGTCCCGTTTACGGGTTCCGATTTAGTGCTTGATGACATAGGGGGAGGAAATAAAATTTATATGGGTGATGGTTCACGTAGTGGAGCATCACCCTGAAAGACGAAACTGATTTACATTCTTCTTCTGAAGATAATGTTGTCTGAGAAAATTGCCTTACCCGCGACAAAACCAACAATAGCTATTATTGGTAAGCTAATTGTAGCTCCTGCCATGCCAGTAGACATTCCAATCAGAACTGACAGACCAAAAGCTAACAGGATGATCACCGCCGCATACCAACCGGGATATGTTCCATATAGAACTGACGCTTGGCAGCCTGTGCATACCTGAACACCTCTTTGGCTTTCTTTTAGGCAAAAAGGGCATTTGATTGTGTTGTTTTCCATTTATCAGTTCCTTTTAAAAAAAGCACCTTGATAGACAACGCCATCTTTGACTTTTTCGATTTTAAAAGTCCAAGAGCCAAGATCTTTGTTTTGCGTTTTGGCTATATAGATGGGTTTCTTGCTTTCATCCCAGCTTTCAACAGTAAAAACGCCATTTCTGAACTTGATCACATCTTTCTGAACATCAAGTCTTACACCATATTGTTGATTAACGTAGTTTCCATAAATCCCATCATCGCCACAACCCGACAGTAGGACGGCAAGACCTGCCGCTAACATAAATTTGCGCATAACTTTTCCTTCACCAATAGCACAGACCTACGATTGATCTGTAAACGCCTTAGAATTCAATTATTTTTATGCTTAGTCATATCGTTTGTACCGATCGAAAAAATGGACGTTGATAGCCAAAGACTATCATATATATATGATTGATCGTTTAAAACAATTAACAACGATCAATTTGGACTCTTTTGATTGATAAAACCTATCAATATCACCATATCGATATTTTATACCGATCTATTTCTATTTGGGATTTGTTTCTTGAATGGCTAACAACGGGAAAATTTCTATGGTGGGATATCTGGCGCGAAACTTATTTTATATATGGTTTTCTTTTTACTTTATTGGGCTTCGCCCTATACATTTTTTAGATCTAGTTCTACTTTATATTTTATTGACGCCATAAAACTAGGAACTTTTTCTATAAACAAAAACAGCCTTACTAAGAGTTATATCCTGCCTTGTGTTCGCCCCCGAAAAAGGCGACTTCATCCAAGGCTTCGCCTCCTGAGATTTTCAACTTATTTTGTTGGAAATCTATCAAGATTGGCGAAAACCAAGATGAAAAATATGACTTCATCCAAGTTGATCTGGCTTAAAGCTCTACATCGTTTCCAATGTAGGACACCCTACGACACCCCCAGATTCGTTCATGCAGATCAATGTATTGTTATCCCCTATTTATGCTGTCAACAAAGGTAGGGCTTTCTCATAGCCATTCCATATACAACTTCATTATCTGTTTAGAACTTCGCTTCGGGTTGGTATTACGTCGTTTCCCCTTCTATACCTACAACCAACAAAACATACGGACATCTCTTATTAGCGACTCGCGCTCAATTGCTCCACATATGCAGACCTGATACAAAGGTTTATAATTTGATTGCTTTCGAGGACATTAAAGATTCTGGAAGTGGTATTTAAAAGACTTGTAAAAAGCTCAGATTTAGATTTGACAAATATGAAAAGATTATTTAATACTTCATTATATTTGTAATCACGTTAATCCTATAACTGATTACAAGACTTAAAAAAGTCAGCGAATACTTTTTTAGTCCTTAAAAAGTCAGTTTATCATCTGGCTTTTTTTGTATCTTTATTTTATTTAACTGATATATATTATTCGTCAAGTAAAAATCAAAAAATATTTTCACATCTGCTATCAACAGAAAAAATAGACAAAGGAAAATATAAAAAACAAATAAAAAGACCAGATATTAAAAATCCAGTCTTTAGCCTATCAGTCATATTGTTCATATACAGCTCTAAAACGCTCTGTAATCGATTTTGAGATGTTTTCTACTCAGATAGATGAAATCTACTATTTACCTTCAGCAACTAACTTATACTTACGAAACATAACATAGAACTTTAATGCTTCTTGTGTTTCATAATCACTATTTCTGAATATATTGATGACTTTATAAAACATACTTGTTTTATCGTCAAATGAAGCAATCAATCGTTTGCTGTATAAATATTCCGCAAGGATATCAAGATATCCCCAATCAAATTGATCAATCTTTTTCTGACATTGTTCTATTTTCGTTCTCATATAATACTCCTCTTTTTATTTATGTTAATATTTAATCATGCTGCTTTGCTTCTTGATGAAAAAATCATCTGATCAATCCACTCGTCTACTTCACTTTCAATGAAAGCTATCGCTCTCTCACCTATTTTCACCGGAGCAGGGAAATCACCCCGGCTAATCAGCCGATAGATCCACGCCTTACAAAAACCAGTCTTGTTTAACACTTCGGGTAAGCGGATAAGTCTTTTTCTTTCGTTCATATATTTCCTCGTCGTTGTTTTGATGAGGCTATTATTCGAATATCGCTTATGACGATCAACACTGAAAAAGCACGAATTGATCAAGACATGGTGTTTTTTTAGGCAGATTTATGAAGGTTTTTTTGAAAGCAAGCCAGCATAGGCTTAGGAGGACATTAGCAAAAAGTGCTATTTTTCCGGCCTATGACAGTTTTTTTAATAAAAACCTATTTATCAATGAATTAAGTGATTTTTGATTTAATTCCGTACTATCCCCTTTATAATTCTTGTTTAGCGCATTGAGAAGACGTAGTTGGAGGTCAGCTCTTGCATACGGGAAATAACCTCTGGATCTGAAAGGCTCTGTTTCGTGAGTTCAACTCCTTAACGTTGCAGTATCTAAGTTTGTAGCTCTGGAATACATAAATCAGTGCTGACGCCTTTTTTAGGACCCTTTATTGAACCCTTAATTTAGGACTATAAAAAAATAATCATAAAAATCATATTATTGAAAAATAAAGCACAGGGACGCCAGCCCAAAATTCTTTCGCGGCGATACCAGAATCGTCCGCTGAAGTCCTGAAAGCCCGCACGGCACAAGCCCTGCGGGCTTTTTTGTGTTCATCATAATTTCTTAAGAGTTGCTAGAGTTCAAGCCTTATGACACCCTCCTTTAGGCCCACCAGTGTGGGTCCAAAATCAGAGTGTCCAAAAATGCCTAAGGTCGTCATAAAGCTGAATGATACCCAAATCAGGAACACCAAGCCCGGAGAGAAGGAAGTGAGTCTCTTCGACGGCGAAGGCTTGTTTGTGCGAATCTCACCATCAGCAAAAGGTGGTAAGAAAAACTGGTATTTTAGATACACAGTTCCGACGACCCGAAAACGCACAAAAATGAGCCTGGGTACTTACCCTCACCTCACCCTAGCTCGTGCTCGCTCTCTAAGAGACCAGTACCTCGCACTTCTTGCCCAGCAGATTGACCCACAACAGCATAATGCTGAGAAGGCGAATGCCTTAAAAGCGGCTACTGAACACACATTGCAGGTGGCTGCAAAAAAATGGTTTGAATCGCCACGGGTTTAACAGACACCTCAGAGTCATTTTTGGACTGACCCCAGCCCGGTAGACGATCCTGCCCTATAGTTTGAGCATAGGAGGAGCGTATGGGTACACCACGATTTACACCTGAATTTAAGGAAGAAGCCGTCCGTCAGATAATGGAGCGCGGTTATTCCGTTGCCGAAGTATCCGACCGTCTGGGCGTTTCTGCGCACAGCCTCTACAAGTGGCTATGGGCTATCAAGCCTGATAGCAGCGAACAGCATGCCCGGGATTTACTGGAAGCCAAAAGTGAGATCCTGAAGCTCAGGGCACAGCTGAAGCGCACTGAGGAAGAACGGGACATTCTGAAAAAGGCCGCGCGCTACTTTGCAAGGGAGCCCGACTGAAGTACCGCTTTATCAATGAGCACCGCACTGTATGGGGTGTCATGACGATGTGTCGGGTGTTGTGCGTTGCCCGGGCTGGGTTTTATGCGTGGCTGCATAATCCGGTCTCTGCGCGGGATAAAGATAACCAGCGTCTGCTGACGCTCATCCGCGATTCATATTCCCTGAGCGGTGGCGTATATGGCTATCGTCGGGTTCATGGCGATCTGAATGAAATCGGTGAAACCTGCGGCAAAAACCGGGTGGGTCGTATTATGCAACTGAACCGGATTAAAGCCGTACGCGGCTATAAAGCGCCGCGTCGTATCGCTGGCCGACCCTCAGTGGTTGCCCCTAATCGCGTGCAGCGGCAGTTTACTGTTGTCCGGGCCAATCAGGTCTGGGTCACTGATATTACTTATATCCGCACCTGGCAGGGCTGGCTGTATCTGGCGGTGGTTATCGATCTCTTCGCCCGTAATGTGGTGGGCTGGTCGATGAAGCCCACACTCTCACGTGAACTGGCGCTGGACGCTCTGATGATGGCCGTGTGGCGGCGAAAGCCCGATAGCGAGGTCATCGTACATTCGGATCAGGGAAGTCAGTACGGCAGCGACGACTGGCCGCGTTTCTGCCGGGCCAATAATCTGGCACCGAGTATGAGCCGTCGTGGCAACAGCTGGGATAATGCGGTGGCCGAATCGTTCTTCAGTTCGCTGAAAAAAGAACGGATCAGAAAACGTATCTATAAAACCCGGGATCTGGCCCGGGCGGATATCTTCGATTACATTGAAGTGTTCTACAACAGGGCCCGGCGCCACAGTCACCTCAGCGGCGTCAGTCCAGAGGCCTTCGAACAGGCCTCATCGTGAGGACAGAATCTGTCTACTGTCGTGGGGGCAGTCCAGTCCTTCCGGCCACCGACAATCCAATCGCCGTATCACTTGGATCGCTGGCTGACTGCCAGATTTCATCCTGACCGTACAGCCAGCCGGGCTCTGTGAGCACCGGGCCTTTTCGCTGGTTATGGATTTGCGTAGTAACAGCCTCACTGACTGCGGCAGATGGAGCTGGCGCATATATTACCGGTTACAAGCTGTTGCAGAAATGGCTCACATTGCCCCAGATTGTTTCCGTCCCGTCACTGAACTGGTAGCTCAGTAAGTAGTTGAGTAACTCCGCATCGCTTGCGCTGGCAACATCAAATTCTGATGATTCTGCCAGCGGCTCTGTGTTTATTGTGGCGTCATCAGCGCCTGGCGATGTAACGCTGGATTTTTCCGCGCCGGGGACTTCGACGGGGTTTTTACGTGGTCTGCCCATGATATGCCTCGCATTTGAACTGATGCGAGAGTGATTTAAAGCGCGGTCGAAATCCTGGCTAAATGCATTTCCACCACCAGACAAACGCGCGCGTACGCGAGGGGATGGCGGGGATTTGGTTAGTCAGGGGCAAGATAAAGCAATATTGGGGCTTTCTGAAACAAAAGGCCGCCCCAAAAGGCTGGTTGCTCAGTACAGGGTAATGACAGGTTTCTTGATACCACAGGCGTGAGCGTAGCGAGTAAGCGTGTCAATGCTGGCTTTGGTGATGTTGTTTTCCAGGCGGGAAATAATCGGAGGCGTGACACCCATGCGTTCAGCAACCTGCGCTTTGGTCAGATTGTCACGCTTACGTCATTCAGCAAGCATATCTCTGAGTTTCTCCCTGCGTGCTTCTTCATGCCACGCAGCGCTATATTCATCATCCTGCATCCACTCGTTATGCAGTTCTTTATGGTTTACAAGCTTCATTAAGTACCTCCGCCAAGAGCTTTCTGGCGAGAGCGGGTTCCTTCGCCGGCGTTTTCTGTGAATCCTTTTTCTGCCATCTTTGTCAGAATTTGTTTTTTATATAATAATCAATTCGACTTAAATAGTTCTCAGTGAGACAAACATAGTATTTGGAATTGTATCCATAAGAATCTTTTTAGTATAAAGCAACTTCAGCCAGACAGGAATTTTTAAGGTAAGCATCCCACCCCTCCTTTGCTTTTTGTTCGATATTTATGATTTTGGTTTTATTAGCCGGAGTTTCCTTTGAATTTTTTACTGACTGAATATAAGATTTATATTCCTTTTCATAATCCTTTTTTTTTGCTCTTTAAGATCGATGAGGCACGATTCTACTTCACCAGAATGCTTGATACTCATGCATGGTTTTAATGCATCAGTGATAGTATTTTTTCTACTAACTCAGCCAAAGAGTTGCTTAGAGTAAGCATATAAATTAAAACAGCATAGACTATTTTCATTTTACATATCTCTGAATATACGGGATACGGCATCTTGAGATTCATGCAGCATTATGTCAGGGTTATTTCTTATCAGTTTTATAACATCATCTTTATTGTTTGTCCCAAAAACTGGCACCATTTCCCGTGACATGGCCCCCTGATATTTCATGTCAACAAAAACCTCTTTCAAAGCCGGGTGAATTTTATCCCATGAAACCGAATCCTGTTTTTTTATATTTGTTATAAAAGCGGATGGAATCTTTTACATACCTGGCATAGATTTTTTCGAACAGCCTCAGCTGTTGTTGTTCGGTTAATTCAATCGTGGAGCCTTTGTTATTTTTTACGAAATCGCTGGCCGCGCAATGACTTTTCTAAGCGCCTCCGGCTATTTTTTTCGCTTCATCCAGAGGGATGCCTACATAGGTTAAATCAGCAATGATTTCTCCGGCAGATCTGTGCTTCATGTCATAACCACGTCCAAACGTAACACCTGAGCCATATGTATTACATTTCGATGCCACGCCAGGCCAGTACAACTTTCGTTTCAGCCGGTGGTTTTCATCTTCCAGGTCTTTCATCTTTTTGATATCAGAAGCTTCCATACCGCCAAACTTCGCTTTCCAGTTTTAGTACGAGGCCTCAGAGATCCCAGCCTCGCGGCAGACGTCTTTCGCGGTGCGTCCGGCTTCGACGGACTTCAGAACGGCGATGATCTGGTGCCCGGTGAGTCATGCTTTGCGCATGGCAATCTCCTCCGGGAACATAGTCAGTATGTCAGAAGATCTCTAAATGTGAATGGTCCGGTTTGCCGGGATACTTACAGGGCAACCACCCCATCATTAAAGTCGGAATCAACCCTGTCCGCGACAAGGTGCGTTGGTAAGCAACCAAATCTGCGAGCACGAGGGGTGACGATCATCAAAGCATAAACCTCACTTCCTGAAAATGAGACTTCTGGCCGCTAATGAGAGCAACCACGCGATGACGACCACCGCCAATATAGTCACTACCGTGGTGGCCGGGTCTTCTGCCCATAAGTAATCGCTACCCACCCATTCCAAACCACCGGGGCCAATTATGAAGAACAACCATGAGCCGAAGGTTAAGATCATACTATTTAACGGCGTGATATACCTGATCAGCAGCATTGCCAGGAAAAGGTAAATCAGGCCAGCGAATATTTTAATTAACACATTTCGCATAATCCGCTTTCCCCATCACATCAACATAACCATAAGCCATCAGGCCACTTCTGGAACCAGGTACTTTTACCTTGCTGGTACGCAACAAAGCCTGCCTTATTTGCTTAAAGTCGCTTACCTTGAACAAGGTAATGCATCCCCATGACTCGCCACTTCCATCCGGGCGCAATGGGTGCAGACGGAAACCAGTACGCTTTACACCATTAACATAGGCGTAATCATCCATCGTCTGCGAATTATATAGTCCAAACCATTCTGAATGGTCTGTATTATGCAGAAAATCCATAAAGGCTCGCCTGGCTTGCGTGTAAACACCGCCCTGAGGTGGTTCCACAATCCAGTAGCGACCGACTGGTATTGACCCCTCATCGGCAAGATATTCACAATTCGGATCGTTGATGTGTGTTTTGCGGCCACTAAGAACGGGAAAACGGCCAACGCCATTAATCAGCAATTCTCCCTGACCGCTTTTTCTGGCCTGGTCGTCATACACCATGCGCATTGTCAGCATTTTTAAGAATTCCATTCAAAAAGATGTCAATAATGTTAACGTGGATTGATGATTTCAGTTACTGGTGATTTGATCATGAAATGGTATTGGGATGTGGCGTGGTGGGATCAAAGCAAATCGTCATAACTGAGCTAAGGGTAAATGACATGGCCCTTAGGGCTCCCCCTCCCCTTCAAACGCTACACATCCAACCGCACAGCGGATAACGTTGCCGTTGTGGATTACTGCTGGCCCCAACACCGGGCACGGCGGCATTTTCGATGTGCCGAATTCGAACCATTCAGTCCTTTCATCCTTTTAACCAACAATCGCTTCCAGTCCATTCAACTCATACTTCCAGCTATCGCGAAACTTACCAGCATGCTCGAGTGGAGCACCTGAAGGAACCCCTTTAAAAGCTTATCGGCATCTGTGCTTTCGGCCAGATCATTCCATTTGTTTGATGGGCCAAACGTGAACAGAACCTGTATGTAAAATTGACTCGCTTTTAGGGGGTTACGACACAAATATGACACAATGAGGGAATCAGGCGTGATTAAAATTAGCGTAACTAATTGATAAAAATATAGTATTCTAACCTTCTGGCCAGTCATCTGTTCTATATGTGATTTTTTTCATTTCAATTTGTGCTCTGCCCCCCAGATATGCCCCCTTAGAAAATGACTACTCTCACGGCTGAGGTTCATCACTGCATGATTGTGTGGGCGTAAATGACTCTGAACATAGTAAATGTTAAGAAAATTCTCAATCTACCTTACAAACAAAAAATGTATAATACTTAATCATTTGATTAAAATGGATTAATTTTAAATGAAAGGAATCGACAAAAAACTGATTATCTTCACTACAAAAAAAAGATTTAATGACAGAAATGCCGATGACATGCAAAGTGGCGACATGGATGTTGATTTACTGAAAAAACATTATCATCTCGGGCAAGTATCAACTTTCATCGACTGGACTACTTTTGGCCCCTCCTGTCAGCATCCTGCTACAAAGTCTATACAGTCAGTTAGTAGAGAAAAAGCCATTGCGATGTTATATGATGAGCTACGATCTCAGTCCTATGCCTTTTCTTTCCGAGGACCATACCAAGGCTTGATCATAAATCTTTTCAATCACATGCAACGTAGTAATGGAAATGATTTTCAGCATCCATTTATGAACAATGCATACAAAAATCTCATTTTGAGTGACAACTCTATCGACAGCACATTATCCATAATTAAAAACACCATCGAGCAATTTGATTTTAATAAATCACAGTTGACGAAAGAACATTTTTCGAGCGAGTTATCTAAAAGTCATTTACCCAAATACATAAGATGGAAAGATTTCGTCAATGGAATGGGCATTACCGTCCATGACATAAACAGCACAGAAATATCTATAGAAAGCCTGACCTTCCAGGGCAATAAATATACTGCGACTATTAAATATAGAGCACAAGATCATTTTGGCTTAGATAAAGAAGATATCTTAAAGGCTAAATTTAACTCTATTACTTTCTTTAGAATATGGTTCGTTATACAGAGAGCAAAGCATTTTGCTCAAAAGCCATTTTTCACAAATTTCGAGGCTACTATAACATTGACAGGAGAAAACAATGTTTAACTATAAAAGGATTGGAGCAATCTTAATTTTTTTTATAATAGCATACTGCATATGGATTGCTATAAGGCCAACCAAAATAGTCAGAGTTGATAATGGTGCAGTTTTTGTAGAACACTTACCAATGACTACTGAAGGAAAACTAAATTGGTGGTTGAAAAACAAAGATTCACTTCAGAAAAAATATCATGTTATCAATACCCCAGATAATTACACAGTTATCGTAATGGATTTCGGCGGTTATGAAAAATTACCAAAAGGAACCAGAGATGGTTCAATTGATGACTATACCTGCTTTGATGATACTAATGGCGAGCACAAGAAATGTGTGTATAACAACATAGCAATTGTTGTGAGAGGAAGCCTTAATAGAAAAAGTTATATAAATATAGACAAGAATACATACACCTTAACACCAGATGGTAAAGTAAAAGTTGAAAAGAAATAGGAAAGACGAATCAAGGATAATTGGCGTCTTTTTCAGCTTTTATCTGGAGTTTGTAATTTAAATTGTGTATCTGCCTGTTTTTGATATGTTCACTTCAACTACAGAGACGGGCAATTATGGACGAAAAGAAACTTAAAGCCCTTGCTGCTGAACTGGCTAAGGGCCTTAAAACCGAAGCCGACCTCAACCAGTTTTCTCGCATGCTGACGAAACTCACTGTTGAAACAGCGCTCAATGCTGAGCTGACTGACCACATCGGCATGAGAGGAACGCATCTAAAACAGGCTCCAATACCCGCAATGGCTACTCGTCAGAAAAATTGTTCTGTGATGACGGAGAAATTGAAATCAGCACGCCATGCGACTGGGAAAGCACCTTCGAACCGCAACTGATAAAGAAAAATCAGACCCGTATCATGCAGATGGACAGCCAGAACTTGTAAGTATCCCAGCTTAAGTTCTTTAAGTATCCCGATAAAACGGCCCATTCACTTTTAGAGATCCTCCGGCATACTGACTATGTTCCTGGAGGAGATCGCCATGCGCAAAGCACAATTCACCGAGCACCAGATAATCGCCGCTGAAGTCTGTCGAAGCCGGACGTATCGTTAAAGATGTCTGTCGAGAAGCCAGTATTTCCGAAGTCAGCTATTACAACTGGAAAGCAAAGTACGGTGGGATGGAGGCTTCAGATATCAAAAAGATGAAAGATCCCGAAGACGAGAATTGTCGTCTGAAGCACATGTTTGCCGACCTGAGTCTGGAATGCAGGGCGCTGAAAGACGTCATCGAAAAAAAACTTTAAAACCAGCGATAAAGCGTGAGCTCGTCAGCTATCTGACCACGCAGTTTACGATGAGCATACGCCAGGCATGCAGGACGTTATCGCTGAGCAAGACGGTGTTTCGTTATCAGCCGTATACGCGACGTGATGAAGCAGTGATCCAGAGGCTGACTGAGGTGGCTGACGCTTCCCCCGCTACGGATTTAAGACGCTTTTTCAGGTGCTTCGCAGGCAGGACCACGTCTGGAACCACAAGCGTGTTCACCGGATTTACTGTCTGCTGAAACTGAATTTTCGTCGAAGGGAAAACAACGCCTGCCGGTGCGCAATCCGGCTCCGCTGGCAACGCCGGAAGCACTCAACCAGAACTGGTCGATTGATTTTATGCACGACGTGCTGACATGTGGCCGACATTTTCGGACTTTCAACATCGTGGATGATTTTAACCGCGCGGCTCTGGCTATCGAAATTGACCTGAGTATCCCGGCACAGCGTGTCGTCCGGGTGCTGGAGAATAGTGGCAAACCGTGGTTATCCGCTGAAGATGCATATGGATAACGGGCCGGAGCTGATATCACTGGCTCTGGCTGAGTGGGCTGAAGACCACGGCGTAATGCTGGAATTTATCAGGCCGGGCAAACCGAGGCAAAACGTCTTTATCGAACGATTTAATCGTACATACCGGACTGAAATACTGGATTTTTATCTGTTCAGAACACTGAATGAAGCACGGGAGATCACAGATCGCTGGCTGACAGAATATAACAGCGAGCGACCTCATGAGTCCCTGAATAATCTGACGCCGGAGGAATACCGGCTGATGGCGGAGAAATCGGAAATCTCAAAAAGTGAGTAGAAATAAAGCTGGGATACTTACAAATTTGTCGAGCTGTCAAATTCATATGGGGGCATCCATTTCACTGAACCTGGCAATGCCCCCTATCCTGCCCCCAATCGAAACAAGAACGCAATAGGTCACATTGGACCAAACTGGACCATAGATAAGTGTTATATTCTGATTTAAAAGGAAAAAGTAGACCAGAAAGGATGTTAATAGACCCTACAGGATTCAAATTAACCCCCTAAACCATTGACTAAAAACCACAAAATCGTGTTCGAAAAAATATATACCAACGAATATACCAACACATTGTTTTGCGTGGTTTTGCTAGTTAAGTCTGCCGTGCGGCTTACTACCTCAGGCAGTAGCCATTGTATCGCCTCACTATCTAGACGCCAACATCCCTGGATAATGCTTAGCAATGATGTTGTTCATATTCTCCACTAACTCAGGGCGCTTGAAGGTGAGATGCGCAGTGCCCTTCTGAAAGTAGCAGATGGAGAAATACGTATCCTCATAAACGTCTTTGCCGGGGTTATCACGGATGTGGTCCATCAGGTTGATGGAAATGTCTGCGCGATTGTCAGGTATCGCTTTGCCATCAAGCAAATACAGCATTCTTTCAAGGTCGGCTAGTTGATCACGTCTGAATCCCCACGTCAGGCTGAATCCCCAGCGGTTATGCGTCACCAGATTATTGATAATGATCTTCTTGCCGAAGAAACACGGGTTGTTCGTTTTGTAATTCCATGACAGTCCTTTGAATACGTTAATGATGCCCCGCTCAAACACGTCCGCTTTGCTCTGATGTAACTGTTCAAAGGTGCTAAGAATATTGGCTTCACTGATGACCGGTAGATCGCCGTCTTCTAGATTCTGATACCACTGAGTACGGGCCTGCGCGTCCATCAGCGATAGCATGCCAGATTTCAGCATCAGATCGCGCCACAGGCTGCGGTCAATATTGCGGGTGATCACTGGCAACGCTTTCTCCGGTTTTTCCATCAGCCAGCAGTCATAGCGGTGCCCCTGCTTCATCGCCCAGTCAGAGGTGTTGCCACCACCAATTCCGGCAGTGAGCTGAGAAATGGCGTTGAGCTGCTGAATCAATTGTTCAATCTGCGCCAGCGCTACATCACGTCCGGTGACGATGCGCTCGATGCTGGTGGAACAGATAATATCGGTATGGTCGGTTAGCACGTCTGATTCCGGTTGCATGTTGTCTCCCTAAATGAAAACACCCGCCGGTTTAAGGGGCGGGTGCATGTGTTGATGTGATAAGGAATATGAAAGGATTGGGCAAGCACTGTTACCAATCAAAAGTGCCAAATCCCGGCAGCAGTTCGCCAAATGCATCGAGATGAATCAGACCGATGCCGTAACGGCTTCTCAGCGTAGCCACAAGCCGTCGGCAGGCCTTAGACAGCCCCAGTCGCTTCAGGCGCAGCAGCGGAAATGACCAGGCATCCAGCCGGATGAGATATCCTGAGCCGGTAAAATGTATCCACTCCGCATCGCTGTATTCCTGCGTCTGGTGAGAAAGCGTATACAGCAGCGAATTATCCTCGCTGGTGATATGGGCTGTGCTGCAACAGACGCCAGCCAGGCTGGAGCCTGCAGGC
This sequence comes from Erwinia papayae, assembly GCF_058241465.1. Lineage (NCBI taxonomy): Bacteria > Pseudomonadati > Pseudomonadota > Gammaproteobacteria > Enterobacterales > Erwiniaceae > Erwinia > Erwinia papayae. The sequence goes on from NZ_JBZCHT010000009.1 coordinate 2,012,058, forward strand.
AATGGGGGTTCGACAATCACCTCGCCGGGTTCCTCCGCGATACGCAACGTAAGCCCTTGAGCATTAACGGCAGCTATCAGCTCAGCGATCTCGATACCGTCAACATCGACCGCGATTTTGCCCATATTCAGCGCCAACACGCTGATACTGTCAGCGCAAAGGTTCAGGGCGATTTTCACTGTTCTTTTCCCTCCCGATACCGGCCCGTTGTGATGCGGGTTATGGTGCTGTAGCCGCTGCTTACTATCAGACCAGTTGCACGTCGGGCACGCAGGATGTCGATGGCACCAATCAGTGAAGAGCGTTCGCTCAGGTCCGAACTGCTGTGGTCGGTACGCACCAGTTCATACCTTTCCACAATGAAATTGACAGCATCACACAGGGAAATACCGGCATTAATGTGCGCCTGAATCACGCTGTCGTCGCCAAACGGCGTGTCGGTGAGCGTGAGGCCGTAGTGCTTATCCAGCAGATGTGTGAGCAGCAACTGTCAGACTTGCACGGGCGACGGGCAGGGTTCAGCCGCCCGTGGTTCGGGTAAGGGTAAATTTTGCATGTGGTGTGATCCTGTTGTCAGATGCGGCGCGTCAGCCGGTGACTGCCGGGGAGGGATAAACCGCAATGTAAACGTAACCGTGTGAACCGAGCGTATCAGCTTCGCAAACTAGCCCAATGTGACGCAGGGTAACGCGTTGCTGATGGCGGGGATTTAGTTCACCGGCTGACAGCATCTGTTCCAGCTGTTTCATTATCAGCGGAAAAGCTTGGTCAAGGCGAAGCGCTTCATCGTCGCTGAAGTCGCCGGTAAATCCAGCCCGGTCAGCCAGAAAGTGCAGCCGGTTGCCTTCCTGCACCAGCCTGGCACCAAAGCACGGCGTTTTATCGCACATCAGGCCCCATTGTTGAGAATGCATAAGTCCTCCTTTATGACCAGCCGCGTTCGGCGAACGAGACAATCTCTTTGCTGCCAACAATCAGATGGTCCAGCACGCGCACCTCAACCAGCGCCAGCGCTTTTTTCAGCCGTTCGGTGATGCGCCGGTCGGCATCGCTGGGCTCGGCATATCCGGACGGATGGTTGTGGGCAAAGATGGCCGCAGCGGCGTTGTGCCGCAGTGCGGCTTTAACCACTTCGCGGGGATGAATTTCCGTGCTGGTAATAGAGCCGTGAAATAGCGTTTCATGCGCCAGCAGCCGGTTCTGATTGTCCAGAAACACCACCATGAATACTTCCCGCTCCAGCCCTGCGAGGTTCAGACGCAGCCAGTCGCGGGTGAGTGATGCTGAGGTAAACGACACGCCCGGTTCACGCAGGTGATTTTCGATAAGCGTCAGGGCGCGTTTTATGGTGCGGTGTGAATTGAGTGGATGAGGTAATGCAGTCGTTTCCATTATGTCCTCCGGCGTCAGTCGATGATGTGCATGATGGCGCTGCTTTCAGGATGGCTCAGCGCAAATTCGCGCAGGCGATAGTAGTGTTCACTCATGGCAGGGCTGCCGGTTCTGCAGGCATGGTGGCTCCAGTTCAGCAGGCAGACTGAGATGCCAGCGGCTTCGCTGCTCATCTCCGCGCTGTTGCCATTCAGTTTGTTGAACATGGCCCAGTTATCTTCACTGTCGGGTGCGATGAAGGCACCATCGTTGCTGAGCGTGTAATAATTCCAGTATCCGCCGTTGTAGGCTTCGCACAGGCGAGCCATCCACGCGAAGGCGCGAGGCTCCAGCAGCATCCACTGGGGGATTTTGCCGAAGTGTTTCGGCCAGAAGTTAAGACGCTGCCTGTCCGGTACGGGTGATGCGGTGACGGGTGATTTGGTTTGATTCATGGTGATTCCTTCTTGGCATAAAGCAAAAAGCCCCGTTCTTTCGAATGGGGCGTCTGCAATTGTGATGTCAGGGGGATGAGTCTTCAGTCGGGCAGCGCAAATTCATTATGTTTGCCGTTAGCCCAGATAACGCTGAGGCGGCTAACACCAGCCTCGTCATCGACGGTGATATTTTCTGCACGGGACAGATTCGAATTGTCGTCGTCGAAAACAATGCTGGTGAGGGACGGAGAATCAGCCTGCTTATCGATATACCAGAAATCCGGCGTCTGATTTGCAGCTGTTTCGGGTGCATCGGATGACATCAGAATGGCGTATCGGCGCGTCTCTCCGGCGCGGGTATAGTTGGCGGCTTTTTCCTTCGCACCTTTCGGGTAGTCAGCCATCAGATTACGGTCGGTTTTGTCAGGCCCACACAGATGGCACACCATATAGCCCTGTTCATCGGTAATGAGCTGTGCGCCTCCGTCTGCTGGAGCTGCGGCGGAGGAGAACGCCAGCGGCAGGCACAGGGCGGCGAACACTGCACGTCGGGTAAATAATTCAGTCATGATGTTTCTCTCAGATAGGATTTAGCGGTAGGTGGTGATACTGCTTGGTGGGCAAAATTAGCCGTAAGTAAACATGCCCTGGTTCGTATAAATCCGCGCCTCAATCACTTTGCAGACGATCCCCTGCTGCCACAGCGTGTTGCCGAAGCGCCACGTCAGGCTTTCAGCGAACTGCATTTTGCGCGGTGTAAACGCTTCCTTGTTCGGCCACCATCCTTCCATCCGCCGCCCCTGAATGGTGGTTACACCCTGTTTAAGCTGCGGGCATTTACCGCGATTCACGTCAATCTTCTCAATGCGGATGTTGTCCACTTTTGCTGTCACCGTGACATAGACGCAGTCATTGCACTCCCAGCCGCTTTTGGTGATATCAACTTTGATGGGATATTTATCCTCATCTGCTGCGTGCGCAGGCATAACAACAAACGCTGCGCAAACGACCAGCGCTGCTGTGACTATCTTTTTCATGTTCTCTCCGGGCGTGACAATCCCTGTGAATCATCACATTGATATTTAATGGTTAAATTTAATAATGGGGTAATGCCAGCCGGATTCTATAATCCAGAGCTGGTGGGGGATAATGAAGATAACCGATCGTATCGATCGGCAATTCTGATCGTCATTTGAAGAAAAATGACCAGACTGAACCCGCCACGCTGGCAACTGTATGCGTGACGGCCTGGAGCGCACTGCGAGCTAACTGAGGTAATGGAGCCAGATCAATCACACGGTCTATAACCTCCACGACGCCCTCGCCAAAACTGTTGCGGGCTGTGCTGATAACGCTGCTGGTGCGGTAGCCCGAATGCAGGTGCGGCACCAGCGGACTGCGGGCCTGCTTTGGGAGATTCGTGATGATGTTTTCAACCAGTGAGGGTAAGCGGTAACGTCCGCGCACTGAAACCGGGATGATATCTTTCTCTGCCAGACCAAGCTGCCGGGCAACCGCCTGTTGTTTCAGAGCGATGTGATCCGCCTGTAAAGGTGAGGGCTGCGCAGACGGCCAGCGCCACTGCTCAGCGGGCTCGATTTTATCCACCTGATTCAGCGCCCAGATAATGGGTGGAAGTGGGCCACTGAACTGCTGGAACACCTCACGATAAAACTGTTCCTCAATGGAGAAAGCGCGATCATCAGCTTTGAACACCCAGATCACCATGTCCAGCTCGGGCAAAAGCTGGCGGTAGATATCACGGTATTCGCCATCGCGCTGCTGGCTTTCACCAACGCCGGGGAGATCCACGAGTGTCAGATAGTGGTTACCAAACCGTAACCGCAGGCGCTGTGGCTGTCGGGTGCAGGCTTCCACCGCGTTCACGCCACAGACTTCACTGCGGAATAGCGCGTTGCAAAGCGATGATTTGCCAACACCGGTTTTGCCCATGATGCCAATCACGGGTTGATAGGTGACAAGTTGGTTTAATTCCCGAATGAGTTTACTACGCAGTGATCTTGGATAGCGCCGTAAGTGGCGGCGGATAAGGGCATAACCTGAAGATTTTTTCATAGGCTTCTCAGCATAAAAAAGGCCATCCGGTGTGGATGGCCTGAAAAAGTCATACGGAAGGGGATTCGGTAAGGTGATATATATCTGAAAAACTTTTAGAGTTACATCGGGTCAGCCGCCTTAGCAATTAACTGATTCGAGCTAGTGGTACGAGATCGATGTCTGCTATGTGCCATGAGCCGGACATCAATCATCCCCAACAGCCTCAATAAAAAGTTATTTTTACCATTCTGGATCGGACAGAACTCCAAAAGCCGTCATATAGGGTATAGTTGCTGTGCGTTAAGCGCATCCAGCATTATTTATATGCTGCCCATATGCTACAAAACAAAAAAACGCCCCAATGGGACTGCCAGAACCGCAAAGCTCTGACTTTATTTTGTCAGGTCATTGCTGATTGTTTTCTGAGAGACACCCAGTCTCTCAGCTATCGCTGTTTGCGAGAGCCCCTTATCTTTAAGGCGTCTGGCTTCAACCCGGCGTTCCTCGATACTCCCAGGCACAAATACTGACATTGAGCCTTCAGTGAACCCATTATTGCCATTATATTTTTCAACACGAACGTGCTGTCCGTCAGTCGTTGTAGCGGTAATAGTGGTATGACCTGGTTTTTGAGTAATAGTGTAATCTCTCAGCTCACTGGCCCCGAGATTTAGATTCGCCATCAAATTTTCAACCTTGATCACTGGTGGTGCTGGCAGCGGCTTGGCTGGGAGATTGCTGGGTGGTTTAGTAACTTTTGCCATGATCATTTATACCTAGGTGAGTAATTACTGAGTAAGTCTAGTATTTACTAGTAACTTTATAGTCGCAAGAACATATTGGTTTTTTTTGAAAAAAAATCCCCTAGTTAACGGCGCCCTTTGCGTCTATTCGCTAACCGAAATTTCATTTCTGTTCTAAGCATCATGCCCGCTCCTTGCTCAAAGCAGACATCGTACCACCACACAAATATGACACTCTCCACAAAAAACACCCGGGAGTACTAAGGCTTATTCTTCGTGACAACTCCCTCGACGTGCTCGTCAAAATTTTTCGACATATCATAAAACCATGGTAGGTGCTCATGCAGATTTGAGATCGCAATGTCATCAAAATCTTCTACCTCCATCTTTACCAACTGGGTAACTGTGCTTTCTGTGGTGGTACGTAGACCCGTAATTTCTTTTTCAAGACTTTCAGCGTCTGGTGTTGCAGGCTTCGATGGTTTTCCTATCGATGCTTTCTGGTTTTTTCTTCGTTTTCTGACTTCGGTATTTATGTAAGTGAAGTCATTAGAACTTGTGAGCGTCCTGACACCGGGAATGAGATTATGGATCTGTGACTGGAGACGAAACAGAGTGAGATATCCTTTCCGGCTGTTATCAATGACAAGTCTCCGGGTGGTTTTTACCTCCAGGATCTTTTCTGTTTTGTTTTTAATCTGTCCCACATCCGTAATTTTATAAGCAGATAAGGTTAGCAGTTGCTCATCAGCATCGCGGTCAGGTGCCGCACCACCTGACAGCCGATAGTACCTGACGCATTGCGGTTCAGGCTCTTCATCTTCAACTACTCCAGTCCACTTTTTGCCAATATCAAGCACCAGTGAGGGGGCGATCTTAACTTCAGGTGATTTTTTTATGAAAAAATTGACCAGATAAAATGGCTCAAAATTCGCGTTCATCATAGTCAACCGGATGTAGCCACAAGCCGCTTTGTAGAGGGGGTCTGATGTGATGAGTTTCTTAAATCTTACAAAACGTTGTCCAAGCTCGTCCAGGGCAGCGAAAAGCCTGACATCCCGTTCTCTGGGCTGATCGTCCAGCCAGCCACGGGGCAGGTGAAAGGACAGCGTTACCATCTCAACCTGCTTATGCTGTTTAGCAATGTCGAGGTAGTGATCATGCAGGTACTTCAGTGTCCTCTCTTTCTCTCCAATAGCGTTGGCAAGAGTCTTTTTCACCTTCTCGGAGATACGATCACCCTGTATTCTGGCAGAGTTTCTAATGCCCATATTCAGTTTGATGTAGTCACGACCGCCGCTGCGTTTTTGATCGCTATAAACCGTATCCAGCAGGTCACTAACGTGTAATGACACCTTTTCACGCTTACGGCTTTTCGCTTCTTCAGGTGTATTCGGCTCCACTCTCTCAGACGATTTCGGCTCATCTTTTTCAGGCGTTTTCGTCTCAACTTCCGCTTCCTTTTTCGGTTCTATCCTGACAAACAAGTACCGGTCGCTGATGTCACCATAGCGAAGGGTGCTCTGGTAAGCCTCATCCTCACGCCGCAGTTTAAACGCCTTCAGATCGTCCCATATGCTCATCATTCTCTCCTGCCGCCATAGCTGCAAAGTCCATTATCAGATGTCATAGACGTCTGTCATTCAAAGCATGATACTCAACTATTTTTAACACAAAAATAGTGGTTTTATAATTTTTTTTTATAGAAATTTAAAAAACAAATTATGGTTTTTTATTTTTAAAAGATGCACTAACGCCATGTCTGTCAAGGAGTGGTGTCGAAAACTCCCCGTCCACACCCTTGCTGAAGCGGTATGCTTCTTCTTAACTCCGCTGAAGGCATTAGCCTGTCGTTGAAAATCGAGCCAGGATTACCAGTAAATGGCCCATAGGGCAACGAAGATTCAGAACCACTTCCGACCACGTTTTAACTCGATGAAACCTGACTTCTAATCGGGTCATTAAGCTTAATTAATACTGTTTCTAATGAAGAGAGCACGATTACCCTCCCTCGTCACCGTCTGGCCATCATCGAGACACTGCTGATGGCGGTTACCCACCAGAGCGGCAAAAAACCGCTGTAAAAACTGACTCCAATTTCCATTCCCATGACTATCACCATCATGAGGAATTTTCCTTGCAGCATTCAGTTCACACCGACACTAATCTGAACTACCTCCAGTGCCGCACGTTGAGACGACATCTCCGGCATCACCAGAACCATTTATTTGAACGCTACTCTCGACTGCTCATGCTTCGGGTGGATTTCTCATACCTGACTGGCAGTACCCTGCGTACCCAGGCCGATATATACACGCTGGTGGGACATATCACTGAACTCATGCAACGGAGTACGGCGATAAGCAACATGGCGGGTTATGCATGGGTACTGGAGCATACCGAAGGTCACGGCTATCACGTTCACACAGCGTTCTACCTCAACGGTCAGAAACGCCGTAAGGCATGGCCTGTATTTAAACGGCTACGTGAGATTTGGGAGAAGGTTACCGCAGGCGAAGGGCTGGCATTTCACTGTGCGCCGCAGGATTACTACAAAGTGCAGGGAGAGCGCGTCACGGCATATAACGATTACAACGGTCGTCAGGATATGCAGTACATCCTGAGCTATCTCAGTAAAACAGACCAGAAGAACGGCAAAGCCATTGGTCACTGGAGTGACATCCCGCCTCCTGCGCGTAATGGCAGACGGCGTAAACTGGCTATATCGGCACAGCATAACGCTAAGCAATAAAATTTGAGGTTCCAGCGGATTCGTTTGAAGAAGTACGCGAGATTATCTCCTGACTTCTTCTCCCTGAATTCACATGGAGAACAAACGATGAATAACCCCAGCTACAGCATTCTCAGCGATCAGTTCGTCGATATGGCGTTTATCTGCCAGTTAACCGGTCTGAGTGACAAATGGTTTTATTTCCTGATAAACAAGGGGCAATTCCCCAAGCCAGTCAAATTTAGTCGCAGCTCCCGCTGGCTGCAAAGCGAAGTAGAGTCCTGGCTGCAACAACGCATCGACCAGTCCCGTAAATAACGCCCTTCCCCTCATCTGACTCATCACCGCCAGTAACACCACGCCAATCTGCCCATGGGACGGATTACGCCTGAGTGCTACTCAGCGAAAAGGAATTATCTATGTATGCACAATCTTTTATGGCTCATGACGCCAATGGAAAATTAATTGCGGCCTCCTCAGCACTGAATCACCCAGAAGCTCATTACACCTGCCACCTGTGTAACAGCCGCTTACGCCTTCACCATCGAGCCAGCCCACCCTGGTTCGAACATGTTGAAACGCACCTGACCGAAAATGGGCGTCAACACTGCCCCTATGTGCATCCCGACCCCGCTGAAATCGAGCTGATTCAAATGCTGCGTGTCTCAGTCCCCAAAATCTGGCCGATGATTTTCAAAGGTGACTGGCACTGCACGGCGTGTGGTAATGACTATCACGGTGAGTTCTATTGCATAACTTGCCGGACAGGAGCACACAGCATCACCTTGCGGGCTAAGGGGGCTGCCTGATGGAAAAATGTGATGTAGCACGGACAGGCAGAGACGAGCTGATCAACGCGGAATACGCCCGGCGCTATCCACGTGGGCGCTGGTACTGTGCAGACTGCAGTTGCCCGCTGATTTTGCGCACGGTATCCGCCCACCGTAAAGCCTGGTTCGATCATGACCCAAAGGCTCTCGCCAGTATGAAACTTCGACCGTGTCGTTTCATTCAGCCAGATAAAACCGAACCGGTTACACGCGCTGAAGAGATTGCGGCATCTGAACATCGCAATGGCTTTCGGATGATGAAATGCTTTCTTGCACATGACCACCGGCATAAATTATGGAGAGCAAACCAGTCGATGCAGTCCTTCCCGGATAAGTTGTACTGCACCTCCTGTAGCTGTGTCTTGGTATGGCATCCGGCAACGGCAAGCGCACGTGCCTGGTTTGAGCACGATCAACTGAGTGTGCCTTCCGGAAAACTTAAATCCTGTCCTCATCTTGACCCAGCGGTAAGGGAAGAAGAGCGCATCAGCAAACTAAAGCACACCGTCAGATATCTGGATGCTATGGAGTCGATTACCGAGTGGTACTGCGTTTATTGCTCAACCTACTATTCAGGAAGCAAGTTTTGCGCTAACTGCAGAGACGGAATTTATAGCATAGAGGCAGCAAACCGCATGGATCCACCTACCCACGCATCCTCAGCCATAGCTTCAGATAAAAGCACAGATCGCTGAAATTACTTATGCCATGAAACAAGCAGCCGGAGGAGATCCGCACGCGGAAGCTGTGCCGCATTGCTGCTCTGTCGCGAACATTGTTGCGGTAGAGTCCCAGAAAGTGGCGGGACTCTACCAGTGCGTGCCGGAGCAGATACCTGCGTACGGCCTGATGCTCAGGTTGCTCACTGAACCGAATAATCTCCGCAATCACATCCAGATAGCTCAGCGCTCTGACATCGTAATAATCAGCACGGTTAGTAATGGAGGCCGTGTTAATTCGATAGGCGTAATCTTTATCCTCAGCGATGTAGAACCGTGCGTTACTCAGTGCCAGTTCAATCGTCCAGAGAATGTCTTTATGGCTTTTGCCGGGATGAAACCACAACTGATGCAAGCGGATGTAAGATGAGCGTGCAATCTGCAGCCACAGATAGTGCGGCCACTCACGTTGGGTTACGCAATAATGTATCCAGTCATGGCCCGATAACTGCTGCCCGTAAGGCTGCCGGGTATGTATCGCTCTGCTTCGACCATCTGGCTCAATCCGCCAGCCGTTGCTTACCATCACATCGGCCTGTGCTGCCTGCACTTTCTGCCAACGGTTATACACAAACCCGTCGCTCACCTCATCATCAGCATCGAGGAACAGCAGCCAGTCACCCCTGTGAATTGCCAGAGCTGCGTTTCGTGCAGCGTAAACGCCCAGGTTCGATTGAGTCACGAATACAAGGCGCGGGTCCTCAATACTGGCAACGATGTGGCGGGTGTCATCTGTGGAACCGTCGTCCACCACAATGATTTCCATGCTGACGTTGTGTTCGGTCAGCAGTTGCTGGAGCAATGCGCCAATGGTATCGGCTGCATTCCATGCAGGGATAATAACGCTGACATCAATGGTGTTTGGCATAGTAGTGTCAACACTTCTCAACGTTTGCGTGGCCTGACTGGCACTGATGTTTTCTCCCGGACTTCGCGCATCAAATCATGCATGCACTCTTCACAGAGCGTTTTATCCGTGGACAGCAGGCGCTCAATGAAACCGCGCTTTTTATTGCAACGCTCGCAGCGTTTCATGTAGGCATTCCTGAGGATGTGGCATCCGCACAGTGCTGGCGGGCACAGAGCCGATGCTGCAGGTTAAGGAATAGAAGGATAAACAACGCTACGGTGGCAAAGATAATCGTTTTGATAGATCGATAAATCTTTATCGATCGTTTTTACCGATCAATTTTTTGAGCGGCTGGTGATGCATCAGAGAGCAACGAGGGGCAGGCCAGAAATCCCTTATAGTGATTAAATGTAACTTGATAGAGGAAATCTCAATCAGGAAAAACATACAATATAATTTAATATCAACAAGTTAAAACAGTGACTCCTATGTAAAAAACAAATTTCAAAAAAAAATGTCCAAAGCAACTGCTACGAAGTTGCCGAGTTATGGTGCCTAATTGATCTAACTGGTAGTATTCACCAGTCCACAGATCGTTAGGCAATAAAATGAAAAGTACTTCAGAGAGTAATCGTAAGGTTCCAGCTCATTTCTCCGGACATGAGACCTTTCCCTTGCGTCAAATGTGGTTAAAAAAGCTTGTAGATCAATCAACTAAAGAAGGTTTGGTACTTAAGTCTGTCTTTACTGACAAAGATGCTATTGCCACTTTTGGTGTTGGTAAAAATATGGTGAGCTCAATTCGCCATTGGGCTCTGGCTTGTGGGATCATTGAAGATGCAACTCCAAAAGAATTCAGCTTAACAAAGCTTGCATCTTCAATCCTTAGTGATAGCGGCTTTGATTCTTATGCTGAACATCCATCAACAGCTTGGTTAATCCATTGGTATCTTGCCGGCAAATGTTTACGTTCAACAACTTGGTATTGGCTCTTCAATCATGTCACGATGCCAGCTTTTACTCGCAAAGATCTAGAAGGAGTATTGGCTAATTATGCTAAAGAAATTGTTCCTGGGCATCGTCTTTCACCTGCAACACTAGAGAGGGATTTGGAAGTATGCCTTCGTAGCTACGCCCCGCGCTCTTCGGGTGGTTCCCCTGAAGATTATGCTGAGCCCTTACTAGGTGAAATAGGCCTTTTACAGGAAATACACAAAGGGCAATACGCTTTTCGCCGTGGGCCAAAAGCATCATTGCACAAAGGAATATTCGCTTTTGCATTGCTGGATTTTTGGGAACAGATAGCATGTGGTTTGAGCTCCCTATCTTTTGAAAATATCATCTATACCGAAGGCTCCCCCGGAAGAGTTTTCAAACTCGATGAAGAGTCGGTTGCCCATTATTTGACCGAACTATCTGATCTTTCTGAGGGCGTGTTGGTCTGGACTGACTCGGCAGGACTAAGGCAAATACACAAAAAAGTTCTAACAGAAATAGAACAAGAAAAATTCAAAGAAAAAATGATTAGGTGGGCGTATGATAAATAACAAATCAAAAAAGCTACTATCTGACGTGGTAAGCATATCCTCACAATATCAAAGATCAATTCGTGTTGATTCGGATATGGGAAAACTTGAAGCTTTAGATGGCTATTATTGCCACAACACAGCCTTATCTGTTATTGAAAATATATGCAATCAAATTTTGAGTACAAGTCAGCGTAGCTTTACCTTAACAGGTCCTTTTGGCGGTGGAAAATCTTCTCTTGCCGTTGTTCTAGGAAGTGCTTTGCATTCAAATGTTATAGTGAGAAATAAGGCCCGCAATGCATTAAATACTGAGCATATTAACGGTTTTGACAAAGCATTTCCGGTAAAAAATGGCTGGAGCATTCTTCCTCTTGTTGGTAGACGTGGAAGTGTTGTGTCAGACCTTTACACAGCACTTAACAAAACACTAGGAAGAAAAAAAAATAAAAAAACATCTTCTTCCGAACTAATAGATGAATTACTTTCTCTCGCATCGCAAAAGAATGAGGATGGTGTAATAATCTTAATTGATGAAATGGGTAAGTACCTTGAAGCCGCAGCTCTTGAGATTGGAGATGATGTATTCTTTTTCCAAGAACTGGCAGAAGCTGCCGCTCGCTCTGAGGGAAAACTTGTAATTATTGGCATCTTACATCAGTCATTTTCACAGTATGCCTCGAGGCTAGGCATAAACACGAAAGATGATTGGTCTAAAATTCAAGGCCGATATATTGACCTACCATTTATTGCAGCCAGTGATGAAATTGTTGATCTACTAGGTAAAGCAATACAATCCAATGAGATTCCAGCTTGGGTGTCTGACGCGTCATATGCCGTAGAAAATATTTTGACACACAAGAGAACAAGTATTAAAAAGCAGCTTACCGCCTCATTAATAAAGTGCTGGCCATTACATCCAATTATGGCAATCTTACTTGGTCCAATTTCAAAACGGCAGTTTGGTCAGAATGAACGTAGCGTCTTTGGTTTTATTTCTTCAGTAGAGCCATCAGGATTCTTGCATTATTTAAATACGACTAAAATCAATGAGTTTGAACATTATGGAGCAAGCGATTATTGGGACTACTTACGAGCCAATCTTGAACCAAGTATATTAGCATCTTCAGATGGTCACCGCTGGACACAAGCTGTTGATGCAGTTGAAAGAACTGAGTCCAAAACCTTCAATATATTTCTGGTTGATTTAATTAAATCTATAGCCATTATAGATCTGTTTAGAAGTGGTTCAGGTTTAGTTTCAAATAATAAAGTTCTTGCATCCTTATTCCCTGAAAAAAATCATCATGAACTATCTAAAGCATTAGATGAATTATCTTCCCTTAAAGTCACTATATTTAAAAGCTATTTGGATGCATGGTCTATTTTTGAAGGTAGTGATTTTGACATTGATAATGCCATGTCTCAGGAAATGGCAAAACTGTCAGGTATAAACTTTAAGAAATTATCAAAGATCATGGGCCTGCATCCTGTTGTGGCTAAAAGACATTACCACAAAACTGGGACTATGCGATGGATGGAAGTTGTTCTTAGCGATATTGAAGAAATTAAAAATCATGCTAAAAATTTTAATCCTACAAGAGGTGAGTTTGGTTGTTTTATACTTGCAGTACCAAATAGCAGAACTGCAGAAAATAATGCAAGGAAAATTGCAAAGGAGTATTCTCGATTCTCTCCTTTCCCTGTCGTTATTGGAATACCAGATAATTTTAAAAGTATTAACTCATTGGCAGAAAAGCTTGTTGTTCTTGAAAACATCAAAAATTATAGTTCATTAGAAGGTGATAGGATTGCTCGTAGAGAAGTTCATGCTTTATTATCTGCAACAAGTGCCGATCTTGAGCATCAGCTTCAGTCTGCTTTGTTGAAAACATCTTGGTATGATGGGCAAGATGACAATCCGATTGAATATAAAAAAATCGCCACACTAGCATCCGATTTCGCAGATAAGGTGTATCACTCTTCGCCTAATATTTACAGTGAATTGGTAAATAGAGATAATATTTCAAGCAGCAGTGTTAAGGCCCGACGATTATTATTACACGCAATGGTTAATTACGAGAAAGATGAATTTATTGGTTTCTCAGGATATCCTGCAGAAAGAGGGCTATACGATACGCTCTTAAACCAAACTGGTATACATCGAAAAAATGAAAATGGTGAATTAGCATTCCTTTCACCAGAAGCAGATTCGAGCAGCCATTTAAGTGACTTGTGGAATGCAACAGAAAAGCTTTTCTCAAATGAAGAAAATCGAGTTCCGGTAGAAAAAGTTTATGACTGCTGGAGCTTACCTCCATTTGGCATCAAAAAAGGCTTAATGCCTATTATTTTAATTGCATTTATTTTAGCTCACAAATCCACTATAGCACTTTATAAAGACGGCATGTTTATGCCATACCTTGATGATGCAGATATTGATGAGTGCTTACAATCACCAGCTAGATTCTCATTACGATGGATTGCTTTAAATAAAAATAAAAACAGCATATTAGAAGGAATTTCAAAAATATTGAGTGATGTTTGTAGCAATAAAACCACCATAGATCCTCTGGATGCAGCAAGAGGCCTTGTTGGTATGGTTTATGGCCTACCAGATTGGACACGGAAAACGCAGAGAATTAGCTCTGTCACAAAGTCTGTTCGGGATATGCTTTTGAAAGCAAATGATCCACATAAAGTGCTATTTGTTGATCTTGTATCCCTATTAAATATTTCTGAAGGTAAAGATTATTTCGATATTTTAAAAACAACAATTAGTGAATTATTCGATGCCTATGATAAAGAGTTATCCAAAGTAAAAGAAAAACTTTTCCTAGCATTAGATGCTAACATAAATGATATTGCATCTCTTAAGGCTAGGGCTAATGCTGTATCCGGAATTTTAGGCGATATGAAACTAGATGCTTTTGCTGGTCGATTAGCCAATTTCGAAAATAAAACGGAATGTATCGAAGGTTTGATTAGTTTTGCTGTCGAAACGCCTCCAAAAGGATGGGTTGACCGTCATATCGACTCAGCAATTTTAGAACTAAGTAAATTAGCTCGGCGTTTTCGTGAAGCGGAAGCTTTCGCTTCTGTTCAGGGGAGAGAGTCGCATAGCGAAGCAATAGCATTAGTGCTGGGAACTGGTTCTGAAACAGTTACTGTTTCTCGCTCCTTTGCTATTTCCGAAGGCCATCAGAAAACTATACATTCAAAATTTGAAGAGATTTTTTCGATATTGCAAAATGAGAATCTAAATACCGAAGTGGCTTTGGCCATCATCGCCAAGGTAGGAATGGAGCTGGTTGTAAGTGAACGGGAGGAGTAAATGGCTGAACGGCATGTTCTAGGTTTATCAGGAGGTAAGGATAGTGCTGCATTAGCAGTATACATGCGTGATGCCTATCCCAATCTTGATATAGATTATTTTTTTACAGACACTGGAGAGGAGTTACCTGAAGTATATGAATTCCTAGGTAGACTGGAAGGTTACTTAGGCAAGCCTATTACTCGCCTTAATCCTCGTCGAGATTTTAGATTTTGGCTGAAGCAGTACAATCATTTTCTCCCAAGCCCCCAGACCCGGTGGTGTACAAGACAATTAAAATTGTTGCCATTTGAAGAATGGATTAAACCTTGGTTAATTGCCGGGGATGACGTGACATCATATGTTGCAATACGTGCAGATGAAGACTACCGAGAAGGCTATACATCAAAATCATCTAATTTAAAAATCAAGCTGCCTTTTCGTGATTTTGGAATAGATAAACCAGGTGTTATTGACATTCTGGAATCATCAGGACTTGGCTATCCTAAGTACTATGAATGGCGTTCACGCAGTGGGTGCACTTTTTGCTTTTTCCAGCAGAAGATAGAATGGGTCAGGTTGAAAGAAAAGCATCCGAATGCTTTTGAAGCTGCGAAGGCCCTTGAGAAAGATTCTCTTGAGCACGGCTCACCGTTTACATGGTCAAAAGGCGAATCTTTATCACAATTAGAGCAACCAGACAGGATGCAACAAATTAAAAAGGAATATGAAATTCGCAGAGAAAGAATGGCCAAAAGCATTCCTGTCAATGTATTAAGGCCCAAACGTAACACTCCAGATGATATTGATGATATATATGGAGAAGATGAGGGTGGAAGTGCATGTTTAATCTGTCATAAGTAAACTTCTAGCGTCCGGCTGCTACCCGGACGTCATTTTATTAAATAGTGGTTATCTTGAGTATTACGTCTCGCCCTTGAGGCTTAACATCTTTATCAAAGCAAATTATAAATTTTTTACTTTCTACATACGTATCGTTTAGTTTATTTTTGGTAGGTAATTGATCTTTTAATATTTCCTCAAGTCGATATATGTCCAGTCCTAGCAAATCCAAATCTAAGTTGGACTTCAACCACCAAATGACTTCAATATTTCTTTGCTCAATTAAATGATACGTTGGTTTACCTTCGGTCATAAACTCGTTCAATACAACTCTATTTTCACGAAGTTCATTCAAGAATTCAATTGGTTCAATGCCACTTTTTTCGATTTTAAGGGAAACATTCAAAAAACTACCACTCCTGATAGGAGCTTCAAACCGTGACATTTCATCAAACATTTTTTCTCTATACTGCCTGACGGCTCCCTCTCTAAGGATTGCTTTATTAATATAATTTTTCATTCCCAAATAACTCAACGCTTCATCCGCCGGTATTGCGAGTATCTTTTTATGATTGATGCACAACTGACTGTTTTTATTGAAGATAGTTGATGGTAAAGGTACTGTTGAGTAACTTGATTCTTTCCGGATGTTTTCTTTCCCATTAAAAATAGAAGCGTTAATAAAAATTAAATTAATGTCATCTCTTTTAATGTTTCTTGATAGGTCACACTGTTGTGTACAATGTATTAAAGCATTATTATCACCATCAACTAATAATGACCCAAAAGGTAAGATATCAGCAATATTAATATCTATAGAGTTTTTTTCATCTACAGCTTCTACAGCTTCTACAGCTTCTACAGACTTATAAGCATCAAAGCTCTTTATCTTGGGTTTTCTTCCACTTAGGAATAGTGATGAATCAAGATCATGTGATAAGATCTCAGAATCGGATGAAAAGCAAGCCAGCTTATTTGGTTTTTTCAACACAGTCTCTAATTCATCGATTGATGAACACAAGTCTTCATTATTCTCAAGATGATAGTTATTATAATGGCTTAACAAAGATAAAAGATGTTACGAAAATGAATTGTTTTCGTTATCCGTTCTTGATTTTAATTTTTGTATAAATGAATAATCTAAATTCCAGAAACAATCATTTACTTTAATAAGTGAATCTGTATGTGCCTTTTCAAAGGCCGATATTAATTTTTTAAAAGATGAAGCCTCTTTCACTGATTCAATCATTTGCCGTAAGATTAAGTTTATTTTAACCTCAGAATTACCTTGAGATAAAATATCCTTGCTATGAATAGAAAATGCTAATGAACTTATTTTTTCCTCTTTTCTAAACTTTATTTTAAGGTCATTTAACTCTGTACGAGACGAAATTAAAAAGATTAATGGCTCTCCCTTTATACCGCCAAGATATTTCGATAATCTATCAACATTGTCATTATCATCCCCCATATAAAAATCCATAAAAATAACATTGTACTTTTCTAAATCCGAATTATCCTCTGGTCTTTTAGATAACAACTCCACCTCAAAGCCATTATCTCTCAACACTTTGGAGATTAAATTTAATTTCTCCATGATGTTATTATAATTATCTTGATAAGCTAATAAAGAACTCTTGAAATCTGCTTTGAAACCATCCACAAATTTATCGCTAAGTAAACAGTTTTCAATAAATCCACTACTGGAAATGAAATCGGATATTGCATTTTCATCTCCTACGATTTCAGAAGAAAGTAAAAAATAACTTAGCTGTTCATATTCCGGTGATGTATCATCTGAAAAAACACGTAAAATATCTTCAGGTAATGCTGGGTATTTTAATTCATCATCAATAATTGCTGCGATTTTCATTTTATTTTTTCTCTTTAGGTAACTCTAGAATAAATGTATTTAACCGACCTTTTTCATTTTGAGCAGAGTCTAAATATATTGATGCTTGATGATACTCCGCTATTTCCTTAGAAATAAATAGGCCTAATCCCTTTCCATTTCTACTAGTGGTATAATACGGTTTAAATATTTCATCCTTATATCTCGGGTCAACGCCAGGACCATTATCAGTAAATGAGATAGCAAAAGAAAATGTATCTATATCAATATGAATCTCTCTTTGCTTTGTTGTGACATGGTTAAGCCAATAGATAGAGTTACTGATTAAATTTTCAAGGGCTAAGGCCAATAGTCCCATAACCATATTGACTTGGAAATTTTCATCTCCATTAGAACTACCATTAATGGTAATTGAATAGATTATATTATGGTTTTTAAATCGCCCTTCAAATCCTAACAATGTTGATTTTATCACATCATACACTTTGAAGTTTTCTTTACGATGCCTTCCACTAGGACTTAACGTATCAACAGTTCTAATTCTTTTATCAATTGATTTTATCTGTTCTTTAATGATTTTTATTTGAATGCTAATATCTTCACTAGACTTGTTCTTTTCAATAATATCAAGGCTAGATATTGTGGTCCGGCTCATTCTTGCCAATTCATGCACTATTTTATCTACAACCATACCCAGCCCTGCCAGTTCTAAGACTTCCATTCTTTGCTCTTCAGCTAATTTCAAACTCCTTTCATATTTTCTTATATTTTCAGTCTGGGATTTCAAAACGCTTTTTATTTCAGCTATGATCTCCTTATCTTCTTTTTTCGTAGCCCCTTTCTCAAGTATTGATGTGTTTTTTAAGGCATCATCTAATCTTTTTTTCGCATTCTTTAAAGTTTCCTCCGCAGTGAATTCTGCTGAAAGCTTATCCTTTTCATTTTCCTTATAAAACTCAATGTTGGATTTAATATCTTTTACGTTAATATAGGTTAATATTTCTTTTAGTAAATCCAACTCTTCACAATTAACTAATTTCTCTCGATTTGCGGCATCGATTAGCTTTGGATTTCCTTTTTTCGTAATATCCAGTGCGCCCACAGTCTGATACCGATTGAAGCTGAACCCCTGAGAACGTAATGAACCACTATCTGCTTTTAGCCAGTCATCTTCTAAGCTTCCAGTTAAACCGATTCTAAAATTATCACGGTAAATAGCATAGCCGCCGCACCATAAATTTAATTCGGTCTTAACCTCAGTAACACTATGGTCTAGCAGATCATTTTTTATATCACTACGGTTAAACCATAATAAACATAGTTTAAAACTTCCCAAATTTTTAAATTTCTCTTGTGTTGAGTCGAATATTTCAAGCAATTCGTTTTCTGACCATTCTCTAGGATCGAATGACTCATTTCCTCGCCATTTCAATTTTCTGGTAAGTGTTATTTTTTCATCTGTGTTAAAATCTATTTCTGCATATATATTTGCTGCATCTATAAACCATTTGTATAACGTCGGTATTTCCAGCCTCTTTCCATTCAGCACAATGTCAATAGGAAATCTTTTCTTTCCTTTGCTAAAAGGGTTTTGAAGACGGCGTAAATATTCATTAATAAATAGCTTTAACTTTTTCTCATCCCAAAAATCATATAATCCTCTTATTTTTATATTCGTGCCTTTTTCATCTTCTTCAACACTATCTTCCAAAGCTTCAATATCAATTTTTATATCATCAAGATAAAGACTTGGATCATTATATTTCTCCCAGTCAAAATTAATTAAATATTGATCGGCACTTCCAGAAACCGTTGACATGACTGAAGCATAACGGCCTAGCCTCATCATTGATAACCTACCAACACCTTTTTCGCCTAACAGAGGTGTATCTGTATCATTTGCTAACCATTTATTAGGAGTACCAATGACCAGAAAAGCATTCTCTAACGTTTTAGAGTCCATTCCATTCCCTTGATCCTCTATATCCATAACACAGAAATCGTTATAGAGTAAATCCAATGCTTTTGTTATATAGTCCTTCTGAATTGATTTATTTAAAGTTATGAAATCACTTAACTCAATTTTATTTCTTTTAAGTATTTTTTTAAAATGAGAACTGTATTTATCTAATATATCTTGATTTCTATTGGTTATATTTAATTCTATCTGAGAACCATGCTCTTCTGGCCGCAAAATAACCAATTTATTAGCTAAAGCATCTTTTCCTACAAGAAAAGGATTCTCTACATTTATACGAACTCTTTTAGACATTGCATCTAAAGCGTTTTTAATTAATTCATTCAATGCGATATGATCTGAAGTAATCAGTTCGGCTCCTAATTGCCTCAGTGCTCTTGCTGCAATTCTAAATCCCATAAGGTTAATCCTTATTGACACAGTTAAATGGATTAAAAATTAAACACCAGCCATAATATCATTAAATTCAACCAGTTGACTAGATGCACTACCTAAACAAGCTCAAAAAGAATGGTTAATACATATGTGACACTAAAGTATCATTGAATGGAAACATGATGAAACCTTCCGTTTGAACGTTTGCATTGAAACGTCTACTAATTTTCGAGTGGTCAAAAGCCGGATACTCAAACCGATACTTGTTGTTTAAAGAACTTTATGCCACAAAATACTATTTATTTGTCATAGTCCATCTACATAATCCCCATACCACTGCAACATCTCTCTTCTCTGTTCCAGGTACTGCGCATGGTTATACGTCCCGCGAATCGTGTTTTTGTCCACATGCGCTAACTGCAGCTCAATCCACGCCGTGTTGTACCCTTGCTCATGTAAGATGGTACTCATCGTGTGCCGAAATCCATGTCCTGTCGCTTTGCCATGATATCCAATCCGCTTTAACACCTGATTTATGCTCGCCTCACTCATGGGCTTAGCCGCATCGTTCCGCCCTGGAAATACTAATGAATAACGCCCTGTAACAGCCTGAATCTCTCGCAACGCCTTAACGACCTGAGTAGACAAAGGCACGATATGCGGACGTCGCATCTTCATGCGCTCCTTCGGCACTTCCCAAATCCCTTTATCGAGATCAAACTCACTCCACTCAGCCAACCTCAGCTCAATGGTTCGAACTCCAGTTAACATCAGAATACGCGTAGCAAGTCGGGTAATTGGACTGCCGCTGTAATTCTCCAATGCCTGTAAAAACGCTGGTAGCTCATCAGCGAGTAGATGAGGGAAATGTTGAGGTTTTGGGGTAGCTAACGCACTGGCTAGATCGGCGACTGGATTGGTCTCCGCCCTACCCGTGACGATGGCATAGGTAAACACCTGCTTACAGGCTTGCCGAATTTTACGCAGTTTATCCAGCACGCCTCGCTTCTCTAACTTGCGCAGCGTCGTCAGCATCTCTAGCGGTTTGATTTCAGCGATGGGACGTTTGCCAAGGTCCGGAAAGATGTCATTCTCCAACGCTTCCATTAGATCATCGGCATAGCCTTTTGACCATCCCGGAAGCTTGTACTCATGCCATTCCAGAGCAAGTGCTTTGAAGTTGTTCTCAATGGCAATTTTACGTGTTTGCTTATCAACCTTCTTCTGCTCACCCGGATCGATGCCGTTGGCAATCTTCCGTTTAGCTTCATCACGACGTTGTCTGGCTTCAGAAAGCGAGATCTCAGGATAAACACCTAATGCCAACGTTTTCTGTTTGCCATCGAAGCGGTACTGCAGCCGCCAGTATTTAGAGCCGTTCGGGTGCACCATCAAATGCATTCCTTCCCCATCGGTAAGCTTAAAGGCTTTATCGGTAGGTTTCGCACTTCTGACTTTTACATCTGTTAGCGCCATTGGCTGCTCTCCATCACTAGATGTTGGTACAAAAAGTCATTGAACGGGCCTGTACCAACACATATACCAACAAAGATTACTTGATGTGGGTTTATGTCGATAGACTCAGGTTGAATTTGAATGCTTGATATAGCGCTAATTTACTGAATTTTAGGCATAAAAAAAGACGTCGATTGACGTCTCTTGATATGAATTTGGCACGCCCTACAGGATTCGAACCTGTGACCTACGGCTTAGAAGGCCGGTGCTCTATCCAGCTGAGCTAAGGGCGCACGGGATACTGCGTGGGTCGAATTATACGGTGCGAACCCAACGAGTCAACGATTTTACCGGGTAAAACGTCCTGTTGCTCTACTATTGAACAACTCCCGCTGAAACTGTGCCTGACAGCAGAGCCTGCTTCTGACAAAATAGCCACCATTCCCCGTTTCAACTCAACACAGATGGATCCCCTTTCTGATGGTAGCTAAGATTATTGACGGTAAAACGATTGCGCAGCAGGTGAGACAAGAGGTTGCCGAAAAAGTAAAGCAACGCCTTGCAGCTGGCCAGCGTGCGCCCGGACTGGCGGTTATTCTGGTCGGTCAGGATCCCGCTTCAGAAATTTATGTTGGTAGCAAACGCCGCGCCTGTGAGGAAGTGGGGTTTGTCTCCCGCTCGTACGATCTGCCCGCATCCACCAGCGAAGCTGAACTTCTGGCGCTGATCGAACGCCTGAATAACGATGACACCATTGACGGGATCCTCGTTCAGTTGCCGCTGCCGGCAGGAATTGATTACGTCAAAGTGCTGGAGCATATTTCACCGTCGAAAGACGTTGATGGCTTCCATCCCTACAATGTTGGCCGTCTGTGCCAGCGCGCGCCCAGGCTTCGTCCCTGCACCCCACGCGGCATCATTACTCTGCTTGAACGATACAACATCGACACCTTCGGCCTTAACGCCGTGGTGATTGGGGCCTCCAACATCGTGGGTCGGCCAATGAGCATGGAGTTGTTACTGGCAGGCTGTACCACCACCGTGACTCATCGCTTCACCAAAGATCTGCGTCATCATGTGGAATATGCCGATTTGCTGGTCGTGGCGGTAGGAAAACCCGGCTTTATTCCGGGTGACTGGATTAAGCCGGGCGCAATCGTTATCGATGTTGGCATCAATCGTCTGGACAATGGCAAAGTGGTGGGCGATGTCGATTTTGATGCAGCAGAAAAACGCGCGGCCTGGATAACGCCGGTGCCCGGCGGTGTGGGCCCAATGACGGTGGCCACGCTGATTCAGAACACGATGCAAGCCTGTGAAGAGTTTCACGATGGAGGAACACAGTAATGGCAACGTTTTCTCTGGGCAAACATCCCCATGTCGATCTCTGTGACCTGCTGAAACTGGAAGGCTGGGTGGAAAGCGGTGGTGCAGCAAAAGAGGTTATTGCTGACGGTCTGGTAAAAGTTGATGGCAACGTTGAAACCCGCAAACGCTGTAAAATTACCGCGGGTCAGCAGGTCAGCTTCAACAGTATGTCAGTTAAGGTGACAGCCTGATATAACGCCAGGTGGTGAGGTTCTGGCGCCGAGGCCTTTCTGTGCAGAACCTGCACAAGTGGAAACAGCACCATCAGGTGTTTGCCACCCCGCCATATCACACTAAAGCAAAGCCGCCTTTTGATGAGGGCGGCTTTGCTGCATTTGCCCGGCTGAAAAGCGGATATCCGTTGTTATCTGCGACGCCAGCTGGTTCCCTGCGGGCCGTCTTCGAGAACAATTCCCAGCTCGTTCAGCTTGTCGCGTGCCACATCTGCCTGCGCCCAGTTTTTCTCTTTTCGGGCATCATTGCGCATCCGGATCAACGCTTCAATTTCAGCAACCTGGCTGTCATCATCATCATTCTGATGCGCATTTTGTAGGAACAGATCCGGGTCCTGCTCCAGCAGGCCCAGTACCGCTGCCAGCTGACGCATTTTTGCAGCCAGCGTATTCGCCGCCGCCGCATCTTCGCTTTTCAGGCGATTCACTTCACGCGCCATGTCAAACAGCACGGAATAGGCTTCTGGCGTATTGAAATCATCATCCATTGCTTCGCGAAAGCGGGCTTCAAAGTCTTCACCACCCGCAGCCATCGCGGCAGCGTCAGTATTGCGCAACGCGGTATACAGACGTTCCAGTGCAGCGCGGGCCTGCTTCAGATTATCTTCGCCATAATTCAGTTGACTGCGATAATGACCCGACATCAGAAAATAGCGCACGGTTTCCGCATCGTAATGCGCCAGCACATCGCGCACGGTAAAAAAGTTATTCAACGATTTGGACATTTTCTCGCGGTCAACCATCACCATCCCGGAATGCATCCAGTAATTCACATACGGGCCGTCATGGGCGCAGGATGACTGGGCAATCTCGTTTTCATGATGCGGAAACATCAGATCCGAACCCCCGCCGTGAATATCGAAATGTGTTCCCAGCTGTTTGCAGTTCATCGCTGAACACTCAATATGCCAGCCAGGGCGACCGTCTCCCCAGGGTGAAGGCCAGCATGGCTCGCCCGCTTTCGACATTTTCCACAGCACGAAATCCATTGGATTACGCTTCACCTCGGCGCTGACTTCAACCCGGGCACCAGCCTGTAACTGCTCAAGATCCTGACGGGAGAGCAAACCGTAGTCGGCATCACTTTCAACCGAAAACATCACGTCGCCGTTGCTGGCGACATAAGCGTGTTGACGATCAATCAGTTTGCTGACCAGTTCAATGATGTCGTTAATGTGCTGAGTGGCGCGGGGTTCAAGATCCGGCGGCAGAATGTTCAGCGCTTTAAAATCCTTGTGCATTTCAGCGATCATGCCATCAGTAAGCTGCTGAATAATTTGCTTATTTTCACTGGCGCGCTTGATAATTTTGTCATCAATGTCGGTAATATTACGGACATATTTCAACGAATAGCCCAGATAGCGCAGATAGCGGGCCACCACATCGAAGGCGACAAAAGTGCGACCATGGCCAATATGACAAAGGTCGTAAACGGTAATGCCACACACGTACATACCGATTTGTCCGGCATTGATCGGTTTAAATTCCTCTTTCTGGCGACTCAGGGTGTTGAAAATCTTAAGCATTGACACATTCCGTTTTTTTTAGCGTGTGCGGGGATGACGTGTGAAACGTCTATTCTGACGCATTGTTAACGCAAGCGCCATGCAAAACAAGGTTGTGCTGTCAGGGCTTTATGCAGCAATGCTGACTCGTCATCACATTTTGTGATATAAGAACGGTCTGCTGAAATGTGCCACGCCAGCAATCAGGCGGCACCGGCTAACCATTAATTACTTGAACCCGGACAGGATGAAAATATGGTCACTTTCCAGACTAATCATGGCGATATCGTTATCAAAACCTTTGATGATAAAGCACCGGCTACCGTCAAAAACTTCCTGGACTATTGCCGTGAAGGTTTTTACAACAACACCATTTTCCACCGTGTCATTAACGGATTTATGATTCAGGGCGGCGGTTTTGAGCCGGGTATGAATCAGAAAGCAACCAAAGAAGAAATTCGCAACGAAGCCAATAATGGTCTGAAAAACACCAAAGGTACGCTGGCAATGGCCCGTACTCAGGCACCACACTCTGCAACCGCACAGTTCTTTATCAACGTGGCAGATAACGATTTTCTGAACTTCCGTGATGAAAGCCTGCAAGGCTGGGGTTACTGCGTGTTTGCTGAAGTGGTTGAAGGCATGGACGTGGTAGAAAAAATCAAAGCGGTGGCAACCGGTCGCAGCGGCATGCATCAGGATGTGCCAAAAGATGACGTGGTCATTCAGAACGTTACCGTCAGCGAATAATGCCTCATACGCTGTTCATCGCAGATCTCCATCTGTGTAAAGAAGAACCGGCAATCACCGCCGGTTTTCTTGCCTTTTTGCAACGTGAAGCCTGTCAGGCAGAAGCCTTATATATTCTTGGCGACCTGTTTGAAGCCTGGATTGGTGATGATTTTGCCCAACCGCTACATACCCAAATCGCCACTGCTCTGTCAGCATTAACCCAGGCCGGTATTCCCTGTTACTTTATCCACGGCAATCGTGATTTTCTGCTGGGTAAAAATTATGCAGCTGCCTGCGGGATGACACTGCTGCCAGAAGAAAAAGTATTGGCTCTCTACGGCAAACGTATTCTGATTATGCACGGCGATACATTGTGCACCGACGATCTGGCCTACCAACGCTTTCGCCGCAAAGTTCATCAGCGCTGGCTGCAAAAGCTGTTTCTTACCCTGCCTTTGTTTATTCGTAAGCGTATAGCCACCCGAATGCGGGCTGACAGCAAGCAGGCCAATCGTGGCAAAGATTCGGCCATCATGGACGTGAATCAGGATGCGGTTATCCGCACCATGACCCACCATGATGTGCACTATCTGATTCACGGCCACACACATCGCCCCGCGATCCATCAACTGACGGTCAACGGACAACCCGCCCAAAGGCTGGTATCCGGCGCATGGCATCACGAAGGCTGGTTAATCCGCGTAAGCGAAAGCGAAACCACGCTGATTTCCTTTCCTTTTGAGAAATAAAGAGCCGCGCGATTGCTTTACTGACGCCCACGCAACCGTTTTCCTCACCGTGCAGTCATGGTATTCTCTCTGCCCTTCCCATCTGATGGCGTAACCGACCTGAAGATGACGTTTGTACAATCACAGGAGTCTCACCCGCATGTCTTCCAATGCTGCACCGGCCCGTATTGCCATTGTTATGGGTTCCAAAAGTGACTGGGCAACCATGCAATTTGCCGCCGACATTCTCACCAACCTGGCCGTGCCTTTTCATTGTGAAGTGGTTTCAGCACACCGCACGCCAGACAAACTGTTCAGTTTTGCCGAACAGGCAGCTGAAAACGGTTTTCAGGTGATCATTGCAGGCGCGGGTGGCGCAGCACATCTGCCGGGCATGCTGGCGGCGAAGACGCTGGTGCCGGTGCTGGGCGTGCCGGTTCAGAGTGCAGCGCTGAGCGGTGTCGACAGTCTCTACTCCATTGTGCAGATGCCTCGCGGTATTCCGGTCGGGACGCTGGCAATTGGCAAAGCGGGCGCCGCCAACGCCGCGCTGCTGGCAGCACAAATTCTGGCACTGCATGACAACCAACTGGCCTCCCGCCTCGACGACTGGCGGCAAAAGCAGACGGATGAAGTGCTGAATAATCCCGATCCGCAGGAGGAAGCATGAAGCCGGTTTGCGTATTAGGTAACGGACAGTTGGGCAGGATGCTGCGCCAGGCAGGGGAACCGCTGGGTATCACTGTCCATCCGGTCGGGCTGGATGCCGAACCCGAAGCACTACCGATCCAGCAAAGCGTGATCACCGCAGAGATCGAACGCTGGCCGGAAACCGCCCTGACCCGTGAACTGGCCGATCACAACGCCTTTGTTAACCGCGATATTTTTCCTCGTCTTGCCGATCGTCTGACACAAAAACAGTTGCTGGATCAACTGGGCTTACCCACCGCGCCCTGGCAGTTGCTGGCGGACAGCAGTGAATGGTCACAGGTATTCGCCACGCTGGGTGAACTGGCTATCGTCAAGCGCCGTACTGGCGGCTACGACGGACGCGGCCAGTGGCGTCTGCGCAAAAATGACAGCAGCTCACTGCCAGCCGAGTGTTACGGTGAATGCATCGTCGAGCAGGGGATCAATTTTTCCGCTGAGGTGTCGCTGGTGGGTGCTCGTGGACATAATGGCGACACGGTGTTTTATCCGCTGACTCATAATCTGCACCAGGAAGGCATTCTGCGCACCAGCGTGGCATTCCCCCATCCGGACAAGACTCAGCAACAGCAGGCTGAAACCATGCTTTCAGCCATTATGAACGAACTGAACTATGTCGGCGTGATGGCGGTGGAGTGCTTCGTGGTTCCGGAAGGTTTGCTGATCAATGAGCTGGCTCCCCGTGTGCACAACAGCGGCCACTGGACGCAAAATGGCGCATCCATCAGCCAGTTTGAACTGCACCTGCGGGCCATTCTGAATTTACCGCTGCCGCAGCCGGTGGTCAGCACGCCTTCGGTGATGGTTAATCTGATTGGCACAGCGGTCAACCGCGACTGGCTGAGCCTGCCGCTGGTCCATCTGCACTGGTATGAAAAAGAGGTCCGTCCGGGGCGTAAAGTTGGTCACCTGAACCTGTCAGATGTCAGTTCGGACGCATTGCAGGCCACGCTTCATGACCTGCTACCTCAACTGCCGGAAGAATATGCCAGTGGTATTGGCTGGGCGGTCGAAAAACTACAGGATGCCCGCCTGGATTGATAAACCACTAAAATCGCCTCCGTGGCACAGTTTCACTGACTCCCGGCCCGGTTTAAAAAGCCTGCGCGTCCTTCACTAACTGGTGAGGGACGCGATGAAGCTACTCCGCGTGATAATTTCTGAACAACGCTTTCCCTTTCAGTAACCGGATACCCAGCCAGCCACTGCAGAGCGACAGTAACAGCGCCCCGGTTAAGGGTAGCGTCAGCCATAACATCACATCCGGCTGCCAGGGAAAATCAAACACTTTGCGCTGCAATCCCCATAAAGCCGCTTCTGCGCCAATGGCAGCAGCAATGCCTGACACCAGCCCCAGCAGGGCAAACTCATACCACAGAGTGCCACGCAGCAGTTTTTTACCCGCGCCCAGCGTGCGCCAGACGATCAGTTCCTGCCGACGCTGACGCATTCCGACCTGCACCTGCGCCATTAACAACAGCACACCACAGGCAGTTACCAGCACCACCATAATCTCCAGTGCCTGACTGACCTGAGCCAGCACCTGACCTATCTGTCGCAAAATGCTGCCAACATCAAGCAGGCTGAGCGTCGGAAACTGGCGATTCAGTTGCGCCAGCAACGCATTGTTATCATCAAGACGAAAGCTGGTCAGCCAGGTCTGTGGCTGGTCATCAAGCGCCCCCGGCGGGAAGATAAAAAAGAAATTGGGCTTGAGGCTTTCCCAGTCAACTTTGCGCAGGCTGGTAATGGTGGCCGAAAACGTCTGTGTATCGCCGGTAAAAGTCAGCTTATCGCCCGGTTTAACGCCAAGCCGCTCAGCCAGCGCCGCCTCCATTGATACTTCACCTTTCTGCGGCGGCCAGCTACCGGCAGTCAACGGGTTGTGATCTGGCAATGCGGCCTGCCAAGTAAGGTTCAGTTCACGGTTAAGTGAATTATCCAGCGTAGGATCGGCGGGCTTACCCTTAATCTCCGTCAGTCGTGCCCTGATAATCGGGTAGAAGGTTTGTGGCTCAATTCGCTGCTGCTGGAGAAAGGCTTTCACCTGCGGCACCTGATCCTGAGTCAGATTCAGCAAAAAGTAATTCGGACTTCCCGGAGGAAGCTGCTGCTGCCAGCGATCCAGCAGATCGCCACGCATCACTAACAGTAGCGCCAGCAACATAAAAGAGAGGGAGAATGCCGCCAGTTGACTCAGGGTGGTCCAGGGCTGCCGCAGCAGGCGGTTTACAGCCAGCCTGAATGCCAGGTTACTTAAACTGATGCGTTTCAGCAGCATCAGTGCCAGCCAGCCGATGCCAGCCAGCAATAGTGAGAGCAGCACAATCCCGCCGACTAACGCCCAGAGCAGCTTACTGCCGCCCACCAGCAACGCCAGCAGCCCGACCACGATCAGTGCCATCACCGGAAGATAATATTTCAGCGGCCAGAGCCTGGCGACCACATCCCGTCGCAGTACGCGCAATGGCTGAGTCGCCAGCAGTAAGCGATAAGGCCGTAATCCGACCAGCAGCGAGATGACAAACAAAGAGCCTGTCGCCCACAGCCACGGCCACGCGCTGGCAGCAGGCAGTTGACCAGGCAGAACAGGCTGCAACATCTTTAACAAAAGCCATTCAAATGCCTGTCCAATGATGCCGCCTGACACCACAGCCAGCAGCAGCACCGCCAGCCACTGGCCCACAATCAGCTTGCGTAAAGCAGCACGATTCGCCCCCAGCGTTTTCAGCACCGCCACCAGATCATAGCGGCTACGGCAGTAGTGGCTCATCGCGACGGTCACCGCCGCAACAGCCAGCATCAGGGTCAGCAGTGCTGAAAGCAGCAGAAACTGCCTGGCACGCTGCATGGATTTGCCCAACGCATCGTCCGAATTATCAGTACTTATCCAGCGCTGATCCGCGCTGATGTGCGAGTCGATAAAGCGGTCATAATGTGATAACTGTTCTGCCGTACCACCAAACTTATAGCGCCAGGTAATGCGACTACCAGGCTGGATCGCGCCGGTTTTTGCCACATCCGCCAGATTCATCAGCAACCGGGGCGCGGTCTGGAAAGGATTAAACCCGGCGTCCGGCTCCTGAATCACCTCGCCAGCAATACGCAAGGTTGTATCGCCCACCTCAAGATTGTTGCCTGCTTTCAGGTTAAGCAATGACAGCAGGCGCGGTGCCGCCAGAACGGTCCCTTCAGCCGGTTTCAGTCCCGCCGGACTGGTTGCCAGGGTGCCAAACATCGGATAGACATTATCTACCGCTTTAACCGCAGCCAGCTGCGGTGTCTCTCCGGCCCAGGTCATGGTCATAAATGTCAGCTGGCGACCTACCTGCAATCCGCTGTTACGTGCTTCGTCCAGCCACTCCTGTGGCACTTCACGCGGGCTCTGCAACGTCCGGTCACCGGCCATAAAGTCACGGCTTTGCTGAGTCAGCCCTTTTTCCATCCTGTCACTGAGCGATCCCAGCGCCAGTACACAGGCGACCGCCAGGGTCAGCGCCAGCCAGACGATCAGCAGCGAAGGTGATTTCCATTCACGCCAGAACCAACGCCAGATCATGCTTCCTCCCACAGCTTGCCATCGGGGACCCGCAGTCGGCGATCGCAGCGTGCCGCCAGCTGTTCATCATGGGTGACCAGAATCAGCGTGGTGGCAAAATCGCGGTTGAGGGAAAACAGCAGATCGGCAATGCGATCGCCGGTTTTTCTGTCCAGATTACCGGTCGGCTCATCCGCAAACAGCAGTGCAGGACGACCATTGAATGCTCTTGCAAGGGCAACGCGTTGTTGCTCACCGCCAGAAAGCTGCGAAGGCAAGTGCGTCAGACGTTCTGCCAGTCCGAGCTGTTCCAGCAGATTACGGGCCTGCTCACGACTCTGGCGGTCACTCTCTCCACGCAGTAGTGCGGGAAGCTGCACGTTTTCCAGCGCGTTGAGTGTGGGGACCAGCATAAACGACTGAAAAACGAAGCCGATATTTTTCGCCCGCAGTTCAGCCCGCTGCTCCTCATTCATCTGGTGTAACGGCGAGCCAAGCAGAAATACTTCACCATCACTACCATCATCCAGGCCCGCCAGAATGCCCAGCAGGGTCGATTTACCGGAACCGGACTCACCAATCAGGGCAAGAGTTTCCGCCCGTTTGACAACCAGCTCAACTCCGGTAAGGATGGAAAGCTGATGCTCACCCTGACCGACGGACTTACTAAGACAATGAACTTCCACAATGTTTTCCGCTGGCATTACCCTTTCCTGATTTTAATGTTACTGATGACGCTGCGTGCTGCCGCAGCAGATACGTTACTGGTGCTGGGCGACAGCCTCAGCGCCGGTTACCGGATGTCGGCCAGCGCCGCGTGGCCAGCATTACTCAATGATAAATGGCAAAAATCGCCAGCTGTGGTTAACGGTAGCATAAGTGGCGACACTGCCACTCAGGGACTGGCTCGCCTGCCTGCCCTGCTGAAACAACATCAGCCGCGCTGGGTACTGATTGAACTGGGGGGCAATGATGGATTACGCGGTTTTCCGCCGCAAAATATCGCGCAGGATCTCAGTAAAATCATTAGCCAGGTAAAAGCGGCCAACGCCCAGCCGCTGCTGATGCAAATCCGTTTGCCGGCCAACTATGGGCGACGATACAC
Source organism: Erwinia papayae (assembly GCF_058241465.1). Taxonomy (NCBI): domain Bacteria; kingdom Pseudomonadati; phylum Pseudomonadota; class Gammaproteobacteria; order Enterobacterales; family Erwiniaceae; genus Erwinia; species Erwinia papayae. The sequence continues at coordinate 2,043,056 of NZ_JBZCHT010000009.1, forward strand.
CGAATCCTTCAGTGGTATTTACCCGAAACTGGCTCAGGAGCTTAGCGTTCCTTTGGTGCCCTTTTTTATGGAACAGGTCTATCTCAAGCCCGAATGGATGCAGCCGGATGGCATTCACCCTGCTGCCGACGCCCAGCCATTTATTGCTGAACTGATGGCAAAAACACTGGCTCCACTAGTTAAGCATGAGTCCTCCGCTTTGCAGGAAACCAACAGGTAAAGTTATGCAAAAAATAGTCGTTATAACCGGATGTTCCAGCGGCATTGGGCTGGTTGCCGCCAGTGATTTGCTACGGCGCGGTTACCATATCTTCGCCGCCTGCCGTAAACCTCAGGACGTGGAGCGCATGAATCAACTGGGATTTACCGGCATTGAGCTGGATCTTAACGATGCCGACAGCGTGACGCGTGCTGCCCGGCAGATCCTTGAACTCAGTAACAATCAGCTGTTTGCCTTGTTTAACAACGGCGGCTATGGCGTTTACGGCCCGCTGGAATCCATTACCCGGGAACAAATGGAACAGCAATTTGCCACTAACCTGTTTGGCACCCATCAGCTGACCACCCTGCTACTTCCCGCTCTGCGGGCCAGTAGTAATGCACGGATTATTAATACCAGCTCTGTGCTTGGACTGATTTCCACCCCAGGCAGAGGAACCTATGCCGCCAGCAAATACGCGCTGGAAGCATGGTCGGATGCCCTGCGCATGGAGCTGTATGGCAGCGGCGTTCAGGTCAGCCTGATTGAACCCGGCCCAATTGAAACTCGCTTCACCAACAATGTGCATCAGGCACACCGGGACAAACCGGTAAAAAATCCCGGCATCGCTGCCCGCTTTTCACTCCCCCCCGAGGCAATTTTGCCTAAACTACGTCATGCGCTGGAGAGCAAAAAAGCACGTTTACGTTATCCCGTGACGCTGGTCGCTCATGCCATGACTTTTTTGCGCCGCTTACTTCCCGGCTGGATAATGGATCGCATTTTGCGCGGTAAATAAGCAGATAACGCGAATAAACCTTGAAGCACGGACCGCTGCCCCAATAGAGTAAGAAACCCTGTATAAGAGACCAATCCATGTCATCACAAGCTGCCATCATCACCATTAACGAGAGCAATCTGCATCAGACGCTGGAACAGTCGATGCAGGTTCCGGTGCTGTTTTATTTCTGGTCAGGCCGCAGCCAGCACTGTCAGGAGCTGACGCCGGTGCTGGAAAGGCTGGCGCAGGAATATGCCGGTCAGTTTATCCTGGCGGAACTGGACTGCGATGCTGAACCTGCGGTAGCTCAACAGTTTGGTCTGCGCTCAATTCCCACCGTCTATCTGTTCCAGAGCGGTCAGCCGGTGGATGGTTTTCAGGGGCCGCAGCCGGAAGAAGCCATTCGTGCACTTTTACACAAAGTTCTGCCTAAGGAAGAAGAGCTGAAAGCCCGTCAGGGGATGCAACTGATGGACGAAGGCAAAGTGCTGGAAGCACTGCCGCTGTTGAAAGAGGCATGGCAGTTAAGCAGGCAGAACAGCGAGATGGGCTTTCTGCTGGCCGAAGCCCTGATTGCGCTTAACCGCAGCGATGAGGCGCAGGCCGTACTGGATGTGGTGCCCTTACAGGATAAAGATACCCGTTATCAGGGGTTGATTGCGCAGATTGATCTGCTGAAGCAGGCGGCTGATACGCCAGAAATCCAGCTGCTCCAGCAACAGATTTTAGCGGAGCCTGAAAACGCTGAACTGGCGACAAAGCTGGCATTGCAACTGCACCAGGTTGGCCGTAATGAGGAAGCGCTGGAACTGCTGTTCGGCTTTCTGAAAAAAGATCTGAGTGCTGCGGAAGGTCAGGCGCGTAAAATGCTCCAGGAAATTCTCGCCGCGCTGGGTACAGGAGATGCACTGGCCGCTAAATATCGTCGACAGCTTTACTCTCTGCTCTATTAGGCTCTGTCTGCCCCAGCGGATGGCAGCAGCCATGCTGCCCGCCAATAAAAATATGTAGCAAACGGCCGAAGGGAGTTATTCGGCCTGTAATATCAACAATCCGGAGGTTATATGCTCACTGTCATACCCGTTATTATCATCCTGGCGCTAATCCTTGTCTGGTCAGGCATTAAAATTGTTCCCCAGGGCTATCAGTGGACGGTGGAACGTTTTGGCCGTTATACCAAAACGTTGCAGCCGGGTCTGAATCTGCTGGTGCCCTTTATGGACCGCGTGGGGCGCAGGATCAGCATGATGGAACAGGTGCTGGATATACCGTCTCAGGAGATCATCTCGAAGGACAACGCCAGTGTCACCATTGACGCCGTCTGTTTTATTCAGGTGGTGGATCCAGCCAGGGCTGCCTATGAGGTAAGCAATCTGGAACTGGCGATTGTCAATCTCACCATGACCAATATGCGCACCGTACTGGGTTCAATGGAGCTGGATGAAATGCTGTCGCAGCGTGACAACATCAACACCCGACTGCTGCGAATTGTTGATGAAGCGACCAATCCCTGGGGCGTAAAAATTACCCGTATCGAAATTCGCGATGTGCGACCACCAGCCGAACTCACTGCATCAATGAATGCGCAGATGAAGGCTGAACGTACCAAGCGCGCCGATATTCTTGAAGCTGAGGGCGTACGTCAGGCGGCTATTCTCCGTGCCGAAGGGGAAAAACAGGCACAAATCCTTAAAGCTGAAGGGGAACGACAGTCCGCATTTTTACAGGCCGAAGCACGGGAACGCAGTGCCGAAGCTGAAGCCGCCGCCACGAAAATGGTTTCAGAGGCCATTGCCGCTGGCGATATTCAGGCCATTAACTACTTCGTGGCTCAGAAATATACCGATGCCCTGCAACATATCGGTACGGCGAATAACAGTAAAATGGTGTTGATGCCGCTGGATGCCAGCAGCCTGATGGGCTCCATCGCCGGGATATCAGAGCTACTGAGCGAAACCAAAAAAGATCGGCAACGCTGATGGCTGAATTATTCGCAAATCCCTGGTTACTCTGGCTTGCCATCGGCGGTCTGCTACTGCTGGTAGCAGAGATGCTGGGCACCAGTGGATATCTGTTGTGGAGCGGCATGGCAGCCCTGCTGGTCAGCCTGCTGGTGTGGCTGGTGCCGTTGTCATGGGAATGGCAAAGCATCAGCTTTGCCATACTGACCGTCCTTTCCGCCCTGGGCTGGTATTACTGGCTGAAGAGCCGTCAGCGTAAACAGCCTGATTCTTTCCTTAATCAGCGCGGAGGTCAGTTAACAGGCCGCAGACTGACACTGGATCACCCCCTGGTTGACGGGTTTGGCCATGTAAAAATTGGCGACAGCAGCTGGCGGGTGCAGGCAGCGGAGGATTACCCGGCGGGCACGCAGGTGGTCGTGGTGGCGGTGGAAGGTATCACTCTGCAGATAATCCGGTTTGCAGAACATAGTCCCGTCCCCTGAGCAGTCGGGCAGTCGGGCAGTCGGGCAGTCGGGCAGTCGGGCAGTCGGGCAGTCGGGCAGTCGGGCAGTCGGGCAGTCGGCGGATGACAATAGCAGGGCCAGCCTTCAACGATATAAACGGCCTCAAACGCAGTTTTTATCATTACCGCATCCTGACAGCTGATTAATTATCGGGCAGTCAGCGCTTTCATCGCCGGGGCAACTTTCAGCCAGCGCCAGCAAACGCTGGCGCATCAGTGTCAGCTCCTGGATGTGCGCCTCAATCTCCGCCACTTTTTTCAGCGTACGGACTTTAACATCGGCACTGTGACGCCGGGGATTGTTAAACAGTGAGACCATTTCCCGGCACTCTTCCAGATTGAATCCAACCTGGCGGGCCTGACGTAATAATGTTAATTCTTCAAGATGCTTTGCCGTGTAACTGCGATAGCCATTTTCGCTGCGTAAAGGTGGGGTAACCAGCCCCTTTTGCTCATAAAACCGGATAGCTTTGGCAGTCAGCCCGGTTTTACGAGCCACATCGCTGATATTCATTTTATCTCCTTGACCTTCCCCTCAAAGGAGGGTTTAAGCTCCATAACTATTCCAAAACCCCGCTGGGGTCAAACCTGAATGCAAGGAGTTTTACCATGACACAGATTACGGTACTGATGCTGGAGGGATTATCCTGCGGCCACTGTGTAAAACGGGTGAAAGAGGCGCTGGAACAGCGTGGCGACGTTGAGCAGGCCGAGGTCACCACCACTGAAGCCCGCATCAGCGGTGCAGCCAGTCAGCAAGATCTGATCGCCACCGTTGAGCAGGCCGGATACCACGCCGTCCCGGCACAGGACGCTTCACACCCAAAGCCTGATCCGCTGACAGTATCAGAACCTCAGCCGGAAGCGCTGACAGCGGCTATTAATCAGCTTCCGGCACAGGAGAGTGAGAGTTTTCATCTGTTGATTAATGGCATGAGCTGCGCAAGCTGCGTCAGTCGGGTAGAGCAGGCACTGCATAAGGTGTCCGGGGTCAGCCAGGCACGCGTCAATCTGGCTGAACGCAGTGCTCTGGTGCTGGGTGCGCCCTCCCCCTCCGCATTGATTCAGGCGGTGCAAAACGCTGGCTATCAGGCAGAAATTATCGGAGATGAGCGTCAGCGCCGGGAAAAACAGCAGCAGACGGCGGATAAGGCCATCCGCCGGTTCCGCTGGCAGGCGACGCTGGCACTGGCGCTGGGTATCCCACTGATGATCTGGGGTATGGCAGGCGATCACATGATGCTGACTGACAGTAATCGCCACGGCTGGCTGGTAGTGGGCCTGTTGACCCTGCTGGTGATGGTGGTCGCTGGGGGACATTTTTATCGCAGTGCCTGGCGCAGCCTGCTGAAAGGCACATCCACCATGGACACACTGGTGGCGCTGGGGACCTCAGCCGCATGGCTCTTTTCCATTACTGTTAATCTGTGGCCCGGGGCATTCCCGCCAGAATCCCGCCATCTTTATTACGAAGCCTCCGCCATGATTATCGGGCTGATTAACCTGGGTCATATGCTGGAACAGCGTGCTCGCCAGCGCTCCTCACAGGCACTGGAACGCTTACTTGACCTGACACCGCCGACGGCCTGCGTGGTGACAGCGGACGGAGATAAAATTACCGACCTGAGCGAAGTGCAGCCAGAAATGACATTGCGCCTGACCACCGGCGACAGAGTGCCGGTAGATGGCATTATCACGCAGGGTGAAGCCTGGTTTGATGAAGCAATGTTAACTGGCGAAGCTCAGCCGCTGCATAAATCTGCCGGAGACAACGTTCATGCAGGCACCGTTATGCAGGATGGCAGCGTGTTGTTCACTGCCCGCGCCGTGGGAAAAAATACCACGCTGTCGCGCATTATTACGCTTGTTCGTCAGGCTCAAAGCAGCAAACCCCGAACAGGCCAGCTGGCAGACCAGATTTCAGCCATTTTTGTGCCTGCCGTGGTGGCGATTGCCCTGCTCAGCGCCGCCGTCTGGTATTTCACTGGCCCGGCACCACAGATGGTTTATATGCTGGTCATCGCCACCACGGTATTAATTATCGCCTGTCCCTGTGCGCTGGGTCTGGCGACCCCGATGTCGATTATCGCCGGGGTTGGACGTGCTGCTGAGGCAGGCGTGCTGGTCCGCGACGCCGATGCCCTGCAAAAAGCCAGTACTGTTTCCATGCTGGTGTTTGATAAAACCGGAACGCTGACCGAAGGCACGCCCAGAGTGGTGGATATATCACTCTACAACGGCACCCCCGAACAGCAGGCGCTGAGCTGGGCTGCCGCGCTGGAGCAGGGTTCACAGCATCCACTGGCCCGCTCTATCCTCAATCGCGCCGCAGACCTGCCCCTGGGGGAAATAACAGAGTTTCGTACCCTGCGTGGACTGGGAGTCAGCGGCAAGGCAGACGGCACCGCACTGTGGCTGGGAAACAGCACGCTGCTGTTACAGCAGCAGATTGACATCACAGCGGCTGAAGCGCAGATAGCTACGCAGTCTGCGCAAGGGATCACCCCGGTTCTGCTTGCCGCTGATGGTGAAATAAAAGCCATGTTTTCAGTGCGCGATCCGTTAAGGGCCGACACGGTATCAACGCTGAAACGTCTGAAGCAGCGGGGTTATCAACTGGTGATGCTGACCGGTGATAACGAGCTTACCGCCAGAGCGATTGCAGATGAGGCCGGACTGGATAAGGTCATTGCCGGCGTATTGCCAGAAGGTAAAGCAGAGGCGATTCACACTCTGCAACAGCAGGGCAATCAGGTGGCAATGACGGGTGATGGCATCAATGATGCCCCGGCGCTCGCCCAGGCTGATGTGGGTATTGCCATGGGTGGCGGCAGCGATGTGGCAATTGAAACCGCCGGTATGACGCTGATGCGCAACGATCTGACGGCGCTGGCAGATGGTCTGGCCATCGCCAAAGCCACACTCAGGAATATGAAACAGAATCTGCTGGGGGCATTTATCTATAACGCCTGTGGTATTCCAATTGCTGCCGGGGTGCTTTATCCACTGACCGGTACGCTACTGAGTCCGGTAGTGGCGGGGGCGGCGATGGCCCTGTCATCAGTCACTGTTGTCAGCAACGCTAACCGGCTGATTCGCTACCAGCCACCGTCGGATAAGTAATTCCAGCCAGCGGCTGCGGCCTGGTCCTCAATCCGTTAACGCGTTAGCATAGTGCGACAACGGCTAAGGCGGAAAGTATGGCAAAACTATGGCGTAGGGTCGCTTTTCTGTGGCAAAAATTCTTTGCGACAGGCTACAGCTGGCCGGCAGTGGATATCACCCTCGGGCAAAGGCGGCTGCATCTGGTGGGCAGTATTCACATGGGTACGCAAAATATGGTGCCGTTGCCCCGCGGCCTGCTTTTAAAGCTGGAACAGGCAGATGCGCTGATTGTTGAAGCAGATATCGCTACAGGCGCGTCGCCATTCAGTGAGCGTCAACAGTGCCCACCGCTGACAGAACGTCTTACCACCTCACAGCTGGAGACCCTGAACCGCTGCTGTAATGAAGTGATGATTGAGCGTGAAGGAATCGACCTGCTGCCTGCCTGGCAGATAGCGCTGATGCTTCAGGCACAGCAGGCGCAGAGACTCGGACTGGATGCCGGTTGTGGTATCGATTATCAGCTGTTGAAAGCCGCCCGTTCGCAGCAAAAAAAAGTGATTGAGCTGGAGGGTGCGGAAACCCAGCTGGCGCTGCTGAAAGCGTTGCCGGATAATGGCCGTTCGCTGTTGGAAGATACGCTGACACGCTGGCACACCAATGCCCGCCTGCTGCAAATGATGATCGGCTGGTGGCTGGAAAGTCCCCCATCCCGCCCGCAAAGCGCTCTGCCTGCCACCTTTAATGCAGGGCTGAACGACATACTGATGTTGCAGCGCAATCAGCGCTGGTGCCAGATATTGCAAAGTTTACCGCCAGGAAAGTATGTCGTGGCTGTGGGTGCATTACATCTCTACGGTGACGGCAATTTGCCGGAGATGCTGAAAAAAACCTGAAAAAAAAGGCCAATATGAATATCGGCCTGTCAAAGAGAAATTTTTAATGATTTTAGTTAGCCACCGGCAATCAGGTTGCTGGCGGTAGCAGATTGTCGCGTAAAGCCTGGATTTTCGCCAGTACTTTTTTTCAACAACAAAGACTCTGTTTATCAGGTTAATTATCAACGGGGTGGTTTTGATGACGCCAGCAGTAAAACTTCTGGAAAAACATAAAGTCAGTTTTCGTCTGCACTCTTATGAGCATGACAGCAACGAAACTCATTTTGGCGATGAGGCAGTAACACGGCTGAATCAGGATGCCAGCCAGGTCTATAAAACGCTGCTGGTGGCCCTCAATGGTGACAATAAAACGCTGGCTGTTGCCGTCACACCTGTTGCCGGACAGTTGGACCTGAAACAGGTAGCAAAAGCATTCGCAGTGAAAAAGGTTGAAATGGCCAGTCCGCAGATTGCCCAACGAACCACTGGTTATTTGCTGGGCGGCATCAGCCCGCTGGGTCAGAAAAAACGTCTGCCTACGGTGATTGATCGCTCTGCACTGAGTTTCCCGACCATTTTTGTCTCCGGCGGTAAACGCGGGCTGGAGATTGAACTGGCCGCTGAAGCGCTGGCGCAGCAGGTAAACGCCTCATTCAGTGATATCGCCAGACGGGATTAACTGCAACGCTACACTGTATTGAGCGCCATCATGTCACGGCTCATCGGCTTTTTGCGCCAGCAACTGGTCGATCATCCAGCGACCAGCCGGTCCGGGTGGAGTACGACGTGACCAGACGGCGTCGACCGAAATCCGCTGCGGCCAGCCCTTAACGGGCAGTTCGCACAGCAGTTGATGTCCGAACTGCTGCACCAACCAGCGCGGCAGAATACTCCAGCCAAATCCCTGCTCTGCCATTTCCAGCAAAAGTAAGTAGGACGGCGCTGACCAGACCCCTTTACCAAGCTGATAACGCGCATTTTCTACCCAGGTATTCAGACAGAGTTGTCGCACCCGTTTAAGACTGGTCTCGCTGACCTGTTGCTGTTGTGCCAGAGGGTGATCATAACGCAGGTACAACGCCATTTGTGCTTCCACCTGCAAGCGGGAACTGACGATATCTGGCGGATAGTCGGGTTGCGCGCGGATGATGCCAACATGTGCTCTGCCCGCCAGCAGCAGGTCAATGACATCGTTGTCCTCGGCAATCATGCAATCAAACTCAATTTCCGGATAGCGTACGGCAAAACGTTTCAGCAGAGACTCATGATAATCAGCCTGCCAGAAATCAGACATCACCAGGCTCAGGCAGGGTTCTGACTCCTCTGCCAGTCTGACGGCCAGCTCATCCAGCTGCGCAATGGCGGCGAGGATCTCCCTGACCTGCACCAGTGCCCGACGACCATTTTCTGTCAGCACAGGCAGCCGGGAATCACGGCTGAACAGGGTAAAACCGAGGTCAGTTTCCAGATTTGCCACGGCGGTACTGACCGTGGACTGACTTTTACGCAGCACTCGTGCGGCGGCAGAGAAAGACCCACTCTCCACGGTCTGCACAAATGCTAACAATGATTCCGGTGAATATCGCACAGATGTATCGCTTTTTTAGATAGAACCTCATTTTACCTTAGCAGATAACCGCCAGAAAATAGTCGCGGATTCAGTTAAGGAGTCGATATGTATACCCGGACAATCAAAGAACGCATCTGTCACGCAGTGGGCTTCGAGGTGTTAGCCATTTTATTAGTGGCACCTCTGGCGGCATATATTATGGGAAAACCTCTTTTTCAGATGGGGGCGTTAGCCATTATGTTGTCAACTGTGGCAATGGGCTGGAACGTGATCTACAACGCCGCCTTTGACCGAATTTTCCAACGAGCAGACGCCCGTCGTGGCTGGCCGCTGCGCATTACTCATGCCCTGGGATTTGAAGGCGGTTTTATCTGTATCGGTTTACCGATTGCTGCCAGAATGCTGGATATCACGTTGTGGCATGCATTTATGGTTGAAGTGGCTTTTTTTCTGTTTTTTCTGCCTTATACCATCGGCTACAACTGGTTGTATGACACGCTGCGCGGCAGATTTATCCGCCATAAACACGGTGACAGCCAGCATGTTCATCACTCTTCAGAATAGTGCCGTCTGGCAACAAAGGTCAGATGGCGGCATACAGGTTTAACAGCGGTGAAGGCTACTGGTGCCGTGAAGCGCCGCTGCCTGACTGTCATTAACTCCGTTGAATAACAAAGCTTTAAATTTATTTTTTAACAAAGACAACCTCAGCAATCTTATGGCATGCGTAATCGCCTCTGGGCAGTATTGAGCTAATTATGAATGCCATTGAAATGGCCGGGGCTACGATTCTTTGAATCGCCCCGGAGCCAACAGAACTGACAAAAGCGAGGTGCGTTGTGGTTGGTGCTCACAGCATGGACACGATAAAAACCTCTGCCGATAAGGTAATTATCGGCCCGTACACACGCCCTGATACGCTGCGAACGGTGGCCGAAGTTGCGAAAAAATTTGGCGCTGATGAAAACACGCCTTACCAGATTGCCCTGACCGTCGATATTGCAATCCCAGTGGGATTCTCTGCTGCCCACGCTGCTGTCAGAATTGCCTCTGTCAGAGCTGGCTGGAGCAACTTTTCTGTTATAAATAAAGCAAAAACTCCGTCAGCGACAAGGTTTTGATGTTAAGCGCTGTGTCGTGGCAACCACTCCAGGCTGAGTGACGACACTTTTTGCGTAACGCACCGGAATTATTTATATTTACCGCAGTTTTTTCGACACCTCTGATACTGCCATTGACGGCGATCATCAACGTTAATTAATAACGAACGGAGCACGGAAGCATGGCGCGTAACATAGCCCCCGGATATTGTGTGGTGGAGCGACCCGGTACGCTGGGTTACCAGGCGCGGGAACTGTTCAGGGATATGCGTTCCCCCGCTGTCAGTCTGTTTATGCAACTCAATACGGATACGCAGTATCTTAAGCCCGGACAGATTCTGATTGTGGCTGACCCGGATACGCCCACTCAGCTCACTATGCATATGCTGCATTCGCTCAGGCAGGCGAAGAACAAAACCAACCTCGCCTTTACCGGTGTTAATAGTGACGACGCCAGTTTTATGCAGAAGCATTACGGGCTGATTGCCGCACTGACAGGTGCCGGAGATAAGATTTTCAGCACCGCAGGCGATGCCGGTGAACGCTATTTCAGGGCAATAGAGCAAACGCTAAAAAAGATTGAGGCCAGCTACCAGAATCAGTTCCGCACTCAGGGAACGCTGATTAGCCGACAATTTTTTGTTGAGCGTAATCGGCTGCTGAATCAGTTAAAGGAGCTGGTCAACAAGCCGCTGTTAAAATCCCTTGCACGATATGCTGTTAAGTTCCGACAGTATGAGAATCTGAAGCGGGCGTTAAACCTCTCCAGTAAATCGATTGTGCATGAGTGGTCAACGGCGGGGCTGGGTGGTATTCCCGGTTATTCGTACTATGTGGGTAATGCAGCAAGGGCGGCTCGTTTCCTTAAAAGCGGGGGCTATATCGGCATTGGGTTTTCGTTTGCCGGGACGACCAATGAGGTGATTAATGCCTGTACTACAGGGCGAGAAGGGGAATGTAGGACAATTGCTTTTAAAGAATATGCAAAGTTTGCTTTCAGCACTGGTGGGGGTATGGCTGGTGGTGCCTGGGGCAGTAGCGCAATGATTGGGGTTTGTGCAGCAGTAGGGGTGGCAACAGAGGGAGTGGGTGGCGTAGCATGCGCAGCAGTCGGATCTATCGCAGGCGGCTACGCTGGTAGCGCAGCAGGCGAGAAACTGGTCAATATGTTTTTGGAGTAAATTTGTGATTGAACATCTGTTAGCCAGGACAGGATTATTTTTAGGTCTGTTTGCCAGTGGGCTTATTTTTCTATCGTTTTTTCTTTACCTGGCTAACAAAAATAATTATGAAAATTTAGTTTCGCTTTTTAAGGAAAAATACACATTCCCTGCTCCAAACTCATTTAACTATATGATGGGTTTTTTTGGTGTGTTTCAGGTGAGCAGATTTTTTATAAAATTGAGTAAAAAAAAGAAGATTTTCTTACTCAGGCACAACGACCCTGCTTATAATTTTTTTGAAGAGAACAATTTAAAAATTCAACCCTGGATGAGATATTTATCTGCAATGTGGATGACTGCATCTGTGCTTTACCTGATTTGTCTGTTATCAGCATTCATCCTGTCAATGCTAAGGTGAGTAAAAGTATTATCTTAGAATATCTGCCCACAACGGCGTGGGTTTTCATCTCTAAAAAGTGTTTTCCATCTTCAGCTCAACTTCCAGCATCGACAGACACCCGCCGTTAAACCTCTCAGCCATCTGAAACTTTATGCGGATTATGCCCTGTGACAGCTTCAGCTTTCGGCCCCGCTCCCGCTTTGAAATGTCTTTTATGCAGTAGTCCACCAACGAAGCATATTCATCCGGGCGCTTTTGTTTCAGCCGCCCTGAGCAGGTATCAACAATCATCGCGTCATTGTCAGTGCAATTAACGCCGCTGGCATTCTCAGGCAGCAGGCCTTTGTATCCCCACCGCTGGCGGAATACAGGGATGCTTACATTGCGGTTTGATATCAGTCGTTTTACGTACCGTTTTGCAGAAGGGTTTTAATGAGGTTAAAAACCGGCGGTTTTCAATCGCATTGAAAGAAAACCACACTTATATTTAATTATTTATAAACAATCTCACCTTTCGGCGCATAGGCCGCAGCATCCAGCGGTGAATGCTTCTGGATATACTGCTTGAGCACTTCCGCATCAACAAATCCGGTGTTGACGTAGCCAGGCAGGTGATTAACCGGCGGATAGCCGTCACCGCCAGTGGCATTAAAACTCAACGTCGCCATGCGGTATGTTTTGTCGGCCTGGAGTGGCTCGCCGTTGATTTTGACATCACTGACCCCTTTACCATCAGCCACCAGACTGACGCGGGCAAACTGCGCATAGCCACCTGAGTCAACGCTGATGTTGGCAACCACCGCCAGATATTTTTCCACTTCACTGCCTTTCATATCGACATAAGTCAGCGTATTGCCAAACGGCTGTACCTTCAGCACATCTTTATAGGTAATGGGCCCGGTCATCACCGAATCGCGCACCCCGCCACCGCTCATTACCGCAAAATCGGCACTGGTCCGTTCAATCTGCGCCATCAGAATCATTCGCGCCAGGTTGGTCTGCTCGAAACGCACCTTATTACGCTCACCATGCAAATCCCCGTTGACGCTACCGATCTTCACGCCCAGCTGCGCTTCGCCCTTTTTCTGAAAAGGTGTCAGTAATTTCAGCATCGCCGGATTTTTGGCTATCTTTTCGGTGTAGTTCACCAGGCTGCTGCTGCCATCCGCATTGGTGACTTTATGCCGCAGATTAATCGGCACCAGTTCGTAATGTTCCAGCGTCAGCTTGCCGTTAGTAAAGGTAAAATCAGCCCGACCAATATATTTGCCCCATTCGTGAGCCTGAACAATCCAGGTACCATTCTGACGGTCCGGTTTGCAGGGCGTACCGGGCACATAATTCACCTGTTTGACATTTTCCTGTGCCATACAGACCGGGTCCTGAGAGTGGCCGCCGACAATCATATCCAGATAGCCAGCGGGCAGTTCACGCGCCATCTCCACATCTCCTGGCGCGTTTGAACCATGATGCCCATTGTCATAATGCCCCATGTGCGTGACGGCGATGACCACATCCGGCTTATCCTTAGCACGGAGCTGTTCGACTACCGCTTTGGCCTCCGTCGCGGGCTTACGAAATTCCATATCAGTGAAGTATTCCGGATTGCCAATTTTTGCCGTGTCATCAGTCGTCAGACCGATTACGGCAATTTTCAGCCCCATGCGGGTAAATAATGCATAAGGCTGGAACAGTCGTTTACCGGTACTTTTCTGGTAAATATTGGCTGAAAGCAGCGGGAATTTAGCCCACTTTTGCTGCTGGCGGAGTACGGATAAAGGATTGTCAAACTCGTGGTTACCGATTGCCATCGCGTCGTAACCCACCAGATTCATCCCGCGAAAATCCGGTTCTGCGTCTTGCAGATCAGACTCCGGCACACCAGTATTAATATCGCCTCCGGAGAGAACCAGCACCGCTCCGCCATGTGCCTGAACGTCATAACGGATTTTGTCCATCATGGTTTTTTGCGCCGCCAGACCATATTCGTCACGGTCGTTTTGCCAGAAGCGCCCGTGGTGATCGTTGGTGTGCAGTACGGTAAATTTATACACCTTATCTTTAACCCAGGCCTGTGCAGCCAGCGGCGTGGTGAAAATGGTCAACGCCAGCAGGGCCAGCGCATTTTTTTTCATAACCGACATCATCTTTTCCTTGTTAAAAAACGTCAAAAACTATTAGCATAAAGTGATAATCAAAATTAACGGCAGGTTAACTTAATGGCAAGTGAACAGATTTATCCCTCCTCCCCGGTTGCCGCACAACGCACGGTTTTCAGCATTCTTGGCGCGATCAGCGTGGCTCATCTGCTTAATGACATGTTGCAGTCGCTGATCCTCGCCATCTATCCTTTGTTACAGGGTGAATTCTCGCTCAGTTTTGTACAGATAGGACTGATTACCCTGACGTTTCAGGTCACGGCCTCGTTATTACAACCGCTAATTGGCTATTATACCGATAAACATCCCCAGCCCTGGTCTTTACCGATTGGCATGACCTTTACCCTGTGTGGGCTGGCTCTGCTGGCGATGGCCGGTAATTTTTACACCATTCTGGTGGCGGCTGCGCTGGTTGGCACTGGCTCCTCGGTGTTTCACCCTGAGTCTTCACGCGTGGCCAGAATGGCCTCAGGTGGTCGTCATGGTCTGGCGCAGTCACTTTTTCAGGTTGGCGGTAACTTTGGCAGCTCTCTCGGCCCACTGCTGGCGGCACTGATCATTGCCCCCTATGGACGCGGAAACGTCGCCTGGTTCATTCTGGCCGCGCTACTGGCTATTGTGCTGCTGTTACAGGTCAGCCGCTGGTATCAGGCCCGGCATCGGGTGGCTAAAGCCAGCCAGTCCGCTCCGGAAAAGAACACCCTGCCACGCGGTAAAGTCGCCTTTGCCGTCGCCATCCTGCTGCTGCTGATCTTCTCTAAGTATTTCTATCTCAACAGCCTGAGCAGCTATTACACCTTCTACCTGATGCATAAATTCGGCCTGTCGGTGCAGAATGCACAATTCCACCTGTTTGCATTTCTGCTTGCCGTGGCAGCAGGCACCATTATCGGCGGCCCGGTGGGAGATAAAGTGGGACGCAGACGGGTGATCTGGGTGTCAATTCTTGGTGTCGCTCCTTTTACTCTGCTGCTGCCACATGCCTCTCTGATGTGGACCGGGGTACTTTCAGTAATTATTGGCTTTATCCTTGCCTCAGCGTTTTCGGCCATCCTGGTCTACGCCCAGGAGCTGATGCCTGGCCGTATAGGTATGATCTCGGGATTGTTCTTTGGTTTTGCTTTTGGCATGGGCGGCCTCGGCGCAGCGGTGCTGGGGGTTGTCGCTGACCACACCAGCATCAATTATGTCTACCAAATTTGTGCTTATCTGCCACTTCTTGGCATTCTCACCCTATTCCTGCCTGACAACCACCCGAAATAAGCCACAGTGGCATGGATTACTGATATCCATGCCGTATTATTTCTGTAATAAATCAAATCCTCAAACAGATAACCGCTGAAAATACACATCACAGTTCATCTCTGCGTGAAGTTCTGTTTTTTTTGCCATCTTTACCAATCCTTACACGCGACCGGCGGCGTTATGCCATACAATTAATTATTACATCCGGACACATTTACCGTACCAGGGAGAGAGATATGCATCACACCACCCCACTCATTACCACCATTGTCGGCGGGCTGGTTCTGGCCTTCCTGCTGGGGATGCTGGCGAACAAGCTGCGCATCTCTCCGCTGGTGGGTTATTTACTGGCGGGGGTGCTGGCCGGGCCGTTTACGCCAGGGTTTGTCGCCGATACCAATCTGGCTCCGGAGCTGGCCGAACTGGGCGTTATTTTGCTGATGTTTGGCGTGGGTCTGCATTTCTCACTGAAAGATTTAATGGCAGTGAAAGCGATCGCCATTCCCGGTGCGATTGCGCAAATTGCCGTTGCCACACTGTTGGGAATGGCACTTTCCTGGGCTATGGGCTGGTCCTGGCTGACCGGGCTGGTGTTTGGCCTGTGTCTGTCCACCGCCAGCACCGTGGTGCTGCTGCGCGCACTGGAAGAGCGTCAGCTGATCGACAGCAAAAACGGCCAGATTGCCATCGGCTGGCTGATTGTGGAAGATCTGGTCATGGTACTGGCTCTGGTTCTGCTGCCTGCTATCGCCGGGATGTTTGAAGAAGGCAGTGCCACCTTCAGCAACATCCTGATTGATTTGCTGATCACCATCGGCAAAGTCGTGGCCTTTATGGTGCTGATGATGGTAGTCGGCCGCCGGGCCGTTCCCTGGATCCTTGCCCGCAGCGCCGCGACCGGCTCCCGTGAGCTGTTTACCCTTGCCGTGCTGGCGCTGGCGCTGGGGATCGCCTTTGGCGCGGTTGAATTGTTTGATGTCTCTTTCGCCCTCGGTGCCTTCTTCGCTGGCATGGTGCTGAATGAATCCGAACTCAGCCACCGTGCCGCGCATGACACCCTGCCACTACGCGATGCCTTCGCGGTTCTGTTCTTTGTCTCCGTGGGTATGTTGTTTGATCCAATGATCCTGCTGAATGAGCCGCTGGCCGTCGCCGGTGTGCTGGCAATTATTATGTTGGGTAAATCTCTGGCCGCCCTGCTGCTGGTGCGCCTGTTTGGCCACTCGCGGCGCACAGCGCTCACTATCTCTGTCAGTCTGGCGCAGATTGGGGAGTTCGCCTTTATCCTTGCCGGGCTTGGCATTTCACTTAATCTGCTGTCAGAAGAAGGGCGTAACCTGGTGCTGGCCGGGGCAATCCTGTCAATCATGCTGAATCCTGTCCTGTTTGCTCTGTTGCAGCGCTATGCCGACAGGACGGCAGTTACCGACGAACAACAGCCTGAACTGGAAGCAGAGGAAGAAAAGCAGATCCCGGTGGATATCTGTCACCATGCCGTGGTGGTAGGTTTTGGCCGTGTCGGCAGCATGCTGGGACGCAAGTTAATGGAGAGCGGCATTGACATCGTGGTGGTGGAAAACAGCCGCTCAAGGGTGGAAGCATTGAGGGAACAGGGTATCAGTGCGGTGCTTGGCAATGCCGCGCGCGCTGAAACGATGGAGCTGGCGCGGCTTGACTGCGCCCGCTGGCTGCTGTTGACCATTCCGAATGGCTACGAAGCCGGAGAGATTGTCACCGCAGCCAGAGAGAAACGTCCGACCATCGATATCATCGCCCGCGCTCATTATGACGATGAAGTGGACTACATCACCGCCCGGGGTGCCGACCAGGTGGTCATGGGCGAGCGGGAGATTGCCAACAGCATGTTGACGCTGATGCAAATCGATTCAGATGCGGCTCCGAAAGCGTGCCCGATCTGACTGCCCGCGTCATCACAGAGCGCGGCCCCTCACCGCTCCCAGTAGGACTCTTCCAGGCTGTCCTCCCGCTCCGGAAGGCCACGGGTCAAACGCGGTGAGTGCTGGTTCAGCACCTGATAGCTTACGCGATTGGCGTATTTACACACCTGCGCCAGCGAAGAGTAAGTCAGATACTGGCGGCCATGCTTACTGGAATTGGGTACATTGAGCCGGTGATAGTTATTGGCGGTGATGTCATGCAACATTGCCGCCAGTGCCCCGTCTCCCGCACCGTTAGTATTCATAATTTTTTCAGGGCCGCCCATATAGGGTGCAATATGCGAAAAGATCCGCAATGGCTGCTGACAGTCTTTCTGGCGCATGGCGCGGCTGA
This sequence comes from Erwinia papayae, assembly GCF_058241465.1. NCBI lineage: Bacteria > Pseudomonadati > Pseudomonadota > Gammaproteobacteria > Enterobacterales > Erwiniaceae > Erwinia > Erwinia papayae. Next base: position 2,060,414 of record NZ_JBZCHT010000009.1, read on the forward strand.
ACTCATACTGGTTAAACTCGGCAATCGCCCCCGGCAGCAACGGATGTTGCGTTTTGCGTTTACCTTCTTCCTCAGTAAAACCAGCCATGTACAGCCCGTTGGGTCCTGCCGTGCACAGCACCAGATCCACCCAGTCCAGCGCCATGTTGGCAGCCTGTAACGGATCGTCCAGCCCGGTCAGCGCTTCAGCTTCCTCTTCATTCATCGCCACCACCGACACATGATCGCGCAGAAAATCACGCCAGAAAGCCGGATCGCTGGCAATGACATATTTGGTGCCCAGCGTGAGTACCACCGGAACATTGTGTTTTTTAGCAAAGGCAACCGCCTGCATGGTGGCTTCCGGCATTGGCTCTCCGGGTTTGCTGCGCACCAGATAAGCGCTTAACACCAGCGCCGCTGCGCCTGCAATCACATCTTCAGGAATGCTTGCTTTGTGCAGGTGATTCATCATCCCCGGACTGATGGCAAAGGTGCGTTCGCCATGCTCACCGATCAGGGTGAAACAGCGTCCAATAGCCCCATCCACACCTTGCAGGTAGTTAAGATCGGTTCGACTTGAGGTGTTGCAGAGATAGCGGTAGGCATAACCACCAATTTGTACGTTGTTGCACATCACGCCCAGCAGCACAGAGCGATCGTCGGCCAGAACAGAGTAGTTATGCAGGGTGTTGCCTATCGTGCCACCCGCGAACTGATGGGTTATCAGATTTTCACGCGTCAGCTCAGCGTAAAGCGCTTCTGCCACATCATCTTCAATCACCACTGAATGCCCGGTACTCAGGCCGTAGCGGGCGATAAATGCATCGTCTACTTTCGCTTCAATATCCACCAGCGTCTGATCAATTCCGACTATCCAGCTGCTACTGGTTTCCGGATTTTCAGACTGAATTTGCTGTAAGAGAGGATCGCGGGCGCTGACGGGGAAATAGTGTTTGGATTTACGCTGGCCGGGAAATTTCATTATGCAGATGACAGAAAAGAGAACAATCACGAAATGATAACACAGGAATGCGCCATTGGGTGCGCATCCCTGCGGTTGGCTCAGCGCTGACTGTTAACCAGCTCCACCATCATATCGATATGCAGCGGGCTGTCATTAAGAGCCGGTATATACTCGAATTTCGTCCCGCCAGCATGGAGGAACAATTCGCAGTTCTCTCCGCTGATCTCCTCCAGCGTTTCCAGGCAGTCGGCAGAAAAACCCGGACTCATAATCTGCACATGCTTAATGCCTTTTGCCGGAAGTCCCTTCATGGTTTCGTCGGTGTAAGGCATCAGCCAGGGCTCGCGACCAAAGCGCGACTGGAAGGTAAGCATCGCCTGCTGACTGTTCAGTCCCAGCGCAGCCACCAGCGCGTCGAAGGTGTTGTGACAACGCAGAGGATAGTCATCGCCCTGGTCGGCAAAACGTTGCGGAATACCGTGGAAAGAGGTGACCAGCAAATCCGGCTTGCCATGTTGGGCAAAAGAGTGTTCGACAGAGGCTTTCAGCGCGGCGATATAGGCCGGATGTTCAGCATAATCACGAATAAACTGCACCGATGGCAGACTGCGGTAACCGGCAAAAACCTGGGTGATGCCATCCCACACCGCCGCCACGGTTGAGCAGGAGTACTGGGGATAGAGAGGCAACACGATCAGCCGGGTGATCCCCTGCGCCATCAGTTTATCGAGGGCGCTCTTCAGGCTCGGATTGCCATAGCTCATCCCCAGCTCGACCGGCATATCCAGCCGCGCAGCCAGCGCATCGCGTTGACGTCTGCTGTAAACCAACAGCGGCGAGCCTTCATCCATCCACACGGAAGCGTAGAGTTTCGCAACGCGAGGCGAACGGATTGGCAGGATGGCACCATTAAGAATTGGCCACCACAACCAACGTGGCGTATCCACGACCCGACGGTCGCTGAGGAACTGTTTAAGGTAGCGTTTAACCGCTGATGCGGTCGGAGCATCTGGGGTGCCAAGATTGACCAGCAGCACACCGGGTTTGTCTTGCCTCATTGTTATTCCTTATACGGGCATATCAGGTGATGAAAACGAGACTTATTCTAGCGGAAAATGACGGAGGGAAAACCAATTGCTACAACAGGGCCAGGCTGACCTGGCCACAACATCTTAACCGAGGATTTTTGCCAGTTCGGCGCTGACTTCTGACACTTTGCGTGTGCCGTCGATTTTGTGATACGCAGTATGACCGTCAGCAGCCTCTTTGCTGTAGTAGGCAATCAGCGGCGCGGTCATCTGATGGTATTCAACCAGACGTTTACGTACGGTTTCTTCCTGGTCGTCTTTGCGGGTGGTTAACTCTTCCCCTGTCACATCATCTTTCCCTTCCACCTTCGGCGGGTTGAAAGTGACATGATAAACCCGGCCTGACGGCGCATGCACACGGCGACCAACAATGCGTTCGACAATCAGCTCGTCCGGAACAGCGAATTCCAGTACGTTATCGACACGGATCCCCGCCTCTTTCATGGCATCAGCCTGAGGGATGGTACGTGGGAAACCGTCCAGCAGGAAACCGTTACGGCAATCATCCTGAGCAATTCGCTCTTTCACCAGCGCAATGACCAACTCATCAGTCACCAGTTTACCGGCGTCCATGATCTCTTTAGCTTGCTTACCCAGTTCACTGCCAGCCTTAACGGCCGCGCGCAACATATCGCCAGTAGAGATTTGCGGAATACCGTATTTCTCCATGATGAACTGAGCCTGAGTCCCCTTACCTGCACCCGGAGCACCGAGCAGAATAATACGCATTGCGTAAATCCCCTTGCGAATTGCTTTAATGTTCATGTTATCCAGGGCAAGAACATACCATCATGGTCTGCTCTCCACAAGGAACGTGGTGGTTATCCCTTACAACGACTTCAGAGAGATAAACGTCATAAACCCGGTAAAAACACCTTTTTCGTCGATTGTCCTGCGCATTCTGGCGGCTGATACAGAATTTAATAATGAAAAAATGCCACTCAGCCCCTTTTTCCGGGCAGTAAAGGCGAACAGTGACGACCTTTACCGCCCGGACTGTTGCATCCCGGGCAAAATGCTGACGCATTCCGCCAGTCCTCTGGCGGCAAGTGCGAGGTTTTAGCCCAGCAGCAACTGGTTTAAGCGGCGAATAAACAGGTTAGGATCGTCCAGCGTACCGCGTTCAGCAAACATCGCCTGGTCCAGTAATACTTCGATCCACTCCGCAAAGCGGGCATCATCCTGGGTATCCGCGGCACGTTTAACCAGTGCGTGATCCGGATTGAGTTCAAACAGGTATTTTACCTTAGGGACGTCCTGGCCCGCCGCAGCGAACAACTTCGCCATCTGAGTGGTCATTTCGTTCGCTTCTGTGGTCACAATCGCCGGTGTGTCAGTCAGACGATGCGTCAGGCGAACATCTTTAACCCGCTCACCCAGCAGCGTTTTCACCCGTTCCACAAAGGGCTCCAGCGCTTTTTCGGCTTCTTTCTGCTCTTCGCTCTCTTCCTCATCGGCCAGCTTAGAGAGATCATCATCTGCCTTGCTGACCGACTGGAATGTCTTGCCATCAAACTCGGTGAGGTAGCTCATCATCCACTCATCAATGCGGTCTGAAAGCAACAGTACCTCGATCCCTTTCTTACGGAACAGCTCAAGGTGCGGACTACTTTTCGCCGCCGCATAGCTGTCAGCGGTGATGTAGTAGATTTTATTCTGGCCTTCAATCATCCGGCTGACATAATCTTCAAGCGACACGGTCTGTGCAGAGCCTTCGCTGCTGGTGGAAGCAAAGCGCAACAGCTTAGCGATGGTGTCTTTATTACTGCTATCCTCAGCGGGCCCCTCTTTCAACACCAGACCAAACTGTTGCCAGAATTGCTGATATTGTGCCTCATCATCTTTCGCCACTTTCTCCAGCATTTGCAGCGCGCGCTTGCTCAGGGCATTGCGCAGATTCTGAGTTATGCGGCTGTCCTGAAGGATCTCACGGGAGACGTTGAGTGGCAGATCGCTGGAATCGATCAGGCCGCGAACAAAGCGCAGATAGTTCGGCATAAACTGTTCTGCGTCGTCCATGATAAACACGCGCTGTACATAGAGTTTCAGCCCGTGCTTATGATCGCGGTTCCACATATCCCACGGAGCCTGAGTCGGAATATACAGCAGGCTGGTGTACTCCTGCTTACCTTCCACACGGTTGTGGCTCCAGGTCAGCGGATCGGCAAAGTCGTGAGAAACATGTTTATAAAATTCTTTATACTCATCGTCGCTGATCTCTGACTTATTGCGCGTCCACAACGCCTGAGCTTTGTTGATCTTTTCCCAGCTGGTGGTGTCATCTTCTTCGTTACGGGATTCAATCTCTACCGGCAGGGCAATATGGTCAGAATATTTACTGATGATGCTGCGCACCCGCCACACATCGAGGAATTCATCTTCACCTTCACGCAGGTGCAGAGTGATCTCCGTACCGCGATCTTCTTTGCTGATATCGGCGATGGTGTATTCACCCTCGCCTGCCGACTCCCAGAATACGCCTTCATCTGCGCTCGCAGAGGCAGCGCGGGTGCGAACAGAAACTTTGTCAGCCACAATAAACGCAGAGTAGAAACCCACACCGAACTGGCCAATCAGCTGGCTGTCCTTCGCCTGATCCGAACCGAGTGATTCCAGAAAGGATTTGGTCCCGGATTTGGCAATGGTGCCGAGATTTTCAATGACTTCTTCGCGCGTCATCCCGATACCATTATCGCTCAGCGTCAGGGTGCGGTTTTCCTTATCAACAGAAACCCTTACGCGCAGATCGCCATCGCCCTGATAAAGATCGGGGGCTGACAACGCGCGAAAACGCAGTTTGTCGGCAGCATCAGAGGCATTTGAGATCAGTTCACGCAGGAAAATTTCTTTGTTTGAATAGAGAGAATGGATCATCAGGTGCAGAAGCTGTTTCACCTCTGACTGGAAGCCACGAGTCTCTTGTCCTTTCATAGTCATTGCTACCTCATCTGATACGGTTTGTATAGGTTGAGGTGAAGAATGGGGGCTGTTGGCGGGATTTCAAGACGGCACGTAGCAACGTGCCGTTGAATGACTAAAATTTGATCTTGTGTCGTCCGGCCAGAGAATGTGACAGCGTGGTGCCATCAACCATCTCCAGCTCACCGCCAACCGGCACACCATGTGCAATACGGCTGGCTTCAACGCCATACTGTCCACACATTTCAGCGATGTAGTTGGCGGTTGCCTCCCCTTCCACTGTCGGATTGGTCGCGAGGATCACTTCGGTGATGGACTCTTTTTCCAGCCGCTGTTCCAGGCGATCCAGACCAATATCATCAGGACCAATGCCATCCAGTGGAGAAAGGTGCCCCATCAGCACAAAGTAGCGCCCGGAGAATTGCCCGGTCTGCTCAATCGCATGAATGTCTGCGGGGCTCTCAACCACGCAGATGATGCCATTTTGCTGACGGCGGGGGTTAGCGCAGATAGTACAGATTTCCTGCTCGGTGAAAGTCCGGCAGTCGGCACAGTGCCCTATCTCTGACATGGCACGCGTCAGGGCCTGAGCCAGACGCATCCCCCCGCTGCGATCGCGCTGCAACAGTTGAAATGCCATACGCTGCGCCGATTTTGGCCCAACGCCCGGCAGACAACGTAGCGACTCCATCAGGCTTTCAAGGAGCGGACTGGTTTGCATCAGAATGGCATCTTAAAGCCGGGTGGCAACTGCATCCCGCTGGAAACTGCTGCCATTTTATCTTTCTGCGCCTCAGCGATACGGCGAGCAGCATCGTTAAAGGCTGCGGCGACCAGATCTTCCAACATCTCTTTGTCATCTTCCAGCAGACTGGGGTCCACTTCCACTCTGCGGCAGTTATGCGCGCCGTTAATCGTCACCTTGACCAGGCCTGCACCTGATTCACCGGTGACTTCCATGGCGGCGATCTCTTCCTGAACCTGCGCCATTTTGTCCTGCATTTGCTGGGCCTGTTTCATCAGGTTACCCAGTCCGCCTTTTCCAAACATAGTTCTCTCTCTCAGCTCAGGCCGCGTTATGACACGCAGCGTTTTAAAGGGGGCGAATACTCTCTTCATCAACATCGGCATCAAAATACTGACACAACGTCTGAATATGACTGTCCGCGATAATCGACTGGCGAGCCTGCGCCAGTTTCTCTTCATAAATTTTCTGACGCCATTCCAGCGGCGTTAACACCGCCGGATTATCGTCTTCAATCAGCGTTAATTCAACCGGCTCTCCGGCTGCCTGATTCAGTGCCTCCGTCAACACCTTCTGCGCAGAAGGTGAATTCAGATGGCGCTGGCTGGAGCGCAAATGCAGGGTGATGACATTTTCCGACTGCTGTTTCCAGGCATTCAGCGCCAGCTGTTGCACCAGTTTTGGCAACGTCAGCGTGGCAATTTCAGCGGCCCAGGCGTCGCGCAGTTGCGATTCTGCGGCCAGACGCGCCATCAGCTCCGGCGTTTTTTCATGCTCCAGCGCCGTACGCAGGGCTTTGGGTGTGGCGACCGGTTCCGGTTTGACCTCAGCCGTTTGCGCCTTCCAGCGATATGCTTCTTTTTTTAACGGCTCAGCAGACTGTGCATCAGGCCGCCGTTTCTGGCTACGCTCACCAACCGCAGCCAACCTCTCCAGTGCCGAACCTGCCGACCGCGCCCCCTGCGCCGCCGGCTCACTCTTTTTTAGTTTAGTGGCACCCTGCTGGCTCAACAGCTGTGTCCGCGCCTGAAGCAGTTGGCTGGTGGTATCGGGTAATTTCGTCGCCGGTTCGCTCTGGCGGGCAACCTGAGACGCAGGGATTGCCGCCGGAGTGGCGGGTGGAACCTCTGAAACGCTGCTGGATGCCGGGCTCACAGCCGGACGCGACACCGCTACAGGTGCAGCAATGACCTGTTTGGGATGAAAAGCCAACGCACGCAGCAGCGTCATTTCCACCCCCATGCGCCGATCGGGCGCGAGAGCCAGCTCTTTACGTCCGACCAGCAGGGTCTGGTAATAGAGCTGGACATCAGCGGGTGGCAGCACCCTGGCCAGTTCTCGCAGGCGCTGCTCGTTGGCGGCAAACTCATCATCCAGCGCCGATGGCAGCAGTTGAATCATTGCCACCCGATGCAACAAAGTTAACATCTCAACCAGCAAAGCTTCCCATTCAACGCCCCTGGATGCAGCCTGGTTAAGCAAAGACATCACCTGCTCACCTTCCGCGTTGACAAGAGCCTCAATCAACGCCAGCGGCTGTTCGTCGTCCAGCGTACCGAGCATATCGCTGACCGCAGCGGTGGTGACCTGCCCCAGTCCCATGGCAATCGCCTGATCGGTCAGGCTCAGCGCATCGCGCATACTGCCGTCAGCGGCTCTGGCCAGCAGTTGCAATGCCCTGGTTTCTGCAACGATTTTTTCCTGTTGCAGGACGTGCTCAAGCTGACCACGGATCTGTGCAACATCCAGCGCTTTCAGGTGAAATTGCAGGCAACGCGATAAAATGGTGATCGGCAATTTTTGTGGATCGGTGGTTGCCAGCAAAAATTTCACATGCTCAGGCGGCTCTTCCAGCGTTTTCAACAGCGCATTAAAACTGTGACGTGAAAGCATGTGAACTTCATCAATCAGGTAAACCTTGAAACGCCCGCGTGCGGGGGCGTACTGCACGTTATCCAGCAGGTCACGCGTGTCTTCCACTTTAGTGCGCGATGCCGCATCTATCTCAATCAGGTCAACAAAACGGCCCTGCTCTATCTCACGACAGTTGTCACACTGCCCGCAGGGTGTGGCGGTGATACCCGTTTCGCAGTTCAATCCTTTAGCCAGCAAACGCGCGATGGTGGTTTTCCCCACCCCACGCGTGCCGGAAAACAGATAGGCATGATGGATTCGGCCAAGGGATAATCCATTGGCCAGCGCGGTCAATACATGTTGCTGACCGACAACATCGGTAAACGCTTGTGGACGCCACTTGCGGGCCAGTACCTGATAGCTCATTAACACATCATCTTTTTACAGGTCATTCACCTGAACCCCGCTTCAGCGCAGTTCAGCCTCAGTTTACTTCATTGCGACAGTGTATCAGTACGTCTGTTGCCATTCCTATACCTTTAAGTAAATCCTGTTGTCTCTTCAGATGTTAACAGGCAAAGAGGCTGATTATTTAAAAATAACAGGGATGAAATAAAAACCATCAATTCAGAAAAAGGCAATAAAAATTAAAAAATCATTAAAATAAATAGTATCAATTTCTACGGGGCATAATTAAAGTAATACACGTGAGGGTCACCTGTTTTAATTGGGCACTTAAATTACCAGGCTGATATAAACCCTCAAAGCAAAGTTTAATTAAATAAAACATCATAATTACATGAAGTTGAATTAACTCATGGCAATCATGTTTTTTAATTAACAGTGCAATGGACACACTGAAAACCTTGTTAACAAAAAGATAATGGAATATAAAAAATGGAAATACACAATGCCAAAAAGGCCTCCTCAATTCTCGCTGTAGCGCCCCAACGTCGTCATCTGATTACAGTCATCAATACGCTGGCTATTATCAGCCTTCCCTTTCTGGGAACAATGAATATTACTTACGCAAGTGTGGATGTTGCTATCGGATCTCAGGGCGGTAGCGGTGGCAGTGGCAGTTCCGCCTGCAGTGCGGGGGGGGCCACTAATGGTAGCAATGGTAGCAATGGTTCAAATGCACGAGATACCAGTAATGGCGGTAACGGAAGTAATGGCGCAGACGGCGGCAACGGTGCCAGCGGCAGTGCCGGATCCGCTGGAGAGGCGGGGAGTAGTGGAGATGACGCCACCTCTGCATTACGTAACGTTAAAGATCAATTGGGGTTGTTGCAAATTGGCGGGAGCGGTGGCGAAGGCGGGACAGCTGGCGAGGCATCGGCAGGCACTGACGGCGGGACAGGCGGGAACGGCGGCAACGGCGGCACCACGGGTACTGGCGGCGATGGCGGTAACGGCGGCAATGGTGGCTCAGGTGGTAACGGCGCTGACGGCGGCGACGGTGGGGATGGCGCAGCAGGTGGCAGCGGCAATCTGACCATCAGCCAGAGCAGTTTCACCATCACAAATGGTGTGATTGGTGCGGCTGGTGGCAATGCCAGTGATGGTCAGATGGGCCAGAGTGGCGGCAACGGCGGTGCAGGTAACAGTGGTGGTGTGGCAGGAACAAATGGCACTCGAGCCTCTGGTGGCCTTCCCGGTAATGGTGGAAACGGTGGCAGTGGAGGAACCGGAGGCAACGGCGGTAACGGCGGTAATGGCGGTGCCGGCGGCGACGGTACGATGACGCTGGATAACTCTACGATGACGGTCAGAAGTACATTAACCGTCGGAGGTGCAGCAGGGGCAGGTTCAGATGGTGGAGATGGGGCTTCCGGCGGTCAGGGTGGCAATGCCGGCACGACATCAGGATCGACCAGTGACGCTGGCGACAATGGTAATGGCGGCGCCGCTGGCACAGGAGGTAATGGTGGCGACGGTGCAAAAGGCGGTGATGGGGGCACAGGCATGCTCAATCTCACCAGCAGCACGGTAACGGCTCAGTCTGTCATTGTCGGTGGTAATGGAGGGAATGGCGGTAACGGCGGTAGTAGTGGCAGCAACGGTACTACCGGCACTTCAGGTACCAGTGGCTCAGGCGGTAGCGGTGCCGCAGGCGGCCAGGGGGGGAACGCAGGAGATGGCGGTACGGCTGGCACCGGCTCACTGGTGGTAACTAACAGTACGCTAAATGTGACATCTGGGATTCAGATTGGTGCTACAGGCGGCAACGGTGGCAACGGTGGTGCCCTGCAAGGAAGCAATGCTGCCGGAAGTGGCGGAAATGGCAGTGATGGTGCATCTGGCACGCTGACGTTCACTAACAGCGTTATCAATAATAAAGGCACCTTAACGCTCGGAGGCCAGGGTGGGGACGCAGGCGATGGCGGAACCAATACCAGCGTCAGGGGGCGTTCAGGTAACGGTGGTGAAGCCGGGAACGGCGGAAGTGGAACCGCAATCTTTGTCAGTGGCAGTGGTCAGATAGCCAGCGATATTCAGATTGGCGGACAAAATGGTAGCCATGAAGGTGTGCTGAACAGCAGCTCTCTGGCGCAAACCGCTGGTCTCGGGGGGGCCGGGACGCTTGAAATTCGTGGTGGCACATTCACTGCCGGAACGCTGACGCTGGGCGTGGCAAACCTCTGGAGCAGTTTGACTGACACGCTGACTACAGCGGAAAATCAGTTTTTACAGAGTGGCGGAACATTTCAGGTCAACAGTTCAGTGCTGAATAATGGCAGCATGATCATCAGTGACGGGACCTTCGCCACCGGAACCCTGGAAGCGAATCAGGGAACCTTCACCGTCAGTGGCGACGGAACGGTAATATTTGGCACAACAGAGTTAAATGCTAACAGCTGGCAGGAAAATGTTGCACTGTTACAGGAAAGTCTCGGTCAGACATTCAACGGTAAGCTGGTGCTGAGTGGCGATACCACTCTGGATCTTTCCAGTACCGACCTTAACTGGCGCGTAGGCGGAGATGATTCGACCTCCGGGCTTGGGGCTTCTTCTCTGACGGTGTTGAACGCCCGGTCTTATATCGATTCCGGTAATGCTGCACTGGCGATGGGATCGGCTCAGATTGATTCTGGCGCTTATTTACTGGTACTGACAGATGGCGACATCAAGGCAGGCGAATCATTCACCGCAGTGACCAGTTCCGGCACGTCTGCATCAGCCACCTGGCAGGATTCTAATATCAGCACCACCAGCAGGTTGCTTACCGCAACGCAAACCGCCGGAACCGATTCAACCCTTATCACGCTCGGAAATGCCGATCTGAGCTCAACCATCCCGGACATTTCTTCCAGTTCAGCCTCTTTGCTGAATGCGATGACCGAACAGATCGGGGTGAGTGTGACCTCTGACAACGCAGCCCAGCAATATCTATCTAAGGCAATGGATGTTCGTTACGTCAGCGATGCCAGCACCGCAGCACGGCTGGTTGAGTCTGCCATTAATCTGGCTTCTGTCGCCAATGTGGCCGGCACCAGTTTCCGGGTGATGTCCGCCACCACGAAAACGCTGTCACAACATATGTCTATGGGGCAGCATTTTTTCCAGGGTACACCGCTGGAAGAAGGCTTTAATTTGTGGACGTCTCTGCTGTATGACAACAGCAGACTGTCAGGATATAACTCTGGCGGTTTCAATGCTAAAACCAAAACCTGGCTTGGTGGGCTCTTTATTGGTGGTGAAGATACTCTGATAACTACTCAGGGCAAAATTCTGAAAACAGGGGGATCGCTGAACGTAGGGAAAGGGAAAAGTCGCTCCAGAGGCAATCTGTATCCGGTCAAAAACGACCTTGATTTCTGGGGCGCTTCACTTTACGGCAGCTGGATTAATGGCAACTGGAATCTGCTTGGCGATGTCAATTACTCAAGAGTCAGTCACAGCATGAAGCAATCGCTCGATCCGGTAACTGGCTACTCAAACTTGTCCGGGGATGCTAAATCAACCATTTTCAGTGCCGGCCTGACTCGTGAATATGTTTTTGAAACTGAGTATGTTGACATTATGCCACATATTGGAATTCGCTATACCCTTTTGAAAAATAACGTATTTCAGTCGAAAAGCGCGGGAACAACGCTGTTCAGAAATGGCTCAAACTCGCAGTCACTCTGGTCTGTTCCACTGGGTGTCAACTTTGGCAAGGAGTATAAAAACGACGCAGGTTATACGCTGAAACCCTCACTGGATTTAAGTTATATTGCCACCGGAGGAGACACCACCAGTGGAACCCGTGTCACCATGCAGGGTGTTACCGGGTCGGCAAGAGGCGAATCGCGCATTGCTGACAGTTCCGCCTGGAGCGCCAGTGCAGGCTTTTTGCTGCAAAAAGATAATCTTACTTATGGCCTGAATTACGGTGTTCAGAAATCATCAAATGAAACCTCTCAGACCGTTGCGGCTTCATTCAATCTGAAATTCTGATGATAAAAAAGGCTGATTACCCGGGTAATCAGCCTTTTCTGCATTCATTAAACGTCAGTAAAAAGGAGACAGATTTGTCACTCAGTGTCCCGGAAAGCTGACAAGGCTAAAGCATTCAATTCCCAGTGCATTGAGACGTGCCTCCCCGCCCAAATCAAACAAATTGATGACGAATGCTGCATCTTTAACTTCTCCACCCGCACGGCGGATCAGTCGGGCGGTGGCTTCAATCGTCCCCCCAGTCGCCAGCAAATCATCCACTACCAGAACCTTGTCGGCTGCGGTAATGGCATCGCAATGCAGTTCAAGCTGGTCGGTGCCATATTCCAGCTCATAACTTTCAGCAAAAGTTTTACGTGGCAGTTTTCCTGGTTTCCGCACAGGAACAAAGCCTACGCCCAGCGCTAACGCCACTGGCGCACCGAAAAGAAACCCGCGCGCTTCAGTTCCCACCACTTTGGTTACCCCTGCCTCACGGTAGCGTTCAACTAATAATTTAATGCTGAGAGCGAAGGCGTCAAGATCTTCCAACAGACTGGTCACATCACGAAACAGGATGCCCGGCTTAGGATAATCAGGGATGCTTTTGATACTGTTTTGAAGAAATTCGAGCTGCTGCGCTGTTACGGTCATAATTTCATGCCTGGTAAATACAAATCTGACTCGCGCAGCTTCAACGGCTCTTGCAAAATCAGATCACAGAGCCCGACAGTTTATTCAGGGGAAGCCACGCACGAAAACGCCCAAATTTATGCAAACCCTCCGCTAATTGCAACCGAAGAAAACAAAACCTGTGCAGACCGCGCTATCATATCCGGCAAATCAGGGGAGAAAACAAGATGAAAAGTGCGGATCTGTTGTTGCAGTTAGAAGAAAAGCTGGCCGAGCTGGCCCGCGCTGTAGAGCCGTATGCAAATCAAAAAACGTCCGGAGCACGTTTTGACAACCAGCTGTTTCACACTCGCAGCACTCGCCCTGGCGATTATCTTGCTGAAATTCGTCACAGCCTGCTTATGCTTAAGCAGAGCGTCGATGGGCATCGCAGTGAGAGTGTGGCATGGATGGCTGAACGGATGGTATTACAAATCGGCGCACTGCAACGCGAACTGGCGACTCAGGCATTACGCAGAAGTGAAATCCGTACAGTGTCTGAAAGTGAAAATATGTATGAAAAACTGGCAAAACATCAGGGCTATGAAAGGCGGTTACGTGCCATGATTGTCGACCGGGAAAGCCAGCTTGCCCTACAGGAAACACTGAGTGGACAACAAAATCTGCAACGGGAGATTGCGGCACTGGAAGGGCGTTTGCAGCGCTGTCTGCACGCACTGAAGCGAATTGAACGTACCATTGAAAAAAGTGAACAGTAGCTATAATAGCTGCATATCAATTATCAATGGAGATAACGGATGGGACTTCTCTCCTGGATCATTATCGGCCTGCTGGTCGGGCTTATCAGTCGCTGGTTTTTTCATGGCCGTCCAGGCGGATTCATTGCAACGCTGGTGCTGGCGGTGATTGGTGCGCTGATTGGTGGCTACGTCAGCGCCTTTTTTGATTACGGCTCGCTGGCAGGAATGGACCCGAGAGCCATGCTGATTTCCCTGGCTGGTGCCCTGATAATGGTGCTGGTGGTCAGAAAACTTCGTATCTGAACGCTATATAAGGAAGACCATGACACTCGATAATGCCCCGGAAGAGATCAAACTGGCTGTGGATTTGATCATGCTGCTTGAAGAAAACGCCATCCCCCCACATACCGTGCTGGCTGCACTGGCTATCGTGCAAAGAGATTTTGAAAAAAAGCTGAACACATTAGAAACGCGTTAATCATGGCGAATGCGCAAGGAAGTGCTGTGCCTCAACATATCAATTAACACCTCGACCAGCTGTGTGGCATCGGCTGCCAGATCAAAGCTCTCAGGCATAAACAGCCAGTTCTCCATAATGCCGGTGATGTAGCCACGGATAACGACCGCTGTGCGACGGGTATCAAGATCGGCAGGCAGCTGACCCGCTTCTATACACTGACGAAGAACATCTTCAATCTTCTCGTAACATTCCAGGTACAATGTTTGCTGCATCAGCTGCAAAGTGGTCATTTCACCCACGAATTCACATTTATGGAATATTATCTCCATTAATGAACGTCGGCGGGTATCCCGCACTGTTGCTTCAAAGACATAGGAAATCATTGAACGCATCACGGAGAGTGGATCGAATGGATATTTTAATTGATACTCAACCTCTAAGTCATCCAGCCCCGACTCCGACTGTGCCCAAATCTCATTGAGTAGGTCGGTTTTGTTTTTGAAATGCCAGTAAATTGCACCTCGCGTCACCCCTGCCGCAGTGGCGATGTCGGCCAGTGACGTTTTGGACACTCCGTGTTCGGAAAACCTTTCGATTGCCGCATCAATGATCTGATTGCGCGTTTCCAGTGCCTGTTGTTTGGTTTTTCGTGCCATACGGGGATTTTTACAAAAAGGCGTACTTACATACATTTGCGAATGTATGTACCATAGCACGACCATAATTTAAACGCAGCAATGGGTTTATGGTTTTGGGAGCCATTGCGCTATCGATATCGGACACTCGAGGTTTATTTATGAATAAAAACAGAGGGCTAACGCCTCTGGCGGCCGTTCTGATGCTTTCAGGCAGCGTATTGCTGACAGGATGTGATAACAAGGGAGCGCAGCAGGCAGGACAGCAGCAGGCTCCTGAAGTGGGTGTTGTTACCCTTAAAACCGCCCCGCTTACCGTGACAACTGACCTGCCGGGACGGACATCCTCATTCCGTATCGCAGAAGTTCGTCCCCAGGTTTCTGGCATTATTCTGAAACGTAATTTCGTTGAAGGCAGCGATATCAAAGCTGGAGAATCACTTTACCAGATCGATCCTGCTACCTATCAGGCTGCTTATGACAGTGCTAAAGGTGATTTAGTGCAGGCGCAGGCTAACGCACAAATTGCAGCACTGACGGTAAAACGTTACAAGCCTCTGCTTGGCACCAAATATATCAGTCAGCAGGATTATGATACTGCCGTTGCCACAGCAAGTCAGACTGCTGCTGCAGTTCAGGTTGCTAAAGCCAGTGTGGAAACGGCGCGTATTAATCTCGCGTTCACTAAAGTGACATCGCCAATCAGCGGTCGTATCGGTAAATCTTCAGTGACAGAAGGTGCGCTGGTACAAAATGCCCAAACCACAGCGCTGGCAACCGTTCAGCAGCTTGATCCCATTTATGTCGATGTGACTCAGTCCAGTGAAGATTTCATGCGACTGCGTGCGGAACTCAACGCCGGTACATTACAACAGGCTGGCGGAAAAGCGCAGGTCAAACTGTTGCTGCAAAATGGCAGTGAATACGCTCAAAGCGGCACACTGGAATTCTCTGACGTTACCGTCGATGAAACCACCGGTTCCATCACCCTGCGTGCCGTCTTCCCTAACCCTGACCATGCGTTGCTGCCCGGTATGTTCGTGCGTGCACGCCTTAATGAAGGGACCAATCCAAATGCGCTGTTAGTTCCTCAGCAGGCTGTCACCCGCACACCTACTGGCCAGGCGACTGCAATGGTTGTCGGCGCTGATAATAAAGTTGCCGTACGTAACCTGAAGACAGAACAGGCCGTTGGCGATAAATGGCTGGTCACTGACGGTCTGAAAGCAGGTGATAAAGTCATTACCACCGGTGTTCAGCGGGCAAAACCGGGTGCTCAGGTTACCCCACAAGAAGTGAGTACAGACAGTGCCAGTCCGGCAAAGTCTGAACAACCGCAGTCTTAAAAAGGAGCCGCTGATACATGGCTAAGTTCTTTATCGATCGCCCCATTTTTGCGTGGGTTATCGCCATCATCATTATGCTGGCGGGCGTGCTGTCGATTCTAAAACTGCCGATCGAGCAATATCCCAATGTTGCCCCCCCGGCAGTACAGATAACAGCGACCTATCCAGGTGCCGATGCCAAAACGCTGCAAGACTCCGTAACCCAGGTTATTGAACAAAATATGAACGGTATCGATGGCCTGATGTATATGTCATCGAACAGCGATTCCTCAGGCACCTTACAATTAACACTGACATTCCAGTCGGGTACCGATCCGGACATTGCGCAGGTTCAGGTGCAGAACAAACTGCAACTTGCCACACCGTTGCTACCGCAAGAAGTTCAACAGCAGGGGATTAAAGTTCAGAAATCGTCCAGTAGCTTCCTGATGGTCGCTGGGTTCGTCAGCGAAGATGGCAGCATGACGCAAAATGACATTGCTGACTATGTCGCTTCGAACATTAAAGACCCCATCAGCCGTACTCTGGGCGTGGGCGATACCCAGATATTTGGTGCTCAGTACGCCATGCGTGTCTGGATGGATCCGCACAAACTGAACAATTATCAGTTAACACCGGTTGATGTTATCAGCGCGATTACCGCGCAGAACTCACAGGTCGCGGCTGGCCAGTTGGGCGGTTCGCCTCCGGTTCCCGGTCAGCAGTTGAACGCCTCGATTATTGCGCAAACCCGTCTGACTTCTACCGATGAATTCGGCAAAATTCTGCTGAAGGTCAACGCAGATGGATCGCGGGTATTGTTGAAAGATGTCGCTAAAATCGAGCTTGGCGGTGAAAACTATGAGGTAATTGCCCGCTATAACGGCAAACCTGCATCGGGTATTGGTATCAAACTGGCAACCGGTGCTAATGCACTGGACACGGCAGAAGCGGTAAAAGCAGAGCTGGCTAAACTGGAGCCTTTCTTCCCATCAGGAATGAAAGTCGTTTATCCCTACGACACCACGCCATTCGTCAAAATCTCCATTATGGAAGTGGTAAAAACCCTGCTCGAAGCTATCGTGCTGGTCTTTATCGTGATGTATCTGTTCCTGCAAAACTTCCGGGCTACGCTGATCCCAACGATCGCTGTGCCAGTGGTGTTGTTAGGTACCTTTGCCATCATCAGCGCCTTCGGCTATTCGATAAATACCCTGACGATGTTCGGGATGGTGCTGGCGATAGGGTTATTGGTGGATGATGCCATCGTCGTAGTTGAGAACGTTGAACGCGTGATGGCTGAAGAAGGGCTGCCACCAAAAGAAGCTACCCGCAAATCAATGGAGCAGATCCAGGGGGCGCTGGTTGGGATTGCCCTTGTTCTTTCGGCGGTGTTTATCCCTATGGCTTTCTTCGGCGGCTCTACCGGGGTCATTTACCGCCAGTTCTCCATTACGATTGTTTCTGCAATGGTGCTGTCAGTAGTTGTGGCGATGATTCTGACGCCCGCCCTGTGCGCCACCATGCTTAAGCCTGTCGCTAAAGGTGAACATGGTAAAACCACCGGATTCTTCGGCTGGTTTAACCGCATGTTCGACAAAAGCACCCATCACTATACCGACAGCGTAGGTCATATTATCCGCAGCACCGGACGCTACCTGGTGATTTATCTGGTGATCGTGCTGGGCATGGCCTGGCTGTTCCTGAAGTTGCCCACCGCCTTCCTGCCAGAGGAAGATCAGGGATTGCTGCTGGCGCAGGCCCAGCTGCCAGCAGGTGCGACTCAGGAGCGTACAGAGAAAGTATTGGATCAGGTCACAGATTACTTCCTGACTAAAGAGAAAGACAATGTGCAATCGGTCTTCACCGTTAACGGCTTCGGTTTTGCTGGTCGCGGTCAGAACACCGGTATTGCCTTTGTAAGCCTGAAACCCTGGAGTGAACGAAGCGGAGCTGCCAATAAAGTCGATGGCATTGCCGGTCGTGCAATGAGAGCATTCGGGGCGATCAAAGATGGGATGGTCATTCCGTTTAACCTGCCAGCCATCATTGAGCTGGGGAATGCCACTGGTTTCGACTTTCAGCTGATTGACCAGGCTAACCTGGGTCATGACGCTCTGACCCAGGCGCGTAACCAACTGTTTGGTATGATTGCTCAACACCCTGACACTCTGGTTGGCGTTCGCCCGAATGGACTGGAAGATACCCCACAATACAAACTGACCATCGATCAGGAGAAAGCTGAAGCACTCGGCGTCTCAATCTCCGACATAAACACCACGCTGGGTGCTGCCTGGGGGGGGTCTTATGTGAACGATTTTATTGACCGTGGGCGTGTAAAGAAAGTGTACGTGATGGGTACAGCTGACTCCCGTATGCTGCCAGACGATGTCAATAAATGGTTTGTACGTGGTTCTTCCGGACAGATGGTACCGTTCTCTGCCTTTGCCACAGCTAAATGGCAATACGGTTCTCCGCGTCTGGAGCGTTATAACGGTTTGCCTTCTATGGAGCTTTTGGGCCAGCCTGCGCCGGGTAAAAGTTCCGGTGAAGCAATGGGGCTGATGGAACAACTGGCCTCTAAATTACCACAAGGTATTGGTTATGACTGGACAGGCATGTCATATCAGGAGCGCCTCTCTGGTAATCAGGCTCCGGCTCTCTATGCCATTTCACTGATTGTCGTCTTCCTTTGTCTGGCGGCTTTGTATGAGAGTTGGTCGATACCGTTTGCGGTTATGCTGGTGGTGCCGCTCGGGGTCATTGGTGCATTGATCTTTACCACCCTGCGTGGACTGAGTAACGATGTCTACTTTGTGGTAGGTCTGCTGACAACTATTGGCCTCTCTGCGAAAAACGCCATTCTGATTGTTGAGTTCGCCAAAGACCTGATGGAGAAAGAAGGTAAAGGTCTGGTTGAATCAACACTGGAGGCGGTGCGCATGCGTCTGCGTCCGATACTGATGACTTCCCTGGCCTTCATCCTGGGCGTACTGCCACTGACTATCAGTACCGGTGCGGGTTCCGGCGCACAGAATGCAGTTGGTACCGGGGTAATGGGCGGAATGGTGACAGCTACGGTACTGGCTATCTTCTTTGTTCCGGTGTTTTTTGTGGTGGTACGTCGCCGCTTCGGTAAAAACAAGGAAGAGAGAAAGCAATCTCTCCCTGAACAACATCCTCAACACTGATTTATTGTTGATTGAATGTCTGAAGAGGCCGCTGATGCGGCCTCTTTTTTATTACGGTGAACAAAAAAACCGTGGTTTAAAAGATCCCACTCATCATTTCCCCTACCCCACTTTTAACGGTTGCAATTCTGAAATGCCATGCGCATAATATTTGTTATGTTATAACATAACTTAATTCAACGAGGATTCATGAAACAAGGTATTCATCCTGGCTACCGAACTGTGGCATTCCACGACACCAGTGCAGATACGTATTTTATCGTTGGTTCCACTATCAAAACTGAGCGGACAGTTGAACTCAATGGCAAGGTGCTGCCTTACGTGGCGTTGGATGTCTCCTCTGCTTCCCATCCTTACTACACGGGCAAGCAAAAAGAGTTTACGAAAGAAGGCAGCGCTCACCGCTTCAATCAGCGCTTCGGCCGCTTCTTCACCTCAGCGAAATAAGGATTCAACATGCAGGTACTCAGTTCACTGGCTTCAGCCAAAAAGCGCCACAAAGATTGCAAAGTCGTACGCCGCCACGGACGTGTCTACGTTATTTGCAAAAGTAACCCACGCTTTAAAGCCGTACAGGGCAGGAAGAAAAAGCGTTAAGTGTTAGTTCAACGGCTGCACCAGCTGCTTTAATCCGATACAGCTGGTGCGGTGGCTTGCAACACCCTCTCATCACAAGACTTCTATACTCTATCCACAGCGCTAAATGTGCTTCATGTCAGATTGTTAATCTCTTAGCTTCATGCATTACCGTCGATGGCCCAGACGGTCACACTTAACGTCTTAAAAGGAGCATCCCTGCCCCTTTCTACTTATTTCATACTGCTTATCATGGCATTAACGTTATGTTTAAAGGCTGCGACGTAGCTGTCCGCCTCACCACCTTTTTTAGTCAGTGCCTCCGGAAAGAGTTCGCCTCCCGGCTGAGCACCTGTTGCTGCGGCAATTTGTTTTACCAGCCGCGGGTCGGTCTGATTTTCAATGAAATAGCTGCGAATATGTTCTTTTTTCAGTTGCGTAATCAATCCCGCAACATCTGATGCGCTGGCTTCTGACTCGGTAGAGAAACCAACCGGTGACAGGAAGCTGACGCCATAGCGTTCACCAAAATAGCCAAAGGCATCGTGGCTGGTTAGTACTTTCCTTTTGGCAACCGGCACAGCAGCAAAGCTACTTTGCGCCCATTTATCCAGCTTCTCCAACTGCTCCAGATAAGCCGAGCCGCGTTGACGGAAATAAGCGGCATCCTGAGGATCAGCAGCAATCAATGCATTCATCACGTTACTGGCATACACCTCGCCGTTTTTCATGCTGTTCCAGGCATGGGGATCGGTAATGGTTTTACCATCTTCTTCCATTTTACGGGTGGTAATCCCGTCTGATGCAACAACCACTTTACCTTTGTATTCAGACGCAGAAATCAGACGATCCATCCATCCTTCAAGTCCCAGACCACTGACAAACACCACATCAGCTTTTGAGAGTGCCTGGCTGTCCTGAGGCGTGGGTTCAAAACTGTGTGGATCGCCATTAAAACCCACCAGGCTTTTCACTCTCACATGGTCACCACCGACCTCTTTAACAATATCGGCCAGCACCGAAAAGCTCGCTAGTGTATCAACCGTTTTTGCCATCGCCATGGGCGTGACGAAAAACGCCGCAACCGCCAACGCTACAGGTATTTTCTTCATACTCTCTCCTTACCAACTGAAAAAGGGCACGTGCGGAAAATCCCGCCCTGAGGCCCAACTAAAACCGAGAAAAAAAACAGTATGGCGGCACTGAGCACAACTGCCGGACCGGCAGGAAGTGACCAACAGTAAGAGACGACTAATCCGCAACAGCTGGCAATCACCGCGATAATCATCGCTGAGGCAATCATGCCAGGCAGTCCGGCAGACCAGAAACGCGCAGCAGCAGCAGGCAGCATCATCAGCCCTACACACATCAACGTACCAAGCACCTGGAAACCAGCAACCAGATTGGTTACCACCAGGATGAGAAAAATGCCGTGAACCAATGCAGGCACCCAGCGGCTTTGCGCACGTAAAAATGTGGGATCAAAAGCATCCATCACCAATGGGCGATAAATCAATGCCAGCACCAGTAAGGTGCACCCGGCAATACCGCTGACCAGTAAAATCGACGGATTATCAACCGCCAGTAGAGAACCGAACAGGACATGCAACAGATCCACACTCGATCCACGCAGTGAAACCAGTGTGACGCCCAGTGCCAGCGAGCCCAGATAGAATCCGGCAAAGCTGGCATCTTCCCGTAGCGGCGTGTAGCGGCTTACCGCACCGGAAAGCAGTGCCACTGATAAACCCGCAATCACCCCGCCCGTGCCCATAGCCACTAACGACAAACCGGATATCAGGTAGCCGATGGCGGCACCGGGCAGCACAGCATGTGACAGTGCATCGCCAACCAGGCTCATTCTGCGTAGCAGCAGGAAAACACCCAGGGGCGTGGCACTAAGCGATAAGGCAATACAAGCCACTAACGCACGGCGCATAAAGCCAAATTCGAGAAAAGGCTGAACCAGGACAAGGCTCATCTGCCCTCCCTGATATGCGTAAAATTAAGCTGGGTGACGGGTGCGCCCTGTGCTGACCATTCAGCATGGCTCTGTTTCAGCCGCAGAGTTTGTGGAAAATGCTTCTCAACAGCAGCCATATCGTGCAGTACCACAATCAGAGTACATCCCGCCCGATGCCGCTCTTCCAGTAATGTCATCAGCAATGCCGTCGTCTGACTATCGATGCCGGTGAAAGGCTCATCCAGCAACAAAAGCGCTGCATCCTGGACAAGCAAACGAGCAAACAGCACACGCTGCAACTGCCCACCAGACAGGGTGCCCGGCTGAGCGGCGGCATAATCCAGCATATTGACCTTCTCCAGCGCACTCATCACCGACCGGCGCATGTCACGGTTAATTGCCCCAAACCAGCCGCAACGCTTCCAGCCCCCCATGGCCACCAGATCGAAAACACTGATCGGAAAGGTTCGCTCAATTTCCGATTGCTGAGGCAACCATGCCATGCTGGAGCGAGGTTGATGCTTAATGACCTGTCCCGTGACCGGAGTCAGCATACCGGCCATTGTTTTAAGCAGAGTAGATTTTCCTGAACCATTGGCCCCAACCAGAGCAGTCATGGTGCCCCGTGAAAATTGACCATTAAGGGTTGGAGTGACAGCCCTGCCCCGGTAGCCAGCAGTAAGATTGTCGAGCGTAATCATCCGCAGACAGCCCAGTAAGTCAGGGTCAGTAGCAGTAAAATCAGACAGCTGGCCAGAGAGAGTCGTAACAGAGCTGACTGTGTCAGCAAAGTTCCCTTGCGAACCAGAGATAAACAGGCAGACATTGCATGAAC
Organism: Erwinia papayae; assembly: GCF_058241465.1. Classification (NCBI taxonomy): domain Bacteria; kingdom Pseudomonadati; phylum Pseudomonadota; class Gammaproteobacteria; order Enterobacterales; family Erwiniaceae; genus Erwinia; species Erwinia papayae. The sequence goes on from NZ_JBZCHT010000009.1 coordinate 2,082,746, forward strand.
CATGGATGTTATAACGTAACAATACTCTACGCTGGCGTTGGTTAATATGCCTGAACAAAGTGTATCTAAGTATGTCCTGCTGTATTGGCGCAGATGTACAAAGATCATATAAAAAAATTTTAACTTAAAGACTTTTTCTATCGCAGAAAACGGTTTTATCTACTAAAATAATTAACAGTAAAATCATGAGGATAGTTAAATCATAATTTCAGCCACTTGATAATTTAGCTTTTGAGAACAATTATCTCTATAGCGTTTATTATATCTGTGTAGAAAAAACACTCAGTATTATTACAGTTACGATATAATCTGATTGCCGGTGGACGTTTAGAGAGATGAAAATATTCAGCAGATAATTCTCAAAGTATAAATTGCGCAAAAGCTGGTATTGTTAAGGCTTTCACAAAATGCACAATATGTTCTCGGGCGTGTTAAATTTATTTTTATAGAATATTTAAATGAATCGCGTTATAAGTCATACATTGTCTGGCGGACATGCTTAGAATACCACTGTGGTATATTGACCATGAAATGGTAACCTCTGGAACAATAAATTTCGTATCTCAGTTCAACACGTTGATTTTGATTTCGTTACTTCGTTTGGATACGTTTTTTTTGGCTAACTGTAACTTTTAGTAAGGACAACAAAAATTCGTTTTTAAGCAGGCTATATTTAATTATGTCTGAGTAGGGTTTTAATATCGCTTCCTGGCACACCATTAGCAGAATGCCCAAACTGATGGCACCTCACACTCGCTATGGAGGGGAAAAAGATGGACGAGTACTCACCAAAAAGGCATGATATTGCCCAGCTGAAATTCTTATGTGAAAATTTGTATGACGAAAGTATGGCTACACTGGGTGACAGTCACCATGGGTGGGTTAACGATCCAACTTCAGCCATCAATTTACAGCTTAATGATTTGATCGAACATATTGCTGCCTTTACCATGAATTACAAAATCAAGCATATTGAAGATAGCGATCTGATTAGTCAGATTGATGAATATCTTGATGACACATTTATGCTGTTTAGCAATTACGGCATTAATGTTCAGGACCTGCAACGCTGGCGAAAATCAGCAAAGCGGCTGTTCCATATTTTTGCAGAGGAATGTGCTCATGCTGTAGTTCAGACGAGCCATTCGTTTTAAACACTCTATTTTTTCAACGGCTTAACAATGACAGATAAAGTTCTGACTAAAACCGATTATTTGATGCGTTTAAGAAAATGTCGCTCTATTGATACTCTTGAACGCGTTATAGAAAAGAACAAATATGAATTATCAGACAATGAGCTGGCGGTATTCTACTCTGCCGCCGATCATCGTCTGGCTGAACTGACCATGAATAAGCTTTACGATAAAGTACCGGTTTCCGTGTGGAAATTTATACGTTGAAGAAACAGAAGTGCAGGGCTTGAATTGGTGGAGGCCCTGCCAGCTACATCCCGGCACACACGACGTCTGCTGCGGCTGCTTCCTTCCGGACCTGACCGAGTTCACAGATTAGTGTTGCGGGAGAACCAACCGGGCCTCCATTGACAAACTCCAGTGACTGGAGCGAGGGCATTATCAATGAAGCCCATGGTAATTGCAAGCCCGCACCTGGCAACCGTTTATTTCTTGCGCAAATCCTTTATCTCTTTGTTTTGCAAGCCAAACTGCATTAATCTTTTTCTGCGGCATAACTGCATGAAATCACTTCAGATGTTCTCCATTTTCCATTACCCTGGCATCTGAAGAGGAAAAAACAATGAGCGAACAAGATAATTTTTGTCAGAGAATCTGGCAAATCGTTGCGGCTATTCCCTTCGGCAGAGTGACCACTTATGGTGAAATAGCCCGACTTGCGGGGTCTCCCCGTGCGGCGCGGCAGGTCGGCGGCGTACTGAAAAGATTACCGCGAGGCAGTAAATTACCCTGGCATCGGGTGATAAATCGCCAGGGTCAAATTTCATTGTCGGGAGATGACCTTCAACGCCAGCGTCAGGCGCTACTGGCAGAAGGGATTGAAGTCAGTGCTGAGGGCAAAATCGCCCTCAGCCAATACCGCTGGGATATAAATGCAGATCAGACGGATACCGGAATTACAGTGAGGTAGGCGCAGGCACGGAAGATGATGGGCTAACCTGGGTTGGTGAACCAGAAGGCACTGTCGTGGCAGCTCCGCTTTGCGTCGGCACCGCAACCGAAGGAACCGGAACCAGTATCAACTCCTCCTTGCTTGCGCCATTGGTAATAGCGGGTTTTACTGCCTCAGTAATAAAGGTCATTTTGCCGTCAACGGTAATTGCCGCACTCAACAAAATCCGCGCACCAGGCTGAATATCGCCCGGTGTGAAAGGCAGTATAAATTTGAATGGAGCCTGCTTTCCGTCAGTTCGAACTGCCCGCTGTGCAATAACTTTAGAAGGTGCATTGGCAACGGAGGCATCTGAAAGCGTCACGGTCAATACCGCGTCAGGCGGCAGCACTACCTTTTGTCGGATGTACACGGTGCCACTGACATTAGGCTGGCGCAGAGTAGTTTGTTGTCCCGCCACCTTAGACGCCAGCGTCGCGGTAGGAACATCTTGTCCTTTGTCAGAGCAGCCTGCAAGTGCAACAGCCACAGCTGCGCCGGTAAGTAATGACCAGAATTTCATTGATTTATTCTCCTTTTGATCAATGTGCAAGGTTTATCTCATTGAGCCATGAAAGACAGAGGTTCCCTGTCACGTACCAGTTAAGTCTGGCACAACTTACTGAAATTGCCTGGAAGCCTGTTAAACGCCCACTGTAATTTGAAATCCCAGGTCGCCCATTGACGAAAACTGGTCGGATCTCGCAAACTGACCTGAAGATGACTTTTAAGGACGCCCTGATGAGCTGCGCATTGCATGATCTTTTAAATTTGTTAGATCTCGAAAAGCTTGAGGAAGGTCTGTTTCGTGGCCAAAGTGAAGATATTGGCCTGCGCCAGGTATTTGGAGGCCAGGTCGTTGGACAGGCTATCTGTGCTGCCAGACAGACCATTCGATCCGAACGGATAGCCCATTCTTTCCACAGCTATTTTTTGCGTCCGGGCGACAGTCAGAAAGCGATTATTTATGAAGTTGAAACATTGCGTGATGGTCACAGCTTCAGTGCCAGGCGAGTCAGTGCAATACAAAACGGTCAGCCGATTTTCTATATGACCATCTCATTTCAGGCACCGGAAACCGGCTTTGAACACCAGAAAACCATGCCAAAAACGCCAGGCCCGGATCATCTTCCAGCCGAAAGTGACATTGCCAGGCAGCTCGCGCATTTAATTCCACCACAGGCACGGGAAAAATTTCTTGCGGAGAAACCGTTAGAAATCCGCCCGGTAAAATTCCATAACCCGCTGAAAGGCAAGGTCGATCAACCTTTACGCCATGTATGGTTACGAGCGAACGGTACGCTTCCACCGGATCAACAGATTCACCAGTATTTGCTGGGCTACGCATCTGATTTCAATTTTCTGCCGGTTGCACTGCAACCCCACGGCAAAGGCTTTCTTGAGCCGGGTATGCAGGTCGCCACTATCGACCATTCAATGTGGTTCCATCGCCCCTTTGATCTGAACCAGTGGCTGCTGTACAGCGTGGAGAGTACATCAGCCTCCGCGGCCAGGGGATTTGTTCGGGGAGAATTTTTTACTCAGGATGGGACTCTGGTCGCCTCAACGGTACAGGAAGGTGTGATACGTATGCGTCAGTGAACCGGATGGCAGGCGGGAATATTTAGTGGAAAATAACAAAACGGCCCTCTCAGGGCCGTTTGTTATTATGAACAATGCTTAGAAAGTGAACTTACTGGTTGTAAGCATTCTCACCGTGACTGTTCACGTCAAGACCTTCACGTTCCTGATCTTCCGGCACGCGCAACCCAACGATCATGTCAGCCACTTTGAAAGCAATAAAGGCAACTACGCCAGTCCAGACAATAGTAACGCCTACGCTCAGCAGTTGGATCCATACCTGATGGCCCATCGTCACACCCTGAGCATAACCCACACCGCCCAGAGAAGAAGATGCGAAAACACCTGTCAGGATACAGCCCACAATACCGCAAACACCATGCACCCCGAAGACGTCACAAGGGTCATCTACGCGCAGCCATTTTTTCAGGGTGGTGACGCCCCACAAACCGGCAAGACCACCAACGATACCGATAATCAACGCCCCGCCGACACCAACGTAACCACAGGCTGGCGTAATGGCAACCAGACCGGCAATCACCCCGGAGCAGACACCCAGCAATGAAGGCTTACCACGTAATGCCCACTCGCCAAAGGTCCAGCTCAGCATGGCACCGGCCGTAGCCATAACGGTATTCAGGAATGCCAGACCCGCAATTTCATTAGCCGCACTGGCTGAACCAGCATTAAAGCCAAACCAGCCCACATAAAGAATGGCAGTACCGGTGAAAACCATTGGCAGGTTGTGTGGTTTGAACGCTTCTTTACCGAAGCCAGCACGTTTACCCACCAGGTAAGCTCCCACCAGGCCGGCAACAGCTGCGTTAATATGCACCACGGTACCACCAGCGAAGTCCAGCGCGCCATCCTGTGCCAGTAAGCCACCTGACCAGACCATATGGGCGATAGGCAGATAGGAGAAGGTCAACCAGATGGCAACAAAAATCAGCACCGCTGAAAAGCGAACACGTTCGGCGATGGAACCCACGATCAGGCCAACCGTGATGCAGGCAAAAGACGCCTGGAAAGAGACGTGAATATATTGATAAAACGTACCCACCAGCGCAGTGAGCTGAATGTTTTTCAACATCGCCATACTGAAGCCGCCGAAAAATGCGTTGCCTTCACTGAACGCCAGCGAATAGCCATAAACCATCCACAACACGCAGACCATCGCGAAAGTAACAGAAACCTGGGTCATCATCGAAAGGACGTTTTTAGCGCGGATCAGACCGCCATAAAACAAAGCAATACCGGGCAGGGTCATAAACAGCACCAGCGCGGTGCAAATCATCATAAAGGCGTTGTCAGCTTTATCTGCCACTGGCGGGGTCGCGGCCATCGCAAGCGACGGTAACAGGGCCAGGCTGGCAAGGCCAAATACAGCAAGTTTTTTATTCATTTTATCCCATCCCATCACAATTCTTCGCCTCTACAGCGCAGCTTCGTCAGTTTCGCCAGTGCGAATGCGGATCACTCGCTGTAGCTCTGCAACAAAAATTTTGCCATCACCGATTTTACCGGTGTAGGCAGCCTTGCTGATTACATCAATCACTTCATCAAGCTGATCTTCTGCAATGGCAATGTCTATTTTTACTTTTGGCAGGAAGTTCACGCTGTACTCAGCACCGCGGTAAAGTTCTGCATGCCCTTTCTGGCGACCAAAACCTTTTACTTCGGTAACGGTCAGCCCCTGAATGCCGATAGAAGAGAGCGCCTCGCGCACATCCTCTAATTTAAATGGTTTGATTACCACGGTAACCAGCTTCATACGATCCCCTCCAGGTATTGAAATAGTTGTTTCACCCGACACGGAATCAGTTAAGCAAAGGCTGTGCCATAAATTAAAAAGTGGAATTTTTCAGATGATTAGTCAGACAGGCCCTGAATCAGCCTGTTGCGACAAAAAAGCTGAGAGTAAGGTGAAAGCAGGCACCGGGCCACATGAGCGCACCTTAAAAGTGCATTGTGACTCAATGATGTGCAAAACTGCTTTTGCAAGCCCCTCTCTGCATGATATTGGTGCAACGAAGCGGCATCATTGCGCAGTTGCACTCGCTTCTAACTCTTCCCCCACCAGTTGAAGCTGATACATTTGCCAGTAGCGGCCTTGCTCTGCCAGCAGCTGTCGGTGATGGCCCTGCTCAACCACGCGGCCACGATGCAGAACATAAATGGTGTCCGCCTCAATAATGGTAGAGAGGCGGTGGGCAATAACTATCAGCGTGGTTTGCTGGCGCACCAGCCGCAAAGCTTTCTGAATCGCCTGCTCGGTGCCGGAATCAATATTAGCCGTCGCTTCGTCCAGAATAAGAATCTGCGGAGAGTCAACCAGCACACGAGCCATTGCCAGCAGCTGCTTCTGCCCTGTTGACAAGGTATTCCCCTGCTCACCCAGTCGGGTATGGATCCCTTGATCCAGACTTCTGGCCAGTTCTGCCAGTTGGACGGTTTCCAGCGCCTGCCATACCGCATCTTCGCTGATATCCCGTCCCAGCGTCACATTGGCAAAAAATGTATCGGCCAGCACCACGGGATCCTGCTGAACCAGCGCCACCCCCTGTCTTAAAACAGGGTGAGACAGCGTATTCAGCGGCCTGCCATCAAGGCTAATCTCTCCCTTTATCACCGGGTAGTAGCCCATAATCAGATTGGCCAGCGTACTTTTTCCACTGCCGGTGTGCCCGACAAGTGCCACGAAATGACGGGATGGAACGGTGAGATTAATATCACTCAGCACCTGCCGATCTTCACGATAGGCGAAGGCCAGATGACTGATATCAACACGGCCCGAGCACAACGGCCGATCGTCGCTGCCATAGGGTTGCCGTGGCGCATCCATCAACTCAAAAATTCGCTCCCCCGCCACCACGGCCTGTTGCAGCATTGACTGCTGCGTGGTCAGCTCGATTAGCAGTTCATTCAGCCTGCCCAGATAGTTAATAAAGGCATACAGCACGCCGACTTCGATACTTCCCTGTCCGGAAAAACCGAATAACATCATCAGGCCGCAAAGGATCAATGCGGAAAACAGGCTGAGCAGAGGACGTAACAGGAAACCATCCAGCCGCAATGTTTCCATTCTGGCCAGATAATGCGAACGACTGGCCTCCCCCATCCGCTCGCCAAACCGCGCCTGCTGACGAAATTGCTGGATGACACTCATTCCGTTGATCACTTCATTAAAGCCGTTATTAATGTCGGCCAGATAACTGCGCACCCGCCGCACGATGGGTGTACTGAGACGTTGATAAATCAGCATGACGATAATAACCGCCGGGAAAATAGCTACAGCGACCAGCGCCATCTTCCAGTTGAGGCTGAACATGGCCACCAGCATCGCGCCAATCAGCGCTGCGCTGCGCAAAACGGTTGCCACGACCGTCACATAGAGATCGCGTACCACTTCCGTGTCATTGGTGACACGCGAGATAATTTGCCCTACCGGTTGTGTATCGAAGGCGCTTAGCGGCTGGCGTAACGCAGCATCCATAACATCAGTTCGTAAGCGCTGAACGACGCCTACCGCAGCCCGGTTAAACAGCAGGGACTGGCAGTAATGCAGCAAATCGGCCAGCATCTGCAACAGAATATAACTGACCGCCAGCCCGCTGACTAAGCCCAGCGGCATACGATGTTTCGCCACCAGATGGTCGATAAAATAGCTGACCAGCACCGGACCCAGAACTTCAGCAGCTGCCGAAATCCACAGCAACAACACCGCCAGACCAAGAGATTTTTTCCAGGGCTTTCCATAGCTCAACAATCTTTTCAGCGTCGGCCAGAATTGAGTCAGATTAGCCATGAGGAACACCTTTCTCAATTTCATCCTCGTCCAGCGCGGCCTCAAGCTGCTGATAACGATACATATCCTGATACCAGCCGGGGTGTTCTGTCAGCTCAGAGTGCTGGCCGCGTTGCACCACCATGCCGTTCTGCATCACCAGGATTTCGCTGGCTTCCTGTAACGCGGACAGGCGATGAGCGCTGATTATTACCGTTCTCCCCGCGCCCCACTTACGCAAATTCTGCAAAATGAGATGTTCTGTCCGACCATCCACTGCCGACAGCGCATCATCCAGCAACAAAATTTCGGCATCCAGCAGCAGCGCTCTGGCAATCGAAATACGCTGCTTCTGACCTCCTGACAGCATCACACCGCGCTCGCCCACTTCAGTTGCATAACCCTGCGGCATGCGCAAAATATCTTCGTGCACGTTTGCCATTCTGGCAGCCTGTTCTATTTCATGCTGACTGGCCGTTGGCCGCCCGAGCGCAATGTTATTCGCCACCGTATCGGAAAACAGAAAAGGTGTCTGACTGACGACGGCCAGACGGCTGCGCCAGCTGTCGAGATTGATCTCCGGCAGTGGAATACCGTGATAACAAATCTCACCGTTTTCAATATCAAAATGTCGCTGGATCAGACGGAGCAGGGTCGTTTTTCCTGAACCGGTCGGCCCGCACACCCCCAGCATTTCACCCGGTTTGAGGCTGATATTCACCTGCCTTAGTGAAGAATGCTGAGTGCCGGGATAACAGAACTCGCCAACAGCAATCTGCAACGGACCTCGCTCTGCGGGTAGCACTTTACTGCCATCTGTCACCGCAGGCGTTTCAGCCAGCAAAGACTGGATCCTGACCCAGGCTGCACTACCCCGCTCAACAATATTAAACATCCACGCCAGAGCCAGCATCGGCCAGATCATCAGCCCCAGATACATGACAAAGCTGGTTAACTGACCAAGCGACATTTGCCCATGCCAGACCAGCCAGCTTCCTCCACCTACGGCCAGCAAATTAGACATTCCAATCGCGACGTAGATGGTGGGATCAAAACGCGCGTCAACGCGCGCTACCCGAAGGTTTTTTTCTCCGGTATCACGAGCGATATCTGCAAACTGGCCAGACTGATGGTCTTCCAGTCCAAATGCTTTGATCATGCGGATACTGGTCAGGCTCTCCTGAGTTTGATCATTAAGGGATGAGAATGCTGCCTGCGCCAGTTTAAAGCGGTGATGCAACTGTTGCCCGTAACCTTTGATTATCAGAGCCATCAGCGGCATTGGCAGCAGTGCCAGAAGGGTAAGTTGCCAGCTGATTTGTGTACTCATTACCACCAGAACAGCCAGACCCATCACCAGCGAGTCCACCAGCGTCAGCACCCCTTCCCCGGCGGCAAACACCACGCGATCCACGTCATTGGTGGCACGGGCAATCAAATCTCCGGTTCGATGACGCAGATAAAACTCCGGATGATGGCGACTTAGCTGGCGATAAAAATCCTGACGGAGTTCAACCGCCAGTTGGTAAGACGCACCGAACAATAATACCCGCCAGACGTAGCGCAGCAGATAAATAACCACGGCGGTTGTCAACATCACGCCTGCCCACATCATTAACCGGGATCCACTCATCTGCTGATGAGTGACACCGTCAACAATAGTCCCGACCACTTTGGGCGGCAGGAGCTGTAGCAGCGCAATGATAATCAACAGAAACACCGCGCCAAGATAGCGCCGCCATTCCCGAATAAAAAACCAGCTTAACTGGCTAAACAGTCGCACAGTAAACGTCCTGGTTAAATTTGAGCGAAATTTTCATAAACAACCATCAGTTGAGCGGCAATGCCGTGGTGTATTTGATCTCTTCCATCGCGAAGCTCGACGTTACATCCAGTAAACCCGGAACCCCGTTAACCAGACGTTTGTAAAAGGCATCATAGGATTTCATATCCGCCACCTGAATACGCAACAGGTAGTCATATTCTCCGGCCATACGGTAGCAGCCCATCACTTCGGGCATTTCCTTAACAACCATTACAAACTGCTGATACCAGCTGCTGCTGTGTTGCTGCGTTTTAATCAGCATAAAAGCCGTCAGCGGCAGGGAGAGTTTCTCCGCATTTAACAGTGCCACACGGCCGCGAATATAGCCTTCATCTTCCAGCCTTTTCAAGCGTTTCCAGCATGGGGTGGTCGTAAGATGTACCGCATCTGCCAGCGCCTGCAATGATAATGTGCAGTCATTCTGCAATAGTGCCAGTAACTTCAGGTCAGTTTTATCTGTCATTCCTCTCCCCACGAGAATAACTTTCTCCAGAAAGACGATTATAAAGTAAAAAGAGAAAACTTTTTTCCTGTGTATAGCTTACTCTCTAACAAATTTTACCAGGACATAAAAATGAAAAATCAGTGGGTTTCCCGTGCAATACAAGAGATTAATGCCGACATTCAACGTTCAGCGGATACTCACCTGATTCGCCTGCCATTACCTGGCTATCCTGGCATCTGGCTCTACCTGAAAGATGAAAGCACCCATCCCAGTGGCAGTCTGAAGCACCGTCTGGCACGTTCACTGTTTCTCTATGGTCTGTGCAATGGCTGGATCAAAGAAGGCACACCCATTATTGAGGCGTCCTCGGGGAGCACTGCGGTATCAGAAGCCTATTTCGCCCGGCTGCTGGGTCTGCCATTTATTGCCGTGATGCCAGCCACTACCGCCAGACGAAAAATAGAGCAAATTACCTTCTACGGAGGCCGCTGCCACTTTGTCAGCGACCCCTGCCAGATGTATGCCGAATCAGAGCGGATGGCGCGTGAGCTTAACGGCCATTTTATGGATCAGTTCACCTATGCTGAGCGTGCAACCGACTGGCGTGGTAATAACAATATCGCCGACAGCATTTTTCAACAGATGAAAAACGAACCGTTTCCCATTCCAGAAACCATTGTCATGAGTGCCGGAACGGGTGGAACCTCGGCAACTATTGGCCGTTATCTGCGTTATCAGGGCCATTCCACCAGACTGATGGTGGTGGATCCTGAAAATTCAGTATTCCTGGATTACTGGCATCAGCGTGACCGGTCACTACGTAACACCACCGGCAGTAAGATTGAAGGAATTGGCCGCCCACGGGTTGAGCCTTCTTTTATCGTCGATGTGGTCGACGAGATGATGCGAGTGCCCGATGGGGCGAGCATCGCTACTATGCTCTGGCTTGAAAAGCAGTTAGGACGCAAAGTGGGGGCTTCCACAGGCACAAACGTGTGGGGAGCGCTCCAGGTGGCAAAAAGTATGCTGGCAGCCGGACGCAAAGGCTCAATTGTTACTTTGTTATGTGACAGTGGAGAGCGCTATCTTGACACTTATTACCATCCGGACTGGGTTGCAGAGCACATTGGTGATATCAGCCAATGGCAGCAGCCAGATACGCTGGCATGAGCAGAACTACCCTTCATTGCTTTCAGCAAGTAGTATACCGCGCAGAAAATTAAGAAGGTGAAGAACATGAAACGTGCAGTAGTAGTTTTCAGTGGCGGTCAGGATTCAACAACCTGCCTGATTCAGGCAGTACAGCAATATGAAGAAGTACACTGTGTCACTTTTGATTATGGCCAGCGGCACCGTGCAGAAATTGAAATTGCACAACAGCTCAGCCAAAAACTGAGAGCAAGAGCGCATAAGGTGCTGGATGTTACCCTGCTAAACGAACTGGCTATCAGTAGCCTGACCAGAGACAGCATCCCGGTTCCAGCCTGGAATCCCGACGCCAGCGGCCTGCCCAGTACTTTTGTACCCGGCAGAAATATTCTTTTTCTGACTCTGGCATCCATCTATGCATACCAGGTCGAGGCTGAATCGGTTATTACCGGGGTATGCGAAACAGACTTCTCAGGCTATCCCGACTGCCGGGATGAATTTGTTAAAGCGCTCAACCAGGCAGTAACCCTGGGGATGGCTCGCCAGCTACGCTTTGAAACGCCGCTTATGTGGCTGAACAAAGCAGAAACCTGGGCGCTGGCCGACTACTGGCAGCAGCTCCCGCTGGTACGCGATGAAACCCTGACCTGTTATAACGGCATCAAAGGTAGCGGTTGCGGCAAGTGCGCGGCCTGCAATTTACGTGCTAATGGCCTGAGGGAATATCAAAACAACACCGCCGCCATTATGCAGAGCATGCAAAGTAAGTCAGGCCTTGATTGAGAACATCTCTTCCATTCTGCGTTTAAGCTCTCCTTCCACAGACTGAGCTTTTTGTGTCAGCAAATCGATACAAACAAAGGTGAGTCGCGCATCTGCCACCGCTTCACCACCGGAAGCCAGCGTGACTGTCTGAGCTATTACGCCACTTTTACCACTCAGTTCCAGTAGCTGACTGTTTATATTCAGCTCGTCGCCCAACACTGCCGGGCGACGATAGTTAATATTGATGTTGACCAGCACAAACGCCAGCCGGTTTTCCGTCATCCAGTTAAAAACGTCCAGCTGCTCAAGCCAGGCCCAGCGGGCTTCCTCAAGAAACTCCAGATAACGGGCATTGTTGACGTGCTGATAAACATCAAGATGGTAGCCGCGAACCTTTATCGTGGTCTGATGCATGAATCTGCTCCTGTAAACTGAGATCACCCAAACTGGTATGACCTCATACAGGCTAGCAGAGTGGTGATGCTCAGGAGACGCCCGGCAACAGACTCACGAGAGCGATCACAATTTTAACCGGGAAAGATTTCGCTCCACCAACGCATTCCCGATTCCCGGCACCTCCTTCAACTGTTCAACCCCCGTAAAATCGCCATACTCTTCACGATAACTAACGATAGCCTGAGCCTTTTTCAGGCCAACGCCATTCAGCGCCGCAGCCAGTTCTTCCGCTGAAGCCTGATTGATGCTGACCTTGCCTGCTTCCTGATCTGCCGTTTCTTTTGCAGAGAGAGTCTGACCGTGTAGCGAACCCCATTGAACTGACTGGTTCTCAGATATCGGGCTGGACTGCTGAGGCCGATCGGCTGTTGCCAGCGTACTGGCTGACTCTGCCTGGACGTTGCATGCCGCCACACCAATTAACATCGCCAGGCCTGTAGCTGAAAATCCTCTCTTTTTCATGCTGTTTTCCTCCATGTGTTTGACAGCGAATCCAGGGTACGTCACTCCCCTCAGACCGGCAAATACCAGAAAACAGAAATGGAAAAGGCCGCAGAAGCGGCCTTTGATTTTGCAAAACGTTGCAGAAAAATTGCGAGGCTTACTGCGCCTGAGCTGCTGCACCGTATTTAATTTTAGCGTCCTTACGAAGGTTGCTCAGCAGCGCAGCAAAGGCAATTTGTGCATTATTCTGCGTCACACCCTGCACCATCGCTTTCTTTTGCCCTTCAGCCATGGTGCCGCTGTTAACCTTATCCAGCGCCAGCAGAACCACATTCCCTTCGCCGTCTTCGCTGATCGCATAGCCAGGCTTGTCTTTTTGCGGCAGCGGCATGGCAAATGCGGCCTGGGTAATAGCATCCTGACCCGCGCGGCTTAACGTTTTCTGTGCACTGAAGCTTAATCCAGCCGCTTTCATCGCTTCATCACCTTTGCCGGCTTTCAGTTCGGCCAACAGTTTTCCTGCCTGATCCTGCGCCTCTTTTTGCGCTTTTTCAGTTTTCAACGTATCGGTGATTTGCGCTGTGACTTCACTGAGCGGTTTAACCGTTTCAGGCTTGTGTTCAGTGATGCGCAGGACGAAAGCGCGATCGCCATCAACAGTGATAATGTCAGAGTTGCTACCCGGCGCACCGTTTTCTCCCACCAGACCGCCGTTGAAAATGGCCTGCTCAACCGGTTTAAAGTTAAGCTCTGCTGGCAAAGAATCGTGGCTGAACCAACCCGTTTCTACAGCTTTAGTGCCTGCTGCGGCTTCAGCACCTGCCAGCGACTCATTATCATTGCTGGCGGCATCACTGACTTTTTGCTGCAATTTGTACCAGGCGTCCAGCGCTTTTTCCTGTTTCACCTTCGCAGCGATATCATCATGAACCTCAGTGAGAGGCTTGATTTGTTGCGGCTTCACATCATCCAGCCGGGCGACAATAAAGCCAACCGAAGACTTGATTACACCTGAGAGCTGGCCTTTACTGGTCAGATCGGCATTTTTGAGTTCATCAGGGGTGGTATCCGGTTCCAGCCAGCCCATATCTCCCCCCTGACGAGCAGAGATGGGATCGGCTGATTTCTGTTTTGCCAGCGCAGCAAAATCAGCGCCTTTATTCAGCTCGGCCAGCACGTCTTTGGCTTCAGCCTCAGTTTTGCTCTGAATAATACTGAAACGACTACGTTGAGGCTGGGTGTAATCCTGCTGGTGCTGATCGTACCAGCTCTGAATATCCGTTTCGCTGACCGGTTGCTGCAATGCAGCAGCGTCCAGTTTGATATAGCTGACGCGGAACTGCTCTGGCGACATGAAATTGTTTTTATTCTGCTGATAGTTGTTACTGATTTCCTCTTCGCTAACCGTCTGTTTAGCGGTCAGCGCAGCAACATTAATCGTTGCTTCGCGTACCAGACGCTGCTGAGAAACCAGTGCGGCCAGCGCATCCGTTTCACTGGCAAGCATGAAATCGGTGCCGGTAACGGCAGTAATCAGTTGTTGGGTGGTCAGCTGATTACGTAATGCTTCTGCATAACGATCAGCAGTAAATCCCATGTTGTTGATAATGCCAAGGTACTTGCTGTTATCAAATTTACCGTCAGTCTGAAAAGCAGGCTGGCTGAAAATGGCCTGCTTAACCTGGTCATCGCCAATTGCCAGTCCCAGATTTTTGGCATATTGATCCAGCAAACGCTCATCAATAAGTTGTGAAAGGGCCTGCTGGCGAATTTGCTGCATGTAGCCGGGGTTGCTGGCCAGTACAGAGAACTGATCGCCAAGCATCTGCTGCTGGCGGTTACGCTCATTAGAAAATGCGCTTTCAAGCTGACTACGACTGATTTCCTGACCGTTCACTTTTGCCGCAAAATCGCCATTGCCGCCGATCAGGTAGTTGCCCACCCCGGTCAGAACGAAAGACAGGATGATCAGACCCAGTATAATTTTGAGCACGACATGGTTCGACGCCGCGCGTAAATTGTCCATCATGGTGTGACAACACTCCGCTGTAGTGTGAATGTAAACCTTGAGCTTCGTCCCACATTCCCAGGAACGCTCCACGCCGCTGCGTATCAGGCTCGTTTGTCATTAAACATAAAAAAGGCACATCAGAATTCTGACGTGCCATTATGGTACAGGAGAACACCTTAACAGTCCTCACTACAACCCGAGAAATTACTCAGAATGCCTTAATTAACGGCATCTTTCAGTGCTTTGCCCGCACGAAAACCGGGCACTTTGCCAGCAGGGATAGTAATTTCTTTACCTGTTTGTGGATTGCGACCGGTACGCTCTGAACGCTCACGAACAGAGAAAGTGCCAAAACCGACCAGTGCGACTTCATCGCCCGCTTTCAGAGAATCAGAAACCGAGTCCATGAAAGCATCAAGCACACGTCCAGCGGCTGCTTTAGAAATATCAGCACTGGCGGCGATTTTGTCGATCAATTGTGACTTATTCACTCAATCATCCCCTCTTAAATTATCCACCTCGCGATTGGTTTTACCCCATCACGGATGCGCATCAGTTATATAAGTTTTGTCTGTTGAGCCATAGCAAATATCGCGAGCTCTGGCCTTCACTGGCTAAACAGCACTCTAAATTAGCGGCACAAAAAAAAGCTGGCAAGCCCGAATTTACCTGCCAGCGGTGGTTTTAAGGTGTTTTTGTCTTAAATCACTATTTTGCGGTGGCTACCTGCATGCCATAAGGGGCATTCTGCAACGCCAGCGCCAGCACTTCCTCAATCCGTTTAACCGGATGGATCTCCAGATCGGCAATTACGTTATCCGGGATTTCTTCCAGATCGCGTTTGTTTTCATCCGGGATCAGCACGGTTTTGATTCCGCCACGATGTGCCGCCAACAGCTTCTCTTTCAGGCCACCAATAGGAAGAACCTGACCACGCAAGGTAATCTCACCCGTCATGGCCACATCGGCACGCACCGGATTACCGGTCAGGCAGGAAACCAGAGCGGTGCACATCGCGATACCGGCACTCGGTCCATCCTTCGGCGTAGCTCCTTCAGGGACATGCACGTGAATATCACGCTTTTCGTAAAAATCACCGTTAATACCCAGTTTCTCAGCTCTGGCCCGCACGACGGTCAGCGCAGCCTGAATCGATTCCTGCATCACTTCACCCAGCGATCCGGTATAGGTCAGTTTACCTTTACCCGGCACGCAGGCGGTTTCAATTGTCAGCAGATCGCCGCCGACTTCAGTCCATGCCAGCCCCGTCACCTGACCTACCCGATTTTCGCTATCGGCACGTCCATAATCGTAACGCTGCACACCCAGATAATCTTTCAAATTATCGCCATCGATCCTGATGTGTTTAACCGCTTTGTCCATCAGCAATGATTTAACGGCCTTACGACACAGCTTGGACAGTTCACGCTCGAGGCTACGTACTCCTGCCTCACGCGTGTAGTAACGAATGATGCCCACTATTGCACTGTCATCCACCGTCAGTTCTGTCTGCTTCAGCGCGTTGCGCTCAATCTGCTTGGGCAGAAGGTGTTGCTTCGCGATATTCAGCTTCTCGTCTTCGGTGTAGCCAGAAAGACGGATAACCTCCATGCGATCCAACAGCGGAGCCGGAATATTCATGGAGTTTGAAGTTGCAACAAACATCACATCAGAGAGATCGTAATCTACTTCCAGATAGTGATCGTTAAAGGCAATGTTCTGCTCGGGATCAAGCACTTCCAGCAGGGCAGATGCCGGGTCGCCACGCATATCAGACGACATTTTGTCGATTTCATCCAGCAGGAACAGCGGATTTTTCACCCCGACTTTTGCCATTTTCTGAATGAGTTTGCCCGGCATAGAGCCAATGTAGGTACGGCGGTGACCACGAATTTCGGCCTCATCACGTACACCACCCAGCGCCATACGCACATACTTACGTCCGGTCGCTTTAGCAATAGACTGGCCAAGAGAGGTTTTACCCACACCAGGAGGCCCCACCAGACAGAGGATAGGCCCCCTGCTTTTACTCACGCGACTCTGTACCGCTAAGTATTCCAGGATACGATCTTTCACTCGCTCCAACCCGAAGTGGTCGGTATCCAATGTTTCCTGCGCCTTGACCAAATCCTTCTTGACCTTACTACGCGCATTCCACGGAACCTGCACCATCCAGTCGATGTATCCGCGAACGACGGTGGCCTCTGCTGACATCGGGGACATCATCTTCAGCTTCTGCAATTCGGCTTCCGTTTTTTCACGGGCTTCTTTTGGCATTTTCGCCGCGTCAATTTTGCGTTTCAGCGCTTCATTTTCGTCCGGGGCATCATCCATCTCTCCCAGTTCTTTCTGAATCGCCTTCATCTGTTCGTTCAGATAATATTCGCGCTGACTCTTCTCCATCTGCTTTTTAACGCGGTTACGGATGCGTTTTTCAACCTGTAAAAGGTCGATCTCCGATTCCATCATCGCCATCAGATATTCGAGACGCTCGTTGACATCAGACATTTCGAGCACTGACTGTTTATCAGCCAGTTTCAGCGGCATATGGGCAGCCACCGTGTCAGCCAGGCGGGCCGCGTCTTCAATGCTGTTTAGCGAAGTCAGTACTTCCGGAGGAATTTTTTTGTTGAGTTTGATGTAGCCCTCAAACTGATTAATCGCCGTGCGCACCAGCACTTCCTGTTCGCGCTCGTCAATTTCCATTGAGGCCAGGTACTCTGCCTGAGCAGTGAAGTGATCGCCATTATCTGCAAGAGTGGTGATATGCGCACGTTGCAGGCCCTCTACCAACACTTTTACCGTGCCATCAGGCAATTTTAACATTTGCAGGATGGAAGCTACGGTGCCAACAGAGAAAAGATCGTTAATGCCAGGTTCATCCGTTGAAGCCTCTTTCTGAGCGACCAGCATGATTTTTTTATCATGATCCATGGCGGCTTCGAGACAGCGAATTGATTTCTCACGACCAACAAACAACGGAATTACCATGTGCGGATAAACCACTACGTCACGCAACGGCAACACAGGGATTTCAATGCGTTCAGAACGCTCAGCATTCATAGAGCTCTCTCTCAGTTTAATTTCCGCCAGGGTGATGGGGACTGCTAAAGACAATGTAAAAGGCAGTTTTACCCAACAGGTTTCTGAGTATATGGGGATGGATGCGACACATTCAATGTTAAGTGCGCGAGAAAAACAAAAGGGAGAAAATTTTCTCCCTTTTTGCGATAACTGACTGGAAAGGTTTGGTTAATTATTCGCCAGAAGCCTGCTGTGCCTCGTGCTTACCATAGATCAACATCGGTTCGGTCTGGCCGTCGATCACCGAATCGTCAATCACCACTTTTTCCACGTCATCCATTGATGGCAGGTCGTACATGGTGTTTAACAATGCGCCTTCAACGATCGAACGCAGGCCACGTGCACCGGTTTTGCGGGACATGGCTTTTTTAGCAATTGCCGTCAAAGCTTCATCACGAAATTCCAGTTCCACACCTTCCAGATTGAACAAGGCCTGATACTGCTTGGTGAGCGCATTCTTCGGTTCACGAAGGATCTGAATTAATGCTTCTTCACTCAGCTCGTTCAGGGTGGCAACCACCGGCAGACGACCAATGAATTCAGGAATCAAACCGAATTTGATCAGATCTTCTGGCTCTACCTGTTCCAGCAACTCACCTTCTGTCGCCTTTTGCGATTTACCTTTTACCGCAGCGCCAAAGCCGATTCCGGTACCCGTTTCCACTCGCTGAGAGATGACTTTATCCAGACCGGCAAAGGCGCCACCGCAAATAAACAGAATTTTAGAGGTATCAACCTGCAAAAATTCCTGCTGTGGATGTTTACGTCCACCCTGTGGCGGAACGGCCGCAACCGTACCTTCAATCAGTTTCAGTAACGCCTGCTGTACACCTTCCCCTGACACGTCACGGGTGATGGAAGGATTGTCTGATTTGCGGGAAATTTTATCGATTTCATCGATATATACGATCCCGCGCTGCGCTTTTTGCACGTCATAGTCACATTTTTGCAGCAGTTTCTGAATAATGTTTTCGACGTCCTCGCCGACATAACCCGCTTCGGTCAGGGTGGTAGCATCCGCCATAGTAAAGGGGACGTCCAGCAGGCGGGCCAGCGTTTCAGCCAACAGCGTTTTACCACTACCGGTCGGCCCAATCAGCAGAATGTTACTTTTGCCAAGCTCAATGCCATTGCTGGTATCACCATTACGTAGACGTTTGTAATGGTTGTAAACCGCAACCGCCAGCACCTTTTTCGCTCTTTCCTGACCGATAACGTAGTCGTCAAGATGATGGCGAATTTCATGTGGCGTTGGTAAGGCACTGCGCTCACGATGCGGTGCAACTTCTTTTATCTCTTCGCGAATGATGTCGTTACATAAATCCACGCACTCATCGCAGATATACACTGACGGGCCGGCAATCAGCTTACGCACTTCATGCTGGCTTTTGCCGCAAAAAGAGCAGTACAGCAGCTTTCCTGAACCGTCTTTGCGCTTATCTGTCATCAGTTAACCTCTTCTGTTATCTTCGTCCGCTTTGTACGCGGCGATGATGCCTTAAGTCGGCATCCTCATTCGTCGCTCATGCCCCTCAATAACTATAGACGACAGAGGGGCTGTGGCTTAGCTGCGATGCGTCAGAATTGAATCGACCAGACCATACTCTACAGCTTCGTTGGCAGACAGGAAACGATCGCGTTCAGTGTCACGCTCTATTTCTTCAAGAGTTTTGCCCGTATGTTCTGCCATCAGCTCGTTCATTCGCTGTTTGACCTTGAGAATTTCACGCGCATGAATTTCGATATCCGTCGCCTGGCCCTGATAGCCCCCCAGCGGCTGGTGGATCATCACGCGTGAATTTGGCAGACAGTAACGCTTGCCTTTTGCACCGGCGGTCAACAGAAAAGCACCCATTGAACATGCCTGGCCCATACAGATGGTGCTGACGTCTGGCTTAATAAACTTCATGGTGTCGTAAATCGACATGCCTGCGGTGATCACACCACCTGGCGAATTAATATAAAGATGGATATCTTTTTCCGGGTTCTCGGCTTCCAGAAACAGCATCTGGGCGACGATGAGATTTGCCATATGATCTTCAACCTGACCGGTCAGGAAGATGATACGCTCCTTGAGCAGGCGAGAAAAAATGTCGTAAGAACGCTCTCCACGAGAGGTCTGTTCTACCACCATCGGCACTAATGCCATATGAGGTGCTGTTTGTTCACGTTCGCCACTGTATGACATTATCTGTCTCCTGGATAAATTTCACTTGGCCGGATTCCTATCTGGGGATGCTGCCCCACTGATTCAAGCATAACAACGTTTTTATCAACTGCTAACCAGGAAAAATAGCTTAGTTGATAATTTGCCGGTTTAATGAGCGAATAACGTCAGGAATGTCGCTGTGCGCAATGGATAAAACAAAAAGCCCGCGGTTGTCACAACCGCGGGCTTTTATTTATCCTTGAGAATCAGTGAATCAGGCAGTCTGTACCTGGTTCATTAGTTCCTGGAAGTTTGTTGCTTTTTCCGTCACTTTAGCTTTTTCCAGTACGGCTTCAACCGCCTGTTCTTCCAGAGCAACATTACGCATATTGTTCATCAGCTCGTTGTTTTTGCTGTAGAACTCGACTACTTCAGAAGGATCTTCATAAGCTGAAGCCATTTCTTCAATCAGTGCTTTAACACGGTCTTCGTCGGCTTTCAGCTCGTGGGTGCGAATAACTTCACCCAGCAGCAAGCCAACCACGACACGGCGCTTAGCCTGCTCTTCAAACAGCTCACGAGGCAGTTCCAGCGCCTGCTTCTCGTTGCCACCAAAACGCTGCGCTGCCTGACGCTTGAGCACGTCAATTTCGCTGTCAATCAGAGCAGCGGGCACGTCGATGGCGTTAGCATTGACCAGACCATCGATAGCCTGAGTCTTAACACGGCTACGCACAGCGCCTTTCAGCTCGCGCTCCATGTTTTTACGCACTTCAGTACGCAAACCTGCGACTGAACCATCTTCGACGCCGAAACGCTTGATAAATTCTTCAGTGAACTCGGGCAGTTCACGTTCTTCAACTTTTTTCAGCACGATATCAAACTTCGCTGCTTTACCTTTCAGGTTTTCAGCGTGGTAATCTTCCGGGAAGTTGACGTCGATAGTAAAACTTTCGCCCGCTTTGTGACCCACAACACCTTCTTCGAAGCCAGGGATCATCCGGCCCTGGCCCATGGCCAGAACGAAGTCAGAAGCTTTACCACCTTCAAACTCTTCGCCGTCTACAGAACCGGAAAAATCGAGGGTAGCGCGATCTTCAGCTTCAGCCGCACGGTCGGTCTCTTTCCAGGTCGCCTGCTGTTTACGCAGGGTTTCCAGCATCGTGTCCACATCAGCATCGGTCACTTCTACCAGCGGTTTTTCAACCTCAATTGCTTCCAGACCTTGCAGCTCGACTTCCGGATAGACTTCGAACTCAACGGCATAGGTGAAATCTTCACCCATTTTGTAATCGCCCGGAACATAAGAAGGCGCACCGGCTGGATTGATTTTTTCTTTGATGATGGCGTCAACAAAGTTGCGCTGCATCAGGTCGCCCAGAACATCCTGGCGAACGGAAGCACCATAACGCTGTGAAACGACGGTCATCGGCACTTTCCCTTTACGGAAACCGTCGATACGAACTTTTTTTGCTACGTTGACCAGCTCACTTTTCACCGCGTTCTCGATTACATATTTCCCGACGGTAATCGTAACGCGGCGGCCCAGGCCCTGAGTTGTTTCTACTGAAGCTTGCATCTTAATTACCTCAAAAAATCACGTGCTCGGTCAACTTCAGACCCTACCCGCGCTATGAAGAGCGGAGTTAGAGACTAAGAACCGGGGCGGCTTCTGATATCAGAACCGCACTCCCTGTATCAGAAGCGTCCCGAAGACATTCCGGAAAAAAACAGACGCAGCATTATAGCGGCAACGTCAAAGCGAGTCGAGGCCACACCCACACCCGATTTCAGTATCCCGACAAGTTTTGTCTGATAAAACCGTTGAAACCCCAAATCGGGGGGATTTTGTGACAGGCACAAAAAAGCGGCCCGCAGGCCGCCAGAGAGAGTGATACTGGATCACGCCAGAGTACTGGCCCCGCGACAATTGGGCGAGGCCGGAACCGTGTCCTGCAACCCCTCCCACTCCTTCCTGGTGTAGGTGTGCAGAGCCAGCGCATGGACGCTGCCAGCCAGTTCATCCGCCAGTACGCCGTAAATAGCACGATGGCGCATCAGAAAACGCTGATTAGTGAAACTGTCGCTGACAATCACGACTTTGAAATGGCTTTCTGCACCTGCGGGAACATTATGACGATAGCTCTCGTCATGGACTTCCAGGTGCACGGGAGCAAACGCTGCACTTAACTTTGCTTCTATTTGTTCGCGAACCATACCTTTACTCCTCATGACCGTGAATGACGTGCCTTAACAAGGCGTTACTGGCTGAAAATGCAGGACGATGAATTTACGTCTTATCAGGGCTTCAACTTGTGAAAAGCGATGTTATGATGACCGCCGTAGTGTCTGCACCACACCTTTAAGTCACCGAGAAAATAAGCATGTTAAAAAAAATCATTTTCCCTCTGCTGGCCATCTTCGTTCTGGCCGGTTGTGCAAACAACAGCAACACGCTGACTATTTCCCCAAAAATTCAGTTGCCTCAGCAGGATCCAAGCCTTGGCGGCGTCACCGTCAGCATTAACGGTGCCGATCAGCGCAGCGATCAGGCGCTGGCAAAAGTGAATCGCGATGGTCAACTGGTGACGCTGACCGCAACCCGCGATCTTCGCTTCCTGCTTCAGGAAGTGCTGGAGAAGCAAATGGGCGCACGTGGCTACATGATTGGACCAAACGGCGCAGTTGACCTGCAAATCGTCGTCAATAATCTGTATGCCGATGTCACCCAGGGCAACGTGCGATACAGTATCACTACCAAAGCGGATATTTCCATTATCGCCACCGCCAAAAATGGCAACAAGCAGGTTAAAAATTACCGTCAGACCTACAGTGTTGAAGGCGCATTTAATGCCACCAACGATAAAATCACCAATGCGGTTAACTCCACCCTCAGCGACGTGATTTCAGATATGGCTCAGGACACCAGCATTCATCAGTTTATCAGGCAGAATGCCCACTGACAGAGGATAGTTTAGTCCTGTTTAGCCAGCCCGGGCGGGATATCAACCGTTACCGCAGTGGGCTTCAGGGATCGTCAGGGATGACGCTTAATTTTTTCAGGTTGCCGTCGCACTCTGAGCCAGTAATCCTGTGACGTTTTACGCCTGACGCAGCGTGCTTTAAGGTTCTTATGACCCGTCATTATCTGCAAATTTTTACCCAACGTAATGCTGCCCTACTGCTGGTGCTGGGTTTCGCCTCTGGTTTACCCCTTGCATTGAGTTCCGGCACCTTGCAGGCATGGATGGCCGTGGAAAACGTCGATATTAAAACCATCGGTTTTTTCTCGCTGGTCGGTCAGGCTTATGTTTTCAAGTTTCTCTGGTCGCCGCTGATGGACCGCTATACCCCGCTTTTTTCAGGGCGGCGTCGCGGCTGGCTGTTGGTGACGCAAATCCTGCTGATAATTGGCATTGCGCTAATGGGATTTATGCAGCCCTCGCGTGATTTGACGCTGCTGGCCGCGCTGGCCGTGCTGATTGCCTTCTGCTCCGCATCCCAGGATATCGTTTTCGACGCCTGGAAAACCGATGTGTTGCCCGCAGAAGAACGGGGCAGCGGCGCAGCGATTAGCGTACTGGGCTATCGTCTGGGCATGCTGTTTTCCGGCGGGCTGGCCTTGTGGATTGCCGATCGTTATCTCGGCTGGCATGCCATCTGGTGGCTGATGGCGTTGATGATGGTTCCGGGCGTTGTCGCCACCCTGATCGCCAGAGAGCCGGATAACGCCATCGCCGTACCGGCAACGCTGGAAGAAGCGGTCATCGCCCCGCTGCGTGATTTTTTTAATCGCAATAATGCCTGGCTGATCCTTTCGTTAATTGTCCTTTATAAGCTGGGAGATGCTTTTGCCCTCAGCCTCACCACGCTGTTTCTGATTCGTGGCATGGGATTTGATGCCGGAGACGTTGGCCTGATTAATAAAACGCTGGGGCTGAGCGCGACCATCCTGGGTGCGTTAACTGGCGGTGTGCTGATGCAGCGCATGAGCCTTTTTCGTGCGCTGATGCTGTTTGGCATCCTGCAAGCCGTCTCTAACTTCGCTTACTGGGGACTGTCGGTCACCGACAAACATCTGTACAGCATGGCTGCGGCGGTATTTGTGGAAAATCTGTGCGGCGGTATGGGCACGGCAGCCTTTGTCGCCCTGTTAATGACATTGTGCAATAAATCCTTTTCAGCCACTCAGTTTGCCCTGCTCTCTGCACTTTCAGCGGTGGGCCGGGTATATGTTGGTCCCCTCGCGGGCTGGCTTGTCGAAGCCTGGGGATGGTCGAACTTTTATGCCTTTTCAGTGCTTGCGGCCCTGCCAGGCCTGATGCTGTTAGCAGGATGCAAAACCACACTTACACGGGCACAAAGCGGCGAGGATTTTGCCGTCCGTACGCATTTCCCCCAGGGCTACCGTTGGGCATTACGAGCGCTGAAAACGGGGGTAATGCTGATTGCGGTGGGGCTGGTAATGCTGGCACTCAGGGCAACCGGGCTGTTCGATGCAGGTAAAGCAATTGGCTTGCTGTGGCAAAGCGGCATGGCGCTGGCAACGCTTGGGATTGTCTGCGGTAGTATGCTGGACTATCTGGCCCTGCAAAAACCGTCTTCCCGCTGAACACCGGGCTGGCAGCGTTTAAAAACGGTATTCAATGCCAGCCCAAAATTGCCTTCCCGGTTCGACAAAGCCTTCGGTCAGTTCATATTTTCTGTCGAAGACATTTTTAATTGCCGCGTTCAAAGTAACCCCTTTGCCCGTCAGCAGATCCATGCGCAGATGGCTTATCGCATAGCCTGCGGCCCGACGTGTGCCCGCACTGTCACTGTCGCTGGCAGAGCGCGCTTCTTCGGTCAGCGTCAGGCTCCAGTAATCATTTGGGGCAAAGGTCACCCAGCTGGTCAGCGTCTGCGCAGGCAGATCGGTGATGTTACCCGCTGAGCGCTGTTTTACCCGATGGTTGATGCCGCCATAATTCAGGCCCACTTTTACTTTTTGCCCGACAGCGCCGTGCAGACCGATATCCAGGCAGTAATAGTCCACCTCACCACTGTTGCGGTTCTGGACCGTTTGCCCATCAATATCAATACTGAAAATAGCCCGACTCAGGCGTTGGTAACAGGTGCTGAGTTCAAGACGCCACGCCGGTGTAATCACGGCGCTCCAGCTTAAATCAACACCGAGCGCACGCTCTGGCCTGAGATGTGGATTGACCCGCGCACTCAGGGCATAAGCCGGACGCGAGGTGGTATAGCGTTCCTTCAGCGTCGGAAAGCGAGTGCGATCAAACAGCGAAAAAGAGAGCGTATCCCCACCCGTAAAGTGGTATCTGAACATGCTTTGCCAGTTAAACGCTCGCTGACGGTTAGACGCATAACGAGTGATGCTGCCGTCACTTTCATGTTTCAGACCTTCCCGGCTGTCCCGCCAGTCATAGCTGAAGCCCGCCACCACCTCCAGCATCTCCGTTGCTGCCCACTGATACTCCGTCGCCAGCGACCAGGTTCTGTCGGCATAGCGATCGACCGGCCCTTTTTTAGCACTTTTTTCCCGGTGAACGTCATCTTTCCAGTGAGCGGCAAAAGAGAGCAAATCGCCGTCACGCAGTCCGGCAGAGAGCTGTAACGCAGCCCCGTTGCTGTAGTCATCATAATCGCTGTAACTTCCCTGCTTTTTTTGTCGGGCGGCAGCGGAATTATACATCAGCAGGGTATTCCTGAAAGTATCGTGATAAAGGCGGCTTTTAAGTGAAAAAACGTCGTTGAGGCGTGAATTTCCCTGATAGTAAAGGCTTTGTTTGTCATATTCCGGCCACTGCCAGTAACGCGACTGAACATTGCCGTTTCCGGCATAGGGCGGACTGTTTTTTTCACCCTGTTGGTTATTCCAGCTGAAAAGATACTCATCACCCTCACGAGGGGTCCACCCGAGCCTGACCAACCCATGATTATCCTCAGAGGCCGAATTATCCCGTCTGCCATTTTTTCCGGCAGTTCGATTGCTGATCCCCTGAGGCAGAGCGGTAAAATCCGTTTTTAACTGGCTGGCGCTGAGTTGCAGAAATCCGCTTTCGCCTTTCATTCCCAGCGAGGCATGACTTTCTCTGGCATTCGCTCCCGCTCGGCTCCATCCCTGGCGAACGCCAACGCGCCCCTCAAGGCTTTTCTCTGGTTTGCGGCTGGCAAGATTAATCGATCCGCCCAGCTGATTCGGCCCCTGCAATAACGAGGTGTAGCCTTTGGAAACCTCCAGCGAGGAGAGATCGGCGCTCAGGAAGCGTCCCAGATCGAGATTGCCATCGTAAGGGATATAAACCGGAATACCGTCGAGGTAAACCGGTACCTGGCGGCTGTTGAACCCCCGAACCCTGACCTGCATTTCGTTGCGGTTTCCCGATTTCTCCAGCGTTACACCGGCTACGGTCGCCAGGGCTTCCGCAGCATTATGTTTTTCCAGCTGGGTTATGGTCTCTGCGGTCAGTATGTCCCGACTGGCGGCAACCGGGCTTGACCAGACTTCCAGGATCGGTTCCGCCGCCAGCAGCCTGCCGAAAGAGGCCAGCGCGAGGATGAGAAACAGATTGAAAGATGACGTTTTCATGATCTTTTCCCTGATCAATGGCGGCCACCCGCCCAGGCGTTATCCGTCTGCGGGTTCCATCACCACAGCAATATCTGCCGGAGCCGCATGATAAGGCGCCGAAGTCACCAGCAACCCCACACCGGTCTGCGCCCAGGCTTCAACGTTATCCAGCGTAATTCCCCCCGCAACGGCAAGCCGACAGGAAGGCGCAATTCTTGCCGCAAGCGGCTGTAGCTGTAATACCTGCGGCGTGGTGAACTTGTCCATTTGCAACACATCCGGCAGAGCCTGCAAGGCCGTCTCTGCCTCCGCCGGGGTGGCGACTTCAACAACGATCGCCTTTTCCGGTGCCTGCTGGCGCAGTCTGACCATCATCGCCTCCCAGTCCTTTGGCTGAGGGTAAAAACGGCGATGGTTGGCGAATAGCAGCACCGTTTCCGCGCATCCTGCACGATGAATAATGCCGCCACCGTCCAGCACCGTCTGCATCGACAGCAGCCGGGTGCCGGGGATGATTTTACGGGTACAGGCGATCTGCCCGTGTGCCACATAACGTTGCAGCCGCTGGCGTAGCTGATAAACATAATTTGCCACGCCACAGCTCCACTCCAGCAGATTCTGGACTGCTTTCCATCCCTGATGCAGAGCCGCTGCCTGGCCGGTTGCACACAGCAGGCTGGCCCCGGCTGCCACCACCTCACCATCACTGACCGCATATTCAATATGCAGATCCAGACGCTTGAGCATGCGTTGTGCCAGAGCCAGCGCACTGACACAGCCACCCTGCCGGTGAATAAAGGCCATTCTCCCCCGCTGCCCGCCAATACCCAACGCCCGGCAGGTCAAATCCCCCCCCTGGATATCCTCCAGCAACCACAGGTCAAGCTGAGCGTCGGGTATAAAAATCATTCTGCCTCCCGTAAAGCACAGCGTTGCGGTTGCCAGGAGAGCACCGCCCAGTCGCGATGCGCAGGGTCGCGGATAAAATCCACCTGCGCCTGAATCCCCATCTGCCAGAGCACGTTAACCGCATAAATATAGTTGGGCAGCTCATCATCCTTGTTTCCCTCCCCTGCTGACCGGGTCGAACCAAAAAAGCCACTGACGCTGTGAGTGGTAACGACCCACAGGCGGGCATGTTGATTCAGCTTTAACATGGCCGCACGCAGATCGCCGACCAGCGTGGAGCGCGATGCGACCGCAATATCACACACCGGCACATCGTGCCAGCTGTCCTCCCAGGCACGGTGCAGCAAGGTAACGTTGTTTAATCCCATTGCGGCCGCCTTCTGCCTGGCGACCGCCAGCATCCCTGCGCTGTAATCGATTCCCCATACCTGCTGCAATCGTGAAGCGACATGCAGGCAGACCGTTCCTGGCCCACATCCTACATCCAGCAGCGTGGTGGCTCCGGTGAAATCAATCCGCGAAAGCAATTGTTGCAAATAGGGACTGTCAGGGCGGGCACAGCTGACCGCCATTTCTGCCGCTCTGCTGTCCCAGTACTGCGGACTTTTTTCGCTGCGTTTTGCCTGTCCCAGCTGCTGCTGGTAAAGCGCAGCGAAATCAATATTATCAATCAGCATGATATTTTCTCCTGCGGCCGATCGTGCAGATTCAGATGACGGCAGATCTCTTCTGCTTTTACCTGATAAAGATGCGCCAGCGATGAACTGGTTAACATGACATCCGGCGATCCCACCTGTACGCCTGCCGTGGGACTGACAAACGCCACCCGGTCGGCAATGATCCGGGCATGAACAGGATGATGAGTGGCAATCAGCAACGTCATTCCGCTGACTTTCAGCTGACGGATTTTCTCCAGCAGGGCAATCTGATGACCAAAATCCAGGCTGGAAGCCGGTTCATCCAACAGCATCAGCACAGGCTGCTGCACCAGCGCACGGGCAATCATTACCAGCTGACGCTGGCCGCCACTCAGGGTGGAATAAAGACGCTGTTCCAGCCCGGCAATCCCCAGCGCGGTGAGGATGTCACGCGCCTGTTGCCGCTGCTTTGCGCCGGGCGATGCCAGCCTGCCCAGTCCGGCGACGCTCCCCATGATCACCATATCCAGCACGCTGTAAGCAAACGGACTGGAATGCGACTGAGGCACCCAGGCCACCATCCCAGCCCGCTGCCGGGCTGACCACTCGCGCAGTTTTTTTCCGGCAAGGACGATCTCACCGGCCAGCGGCTTCAGCACACCCGCCACGCTACGCAACAGGGTACTTTTCCCGCTGCCGTTTCCACCTAACAGGCAACAAATCTCCCCTGAGCGGATACTGAAATTCACCTCATGCAAGATGCTGACATCCTGATAACCCAGGGTTACGCGATCAAACTTAACTAAGGTCATTTTCTCCCTCCCTGAAGCAGCAACAGCAGAAAAAAGGGGGCTCCCACAGCAGAAGTCAGGATCCCCAGCGGCAACTCTATGGCCCCGATACTTCGTGCCAGGGTGTCAGTCAGCAGCAAAAAAATCCCGCCTGCATACAAAGAAGCCGGAAGCAGCCGCAGATAACTGGCTCCTACTATCAGCCGACAAATATGCGGCACCACCAGCCCCACCCAACCGATGATTCCGGCAATGGAAACCGCACTGGCAGTCACCAGGGTGGCACTGACGATAAACAGGACGCGCAGGCCAGAGACATTCATTCCCAGCGACTGTGCTTCTTCATCCGGCAGGCTGAGCAGATTGATGCGCCAGCGCAGCAGCAATAAAGGAAATAATCCGCTGATGATGCCCGCAGCCGCCACGCTCAGATCATCGGCAGTAATCGCTGACAGTCCTCCCAGCAGCCAGAAGGTGATGGTGGCCAGCTGTGTATAGGGATCGGCAATAATCTTAATCAGCGAAATGGCCGCGCCGCACAACGAGGCCATTGCCATACCGACCAGCACCAGCGACAACACTGCATCATGACGGCGAACCGTGCCCGCAATCAGACTGGAGAAGGTGACAGTCAGCAACCCACCGATAAAGGCCAGCAACTGAACAATCATCATCGGCATCGCCAGCCAGATAGCCAGACTGGCACCCAGTCCGGCTCCGGCGGCAACGCCGAGAATATCCGGTGAGACTAAAGGGTTGCGAAAGATCCCCTGATAGGCCGCACCGGCAGCCGACAAACCCGCCCCAATCAGTAACGCGGCCAACACTCGCGGCAGACGGATTTGCCAGAAAACCACCGCCAGTTGTGGTGGCTGAGTCGTTACCTCCGTATGAAAAACCAGGCCGATCATTTGCGTCAGCGTCAGCGGAAATGCCCCGGTCCCCAGCGAAACAGCCAGGCAAAACAGCAGGCCCGCTGCGGCAGACAGCCAAATCAGAACCCGGCTCATACGGTATTCAGCCATTGCTGCCACTGACTGCTCTGCGGCTCAGACTGCCAGAACACCCTGAAAAACAGCGCAAGATCCCCGGCAAGCCGGGCTTTTATCTGCGGGTCAAAATGGGCATGTAAACGACGTAATCCCATCAGTCGGTTCACCCCGGGTGGCGCGTTCAGCCAGCCAAATGGATGATGGGGTAACAGCAACACCTGTTGGTGCTGCACTGCGCTGATCTGCTGCCAGAGAGGATCGCGGGTGATGTGTTGCCAGGCCGGACGACTTTGGGTCATCACCAGCTCCGGTTGCCAGTCCAGCAACTGCTCCATGGATACCTGAGCAAGGCGGGATTGGCCCACCTGTTTTGCGACATTTTCCAACCCAAGAAACTCAGCAGCGGCCGTGTGTAATGAACCTTCCAGCCCGGTTTCCTGCCCTTTCAACCCGCGAGCCGAATAAAATGTGCGCCTGACCGTCTGCCGGGCGGCAAAATCCGCTGCCTCGTTGAGGAAACGTTCTGCCAGCCGAGCCTGTATCTCAGCCCTGTCAGCCACCCCAAGTAGCGCTCCCAGCTGTCGCAACTGGCGTGGAGTGGAGGCCAGACCTCCATCCACCAACACCCACGGGATACCGGTTTGCGCACTGACCCGCCCGGCCAGAGAGAGATACGTCGCATCGGTCATACCACAATCAATAATCACATCCGGCGCGATTGCCATTACCCGTTCCAGTGACAGGGTGCTGGCTCTGCCAGCCAGGCGACCCGTTTTGGGCAACCGGCGCATCTTCTCTGGCAAAAATTCATTACCTGGCTGTGCCAGTTGATAAAAAGACAATCCGACCAGTTTTTCTGCCGCCAGCGCCAGCAGCAGGGGATCACCGGGCGCACCAGCGCTCAGCACAGTGTGAATACGTGAAGGAGGAGGAAGCCTGCCAAAAATGAACAGACCAGGTTCAGCGGCCCGGAGGTGTGCGGGCAGAACCGAAAGCAGGGTGCTGGCAGCGAGAAAGCCAGCGAGTCGACGTCGGGTGATATCCATATCAGCTCCAGTAAATCGTTCGCTATATAGCGAAATACATAATGGTAATCACTTTTGCATATTGTCAATGGTGAAATGATAACGGATGTCATCAGAAAGTGATCTCCGCCACAATCCGGATATTGCCGGAGAAATCTGGCAGTACGCTGCGGTTCCAGCGCGGAAAAATCCGGGCCGATGAGGTGAAATAAAGGAAGAATTGGCTGATGCAGGTCGGGTATAAAAACTGGCAAATTGCACATTTTCTGGTCAACCAATGTGACCATGCTGGCGGGTAATCAGCAATTGTTAACATTTTTCCTGCTGGTGTAATCGGTCGCACGCCAGGTTATTTCATAAAAGATTTTACAGTTTTACCCCATTTCAAAGAGAATATTAAAAACCGGTGCGTTATTATTCCGCTTTAATTTCCCCCATTAAATGATGCAGATTTGTTAAATATTTGAGTGGTAAATTCTCTGGTTATAGCAACCGCTTTTTCATAAAGGGTTTTCACATCATTTTTTGTTATATTCATGCCAACCCCCTGCGTTTATTAATATTTTGTCACCTAAAGCAACATCTGTGACAGCCTTTGCAAAAGGTGTCTACACGCCGCTGACACAAGTTTCTGCTGGTTTACAGTAATGAAACCTTCCCGTAAAATGCCGCCACACTTAAACGACAATAGAGCCCTTGTCATTGAGGTCGTTAAATGAGACTCAGGAAATACAATAAAAGTTTGGGGATTTTGTCATTAATTGCAGGCACTTTATTGTTAAGTGGCTGTGATAGTGCATTGTTAAATCCCAAAGGACAGATTGCACTGGAGCAACGTTCGCTGATACTGACAGCCTTCGGCTTGATGATGATCGTCGTAATTCCGGCAGTCTTGATGGCTGTGGTGTTCGCCTGGAAATATCGGGCATCGAATACCGAAGCCAAATACAGTCCGAACTGGTCACACTCTAATAAAGTGGAAGCCGTGGTCTGGACCGTTCCGATTTTGATTATTCTCTTCCTTGGTGTTCTGACGTGGAAATCAACTCACGCGCTTGAGCCGAGCAAACCGCTGGCATCCAATGTCGAGCCGGTTGAAATCGATGTGGTCGCACTGGACTGGAAATGGCTGTTCATCTACCCGAAACAGGGTATCGCTACCGTCAATCAGATCGCTTTCCCGGCCAATACGCCAGTAAATTTCAAGATCACCTCAAACACCGTGATGAACTCCTTCTTCATCCCAACGCTGGGTAGCCAGATTTACGCTATGGCAGGAATGCAGACCAAACTGCATCTGATTGCCAACGAACCCGGTACATTTGACGGTATCTCCGCTAACTTCAGCGGTCGCGGCTTCTCCGGTATGAAGTTTAAAGCGATTGCCACCCCGGATCAGGCTGCTTTTGATCAATGGGTTGCAAAAGCAAAACAATCATCCAACACGCTTATGACAATGGATGATTTTGAGAAACTGGCTGCGCCGAGCGAAAACCATCCGGTTGAGTTCTACTCTGCTGCTAATCCTGAACTGTTCAAACAAGTTATTGGCAAGTTCAAGATGAGCCACGGGAAAATGGACATACCCGGACACGAAGGCATGGACATGAGCGAAGCCTCTCACGCGGGAGCCGAGGAATAATACGATGTTGGGAAAATTAACCCTTGATGCAGTTCCGTACCACGAACCGATTATCGTGGTGACGGTTGCCGCCATCCTACTTGGTGGACTGGCTATTGCTGGAGCAATCACTTATTTCGGTAAGTGGCAATACCTGTGGTCAGAATGGCTGACGTCTGTTGACCACAAGAAACTCGGTATCATGTATATCATCATGGCCTTCGTCATGCTGCTGCGTGGCTTTGCCGATGCAGTGATGATGCGTAGCCAGCAGGTGCTGGCTTCTGCGGGTGAGGCCGGATTCCTGCCGCCCCATCACTATGATCAGATTTTCACCGCCCACGGCGTGATCATGATCTTCTTCGTGGCGATGCCGTTCGTGGTCGGCCTGATGAATATCGCCGTTCCTTTGCAGATCGGTGCGCGCGACGTTGCTTTCCCGTTCCTTAACAACCTGAGCTTCTGGTTCACGGCTGTGGGCGTGGTGCTGGTTAACCTGTCGCTGGGCGTGGGCGAATTTGCTCAGACCGGCTGGCTGGCCTACCCTCCCCTCTCCGGCGCGGAATACAGTCCGGGGGTGGGCGTTGACTACTGGATATGGAGTCTCCAGCTGTCGGGTATTGGTACGACATTAACCGGGATTAACTTCTTCGTTACTATCCTGAAAATGCGTGCGCCAGGCATGACTATGTTCAAGATGCCGGTATTTACCTGGGCATCTCTCTGCACCAACGTATTGATTATCGC
The DNA here is from genome assembly GCF_058241465.1 of Erwinia papayae. Taxonomy (NCBI): domain Bacteria; kingdom Pseudomonadati; phylum Pseudomonadota; class Gammaproteobacteria; order Enterobacterales; family Erwiniaceae; genus Erwinia; species Erwinia papayae. Next base: position 2,115,860 of record NZ_JBZCHT010000009.1, read on the forward strand.
CGCTTTCCCGGTACTGACCGTGACGCTGGCGCTGTTGACCCTTGACCGTTATCTGGGCTTCCATTTCTTTACCAACGAAATGGGCGGCAACATGATGATGTACGTCAACCTGATTTGGGTATGGGGTCATCCGGAAGTGTACATTCTGGTGCTGCCGGTGTTCGGTGTGTTCTCCGAAGTAGTGGCAACCTTCTCCAAAAAACGTCTGTTTGGTTACACCTCGCTGGTATGGGCAACGATCGTTATTACCATCCTGTCCTTTATCGTCTGGCTGCACCACTTCTTCACCATGGGTGCAGGTGCCAACGTGAATGCCTTCTTCGGTATTATGACGATGATCATCGCCATTCCGACCGGCGTAAAAATCTTTAACTGGCTGTTCACCATGTACCAGGGACGCATTCAGATGCACTCTGCCATGCTGTGGACCGTCGGCTTCCTCGTCACCTTCTCCGTTGGGGGAATGACCGGGGTACTGCTGGCAGTGCCAGGTGCTGACTTCGTTCTGCACAACAGTTTGTTCCTGATTGCCCACTTCCATAACGTAATTATTGGTGGTGTGGTATTTGGCTGCTTTGCCGGCGTGACTTACTGGTTCCCGAAAGCCTTTGGTTTCTGCCTGAACGAAAAATGGGGCATCCGTGCCTTCTGGTTCTGGATTATCGGCTTCTTTGTTGCCTTTATGCCACTGTATGCACTCGGCTTTATGGGCATGACCCGTCGTCTGAGCCAGAACATTGACCCGCAGTTCCATCCATTGCTGGTGGTGGCTGCCTGTGGCGCCGCGCTGATCGCCTGTGGCGTGCTCTGCCAGGTAATTCAGTTCTGGGTTTCTGTCCGTGACCGTGAGCAACTGCGCGATCTGACAGGCGATCCATGGGGCGGACGTACGCTGGAGTGGGCAACCTCTTCGCCACCACCGTTCTATAACTTTGCTGAAGTGCCGGTTATCCACGAGCGCGATGCGTTCTGGGAAATGAAAGAAAAAGGTGAAGCTTACAAACAGCCTGCTCAGTATGCCGAGATTCACATGCCGAAAAACAGCGGCGCAGGTGTGGTGATCGGTGCATTCAGCCTGGTATTTGGTTTCGCCGCTATCTGGCATATCTGGTGGCTGGTGGGTCTGTCATTCCTTGGCATGATTGTCTCCTGGGTCATCAAGAGCTTTGATCAGGACGTTGATTATTACGTTCCCGTTGCCGAAATCGAAAAAATCGAGAATCAGCACTTTGACGAAATTAGCAAAGCAGGTCTGAAAAATGTCAACTGAAACTCTGGCTAAACACCACGACGCCCATGCGGAGCATGGGCATCACGATGCAGGAGCCAACAAGGTTTTTGGCTTCTGGATCTACCTGATGAGCGACTGCATCATCTTCGCCACCCTGTTTGCCACTTACGGTGTAATGGTAAACAGCACGGCGGGTGGTCCCGCAGGTAAGGATATTTTTGAACTGCCTTTCGTTCTGGTCGAAACGGCGCTGCTGCTGTTGAGCTCCATTACCTATGGCTTTGCTGTTATCAACATGAACAAAGGCAGCAAAGGGGCGGTTATTGGCTGGCTGGCACTGACCTTCCTGTTTGGTCTGGGCTTTATCGGGATGGAAATCTATGAATTCCATCATCTGATTATGGAAGGCTTCGGCCCGCAGCGCAGCGGCTTCCTGTCGGCATTCTTCACGCTGGTTGGTACTCACGGTCTGCACGTAACCTCTGGTCTTATCTGGATGGCCGTGCTGATGTATCAGATTTCCCGTCATGGTCTGTCTGATACCAACCGTACTCGCGTGATGTGCCTGAGCCTGTTCTGGCACTTCCTGGATGTTGTCTGGATTTGCGTATTCACCATTGTCTACCTGATGGGAGCCATGTAATGAGTCATTCTGCAAACGAACATGGTGCATCACACGGTAGCGTCAAGTCTTATATGATCGGCTTTATTCTGTCGATCATTCTGACGGCGATCCCGTTCTGGATGGTGATGGATGGCGGTGCTTCTAAAGCAACCATTCTTGGTGTGGTGCTGGTGTGTGCCGTGGTCCAGGTGCTGGTGCATCTGGTGTACTTTCTGCACCTGAACACCTCTTCTGAAGAGAGATGGAACCTTGTGGCGATTGTCTTTGCCGCAATCATCATCTTGATAGTTGTTGTTGGCTCGCTATGGATCATGTGGAACCTCAACTACAACATGATGGCTAACTAACCGAGCTACCTGTGATGATAAAGCAATACCTGCAAGTAACAAAACCAGGAATTATTTTCGGAAATCTGATTTCTGTTATCGGGGGGTTTCTGCTGGCCTCTAAAGGCCATATTGATTACGCCCTGTTTCTCTTCACCTTAGTCGGCGTCTCGCTGGTGGTCGCATCGGGTTGTGTTTATAACAACTTTATTGACCGTGACATCGACGTAAAAATGGAGAGAACCAAAAATCGGGTGCTGGTTAAAGGCCTCATTTCTCCGACAGCATCCCTGGTTTATGCCACCTTTTTGGGTATTGCAGGATTTGCGCTGCTGTATTTCGGAGCTAACCCGCTGGCCATGTGGCTGGCGGTCATGGGCTTTGTGGTGTACGTCGGCGTCTACAGCCTGTATATGAAGCGTAACTCTGTTTACGGCACGCTGATTGGTAGCCTGTCAGGCGCAGCGCCGCCGGTCATTGGCTACTGCGCTGTGTCCGGTCAGTTTGATGCCGGTGCGTTGATTCTGCTGGCGATTTTCAGCCTGTGGCAGATGCCGCATTCATACGCCATTGCCATCTTCCGTTTTAAAGACTATCAGGCAGCCAATATCCCGGTGTTACCGGTGGTGAAAGGTATTTCCGTTGCTAAAAACCATATCACGCTGTACATCCTGGCGTTTATGATTGCCACGTTAATGCTGACTCTGGTGGGCTATGCGGGCTACAAATATCTGGTGGTCGCCGCAGCGGTCAGCGTGTGGTGGCTGGGGATGGCGCTGTCAGGCTATAAGACGCAGAACGATCGCGTCTGGGCCAGAAAGCTGTTTGTCTTCTCAATTGTCGCCATTACCGCTCTGAGCGTGATGATGTCGGTAGACTTTATGACGCCAGCATCAAAAGACCTGCTGACTTACCTGATGTGAGTTAAATCCTGTTTCAATAAGGGCACCGGGTGCCTTTTTTTTGCCTGAAATTCAGTGGACAGTGACTTGAGTTTACCCTCAGCCTTGATAATAAAATCTGCCAATGGTTTCTGACAGCAGAAACGTAACCTGCCATTTCACATCATTCGACGACCTTCTGGACGTCCGTCGCTTCCCTTAGTGCCAGTGATTGTCAGCCATCCGGATCATACGATGCTCCCCCTTTCTTTTTGTTACGACTTTAATTAATAAAAATTTTACCCACCCCGCCCTGCCACATAAAATGCGCATAACAGATAATTTGAGGTTGTAATGAACGATAACAAAATGACTCTGGTGGAGCTGCGGGCCACCTGGGGCTTAGGAACCGTTTTTTCTCTGCGTATGTTGGGCATGTTTATGGTTTTGCCCGTTCTGACCACCTATGGTATGGCCCTCCAGGGAGCCAGTGAAGCCTTAATTGGGCTGGCTATTGGCATCTACGGCCTGGCGCAGGCTGTTTTTCAGATCCCTTTCGGTTTGCTGTCAGATCGCATTGGACGCAAGCCATTGATTGTGGGTGGATTGCTGATCTTTGTTTTGGGCAGCGTGATTGCTGCCTGTACCACCTCCATCTGGGGTGTGATCCTTGGCCGTGCCCTGCAAGGCTCAGGCGCTATCGCCGCCGCCGTGATGGCGCTACTTTCCGACCTGACCCGCGAACAGAATCGCACCAAAGCAATGGCATTTATCGGTATCAGCTTTGGCGTGACTTTTGCGCTGGCAATGGTGCTGGGACCTGTCATCACCCACGCACTGGGCCTGCATGCACTGTTCTGGATGATTGCTATCCTCGCCGCCAGCGGCATTCTGATCACCCTGTTGGTGGTACCCTCGACACCCAATCATCTTCTCAACCGTGAATCCGGCATGGTAAAAGGCAGCTTTAAAGCAGTGCTGATGAACAGCCGTCTGGTGAAGCTGAATGTCGGCATTATGTGTCTGCATATCTTGCTGATGTCGAGTTTTGTCGCCCTGCCCGGAGAATTTGAGCAGGCAGGCTTCCCGGCAGAACAACACTGGAAAGTCTACCTGATTACCATGCTGATCGCTTTTTGCAGCGTGGTGCCGTTTATCATTTATGCCGAAGTGAAGCGCCGGATGAAGCGGGTTTTTGTCTGCTGTGTCGCTCTGATGTTAATTGCGCAAGTGGTGCTGTGGGGAGCAGGTAACCATTTCTGGACTCTGGTGGTCGGTGTACAGCTGTTCTTTATCGGTTTCAACCTGATGGAAGCCATATTGCCTTCGCTGGTCAGCAAAGAGTCACCGGCAGGTTATAAAGGAACGGCGATGGGGCTTTACTCCACCAGCCAGTTTATTGGCGTGGCCATTGGCGGCAGCCTGGGCGGTTGGATATTTGGTCATTTTGACGCGCAGACGGTGTTTCTGGTCGGTGCAATCATTGCGGCCGGCTGGCTGCTGCTCAGCTGGACTATGCAGGAGCCGCCCTATGTCAGCAGCCTGCGTATTGTCCTGAGGGATGACATCGACATCCCGGCGCTGGAAAAAAGATTAAACGCACAACCCGGTGTCGCCGCCGTCTTTATCGCTCAGGAAGAGAAAAGTGCTTACGTAAAAATAGACAGTAAAGTGACCAGTCGTCCCGAGCTGGAAGCGCTGGTTGCCAGTTGCTGACGTCGGCAAAGCGTTAAAACAGGCCCGGGTTCGGGCCTGTTTTAAGTAAAAGTCGCTGCTGTTTTTTGTATTGTTAGTCCTTATGCCTGTGCAGCGCTTCAATTACCCCACAAAGTCGCTGAATAACATGCTGAGCGGCTCGCGATAACTGTCGGGAAGGTGCGGTGCATAATGCCAGCGTAAGCGGGCGCAACTGGCTGTTTCTGAGGGGGACAAAACTCAGATTTCCTCGCCTGACATCCGTCATCACATCCAGGCGACTCAGGATACAGACCCCGGCCTTCTGCATAATCATATTGCGAATAAGACCAATGTCATTACAGGAGATGAAATTATCCGGAAATTGCCCGTTGCGATGATAAAGCGAGATAACCCGTTCGTGAACCACCAGAGAGGCCTGCGGGATAATATGCCGTTCACCGCTCAGTTCACTCAGGCTGAGGCTTGTTCTGGTGCTCAATTGATGATCGACAGGCAGCACAACCCCCATTTCCAGTTCGGCAAAAGCCAGCACTTCAAGCCCGCTGACAGCACCAGGATCGAGTATCAGACCAAAATCAACCTCAGAATCGCGGATCATCCGGCAAATCTCTGAGCTGTTTTCCACCGCCAGTTTTAGCGTCAACCACTCATTTTTGACCGCAACCGTTGCCAGTTCCTCAGCAATATCCCCTTCGGTCAACGCCTGAACCAGCCCGGCACTGACCTGACCACGCTTCATCCCCTGAATTTCGTCAAACCGTTGACGGGTGACGCTGAACTCGCGCTGCCAGCGTATCAGGTCGCCATACAGCAGCTCTCCGGCTGTTGTCATCCGCATTCCTTCCGGCAGACGTTCAAACAGCGCGATAGCGAAACGCTCTTCCGCCTGCAAAATCTGTCGGTTAATCGCCGAGGCGGAGACGTGTAGCTTCTCAGCGGCCTTCCGCAAACTGCCGCTGCGCGCAACCTCAATAAAATAAACCGCGAGACGGGAAAAGGGACTCATCACCCGCCTGTCTCCTTTTTTGCAACACAACAGTGAATTAATGCTGATGGATTAGAACACATTAAAGCATTAACAATATCCGGACAAACATAAAGGTAAACTGCTAAGCGAATCACGGGATATGGGTATGAACAAAATAACGCCTCCTGCACACTGTACTTTTGAACCTGACGACTGGCTGCGACTGGCGCAGCAGTGGCATCCCGTTGCCCGTTCATCAGATATCACCAGTGCGCCATCCAAAGCCGTGCTGCTCGATGAGTCGCTGGTGATTTACCGCATTAACAACAACGTCGTGGTGGCGCGTGATATCTGCCCCCATCGCGGCGTTCCATTGACGCTTGGCTTTCATGACGCAGAGGGCATTGTCTGTCCTTATCATGGACTTCGCTTCGGTGAAGATGGCAAGTGCAACCGTATTCCCTCCAGTCCCGATCAGCCCATCCCGGCGAAACTGAACCTGCTGACCTTTCAGGTTGAAGAACGCTATGGTCTGGTATGGGTCTGCATGATCCCGGATGCGGAGAATCCTGCCCTGCTGCCGGTAATGCCCCACTGGACAGACGACGGTTTCCAGCAGATTAACTGTCCGGGATTTGACGTAAACGGTTTTGCCGGACGCCAGGTGGAAGGATTTCTTGATGTGGCCCATTTTGCCTGGATACATACCGAAACCTTCGCCGACGCCAATAATCAGGTGGTGCCCGCTTACAATCCGGTTGAAAAGGCATTCGGCTTTGAAGCCGACTACTGGAGCACGGTTGGCAACTATCCGGCCAGCGCACAGCACCAGGCTACGGAAGGATTCCAGTGGCTACGCCATTTTGAAATGCATCTTCCCTTTACCGCCACGCTGACTATCCATTTTCCGGGAGACTCGCGGCTGGTGATTATGAACGCCGCTTCGCCCGTTTCAGCGCGAAAAACCCGCATGTTTGCGCCGATAGCGAGGAACTTTGATCTGCATGTTCCCGTGGAAGAAGTCCATGCCTTCAACCAGCGGGTGTTTGAAGAAGATCGTCTGATGGTGGAAACCCAGATGCCGGAAAGATTACCGCTTGATCTGACACTGGAGGCGCATATTCCCGCCGATCGCAGCTCGATTGCCTATCGCAGAAGCCTTAAGCGTATGGGATTTGGTGAATTTTTCCTGGTATGAGGGAGGTAACGATGACGAACCTGATCAAGGTAGTGGTTGACGGCATATGGCGTCAGGGCGATCGCAATCTGGGGATCAGCCTGGTCGCAGAGAACGGGCAGGCGCTGCCTGACTGGCAACCAGGTGCGCACATTGATGTTTATCTCAGGGAGAATCTGATACGACAATACTCACTGACCGGAGCAGCCGGTCATCCCGGTGAGTACCAGATCTGTGTGGCGCGGGAACAGCAGTCGCGCGGCGGCCCAGCCTGGATACATGATGTGCTGCGTCCTGGGCAGAGCCTCAGTATCTCCGCTCCCCGCAATCTCTTTCCTCTGCAACCCGCCGGAAAGGTTATTCTGCTGGCTGCGGGGATTGGCATCACGCCACTGTATGCGATGGCAGAAGCGCTTGAAGCCAGTGGAATCCCCTTTCATCTACATTATTATGTCCGCAAGCGAAGCGATGCGGCATTTCTTGCACCGTTATCGAGAGCTTTCCGCCATGGAACCTGTGAAATCTGGTCCGGCAGCGACGGGCAAAGTCCACGTACCCATACGCCTGCCGCGCTCAGCCAGCCTTCAGCGCAGACTCATCTCTATCTTTGTGGCCCTGAAGGCTTTATGACACAGATGGCAGATACGGCCATCGGCGCTGGCTGGCAGGAAGAAAATATCCACATGGAAGCCTTCAAACCACTGTCATCCGCGACGAGTGAAAGTGGCGATAACTTCACGGTCACCCTCTCTTCCACGGGCCAGCAGTGGGTTGTACCTGCGGAAAAGTCGATTGCCTGCGTGTTAATTGAGAACGGCATTGATGTGCCGCTTTCCTGTGAAATGGGTATGTGTGGCGCCTGTCTGACAGCGGTGAAGCAGGGGATGGTTGATCACCGGGATACCGTTCAGTCAGAAGGCGAAAAACAAGCAGAGCAGCAATATGTTGCACTTTGCTGCTCGCGAAGCCTGTCGCCAGAGCTGGTGATTGATCTTTAGCCTGTCAGACGCCGATGGGCTGATAGCCCTGCCATTCCGGCACAAACCGCGCACCGGTTTCAGACGGGGTGAGATGGATGTAAAGATTGCCGAGCTTTTCCAGCAGCAGGCAGTCATCGACATCTTTAAGGTTATCTTTGTGCTGTTGCAACGCGCCATTCAGCAGGCTCTCCATGCCACGGGCTTTCGCTTCTTTCATGTTTTTTGCCACAAAAAAATCAAAAGCATGTAACTCTGCCAGGCTGGAAGGATGATAACCTCCGGCGTTGACAAACCAGAGTCGCATGGTCTGCTCATCCGGGGGCGTCGCGCTCAGAGTGATCGTGTAACCATCAGCCCATCTCACTCTGGCGTAACCATCGATGTGTATCTTATCGGGGTCGCCAAACCAGGCTTCACGCAGCGCAGGCCAGGCATCTTCCGGCTTGTCAGCCGCAACAAACTGGATGTCATGAACTTCAATATTCGATTTCCCGGCATTACCACCCAGGTAAAAAATATACAAATACACGTCAGCTTCCTGTATCAAAGGGACCTGTGCGAAATCAGGCTCGCTATTTCGAGTACGTTGTATATCACCCCACATAACGCCACGCCAAGTAAAAACAGGGAAGAGGTCAGCTCAATGGTTCTGCCGTGACGGGATGGCATCCACCGTTTAACCGTCAGAATATAGAGCGTAAGAATGGCAAAATCGAAGAAAATCCACACCACGCACAGCGTCATGATACTGGTGCTGAAATCACGCGTTACCGCAATAAACTGTGGGAAGAAAGAGACGAAGAACAGAATATCTTTCGGATTAGCAATGCCGGTCATAAAGCCGCGAAAGAAGCCGCCGCGGTGGTTTATTGCCGGTTTGACCGTCGGGCCATCCTGTGCTGGGCGGCTCAACAGGCTCTGAAGCGCGGTATAGCCAATGTAAAGCGATCCGGCCACGCCGGTCAGCCACAGCCAGACCGGCGAGAGTGAAACAACCCCTTTCAGGGTCAGCGTGGCCAGTGCAATAAGCACCAGCGATGCGCCGTTGGTGCCCACCGCCGTGGCAAAAGCGCTGCGATAACCATAACGGGCAGCCGTGCCGGTAATTAATGCCACTACCGGGCCGGGCGTCAGCAGCAGCATCATGACCGAAAGAATGTACGCCCCCAAAAGAGTGATGTTCATTGCAATTTTTTTTCCTTATGGATGTGAAGTGGACAGCCGGAAAAACTGGCCGAACCGGGTTCGTTTAACTGATATTGTTTCCATTCCAGACTGCCATCATCGCCATAAAATCCGAGTTCACCGGGCACATAGCCCTGATTGTAATCACTGACTCTGGCGCGGATTTTCTCGCGGATTTTGATCCCTTTAGGGTCGCGATGGCTGGCAAGAATGTCGAAATGGGGCCTGGGGTTAATGACAAATACCACCCTTTCGCCGAGATTCCGGCTGCGTAGCCGGGCGTGTCCGGGACAGCTGATATTGATAAAGAGTTCTGTGCCGCCAAAACAGAATGACCAGGCACTCTCGTCAGGCGAAGTAGGAATATGTTCCGGCCAGGGACGGGCATCGTGGTCATGCAGCATTTGCAACTGCTGCCATGCGAACCGGTGAGCCTCGTCGAGAGAAGAGAATTCGTTCTGCTCAAAGATCAGGATCAACGGGCTGTACAGGCGTTGCTCCTCCGGCAGAGTCTGTGTCCGCCTGATAAATAAATTCATCACCGAGAGCATCTCACTGCTGGCCTGTTGCCGGCTGATAAATCCAAACAGCAGGCTTTCAGATTTCCATGCATGACGGGCGAATAAGCAGGGAAAATGCCGGTCTTCCAGTTTGTCAGCGATATCGCTGAATCCGTCCAGCCTCCAGCCTTTGCGTGCCCGCGCACCCACTATATCTCTGTGCAACATCATTAAATCGGTCTGCCTGAGTATCGCCCCGTTGCTGAGTAACCTGTCTTCCATCTCGTTTCTCTGTTAAGCCTTATTGCCGGACGGAATTATTCATTTCCGGACAGCACTTGAAAAACGGATAAAACTCGCGCTTAATGTGAAAAAAAATCAAAATGAGAAAAATGATGTCACTTCCACCGCTCTACGCATTACGCGCATTTGAGGCAGCAGCAAGGCTCGGCTCATTCAGCAAAGCCGCAGATTTACTCAATGTTACGCCAGGGGCTATCAGCCGACATATCCGTACCCTGGAAGCCCGGTTTGACTGCGAACTGTTCAGGCGAAACGGTCCCCGTATCATCGTTACCGACGCGGGGCGGGTGCTGGCAAATCAACTGACTGAAGGTTTCTTTTGTATCGAACGGGCCTGCTTTGCCTTTCGCAGCAATAATCACAATCTACGGCTGAAAGCGCCCTCCACCCTGACCATGCGCTGGCTTCTGGACGTGCTGAACGCCTTTCGTGAGAGCAACGCCACGCCGCATGTGGAAATTACCAGCGTCTGGATGGATACCGATGTGGTGGATTTCAGCTTTGAGCCCTATGACTGTGCAATCCTGCTGGGCAATGGCAATTTCGGCGAGACAACAGCCAGCAAACTGCTGTTTGATGAGTGGTTAATTCCGGTGTGTACACCGCTGTTGAAGACCGCTGCTCAGGTCAATCTGGCAGGCTGTGAGCTGATTCACCCTTCTCCCGATCGCCGTGACTGGCGAAGATGGCTCAAGAAAACCGGCAAATATCCGGGCCTGAACCTCTCAGGCGGTAAGGTCTTTGACACCCTCGAACAGGGCAACCTCGCGGCTATCAGCGGGCATGGCGTTTCTGTTGGCGATCTTCTGTTGAGCCTCGAAGCCATTAATAACGGCCTGCTTTCGCTGCCTTTTGAACAGGCCGTTGCCACCGGCGACGGTTACTATCTGGTCTGGCCGGCTAATTCACCCAGGCTAAAAAATATTGAGTTGCTGTTTGACTGGCTGAAAAAATCGGTGCCTGTCTTACCGCAAAAAGGAATCCTTTACAGCGACCCTGTATGACAGCGATAGCCTGCGTTCGGCATGGCATCCGGACAGCATACCCTCAGGTTTTCTGTTAACCCTTTCTGTCATCATCCCTGAGCTGGCGGCAGCGTTCTTATGCCGCCTTAAACACGCTTAACAGTGATTAATTATCAATCCCCTTCGCTCATCCTTGACTTAAATCATCGTCATCATGTTGAGAAATGATAATGATTATCTTTTGACTCTCTTCCCTCTGCCTTATGGAAAAGGACTATGCAAATTGATTTAACCCCGTGGTTTGCACAACCCGGCGTTCAGGCTTTTACTGAACGTCGGACTGCCATGCCGTGGCGTAACAAAACGCCATTAGCGGCTGACGCAATTCAATCCGCCTGGCAAAGGTTATTGCAGCAATCCTTGCCGCCCCGTAAACGTCTGCTCTATCTCCACATTCCGTTTTGCGACACCCGCTGTACATTCTGCGGCTTTTACCAGAATAAGTTTCACGCCGATGAGGCCGAAAAATATGTCAGCTATCTGCTACGTGAAATCGAAATGGAAGCCGACAGTCCGTTACATCAGTCAGCCCCAATCCATGCAATATATTTTGGCGGCGGCACCCCGACATCACTCTCAGCGCAAGGACTGTACCGTATCATCAGCCTGCTGAGGAGCAGGCTGCCACTGGCACCGGACTGTGAAATCACCATTGAAGGCCGGATTCTTAACTTTGACGATGCGCGAATCGATGCCTGTCTGGACGCCGGAGCCAATCGCTTTTCGATTGGCATACAAACGTTTGACAGCCGTATTCGTAAGAAGATGGCGCGGACATCCGATCGTCAGCAATCCGTCGCTTTTCTAAAGGCACTGTGCCGTCGTGACCGGGCAGCAGTGGTCTGCGATTTGATGTTTGGCCTGCCCGGACAGACGGCGGAAAGCTGGCAAACCGATCTCGAAACGGTCAGGGACATTGGCCTTGATGGCGTTGATCTTTATGCCCTGAACCTGCTTCCTACCACGCCCCTGGCTAAAGCCGTGGAAAATCAACGCACGGATCTGCCGGATGTCACTGAACGGCGGGATCTTTATCTTCAGGGTGCCGCCCTGCTGGCAGATTATGGCTGGCGACAGTTAAGCAACAGCCACTGGGCCAGAACGACCCGAGAGCGCAACATGTACAACCTGCTGATTAAGCAGGGTGCCGACTGCCTGGCGGTCGGCTCTGGCGCTGGCGGTAACCTCAATGGTCAGGCGTATATGATGCACCGCCAGCTGGAAAACTATTACCAGGCGCTGGACAACGACCAGAAGCCCATTGGCATGATGACGCCAGCTACAGAGCATCCACAGCAATGGCGTCACCAGTTGCAGGGCGGAATTGAAGCAGGACGGCTGGATCTGACGGCGCTCAGCCCGGATGCCGCCACACTTCAACCCCTTATTGAGCAGTGGCATCAGTCAGGGCTGCTGACTGACAATTCGCTCTGCCTGCGTCTTACCGACAGTGGGCGTTTCTGGGCCAATAACCTGATGCAGTCACTGGCAGAAATTTTTATGCAACTTAACGCCACCCCATCCGAAAAAGGAAGTCATTATGCAACCCACCCTCTTTGAATTTATGCAGACAAATCCGGACGGTACGCTGGAAGAGATTGCAGAGCGTTATGCCGTGCCGCTCCAGACGGTGATTACGGCATTACCTGTCAGAACATTGATCGACGGTACGCACTTTGATGCAGTCTGGGACAATATCACCCGCTGGGGGGATGTGACCACGCTGGTAAATAATCAGGATATTATTCTGGAGTTTCACGGGGAATTACCCTCTGGTCGTCACGGCCACGGTTATTTCAACCTGCGCAGCAAACAGGGACTGAGCGGTCACATTCGTGCCAGCCACTGTCAGCACATTGCCTTCGTCGAACGTCCTTTTATGAGCATGGCAACCGCCTCGGTTATTTTCCTTAACGCGCATGGCCAGGCTATGCTGAAAATCTTCGTGGGTCGCGACAGCCATCGGCAGTTGCAACCCGACCAGCTCAACGCTTTTCGCCAACTGGCAGAAGCCCTGCAACAGGGAGAGAATTAATGGCAAAGTGGCTGATTTTTGGCGCAGCCAGAGGAACCGGCGCGGAGTTGTTGCACTTTGCCGTCAAGCATCAACAGCCGGTGGTGATAATGGTGCGTAAACTGGAAGATGCAGAGCGGCTGGCGGCAATGAACAACGTACAGGTATTCGTCGGCGATGCCTGCGATACCCGCAGCGTGATACAAGCCTGTCAGGCTGCCGGACCTGATGCCGTAATTATTTCTACTATAGGTGGTCATCACGACTATCTCGCCCACCGCAATATCATTGACTGCGCCGAGCTGACCGGCATCAGCCAGATGCTGATGGTGACATCGCTTGGCTGCGGCGACAGCTGGCCGACATTGTCCGAGCGGGCCAGACAGGCATTTGGTCAGGCGGTCAGAGAGAAGTCGCTGGCAGAAAGCTGGCTGCAAACCAGTCGGCTGGCCTGGTGCATTATCCGGCCCGGCGGTCTGCTGAATGGTGAAGCGACCGGAAAAGGCCAGCTGCGGCAAAACAGAGAGGTTCATGGCCTGATACGTCGTGCAGATGTGGCACTGGCAATTATTTCCCTGCTTGAAAACCCGCTGGATAATCAAATCTACAGCCTGGTCGAGCCGGGGTTAACGCCCGAAAACAAACCGGTCAGCGGCGAAACCAAGTAGCCGCTGCACAAATCCTGCCTGCCAGGGAATAGGCACCCGGCCCGCATGGAAGCGGCTGAATGCCTGAACCGCGTCCGCAAACAAAGAAAAGCATGAGTCTGTGACACCGGGGGCGAATCAGTTCGCCCTGTTTGCTTAGTCGCGGAAGTTTTTGAACTGAAAAGGCTGACCAAGATTACCACCGCGCACCACCGCCATGGCGCTTTGCAAATCGTCACGGGACTTGCCGGTAACCCGCACTTCTTCACCCTGGATTTGTGACTGCACCTTCAACTTACTGTCTTTGATCAGTTTCACCAGTTTTTTTGCCACGTCGGTGGGAATGCCTTTTTTCAGCTGGGCATCCACCGCCCAAGTCTTGCCGCTGTGTTCAATTTCTTCCGGGACTTCCAGCGCGCCGCCCTCAATCCCACGCTTCAGCAATTTTTCACGTAGAATATCCACCAGCTGTTTCACCTGAAAATCAGATTCGCTCAACACCCTGATTGATTCATTTTTCTCGTTCAGCTCGTAACTGGCGGTCACATTGCGAAAATCGAAGCGGCTGGACAGTTCACGGTTAGCATTTTCAACGGCATTTCTCACTTCCTGCATGTCGATTTCTGAAACAACATCGAAAGATGGCATGATGTATTCTCCTGATTCTAAAGTGACAGGCATAATACCGACTTAGCTGGCTTAAAAAAACCACCCGCGTCTGAAGCTGTAGTAGAAAAACCAGGTGCCGGGGGGCGGGCCATATTTCACCCGTATGCGGAGAGGATCAATGAAGATTACCGTCTTAGGATGCGGAGCCTTAGGGCAAATCTGGCTGGCTGCCCTTGCCGCCCGTGGACATGATGTTCAGGGCTGGTTAAGGGTGCCGCAGCCCCATTGCGCGGCAGAGGTGGTGACGCCGGATGGCGAAGTCATTAACAAAACCTTTATCGCTAACAGCACCACGTTTCTGCGTGCCAGCGAGTTGTTGCTGGTGACGCTGAAAGCCTGGCAGGTATCCGGGGCGGTAAAAAACGTGCAGTCTCTCCTGCCTGAAGCCTGTCCGGTTCTTTTACTGCATAACGGCATGGGCACCCTGGAAGAGCTGAAATCTCTGCAACAACCGCTGCTGCGCGGCATTACCACACATGCCGCCACGCGCGACGGCTCGCGGGTAGTCCATGTTGCAACGGGGATTACGCATATTGGCCCGGTATCCCCGAACGGCGAACGCTTCAGCGATCTGGCAGAAATGCTGCACCAGGCCTTGCCGGATGTCGCGTGGCACAACAATGTCGCTTCCGCAGCCTGGCAAAAACTGGCGGTCAACTGCGTGGTCAATCCGTTAACGGTGAAATATGACTGTCCGAATGGATTACTGCTCAACCATCAGCAGGAAGTGGCAACACTGTGTGATGAAGTGGCCAGCGTAATGGAACGTGAAGGCCACCATACTTCGCGTGAGGCGCTACTTGATTATGTGATGGATGTCATTAACAGCACCGCAGCCAACACCTCTTCGATGCTACAGGACATCCGCGCGGGAAGACGGACCGAGATAGACTACATTAACGGCTATGTGATTCGTCGTGCCAGAGCACAGGGCCTGGTCACACCGGAAAACAACCGGTTATATGAACTGATTAAGCATAAGGAACAAAATGATGAGCATCAACGCATCGGTACTGGTTTGCCTGGCCGCTGGCAGTGAAGAAACGGAGGCGGTGACCACCATCGATCTGCTGGTGCGGGCAGGCTTATCGGTGACCACCGCCAGCGTAACCGAAGATGGCAGTACAGAAATTCGCTGCTCACGCGGCGTCAGGCTGATAGCTGATGCGCCACTGATTGAGGTCGCTGATAACGATTTTGCGGCCATCGTTCTTCCGGGCGGTCTTAAAGGCGCTGAAGCGTTCCGCGACAGCCCGCTGCTGGTTGAAACCGTTCGTCAGTTTCACCTTTCCGGGCGCATCGTGGCCGCTATCTGCGCAGCAGCCGGTACGGTACTGGTGCCGCATGACCTGTTTCCGGTGGGCAATATGACCGGATTCCCCGGCCTCAAACACACCATTCCTGAGTCAAAATGGATGGATAAGCGGGTCGTGTGGGATCCCCGCGTCAATCTTCTCACCAGCCAGGGACCTGGAACCGCCATTGATTTTGCCCTGAAACTGATCGACCTGTTGTTGGGAAAAGAAACAGCGCATCAGGTTGCCAGCCAACTGGTGCTGGCCGCCGGTATTTTTGATTATCGTGAATGGGTGGAATAACTGCCGCTGAGCTTTGTTAAGACAAATTTCCAGACTGTGATCCCTGTGCAGCCCCAGTTCCCTTTCTACTCAATCCCGATTCTGACCGCAGAGAATCGGGATTAAATCGCAAAAGCCCCTCGATTTTGTCAGGGAAAATAAAACCAGGCGGTGCTAATCAGACCGTCGTTGACCTCGAAGACGGCAACGCTCTCCAGTGGATTGGCAGATAAACCATAAATAAGCTCATGGTCGAATACTTTATTGCCCAGTACGATTCTGGAAATAAGCTCGGCCTTCAGCTGAGGATTGTTAAAACGGTTATTGATGTAGAACTCCCTCAATGCGGCCTTACCCGTTGTTGACGGTGTTTCAGCAGGCATACGATATCCGCGAAAGTCATCAGCAAAACACGCGATAAAAGCCTCAATATCATGCGCATTGTAAGCAGCAAACTGCGCCTTAACTGGCAAATCGACCGACATACCACCCCTCCATATTGACTATTTATTCACTTTAATAGCATTAAAATTCATAATTTAACAGCATAGTTTGCTGCCGTTTTGCTGTTGCGTCGGAGACAGTAACCAGATTTTTGTCGGTATTGCCGTTCAGGAGAACAATGATGACCCTGTAAAAATTAGTTAATTCATATTGTTACAGGAATTGCATTACTGAGGTGAGCATGCCGGATCATCAATTACTGCGGGCAAGGGGCGAATGAGTTCGCCCCGGCAATTTATGGACGGTAAACCCTGACGTTGGTAAAACCCTGCTCATGCAGGTACAGAGCCTGTAAGCGGCTCATCACGCCACGTTCGCAGTAAAGGAGCCAGGTTTTGCTCTGATCGAGATCGCCAAACTGGCTGCTGAGTTTGTAAAACGGCAGGCTTTTCACCTCGACACCACCCAGCTCCAGCGGCCTGTCGTCCTGCTCATCGGGGGAGCGGATATCCAGCACCACATCGTTGGGGCTGAAAGACACCACGGTTTCCACCTCCACCACTTCCTGCTGCGTTTCTTCAGCAATCTGGCGAATATCAACATTGGTCGCTTCTGCCACCACCCGGTCCAGAATGGTAAAGTCGAAGTTTTGCTCTTCCGCCTCAATTTTCGCCTTCACTGCCTTCACCGTCGGGCTTTTTGAAATAACGCCACAGTATTCCGGCATAGTGCGGGCAAAATCTTCCGTGCCGATTTGCCGCGCAAGGTCAATGATCTGCTCTTTGTCATGGGAAATCAGCGGACGCAGGACAAGGGTATCAGACGCATTATCGATCAGCCGCAGGTTGGTCAGCGTCTGGCTGGATACCTGACCAAGCGCTTCGCCGGTAACGATGGCCTGCACACCATAGCGTTCTGCGATGGTTGACGCCGCACGGACCATCATCCGTTTCAGCACCACCCCCATCTGACCATCCTCCACTTTTTCGAGGATCTCCCCCACCACCGGCTCGAAGTTAATGGCCACGAAACGCACCTTGTGTGAGCGGCCAAAACGGTGCCACAGATAGTGCGCCACCTGACGGACACCAATCTCATGCGCCGCGCCGCCCAGGTTGAAGAAGCAGTAATGTACACGACAACCACGACGGATCAGCATGTAGCTGGAAACGCCGGAGTCGAAGCCACCAGAAATCAGCGACAACACCTCTTCCTGGGTGCCAATGGGGAAACCGCCAATGCCGGCAAAACGCCCGGTGACCAGCAGCAGACGATCGTCGTCGATCTCCAGATTGACCGTCACTTCAGGATGATTGAGCTTAACCTGAGCGCTGGCAACATGCTGATTAAGACCGCCCCCCACATAACGCTCAACGTCCTGCGAGCTGAAGGCCTGTTTGCCACGACGTTTAACCCGGACACAGAAGGTTTTTCCTGCAATCCTGTCGCGATTCAGCTCCAGCGTTTGTTCAAAAATATGATGAATATCGTTGTAAGCACGATCTTCCACCGCAAGGATATGATGAATACCGGGAATACGGGTCAGTTCCGCGACGATATTACCGCGCTGGCTTTCATCTTTCGCCCGCACCTCAATATGGTCCCAGTGACGCACAACGGCCAGGGCCTCGTCGTACTGTTTCAGCACGTTGCGGATATTAGTGGTCAGAATTTTAATAAAACGCAGACGAACAGACTGACTTTTAATCGTAATTTCCGGGAAAAGCTTGATGATAAACTTCATGGTGACAGGGCTCAAAAGGCAATAAGGCGCTGAATATTCAGCACTCAGAGAGTAAGATGATGGTATTAAGCTGGCTTACCCGACTTAATCAGCCAGGCTGACTGGCGCGGCAGTAAGGCAGCAAATGCACACTTGTCCGAAAGCTCGCTCAGGAAAGTACCGGAATCAATGCAGGGCTTTAAACATGCAGGGTGCATTCTGAAAACGCGAGTGTATCACAGCTGTCTGTTAACCGCTTCTCCATCTGGTAACGGCAGCATTATTTTGCTAATCATTTTGAGTCAGCTACCATGGACGCCTTCATGGTGAAAAAAAACGACTGAGCCGATAGCCATTATGCCGAAAAAAGCCGAACAGCCCGCCAGCTTCGAAAGCTCGCTGCAACAGCTGGAGCAGATAGTGTCCCGTCTGGAAAGCGGAGATTTAGCGCTGGAGGAGGCGCTCAATGAATTTGAGCGTGGAGTCCAGCTTGCCCGTCTTGGACAGCAAAAACTGCAACAGGCAGAACAGCGCGTGCAAATCCTGCTCAGCAACGATCAGGAAAGCGAACTGAAGCCCTTCATGCCGGAAAATGACTGATGGAGCTGAGTACTCTTCTCACCGCGCATTTCGCCAGGGTGAATCAGGCTTTGCAACGCTTTATTGCGCCGCTGCCGTTTCAGAGTTCTCCTCTGGTGGAAGCGATGGAATATGGCGCACTGTTAGGCGGGAAACGATTACGGCCATTTCTGGTTTATGCCACCGGAGAAATGCTGCACGCCGACGATGCGGCCCTGGACGCGCCCGCCGCCGCCGTGGAATGTATCCACGCTTATTCGCTTATCCATGATGATTTACCTGCTATGGATAACGACAGCCTGCGGCGCGGGCAGCCAACCTGTCATATAAAATTTGGCGAGGACACGGCTATTCTGGCAGGCGACGCCTTACAGACGCTGGCTTTTACCATCCTTGCCGATGCCCCAATACCCGGCGTTACCCCAGCCGGACGCGTTGCCATGGTGTCGGAACTGGCCCAGGCCAGCGGTGTGGCCGGTATGTGTGGCGGTCAGGCTCTGGATCTGGCGGCGGAAGGTCGTAATGTGGATTTGAACGCGCTGGAACAGATTCATCGCCATAAAACCGGTGCGCTGATCCGCGCTGCGGTGCGGCTGGGCGCATTAAGCGCCGGTGAGCGCGGGCGTGAAGCGATTCCGGCGCTGGATCGCTATGCCAACGCAATTGGCCTTGCCTTTCAGGTGCAGGACGACATTCTCGATGTGGTAGGCGATACCGCCATCATTGGTAAGCAGCAGGGTGCTGACCAGCAGCTGGGGAAAAGCACCTACCCGGCACTGTTGGGACTGGACGGCGCGCGTGCAAAAACCCGGGATCTGCACCAGCAGGCGCTTAGCGCACTTGAAACACTTGCAGCACAATCCTATAACACGACATCGCTACAGCTGCTTGCAAGTTATATAATTGAACGCAATAAATAACGCCCACAATGAGTCTCTGATGAGTTTTGATACTGCAAAATATCCGACGCTGGCGCTGGCCAGTTCGGTACAAGAACTACGTACGCTTCCAAAAGAAAGCCTGCCAAAACTCTGTGACGAGCTGCGCCAGTATTTACTGGACAGCGTGAGCCGTTCAAGCGGCCATTTCGCCTCCGGGCTGGGCGTGGTGGAACTTACCGTTGCGCTGCATTATGTCTACAACACGCCATTTGACCATCTGGTGTGGGACGTCGGTCACCAGGCTTATCCCCATAAGATCCTCACCGGACGCCGCGATCGCATCGGCACTATCCGTCAGAAAAACGGCCTGCATCCTTTTCCCTGGCGGGATGAGAGCGAATATGACGTCCTCAACGTCGGTCACTCTTCTACCTCGATCAGCGCCGGGCTGGGGATGGCGGTGGCTGCGGAAAAAGAGGGCAAAGGCCGCCGTACCGCCTGCGTAATTGGCGACGGAGCGATCACCGCCGGAATGGCATTTGAAGCGATGAACCACGCTGGTGATATCAAACCGGATTTGCTGGTGATACTTAACGACAACGAAATGTCAATTTCCGAAAACGTCGGGGCACTGAACAATCGTCTGGCGCAGATCCTCTCCGGTAAAACCTATTCGCGGCTGCGCGAAGGCGGGAAAAAAGTGCTGACCAACCTTCCCCCGATCAAAGAGCTGGTCAAACGTACCGAAGAACACCTGAAGGGCATGGTGGCACCCGGCACGCTGTTTGAAGAGCTGGGCTTTAACTATATCGGTCCGGTTGATGGTCATGACGTGCTTTCTCTGGTGCACACGCTTAAGAACATGCGTGAACTGAAAGGCCCACAGTTTCTGCATGTGATGACCCGGAAAGGGAAAGGTTATGCACCAGCCGAAAAAGATCCTATCAGCTGGCACGCCGTACCCAAATTCGACCCGGCCAGCGGACTGTTGCCTGAAACGGCGGAAGGACTGCCCAGCTACTCGAAAATTTTTGGTCAGTGGCTGAGCGAAACCGCCGCCGATGATGCCAGACTGATGGCCATTACGCCCGCCATGCGCGAAGGTTCTGGCATGGTCAGCTTCTCCCGCGATTATCCTCAACAATATTTCGACGTAGCCATTGCTGAACAACATGCGGTCACTTTCGCTGCTGGTCTTGCTATCGGCGGCTACAGGCCGGTGGTGGCGATTTACTCCACCTTCCTGCAACGCGCTTATGATCAGTTGATTCATGATGTGGCTATTCAGAAACTGCCGGTGTTGTTTGCCATCGATCGTGGCGGCATCGTGGGTGCGGACGGGCAGACCCATCAGGGGGCATTCGATATCGCCTTCCTGCGTTGTATTCCTAATATGGTGATTATGACGCCGGCTGATGAGAATGAATGTCGTCAGATGCTGTACACCGGTTATCACTACGCTGAAGGCCCCAGTGCCGTACGTTATCCTCGCGGCACCGGGACAGGTGCCGAGCTGCAACCCCTTGCCCCGCTACCGCTCGGTAAAGGCGTGGTGAAACGTCATGGAGAAAAGCTGGCGATCCTTAACTTTGGTACGCTGCTGCCCGAAGCTGCCAGCGTGGCGGAATCACTCAATGCCACGCTGGTGGATATGCGCTTTGTCAAACCACTTGATGAGGCGCTGATCGTTGAGCTGGCTGCCAGCCATGAGGCGCTGATTACCGTGGAAGAAGGCGCAGTTAAGGGCGGTGCAGGCAGTGGTGTGATTGAACTCCTGATGGCAAAACGTTGCTGTGTGCCGGTGCTGAATATCGGTCTGCCTGACGAATTTATTCCACAGGGTACGCAGCACGAAATTCGTCATGACTACCTGCTGGATGCTGAGGGTATGACCCGACAAATTAATCAGTGGATGGCGCTGTAACGATTACTACGATGCGGAAAGCAATGACTTTCCGCGTCTCCTCATCTTATGTCTGGTCGTCATTTTTGCTGAAAATAATCTGAGCGCACCAGATAACCTCCGTTGTGAATGTGCTCAACGATCTGGCTTCCAAACGGGTCAGACGATATTCAGACAGCTATTTCTGTCAATGCATTTAACCTGTTGATCGCTTCGGTTACTGCTTTTGCCTTCTCTGAAGAACGGACTGACGAAGATATTATTATTGTCGGACACCCCCAGCGGGCTGGCATCATCAGAGAAATGCTGTATGAGATCACCATCATGCAGAAGACAATCTCTTCTGCATGGCTTCTGCTCCCCGCACTATGCTTAACGTCTGGTCCATCAGATTTGAAAAACGATTATCACCAACAGGAGCCATAATGAAAATCGTGAAACTGGGTAATACCGACCTGACCGTTTCCCGCCTCTGTCTGGGCTGTATGACCTTTGGCGAACCGGATCGTGGCCGCCATGCCTGGACACTGCCGGAACAAAGCAGCAGACCACTTATCAGGCAGGCGCTGGAAGCAGGCATTAACTTCTTTGATACGGCAAACAGCTATTCTGACGGCAGCAGTGAAGAGATCGTGGGGCGTGCGCTGAAAGAGTATGCCCGGCGTGATGAGATAGTGGTGGCGACCAAAGTCTATTTCCCGATGAGTAATCTTTCCGGTGGGCTGTCTCGCGCCAACATTCTGCAATCAATTGATGACAGCCTCACCCGGCTGGGGATGGAGTATGTTGATTTGCTGCAAATCCATCGCTGGGATTACAACACGCCGCTGGAAGAGACTCTGGAAGCGCTGGATGAGGTGGTGAAATCCGGCAAGGCACGTTACATCGGTGCTTCCTCAATGTATGCCTGGCAATTTGCCAAAGCACTTTATACTGCCGATCGCTACGGCTGGGCACGTTTTGTCAGCATGCAGGATCAGTACAACCTGATCCAACGGGAAGAGGAGCGCGAAATGCATCCACTCTGTCAGGCAGAAAACATTGCGGTACTGCCGTGGAGCCCGCTGGCACGAGGACGTCTGACCCGCCCGTGGGGCGAAACCACGGCCCGTTCGGTGTCCGACGAGTTTGGCCAAACGCTGTATAACAAAACAGAAGAAAACGACGGGGCAATTGCGCAGCGGGTGGCAAACATCGCACAACAGCGGGGCATAAGCCGGGCGCAGGTTGCGCTGGCGTGGATGCTGGCTAAACCGGCCGTCACCGCGCCGATTATTGGTGCATCACGTGCTGAGCAGCTGGATGATTTGGTAAAGGCGGTGGAGACAGAGCTGACCAGTGAGGAGATGGCAGAACTGGAGAGCGTTTATCAGCCACATGATGTGGTGGGCTTCGAATAATCCCTCTGGCATGGCGCATCGTCAGCGCCATGCTTATGCCAGTTACAAAGCCAGATGGTGCCCGGCATAGTAAAGAATACCGGCAGAAATAATTCCGGCTACGATATCATCCACCATAATGCCCATGCCGCCATGAACGTTACGATCAAACCAACGGATTGGCCACGGCTTCCACATATCGAGGATGCGGAAAATAATAAATCCTGCCAGTACCCACTGCCAGCTGTTGACAGGTATCGCCATCAGCGTAATCCACATGCCGATAAACTCATCCCAGACGATACAGCCGTGATCGTGCACGCCCATATCTTTTGCGGTACGGTGGCAAAGATAAACACCAATACAGATGCCGAACATCACCACCAGCGAATAGAGGTCCGGCGGCAGCCAGGTCATCAGACACCAGAAGGGAATGGACGCCAGCGAACCTACCGTGCCCGGCACATAGGGGCTCAGCCCGCTACCAAATCCGGTGGCCAGCAGGTGCCACGGGTTACTCATCTTCAGGCGACTTTTCGCCACATCTTTACTGGCTGGCAAAATGATCGAATCCCTGCATGTTAATCTCCACGGGTTTGCCATTCTGCAACAGCACCAACCCTTCACTCTGCGGTGCTATCTGGCCGACGCAGGTAAACGACACGCCTGAATTACCCAGCGCCACATCCAGCGCACCGCGATTTATTTCCGGCACGGTAAAACAGAGTTCGTAATCTTCACCGCCGCTGAGCGCCCAGCTCAATAGCTGATCCGGCTCAAAATGCTGCTTCATCACCTCCGACAGAGGTAACGCTTCAAGATTGAGACGGGCGCCACAGCCGCTGGCCCGCAGAATATGGCGCACGTCCGAAATCAAACCGTCAGAGATATCAATCGCTGCACTGGCGAGATCGCGTAGCGCCTGGCCTTGCAGGATGCGCGGCATTGGGCGCAGATGGCGTTTGATCAAAGCTTCATGGATCACCGGGTCGTCAATTTTAATCCGGTGCTGTAGCAGCGCCAGACCGGCGGCACTGTCGCCCAGCGTGCCGGTGACATAAATCCAGTCGCCGGGGCGCGCGCCGGAGCGTTTCAGCGCCCTTCCCTGCGGGATCAGGCCATGAATACCCAGCGTCAGACTCAGTGGCCCGCGGGTAGTGTCACCGCCAATCAGCTGCATATCGTAATAATCCAGCAGCTCAAACAGGCTGTCACTGAACGCCTTCAGCCAGGCCTCATCGACCGACGGTAATGTCAGCGCCAGCGTCAGCCAGGCAGGATCGGCACCCATTGCAGCCAGATCGCTGAGGTTAACCGCCAGCGCCTTGTAGCCAAGATCGGCCGGATGAATATCACGCAGGAAATGGACACCTTCCACCAGCGTATCGGTACTGATCGCCAGCGTTTGCTTTTCCGGTAGGGTCAGTAGTGCGCAGTCGTCACCGATGCCTTTTTCCACATCGCGACGGGAACTGGTCACGCGATCAAAATACCGGGTGATAAGTTCAAATTCGCCACATGCCATATACAGTGTTCCGGATCTGAAAATGAAGAAGGCCGGATAAACCGGCCCTGGCAGGATTATTTCTTGTCGGGACGTATCTGCAGAGCGGCTTTATCCAGTACACCGTTGACAAACTTGTGACTGTCCTCGGCACCAAACACTTTAGCCAGCTCAATCCCTTCGTTAATGGCCACTTTGTAGGGAACATCGGCACGCTTGCTCAGCTCGTACAGAGAAAGGCGCAGGATTGCCTTTTCGACCTGACCCAGCTCTTCCAACTGACGAGACAGCCAGGGTTTCATCAGGCCATCAAGGTACGCGCTGTTGGTTGCAACGCCGCTCAGCAATTCACGGAAGTAGCTGATATCCACATCTTTGACGTCTTGCTCCGCCAGAAACTGGTATTCGACATCGGCAATGTCGTTGTTAGATAACTGCCAGGAGTAAAGTGCCTGGACAGCACATTCACGGGCGCGGCGGCGAGCAGCAGGTTTCACGAAATTCCCCTTAAAATCAGGCTTTGATAGCTTTCAGTACGTTAATCATTTCAAGCGCGGTCAGGGCAGCTTCCGCCCCTTTATTACCCGCTTTGGTTCCGGCGCGTTCAATGGCCTGCTCGATGTTTTCTGTCGTCAGCACGCCAAAAGCAACCGGTATATCACTGTTCATAGCAACGTTTGCCAGACCAGAACTGGCTTCTCCCGCCACATATTCAAAATGCGCAGTCCCACCACGGATCACCGTACCCAGCGCAACAACCGCGTCATGCTTGCCAGCTTTCGCCAGCGCACGGGCGGCAACCGGCATTTCGTACGCACCTGGCACCCAGACCACGGTGATATTTTCATCTTTGACCTGTCCGATACGTTTTAGCGCATCGATCGCACCGCTCAGCAGGCTGTCGTTGATGAAATGGTTGAAACGCGCGATAACAATCGCCACGCGTGCGTCAGGAGTAGCAACAGCAGCTTCAATAACGTTCATAATTTTCCTTTCAGGGTTCGGTTAGGGCCCCGCAGGGGGGCGGATTCTATCACACTCTTAAACGGTCTGCTTGTCCGGATTAGCAACCTGCCGGACAACATTGATAAAGCGCTGCCCGGTCATCATACCGTTAGCGTGAGGCGTAAATCCGGCCCCACCTGCCGGACATCGCTAAAACTGAGCTGGGGCGCCTGCGCCAGCTGTGTCAGGCCCGGCAGATGGCATAAACCACGTGCGGCATCACCCAACAGCTTAGGAGCCAGATAGATAATCAGCTCATCGACCACACCGGCGCTCAGCAATGCCCCCGCCAGCGTGGCACCTGCCTCAACCCAAATGCTGTTAATCTGGCGCTGTCCGAGCATCATCATCAGCGAAACCAGATCTGCCTGCTGATGGTGCTGTGGCAGGGACAGCTGCTGCACATTATCCGGCCAGTTCAGCGTATCGGGCTGCCGGCGCGCCAGCCAGGTTTCTCCCGGCTCGGCGATCAGGCGATGCTGTGGTGTGACGCGATTATGGCTGTCAATGACCACCCGTACCGGCTGAGGCAGCTGTTCCTGCGGGCAGGCGGGTTCATCGTTCAGTTCATCCCAGCGCACCGTCAGGGCAGGATTATCAGCCAGTACCGTGGCGCTGGTGGTCAGAATGGCTGAACTTTGCGCACGCAACCGCTGCACATCGCGTCGTGCCTCCGGAGAGGTAATCCACTGACTTTCACCAGTGGCCATCGCCGTGCGTCCGTCGAGGGACGCCGCCATTTTAAGTTGCAACCAGGGAAAACCGGTGCGCATGCGCTTGAGAAATCCCCGGTTCAGCGCTTCCGCTTCCTGCATCATCAATCCGTGGCTGACCTCAATCCCGGCCTGACGCAGACGGTAGAGACCACGACCGGCGACCTGCGGATTAGGGTCCTGCATGGCCGCCACTACGCGACCAATACCGGCAGCAATTAATGCGTCGCAACAGGGGGGAGTACGACCGTGGTGGCTGCATGGCTCAAGGGTGACATATGCCGTTGCCCCACGAGCCTTTTCGCCCGCCATGCGCAGCGCGTGAATCTCAGCGTGAGGTTCGCCAGCACGCAGGTGCCAGCCCTCTCCGACGATGACACCCTCACGCACAATGACGCAGCCGACCTGGGGATTGGGCGCGGTGGTGAAACGCCCACGTCGGGCCAGTTCAAGTGCGCGGGCCATCCAGATTTCATCTTGCATGGTTCAGTCCTGTAGGCGGGCGATCTCTTCGCCAAATTCGCGAATATCTTCGAAACTACGGTAAACCGAAGCAAAACGGATATAAGCCACCTTATCCAGTTTTTTCAGCTCATCCATCACCAGGTTGCCAATCATTTTACTGGTGACTTCACGCTCGCCGGTGGCACGAAGTTGCGTTCGGATATGACTGATAGCGTTTTCAACATCGTCTGAGTTGACCGGGCGCTTTTCCAGCGCCTTCATCATACCGCTGCACAGCTTGTCTTCGTTGAACGGTTCACGGATATCATTGCTTTTCACCACCCTCGGCATCACCAGCTCGGCCACTTCAAAAGTGGTGAAGCGCTCATGGCACAGCAGACACTGGCGGCGGCGGCGCACCGAGGTGCCTTCCCCTACCAGGCGGGAATCGATCACTTTGGTATCCACAGCAGAACAGAACGGGCAATGCATGATGCTTCCTGATAGTCCTGAAAATTGGTGCACAGTGTAGCGCGAAGTGGCAGTTAACAAAATAACGGGCTGACCATTTCACTGATTTCCGGGAAAAGTGCGTTGCCGGACTCAGAGCACTCGGATAGGGCAACGCTGATAAATGCAATATGCTGGTAGCCACTGACAATCTGGTGCATGTTGAACCGGCTGACCTCAGCTAAAAAGATAAGCTTTAACAGAATCGTGATCTGCAAGGAGCTGGCTGTAATGACCAGAGTAATAAAAAGAAAAAATCTGTTGTTGATAACGGCGTTGCTGGCAGGCTGCGCTTCCCCGTCAAAACAGTCTGACCTCAATAAACTGCATAAACAGGTCGGCCAGTTGAACAGCGAAATGCATCAGCTGACGCGGCAGGCAACCGCCCTGACGCAGCAAAATATGCTCAACACGCACTCCACCCAGGGTGCCTGGCTGTTACCTGCCGCCACGACGCCGGTTTTACTCGACAGCCAGGCCGGTGAAATCCGTCTGTCATTGAGCCCTCTTATCAGCGAGGGCAGCAATACCCAGACGATGCTGCATATTCGCGTTTCCTCGCAAAACCCCCTGCCTGCCTTTACGCTTCAGGTGGAATGGGGAGAGCTGGACCCCACGACAGGTAAACCACTACAGGCTGATAGCCAGAGTCAATCTATCCATGTCGATAAGGTATTGCTGCCACAAAGTGAAATCACCGTGCCTCTGATGCTGCGTAACACCACGCCGGAACAGACGGGATACCTGCGAATTCATGATCTTGTGGTACTTGTCGCCTCGCATCCCTGACGGGGTTATCCCCCGTCGTCAGTGGGGTTTCAGTGCCGCCCCACTTAATCCTGCCGGCGCGGAGAAAAATGATCGCTGGCGATAAGCGCGGAAAAACATCAGTAAAAATCAACATAATCTCCAAAAAATCATTTCCTTTTCTTATTCTTTACAATAATCTCCATAAAAAACAAATTATATTAATCATCAAGTTAAACAAAAAATCATCGAACAGATCACGTTTTTTATTGAAAACATATTAAGCGGATCTTGCCAGTTTTATTCTTTATCATTAACATCACTTACAAGACGACATTTTACTGCAAGCCACTATTTTCTCCTTTGAGGGAGTTGCAATGTCTTACAACATCCGTACTGTCAGTCTGCTGAATTATAATTTTTGTCATAATAACGGAGATACATCTCCTATATTCATCAGCTTTTCCACTTAACCTGTACCTCCATCAGCCATAATTATTCGCAACATAAGACTGCGCGATAATTTATTGCGCTAATTAAATTTAATTTTTATATAAACGTGGTGAACCATGGCAACTTCTGTTTCCCTTAATCTGGGCGATCAGGATTTACTGACTGACAGCCTTGCGCTATCTTCCTCTGCCTTATTGCAACAAAGTTACAGTAACTTACTCCTCACCCAGCAGGCTTTTCAGGCCGGTAATATGGATGCCGGTCTGGCAACTAAAATTGTGGCGTATCAACGCCAGATGTACAGCCAGGCGAGTTATTTTAAACAGGAAAGCCTTCCTGCCATTATTAACCTGATGACATTTGGCTCTAATTTCTCAGCCCTGGTTAATGCTTTTAATTCTATTTTAATCACAAAAAGTGATGAGGATATATTAAATGGCCTGACCCAACTGAACAGACAGCTGGAATCCCTGTCCGATCAGGCCCAAAGTTATGGCGTGATTGCTCAGTCACTCAACAGTCAGCTACAGGTTGCCTGGAGTTCACTGTCACCCTTGCTAAAAAACTATCAGGCGCAGTTAACTCAGGCCGAACAGACATTAAGTAAAGAGGCTGCACAGTGGGCAGAGACGATCAGGAATCTTAACACCCAGATTGCTGCCAATATCCAGGGTATCGTCAGTGAAGGTAATAAAGCCGGTGATGGCGTAAAACAGCTGGCAAAAGGAATTATCACTTCCTTTCAGGTGGATAATAATTCCGGCAAGAACACTGAAAATAAAGATAACAGCGAAAGCAAAGATGACGCCGAAAATAAATCAGATTCGACTGAGGAAAAAGGTGAACAGGATAATAAACCGCAGGCTGGCGATAACAATCAGAGCGGAGAAAATAAACCGCAGAATCCTTATAACGAGCAATCTGTGGAATATATGGTTTCGGGTATTACCGCAGTCTCATCAGGTATAGCTGGTTCAGGTCAGGCGGCAAAAGATTTAATCAGTAATACGGAAAAGCTGGCTCAGGCTTATCAGGCACTGGCTAAAACCAATGCGATGCTTACCGTCGCTAAATCAATTGATGCGCAAAACCAGCTCTTTGTGGACAACTACAGCCGGGTGGCCCAGACAGCCGGGAAATTCCCGCAAACCTGGAATGATATCGCCAGCGCATTTCAGGAGTGCGTCTCTCAGGTTAATAACCTGAAAAACGAAGATGATATCTGGCAGTTCAAACGCGCGCTGGCAAAAGATGCATTGCAGTGGAAGCTCCTTTCACAACAGATTGACAGTATTAAAGCTGTCTATGCAGGTAACGGCAGTCTTCCGGATGCCTTCTGATTAATCCTCACTTACAGGAATTAACAATGACCACAGCAACAGACGTTTCAATGGATACCAGTATGTCAGGTCAGGCGTCACAGGCTCTGCAAATCCAGAATTATTGCAACAGTGTCAAACAGCAAATCCCGGTAGATTTTAGTCAGTTTCCTAATCTTCAGAACTTCCAGACAGAAATTAATCAGGGGCTGAGTACCGCCCAGGATCATGCCAATGGCTATCTGAATACCATTCAGCCGCAAATCATCACCAATATAAGCAACATTTCCAACTACTTTGCTCTACAGAACGCCGTTCCGGCCACTCTGCCGCCGGGTTCAACCAAAGAACAGTGGTTAAGCACGTTGAGCATGATGAAAGACCAGGCAACGGAATATCAGTCGCTGTCTGTCAGCACTAAAAATGTGCTGGTAGTGCTTAACAATAATCTGGTGATTGATTCCCGCAATTTTCAGCAAATTGTCGTCAATCTCAACACGCAGGTAAATGGCGATAATGGCGTGCTGGAACAGCTGAATACGGAAATTGACGGCATCAACTCGGCCATTGACGGGGCTATCGCCGGTATTGTGGTCGGGGGATTACTGGTAATAGGAGGCGCATTTGTTACCGCCATTGGCGCGGTAGCAGATTTCGTCACCGCAGGCACATCGACGCCGGTGGTGATTGGCGGGGTAGCGATGATGGTCGCCGGCGCAGCAGGCATTACCGCCGGATCGATTGTGCTGCACAATTCGCTGAATGCCCGTCAGGACCTTTACCAGAAACGCAGTTCGCTGAAAAGTGAGGTACTGACCGCCACACAGATTGGCACCGGTTATAAAGGGCTGCAAAATCAGGCACAAAATGCGGTGAATGCCGCCACGCAGATGGCTAATGCCTGGGATTCGCTGACCAGCGATCTGGGAAGTCTGATCCTCGATCTGGATAAAGGCATCACCAGCGGCGACGCGATTCGTCAGCTGTGGCTGACCGCGGCCAACACCACGGTTAAAACGATTATCACCGATGTCAGCACCATTAAAAGCCAGATGGCGGGCGTCAGTCCAATGGCGGTTCCGCAGGGCACCACCCTTGCCAATTATGTCAATCAACTGGCGATCGCTGCCTGAGATCCCACCTCAGGGCGGGATTTTACCCGCCCTTCTCTTTCGGAGATATTCCCGTGAGTAATGGCATGTTGTCCCAGGCTATCAGCAATATTCAGCAGTTGCAGGCAACCATTAATGGTTTCAGCGGCCTGCCACAGCAGGCAATCGCGATTCAGCAAAGTACATCAGCCCTGCTGAACGATCTGCTCCCGCAGGTGCAGGAGATGCAGAAACAGGTTCTGGCGCTGGGCATCACATTGCAAAGCCAGTTAAATCAGCAAATGGCGATTCTGAATACCCAGAGCGCGGATCAACTGCGTGCTGCGCTCCGGCAGGTGCAGACGGAGATTTCGCCGGTTGACGGTCTGGTCAACCAGACGATCACGGCAGGCAAAGCGGCTAACGAAAAAATCATTCAGGATAATATCGAACTGCAACAGATCGATGTCTCCCTGCAAAACAGTATTGCCGGATTACAATCTAACCTTGCCGGCGCAAATCAGCAGCTTGATGCCCTGAATAAGCAGAAATATTACTGGCTGGCGCTGGGCATTCTGGGCGTACCGGGGTTGATTGCGATGGCGGTTGAGCTAAGTAAGGCACAGGATAACGTTAACGGTCTACAGGGCCAGGTTAATCAGATTCAGCAACAGATCCAAAGCCAGCAGGGATTCTTTACGCAAACCCAATCGCTTTCTGGAAATTTCTCCACCCTGGTGGATAAATTAACCGGGCTGGGCAGCGCGATCACTTTTCTCAGTCGTGATATTGGCAATATCACCCACGATCTGGATGATGATGTCCCACGGCAACAGATTCAGCTGCTGTTCAGCGTCGCGTTGATCGAAGTGAACACCCTGGTCACCGATGCATCCTGATATCTGCTGCCAGGGGCTTTGCAGTCCACACCAGCGTTGCCGATTTTGTAAAGAAAAAGGGCCGCATCAGCGGCCCTTGCACATCAACCATTAAGGTAAAATCGAGGGCTGGTCAGCCCCTTCTTTTTCAACCTTTTGCTGCAACAGATGTTCACGTTTCATCCCCAACTTCAGCGCCAGCGCAGAAGCCACGTAAATAGATGAAACTGTACCGATTGAAACACCAATCAGCATGGTCATCGAGAAGCCTTTCAGTAATGCCCCACCGAAGATAAACAACATCAGCACCACAACCAGCGTGGTGGCAGAGGTCATAATGGTACGGCTCAGCGTCTGCGTCAGCGAAACGTTGAAGATCTCGTAAGGCGTACCGCGACGTATCTTGCGGAAATTCTCACGAATACGGTCCGACACCACGATACTGTCGTTCAGCGAGTAGCCGATTACCGACATCAGCGAAGCAATGATGGTCAAATCAATCTCTATATGGAACAGAGACAGAATGCCCATGGTGATGATCACGTCATGCGCCAGCGCCAGCACGGCCCCCAACGCCAGTCGCCATTCAAAGCGAAAACCAACGTAGATCAGAATAGCAATCAGCGCCACCAGCAACGCCATGCCGCCAGTCTGCGCCAGATCGCTACCCACGCTGGGTCCGACAAACTCGATACGCTTGACGGTGGCGTTTTGCTGGCTGACCTGGTTGATAATGGAGACTACTTTATTGCCCAGTTCCTGGCCTGCATTGCCCTCATGAGGCGACAAACGCACCAGCACATCACGGCTACTGCCGAAGTTCTGGATTTGCGGATCGGCAAAACCAGAATGTTGAAGAGCGCCCCGCAGGCTTTCCAGATCTGCCGGTTTTTCCAGGGTAATTTCAATCACCGTTCCACCGGTGAAATCCAGCCCCCAGTTAAAGCCCTTCACCCCCATGATGACGAAGGAGGCAATCAGTAGCAGGCCGGAGAGAGTAAAGGCCAGTTTATCCCAGCGCATAAAGTCATAGACTTTACGGCCGTAGTTCAGTTGTTCAACGCTATAGTCCTGTGCCACAACGCACTCCTCAAATAGACAGCTTGTTGACGCGTTTGCCGCCGTACAACAGGTTGACGATGGCGCGGGTACCGACAATAGCGGTAAACATCGACGTCAACACACCGATTGCGGTGGTGATGGCAAAGCCTTTAATCGAACCGGTGCCCACGGCATACAGGATCAACGCAGTGATTAGCGTGGTAACGTTAGCATCGATAATACTGGAGAACGCACCGCTGTAACCCTCATGAATCGCCTGCTGGACAGAGCGCCCATTTTTCAGCTCTTCTTTGATACGTTCATTAATCAGTACGTTAGCATCGACTGCTACCGCCAGCGTCAGCACAATACCGGCAATACCCGGCATGGTCAGCGTCGCCCCCGGCAGCAGTGACATGATGCCGACAATCAGTACCAGGTTAGCGACCAGCGCCGTGGTGGCAATCACACCGAACTTACGGTAATACACCACCATAAACACGATTGAAGCGACCAGACCCCACAGGCAGGCTTCCAGACCCTGAGTAATATTCTGCTGACCCATAGTCGGGCCAATCGTGCGCTCTTCAACAATCTGAATAGGCGCAATCAGCGCACCGGCGCGTAATAACAGCGACAGCTGACGGGCTTCATTAGGATTGTTGATACCGGTGATGCGGAAGCTGTTACCCAGTCGGGACTGGATATTGGCTACGTTAATCACCTCTTCCTGCTTCGCCAGAATAGCCCGACCGTTGGCATCTTTCTTACCGCTGTCTTTGTACTCCACAAACAGGGTTGCCATTGGCTTGCCAATGTTGTCCTTAGTGAAATTGGACATGATATTGCCACCGGCACTGTCCAGCGAGATATTCACCTGCGCCTGATTGTACTCATCCTGGCTTGAGGTGGAGTCAGTGATATGGTCTCCGGTCAGGATCACCCGCTTATAGAGCACCACAGGCTGACCATCACGGGTGTTTTTCACTTCAGAGTCACCCGGTACACGACCATTAGCCGCAGCGGTGGTATCCACTGAGGTGTTAACCAGACGGAACTCCAGTGTCGCCGTTGCTCCCAGGATCTCTTTCGCCCGCGCCGTGTCCTGAATACCCGGCAATTCCACCACGATGCGATCGGAGCCCTGACGCTGCACCAGCGGCTCTGCCACACCCAGTTGGTTCACACGATTACGCAGGATATTGATGTTCTGCTGTACCGCATACTCACGCGCTTCACGCAGACGATCGTCACTCATCACCGCACGCAGCAGGTTGCTGCCGCTGGAACCGATCACCAGGTCGCGGTGGCGGGCAGTCAGATAAGTAATCGCCGCGTCACGCGACGGGGTGTCACGAAAGCGAATTTCCAGACCATAGTTATCGGTTTTACGCACGTTGGTCCAGGGGATATTTTTGTCACGCAGGTCGCTTCTCAGGCTGTCGATATTCTGTTCCTGAAGCTTGCCCAGCGCGGTATCCATATCCACTTCCATCAGGAAATGGACGCCACCGCGCAGATCAAGACCGAGCTTCATTGGCTCGGCTGCCAGCATACTCAACCATGCTGGTGTCGCGGGGGCAAGATTGAGGGCCACGACATAGTCCTCGCCTAACACCCTGGTGATAGCATCACGGGCGCGCAGCTGGACGTCGCCATTAGCAAAGCGCGCCATAATCGCGCCATTCTCCAGCGCGATGGATTTGCTCTGAATATTTTCCTGTTTTAGAACGTTCTGGACCTGACCCAGCGTCTGCTCACTGGCGGCGCTTCCGCGCGCACCGGTGATCTGAACAGCCGGATCCTCACCATAGAGGTTGGGAAGTGCATACACCAGACCGACGATCAGCACGACTACCAGCATGATGTACTTCCACAAAGGATAACGGTTTAACACGGCAGTTCCCTTAGGGAAAACAAAAAATTACAGCGCCTTCATCGAACCTTTCGGCAGAACGGCAGCCACGAAATCACGTTTTACGACCACTTCGGTAGTGTCATTCAGCGCGATTGCCACGTAACCCGTGTCAGCAACTTTTGTGACGCGGCCAACCAGACCACCGGTGGTCAGCACTTCATCACCTTTGGAAATGGAGTCCATCAGTTTTTTATGCTCTTTCGCACGCTTTTGCTGTGGACGCAGGATCATAAAATAGAAAATCAGGCCAAATACCACCAGCATAATCACCAGTGAATAGGGGCTTGACTGTGCCGGTGCGCCTGCTGCCGCCACTGCGTCAGAAATGAAAAAACTCATCAACTTTCCCTCATTGTTTAATTATTAAACGGCTAACGGCGGAACCGTCTTGCCCGTCCGGTTATAGAATTCGCTAACAAAGTGCTCTAATTTACCCTCTTCAATAGCCTGACGTAAACCTGCCATCAGACGCTGGTAGTAGCGCAAATTGTGGATGGTGTTAAGGCGTGCGCCCAGTATTTCGTTACAACGATCAAGATGATGCAAGTAAGCACGACTGTAATTGCGACAGGTGTAACAATCACACTCAGCATCAAGTGGAGAAGTGTCATCTTTATACTTTGCATTGCGGATTTTCACCACGCCGTCGGTGACAAAAAGATGACCATTGCGCGCATTGCGGGTTGGCATCACGCAGTCGAACATATCAATGCCACGCCGGACGCCCTCCACCAGATCTTCTGGCTTGCCAACGCCCATCAGATATCGGGGTTTATCCTGCGGGATCTGCGGACAGACATGCTCCAGAATCCGGTGCATATCCTCTTTCGGCTCGCCGACCGCCAGGCCGCCCACAGCGTAACCATCAAAGCCTATCTCTACCAGCCCTTTTACGGAGACATCTCGTAAATCTTCGTAAACCCCGCCCTGAATAATGCCAAAGAGCGCATTTTTATTGCCAAGCGAATCAAAGCGATCGCGGCTGCGCTGCGCCCAACGTAATGACATTTCCATTGAACGTCTGGCGTAATCGTGGTCGGCCGGATAAGGCGTGCATTCGTCAAAGATCATCACGATATCGGAACCGAGGTCGAACTGAATCTCCATCGATTTTTCCGGATCGAGGAAAATAGCGTCACCGTTGATAGGGTTGCGAAAATGTACGCCGGCCTCAGTGATTTTACGGATATCTCCCAGGCTGAAGACCTGAAAGCCACCGGAATCGGTGAGGATCGGGCCTTTCCACTGCATAAAATCATGCAAATCGCCATGCAGTTTCATGATTTCCTGGCCGGGACGCAGCCATAAATGGAAGGTGTTGCCCAGAATGATCTGCACACCCGTGTCCTGCACTTCTTCCGGTGTCATTCCCTTAACGGTGCCATAAGTGCCGACCGGCATAAAAGCGGGTGTTTCCACCACGCCACGATCAAAGACCAGGCGGCCGCGACGTGCGCGGCCATCGGTGGTGTCTAATTCAAACTTCACGTTGCCTCCACCAGAGAAACAGTCTGATGATTGATAAAATGTGGCGCATTCTAACAACCATGCAAGACGCAGCACAAGCCAGCCAGTAGGGATAGCGTCAATCTGATGCGGCTTATTGATGCTTTGTTGTCGCCGTCCCCGGCCACAATTTCACGGGCATATAAAGGGGCATAAAACTAACAGGCATCTTTATTACCGGATGATGTTTATTCAGCTTTTCAACATCCATTATTGTGCACGCCCACCTTCTCATTCACCGCCTGAGGATTATGGGTGATAAACATCGCATCACCGTAACTGAAAAAGCGGTACTGCTCTGCCACTGCCTGTTGGTAAGCCTGCAGGGTATGACGGTAACCGGCAAAAGCGGATACCAGCATAATGAGCGTCGATTCCGGGAGATGGAAATTGGTTACCAGCGCATCTATCACCTGATACTGATATCCTGGATAGATAAAAATTTTCGTGTCATCAAAGAATGGCGCAATCAGCGCATCCCCGGCAGCCTGAGCCGCGCTTTCCAGCGAACGGACAGAGGTGGTGCCCACCGCCACCACACGATTGCCCCTGGCTTTACACGCCAGCACGGCATCCACCACCTCCTGAGGCACTTCGGTATATTCGGCATGCATAATGTGATCTTCGATACTTTCCACCCGCACCGGCTGAAAAGTACCCGCACCGACATGCAGCGTGACAAACGCCGTTTCAACCCCTTTATCACGCAGGGCGTCGAGCAGAGGCTGGTCGAAGTGCAGACCCGCAGTAGGTGCCGCCACGGCACCGGGACGCTGACTGTACACCGTCTGATACAGTTCACGGTCGGCCTCTTCGTCCGGGCGGTCAATGTAAGGCGGCAGTGGCATATGCCCCACGGCGTTGAGAATATCCAGTACGGCCCGCTCATCGTCAAAGCGCAGCTCAAACAGCGCATCATGGCGAGCCATCATGGTAGCCCTGACACTCTCATCATCACCGAGCAGCAGCTCAGCACCGGGCTTTGGCGCTTTAGAGGCGCGTACATGTGCCAGCACCCGGTGCTCGTCGAGCATACGTTCGACCAGCACTTCAATCCTGCCGCCACTGACTTTGCGTCCAAATACCCTCGCCGGGATCACTCGCGTATTGTTGAATACCAGCAAATCGCCAGCATTAAGCTTGTCCAGTAAATCCGTGAATACGCCGTGCGTCAGCTCCCCATCGGGACCATTCAGCGACAGCAGACGACAACCGCTGCGTTGCGCCTGAGGATAATGGGCAATCAAAGATTCTGGTAACTCAAAAGAAAAATCGGCAACGCGCATGGTCATTCACTGTCCGGGAATCGAGGGCGCATAGTCTAGCTGAAATCTGCTGATATCTGAACAATCCCCTGCCCTGTTGGTTGTAAAGCGTGCATTGCGACAAAGAGCGGCCCACTCACGCCGCTGTGATGTCAGCCAGGAAGAAGATATACTCCGGCGATGAATTTTCTTGCCCACCTCCACCTTGCCTCGCTGGCCGGCAGCTCTCTGACCGGCAACCTGATGGCTGACTATGTGCGCGGCGATCCTCACGGCGTCTGGCCGCAGCACATTGCGCTGGGCATTCAGCTGCATCGCCGTATCGACGCCATGACCGATTCACTGCCCGAAGTGCGGGCAGCGCGACGATTATTCCGCCCGGAAACCTTCAGGGTAGCGCCTGTGGCACTGGATGTTATCTGGGATCATTTCCTGTCTTTACATTGGGATACAATCCAGCCGGAAATATCCCTGCCAGCTTTTCTGGCCGATTGCTATTCTGTGATCCAGCCCGAATTAACGGCCACACCCGAGCGCTTTCAGACGCTTAACCGTTATTTATGGACCGAGCGCTGGATGGAAAGGTATGCCGATGCGTCATACCTGGAGAAGGTGCTGAATGGCATTGCCGCCCGCCGACCGCGCCTGACGGCGCTAGCAGCGTCGTATCAGGATTTTGTCGATAACTATCAGAATCTTGCTGATATATTCTGGCAACTCTATCCACAGATGATGAGCAGAGCCCTTCAGCAACAACTTTGAGACTCGATACAGACTTCTGCCGCTGGTTTTTCTCTGCCACGGCCATTAACATAAATATCACTTGCTGTTTTCAGATGGCTCAATAGCTACAACCTATCTGAATAATCGGTGACTTATGCTGGTTCACGGACGAGCATCGACCGTATACTTGCGTTCTTATTTTCATCAATCTAACTACCTTTACAGGAGTGAATATGGTCCTGGTAACCCGTCAAGCCCCTGATTTTACTGCCGCAGCTGTGCTGGGCAACGGTGAAATCGTTGAAAACTTCAACTTTAAAAAACACACCGCTGGTAAAGCCACCGTTGTGTTCTTTTGGCCAATGGACTTCACTTTCGTCTGCCCTTCAGAACTGATCGCCTTCGACAAGCGTTACGAAGAGTTCCAGAAGCGCGGCGTGGAAGTGGTTGGTGTTTCTTTTGACTCTGAATTCGTTCACAACGCATGGCGTAAAACCCCTATCGATAAAGGCGGCATCGGCGAAGTGAAATACGCAATGGTTGCTGACATCAAACGCGAAATCCAGAAAGCCTGGGGTATCGAGCATCCGGAAGCGGGCGTTGCCCTGCGTGGCTCGTTCCTGGTTGATAAAGCCGGTGTGGTTCGCCACCAGGTGGTTAACGACCTGCCACTGGGTCGTAACATTGACGAAATGCTGCGTATGGTTGATGCGCTGCAATTCCACGAAGACCACGGCGAAGTGTGCCCGGCACAGTGGGAAAAAGGAAAAGAAGGTATGGGCGCATCACCGGACGGTGTGGCTAAGTACCTGTCTGAAAACGCAGCTAAGCTGTAATTCCGATCCGATTAAACTGAAAAGCTCGCTCCGGCGGGCTTTTTTTTTGCACCGTAAAACCCGCCAGGGCATGCTGGGCCCACTTTTTTAAGCCAAAGCCGGACTACCCGGTGCGGACGGTGCCCATGTCTGATCTACGCAACATTCTGTTTCTGCTGATACTGTCTCTCCTGAGCACGGTGGTGCAGGCGCAGGATTACACGCTGGAAAAAGTGGTGCAGGTCACCCGGCATGGCGTCCGTCCTCCCTCCCCCGATAACCGTCAGATGATTGAAACGGGTGCCGGTCGCCGCTGGACAGACTGGCTGAATCAGGATGGTGAACTGACCGGGCATGGCTACACGGCGGCATGGTTGAAAGGCCGCTATGAGAGCCAGCGCTACCGCCAGCTGGGATTACTTCAGCACACCTGTCCCGCTGATAATGACGTCTATATCCGTGCCAGCCCACTGCAACGCACCCGAGCGACGGCAGAAGCCTTTGCCGACGCCGCCTTTCCTGGCTGTGGCGTCACTATTCATTCCGCAGCGCATAATGATCCTTTGTTTCAGTATCCGGAAGGAAAAGCCTCGCCGGAAGAGGCAGAGGCACATCGCCAGCAGGCTTTACAGGCAACCGGCGGCACTCTGGCAGAGCAGCAGCAGCGTATGCAGCCTCAGATTGCGGCGTTAAAACAGGCGGTGTGTCAGGCCGGACAAGCCTGCCCGGCATTCAGCCAGCCGTGGCAACTGGCGGTCTGGTCTAACGGCACCGTGGGTATTAAAGGGCTGGATACGCTGGCGGCGATGGCTGAAACCATCCGGCTGGAATACAGCGAGAACAAGCCACTGTCGCAGGTGGCCTTTGGTCATGCGCAGAACGCCGAAGAGGTCGCCAGGCTGCTGCCATTGCTCAGCGTTAAGTATCAGGACAGCAACGACCTCCCTGGCCCGGCACAGCGTGGCGCTTCGCTGTTGATGAACCAGATAGCCAGCGCGTTACAATCCGGGACAACCGGTCAGCACAGCACACCGCCTGAGGTCCGCTGGCTGCTGTATGTCGCTCACGACATCAATATTTCCTGGCTGCGCACTCTGCTTGGCTTTCACTGGCAGCAGGGGCTTTATCCGCCGGGCAATATTCCACCCGGCGGCAGCCTGGTCTTTGAACGCTGGCATGACAGACAACAACGCCGCTTTATCCGTATCTATTTTCTGGCCCAGAGCCTCGATCAGCTCCGCCAGCTAACCCTACTCAGTGAGAGCCAGCCTCCCCTGCTGACTGAGCTAACCTTCCCCGGCTGCCAGCACACCGCCGTTGGAACCCTTTGCCCGTATGACAGCGCCCTGCAACGTATCAGGCAACGTACTCTGTCATCCGCAGTGCCGGTCAGTTATCCGCAGTGAGGTGACAAGCGGAAATGAAACAGGCCGGAATCTCCGGCCTGTTTCATTGTGGGAAATATCTTTCCCGCCCTGCGGTGTTATTTCAGGCTCTGATTTTTTTACGCACCATCATCCAACTGGCCAGCAACACCACCAGCCAGCCAACACCGACATACAGCGACACGCGGGTATCCGGGAACCAGCCAATCAGTCCGATAATAAAGAACAGGAATAAGATACCCACCAGCGCGGTGAAGGTTCCGCCAGGCATGGCGAATTTCAGCGCCCTTTTCTGTTCGTCAGTCAGGGTGCGGCGGAAACCAATCTGGGCGAAGAGGATCATAATCCACACCCAGACCGTGGCAAAGGTCGCCAGCGAGGCGATCACCAGAAACACCTTTTCCGGCATCAGGTAGTTCAGATACACCGCCACCAGCATGGCAATCATCATCACCACCGTGGTAACCCAGGGAATACCCCGTCGCGAAACGGCGGCGAAGGCTTTTGGCGCATGACCCTGCTCTGCCATCCCGTGCAGCATACGTCCCACGCCAAACACATCGCTGTTGATGGCCGATAGTGAGGCAGTGATCACCACGAAATTCAGCACCGCCGCCGCCGCTGCGATACCCATATGCTGGAAGGTCAGCACAAACGGGCTGCCCTGGGTGCCAACCTGATTCCATGGATAAATCGACATGATGACAAACAGCGTACCCACGTAAAACACCAGAATACGCAGAGGAACGGTATTAATGGCACGGGGAATAGAGACTTCGGGATCTTTTGCCTCACCGGCGGTGATACCAATAATTTCGATGCCGCCGTAGGCAAACATCACAATCTGCAACGACAGCACCATCCCGATCACACCGTGGGCAAAGAAGCCGCCGTTGCTCCACAGGTTACTGATGCCGGTCGGCTCTCCTCCGTTACCGATTCCCCAGAGAATGATGCCGATACCGGCGACAATCATGATGATGATGGTGGCAACCTTAAACAGTGACAGCCAGAACTCCACTTCACCAAACACTTTCACCGTCGCCATATTTATCGCACCAATGATCAGCACCACGCTCAGTACCCAGACCCAGTGCGGAACATCCGGAAACCAGACGCCCATATAGATGCCAAAGGCCGTCACATCAGCAATGGCGACAATCAGAATCTCAAAACAGTAGGTCCATCCGGTGATATAGCCTGCCAGCGGACCAAGGTAATCCTGGGCATAACGTGAGAACGAACTGGCCTGTGGATTATTGACCGACATTTCGCCCAGCGCCCGCATAATGATGTAGGCAATGGCACCACCGATGATATAAGCGAGGATCACACTCGGGCCGGCCATCTTCATCGCATCAGCCGAGCCATAAAACAGTCCGGTGCCAATCGCTGAACCCAGCGCCATAAAGCGGATGTGGCGGGTACTCAGTCCTTTTTTGAGCGTATTTTTAGTCATTTTCTGTCTTCACAATGTCAGCTTCTCCTGCCGGATGGGCAGGAGAAGGTATCACACTCTTTATTGCTGATGGGCATTAACCTGCTGACGCCCCACCGCACGATCGTAAATCGCCACCAGAAGCAGCATCGCCAGCGACGGCGGCAGCCACGCCAGTCCCTGATCCGCCAGCGGCAGATGGGTGGCAAAACCGGGCAGCAGCGCGGCAAAGCTGGTGGTTTTAACCGCATCTACCATGCCGAACAGCAGGCTGACCAGCATCGTTGATGCAATGATGCGGCTGCTCTTTTTCCACCAGCCCAGCGTAAAGCTCAGTAACACCAGCACAATGCACGGGGGATAAATGGCCGTCAGCACCGGAATCGAAATCTGAATCAGATGGCTCAGCCCAAGGTTAGAAACCAGCATGGAAAACAGCCCAAGGATAAATACCAGCTGGCGATAGCTCAGCGGCAGATACTGCTCGAAGAACTCCGCACAGGCGCAGGTCAGGCCAACCGCCGTGACCATACAGGCGACAAAAATCAGCGCGGCGAGGAACAGGCTGCCCATACTGCCGAAGGTCTGTTGCACATAAGCATGGAGGATCGCCGCGCCGTTGGCGCTCTGACTGACAATTGAGGCGCTGCCCGAACCCAGTCTGAACAGGGTCAGGTAAACCAGCGTCAGGCCAATCCCGGCAATCAGCCCGGCAATAATGGTGTAACGGGTCAGCAGTGACGATTCACTGACGCCGCGTGAGCGAGCGGTATTGACGATAACGATACCAAACACCAGTGCGCCCAGGGTGTCCATAGTCAGATAACCATTGACGAACCCGCTGGAGAATGCGGCATGTTGATACTCTTCTGTCGCCGGGGCCAGGCCACCAGCAGGCCACAGCAGCGCGGCAATACCCAGCACCGCCAGTGCCACAATTTTCAGCGGCGCAAGGAAATGACCGACGGTATCCAGCAACTTGCCGGGGTAAAGCGAGATGCCAATAACCAGCACAAAATAGATAAGGCTGTAGATCAACAGTGGCAGTGCGGTGTCGCCGGTCAGTGGGGCAATACCGACTTCAAAGGAAACCGTTGCCGTACGCGGTGTGGCAAACAGTGGGCCAACGGCCAGGTAGCAGACGGTTGCCAGCACAATTCCTGCGGTCTTACCGATGGGCGAGCTGAGCGCGTCAATTCCCCCACCCACGCGGGCCAGCGCAATCACGGTGATCACCGGCAGCCCCACTGCGGTAATCAGAAAGCCGGCCGCCGCAACCCACACGTGCTCACCAGACTGGATACCCACCATCGGCGGGAAAATAATGTTACCGGCACCGACGAACAGAGCGAAGGTCATAAAGCCCAGTGCGATGATGTCTTTGAAAGTTAGACGATTACTCATAAGCAGCGGATTAACCTGTTACTGGTGTTAGTGAAAACGTCATGTCAGCGTCACCCCTGTGCGCACTAAAAATACTGGCCCGGCCAGCCGCCACAGCCTGATGTTCTGGTCCAGTGTCACTTACCAGCGGATTTGCGCTGATTATGATCTTTTTTCAGGGGGAAAACGGAAAAACGGCGCTAAGTAAACCGTTTATAGCGGAGAAAGGCAAGGCGGGATCGGGAAAGCAGAATGATATAGCGTAAAAAAACGTCCAGCCAGTTCATCAGTTCAGTTTATAAGCCAGAACCCTTAGATGATGTGTATTTTTTCTGAGCAGGGGTAGTGCAATTTATGCAAAAAAAGAGGATTAGCTGCACAAAAAGCGCGCTTTCGCACGCTTTTTACCGTAATTCACGCAAAACGCATCACCAGACTTCGCTGGCAATATCGGTCACCAGACGCAGCTTAGCCCACTGCTGTTGCTCAGTGAGGCTGTTGCCCTCTTCGGTGGAGGCAAAGCCACACTGCGGGCTGAGGCAAATCTGCTCGAGGCTGACGTATTTCGTGGCTTCAGCAATACGCTTTTTGACGCTTTCAGGATCTTCCAGCTCGCCATTTTTGGTGGTGATCAACCCCAGCACCACCTGCTGCCTGCCGGGTTTAATAAAGCGCAGCGGCTCGAAACCGCCGGAACGTTCATTGTCATACTCCAGGAAGAACGCATCGACATTGACGCTGCCAAACAGAATGTCGGCCACCGGCTCGTAGCCGCCTTCAGAAATCCAGGTGGAGCGAAAATTTCCCCGGCAGACGTGCAGCCCGATGGTCAGATCGTCGGGTTTACCTTCCAGCGCCTTATTCAGCACCTGTGCATAGGTGCTCGCCAGCTGC
Organism: Erwinia papayae; assembly: GCF_058241465.1. Lineage (NCBI taxonomy): Bacteria > Pseudomonadati > Pseudomonadota > Gammaproteobacteria > Enterobacterales > Erwiniaceae > Erwinia > Erwinia papayae. Next base: position 2,159,606 of record NZ_JBZCHT010000009.1, read on the forward strand.
TGCGGGTCGTCCCCACGTTCGCGGATCTGACGCTGCTGATCCTCAGAGCACAGATAGGCCCAGACGGTGTCATCCAGTTGCAGATAGCGGCAGCCAGCCGCGTAAAAGGCATGAATTGCAGCACGATACGTCAGCGCCAGGTCGTGGAAATAGTCCCGCAAATCAGGATAAACCGTGGCGTCAATCATCTTACGGCCACCACGAAAATGCAGCACGCTGGGGCTGGGGATGGTCATTTTGGCAATGGCATTACCGCTGATACTTTGCAGGTAACGAAAATCTTCCAGCATCGGATGATCGCCAAAACCCAGCCTGCCGGTCACCTTCACTCCACGCGCTTTCGTCTGGATACCGTTAAACTGGATACCCTGCTCCGCTTCGTAAGGCTCCACGCCCTCCAGGCCATCAAAGAAATCAAAATGCCACCATGCCCGACGGAATTCCCCATCGGTCACCACGTTGAGTCCACAGGCGCGCTGCTGCGTCACCACCTCGCGGATCGCTTCATCCTCGATACGCCGCAGGGCCACCGCATCAATTTCCCCCCGCTGGAACTGCTCGCGAGCCTGCTTTATCGCAGGCGGACGAAGGAAACTGCCGACCACTTCGGCACGATATCTGGCTGAATCTCTCTGCATTCTGCTCACTCCTGGCCTGCGCATACCACGCATCATGGTTAAAATAGTTTCGCTAAGTTACTTCAGGACTTCCGGATGTCCACATGGCTAAAAAGAATGTCACGCCGCGCGTTTAGCGGCAAACGAGGAAATTTCATCACAGATGAAAATTTTTCACTCTCCGGGTGAGAAGCCCACTTGATAGTGACTTCTCACTCTGCCGGATGCGGGCTGACAATCATTCCCGGCGGCAGCAGGAAACTGAAGCAGGTCTCTTTACCCGGCTGACTGACAATCTTCAGCCGGGTGTGGTGATGCGAGAGCGCGTGTTTGACGATAGCCAGTCCCAGGCCACTGCCGCCGGTCCGCCGTGAGCGGGCCTTGTCAACGCGATAGAAGCGCTCGGTCAGGCGCGGATATGTTCAGGGGCAATGCCGGGGCCGTTATCGCAGACGCGAAACAGAGCACCCTGCGCTGTTTTCAGCCAGGCAATCTCCAGCCGCGTCCCTTCCGGCGTATGGTTGACCGCGTTATACACCAGATTGGAGATAGCGCTCTGCAACTGCTCCTCGTTACCCAACACCCGCAGATGCGCATCGGTTTGGAAATGTATCTCATGACGTCCCTGACTCAGCGTCTCCGCTTCGCGCTGCAACAGTTGCAGCATCGCCGGGACATCAACCTGCTGATGGAGATCCAACGCAGGCGCGGCCTCAATGCGGGAAAGCGTCAGCAGCTGTTTTACCAGGCCGTCCATACGACGCGTCTGCTCCTGCATGGTATGGACCGCCTTGTCGCGCAGCGGCCCGGCCATGCCGTCGCCGGTCATCATCTCCAGATAGCCCTGTAACACTGTCAGCGGCGTGCCTAGCTCATGGCTGACGTTGGCAAAGAAGTTGCGGCGGGAACCTTCCAGCTGATGCATCTGCGTCATGTCGCGCGACACTAACAGCCACTGCCCTTCGCTGTAGGGCATCACCCGAAATTCCAGGTGCCGTTGATTGTTCAGCACCAGCGTCAGCGGACGCGAAAAATCCCGCTGGCGAAGGTAGCGGGCAAACTCAGGATAACGCAGCAGATTGAGGATATTCTGGCCATTGTCTTCCGGCCAGCGCAGCCCAAGCAGCTGCTGTGCCAGGCCGTTGCACCAGAAGATGATGCCTTCCTCGGTGGTCAGTACCAGCGCATCCGGCAGCGACTCCGCGCCACTGCGAAAGCGTCTGATCAGATTACCCAGTTCACGCCGACGACGACGGTTGCGCACCTGCATCTGATACAGGCCATAAAAGAGGGGTTCCCAGCTGCCATGTCCGGCCGGGGGAGTCATACTGCGGTCAACCCACAACCAGTGCGATAAGCGCAGCAGGTTAAAATAGTGCCAGCCCAGCAGCGCCAGCAGGGCAACCGGCAGCAGCCAGGCAAGGTAACCCGTCAGCCACCCGATAATCAGCGCGGGCAGGCAGACGAGCAGCAGCTCCAGCAGTAATTTCTTCCAGGAGAGGCGTTCCAGCAAGATGAAGACTCCAGTGCAAACGATCAGTAACGTGCTGAGAAACGGTAACCTGTCCCGCGAACCGTTTGTACCATGCGATCGTGCCCGCTGACCTCAAGCGCTTTGCGTAAGCGACGAATATGCACATCAACGGTGCGATCTTCGACGTACACGTTAGTGCCCCAGACGTGATTAAGCAACTGTTCACGGCTGTAGACCCGCTCCGGATGGGTCATAAAAAAGTGCAGCAGCTTATACTCGGTTGGCCCCATCTCCAGCGGCTGCGTTTCTGACATCACCCTGTGTGAGGAGGGATCGAGACTCAGTCCCTGTATTTCAATCACCTCTTCCACCGCCATCGGTGAAATACGGCGCATCACCGCTTTAATGCGGGCAATCAGTTCCTTCGGCGAGAACGGCTTGGTGATATAGTCATCCGCGCCCACTTCCAGCCCCCGCACGCGGTCCTCTTCTTCACCACGGGCCGTCAGCATCATCACCGGAATATCACGGGTCATCGCTTCGCGCTTCAGGTGTTTAATAAACTGAATACCTGAGCCACCCGGCAGCATCCAGTCCAGCAGGATCAAATCAGGCCAGGGTTCAATCAGCTGACTGACCGCACTGTCATAATCTTCCGCTTCGACGGGTTGATAGTCATTTTGCTCCAGCACAAAACACAACATCTCACGGATTGGGGCTTCATCTTCTACCACCAGAATGCGCTTAGCCATTATTGCTCCTGCTGCTGTGACCGGATGTCACGGGATTTGCGGCGTCATTATGCGTCAGTTTTATGACAGTTTTATGAAAAAAGCACCCATCAGTCCGCGTTTTCGACATCCTGTTTACGCCAGGTCTGCCTTTGCCGCTGGGGTTTTTGCCAGCTCTGTTTATAATCGTCAGCTCTGCTTATGCACAGAAGGGATACCATGCGCGTCATTCATACCGCCGACTGGCATCTGGGCCAGTTTTTCTACACCAAAAGTCGGGCTGCCGAACATCAGGCCTTTCTTGACTGGTTGCTGTTGCAGGTGGCAGAACGGCAGGTGGCAGCGATTATTGTCGCCGGGGATATTTTTGATACCGGGTCGCCACCCAGCTATGCCCGCGAACTGTTCAATCGCTTTATCGTCAGCCTGCAAGCCAGCGGATGCCAGCTGGTGATCCTTGGCGGGAATCACGATTCGGTGGCGGTGCTTAATGAATCCCGCGAGCTGCTGAGCTGTCTGAATACGCGGGTGATTGCTGCGGCTGCCGAACATCCCGACGATCAGGTGTTGCTGCTGACCGACCGCAACGGCCAGCCGGGCGCGCTGCTGTGTGCTATCCCTTTTTTACGTCCGCGTGACATCACCACCAGCCAGGCAGGCCAGTCTGGCCATCAGAAGCAACAATCCCTGCTGGAGGCCATCACCCATCATTACCAGCAATGCTGGCAGGCCGCGCAGCAACAACGCCAGGCGCTGGGGCTGGCGCTGCCGATCATCGCCACCGGCCACCTGACCACCGTCGGCGTGACGAAAAGTGACGCCGTACGTGATATTTACATCGGCACGCTGGACGCTTTCCCCGCGCAGGCCTTTCCCCCCGCTGACTATATTGCGCTGGGGCATATTCATCGTGCTCAGCGCATTGCCGGTACGGAGCATATCCGTTACAGCGGCTCGCCCATTCCGCTCAGTTTTGACGAGCTGGGCAAAGAGAAAAGCGTTTTTCTGGTGGCGTTCGCAGAAGGCAAGTTGAGCCAGGTAGAGCCGCTGACCATTCCGCCGTTCCAGCCAATGCAGATGATTAAAGGGACGCTGGAGGAAATTGCACAGCAGCTGGCCGCCCTTCAGCCGCCGCCGGAGGGGAAAACCATCTGGCTGGATATCGAAGTGGTCACCCGCAGCTGGCTGAACGATTTGCAGCGGCGGATTCAGGAGATGACGCAGGATCTGCCCGTCGAGGTGGTGTTACTGCGTCGCAGTCGTGAACAGCGCGAGCAGACCATTGCGCGTCAGCACAACGAAACCCTGAGTGAGCTCAGCGTAGAGGAGGTGTTCAGTCGTCGCCTGGCAAGTGAAGAGGAGGCCGGACCGGACAAGCTGGCCCGCGTCACCGCGCTGTTTCAGCAGACGCTGGCAGAAATTGATGACGAGGAACAGCCATGAAAATCCTGACGCTGCGCTTTAAAAATCTCAACTCGCTGAAAGGCGAATGGAAAGTGGATTTCACCGCTGAACCCTTTGCCAGCAATGGCCTGTTTGCCATCACCGGCCCGACCGGAGCGGGAAAAACCACCCTGCTGGACGCTATTTGCCTGGCGCTGTATCACGAAACCTCACGGCTGGGAAAACTGTCGCAGAGCCAGAATGACCTGATGACCCGCGACACGGCAGAGTGTCTGGCGGAAGTGGAGTTTGAAGTAAAAGGCGTCGCCTGGCGGGCATTCTGGAGCCAGAGCCGGGCACGGGGCGCGCCGGACGGTAATCTTCAGGCACCGCGCGTTGAGCTGGCACGCTGTGCCGATAATCAGATCGTTGCCGACAAAGTGAAAGACAAGCTGGAGATGCTGACCGCGCTGACCGGCCTGGATTTCGGACGCTTCACCAAATCGATGATGCTGTCACAGGGGCAGTTTGCCGCCTTCCTCAACGCCGATGCCAACAGCCGCGCCGAACTGCTGGAGGAGCTGACCGGAACAGAAATCTATGGTCGCCTGTCCGCCAGCGTGTTCGAACGACATAAAAACGCCCGCCAGGCGCTGGAAACCCTGCGCGCTCGCGCAGGGGGCATGGCTCTGCTGGACAACGAACAGCAGCAGGTACTGAGCGACCAGCTGGCACAACGACTTTCCGAAGAGCAGGTACTCACTTCTCAACATCAGCGCCAGCAGCAACTGTTGCAGTGGCAGCAGCAGTGGCAACTCGCCCTCCAGGCCGTCACGGCGGCAGAGCAGGCTTCCCGCCAGGCGGAAAACGCCTGGCAACAGGATCAACCGCAGCTGGATAAGCTGAAACGCGCCGAACCCGCCGAAAAGCTCCGGCCACTCTGGCAGCAGCAGCAACAGCAGCAGCAGGACTGGCTGGCGTTACAGCAGCAGCAGCGCCTCACCCGGCAACAGCAGGAACAGCAGCAGTCACTGGATGTCCTGACCTCGCAGCTGAAAACCGCGAACGAAACACGCAGCCAGCATGAGCACCTGCGTCAGCAACAGGAGACGCTAATCGCCGAGCGCGTACTGCCGCTGGATAACCGCATCAGCGCGCTGGAGCAGCAAAGCGAAATGCTGGCGAAAGAAGTGAGTGAGTACCAGCATTCGCTCACAGAGCAACAGAAAAAATCCCAACACAATCAGCAGGTGCAGCAGGAGAAACGGGCACAGCAGCAGCAACAGCAGCAGTGGCAGCAGCAACATGCGTCTTTCGCCCACTGGGGAGAGGCTTTGCCGCTGTGGGCCGCGCGTTTTGAGCAGCTGCAACAGAGCGAAGCCGTACTGAACCGGCATCAGCATCAGCTCAGCGGGCAGCAGCAACGCCTCGCGCAGCGACAGCAGCAGGAGCGCGATCTTGAACAGCAGGCCCTGCCGAAAAAGCAGGCGCTGGAACAGGCACAGCAGCAGTACGCCGAAGCCGAAAAACACCTTCAGGCCTCAGAGCAGCAGCAGACCGAAGAACAGTTGCAGGCCCGGGTCAGCCACTTCAGCCAGCAGCGACCACTGCGGCAGGCGCTGGCGCTGCTGCTGCCCCAGTGGCAACAGCTTATGCAACTCAGTCAGCGGGTACTTACCAGCAAGCAGGAGATCGGGCAGCAAATCCAGCAGGCGGAGCAGCAGTTAATTACGCTGCGCAGCGACTGGAAAGAGAAATACCAGCATCAGCAGGATGTGGAAAAACGCCTCCAGCTGGAGCAGCGCATTGCCGATCTCGAACAGCATCGTGCCCTGCTGGAACCGGGGCAGCCCTGCCCGCTGTGTGGATCCAGCCAGCATCCGGCCGTCAGCGAATATCAGTCAGTCACGCCCTCAGAAACCGTGCAGCGCCTGCTGCAACTAAGAGCAGAGGTGGACAAACTGAAAGATCAAGGGACCGCTAAGCGTGAACAGCTGAAGAATCTGCAAAGCCAGCGGGAAAAGTTGCAGCAGGAGGAGAGCGAAAGCAGTCGGCAGGCGACGGCCCTGCGCGAACAGTGGCAGAGCGCGATAACCGCGCTGGCGCTGGATTTCCCGCCGGAAGACCAGCAACAGGTGGCTGACTGGCTGACGGCCCAGGAACAACAGGAAAACCAGGCGCAGGCCGGGTTGCTGCAATGGCAACAGAGCGCCCGCCAGCTTCAGCAGCAGAAAGATCGGCTCAATCAGCGCCAGCATGAGCTGAACGACCTTCAACAGCAGCAGCAGCTGGCGGAGCAGCAGCGACTGACGCTCAGTCAGGGGCTGGACGATATGCAGCGACAGCTGACAGAGCACACTGAGGCGGTGCAACAACAGCGCCACCAGTTGCAAAGCACCCTGGCCGAACACGCGCTGATGCTACCGGAAGCGGAAGAGCACGCCAGCTGGCTTACCCGCCGTCAGGCCGAGTGGCAACAGTGGCAGCAGGCGGAGCGGGCACTGACTGACCTGACTAACCAACTGACCGCGCTCGATTCTCAGCAGCAGGCGCTGAATGCACACATCGCTGACGAGCAGCAACGTCTTGCGGGCCTGGAGAAGCGCCTCGCCGCTGAGCAACGCGAGCTAAGTGAACAGCGCCAGCAACGGCAGGCACTGTTTGGCGAGCAGAGCACCTCCCGCGTACAGCAGCAGCTGCGCGAGCTGTCGCAACAGTACGCAGAGGCGAGTGACGCGCTGCAACAGCAGTGGCAACAGCAGCAGGATGGGCTGAGTACGCTGGCCGGTGAGCTTAACTCACTGTCCGAACAGTCAGCGGCGCTGACGCTGCGGCTGGAAGGGACGCGGCAGACCTTCAGCCATGCGCTTGCCGCCAGTGATTTTGCCGATGAAGCCGGGTTTGTCTCCGCCCTGCTGGATGACGCGCAGGCCAGCCAGTTAAAAACGCTACAGAAGCAGCACGACAGCCGCCGTCAGCAGGCCGCCACGTTGCTGGAGCAGGCGCAGAAAACCCTCAGTGCACAGCAGCAACAGCGGCCGGAAGAGATGCCGGAGAGTGCGGAAACCCTGATTGAAAGGGTCAGGATGCTGGCGGAACAACTGCGGGAGAATGCCCGCCAGCAGGGAGAAATTCGCCAGCAGTTGCAAAGCGACGCCCAGCTGCGTGAACAGCAGCAGGCCCTGCTGACGCAGATTGCCGCAGGGGAGCAACATGTGGAGGACTGGAGCTATCTCAATGCGTTGATCGGCTCGAAAGAAGGCGATAAGTTCCGCAAATTTGCTCAGGGGCTGACGCTGGATAATCTGGTGTGGCTGGCTAATAACCAGCTGCACCGCCTGCACGGCCGCTATCTGCTCCAGCGCAAATCAGAGGAGGTGCTGGAGTTGCAGGTGATGGATACCTGGCAGGCAGATACGCTGCGCGACACCCGCACGCTGTCGGGCGGCGAGAGCTTCCTGGTGAGCCTGGCGCTGGCGCTGGCGCTTTCCGATCTGGTCAGCCACAAGACCCGCATCGAATCGCTGTTTCTCGACGAAGGTTTTGGCACGCTTGACGCTGAAACCCTCGACAGCGCGCTGGATGCGCTGGACGCACTGAACGCCAGTGGAAAAACCATCGGGGTGATCAGCCACGTCGAAGCGATGAAAGAACGTATTCCGGTGCAGATTAAGGTAAAAAAAATCAACGGACTGGGTTACAGCAAGCTGGAAACACCGATGGCCTGAGCAGGTGGCATCAGCGCAGACTGTCAGCCTTCAGCCCCCCGCGCTGACAATATACCCCCCGCAGCACCGGGTAATCGGGGGCCGGAAACACCCGCTGGCGATAACGGTGTCGGGCCGGACCTGCCCGGACGCGTTACCAAAACCCTGAAACGGCCTCGCAGGGCCGTGACAGAGTGTGATGCCGTCAGCAAGGAATTACTTCATCAGCAGCGCATTAAATTTCGCCAGCCATTGCGGATGCGCAGGCCAGGCCGGGGCGGTCACCAGATTGCCATCGACGTGCGCCTGATCGATGCCGATCTCTGCAAAATGGCCGCCGCTGAGACGGATTTCGGGGGCGCAGGCCGGGTAAGCGCTACAGGTGCGACCCGCAATATCCCTGCTGCCGCCAGCAGTTGTGGACCGTGGCACACCGCCGCAATGGGTTTGCCCGCCGCATCAAAATCCTGCACCAGTTTAATCACCTGCTCATTCAGTCGAAGGTATTCCGGCGCACGACCTCCCGGAACCAGCAACGCATCATAATCTTCGACGCGCGCGGCGGCGAAATCAGCGTTGAGCACAAAACGGTGTCCGGGCTTTTCACTGTAGGTTTGCGCGCCATCGAAATCGTGTATCGCGGTCTGAATAAAGTCACCTTTAACTTTGTCAGGACAGACGGCATCCACCTGATGTCCCAGCATTTGCAGCGCCTGGAAAGGCACCATCACTTCATAATCTTCGGCGTAATCGCCAACCAGCATCAGAATTTTCTTAACCATAATTAATGCATCCTGCGTTAAGTGAAATGGGATCCTTACCTCACCTCTTTTATCGGCAGCTCGTCAAGTCTGGCGATGCGGATTTTCAGCAGGGACCTTTACAGAGTATTGGAGTAAGGCAGCATCAACCCATTGCGCTATCATCACAGGCTGTCCGTTTTTATCACTTCGAGGGGAATAATGGCGTCAGGAAAAAAAATCATCGCAGGCTGTCTGCTGCCGGGGATGCTGCTGCTGGCAGGATGCCAGTCGGCAACGCAGACAGGCCGTGAGAAACAGCCACCGCCCACCCGCCAGCAGATGCAGGCCGTGGCCGAACGGCAGTGCAGCAAAAAGCAGGACGGACTGACGCATCAGCAGTGTCTGTACTACACACAAATGCAGTATGGCTTTCAGCACAATTTTTATGATGCAGAACGTTATAAAGGCCGCCGCTGTGCGGTGACGGTTGGCTGGCATAACGGGCGTTATGCCGTGCTCAGCACGCAGGGCGATGAAATTCTCTGCCTTAAAAGCTGGAGCGTGATCGGCAGCGCAGAAAACCTGCCTCCGCCGCCTGCGGGCTTTCCGCCGCAAATGGTGATTGATTTTACCCCGCGCTGAGGCGCTGGCCCGCCATCTCATCCTGCCGCCACTGGCGCGGACTGATACCAAACCAGCGTCGGAAGGCGCGGGAGAAGGCGCTGACTTCGGAATACCCTAACAGCAGCGCCATTTCCGAGATGGGGATCTGTTTCTGTTGCAGATAGTGGGTGGCCATTTCACAGCGAACCTTGTCCACCAGTGCGGTAAAACTGAGGCCCTCATCACGCAGGCGACGCTGCAAAGACCAGCTGGACAGCCCCATCTTGTCTGCCACCTCTTCCAGCACCGGTTCCCCTTTTAACAATAGCAGATGAACCTGAGCGCGGGCTTGATCGACGATATTTTGCTGCGGCGCGGCGCTGTTCAGACGGCGAATGGCATCCTGCATCACCATCAGCAGCATCGGATCGCTGTCCGGCATGGTTCGCGCCAGATCGCGTTTGGCGATCAACATCGAATTAAAGGGCTGGTCAAAATAAACCGGCGCATCAAATACTTTACAGTGCTCATGCCACTGGGCCGGACGGGGATGTTCAAAATGCACCTCACGCGGTGCCCAGTTTTTTCCGGCCACGTGACGGACAAGATTCATAAACATGCCCAGCGTCAGTTCCGCATCCTGACGGCGGCAGAGAATCGCACCGTGGCGCACCTGATAATCCAGCCGCCAGCAGTCGCCTTTATCCACCAGCCGGGTCAGGGTATCGTGCTGATGCCACGGAAAGGCATTGACCACATTGTGCAGGGCCTGCTCCAGCGTGGCGGAACAGAGGCCGACATAGCCAATCAGACCTAATGACTGTGGTTTAAACTGCCTGCCGTAGTGCAAACCGAAGTTATCAAAACCTGAATGACGCGCCGCTTCTTCCATTACGCGGCAGTAGTTGACCAACCCCAGACTCAGCGTCGGGCTGGCAAGCTGCTCCGGGTCGATGCCGCTGACGCCAAAAATACGGTCAACATCGCCGCCTTTATCCATGATAAATTCACCCAGCCCGCTGGCGGCGGCGGCCAGTACGCCACGATTGCAGGCAAAACTGGCGTTCAGCGCCGTTGCCATTTCAGGCTGTTTGATTACACCGGTTTCCATCATTTTCGCCCCCACTACAGAGATATCCCATAGCAGGAGCAATTTTCATACCAGATCAGGCACCGACCGGCAGTTCAGCACTCTCCAGGTAACGTCGACACAGGCGCACCGAGTGGTCGGCCCACTGCGGCCCCAAGCTGATGGCCATCTCGGTTTGCGCGTGGGAGCCGACCCAGGCCAGCAGTTGAATACGACGCTGGATCAGCAGCGTTGGCACCAGCGCCATCTCTGCGTCGCTGATATGCGCCACCTGTTCATAGCCTTTAATCCAGTTATCCACCCAGTCGGCTGCACGAGGATGGTGCTCCACAAAACTGATCGCTGCTGCAAGATCGTGCAAATACCAGCCCATTCCGCAGTCGTCAAAGTCGATCACCCGCGTCTCACCTTTATGTAACAGCAGATTGGTCAGACGCAGATCGGCGTGGATCAACCCGTAGCGGGAAGCATCTTTGCCAAACTGTTGCAGTTCTCCGTCAACACGGGCGATCACCTCTTCCACTACCGGCCTGTCCGCCAGCCGCAGGTTGGGCGCATCACGCCAGTCGCCCCAGTGGCTCTGCGGGCTGACCACCGTGTGGTGATCCCAGATAATGCGCTGAAATCCTGCCGGTTTTTGCCACTGCCTACTGTGCTGGTGCAGGCGGGCAGTGATATGTCCCAGCTGCTGAAAAGCGCGGGGATCCACCTCGGTGGTCGGCATCTCACCGTCGATCCAGTCAAACAGCACCACATGACGCACGCTGCCATCGTCCAGCGCCAGGCTCTGTACCGTTTCACCGTCCATATCGGCAACCGCCTGCGGCACCACGATGCCGGTTTCACGCAACGCATCCAGCCAGTGCAGCTCACTTTCAATGTCTGCACGCTGATGATAGTTCTCGCGGTGCAGACGTAGCGCATAGCGTTTACCGCCCGCTTCCAGCAAAAAAGTGGCATTTTCAGAACGGCAAAGCAGGCTGAGCTTACCCTGACGGGCAAACGGGTAACGAGCGAGCGCCTGCTGGGCAAGTTTCAGCAGGGCGGCATTATCGAGAGAATCATATTGCCTGGCAGTCATAGTCTGGCTCCGTCGGTTTTCGCATGATGTGCCACCAGCATGGCGTTGCAGACGCTGACCTGCCTGACCGCAGAACACCCGGTTTTGACATCAGGTTGACCGGCCACTTTTCCTGCCAGAAAGTTGACAGCAGAGCACAAAAATCATTATCCCGCCGTCAAGTTTCCCCCCGACACCGGTTGCATTATCGACAGACAATAAAACTGAAGACGGGGATATCGGTATGACGAGCAAGCTAAAGCCCACCCTGGGCACGATCCATTTGTGGGGTATTGCGGTAGGCCTGGTGATTTCCGGCGAGTATTTCGGCTGGAGCTATGGCTGGGGTGTGGCAGGCACGCTGGGCTTTCTGGTCACCACCGCGCTTATCGCCACGATGTACACCTGCTTTATTTTCAGCTTTACAGAACTGACTACCGCCATCCCCCATGCCGGTGGTCCGTTTGCCTACAGCCGCCGTGCCTTTGGCGAAACCGGCGGCCTGATCGCCGGCATGGCGACGCTGATTGAGTTTGTTTTTGCGCCACCGGCTATCGCCATGGCGATTGGTGCCTATCTCAACGTTCAGTATCCGCAGTTGAATCCTAAATATGCCGCGGTCGGGGCATATATTGTTTTTATGGCGCTGAATATTCTGGGCGTGAAGCTGGCGGCAATGTTTGAACTGGTGGTCACCGTGCTGGCGGTGGTGGAACTGCTGGTATTTATGGGCGTGGTGGCACCGGGCTTCAGCCTGGCTAATTTTGCCGCCAACGGCTGGTCAGGCAGCGAGCACTTCTCGCTGCCTGCGGTTTCCGGCATCTTCGCCGCCATCCCTTTCGCCATCTGGTTCTTTCTCGCTATCGAAGGCGCAGCAATGGCGGCGGAAGAGGCAAAAGATCCCAAACGTACCATTCCCAAAGCCTATATCAGTGGCATTCTGACGCTGGTGGTACTGGCGATTGGCGTAATGCTGATGGCCGGTGGCGCAGGCGACTGGCGCAAACTGTCGGATATTAACGACCCACTGCCGCAGGCGATGAAAATGATCGTCGGTGAGCACTCTAACTGGATGCACATGCTGGTGTGGATTGGCCTGTTCGGCCTGATTGCCAGCTTTCACGGCATTATCCTTGGCTATTCGCGCCAGTTTTTTGCCCTGTCCCGCGCCGGTTACCTGCCTGCGGGGCTGGCAAAACTGTCCCGTTTCCAGACGCCACACCGGGCAATCATTGCCGGTGGGCTGATTGGCATTGCGGCTATTTTCAGTGACAGCTGGATAAACCTTCAGGGTATGACGCTGACGGCCGCGATGATTACCATGGCGGTGTTCGGCGCCATTGTCATGTATCTGATGAGTATGCTCAGCCTGTTTCGCCTGCGTCGCACCGCGCCTGAGCTGGAGCGCACCTTCCTTGCACCAGGCTACCCGATTGTACCGGGCATTGCGCTGGTGCTGGCCTTCATTTGCCTGATTGCCATGCTGTGGTTTAACCCGGTGATTGGCGGGCTGTTTGTCGCCTTTATGGCCGTCGGTTACATCTACTTTCTGATGACCAAAAACCAGCGCGACAGCGCGCCACGCGATGCCATGCTGTGGGGTAACGACTAAAACGATGCGGGGCGGCCTTACTGAGGCCACAGCCAGGCTGCCCCGCGCACGCCACTGGAATCACCATGCACCGCCCTGCGCAGCGGCGTCTGGCATTCGCCGCCAAATACCCATTTGTTCATCAGCGTCGGCACGGTGTGGTAAAGCCTTTCCACATTGCTCATGCCGCCTCCCAGCACAATCACTTCAGGGTCGAGTATATTAACAATCTGCGCCAGCGATTTCGCCAGCCGCAGTTCATAGCGGCTCATCGCCAGTTCGGCCAGCGGATCCTGCTGCTGCATCCGTTGAACAATCTCTGCGCCTGACAGGCTAACTCCACTCAGCCGACGATAGTCGGTGGCAAAACCGGTGCCGGAAATAAAGGTTTCAGTGCAGCCAGACTTACCGCAATAGCAGGGAACTTCCTCGCGATAACGCAGTTCATCTTCATCCATCCAGGGTAAGGCGTTGTGGCCCCACTCCCCTGCATTGCCGTTTCCTCCGGCATGAGACTGGCCGTTGAGCGCCACTCCCGCACCGCAGCCGGTGCCAATTATCACCGCAAACACCACCGATTTGCCTGCCGCTGCACCATCCACCGCCTCCGACACCGCCAGGCAGTTAGCATCATTGGCGATGCGCACCTCCCTGCCCAGCAATCTGTGCAGGTCTTTATCCAGCGGCTGGCCGTTAAGCCAGGTTGAATTGGCGTTCTTCACCAGCCGGGTAACGGGCGACAGCGTACCGGGAATACCGACGCCAACGCTGCCCCGCTCACCGGTCTTCTCCTCTGCCAGCTGGACCAGTCCGACAATGGCTTCCAGCGTCTGCTGATAATCATCACGCGGCGTGGCGATACGATGGCGGAACAGCGTCTCGCCATCGTTTGCCAGCGCAATCACTTCTGTTTTGGTGCCGCCTAAATCGATGCCAATACGCACTTGTAATACCTCATTATTTTTTTCTGTGCCTGCTACCTTAGAAGGCCGCAGGCGGAAAGGCAATGAAACCCCGCTGCCGATTCGCTATCATGCGCGCTGACTTTGATTTTGCATGACTCAGGCGTCGGAGAAGGAAAGCACCATGCTGTGGTTCAAAAATTTGATGGTATATCGTCTTAACCGCGAGCTTCCGCTGGCGGTGGACGAGATGGAAAAACAACTTGAAGCATTCACCTTTACCCCCTGCGGCAGCCAGGACATGGCGAAGACCGGCTGGGTGTCTCCGATGGGACCACGTGGTGATGCGCTGACCCATGTTAATAACGGCCAGATCCTGATTTGTGCCCGCAAAGAAGAAAAAATCCTGCCGTCGCCGGTCATCAAGCAGGCGCTGGAGGCAAAAATCAGCAAGCTGGAAGCCAAGCAGCAGCGCAAGCTGAAAAAAACCGAAAAAGATTCGCTGAAAGATGAAGTGTTACACAGCCTGTTACCCCGCGCGTTCAGCCGCTTCAGCCAGACCTTTCTGTGGATCGACACGGCGAATAACCTGATTATGGTTGACTGCGCCAGCGCGAAGAAAGCCGAGGATACGCTGGCGCTGCTGCGTAAAAGTCTGGGGTCGCTGCCGGTAGTCCCATTGACGCTGGAAAGCCCCATCGAACTGACCATGACCGAATGGGTGCGTTCAGGTGACACACCAGCCGGTTTTGCGCTGATGGACGAAGCCGAACTGAAAGCGCTGCTGGAAGACGGCGGCGTCATTCGCTGTAAGAAACAGGATCTGGTCTGTGATGAAATAGCCATTCATATTGAGGCAGGCAAGCTGGTGACTAAACTGGCGCTGGACTGGCAGGAACGGGTGCAGATGGTGCTGTCTGATGATGGATCGCTTAAGCGTCTGAAATTTGCCGACACATTGCGTGAACAGAATGATGACATTGACCGGGAAGACGTCGCCGCTCGCTTTGACGCCGACTTTATTCTGATGACCAGCGAACTGGCTGCACTGATCGCGAATACCGTGGAAGCACTGGGCGGAGAAGCGCAGCGCTGACGACACTGGCAGGCCGGTCACCCGGCCTGATATCAGGCTAGTCTTTCAGGTAACGGCACAGATAAGCTGATGGCTCAGCAACCTGAAGATGAAATTCGCTGTGGCCCGGCACGTTAAATACCTCGCCCGGCGCGTAATGTTTCCACTCTGTCTCGCCCGGTAACAACACTTTCAACGAGCCGCTGACCACGGTCATCTCTTCCGGCTGCCCGGTGCCAAATGTGTACTCCCCCTCGGCCATAACCCCAACGCTGGCGCGCCCGGTACTGGCACTGTCGAAACCAATTGATTTCACTTTTCCGTCGAAATATTCACTGACGTTGAGCATAACAATATCCTTAGAATCAGAGATAAAAAGTAAACAGCCTGTGCAAAGCAGGGTCCGTACAACGTTTCTGCCGCCAGCCTTGCGGGCATCTCCACCGCTGGTGGGCAATTGCGGCGGTCAGGCGACGCGGAGCTAACATTACCGCCACTCAAGGTAACGGCAATCTCAGCTTTACACCAGCAGATCCGCTGCCAGTCGGGCAATCAGCATATTTGAAAGCACCACCGGAATACCCAGCAGTTTTTGTAAAAAATCCCGATGTCGCTGGTGATAGCCAAGGCAATCCAGCACCACCACGTCGGCACCCTGTTCCTGCAACTTCAGGGCAGCATCAATAAGCTGGTCTTCACTGGTTTCCCACGGGCTGGCGACGGCAAAGTGCGGTTTCATCGTCAGGCTACGCCATTTGTAACGCTGCTCGCCGATGTACTCTTCCCGCGCAACCATAATGCCCACCTGATTATCGCCGGTAATGGCATTCACCAACGGCGGTAAAATCCGGTAGGGTTCGATCAGCACCGCACGGTCAGCAACAAGATTTTTGTATTCGCCCGCACACAAAATCAGAATGGTTGAGAAACCCCGGTGTTCCAGCGTTTTAACCAGCTCCTGTAAGGCATGACTGACCTTATCAGCAGAGAGGATGACAAATGAGCCATCTTCAGTGTGCGTCATGGTCACTTTTTCACCGCTTACGGGGGCATATCGCTGCTCAATTTCAGCAGATGACAGGCCATTCAGCAGACCAAAATGCGCAATCTGTTCTTCCGGCAAATGTTCCAGCAGCAGAGGATGCAGATCCCCCTGAGGAGCGATACCCAGCGTCACGGTAGCCAGTGTGTGTTTCATTGAATTACTTCCCGCAAAATTCGCTATCGCCTGATCACTACCAGGTGTTTCACCGGTCGCACCAAAGGGCGCAACAGGCATGTTAAGCGTAGCATCGGCTTCCGGCGGGAGCGTGGATTGAGCGGGTGAAGGAGGATTATTCAGAAAATGAGCCAATGGTCTGTCCAGTTGTGTCTGAGATGGCGTTGCAGTTGATTTTATATTGGTATAGTAAGGTGAAAATAAGATCGCGAAAGCTTTCGGTCAAGCTCTATTCATCGGCTGGAGGCGGTCGGATGACCGTACGCGGGAAAAAGCATCAGAAGGGGGATTAACGGCGTCCATGCCGGTGAGACTTACTCTTTTCCCTGGTCTTCGTAGCGCGATTTGGCGTCAATCGCTTCCTGTTCCGTTTGGTGCTCGCTGATAAGCGTGTCGGGCTTTGGGTGGTCCGCACGCAGCTCATACCAGGTGACCGTCTTGCCTGGGGTGCCTTTTTCCACCTGTTTGATGTGGGCCGTGCGAGGATAAGGGGGTTTGCCTGGCATAATTAATTCTCTCAGTTAAGAAATTTTCACCGTACCGGCAACCCTGTGCCGGAGAGTGCCGTGCCTTCAGTATAGACAATGGTTAAAATTTCCCAGAAGAGCGGAATAATTCGTGGTAATCCTGCCAGCCGGTAATACATTTTTCAGGTCACGACTCAGCTGGCCCTGGCCAGCGCCAGCAGGGTAATAATGTCGTCCACCACCTTATCCGGATGCTGCATCGCATTAATGACATAATGCGACGCCTCCTGATATAACGCATCACGCGCCGCCAGCACCTCAACCATTTCATCAGCAATTGGCCGACCGGTCAGTGTGGGACGCTGATCCTGCTGAGGATAGGCCTGTAAACGCGCCGCCAGTACCCCGGCTTCAGCACTCAGGTAGATGACCTGACCATGCTCACGCATAAACTGCCGGTTGCAGGCCGCCAGCACCATGCCGCCGCCGGTAGCCACCACCGTGGCCGGAACGGTCACCGCCTGTAAGGCGTGTGACTCACGCAGACGAAACCCCTCCCATCCTTCTACCGCCACGATCTCTGCCACAGTTTTCCCGGTGATGTGTTGAAGATGACCATCGGTGTCACTGAAGGCATAGCCCAGTGCAGAAGCCAGCGCCTGGCCGACGGTGGTACGCTGAGCGGCTGGTTTGCCACCAGCGTCACCATGATCTCTTCACGGTCAGCAGCCCGATACAGCACCTCTTTGATGACTTTTGGACACGCATCGGCATCCACCCATATCGGCATATTGTTTCCTGTTATGTTACTAAAAATGGCCCTGAAAACAGGCACCGGGATGTTACCGACGGATTTCTGTTTGTCCGCCTGAAATATCGCGGTGACAGGCAGATAAATCAGCGGCTATGTTAACAGCAACCGACGTGGAATATCAGCGACAATATTCCACACCGGTTGCTGTTTGCTGTTTGCTGTTTGCTGGACAATAAGGCGGCCTGAGGATAAAAGACCCGGCTAAATTAAAGGTGATAGTAAGCAACCATTCGGTCGGGCAGGCATAAACTTTTCAGGTTAAGCTAATAGCCGATAAACACTACAGGCAACAGAGAACATGACAATGGATAAAAAAATTGGCTTTATTGGCTGCGGCAACATGTCGAAAGCGATTATCGGGGGACTGGTGTCGGCCGGTCAGATCAAAGCAGAAAACATCTGGGTGTACGACCATAAACCCGAGACGAATCAGGCGATGCACCAGCAATACGGTATTACCCCTGCTTCAGACGTGGAAGAAGTGGCTAAGGTCGCTGATATTCTCTTTGGCGCGGTTAAACCGGCGGTCATGCTGAACGTGCTGAAAGATATTTCCGGCAGCCTGAATAAGGATACGGTAGTGGTTTCTATTGCCGCCGGGATAACGCTGGACGCCCTCGCCAGCGTACTGGGTCATGATCGAAAAATAGTTCGGGTGATGCCAAACACCCCGGCACTGGTTAATGAAGGCATGACCTCGGTGACGCCAAACGTGCTGGTCACCAAAGAAGAAGCAGATGAAATCGTCGCTATCTTTAACGGCTTTGGTAAGGCCGCGCTGTTACCGGAATACCTTATCCATGCGGTGGTTGGCGTAAGCGGTTCCGCTCCGGCCTATGTGTTTATGTTTATTGAAGCGATGGCCGATGCGGCAGTACTGGGCGGTATGCCACGCGCTCAGGCTTACCAGTTTGCCGCGCAGGCAGTAAAAGGTTCAGCGCAGATGGTGCTGGAAACCGGAAAACATCCCGGCGAACTGAAGGACATGGTCTGCTCCCCCGGCGGAACCACCATCGAAGCGGTAAAGGTGTTGGAAGAGAAAGGATTTCGCGCAGCGGTTATGCAGGCAATGCAGCAGTGTATGAGTAAATCCGAAACAATGAGCAAAGGATAAGCTTCCATCCGGACTGAAATTTACCGGTAAAAGATCGGCTGGCCAGGCAGATTAACCGGCGGAATGGGTCAGGGCAGGCCCGGTAAATTTCAGTCAATCACCACCACACCAGAAAACAATCAGCGCTTTTGTGGTCTGCCAGTTCCCCCCCCCCCCCCGGCTGACAATGCATATGCTTAACACGCTGAGACAGGCTAAGAATAAAACCAATACCGCATTTATCGGCGTTAATAGTGACGACGCCAGTTTTATGCACCGACATTACGGGCTGATTGCCGCGCTGACCGGTGCCGGAGACAAGATTTTCAGCACCGCGGGCGATGTCGGAGAACGCTATTTCAGGGCCATTGAGCAGACCCTGAAAAAATTGAGGTCAGCTACCAGAACCAGTTCCGTACGCAGGGCACACTGATCGGCCAGCAGTTTTTCGTCGAGCGTAATCAGTTCCTCAGTCAGCTAAAAGAGCGGGTCAATAAACCGTTGTTAAAATCCCTTGCGCGCTATATGGTTAAATTCCGGCAGTATGAGAATCTGAAGCGGGCGTTAAACCTTTCCAGTAAATCGATTGTGCATGAGTGGTCAACGGCCGGGCTGGGTGGCATTCCCGGTTATTCTTACTACGTGGGTAATGCGGCCAGAGCGGCGCGGTTTCTTAAGATGGGTGGTTTCATTGGGATTGGATTCGGCTTCGCCGGGGTGACGAATGATGTGGTTGAAGCCTGCACGAAAGGGCGTGAGGGTGAATGCGGAAAATAGCTGTGAAAGACTATTCAAAGTTTGCCCTCACCACGGGTGGTGGAATGCTGGGAGCTGCAGCGGGTAGTGTGCAGCTATTGGAATAGCGACAGTGGGTATTGGTGGAGTTGCATGCGCAATTGTAGGATTGGTCGCAGGTGGGCTGGCAGCTCAGGTACGGAAGCTATAGTTAATAAAGTTGTAAAATACTATGATAACTAACAAATTATTAGCTGGTACGTCATTGTTTTTTGGTTGGCTGGGCTGCTGCCTTATAATTCTGTCGCTCGTAATATATTTATTTAAAAGACAAGATTATTACAAACTAGTCTCTTCCTACAGAGAAAAATACAATTTACCAGGCCCCTGCGTGTTTTATTACATGACTGGATTTTTCGGTGTGTTCTCAGTTTTACGCTTCTTCATAAAACTTAGTCACGGAAAAAAAATAAGCTTCCTGCCCAATCAGGATCCTGGATATGCTTTTTTTGATGACAAAAGCATCACAATAAGCACATGGATGAAAGTTTATTCTTTCCTGTGGTTTGCTGCTGCGGCATGTTATCTGTTATTTGCTTTTTTTGGCCTGCTTTTACCATCATTCTTAATGTGGCCCTTACATGGGCTACATTAACGCATGTAAAAACTCGGGTCGCTTCAGGTGCAAGTATGGCAGCGTTTACATATGGAATATCGTGTTGGTGGTGATGAATAAATCAAAAAAGGCATTACTCAGTTCATCAGGAATCATTTTTATACTTTCCGTATTGAAGTATTTCACTACTGACAGCTTCTTTGAATATAAAAAAATTTTTCAGATTCTGACAACTGCAATTTTATTCGGCGCGTTCAGTTACAAATTTTTATTCTGATTATCCATCAGGAAAAGCCATTACTTCAATAACGCCGCCGTGCAGGCAGGTAATGTCTGCACAATATTAAAACTGTGCCTGTATCCTCAGAAGGGTATATCAGGAACGGGGATAGACCAGCAGACGTTGGATGTAAGCGTTAAGCTGTGAGGAGTCAGCAGCATTCCAGGGGCAGGCCTCAGCGGCGGTTGCCATCGCTGAACTGATGCTGTCGGTAATCTGTTGTAGCTGTTCGCCATCAAGTTTGCGCAGCAGCGCGGTCACGACGACTTCCAGTGCTTCCACCTGCACCATCAGCTCTTTCGACTCAACTTCTTTTTGCGCCAGCCTGATCAAAAGTTCTGCGATAAGGTTTTTCATGCGAACTTCTCGGGAAGATAAAGCCAGACGTTAACACCTCATCTACCAAAATAAAACAAAACTGCAATTTATATTTTCATTATCGATCTGACGCTTTTATAACCAATGCGCTTTTGTCAGCCAGTACAACGATTTAGTACCACTTCTTTTTCAATGATGGATTGAAACAAATACGGCCGGGGAACTCCCCCGGCCGTATTTACTCAGAAACCCGGTCCCTGACTGAAACCACCGCGAGGTCCACCGCCACCGCCGCCACCGCCGCCACCGCCACCGCCACCGCCACCGCCCGGTGGTGGGAACAGGCAACCACTCAGAGCGGTTACCAGCGCAACAACACTTACAACTTTTATGATCCGCTTCATCGTTATCTCCTCATGGTAGCGTTGGCGCTGATAGTAAGTGCCCTCTGCACAGGCTGACAATGCAGAAAACTCCTTATCAGGTCCGTTTTTACCGTGGGTAACCACACTTAACGATTCTATAACACAAACCAGTAAAAATCCTCTGATTATCCGGTCGTTTTCCCTTCCGGATCGGCAACGTTCCCCCCTCGAAGAACAGTGCAATCTGCTTTACAGCCATGGCATTTCAGGTCAATGTGAACGGATAACATTTCAGAGATACCGTAGATGAGAACTTCTGTTTCCCCTGTTCTGAGCCTGCAACAGCAGTTAAGTCGTCGTGACTGGGAAAACCCCGGCGTGACACAGATTAATCGCCTGCCTGCTCATCCCCCTTTTAACAGCTATCGTCGTGCAGTGGATGCCCGTGATGAAATCCCCGGCAGCGACAGCCGTCAGTTACTGAATGGTGAATGGAAGTTCAGTTATTTCCCGCAGCCCGAAGCGGTGCCTCAGGGCTGGCTTGAGGAGGATCTGCCTGACACATCTTTGCTCACTGTGCCATCCAACTGGCAGCTGGCCGGCTTCGATGCGCCCATATACACCAATGTCCAGTACCCGATTCCGGTCGATCCTCCGCGCGTACCGGAAATGAATCCCACCGGATGTTATTCGCTCACATTCATGCACGATGAAAAACCACAGCAGCAGACCCGCATTATTTTTGACGGCGTCAGCTCGGCTTTTTATCTGTGGTGTAACGGGCAGTTTATTGGCTACTCCCAGGACAGCCGTTTACCGGCTGAATTTGATCTGACGCCGGTGCTATATTCAGGACAAAACCGCCTTGCCGTGCTGGTCTTGCGCTGGAGCGATGGCAGTTATCTGGAAGATCAGGATATGTGGCGGATGAGCGGTATCTTCCGCGATGTCAGCCTGTTACATAAACCCGTGTTGCATCTGCGCGATGTGCAGATTGAAACACACCTCAGCGCCGAATATCACACCGCACGTCTTCAGGTGCTGGCCGTCTGTTCACAGCCACTGGCCGAAGCCTGTCAGGTTGAAGTCGCCCTGTGGCAGCAACAATCCTGTATTGCCCGACTGCGTCAGCCGCTCAGCAGCCAGATTATTGACGAGCGGGGTCATTACCGCGATCGCACCCGCCTCATCCTGACAGTGGCACAGCCAGAACTATGGAGTGCCGAAACGCCCCAGCTGTATCGTGCAACCATCACGCTGTTCGATGAACGGGGAAAAGAGATGGAAACCGAAGCCTTCGATGTCGGGTTTCGTAAGGTCGAAATTCACCAGGGATTGCTGAAGCTGAATGGCAAACCCTTACTTATTCGTGGCACCAATCGCCACGAACATCATCCGGAAAATGGCCAGGTGATGGATGAAGCCACCATGATCCGCGATATTAAGCTGATGAAGCAGCACAATTTCAACGCGGTGCGCTGCTCACATTATCCCAACCATCCCTTGTGGTATCGCCTGTGTGACCGCTACGGTTTGTATGTGGTGGACGAAGCCAATATTGAAACCCACGGCATGCAACCCATGAACCAACTGTCAGACGATCCGCTCTGGTTTAACGCCTTCAGCGAGCGGGTGACTCGCATGGTGCAGCGGGATCGTAACCATGCCTGCATCATTATCTGGTCGCTGGGCAATGAATCGGGCCACGGCAGCAGCCATGACGCCCTGTACCGCTGGATAAAAAGTAACGATGCCACCCGCCCGGTGCAGTATGAAGGGGGCGGGGCCGATACTGCCGCCACCGATATTATTTGTCCGATGTATGCCAGAGTTGATCAGGATCAGCCGTTTCCCGCCGTGCCGAAATGGGCGATCAAAAAATGGATCAGCCTGCCCGAAGAGACCCGCCCGTTAATTTTGTGTGAATATGCTCATGCGATGGGTAACAGCTTTGGCGGCTTCGCAAAATACTGGCAGGCCTTCCGTGAGTTTCCCCGTTTACAGGGTGGTTTTGTCTGGGACTGGGTCGATCAAAGCCTGACCCGCTATGATCAACACGGCCAGCCGTGGCAGGCATACGGTGGTGATTTTGGCGATAAACCTAACGATCGTCAGTTTTGTATGAACGGACTGGTGTTTGCCGATCGTACACCTCACCCTTCCCTGTTCGAAGCGCAACGGGCGCAACAGTTTTTCCAGTTTTCACTGGAAAACTGCGCACCACTGCGTATTACCATTGCCAGTGAATATCTTTTCCGCGCCACGGATAATGAACAGCTTGAGTGGCGAATTGAGCAAAACGGCAGAGCCGTAGCGGAAGGTCGTCAGCCGCTGACACTGGCTGCGGAAGGTCGGTTAAGCCTGGAGTTAGGGGCTCTGCCTGAACTGAACGGTGAGGTATGGCTGTGCGTGGCGATAGTCCAGCCTCAGGCAACGGCCTGGTCAGAAGCCGGACATCGCGTAGCCTGGGATCAGTGGCGGCTGCCTGCCCTGCTGCAACGCCCCGTCGCCACAGAGGGTGGACAGAAACCGCTGCTGAGTGAAAGCGAAACGGAGATTATTGTCAGCTGGCAGCAGCAAAGCTGGCACTTCTGCCGCCAGAGCGGTGAACTGGTGCAATGGTGCAGTGAAAATCAACCGCAGCTGCTGACGCCGCTGCGCGATGCATTCGTCCGCGCACCCGTGGATAACGATATTGGCATCAGCGAAGTGACCAGAGTGGATCCCAACGCCTGGGTGGAGCGCTGGCAGCGGGCAGGCTTTTACCAGTTGAAGAGTGAACTGCTGGCGTTCAGCTATGACCAGACGGCTGACGGCGTTCAGCTGACAACCACCCAGGCATGGCAGTCTGACGGCAGAATTTGCTTCCTCAGCCGTAAACAGTATCGTTTTAATTCTCGTGGCGAGATGAATATTCAGACTGACGTGACGGTGGCGGCTGGCCTGCCTGTTCCGGCAAGGATTGGATTATGCTGCCAGCTGCGGCAGGCCGCAGAGACGGTAAGCTGGCTGGGGCTGGGCCCCCACGAGAACTATCCGGATCGTCGCCTCGCCGCACAGTTTTCCCGCTGGTCACTGCCGCTTGACTCGCTCTATACCCCGTATGTCTTCCCCGGCGAGAATGGCCTGCGGGGAGGCACCAAAGAACTCACCTTCGGCACGCTCACCGTGCGCGGCGATTTCCATTTTTCCCTCAACCGATACGGCCAGGAACAGCTGCGAAAAACCAGCCACCGCCATCTGCTGAAGGAAGAAGACGGCTGCTGGCTGAGTGTCGATGGCTATCATATGGGCGTCGGTGGCGATGATTCGTGGAGTCCCTCGGTCAGCCCGGAGTTCTTACTGACCGACTCGCATTACGCTTATGCTGTCACCCTGAGTATTCGCTGAGCGGCCGACCTGAACCGCTTTCAGAGCGGACTGTTTCCCGCCGGTGGCGCTTTTCCCCGGCGGTAGACCAGCATCAGTTGCAGGGTGTTAATCAGCACCACTAACGCAGTGGCAGTAAACACCCAGCGAAAGCCACCTGCCGCCGAAACGCCCGATCCAATCAGTGGCCCGACAACGTTGCCCAGATACATAAAAGACTGGTTGTAACCAAAAATTCGCCCGGTGATACGATCGCTGGAGTAGCGCAGTAATAATGTCTGCACTGCCGGCATCATCGCGCCGTCGGCAAAGCCCAGTAAGAAGCGTAATGCTCCAAGCTGAAAAGCACTGCCTGCCCAGGACATCGCGATAAACAGCAGGATGGTCAGCGTAAGTGCGCTGAACAGAATGCGCTGGGCGCCAATCCGATCGCCCAGCTTGCCCAGCCGTGGCGCGGACAACAGCGCAGACACGCCGGGGATTGCCGCCACCACGCCGCTGATAAAGGCGATATTCTGCACGTCCGGCTCCAGCTGGCGCACAAACAGCGTCAGGATCGGGCTGACGGAGCCGTTACACAGCTGAATAACCAGCGTGGTGATAAACAGGCTGACCATCAGCCCCGGATGACTCAGGGAACGGAATACCATGCTGCCGCTGAGCTTATCTTCTTTCTTCACCTGGCGGTAACCGCTCTCTTTGATCAGCAGCAGCGTAATCAGAAAACTGGTCAGCAGCAGCGCGGAGGTAATCAGAAAAACCGTGCGCAGCCCCACCAGGTCGGCAAGAAAACCGCCCATCAGCGGCCCCATGATCACCCCACAAATCTGCGCGGTGGTCACCATACTCAGCGCCCAGCCGCTTCTTTCACGCGGGACCTGGGTCGCCACCAGCGCCATCGCATTAGGGATATAGCCTGATGTCAGCCCCATCAGCGCCCGCAGCAACAGCAGTTGCCAGACGTTGGTGACAAAAGCCTGAAGCAGGATCACTATCCCCATCCCCAGCGAGGCACGCAGCAGCATCAGCTTGCGCCCTTTGCGGTCAGCAAGGCTTCCCCACATCGGCGCGACAATGGCGGAAACCAGAAAGGTTACGCTGAAGATCAAACCAGACCAGAGCGTCAGCGAGCTGGCGTCGGTCACGCCCAGTTGCTCAACGTAGAGCGGCAGAAACGGGATAATCTGGCTGATGGCAAGCCCGGTAAACAGACAGCCAAACCAGACGGAGATGAGGTTAACCTTCCAGGATTCCATCTTGCGGGGGATGTGGCCTTATGGCAGAAGTGCGAGTTCAGAGTGTAACAAGCGCACGCGGTCTGCGAAGGAAAAACAGAATAGTTGTCACAAGTTTGAAACTTTTAGCTGTTGTGAGCCGAACGGTGTTAATGATTATCCGCCGTAACAGCGGTTCCTGCCCGACCGACAGATTTTCATTCTGGAAAAGCGTTGCGCGGTTAGCAAATAAGCTGGTGGGGATGAGGAAAATTATTGCGGCCTTGAACAAAGCGCTGTCAGCGGGACAAATGAAAACGGCCCGCGAGGGGCCGTTCACAATCGATGCTTTCTGCTGTCAGCAGCAGGAATTCTCTGTCTTACAGCGCGATAACGTTAGCGGCTGCCGGGCCTTTCTGGCCGTTTTCGATAGAGAATTCAACTTTCTGACCTTCTTCCAGCGTTTTGAAGCCGCCGTTCTGAATTGCAGAGAAGTGTACGAAAACGTCTTTGCTGCCGTCGGTTGGGGAGATGAAGCCGAAACCTTTTTCAGCGTTGAACCATTTTACTAAACCAGTCATTTTGTTAGACATCTGTCTTTCCTTCTTAAATTATTGAGCCACAGTGGGCATGGGGTTTGTCAACAGGCCGGACTTATGAGGCACTTAAGAAGGAAGTCAGGAAGAAGAGATATCAGAGATAACGCTTAAACTGAAAACTGCTTTACTAAAACTGCTCGCATAACTTGTCTGTTTCAAAACCGACGCGGCATTTACTCATAACGCTGCGCATTGTACAAGCCCCAAATGCAAAAAATCGAAAACAGGCGGTAATCTGCTTCAGAAGCTGACGCAGATTAGGCATGATGATACCCCCTTTGCGCAATGATCGATGTAACAAGGAAGAGAATCATGCTCGAACTTTTTCAGGCAATTGGACTGGGGCTGGTGGTGTTGCTGCCACTGGCAAATCCGTTAACCACCGTGGCACTGTTTTTAGGCCTGGCAGGCGACATGAACTACGCCGAACGCAACCGCCAGGCACAGCAGGCTTCACTCTACGTCTTTATCATCATGACCGTGGCGTTTTACGCCGGTAATGCGGTGATGAACACCTTCGGCATTTCTATTCCCGGCCTGCGCATTGCGGGCGGTCTGATCGTGGCTTTTATTGGCTTTCGCATGCTTTTTCCTCAGCAGCAGGCCGGACATTCCGTAGAGGCAAAACACAAACTGGATGAACTGAGCGAACACCGGGTGGTGAATATTGCTTTCGTGCCACTGGCCATGCCGAGCACCGCCGGACCCGGCACCATTGCGATGATTATCAGCACCGCGTCCACCATTCACGACAGCAGTCAGTTTTCGCCGTGGGTTGTCAGACTTGCCCCGGTGCTGACCTTTTTCACCATCAGCGTGATTTTATGGCTTTGCCTGCGCAGTTCCGGTGCCATTATGCGGCTGGTGGGTAAAGGCGGCATTGAGGCAATTTCGCGCCTGATGGGCTTCCTGCTGGTCTGTATGGGCGTGCAGTTCATTATCAATGGCGTTTCTGAGGTGATCACCACCTGGCCCGGCGATTGATCGCCCCGTCGCTGCCGCCAGTGTCGCTGGCGGGCACGGCAATCGGTGAGCGGCGAGTTTTACCTCAGCAGAATTAAAAAATATTTCGGAACGTTACTGAATTTTCGCTTTTCCCCATCTACAGTAAAAATTCTCGTCAGGGGATGTTCCCGGCGACGTAGCGGGTTGCTGTTCTGGCAACCCTGTCGTATTCAGACACTTCATCCACACACACTCAACGGTCAGCCGCTGAGCGGTCAATGGCGCTTTTCGGAGGTGCAGATGGTCCATTATGAAGCGGGCGCAGCCAGGGCTATCACCGATTACTTTAACAGTCCGGCTTTCCATGCGCCGAAAGAAACTGAACTTCTGGCCGTGGTCACCCGTGAGCTGATGCAAAGCGGGAAACCTGCCAGCCACAAAGCGATTATTGCCAGCGTCATTTCCCGACTGGAGAGCGAGGTTGATGAGGCATTGCTCCAGGGATATCGCAATTTACTCAGCCAGCTTTTGCAGGATCATCCACCCTGAGCAGAGGGTTCTGTTACCACCCTGCTGTGGCGCTCCCTGCCACCGCACGTGCTGTGGCATCATCGCCTGCCTTTGCGACAGAAACTCTGTTGTGCTTTTCGCGTCACAGCGGAGTTTTACCGGATGGTGGTAAAAGGCATGAGCATGCGGGTGGCCTGCTCTGAATGCCGCAGCTTCGAACTGTCGCTGAAGCCCGGTACTACCTCCCTTTGCGCCTGAACGATTTTTGCCAGAAAGCTGCTGATTTTTAATCTGCTTTTATCGCCACTGATTGTTTCACAATCCTTCTGTTTGCCGCAGTAAAAGCGCTACGCCCCGAAGCGGGTGCCCGTGACCGCCTCTCCAGATCGCGAACCTTTTAACCGGCAGCAATTGCCCTCTCCTTTAATGCTGTAATGCATCAGACTGAATTCTTCTGACAACAAACTGCTGGTTTCAATTTACAGACGCGATCGGCCTGTGGCGATCCGGTAGTAACAGCCATTTGACGGATGAATTGACCACTACTGTTAAATGTTTATAACCAATACCATTTTCTTATAACCTTTTTACATATTGATAGCGAATAATCTACTATTTATCGGGCGGGAAGCTCATTTACACTCGCGAATACACTAAAAGGTAAGGAAACGTCATGAAAATTGTAGTTCCGTCAATGATTGCCGTGGCGCTGGCCGCTTCGTTCTCCACCCAGGCTGCCACTCCACCGGATACGTTGGTGATTGCTCAGTCTATCGATGATGCCAGCAGCTTTGACCCGGCAGAGGGTTTTGAACTGACATCGGTGCAGGCTTTTACCAATCTTTATCAGCGGCTGGTGCAGTCCGATCCGCAAAATCCGACCGACCTGAAGCCAACGCTGGCCTCTTCCTGGCAGCCTGGCAGTGATAACCGCAGCCTTACCTTTACGCTTCGCGACGGAGCAAAATTTGCCTCCGGTAATCCGGTGCGTCCGGAAGATGTGATTTTCTCGTTCAGCCGCGTGGTTAAACTGAATCTTGACCCATCGTTCATCCTGACCCAGCTGGGCTGGAACAAAGATAATGTTGATGCACAGCTGAAAAAAATCGATGACAAACATGTGCAGGTAAGCTGGACGGCCAACGTCAGCCCAACCTATGTGTTGAGCCTGCTGGCCGCCCCGGTTTCTTCCATCGTTGATGAAAAAACCGCGATGGCCAACGCGCAGAAAGGCGATTTTGGCAATAAATGGCTGGCGCTGCATTCCGCGGGCAGCGGCCCGTTCCAGATCCGCAAATATATTCCGCACGAAGTGGTGCTGCTCTCAGCGAACCCCTCCTCACCGGCGGGTGCGCCAAAGCTGAAGAATGTGTTGATCAAAAACGTCCCCGAACCGGCTGCCCGTCGTCTGTTGCTGGAGCAGGGTGATGCCGATATCGCCCGTAACCTGGGAGCCGACCAGATCGCCGCGCTGAAAGGCAAATCCGGCGTCACGCCTCTGGCGGTTCCGATGGCGTCGCTCTATTACATTCAGTTCAATATTGATGCCAATCCGGTGCTGAAAAACCCGGCGCTGTGGCAGGCCTCACGTTATCTGTTTGATTACCACGGTATCGCTGACGACCTGCTGAAAGGTCAGTTCCAGGTGCATCAGTCGTTCCTGCCGCAGGGCTTCCTCGGTGCGCTGAATGACAATCCGTTCAGCTATGATCCGGAGAAAGCCAAAGCGATTCTCAGCAAAGCCGGACTGAAAAACGTCAGCTTTAAGCTGAGCGTCAGTAATCAGCCGCCTTACCTCGACATTGCCCAGGCCCTGCAGGCCAGCTTTGCCAAAGGGGGAATTAAGGTCGAGTTGATTCCAGGTATCAGCAGCGAGGTTGCCACCTCGGTGAAAGCGCACAAATATGAAGCCACGCTGAACGCATGGGGAGCTGACTATTTCGACCCGAATACCAATGCGGCGGCCTTTGCTTACAACCCGGAAGATGGCAGCAAAACGCTGGCCTGGCGCTCCAACTGGCACATCCCGGAGCTGAACAAGCAGACGCTGGCGGCCACGGCAGAAAGCGATAAGGCGAAACGTATCAAGCTGTATGAAGCGATGCAGCGCGAAGTGCAGCAGAATTCGCCTTATGTTGTTGGCTTGCAGGCGCGCAACCTTCTGGCGCTGCGCAGTAATCTCAAAGGTTATGTCCAGGGGATTAACCCGGATATGGTCTACTACAGCCAGGTCAGTAAGTAATGGCAGGAATGAGTGCTGAAGCCGGGTCCGCCCGGCTGTTCTGGCTGCGCGGCGGGCAATTACTCACCGGTCTGCTGTCGCTGGCCGTCACCCTGCTGGGCCTGCTGGCGTTTACCTTTATGCTCTCCCATCTGTCGCCGGTGGACCCGGTGTTGCAGATTGTGGGCGATCACGCCAGTGAATCCACCTACGCCCAGGCGCGACGTGAAATGGGGTTGGATCAGCCGCTGCTGATGCAGTTCTGGTACTATCTCACCCACCTTGCTCACGGCGATCTGGGTATTTCCCGCCTGACCAGTCAGCCGGTAGCCAGCGATCTGCTGCGTACCTTCCCGGCCACCCTTGAACTGGCTACCTGCGCGATGCTGTTTGGCGCTTTCTTCGGTATTTTGCTGGCGCTGCTCGCCGCCTGGAAACCGGGCAGCCTGGTGGATAATCTTGCCCGTTTCATCTCGCTGCTCGGCTACTCGGTGCCGGTGTTCTGGCTGGGGCTGCTGGGGCTGCTGCTGTTTTATGCCGTGCTGCACTGGTCGGCGGGTCCCGGACGACTTGACGATATCTGGGTCTACACGCTGGAACCGAAAACCGGCCTGGTGCTGGTGGACAGCTGGCTTTCTGGCGATGCGGAGATGTTTCGTAATGCCGTCGCCCACCTCTGGCTGCCGGTGGTGGTGCTGGGACTGCTGTCGATGGCGGGTATCACCCGTCTGTTACGCGCCGCCCTGCTGGAAGAGAGCAGCAAAGAGTATGTCACGCTGGCCCGGGCAAAAGGCGCTGGCCGGGGCCGTATTCTGCTGCTGCACGTACTGCCCAACGTTCGCGGTACATTAATCACCGTGCTGGCGCTCTCTTACGCTTCGCTGCTGGAAGGCTCGGTGCTGACTGAGACGGTATTCGCCTGGCCCGGCGTGGGTCGCTATATGACCACCGCGCTGTTTGCCGCCGATACGCCGGCCATCCTGGGTTCCACGTTGCTGATTGGCGGTTGTTTTATCACCCTCAATGCGCTGGCAGATGCGTTAACCTGGCTCACCGATGCGAGAACCCGATGACGCAAAATTTTACTGATATTGACCTTCCCGCACCACGCCGCCGGCGTCCACGCGTCACCTCGCTGACCACGGGCTGTGCGCTGGTCGCGGTGCTGATTATTACCGCCCTGCTGGCCCCGCTGCTGGCCCCTTTCGATCCCAATGCACAGCTGATGTCTGCCCGCCTGATGCCTCCCTCAGCGCTGCACTGGCTGGGAACCGATGGCTTTGGCCGCGATTTGCTCTCCAGAGTCATTTATGGCGCGCGGCCGACGCTGCTGCTGGTATCACTGATCCTGCTGCTGACCATTCCGGTAGGGATGCTGATTGGCATCTGCGCCGGTTATCTGGGCGGCTGGACCGAACGGCTGCTGATGCGCGTGACCGATATTTTTCTGTCGCTGCCGAATCTGGTGATTGCGCTGGCGCTGGTGGCGATGCTGGGTCCGGGACTACTCAACGGCGCGCTGGCGCTGGCACTCACCAGCTGGCCGCCGTTTGCCCGCCAGGCGCGGGCGGAAACGCTGGCACTGCGCCGCAGCGATTATCTCGCCGCCGCACGTATGCAGGGCATTAATGGTCTGCGCCTGATGTTCGGGCATATTTTACCGCTCTGCCTGCCCAGCGCGGTGGTGCGCGCGGCCCTCAGCCTGGGCGGCATTATTCTGTCCGCTGCCGGGCTGGGCTTTCTGGGAATGGGGGTGCAGCCACCAACCGCCGAGTGGGGTTCAATGGTGGCCGAAGGCAGCAAAGTGATTTTCGATCAATGGTGGGTTGCTGCCGCGCCGGGGGGAGCGATTCTGTTCGCCAGCCTGGCATTTAACCTGACGGGCGATGGCCTGCGTGACCGACTGGATAGCCGAAATGCCAACTGAAACTTTCCCGCCGATTGTGGCGAAAAATCTGACCATTTCCAGTGCAACCGGCAGTCCGCTGGTTAACAACATCAGCTTCACCCTTGACCGGGAGCGCGTGGCGCTGGTCGGTGAATCAGGGTCCGGAAAATCGCTCACCGCCCGCAGCCTGATGGGGCTGTTGTCACCCGGCCTGCATTTGCAGGCAGAAACGTTCAGTATTGCCGGTGATAACGCGCTGACCTTCAACGAGGCGCGCTGGAGCAGGTTGCGGGGCAGCCAGCTGGCGATGGTGATGCAGGACCCTAAATACGCTCTGAATCCGATGCGCACCATCGGCTGGCAGGTGGCAGAGCCGCTGAGGCTGCACAGTCGCTACAGTCGGGCCGAAATAAAAGAGAAGGTCTGCGAGATGCTGGATGCGGTCGGCCTGCCCCACCCTGCGGCACTGATGCAGCGCTACCCCCATCAGCTTTCTGGCGGGATGGGGCAACGGGTGATGCTGGCTATCGCGCTGATTGCCGATCCACAGTTTCTGATCGCTGACGAACCGACTTCCGCTCTTGATCACGCCATGCGCGATCAGGTGCTGGCGCTGATCCGCCGTCTGATAGAGCAACGCAATATGGGGCTTTTGCTGATAAGTCACGATTTGCAACAGGTTTCCGAACACTGTGAACGGGTGATGGTGATGTATCAGGGCCGGATCCTCGACACGCTTCCCGCCGCCGAATTGCCGCAGGCTACGCATCCCTACACCCGCACATTGTGGTCCTGTCGCCCGGGTAAAGCCACGTATGGCAGGCCGCTGCCGGTGCTGGATCGTGCGGCGCTGGAGGCACACCGTGAACATGATTGAATTGCATGACCTGAGTGTTTCTCATCGCCAGGGCTATGAGCAGCGCACCGTGGTTCACGATGTGTCGCTGAACGTCAACGCCGGAGAGTGTTTTGGTCTGGTCGGACCTTCAGGCTGTGGTAAATCATCGTTGCTGTGGGTGATAGCCGGACTGAACACCAACTGGCAGGGCGGCATGACGCTGGCAGGACATCCGGTCACACCGGGTCGGGCGTTCACCGGCCAGCTCAGGCGCGATGTGCAGATGGTTTTTCAGGATCCTTATGCTTCCCTGCATCCACGTCATCGCCTGCGTCGCACGCTGGCAGAGCCGCTGAAGCTGTTGCAGATGCCCGATATCAATGATCGCATCGACAGCGGTTTTCGCCACGTCGGGCTTGATCCCGCGCTGGCCGATCGTTATCCCCACCAGCTCTCAGGCGGCCAGCGTCAGCGCGTGGCTATTGTGCGGGCGCTGTTGCTGGAGCCAAAAATCCTGCTGCTTGACGAGCCGACTTCCGCTCTGGATATGTCGGTACAGGCCGAGATCCTTAATCTGCTCAACCGGCTGAAACAGCAGGATAACCTGACGATGGTACTGGTCAGCCACGACCCGGATGTTATCGATCATATGTGCGATCGGGCGGTGAGAATGGAGAGTGGGCATATCGTTCGCTGAGCCAGCCAGCGGTATGGAAACCGATGACCAGACCATCTGCTGGCTGGTCATCGCCTCCGGGGTGACAGGTCAGGAAATGGCAGAATCAGCAGATTTTTTCTGTTTGTCCGCTTCAAAGTGCGCCTTGAACTGTTCATAGACAGAGATCATATTTGAGGCATCTCCCTGCAATGGGCTGAGCTTTCCTGCGCGAACCAGCTCAATCACCAGCTGAAGCGCAGCTTGTTTTGGGCTGCTGGATGGATGAGAAATATCAGACGACATAGTGGCTTCCATAAGACAGAGTTGAAAGATAACTTTAACAACTTTCCTTATCAGCAGGTAAAGTTTTCGCTTGTTTCCATCACGTTACCGGCATTATTTTTTCTGCTGCTTCAGCCAGTGCTGCATCTGGTCAATCTCCGACCGCTGAGCTTTGATGCTCGTTTGCGCCAGCGCGCACATTTCCGGGTCTTTGCCCTGTTTCAACCCGGTTTTCGCCATCTCAATCGCCCTCTGATGCTGGGCAATCATTCCTCTGGCAAAGGCCATATCCGCCTCTCCTTCCTGCATAGCCGTCATCATCCGGACCTTTATCCAGTACCTGCCCTGTCAGGGTAGGCGCTCTGTTATGGCAGGGCACTGATACAATATAAAACAGCCGCCCGCTAATACGACGCCGGGCGGTTGATAAAAAACGTTTCCTGGCTGGCAGATGCTCAGCGAGCAGCAGGAAGTCCCATAAGATGAATCTCTTCCTCGTGTCGCTTATTCAGGTTGATTTCGCACTGGTCAATAAAGGATTGATAATCATAAGCGTCTTCATCAAGCTTGGTCGCCACCGCAAGGCACATCTTTTTGCGGTACTGCTTCCATATTTTCTATGCCATCAAAAAACGTTTACTGTACATATCACCCGATGTTATCGGGATATTCTCTACGCCATTAAACGGGCCAGGGTTATTAGCTTTAATTCGTTTATCCGTTTCTGAAATTAAAGCATCCAGATGAGTTTCACTCTGCTGCTTTGCCTTTGAAAGACAATCATTTTGTTGGACCGGTTCACTATATTGCCTGAAGCACGTCTGCCCTTCCGTGCTCTCGAACAAGGCGGTCATTGCTGATGAAGAAAAGAGGAAAAGGACCATCAATTTTAATAATTTCATTTCAGATACCTTAACCTTTTTCGCTGTTGTTCATATCTCATCAAATTCATGTCGTTTCTTATAAAAAATGCCAGCGCTTTTTTGCCATTGATCGCTGCCCTGATGAGATCTGGCGCACTGTGCACTCCCTGATAAAAAATATCGACAACCACGTCTCTGACTTTCCTGTCCAGCGCATGCCATGATGGGGCGCCGGGCACACTCTTCGCCACTTTGCCGTACAGACTGCGCGCCTGAGCAAGTTTGGCCTGATAGGCAATCGCAAACAGCTGTACCTGCTGTTTATGGCTGATCTCCCCCACCAGTGGCCCGTACACCTGCACAAACTCTCTGGCCGGACGGCTCTTCAGGTGCGCTGCCTTCGAGCAAATCACCGCTTTGTACTCCTCGATTCCCGCCTGCATGAGCGTGGCATGAATCTCACCTCGACTCCTTCTTCCCATGTCGTAACCCCGACCGAGCGTGACGCCCGAATTACCCATCGGTGGGCTGTGCAGCACGCGCGAAAAAAAGGGATAGTGCGACTGCCTGAAGGGTGCCACGGCGGTGAGATAGTCCACACCCTCTGCGTCAAAAGTTATCTGGCCTTCGTGCACGTGAAGCGGGCCGATGGTATTGCGTGGTCGCCAGTGAGGGCTGAGCGCCCTGCTGACGGCCTGCATAAAAAATGTATCACCGGTATCACCAGCCAGGAGGGCGAGAGCGTCAGCAGCCGCTGATACCAGCGAATCGCCTCAATGGTGCCCTGCCCGCACCGCCCGTCAACGATGAGGCGTCGTCCGGTGACCAGCGGGTAACCCGCGTCGGAAATCATCTGCTGAAGTTTTTTGACGTCGGCAGGCGCATTGCTGCCACAGGCCCCCACCGACGAAGAAAGACGTCCGGGGTAGATTGCCCCTTGCGCCATAGCGTGTCCTTTCATATTCGTTCCCTCCTGTGGAATTTCATTTTTGACCAGTAAGATAGCGCCAGCGGCCGGGCTCAATGATGGAATTAACAGATGCACCAGTAGCCGGACGAGCGTTGTCTCAGAAAATGATTGCGATACAGGTTAATAACCGTTCACAACCAAAAAACTGAAAGGTGATTTTTACAAAATAAAAAAAGTCCCTGTCTGATTCAGGGTCCTGACTCTCATTTTTATCTGCCGCTGTACAAATGACCGCAGTAACTTAGAATTCACCGCGATCAATCTGCGGTAAAAACATTCGCCCGGGTTGTCCTGTCTGAAATTAACGTTCCGTCTGTTGAACGTTCAGGTACAGTGAACGGCTGAAAAAAGCCTCACCGGTAATACAGAATTATCTGGTAATTGCAGCCTGACTTAACTCAAATGGTCTGAAAAATTGGCAGTTTCTTCCTCCGATGTTCATTCGCACAGCAATTAACGGAGCATCAGCCCTGCAAATAAAACCATCTCTATCAATAGATTGAGAAAAGCCCCGCGTCTTTAACATCCGAAAATCCGTGCCCCGGGGTAAATAACCAGCCATGTTGAATTTACTCCCAGTTTATTCCGATATTGCAGCACGGACCTTGCAGCAAGCCCGGTGCTGGCGCTACCGTTAAGCCTCTGACTGGCAGCGCCGATAAAACAGGAACGCCAGATAACTTCACTGCTGGTTATGTCGATGATGAAAGGAATGAATAAGCGGATTTCGCTGGTCGCCATGATTATTTTTACCGGCACGGTGATGCCGACACAGGCTGAAAAAACCACGGTTGCGTTATCTCAGGAACAGGATGGCGGCACGGCAGGCCGTGCCTGCATGTATATTCACCAGGGCAAAGCGGAATATGTGATGGTGCAACCTGATGCTGTCTGTCCGGCCAGCGTCACGCTGGATGTGACAACTTCGAGTACCTGATGCTTTTTTCGCGCCTCAAGATACGTCACTGCGGCGGAGTATGTTACCTTTAGCCTGTTGACAATTAATCTGACAGGCTGCGGTAAAGCATGATAGTGACAAGGACTCAGGCGTTTAAAACAATCAATCTTAAACTGCTTACTCTGTTAGCGACATTTCTGGTCATTCTGTTGCATACGGCAGCCGTTCCCTTCAGCTATTTTCACCTGGCGTGGTCGGTCTCCGTCACCTATGAAGTACTGGGACGTATCGCTTTTCCACTTTATTTACTGATTGCTGGCTATCACTCATTAAATAAAAATGAATCGTTGCTCAGCACCCTGAAAAAACGGGTGATGAATCTGGTGATTCCACTGATTGTCTGGTCGGCCATCTATCTTTTCTACAATCAACGAATTAATGCCAACACGCAAGCCATCAGTTTTCTGGAGCTGTTCAGTAAGCCCGCTTATCCACATCTCTGGTTTATTTATACCCTGATCTTGTTGTATCTGGTGACACCGCTGTTAAATACGTTTATTCAGAATGGCAGCCGACAACGGATTAATTATACTCTTGCCGTCTGGTTTGCCCTGGCATCGGTTTATATGCTGTTTGATAATGTCAAAATCAACCTGCTGGAAAGTCAGCCTATCCCCTCTCCCAGTAATATTGATAAAGTTATTTATCTTTCCGGATTTTATATTATTGGTGGCGTGGTCAGACGATTCAACATTAATCCTAAAGTAACCATTTCGACTATTATCTTTATTATTTCAACCGTACTGACGGCGGTGATGACCTACTCGTTATCCATCAGCACTTTCGCACCTAATCAGGTTTTTCTGTTTTATTCCGCTCCCACGCTGGTGGTGGTCTCTTTATCCTGCTTTTTTATGCTGCTGAATGCCGAATTTCGCTGGAAAAAATGGGTGTTCAATCTGGTTCGCAGCCTGTCGAGGCTGAGCCTGGGAATTTTCTTTGTGCACATTATCGTGCTGGAGACGATTTTGTCGTTTCTGAGGATTAACTTCGAGGGATACTATTCGGCCCTGACCATTCCGCTGGTCGCACTGGCCTGTTTTGTCATCTCGGCCGCCATCGTCTGGCTACTGCGGCTGATACCGTTGCTACGCAAAATAACCTGATATTGCAGCTACATGCACGGTCACGCTAGCGGTGACCGTGCTTCCGGCAATATGGCCGGCTTGCCACAGAACGTTAAGAGGCCGCAACAGCAAACCTGTGTGGCTGATTAATTGCCTTCCGGGCAATCCAGTAAAGCAAGATGCGTTCTTCATCGTTATCCTGATCGGCCATCGCTAACAGCTTAAGCGCCAGCGTGGCTTTATTAACCGGCTGTCCGGTAACGCTGAGATCAACCACCGCTTTGCCAATAATGGTGCAGACTTCTTCCTCATTTGATACGGGTAAATCGGTTTCAGTGCTCATCTTCTCCTCCTGTTATGGATAAAAACTAAGCCTGGCAAAGATACCGGAGATTGCCATCTCAAAACATCACACCACTCAGCTACCGTCTCCAGCCTGCTGTGGGAGATTATCCAGAGAATGACAGCGATAGACCCAGGCAGGCGGCAGATTGCGCAGTACGCGAGTACGGTTCCAGGCAAAGTAGCCGGAGAGTAACGGTTCAGAGAGCGAGGTGTACTGAAACTGTACAAATACGCCCTGCGGGCTAAGCAGTGAGGCGGCACGGGATAAAATGCCATGCCTGACCGAATGAGGCAGCGACAACAGCGGCAGGCCGGAGAAAATCGCGTCATAGTGTCCACTGAGCGTCTCAGCCGAGTCTCCTGTCACCTCAAGCCGCGCATCGTTAATTTCCTGCAACTGGGTGTGGAAACGCGGATTGGTTTCAAATGCCAGCAATGAGGCATCGGGTCGCATCCGGGCCAACAGATGGCGGGTTAGCACGCCATCCCCCGCGCCCAGCTCTGCGATGTGCTGACAGCGGTTCCAGTCCACCGCATCAGACATCGTGGTGCACAACGACATTGATGAAGGTGCGATAGTGCCTGTTTTTCGTGGTTCGGAGATGAATTCCTGCAAATAACCGGTCTTATCTTTAATCCAGGAAAACGCCGTTAATAACATACAGTCACCCCTGACGAGAAATAATCACTCCAGTAGGCCACAAGAAACTTAACGAGTTCTTAAAACCTGACGTGGAAGGAGAAAAATTAAGATTATTCGCATACATTGCCGCCATCTGGTGGGATGACATTCACATTCCCTTACAGACAATAATATTGTCACACAGCTGAGCCTGATGCGTTATAAAGGTTTACTCACCCGACTGAAGCAGAAAGATAGCGCCAGCGTTTAATCTGAAAATCAGCATTGCACTCAACTCATTCCTGGCGCTTATTTCAGGCCAGCGGGTTATTTTTCTCTTTGGCAGAGTACGCTCTCCGACATTAAGATAATTCCGCAATTTTTTCGTCCTGAAGCCAGCCGGTCATCTGCTGCTCTTTCCTGCGAATTGCTGTCAACCGTCGAGCCATTAAAATTATCTGGAAATAAGTGGTACTGTTTATCGCTCAACATAATCAGACCTGCAATAAATCCTGCTTTATCGCCCTGTTTTAAATGTAAAAAATTAAAACTATTCTCCCTGACGAGTTTTCCGGACACCATTTGGGGATGAATAAGAAATGAAAAGAATAAGTGCGTCTTTGTTGTTACTGATCGCCACATGCACCAGCACGGTGTATGCCGCACCGGCCAGCGGAGAAGCAGCCGGAAGTGCAGCCACTACCCTCGCTGAGGGTAACTCCAATGCCATGGGTCTGGGGGGGATCGCGGCACTCCTCGGTGTGGCACTGGCAACGATGGGAGGCGGTGGCGACGGCGATGGTTCAACCACCACCACCAGTACCAGCACTACTACCAGTACGCAGCATTGAGTATTTTGCGATAACACGCACCAGCACCGGCCTCATCTTAATCGATGGCCGGATAGCGGTCCCTGCCACTGCCGCAGTGCATCATCAGCGGCTGAAAGTGGCAGGATTAACCGATAACATCAGGCGCTGAAACGCGGCCATCTGGCTTGATAAAACCCCGCCGCTCCGCTTATCACCTATACTTGGGTCTGGTCTGGTACGTCAACGGAGTGAGCTATGTTGATTGGCTTCGTATTACTCGTCAGCGCATGTGGTCACGATGCCTGTGACGCCCTGCCCGTATCCGAACACCTTTTTCCCACCCGTGCCGCCTGCCAGCGCATTGCCGATCGTATCCATGAAAGGCGTCCAGGCGCGGTGCTGATGTGCGGTGAAGTCTGGCGCAATCAGGGCAGTGAAGAAACAAGAGTCAACTGACAGGCACGTCAGCGGCTTTTTTCTCTCCCTTCGCCGCCATAAAAGCTGGAGCATAAAAAGAATCTCCAGCGGACATTTACTTCATCACCGCGATGATGAAACGCAGCAAAAATCGCTGTCGGGACAGTCATACCACAGACGCCGGGGTGAGTTTATCGCCCCAGGCAGGCATCAAAAGCCGCCCAGCTGTCGCTCAGATCAATGACCGTGCGCGATTTACGCGCCTGATCAATTTTAATTGCCGTCAGACCGGCTTCCAGCGCATCAATTACTGACACCTTTAGCGGCGAGCCGGTTTTAATATGCCTGACAATTTCCGCCGCCATTAACGCATCTGCGCCATAGTGACCATCATAGGCATTTCCCTCGTACCGGGTGGATACCGTTTTCTCCCCGGTGCGGGCATCGTGTACCTGGAAATAGTTACGGACAAAATCCCCTTCGGCCATGCCGTCTGTGCCCATCACACAGAAGCGGCGGAACTCGTCCGGGACATTGAGATTGGCATGGAATGCCAGCGTCGCACCGCCGCTGTACTCCACGATGGCGGTCTGGTAATCAACAATATCAGCATCACTGTCAAACACCGCATCCGTTGACGACCAGCCACTGGGTTTGACGTGGTAGAGGGTTGAGTCGGCGGTAACCTCTCCCTGCGGCGCGTGCTGTGGCGTAAAAGATTTACGACCACCAAAACTGGCAACGCGCACGGGCCGCTCAGCCATCAGCCCCTGATACAGATCGATATCATGGCAACATTTTTCAAGGATATAAGGCCCGGCATAGCGCTCATAACGACGCCAGTCGCGCATGAAGAAGGCGCCATGATAAGGCTTGATGTGTTCGGTGGCTTCAATGGAGGTTATTTCCCCCAGCTGGTTTTGCGCTTTCGCCTGGAGCAAATCGTGGTACAGCGGCGAATAGCGTAACACCAGCCCAACAAGGATATTCTGTTCACCGTACTGTGCCACCAGTTTTGCCAGCGCCAGGGTCTGTGGTTCATCTACCACCACCGGCTTTTCGGTGAAAACACGCACGCCGGCCTCCAGACCGGCCTGGATATGCTCCAGATGCAGATAGTTGGGAGAGCCGACCATCAGCAGATCAAAACCGCCAGCAGACAGCATATCATCCAGCGAGGCAAATGCTTTTCCTGCGGGAATACCAAATTTTTCCAGGCCCGGCAGCCCGGCCGGAGCGGGATCAACATAACCAACAACAGTGAAATCCGGGTCTGCCTTTTTAAACTCATTTACCACGTTAGAGAGACGAAAGCCCAGCCCGACGATAGCTACTTTCATATTGGCCCCTGCCTGAGTGATTCAGGCTACATTACTGGTTGTCACCGTCAGAGTGCAGATTCAGTCCGACGCGCCTGTGTTATTATTCAGCACCAACTTATTACGACAGAAAAACTAATGTCAACAATCAAAGCCAAAACCAAAAAAGATAAAAACATTAATCAACTGATTTTTATAAAATTAATTTAAATTAAATCATCCATATTTATTTGTTATTGCGATTTAAGTTTTTTTAACTTATCGTAGCGACTCGCTCATACAAGCCCGTTATTTCGTGGATTACGCACCAGCGCCGGTCACGGGAGGATCATGCAACCTGAATTTTTGATCGGCGTCGATGGCGGAGGAACACACTGCCGTGCCCGCCTCGCCGCCGCTGATGGCACCGTGCTGGCCGAATGTAAAAGTGGGGCCGCGAATGTTTATTCCGACTTTGACACCGCGCTACTGACTCTCAACGCGCTGTTTGAGCAAACCCTCAGGGCTACCGGCCTGACATCCGCTATCTGGCAGAAAACCCGTGCCGTGCTGGGGCTGGCCGGTGCCAATGTGCCTTCGGTCATTACCCGCCTGCATCAGATCCCTTTCCCCTTCGCCCGCGTGACGCTGCTGTCAGACGTGGAAATTGCCTGTACCGGCGCACACGGTGGTGAGCCGGGCGCGGTGCTGATTGTCGGAACCGGTAGCCAGGGCGTGGTGTGGGATGGTGCAGATTTCCGGCATATCGGCGGCTGGGGCTTTGCCCTTTCCGATCAGGGCTCCGGGGCGATTCTTGGACAGCGTGCGATACGCAAATCGTTGCAGGCCCATGAAGGCTTGATCCCTTCCAGCCCGCTGACCACTCAGGTTATGGGCCACTTCAGTCACTCGCCTGACGAGCTTCTGTGCTGGAGCAGGTCCGCCACGCCGGGCGACTGGGGGCAATTTTCGCCATGGGCCTTTGACGCCGCCCGGCAGGGGGATCCCCTGGCGGAATCGCTGATTGCCGAAACGGCTGCGGAGATTGCGCAGATGGCCGATGCCCTGACCGGCAACGGTCAGTGGCCGCTGGCACTGATGGGGGGGCTGGCAGCACCGGTACTTCCCTGGCTCTCGCAGGCGCTGCGCGAGAAAATCGTCCCGGCGCGCAACGATGCGTTGTCAGGCGCATTGCAACTGGCGCGGCGCTGCTGATGCTACCCGGCGGCCGCAACTGTGGCACAGGCTGCCGCTTACTTTTTCGTTGAGACACCCTCCGGATATGATGGCTCCAAACGTTACCGCACGCATTCTGCGGCTTATAGTTGAAAACGCACCGGTCAGTCAGTCCGATTTGAAAGTGCGTAGTGGACTGAGTATGTCCACCGTTTCTCAGGCAACTAACCGCCTGCTGAGCCTCGGTATCATCGAGGAAAAAGGGCTGAAGCGTGTTTCGATGGGGCGTCCCAAAACGCTGCTCGGCCTGAACCCGGACTATGCCACCGTGGTCGGTATCCAGCTGAATGCCGAGCGCAACCTGATTGTGCTGACCGATTTGACCGGCAACCTGATTGTCGAGCAGCAGATCCCCTCCGGCGAGCTGACGCCAGCACAGCTGAGCGACGCGCTCGCTCGTTTTCTCAAAACCGTCAATGACAAACGCGTGGCGGCAATCGGTCTGGCGCTTGCCGGACTGGTCGATCCCACCACCGGCCACTGCCTGCGTTCCACGGTGTTGAACTGGCAGTACGTGGCTATCGCTTCATTACTTGAACAGCGCTTTGCTATCCCGGTTTATATTGAAAATGATGCGAATGCACTGGCGCTGGCTACGCTGGTTTTTGGTCAGTTGGGCAACGCGCAATCGGCAGTTATCGCCACCTACGGCAAGGGGATTGGTGCGGGAATTATTCTGGAACGCACGCTGTATCGCGGACGGACCGGCACGGCGGGAGAAATTGGCAATGCGCTGCTGAGCAACGGCTCCACGCTGGAAGAAGTGGCCTCATCTAAGGCCATTTTACGCATTCTGCAAGAGGCGGGGGAAACGCCGGTGCCAAACCTGGAGGCGCTGGACACGCATCCGTCACCGCTGGCACTGGAAGTCATGGCAACGGCCGGACAGCAGCTGGGGATTTCACTGGCAAATCTCGCCGTGGCTTACGACCCCGATATTATTTATCTGGCGATGGAGCCTCAGATGGCTTCACGTATTCTGCTCGATCACATCAACCAGAGCTTCCGCGAATATCGCCTGAAACTGACGCCACAGGTTACCCCGTTGCAGTTTCTGACTGACTCAAACCGCATGTGGGCGCTGGGTGCCGCAGGCTTCGCGGTGAACCGGCTGATTGATGTGCTGTCGGCCGAGGCAGACAGCGAAACCTGAATTAACGCACGCGCTGGCCCTGCCTGCCAAACAGCAGGCAGTGCGCCGGGTTAAGCGCCAGTTGCATCCTTTCCCCCACTGCCACCTCATCCATCTGCCTGGCTTCGATCACCAGCAGGTTTTCACCGCCACAATCCAGATAGAGATAGCTGGTATGCCCCAGTCGTTCGGCATACGACAGCCTGGCGGAAAAAATATCATCCGGATTCGCCCCTGCCGCTGCGGCAAAGTGCTCCGGTCGGATGCCCAGCGTCAGCTGTTGACCGGATTGCAATGGCTGCTGCACCGGCAGGCTCAGCGACGTCAGATTCAGTTCCGGCACCGACAGCTGGACCCTGCCTGACGAAGCAGCAACCACCTGCGCACGAAGGAAATTCATTTTGGGA
Organism: Erwinia papayae; assembly: GCF_058241465.1. NCBI lineage: Bacteria > Pseudomonadati > Pseudomonadota > Gammaproteobacteria > Enterobacterales > Erwiniaceae > Erwinia > Erwinia papayae. The sequence goes on from NZ_JBZCHT010000009.1 coordinate 2,203,140, forward strand.
GAACCAATAAAACCTGCAACAAACTGATTATCCGGGTCATGATAAAGCGCCAGCGGGGCACCCACCTGCTCAATCTGCCCCTGACGCAGCACCACTATCCGGTCGGCCAGGGTCATCGCCTCCAGCTGATCGTGGGTGACATAAATCATGGTGTTGCCCAGGCTCCCGTGCAGTTTCGCAATCTCAATGCGCATTTGCAGCCGCAGCTCTGCATCCAGATTGGAAAGCGGCTCGTCAAACAGGAAAATGTCCGGTTGGCGGATAATTGCCCGACCTATTGCCACGCGCTGCCGCTGACCGCCGGATAGGGCTCTTGGCAGCCTGTCCAGCAGTTCGGTCAGATGCAGCTTCTCAGCGGTGGCGGCAATCTGGCGTTCAATTTCTGCCTTCGGGCGCTTTGCCACTTCCAGTGGATAAGCCAGATTGCCTTTTACCGACATATTGGGATAGAGCGCATAGGACTGAAAAACCATCGCAATACCGCGCTCGGTGGCAGGCTGATGTGTCATATCTTTACCGTTGATCAGCAGCTTACCCTGGCTTATCTCTTCCAGCCCGGCAATCATTCTCAGCAGCGTTGACTTGCCACAGCCCGACGGGCCGACAAAGACAATAAATTCACCCTTCGCAATCTGCAAATCGATGCCGTGGATCACGTTGACATGGTCGTAAGACTTTTTGACGTTGCTTAATTGCAGTGTGCCCATAGCGCCCTCAGTTCAGATCCTGCCCCATATAGATGGCATTGCTGCGAAATAAAAAATGGAAACCCAGACGCTGATAAAAAGCGGTGACCGGCTCATTTTGTAAGCTGATACCAACGTAAACCCCTTTCACCCCGGCGGCTTTCAGCGCGGCCAGTTGCTGTACAACCAGCCGCCGTCCCCAGCCACCGCGCTGTGCCTCCGGCAGCAGGTTAATATGCAGATGGGCTGGAAAAGGCGTGGTCAGCGCCTCCGACGCCGTTTCGGGATGACGTACGGAATCCAGAATTTTGCTGTCCAGCGCCGCAACCGGCTGACGTTCGCTTAAGCGCTCCGCCACCTGCGGCCACCACGCCTGCGCCAGCCGCCGCTCGAAGGCCACAGTATCCGGCGCGGCAACCACATAGCCCACCACCTTCTGTTCCTTTTCCAGTACAAAAGCAAAGTCCGGGGCAAAGCGGGCGTAAGGGACGGCAAAACGCAGGCCGGGATAGTGCGGATCGGAATAGAGTTCGCTGGCATCTTTGCCCGCATCGGCGGTTTTCAGGCAGATTTCATACAGCGCGTCTGTATCGCTGGCCGTTGCCTGACGAATACGTCCTTCAGCAAAAGTCATTATCAGCACCCATCACATGGTGATTAACAAGTCACCAACTTAAATAAAAGCGACTTAGTTTTCAACATAAAATAATTAGCTCAACGGGCAGGCAACTGCTGATTATTCTGTCAGGGATCACAGTCTGAAAATTTACGCAGCGCTCGTGGCGGGCTGAAAAGCCAGTGCAGCGACGAAACGGCCATTTTTCGCCATCAACAGCCAGTAAAAAGTCGCTTCCCTTCGGGTTACATACTATTTTCATATGACCATTCAGCAGCTTAGAAAGAGCAGAAACGTAAGCTGCCGGACAGAGTGAATCACCACCGGCCATCACCTTCAGGCGGTCATCCGGCAACTTTCCAGGATTTAACACTGTAAAAATACCTTATTCTGGTTTTTATTGCGGGCATGGCGCGTTGTTAATCTTGCCTGGATGATGTTTGACTTTATTTAATCATTAAAGTAAGTATGAATGAAGGCTGTCAGTTACGCCCTCATACAACCTGCGGGAGAGTCGGTTGTTACCCTGAAAGGATGCGCCACTGATGCTGGAGAAACAGATCCATGTTCATTGCTGCCAGGCTTTCCCGTCATTCCCGCATGTCCCTTTCCCGTCCGGTGCTGTCGTTGTTGGCAGGCGCTTTACTGAGCACGCTGTTCCCGGCTCAGGCGGCCACCACGCTGGCTGAATGGGATATTTACAACTATCCCGCCCAGACCTGCGCCGTAGACGAAGCCATTAAAACATTCACCGCCAGCAATCCCGGCGTGACCATTGAACGCTCGGTGCACTCTTTTGATGACACCCGCATCCCACTGAAACTTTCTCTCAACTCCGGTGATGGTCCGCAGATTGCTCAGGTTAATCAGGGCGGTGGCGATATGGGCGCACTGGTAAAAGAGAAGCTGCTGATCCCGCTGGATGATTATGCAAAACAGTACGGCTGGACCACTCGCTTTCCTGATTCAATTCTGAAACGTAACCGCTGGTCAGATAAACAGGAATTCGGCAGCGGTAAGCTTTACGGCGTTGCCAGCCTAGGGGAAATGGTGGGGCTTTATTACAACAAGGCATTACTGGATAAAGCGGGGATCGCTCCGCCGAAAACGTGGTCGGAATTTGAAGCCGCCCTGGCAAAACTGAAAGAACAGGGAACGCCGCCGCTGATGTTGGGTCTGCTTGACGGTTCAGCAGGACAGCAGATGCTGACCACGCTGTGGCAGGGCCAGATCCCCAGTAGCGACCGTAAAGGGATGGATGATTTGATCTATGACGTTGGCGGCACGTTTAAAGACGCCAGATTACAAAAAGCCGCCCGGGTGATGCAGGAATGGAACCATAAGGGCTACTTCTTCCCTGGTTTCCAGGGGATTGGTAAAGATGATGCCGCCACCCTGTTCCAGAGCGGGCAGGCGGCCTTTTTTGTCAGTGGTACCTGGTATATGGGGCAATTTAAAGAGAATAAGGACATTCATTTCGCCGCGTTCCCTCCGGCTGATGGCGTAAAAGAACCCTTAATGGTCGGGGGCACCGACCTGCCTTTCTCCATTACCCTGACGGCAAAAACCAAAGCACAACAGGATGCGGCGGCAAAATATATCGACTACATCGTTTCCGACCAGATGGCAGATAAGTGGCTGAAGGCCGGTTTCCTGCCCGCCAGCGCCAACAAGAACGCCCGCCTGCCTGCGGATAACCCTCTGCTGGCTGATGTTTACAACGTCTGGACTGCGGTGAACCAGCATGACGGTCTGGGTCATTACGTTGACTGGGCCACACCAACGATGGGCGATGCGCTGAACGAAAATGTGCAGCTGCTGCTGGCGGATAAGCAGACGCCACAGCAGATGAGTGAAAAACTGGATGCTAACTATCAGCAGTATCTCACCAGCCTGAAAAAATAATCTCCAGGCCCGGCGCACGGCGTCCGGGCGCTTTATTCCGCAGTATGCAGGGAGAACATCGCCATGCTTAATAAATCACCACTGCAAAATGCCCTGTATATTTTGCCCGCCTTACTGGTCTATGCGCTTTTTTTGCTGTTCCCGCTGCTGGTATCCGTCGGCGTCAGCCTGACCTCATGGGACGGAGCCACGCGACCAATATTTATTGGTCTGGACAATTTCGTGCAGATGTTCCGCGACCCGGTGTTCTGGATATCGATCAAAAACAACGCGCTGTTGATGCTGTTTTATACCCTGATCCCACTCTGTATTGGCCTGTTGCTTTGCAGTTTTCTTAATGACACTCGCAACCCCCGCGAGCGCAGCGTTTTACGCATTCTGTTTTTTCTGCCTTACATCATGCCGATGGCCGTACTGGGGGTGGTATGGCGCTGGCTGTATAACCCGGCGTTTGGCCCCATTGACCATTTTTTCCGTGCCGTCGGCCTGCCTCAGTTCGCCCTCTCATGGCTGGGGGATTTTAACTGGGCCTTACCGGCTGTGGGTCTGGTCGCGACCTGGTATTTTTTTGGTTTTTGCCTGGTGCTGTTTATGTCGGGCATCCAGCGAATGGATCCCTCCCTGCTCGAAGCCGCCGATCTTGATGGTTCGTCACGCAGGCAGAAATTTATCCGCATCACCCTGCCGGGCCTGCGCCCTGAAATCCGCGTGGCGCTGCTGCTGACGGTGATTTCCAGCCTGAAAGCCTTTGATCTGGTCTATGTGATGACCCACGGCGGGCCGGGCACCTCCACGCTGGTCACCAATTTATATATGTATCAACAGGGCTTCGATCTGCGCCACTACGGCTATGCGTCGGCGGTGGCGATAGTCGGCATGCTGCTGGTCTTTGCTATTAACAGCATTATTCATTTTGCTATCAGGGAGCGTTACTAATGCGGGGAAATTCGCTTATTTCGCGGGCGGTTATCTGGTTTGTCGCCATTGCCACGGTTCTGCCGTTTCTTATGGCGCTGCTGACGTCGTTTAAAACCCAGAGTGAGCTGTTTGCCGGTGTGTTTACCCTGCCCTCTCAGCTGAGTATTGCCAACTATCTCTCCGCCTGGCAGGAAGGTCACTTTCGCACCTATTTCCTTAACTCGGTGCTGGTGGTGTTTCCGGTGGTGATCGCCAGCATTGGGCTGGGCATTTTATCGGGATTTGGCTTCGCTTTTTTACGTGTTCCTGGCAAACGGGCTTTTGCCGCGCTGATGGCGCTGGGTATGGTGCTGCCCGGCGAAGCTTTTATCATTCCGCTGTATCACCAGTTGCACTGGATGGGTCTGACCAACACTTATCTGGCGCTGATCCTGCCGCAGGTTGCGCTGTCACTGCCGTTTACCACACTGATGATTGCCACCGCCTTCCAGCAGGTGCCCAAAGAACTGGTGGAAGCCGCAGTGATGGACGGCGCAAAACGCTGGCGGATTTTGTGGCGACTGCTGGTTCCGGCCATTGTGCCCACGCTGACCACGCTGGCGCTGTTACTGTTTATCTGGACGTGGAATGAATTTCTTATCCCGTTGATTCTGGTCAACAAAGACGAACTGCGCACGCTGCCGATCGGTATGATGTTTTTCCAGAACAAAAATACGGTAAATATCCCGGTGCTGATGGCCGGTGCCATGATTGTGATCCTGCCTTTGGTGGCCGTGTTTCTGGTCTTTCAACGCAAATTTATCAGCGGCGTGACTGAAGGCGCGGTGAAATAAGGAACAAAATTAATACATTTACTTCCCCGCCGCCTTTTTATCTGCCACCCGCTCTTTTTCATCTGGAAATCTCCCGGTCAGCGGCAGGAAAGGCCGGGGAAACCGCTGAAAACATTTACATCTCCGCTCAGGATAGCCAATTTAATAATATAAATATCAACTCATTAATAAAAAAAAGTTTGCGCTAAGCTTAGAATTTTCCGAAAAAAAGCCCTCAACTGGCTAATTTTCTTTTTTAGGTTAAATTTAAACAGCCTAGGATAAAAATAAGACGGGTAAAGGTTTAATTAAACTTAATTTTCACCAGAAAGCGGAGAGACCAATCCGTATGGATAAAGCACACTTTTATGAGCGACTGACGCGCTGGCGGCATCTGCGTTTTAATGATGTAACCCTGCGTGAGCGCGCTTACACACCGGCCTGGAATAAGAAGTACGAAGTTTATATTCTGGACAACACGCGCCTGTCCGCGCAGCTGTTCATTCGTACCACCCAGCCGGAGGAAAATACCGCGCTGATTATGGCGCAGTATCAGGCCTGGCTGGATGAGTATAATGCAATGCAGAATCCACAAATGGCGGTTATCGTCGCGGAATTATCCCCGACAAAACGGGCTTTAATGCCCGACAGCTGCCACCGGGTGCCCGCCCCCGCAAGCCCCTTTGTCCCTCTGTCAGTGCCCAGGCATAATCTGCCGTAATCCTCCTGAAATTGCCGGAATCACTCCGGCGATTGCTGCGTTATTGCTGGCCGTTCCTCACCCTGCTGTTCATCTGGCTTTGTGATGCCCCCATTTTGTCGATTTATCAGACGCTTTGCCTGTTTATTCCGCACTTTGTAATTTATTTCCCCCATTTGCTACCAAAACCTCAGCGGTGAATTAGATTTAAAACTGGTGTGACTCCTGTCACACAATAACCACAACGAGAGCATTAGCCAGGGAGTAACTTGTGACTGAACAATCAAACAGCGGGCCATCCGGCACCACGGCACTACAGCCAACCGAACCGCTGGTGAAAGTAATTGCTTTTATCGCCACGCTTGGCGGATTGCTGTTTGGCTATGACACCGGCGTTATCGCCGGCGCTCTGCTTTTTATGAAGCACGATCTGCACCTCACTTCACTGACCACCGGTATGGTCACCAGCTTTATGATTCTCGGCTCCGCCATCGGCGCGGTATTTGCCGGTCGGGTTGCCGACCGTTTTGGCCGTAAAAAAGTCATTCTGATCATGGCGATCGTCTTTATGCTGGGTTCGCTGGGCTACGCGATGGCCCCCACGGTGACCATCATGATCACCTTTCGCTTTATCCTCGGTCTGGCCGTGGGTGGCGCGGCAGCCATCGTGCCGATCTACATCGGGGCGACGCTGAAGCGGTGAGGGCCGTATTTTGGCGCTAAGCCGCTATTTACACTGGATTGGTGGGGATTACGATACTCTTTATTTTCGTGCATTTTTTATCTTTATGTCGTATTTTTTCTTTATCAGCACCCCCAGCAGCACCCCTTATTTATGGGGTGCTGAATGAAGGTAAAGGAAAATCATGGCCTACTATAGCATAGAAAAACGGCAACGCGCCGATGGTACTTTACGCTACCGCTGTACGGTGGGAGTTAAAGAAGGTGGGAAATACATCTGGAGGGAAAACCGGACATTCAGTAAACAGGCACATGCAAAAACGTGGGGTGCTGGCAGGGTTGCTGAACTGGAAACAAATGGGGTGCCGACTGCCAATGACATAAATAAAATGACTGTTGGTGACCTGTTAAAACGCTACATCAATGATCCCAATCTGGGTGGCAAAGCCGGACGCACAAAACGCTATGTACTGGATATGTTGCTGGACTGTGACATATCCGAAATGCCCCTTGCAGACCTGTCAACAAGCCACGTTATTGAGCACTGTCGCCAGCGTAACGGTGCTGGTGCCGGCCCTTCCACCATAAACCACGATGTGAGTTATCTGTCTTCCGTTCTTGCGTCCGCTAAACCTGTCTGGGGTATCGAATACACAACTAATCCTGCAACCGATGCAAGACCGCTACTGCTCCAGATGGGGCTGATCGGCAAATCCAGACGCCGCAGCCGCCGCCCGGTTAGCAACGAATTAGACAGATTGCTTGCAGGGCTGGAGGCCAGAAGCGATCACGTCGCGGCAAAAATACCCTTCGTTGATATTCTTAACTTTTCAATCCTGAGCTGTATGAGGGTAGGCGAAGTATGCAAAATTCGCTGGGATGATGTGGAAGAAAAACAAAAGGCGGTGCTGGTCAGAGACAGAAAAGATCCACGCAAAAAGTCTGGCAACCATATGCTGGTTCCGCTGCTCGGAGAAGCCTGGAATATCGTGCAGCGACAACCCAGAAACAGCGAATTGATTTTTCCCTATAATTCCCGCTCTGTCACCGCTGGTTTTCAGCGCGTCAGAAAAGCGCTGGGTATAGAAGACTTGCGATATCATGACCTGCGCCGCGAAGGAGCCAGCCGACTTTTCGAAGCAGGGTTCAGCATAGAAGAAGTGGCCCAGGTAACCGGTCATAGATCGCTTAACGTACTGTGGCAGGTTTACACAGAGCTGTATCCGAAGTCACTTCATGAAAAATTCAACATCCTGAGCACAAATGGAATTAAACAGACTTGAAGTCGTTTATGATCCTTCCTCAATCGGCGCTGTTGGTAATTCCTTCGTTCCATCCCCCGCAGCAATGTAAGCACGTAGCGCTTTGCGGTAAGTCGTCCAGGTTGCTTTTTCGGCTTTCACATATTCTTCAGTGTTCGTGTCGTTGTAATCGTCATCATCAATGCGTTGTTGCAGTGCTGTGATGTGCTCAGACGCGGAATCGTACTCTGTCTGAGCCTTCTGTAAATTTTCAATCGCGGGATCAGGCTCTGGGTTTTTCTCAAGGTGCGGGCCTGTCTCATCAAACAAGCCATAGTAGCCATCAGGGGGATTGAAGAAGGCTGTGTAATCTTCATCGCTGATGGGTTTTAGGTCGTCAGGCAGCGATCCCGCTTCAACGTATGGCTTCTGCCCTTCCTCATCTGCCGGATAAAATCCCAGAGTTTTTAAGCTGTACATATTTTTCGACATGTCAGAATCCTATTGCGATGTAGTTGATGCGCACTGTGCTGTTTGTCTGCCTGTTAGTCCCGTTAAAAACGGCATAATCAAATCCCGTTATTCGGTTGCTGTTATAGTTGATTACCATAATGCTGATGCCTGATTGATAGGCTATAACGGGAATACAGGCAATGCAGACGTTTGCGAATGTGTTCGGGTAATTGACAGTACCTTCACCTGACGCATTTGTTGTGGTAACAACAGAATCAACGACCACACGCATGTTCCTGTCGGTAAAAGGCAGTGTGAAACTGTTGTAGGTACTGATCATTCCGGCGTTAGTCAGAAATGCCTGGGCGCTTTTTTGTCCCGTGCCGCCCTGCGCTACAGACAACGCTGTAGTCAGACCGGATAGAGATGTGATGTCGCTGTTAGCGCCGCTGGCCGCTTTGCCGTTGATGCCATTGTTGATTGTTTGCTGCATTGCAGGCCAGCTGGGGCCGGTCACATTCGTGTTATCCGGCAAATTAACGGTTATGTTGCCTGATGCAGTGTAGAACTGCTGCCAGTTGGCCTTATCCAGAATCATTCCCCGCGTCATCCGGGCAACGTCATCCAGCACTTTTTGAGTGATGGCAACCTGAAGCGTAGCGGGAACAGCGTACCAGGCTACGCCGCTGGCATCCGGGCCGGTGTACGCCGTGCCAATGGTGAGAGATGTATCTGACGCGATTGCGGAAACCACCAGAGTATAAGGAGCGCCACCGATGATAACGCCGATGAAATCACCGGTTTTCAGATCAGTGGTAAACGCTGTTCCGGTTCCGTTAACCGCTGCTGAATTATTAGTTACTGCGAGTGTGCCTGCTGACATGCATTTCTCCGGGCAATAAAAAACCC